>JBBEAM010000018.1:0-23604 GCA_040882845.1 Rhodovibrionaceae bacterium | reverse complement strand
GGCGCCCTGGGCGCCGTCGCCCGGCATTTCGTGAGCGTCCAGGCGGCGGCCTGGTTCGGCAGCAGCTTCCCCATCGGAACCCTGACGGTCAACGTCGTCGGATCCTTCATCATGGGCGCGCTGGTCGAGACCATGGCGCTGGCCTGGAGCACCTCGGGCGAACTGCGCGGCTTCCTTACCGTGGGCGTGCTCGGTGCCTTCACCACCTTTTCCACTTTCTCCCTGGATGTCGCCACGCTGGTCGAGCGCGGCGAGACGCTCTCTGCGGGGCTCTATGTCGCGGCTTCCGTGGTGCTGTCCATCGGCGCGCTCTTCCTCGGCTTGGCCGTGATGCGCGCGGTCCTGGCGTGAGCGGCGTCGAAAACCGGACCGTCGGCGCCGGCGACGCCGGACAGCGGCTCGACCGCTGGTTCCGCAAGCATTTTCCGGCGCTCGGTCAGGGCGGCCTGCAGAAGCTGCTGCGCAAGGGCCAGGTACGCGTGGACGGCCGCCGGGCCAAGGCCAATCACCGCCTGGAAGCCGGACAGGTGGTGCGGGTTCCGCCGCTAAGCGAGGGAAAGCCGGACCAGCCGGTGTCGAGCCCCGCCTACACCCCCACTGCGCAAGAAGCCGAAACCCTGCGCGAATCCGTGCTCTATCGCGACGAGGCCGTGCTGGCGATCGACAAGCCCGCCGGCTTGGCGGTTCAGGGCGGCAGCGGGCAGCGCAAGCATCTCGACGCGATGCTCGATGCTCTGCGCTTCGGCGCCGCCGAACGCCCGCGTCTGGTCCACCGCCTGGACAAGGACACCAGCGGCGTTCTGGTGCTGGCCCGCAGCGCCGCCGCGGCGCGCAGCCTGACCCGCGCCTTTCGCGACGGCACGGTGCGCAAACTCTACTGGGCCGCCGTCCTGGGCCAGCCGAAACTCAAGTACGGCGAGATCGATCTGCCCCTCGGCAAGAGCGGACCGAAGGGGCGGGAGAAGATGCTGCCCATGGCGCCGGATGCTGGAGAGGAGGCGCTGACGCGCTACGTGACGGTGGCGACCACGGGGCGGCGGGCCGCTTCCTGGCTCGCCCTGCGGCCGGTGACCGGGCGCACCCATCAACTCCGGGTCCACTGTGCCGCCATCGGTCATCCGATCCTCGGCGACGGAAAGTACGGCGGCAAGCAGGCTTTTCCCGAGATCGACGGACTGCCCGGACAGCTGCTGCTGCACGCCCGCAGCATCGCGCTGCCCGATCCCGCAAGCGGCGTCACCCTGCGGATCACCGCGCCGCCGCCGGCGCAGTTCCTGCAGGCCTGGCGGGCTTTGGGTTTCGATCCGGACTCGCCGCGCGGCGATCCTTTCGAGGATTGAGCGCGGGGACTAAAGTCGGACAAGGCTCGCCTCGCTGTCGCGCAGGTTCTAGAATAGAGCGAGCCGTTTCCTCCGACTCCGAAGCGACCATGTCTTTCTCAACCGCCGAATCCCCTGCCGTGCCGAGCCCCAGCGCGCCGCTGTTCAAGCGCTGGCGCCTGATCCTCTTCGACTTCGACGGCACCCTGGTCGACAGCCAGCATGGCATCCGGCACTGCATGACAGCGGCCTTCGAGGGCCATGGCCTCGCCGCGCCTGAAATGGCGCGGATCCGCGGGGTCGTAGGCTTGGCCCTGGAGGTTGCGATTTCCGAGCTGCTTCCTCTCGAGGCGCGACGGCACACCCCGGCCGTGGCGCAGCGCTACCGCGACGCCGCCTTGGCGCTGCGCAGCAGCGAAGCCTTCCACGAACCGCTTTTCGATGGTGCGCGCGACACCTTGGCGCAGCTGGACCGCCCGGAGCTCTGTTTGGGAATTGCCACTGGAAAGAACCTGCGCGGGCTCCAATTTTCATTGCAGTACCATGGCTTGAAAGAGCATTTTATGACCCTGCATACGCCGGATACGGCGCCGAGCAAGCCGCACCCTGCCATGGTCGAACACGCTATGGCCGCCTGCGGCTGCGGGCCCGAGGAAACCGTGGTGATCGGGGATACCTCCTTCGACATGGAGATGGCGCGAGCGGCCAAGGCTGGCGCTCTCGGCGTTTCCTGGGGCTATCATCCCGTGGACCGACTGCAGATCTCCGGTGCGCAGGCGATTATTAAAGAATTCAATGAGCTGGTTCCAGCTCTTCAGAAATTAGAAGAGGTAAGTCGATGAAGCTGAAATGGATCCTGACCGGCATTGCGGCGGTCATCGTCGCGGCCGTAGTCGCCGCGGTCGCCATCCTTGCGACCATGGATTTCGAGCAGTACCGCGGGCTGATCGAGGCCGAGGCCAAGAAGGCGACGGGACGCGATCTCTCCCTGAACGGTCCGATCGACCTGTCGATTTCCCTCACCCCGGCGATCGTCGTCGAGGACGTCACCTTCTCCAACGCCGAGGGAGGCAGCCGCGAGAACATGGCCAGCCTCGACCGCTTCGAGGCCGAGGTGGAGATCCTGCCGCTGCTCTCCGGCGATATTCAGATCAACCGCATCGTGCTGGTGAACGCCGACATCCTGCTGGAGACCGACGCCAACGGCACCCCGAACTGGCAGTTCCAGACCGGGCAGGACGGGGCCGCAACGGACAGCGGAACCAGTGGCGGCAGCGGTTCGCAGACGCTGCCGACAGTCGATAGCGTGGCCGTGGAGAACAGCCGCATCACCTACATCAACGGCGTCAGCGGCGAGCAGATGGTGGTCGCCGTCGACTCCCTGACCATGACCCAGAGCGGCGACAAGATCGATCTGGACCTGGCCGGCAGCTATCAGGACATTCCGCTCGATCTTGCCGGCACGGTCGGCTCGCCGGCGACCCTGATGGCGGGCGGCAGCTATCCCATCGATCTCTCGGGATCGGTCGCCGGCGCCGATCTCTCGGTGTCCGGCTCGGTCGCCAATATTACCGCCAGCCCGTCGCCGGACCTGACGATCTCGGTCTCCGGCGACAATCTCTCGGACTTCAACGCGCTGGCCGGCGGCGGCCTGCCCGATGCCGGACCCTATGAATTCTCCGGACGGGTCACCAGCGAAGATACGACCTACAAGGTCGAGGGCATGAACCTCAGCCTTGCCGACACCGCGCTTTCCGGGGCGGTCTCGGTGGATATGAGCGGGGAGCGGCCGATGGTGACCGGCAGCCTGACCTCGCCCCTGGTCGATCTCGGCGCTCTGCCGGGCACGGATGGCGAGGACAGCGCAGAGGAGACCGCCAGCGAGAATGGCGCGGACTCCCAGTACGTGATTCCCGACGAGCCGCTCCCGCTCGACGCCCTGCGCGCCGCCGACGCCGATCTTTCGCTCAAGATCGACACCCTGCGGGTCAAGGAGGGCATGGAAGTCTCGGCCCTCGATCTGACCCTGAATCTGCAGAACGGCCGCTTGTCGGTCTCGCCGATGACCGGCGTATTTTCCGGCGGCCAGATGAACCTCGATCTGACCCTGGACGGATCCCAGGAGACTCCGTCGCTTGCCACCAAGTTCGCCATGCTTGGCATGGACTACGGCAGCCTGCTGAAGAACATGGACGTCAGCCAGGACGTAGAGGGCACCATGGACATCAAGCTGGACCTCACCGGCCGCGGCCGCAGCCCGCATGAGATCGCTTCGACCCTCAACGGCACTACCGAGGTGATCTCCGAGGAGGGCGTGATCACCAACAAGCTGCTGGCGATCGTCTCCAGCGGCTTGAGCGAGATCATGGGCCCGCTGATGGGCGACAACAAGCAGACCAATTTGCGCTGTCTGGTCAGCCGTTTCGCCATCAGCGACGGGGTGGCCGAAAGCCAGGCCCTGGTGATCGACAGCGATACCTTCTCGGTTGCCGGCACCGGCGACATCGATCTCTCGACCGAGGAACTCGACCTTTACTTCGACACAAAGACCCGCGAGACCGCCCTGGTCAGCTTGGCGATCCCCTTCCGGATGACCGGGACGATGAAGAATCCGCAGGTGACGCCCGATCCGACCGGCGCGCTCAAGGGCGTGCTTGGGGCTGGCGGTAATCTGGAAGGCACGCTTGGCCAAATCTCCAACCTCGGCAGCGGCCTGCTCGGCGGCGGTCAGTCGAACGGCCAGAGCGGCGAAAGCTCCACTGGGCAAACCCAGAGCGCAGCGACCGACAACCCCTGCGTCGCCGTCGCCAGCGGCGAATCGCCCGCGGTCGAGGAACCGGCAGCGAGCGAACCCGCCGTGCCGGAGGCCGAGGAGCTCGTACCCGGCGCCGGGGAGGCCGGCAAGGCCGTAGAGGATGCCGTGAAGGGCGCCGAGGACAAGATCAAGAACCTCTTCGGCGATTGATTCCCAGCGCAGGCAGCTATGCGGCGTTTCTATAAAATCGCCACCGCCTGCGAGGCGGCGGAGGCGCAAGGCGTATTCGCCGTGCTGCTCGACGGCAAGCCGGTGAAGACGCCGGCGCGCCGGGCGCTGATCCTGCCCTGCCGGGCCCTGGCCGATGCCATCGCCGAGGAATGGCAGCGTCAAGGAGAGGAAATCCGGCCGCAGGAGATGCCGCTGATGGCCTTGGCCTGCAGCGCGCTCGACCTGATTCCCGAACGCCGGGCGCAGGAGATCGGCGAACTGGCGGCCTTTGGCGAGACCGAATTGCTGTGCTACCGGGCGGAGCATCCAGCGGATCTGGTGGAGCGTCAGACGGCGGCCTGGCAGCCGCTGCTCGACTGGGCGGCACGGCATCTCGACGCGCCTTTGCAGACGGTCGCCGGGATCCGGACTCAGCCGCAGCCAGAGACCTCCCTGGCGGCTCTGCGCCGCGCCATCGAGTCCCATGACGACCTGCAGCTCGCCGCGCTTTCCCTCGCGGTGCGCAGCAGCGGCTCCCTGGTAATCGGTCTCGCGCTCAGCCAGATCGCGCTGACCCCGGAGGAAGCCTTCGAGGCCGCCGAGCTGGACTCCAGTTACCAGCTCGAGTCCTGGGGAGAGGATGCCGAAGCGGAGAAGCGGCGCGACGGCGTGCGTCAGGATCTGGACGCCGCGGCCCGGCTGTTCGCCTTGCGGGCTGCCAGCTAGAGAAGCCGCTTCGGTCCGCCGCCCAGCTCGTAGAGAAAGGTCAGCAGGACGTAGCGACTGCCCTTGGTCACCGGCAGCGCCTCGTGCAGCAGTGAGCAGGAGAAGACCACCGCGCCCCCCGTGCCGGTGTGATAGATCATGTCGCCGTACTCCGGGAAGGTCAGTCCGCCGCCTTCGAAATCCTGATTGAGATTCAGGGTCACTGCGAACTTGCGGTGTTCCGTCTGCGGCGAGGAATTGTCCCGGTGCGGGCGGAAGAAGTCGCCGCGTCCGGCGAGGTAGGCGCCGACCCTGAAGGCCTGCATGCTGCCGGTCTTGAAGTGAAAGGCCTTGAAAACTTCCGGCGCGATGCGCCGCATCACGATCTGCTCGATCTTCCGGTTTTTGGCCGAAGAGAGGAAGTGATCCTGCCGCCGCTTCACATCCGGCTGGATGGCGCGACCCTTTTCGGGATCGGCCTCGGCGGTGCGCACGTAGCCTTCCTGATGATCCTGCTCCCAGTCTGCAATCAACTCGGCGCAGAGCGCGGGCTCGAGCACGTGGGGAACGATCAGCGCCGGGGCGGGGGTGAAGGGGGGCAGACTAGGGACTTCCAGATCTTCGAGCCCTTCTCCTTCCTTGCCGGCGTTGAAGCCTTCCAGGACCCGCAGGTTGCGGTCGGTGATGACGCAGACGCCGGGCCCGCCGTAGGCCGTTGAGATCTTCCCCAAAGGATCGGCGAAATGCCGCAGCGCAGCTGCCTCGGGTTGGGGCGGCAGTGCCTCGGCCGGGCAGTGAAAAAGGGCGGTCACTGTAAAGCCCCGATCGGCGAGCTGCGCGAGGCGCGGCAGACAGGCCTCGGCGTTGCCCGGCACTCCGGCAACGAAAAGCAGGCCGGCCCGCGCCACGACAGCATCGTAAAAGGCGCCCATCTGGCCTCCAGGGCCAGGGAGCACGAAGTTCGGCGCGCGGTCGCCGCGCTGGTAGGCTGGACGGCTTTTCAGGTCCATCGCTGTGGTCCGCAGTTTGCGAAGCCATCTGCGTGGCATGGCCTGGACCGCTTTGCAAGACTTGCCGCCGGCTCACCTCAGGCATTATCTCTAGAGACATGGAACAGCTCGATCCGCCAGATCTGGAGGCCTGGGAAGCGCGGCGCCTCTGGTTCGAATCCCTGGAGGCCGAGGCTTCGCGTGCGGGGACAGCGCGGCGCCTCTCCGAGCAGGCCTGCGCGCTGACCATCGAGCTGCAGGCGGTGTTCTGCGCCGGTGCCTGGGTGGCGGCGGTGATCCTGGCCGGGGCGGTGGTCGAGATGCAGGCCGACAGGGCCGGCGGCCAGCTCGACGTGGCTGGAGAGGATCTGCGCTGGCTGCGCCAGAAGCGCAACTGCCTGGTCCACGAAAGCGGGCCCGAACCGGCTTTGACCATCGAGGATCAGTGGACCCGCCGCCGGGTCTGGGAAGGCCATGCAAAGCGGGCGGTGACCATCGTTTTCCAAGCGCTCTATCCCGAGGAAGTGAAGCTGGCCCATGGATGATGAACGCCGCTGCCTGCACGTGGAGATCACCGGACGCGTGCAGGGCGTCTGGTTCCGCGCCTGGACCGAGGAGGTGGCCGCCGGGCTCGGGCTCGACGGCTGGGTGCGCAACCGCCGCGACGGCAGTGTCGAGGCGGTTTTCGCTGGCGCGCCTGAAAGCCTGGAGAAGATGATTAAAGCCTGCTGGCAAGGGCCGCAGATGGCTAAGGTGGAGAATGTCGCGGTCGCGCCCCACGACGAAGACCCGGGGCCCGGCTTCAGCAGTATCGCAACGTCTTAGTTACCGCCGAAGACCTCCTCGAAGGCAGCCCGCAGGGCGACGTCGGCGTCGGCCAGGGTGACCGGCAGGCCGAGGTCGGCGAGCGAGGTCACGCCGTGGCCGGAGATGCCGCAGGGCACGATGCCATCGTAGTGGGAAAGCTCCGGCTCGATATTGAGCGCGACGCCGTGATAGCTGACCCAGCGCCGGATGCGCACACCGATGGCGGCAATCTTGTCTTCCCGCCCGCCGTCGCGGCGCACCCAGATTCCGACCCGGCCGTCGCGGCGCTCGCCCTTGACGTTGAAGCGCAGCAACGCGCGGATGATCCACTCCTCAAGGTCGTGGACGTAGGTTCTAAGGTCAGGCCCGTTCGGGGAGCGGCGCTTCAAATCCAGCAGCGCATAGGCAACCCGCTGTCCCGGCCCGTGATAGGTGTATTGTCCGCCCCGGCCGCTGTTAAACACCGGGAAGCGCGCCTCGATCAGGTCTTCGGGCCGGGCGCTGGTGCCGGCGGTGTAGAGCGGCGGGTGCTCCAGCAGCCAGACCAGTTCCGGGGCCACCCCGGCATGAATCTCCGCGACCCGCCGTTCCATCGCTGCGACGGCATCGGGATAGGCGACGGGGGCCGTTTCGACCCGCCATTCCAGCGGCGATTCGGCGGCTTTCTCTGCGGCGAGGCTCATGTCGGGCAAGATAGCGCGGGCAAGCGCTTCCGGCCAGGGCTTCGGCCTTGCGCTCCAGGGTTCCTCCCGTCATCTTCGCTGGGAGACCGGCGGCAAGACGGAGTGAAAGGAAGTTCATGGCCGAAGACTTGAAGGAAGCCGCGCTCTTCTACCATCGCAATCCGCGGCCGGGAAAACTGGAGATCAGCGCGACCAAGCCCCTGGGGAACCAGCGCGACCTGGCGCTCGCCTACTCTCCGGGCGTCGCCGCGGCCTGCGAAGCCATCGTCGCCGATCCCAAGGAAGCCGCCAGCGTCACCGTTCGGCAGAACCTGGTGGGCGTTGTCACCAACGGCACCGCCGTGCTCGGACTGGGAGCGATCGGCCCGCTCGCCGCCAAGCCGGTGATGGAAGGCAAGGCGGTGTTGTTCAAGAAGTTCGCTGGGATCGACGTCTTCGATATCGAACTCAACGAGAACGATCCTGAAAAGCTGGTCGATATCGTCGCCGCCCTGGAGCCGACCTTCGGCGGCATCAACCTGGAGGACATCAAGGCTCCGGAGTGCTTCATCGTCGAGCAGGAATGCCGCAAGCGGATGGGAATCCCGGTTTTCCACGACGATCAGCATGGCACGGCGATCATCGTCAACGCAGCGATCTACAACGGCCTGCGCCTGGTCGAGAAGGAGTTGCGGGAGATCAAGGTCGTGGCCTCGGGCGCCGGAGCCGCCGCGCTGGCCTGCCTCAATCTGCTGGTCTCGCTCGGTGTGCCTCGGGAGAACATCTGGGTCACCGATATCGCCGGCGTGGTTTACGAGGGCCGGGTGGACGAGATGGACCCCTACAAGTCCATCTACGCCCAGCAGACCGAGTTCAGGACGCTGGGCGACGTGATCGAGGATGCCGACATCTTTCTCGGCCTCTCCGCCCCGGGGGTGCTCAAGCCCGAGATGGTCAAGAAGATGGCGCGCGATCCGATCATCATGGCGCTGGCTAATCCGACGCCGGAGATCATGCCGGAGGATGCGCAGGAGGCACGCCCAGACGCCATCGTCTGCACCGGGCGCTCGGACTACCCCAATCAGGTCAACAACGTCCTCTGTTTCCCCTTCATCTTCCGCGGTGCGCTCGACGTCGGCGCCACCACGATCAACGAGGAGATGAAGCTGGCCGCGGTGCGCGCCATCGCCGACCTCGCCCACGCCGAGGTTTCTGAGATCGTGGCCAAGGCCTATGGCAGCGACCAGAGCGGCTTTGGCAAGGATTACCTGATTCCAAGACCCTTCGATCCGCGGCTGATCCTCGAGATCGCGCCGGCGGTCGCCAAGGCGGCAATGGATAGCGGCGTTGCCAAGCTGCCGATCGAGGACCTCGATGCCTACAAGCAGTCCCTCGGCGAGTTCGTCTTCCGCTCCGGCCTGGTAATGAAGCCGGTCTTCGAAAAAGCGCGCAAGGACCCGAAACGGCTGTTCTTTTCCGAAGGCGAGGACGAGCGCGTGCTGCGCGCGGTTCAGGTGCTGGTCGACGAGGGGATCGCCAAGCCGCTGGTCTGCGCCAGGCCGAAAGTCCTGGAGACGCGGCTCAAGCGGCTCGGACTCCGCATCCAGCCGGGGGTCGATTTCGAGCTGGTCAATCCGCTCGACGATCCGCGCTATAACGACTACTGGCAGCACTATCACTCCCTGGTCGAACGACAGGGAATTACCCCGGATGCGGCGCGGACCACGGTGCGGACTAACTCCACGGTGATCGGTGCGATGATGCTCAAGCGCGGCGACGCCGACGCCATGATCTGTGGCGTCGAGGGGCTGTATCACAGGCATCTGCGCCACATCTCCGACATCATCGGCAGGGCAGGGGGCGTGCAGGCCTTCTCGGCGATCAGCCTGATGATCCTGCCGAGCGGCACCTACTTCCTGGCCGACACCTATGTGACCGAGGATCCGGCGCCCGAGGAACTGGTCGAGATGACCTGCCTGGCGGCGCATGCCGTCAGGCGCTTCGGCATCGCACCCAAGATCGCGCTGCTGTCCCACTCGAATTTCGGTAGCTCGGAAGCCAAGTCTGCCGAGAAGGTGCGTCAGGCGATGCGCCTGCTGCATGAGCGCTATCCGGACCTTGAGGTCGAGGGGGAGATGCACGCCGACGCCGCGCTGTCAGAGCAGATCCGCCAGCATGTCTTTCCCAATTCCTACCTCAGCGGCGCTGCCAACCTGCTGATCCTGCCGACGCTCGACGCTGCCAACATCGCCTTCAACATGGTCAAGGTGCTGGGCGACGGCCTGCCGGTCGGGCCGATCCTGATCGGCGCGGCGCAGCCGGCGCATATCCTCACCCCTTCGGTCACGGCGCGGGGCATCGTCAACATGTCCGCAGTCGCCGTCGTCGAGGCACAGGACGCCAGCGTCGCGGCGGAGGTCTAGGGACGAAATGGTCGAGCCGCAGGTCCAGGAAAAACCCGCCGTCCCGGAAAGCGAGGAGGACTCCGTCGGCTTGTCCAACGATGTCGTCGAGGCTGTACGGGAGGCACTGGGCACCGCCGATCTGGTCAAGGTCGAGGAACTTGTCCAGCCGCTGCATCCGGCCGACATGGCGGATTTGCTGGAGAGCCTGACGCCGGAAGAGCGCGAACTCCTGCTCAAGGTGCACAGGGCCCAGCTCGAGGCGGAGGTGGTCAGCTACCTTGACGTCGGTCTGCGCGCGGAGGTCTGCCGCACCCTTGGCGCGAAGAAGGTCGCGGCCATCCTCAATCAGCTCGACAGCGACGATGCCCTGGAGATCTTCGAGGACCTTCCCGAGGATCTGGAGCAGAAGATCCTCTCGCGCGTACCGGCGACGATCCGCCGGCTGCTGCAGGAAGGCCTGACCTATCCGGAGGATTCCGCCGGACGCCTGATGCAGCGCGAGATCGTCGTCGTGCCGCAGATCTGGAGTGTCGGCGAAACCATCGACTACATGCGCAGCCAGAAGCGCAAGCTGCCGCACGATTTCTACGATCTCTACGTGGTCGATCCGCGCTACAAGCCGGTCGGAAAAGTGCCGCTCAGCCGGGTGTTGCGCAACAAGCGGCCGGTCAAGATCACGGACGTCATGGACGTTGATTTTTATCCGGTGCCGGTGGCCATGGACCAGGAGGAGGTTGCCTACATCTTCCGCCAGTACGGCGTCGTATCGACCCCTGTGGTGGACGACGCCGGGCGGCTGGTCGGCGTCGTCACGGTCGACGACGTGGTGCACGTCATCGACGAGGAGGCCGAGGAGGACATCCTGAAACTGGCCGGTGTGACCGATACCTCGATCTACGCCGACGTGCTGGAGACCGCGCGCGCCCGCTTCATCTGGCTGCTGGTCAACCTGGGAACCGCGGTGCTGGCTTCGCTGGTGATCGGTCTGTTCGGCGCCACCATCGAACAGCAAGTTGCCCTGGCGATCCTGATGCCGATCGTCGCCTCGATGGGGGGGAACGCGGGGACACAGACCCTGACCGTCGCGGTGCGCGCTATTGCCATGAAGGATCTGACCGGGGCTGCGGCCAGCCGCTTCGTCTGGAAGGAGTTGCTGGTCGGCCTCGCCAACGGCCTGCTGTTCGCCGTGATCGCCGGTGGCGTCGCTGTGCTCTGGTTCGGCGACCCCTTGCTCGGAGTCGTGATTGGCGCAGCCATGGTGATCAACTTGCTGATCGCCGGCTTGGCCGGGACCCTCATCCCTCTGGGACTGGTGCGCGTCGGGGTGGACCCGGCGATCGCCTCCAGCGTTTTTCTCACCACGGTGACCGATGTGATCGGCTTCTTCGCTTTTCTTGGCCTGGCGGCCTTGGTTCTGTTGTAAGCGGGAACGAGATGACGGGAAGCTATGCTGCATATCCATTGGACGAGACGGCTATGGAGGCTTTCGCGCAAGACGGCGCGATCTGCCTGCGCGGCGCCGTCGATCGAACCTGGATCGCCAGCCTGCGCGAAGGCATGGAGCGTAACCTGCGCGAGCCCGGCCCCTACACGCGCGGTTACACCGCCGAGGGCAAGCCGGGGAAGTTCTTCGGCGACTACTGCAACTGGCAGCGGATTCCCGAGTACCGGGATTTCTTCGCCGAGTCCGGCGCCGGGGCCCTGGCAGCGGCGTTGATGCGGTCGAAGACGGCGCGGATCTTCCATGAACACGTCCTGGTCAAGGAGCCGGGCACCGAGGAACGCACGCCCTGGCATCACGATCAGCCCTATTACTGCGTCGACGGCGAGCAGGTGGTCAGCTTCTGGATTCCCCTCGATCCCGTCCCCAAAGAGATCTGCGCCGAGTTCGTTGCCGGCTCTCACGCCTGGGGGCGCTGGTTCCGGCCAACCAAGTTCGTTGGGGTGGAGTACGAGCATGACGACGCGCGGCTGGAAAAGACGCCGGATATCGAGGCGGCGCGCGGCGACTACGATATCCGCAGCTGGGCCTTGCAGCCCGGCGACCTAATCGCCTTCCACTTCCTCACACTGCATGGTGCCCCGGCAAATCCCTCCCAGGGCCGCCGCCGCGCCTTCGCCGCGCGCTGGCTTGGCGACGATGCCGTCTATGCGGCGCGGGGCGGGGAGGTCTCGCCGCCTTTTCCGGAGATCGTCGGCAAGCTGAAGCAGGGCGATCCCTTGCCCGAGGATCTCTTCCCCGTGGTTTACCCGAAGCACGCGGCGCTGGCCGAGAAACTGGAAAGGAGCGAGGCCTGATGTACAGGCTCTTTTGGGCGTCCGACACCGGCGCGCTGGCGCCGCAGATCCTGCTTGAGGAGACCGGCGCAGACTACGAGATCGTCGAGATCAAACGCCATTCGGACGGATTCTCCGATTCGGAGTTCCTGAAGCTCAACCCCTTGGGCAAGCTTCCCGCGCTGCAGCTTGCCGACGGCACAGTGATGACCGAGTCCGCGGCGATTGCCCTGCAGATCTGCGATGAGCACCCTGCCGCAGGGCTGCTGCCCGCACCTGGCAGCGTGCCGCGCGCCTTGGCCTATCAGTGCATTCTGTTCTGCGCTGCGGAAATCTATCCCGCCGACCTGCGCTACTTTTATGCCCAGCGCTTCGGCGGAGAAGAAGCGCGCGCTGCGGTTAAAGCCCAGGGACTGAAGGACATGGAACATCTCTTCGCCCATGCCGGGACGCAGCTGGTCGAGGGTCCCTTCGTGCTCGGCGAAAGCTTCTCCGCCGCCGATGCCTACCTCTTCATGCTGCTCAACTGGCATCCCGACAGCGCTGCCTTTCTGGCGCGGCACAACACGCTCGCCGAGCTGTGGGAGCGGGTACGCCAGCGTCCAGCCGTCGACCGCATCTGGAAGATGAACTTCCCAGACTAGCGGGAACGCACGCCGCTGCGGCGCGGCCCCGGTCGTGCAAGAAGTTGACGTTTACGTAAACTGATTTTACTCTAGCCGGGCAGCGAGGTCAGAGGACGCCGTCTTGGAGAAACCGCTCACCATCCGCGAAATGCAGCAGCGCTTCGGCGTGACCGCGCGCACGCTGCGTTTCTACGAAGAAGAAGGGATGATCGCGCCGCTGCGCGAGGGCCAGCATCGGCTGTATCGCCGTGGCGACCAGATCAAGCTGAAGCTGATCCTGCGCGGCCGCAATCTCGGCTTCTCGCTGTCCGAGGTGCGCAAGATCATGGAGCTCTACGACGCCGAACCGGGCGAACTTGGGCAGATCGACTACTTGATCGAGCGGATCGGGGTCCGCCGCGCCGAGCTGCTGGAGAAGCGCCGGCAGATCGACGACGTGCTGGCCGAGCTGGACGGGCTGGAGGCGAACTGCCGCGCCGACCGCGAAACCCTGGCCGGTGGCCACGAAAACGACGTTCGAAAGCAGAGGGAAGGGTAATGGCCTTCGAGCCGATGGATCCGAATTACCAGACCAAGGTGCGCGACTCCTTCGCCCGTCAGGGCATCATGGAGACGCTCGGCGCGCGCCTGACGCGCGTTGCGCCTGGCGAGGTCGAGATCGAAGTCGACCACGCGCCCGGCCTGACACAGCAGCACGGCTTTTTCCACGCCGGGGTGACCAGCACCATCGCCGATTCCGCGGGCGGCTATGCCGCCTATAGCCTGTTTCCTGAGAATTCCTCGGTGCTGACCGTCGAGTTCAAGATCAATCTGGTGGCGCCGGCCGCGGGCGAGCGCCTGCGTGCCCTTGGCCGCGTTATCAAGCCGGGCCGCACCCTGACCCTCTGCGAAGTCGAGACCTACGCGCTTAAGGACGGCGCGGAGAAGCTCTGCGCCAAGATGCAGATGACCCTGATGCGGCTCGACGGCCGCTCCGACAAGCCCGAAGACGCGCCGGCGGGTTGAAACCGGTGAAACTCTGGAGCGAGCCAAGGCTTGCCCCACAGCTTGACGATGACATGATGCGACAGGTGGAAAGATGATCCCGAATCAGTATCCCAGCCTCGATTTCGACCTTGGCGAGACCGCCGACATGCTGCGCGACAGCGTGATGTCCTTCGCCGGCGAGAAGATTGCGCCGCTCGCCGGGAAGATCGACCGCGAGGACTGGTTCCCGCGCGAGCTCTGGCCGCAGATGGGCGAACTCGGCCTGCACGGGATCACGGTGGAGGAGGAGTATGGCGGCGCCGGCCTCGGTTACCTGGAGCACTGCATCGCCATGCAGGAGGTGAGCCGCGCCAGCGCTTCGGTGGGTTTGAGCTATGGCGCCCACTCCAACCTCTGCGTCAACCAGATTCGCCGCAACGGCACGGAGGATCAAAAACGGAAGTACCTGCCGAAGCTGATCTCCGGCGAGCATGTCGGCGCGCTGGCGATGAGCGAGCCGGGCGCCGGCTCCGACGTCGTGTCGATGGCCACCCGCGCCGAGAAGAAGGGCGACCGCTATGTCCTCAACGGGCGGAAGTTCTGGATCACCAACTGCACCGAGGCCGACACCTTCGTGATCTACGCCAAGACCGATCCCGACGCGGGATCGCGCGGGATCTCCGCCTTTCTGGTGGAGAAGGACTATCCCGGGTTTTCGGTGGCGCAGAAGCTCGACAAGCTCGGCATGCGCGGCTCGCCGACCGGCGAACTGGTGTTCGACGACTGCGAGGTGCCCGAGGAGAACCTGCTCGGCGAGCTCGGCAAGGGCGTCAACGTGCTGATGAGCGGCCTGGACTACGAGCGCGCGGTGCTGGCCGCCGGGTCGCTCGGCATCATGGACGCCTGCATGGACGTGGTGCTGCCCTACCTCCATGAGCGCAAGCAATTCGGGAAATCCATCGGCGAGTTCCAGCTGATGCAGGGCAAGATCGCCGACATGTACACCACGATGAACGCCTGCAAGGCCTATGTGTACGCCGTGGCCAAGGCTTGCGACCGGGGGCGCACCACCCGCAAGGATGCCGCCGGCGCGATCCTCTACGCCGCCGAGAAGGCGACCTGGATGGCGCTGGAGGCGATTCAGGCGCTGGGCGGCATGGGCTACATCAACGAAAGCCCGACCGGCCGCCTGCTGCGCGACGCCAAGCTTTACGAGATCGGCGCCGGAACCAGCGAGATTCGCCGTATGCTGATCGGGCGCGAACTCTTCGAGGAGACCCGCTAAGCGCCATGCCGACAGCTCTGATCACAGGTTCCAATCGCGGCATCGGGCTCGCCTTCGTGCAGTCTCTGGCGGAGGATGGCTGGCGGGTGCATGCCTGCTGCCGCAATCCGGACAAGGCGCGCGAGCTGAAGGGGATCGGGGGCGAGGTGCTGCGCCACCGTCTCGATGTCACCGATGGGCTGAAGGTCGCCTCCTTCGCGCGCGAACTGCGCGAGGACGAGGAAGGCATCGACGTGCTGATCAACAACGCCGGCACCGATGGCGGCTGGGGCAGCTTCGGCAAAACCGACTACGACGACTGGCTCGACGCCCTGAGGATCAACACGCTCGGGCCGATGCGTATGGCCGAGCGTTTTGCCGATCTCGTGGCGCGCAGCGAGCGCAGGACCATCGTCAACATCAGCTCGATAATGGGCTCGATCGGCGGCGCAAGTTCTGGAGATTCGCATGTCTACCGCTCGACCAAGGCGGCGTTGAACATGATCACCAAGTGCCTGGCGCTGGAATTGAAAGCGCGCGGCATCGTCGTGGTTTCGCTGCACCCGGGCCATGTCCATACCGAGATGGGCGGTGCCTCGGCACCGGTCGAACCCACGGAGTCCGTCGCAGGCATGCGCCGGGTGCTCGACGGGCTGACCTTGGAACAGAGCGGCGGTTTCTACGACTACAAAGGCGAGGAGCTGCCGTGGTGATCACGTCACGAGGGAGGAGTCCGAAATGCTGTTGAACGAAGAACAGCAGATGATCCGCGACACGGCGCGCAGCTTTGCCGCCGAGCAGCTCGCGCCGCACGCCGCAGCGTGGGACCGCGAGGCGCGCTTCCCGGCGGAGGCGATCAAGGCGTTGGGCGAGCTCGGCTTCATGGGTCTGATGGTCCCGGAAGACTACGACGGGGCCGGAGCCGACAATGTCTCCAACGCCCTGGCGATGATCGAGATCGCTGCCGGCGACGGCTCCTGTTCCAGCATTATGGGGGTGCACAATTCCGTCGGCTGCATGCCGGTCCTGAACTTTGGGACCGAGGACCAGAAGCAGCGTTTCCTGAAACCCATGGCGCGCGGCGAGATGCTCGCCGCCTTCTGCCTGACCGAGCCCAGCGCCGGTTCCGACGCCTCGGCGATCAAGACCCGCGCGGTCAAGCAGGGCAACAAGTACATCCTCAACGGCAGCAAGCAGTTCATTACCTCGGGCAGCAATGCCGACGTTGCCATCGTCTTCGCCGTGACCGATCCCGAAGCCGGCAAGAAGGGCATCTCCGCCTTCATCGTCCCGACCGGCACGCCGGGCTACAAGGTCGCCTCGGTCGAGAAGAAGCTCGGCCAGAAGGCGAGCGACACCTGCCAGATTGTCTTCGAGGACTGCGAGGTGACCCCGGATCTGCTGCTCGGCGAGGAGGGGCAGGGCTACAGGATCGCGCTGTCCAACCTTGAGGGAGGGCGGATCGGCATCGGCGCCCAGGCGCTGGGCATGGCCCGCGCCGCCTATGAGGCCGCGGTCGCTTACGCCAAGGAGCGGGTGACCTTCGGCAAGACGATCATCGAGCATCAGGCGGTCAACTTCCGCCTTGCCGACATGGCGGTAAAGCTGCAGGCGGCGGAGCTGCTGATCCTCCACGCCGCCGAGCTGAAGGATGCCGGCAAGCCCTGCCTGACCGAAGCCTCCATGGCGAAGCTCTACGCCTCGGAGATCGCGGAGGAGGTCTGCTCCGACGCCATCCAGATTCACGGCGGCTACGGCTACCTCAACGACTATCCGGTCGAACGGATCTACCGCGACGTCCGCGTCTGCCAGATCTACGAGGGCACCAGCGACGTGCAGCGCCTCGTCATCGGCCGCGCCATCGCGGCGGACTAGGAGGAAGCAGGGCCATGGCCAAACGCATCGAATTCTTTTTCGATTTCTCCAGCCCTTACGGTTACCTCACTGCGCAGCAGATCGAGGCGCTGGGCGAGCGCCAGGGCGTGGAGGTCCTCTGGCGGCCTTTCCTGCTCGGCGCCAGCTTCAAGGAAACCGGCATCCCGCCGCTGGTCCAGGTGCCCTGGAAATCCGACTACGCCAAGCTCGACCTCCCGCGGGAGGCGCGGCGCATCGGCGTGCCCTACGTCTGGCCCGAGCCTTTCCCCTTCATGTCCGTGTCGGCGGCGCGGGCCTTCTACTGGCTCGACGCCCAGGACAGCAGCCAGGCGAAGTCCCTGGCGCTGGCGCTGTTTCATCGGGCCTTCGGCGAAGGCGGCGACATCGCTCATGCCGGACAGGTGGTCGAGGTGGCGGTGGCCGAGGGGCTCGACCGTGAGACCGTGGAGGCCGCCCTGCAGGACCCGGAGATCAAGGACCGGCTGCGCAAGGCCACGGACACCGCGATCGAGCGCAAGGTCTTCGGCTCGCCCTTCGTTTTTGTCGACGATCAAGCCTTCTGGGGTCACGACCGCCTGCCGCAGGTCGAGTCCTGGCTCGAAACCGGCGGCTGGTGACGGATTACCGCAACAGCCACGCCGGGAAGCCTGCGCTTCCAGCCCCTTATCCTTCCAGTCAGGGAACCGAATGAGCGTATTAAAATCGAAAATCTCGACCCGCAGCGAAGAGTTCCAGGCGAACCGCGCGGCGATGGCCAAGCTGGTCGAGGAGCTGCGGGCCAAGGTCACCGAGGTGAAAAAGGGCGGCGGCGAGAAAGCGCGGGAGAAACACCTGGCGCGCGGCAAGCTGCTGCCGCGCGAGCGGGTGCGCACGCTGCTCGATCCGGGCTCGCCTTTCCTAGAGCTGTCGCAGCTGGCGGCCTACGCCATGTACGATAGCGCCGTCCCCTCGGCGGGCATGGTGACCGGCGTCGGCCGGGTTGCGGGGCAGGAGTGCATGATTGTCGCCAACGACGCGACGGTGAAGGGCGGAAGCTATTTCCCGATGACCGTGAAGAAGCATCTGCGGGCGCAGGAAATCGCGATGCAGAACAACCTGCCCTGTATCTATCTCGTCGACTCCGGCGGCGCCAATCTGCCGACCTGGGACGAGGTCTTCCCCGACCGGGAGCACTTCGGCCGCATCTTCTACAACCAGGCGACGATGTCGGCGCGGGGCATCCCCCAGGTTGCCGTGGTCATGGGATCCTGTACCGCCGGCGGCGCCTACGTGCCGGCGATGTCCGACGAGTCGATCATCGTCAAGAACCAGGGCACGATCTTCCTCGGCGGTCCCCCGCTGGTGAAGGCGGCGACCGGGGAGGACGTCTCCGCCGAGGAACTGGGCGGCGCCGAGGTGCACAGCAAGGTTTCCGGCGTCACCGACCACTTTGCCGCCAACGATGCCCACGCCCTGGCCACCGCACGGCGGATCATCGGTAATCTCAACCGCCACAAGCCGCGGCAGCTCGACCTGGCAACGCCGCGCGAGCCGCTCTACGACCCTGAGGAGATCTACGGCATCGTCCCGCCGGACCTGAAGAAGCCCTACGACGTCAAGGAGGTGATCGCCCGCCTGGTCGACGGCAGCGAGTTCGACGAGTTCAAGGCGCTCTACGGCCAAACCCTGGTCACCGGCTTCGCGCGCATCTACGGCTATCCTGTCGGCATCGTCGCCAATAACGGCATCCTGTTTTCCGAGTCCGCGCTGAAGGGCGCCCATTTCATCGAGCTCTGCTGTCAGCGGAAGATTCCGCTGATCTTCCTGCAGAACATCTCCGGCTTCATGGTCGGCAAGAAGTACGAGGCCGGCGGTATCGCCAAGGACGGCGCCAAGCTGGTCACCGCCGTTTCCTGCGCCTCCGTGCCGAAGTTCACCGTGATCATCGGCGGCTCCTTCGGCGCCGGGAACTACGGCATGTGCGGCCGCGCCTTCTCGCCGCGCCTGCTGTGGATGTGGCCGAACGCGCGGGTCTCCGTGATGGGCGGAGAGCAGGCCGCCGCCGTGCTGGCGACGGTGCGGCGCGACGGAATCGAAGCCCAGGGCAAGACCTGGAGCAAGGAAGAGGAGGCGGCTTTCAAGCAGCCGATCCTCGAGCAGTACGACCACCAGGGTCATCCGATCTATGCCTCGGCGCGGCTGTGGGACGACGGCATTGTCGATCCGGCCGACACCCGGATGTCGCTGGCTCTGGGCATCTCCATGGCCCTCAACGCCCCAATAGAGGAAACGCGCTTCGGCGTGTTCAGGATGTGATCATGCAGCAACCGCTTTTCATGGAAGAGGTCGGGGAGAGGGGGGTTGCCCGCCTGACCCTGACCCGGCCCGAGGTGCACAACGCCTTCAACGACCAGCTGATCGGCGAGCTCACACAGGCTTTGCGCGGTCTGGAAAGCGATCCGCGGGTGCGCGTCGTCGTCCTGGCCGCCGAGGGGAAATCCTTTTCCTCCGGGGCGGATCTCAACTGGATGAAGTCCATGGTCGGGTATTCCGAGCAGGAGAACCTGGAGGATTCGCGGGCGCTAGCCGGGCTGATGCGCACCCTCAACGATCTCTCCAAGCCGACCGTTGCTTTGGTGCAGGGCTCGGCCTTCGGCGGCGGTGTCGGCCTGGTGGCCTGCTGCGATATCGCGATTGCCGTGGACAGCGCCAAGTTCGCGCTGACCGAGGTCAAGCTCGGGCTGATCCCCTCGGTGATTTCGCCCTATGTCGTTGCCGCCATCGGTCAGCGCGCGGCGCGGCGCTATTTCCTGACCGGCGAGCCCTTCACCGCCAAGCAAGCCTGCGCCCTGGGGCTGATCGACCGCGTCGTTGCCGCAGAGAATTTGGAAAGCAGCGGCGCGGAAGTGCTGGAACTGCTGCTGAAAGCCGGACCCGAGGCGCAGGCGGCGGCTAAGGATCTGATCTTTACCGTGAGCGGCCGTCCGGTGGACGACGCCCTGGTCGAGGATACCGCGCGGCGGATTGCCAGGATCCGCGTCGGTGCGGAGGGGCAGGAGGGGCTTACCTCTTTTTTCGAGAAGCGGCGGCCAGACTGGCTGGCCGACGAATGAGTTCGCGCCGGTCCCAGGAGCAACTTTCAACGCGGAAGATCTGAACCATGTTCGATAGCCTGCTGATCGCCAATCGCGGTGAGATCGCCTGCCGCATCATCCGCACTGCGAAACTGATGGGCTTACGGTGCATCTCCGTCTATTCGGATGCCGACGCCGCGGCTCGGCATGTCGAAATGGCGGATGTCGCCTACCGGCTCGGCCCGGCCCCGGCCGGCGAGAGCTATCTCAAGATCGATGCGGTGCTGGAGGCGGCGCGTCTTTCCGGCGCACAGGCGGTTCATCCCGGCTATGGCTTCCTGTCCGAAAACGCGCGCTTCGCCGAGGCTTGCGCAGACGCGGGGCTCGTCTTCGTCGGCCCGCCGGTCGAGGCGATCCGGGCCATGGGCTCGAAGAGCGAGGCCAAGGCGATCATGGGCCGGGCCGGGGTGCCGCTGGTGCCCGGATACCACGGCCAGGATCAGGACCCCGCGCTTCTAGCCAAGGAAGCCGGGCAGATCGGCTATCCGGTACTGATCAAGGCTTCTTCCGGCGGCGGCGGCAAGGGCATGCGCCGGGTCGATAGGCCGGAGGACTTCGCCGCCGCCCTGGAGGGCGCGCAGCGCGAGGCCCAGGCCGCCTTCGGCGAGTCCCGGGTGCTGATCGAAAAGTACCTGACCAAGCCGCGGCATATCGAGCTGCAGGTTTTCGCCGACAGCCAGGGCAATGCCGTGCATCTCTTCGAACGGGACTGCTCTATTCAGCGCCGCCACCAGAAGGTGATCGAGGAGGCGCCGGCGCCCGGCATGACCGAGCAGCGCCGCGCCGAGATGGGCCGGGCTGCGGTCGATGCCGCCATGGCGATCGACTATGCCGGGGCGGGGACCGTGGAATTCATTGCCGAGGGCGATGCCTTCTACTTCATGGAGATGAACACACGGTTGCAGGTCGAGCATCCGGTGACCGAGATGATCACCGGTCTCGATCTGGTCGAGTGGCAGCTCCGCGTCGCTGCCGGCGAGCCTCTGCCGAAGCGGCAGGAGGAGCTTTCGATCCGGGGCCACGCCATGGAGGCGCGGGTCTATGCCGAGGATCCCGACCGCGACTTCCTGCCGGCGGTCGGGCGGATCGCGCATCTGCTGCCGCCGCGCGAAAGCGAGCGGGTGAGGATCGATAGCGGCATCCGCTCCGGCGACGAAGTCAGTGTCCACTACGACCCGATGATCGCCAAGCTGATCGTCTGGGGTGAAGATCGGGAACGGGCCAGGCAGGAGCTTCACCGCGCCTTGGACAGCTACGAGGTCGTCGGGCCGACGACGAATCTCGCCTTCCTGAGCCGGCTGGTCGGACACCCGGGTTTCGCCGCGGCCGAGCTGGATACCGGCTTTATCCCGCGCCACGAGGAGAGCCTCTTTCCGCCGGCCGAAGAGCCTGGACCGGCGATCGTCGCCTTGGCCTGTCTGGCCGAGCTGCTGCGCGGCGAAGCGCTGGCCGAGGCGCGCGCGGCCGCCTCGAGCGACCCTTATTCGCCCTTCCATGCGACCAACGGCTGGCGTCTGAACATGGAGACCCGGCGCGAGCTCCGGTTTCGTCGCGGCGGCGAGGAGATCGCGGCGACGCTGCACTACCGCGCTTCAGGTTACGAGATCGAGGTCGATGACGCGCGGCTCAAGGTTTCCGGGCGCGCGCTGGACGAGACCACGATCTTCGCCGAAATCGACGGTTGGCGTAGCCAGGTCCGCGCCGTATGGCAGGGCGCGCAGCTGACGCTACTGCTGCCCGGCCGGCAGTTCTCCTTTCAACTGGTCGAGCCGCTCGCGGATCTCGATGCAGGCGACGAGGTGAGCGGTTCTATGACCGCGCCGATGCCTGGTAAGGTCATTCAGGTGAAGGCCGCTGTAGGGCAGAAGGCGGCGCGCGGCGCGGCGCTGATGGTGCTCGAAGCGATGAAGATGGAACATACCATCTCCGCACCCGGCGACGGGCGGATCGTTGCCGTGCATTATGGCGAAGGCGATCTGGTCGACGAGGGCGCGGTGCTGCTCGAGTTCGAAGTGGAGGAGGTGAGCGATGACGCTGCCTAGCCGAGTCCGCATGGTCGAGGTCGGCCCGCGCGACGGCCTGCAGAACGAGAAGGAAATCCTGCCGCTCGAAGTCAAGGTCGCGCTGATCGACCGGCTGAGCGAGGCGGGCCTGCCGGCGGTCGAGGCCGGCGCCTTCGTGAGCCCCAAGTGGGTGCCGCAGATGGCCGACAGCGCCGCGGTCTTCGCCGCGATCGCAAAACGCACCGGTACCGCCTATCCCGTACTGGTGCCGAACATGAAGGGCCTGGAGGCGGCGCTGGCCGCCGGCGTAAGGGAGATTGCCGTATTCGGTGCGGCTTCGGAGAGCTTCAGCCAGAAGAACATCAACTGCTCGATCGCCGAGAGCCTGGAGCGCTTCCGCCCGGTCGCCGAGGCGGCGCAGGACAAGGGTGTCAAGGTTCGCGGCTACGTCTCCTGCGTGCTCGGCTGCCCCTATGAGGGCGAGGTGCCGCTGGACAAGGTGGCCGAGGTCTCCCGGGCCTTGGCCGAGCTTGGCTGCTACGAAATCTCGCTCGGCGATACCATCGGCGTCGGCACGCCGGCCAAGGCGCGGGCGATGGTCGAGGCGGCCGCAGGCGCCGTGCCGGTTGAGCGTCTGGCGGTGCACTTCCATGACACCTATGGTCAGGCGCTGGCCAACATCTTCGCCTGCCTGGAGTCGGGCGTGGGCACGGTCGATTCCTCGGTCTCCGGTCTGGGCGGCTGCCCCTACGCCAAGGGGGCGTCGGGCAATGTCGCCAGCGAGGACGTGCTCTACATGCTGAACGGTCTCGGGATCGAGACCGGGGTCGATCTCGACGCGCTGGTGGCCGCCGGAGCCTTCATCTCGGCGCGCTTGGGGCGCCGCCCCGGCGCCAAGGTCGCGCAGGCTCTGGCCGGATGACCCTCAATCTCATCAAGCTCTCGGTCGGCAGCGAGAGCATCGACTCGCTGGCCGGTTGGCAGCAGGAGCGGCTGCGGAACAACGGCCGGCTCTGGCATGCCACGCGGATGACCCCGCGACGCCGCGAGGAGCTGCTCGACGGCGGCTCGATCTACTGGGTGATCAAGGGCTACGTCCAGGCGCGGCAGCGGGTGATCGGCTTCGACCAGGTGCTCCAAGGAGCGGAGGGAGAGGAGCGCCGCACCACCCTGTTGCTGCTCGACCCCGAACTGGTGGCCGTGGAGCCGCGGCGGCATCGCCCCTTTCAGGGCTGGCGCTACCTGCAGACCGAGGATGCCCCGCGCGATCTCGGCCGCGGGCCGGAGGGTGGGGAGGATCTGCCGCCGGAAATGCTGGCGGAGCTGCGCGATCTGGGCCTGCTCTGAAAAACTTCGGGTTCTGGCAGGAAAGCTCTAGACAGTCCGGAGGCGACCGCCTATATACCGGTCAGCGCGCAGTTGCGCGGCGGTTCGCTGCCTTCCTGCGCGGTCCCAAAATCCCGGTGCGGAGAGCCTCTAAGAGGATTGAGGCGCTGGGTTGGTTTCGCTATACTCTTCCGCCTTTCCGGTCTGCGGAGTCTCCGTAAGGCCAAAGGCGGTTCGCATGGCGGGCCGGGTTCATTGACATAGTTGATTATCTAGGAAGGGATACGCGGGCGGCGGTTTGG
>JBBEAM010000017.1:23133-24659 GCA_040882845.1 Rhodovibrionaceae bacterium | reverse complement strand
ACCGGCAGCCGCATGGACGAGGTGATCTTCGAGGAGTTCAAGGGCACCGGCAACTCGGAGATCATTCTCGACCGCAAGCTTTCCGACAAGCGCACCTTCCCGGCGATCGACATCGGCAAGTCCGGCACCCGCAAGGAGGAGCTGCTGGTCGACAAGGCGACGCTCAGCAAGATGTGGGTGCTGCGCCGCATCCTGATGCCGATGGGCGTGACCGACGCCATGGAGTTCCTTCAGGACAAGCTGAAGAACACCAAGACCAACGCCGAGTTCTTCGACTCGATGAACCAGTAGGCGTTACTTCCCCGCGCCGCCGCCGATCCAGCCTTTCCGCCGGAAATAGACCAGCAGACCCACGGCCACCGCCAGCATCAGCCCCAGGGCCAGCGGATAGCCGAGGTACCAGTCGAGTTCCGGCATGTTGAACGGCGAGGCCGCGGAATTGAAGTTCATGCCGTAGACCCCGGCGATGAAGCCGAGCGGTATGAAGATCGTGGCGATGATGGTCAGCACCTTCATCACCTCGTTCATCCTGGTCGAAACGCTCGACAGGTAGGTCTCGCTCAAGCCTGTCGCGATCTCCCGGTAGGATTCCGAGAATTCCATCAGCTGCACGATGTGGTCGTAGCAGTCGCGGAAGTAGACATGGGTGTCTGCCCCGACCAGCTTCGTTTCGTCGCGCAGCAGGGCATTGACCACCTCGCGTTTCGGCCAGACCGCGCGGCGCAGCTCCATCAGCTCGCGCTTCAGCGTATGGATGCGGCCCAGCGTCGCGGGCTGCGGATCGGTCAGAACCTCGCTTTCCAGCGTCTCGACCCGCTCGCCGAAGGCTTCGAGCAGCGGGAAGTAGCTGTCGATCACGGCATCGAAAATCGCATAGGCCAGGTAATCTGCGCCGGCGGCGCGGATCCTTCCCTTGGCGCCGCGCAGCCGCGTGCGCACCGGCTCCAGACAGTCGCCCGGGCGTTCCTGAAAGGTCACCACCAAAGACTTCGCGAGGACGATCACCAGCTGTTCGCCGCGCAGGCTGTCTCCAGCGTGCAGCATTCGGCAGAACAGGATCAGATGGTCGTCATAGAATTCGATCTTGGGCCGCTGGTGAACGTGGACGATATCCTCCAGGGCCAGGGGGTGCAGACCGAAGAGCTCGCCGATGCCGCGCAGAGTCTCGACGTCCGCGAGCCCGCGCACATCGATCCAGCAGACCGGCTGCTCGGCGCGCAACCGCGCCAACTCCGCGACGGCGACATCCTCATGCTCGACGATCCGCTCCGCGCCGTAGCCGATCGCCCGGATCCGGGTCGGCTCCGCGCCCTCGGTCGGAACCAGGGTGCCCGGCGCCGAACCTGGCGGCGGCTTACGGAAACCGGGACCGGAGAGCCTTGTCGGGTTTCGTTTTTGCGCGGCCATGGAGGGATCCGAGTGAGAGGGGCGAGGGAGAATATAGAAACAGCGCGCGAGCGCTTTTCGCAACCATGGTACTGCGAAACGCACTTCAGGCAAAAAAGGGGGCGGGGGGGGGGGGGGGG
>JBBEAM010000017.1:0-23123 GCA_040882845.1 Rhodovibrionaceae bacterium | reverse complement strand
CCCCCCCCCCCCCCCCGAGGCTTACAAGAAACGATGGTCCTTTCCTGATAGGCGAGAGCAAGATCGCCTGAGGGGGAATCGACCTAACGCGAGAGTCAGGCTCTAGGTACGATTTGCCTCGATGTCAGTAGGTCGTGCCGGTGGTCGACTCTTGCTCGGCTTCCATTTCCTGGCGCTGCTGTTCGGCACGCTGCGCCGCCTTGTCCTTGAACTCGGGCGCCTGCTCGAAATCCTCACGCGCCATCGAGGTTGTGAAGACGTTGGAATCCGCGATGGTTTCCATGGTCAATAGGTTCCAATCGATGCCCACGGGCTTGGCGCCGATACCGAGAAAGCCCCCGACATCGACCACCGCGCCCACGATTTCGTCGTTCTCGTTGAAAATCAGGGCCGAAATCTTACCGACCGATTCCGTGTTCTCTCCCTGTCCGGAGAACACCGAAGAACCGATGTACTTTTCAGAAAGCTCCTGCTCGCTCTGCTGTTCTGTCATGATCCCGCCCTGGTTCTCCTGGGCAAAGGCAGGACCAGCGAGAAAAATTGAAACCGCGAAAGCGGTGGCGAATCTGCTTTGCATGACGATCCTCCTTTCCAAACGCCGACGCTCGGTCGGCGCTGTCATCGATTGTTGAAAGGACGGTCAGTCGCGAGAAATGGTTCCAAGGATTTTTTCGGAACGTCCTTCGCTAATTAATCTGCGAAGCCGGCTCGCCCTGCTCCCTGCTGGGCGTGGCAGGCCGTGACGGCCCTTGCAACTCATCGTCGAGAGCCTGTCCCGTCGTTGACGACGGAACAGCAGGAGACAAGGCCGTCGCGGGAGCGCGTTCGTTCAAGCGCGCCCTGTTAAACGCCTCCCGAACAGACTGCGCGAGAGTCCGGGCTGCAGTTTCCGGCGCATCGACCGTCATAGCGAGCGCAAGCGGGCCTTCGAGCCAATACATCACGGCCCGTTCGCCGACCGTTGCGCTTCGCAGTGCGCCTTCGGTGTCCTCCCACCGCGGACGCAGGAAGAGATTCATCTTCGTCCCATTCCGGCTGCTATAGATCAACTGCACCGTAGGATCGCGGTCCGGGCCCAGCCGCTTCTTCGCGACAAGGTCATAGCCGGAGGCGGTAAGGTTCGGCGCCTGCAGCTCCAACGAAATCCGCTCGGTTAACCACCCGAGAGGCTGGGTTGGACCTTGCACTTCGGTCCCGTCAGGGATCCCGCTTTCGGAAGCCGCGATCTGGTGCGAGGAAGCGGCCTGCTTGACGAAGTCCTCCAAGGCGGCTTGCTGCGCACTGTTTTCGTGTCCCAGCAGCCACCCCCCCGCAGCGGATGCCGCGAGCAGCACGAAGACCGCCGCGGCCCTCGCAAGACGATTGTGCTGGATTCCGCTGCGCTCGGCGAACAGGAGACTGTTGAATTTCTCGGGGACCGGCTTGGAAAGCAGGGCGCCATAGGCTTCGCGAATCTCCGCATTCTGCGCCAGGATCTCCTCGACATAGGCGGCCGCCTCGGGGTTCTCCTCGAGGTGGCGTTCGACCTCGGCCTTCCGCCCTGGGTCGGAATCCAGGAAGCCGTCTGCATAGGCCAAGAGGTCGAGTTCGGTGATCTTGAGGTGCTCTTGGCTCATTTCACTCTCCTCAGGATTCGCTGAGGCACGTCCCGCCTCAGGAGTTCGCGTAAAGTCTGCCTGCCCCTAGAGAGGCGTGACCGCACCGTGCCGACGGGAACGTTCATGATCTCAGCGACCTCGTCATAGGCAAAACCTTCGAGTGCGACGAGGAGCACCGTGGCCCGCTGGTCTCCGGGCAATCGATCCAACGCTTCGGCAATGTTCCGCAGTTCGACGACATGCTCCTGCTCCGGCGGCTGTGTCACGGCGGCGTCCATAACCCCGGCTTCGACAGGGACATCCTCCCGCCGCCGGCTGCGTTGGCGGTCGATATGCGTTCGGTAGAGCATCCGGAACAACCAGCTCCGCAGGCTGCCGGTGCGGTGCCAAAGATGCCGTTTGCGCAGACCCCGTTCCAGGCAGTCCTGTACGAGATCGTCAGCCTGCGTTTCGTTTTTCGTCAGGACGATGGCGTAGCGCCTCAGATGTGGAATCTGCCGCGCGATCATCCATTTGAGTTCATCCAAGCTTTTTTCCGCCTCTCCCTCGATCGCATCGGCGGCACGAGGCCGCAATCCAGCAAAACAGACGGCCCGGCCGCAAAAAAAGTTCCCTTTACCCTGTCCGGCTGCCGCCATTGCGCTTAAGGGCGCAGCCTACGGGCTATCAAGTTCGCGATCACGATGGAACCTATTGCGATCTCCGTCCGTCGGTATACCGCAGTGTCTTTCCGACACAGCGCTCAGACAAACGAAATGAAGGAGATCAGCGTGAAAGATCAAGCATTCGAGAGCAGGGACTTCCGCGGAGACGCCAAGTTTCGGTTTTACCTGCTCCTGACTGCCAGCGTCGCATTCCTGCTTCTGGCGGCGGTGGCGGCGGTACCCGCCCTCTCTGCCGGGAGCGCCGATGAAACTGCGCAGGAGGATCGCTTGGCGCAGGCGGAGTTCAGCCGCGATCAACTGGAGGCCTTCGCCGTAGCTTCGCTGCAGGTACAGGAAGTCAACGAGAAGTGGATGCCGCGGATCGCCGAGGCGGACAGCGCAGAGCAAGGCGAGGAACTCAGAAACCAGGCCATCGAGGAAATGACCGCAGCGGTCCGGGATGAGGGGCTGACCGTCGAGGAGTACAATCAAATCTTCGACGCAGCCGAAAACAATCCGGAAATCTCTAGCATCGTGCAGGACTACCGCAGTGAGCACGGGAACTAGATAGAACGTCCGATTCGGCCTGCCGCATAGCTGCGGCGGGCCGCCCGGACCCGGATAGCGAAGCGGAGAGCAAACTATGAGCTACAAATCGACAATGGTCGCAATTCCAGCCCGTGCTGCCGACGCGACCGCGTCGCAAGCGGCCTGTCAGTTCGCTATCGACCATGCCAAACGTAGTGGCGGCTATGTCCGGGGCCTCCTGGTCTCAGAGGTGAAGGATAGCTCCAAGCCGGCGCCGAACCCGATTTCTTCGAACATGATGCCGCAGGAGGCGCTTGGAGCTTCCACCCCCGCGCGGATGCCGGGCTCCAACTCGCCACCCGACCCTGCGGAACAGATTCAGGCACGGGCGAGGGAGGCATTCCGGACTCGATGCAACGCCGCCGGTGTCGAGTTCGCGGAAGCGGCGGATGGCGACAAGTTGCCCGCAGCCTCCTGGCAAGCGGAGCGGGGCAGCCTGGACGAAGTTGTCGACCGTGAAGCCATCGGGCACGATCTCGTCGTCCTTCCGGTTCCCAGCACGGTAAAGGATGCCGGGAAAGCGGCGAAGCGGACCCTGACCAAAACTTGGAAGCCGGTGCTTATCATGCCGCCGTCGCATAAGCGTGCAAGCAACGGTGCGCTAGGCCGGATGATCATTGCCTGGGATGGCGGCCTGCAGGCATGGCATGCGGTTTCGGCAGCCTTACCCTTCCTGGAACAGGCGGAATCGGTGGAAATTCTAACCGTCGATGCGCCGGCAGGCAGCGAAGCGATGCGGGCCAAGCTGCTTCATTATCTCGCCTGTCATGGTATCGAGGCCACATACAACGATCGGCTTTCCCGGTCGCTGAGCGTAGGGGAAACAATTCTTGGCGAAGCCTCGGATGGCGAGTTCAGCCTGCTGATCATGGGCGCCTACACACGGGGCCCGCTGCGCGAGAAGCTCAAGGGCGGCGCGACTCAGCATGTGCTTAATCACGCGGCCGCGACACCTGTCTTCCTGGCCCACTAATCGCTGGCTCTCTCAGTACGCAAGCGAACGAACTGCGCAGGCTCACGGCGAGAACGCCCGAGGGTAAGGAAGCGAGGCCCCGAGCCGTGCCGCCAGATCCCCCGTCGTGACGACTCCGGTGGATGTGAGGCCGAGGCCGGCAACCTCGAGCTTGCGTGCCGTCCAGGTATTGCAGGTGTTGAACAGATGAAAGCTGCCCCGCGCTTCGTAGAAGCGGCTGTTAGCGAACAAGCCCTCGGAAAACGATTCCGCAGGCGCTGTACCGTCCCGAAGGAAATCGCCGGAAATGGCCCGCAGCAGCCGGCGAAACTCTGCCTCGGTCAACATCAGGCTCAGCAGCTTGTCGGGCGGATAGCGGCGTTCCGGCGGCTCCACGAAACCGGCGACATGCAGGACCGACGGCGAGGGGCGCAACGCGGCCTCGAGCGCCAGCCCGAGGGATTTGTCTTCGGCGGTGTAGTAGCGGCGGTCGCCCCAGCCGAACTGGAGAGTGACGGCCTGAGGAAAATCCGCCGCCTCCGGAAGCAGCCGGCTCGCGGCGACCTCGGACCGCGACAGGACGATTTCCGCATGCCAGCCGGAGACCGCAACCCAGATACGATGTCTGGCCGCTTCCTCGCCGTCCGCAGTCTGGGCGGATTGACTGACGGCGCAGCCACAGAGGCAGAGGAGCCAGGCCGCAAGGAAAAGCGATACTCGCATTTGACGTCCTGAAGTCTGAGCCCGCCGCCTCCCGCCGCAGGCTCAGACTTCGAAGATCGTGCTGCCGGTAGTCTTGCGCGCCTCGAGATCCTGATGCGCTTGCACCGCTTCCTTGAGAGGGTAGCGCTGGTTGATGTTGATCTTGACGGCCCCGCTGCCGACCACTTCGAACAGTTCGTTCGCAGCGGCCACCAGGTCGCCGCGCTTGGCGGTGTAGGTCATCAGGGTGGGGCGGGTCAGGAACAGCGAGCCCTTCTGCGCCAGCAGGCCCGGATTGAACTCGGTGACCGCGCCCGAGGCATTGCCGAAGGAAACCATCATGCCCATCGGCGCCAGGCAGTCGAGAGAGCCGTAGAAGGTGTCCTTGCCCACGGAGTCATAGACCACGGGCACGCCGGCGCCCCCGGTGATTTCCTTGACCCGGGCGACGAAGTCCTCCTCGCGGTAGTTGATGGTGTGGCTGCAGCCTTGGGCCTTTGCGATCTCCGCCTTCTCGGCCGAGCCGACCGTGCCGATGGTGGTGACGCCCAGCGCCTTCAGCCACTGGCAGGCGATCTGGCCGACGCCGCCGGCGGCGGCGTGCAGCAGCACGGTGTCGCCCTGCTTCACCCGGTAGGTGCGGCGGATCAGGTAGTGCACCGTCAGGCCCTGCAGCATCATCGCCGCCGCGGTCTCGTCGCCGATGCCGTCGGGCAGCTTGACCACATGCTCGGCCGGCAGGCAGCGCGCCTCGCAATAGGCGCCGAGCGGCGGGAAGGCATAGGCGATGCGGTCGCCGGGGGCGAAGTCGCTAACCCCGGGGCCGACCTCCTCGACCACCCCGGCGGCTTCCAGGCCGATGCCGCTGGGCAGCTCCAGCGGATAGAGGCCGCTGCGGTGGTAGACGTCGATGTAGTTGAGGCCGACGGCCTTGTGGGTGATGCGAAGCTCGCCCTCGCCGGGAGCGCCGACCTCGACCTCCTCCCACTTCATCACCTCGGGCCCGCCGGTCTCGTACATGCGAATGGCGTGAGTCATGGCTGTCGTCCTTCTGTGCGATTGGCCCCGGCTCAGCCGAGGTGAGTCTTGAGGAAATCCAGGCTGCGCCGGTTGGCGCGTTCGGCTGCTTCGGCGTCGTAGTGCGCGCCGCCGACGCGGGCGAAAGCATGGTCGTTACCTTCGTAGACGTGCAGGGTCGCTTGCGGGTTCCCCGAGAGGCCGTCGATCATCGCCTGCTGGCTTTCCTTGGGTACGAACTGATCCTCGGTGGCGATGTGCAGCATCAGCGGCTTGGCGATCTTGCCAGCCTCGCCGAGCAGCTGGTCGATCTGCACGCCGTAGTAGCCGACCGAGGCGTCGCTATCGGTCCGCGTCGCACTGAGATAGGCCATCTTGCCGCCAAGGCAGTAGCCGATCGTGCCGACCTTGCCGTTGCAGCCCTGATGCACCCGCGCCGCGGCGATCGCGGCCTGGATATCCTCGGCGCCCTTGTCGGGGTCGAAGGCGCCGAACAGCTCGAAGGCGCGCGCCCATTCCTCCTCGGTCTTGTCGGTCAGCTCGATGCCCGGCTCGATCCGCCAGAAGAGGTCGGGGCAGACGGCGATGAAGCCCGCGCCGGCCAGCCAGGCGCAGATGTCGCGCATCACCTGGTTGACGCCGAAGATTTCCTGGATGACGACGATGGCCGGTGCCGGGGTCTGCGCCGGCTCCGCCACGTAGGCGAAGAATTCGCCGTCGGGCACCTTGATCGTGATCTCGGACATGCGGGCCTCCCTCTCGGCTCTAACGTTGCGCGTTGCAGCGGACTCTAGGGGCGGGACCGGGTCTTGTCATCCCATCGCCCCATCATAGGAGCTTGGGTTGATAGGCGAAGCGCGCGCCCTCGAGCTTCAGCAGGCTGTACTTGGTCTCGAGTCCGCCCGGCGCGCTGAAGCCGCCGCTGCCGCCGCCGGCCGCAACCACCCGGTGGCAGGGGATCAGCACCGGAATCGGGTTGGCGCCGCAGGCCTGGCCGACCGGCTGCGGCAGGTTGCCAACCGCCGTGGCGATCTCGCCGTAGGTCCGCGTCTCGCCGAAGGGGATCGCCCGCATCTCCCGCCAGACCGCCTGCTGCAGGCCGTTGCCCGCCGGTTCGAGGGGCAGGTCGAAAACCTGCAGCCTTCCGGCAAAGTAGTCTTCCAGCTGGGCTATGGCCCGGCGCAGAAGCGGCGAGTCTTCGTCGCACTGCGCGCCGCCCCAGGTCAGCCCGGCGATGGCGCCGTCCTTTTCGGTGAGCGTGACGCGGCCGGTCGCGGTTTCGAGGCTGCGCCGCGGCATGGTCAGAGTGCCTGCGCCAGCTCGAGCGGATCGACGATCGGCAGCGAGCAGGTGGTGCCGCGGCAGACGTAGGCCGTAGGGACGCCGTCCTGCTGGCCCTTGCCGGCGGCGGGGTGTCCTTCGGGGAGGTCTTCCTCGGGCGACACGATCCGTAACACCAGGTTGGGCTGGCAGATCTCGTAGGCCGCGGCGCGCAGCGCCAGGGTCCGCTCGGCGTCGCCCGGGCCGACGATCGCGACCTGCACCGCCGCCTGCAGCAGCTCGTTGCCGTTGAGGAAGGTCGAAAGCGGAAAGAAGTTGCGGTTCAGCTCGCCGGAGAAGGCCTTGACCAGGGTCTCGGCGCGTTCGCGGTAAGCGTCCTTGCCGGTCAAATAGTAAAGCCTTGCCAGGTTGCCGAGCATACTGCCGTTGCCCGCGGGCACGGCGTTGTCGGCGGCCGACTTGCTGCGCACGATCAGGTTCTCCGCGTCGGCCGCGGTCTGGAAGTAGCCGCCGTTCTCGTCGTCCCGGAACTGGGCGTCGAGCACCGCCGTCCAGGCCTCGGCCCGGTCCAGATAGCGCGCCTCTCCGGTCGCCTCGAAGAGAGCGAGCGCGGCTTCGATCATGTTTGCGTAGTCCTCCAGCATCGCGGCGTGCTGGCGCTGGCCCCGCCGCCAGGCATGGAACAGGCGGTCGCCCTCGGCCAGCTTCTGCGTGACGAAAGCGAAGACCCGCTCAGCCGCGCTCAGCCACTCGGGCGCGTCGAAGACCGGCGCGGCGCGGGCCAGGGCGGCGATGGCGAGGCCGTTCCAATCGGCCAGGACCTTGTCGTCCCAGCCGGGCCAGACGCGCTTGGCGCGGGCCTCGTAGAGGATCTTGCGGCAGGCGGCGAGGCTGGCCTCGGTCTCCGGCTCGGCGAGATCGGGGGCGTTCAGGCGGTTGAGGATGGTCTTGCCTTCCCAGTTGCCGCCCGGCGTCACGTCGTAGAGCTGCTTGAAGACCGCGGCGTCGCCGCCGAGCAGGGTGTCGATCTCGGCCTCGCTCCAGACATAGAACCTGCCTTCCTCGCCCTCGCTGTCGGCGTCGTAGCTGGCGGCGTAGGCGCCGCTGGGCGCGCCGTTCTCGTCCTTGGCGATCATCTCGCGCTCCAGCCAATCGACGGTCTCGCGGGCGCGCTGCTCGAACAGCGGGTTGCCGCTGTCCTGCCAGCCCCAGGTCAGCAGGTCGAGGATCTGCGCGTTGTCGTAAAGCATCTTCTCGAAGTGCGGGATCAGCCAGCGCGCGTCCACGGTATAGCGGGCGAAACCGCCGCCGAGATGATCGTAGATGCCGCCTTGGCAGAGCTTGCGCAGGGTCAGATCGGCGGCGCTCTTGAACGGCGGCTGCCCGGTCCGCCGCCAGGCGCGGAGGATCTGTTTCATCAGGCTGGGCTGGGGGAACTTCGGTGCGCTGCCGATGCCGCCGTTGACGGGGTCGAACTCGCGCAGGATGCGCTCGGCGATCTGGTCGGTCAGCTCCGGTGCGATCTCGCCCTCGCCTGGCGCGGGAGCGGAGAGTTTTTCCAGCGCCTCCTGGATCGCCGCAACGTTCTTGCCGACGTCTTCGGGTTTCTCCTTGTAGGCCGCCGAAAGCCCTTCGAGCACCTGCGGAAAACCGGGCCGGCCGTAACGCGGTTCCGGCGGGAAGTAGGTGCCGCCCCAGAAGGGCTCCCCCTTGGGGGTGAGGAACATGGTCAGCGGCCAGCCGCCCTGTTCGCCGAGCAGCGCCAGGGCGTTCTGGTAGATCGCATCCAGATCGGGCCGCTCCTCGCGATCGACCTTGACGTTGACGAAGCGGTCGTTCATCAGCGCCGCCACCTCCTCGGACTCGAAGGACTCGTGCGCCATGACATGGCACCAGTGGCAGGCGGCATAGCCGACCGACAGCAGGATCGGCTTGTCCTCCGCGCGGGCCTTGGCGAAGGCCTCCTCGCCCCAGGGATACCAGGCGACGGGGTTCTCCTTATGCTGCAGCAGATAGGGGCTGGTCTCCGCGGCGAGTCTGTTTTCCGGCATGCGGTCTCCTTGAGGTGCGAGGGTCTTGCTTTGCGCGTTTCGCCTGCTGGCCCTATATGTGTAGGCGATTGCCCGGCTCTCAAGGACGAACCGCCGGCGGCGAGGAGGGGACCCATGAAAATCTCCATCGATATCGACTGCACACCGGAGGAAGCCCGGCGCTTCTTCGGCCTGCCGGACGTGGCGCCGATGCAGGAGGCGGTGATGGCCGAGATTCAGGAGCGGATCCTGGCCAATCTCAAGGCGATGGACGCCGAGACGGTGATGAAGACCTGGATGCCCGGTGGAGTTCCTGGTGGGATACAGGGCTGGGAGCAGATGCAGAAGGCCTTCTGGTCGCAGATGACCGGCACCGGCGAAACCAGTGGCGGAAAGGAAAAGAAGGACTAGATGGACGCGCTCGAACTCTTGCTTTCTCGGCAGTCGGCTCCGGCCAAGCTGCTCGGCGAACCGGCCCCCAGCGACGCGGATCTGCAGCCCGTTTTCGAGGCCGCGGTGCGCGCGCCCGACCACGGCGCGATCCGCCCCTGGCGGTTCCGCATCATCCGCGGCGCGGCGCGCGAACGCCTGGGCGATCTCTTTGTCGAGGCGACCCGCAAGCGCGCCCCCGAAACCCCGCAAGACAAACTCGAGGAGCAGCGCGGCAAGCCGCTGCGCGCGCCGCTGATCATCGCCGTCCTGGCCGAAACCTTTCCCGGCCACCCGAAGGTCCCTGTCGTCGAGCAGCTGGTGGCCACCGGCGCAGCGGCGCAGAACATGCTGCTGGCGCTGCAGGCGATGGGCTACGGCGCAGTGCTGCTGAGCGGGCCCAACGCCCACGATCCACTGGTCAAGGCGGCCTTCGGGCTGCAAGACAAGGACGAGATCGTCGGCTTTCTTTATGTCGGCACGCTGCGCGAGGAACCCCGCGAAAAGAAGCGCCCGGAGGCGGCGCAGTTCGTCTCCACCTGGGACGGTCTGCCCAAAGCCGCGCAGTAGCGCGCCAACGCCCGGCCCGCCCCTATGAGCGACACCATCTTCGCCCTCTCGACGTCCCCAGGGCGGGCGGGCATCGCGGTGCTGCGAATCTCCGGCCCGGCGGCGGGGCAGGCGTTGAACGCGCTCTGCGGCGGTCCACTTCCGCAAGCCCGCCGCGCCAGTCTGCGCAGCCTTACCGATCCTGACAGCGGCGCGGTGATCGACCGCGGCTTGGTGCTGTGGTTCCCGGCACCGCACAGCTTCACCGGCGAGGACCTGGTCGAGCTGCAGGTGCACGGCGGCGCGGCGGTGATCGCGGCGCTGGCCTCAGCGCTCGCGCGCCAGCCGGGCCTAAGGCCCGGCGAAGCGGGGGAGTTCACCCGCCGTGCCTTCGACGCCGGCAAGCTCGATCTCACCCAGGTCGAGGGTCTGGCCGACCTGATCGCCGCCGAAACCGAGGCCCAGCGCCGCCAGGCGCTGCGCCAGATGGATGGCGCCTTATCGCGGGTCTTCGCGGACTGGGCCGTGCGGCTGACCCGGATGCTGGCGCAGCTCGAAGCCTATCTGGATTTTCCGGACGAGGATCTCCCCGTTGAACGCGCGCAGGCGATTGATGACGAGATATTGTGCCTAGAAAATGAAATTGATCAATATCTAGTAGGCAGCGCATCAGGCGAGCGCCTGAGGAGCGGCGTGGAAATTGCCATCCTGGGGCCACCGAATGCCGGAAAATCCAGCCTTCTCAATGCCTTGGCCCAGCGCGATGCGGCCATTATCTCCGAAACGGCGGGAACGACCCGCGATGTGGTCGAGGTCCAGCTCGATCTCGGCGGTTTCCCGGCGACGCTCGCGGATACCGCAGGGCTGCGTGCGCTCAGTCAGAGCGACGCCCAGAGCGACGCCCAGAGCGACATTGAGCGCGAGGGGATCCGCCGGGCGAAGGCGCGGGCGGAACGCGCCGACCTGCAGATCGCGGTCTTCGACCTCTCCGCCGGTGCGGAGCTCGACCCGGAAACCCTCGCGGTGATCGGACCCGATGCCTTGGTGGTGCTGAATAAGGCCGACCTGGCGCCGGAGGGCAGCGGGGTGGACCTCGCCGGCCGCGAAACCTTCATCCTGTCTGTGAAGACCGGCGCTGGGGTCGGCGCCTTTCTCGCCGCCCTGGAGGCGCGGGTGGCGGAGGCGCTTTCGACGGCGCTCACGGCGCCGAGCCTGACCCGTGCGCGCCACCGCCACGCCTTGCAGGCGTGCCGTGCCGCGCTCGCCCGGGCCGGAGAGGCGGAGTTGCCCGAACTCGAGGCCGAGGACCTGCGCGTCGCCCTGCGGGCGCTCGGACGGATCACCGGTAAGGTCGACGTCGAGGATCTGCTCGACGTCATCTTTCGGGAGTTCTGTATCGGCAAGTAAGCAGCGAGCGATGTTTCACGTGAAACATCTGCGGCGATGCTTGACCCAATCTCCGCCTTGGAGGAAAGTCCGCGCGCCATGAACACGCGGGGAAATCACTGGGCGGTCATCGTCGTCGGCGGCGGCCACGCCGGGGTCGAGGCGGCCGCAGCGGCGGCGCGTCTCGGCGCGCGGACCCTGCTGCTGACCCACCGCATCGACACGGTCGGGGCGATGTCCTGCAACCCGGCGATCGGCGGCCTCGGCAAGGGGCATCTGGTGCGCGAGATCGATGCACTCGACGGCCTGATGGGCCGGGCGATCGACCGCGCCGGCATCCAGTTCCGCATGCTGAACCGGAGCAAGGGCCCGGCGGTGCGCGGACCGCGCGCGCAGGCCGACCGCAAGCTTTACCGGAATGCCATCCAGGATCTCCTCGCCGCGACGGCAAACCTGACCCTGCGCGCGGCGCCGGTCGAGGACCTGATTCTCGACAAGGACGGCCGCTGCGCAGGCGTGATCACCGAGACGGGCGAGGAGATCCGCGCCGGGGCGGTCGTCCTGACCACCGGGACCTTCCTGCGCGGCCTGATCCATCTCGGCGAGGAGAAGACCCCGGCAGGCCGGGTTGGCGAGGCGCCCTCGCTGGGCCTGTCGCGGACGTTGGAGCGCGCCGGCTTCGCCCTCGGCCGCCTGAAGACGGGGACGCCGCCGCGGATCGACGGCCGGACCATCGACTACGCGGGGCTCGAGCGGCAGGCCGGCGACGACCCGCCGGAACCCTTTTCCGAACTGACCGGGACCATCGAGACGCCCCAGGTTCCCTGCCACATCGCCTATACCACTGCGGCGGCGCACGATCTGATCCGTGCCAATCTGCACCGCTCGCCGATGTACAGCGGCCAGATCGCGTCCAGCGGCCCGCGGTACTGCCCCTCGATCGAGGATAAGGTGGTGCGCTTTGCCGAGAAGCCGCGGCATCAGATTTTTCTCGAGCCTGAGGGACTGGACGATCCGACGGTCTATCCCAACGGGATCTCGACCTCGCTGCCCCGCGAGGTGCAGGCGGAGATGCTGCGGCTGATCCCCGGGCTGGAGCGGGCGGAGATTCTCCGTCCCGGCTACGCCATCGAGTACGACCACGTCGATCCGCGCGAACTGGAGCCTGGCCTGCAGTGCAAGCGCCTCGCCGGCCTCTTCCTCGCCGGGCAGATCAACGGCACCACCGGCTACGAGGAGGCTGCGGCTCAGGGACTGCTCGCCGGGATTAACGCCGCCCGCCTGGCCGGGGGCGGTCTGCCGGACTTCACGATCGACCGTGCCGAGGGCTATCTCGGGGTGCTGACCGACGACTTGACGACCCGGGGCGTCACCGAGCCCTACCGGATGTTCACCAGCCGCGCAGAGTATCGGCTGCGGCTGCGCGCCGACAATGCCGATCAGCGCCTGACCGAGAAGGGCATTTCCGCCGGCTGCGTTGGCGCGGAGCGGGCGGAGGGCTTCCGGATTAAGATGGAAGCCTTGAAGGCCGCGCGGGCGCTCGCCGGGAGTCTCTCGGCGACACCCGACGAGCTGCTGCGCCGGGGCTTCAAGATCAACCGCGACGGCCAGCGGCGCAGCGTGCTCGATCTGCTGCGCTATCCTGAGATCGATCTGGCGGGACTTTCGCGCATTTGGCCGGAGCTCGCAGCCTGGCCGCCGAAGGTTGCGGCCCAGATCGAGATCGACGCCGCCTATGCCGGCTATCTGGCGCGCCAGGATGCCGATATCGCCGCCTTTCATCGCGACGAGGCTCTGACTCTGCCCGCGGGGCTCGACTATGCCGCGATCCCCAGCCTCTCGAGCGAGGTGCGGGAGAAGCTGACGGCGGCGCGGCCGGCTACCCTGGGCGCTGCGGCGCGGATTCCGGGCGTGACGCCGGCGGCCCTGGTCGCCCTGCTGCGTCACGTCAAGCGCCGCGACCTTGCCGCGTGAGCGGCCTGTCCGCCTATGGAGCCGAGGATTTCGCCCGAGATCTGAATGTTTCACGTGAAACATTGGCGCGCTTTTCGGCCTATGCCGCGCTGCTCGAGAAATGGAACCGGCGGATCAATCTGGTCGGCCGCGACACCCTGGACGACCTCTGGCGGCGGCATTTCCTCGATTCCGCGCAGCTCCTGCCGCTGCTGCCGGCCCCGCCCGAAGGCCGGCGCCACGTGATCGCCGATCTTGGCTCCGGCGCCGGTTTTCCCGGCCTGGTGCTGGCGATCCTTGGGGCCGGGGAGGTACAGCTCATCGAGTCGGACCTGAAAAAGTGCGCTTTTTTGCGGGAGGCAGCGCGGGCAGCGGACACGGAAGTCACGATCCATGCCAAACGCATCGAGGAGATTTCCGGGCTTCAGGCCGACCTTGTCACGGCAAGAGCGCTGGCGCCGTTGGATAAACTGCTCGACTATGCCCGCCCGCTGCTGCGTCCTGGCGGGCAGGCGCTGTTCCTGAAGGGCCGCGGCGCGGAACAGGAATTGACCGCCCTGGACGGCCACGCGACAATGACCATCGGACGCATCCCAAGCCGGAGCGACAAGGCCGGCGTCATTCTTTCGATAGAGGGCCTGTGAGCTCGGACTCCCCAGACCACGCAACGCCGGAGCCGCCGCAGGGCGAGTCCGCACGCTTGCCCCGGATCGTCGCCATCGCCAACCAGAAGGGCGGAGTCGGCAAGACCACCACCGCCGTCAATCTCGGAACCGCGCTGGCCGCCAACTACAAGAAGGTGCTGGTGGTCGATCTCGATCCCCAGGGCAATGCCAGCACCGGTCTCGGCATCGATCCGACCAACCGGGAGAACGACGTCTACCGGGTTCTGCTGGGCGGCGCACGGCTCGCCGACTGCGCGGTGGAGACCGCCGTGCCGGGGCTCTTCGTGGTGCCCTCGTCGGTCGAGCTCTCCGGCGCCGAGATCGAGCTGGTCGACGCCGAGCGGCGCGAGACCCGGCTGGCTTCGGCCTTGGGCAGCAGCCTCAAGGGCTACGACTACGTCTTGATCGACTGCCCTCCGGCGCTCGGTCTGCTGACCGTCAACGCGCTGGTGGCGGCGGATCAGGTGCTGGTGCCGCTGCAGGCGGAGTTCTACGCCCTGGAGGGGCTGAGCCATCTGCTCAAGACCATCGACCGGGTGCGCGCCCGGCTCAATCCCAATCTGCGGCTGCAGGGCATCGTGCTGACGATGTACGACCGCCGCAACAATCTCTGCGAGCTGGTCGCCCAGGACGTGCGCTCGGTGATGGGCGATGCGGTCTACGAGACGATGATCCCGCGCAACGTGCGCGTCTCCGAGGCACCGTCGCACGGACTGCCGGTGATCCTCTACGATATCAAGTGCGCCGGAGCCGAGGCCTACGCCCGGCTGGCCGGCGAGATGCTGCGCCGCGAGGCGCGCGGCTTCTCCGCCAGCCTCGCAACCTGAGCGCGGGAGTGGAAGCATGACACAAGCGAAAAAGCGCGGTCTGGGCCGGGGACTGGCGTCGCTGCTGGGCGAAGAGGAAAGTTCAACCCAGACGCAATCTTCACAGGCTTCCGTTCGCGCCGATCGCCAGGTGCCGATCGAGAAGCTGCATCCCAGCCGGGTGCAGCCACGGCTGCGGTTCGACTCCGATGCCTTGGATTCCCTGGCGGATTCGATCCGCCAGCAGGGCGTGATCCAGCCAATTCTCGTCCGCAACCATGACGAGAAGCCGGGCGAGTATGAAATCGTAGCGGGCGAGCGCCGCTGGCGGGCTGCGCAGAGGGCGCGGCTGCACGAGGTGCCGGTGGTGCTGCGGGCGCTGTCCGACAGCGAGGCGCTGGAAGTCGCCATCGTCGAAAACGTACAGCGCCAGGATCTCGACCCTGTGGAAGAGGCCGAGGGCTACCAGCGGCTGCTACGCGATTTCGGCCACACCCAGGAGGATGTTGCGCGGCTGATCGGCAAGAGCCGCAGCCACGTCGCCAATACCCTCCGCCTGCTCAGCCTGCCGGGGGAGGTCAAGGAGATGATCTCCGAGGGCAGGCTCTCGGCGGGCCACGCGCGCACCCTGCTGTCGAGCGACGACCCCGCCGCTCTGGCAAGGGAGATCGTGGCCAAGGGATTGAACGTGCGCCAGGCCGAGGCGCTGGCCCAGTCGGGAAAGCCGCGGCGGGCGCGGAGCCAGCCGGCCGGCGGGGCCAAGGATCCCGATACCCTGCGCCTGGAGGAAAGCCTTTCGGAGAGCCTCGGCCTCAAGGTCTCGATCGAGGGCAGAGGCGAACGCGGCAAGCTGACCATCCAGTACAGCAGCCTGGAGCAGCTCGACTCGCTGCTCGAAAAACTCAACGGAGAAAGCTAGGCCGTACGCCTGTTGCCGGCGCGACGGCCGGCACGCACGGCGATGCGCAGCAGGGCGCGGTCGCAGAGCGTCGCCGCCGGCGCGCCGGTCTGCTTGCAGGCGGCCTCGGTCTCCAGCAGGACGGAAAGGGCCTCGGCCAGGGCGGGGCGGCTCCAGTTCCTGGCCTGGGCCTTGAAGCGCTCGGCCAGCTTCCAGAAGACCGGGGGCCGCAGGGCCTTGATCGCAAGGTCCGGGTTGCCGCTGGCGACCACCAGATGCAGCCGCTGAAAGTGATTGGCGACGGCGCGCAGCACGCCGACCGGGTTGACGCCCTCCTGCAGGCAGCGGCCAAGCGTACGCTCGACCTGGCGCAGATCCCCGTCGGCCACGGCCAAGGCGAGGTCCGAGGTGCTCAAGGCGGCGGAGTCGCCAATGCAGGCGCGTACGTCTTCCAGGCCGATCTCGCTTTGCTCCGCGCCCTTGTAGAGCACCAGCTTCTCCAGCTCGCGGCGGGTCAGCATCCGGTCGCCGCCAAGCTGTCCGGTGAGCAGGGCAAGCGCATCGTCGGAGATCCGCAGTCCGGCTTGCGAGATATGGCTGCGGATGGTGCCTGCCAGGTCGCGGCCCTCGTCGCGGTAACAGGCCACGGCGGCGGCATTGCCGGCGCCCTCGAACAGCTTGCGCAGCTTGGCGCGGGCCGGCAGGTCCCCGGCTTCGATCAGGACCACCGCATCGCCGGGCGCGCCCTCGAGGAAATCGCCGAACACCCCGGCCAGGGAATCCGCTGCGTCTGAAACCCGCAGCACGCGGCGCGCGCCGGTGAAGGAGATGGCGGCGGCCTCGTCGTTCAGCCGGGCGCCGTCCTCGGCGAGCTCGCCGGCCGCCAGGCTGGCCACGGAAAAGGGATCGTTCGGGTCCTCCGCCAGGGCAAGGAGCGCCTGCTTGGCGCGTTCGCGCACCAGGCCGCCGTCGGGGCCGTAGAAAAGGATGGCGCGCAGCGCAGGGTCCGGCGCCTTGCTGAAGGCATCGGCCCGGGCCGGCGGAATCTTCATGGCTGGCTGGGAAGGCGCGCTGCGGCGGCCTCGAGCACGCCGCTGCGCCCGCTCTGGGTCTCGCGGGTGAAGAAGGCGGCGAGCTGGACCTGGATGCTGTCGGCGAGCTCGCGCAGCGAGGCCTCCCGCGCGCTTTGCTTGGCAGTCATCGTCGAAAGCTCGGAATCCAGGATGTTGTAGCTGTTGAAGGAAACCGCCTGGCTGCGGAACAGAACCTGGCTGCGGTCCTGGTTGAGCAGGCGGAACTCGCCGGTCACCCGCAGATTGGCCCGGGTCGCTGTCTCGTCGCGGCGAATCGCCAGGTCCTCGGTCCGTTCCTGAATGAACACCATCAGGAAATAGCCGGGATCGCCCGGCTGACCCTTGGGGTTCAGTCGGTCGCGCAGCAGATTGTGCATGATCTGCCCGGTGCGGTCCTCCAGCGGTAGGATCTGCACCTGCGCCAGATAGTCCGTCGCCGCCCAGTTGCTGTTGCCCGGATTCTCGGCATAGAGCGGCTGGAAATTGCATCCGGCCAGGAACAATGGCAGCACCAGGCACAACGCCAGGACGCGCGGCAGGCTCCGCGGGGCTGTCGGCCTAGGCGACAATGTTGACCACCCGGTTGGGAACCACGATCACCTTGCGGATCTCCTTTTCCGCCAGCGCCCGCTGCACGGCCTCGTCGGCGAGCGCCGAGTCGCGGGCGGTCTGTTCTTCGCAGTCGCGCGGCAGCTCCAGGGTCGCCCGCAGCTTGCCGTTGACCTGCACCGCGACGGTGACCCGATCCTCACGGACCAACTCCGTCTCGGCTTCCGGCCATGCCTGCGCAACCAGCATATCTTCGTGTCCCAGGCTGCGCCACATCTCTTCGGCGAGATGCGGCATCATCGGGCCGACCAGGCGGGCGAGAATCTCCATCGCCTCGCGCAGCGCCCAGGCCCCGGCGTCGTCCCGCGGCTTGAAGCTCCCGAGGGTGTTGGAAAGCTCATAGAGCCGTGCGACGGCGCGGTTGAAACGGAACCGCTCGATGTCTTCGGTGACCGCTTGCACGGTCTTGTGGGCGGCGCGGCGGATCTCCGCCGCCGCCTCGGGAAAGCTGTCCGGGCGCGCAGCGCCCGGCACGGGCAGTAGCGCCGCGGACTCCTCGCTGAGGCGCCACAGACGCTGCAGGAAGCGCCAGGCGCCCTCGACCCCGGCATCGGTCCACTCCATCTCGCGGTCGGGCGGCGAGTCCGACAGCATGAACCAGCGCGCGGTGTCGGCGCCGTAGGTGGCGATGATGTTTTCGGGGTCGATGGTGTTGCGCTTCGACTTGCTCATCTTCTCGACCCGGCCGACGTCGACCGGCTGGCCGTCGCGGGTGACGACGCTGCCGTCGGCGTTCTTGATCACCTCCTCGGGGCTCAGCCAGCCGCCGCCGGCGTCCTTGTAGGTCTCGTGGCAGATCATCCCCTGGGTGAACAGCCCGGCGAAGGGCTCATCGAGCGTGACGTAGCCGCACTTGCGCAGGCCGCGGGTGAAGAAGCGCGAATAGAGCAGGTGCAGGATGGCGTGCTCGATGCCGCCGATGTACTGGTCCACCGGCAGCCAGTAGTCGGCCGCTGCGGGCTGCAGCGGCGCGGCGTCGCGCGGCGCCGTGAAGCGCGCGAAATACCAGGAGGAATCGACGAAGGTGTCCATGGTGTCGCTGTCGCGCTGTGCCGCCGCGCCGCAGCGCGGGCAGGGCACGGCGCGCCAGGCGTCATTGCGCTCCAGCGGATTGCCGGGCTGGGAGAAGTCGGCCTCGGCGGGCAGCTCGACCGGCAGCTGCTCGGCCGGCACCGGCACCGGGCCGCAGGCCGCACAGTGGACCACCGGAATCGGCGCCCCCCAGTAGCGCTGCCGCGAGACGCCCCAGTCGCGCAGCCGGTACTGGACGTGACCGCTCCCCAGGCCCCTGGCCTCGAGATAGTCGATGGTCTGCTCGATCGCGGCGGCCGGCGGCAGCACCTCCTGGTCCAGGAAGCGCGCGTTGGTGTAGCGCACCGGCTCCTGGTCCGACTTGTCGACGAAAGCGGTCTCGGAGATGTGGAAGACGGTTTCGCCGCCGATCTGCTGCACCGGGTTTTCGGCGAAGGCGGCGGCATGCTGCGCAATCTCCGCGGCAGTGGCGTCGCGCGCGTCCTTCGGCCGGTAGGTCTCGATCACCGGCAGGCCGTACTTGCGCGCGAAGTCGAGGTCGCGCTGGTCGCCCGAGGGCACGCCGAAGATCGCGCCGGTGCCGTAGTCCATCAGCACGAAGTTGGCGACATAGACCGGCAGCTTCCATGCAGGGTCGAGGGGGTGCAGCCCGTCGAGTCCGGTGTCGTAGCCTTTCTTCTCGGCGGTCTCGATCGCTTCCTCGCTGGTGCCCAGACGGTCGCACTCGGCGACGAAGGCGGCGAGATTTTCGTCGCTTGCCGCCAGCTCCGCGGTCAGCGGATGGTGCGGCGAGAGCGCCAGGAAGGAAGCGCCGTCGAGGGTGTCGGGGCGGGTGGTGAAGACCTTGAGCGCGTCGCCGCGTCCCTCCAGCGGGAAACTCAGATGCGCGCCGCGCGAGCGGCCGATCCAGTTGCGCTGCATCAGCCGCACCTTGTCCGGCCAGCGCTCAAGATCGTCGATCGCCTCAAGCAGTTCCTGGGCGTAATCGGTGATCTTGAGGAACCACTGCGCCAGCCTGCGCCGCTCGACCGGCGCGCCGCTGCGCCAGCCCTTGCCGTCGATCACCTGCTCGTTGGCCAGCACGGTATGGTCCACCGGGTCCCAGTTGACCCAGGATTCCTTGCGCTCGATCAGCCCGGCCTCGAGGAAGTCGAGGAAGATCTTCTGCTGATGCTTGTAGTAGCCGGGATGGCAGGTCGCGATCTCGCGCGACCAGTCGATCGACAGGCCCATGGATTTAAGCTGTCCGCGCATCGCCGCGATGTTGGCGAAGGTCCAATCGCGCGGATGCACGCCGCGTTCCATCGCCGCGTTTTCCGCCGGCAGGCCGAAGGCATCCCAGCCCATGGGATGCAGCACGTTGAAGCCGCGCGCCCGCTTGTAGCGGGCGACCACGTCGCCCATGGTGTAGTTGCGCACATGCCCCATGTGGATGCGGCCGGAGGGATAGGGGAACATCTCCAGCACGTAGTATTTCTCGCGCGCCGGGTCCTCGCTCGCGCGGAAGCAGTCGGCCGCCTCCCAGGCGGCCTGCCACTTGGCTTCGGTTTGCTTCGGATTGTAGCGCGTCATGCGGGGATCACTCCCGGGCGACTCCCGGTCCTGGCGCGCTGCCGGGGGTCCGCCGCGGCGTCAGAAAAGGAAATGGGGCGGCCGTTACTGGATCGATGCGATGCGGAGCTGGCGGGCCCGCGTGAGGATGGCGTCCTCGAGATCGATCGCGGTGTTGTCGGCAACCCGTTCGTCGACCCAGCTTCCCGCGTCGTTGAGACGCTGGCGGAAGACCGAAGCCTGCACGCCGTCGGCGCGCAGATCGCGGCCCAGGATGCGGACGTTGATCTTGAAGCGCTCGTTCGGCGACTCCGGCGGCGAGTACCAGTCGGTGATGATCACCCCGCCGAAGGGGTCGGCCGAGGACAGCGGCATGAAGGAGATGGTGTCGAGCGAGGCGCGCCAGAGATAGGCGTTGACGCCGATGCCGGGGCCGCCCTGGCCCTGCGGCGTGTCCGGTCCGCCGAAGATGGCCAGACCGTCGGGTCCGAAGATGCCCACCTGATTGTTATCGTAGGAAGTGGTGCCGGGGCCGCGATTGTCGTCGTCGGGGTAGACCTCGTCGGAGGAATTGCCGCCGCAGGCAACCAGCAAGGCGGAAAGCGCCGCCGTCGCGAGGATCCCGCGCAGCCAGCTTTTCGAGGAGGTCTTGTCGCTCGCCCGTATCATCGTCCGCATCGCCTCATAGATAGACTGATTCCGCGCCCGGCGCATCGCACCGGCCGACTCGCGCGGAAGATAGCCCGTGAGGGCGCCGCGATCCAAATCTTTTCTGAGCGCCGCGCCGGGTCATGTCAGGCGCAGCGTCGCCTGGCGGGTGAAGGGCGAGAGCGCCAGGTATTCGTATCCGAGGCCGCGCGCCGCGGCGAATTCCTGGAAGGCCTTGAACTCGTGGTCGCGCCAGCCGGGATAGGCGAAGTACTCGTCGAACACCAAAACGCTGCCCGGCTCCAGCCGTCCGGCGAGCTGCTCGAGGACGCTGCGTGTCGAGGAGTAGATGTCGCAGTCGATATTGGCGAAGGCGACCCGCGCCTTCTGCTGGCGCAGGAACACCGGCAGGCTGTCGTCGAACCATCCGGGGTGCAGCCAGACGTTGTCCGGCACCTCAGGCAGCTTGCCCCCGGCGTTGTAGGCGCCCTTGTCCTCGCCTTCGATCCAGTCCTCGGGCAGGCCTTCGAAGGAATCGAACCCGTGCACCGGGATCTCGTTGCCCAGGGACTCCCTCAGCGTCTCGGCGATCACCGTGATCGAGCGGCCGGTATAGACGCCGAACTCCAGATAGAGGCCGGAGAGACGGCAGGCCGCGAGCGCGTGGCGCAGGTGGCTGGCCTTGAAGCCGAAAGCCGGAAGCCCGGGATCGCCGGCCTGCTGGCGGTAGTTCCAGGCCTCGCGCAGCGCGCCGATATCCTCGCCGGCCTCCGGCGTCCCAGCCGGCGTCCCAGCCGGCGCCTCGGCGATCTCCAGATAGACCGCGGCCAGGGGAAAGGCCGGCTGGCCGGCGGCGGCCCGGCGGAAGGCCGCGGCGGCGCCCGTCAGGTCGCCGGCGTCGTAGCGGCAGAGGCCGAGGTGCCACTGCGCGCCGGAGAGACCAGGGTTGGCCCGGATCGCCTCGCCGGCGGCGGCTTCGGACTCGGCGATGCGGCCGAGATCGGCGAGCGCCGTCGCCCGGTTGTGCTGCGCCTCGGCGAAGTCGGGCTGCCGCGCGGTCACCGCTTCGAGCAGCGGCAGCGCCGCGTCGGGCCGGCCGTCGCGCACCAGGCTGGCGGCCAGGGCATTGGCGACGGCAGGCTCGTCCGGCAGCTGCGCGTGCAGCCGCCGCAAGCAGGCGATGGCCTCGGGAAAACGCCGCTGCTGGGCCAGCAGCTCGGCCAGGTTATAGAGCGCGTCGGCGTCGTCGGGCTGGCGCGCCAGCACCGCGCGATAGCTGGTCTCGGCCTCGGCCGTGCGGCCCAGGCGGGCCAGCAGCTTGGCGAGGTTGCCGCGGTAGGCGGCCGCCGCCGGGTCGGCGGCGATGGCGGCCTCGATCTCGGCCAGACCCTCGGCGGCGCGGCCCTGCTGCGCCAGGGCGAGGCCGAGCAGGTGGCGCGCGTCGGCCAGGCCGGGGAAGCGCGCCAGGGCCGCGCGGTAATGCGTCTCGGCGCCGGGCCAGTCGCCGGCGCGGTGGCGCGCCAGACCGGCCTCGAGAATCCTGCGCTGGTCGTCTCCGGAGCCCGGCATCCGCGCCTCGTCCTGCTGGCGCCCCTACGAGGGCGAGTTGACACTCCCGGCCGGCGCGCTGAAAGTCCCCCTGCGCCGACCGCTGGACTCCTTTACTAACCGGCGCGGCGCAGAGACGGAAGACCATGCAGCTCCATGACAGCGGCGAGGACGTCGTCCTCGCCTTTCCCACGGCGATCTACCGGCGGACCTGGCCGGACAGCGAGGCGCTCAACGCGCGGCTGCGCGAGATCGTGCTGGACCGCAAGGCGGCGGCGGCTTCGGCGGCGCGCAGCAACGTCGGCGGCTGGCAGTCCGGCCACGACCTGATCTCCTGGCCGTACCCGGAGATGCAGGAGCTCGGGCAGCGGATCCACGCGGCCTTCGGGGCAGTGATGGAGAAGGAGCTCGGCCACCGACGCTTCAACTGCCGCCTGGCGGTCAGCGCCTGGGCCAATGTCAACGGCCACGGCCACTACAACCGCCACCATACCCATGCCAACAACCACTGGTCGGGCGTCTACTACGTGGCGCTGGGCGCGCCCGACCCGGAGATCTCGCCCAACGGCGCGATCGAATTCATCGACCCGCGGCCGGCGGTGGGAGTCTACGAGCTCGGCGCCGGAACTTCGGTTTCGACCTGGACGCTGCAGCCCGAAGCGGGACAGCTGCTGCTGTTTCCGAGCTGGCTGCGCCACGGCGTGCTGCCGTTTTACGGCGCGGGCGAACGCATCTCGATCGCCTTCAATCTGCGCGCCCAGGACTTCGCCTTAACCTGAACCCCGGCACGGCAACCCCGGCACGGCGCATCTGTTGCAAATTCGCAACGCAGCGGGGTAAACTACTTCAAGTCTTGAATTTACGAGTTGCCCCGAGCGGGGCGCTTGTGGATTATGACGGCACAAGATTCGGCGCGCTTCGCCGGGTCCGTAAATTCGGCGAGCATCGTTCGCTTCATGTGAGCTAAATGGGGGATTTCAATGAAGAAGCTTCTTTTGGGAACGACGGCGCTCGCGGCTGCGGGCCTGGTTGCGGGCCCCGCCATGGCGCAAGAGTACGGTCAGATTTCGCTGTCGGTTGGCGGTTACTACCAGAACTTCGTGAGCGTCGTCAGTCAGGACGACGAGGGTCCGGACCGCGAGTTCAATCCGGTGAACGTCCGTC
>JBBEAM010000016.1:0-268925 GCA_040882845.1 Rhodovibrionaceae bacterium | reverse complement strand
GACGAAGTTCGCCGAGACCCTGGAGACCGTCTGCATCGAAACCGTCGAGGGTGGCCGTCGGTCTCGGCTTCGCGGACCCGCTCGACCACCTCGCGGAACAGCGCGGGATCGCGCGAGCCCTTGCCGGTTTCGGGGTCGCGGACGTGGATATGGGCGATCGCGGCGCCGGCCTTGGCGGCCTCGATGGCGGCGCTGGCGATCTGCTCCGGCGTCACCGGTACCTCCGGATGCTTGCTCAGGGTGTCGCCCGCGCCGGTTACCGCGCAGGTGACGAAGACCTCCCAGTTCATCGCTCTCTCCCGTTTTTCAGCGTGCCGCGCCAGGGTAGGAGCGGCGGGCGGCGCTTGACGATACCGATTGCGACAAAGAATATACCTATTACGATGGCTCAGACCCTCTTCGACGGACCGCCCGACGCCGCGACGCAGGAGATCGACATCCTGCTGCTGCCGGAGTTCTCCAACCTGACCTTCGCGGCCTTGTTGGAACCGCTGCGCGCCGCCAACCGCGCCGCCGGGCAGCAGCTCTATGCCTGGCGGCTGCTCTCGGCCGACGGCGGGCCGGTCGCCAGCAGCAGCGGCGTCAGCCTGGCGGTGGATGGCAAACTGGGGGAAGGGCCGCCGCCCGGTGTGGTCTTCCTGGTCGCCAGCTACAACGCGGAGCGCGCCGCAACGCCACAGCTGCTCGCCGCGCTGCGCCGGCTGGAGCGGCGCGGGGTGCAGTTCGGCGGTTTCGAATCCGGTAGCTACGCCCTGGCCCGCGCCGGGCTGCTCGACGGCTACCGGGCGACCACCCACTGGGAGGATCTGGAGGATTTCGCCCAGAAGTTCCCACGGGTCGAGACGGTGCCCGACCGCTTCGTCATCGACCGCGGCCGCTTCACCACCGGCGGCGCCACCCCGGCGCTCGACTTCGCGTTGGAGCTGATCCGGGCGCAGCACGGCCTCGGCATCGCGCTCGATGTCGGCAGCACCTTCATCTACGACCAGGAGCGGCTGTCGAGCGATCCGCAGCAGATCGTCTCTCTCGGGCGGCTGGCCTGGCGCGAGCCGAAGCTTGCCGAGGCGATCCAGCTGATGGAGCAGCACATCGAGGCGCCGCTGCCGGTCGAGGTCATCGCCCGGCGCGCCGGGCTGCAGCTGCGCGGCCTGCAGCGGCTGTTCAGGGCGGTCTTCGGAGTGACGCCGGGCGACTACTACCAGGGTCTGCGGCTCAACGCCGGGCGGCGGCTGATCCAGCGCAGCGACAAACCCGTCAGCGAGATCGCCCTGATCTGCGGCTTCGCTTCGCCCTCGGCCTTCGCCCGCGCCTTCCGCCGGCGCTTCGGCATGGCGCCCGGCGAGCTGCGCCGCAGCTGAGCTACATCCGGCGGGGCAGGTAGCGGGCGAACCAGCTCATCGCGAACATCGACACCGCCGAGGCGACAAAGACGGCGGGCAGCGGAAAGAACTTCAGCAGGACGGCGAAGACGCCCGGCGGGCCGACCTCGGAGAAATCCCGGTAGGTGACATAGACCGTGGTCATCGAGGCCCGCTGCGAGGGCTTGACCATGCGCAGAAAGGGCAGGTTGCCGGTGACGTCGAGGGCGACGGCGCAGACCGCGGCGATCACCAGCAGCAGGGCGCCCAGCGCCGGTTCGACCCAGGCCATGGCTGCCGCCAGCAGTGTCAGCCCGCCGCCGAGCAGGAAGGAGATCACCACGGTCCAGCGCACCCCCTTGGCCTGGGCGACGCGGCCGAGCAGCGGCGCGGCGAAGAGCAGGGCGTTGCCGGCCGAGACCATCAGCCCGCCGGCCTGCTCGCCGAGGCCGCTTTTCACCGCGAAGATCGGGCCGTAGATGAAGAACATCGCCCACCAGGCGCTGCGGGTGGTGGCGATCAGCCAGGCCAGGCGCAGCCGCGGCTGCGCCCAGAAGCGGCCGATGTTGAGCAGCGGGTTCGGCGCCGTGGTCTGGGCGCGGATGATGATCCGGTTGTCGCTGGCGCGCAAAACCCAGAAATAGCCGAGCAGCGCGAGCGCGCTGCCGCCGCTGATCGCGAAGGGCAGCCAGGCCGCGACCTCGGTCCAGAGGAAGACGCCGAGCCAGGGGCCCAGGGTCCAGGCGCCGGCGGCGAAGAACAGGCGCAGCGGCTCCAGGCGGTTGAGGTCGCGGCCCTTGATGTAATCGAGGATGTAGAGGTTGAGGCAGATCGCCAGGCAGGCGACGCCGAACACCCTGAGCAGCATGGCCGCGGCGGTCAGCCCGGTCATCTCGTAGGGAAACAGGATCGCCGAGCAGCCGAGGCAGAGCACCCCCAGGCTGTAGGTGTAGCGGCGGCTGATCAGGCGGGCGATCAGCGGGATGGTGAAGTTGAGGCAGAGGCCGCAGACCCCGACCGCGAAGAACACCACCGAGACCTGCTGGGAATCGCCGAGCAGCCGGAAGACCTGCAACGGGATCACCGTGGAGATGATCGCCCGGGTCAGCGACTCCAGCGCGAAGAGCACGGCGAAGGCCTTCGCGCTCGGCGTGCCGAGGCCCTGCAGCCAAATGGGATGACGAACGTGCATGGGGCCTGTGGCCGACCGGACTGTAAGAGTTGCGCGATGATAGGCGCGTCCGCGGCCCCCGCGATACCCGCAATGACTGCATGGCTCACCGGCGAAAAACGGGCCCGCGCGCGTGGCGCGAGACTCGCCGCTGCGTTTTTCAAGTTCACTTTTTGTTCTCTATGCGCTATCGCTGGGTCCGGCGTGGCAAGAGGGAGTGGCCAGAGGTGAGCGAGGATCGGGTCGACTGGCTGTTTCTCGATCTCAACAGCTACTTCGCCAGCGTCGAGCAGCAGCTCGAACCGCGCTGGCGCGGCCGCCCCCTGGCGGTGGTGCCGGTGATGACCGAGACGACCTGCGCCATCGCCGCCAGCTACGAGGCCAAGGCCTTCGGCGTCAAGACCGGCACCATGATCTACGAGGCGCGGAAGCTCTGCCCCGATCTGGTGCTGGCGCCGGCCCGCCACGACCGCTACGTCGAGTACCACCACAAGATTATCGCCGAGATCGACCGTCACATCCCGGTCGAGCGGGTCTGTTCGATCGACGAGGTGGCCTGCCTGCTGCTGGGGCCGCAGAAACGGCTGGCGGCGGCTCAGGATCTGGCCCGTGCCATCAAGCGGGGCCTGGCCGAGAACGTCGGCCCCTGCATCCGCTGTTCGATCGGCCTGGCGCCCAATGCTTTTCTGGCCAAGGTGGGCACCAACCTGGAGAAGCCCGACGGCCTGATCGCCCTGACCCGGGACGTCCTGCCGGGGCGGCTGCTCGATCTCGAGCTGCGCGACATCCCCGGCATCGGCCGCAACATGGAGCGGCGGCTGCGCGAGGCCGGGGTCGCCGGCATGGCCGCGCTCTGGGACCAGGGGCCCGAGGACCTGCGGCGGATCTGGGGCAGCGTCTCGGGCCTGCGCTTCCACGCTCTGCTGCACGGCCGCGACCTGCCGGAGCTGGAGACCGCGCGGCGCACGGTCGGCCACAGCCAGGTGCTGGCGCCGGAGATGCGGGTGCCGGACCAGACGCGCCTGGTGGTCCGTCGCTTGACCATGAAAGCCGCCAGCCGCCTGCGCCGGCTCGATTATTCGGCCGCCGCCGTCGGCTTCGGCCTGCGGTTCGAAGACACCAGGCATGCGGGGGGCCGCTGGGGCGGCAAGCTGCGGGTGCAGCGGACCCAGGACAGCTTCCTGCTGCTGCAGGCGGTGGAGGCGCTGTGGCGCCGCATGCTGGCGGAGACCGGCGCGCCCGGCCTGCGCATCCAGAAGGTCTCGGTGACGCTGTTCGAGCTGCTGCCCCAGGCCGAGACGATTCCCGATCTTTTTCCCGAAACCACCGGGGGCAGCGCGGCGCACCTGACCCTGTCGCGGGTGATCGACCAGATCAACAGGCGCTTCGGCAAGGACACCGTCTGCCTCGGCGCCGCGCCCAGGGCGCTGGCCAGCTACACCGGCACCAAGATCGCCTTCACCCGGATTCCCGACCTGGCCGAGTTCAGGGAGTAGCCTGGCTCCAGGGCTTGCGGGAGAGGATCTCACCGACCAGCGGCGCGAACGCTTCCAGCGGCAGGCTGTCGTAGCCGGGGTCGAAGGAGGCCTGGTCCCAGTCTTCGCAGAAGCGGAGGCAGGCATCGAAGTTCGGATGGCCGCGGTACTTTTCCCGTGCGTCGGGATCGGCGCCGATATGGCGGCCGTAGTAGTGCAGCTGGAAGATGCCGTGGTGTTCCACGATCCAGACGCAGTCGGGCCGCAGATAGGGGCGCAGGATCTCGGCGGCGAAGGCGGCGTGGTTGTCCGGAGCCAGCAGGTCGCCGATATCGTGCAGCAAGGCGGCGGTCACCAGGTCGTCGTCGGCGTTGTCGCGCAGCGCGCGGGTCGCGGTCTGCAGCGAGTGCTCGAGGCGCGTCACCTGATAGCCGTCGAGGGAATGCTCCAACCCGCGCAGCAGCGCAAGGATACGCTCGGGATGTTCGGCGGCCTGGCGCGTTTCGTAGCGCGCCAACAGTTCGTAGTCCTCCCGTGTGCCGTCGATCATCCGGGTAAAGCCGACGGTCTCGCGGACTTGCGGTGGAGGGCTGTGCGAAGGCATGGCGTCTCTCTCTTTGCGGTCTCGGGGGCCGCCGCGACTCTACGGCCTTGTCATGGCGGCGCGATAGGGCCACGTTTTGCCTGCGATGAGTGAAGCCATTACAGACATGAAGGTCGAGGACGTGATCGAGAGCTTCGACTTCCTCGACGATTGGGAAGAGCGCTACCGCTATATCATCGATCTGGGGAAACGGCTTCCGGAGATGTCGGAGAGCGAAAAAACCCGCGAAACCAAGGTCGAGGGCTGCGTCAGCCAGGTCTGGCTGGTCGCCCATGACGATCCGCGGCAGCCTGGCCGCGTGATCTTCGTCGCCGATAGCGATGCCCACATCGTGCGGGGACTGGTCGCCATTCTGTTGATTATCTACTCCGGGAAAACCGCCGAGGAGATTCTAGAGATCGACGCCCGCGGGCTGCTCGGCCAGCTCGATCTCGATGGCCACCTGAGCCCGAGCCGCAGCAACGGCCTCTATTCCATGGTGCGGCGGATTCGCGAGCTCGCCGTCAGCAGGGCATCCGGCGGCGGTACGGGCGCGGCGCGCGCCGGGGCCTGATACGCGGCCGGCCCGGCGCCGGTGGGCCCAGCCCGGAACCCCTAGAACGAGATCGCGGCCGGTCGAATCGACCTGACCCGGGAATCTTGTTCTATTTCATTATCTTAGAGACGGATTCACGCCGCACACGGCTGCAGCGTGCGCCGATCGGGCTCTAGGCGGTTGGCTCTTCGTCGGCCATCACCCGGCACAGCAGGCTGAGCGCCTCGCGCGAGCGGTCGTTGCGAATCCGCGCAAAGTTGCGGGCGATGTCGAGGCACATCCGCTGCCGGTCGGTCAGGGCGATGGTGTCGCTGTCGTTGCCCTTGTCGAAGAAGAAGTTCATCTCGACGCCGAGCACCCGGGCGATCTGAAACAGCCGCCCGGCGGAGATTCGGTTGATCCCACGCTCGTACTTATGTGCCTGCTGGTAGGTGACGCCGATCAGCTCGGCGAGCTGCTGCTGGGTGAGCCCCAGCATGGTCCGGCGCTCGCGAATGCGTTGGCCGACACGGCGTTCGATCGATCTCAGGTCTGTTTGTGCGCTCATAGTTCAATCCCATGCACCGATAGGAAATACAGGTTTCATCATAGACACTGTATAAAGCAAACGGAAAATAACTGTGGCCAGGATATACAGTTCTGGGAAATTTGATCTCGCCCCTCCCGATTCTTGCAAGCAGAGCTGTAAAATTAACCAGTTGTTAATAAATATTAACGCTATCGGATACTTCTTGCGGCTGTGAGGCTCCGCAGCCTACCCGTTTCACGCTTTGTTAAGCCACTGCCTCTAGTCTGCCTTGAGAAACAAGGTGGCGAGGGCAGGCTGCGCCGGATGGGCGCCTCCGCGGGGCACCCCGGTTTTGCCCGCTTCCTTGCCGGCGGAAATGATCATGGAAGGGCAGGGCGGCGGTGTCGAAGATTCCCAAGCATATCGAAAGTATCCGTGAACTGCGCCGCTGGCGCACGGCGCTGGAAGCCTCCGGCGACCTTGCCTACGAATGGGATCTGGCCACCGGAGCGATCCGTTGGATCGGCGATCCGACGGCCTTCTTCGGTACTGGCTCGGAGGTGCCGCAGAGCGGGGAGACCCTCAACCGGCGCCTGCATCCCGAGGATCTCGAGCGCCGCATGCGCCGACTCGGAGACCACATTGCCGGCCTGTCCGACTACGACTGCGACTTCCGGCTGCGCGGGCCGGGCGGCGACTTCGTCTGGGTGCAGGACCGCGGCAGTATGCGGATCTCGCCGAGCGGCACACCGCTGGCCTTCGCCGCCGCCTTGCGTCAGATCTCCGGCCACAAGCAGCGGGAAGCCGAGCTGGAGCGGCTGGCGGCCAAGGACGAGTTGACCGGGCTGTCGAATCCTTCCGGCTTCAAGACGGCCCTGGAGAAACGCCGCGCCGGCGCGGGGCAAAGCGGGGCGAAGGGCGTCTGCATCGTCTTCGGCATCGACGGCCTGCAGATGATCAACCGGGCCTTCGGTGTCGCCGCCGGCCAGCTTGTCCTGATCACCACCGCCGACTGCATCGTCGCGCAGGCGCGCGAAGGCACCTTCCTGGCGCGCCTCGGCGACGACCGCTTCGGCGCCGTCTTCCCCGGCGCCGTGGAGGAGGCCAAGGACTTCGCCGAGGACGTGCTCGCCTGCCTGCGGGCTGCGGCGCCGCGGTTCGACGGCAATCCGCTGCACTTCACCGTCAGCGCCGGCATCATGCCCTTCCCTGGTGCCGGGCGCGGCGAGGAGGATGTGCTCGGCGCGGCGGAGGCGGCACTCTCCGACGCCAAGAGCGCGGGCTGCGACCGGGTTCTGATCTTCGACGCCGACAACGCCCAGGGGGAGCTCTGCAAGGCCTCGATGGAGACCGGTGCGCAGATCCGGCTGGCCCTGGAGGAGCGCCGCCTGCGGCTCGCCTATCAGCCGGTGGTCGATGCGCAGAGCGGTAAGGTGCGCTACTACGAAGGACTGCTGCGTATGCAGTGTCCCGACGGGCGGATCGCCGTGGCCGGCGAGTTCATCACCGTTGCGGAGCGCTTCGGTCTGATCCGCGCCATCGACCGCGGGGTGATGGAATTGGCGGTCAGGGATCTGATCGCGCATCCCGAGGTCAGTCTTTCGATCAATCTCTCGGGGCTGACCACCCTGGACGGCGACTGGATCGGCGCGCTGACCACAGCGCTACGCGGCCGCCCGGAGGTGGCGCAGCGTCTGATCGTCGAGATTACCGAGACGTCGGCGATGCACGATCTGACGCAGATCGGCGCGGTGGTCGATGCGATCCGCGCGCTCGGCTGCCGGGTGGCGCTGGACGACTTCGGCGCCGGCTTCACCACCTTCCGCCACCTGCGTTCGCTGGCGGTGGACATCGTCAAGATCGACCGCTCCTTCGTTACCGGCGCCTGGCGCTCGCCGGAAAGCCGGGTGTTTCTGCAGACCCTGCTCAGTCTGGCCAAGACCATCGGCATGGAAAGCGTGGCGGAGGGCGTCGAGGAGGCCGAGGACGCCGAGTTCCTCAGCGCCGAGGGCTTCGACTGCCTGCAGGGCTGGCACATCGGACGGCCGCAACTCGCCCCCGATTGGCGCGGCGCCGAAGAGGCCCATGCGGTCCAGTCCTCCGGCGCTTCGCAACGGATGGGAAGCTAGAGCCTGATCGGATCGCACTGAATTCAGTGCGATCGCTCTAGAACCTACTTCCTGGCTTTGCTGATGGCTTCGAGCTGCTTTTGCAGCTGGTCGACCTGCTGCTTGAGGGTGTCGAGCTGATCGGCCCCGGGCGCGGCCCCGGGGTTGGTTCCTGGGCTGGTTCCTGGCGTGGTCCCGGGATTGCTTCCAGGGCCGGACGCGCCGCCGCCGTCGGGACGATCCTGGCCCTCGCCTTCGGCGCCGGGGAATGGCGAGAACATCTTCATCGTGCGTTGCAGCATCTCCATGTTCGCTTTGCCCATCTCCTCCAGGTTGCCGATGGCATAGGGGAAGCGGCCGCCCATGGCGTTCTGCATGTATTGCGACATCTGCTCCTGATTGGCCGCGAAGGCCGACATCATCTGCTCGAGATAGGCCGGCACCACGCCTTGCATGCCATGGCCGTAAAAGGAGATCAGCTGACGCAGGAAGGAGATCGGCAGCAGGTTCTGCCCCTTGCCTTCCTCCTCGACGATGATCTGGGTCAGGACGCTGCGGGTGATGTCCTCCCCGGTCTTGGCGTCCTCGACCACGAAGTCGATGTCCTCCTTCACCATCTTGCAGAGATGATCGAGGGTGACGTAGGAGGAGGTTGCGGTGTTGTAGAGCCGCCGGTTGGCGTACTTCTTGATCTTGACCGGCGGCTTCTCCGCCTCGTCTTTGGCGCTGGATTTCTTCTCGGCCACTATGCGGATCGCCTTCTGTTGTCTGCGGGCCGGGCAGGCTGGCGAAAGCTCGCTCCCGCCGGATAGCCTGCCTGCGGGCACGATACTGCTGCGCTGCGGCAAGAACTGTCAACGTCAACCTCCCGCAGCGCGGGATGGCGCCGCGGAGCGCACGCTTCTATAGTTTCCGCGATGAGCGCCCGTGGCAAAGACGAACGGCCGGAAACCCCGGGGCAGGACGGCGGCGAGGCCGCGCCGGAACTCGAGGCGCTCGCCCGGCGCTACCTCGATCTCTGGCAGGATCAGATGTCGGCGCTGGCCGCCGATCCGGAGTTCGCGCAGAGCTGGCGCAAGCTGCTAGAGTCCATGGGGGCGCAGGCGGCCGCCTGGCAGGCGCAGGGCTTGCCGAGGGGCGGCGGCTTGCCGGACCCCATGGCGGTGATGCAGGCGATGATGAGCGGCATGCCCCAGCCCGGAACCGAGGGCGGCAAGGACGGGAACGCGGGTGACGACGGCGTCGGAAACAGCAGAGCGGGAGCGAAGTCCGGCGCCGCCGCCGCGGCGCAGCGGTCCGCGCCCGCTGCCACTGCATCTGGCGGCGGCGGCGATGACCTGGGGCGCATCGCAGCTCGCCTGGAGCAGCTCGAGCAACGGCTCGCTGCCCTGGAGGCCAAGCCTTCAGGCAAGGGCGGCGGCGCTCGAAAACGAACTCGCAAGCCAGAATCCTGACGCCTTCGCGGCGGCGCTGAATCGCGAGGTTCTGCGCCGCAGCGACAGGCTGCTCCGGGGTATCGAGGCCTACCGCCACCACCCCTATCGCCGCGACCTCGCCGCGCCGCCGGCGTTGTGGCGCGAGGGCGGGAGCGTTCTCTACGACTACCGGCCGGCCGGCGGCTTGCCGCTGCTGGTCGTGCCCTCGCTGATCAACCGCGCCTACATTCTCGACCTGAGAGAAAGGCAGAGCTTCCTGCGCTGGCTCGCCGGCCATGGCTTCCGTCCGCTGCTGCTCGACTGGGGCGCACCGGGCGAGGCGGAGCGCGGTTTCACCCTCACCGACTACATCGCCGGGCGGCTCTCGGCGGCGCTCGACGTTGTCCTGGCGGAAACCGGCGCGCGGCCGGCGCTGCTCGGCTACTGCATGGGGGGGACGCTGGCTCTGGCCCTTGCGCAGCTTCGCCAGGACAGCGTTCGCGCTCTGGCGCTGCTTGCCGCACCCTGGGACTTCCACGCCGGTCAGGAGGAAATCGCCAAGGCCGGGCCGATGGCCCTGCTGCCCTACAAGCCGGCGATGCAGCTCCTGGGGGTGCTGCCGACCGACGCGCTGCAGGCGCTCTTTGCCGGGCTCGACCCTCTGCTGACGGCGCGCAAATTCCTCAAGCTCGCCGAACTCGACCCGGCCTCGCCCCAGGCCGAGGCCTTCGTCGCCCTGGAGGACTGGCTGAACGACGGCATCCCGCTGTCCGCCGCGGTGGCCGAGGAGGCGCTGGAGGGCTGGTACGGCCGCAACGACACCGCCGCCGGGCGCTGGCAGGTGGACGGAGAGACCGTCGATCCCGCCGCCGTCACCCGGCCCTGTCTGGCGATCCTGCCGTCCAACGACCGCATCGTGCCGCCGGCTTCGGCGGCGGCCCTGGCGGCGGCGTTGCCCGACTGCCGGGTGCTGCAGCCGCGCGCCGGGCATATCGGCCTGATGACCGCTGCAAGAGCGCCGCAGGAGGTCTGGCAGCCGCTGGCCGACTGGCTGAAGGAAGAGGTCTTGTGACCCTGCCCGCGATCAATTCTGCGCAGCCTCCCTTGAGACTCAGCGCGCCGCTGCTTATGGTAGGGAGGTGATTTTGCAGCGCAGCAATCCGCCCCCTGCGACGGCTTGCCGATAACCAGTCCCCTGACGGGAGGAAAACAGCCGATGACCGATGTCGTGATCGCGGGCGCCGCCCGCACCCCTGTTGGCGCCTTTAACGGCGGCCTGTCCAGCGTCCCCGCGTCCTTTCTCGGGACCACAGCGATCAAGGAGGCGATGCGCCGCGCCAAGGTCGAGGCCGGCGAAGTCGACGAGGCCGTGATGGGCCAGATCCTGACCGCCGGCGCCGGGCAGAACCCGGCTCGCCAGGCGGCCATGGGCGCCGGCATTCCCCAGGAAAAGACCGCCTATCAGATCAACCAGCTCTGCGGTTCCGGCCTGCGCACCGTTGCGCTCGGCCTGCAGGCGATCCAGACCGGTGATAGCAGGGTGGTGGTCGCCGGCGGCCAGGAATCCATGAGCCAGGCGCCGCACTGCGCCCACCTGCGCGACGGCCACAAGATGGGTGACGTCAAGTTCATCGACACCATGATCAAGGACGGCCTGTGGGACGCCTTCAACGGCTATCACATGGGCAACACCGCGGAGAACGTGGCCCGCAAGTGGCAGCTCACCCGCGACGAGCAGGACGAATTCGCGGTGGCTTCCCAGAACAAGGCCGAGGCGGCGCAGAAGGCCGGGCGCTTCAAGGAGGAGATCGTTCCGGTCACCATCTCCACCCGCAAGGGCGACGTGGTGGTCGCGGACGACGAGTATCCCAAGCACGGCACCACCATCGACAATCTCGCCAAGCTGCGTCCCGCCTTCGACAAGGAGGGGACGGTGACCGCGGGCAACGCCAGCGGCATCAACGATGGCGGAGGGGCGACGGTGCTGATGTCCGCGGCCGATGCCGAGAAGCGCGGCATCGAGCCGCTGGCCCGGATCGTCTCCTGGGCGACCTGCGGCGTCGATCCGGCGATCATGGGCACCGGGCCGATCCCGGCCAGCCGCCTGGCCCTGGAGAAGGCCGGCTGGAACGTCGACGACCTCGACCTGATCGAGGCCAACGAGGCCTTCGCCGCCCAGGCCCTGGCGGTCAACAAGGGCCTCGGCTGGGATCCGGCGAAGGTCAACGTCAACGGCGGCGCCATCGCGCTCGGCCATCCAGTCGGCGCCTCGGGCACCCGGGTGCTGATCACCCTGCTCTACGAGATGCAGAAGCGCGATGCCAAGAAGGGCCTCGCCACGCTGTGCATCGGCGGCGGCATGGGTATCGCCATGTGCCTCGCCCGCGACTAGAGAAGGCTGGAGTTGTTACTGAGAGGCCGCCTTACCGGGCGGCCTCTTACGTTTCAGGCATAGGCTAGAACGCTCAACGGTTGCTCGCGGTTGCGCAGTACTTGCGGCGGGGCCTCGGAGAAGTCCACGAGCCGTGTCTCGCCGCCTTCCGCCCGCACCGCCTCGGCCAGGTCGCTGCTGATCAGCATGCGGATCTTCAGGCCGCGGGTCAGCTCCTGCAGGCGGCTGGCGACGTTGACCGAGTCGCCGATCACCGCGAATTCAAACCGCCCTTCGCCGCCGATGTCGCCCGTCACCACCGGCCCGTAGTGCAGGCCGATGCCGACCGCAATCGGCGGCAGGCCGTCGGCGCGCAGTTCTTCGTTCAGCCGTTCCAGGCTGCGTTCGATCTCCAGGGCGCAGGCCAGGGCCTGGCTGGCGTCCCGGGGCCCGGCCTCCGGGGTGCCGAAGGTCGCCATCACCGCGTCGCCGATGAACTTGTCGATCGTTCCGCCGTGGCGGAAGACAGTGTCGGCGGCGCCCTGGTGGAAGCGCCGCAGCAGCGCCATCACCTGCTCCGGCGCCAGCTTCTCGCTGATCGCCGTAAAACCGACGATGTCGGCGAAGAGCACCGCCGCCTTCTGGGTCTTGACCTCCTTCAGCGGGCCGTCGCTCCCGGCCAGGCGGTCGACCATGTTGGGCGAAAAATAGCGGGCGAGGTTGCCGCGGGCCCGCTCCGCCTCGGCCTGCCGCAGCACCAGCCGCCGGGCGCGGCGCACCATCGCGGCCAGCAGACAGCAGACCAGGAAGGCGACGGCGATCTCCTGAATCCGCCCCTCGAGGTAGACGAAACGCGGATCGAGGAAGAAGGCGAGGGATTCCAGGGTGCGCGCACTGCCGTCGAAGTCGGCCCCGGTCAGGGCCCCCTCGGCGAGGACGATCCAGGCGATACCAAGCCCCCAGGTGATCGCGACCGAGACGCCGGCCCAGACCACCAGGGCCGGCGAGTAGCTGAACACCGTGACGGCGATGAAGATGTAGAAGAAGGAGAAGTTGTCGAGCCGGTAGGCCATCTGCGGCGGCCAGGGGGTGTAGGCGTCCAGCGTGGTGCCCAGGATCGCGACGGTCAGCAGCGCGAAGTCCTCGAACACGAAGACGTACTTGGCCCAGGGCTGGGCGATGTCCCGGCGGTACAGCCAGAGCTGCAGCAGGCCGGAAAGGGCGAAGGCGAGCAGCAGGTAGGGCAGGGTCGGATCGCCCACGTAGGCGCCGATGTACCACAGCCAGGGGGCGATGATCGCCAGCACGATGCAGCGGCCATAGATCGAGATCGCAAGGGCGCCGCCTTCCTCGCGGCGAAAGGCTTCCTCGATCCGGCTTCTCTGGTGGGCGGTGGCGTCCATGACGATCCTCGTTTCGCGTTCCACTGCCGCGGGCTTTGCAGCCCGGCCTGGCAGCCCCTATCCTGCGGGTCGACAAAGAGAGGATGACCGAAGCCATGCCCCCCGGCAAAGCGCCGAAAACCGCCAGCCTGCTGATTTTCGCGCTCTGTCTCTGGGCGCTTCCAGTGACCTTTTCGGCAGCGCAGCAGACGACCGCGCAGGACCTGCTCGCCGAGTACGGCCTTCCCGTGCACGACCTCGGCTACATCGTCTTCGATCCCGAGAGCGGCGCCTGGCTGGAAAGCCACAATCCGACCGCCGGATTCATTCCGGCCTCGACCGCTAAGATTCCCATGGCCGTGGCGGCGCTCGAGATCCTCGGGCCGCAGCACCGCTTCCGCACCGAGCTGCATGCCACCGGGGAGGTGCGCGGCATCACCCTGCACGGCGATCTCTATCTGAAGGGCGGCGGCGATCCTTTCCTGGCGACCGAGGATCTTCTGGCGCTGCTGAAGGGTCTCGGCCAGCGCCGCTTTTCCTCGGTAATCGGCAACTACTACTACGACGTTTCCGGCTTCCCCGAGCTGCCGGCGATCAATGCCGCGCAGCCGCCGGAGGCGACCTACAATCCCGGACTCTCGGCGCTCAACCTGAACTTCAACGGGGTCGCGTTGAACTGGAAGGCGCCGCAGGACGGGCCGGTTACGGCGCGGGCGATCAGCCGTTCCGACGCCATGGCGGTGGAAACCCCGGCGATCGCCGTGCTTCCGGAGTTCGCCGCCCTGGAAGCGGGCGAGTTCTACCGCCACCGTCAGACCGAGGCCGGGGAGCTCTGGCAGCTTTCCCAAGTCCTGCCGCGCGAGGGTGCCGAGCGCCTTCCGGTCAAGGATCCGGCGCGCAATACCGCCGCCGCGCTGCGCAGCCTGGCGGTGGCCGAGAGCGTCTTCCTGCCCGCTGCCCAAGCGGGCCGCATGCCGCCTTCCGCGGTGCGGATCGCCGGGCACGAGTCCCTGCCGCTCGCCGAGATGCTGCGTGGCGTCCTCAAGTTCAGCAACAATCTGGCGGCGGAGATGATCGGCCTGACCGCGGCCAAGACGGCGGTCGGACGGCCGCCGGACGAAGCCCCGACCCTGGAGGGCTCTGCCGCACTGCTCGGCGCCTGGTTCGCCGCGCGCCTGCCGGAGACCGACTGGCGCGGCTACGATCTGAAGAATCACTCGGGCCTGTCCTCGGACTCCCGCATCACCCCGGCGCAGATGGCGGCGATCCTCGGCTACGCCTACGCCCGGCGCGGCACGCCCGGCGACCTGCTGGCGGTGCTGCCCGAGGCCCGCGCTTCGGCCAAGGTGAACGGCGAGGTCGAGGGCGAGATCGAGATTCTCGCCAAGTCCGGGACCATCAACTACGGGCGGGCGCTGGCCGGTTATCTCACCGCCGCCTCGGGCCGGCAGCTCGGCTTCGCGGTCTTCGTCTCCGACGTCCCCCGGCGCCGCGCCTACGACGAACGCCTGGCGGCCCGCCAGACCGACGACGCCGCGGCACGCGGCTGGCTCGGCCGCGCCCGCGGCCTGGAGACGGAGCTGCTGAAGCGCTGGGCGGCGAAGTACTGAATGCGGCACGCCCTTTGACCTGCATCAATTCGGTGATTGGGCGCCTCGGCTAAGCAGCGCCGTCTTGGAAGCGCGGCGCGGGCGTGTTTTGATGCGGCGATGGATTTCAACCGCGGCGCAAGCGAGGTTCGCGGGCAGAACGGGCAGAGGGAGAAGAAAGCCATGGCACGACTGGCACTGGTCACCGGCGGCACCCGGGGCATCGGCGAGGCGATCTGCATCGCCTTGAAGGACGCCGGATATAAGGTGGTCGCCAACTACGGCGGCAACGACGAGAAGGCCAAGGCCTTTTCCGACAAGACCGGCATCCCGGTGAAGAGATTCGACGTCTCCGACTTCGATGCCGTGACCAAGGCGGTGGCAGAGATTTCCGAGCAACACGGGCCGATCGAGATCCTGGTCAACAACGCCGGCATCACCCGCGACGGCACCATGCACCGCATGACCATCGACCAGTGGAAGGCGGTGATCGACACCAACCTGACCTCCTGCTTCAACTGCTCGCGGGCGGTGATCGACGCGATGCGCGATGCCAGCTTCGGGCGGATCGTGAATATCGGCTCGATCAACGGCCAGGCCGGGCAGTACGGCCAGGTCAACTACGCCGCCGCCAAGTCGGGCATCCACGGCTTCACCAAGGCGCTGGCGCAGGAGGGCGCGCCCAAGGGCATCACCGTAAACGCCATCGCGCCGGGCTACATCAATACGGAGATGGTGCAGGCGGTGCCGGACAACGTGCTGGAGAAGATCGTCGCGCGGATTCCGGTCGGCCGCCTCGGCGAGGCCAGCGAGATCGCCCGCGGCGTGCTCTTCCTGGTCGGCGACGAGGCGGGGTTCATCACCGGCTCGACGCTGTCGATCAACGGCGGCCAGCACATGTATTAGGCGCGCGCGCCGAAGGAGAAGCCGCATGCCGGTCGTCACGCCGATCGAATACGAGGACGCCAGCCCCGAGGTGCGCGCCGTCTACGACGACATCATGGCAACCCGCGGGGTCGACTGGATCAATAACTTCTGGAAAGTGCTGGCCGGCGACCCTGCGACCCTGAAGCGGACCTGGGAGTCGGTGAAGGAGGTGATGGCTCCGGGCGCCCTCGACGTCCGCACCAAGGAGATGCTCTACCTCGCGGTGTCGATCACCAACAACTGCGAGTACTGCATCCACTCCCACCTCGCCGCCGCGCGCAAGGCGGGGATGGACGAGGCGATGTTTCGCGAGCTGCTCGCCGTGGTCGGCATGGCCAACGAGACCAACCGCCTCGCCAACGGCACCCGGGTCGAGGTCGACGCCGTCTTCAAGCAGGGTTTCGCGGAGTAGTCGGCCCCGTCGGCGCTCGCCGGCCGGTTCAGCCGCCCTGATCGGCAAAGGCGCGCTGCAGCAACTCGGTGGTGCGGTTCACGGCGTCGTTGCGGATCGCCGCTTCCTCGATCGCGAGGTAATGGAACAGCCCGTCCATCGCGTAGTCGAGCGTGTGCGCGGTCAGGTCTGCCTTCACGTCCGGCAGCAGCGGGATCGACTCGTACTGGCCAATCGCCTGCTCATAGGCCTGGACGGCCCCGGCCTGGGCGAGGCTGTCTTCGACCACCGGGCGCATCCGCTCGCGCAGCGGCGCCGACATCTCGCCGCGGAAGTACTGCGTGGCTGCGTCGTCTGGTCCGCGGAATACGGCGTTGATGTCGTCGACGGTCATGTCGGCGATGGCCTGAAAGAACAACTCCCTGGCCTGTGGCGCTGCGGTTTCGGCGGCGCGGTTCAGGCGTAACTCCAAGTCATCCATCATACTGCCCATGCCGATGGACGTCAGCGCAGTGTCAACCTGCCTCAGGTTTTCCGGCAAGGGAACGTGGATCGCCGAATCGGCGTTGTAGCCGTCGACAGCGCCGACCCGGTCGACCACCCGTTCGGTGCCGACCCGCAATGCGTCCTTAACCGCATTGGTGAGGTCTTCGGCGGTCAACTGTTCAGCCGGTTGTTCGGGAACGGCTGCCTCCTGGATTGGCGCAGCGTCCTCGCCGCCGCGCAGCGCTGCCAGTTCCTTGTTGGCCTCCTCGAGTCTGGAGGCAAGCAGGACCGACTGCTCCTGATCCGCCGTTAGGCGGCTCTGGAGATCACCGATCTGCGCCGCCGAGTCCTCAGCGGACTTCCTGGCCGCTTCGAGCCGATCCGTCAGGTCCTGGTTCTCGCGGCGCAGTTCGGCTGCTCTGTTCTCGAGTTCTTCCAGCTCTTGCTCGAGCCGGCGGATCTCGTCGCTGGCGTCGGCGACTGGCCGCTCTGCAAGCTCGCGGGCCAAGGCGGCGTTGGCTTGCAGCATCGACAGACTCACGTCACCGATCCTGCCGTCGGATGCCAGGCGCACAGCAAGGTCGCTGCCGGGATACTGCTGGACGATGCGTTCCAGACGCTCGAGCGCCGTGCCGTAGGCATCCGCCTTCGCAGTTGCCTCGGAAGCCGCTCGCGCCGTCTCGATGTGTTGGGTCGCCTCGATGAACAAGCGATTTGCGTTGGTTTGGTCGTCGGCCGCCGCCTGGCCGGCCAAGAAAAGCGAGAAGACCACTACCGCGATTGTCGATCTCAACATGCCACGAACCTCTTTCGGTTTGTTGCTTGAAAGCACTCCCCCGCTGCCGCCGAGCATAGCAGATCGGCTGTTTGATTACCGTTGCTTGTTAGTTCGCAAGATCGCTGCCCTAAGTCTTCGGCGGTGAATCAGCACAGCTCCGCGGCCTGGCGGTCGATGACCGCGCGCGCCTGTGCGCGATCCAGCGGCCCGTAGTGTCCCGGATAGACCCGCGAGAAGGGCAGGGCGCGCAGCCGCTGCAGGCTGGCCAGGTAGGCCGGCGGGTCGTCCGGAGGCCAGGCTGGACCATGATCGCCGTCGTACAGCATGTCGCTGGTGAAGAGGCTGCCGCTGGCCGCTTCCCAGAACCCGAGCCCGCCGGGCGAGCGGCCTGGCAGATGCAGCACCTCCAGCCGCCGGTCGCCGAGGTCGAGGGTCTCCCCATCCTCCAGAAGTTCGCTCGGCTCGGCGCCCAGCATCCTGTAGCGCGCGACATCGAAGTCCGGCCGCGGCAGCGCGCTCAAGCAGTCCGGTGTGAGATAGGTCGCGATCTCGGCGTTTTCCCTGCCGGGGTCGGCCAGGGCCGGAGCCTCCAGAGGGTGGCAGGCGCGCGCGGCGAAACCCTGCCAGCCGCCGGCGTGGTCGAAATAGCCGTTGGACGCCACGGCGAGGACCGGCTTGCCGGATAGACTTTCGACCAGAGGCGCCAGCGGAACGAGCCCGCTGCCGGTATCGACCAGCAGATTGCGTTCGGCCCCAATCACCAGCCAGGCGTCGCCGACCGCGTAGGGATCGACGTGGAACTCGTTGAAGCGAAGGATGCCGTGACCCTGGTCTTGGATCGCGTACCAGAACTCGGCGACAGGCTTGGGCATGGCGGCATGGTTCGCGTTCGCCCCGCGTTTGTCCAGCGCCGCACGGTGGGCTGGGACTTGCTCCAGGCGCGGCGCGCCGCTAGAAGCGCGCGATGACTGCGAGCGATCCGACTGCCGATTCTGGAAAGCAGCTCCGCGCCACCTTGATCGGCGGGATCGCGGTGCTGCTCTGGGCGCTGCTGGCGCTGTTCACCACCTGGGCCGCGGGAATTCCGCCGTTTCAGCTGCTGTCGTTGTCCTTCGCGGTGGCCTTCGCGGTGAGCTTCGCCGTGGTGCTATTCAAGGGCGGGCGGCTGTCGGTGCTGAGTCAGCCGCTGGGTGCCTGGACGCTGGGAGTCGCCGGGCTGTTCGGCTACCATTTCTTCTACTTCCTGGCGCTCGGCAACGCGCCGGCGGTGGACGCCAGCCTGATCGCCTATCTCTGGCCGCTGCTGATCGTCGTCTTCTCGGCGCTGCTGCCGGGCGAGCGACTGCGCTGGTTCCATCTCTGCGGTGCGCTGATGGGCCTCGCCGGGGCGGCGCTGCTTGTGACCGAGGGAGGATCGCTGTCCTTCGATGCCCGCTACGCCCTGGGCTACCTGGCGGCCCTCGCCGGTGCGCTGACCTGGTCGATCTATTCCGTCGCCAACCGCCGCTTTGATGGCGTGCCGAGCGACGTGGTGATGGGGTTCTGCGGCGTCGTGGCGATTCTCGGCGCTCTCTGCCACTTCGTTTTCGAAACCACGGTCATCCCCAGCGCCGGACAGTGGGGCGCGGTGGTCCTGCTCGGTCTGGGGCCGGTCGGTGCCGCCTTCTTCGTCTGGGACTACGGCACCAAGCACGGCAAGATCCAGGTGCTCGGCGCCTTCGCCTACGCCGCGCCGCTGCTGTCCACCCTGATCCTGGTCGCCTTCGGCCAGGCGCGCGCGAGCTGGGAGGTCTGGGCGGCCTGCCTGCTGATCGTCGGCGGCGCGCTGCTGGCCTCCAAGGAGATGCTGCGCTCCAGGGGTTAATCCGCCGTGCGCGGTCCCGGCCGCCAGTCCGGAGGCGCCAGTTCGAAACCCTCGAAGCTGAAGGCCGGGGTGACGGTGCAGCCGACCAGGCTCCAATCGCCCAGGGTTTCTGCCGACTGCCAGGCGTTCGGCGGCACGATGACCTGCGGCTGCTGGCCCTTCATGATATCGGGGCCGAGCTGGTGGGCGACGGCGTCCTGGCCGTCTTCCGAGATCGTCAGGGTCAAGGTCGAGCCGCAATACCAGTGCCAGACCTCCACCGCGTCGATCCGGTGCCAGTGGCTGTAGTTCTCGGCGGTCAGCAGGAAGTAGATCGCCGTGCCGAGGCCGCGTCCGCCGTCGCTGGAGACGTGGCGATAGGTTTCCCTGAAGAAGCCGCCTTCAGGGTGCGGCTGCAGGCCGAGCCGCTCGATCACCTGCTTGGCAGACAGCATCGGGCCTGCTCCTAGACGGCCGGCGGGGCGCTGACCACCATCGAGGGGCGGCGCGAGAAGGTCTCGTACCAGGACGCGAGGCTGGGTCGGTCGTCGCGCCAGCGCAGGTCGCTCAGCCGCAGATCGAGATAGCCAAGCGCGCAGCCGAGGGTGATCTGCGCGATGTCCACCTCGCCGTTCAGCCTGCCGGCCTTGACCTCGGCATCGAGCAGGTCGCAGCCGCGGGCGATCTTGCCGGCCTGGCGGTCGACCCAGCCGGTCCAGACATAGTCCTCCGGGCGGCGTAGCCGCTCGATCACCGCGGCCAGGGCGGCGTCGAGCACGCCGTCGGCCAGGGTGGCAAGACGCAGGGTTTCCCAGCGTTCGGCCGGACGCTCGGGGATCATCTTCGGTCCAGGATGCAGGCTGTCGAGGTACTCGCAGATCAGCCTGGAATCCGGCAGTACCCGGCCGTCGTCGAGGATCAGCGCCGGCACCTTGCCCAGCGGATTGACCTGGGGAACGTTGCCCTCGGGGTCCCAGGGGTTGCTTTCGATCCGTTCGATCTGTCCGCTCAAGCCGGTTTCGGCGGCCAGCACCACGACCTTGCGCACATAGGGGCTGGTGGCCGCAAAGAGGAGCTGCATCCTCGTCGTCCTTTCTCTGGGTTAGAAGTTGTCCTTGCGCTGCCGCACCTCGGCGAAGACTTCGACGGGCGGCGCGCCGGAGAGCCCGACGGACTCGGCCAGGCCGGGATCGTCGGCGCGCAGGAAGGGATTGGTCGCGACCTCCTGGGCGAGGTAGGAGGGGACCGTGGGCTCGCCGGCGGCGCGCTTGCGGTCGATCTCCTCGGCCCGCTTGACCAGCGCCGGATTGCCGCCGTCGACGGTCAGCGCGAAGCGGGCGTTGGCTTGGGTGTACTCATGGGCGCAGTAGACCCGGGTCTCCAGCGGCAGCGCCCGCAGCCGCGACAGGGAGTGCCACATCTGCGCCGGCGTGCCTTCGAACAGCCGGCCGCAGCCCAGCGCGAAGAGCGTGTCGCCGCAGAACAGCGCGTTGCTGCCGGCGAACCAGTAGGCGATGTGGCCGCGGGTGTGGCCGGGGACGAAGAAAACCTCGGCGTCGGCGGCGCCGAAGGAATAGCGGTCCCCATCATCGACCTCGACCTCGATGCCCGGGATGCGCGCGCGGTCCGGCTTCGGGCCGACGATGGTACAGCCGGTGGCCTGCTGGATCTCCAGGTTGCCGCCGACGTGGTCGGGGTGATGGTGGGTGTTGAGGATATGGGTGATCCGCCAGCCCAGTTTCTCGGCGCGCGCCAGAACCGGTTTGGCGACCGCAGGGTCGACCACCGCGACGGCGCCGCTTTTCGGTTCGCGGGCCAGATAGACGTAGTTGTCCGAAAGGACGGGGATCTGCTCGATTTCTAGCTGTGACATGGCGGCGGACTCTAGCGGAAGTCGGCGCGGGCTTACAGGGCCGATCGAGCCGCGCGGTGCCGATCCTTGGCCACGACAGGCATAGAAGCTGTGATAAAATACCAGCATGTGGTCCGATGTCGTCGATCTGAGAGAGTTCTATGAGAGCCGGCGGGGGCAGGTGGCGCGTCACCTGATCCGTCATCGGCTGCGTCAGGTCTGGCCCGATCTGCGCGGCCAGTCGCTGCTCGGACTCGGCTACGCGACGCCCTATCTGCGCCAGTTTCTCGGCGAGGCCGAGCGGGTGGTGGCACTGATGCCGGCGCCCCAGGGCGTGCTCCACTGGCCGCCCGAGGGGCACAATCTGGTCGGCCTGGCGGAGGAAACCGTCCTGCCTTTGCCTGACTATGCGCTCGACCGGGTGCTGCTGGTGCATGGCCTGGAAAGCAGCGAATCCCTGCGTGAGATGCTGCAGGAGATCTGGCGGGTGATGACCAGCACCGGCCGCCTGCTGATCGTGGTGCCGAATCGGCGCGGCATCTGGGCCCGCTCCGACCGTACGCCCTTCGGCCATGGCCACCCCTACAGCCAGTCGCAGCTGTCCCGGCTGCTGCGCGACAACGGCTTCACGCCGACCAGGACCGAACGGGCGCTCTACATTCCGCCGGTCCGCTCCAAGACCTTGCTGGGCGCGGCGCCCGCCTGGGAACGCCTCGGTGGCCGCTGGTTCCCGACCTTTTCCGGCGTACTGCTGATGGAGGCGGGCAAGCAGCTCTACGCGGCGCGGGAGAAACCGGCGCGCCGCCGCCGGCTGGCGCCGGTGGTCGCCTATCCCCAGGCCTCGGCCCGGGCGGGGCCGGCTTCGGGGAGCTGCCCCTAGCGCCGCGCGCCGCCAGCGGCGCTTCTGCGCAAAACCGCGCGAAAGACCGCAGCTTTGCTTTGATTTTGCCGCACCCAGCGACTATCACTAGCGCTCCCAGAAACCGGAAAACGCGGGTCCGATGGCCGTGGCCAAGACACCTCTCGATGCCCTTCGCCAAGAAATCGATGAAATCGATTCCAAGCTGCACGACCTGCTGATGCGCCGCAGCGAGGTGACGGCCGAGGTCGGCCGGGCGAAGCGCGCCAGCGGCGCCACCGGTCAGTTCCTGCGCCCAGGCCGCGAGGCCCGGGTGCTGCGCCGCCTCGTCGCCCGCCATCAGGGGGGCTTTCCCAAGGCCGTGCTGGTGCGTCTTTGGCGCGAGATCTTCGCCGCGGCGACGGCCCAGCAGGGCGAGTTCTCGATCTGCGTGCTCTCGGGCAAGGGCGCCGAGGGTCTGCGCGATTTGGCCCGTGATCACTTCGGCGCGTTGACCCCGATCTCCGAGCAGGGCTCGCCCCTGCGGGTGATTCACGCGGTCGCCGAGGGCGAGGCGCAGGTCGGCGTGCTGCCGCTGCCCGAGGATGGCCGCGACCCCTGGTGGCGGTACCTGCTGGGCAACGGCGCGCGGCCGCCGCGCATCGTCGCCCGGCTGCCCTTCGCGCCGGGGCCGCGCAACAGCGAAGCCCGGGCGCTGGCCATCGGCCACTGCGAGATGGAGGATACCGGGGAGGATCGCAGCTTCCTGATCGTCGAAAGCGAGCAGGAAGTCAGCCGCAGCACCCTGCGCGGCAAGCTGGACGGCGGTGGTCTGCCCGTGGTCGAAATGCTGGTTGCCGAGGAGTCTCCCGGACGCTGGCTACATCTCGTGGAGGTCGAGGGCTGTGTCTTTCCCGAGGATCCGCGCCTGGCCGCGCTGAGCGAGGAAACCCAGGAGTTGCGCCTGCAGGCGCGCTCGGTCGGCGGCTACGCGCTGCCTTTGTCCAGCGCGGCGCTCGAAGCCTAGAGAAAGCGAGCAAGCATGGCACCGCAGCGCCACGGCCCGACCCCCGTCCCTCGCCCCGGACCGCGTCCGCGCCCCGGCATCCTGGATATCGCCCCTTATGTCGGCGGCGAATCCCAGGCCGAAGGGGCCAAGCGGGCGATCCGCCTCGCTTCCAACGAGAATCCCCTGGGCCCGAGCCCCAAGGCGCGCGAAGCCTATGCCGCCGCCGGCGGCGAACTGCACCGCTATCCCGAGGGCGGCGCCGCGGCGCTGCGCGGCGCCCTGGCCGAGCTGCACGGGCTGGAGGCCGACCGCATCGTCTGCGGCGCTGGCTCCGACGAGCTGATCTCCCTGTTGGTGCGCGCCTACGCCGGCGAAGGCGACGAGGTACTCTACAGCGAGCACGGCTTCCTGATGTATCCGATTGCCGCCAAGACCGCCGGAGCGACTCCGGTGCGTGCGCCGGAAAGCAATCTCACCGCCGATGTCGATGCCCTGCTGTCGCGGACCAGCGCGGCGACGCGCCTGGTGTTCCTGGCCAATCCGAACAACCCGACGGGCAGCTACCTTGCGGAAAGCGAGCTGCGCCGTCTGCACGCCGGTCTGGCCGAGGATTGCCTGCTGGTGATCGATGCCGCCTATGCCGAGTACATGGAGGCCGAGGACTACCAGGCGGGCGACGCACTGGTGCGCGAGGCCGGCAACGTGGTGATGCTCCGTACCTTCTCCAAGATCTACGGCCTGGCCGCGCTGAGGCTCGGCTGGGCCTACTGTCCGCAGCCGGTCGCCGAGGTGCTGAACCGGGTGCGCGGTCCCTTCAACGTTACGCAGCCGGCGCTGGCCGCCGGGCTGGCGGCGGTCGGGGATCAGCAGCACCTCGCCGAGTCGCGGGCCCACAACAGCCGCTGCCGAGCCTGGTTCGCGGCCCGGGCGGCGGAGCTCGGCATTGCCGTGCTGCCCTCTTCGGCGAACTTCTTGCTGCTTGGCTTCGAGGACGCCGAGGACGCCCGCAGCTTTCTCAAGCGTCAGGGAATTCTGACCCGCCAGATGACCGCCTACGGCCTGCCCAATCACCTGCGGGTGACCATCGGCACCGAGGAGGAGATGGCGGCGGTCGCCGCGGCTCTCTCGGAATACCTCGGGGAAGGCGGATGACGGACGCCGCCCCGCTGTTCCAGCGCATGGCTCTGATCGGCGTCGGCCTGATCGGCTCCTCGCTGGCCCATGCCTGCCGCCGCGGCGGGCTGGTTGGCGAGATCGTCGGCTGCGCCCGCAGCGCTGCGACCAACGCCAAGGTGCTGGAGCTCGGCATCTGCGACCGCGCGACCTCCGACCCGGCGGAAGCCGTGGCCGGGGCCGACCTGGTCGTGCTCTGCACGCCGCTGGGCGTCTATGCCGAGGTCGCCGCGGCCATGGCCCCGGGTCTCGCGGCAGGGGCCATCGTTACCGATGTCGGCTCGGTCAAGCAGGCGGCGATCCGCGATATCGGCCCGGCGCTGCCGGACGGCGTGCATCTGGTGCCCGGGCATCCCATCGCCGGCACCGAGCACTCCGGTCCCGAGGCGGGCTTCGCCGAGCTGTTCGAAAGCCGCTGGTGCATCCTCACCCCGGCGCCCGGCACCGACGAGGCGGCAGTGGAGAGGGTCGCGGCGCTGTGGCGCGCCTGTGGCTCGACCATCGAAATCATGGATGCCGCGCACCACGACAAGGTGCTGGCGATCACCTCCCACCTGCCGCATCTGATCGCCTATACGATCGTCGGCACCGCCGCCGACCTGGAGGAGAGCGAGCGCGCCGAGTTGGTCAAGTTCTCAGCCGGCGGCTTCCGCGACTTCACCCGCATCGCCGCCTCCGATCCGACGATGTGGCGCGACGTCTTCCTCAACAACCGGGAAGCGGTGCTGGAGATGCTGCAGCGCTTCACCGAGGACATCACCGCCCTGCAGCGCGCGATCCGCTGGGGCGAGGGGGAGACGCTCTACAACCTCTTCGACCGCGCCCGGGCGCTGCGCCGCGGCGTCGTCGAGGCCGGCCAGGCCGGCACCTTCGATACCCGCGAGAGCGAGCAGCTGGGCCTCACGCCGCCGGATAAGAAGGGCGCCAGAGCAAGATCGCAATAGATCGAATCGATCTACAGCGTGAATCTTTATATCAATTCATAAGCTTAGAGACTTTTTCACAGATCACTGCTTCAGTGCGATCCGATCAGGCTCTAGAAAATTGGCTGCAAGGGGAACAGCGGCAGGGGACCGACGCTCAGCCGCCCATCCTGGGCGGTCAGCGGGATGGTGACGATCGGCCGGCCCTGGGCATTCTGATCCTTGGCCAGAGCCAGGCCGCCGAGCTTGAGGATCGAGGCGTCGCCGAGCTCGATCAGCCCGCCCTTGGCCAGGGCGTCCACGGTCTCCAGATAGCCGACGATGCGCGCGGTGAAAGCGCCGAGCGGGCGCCGCCGTTCGTCGAGCGTGATCGCGCCCTCGCCGCCGAGATCGAGCGGTCCCCAGAGCAGCCGGAAACTGGCGATGTCGACCACGCCCCCGGTGTCGCTCCACTCCGCCACCGCCTGCGGCCAGGTCCCGCTCGGCGCCGGGCCCTTGATAGCCAGGTCGGCCTGCAGGCGTTCGATCTCGCGTCCCAGTGGATAGCTTCCGCCCGCTTCGGGCAGGAGAAGCTGCTCGGCCCAGATGCCGACCGGCAGGCCTGCCGGTTCGGCATCCGCGTCCCGGGCGCCGCGCCCGATCTCAATGCGCAGCAGCGCCGCCGTGGTCACCGGGCCGCCGAATTCGGAAATCTCGACATCGCTGAGCTCGACGGTGAAGCTCTCGGCCGCGCCGCGCGCGGACAGCCGCAGCTCGCCTTCCGCGCCGCGGGCCAGTAGATCCAGATTCGCGATGCCGCTGGCGACCGGCAGGCTGATGCCGTGGCGGCCCGGCGACTCCAGCTCGATGGTGAGGGGCGACCAGACGGCGGCTTCGCCGCGCAGCTGCGCCGCCGACCAGGCCAGTCCGTCGCTGCGCGAGATCTCCGGTTCGCTCAGGTCGAGCACCAGGGAGAAGGGGTAGCCGCCGATCTCGTAGCCGGAATAGCTGACGCGGGTGCCTTCGGCGGCCCGTTCGGCCTGCCAGGCGGCGAAGCCGTCGCGCAGCTGTTGCGAGGAGTACCACCAGAAGGCGCTCCAGCCGGCCGCGAGAAGAAGGACAATGAAGAGCAGCAGGAAAAGGGACTTACGAGACATTGCGGTAGATCATAAGGCAAAGTTCCTATGCCGGTCGCCCCCTTTGCGGGGCCGGCTGCGATGTTTAGATTGAGAGCATGCCTCCCAAGACCGCCAAGATCCCGGGTCCCGAGGAGTTTCGGCGCAGTCAGCGCGAAGCCTGCCGCTTTGCGCGGCTGCAACCGCCGCCCGGCGAGGACTTCTGGGTGTTCGGCTATGGCTCCCTGATGTGGCACCCCGGATTTCCGCACCTCGAGGTCCAGCAGGCGCGGCTCCACGGCTATCATCGCAGATTCTGCGTCTATTCGCATCGCTATCGCGGCACGCCGGAGCGTCCCGGCCTGGTGCTCGGCCTCGACCGCGGCGGCTGCTGCCACGGCATGGCCTTCAAGGTGCCGGCCGCCGAGGGCGCCGCGGTGATGGACTATCTCTGGGAACGGGAGATGGTCACCGGGGTGTATCGGCCGCGCTGGGTCAAGGCGCGGACCAAGGGCGGCCTGATCGAAGCGGCGAGCTTTGTGGTCGATCCCCGGCACGTCCAGTACACCGGACGGCTGCCGCTGGAGGAGGTCGCCGAGCTGATCGTCCAGGGCCACGGTCAGCGCGGGCCCTGCTCGGAGTACCTGCGCCGGACCCTGGGCCATCTCGAGGCGCTCGGCATCCATGACCGCTCCCTGGCCAAGCTGACCCGCTTGGTCGACGCGCGCTGCCCGCAGTAGCGCGGCAGTCTCCGCTGTTCAGGCCTTCCACAGCCTGTGAACGCTTCTCAATTCAGATTGAAAAAACAGAAGCTTGCCTGAGGTCGTCACCGGCCGTTCCCAGGAATGTCCCCAGGTTTGTCCCCAGAGCCTTCCCCAGCGTCTTGCACGGGGTCTTCCCCGGGGCCGCCTTGCGCGCGGCGCCGCGCCTCGGCGATCAGGGCCTCGCTGGGCTCCTCGATCTCCCGCTCCAGGCGCGCCATGAACTCTCTGCGCGGCAGGCCGGGCGGAATCGCCGGCCGGATTTCGACCTGAATCCGCCCGGGACGGCGCAGCAGACTGCGGCGCGGCCAGTAGAGGCCGGAGTCGAGCGCCACCGGCACCACCGGCAGGCCGAGTTGCTGATAGAGCGCGGCCACCCCGGGATGATAGGTGGTCCGGCGGCCCGGCGCGCTGCGCGTGCCCTCGGGATAGATCACGATCTTGCGGCCCTGCGCGGCGTAGGTCTTGGCATCGGCCACCATGCGGCGCAGGGCCTTGGCGCCGCCGCTGCGGTCGACGGCGACCACTCCGGCGCGGCGCAGGTAGAGCCCAAACAGCGGAATCCGCAGCAGCTCGCGCTTCAGCACGAAGCAGGGGTCGGGGAAGATCACCGGCAAAGCGATGGTGTCCCAGGCCGACTGGTGCTTGCTGGCGACGATGCAGGGGCCATCGGGCAGGTTCTCGCGGCCCCGCACGCGGTGATCCAGGCCGCAGACCCAGCGCAGCAGCCAGTGCAGGCCGCCAGCCCACAGCCGGCCGACGCGCACCACCCAGGGGCGCGGCAGCAGCAGGACGGGGAGGCAGAGAATCATCATCGCCCAGCTCCACAGATTGGAGAGCAGCTGGAACAGCAGGGAGCGCAGCAGGGTCATGAGCCTGCCCCCGAGGCCGCCCGCGGCGCCTGCGCCTCCGGATTGGTCAGGATCGCCTCGGCGGCGGTCAGCAGGTACTTGCCGTACTCCTGCAGCAGCAGGCTGACGCTGGCCGGCAGCCGCCAGCGCTCGCCGGGGACATGATCCTCGGGAAAGACGGGATGCGGCACGATCTCGACGCCGGGCAGCAGGCGGCGGAACTGCAACAGGCTGCGCGGCATGTGATAGGCCGAGGTGACCAGTCGCAGGGAGCTATAGCCCTGCTTGCCGATCCAGGCCGCGGTCTCCTCTGCGTTGCCCCGGGTGTTACCGGCCTCGTAGCCCAGCGCGATGCAGCAGGACAGGTCTTCCGGGCTGCGCTCGGCGACGCGCAGCAGTTCGTTCACATCGACCGCATAGTAGACCCCGGAGATGAACAGCTTCTTCGCCTTTCCGGCCTCGAGCAGTTCCAGGCCCTGGCCGACCCGGCCGCTGCCGCCGGTCAGCACCACGATGGCATCGGTCTGACGCGCACTGTCCTCGACCTCCTGGGGCAGACTGGCGAGGAACCAGAGGAAGCCGGCAAGCAGCAGCAGGCCCAGAAAACCCAGGAGAAACAACAGGGAGCGTAGAGTGCCGCCGCGCCGCGCCGCCATCATCGCATTCCTTCGCCGCGGCTCACGGGAAACGTGCGAGGGTGCGCAGCACGGTCCAGCGCGCAGTCACCATGGCGACCAGGGTCGCCAGCAGCGGCAGCAGGCAGAGCCCGATCCATTCGCGCGGACCGAAGCTGAAATCCGGCAGCAGCACCCGCCCGCTCTCCGACAGCAGCAGCCCGGCGCCATAGACCGTCGCCAGGGCGGCGGCGAAGCCGAGCGCGCCGCCCTTGAATCCGAGCTTCATGGCATGGGTCTGGAACTGCCGCGCGATATAGCTGTCCTGGGCGCCGATCAGGTGCAGCAGCTCGATCACCTGACGGTGGATGGCGAGGCCGGTGCGGGTGACGAAGACCACGGTGATGACCGCCGCCAGGCCGACCAGCAGGACCACCAGCGCGGCGATCAGGTCGATCGAGCGGGTCAGGCTGACCAGCCCGCCGACCCAGCGCTGATGATCGTCGATCACCGCCCCCGGCACCGCCGCCTGAAGCCGCACCGCCAGGGTGCCGAGGTCTGCCGGATCGTCGGCAGAGAGGGTGACGGCGATCAAGGTCGGCAGCGGCAGCTCGCGCGCCAGCTCGGCGTCACCCAGCCAGGGGTCGAGCAGGGCGGAGATCTCGCTGTCGTCGAGCACCGCCACGCCGCCGACGCCGGGTGTCGAGGTCAGCACGTCGATCGCGGCATCGATCCGCGCCTCCTGCCCGCCGGCTTCGTCCTCCGCGGAGGGCGCCGGAATCTGCACCGTCAGGCGGTCGGCAAGGCCGCGGTCCCAGCGGTCGACCAGGGCGTTCATGATCATCGAGCTGACCAGCGCCAGGGTCGCCAGATAAACCATGAAGGCGACCAGCCAGGGCAGGAAGCGTCCGGAGGCGTCGCGCGCCAGGGGCAGATCCGCTTTGCCGAAGGCCATCAGCCGTCGCCCCGTGTCGCCGCCAGCTCGCGCCGCGGCGGCGGACCGGCGGTCTCCCCGTCCCCGCTATCGTCCTCGATCTCGGCGCTATGGTCGCTCAGGCGCACCACCGGCTGATCGAAGCGGTTGGCGAGCATTTCGTTGTGGGTGGCGATCACCACGGTGGTGCCGTTGCGGTGTAACTCCTCGAAGAGATAGAGCAGGCGCATGGCGATGCGGTCGTCGACGTTGCCGGTCGGCTCGTCGGCGAGTAGCAGGCTGGGCCGGCTGATCACCGCGCGGGCGATGGCGACGCGCTGCTGCTGGCCGCCGGACAGCGTCGCCGGCAACGCATTGAGATGATCGGCCAGTCCGACCCAGGAGAGCAGTTCGGAAACGTGTTCGCGCACCTTGTCCTCGCGCTGTCCGGCGACGCGCAGGGGCAGGGCGACGTTCTCCACCGTCGTCAGATGCTCGATCAGTCGGAAGTCCTGAAACACCACGCCGATGCGCCGGCGCAGCAGCGCCCGTTCCTTGCGGTCGAGACGCGAGACGTCGCGGCCGAACAGGCTAAGCCGGCCGCTGCTCGGGCGCTGTCCCAGGGACATCATCTTGAGCAGGGAGGACTTGCCGGCGCCGCTCGGTCCGAGCAGGAAATGAAAGGACCCAGGTTCAAGATGGAAGTCGAGGTCGCGCAGGACCTCCGGCCCCGTATCGTAGCGCAGAGACACCTGTTCGAAGCGGATCAACGGCCCGAGATTCCTTCGGTTTCGCGACGGGTGGCGAAAGATCGCACGGCCTTGGGCCGAGCGTAAAGCATCGCCGTCGCTGCTTGCCTTGCCGATTTCCCAGCTTTAAGAAGGATTGTCTCACGCGGTCCGGGCAAACCGAAAGCGAATCATGCACCTCACCTGTCCCTCCTGCAGCGCGACCTTCAAGACCGACCCGGCCGCCTTTGCACAGGCGCCGCGGCGCGTACGCTGCGGCCGCTGCGGTCATGTCTGGCGGGAGGCGGTGGCGGGTGTCTCCGCCGCTGCCGCAGAGGCGCCACCGCCCCCTCCGGCCGCCGGCCCCGATCCCTATGGCGCGCCGCCGCGTGGCCAGCCGCCCCGGCGCCCGGAGCCGCGCCACGACGAGGCTCGCCGCGACGGGGCACGCCGTGACGAGGCTTTGGGCCATGCGCCCTATCCGCGCCGCGCCGCCCGGCGCGGCGGCACGGCGCTGGGCTGGATGATCTTCCTGCTGGTGATCGCCGGGCTGGTCTTTTCGGCCTGGTACTTCCGCGACCGCATCGTCGCCGAGGTCCCGGAAACCGCCGAGATCTACCGCAAGCTCGATATCCCGATCGCGGCGGCGGGCGCGGGGCTGGAGATCGGCGGCGTCACCTCGGTGCGGCGCACCGTCGGCGGCGAGCGCCGGATGGTGGTTTCCGGCTCGGTGGTCAACGTCTCCGAGCGCCCGCGCGAGCTGCCGCTGCTGCGCGCGGTGGTCTCCAACGCCGCCGGCACGGAGGTGCTGAGCTGGGAGTTCGCGGCGGCGGTCCGCAGCCTGGAGCCGGGCGAGGTCGCCACCTTCGAAACCTCCGCGGCCAATCCGCCCGACGACAGCGCCCTGCGCGTCGAATTCGCCGGCCCGCGCTGATCACAGGGATGTCTCACTCCCGAGCCCCCAGTTTAACAGATTGTTAAGTTCTTGGGCGCTAGCTTTAGCGGATTCAAGACGCTTCGATTCGTAGCGGCGCCCAAGGGGTCCTGGCACCCGAAAGCCCCCGTTGCGAAGTTCCCCGCAAGCGGTATGCGCGGCTTTCTGTCAGGAGCAACGAACATGGCGGCAAGGATCCTCATCGCGGAAGACGATGCCGCGGTACGCGCCTTCGCGTCCCGGGCCTTGAGTTTCAAGAAGCATGACGTGACCGCCGTCGAGGACGGCCTGCAGGCTCTGGCCGCGCTGGAAACCGAAACCTTCGATCTGCTGATCACCGACGTGGTGATGCCGGGACTCGACGGCATCGGCCTCTGCGAGCGCCTGCGCGAGCTGCGTCCTGGCCTGCCGGTGCTGGTGATGACCGGCTATGCCGCCGAATATCAGCGCGCCTACGACATGGAGCATCTGGAGCACGAGGTCATCGTCAAGCCCTTCACCCTGCAGGCTTTCTGCCGCCGGGTGCAGGGCATGCTCAGCGCCGCGAACAAAGAAGACACGACGCCCCCGCCGCCTTCCGACGAGCGCTACTACGCCTGAGTTTCCCTGTCGGCCATTCTAGCTGACGATGGCGAAGGGCGCGCCCTGCGCGGCCCATTCAGAGTCCGGCACAACCACGATCTTTCCCAGGTGATCGGCGCTGCGGTGGACGAAGTAGTCTTCGGCCTTGCGGATCTGCGACAGCCGGAAGGCGCCCTGCAGGACGGGCTTGAGGCTGCCGTCGCGAATCCAGGCGATCAGCTGCTCCGCCTCCTCGCGGGTGCCATGGGAGACGCCGAAAATCTGCACCTGGTAGAGGTAGATCCTGGTCCAGAGGAGCTTGGTGACGTTGCCGGCGCTGGCGCCGGCGATCGACAGGCGCGGGTAGCTGCTGCGTTCGCCCATGCGCTGGATCATGCAGTCGATCAGCGGAGAGGTTATTTCGCCGCCGGCCAGATCCATTACCGCGTCGATAGTCCGCCCCCCGGTGGCCTCGTCGACCGCCCGGGGCCAGTCGGCGACCCGGGAGCGGTCGATCACGCTCGCGGCGCCGAGCGCCTTCAGCGCGTCCTCCTTGCCGGGGCTGGAGACCGCGTGGGGCACTGCGCCGAGCAGACGGCAGAGCTGCAGCAGCGCTGTGCCGACCCCGCCGCTGGCGCCGGTGACCAGGACGTTCTCGCCGGCGGTCACGGAGGCGGCGGTCAGCATGTGATAACCGGTCTGGTAGGAGCAGAGGCCGAGCGCCGCCAGCTCGGCGTCCGCCAGTTCCGGGTTGTCGATCCTGTGGAACTGGTCGCTGGGGACGGCGACATACTCGGCGAAGCCGCCGTCGCGGCCGTGGCCGTAGTAGTCCGGCGTCAGATTGATGTCGCGACGCTCGGAGCCGTAGATGTTGAAATCGAGCAGGCCGCGCTCGCCGATGCGCTCCTCCGACACAGCCTCGCCGACCGCCGCGACCCGGCCCGCCACGTCGGCGCCCTGAATGCGCGGGAAGGTCAGGGTCGCCTCGCCGCCGATCTGGAAGGAGGCGACCTCGTCCTCCTTGCCGGTCGGGTAGAGCCCCTCGCGGACCTTGCGGTCGGTGTTGTTCTTGGCGGTGGCCGTGACCTTGACCAGCACCTCGCCCGGCCCCGGCGTCGGCACGGCGACATCTTCGCGATAGACCAGCTGCTCGGTGCCGCCATGGCCCAGCAGCTGCACCGCCGCCATCCGCTGCGGAATCGCGGGCATCCTGCCTAGCCCTTGTGGGCCCAGTCCCAGTACAGCGCGCGCGCCTGGGTGTAGAGCGGTCCGGGTTGCAGATCGCGGGTCTCGATCCGGGTCACCGGCATCACCTTGCCGTGGTTGCCGGTGGAAAAGATTTCGTCGGCCTCGAGGAAGTCCTGATAGCTCAGCGCCCGCTCGTGGACCGTGATCCCGGCGTCGCGCAGCAGCTTTGCCACCCGCTGCCGGGTGATGCCGTTCAAGAAGGTGCCGTTGGGGATCGGCGTGTGCGCCGCGCCGTCCTTGGCCATCCAGAGATTGGCGGTGGCCAGCTCGGCGACATTGCCCAGGGCGTCCAGAACCACGCCGTTGTCGAAGCCCTTGGCGCGGGCCTCCTGCAGCGTGCGGCCGGAATTGGGGTAGAGGCAGGCCGCCTTGGCGTTGGTCGGCGCCTGGGCGAAGGTCGGCCGGCGGTAGGGCGACAGGGTGATGGCGCTGCCTTTGGGCTCGGGCAGCGGCGCAACGAACAGCGAGTAGCAGTAGCGCGTGGAGTCGGCGTCGGGAGCGACGAAGCCGGTCTCGGCCCAGTACATCGGCCGGATGTAGAGCGGGCTGTTCGCCGCGAACTTTCCGACCCCCTCCAGCAGGATCTCCTCGATCTCAGGGCCGCTGTGCGCCGGGGCGAGGCCCATGGCGCGGGCCGAGTCGACCAGCCGCCGGCAGTGCAGGTCGAGGTCGGGGGTCACCCCCTCGAAGGCGCGGGCGCCGTCGAACACCGTCGAGGCCATCCAGGCGCCGTGGCTCAAGGCCCCCATGATCGGCGGATTGCCGCTCAGCCACTCGCCGTCGATATAGTGCCAGGCTTCGCTGGTGGAAACTGCGGGCATGTTTCGTTTCTCGCGCTGAAGCGGACGGTCGGAAGCCGCCCGGACGTGGAGGGTGGATTTCGCCGCCCAGAATACGCGCGAAGCCGCGTGTGTCCAGGCGTGTCTCAACGACCGCTGGGGGAGTGCGCGAATGGGGCAAATCCGGGGCAAAGCGTGCGGCGGCGGGAACTTTCTCCCGGCCGGGCCGTTGCCTTCCCATCGCCGCGAACTCCCGCGGAGGGCGCGCGAAAGTTATTCATTGCCTTGTATTTCCGGGAGGATGTCAGATGTTGACCATCCATAGCCTCAAGACCGTCGCGCTCTGCGGCGCCCTGACCCTGGGTCTTGCCGCCTGTGCCGCCCAGGATCGCGGCCCGAACCGGGTCGGCGAGGACCAGCCGACCTTCACCTACACCTTCGACGGCAGCGAGCGCGAGCTGCAGGAAGCGCGCTACGACGCCGAGGACGAGTGCCGCGACCGCTACGGCCGCGATTCCGACCTGATCGAAACCTACCAGGACGGTGACGACTACATCGCCGTCTTCGAGTGCGACTAACGACGAGTCTCGCCCGCGCGGGCTAAAAACCGGCGCGGTTCAGAGAGGGAAAAGGGCGGCCCTAGCCGCCCTTTTTCTTGGGCGGTTTCTGGGGACTCGTGGACTTCTTGAAAGGTTTTTTCTTAGAGTTCGCTTGTACGCCGGCGCCTTTCGCTTTCACGAGCTTTCGGTTCTCCTCCTTCAGTTTTTCGTATTCGAAGCGGAACCTCTCTTCCATGCGCTCATACGCCTCTTCGATGGTCAGATAGTCGGGATGTTTCTTGGGAATCCTGCACCGCCACTCGGCTTCTTCGGCGGGCCGGTAGCTGCCGTCCAGGAAATGACGGGGATTCTCGAGACACCAGGCGAGTGCGTGATGCCCGACCCAGAGGTTTTCTCCGCGTGGCTTTGGCGTTTTACGCGACCAGCCGGTAAGGGGATCGGTGGGAATGAGCTTGTTGGTCGCGATCTTGGTGACGAGCCTGTAGGCCTTGCCGAGAAACGCCTTGTACTCGGAGTCATCGACGCGAGGATGGGCCTGCATGTAGCCCGATGGCAGACTCCAGGTGGGAGGCAAAGGCTTGTCTTTCCGGCGGAATTGATCTCCGGTGGAATATGCTGTGGTCTGGATGGCGTGCATCGGGTGGAATTCGAACTGCAGCGGTGGCTCGTTGAGGATACAGCGAGCCTTCGGTGCAAAGCGCGTCGGGCCGATCTTCGGCTGCCAGCCTTCAGGCTCGAGCCAGCAAAGAAACCACGATTCGGAGGGATCGGCGAGGCTATCGAAGTAGCGAAGTTCCGGTTCTCGATCCGTTTGAGCGCTGCCGGATGCTGCATGTTTCCGCTGTCCAAGCGCGTCCTTGTCGAGGAATCGGATGGTTGGGAAAGTTTCTTTAAGCAGATCGCTGAAGTCCTGCTCGTCCTCGGGGGTGAAAACGAACTCCCTGATTTTCCAGAAACGCTTGCCGAGCCATTTTTGGAGAGCGAGGAACGCGCGGTTATCTCTTTCTTGCTGCTCAAGCTCTTCCAGGGTTGCCTTTCGCAGCACATTCGCAGGCGCCATATGGAAAAGGGGCTTCGGATGTGGGTTTGTGTGAACCACAAGTTTCCCTTTTTTATTGCTCTTATTTTCCATTGTAGAAGCTCCTGGGGATGCCTTCTAAGAAGAACAGTCTACTATCCCTTTATAGGGGGAACTCTAAAGTGGCGAATTTCGGTTGGATCAACTTCATGGTATATAGGATATTTCTTCTCTGGCATTTTATCTAATTCTTTTAGAATAGTCCCGAGAAACCTTTCAAGGGCATTTGTGTCCAGACGCTCCCCGGGTTTAGGCTTGGGAACGAGGACAAGAATCCTGCATTTTTCTTCGTTCCTCAAGATTCTCACGGCGGCATTCATTTCGCGACTGTCCGACGTTATCCTATCGACATAGGTATCCGTCGTATTTATGTGCAGAAAGCAGCCTGTTATCTTGTGTTCGAGAGTGACATCGATTAGGGAGCTGCCTTTTCGGCGGTTGCGTCCCTCTGCCTTGTTGATTCTATTATATCTATACGCTTCCTTTTTTTTCTCTCCGCCGCCGGTAAACCTTACCGGAACACCCAATTTTTTCCCCAGATCTTTCGCTAAGTTTCCCACTTGCGTATTGATTCCTTGCAAGAAGGGTGAGCCTTTATAATCCACAACGAATATCTGCGGGATCTCATCCCGCTGATCCGGGAAGATCTCGACGATGTCGTCCTTGTCGGCGGGGGTGAAGCCGGGGGTTGGCGGGATCTGCGTTAGCAGGTCTTCGAGGTCCGGCGGGACGTTGACCAGGATCTGAGCTTGTTCCTTCGGATCCGGCGCAATGAACGGGGGTGGCCCGGAAGGCTGCGGTTCGATGATGTCGTAGCGGGGCATCGCAGAGACTAGGCGCTCCTGGAAGTTCCCATCGGCCAGCTGGGTGATCCCGGCGCCTGCCACCAAAGGCGTTGGCGATGGCAGTTCGCCGCCGGTCCGAAAGTGCCGGCTTCCCGCAACCGCGAGCTTTCCGCCGCGCCGTCCCGCGATCATCGCCGCGGGCAGGAAGATCATGGCGTCGGTGGTGGCCTGCGCCGCGGCATCGAAATCACCTTCCAGGATGTGTCCGACCGCCGGGGCGATCAGTGTCGCAAACTCGGCGAGCACCAGAATTTTGCCAGGTCCCGGCAGCAAGGTGGCCGCGTCGAGCGCAGTGTCCAGCGCCTCGCGGGTGTGCGAAGGCAGGAGCTCGTAAAGGCCCTGTTCCTTGGCGAAGTCGATGAAGTCCTCGATCGCCTCGTCGGCGCCGCGATAGAACTCGCCTTTCCGCGTTCTCCCCGATTCCGGCGGCGGAACTCGAAGCTGCGTCGCTCCGCCACCGTTCTTTCCGGGCGATGCGTTCCTGCCCAACTCCCGCCCCAGCTTCTCGGCCTGCTCGGGCGCCCGCTGGCGCAGTTCGCCGAGCAGGTGATCGACCTGTGGACCGGCGGACTCCGGCTCGTGTTCGAGCGCGTTCTTCAGGATCGGCGCGATGCCGTCGCTGCGTCTCGCATCGGCGATCTGCTGCGCGAGGTTTCGGTTGTAGAGCTGGATCTCCTCGTCGAGCGGCGCCGGGACCGGCTCGGCGTGCGCTGCGCCTGTTGCGGTGCCCTGGTTCTCCCGTGCTTCGCGCCGCCGCCGGGCCGCGATCCGGTGCGCAATCTCCTCGCGGCCAGGGCGGCGATGCGGCGGTGTAATTAGGGAGGATGGCCCCTCCGCACGATCGAGAAGCGAAGCGGGGAGGAGAGGCGACCGGGAGTCTTGGGATCGGAAAGAGAAAGGGTGGGGCATCGGCTTGCCGCTGAAAATTTACGATAGAACATATATAGAACAAACTCGCGCGCAAAGCAAGATAAGAATCCTACCATGTCGATTGTCGATGCTATGTTCCTGACTCGGAAGGACCGGGATCCCCTCTGCTCGGGCTTTTCCGGCGGCGCCGCCATTCCGTGCGGCGTGGCGGTGCCCGGCCGAATCGCCACCCCTTGCCGCGACTCCCCCGCTGGTTTACTGTGCGCTGCAACAAAACGCGCTGCGCTGCAACGCAGGCGGTCTTTCCGGGCTGGAAACGTCACAAAAACAACATCTTCTAAGGAGATCGCAGTGTTGACCGATCTGCACGGTTACTACCTCGAGGACATGGAAATCGGCATGTCCGACAGCTACGCCAAGACCATCACCGAGGCGGACATCGTCCTCTTCCAGGCGGTCTCCGGCGACACCAACCCGGTGCACCTCAACGAGGAGTTCGCCCGCCAGACCATGTTCAAGGGCCGCATCGCCCACGGCATGCTCTCGGCCAGCCTGATTTCCACGGTGTTCGGCACCCGCCTGCCGGGCCCCGGCGCGATCTACGTCTCGCAGTCGCTGCGCTTCGTCGCTCCGGTCAAGGCCGGCGATACGGTTTCGGCCCATGTCACCGTGACCAAGGTCGACAAGGACAAGGGGCGGGTCCACTTCGACACCCACTGCGCCGTCGCCGGCAAGGTGGTGCTCGACGGCCAGGCCGAGCTGCTGGTGTTCAAGCGCGCCGCGGTGCAGGCCGCCGCCGAGTAGGACTCCCCAAGACCAAGGCCGCCCACCGATGGCGACGCCGGACCACTTCCAGCTTCTCGCCCGCTACAACGCCTGGGCCAACGCGCGGCTTTACGCTGCCGTGGCGGCGCTGCCTGCCGGCGATTTCGCGCGCGATCTCGGCGGTTTCTTCGGTTCGCTGCGCGGCACGCTCAACCACAATCTGGCCGGCGACCTGATCTGGTTCCGGCGCCTGACCGGGCAGGGCAAGGCGCCGGAAAAGCTCGATAGCCTGCTGTTCGAAGATCTGGCCGAACTGCGCGCGGCGCGCGAGGCCGAGGACGCCCGCATCCTCGCCTACGCCGCGGCGCTGACCCCAGAGGCCCTGGCCGGGACGCTGCGCTACCGCAACACCCGGGGCGAGCCCTTCGCCCAGCCGCTCCCCCAGGTGCTGGCGCATGTCTTCAACCATCAGACCCACCACCGCGGCCAGGCGCACCACATGCTGAGCCAGCTCGGCGCGAGCCCGCCGCCGCTCGACCTGCTCTACTACCTGCGCGAGGCCGGCTGAGCGGGCTCTCCTGGCCCGCTTCCAGCGTTGACGCCGCCCGGTCTTTGCGGGACAAAGGCGCCCCTATCGCAAGCGCGAAGCCACTGGACAGACCCGAGAGCGAGAGAGCGCGCCCGATGAGCCGCGACTACAAGGACACCATCTTCCTGCCGAAGACCGACTTTCCGATGCGCGCCGGGCTGCCCCAGCGCGAGCCGGAGATCCTGGCCAGGTGGGAGGAGATCGACCTCTTCGCGCGGCAGCGCGAAGCGGCGGCGGGGCGCGAGAAGTTCGTGCTGCACGACGGTCCGCCCTACGCCAACGGCCACCTGCACATGGGCACCGCGCTCAACAAGGTGCTGAAGGACGTCATCAACCGCTCGCGCCAGATGCTTGGCTACGACGCCAACTACGTGCCGGGCTGGGACTGTCACGGCCTGCCGATCGAATGGAAGGTCGAGGAGCAGTACCGCGCCAAGGGCGCCGACAAGGACTCCGTCGACAAGGTCGAGTTCCGCCGCGAGTGCCGCGATTTCGCGACCCACTGGATCGGCGTGCAGACCGGCGAGTTCAAGCGTCTCGGCGTGATCGGCAACTTCAAGAACCCCTATCTCACCATGGCCTTTCCGGCCGAGGCGCAGATCGTCCGCGAGATCGGCAAGTTCCTGATCAACGGCGGACTCTACGCCGGCGCCAGGCCGGTGCTGTGGTCGGTTGTGGAGAAGACCGCGCTGGCCGACGCCGAGGTCGAGTACCACGAGCACAAGTCGCCGACTATCTGGGTGCGTCTGCCGGTGACGAAGGCGAGCGATCCGGCGCTGGAGGGGGCGAGCGTCCTGATCTGGACCACCACGCCCTGGACCATGCCAGGCAACCGCGCCGTCGCCGCCGACAAGGACGCGGTCTACGCCGTGGTCGAGTTCGGCCCCGAGGCGCCGGAGCAGGAGCCCCTGGCTAAGGCCGGCGAGAAGCTGGCGGTTGCCAAGGCCCTGCTGGAGGATGCCGAACAGGCGCCGCTCGGCAAGGTGACGGATTACAAGATCGTCGCCGAGCTGACCGGGGAACGGATCGCCGGCACGCTCTGCGCCCATCCCCTGGCGGACCAGGGCTATGGTGGCGACCGTCCGGTGCTGCTCGCCGACTTCGTCACCATGGAGCAGGGTACCGGCTTCGTGCACATCGCTCCGGGGCACGGCGCCGACGACTGGAACCTCGGCCGTCAGCACGGCCTGGAGATCCCGCACACCCTCGACGCCGAGGGCCGCTTTGTCGACTCCGTGCCGCTGTTCGCCGGCAAGGTGGTCTATACCGACGAGGGCAAGGAGGGCGACGCCAACGGCGCCGTGATCAAGGCGCTGATCGAGGCCGGCGGCCTGCTGGCCAAGGGAAGCCTGCGCCACTCCTATCCCCACTCCTGGCGTTCCAAGGCGCCGCTGATCTTCCGCAACACCCCGCAGTGGTTCATCTCCATGGAGACCAACGAGCTGCGCGCCAAGGCGCTGGCCGGGATCGACGAGACCCGCTTCGTGCCGGCGCCGGGGCAGCGCCGCCTGCGCGCGATGATCGAGCAGCGCCCCGACTGGTGCGTTTCGCGCCAGCGTCTCTGGGGCGTGCCGCTGCCGCTGTTCGTCCACAAGCAGAGCGGCGAGCCGCTGCGCGACCAGGCAGTGATCGACCGCGTCGCCGAGTCCTTCGAGACCGAGGGCGGCGACGCCTGGTTCTCCAGCCCGGCGGAGCGCTGGCTGGGCGGCGACTACGATCCGGCCGACTACGAGCAGATCTTCGACGTGGTCGAGGTCTGGTTCGATTCCGGCTCGACCCACGCCTTCGTGCTGGAGGCGCGGCCGGAGCTGAAGTGGCCGGCCTCGCTCTATCTCGAGGGCTCGGACCAGCATCGCGGCTGGTTCCACACCTCGCTGCTGGAATCCTGCGGCACCCGGGGCAAGCCGCCCTTCGAGGCGGTGCTGACCCACGGCTTCGTGCTCGACGAGCAGGGCCGCAAGATGTCCAAGTCGCTGGGCAACGTCACCGCTCCGGACGATCTGACCGAGAAGTTCGGCGCCGACATCCTGCGCCTCTGGGTGGTCGCCTCGGACTATTCCGAGGACATCCGCATCGGCAAGGAGATCGTCAACTATCAGGTCGATGCCTACCGCCGCCTGCGCAACACGCTGCGCTACCTGCTCGGCAACCTCGACGGCTTCAGCGAGGCCGAGCGCTTGCAGCCGGAGCAGATGCCGGAACTGGAACGCTGGGTGCTGCACCGCCTCTGGCAGCTCGACAAGACCCTGCGCGACGGCTGCGAGGCCTACGATTTCACCGAGGTCTACCAGGCGCTGCACAGCTTCTGCGCCGTCGATCTCTCGGCCTTCTACTTCGACGTGCGCAAGGACTCGCTCTACTGCGATCCGGCCGACAGCCTGCGCCGCCGCGCCTGCCGCAGCGTGCTCGATATTCTGTTCGACCATCTCACGGCCTGGCTGGCGCCGATCCTTTGCTTCACCGCAGAGGAAGCCTGGCAGGCCCGCGGCAAGGCGCCGGAGAGCGTCCACCTGCGGCTTTTCCCGGAGGTGCCGCAGGCCTGGCGCGACGATGCCCTGGCCGCCAAGTGGGCCAAGATCCGCGCCGTGCGCCGGGCGATTACCGGCGCTCTGGAGCTGGAGCGTGCCGAAAAACGCATCGGCGCCTCGCTGCAATCGGCCCCGGCGGTCTACATCGAGGATGCCGCGCTGGCCGAGGCGAGCGCGGGAGTCGACCTCGCCGAGCTGTCGATCACCTCCGGCCTGCATGTCGAGCACGCCCCTCCGCCGGCCGAGGCCTACCGGCTCGAGGATGTGCCCGGCGTCGGCGTGGTGCATCGACCCGCCGAAGGCGAGAAATGCGAACGCTGCTGGCGGGTGCTGCCCGATGTCGGCAGCCATCCCGAGGCGCCCGGGGTCTGCGGCCGCTGCGCCGAAGCCGTGGCGGCGCTGGAAAGCGCTGCCCAGTAGTGGCTCCCAGCGCAGTGCCCGCCCGTTCTACAGCCTGGATGAACGTGACTTTCGCGCTCGCCGCCCTGGCGCTGCTGCTCGACCAGCTCAGCAAGTGGGTGATCCTGCTGGCGGTGATGACGCCGCCGCGCAGCATCGAGGTGACCGGATTCTTCAACCTGGTGCTGACCTACAACCGCGGCGTCTCCTTCGGATTCCTGGCGAGTAACCTGTGGTGGAAGCCCTATCTGTTGAGCGGGTTAGCGCTGGCCGTGGTCGCCGGACTGCTGGTCTGGTTGCATCTTAACGACAGCCGCCTGCGGCGCATCGGCATCGGCCTGATTACCGGCGGCGCGCTGGGCAACGTGATCGACCGGATGCTCCATCCCGGCGTCGTCGATTTTCTCGATTTCCACGTCTTCGGCTGGCATTGGCCGGCCTTCAACCTTGCCGACAGCGCGATTTTCCTGGGCGTGGTTCTGTTGCTGTCGGACGGCTTGTTTGCGGACGACCAGAGCGTTAAAACAAAGGCCAGCGGAAGGAATGAGGACCATGAGTAACACCAGCGTCCCGAAGACCCGGCTCCTGCCGGCCCTGACCTTGCTTTGCGGCGCATTGACGCTCGGCGCCTGCGAGGGGGTCAAGGAACAGCTCGGGCTCAACAAGCAGTCGCCCGACGAGTTCCGGGTGGTTTCGCGCGCGCCGCTGACCATTCCGCCGGAGTTCAGCCTGCGCCCGCCGCGCCCCGGCGCACCGCGCCCACAGGAGGGCACGCCGGAGCAGCAGGCGCGCCAGACTGTGTTCCGGGTCAACGACAGCCGCCAGGGCATCGATGCCGGGGCGGTCGGCCTTTCGAGCGGCGAGACGGCGTTGCTCACCGCTGCCGGCGCCGACCGGGCCGATCCCAACATCCGCGAGATCGTCGAGCGCGAGACCCTGCAGCTCAACGACGAGAGCGAAACCTTCATCGACACCCTGGTGTTCTGGAAGGAGTCGGCGCCGCCGGGAACCCTGGTCGATCCCTCGGCCGAGGCCGATCGCCTGCGCGAGAACGCCGCCCTGGGCCGCCCGGTCACCGAGGGCGAGACGCCGCAGATCGAACGGCGCGAGCGCGGGATCTTCGAGGGCGTCTTCGAATAGCCGCCAGCAGCCCTGCGGATTTCTTCGCCAGGCCGCTGCCGCTGCCGTTGTTTCGTCGCATTCGCGGACGATATCTACACGGGAGCCAGATTTTCTAAGAGGCAGCGCGTGAGACGTATACCCGTAAAAATTGGCGGGCGAGGCCTGCTTTTCACCCTCGTTCTCGGCGGAGTTCTGCTGCTTGGCCGCGGTTTTCCGCCGGCCCAGGCAGAGGTCTTCGACCCGACGAGCTTTACCCTCGATAACGGCCTGCAGGTCGTGGTGGTGGAAAACCACCGTGCGCCGATCGTCAACCAGATGATCTGGTACCGGGTCGGTTCCGCCGACGAGCCGCGCGGCAAGTCGGGAATCGCCCATTTCCTTGAACATCTGATGTTCAAGGGCACCGACACGCTGGCGCCCGGAGAGTTCTCCAAGATCATCGCGCGCAACGGCGGCGAGGAGAACGCCTTCACCTCCTACGACTACACCGGCTATTACCAGACCGTCGCCGCCGACCGGCTGGAGATCGTGATGCAGCACGAGGCCGACCGGATGCGCAATCTGAAGCTGACCGAGGAGGTGGTGCTGCCGGAACGCGAGGTGATCCTGGAGGAGCGGCGCAGCCGGGTCGACAACAACCCCGGCAGCCAGCTGGGCGAGATGCGCAATGCCGTGCTCTTCCTGCATCATCCCTACGGCACGCCGATCATCGGATGGGAGCACGAGATGCGCGGCCTGACGACCGAGGACGCGCTGGCCTTCTACGACAGCTGGTACGCGCCGAACAACGCCCTGCTGGTGATCACCGGAGACGTCGAGCCGGCCGAGGTGAAGCGCCTGGCCGAGAAGTACTACGGTCCGATCGCGCGGCGGGATGTGCCGGAGCGCGCGCGCGTTCAGGAGCCGCCGCACCTCGCCGACGTACGTGTCGAGCTCGCCGATCCGCTGGTGCGTCAGGAAAGCGTCTCCGTCACCTATCTCGCGCCGAGCCTGCGCACCGAGGAGGTCGAAGGCCGCGCGCTCGCGCTGCAGCTCCTCGATCAGGCGCTGAGCGGCGGCGCCACCAGTCGCTTTTACCGCCGCCTGGTGGTCGAACAGGGCACGGCTGTCTCCGCCGGCGCGCGCTATGGCGGCGACGACTACGACATGAGCAGCTTCACCTTCTATGTCTCGCCGCGCGATGGCGTCGAGCTGGGCGGCGCGGAAGCGGCGCTGCGCAGCGAGATCGAGGCCTTGATCGCCGAAGGCATCACCGCAGAGGAGCTTGAGAAGGCGAAGCGCTCCCTGCGCGGCATCGCGGTCTATGCCCGGGATTCGATCTCCGCCCCGGGGCGCATCATCGGCACCTCGCTGATGGCGGGCGCCACGCTGGAGGATATCGAGACCTGGCCCGAGCGGATCGAGGCGCTCACCCTTGAAGAGGTCAACGCCGCGATCGAGGCGGTGTTCAAGGATGCCCACAGCGTCACCTCCATTCTGAAACAGGAGCCGACCTCGTGAGCCGGATGACATCCCTTCCCGCGATCGCTGGTGTTCTTGCGCTGTTTCTGGCCGCCCCCGCGGCGCAGGCGATGGAGGTCGAGCGCGTGGTCTCTCCCGGCGGCATCGAAGCCTGGCTGGTCGAGGATCACAGTAATCCTCTGATCGCGCTGGAGGTGGTCTTCGAGGGCGCCGGCGGGGTCGCCGATCCCGATGGCAAGCTCGGACTGTCGGAGTTCGCCGCTTCGGTGATCGACGAGGGCGCCGGAGATCTCGACAGTCAGGCCTTCCAGGGCGAGCTGGAGGACTACAACATCAAGCTCTCCTTCGGCGCCGGGCAGGATAACTTCAGCGGCTCCCTGGAAACCCTGACCGAGAACCGGGAGCGCGCCTTCGAGCTGCTGCGCCTGGCGCTCAGCGAGCCGCGCTTCGACGAAGAGCCGGTCGAGCGGATTCGCGGGCAGCTGGCGATCGGCGCGGCGCGGGCGGCGCGCAATCCCAGCGACATCGCTAACCGCAACCTGCAAGAACTGATCTTCGAGGACCACCCCTATTCCCGGCCGAACGGCGGCACTGCGAAGACCCTGCAGGCGATCGCCGCCGCCGATATGCGCGCGCTGATCGAGACGCGGCTGGCGCGCGACAACATGGTGATCGGCGTGGCCGGCGACATCACGCCGGAAGAGCTCGGCAGGCTGCTCGACAGCACCTTCGCGGCGTTGCCGGCGGAATCGCAGCTTCCGGAGATTCCGGAGATCGAGGTCGCGGGGGAAGGCGACGTGGTGGTCGCCGAGATGCCGATTCCCCAGTCCGTGGTGCGCATCGCCCAGGCCGGCATCGCCCGCGACGACCCCGACTACTACGCGGCGCAGCTGGTCAACGAGGTGCTGGGCGGCGGCGGATTCTTTTCGCGGCTCTATGCGGAGGTGCGGGAAAAGCGCGGCCTTGCCTACTCGGTCTGGTCCTACCTGCGCAGCGGCGACTATGGCAATGCGACCTATGCCGGCGTCGCCACCGAGAACAGCCGGGTCGGCGAGTCGCTCGAGGTGATCCGCGAGCAGTGGCGGCGTATGGCCGAGGGCGGCCCGAGCGCCGAGGAGCTCGAACTCGCCAAGCAGCACATGACCGGGTCCTTCCCGCTACGCCTGTCGAGCAGCGGTGCGGTGGCCGGCATGCTTGCGGCGATCCAGCTCGAGAAGCTGGGCATCGACTATCTCGACGAGCGCGCCGGCTACATCGAGGCGGTCACGCTGGAGGACGCCCGGCGCGTCGCCCGCGAACTGCTCGACGCGGACTCCCTCGACGTCGTCATCGTCGGCGCACCCGGAGAGATCGAGACCACCCGGCCGCCGCTCGACCCGGGCAGTTGACCCGAGTCTTTGGCCGCCCGCTACCGGCGGTCTAGCGACTCTGCTAACCTGAGTATCGGTCGAATCGAGGCGAAGGCATGCTTTTCGACATCCAAATGGAAACCTGTTTCGAGGAAGCCCTGGGTAAGGGCGGCCTCTCGAAGACGGCGGCAGAGCGTGAATCCGCCGCAGTCAGAACGCACCTTCGCGATCTGCTCGACAAGCCGGATCCAGAGAGCGCGGCCCTGCTCGCGCTGCCGGAGCGCGACGACGACTTCGCCGAGATTCGCGAGGCGGCGGCGCGCTTCTGGCCGCTGTGCAATGACGTCCTGGTGCTCGGCACCGGCGGCTCCTCGCTCGGCGGACAGTCGCTCTATGGCCTGGCCGACCTCGGCTTCGGTCCGCCGCCGGGGGTGCCGCGGCTGCATTTCCTCGACTCCATCGATCCGGCGGTCTGGCAGGCCGCGCTCGCCAGTTTTGATCCGCAGCGCCTCGGCGTGGTGGCGATCTCCAAGTCCGGCGGCACCGCCGAAACCCTGACCCAGATCCTCACCGTGCTGGCCTTCCTGCGCGAGGGGCTGGGCGACGCGGATCTCGCCGAGCGGGTAGTGGCCATCGCCGGGCCCGGCGACTCGCCGCTGCGCCGCCTGGTCGAACGGCAGGGTCTACTCTGCCTGGAGCACGACGAAAAGATCGGCGGCCGCTTCTCTGTCCTGAGCAAGGTCGGCCTGCTGCCGGCCGCCATCGCCGGGCTCGACATCTCCGCCTTTCGCCGCGGCGCCGGCGAGGTGCTGCAGCGGCTGCGCAGCGACCCGCTGCCGCCGCCGGCCCAGGGCGCGGCGCTCGCCGTCGGCCTGCAGCGCGAACGTGGGGTCAGCCAGTCGGTGCTGATGACCTACGGCGACCGCCTGGCCGACTTCGGCCTGTGGTACCGCCAGCTCTGGGCCGAAAGTCTGGGCAAGGACGGCCAGGGCACGACGCCGATCCGCGCGCTCGGCCCGGTCGACCAGCACAGCCAGCTGCAGCTCTATCTCGACGGCCCCTGGGACAAGCTCTTCACGGTGATCCACCTTGCGACGGCGGGCGAAGGCGCGCTGCTGCGCTCGGCGGAAGCCGAGGCGCTGGGCGCTGACTATCTCGGCGGCCGCCGGATGGGCGACCTGATGGACGCCGAGGCGCGGGCGACGGTGGAGAGCCTGATCAACAACGGCCGCCCGACCCGGCTGATCAGCCTCGATGTTCTCGACGAGGCGGCGCTCGGCGGGCTCTACATGCACTTCATGCTGGAGACGATCCTGGCGGCGCGGCTGTTCGGAGTTTCGCCCTACGGCCAGCCGGCGGTGGAGGAGGGCAAGATCCTGGCGCGGCAGAACCTGGCTGCCATGCCAAAAGCCGTACCCTTCGAGGGCTGAGATGACGATTCGCCGCCTGCCCGAGGGACTGGTCAACCGCATCGCCGCCGGCGAGGTGATCGAGCGCCCGGCGGCGGTGGTCAAGGAGCTGGTCGAGAACGCGCTCGACGCCGGCGCGGCGCGCATCGAGGTGGTGCTGCGCGATGGCGGGAGGGCGCTGATCTCGGTCACCGACGACGGCGGCGGCATGAGCCGCGAGGAGCTGGAGCTGGCGGTCGAACGCCACGCCACCTCGAAGCTGCCCGACGAGGATCTGGTCAACATCCGCTCCCTCGGCTTCCGGGGAGAGGCCCTGCCCTCGATCGGCGCGGTGGCGCGCATGGCGGTGACCAGCCGCCCGCGCGGCGCGGAGACCGCCTGGCGCCTGCTGCTGGAAGGCGGCCGCAAGTCCGGGCCGGAACCGGCGGCGCTCAGCGGCGGCACCCGGGTCGAGGTGCGCGATCTCTTCTTCGCCACTCCGGCGCGGCTGAAGTTTCTCAAGGCGCCGCGCACCGAGCTGCAGCACGCCCGCGACACCCTGCTGCGCCTCGCCATGGCGCATCCGCTGGTCACCTTCTCCCTGGCCGACGACAGCCGCCAGGTGCTGGCTCTGCAGGCCGAGCAGGGCGAGCTCTTCGACGCCCGGCTGCGCCGCCTCGGCGCGGCGCTGGGCCGCGAGTTCCAGGACAACGCCCTGCCGATCGACGCCGAGCGGGAAGGGCTCAGGCTCAGCGGCTTCATCGGCCTGCCGACCCTCAACCGCGCCTCCGCGCAGTCGCAGTACCTCTTCGTCAACGGCCGTCCGGTCAAGGATCGCCTGCTGTTCGGCGCCGTGCGCGGGGCCTATCAGGACTTCCTCGCTCGCGACCGCCATCCCATGCTGGCGCTGTTCCTCGAGGCACCGCCGGATGCTGTCGACGTCAACGTCCATCCGGCCAAGGCCGAGGTGCGCTTCCGCGAGGCCGGGCTGGTGCGCGGGCTGATCGTCAGCGCCTGCCGCCATGCCCTGGGCGAGGCCGGCCACCGTGCCTCGACCACGGTCTCCCAGGCCGCGCTCGGCGCCTTCCGGGCGCAGTCTCCCGGTTCAGCGCCGCAGCCCTATCGCGGCTCCTACGCCTACAACCCCCGTGCTGCAGGCGGGCTGGCCGAAACCGCCGAGACCTACCATGCGCCGCTGCCCGGCTGGGAGGCCGCGCCGGGCGCCAAGCATGAAAGGGCGGAGGAAAACGGAACGGCGGTGGAGGGCGGCGCCGTCGATTTCCCCCTGGGCGCGGCGCGGGCGCAGCTCCACGAAACCTACATCGTCGCCCAGACCGCCGACGGCATCGTCATCGTCGACCAGCACGCCGCCCACGAGCGCCTGGTGCTGGAACGGATGAAGCGGGAGATGGCGGGCAGGGGCGTGGCCCGGCAGATGCTGCTGATTCCCGAGGTGGTGGAGCTCGACCCCGGCGCCGCCGAGCGGATCGCCGCCCGTGCCGGGGAACTGGCGGAGATGGGCCTCGTCCTGGAGTCCTTCGGCGAGGGCTCTCTGGTGGTGCGCGAGGTGCCGGCGCTGCTCGGCCAGCTCGACGTGCAGGGCCTGCTGCGCGATCTCGGCGACGAGCTGACCGAGCTCGACGAGGCGCTGTCGCTGAAGGAGCGGATGGAAGACATCTGCGGCACCATGGCCTGCCACGGCTCGGTGCGCGCCGGCCGCCGGCTCAACGGCCCCGAGATGGACGCCCTGCTGCGCGAGATGGAGGCGACGCCCCACTCCGGGCAGTGCAACCACGGCCGTCCCACCTACGTCGAGCTCAAGCTGGCCGACATCGAGAAGCTGTTCGGCCGGCGTTAGAACGCGGCCAAGAACAGCCACAAGCCGGCGGCGGTCAGCAGTGTCCCGGCGCCGCGGTTGATCCAGGCGACCACGGCGGGCGGCAGGCGGTGGCGCAGAGCGGCGATTGCCGCACTGAGCACGATCCACCACAGCAGCGAGCCGAGAAAGACGCCGGCGACCACTGCGGCGGCGGCGTCCGGTGTCGCGGCTGTGCGGGACAAGCCCAGCCCGGCGAAGATCGCCGCGAAGGAGGCGATGGTCGCCGGATTGGCAAGGGTCAGGAGGTAGGCGCTGGCGAAGGCGAGAAAAAGCGCGCCGCGCGCCTGCACCGCTACCGTGCGGCTCTGCCCGGCGCGCAGCAGCGCGCGCAGCCCGATGGCGGCGAGCGCCAGGCCGCCGAGGCTGCGCAGCGTCCGCTCGTGATCGCTCAGGGCCTCCGCGAAGAGCGCCGCTCCGGTCGCCACCAGGGCGCCGTAGCTGGCGTCCGCCAGGGCGACGCCGAGACCGGTCGCGAGCCCCGTCATCAAGCCGAGACGCAGGGTGCGTTCGATGCAGAGCAGACCGATCGGGCCGAGCGGCACCGCCACCGCGAAGCCTATGGCCAGCGCCTGGAAGAACAGCGGGGTGGCAGAGTACATCAGCGCATTTGAATTGGCTTTTCTCGACTGCACAAGATAAATTCCTGTAGAATTATAAAAATTCCGTAAGAAAGACTGAAATGGATAAGCTCGACCGGAGATTGCTCGGCCTGCTGCAGCGCGACGCCAAGCTGACCAACGCGGAGCTGGGGCAGCGGATCGGGCTGTCGGTCTCGGCGGTCAACGAGCGGATCCGCAAGCTGCTGGCCGTGGGAATCATCCGCGGCTTCGAGGCGCGGCTCGATGCGGCGGCGCTGGGCCAGGGCATCTGCGCCTTCGTGCTGGTGCTGATCGAGCGGCCGGAGCAGGAGAGCGCCTTCCTCGCCGCCGTGGCGACGACCAAGCAGGTGCAGGAGTGTCACCACGTCACCGGCGACTACTCCTATCTGCTGAAGCTGCGGGTGTCCTCGACCGCGGAACTGGAGCGGGTGATTCGCCAGGGCCTGAAGGCGCTGCCCGGGGTGGTCCGCACCCAGACCATGATCGCGCTGTCCTCGCCGAAGGAAACCGCGGCGATCGACGTCGCCGAGCGCTCCGCCTGATCAGCCGGCGCTGTAATGCAGGAAGATCAGCTTGGCCTTGCCGTAAATGCGTTCGTCGAGCGCCGCGAAGCCGGCTGGCGCCGTGAAGTCCTCGCTCTTCATCAACTCGACCGCGACGATGGCGCCCTCGGCCAGCCAGCCGCCCTCGGCCAGACGCAGCAGGGCGGGCTCGGCCAGGCCCTGGTTGTAGGGCGGGTCGAGCAGGGCGATTCCGTGGGCCGCCGGCGCCCGCGCCAGGCGCAGGACGTCGCCTTCGATCAGATGACAGCGGTCCTCGGCCTCCAGGTTGGCGAGATTCCGCTTGAGGGCATTCAAAGCCGGGGTGAAGTTCTCGACGAAGGTGACGTCGGCGGCGCCGCGCGACAGCGCCTCCAGGCCGAGCGCCCCGGTTCCGGCGAAGGCGTCGAGCACCCGCGCGCCGGGCAGCAGCGACAGGCCGCCGCCGCCGAGCTTGCCCGCCTCGAGGATGTTGAACAGGGACTCCCTGGTGCGGTCGCTGCTCGGCCGCGTTGCCGTGCCGTCCGGCGCGGACAGACGGCGGCCGCGGTACTTACCGGCGACGATTCGCATCGCGCTTGCCCAGGCTGTCTTGGCCGAGCTGCTCGCGCAGCACCTTGCCCTTGACCTCGTCGATCGCACCCGGCTCCAGCTTGCCCAGGTGGAACGGCCCGTAGGAGACGCGGATCAGACGGTTGACGCTCAGCTCCAGATGCTCGCAGACGCGCCGGATTTCACGGTTCTTGCCCTCGCGCAGGCTCATCGTCAGCCAGGCGTTGGAGGCCCTCTGGCTGTCCAGGGTGGCCTGGATGGCGCCGTAGGTCACGCCCTCGACGGTGACGCCCTCGGCGAGCTTGTCGAGCTCGGACTGGCTGATTCGGCCATGCACCCGGACCCGGTAGCGGCGAATCCAGCCGGTGCTCGGCAGTTCCAGACGGCGCTTCAGCTCGCCGTCGTTGGTCAGCAGCAGCAGCCCCTCGGAGGTGATGTCGAGGCGGCCGACCGGCATCACTCGGGGCAGGCCTTCCGGCAGGCGGTCATAGACCGTGGGACGGCCTTCGGGATCGCGCGCGGCGGTGACGATGCCCCCCGGCTTGTGGAAGCGCCACAGCCGCGCCGGCTCCGCCTGGGGCAGCGCCTCGCCATCGATACGGATGCGCTGCGCGGGCGTGACCTTGGTGGCCGGGGTGTCGATGACCTTGCCGTCGACGGCGACGCGGCGCTCGGCGATCAGCTTCTCGGCGTCGCGCCGGGAACAGACCCCGGCCCGGGCGATCACTTTCGCGATGCGCTCGCCTTCGCTGTCGATTTTTTCGGTCACGCTACATGCGGCTTTCGTCGAAATCGGTGCAGGACAGGTCGAAGGCGGCCAGCCCCTCCTCTAGGTAGTCGGCCAGCAGCGGCATCCCAAGCAGGTAGTGCGCGGTGCGCGCGTTGTGGCGCTCGTTGGCGGCGGTAAGCGCGGCTTTCCACTCATCCTTTTCGTAGTCGCCGCGGCCGAGCCAGGTCAGGGCGATCAGCTCGACCTGCTCTTCCTCGTCGAGGGTTTGGATGTAGCCGAGCAGTTCGTCGAAGGCGGTATCCTCGGAGGTCTCCTGGTCTTCAAGGGCGACGAAGCCTTCCTCGTCCTCGAGCTCGCCGTCGTCCTCGCCTTGGTCGCCGAGATGCAGGTTTGAGCCTTCGTCGTCCTGATCGAACTCGGAGCGGATCAGGCCCTCCTCCTCGTACTCGCGCATCTTGATCACAAGATAACAGACCTTATCGCTGTCCATTTCGATCATCGGGCGATCCCTCCGTGAACGTCCGGCACTTCCTGGCCTCCGCAATCCAGGTACGCTAACGCTTGACCGCGCGCAAGACCACCAGCAGTAAGAAGTCATGCGAGAAAGCAACAGCAGTCTGATGCAGCGTGCACTGGCCCAGGCGCGGCTGGCCGCGGCGGCCGGCGAGGTGCCGGTCGGCGCGGTGGTCGCCCGCCTGGCCGGCGGGGAGGTGCTGGCCGAGGCGCACAACCGGGTCGAGGCCGACAAGGACCCGACGGCCCATGCCGAGCTGCTGGCGATTCGCGCGGCGGCGCGGTCTCTCGGCGAGAAGCAGCTTTCCGGCTGCGTGCTGGTGGCGACCCTGGAGCCCTGCGCAATGTGCGCCCAGGCGATCGCCTTCGCCCGGCTCGAGCGGCTGGTGTTCGGCGCCTACGACCCCAAGGGCGGCGGCGTCGAACACGGCGCCCGGGTGTTCGAGCAGGCAACCTGCCATCACAGCCCGGAAATCGTCGGCGGCGTCAGGGAACTGGACTGCGGTCAGCTGCTGAAGGATTTCTTCGCCGCCAGGCGCTAGCCTGTTGAAATAGAGCAAGATTCACGGATTGGGTCGAGTCTGCCCAAGGCGATCTCGCTCTAGCCCTTGAGCGCCCGCCAGCCGATGTCGCGGCGGAAGAAGCCCTGCGGCCAGTCGATCTTGTCCACCGCCGCATAGGCGCGCTGCTGGGCCTCTGCGATGTCCCGGCCGCGCGCGGCGATGCCGAGCACCCGGCCGCCGGCCGCGGTCAGCTCGCCGGCCGCGTTGCGGGCGGTTCCGGCATGGAACACAGTCACCTCCGGATCCTGTCCGGCCGCACCGAGCCCGGAGATGACGCTGCCCATTTCATAGGCCCCCGGGTAGCCCTGGGCGGCCAGCACCACGACAAGGGCCGCCTCGTCGTACCAGCGCAGATCGACGTTTTTCAGCTGGCCGTCGGCGGTCGCCAGCAGCGCCGGAACGATGTCGGACTTGAGACGCATCGTCAGCGCCTGGCATTCCGGATCGCCGAAGCGCACGTTGTGCTCCAGCAGCTTGGCCTCGCCATCCTTGATCATCAGTCCGGCGAAAAGCACGCCCTGGTAGGGGCAGCCCTCCGCCCGCATCGCCTCGACCGTCGGCTGAACGATGCGCTGCATCACCTGGGCCTGCAGCGCAGCATCCATGACCGGCGCGGGAGAGTAGGCGCCCATGCCGCCGGTGTTGGGCCCTGCGTCGCCGTCGAAGACGCGCTTGTGGTCCTGGGCCGAGGCAAGCGGCAGGGCGGTCTCGCCGTCAACCAGGGCGAAGAAGCTGACCTCTTCGCCGTCGAGAAACTCCTCGATCACCACCTCGCCGCCGGCGGCGCCGAAGCGTCCCTCGAGCAGGGCCTCGTCGACCGCGGCATAGGCCTGTTCCAGGGTTTCAGCGACGGTGACCCCCTTGCCGGCGGCCAGACCATCGGCCTTGACCACGATCGGCGCGCCCTGGGCCTCGATGAAGCTCTTGGCGGCCCCGGCGTCGCTGAAGCGTCCGTAGGCGGCGGTGGGAATTCCGTACTTGGCGCAGAGATCCTTCATGAAGCCCTTGGAGCCCTCCAGCCGCGCGGCGGCGGCGCCCGGTCCGAAGACCCGGATCCCAGCCGCGCTGAGAGCGTCGGCCAAGCCGGCGACCAGCGGGGCTTCGGGGCCGACCACGACGAGGTCGAAGGCTTCCTGCACGGCATGAGCGACGATGGCGGGAATGTCCTCGGCGCCGATGTCCAGGCAGATCGCGTTCTCGGCGATGCCGGCGTTGCCGGGGGCGCAGTAGAGCCTGCTGACCAGGGGGGAGGCGCCGATCGCCCAGCAGAGGGCGTGCTCCCGTCCGCCCGATCCCACCACCAGAATCTTCATCCTTTTGCCCCCGCTAATGCTTTGCAAGCCCGCGCGGGGCTCTTGTAGCATAGCGGCGAATGGATTCCAGAATGGATGATCTGGCGACAAATCTTCCCGAGATGACGGTGACGGAGCTGTCCCAGGCCGTGAAGCGCACGGTCGAGGGCGGCTTCGAGCGGGTGCGCGTGCGCGGCGAAATAACCCGCCCGTCCTTTCCGTCGTCCGGGCATGTCTATTTCCGCCTGAAGGACGAGAGCGCGGTGCTCGATGCCGTCTGCTGGCGCGGCGCCGCGAACCGCCTGTCGATCCGCCCGGAGGAAGGCCTGGAGGTGATCGCCGTCGGCAAGCTGACCACCTATGCCGGGCGCTCGACCTATCAGATCGTGGTCGACTCCCTGGAGGTCGCCGGCGAGGGCGCGCTGCTCAAGCTGCTCGAGGACCGCAAGAAGAAGCTGGCCGCCGAGGGCCTGTTCGACCAGGACCGCAAGCGCCCGCTGCCCTTCCTGCCGGAGGTGATCGGCGTCATCACCTCGCCCTCGGGGGCGGTGATCCGCGACATCCTGCACCGCCTGGCGGAACGCTTCCCGCGCCATGTCCTGGTCTGGCCGGTGGCGGTGCAGGGCGATGGCGCGGCGGAACAGGTCGCCCGCGCCATCGAGGGCTTCAACGCCCTGCCGGAAGGCGGGGAGATTCCCCGCCCCGATGTGCTGATCGTCGCGCGCGGCGGCGGTTCCCTGGAGGATCTCTGGGCCTTCAACGAGGAGGTCGTGGCCCGCGCCGCCGCCGGCTCGGCAATTCCCCTGATCTCGGCGGTCGGCCACGAGACGGATACCACGCTGATCGATTTCGTCAGCGACCGCCGGGCGCCGACCCCGACCGCCGCCGCCGAAATCGCCGTGCCGGTGCGCAGCGAGCTGCTGACCCAGGTGCTCGATCTCGGCCGCCGCGCCGTCGCCGGCGGCAACCGCCTGCTGCAGGAGCGGCGGGTGCGGGTCGAGAGTCTCGGCCGTGGCCTCCCCGATCCGCTGCGCCTGCTCGGCGAGCTGGCGCAGCGCCTCGACGACCGTGCTGAGCGGCTGAAGGGCGCGATCCGGCGGTTGATCCCACAGCGCCGGGCCGAGCTGCGCGAGGTCGCCGCCGCCCTGCCGCAGCCGCGCCAGCAGCTGCGCTGGGCCGAGGGCGATCTGCGCGATAGCCTCGCCCGGCTGGAAAGCGCCGGGCGGCGCCTGCTGCCGCGCCATGCCGAGAGCCTGCGGCAGCTCGATTCCGAAACCCGCCTGCGGCGCGCGTTGCGGCAGCGGCTGGACGGTGCGGCGGAGTCGCTCGCCGCCCTGCGCCGCCTGCTCGAGACCACCTCGATCGACGGCGCTCTGAAGCGCGGCTTCGCCGTGGTACATGGGCCCAGTGGAGTCTTGACCCGGGCCGCCGCGCTCGACCCGGGCATGGAACTGCGGCTGCAGTTCCAGGACGGCGAGGTGCCGGCGCTGGCCTCCGGAGGCGCCGGCGGCGCGGCGCCGAAGGCCAAGGCGCCATCCAAACCCAAGCCTGTCTCCGGCGACGACGACCAGGGCAGCCTGTTGTGAGGCTCCCCGCCCTGGTCCTGGTCTTCGCCCTGGCGGCGGTACCGGCCCTGGCGGACTGCACCACGGAGCTGGCCTTCGAGGGCGACTTCATCCAGGGCGGACTGGTGCGCGGCAGTGCGCCGGCGGGAAGCCGCATCTATCTCGATGGCGCCGAGCTGCGGGTTGGCGAGACCGGCCGCTTCGTGATGGGCTTCGGGCGCGATCATCCCGGCGAGGCGCGGCTCTGGGTGATCTGCCCCTACGGCCGGGACGCGACCCTCCCGCTGCGCGTCGCAGCGCGCGAGTACAATATCCAGCGAATCGACGGCCTGCCGCCGAAGTACGTCGAGCCGCCGGCCGAGGTGACCGATCGGATTCGCCTGGAGAACGAGACAATCGCGGCGGCCCGCCGCCTGGATACGCCGGCGCCGCTGTTCGAGAGCGGCTTCGTCTGGCCCGCCCAGGGCCGGATCAGCGGCGTCTACGGCAGTCAGCGAATCCTCAACGGCGCGCCCAAGCGGCCGCACTACGGCGTCGACATCGCGGCCCCGCTGGGCACCGCCGTGCGGGCGCCGGCCGCTGGCATCGTCCGCCTGGCGGAGGAGGATCTCTACTATACCGGCGGGACGATAGTCCTCGACCACGGCTACGGGCTCAGCTCCGCCTTCCTGCATCTGCAGCGGCTCAAGGTGATCGTCGGACAGCAGGTCGCCCAGGGCGAGATCATCGCCACGCTCGGCGACAGCGGCCGGGCCACCGGCCCGCATCTCGACTGGCGGGTGAACTGGTTCGAGGAGCGGCTCGACCCGGCGCTGCTCGCCGGGCCTTTCACGGCCCAGACCTCCTCCAGCCAATAGGGGTCAGGCAGCCTCGATCGCCACGGCAGCGGGGTCCGGGCTGCTGCCGATCGGCTGCAGGTTGGCGAGGAACTGCTCGGCGCAGGCGCTCCAGGAATATTTCTCGGCATAGGCGCGGCAACGCTGCGGCGGGATCGCCAGGGCCTGCAGCGCGGCGAAGCCGAGATCTTGGTCCAGGACGCCGACACCCTGGCCGCCGACCACGTCGTTGGGGCCCGGCACGGGATAGGCGGCGACCGGCACGCCGCTGGCCAGGGCCTCCAGCATCACCAGGCCGAAGGTATCGGTGCGGCTCGGGAAGACGAAGACGTCGGCCGAGGCATAATGCCGGGCGAGCCCCTCGCCCTGCTTGGCGCCGGTGAAAACGGTCTGCGGATAGCGGGCCTTGAGGGAGGCGAGTTGAGGACCGTCGCCGACCACCACCTTGGTGCCGAGCGGCAGGTCGAGGCGCAGGAAATCCTCAATGCTCTTTTCCACCGCCACCCGGCCGACATAGAGGAAGATTGGCCGCGGCAGGTTGAGCGCCGGGTCGGTGCGCGGCCGGAAGAGTTCGGTGTCTACGCCGCGCGACCAGGACCTGACGTTGCCGAATCCGCGTCCCTCCAGATCCTCACGCAGGCTCGGCGTCGCGACCATCACGCCGCTGGAGGGGCCGTGAAACCACCGCATCACGGCATAGCCCAGCGCCGTGGGTACCGGCGCGCGGGCGGAAAGGTATTCGGGGAACTTGGTGTGGTAGGAGGTGGTGAAGGGCAGCTTCCGGCGTAGGCAGTAGCGCCGCACGGCCATGCCGAGCGGGCCTTCGGTGGCGATGTGGATCGCCTCGGGTTCGAAGGCCTCGATCTTATCGCGCAGCCGCCGTCCGGGAAACAGCGCCAGACGGATCTCCGGATAGGTCGGGCAGGCCACAGTGGAAAAGAGATTCGGCGAGATCACCTCGAAGAGGTGGCCCTTGGCCTCCAGCTCCTCCTTGACCCGGCTCAGGGTGCGGACAACGCCGTTGATCTGCGGAAACCAGGCGTCGCTCGCCAGCAGGATGCGCATCAGGCGGCGGCCTGCTGGCGGCCGCGCGCCGCACTGTCGCGCCGGCCGAGTTCCAGCATCCGCAGGTCGCGCAGTTCGGCCCAGTTGAGGATCTCGAGACGGCCGTCGCCGTGTTCGACACAGGCGGTGCAGCTTTCCACCCAGTCGCCGTCGTTGACGTACAGAATGCCGCCGATCATGCGTTGCTCGGCGTGGTGGATGTGGCCGCAGATCACGCCGTCGACCTTGCGCCTGCGCGCCTCCTCGGCCAGCGCTTCCTCGAAGTTGCCGATGAACTGGACCGCGTTCTTGACCTTGAACTTGAGGAAGGCGGAGAGCGACCAGTAGCCGAAGCCCAGCCTGCGCCGGACGCGATTGATTTGGGTGTTGGCGGACAGCGCGAGGGTGTAGGCCCAGTCGCCAAGCAGGGCGAGCCACTTATGGTACAGCACCACCCCATCGAAGGCGTCGCCGTGGATCACCAGCATGCGCTTGCCATCGGCGGTCTCGTGGATCGCGTCCTGCACCACCTCGACGCCGCCGAAGTGGGTGCCGGTGTAGTCGCGCAGCATCTCGTCGTGGTTGCCCGGGACGTAGATGATCTTGCTGCCCTTGCGCGCCTTGCGCAGCAGCTTCTGGACCACGTCGTTATGGCTCTGGGGCCAGTACCAGGCCCGGCGTAGCCGCCAGCCGTCGACGATGTCGCCGACCAGATAGATCGTCTCGGCTTCCGTGTGCTTCAGGAAGTCGAGCAGGAATTCGGCCTTGCAGCCCTTGGTCCCCAGGTGGATGTCTGAAATAAAAATGCTGCGAAACCGAAGGGGAGACTGCAGCCCATCCATTTTTTGCCAGAACCTCTCATGCATCGATGAGACGAAATCTCGATTCGGCTTACCTTCTATCAATCTATTGAAGTCAGATTTATGAAACTGCTTTGGAAATAGCTAAATAAAACAAATCCTTCACGGTAGCTTCATGGAAGCGTCATTTCTTCCGCCTTTAGAGTAGCCGATGCCTCGCAGTTCCCTGTCCCAGCCGCAAAAATCCGCGAATCGGCGCGCCGCTGCGAAGCGTCTGCTGGTGATCTACAACCCCGTCGCGGGCAGCCGCCGGGGCCGCAGGCAGCGCTATGAGGCGGTGCTGCGGCGGCTGCGCGCCGCCGGCAGCGAACTGACGGTGCGCGAGACCACGCAGCGCGGCGATGCGGAAAGCTTTGCTGCCGGCCTGACCCGGCAGGACTGCGACCTGCTGGTGGTCGCCGGCGGCGACGGCACGATCAACGAAGTGGTCAACGGCCTGGGCGAAAACCGGCTGGGCGGCGCCGCGCTGCCGCTGGGGATTATCCCGCTGGGCACGGCCAACGTGCTCGCCATCGAGATCGGTCTGCGGTTGTCTCCCGAGGCGGTGGCCAAGGCGCTGTTGGAGGGCGTGGTGCGGCCGATCGGCCTGGGCGAGGCCAACGGGCGGCGCTTCTTGCTGATGGCCGGCGCAGGTTTCGACGCGCATGTCGTCGCCGGCGTCGACAGCGGTCTCAAGCGCTGGCTCGGCAAGGGCGCCTACGTCTGGGAGACGCTGCGCCAGTTCCGCCGCTATCCCTTCCCGAATTTCCGCCTGACCATCGACGGCGAGAAAACCGAGGCCTGCTCGGTGATCGCTGCCAACGCGCGCCACTACGGCGGCCGCTTCATGATCGCGCGGGCGGCACGCCTGGAGGAGCCGAGCCTGGAGGTCTGCCTGTTCACCCAGGGCGGGCGCTGGCACGCCATGCTCTATGCCGCGGCGCTGATCTTCGATCTGCTGCCGCGGATGAAGTCGGTACGCCACATCCGCTGCAAGCAGCTCACGATCGACGGGCCGTTGGAGGATCCGGTGCAGGGCGACGGCGACATCGTCGCCTCCCTGCCGGCCAAGCTGCGCATCCTGCCCGCTGCGCTGAACCTGGTCTTCCCGCCGGAAGCTAAATAGGGGCGGTTAGCTCCCGGCCAGAGTCATGCCGTCGACGCGCAGGGTCGGGACATTGGTACCGTAGACGAATTCGAGGTCGTCGGCCGGAGTGAGATTGAGAAACATCTGCTTCAAGTTTCCGGCCAGGGTGACCTCGCTGACCGGATCGGCGAGTTCGCCGTTCTCGATCCAGAAGCCGGCGGCGCCGCGGCTGTAGTCGCCGGTGACGCCGTTGACCCCCATGCCCATCATCTCGGTGACGTAGAAGCCCTGCTCGACCCCGGCGAGCAGCTCGGCGCGGCTGACCTTGCCGGGGGCCAGGTAGAGATTCGTGGTGCCGGGTCCCGGCGGCCCGGAAACGCCGCGGCCGGCCCGGCCGTTGGGCTCCAGGCCGAGCTGCCGGGCGGAGGAGAGATCCAGCACCCAGGCGGTCAGCCTTCCGTCCGCGATGAAGTCGATGGCCGCGTTGGCCAGGCCTTCGCCGTCGAAGGGTTTCGAGGCGAGGCCGCGCTTGCGGCGCGGATCGTCGGTGACGGTCACGCCCTCCGGGAAGATTCGCTCGCCCAGCTTGTCCTGCAGGAAGGAGGTGCCGCGGGCAATGGCGGCGCCGTTGATGGCGCCGGAAAGATGCCCCAGCAAGCTGCGTCCTACGCGCGGATCGAAGATCACCGGATACTTGCCGGTGCCGGGACGCTTGGCGCCGAGGCGGCGCACCGCCCGTTCGCCGGCGCCGCGCCCGACCTCCTCGGCGTTGCGCAGGCCCTCGGCGAAGACCGCGGTGGTGAAGTCGTAGTCGCGCTCCATGGCGGTGCCTTCGCCGGCCAGGACCGAGCAGGCCAGGGAGCGATGGGAAACGGCATAGGCGCCGGCAAAGCCGTTGCTGGCAGCCAGACTGACGTGGCTGACACCCCAGGCCGCCTCGGCGCCTTCGGAATTGGTGACGCCGGGCACGGCCCTGGCCGCCTCCTCGCAGCGCGTCGCCGCGTCGATCAGCTGCTCGGCGGTCGGCTCGCTGGGATCGAAGATGTCGAGATCGGGAATCTCGCGGGCGATCTGCTCGGGCGCGGCCAGGCCGCAATAGGGATCCTCCGGGACGCTGCCGGCCATGGCCAGCGCGCGCTCGACCAACTCCGCAAGAGTTTCGGCCTTGAGGTCGGTCGAGGAGACGATGGCCTGGCGCTTGCCGCATAGCACGCGCAGCCCCAGGTCCTGGCCTTCCTCGCGTTCCAGGCGCTCGACCTGGCCGAGGCGCTGGGCATGGCTGATCGAGGCCGAGCGGATCAGCACTGCGTCGGCCTGATCGGCGCCGGCGGTCTTGGCCTGCTTCAGCAGATCGTCGAGCAGGGCGGCATCGTCTTGGCTATCGAACATGGGCAAGCGGGAGTTCCTAATGCAGAGGGGGGAGAGCTAGATGCTCAGTCCATAGTAGAGACAGGCCAGCGCGGCAACGACGATCGCCGCCACGCTGCCGAGCACGCCGATCCCGCGGAACAGGCTGGGCCCGGTATGCTTGTAGATCGCGATGGGGTGGGCCAGGCGGGCGACGGTCAGGACCGCGCCGAGCCCCCAGAGCAATGCTGCCGGGGCGCCGAGCAGCTCGAGGATCAGAATCAGGATCAGCGCGATGGGGATGTATTCGGTGGCGTTGCCGTGGGCGCGTACCGCGCGCAACAGCTCATCGCTCTCGCCGGTGCCGAGATTGACCTGCGCCTTCATCCGCCGGGCGGGAATCATGGCCGCCAGCGCCATCAGGATCAGGGCATTGAGCGCTGCGATCACCGCGGTGATCGGAACGGGGAAGCCTTCCATCGTCGTTTACCTCCAGATGCTTTTGCCGGAGCCGGGCAGGCCGAGCTCGCTCCAGATCTCGTCGACCTTCTCGATCACGGCTTCGCTCATGCGGATCTCGCGGCCCCAGTCGCGCTTGGTTTCCGGCGGCCACTTGTCGGTGGCGTCGAGGCCGATCTTGGAGCCGAGTCCCGATTCCGGCGAGGCGAAGTCGAGGTAGTCGATTGGCGTGTTTTCGAGGATGGTGATGTCGCGGGCCGGATCCATCTTGGTGGAGATCGCCCAGATCACGTCCTTCCAGTCGCGCGCGTTGACGCTGTCGTCCACCACGATCACCCACTTGGTGTACATGAACTGGCGCAGATAGCTCCAGGCGCCGAGCATCACCCGCTTGGCGTGGCCGGGGTAGGCCTTCTTCATGGAGATCACCGCGACCCGGTAGCTGCAGCCCTCGGGCGGCAGCCAGAAGTCGACGATCTCCGGAAACTGCTGTTGCAGCAGCGGGATGAAGACCTCGTTCAGCGCCTCGCCGAGCACGCTGGGCTCGTCCGGCGGGCGGCCGGTGAAGGTCGAGAGATAGATCGGCTGCTTGCGCCGGGTGATCGCGGTGACGGTGAAGACCGGGAAGGGCTCGACGGCGTTGTAATAGCCGGTGTGGTCGCCGTAGGGGCCCTCGTCGCCGAAGTCGTCGAGGCTGACGTAGCCTTCGAGCACGATCTCCGCCTCGGCCGGCACCTGCAGCGGCACGGTCTTGCAGTCGACCAGCTCGACCTTGGCGCCGCGCAGCAGCCCGGCGAAGTGGTACTCGCTGAGGGTGTCGGGCACCGGCGTTACGGCGGCCAGGATGGTGCCGGGATCGGCGCCGATCACGGCGGCGGCCGGCAGCGGCTCGCGCTTCTCCTTGCCCCAGCGGGCATGATGCTGGGCGCCGCCGCGGTGCTTCAGCCAGCGCATCAAGGTGGTGTTCCGGCCGGTCACCTGCATGCGGTAGATGCCGAGGTTGAAGGCGTCTTCCTTCTTGCCCGAGGGGCCCTTGGTGACCACCAGCGGCCAGGTGATCAGCGGCGCCGGCTCCCCCGGCCAGCAGGTCTGGATCGGCAGTTGAGACAGATCGATGTCGTCGCCCTGCAGCACCACTTCCTGCACCGGGGCGCGGGACACGGTCTTCGGCTTCATCGCCATCACCTGGCGCAGCAGCGGCAGGTGGTCGAGCGCTTCGCGGAAGCCGCCGGGCGGCTCCGGCTGGCGCAGGAAGGCCAGTGTCTCGCCGACCTCGCGGAGCTGTTCGGGCGTGCGCTCCATGCCCCAGGCGACCCGTTCGACCGTGCCGAAGAGGTTGACCAGCACCGGCATGTCGTAAGCCGTGCCGTCGTCCCGCTGGACGTTCTCGAAAAGCACCGCCGGGCCGCCCTCGGCGAGCAGCCGGGTCTGGATCTCGGTCATCTCCAGCAGCGGCGAGACCGGGTGCGAGACCCGCTTCAGGCGGTCTTCGCGTTCCAGGCGGTCGATGAAGTCTCTCAGCGAGCGGTAGGCCATGCACTTCTCTAGCGGCTTTGCGGTATGGGGACAAATAGTCCCTTTGCCGCGCTAGGCGAGGTCCCGGACGAGCTTGGTGCAGGCTTGCTCGAACAGGCCGCGCACGGCGGGGCTGAGTTCCCAGGCGCGCAGGAAGCCGTGCACCATGCTCGCGCCGCGCAGCAGGGTCGTGGGCACCCCGGCGGCCTCCAGCCGTACCGCGTAGGCCTCGCCCTCGTCGCGCAGGGGGTCGGCCTCCGCGGTCAGCAGCGTGGCCGGCGGCAGCCCGGTCAGATCTTTGGCTCGCGCCGGCACGGCATAGGGATCGCGCCAGTCCGCCTCGCGGGAAAGATAGGCGTTCCAGTAGTAGCGCATCGCCGCCGGCGTCAGCACCGGATCGGCGGCGGCGCGGTAGCTGGCGTTCTCGAAGTCCGTGTCCAGCACAGGATAGATCAGCAACTGGTGGCGCAGCTGCGGCTGGCCGGCATCGCGCAGCTTCAGCGTCAGGGCCGCGGTCAGGTTGCCGCCGGCGGAATCCCCCGCCGCGGCGATCCTTCCGGGATCGGTGTCGAGCCAGTCCGGCGGATCGCGCAGCCATTCGAGGACGGCTTCGGCATCCTGCAGCGCGGCCGGGTAGGGGTTTTCCGGCGGGCGGCGGTAGTGGACGCTGACCACGACGGCGCCGCTCAGCCCGGCCAGGATCGCCGTGGTGGCGTGGTGGGTGATCGGATCGCCGGCGACCCAGCCTCCGCCGTGGAAATACAGCAGGGCCGCAAGCTTGCCGCCGCCGGCCGGACGATAGATGCGCAGCGGGATCTCGCGGCCGGAGAGGGCGAGATGCCAGTCTTCGAAGGTCACGCCGGATGGCAGGGCCACGGGAAACAGCGCCGTGCGCTGGCGCAGCATGCGCCGCCGCGCCTCGGCCTCGAAGGGCGCGGGTTTGCCACCGGTCGCCGCCCGCAGGGTTTCCAGAAAGGTCTCGATGCCGGGATCCAGTCTCATACTTTCACCAGTTTGACGATGTTGCCGTCGACGCCGACGACCCTGACCTTCGTGCCGCTGTCCAGATCCTCGCCTGCCACAGCTTTCCAGAGGACGCCGCCGAGCTCGACCTCTCCGTGGCCGGAGACGACCGGGCGCTTCAGCTTGAGCGTCTTTCCAACCAGTGCGGGGTCGGCCCATTCTGGGTTGGTTCTAAACTTTGGCACGGCAAACCTCCTCGTGACGGAAATGTCACAGTGACCCGCAAATGACGAATACCTGAGTTGTGATTTCTTCGCGACAGGCAGTAGAATCAGGCATTAGTTTCGTGGCGTAGTCGATTTGACACTTCTTGGGCAAGAATTCGTCAAATTGTTCCGCTTAGTCTAGGGGACGCGAACTTGAGGCAGGACTGATGCAACTCTATTGGGTTGTCGGGGGCGAATATACCGGAACGGATTTCAGAAAGCCGGTCGACGGCCATGAAATCTGCAAGGGGCCATTCCAGACCTACCAGAAGGCAAAGGAGGTCTGGAAAGCTTTGGCTTGGTCGTCTGTGGACGATTGCAATACGCGCTACCGGATCGAGGCACAGGATCCGGAAGACGCGCCGCCCTGTACCGACTGAGACTCACCGGCTAAATCCCGTCTAAACTTGCTGCGCCTGGCCGCCGCGTTCTGTTAGAACTGCGCGCGTCATGGCCTGGAAGCTTCCCGAAGAACCTGCGGCGCTGCTGGCGCTCGCCAAGACCTATCCCTTTCCCGCGCCGCCGCAGTCCTATCTGCTGCGCTCCGGGGTTCTGGCGCCGATTGCGGAAGCCGATTTCTCCGAACGTATTCCGCTGCTTGGCCACGGCTCCAACCGTTCGCCGGAGCAGCTGACCCGCAAGTTCACCCTGCCGGACGAGCCGGAGTGGGAGATTCCCGTCACCTTCGCCTGGCTGGAGGACTACGACGTGGTCTACTCGGCCCATGTCACCCAGTACGGCGCCATCGCCTCGACCCTGGTGCATGCGCCGGGCTGCCGGGTGCGCATTGCCCTCAACTGGCTGAACGAGCGCCAGGTGATCCGCATGCACGCAACCGAGGGGCGCAACTATCCCTTCGGGCGGCTCGAGGGTCTCGAGGTCGAAGTCGAGGGCGGACCCTCGCCGCGCTTCGAGGCGCCCTACGTCTACAACAGCCGCCACGGCGCGCTGGGTCAGGAGGGCAAGCCGGTCGGCCTGGCCGCGGTTCAGGCGACCGGCCGCAGCCATGCGGCGCTGGAGCAGGAGGCGGTGCAACTCTATCTGCGCGACCGCTATCACGCCGGCGAGGAGATCGACAACTACATCCTGGCGAACATCCGCGATCTCGCCCGCCGCGAAAGCCTGATCGCGCGCATGGCCGAACACGCCCTGCCTTCGACGGTGCCGCACTTCATCCAGCTGGATCCTCTGGACGAGCTTCCGTGAGCTGTGGCGCGGCGGCGCCGGTGACCCTCCAGACCACGGCGTTGCGCAGGTCGCTGTCTTCAAGATCCCGTGTCGTCTGCACGGCGTAGCGCGCCAGTTTTTCCAATCCGCTCTTCGGCAGGTAGCTGCGCCCCGGGTCGCCGAGCAGGACGCTGACCCCGCCGCGCGCCAGCGCGCTGAGCCAGGCGAAGACCGCTTCGGCCATCGGCTTTTCGTAGCAGACGTCGCCGGCCAGCACGACTTCCCAGCCGCCGTCGCGGCCGACCTGATTCTCCGACAGCACGGCGATCTTGCAAGCGTTGAGCGCGGCATTGAGTCCGATCGCGGCCAGGGCATAGGGGTCGATCTCGCAGGCCGCGACCTCCGCCGCGCCGGCCTTGGCGGCGGCCAGCGCGGCCAGGCCGGAACCGCTGGCGAAATCGAGCACCCGCTTGCCGCGCACCAGCTCGGGATGATCCAGCAGATGCCGCGCCAGTCCCTGGCCGCCCGCCCAGGCGAAGGCCCAGTAAGGCGGCGGCAGTCCCATCTCCTCCAGCTCGACTTCGGTCGCCTGCCACAGCGGGATCACCTCAGTGGCGAGATGCAGGCGCAACTCGGGGATCAGCGGCGGCGTCTCTATGGCTGTGTTGCCGAGGACGAAGGCTTCCGCCTGCTGTGGTTTGACCCGCGGCCCGCCGCTCACCCCAGGGCCTGAGCGGCGAGGATCGCGAGCAGCAGCAGCAGCCCGGCGTCGCGGTTCGACTTGAAGCGGGCGAGGCAGTTCATCGGTGCGTCGATATCGAGGCTGCGCACCTGCCAGGCGAAGTGCAGGGCGACCGGTGCCAGCAGCACGAAGTAGGGCCAGGCAAGCCCGGCGGCGGCGCCGGCGGCGGCCCAGAGCGCGACCGCCGCCGCGAAGGCCGCGATCAGGAAGGGCTTGGTCCCAGCGCCGAGCTTGAGCGCCGAGGACTTCACCCCGACCAGGATGTCGTCCTCCTTGTCCTGGTGGGCGTAGATGGTGTCGTAGCCCAGGGTCCAGGCGATGCCGCCGGCATAGAGCAGGTAAGCGGCCAGGGGAACTTCGCCGGCGACCGCCGCCCAGCAGAGCAGCGCCCCCCAGTTGAAGGTCAGGCCGAGCCAGAGCTGCGGCCAGTAGGTGATCCGCTTCATCAGCGGATAGGGCACGAAGAGCAGCACCGAGCCGAAGCCGAGCGCCACGGCCAGCCAATTGAACTGCAGCAGCACGGCGAGGCCGACCGCCAGCAGCAGGAGGAGAAAGGCCAGGGCCTGCGGCACCGTGATTTCGCCGCTGGGCAGCGGCCGGGTCGCGGTGCGGGCCACGGCGGCATCGAAGTCGCGGTCGAAGAGGTCGTTGATGGTGCAGCCGGCGCCGCGCATGGCGAGCGCCCCCACAGCCACGGCGGCCAGCATCCACAGCGGCGGCCAGGCGCCGGCGGCGGCGGAGGCCATGGCGATCGCCCACCAGCAGGGATTGAGCAGCAGCCAGGTGCCGATCGGCCGGTCGAAGCGGGTAAGACGGATATAGGGCCAGGCGGCTTTCGGCGCGAAGCGGAAGATCCAGTGGTCGGCGCGGATGTCGCTGGCCGCGTTTCCGCCGCCGGCGCTTTCGGTTGAGGAAGCCATGCCCTAATGTGGGGCAAAGCGTGCGGGCATCACAAGTCGGCGTTGTCCGCGCCATCTTTCACGCGGGAAGATTGGGATGAAGGAACCCAGGATCGCGACGCGACTGTATGTCGAGGACACGCTGGCCGAGGGGCAGACCCTGGGTCTCGATTCGACGCGCGCGCACTTCCTGCGCAGTGTCCTGCGGCTGCAGCCCGGCGCCCAGGTCGCCCTGTTCAACGGCCGGGACGGAGAGTGGCTGGGCGAGCTGGAGGGTCTCGGCAAGGGCTGGGCTTCGCTGGCGTTGCGCAGGCGGCTGCGCGCGCAGAGCCCCGATCCCGATCTCTGGCTGGTCTTCGCGCCGATCAAGCGGGCGCGGATCGACTTCCTGGCGGAGAAGGCGACCGAGCTCGGCGTCTCCCGCCTGCTGCCGGCGATGACCCGGCGCACCGCTGTCGAGCGGGTCAAGATCGAGCGTCTGGCGGCCAATGCCCGCGAGGCGGCGGAGCAGACCGAGCGCCTCTCGGTGCCGGAGGTCGAGGCGCCGCGCCAGCTCGAGAGCATTCTCGCCGACTGGCCAGAGGACCGCGTGCTGATCGCCTGCGCCGAGGCCGGCGCCGCCGTGCCGATCGCCGAGTATCTGGCGGCCTGGGGGCAGGATCCTGAGCGGCCGGCGGCGATCCTGACCGGCCCGGAAGGCGGCTTCGCGCCGGAGGAGTTCGCTCTGCTGCAGCGCCACCCCAGGGTCGATCTGGTCAGCCTCGGCCCGCGGATTCTGCGCGCCGATACGGCGGCGCTCGCGGCGCTCGCCTGCTGGCAGGCCTGGGCGGGGGACTGGAGCCGCGACGGCGGCGCCCGCCCGGCTTTTCGCGGCGGTTGAAGGTGCTTCCCTGAAGTGGGCTCTTTCAATTGTCCCGGCCTTGGGTCACAAGGGGCCAACCGACAGACCGGAAGGTGTAGCGCATGTCCGCCCCTCCTGAAGCCCAGGGCGAAGTCGTCACCGGCAAGCAGCAGCTGATCGATTACATCGCGGCCGGCTCCCGACCGGCGGAGCAGTGGCGAATCGGCACCGAGCACGAGAAGTTCGCCTTTACCCGCGACGATCTGAAGCCGCTGCCCTATGCGGGCCCGCGCGGCATTCGCGCTCTGCTCGAGGGGATGGCCGCCCAGTTCGGCTGGGAGCCGGTGCTGGAGCACGGCCAGCCGGTCGCACTGAAGAAGGCCGGCTGCAACATCACCCTGGAGCCCGGCGGGCAGGTCGAGCTTTCCGGCGCGCCGCTGGAGACGATCCACCAGACCTGCGACGAGGTGCATACCCATCTGGCGCAGATCAAGGAGGTCTGCGAGCCGCTCGGCATCGGCATGATCGGTCTCGGTTTCGCGCCGCACTGGCGCCGCGACGAGATGCCCTGGATGCCCAAGGGCCGCTACGAGATCATGGGCAACTACATGCCGAAGAAGGGCAAGCTCGGCCTCGACATGATGCTGCGCACCTGCACCGTACAGGTGAACCTGGATTTCTCCTCGGAAGCCGACATGGTGCGCAAGTTCCGCACCTCCCTGGCGCTGCAGCCGGTGGCCACGGCGCTGTTCGCCGACTCGCCCTTCACCGAAGGCAAGCCCAACGGTTTCCTGAGCTACCGCAGTCAGATCTGGACCGACACCGATCCCGACCGCTGCGGCGTGCCGTCCTTTGTGTTCGAGGACGGCATGTCCTTCGAACGCTACGTCGACTACGCCCTCGACGTGCCGATGTACTTCATCTACCGCGACGGCCGCTACCTCGACGTCAGCGGCCAGTCCTTCCGCGATTTCCTCGACCGCAAGCTGCCCGGGCGGCCCGGCGAGGCGCCCTACATCAGCGACTGGTCGGATCATCTGACGACGCTGTTTCCGGAGGTGCGGCTGAAGCGCTTCCTGGAGATGCGCGGCGCCGACGGCGGGCCCTGGCGGCGGCTCTGCGCGTTACCTGCGCTCTGGGTCGGCCTGCTCTACGATTCGACCGCGCTTTCGGCGGCCGCGGCGCTGGTCGCCGACTGGAGCATCGAGGAGCATGGCTATCTGCGCGCCGAGGTGCCGCGGCTCGGCCTGAAGACCCCTTTCCGCGGCGGCACGGTGCTGGATCTCGCTCGCGAAGTGCTGAAAATCTCCCAGGCCGGCCTGGCCACGCGGGCGCGCTTCGACGGCCAGGGCCTGGACGAGCGCAACTTTCTCAAGGCCCTGTGGGAGATCGCCGACAGCGGCGTCACGCCGGCCGAGTACGCCCTGGCGCTCTATGAAAGCGAATGGGGCGGGAAGGTCGAACCGATTTTCAAGCGGTTCGAATACTAGACCCGCAAATCGCCGGACGCCAGAATCGAAAGAGCCGCAGTTGGGGACTGCGGCTCTTCGAGTGCTATGTAGGTGCTCTTGGGGTTTGGGATGGGCTAGGTAGGATCAAGTTTGCGCGGCAATTCTTAACATATAGTTAACGCGCAGCCCCGTGGTTCGTTCCCCCGATCCCTTCAGCTCTCCGTCCCTAGACCCGGCCTATTTGCCCTTGTTTTCCTTGGCGAAAACCTTGCCCTTCGGAGTCTTCAGGAACTCCGGGTTGATCAATCCGGCGGCCGAAAGCTTCGCATCGTCCAGCTTCTTGCCCTTCTTGTAGCTGGCGAAAGCGGCATCGCCGCGCGCGACCCGGCCATCGACCGGCTTCTTGGTCACCGGGTGCAGATACTTGGCGACGCCGGTGCTGCGGCGCGCGGACTTGGCGCGCGGCGCCGACTTCTTGCCGCCGAGGCCGAGCACTTCCTCGACTGTGGAGCCGGCCGCCTTGGCATCGGCCTCCCACTTCTTTTTGAGCTCGGAGAGCTCACGCTGGGCGACGCGCTCGGCCTCGTCCATTAGGCGCTTTGCTTCCTTCATCATTTCGGCGGCGGATTTGGAATTCTTCGACATTGAGTTCTGCCCTCTCAGGTTATGCAGTAGTGATTGACCACTAGTTTTGAAGTTTGTGCGACTATCACAGAGATGGCGCACGGGAATGGTGTGTCAATGCAATTATAGAGTTTATTGTAAAAGTGAAAGGACAATTTTGAGATAGGCGCTGAATTTAGATCAATTCACGGTGAAATGACCAATAAAGAAAGGATTAGACTCCTCTATCGAAACTCCGGAAGCGCTTTCGTTACACCGTTGATTTATGAATATAAGCAGCCGGTAGAGCGGAGCTTTCGGGAGATGCCAAGTAGAACCGGAAGCCCGGATTACGCCTTCTTATAGCAAAGAGTTACGGCGCGCCCTTTCAGGAATGCCTGGCCCACTGCGTCGCGCGAAGCGGCGGCGGCACTAAAGTCGCTCTGGAAAGAAGTGACCGGGGCGGAAAAACTACGCCGCGGTGCCGCCCACTGTGATGGCGCTGACCAGCATCGACGGCTGGCCGACCCCCACCGGCACGCCCTGGCCCTCCTTGCCGCAGGTGCCGATGCCGTTGTCGAGGGCCATGTCGTTGGCGACCATGGTGACCTTGCCCAGCGCCTCCGGTCCGTTGCCGATCAGGGTCGCGCCCTTGACCGCGGGGCCGATCTTGCCGTCCTCGATCAAATAGGCCTCGGTGCAGCTGAAGGTGAACTTGCCCGAGGTGATGTCGACCTGACCGCCGCCGAAGGTGACGGCATAGAGGCCGCGCTTGACCGAGGAAATCAGCTCGGAGGGATCGTGCTCGCCGTTCAGGGCGTAGGTATTGGTCATCCGCGGCATCGGGATATGGGCATAGGACTGGCGCCGGCCGTTGCCGGTCGGCTGCATGCCCATCAGCCGGGCGTTCTGCCGGTCCTGCATGTAGCCGACCAGCTTGCCGTTCTCGATCAGCACGCTGCGCTGGCTGGGGGTGCCCTCGTCGTCGATGGTCAGCGACCCCCGGCGATCCTCCAGGGTGCCGTCGTCGACCACGGTGACGCCGGGGGAGGCGACCATCTCACCCATCAGCCCGGCGAACGCCGAGGTCTTCTTGCGGTTGAAGTCGCCTTCCAGGCCGTGGCCGACCGCCTCGTGCAGCAGCACGCCGGGCCAGCCGGGGCCGAGCACTACCGGCATCTCGCCGGCCGGCGCGTCGATCGAGTCCAGGTTGACCTCGGCCTGGCGCAGCGCCTCGTCGGCCAGGCCCTTCCAATAGTCGGGGGTCAGCAGTTCGGCGAAGCCGCGGCGTCCGCCGCCGCCGTGGCTGCCGCTTTCCATGCGCTCGCCGTTCTGCAGCACAACGGCGACGTTGAGCCGGACCAGCGGGCGGATATCGGCGGCGCGCTCGCCGCCGGCGCGCAGGATCTGCACCGCCTGCCAGTTGCCGAGCAGCGAGGCGCTGACCTGCTTGACCCGCGGATCCTTGGCGCGCAGGTAGGCGTCGATGTCCGACAGCACCTTGACCTTGGTTTCGAAGGCGGTCTCAGCGAGCGGATTGACCGCGCCGTAGAGCTGGGCGTTGGTCTGTTGCGGTCCCTCGGCCATGCTGCCGCTGTGGCCGGCCTGCACCGCCTTGACCGTGGCGGCGGCCCGCGCGATGGCGTCTTCGCTCAGCTCGCTGGCGTGGGCGTAGCCGGCGGCTTCGCCGGCGATGGAGCGCAGGCCGAAGCCCTGGGAGGTGTCGAAGCTGGCGCTTTTCAGCCGCCCGTCGTCGAAGGCCAGGGCTTCGGACTGGCGGTACTCCAGGAAGAGTTCGCCGTCGTCGGCGCCCTGCAGCGCGTCGTCCACCACGCCCTCGAGACGCGTCCGGTCGAGTCCGGCCTTGTCGAAGAAGAGTTCGTCGGTCTGGGGGAGGTGCGGCATGATTCTGGCCCTTGGTTTCTGACAGTTGTTTCAGGCTAGGGTATATGGCCTCTCGGCGCGCCAAGAAAACCTTGCGCCGCAAGGATAACCGCGCTGCGCTCTGCGGCAAGAAGGGGAAGCGACACCGATGCCGGCGGGATTGAAAGACCATGAACTGCGCCAGGAGCTCGCCGCTGAGGTCCATGCACGGCCTTTCATGCTGCTGCAGGCGCCCGAGCGCGCGACCCACCTCGCGCTGCTGACCGACGAGCAGGCGGCCGAGGGCGATCGCGCGCAGGTGGCCGCGCTCTGTGCGCGCTACGCCGCCGCGCCGCCGGCCGCCGACGCCAACTTCCATCTCGCCGAACTCGATGGCTTTCGCCTGCGCTGGGAGCGGCACACCGAATTCTCGACCTATACCTTCCTTGCGTGCGAGCCGATTCCCGAGGCGCGCTTTTCCGCGCCGGTGATCGAGCGGGTGCCGCAGGACTGGCTTGCCGCCTTGCCGGGCGAGATTCTGGTTGCCGTCCACGTCGAGGTCGAGCCGCAGGACTCCGTCGAGCTCGACCCCGAGGACCTGCCGCGGATTCTCGGTACCGACAACTTCGCCGGGGCGCAGGTTTCCGGCGGCGCGGCCAATGCCTTCATGAACTTCGCGGTGCTGGAGGACGGCTACGGCCGGCTGCTGCTGCGCCACAAGCGTCTGAAGCCGCGCCAGGCCGGGCGGCTGCTGCAGCGGCTGCTGGAGGTCGAGACCTACCGGATGATGGCGCTGCTGGCGCTGCCGCTGGCCCGGCGCTACGGCGGCGTGCTCAGCGAGGCTGAGCGGCGCCTGACCGCGATGACCGGCAAGATGACCGAGCTCAAGGCCTTGGAGGACGAGCGCGCGCTGCTGGGCGATTTGACCGAGCTGTCCTCGGAGGTCGAGAAGGTGCAGGCCGCGACAGCTTACCGCTTCGGCGCGGCGCGGGCCTATTTCGAGCTGGTCAACCGCCGCATCGAGGAGCTGCGCGAGGAGCGCATCGAGGGCTACCAGACCTTCAGCGAGTTCTTCGGCCGCCGTCTGACTCCGGCGATGCGGACCTGCGAGGCGGTCGGCGTGCGTCTGGCCGACCTCTCGCGGCGGGTCGCCCGGGTCGGCCAGCTGCTGCGCACCCGGGTCGACGTCCAGCTCGAAGCACAGAACCGCGACCTGCTGGAATCCATGGATCGCCGGGTCAAGCTGCAGACCCGGCTGCAGGAGACGGTCGAGGGATTCTCGGTGGTGGCGATCAGCTACTACCTCGTCAGCCTGATCGGCTACGCGGCAAAGTCCTTGAAATCCAGTGGCTTGCCCCTCGATCCGGCGCTGGTCATGGGACTCTCCATCCCCGTCGTCGCCCTCCTGGTCTGGTTCGGGGTGCGGCGCCTGCGCAAGCTCGCCACCCGCTCGGTCGAGCGCCAGGAGAAGTAGGTCTCCGCGCCGGACTTCGAGCCGGCTTGGCGTTTCGCGTCATTCTGTCGCAGGCCCAGGAAAGTGGCGGCTTTGACGCTATAATCTGCCGTGCTAGAAAGCCTCGCTCCGGCGCCGCGGGTAAGCTTGCGCGCCGGGCGACCGTGAAAGACGACGCTCGGCTTTGTAATGAGGGGAACGATGGGTTCAATCATGCGAATCGCGCAGACCGCCATGTCGGGCGCGCTGATGCTGCCGGTCCTGCTGCTCGCTGGCACCGCGCAGGCCCAGGAGGGCGGCTATCTCGAGGGTCAGCCGACGCCCTGGGGCCTGGGTTTCCAGCCCTCGGCGACGCCGATCAAGGACCAGATCGGTTCCTTCCACGACATCCTGCTGTGGCTGATCACGGGCATTTCGCTGTTCGTGCTCGGCCTGCTGCTCTATGTCATGGTGCGCTTCTCCGCGCGGCGCAATCCGACCCCGACCAAGACCACCCACAACACCGTGGTCGAGGTGGTCTGGACGGTGGTGCCGATCGTCATCCTGGTCGCCATCGCCATCCCCTCCTTCAAGCTGCTCTACGCCCAGGACGTGATCCCCGACGCCGAGATGACCATCAAGGCGACCGGTAAGCAGTGGTCTTGGACCTACGAGCTCGAACATCCGGAAAACGGCATCTTCCAGTTCGACTCCTATATCCTCTCCGACGAGGAGGCCGCCGCGCAGGGCAAGCCGCGGCTGCTCGGCACCGACACGCCGCTGGTTTTGCCGGTGGATACCGACATCCGGATCATCGTGACGGCTGCCGACGTGCTGCATTCCTTCGCCGTACCGGCCTTTGGCACTAAAATCGACGCCGTGCCAGGCCGCGCCAACGAGACCTGGGTGCGGATCGAGAAGGAAGGCGTGTACTACGGCCAGTGTTCGGAGCTCTGCGGCACCGGCCATGCCTACATGCCGATCGAGATTCACGCCGTATCCAAGGCCGAGTACGACGCCTGGCTTGAGAGGACATCCGAAGAATTAGCCGACGCTGGCGAGGACGCGCCGCAGGGAGACACCGCTGCGACCAGCTTGGCGCAGGCCGCTTCCGAGTAATCGAGGATAGGGATAGCTACCATGGCCGAGACGCCGAAAACCGCCGCGCATAGCGACAGCCAGGCGGAGCACCACGACGATCACGATCACAAGCCGGGCTTCTTCGTGCGCTGGTTCTGCTCGACCAACCACAAGGACATCGGCACGCTCTACCTGATCTTCGCCGCCCTCGCCGGCGTGATCGGCGGTATCTTCTCGGTGCTGATGCGCATGGAGCTGCAGGAGCCTGGCGTACAGTACCTGGTAGCGATGGCGGACGATCCCGGGCAGCTGTGGAACGTGATCATCACCGCGCACGGCCTGATCATGGTGTTCTTCGTGGTCATGCCGGCCTTGATCGGCGGCTTCGGCAACTGGTTCATTCCGCTGATGATCGGCTCGCCCGACATGGCTTTTCCGCGGATGAACAACATCTCCTTCTGGCTTTTGGTTCCGGCCTTCGCCCTGCTGCTCGGTTCGGCCTTCGTCGGTACCGGCGCGGGCACCGGCTGGACGGTCTATCCTCCGCTCTCCTCGGGGCTCGCCCATCCAGGACCCGCGGTCGATATGGCGATCTTCTCGCTGCATCTGGCCGGCGCCTCCTCGATCCTCGGCGCGGCCAACTTCATCACCACGATTCTCAACATGCGCGCGCCCGGCATGACCATGCACAAGATGCCGCTGTTCGTCTGGGCGATGCTGATCACCGCCTTCCTGCTGCTGCTGGCAGTGCCGGTGCTCGGCGGCGCGATCACCATGCTGCTGACCGACCGCAACTTCGGCACCACCTTCTTCGATCCGGCCGGCGGCGGCGACCCGATCCTGTTCCAGCACCTGTTCTGGTTCTTCGGCCATCCCGAGGTCTACATCATGATCCTGCCGGCCTTCGGGATCATCAGCCATATCGTCTCGACCTTCTCGAAGAAGCCGATCTTCGGCTATCTCGGCATGGCCTACGCCATGGTCGCGATCGGCGGCATCGGCTTCATCGTCTGGGCTCATCACATGTTCACCGTCGGTATGGACGTGGACACCAAGGCCTATTTCACCGCGGCCACCATGGTCATCGCCGTGCCAACCGGCGTGAAGATCTTCTCCTGGATCGCGACGATGTGGGGCGGCTCGATCTCCTTCAAGACTCCGATGCTCTGGGCGATCGGCTTCATCTTCCTGTTCACCGTCGGCGGCGTGACCGGCGTGGTGCTGGCCAATGCCGGCGTCGATACGGCGCTGCACGACACCTACTACGTGGTCGCGCATTTCCACTACGTGCTCAGCCTCGGCGCGGTGTTCGGCATCTTCGCCGGCATCACCTACTGGATGGGCAAGATGAGCGGCCGTCAGATACCCGAGTGGGCCGGCCAGCTGCACTTCTGGGTCACCTTCATCGGCGTCAATCTGATCTTCTTCCCGCAGCATTTCCTCGGCCTGCAGGGCATGCCGCGGCGCTATATCGACTATCCCGACGCCTTCGCCGGATGGAACTACGTGTCCTCCGTCGGCGCCTACATTTCCTTCGGGGCGACGATCTTCTTCCTGCTGGTGCTGCTCTACACACTGCTCGCCGGCAAGCGGGTCGAGGCCAACTACTGGGGCGAGGGCGCGACGACGCTGGAGTGGACCGTGTCCTCTCCGCCGCCGTTCCACTGCTTCAACGACCTGCCGCGGGTCAAGTAGGGCCTTGGGCCGGAAAGGAAAGACGACGTGAGCGACGTTTCCCTGAATGTCGGCCAGATTTCGTCCGCTGCCGGCGGGCGGGAGGAGCTGCGCGACTACATCGCGCTGCTCAAGCCGCGGGTGATGTCGCTCGTCGTGTTTTCCGGCTTCGCCGGCCTGATCGCCGCGCCGGGACAGATCCACTGGTTCCTGGCGGCGGTCGCGGTGCTCTGCATCGCAATCGGCGCCGGCGCCGCCGGAGCGATCAACATGTGGTACGACCGCGACATCGACGCGGTGATGGCGCGCACCCGCGGCCGGCCGATCCCCAGGGGACGGGTCCAGCCCTCCGAGGCGCTGGCCTTCGGCGTCATCCTGGCGATCTTCTCGGTGATGCTGCTTGGCGTGGCGGTCAACTGGGTGGCCTCGGGACTGCTGGCACTTGCCGTGCTGTTCTACGTCTTCGTCTATACCGTCTGGCTGAAACGACGGACGCCGCAGAACATCGTCATCGGCGGTGCCGCCGGCGCCTTCCCGCCGATGATCGGCTGGGCCGCTGTGACCGGCGGAGTCTCGGTCGAATCCATCGCGCTGTTTCTGATCATCTTCATGTGGACGCCGCCGCACTTCTGGGCGCTGTCGCTCTACCGCGCCGGCGAGTACGAAAAGGTCGGCGTGCCGATGCTGCCGGTGGTCGCTGGCCGGGCCGCGACCAAGCGCCAGATGCTGATTTACACCCTGCTGCTGCTGCCGGTGGCGCTGGCGCCAAGTCTGTTCGGCTTCGCCGGTCTGGCCTACGGCGCCGTGGCGCTGGCGATGGGACTGCTGTTCGTCGGCTGCGCCATCAAGGTGCTGCGTGAGGGCGATGCGGCCGGGGATCGCGCCGCCAAGCAAATGTTCGGCTTTTCGATCCTCTATCTCTTCGTGCTCTTCGCCATGCTGATCGTCGACAGCGGGGCTTCGGGCGTCCTGTCCGTACTGCCCGGGGGCATGGGATAATGGCGGCGCGGCGCAGCAACAGCGACAGCGAGGTGCACCGGCGCAAACGGCTCAAGAACTACGCGGTTCTGGCTGCGCTGATCGCCTTCATGGTGCTGGTCTACTTCGTCGCGATCATTCGGATGTCCGGAGGCTGATGTGAGCGCCGCGCCCGACACACGCCAGAGCGACGACGGCGGACAGAGCCGCCGTGCACGCGGCAACCGCCGCATGGGCCTGGCCCTGGCCGGCGTGGTCGCCGGCATGGTCGGCCTGTCCTTCGCCGCCGTGCCGCTCTACAGCCTGTTCTGCCAGGTGACCGGCTATGGCGGCACGACCCAGGTCGCCGACCAGGTGCCCGACGCGCCGCTGGAGCGCAGCATCAAGGTGCGCTTCAACGCCGACATCAATCCAGCCTTGCCCTGGCGCTTCCAGCCCGAGCAGCGCGAGGTCGAGGTCAAGATCGGTGAGCCGACCCTGGTGTTCTACAGCGCGCACAATCTCTCGGCGCGCGAGACCCACGGCACCGCCGTGTTCAACGTCACGCCTCTGAAGGCCGGGGCGTACTTCCAGAAGGTCGCCTGCTTCTGCTTCTCGCAGCAGACCCTGAAGCCGGGCGAGCGGGTCGAGATGGGGGTGAGCTTCTACGTCGATCCCAGCTTGGTCGACGATCCCTCGATGGATAGCGTCGAGACGATCACGTTGTCCTACACCTTTTTCCAGGACCTTGACGATCTGCCCTTGCAGGACGAGGGCGAGGCGGTCGGCCAGGGCGAGGGCGCGGCGGACGCAACACAAACGGCACAACGGAACTGAGCCCGGGAGAGCCCGGCGGTACGGCAGGGGATAGAGACATGGCACACGCAGCACCGAACCATCCATACCATCTGGTCGATCCCAGCATCTGGCCGCTGATCGGCGCCATCGCGGCTTTCGCCCTGACCGGAGGCTTGGTGCTCTACATGCACGACATCACCGCGGCGGTGCTGCCGATCGGCGTGCTGATGGTGATCCTCACCATGACCGGCTGGTGGATGCGGGTGGTCAAGGAGGCGACCTACGAGGGCCATCATACCGACGTGGTGCAGATCTCCATGCGCTACGGCATGCTGTTCTTCATCGCCTCGGAGATAATGTTCTTTGCCGCCTTCTTCTGGGCCTACTTCGACGTCGCGCTTTTCCCCGACCAAGTCAAGCAGTTCAGCCGGGTCGAGGTGACCGGCGGAGTTTGGCCGCCCGAGGGCGTGCTGACCTTCGCGCCCTTCGACCTGCCCTTCCTCAACACCCTGATCCTGCTGCTGTCCGGCTGCACCGTGACCTGGGCGCATCACGCCCTGCAGCAGGGCGACCGCCAGGCGACCTTGCAGGGCCTGGCGATCACCGTCCTGCTGGGGGTGTGTTTCACCGGCCTGCAGGCCTACGAGTACAGTCACGCCGCTTTCGGCTTCAAGGACGGCATCTACTCCTCGACCTTCTACATGGCGACCGGCTTTCACGGCTTCCATGTGATGATCGGCACGATCTTCCTGGCAGTCTGCTGGCTGCGCGCCTACCTCGGCCACTTCAAGCCGGACCATCACTTCGGCTTCGAAGCCGCCGCCTGGTACTGGCATTTCGTCGACGTGGTCTGGCTGTTCCTCTTCGTCTGCATCTACTGGTGGGGCGCCGGCACGGCGGCCCATTAAGACCGGGTCAGTGGCCAAGGACGACGAGGTCACTTACCCCAGCGTCTCGGTTGCCGGCGCGGGCCTTGCCTGCAAGTGCCCGCGCTGCGGCCGCGGCAGGCTCTACGACGGCTTCCTCACCGTCGCCGAGCGTTGCGGGCACTGCGGTCTCGACCTGCGCAAGGCCGACAGCGGCGACGGACCGGCGATCTTCCTGATCTTTATCCTAGGCGCGCTGGTGGTGCCCATGGCGCTGCTGGTGGAATCCGCCTTTGCGCCGCCGATGTGGCTGCACATGGCGATCTGGACCACGGTCATCCTCGGCGCCGCGCTGGCGCTGCTGCGCCCGATGAAGGGCGTGATGATCGCCCTGCAGTACAAACACCGGGCCAGCGACAGCGGCCTGGAAGACTACGATCAGGAGTGATCCGCCTCCCGTGACCGCCTTCCGCCCCGGCTTCTGGCCTACCGTCTTCACGCTTCTCTGCCTGGCCGTACTGCTTGGACTCGGCGCCTGGCAGCTGCAGCGTCTGGAGTGGAAGGAAGCGCTGATCGCCCAGACTGGGGAGCGTCTGGCGCAGCCGCCAGGTACGCTGCCCGAGAGCTTTCCCCAGCCCCAGGACCTCGCCTATCTGCCGATTGCCGTGGAGGGCCGCTACCTGCATGACCGGGAGCTTTACTTCGCTTCGCGGGTGCGCGACGGGCAGGTCGGGCTGCATGTGGTGACGCCCTTCGCCCTGGCCGATGGCCGGCAGATCCTGATCGACCGCGGCTGGGTGCCGCCGGACCGCCGGGATCCGGCAAGCAGGGCCGCAGGCCAGATCGGGGGGCAGGTCCGAATCGAGGGCTTGCTGCGCAGCGGCGGCTGGTCGGGCTTCGCGGCCTTCGCCCCGGCCAACGACCCGCAAGCCAATCTCTGGCTCTGGCCGGACCTGCCGGCGATGGCGGCGGCGGCCGGGCTGGAAAACCCGGTGACCGAGGTCTACCTCGACGCGGCGGCGGGTCAGCATGTCGGCGACTATCCGATCGGCGGCCAGACCCAGGTGACGTTCAAGAACGACCACCTGCAGTACGCGCTGACCTGGTTCGGTCTGGCGGCGGTGCTGGCGGTTATCTACCTGATCTACGGCCTGCGCCGCCGTTCCTAACCGTTCTTTTCCGACGCCAGCAGATGCGGCCGCGCCGCCTCGAGGATCTTCGCCGCCTTGGCGTTCAGCAGCATGGTGTCGATCTCGCGGCGCTCGCCGTTGCGCAGACGTACGCGCAGGCCCGGCATGAAGGTCAGGCGCCGGACCTCGATCTCGACGATTTCGGTCCAGGGAAGCACGGCCGGGGTGCCGCGGCGGTCGATCAGACCCTCCGGCGCGACGGCGATCACCGGATTGCCCGCCAGGAGGTCCCGGACCAGCAGATAGCCCATGTAGAGTCCGATGACGAGCAGCATGATCATGGCGGTGAGGGAGTCGCCGTCGCGGGCCTCGGGATCGATCAGCGGCCAGCCGGCGAGAACGAAAACGCCAGCCACCATCGCCGTCTGGAGGACGGTCTTCAGCGGATCGAGGCGGAATTCGGCCTGCGGCAGGTGTTTCGCGGCCATCTGTCGTACTCCTCTGGTCGGCGGGCGCGCTCTCTTATAGAAGGAGCGGGAGCAAAGCGAAACGGCGGAGGCGGGCAGTGTCGGGCGGAATCGAAAATTATCGGGAGCTGGAGCAGCGTTTCCGCCGCCTCAATGCCCTGCGTGAAGCCGAAGGCCTGTTGCATTGGGACGGCGCGACGCTGATGCCCGAGGGCGGCGCGGAGGCGCGCAGCGAGCAGCTTGCGGCCCTGGGCGTGCTCGGCCACGAGCTGCTGACCCATGGGCGTACCGGCGAGCTGCTCGATGCCGCCGAGGCGGAGCTGAACGGCGGCGACCCCTGGCGCGCGGCCAACCTGCGGGAGATGCGCCGCGAGTGGCGCCACGCCACGGCCCTGGATTCCGCCTTCGTCGAGGCCTTGAGCAAGGCCTGTAACCGCTGCGAGATGATCTGGCGGGAAGCGCGGCCGAAGTCGGATTTCGCCCTGGTGCTGCCGGCGCTGCGCGAGGTGCTGGCCCTGACCCGCGAGGCGGCGGCCCGCAAGGCCGAGGTCTTCGGCTGCAGTCCCTACGACGCCCTGCTCGATCTCTATGAACCGGGTCTGCAGGCGGCACGGATCGACGCCGTTTTCGCCCAGGTCGAGAGCTTCCTGCCCGGGCTGCTGGAGGAGGTTCTCGAGTGTCAGGCGGCGGCGCCGGCCGCGCGGATGCCGGAGGGGCCTTTTCCCGTCGCCAGGCAGGAGGCGCTAGCCCGTCAGGTCATGGCCCAGGTCGGCTTCGACTTCCGCCACGGCCGGCTCGACACCTCGCTGCATCCCTTCTGCGGCGGCGTGCCGGAGGACGTGCGGATCACCACCCGCTACGACGATGCCGACTTTCTGACCTCGCTCAGCGGCGTGCTGCACGAAACCGGACATGCCCTCTACGAGCGCGGGCTGCCGGCGGACTGGCGGCTGCAGCCGGTCGGCAAGGCGCGCGGCATGATGCTGCACGAAAGCCAGTCCCTGCTGATCGAAATGCAGGCCTGCCGCAGTCCCGAGTTCATCGGCTACCTGGCGCCGCTGGCCCGCGCCGCCTTCGAAGGAGAAGGGGCGGTCTGGGAGGCGGAGAACCTGCTGCGCCTGGTCAACCGCGTGCGGCCCGATTTCATCCGCGTCGATGCCGACGAGGTGACCTACCCGGCGCATGTCATCCTGCGCACGCGGCTGGAGCAGGCCCTACTCTCCGGCGATCTCGACCCCGCAGAGCTGCCGGGTGCCTGGAACGAGGCGATGCAGCGGCTGCTCGGCATTACGCCGCCGGACGACAGGCGCGGCTGCCTGCAGGACATCCACTGGTACGACGGCGCTTTCGGCTACTTCCCGACCTATAGCCTCGGCGCGATGACCGCCGCACAGCTCTTCGCCGCCGCCAGGGCGGCGCGGCCGGAGATTCCCGCCGCCCTGGCCCGCGGCGACTTCGCGCCGCTGCTCGCCTGGCTGCGCGAGAAGGTGCACGGCCTCGGCTCCAGCCTGAGCGGGGAGGAGATCGTCGCCGCGGCGACAGGGGCGCCGCTCGACCCTAGGGTTTTCGAGGCGCATCTGCGCAGACGCTATCTGGGGGCGGCTTGAAGCGCTCCAGGTAGCGCCGCGCCCGGGGCAGGGCGTTTTCCAGGAACTGCTCCGGTTCGCGCAGCCAGAGACCCTGATAGGTCAGGGACTTGGCCTCGGAGATCAGGACCTCGAAGGGCAGCTCCTCGAGCTGTGCGACCCAGCCCGGCTGGTAGTGACAGGCGCGGCGCGTGTAATGATCGAGAAAGCGCTGCCGCTCGCAGTAGCCGTGATAGTCGAAGGCCCAGTCCGCCGAGGCGACGAAGATGTGGTTTCCCGTGAGCCCTTCCCGGGGCTTGATCCAGATCGCCTTTCGCCCTTCCGCGCCGTAGCGCTCTTGAAAGGCGTAGGCGAGGATGTGGCAGGCGCCGCAGGCGAAGAAAACCCGGTCGGGCAGGGCCCAGCGCTTGCGCGCGTCCAGCTTGACGTCGGTCTTGGTCCGCATGATGTACAAGGGGCAAGCCTCCCTCGCGGTCTTGCCGAGCCGCCAGCATGACTGAAGACAAGCTCTGCGCAAACAGGCAATCGCCCATGCCTTGCTGCACCGCGCCCTGGCGGATAGATTGCGCGCCTGATTGGAACGGAATTGCCCATGCGTTACATCTCGACCCGCGGCCAAGCGCCGGCCCTGAGCTTCGACGAGGTCCTGCTCGCCGGCCTTGCCAGCGATGGCGGTCTTTACCTGCCGGAGAGCTGGCCGCAGCTCGACGCGGCGGCGCTGCGCGGTTTGGCGGGCCAGCCCTATGCCGAGGTCGCCTTCCGGGTGATGTGGCCCTTCGTCGAGGGCAGCCTCGAGGAGGCGGACTTCCGCCGCATCGTCGCAGACAGCTACGCCGGCTTCCGGCACAAGGCCGTGGCGCCGCTGAAGCAGCTCGAGTCCGGGCTCTGGCTGCAGGAGCTGTTCCACGGGCCGACCCTGGCCTTCAAGGATGTCGCCATGCAGCTGCTCGGCCGCCTTTTCGAGCATGTCCTGGCGGCGCGCGGCGCGCGGGTGACCATCGTCGGCGCAACCTCCGGCGACACCGGCTCGGCAGCGATCGAGGCCTGCCGCGGCGGCGAGCGGATCGACATCTTCATCCTCCACCCCCGGGGGCGGGTCAGCGAGGTGCAGCGCCGCCAGATGACCACGGTCGCCGATGCCAACGTCCACAACATCGCCCTGGAAGGCACCTTCGACGACTGCCAGGACCTGGTGAAGGCGATGTTCGGCGACACGGCTTTCCGCGAGGAGATGAACCTTTCCGCCGTCAACTCGATCAACTGGGCGCGGGTGATGGCGCAGATCGTCTACTACGTGACGGCGGCGCTGGCGCTCGGCGCGCCGGAGCGGCAGATCGCCTTCGCCGTGCCGACCGGCAACTTCGGCAACGTCTTCGCCGCCTATGCGGCGCGCAGGATGGGCCTGCCGATCGCCGGGCTGATCGTCGGCTCCAACAGCAACGACATCCTGACCCGCTTTTTCGAGACCGGCCGCATGACCATGGCGGGGGTCACGCCGACTTACTCTCCTTCCATGGACATCCAGGTTTCCAGCAACTTCGAGCGGCTGCTCTACGACGCCCTCGGCGGCGACGGCGCGGCTGTCGCCAAGACCATGACCGAATTCCGCAAGACCGGCGGTTTCAGCCTCGGCGGCAACCAGCTTGCCGGGCTGACCGGACTGTTCACGGGCTACCGGCTGGATGACGCGGGCACCCTGGCTGAGATGAAGCGGACCTACGAGGAGACCGGCGAAGTGCTCGATCCGCACAGCGCCATCGGCGTGGCCGCTGCGCGGGCCTGCTGGCAGGATCCTGCGATCCCCGTGGTCGCCCTGGCGACGGCGCATCCGGCGAAGTTCCCGGCTGCGGTAGAGCGGGCCCTGGGCCTGACCCCGGAGCTGCCGCCCTCGCTGGCCGATCTTCTCGCGCGTCCCGAGCGCTGCGAGACCCTGCCTGACGATTTGGCAGCGGTGCAGGACTTCGTGCGCCGCGGCAGCCGCGCGCGCCGGCAAGTGGCTTGAGGAAAGACGGCATGAGCGTTCAAGTTACCCGCCTGGATAACGGTCTGACGGTCGCCACCGACCGCATGGACTCCGTGGAGACGGTGTCGCTCGGCGCCTGGGTCGGTATCGGCGCGCGCCACGAGGCCCCGCCGGTCAACGGTATCGCCCACTTCCTGGAGCACATGGCCTTCAAGGGCACGGTGCGGCGCAGCGCCCGCCAGATCGCCGAGGAGATCGAGGCGGTCGGCGGCCATCTCAATGCCTACACCAGCCGCGAAACCACCGCCTTCTACGCCAAGGTCCTGACCGAGGATGCCCCGCTGGCGCTGGATATCGTCTCCGATATCCTGCTCAACTCGACCTTCGCGCCGCAGGAGGTGGAGCGCGAGCGCAGCGTTATCCTGCAGGAGATCGGCCAGGCCCAGGACACCCCCGACGACATCATCTTCGACCATTTTCAGGAAACCGCCTTTCCCGGACAGGCGGTCGGGCGCCCGGTGCTCGGCCGCGCCGAGACCGTCGGCAGCTTCTCGCGCGAGGATCTGCGCGGCTACCTGGCGGGCAACTACACCGCCGGCAGCACCGTGCTTGCGGCGGCCGGGCGGATCGATCATGAGGACTTCGTCGCCCGCGTCGCCGAGGCCTTCTCCGCCATGGGCGGCGCGGGCAGCATCGAGCCCGAGCCCGGCGCCTACCGCGGCGGCGAGTTTCGCGAGGCCCGCGCCCTGGAGCAGCTGCACCTGATCCTCGGCTACGAGGGTGCGGGTTTCCAGGATCCCGACTACTACGCCTATTCCGTGTTCTCCACGCTGCTCGGCGGCGGCATGTCCTCGCGGCTGTTCCAGGAGGTGCGTGAGGAGCGGGGGCTGGTCTACACCATCTTCTCCTTCAATGGCGCCCACTGCGACGGCGGTCTGTTCGGCATCTATGCCGGCAGCGCGCCGGAGGACGCCGCCGAGGTGCTGCCGGTGGTGCAGGGGGAGATCGAGACTCTGGCCGCCGAGCCGGTCGGGGAGGAAGAGCTGGCGCGGGCCCGCCAGCAGCTCAAGGCCGGCCTGCTGATGAGCCGGGAGCGCAGCTCCTCGCGGGTTGAGCAGCTCGCCAATCAGCTGCTGATCTACGGCGCACCGCGCAGCGTCGAGTCCCTGGTCGCCGCGGTCGATGCCGTGGACGCCGCCGCGATCCAGCGCGTTGCCGGGCGGTTGCTCGAGGGCCCTCGCACCCTGGCGGGGCTTGGGCCGGCCAGCGGCTTGCAAGGCCTGGACGGGGCTGCCAAGCTTCTCGCATAAACTGCGAGACACCATGCTCCTAGAGACGATTCGCAATGGCACCGCACGTTCCCCCCGCCTGATCGGGGAGCGGATCTATCTGCGCCCACCGCGCCTTTCGGATTGGCGCGCCTGGGCGGCGCTGCGCGAGGAAAGCCGCGACTTCCTCAAGCCCTGGGAGCCGACCTGGCCGCGCGATTCGCTCAGCCGCGCCGCCTACCGCCGCCGTCTGCGGCAGTACGCGGCGGAGTGGCGCGAGGGGACCGGCTACAGCTTCTTCGTCTTCCTTGCCGCGAGCGATCAGGTAATCGGCGGCGTTTCCCTCGCCAACCTGCGCCAGGGCGTCTCCCAGTCGGCCAGTCTCGGCTACTGGATGGGCAAAACCCACGCCAACCAGGGCTACATGAGCGAGGCTTTGCCCAAGGTGCTCGACTACGCCTTCGACCGCCTGAAGCTGCATCGGGTCGAGGCCGCCTGCCTACCGGAGAATGGCCCCAGCCGCTCGCTGCTGTCGAAGACCGGCTTCGTCGAGGAGGGGGTGGCCCGGCAGTATCTCAGGATCGACGACGCCTGGCGCGACCATCTGCTGTTTGCCATGCTGGCCGAGGAGTGGCGCGCCCAGTCCGCCCTCCGGCCCCGGAAGAACGGCGCTCACAGCCTGGAAATCTAGGGCTTGCGGATGGTCAGGCGTGCCCGGCGTGACCGGAGAGCTTGCTGACGTCGAGGCCGATTTTCCGCAACGCCCGGTCCCACTTGCCGTCGAGATCGCCGTCGAACAGCAGCTTTTCGTCGGCGGCGGCGGTCAGCCAGCCGTTCGACTGGATCTCGGCGTCGAGCTGTCCGGGACTCCATCCGGCATAGCCGAGCGCCAGCAGCGACCGCTTCGGGCCGCTGCCCCGCGCGATCTCCTGCAGGATATCCACCGTGGCCGTCAGGGCGATCTCCTCGTCGACCTGCAGGCTGCTTTCCTGCAGGTAGTCCGCGGAATGCAGCACAAAGCCGCGGCCGGTCTCGACCGGGCCGCCGAAGTGGACCCGGATTTCATTGGGCGGCGCCGGGGTCTCGATCTCGAGCTGCTCCAGGAGATCGGGAAAGGAGATCGAGTCGAACAGCCGGTTGATGACGATGCCCATCGCCCCCTTGTCGCTGTGGGCGCAGAGATAAATGACCGAGCGCTCGAAGCGCGGATCCTGCATTGTCGGCATGGCGATCAGCAGCTGTCCGGTCAGGTAGCCGTCCTCGGCGGTCGCGTCCATGGAATCCATCTCGCTCATGATGACAGTGAAAACACGCCTTTGTGACCTCACTGTGGCGTGCCATCCATACTATATCTTACGCTGTGCGTTGTGAATCCCAGAGCCGCGAGGCGGAGGGGCAAGATCTTGAAATCTAGGTTGTTTTCTGCAGGCGTGGGACTTCTGCTGCTGATCCTCGGGGCGGGTCAGGCGCTGGCCGCCGCCGGCCCCTGGGCGGAGAACCAGCACAGCCGCCTGCGGCTGGTTTCCGCGGTCTCCGGCGTCGGTGCGGCGGAAAGCCTGCAGTTCGGCCTGCAGTTCCAGCTGCCCGAGGGCTGGGAGATCTACTGGCGCAGTCCCGGTGACGCCGGCTATCCGCCGCGGCTCGACACCGGCGCGTCGCAGAACCTGGCCGGGCTGGAGATGGACTGGCCGGTGCCGCACCGTTTCGAGCTCTTCGGCCTGCAGACCTTCGGCTACAAGGGCGAGGTGGTCTTCCCCTTGACCGTCACGCCGGAACAGCCGGGCGAGGCGCTGCGCCTCGAGGCCCTGGTGTCCTACCTGGTCTGCGAGGAAATCTGCGTTCCCCATGAGGAGACGATCAGCCTCGCCCTGCCGGCCGGCAGCGGCGGCAGCGACCCGGAAGCGGCGCTGATCGCCGGCTACGCCGCCAAGGTGCCGGGCATCGAGGTCGAGAAGGGGCTGGGGCTGGAACGCGTCAGTCTGAGCAGGGACGGCGCGGGGCAGGAGACGCTGCATGTCGTGGCCCGCTCCGAGACGCCTTTCCGGGCCCCCGACGTTCTGGTCGAGGAGGCTCCGGCCTTCGGTTTCGGGTCGCCCACGATAACCCTGGAGGAGGATGGCCGCCGGGCTGAGATCAGCCTCCCGGTGCGCGCCGGCGCCCAGGCCGAAGGCGGCCTGGAGGGCCGGGAACTGCGCCTCACCCTGACCGACGTCGACCGTGGCGTCGAAAAGCGCGTGACGCCGCTGTTGGCGTCTGCAGCCGGGGCGGCGCCGGAGACCGGCGGCGCAAGCTTGCCGGTGATACTCGGCCTGGCGCTGCTCGGCGGCCTGATTCTCAATCTGATGCCCTGCGTGCTGCCGGTGCTCTCGATCAAGCTGCTGTCGGTGGTCAGCCACGGCGGCGGCGCGGCGGGACCCGTGCGACGCTCCTTCCTGGCGACGGCGGCCGGAGTCCTCGCCTCCTTCCTGTTGCTGGCGGCCGGGGCGATCGCCCTCAAGTCGGCCGGCTTGGCGGTGGGCTGGGGAATCCAGTTCCAGCAGCCGGTCTTCCTCGCCTTCATGGCCCTGGTTGTGACGCTGTTCGCGCTCAATCTCTTCGGCGTCTTCGAGGTCCGCCTGCCCGGCGGGCTCGGCGACATGGCGGCGCGGCAAGGAGCGCAGGAGGGCGATGAAAAATCCCTGACCGGCGCGTTTCTGACCGGCGGCTTCGCAACCCTGCTGGCGACACCCTGCTCGGCGCCCTTCCTGGGCACCGCCGTGGGCTTCGCCCTGGCGCGCGGCAGCCTGGAGATCCTGGCGATCTTCCTGTTCCTTGGGCTCGGCCTGGCGGCGCCCTATCTGCTGATCGCCAGCTTTCCGCGCCTGGCTACGGCGCTGCCCAGACCGGGGCGCTGGATGCTCGTCCTGCGCCGGCTTCTCGGGCTCGCCCTGGCGGCGACGGCGGTGTGGCTGCTGTCGGTACTGCTGACCCAGAGCGGGCTGTGGATCGCCGCCGGAGTCGCCGCGCTGCTGCTGGTCCTGGCCGCCGTCACCCTGCTGCGCGGGCGCCTGCTGCGTCCGGTCTTCCTCTCTGCTCTGCTGCTGCTCTCCGCCGCGGTTCTCGGGCTCTCCGCCCTGCCAGGCGCACAGCCGCGGCAGGCGGTGGCCGAGCAGTCCGGCTGGCGGAACCTTGACCCTGCCGGGATAGGTGCCCTGGTCGCCGAAGGGCAGGTGGTCTTCGTCGACGTCACCGCCGAGTGGTGCATCACCTGCCAGGCGAACAAGACCCTGGTGCTGGACCGCGCGCCGGTGGCGCCGGCGCTTGCGGCCGGGGGCGTGACCCGGATGCGCGGCGACTGGACCCTGCCGTCGCAGGAAATCTCCGCTTACCTGGAGAGCTTCGGGCGCTACGGCATTCCCTTCAACGCCGTCTATGGCCCTGGCGCGCCCGAGGGCATTGCCTTGCCGGAGCTGCTGAGCGGGGAAGCGGTGCTGGAAGCGATGGAACGGGCGCGCGGCGGCTGATCTCAGGCCCTCGCAGGGCTTGGCGGCAGCGCCCTCCGCGCCTATCTGTTAGGCAGTGCAGCGGGCCCGCTGCAACGCACTTCAACAAACCCATGAGGGGGACACCATGACCATCCAGGTAGGCGACGCCATTCCCGCCGTCACGCTGAAGCATCTCGGCGCGAACGGCATGGAGGACCAGAACACCGCAGAGCTGTTCAAGGGCAAGAAGGTCGTGCTGTTCGGCGTGCCCGGCGCCTTCACCCCGACCTGCTCGGCCAAGCATCTGCCGGGCTTTCTCAACCATGTCCAGGAACTGCGCGACAAGGGCGTCGACCTGGTCGCCTGCATGTCGGTCAACGACCCCTTCGTGATGGCCGAGTGGGCGAAGGCCCAGAACGCCGGCGAGGACGTGGTGATGGTCGCCGACGGCAACGGCGAGCTGACCAAGGCCATGGGACTGGAGATGGATGCCTCGGGCTTCTGCCTCGGCACCCGCTGCCAGCGCTTCGCGCTGATCGCAGAGGACGGCAAGGTCACCGAGCTGCTGCTCGAGGAGCCCGGCGCCTTCGAGGTCTCGAGCGCCGAGTCGGTGCTCTCGAAGCTCTAACTAGCCGCGAACCTCGTCGATGCCTTGGCGCGCCAGGGCGTCGGCGCGTTCGTTCTCCGGGTGGCCGCTGTGGCCCTTGATCCAGTGCCAGGCGATCTCATGGGTCTTCAGCGCCCGGTCGAGGCGTTCCCAGAGATCCTTGTTCTTGACCGGTTTCTTGGCGGCGGTCTTCCAGCCGTTCTTCTTCCAGCCGTGGATCCACTTGGTGATGCCGTCGCGCAGGTAGCTGCTGTCGGTGGTGATTTCGACTCGGGAGGGACGTTTCAGCGCCTCCAGGGCCTGGATCGCGGCCATCATCTCCATGCGGTTGTTGGTGGTCTTGGCCTCGCCGCCGAACAGCTCCTTCTCCCGCCCGCCATAGCGCAGCAGCGCCCCCCAGCCGCCCGGCCCCGGGTTGCCGGAGCAGGCGCCGTCGGTGAAGACTTCGACGCTGTCCCCATTGGCCTTGGTCATGCGTCCAGCCCGTACTCCGCGGGCGTCTTGACCGCCTGGTGGAAGCGCAGCTTGCGCAGGTATTCCAGCGGATCCTTGGGCTTGACCAGCGCCCCGGCGGGGCAGTTCAGCCAGTCGTAGAGCCGGGTCAGCAGGAAGCGGATCGCCGAGCCCCGGGCGAGCAGCGGCAGGGCCTCCAGTTCGGCGGGCTCCAGCGGCCGCACCTGGCGGTAGGCGCGCAGCAGCAGCCGCGCCTTGGTGACGTTGAAGGCGCCGTCGGGCTCGAAGCACCAGGCGTTGAGGCAGACCGCCAGGTCGTAAGCGAAGAAATCCGTGCAGGCGAAGTAGAAGTCGATCAGCCCCGTCAGCCGGTCGCCCTGGAAGAAGACGTTGTCCGGGAAAAGGTCGGCGTGGATCACCCCGCTCGGCAGGCCGCTGGGCCAGTCGGCTTCCAGGCTTTCCAGGGCGGTTTCGAGCTCCCGGGTCAGGCCACGCTGTACCTCTTCGCTGCGGCTGCCGCTGGCTTCCAGCAGGGGCCGCCAGCCGCCGACCGAGAGGTCGTTCTCCCGGACGCCTTCGAAGCTCTGCCCCGCCAGATGCATCCTGGCCAGGGCGGCGCCCAGCGGGCCGCAGTGCTCCGGATGGATGCGCCGGGGCCAGAGGCCGTCGAGGAAGGTGATGATTGCCGCCGGGCGGCCGCAGAGCTCGCGCAGGGCGATGCCGTCGCGCGCGTGGACCGGCGTCGGACAGGGGATGTCCTGGGCCGCCAGATGGTCCATCAGGCCGAGGAAGAAGGGCAGGTCGTTCGGATTCACCCGCTTCTCATAGAGCGTCAAGATGAAGTTTCCGGCCGTGGTCTGCAGCAGGTAGTTGGAGTTCTCGACCCCCTCGGCGATACCCTTGAAGGCGCGCGGCTCGCCGAGATCGTAGTCTGCCAGAAAGGCAGCCAGATCCTCGTCGGTGACCTCCGTGTAAACCGCCATGGCCCCCAGCCGCGCCCCTGAGTCTAGGCCGCGGAGGCCGGATCGGAGAGCAGGCGCGGCAGCTTGAAGTGCACGCCTTCCTCCGGCTTGTCCAGCATCTCGATCTCGACGGCATAGCGGGCGCGGAAGGCGTCGATCACCTCCTCGACCAGCACCTCCGGCGCCGAGGCCCCGGCGGTCAGGCCGACCAGGCGCAGGCTGTCGAGCGCCTCCCAGGGAATATCGGCGGCGCGCTGCACCAGCAGGGCGCGGCTTGCGCCGTGGCGTTTGGCCACCTCGACCAGGCGCTGCGAGTTGGAGGAGTTCGGCGCGCCGACCACCACCACCAGGTCGGCGTCCTGGGAGATTTCCTTGACCGCCTCCTGGCGGTTGGTTGTGGCGTAGCAGATGTCTTCCTTCTTCGGCCCCTGGATCTCGGGAAACCGCGCCTTCAGTGCGGCGATGATCAGTGCGGTGTCGTCCACCGAGAGCGTGGTCTGGGTGACATAGGCGAGTTCCGAAGCATCGGCGGTCTCGATTCCCTCGACGTCGGCCAGGGTTTCGACCAGCTGGATCGCGCCCTCAGGGAGCTGGCCCATGGTGCCGATCACCTCCGGATGGCCGGCGTGGCCGATCAGCACGATCTTGCGGCCGGCGCGGTGATGGCGCTCGGCCTCTCTGTGGACCTTGCTGACCAGCGGGCAGGTGGCGTCGACGTAAAGCAGGTTGCGCCGCTCCGCCTCGGCGGGCACCGCCTTGGGTACGCCATGGGCGGAGAAGATCACCGGCACGTCCTCGGGGATCTCCCGCAGATCCTCGACGAAGACCGCGCCCTTGGATTCCAGCGACTCGACGACGAAGCGGTTGTGCACGATCTCGTGGCGCACATAGACCGGCGGCCCGTAGATCTCCAGCGCCCGCTCGACGATGGCGATGGCGCGGTCCACCCCGGCGCAGAATCCGCGCGGATTGGCCAGTCTGATCTTGAGTGCGGGCTTAATCATGAAGTCTTGCCGTTCTTGCCCTGCTGATGCTTGTGCTGCGGCGGGGCCTTGCCTAGAGTCCGCTTGCCGGACCGCTATGCCCCGGAACTTAGTACAGGGGCCGGGCCGAAAAAAGGAAAGATCATGGGCGAGCCGATCCCGGCCCGGAAGGCGCCGTACAAGATGAGCGTGCAGCAAGGCCGCACCTACTATTGGTGCGCCTGCGGGCGTTCCGCCAAGCAGCCCTTCTGCGACGGGGCGCACAAGGAACACGGCTTGGAACCGCTGGCCTATAAGGCCCAGGCCGACGGCGACGTCTGGTTCTGCGGCTGCAAGGCCTCGGCCGGAAAGCCGCTCTGTGATGGCACGCACAACAAGCTCTAGGCCCACAATGAACGCTAGGATACGCATGAAACCCTTTCGCGCGCGCAACCACGGTCTTGCCGCCGCCCTTCTGACATTGGCTGTCGGCGGCTTCCTGGGCGGCTGCTCCCTGTTCGAAGGGGAGGACGAGGATCCCTACCTCAAGGCCTGCCCGCAGCTCGTGCCGGTGGTCGACGCCATGGAGGTGACCCGCTTCCAGGGTAGCGGCCGCGACCTGACCGATGCCGAGTTCGAGGCCGGAATCGTCGACGTCAAAGGCGAGTGCGAACTCGACGACGACGAGATCGCGACCACCATGGCGGTGACCCTCTTCGCGCGGCGCGGCCCTGCGGACGACGACCGCCGGGTCAGCTTCCGTTACTTCGTCGCCATCGCCGACAACTTCGAGAACGTGCTGGCGCGCGAGGAATTCGGCGTCACCCTGGAGTTCGAGGGCAATCGCACGCAGATCGGCTATCGCGATGAGATCGAGCCGACCATCCCGATCAAGGAAGGCCAGAGCGGCCGCGACTTCCGCATCTACGTCGGTCTGGTGCTGAGCGCCGAAGAGCTGGAGCGCAACCGCCAGAACCGGTGAGGCCTCAGGCCTTGCGCGCCACCAGGGTGTAGCTCATCGGCAGCTCGACCCCGGCGCGGGTCTCGTAGAGGTCGAATTCCGCCGAGGAGATGTTGTTGGGGTATTCGCGGAAGCTCTCCAGCGTCAGCCCGGCGCCGAGCGCGACCATGATCACCGCGCTCAGCGGGTGGACGAACCAGTAGTGGGTCTCGACCTCGGGCGCCTCTTCGCCGTAGTAGACGATGGCGTGGTTCTCGGCGAAGGGGGCCTTGCGGAAATAGGAGCTGGCTGGCTCGAAGGGCCGTTCGGCCGCGGGCTCGAAGACGTTCATGATCGGGTGTTCCTCGTGCACCAGCAGCTGCCCGCCCGGCTTCAGCAGCCGCGCGACGATCGCAAAGAACGCGCCCAGATCGGGCATCCAGCCGAACACGCCGATGGTGATCAGGACGATGTCGAAGCTGCCGTCGTAGGCCGCCGGGATGGCATAGACGTCGCCCTCGACCAGCTCCAGCTCCTGCCCGGCGAGGACGGCCAGCTCGCCACCTTGCGCCAGGAAGGCAGCCGACTGATCGAAACCGACGCAGCGCGCCGCGCCCAGGTTCTTGACCGAGAGAATCTCGCGGGCGTTGTTGCAGCAGAGCTGCGCCACGTCCTTGCCGGCGATGCCGACCTCGGCGAACAGCGCCGTCTCGACCGCGTCGAGGCAGGAGAAACCAGGCTGCGCGAAGCCTTCGCGCAACCGCTCCCACGCAGCGCCCGCACGGTGCAGCGCCGCCGAGTCGTTCCAGGCCGCCTTGTTGGCGGCGGTATAGGCCTCTCTCTCCATCACGAACCTCCCTGACAAGGGCGTCTTGATAGCCGCTTCCCGCGTTGCGGGGGAGGAAAAACGAAAAAGCCCCGGCGCTGGGCCGGGGCTCTTGCATCGGTTCCTGGAACCCGGAATTTAGTTGAGCTTGCTCGGCAGTTCGTCGATCGCCTGCTTGGCCAGCGCGTCGGCCTGCTTGGCGTCGAGCTTGGCTTCGATGATCTTGGCCGCGGCGGCGATCGCGAGGTCCACGGCCTCGCCGCGCACCTGCTTCAGCGCGGAGGCCTCGGCCTGGGCGATCTTCTCCTTGGCGGACTGCTCGCGGCGGTCGATGGATTCCTTCAGGCGTTCCTCGGCGCGGGTCCGCATCCGCTCGGACTCTTCCTTGGCGTGGGCGATGATCGCCTCGGCATCCTTGGCCGCGTCGCGCTGCTTGCGCTTGTATTCGGCCAGGGTCTTCTGCGCTTCCTCGTGCAGCTCGCGCGCCTCGTCGAGCTGCGCGCGGATCTTTTCGGCATGGGCATCGAGCCCGCCGAACACGGCTTTGAGGACCGGCTTGCCCACCAACAGGAAAAAGACGACGAAGGCGATGGCGACCCAGAAGGTGGGATCGTTCAACAGGGCGGACATCAGCGCTGCTCCTTCATCGCCGCCTCGACGGCCTTGCCGGCCTGATCCTCGCCGCCCAGCTTCATTCCGATCACCTTTTCGGTGGCCGAGACGGCGAGCTCGGAAACCACCGACTTGAGGTTCTCGTAAGCCTCCTGCTTGGCCTTTTCGATCGAGGCCTCGGCCTTCGCGGTTTCCTTGGCGAGCCGCTCGTTGACCTTCTCGACCTCGGCCTCGGTCTTGGCCGCGGTTTCCTCCTCGACCTGCCTCAGCATCGCCTGCGCCTCGGCCTGAGCGCCGGCCATGGTCTTCTCGCACTCGGCGAGCACGGCCTCGGCCTCGTCCCGGAGCGCGGCGGCGCGCGTAAGATCGTTGTCGATCTTGTGCTGCCGCGCCTCCAGCATGCCGCTCATCCTCGGCAGCACGACCCGCCAGAGCAGCAGGTAGAGGGGCACGAAGGTAAGCACCAGCCAGAAAATCTGGGTTGGGAATACCGAAGGATCTAACTGTGGCATGTCCGCGTCCTAGAAGTCGGCGGCCAGGCGTTCCGCGAGGCGGAAGCGCTTAGCCGAAGAGAATCAGAAGCGCGATCACCAGGGCGTAGAGCGCGATGGCCTCGACCAGGGCGAAGCCCAGCATGGTCATGGTAAAGACCTCGCCGCGCGCCGCCGGGTTGCGCCCGACCGCGGTGATGAAGGAGGAGAAGATGCTGCCGATGCCGACACCCGCACCGATCACACCGATCACCGCGAGGCCGGCGCCGATCGCCTTAGCTGCTTCGAGTTCCATGGTTCCAAGTTCCCTTGCTTGAAGTTTTCGTAGATGACGCCGCGCCTAGTGCAGGTGCAGTGCGTCGTTGATGTAGAGGCAGGTCAGAATGGCGAAGACGTAGGCCTGGAGAAAGGCAATCAGGATTTCCAGTCCGGTCAAAGCCACGACCAGCGCGAACGGCAGGATGCCGACGACCCCCAGAAGGGCGATGAAGCCGGCGATTACCTTGAGCAGGGTATGCCCCGCCAGCATATTGGCGAACAGCCGGACCGACAGGCTGACCGGCCGCGAGAGATAGGAGATGATCTCGATCGGGATCAGCAGCGGCCACATGTAGACCGGCGATCCTGGCGGCACGAAGAAGGTGAAGAAGTGGAGGCCGTGCTTCACGAAGCCGAGAATCGTTACCAGGATGAAGACCACGGCGGCCAGCACGAAGGTGACGGCGATATGGCTGGTGAAGGTGAAGCTGTAGGGCAGCATGCCCAGCAGATTGCCGACCAGAACGAACATGAACAGCGAGAAGACCAGCGGGAAGTAGGGGCGTCCGCCGGGGCCGACAGTGTCGCGGATCAGTCCGGCGATGAAATCGTAGCTGAGCTCCGCCGCGCTCTGCCAACGGCCCGGGACCGTGGCGCCGCGGCCGATGCCCATGACCAGGAAGACCGAGATCAGAACGACCGCGATCACCATCATCAGCGATGAGTTGGTGAAGGAGATATCCAGGCCGCCGAGATGGATCGGCACGATCTCGCGAATCTCGAACTGCTCGAGCGGGCTGTGCTGTTGGTGTCCGTTTTCAGCCATTCTTCTTGTCTACTGCTTGTTCCGCTTGTTCGCTTCGTCGTCCGCGCCGGGCTTGGGCGGGGCTCCTGTCTTCCTGTACCCGGCGGCGTAGCCGTAGCCTTCCATGGTCCGGAAGACGTTGAGAATGCCCGCGGCGCTGCCAAAGATAAAGAAAACGATCAAGAGCCAGGGTGAGGTCCCGAGCCACCTGTCGAGCAACACCCCGATCACCACTCCGACCGCCAGGGCCGCAACGATATCCGAGGTGATACGAAAGGCGAGACCCAGTCCGGATCCCGACTTGGCCGCGTCATCCTTGGATTTGCTAGACTTCTTCCCCTTGTCTTGTTCATCGCGCGCCGCCCGGAGGCGGCTGTCGAAATCCTTGTGCGGGTTTGGGCTTTCAGGCTCGGTCATCGCTCGCCCCCGCTCGCTGGCGCGCCTCATGGGAGGTTCGCAGCTTGTTACGATGCGCTACGGCAACGGAGTCCGACCGCCGCAAGGCCCCGCAAAGCGGGCGAACCATACGGGCAGCCCTGAGTGACTGTCAAGGCGGAATCCCGGGGCCCTGGGAATGGGGTTATGCTATTGATATTAAAGCATAATATCTTTTCCGAGCAGGCCCATTCAGGCCGTTTTCGCAGCGCCGCCGAAGGGACCGTCGAAGCCGCCCGATCCGGAACGCATCGAAAGCCGGCGCTCCGGCGCTAGGCGCTCTCGCGCAGCGCGTCGGCGCCCTCCAGATCCACGGACACCAGCTGCGAGACGCCGCGCTCGCCCATGGTCACGCCGTAGAGGCGGTCGACCCGGGCCATGGTCAGGCGGTGATGGGTGATGATCAGGAATCGGGTCTTCAGCGACTGCGCCATCTCCTCGACCAGAGAGCAGAAGCGGTCGACGTTGCTGTCGTCGAGCGGCGCGTCGACCTCGTCCAGCACGCAGATCGGCGCCGGATTGGTCAGGAAGACGGCGAACAGCAGGGCCATGGCGGTCAGGGCCTGCTCGCCGCCGGACAGCAGCGACATCACCTGCAGGCGTTTGCCCGGCGGGCTGGCCATGATCTCCAGTCCGGCGTCCAGAGGGTCGTCGGATTCGGTCAACTTGAGGTGCGCGCGGCCGCCGCCGAACAGCCGGATGAACAGCTCCGAGAAATGGCTGTTGACGGTCTCGAAGGCGGCCAGCAAACGCTCCCGTCCCTCGCGGTTGAGGCTGGAGATGCCGCTGCGCAGCCGGGCGATGGCGGCGACCAGGTCGGCGCGTTCGTGTTGCATCCCGGCGATCTGCTCTTCCAGCTCCTGTGCCTCGGTCTCGGCGCGCAGGTTGACTGGGCCGATGTTGTCGCGCTCGCGAATCAGCCGCTGCAGCTTGCCCTCGACCTCGCCGCGCGGCGGCAGCGCGTCTTCAGGAGTCAGCTCGGCGATCTCGAGCAGCTGCTCCGGCGCGCATTCCAGCTTCTCGGCGATGCGCTGGGCCAGGCTTTCCAGGCTCTGCTCGCCCTGCTGCACCGCGGCCTCGGCGCGCACCCGCTCCTCGCGCGCGGCGGCGAGATCGCTTTCGGCGGCCTTCAGGTCCTTGTCGGCGGCGGCGCGGCGGCTTTCGCCTGCGCTCAGGGCATCTGCGGCGCTCTTGCGGGCGGTCTCGGCGGTTTCGATCCGGCCGGCCAGGGCCTCGCGGCGCTCGGCGATGTCCGCCGGCCGGCTGTCGAGCGCGGCGATCTCCGCGCTCAGCCGCTCGCGGCGCTGCTCCAGCTCGCCGGCGTGCTGCCTGGTTTCGTCGCGGCGGCGCTGCCAGGACCCGCTTTCGCGGCCGATGGCGGCGAGGCGGCTCTGCCGCGCCTCGGTCTCGCGGGCGTTGCGCTGCAGCTCGGCCTCGGCCTGGTTAAGCTGGCTGCGCGCCTCGCCCAGCGCTTCGCGGCGCGAGTCGCGCTCGCGGCGCGCGGATTCGAGGTCGGGCAGGGCGGCGCGCTCCGCCTCGGCTTCGTCCAGGGCATCCCGGGCGTCCTTCAGATCGTTCTCGATGGAGCCGAGGGAATCGCCCAGCGCCTGGATGCGGCTGGATGCGGCGGAGACCTCCTGACGGATCTGGCTGAGGCTCTCCTTGGCTTTGGCCAGGCGGGCATAGGCGGCGCGCTGCGCCTCACGGGCGCCGCGTTCGCCGACTGCCGCGGCCTTGCTGCGCTCGCGCGCCGCGGCCAGGGCGGCATCGCGTTTTTGCAGTTCGCTCTCGGCCTCGGCGATCAGGCCCTTGAGCGCTTCCAGACGGTTGCGCTGCGCCAGGCGCTGCGCCGCGGAGGTCGGGGCGTCGGCCTTGGCGGTCAGCCCGTCCCAGCGCCACAGCGCGCCGTCCTTGGTGACCAGCCGCTGCCCAGGGGTCAGTTCGGAGATCAGCCGGGCGCCGGTGGCGGCATCGGCCACCACGCCGACCTGGGAGAGGCGGCGGGCAAGGGCCTGCGGCCCCTTGACGAAGCTGCCCAGCGGCTCGGCCCCGGCGGGCAGGGCCGGCGGCGCCGAGAAGGGCGGCAGGCTCTCCCAGTGCACCGGCGCGGCCTCGTCGGCGGGCGCGGTCAGGTCGTCGCCCAGCGCGGCGCCCAGGGCCGGCTCGTAGCCGGCGGCGACGGTGACGGCATCGACCATCGGCGGCCAGATGTCGCTCTCGCCGGTTTCCAGCACCGTGGAGAGGGCGGCGGCCTCGGCTTCCAGGCGGCCATGGCCGCCCTTCGCCGTTTGCTGGGCGTCGCGGGCCTCGGCCTCGCGTTCCCTGGACTCGATCAGGGACCGCTCGGCGGTCTCGGCCTGGCTGCGCGCCGAGTCCAGCGCCCGCTCGGCCTCGTTCGCTTCGCTCTCGGCGGCCTCGAGCTCGGCGCCGCGGGAATCGCGACTTTCCAGCCCGGCGCGCTCCGCCTTGACCTGGGCGAGGCGCTCTTCCAGGCGCTGCAGCCGCTGGCGCAGCTCGGCGCCGCGGCTTTCCAGGGCGCTGGCGCGGGCTTCGCCGGCGGCAACCCGCTCGGCCAGGGCGGCGTAGGCCTCCTCTTCCGCGCGCAGCGTCTCGGCGGCGGAGTCGCGGGCCGTGGCGGCGGCCTCGCGGCGTTCGGCCTCGCCGTCCTGCTCGGTGGCGAGACGGGACTGCTCCCCGGCCAGTTCGGCCAGGGCCTTCTCGGCGTCCTCGCCGAGCGCGGCGGCGCGCTTCAGGTCGCCCTCGATCTGTTCCAGCCGGGCGCCGGCGTTCTGCCGCGCCTCGGCAAGCTGTTGCTCCTCGCGGTTCAGGCCGTCGCGCTCGACGACCAGGCGCTGCAGCGCGGCGGCGGCCTCGGCCTCGCACTGGCGCAGCTGCGGCAGCCCCTCGGCGGCCTCGGCCTGGGCGGTGGTCGCCGCGGCGGCGCGCTGGGTCAGCTCGGCGACCGCGGCCTCGGCGGTCTGCAGGACTTCGCGGCAGCGGCCGAGCTGGGCGCTCGCGGCCTGCCGGTCGATGTGCAGGAGAATGGCTTCGTTGCGCCGCAGGTGGCCGGCGATGTTGCGGTAGCGGGTTGCCTGGCGGGCCTGCTTTTTGAGCCCGGCGAGCTGGCTCTCCAGGGTGCCGACGACGTCGTCGAGGCGCTCCAGGTTGGTTTCGGCGGCACGCAGCCGCAGCTCCGCCTCGTGGCGGCGCGAATGCAGGCCGCTGATCCCGGCGGCTTCCTCCAGCAGGGACCGGCGGTCGGCCGGCTTGGCGTTGATCACCGCGCCGATCCGGCCCTGGCTGACGATCGCCGGCGAGTGGGCGCCGGTCGCCGAATCGGCGAACAGCAGCTGCACGTCGCGGGCGCGTACGTTCTTGCCGTTGACCTTGTAGTCGGAGCCCTTCTCGCGTTCGATCCGGCGCACCACCTCGAGCTCCGGCTGGTCGTTGAACTGCGCCGGCGCAGAGCGGTCGGCGTTGTCCAGGTGGATCTGCACCTCGGCCAGATTGCGCGAGGGGCGGTTGGAGCTGCCGGCGAAGATCACATCGTCCATCTCGCTGCCGCGCATCCGCTTTGCGGAGTTCTCGCCCATCGCCCAGCGCAGCGCTTCCACCAGATTGGACTTGCCGCAGCCGTTCGGCCCGACGATGCCGGTCACGCCGCGTTCGATGGTCAACTCCGTCGGATCGACGAAGGACTTGAAGCCGCTTAAACGAAGTTTCGTGAATTCAACCACGCTGCCCCTGTTCCCCCAGTTTTGCGCTAGCCGCTCGCGGCCTGCTCGGCGGTTTTCAGAACCTCGATGAACTCGTCCAGCGGCAGCACGCCGCTGACTTTCTGACCGTTGATCAGGAAGGACGGAGTCGATGAGATGTCGTAGGCGTCGCGCGCCGCGGCCATCTTCTCGAGGATGACGTTGGCGGCGGCCTCGTCGGTGATGCAGCTCTCGAAGCGGCTGGAATCCATGCCGGCGGTGCTGGCCAGGCGCTGCAGCGTGGACAGGGCCTTTTCGCCATCGCTGACCGCCCAGTCGCTCTGGCTGCGGAACAGGGCGTCCATGAAGCCGAAGTAGCGCGGCCCTTCCATGCAGCGCGCCACCATCGAGGCGCGCAGGTCGAGCTGGTTGAGCACGAAGTGGCGCAGCACCAGCTTGGCGCGGCCCTCCTCGATCCAGTCCTGCTTGACGGTGGGCAGCACATCCTTGTGGAAGCTGGCGCAGTGCCCGCAGGTGGTCGAGGCGTACTCGATGATCGTCACCGGCGCGTCGGGCTCGCCGAGCACCCGGTCCTCGGCGTCGATCTCCAGCACCTTGGCCGAGAGTTCCTGGGCCAAGGCGGCCGGAATCCCGCCTTTCAGGGCCCAGGGGGCCGTGGCGAGAGTCAGGGCGGCGGCAGCGCCGGATAACAGAATGTACCTACGGTTCATGTCACACCTACTAGATATTGTGAGGCTAATCTCAGCCTGGGGATTCCACAAGCATGGAGATATCCACAGAAGCAGCCATTGAAAGCACGGGTTTAGGGCGTGATTGCGGCAAGTCCCGGCAGCCTGCGCCGTTGCGCCGCCCCGGCTAGTCCTGGTGGCCGCCGCGCGGGGCGGAAACCGCCGCCGCCAGGCGGGCCATGGCGGCGCGCAGCTCCGCATCCTCGATCTCCGAGGTCAAGGCCTGGGCGCGGGCCAGGGCTTCAGGGTCGGGCGGCGGCGCGCGCTTTGTGCGCCGCGGTTGCTCGGCGCGGGGCAGATGGCGCTGGCGCAGGGCGATCTCGGCGATCAGCGCGAAGCCGAAGTAGCCGTTGACCCGCTCGACGATCTGCGGCGTCGCATGCTGCAGATCGAGCGCGGCGCCGGGCTCGCAGTCCAGGGTCAGGCGCGCGTTGCGCCGTTCCCCCTGCTTGGGGAACGTCAGGCGGGCGACCCGCGAGACCGCCGCCAGCTCGGCGCCGGCGATCCGCGCCCAGTCCTGCAGCAGGCTCGCCTCGGCCCTGCTGCGCCCGCGCAGCAGCGGTTCGGTCAGGCCGGAAAGCTTGCCGGACAGCGCCCGCAGGCCGGGATCGCGTCTCTGGGCTCCGCTGATTTTCTCCGCCATGACGGCTCCCTTTGCGATGGCGCCCGCCGGAAGTTTGCTCTTAGGCCGGGCGGGCAAAGGCAGTATAGAAGGAGCGATGCCTGACTCCGCAAGTCCAGTGGCGCCGGCCACCTCCGGGGGCGGGATTTCGCAAGCCCTGCTCGCCTGGTACGACCGCCATGCCCGCCGCCTTCCGTGGCGCGTGCGGGGCGGCAAGGCGCCCGATCCCTATCGGGTCTGGCTGTCGGAAATCATGCTGCAGCAGACCACGGTCGCCGCCGTTGCGCCCTATTTCCAGGAGTTCGTCTCGCGCTGGCCTCGGGTCGAGGACCTGGCCGCGGCGGAGCTGGATTCGGTGCTCACCGCCTGGGCCGGTCTGGGCTACTACGCCCGGGCGCGCAATCTGCACCGCTGCGCCAGGGAGGTGGCGGAGACGCATGGCGGCCGCTTCCCCGAAACCGAGGAGGCGCTGCGCGGGCTGCCGGGTATCGGCCCCTATACCGCGGCGGCGGTGGCGGCGATCGCTTTCGGCCTGCCGGCGACGCCGGTCGACGGCAATATCGAGCGGGTAGTGGCCCGGCTGTTCGCGGTGGAGACGCCGCTGCCCGCGGCCAAGCCGGAGATCGCGCGCCTGGCCGGGCGCCTGACACCCGCCGCGCGCGCAGGGGACCATGCCCAGGCGATGATGGACCTGGGCGCGACGGTCTGCACGCCGCGCAAACCGAAATGCCTGGCCTGTCCCTTGCGGGAGTTCTGCGCCGCCCAGGCGCGGGGCATCGCCGAGTCGCTGCCGCGCAAGGCCAAGCGGGCGGTCAAGCCGCTGCGCCGCGGCGTCGCCTTCTGGCTGCTGCGCGAGGACGGCGCCGTGCTGCTGCGCCGCCGCCCGGAGGAGGGACTGCTCGGCGGCATGATGGAGGTGCCCTCGACGCCCTGGCGGGAAGCCGCTTGGGGCGCTCCGGAAGCCGGAGGACACGCGCCGCACGCCGCCGAATGGCGCAACTGCGGGGCGAAGGTAAAGCATACTTTTACGCATTTTCAGTTAGAACTGGAGCTCTGGGTCGCGCAGACGGCAGCGCCGGGCAGGACCCTGAATGCGGACTCCGTCAGGGAGGGTGTCTGGGTGCCGATCGACGAACTTGGGAACTGGGCCTTGCCGAGCGTCATGCGCAAGGTGATCCGGGCCGCCCTGGCCGAGACCGCCGGGCGGACGGCCGGCAAGGCGGAGGCGCGGCAAAGCGCCGCGCGCGACCCGAAATGAGCAGGCGCAGCATGCAGCCGAAGTCCATGCCGCCACAGTCGCGGCTGACCGTGCTGTCGGAAGCGATCGCCACGCAGCCGATCGCCTTGGCGGTGTTCTGCGCGACCCTGCTGGCGATCCTGGCCGCGGCCGCTTTTTGCTACGCGCTCTACGCCTTGGTGGCGCCGGAGTTCTTTTCCCGGCCGATGGCCATGGTTCTTCCGCTTGTGGCGCCGGCGGTCACCGCGCCGCCGATGTTCTTGGCGTGCGCTGTGGCGATCCGCAGGCAGGTTTTCCTGCGGCGCGAACTGGCGGACAAGCAAGCCGAGCTGCGGCGCCATCTTGGCGAAATCCAAGCGGTGTCGGAGAAGCTGCAGCTGGCCCGCCTCGCTTCGGAGGAAGCGGCGCAGGCCAAGTCGCTGTTTCTCGCCAGCATGAGCCACGAGCTGCGCACCCCGCTCAACGCGATCATCGGCTTTTCGGAAATCATGCTGACGGAGCAGCAGGGGCCGATCGGCAACCGCCGCTACAGCGGCTATATCGAGGATATCCACACCGCCGGACATCATCTCCTATCCCTGGTCAACGACATCCTGGATCTCTCCAGGATCGAGGCCGGCAAGCTGACCGTGGTGCAGGAGGCGATCCACCTTCCGGAGGTCTTCGAAGACGCCATCCGCCTGCTGCGGCCCCGCTTCGAGGAACACGCCATCGCGTTGACCCGGCAGATCGCCGAGGAGGCGACCTGGGCCTGCGCCGACCGCCGCGCCCTGCTGCAGATCCTGCTCAACCTGCTGAGCAATGCCCTGCGCTACACGCCCGAAGGCGGCAGCGTCGAGGTCCTCGCGCAGGTCCAGGGCCAGGGCTGGCGGCTCGAGGTCCGCGACAACGGCATCGGCATCGATCCGGCCGAGATCGAGCGGGTGATCCAGCCCTTCGAGAGGATCGAGGGCGCCAGCATCAGCCCCGGCGGCACCGGCTTGGGCCTGACCCTGGTCAAGGGGCTGATGGAGCTGCACGGCGGCAGCATGGCGATCGAGAGCCCGCAGGAGGGTGGCACGCGGGTGCTGCTCGATTTCCCCCGGCGCTCGCCGGCTTCGGAGTCGGGTGGAACCTTGGCTTAAGCGCCGCCCGCCTGCGGCCCGCGCTCGGCCATTTCCGCGCGCAGTTTCTGGCGCAGGATGTCGATCGGCACCAGCTTGCCGCCGTCGCTGTAGCTCCAGAACTGCCAGCCGTTGCAGCTCGGCGCGCCCTGCACCGCGGCCCCGACCTTGTGGATCGAGCCCTGGTGGTCGCCGAGATGGTTGGAGGCGACCAGGCTGCCGTCGGCCCGCACCGTCGCCGTGACCCGCCGCCCGGGCCCATAGAGCTTGGCCCCGGCGCTGAGCAGGCCGCGCTCGACCAGCGAGCCGAAGGGCACCCGCGGCTGCTCGCGCTTGCCCGGCAGGTCGACCAGGGAGAGATCCTCGACCGCTTCGACAGCGGCGATCCGCGCCTCGGCGGCGCGCGCATAGCCCTCTTCCCGGTCGAAGCCGATGTAGTGGCGGCGCAGCCGCTTGGCGACGGCGGCGGTGGTGCCGCTGCCGAGGAAAGGGTCGAGCACGGTCTGGCCCGGCTTGCTGGAGGCGAGGATCACCCGGTGCAGCAGCGCCTCGGGCTTCTGCGTCGAATGCAGCTTCTTGCCCTCGGCGTCGCGCAGCCGCTCGCCGCCGCCGCAGATCGGGAACAGCCAGTCGCTGCGCATCTGCAGGTCGTCGTTCAGCGCCTTCATGGAGTCGTAGTTGAAGGTGTACTTGGAGTCCTGCGACTTGGCCGCCCAGATCAGGGTCTCGTGGGCGTTGGTGAAGCGCCGCCCGCGGAAGTTCGGCATCGGGTTGGACTTGCGCCAGACCACGTCGTTGAGAATCCAGAAGCCGAGATCCTGAAGGATCGCGCCGACCCGGAAGATGTTGTGGTAGCTGCCGATCACCCAGAGCGAGCCGTCGGGCTGCAGCACGTCGCGCGCCGCCGTCATCCAGTCGCGGGTGAAGGCGTCGTAGACCGCCAGGGAGTCGAACTTGTCCCAGGCGTCGTCCACGCCGTCGACCCGCGAGTTGTTCGGCCGGGTCAGCTCGCCGCTGAGTTGCAGGTTATAGGGCGGGTCGGCGAAAACCATGTCGACGCTGCCCTTGGGCAGCGCGCGCATCAGTTCGACACAGTCCCCGACCCTGACGTAATCCTTCTCCGGCACGCGCTTCCCCTGCATAGCGCGTCCTCCCCTCTCGGCCAGCAAAGCGGGCATCCTGAGTCATCGGCGAATCGGCGTCAAGGGTTTTGCGGAGATTCTATTTTCGGAGTCAGAGGCTTAGCTCAAGCGCTTCACGTATAGGTCTAAAAGAACGGCGATGCTGGGGTGTAACGCCCAGGCGGCGGATCGCCGCCTGGTGCTCCGCCGTCCCGTAGCCGCGATTGCGCTCCCAGCCATAGCCGGGGAAGGTCTCGGCAAGCTCCTCCATCAGTGCGTCGCGGGTTTCCTTGGCGACGATCGAGGCCGCGGCGATGGACAGGCAGAGCCCGTCGCCGCCGACCACCGTGCGGACCGGACAGTCGAGGCGGGGATCGACGTTGCCGTCGACCAGCGCCGACGCCGCCTGGAGGCCGAGCCCCGCGACCGCTCGCCGCATCGCCAGCAGGCTTGCCTGCAGGATGTTGATGCTGTCGATCTCGCTCGACTCGGCGACGCCGACCGCAACCTTGGCTTCGACGCGCAGTATGGCGAAAAGCTCCCGCCGTTCGGCCTGGCAGAGCTGCTTGGAATCGCGCACGCCGAGGTAGGCGCCGCTGCGCGCCTTTTCCGGATCGAGCCAGACGGCGGCGGCGACCACGGGCCCCGCCAGGGGGCCGCGTCCGGCCTCGTCGACGCCGAGCACGATCCGGCCTTCCCCGGCACCGCTGTCGGTTTCAAAATCGAAGGCCAGCATCAGGATCTACGGCGCGGCGGCCGCCCCTCGTCGACGGGCCGTTCGGCGCCGCGGTTGCTGCGCGGCCGGATCTCGCCGACCCAGCGGGTGGCGCTGCTCGCCATCTCCACCATGGTGTGGTCGGCGCGGGTCCGCCAGCGGGTGAAGTTCTTGGATTCGACGCCGAAGGCGAGGCGCAGGGTCTCGCGCCAGGAGGTGATGCCGAGCAGGCCGATGCGATGCAGCCGCCGGGCCGCCTCGAGCCAGAGCGGCGCGATCACCAGGGTGAGCGCGGTGATCGAGACGATCAGACGGTTGTCCTCCAGGGAGACGATGCCGACCGAACCGCCGACCGCGGCCAGGATGAAGGCGAACTCGCCGAGCTGCGCCAGGCTGGCCCCGGCGATCAGGGCGCGCGGCCAGGTCTCCCCGGTAAAACGGATGGCGCCGACGTTGAGCAGGGTCTTCAGGCCCATCACCACGAAGAGGATGAACAGCACGGCCCAGAGATTCTCCCAGATGAAGCCGAGATCCATCAGCAGGCCGATCGAGAGAAAGAAGACCATCAGCAGCACCGCCTGGATCGGCGCCGAGTGACGCAGCATGGTCGCGCGGCCGGTCGAGTTGCCGATCACCAGGCCGGCAATGAAGGCGCCGTAGGCCGGGGACAGGCCGAGAAAACCCGAGAGCGTGGCCGCGCCGAAGCAGAAGGCGAGCCCGGCCAGTGGCGTCAGGTCGGCATGGCTGCCGACCAGGTTGGCGAAGGGCAGGGTGATCCGCTTGCGCCGGCTGAGATAGAGAATCAAGGCCACCAGGACGACCACCGAGACCGCGACCGTGGCGCCGGCTTCCCAGGGGTTGACCTCCTGGGCGGCATTGGCGTTCTGGCCCATGGCGCTGACGATCAGCATCATCGGCACCACGGCGAGATCCTGGGCGATCAGCACCCCAACGGTGATCTGCCCGACTCGGGTGCGCAGCTCGCCGATCTCCTCGAGCATCTTGATCGCCACGGCGGTGCTCGACAGCGCGATCACGAAGCCGAGCAGGATAGCGAACTCCAGCGACCAGCCGGTCAGCAGCGAGAGGCCGAACATCGCCGCTACGCTGACCGCGATCTGTGCCGCGACGGTGGCGAGCGCGACCTTCCAGACCTCCTTGAAGCCGCGCAGCGACAGCTCCATGCCGATCAGGAACAGCAGCATCAGCACGCCGAGCTCGGCCAGCAGCTGGATCGCCTCGCGGTTTTCGACCAGGCCGAGCGCCGAGGGGCCGAGGATCACCCCGGCCAGGATATAGCCGACCACCGGCGGCTGCCGCAGCCGGCTCATGAGCATGCCGCAGGCCAGCGCCGCCAGCGCCACCAGGGCGATTCCCGTCAGCTGGGAGTGATCGTGCAGGCCTTCCATGCGGCCAGCTTAGCAGGCCGAATCGCGGACAATAAACGTTGTTAGAAAAGCGAGAGCTGATTGCGGTCGCTGGACGGGCGCAGAAAGGCCGAGGTGTCGAGCGGCCAGCTCGCCTTGTTGAAGCCGTACTTGCGGCAGGCCTTGGCGAAGCGCTCGGCCAGCAGCTTGGCGTAAACGCCCTCGCCCTTCATCCGCTTGCCCCAGGTGCTGTCGTAGGTCTTGCCGCCGCGGGTCTCGCGGACCAGCTTCAGCACCCGTTCCTTGCGGTCGGGGGCGTGGGCCTCCAGCCATTCCTCGAACAGCCCGGCGATCTCCAGCGGCAGGCGCAGCAGCACGTAGCCCGCGGTGCCCGCCCCGGCGGCGCGCGCTTCCTCCAGGATCGCTTCCAGCTCGTGGTCGTTGAGCGCCGGGATCATCGGCGCCGTCATCACGCCGCTGGGGATCCCGGCCTCGCTGAGCGCGCGGATCGCCGCCAGGCGCTTGGCCGGGGTCGGCGCCCGGGGTTCCAGCGCGCGGGCCAGTTTGCGGTCCAGGGTGGTGACCGAGAGACAGACCCGGGCCAGGCCCTTGGCCGCCATCGGCGCCAGGATGTCGAGATCGCGCAGCACCAGGTCCGACTTGGTGACGATGGTGATCGGATGGTTGGTCTCGCTGAGCACCTCCAGCACCTGGCGGGTGATCTGGAGCTTCTTCTCCAGCGGCTGGTAGGGGTCGGTGTTGGTGCCGAGCGCCAGGGTCTCGGGCTTGTAGGAAGGTTTGGCCAGCTCCCGGCGCAGCAGCTCGGCGGCGCGGTACTTGGCGACCAGCTTGGTCTCGAAGTCGAGCCCGGCGGAAAAGCCGAGATAGGCATGGGTCGGCCGTGCGAAGCAGTAGACGCAGCCGTGCTCGCAGCCCCGGTAGGGGTTGATCGAGCGGTCGAAGGGGATGTCCGGCGAGTCGTTGCGGGCGATGATCGAACGCGTGCTGTCGGCCATCACCGTGGTGCGCAGCGGCGGCAGCTCCTCGTCCTCCGGGCGGTCCCAGCCGTCGTCGAAGGCTTCGCGGCGCTTCGCCTCGAAACGCCCCGAGGCGTTGCTCTGGGCGCCGCGGCCTTTTGCGGGCTTGGGTGGCGCCTGCTCCGTGGCAGACAGTCGTGTGATCGCGTTCTTTGCCATGGGCCCAGGCTAGAACGATGATCGGAACATAACAAGAACATTCAGCCGATCAGGGACTCCAGGGTCGGCTCTTCCCGCCACTCCCCGGTCATCCGCCGCAGGATCTTGGGCGACAGGTAGGTGGCGACCCGGTCGGCGACATGGGCGATCAGCGCCGGGTCGGTGTTCTCCGCCGACCAGTCCTCGGTGCTTGCGGCGGCCTGCTTGGCCTCGAGCTTCGCTCTGCGGTGCGCCACCGACCACTTGACGCACCAGGTGATCGCCCGCAGCCAGGTGATCCGCCGCATCGGGACCAGCCAGGGGCGCAGCGCCCTGGCCAGGGCCGGATCGGCCTTTTCCAGATAGCCGCGATAGAAGGCGGCGACCTCCTCCCTCGTCAGCTCGGCGTGGACCTCGGTGTCCCAGGTGGTCGAGGAATAGACCGTGTGGTGCGCCAGATCGGTGCCCGGCGAGCCGTAGAGCGCCTTCTCCAGATCGACGATCGCGGCGGTCCCGTCCGGGCGGATCAGGAAGTTGCCAGGATGGGTGTCGGTCAGCACCAGGGTTAGCGGCTGTTCGCCTTCCAGGCGCGCCGCAAAGCCCCGCGCCCAGGCCAGCTCCCGCTCGATCTCCTGCCGCGCGTCCGGCTCCAGTCCGGCTTCGGGAATGAAGACCGCCTGGCGTTCGATTTCGGCCAGAGCCCCGGCGATCGGGTCGGCGTGGTTTTCCAGCGGCGGGCGCGCGTGCTCCGGCGGCAGCGGCAGGGAGTGCACCGCCGCCATGGCCGCGGCCAAGGCCGGCAGGTCTTCGGGCAGACGCGGCGGCCGTCCGTCGATGAACTCAACCAGCAGCGCCCCCATGGGCAGGCGCTCGGAAGGTTGCAGGATGCCATGCAGCTTCGGTCCGTGGCCGGAGCGGCTGACCCGCGCGAAGCAGGCGGCCTGATAGGCCAGGTTGTCGGCGGCGGCGTAGCCGAACTGACTCTGCTTCGGCACCCGCGCCAGCACGCCGCTGGTACCCAGCGTCACGTGGTCATGGGCCAGTCCCTGGGCCTTCAGCGGCCGCAGCGCGTCGCGCGCCAAGCCCTCGTAGCCAGGCGTTTGCTTCAGCGCGCTATGCAGATCGTCGAGGTTCAGCATCCTGATCAAAGCACGTAGCATGGCAGCGACCATCCGTGCCACCGGGCGAAGAGCGCCATGCCGCCGAGTCTCAGCATCGTCATTCCCGCCTACCGCGAGGGCCGGCGCCTTCCTGCCGCCCTGGCGCCGCTGACCGGCGTAATCGCGGAGGGCGGCAAGATCGTCGTCGCCGATGGCGGCTCGAAGGACCAGACCGCCGCCGTGGCGCGGCAAGCCGGCGCCGAGGTGGTGCTGGCGCCGAAAGGTCGCGGACTGCAACTGCGCGCCGGGGCGGCGAAAGCGCAAGGCGAGTGGCTGCTGTTTCTCCATGCCGACACCCGCCTGGACCAAGTCTGGCGCACAGCCGCCGAGACCTTCATGGCCGATCCGGCCAACGCCCGCCGCGCCGCCGTCTTCCGCTTCGTCCTGGACGAGCCTGCGCCCCAGGCCCGCCGGGTCGAGCGGCTGGGCCGCTGGCGGGCGCGCAGCTTCGGCCTGCCCTATGGCGACCAGGGCCTGCTGATCTCCCGCGCCTTCTACGACGAACTCGGCGGCTACCGGCCGCTGCCCTTGATGGAGGACGTCGATCTGGTGCGCCGCATCGGCAAGCGGCGCCTGGTCGAGCTGCCGGTGGACGCGCGAACCTCGGCGGCGCGCTATCGCGCCGGCGGCTGGTGGCTGCGGCCGCTCCGCAATCTCGCCCTGCTCGGGCTGTATCTGCTCGGCATTCCGCCGCGCTGGCTGGCGCGGTTGTACGGATGAACCGCTGGCTGGTGGTGATGGCGCGGGCGCCGCAACTGGGGCAGGGCAAGCGCCGCCTCGCCGCGGAGATTGGCGATCTCGCCGCCTGGCGCTTTGCCCGGCTGAATGTGGACGCTCTGCTGCGCCGCCTGGCGCCGGATCCGCGCTGGCGGACCCTGGTGGCGGTGACGCCGGACCGGGCCGCAACCCGGGGCGTACCGGGCTGGGAGATTCCGCTGCTGCCCCAGGGCGGCGGCGATCTGGGCATGCGGATGGGGCGGATTTTTCAGGCCCTGCCGCCAGGGCCGGCGGTCATCGTCGGCTCCGACGTGCCGGGTATCGGGCGGGCGCAGGTCGCCCGGGCCTTTGCCGCTTTGGGCAAGCACGACTGGGCGCTCGGTCCCTCGCCCGACGGCGGCTACTGGCTGATCGGGGCGAAGCGGAGTCCTGTGCTGCGCCTGCCTTTCGCCGGGGTGCGCTGGTCCACGCAGCACGCCCGCGCCGACACCCTGGCCAATCTCGAGGCCCAGGGCGCCAGGGTGGCGCTGCTCGAGGAACTGGCCGACGTCGATACCGCCGCCGACCTCTAGCTTTTCAGGTGCTCCTGCAAGCGGGGCATCAGCTCGACCAGATTGCAGGGCCTGTGGCGGCTGTCGAGCTGGGCCTTGAGGATGCCGTTCCAGCCGTCCTTGCAGGCGCCGGGCGAGCCCGGCAGGGCGAAGAGGTAGGTGCCGCCGGCGACGCCGCCGATCGCCCGGCTCTGGATCGTCGAGGTGCCGATGGTCTGGTAGCTCAGCCAGCGGAACAGCTCGCCGAAGCCCTCGATCTCCTTGTCCATCACCCGGGCGAAGGCCTCGGGCGTGACGTCGCGGCCGGTCACACCGGTGCCGCCGGTGGAGATAACGCAGTCCACCTTTTCGTCGGCGATGCAGGCGCGCAGGAAGGCCTCGATCTCCGAGGCTTCGTCCTTGCGGATTTCCCTGGTCACGACCTTGTGGCCGTCGCGTTCGATCATCTCCTGCAGCAGCTTGCCGGACTTGTCGTCGGCCTTGGTTCGGCTGTCGGAGACGGTCAGCACCGCGACGTTGACGGAGAGGAAGGGCAGGGACTCGTCGATCTTGGACATCGTGCCTCTGGCGGGTGGTTGAACTGCTCAATCCAGCGCGTGGTAGCGCGGCTAGTCGCCCGCCGCCAGGTCCGTCAGCGACGGCGAGTCCTGGCCGAGACGGGCCCGGTATATCCATAGATTGGCAAGCACCCGCTCGATGAAAAGGCGCGTTTCGCGCGACGGCAGCTTTTCGATGAACAGCAGCGGGTCGTCGCCGGCGCCGACATGCGCATCCCATTTCTCGAGATTGCCCGGTCCGCCGTTGTAGGCGGCGGCGAGGCGGAAGAGGTCGCCGCCGACGCTGGGATAGGTCAGCAGCTCCGCCAGGTAGCGCTGGCCAAGGGCAAGGTTGAAGCTCGGGTCGTAGAGGCGGTCGCGGCCGCCGGCCTGGCGCAGCGAGGCATCCCCGGCGACGTAGCTGGCGGTGGCCGGCATCAGCTGCATCAACCCGCGCGCGCCGGCGCCGCTGGTCGCCCGCGGATCGAACGCGGATTCCTGGCGCACGAAGGCATAGATCAGCGCCCGGTCCACGGCATAGCCGCCGGAGGGCTGCCAGGGCGGCAGGGGATAGAAGGCGGCGTCGAGCGTATCCGCGCCGAAGCGTCCCCCTTGGCTGAGATGATTGGCGAGCTTCAGCGAAAGCGCCGGCAAGCCGGCCTGGCTGGTCAGCGCCAGCAGGGCGTCGGTGGTGCGGGGCTCCTGCCAGCCGGCCAGCCCGAGCAGCTCCTGCTCGGCCAGTTCTTCGCGGCCGAGCTGCAGCAGGGCGAGCGCCCGGCCGCCGCGGGCCGTCGCCTCCAGGGCGTCGACATGCTCTTCCGCCAGCTCGTGCCGGGTAAAACTGAAGCCTGTCGGGATGCCCAGGGCACGGCGCGCCAGCAGGCCGTAGAAGCTGCGCGGATACTGCGCGGCGACGTTCAGCCAGCGGCTCATCTGCTCGGGCTGGCGCAGGCGCAGATGCGCGCGCGCCGCCCAGTAGGCGGAGGAGGAAACGTTCCAGCCGGACAGCAGGCGCGAGCGGGCCGCCGCCTCGAAGTGCGCCGCCGCTTCGCTGTAGCGTTGGAGCGACCAGGCAGCGAGCCCGGCGGTCCAGTGCGCCAGCGGGTAGTCCTGGCCGGAGCGCTGCGCCGCGCGGGCGGCCAGAGCGAAGGCCTGCTCCGCCTCGCCGTAATACAGCCAGGCGGCGGCGACCCGGGCGTAGCCCTCGTCGATCTCGACGGGGTCGAGCAGCCGGGTCCAGGCCGGGCTGGCGAGCTGCTCCTCGGTCTTGGAGAGATAGGTGCTCAGCACGTTGCGGCGGATCTGCCGCTTGATCTCTGCGACCTGCCGCGCCTCGGCGGCGCTGCGCCGGCGCGGCGAGACGTAACTGTAATAGTCGTAGGCTGCGCCGCGGATGCTGTCCGCGGAGCCTTCCGGGGCACGCGGCGCGGCCGCGCCGGACGGCTGGCGCCGCAGCGCCAGGGCGTGGATGCGCTCGGCCTCGGGCAGCTCGGCGTAGTCGCGCAGCCAGTCGCGCAGCTCGGCGTAGCTGGAGCGGTAGGCGGTCGGATGCATGTAGCGCTGGAACAGCAGGTAGCCCAGCAGGCGCGCGTCCTTCAGCCGGGCGATGCGGGCATCGGCCTCGGCCCAGCGGCCGGCCTTCTGCAGCGCGAAGATCTCTCCATAGAGCGCGGCGTCCTCGGCGGACAGCACCTGCGGGCTGCCGTCCGGCGACAGCAGCGCAGTCCCCGGCAGGGCGGCGGTCTCCTCCGCCCAGGCCGAAACCGGCAGCGCCATAAAAGCGGCGAAAAACAACGCCATGGCGCCCCGCCGCGCCTTGCGGATCTGCAGTCCCCCCACGGTGCCCCCACGGCAGCCAAGTTACACCGGCGCGGATGTTAGCCCAGGCCCAGCGGCAGGGAAAGCCATTCGACTCGGCTGCTTTACGAGCCGTGCAGCGGGTCGGCGCCGCTCTCGGCAACCTCGGCGAAGTTGAGCATGTCGCGCCAGGCGAGGCGCTTCTGCGCCGGCTGGCGCAGCAGGTAGGCGGGGTGCAGCACCGCCTGGGCGGGAATCGGATTGGCCAGGGCGGCGTGCTGATAGGCGAACCACTGGCCGCGCAGCTTGGTGATGCCCCGGGTTTCGCTGAGCAGGGTCTTGGTCGAGACGTTGCCGGCCAGCATCAGATAGCGCGGCGCGATCAGTTCGATGTGCCGCTCGACGAAGGGCAGGCAGGCGGCGATCTCCTGCGGCGCCGGGGTGCGGTTGCCCGGCGGCCGCCAGAACAGCACGTTGGAGATGTAGATCTTGTCGCGGTCGAGACCGACCCCGGCCAGCATCTGGTCGAGTAGCTGCCCGGCGTCGCCGACGAAGGGCAGGCCCTGGCGGTCCTCGTTGGCGCCGGGGGCCTCGCCGAGGATCATCAGCTTGGCCTCGGGATTGCCGTCGGCGAAGACCAGCTTGGTCGCGGTGTCCTTGAGGGCGCAGCCCTCGAAGCGCTCCAGCGCCGCCCGCAACTCCTCCACGGTCTTGGCCGCCTGGGCCAGCGCGCGGGCGGACTCCACGGCGGCGTTGCCGCTCTGCTGCAGCTCGCGGGCCGCCAGCTCGGGCGTCGGCTGCCAGCTCGGCGGCGGTTCGTTCCTGGCGCGCGCGGGCGCCGGGCGGGCGGTGGGGGGTGGGGAAAGCGGGCGGTCGGGCGGGCTGCCAGCGGGCGCGGGCGCGCCCGCCGCGGCGGCCAGGGCGGCGCTGGCGAAGCGGTCGACCGCCTCCTCCTCGATCGCCTCGTCCGCGCCGGCCTCGATCTGCCACTGCAGCGCGGCTAGCAGCTCTCTGCGTTCCTCCGACATGCCGTCAGTCTAGCGCGGGAGGCGCCGGCGAGCCTAGCAGCGCGGCTGTGGAAAATCGTCGATTCGTCGCAGACCGGACAAACCCGGCCGCACCGCAGGATTGGAAAGCGCGGGCCGTATTCGTTATATCCCTGGGGACAGCAAGGCGCGCCGGATTGAACGGGCCCTACCCAGAGGGAGAGACGATGGAACGCGAACACATGGACTACGACGTGGTGATCGTCGGCGCCGGCCCCTCCGGCCTGGCCGCCGCGATCAAGCTGCGTCAGCTCAGCGCCGAGACGGGCAAGGAAATCTCCGTCTGCGTGCTGGAGAAGGGTTCCGAGGTCGGCGCTCATATTCTTTCCGGCGCGGTGCTGGAGCCGCGGGCGCTGAACGAGCTGATCCCCGACTGGAAGGACAAGGGCGCGCCGCTCAACGTACCCGTCGGCGAGGAGAAGTTCCTGCTGCTGAGCGAGACCGGCAGCACCTCGATCCCGATCTGGGCGTTGCCGCCGCAGACCAAGAACCACGGCAACTACATCGTCTCCCTGGGCAACCTCTGCCGCTGGCTGGCTGAGCAGGCCGAGGCGCAGGGCGCCGAGATCTACCCCGGCTTCGCCGCCGCCGAGGTGCTCTACACCGAGGAGGGCGCGGTGGCCGGCGTCGCCACCGGCGATCTCGGCATCGGCAAGGACGGCGAGAAGAAGGAGTGCTATGAGCCCGGCATGGAGCTGCGCGCCAAGTACACCTTCTTCGCCGAGGGCTGCCGTGGCAGCCTGACCCTGGGTCTGGAGAAGAAGTTTGGCCTGCGCGACGGCGCCGATCCCCAGACCTACGGCATCGGATTGAAGGAGCTCTGGGAGCTCGACCCGGCCAAGCACAAGGAAGGCCTGGTGCTGCACAGCGCTGGCTGGCCGATGGACGACAAGACCTGGGGCGGCTCCTTCATCTATCACCTGGAGAACAACCAGGCCTATGTCGGCTACGTCGTCGGGCTCGACTACCAGAACCCGCATCTCTCGCCCTATCACGAATTCCAGCGCTTCAAGACCCATCCGGCGATCAAGCCGATGCTCGAAGGCGGCAAGCGGATCTCCTACGGCGCGCGGGCGCTCAACGAGGGCGGGCTGCAGTCGATCCCCAAGCTGATCTTCCCCGGCGGCGCGCTGATCGGCTGCACCGCCGGCTTCCTCAACGTGCCGAAGATCAAGGGCAGCCATACCGCGATGAAGACCGGCATGCTGGCCGCCGAGACCGCCTTCGAGAAGCTGACCGGCGGCGACGCGGGCTATGGCCTGCTCGAGGGTTATCCCGAGAAGTTCGAGAAATCCTGGGTGCACGAGGAGCTGCACAAGGCACGCAACCTGCGCCCGGCGGCGGCGCGCTGGGGCATGAAGCTCGGCATGGCCTACGGCGGCCTCGACCTCAAGCTGTTCGGCGGCAAGCTGCCCTGGACCCTGCGTCATCAGCACGCCGACCACGAGACCCTGAAACCGGCCGACAAGATGCCGAAGATCGACTACCCGAAACCGGACGGCGAGATCACCTTCGACCGGCTGTCCTCGGTCTTCATCTCCAACACCAATCACGAGGAGGACCAGCCGGTTCACCTCACCCTGAAGGACCCTTCCGTGCCCGTCGAATATAACCTGCCGGAATTTGACGCGCCGGAGCAGCGCTACTGCCCGGCCGGGGTCTACGAGATCGTCCGCGACGACGACGGGTCCAATCCCCGGCTGCAGATCAACGCCGCCAACTGCGTGCACTGCAAGACCTGCGACATCAAGGATCCCAAGCAGAACATCGTCTGGGTGACGCCGGAGGGTGGCGGCGGGCCGAACTATCCCAACATGTGAGGGACCTGTGGCAAGCTCGAGAGACGGGGCGACAGAGGGCAAGGACGCGGCTAAACTGAGCTGCGCCCGGGGGACGGCAGGTTTCGTTTTCGATGGAGGCACGGCATCGCACGCTACGGCATGAATTCTAGACTGCGCAGGCGCGCCCTGGGCTTGGCGCTCGCCGGCGGGGTCCTTTGCGGGATCGCGGCGCCGGCGGAGACGCGGGCCGAGGGCTCCCCCTACGGCAACTATCTGGCCGGCGTGATCGCTGGGAACCACCAGAACTTCGGGCGTGCCTCGGATTTCCTGCTCGCTGCCCTGGAGGAGAATCCCGGCAGTCCGGAGCTTGCGGTCAACGCCTTCGTCATGCTGGCGGCCGACGGCCGCCTGGATATCGCCAAGGAACTGGCGCCGACGGTGCTCGAGATCGTGCCGCAGCATCTGATCGCCTCCCTGGTGATGTCGGTTCAGGCTTTCGAGCGCGGCGAGCTGGAAGAAGCCGACGCACAGCTTGCGGCCTTGCCGCAGCGAGGCGCCGCCAGCCTGCTGGCGCCGCTGGCGCGCGGCTGGATCGCCGTCGACGACGACAGCCTCGACGCCCTGGCGGAGCGCCTGCGGCCGCTGGAGGAGAATCCTTCGCTGCAGGGCGTGGTGCCTATCCACAAGGCGCTGATGTACGACGTCGCCGGCGCGGCGGAACAGGCCGGCGCCGCCTATGACGCGGCGCTGGAGACGGCGCAGAATCCGACCTTCAGGCTGATCCTGCTGGCGGGGAATTTCTTCGAGCGTCAGGGCGAGCGGGAGAAGGCGCTGGATCTCTATCGCGGGTTCCTGGAGAGCCGTCCCGGCGTCGAGGTGGCGAGCGATCTGATCTTGCGCGCCGAGTCCGGCGAGGTCCCCGATCCGATCATCGCGACCTCCGCCGAGGGCATGGCCGAGGTCTATTTCGACGTCGGCACCCTGCTGTCCCAGGAGGGGGCCCGCGACATGGCGCTGGTCCATGCCCGCCTGGCACTGGACCTGCGGCCGAATTTCAACGAAGCGGTCATCCTGGTCGGAGAGACGCTGCAGGGCCTGCAGCGGCACGAGGCCGCCATCGAGGCTTATCGCAGCGTCGGCCAGGACTCCGCCTTCCTCTGGAACGTCGGGCTGCGCATCGCCGACGAGCTGGACGAACTCGGTCAGACCGAGGCGGCCATCGCCGAGCTGGAGCGCCTTGCGGCGGAGCAGCCGGAGCGTTTCGAACCCTATTTCCGGATCGGCAACCTGCAGCGCGAGAGCGAGCGCTTCGCCGAAGCGGCCGAGGCCTATGACGAAGCCGTGCGCAGGGTCGAGGAACCTCAGGGATACCACTGGTCGCTGTTCTACTTCCGCGGCATCGCCTATGAGCGCAGCGACGCCTGGCAGAAGGCCGAGGCCGACTTCCTGCGCGCGTTGGAGCTGCGGCCCGAGGACCCCTATGTGATGAACTACCTCGCCTATTCCTGGGTCGAGCAGCACAGCAACCTGGAGCGGGCGCAGGAGATGCTGGTGCGCGCGGTCGAGCTGCGCCCGGACGACGGCTACATCGTCGACAGCCTGGGCTGGGTCTACTACCGGCTCGGCAAGTACCAGCCCGCCGTCGAGCGGCTGGAGCGGGCGGTCGAATTGCAGCCCCAGGACCCGACGATCAACGATCATCTCGGCGACGCCTACTGGCGCACCGGGCGCACGCGCGAGGCGCGGGTACAGTGGCAACGCGCGCTCAGCCTGGAGCCGGAAGCCGACCTGGTCCCCAAGATCGAGAAGAAACTCTCCGAGGGCATGCCGCCGCCGGAGGAGTACGACTACATCCCCAAGACCGAGAACGAGACGCCGGCGCTTTCCGGCAAGCCGGAGACCGAGGGCAACGACATCTAGCCTGCCGCTCGGCGTAGCTTCGAGAGAGGGAGCGGGCGATGATGCGGCTCGGCCTGGCCGCTCCGGCCAAGGTGAATCTCAGCCTCAAGGTGACCGGCCGCCGGGCCGACGGCCGCCACGAGCTCGACTCCCTGGTGGTCTTCGCCACGGTGGCGGACCTGGTGAGCCTCGAAGAGGCGGAGGAACTGAGCCTCGTGGTGGAGGGTCCCTTTGCCGAAGCGCTGGAGGGAGAGAGCGACAATCTGGTGCTGCGTGCGGCGCGGCTGTTCAGGGTGCGGCGCGGCGCCAGAATAACTCTGACCAAGAACCTGCCGGTGGCGGCGGGGCTCGGCGGCGGCTCCAGCGATGCCGCCGCGGCACTGCGGCTGCTGGCGGCGCTCTGGAAGCTGCCGCTGCCCGACGACGATGCCGTCCGCCTCGGCGCCGATCTGCCGGTCTGCCTGTTTGGCCGTCCGGCGCGGCTGCGCGGGATCGGCGAGCGCGTGGAGGCGGTCGCGCTGCCGGATTTCGCGTTGCTGCTTGTCAATCCCGGCATCGCACTGCCGACCGGCGAGGTCTTCGCCGCCTTCGAGGGGCCGCCTGGACCTGCGCCGGACTTTCCCGCGCGCTTCTCCGATCTCGAGGCCTTGCTGGCCTATCTGCGCGCCGCCGCCAATGACCTGGAGGTCGCCGCCATTCGACTGCGGCCGGAAATCGGGGCGGTGCTGAAGGCGATCGAAAACAGCCCCGGCTGCCGTCTCGCCCGGATGTCGGGCAGCGGCGCCACCTGCTTCGGGATCTTCGCAGGGCTGGCCGGGGCGGAGGCCGCCGCCGCCGCCCTCTCCGCCGCGCGGCCGGGCTGGTGGGTTCAGCCGGCGGCGCTGCAGGCGCCAGAAAAACCTTCATAGATCGGGCGTCAAACCATATGATCCCGGCGATCATGGGGCGGACTAATTCGCGCCGCGAGCGGGGGTGGCAATGAAGAACATTCTGGTCTGCGGCGCGGGCGGCTTCATCGGCAGCCACTTGGTCAAGCGGCTGAAGGCCGACGGCACTTGGGTGCGTGGCGTCGATCTCAAGCTGCCGCAGTTTTCGGAAACCGCCGCGGACGACTTCGCGGTCGGCGACCTGCGCGACCAGGCCTTCGTGCGCGAGGTGGTGGACCGCCGTTTCGACGAGGTCTATCAGCTCGCCGCCGACATGGGCGGCGCCGGCTATATCTTCACCGGCGAGAACGACGCCAACGTGATGCACAATTCGGCGACCATCAACCTCAACGTCGTCGAGGCCTGCCGCAAGCGCAACGTCAAGCGGATCTTCTATTCCTCCTCGGCCTGCATGTATCCGGAGTACAACCAGCTCGATCCCGACAACCCGAAGTGCAGCGAGGACAGCGCCTACCCGGCGGCGCCGGACAGCGAGTACGGCTGGGAGAAGCTGTTCAGCGAGCGGCTCTATCTCGCCTACGGCCGCAACCACGGCATCGAGGCGCGGATCGCCCGCTATCACAACATCTTCGGCCCCGAGGGCGCCTGGAACGACGGCCGCGAGAAGGCGCCGGCGGCGATCTGCCGCAAGGTCGCCCAGGCCAGAGACGGCGGCGAGATCGAGATCTGGGGCGACGGCAAGCAGACCCGCTCCTTTCTCTACGTCGACGAGTGCCTGGAAGGCACGCTGCGCCTTGCCCGCTCGGCCCGGACCGGGCCCTACAACATCGGCTCCGAGGAGATGGTCAGCATCGACCGGCTGGTCGATCTGGTCGGCGACATCGCCGGCAAGACCCTGGAGAAGCGCCACATCGAGGGGCCGCAGGGGGTGCGCGGGCGCAACTCCGACAACGCCCTGATCCGCGAGGAACTGGGCTGGGCGCCCTCGGCCAGCCTGCGCGCCGGCCTGGAGAAGACCTACGCCTGGATCGAGCAGCAGGTGATGCGCAACGACGCTAGCCGGTAGCCGGGCTTCGCGCCGATGCGCATCCTGGTGCACGACTTCTCCGGCCATCCCTTCCAGGTGCAGCTCAGCCGCTGGCTGGCCAGGCAGGGCCACGAGGTCCGGCATCTCTATTCGGCGGATTTCGAAACCCCCCACGGGGCGCTGGATCGGCGTCCGGGCGATCCGGCAAGCTTCTCCGTCGAAGCGATCTCGCTCGGCCGGGCGATCGACAAGACCAGCCTGCTGCAGAGGGCCCGCGACGAGTGGGCCTACGGCGGTTTGCTGGCCGAAGCCATCGCGGCGCTGCGGCCCGAGGTCGTGCTCTCGGCCAACGGCTCGCCGCTGGTGCATTTCCGCGCCCGCGCCGCCGCGGCGCGGGCCGGGGCCGCCTATATCTACTGGCTGCAGGACATCTACTGCCTGGCCCTGGCGCATCGCCTGGCTCAGCATGGCGGACTGGGCCGCTTCGCAGCCCTACCGCTCGCGCTGCTGCGGCGGATCGAGTTCTCCACCCTGAAGCGTTCGGACGCCGCAGTGGCGATCTCCGCCGACTTTCGCGAGATTCTGGCCGGGGAGGGGGTGATCCTGGGGCGCCTGGCGGTGATCGAGAACTGGGCCCCGGCCGGAGAGATCGACGCCCGTCCCAAGGACAATCCCTGGGCGCGGGCACAGGGCCTCGCCGACAAGTTCGTCTTCCTCTATTCCGGCACCTTGGGAATGAAGCACGACCCGGGCCTGTTGAGCGCCCTGGCCGAGGCTTTTCGCGACGATCCTGAGGTCCGCGTGGCGGTGATCTCCCAGGGCGCCGGGCGGCGCTGGCTGGAACAGGAGAAGACGCGGCGGAAGCTCGACAACCTGCTGCTGTTCGACTTCCAGCCTTTCGAGGTTCTATCCGATGTCCTGGCCACGGGCGATCTGCAGCTCGTTCTGCTGGAGCCCTTCGCCGGGCGGCTCTCGGTGCCCTCCAAGACGCTGAGCTGTCTGGCCGCCGAACGCCCGGTGCTGAGCGTCATGCCGCCGGACAACCTCGCCGCGCGGCTGCTCGCCGAGAGCGGGGCGGGGGTGAATCTAGCGCCCGGCGATACGGAAGGATTCCTCGCCGCCGCGCGCAAGCTTCGGGGCGACAGGGAGGCCCTGGTGAGAATGGGCGCTGCCGCGCGCGCCTACAAGGACGCGCATTTCGATATCGAGAAGATCGGACCGCGCTTCCTCGCCGTCTTCGAGGAAGCCCTCACTAAACTGCGGACTTGACAACACTTCGATAATTCCATAATTATAGAAATATGGAAGAGAATAAAGCCATTGCCGCCCTCGGCGCTCTCGCGCAGGAGACGCGGCTGAAGATCTACCGCCTGCTGGTTCGGGCCGGGCCGCTGGGCGAGCCTGCCGGCGGCATCGCCGCCACGCTGGGCCTTGCTCCGGCGACTCTGTCCTTCCACCTCAAGGAGCTCGAGCGGGCCGGGTTGGTTCTCTCGCGCCGCGAGGGACGGCGGATCTTCTATGCCCCGGACTTTCCGGTCATGACCGGCTTGCTCGACTTCCTGATGGAAGACTGCTGCCAGGGCCGCAGCGAAGTCTGCCGGCCTCTGGGCAGAATCGCCAAAACCAAGGAGAAAGCCCAATGAAACGCTTGCATGTCGGTGCTCAGGTCGAGGACCTCGACGCCTCGATCCGTTTCTACACCGCGCTGTTCGGCATACAGCCCTCGGTGACCCGCGACGACTACGCCAAGTGGATGCTCGACGACCCCAGGGTCAACTTCTCGATCACCGGGCGCGGCAAACAGGGCGGCATCGACCATCTGGGCATCCAGGTGGAAAGCGAGGACGAGCTCGCCGAGGCCAAGGACCGGCTGCAAAAGGCCGATCTCAGCCTGCTCGACAGCGGCGAGGTTACCTGCTGCTACGCCCGCTCGAACAAACACTGGGTGATCGATCCCGATGGCGTGCCCTGGGAAACCTTCCTGACCCATGGCCTTGCCGAGGACTATGGTCAGGACACGCTCTCCAGCGAACTGCAGGACGCGCAGCGCCGCCTGGCAGGCGAGGCCTGCTGCTGACACACGGCTGTAACCCTTCGGCGCTAGGTTCCGTCATGCGAGGAAGCTAGCGCCGAAAGCGCGGCGGCAGCGGGGAGGATAAACCGATGGCGGAGAAGACCTATAACGTGCTGTTTCTGTGCACCGGGAACTCGGCGCGCAGCGTCATGGCGGAGTGCGTGCTGAACCGGCTCGGTAATGGCCGATTCCAGGCTTACAGCGCCGGCAGCCATCCGGCGGGCGAGATCAACCCCTACACGCTGCAACTGCTGAAACGCTTCAACTTCGATACCGCGGCCCTGCGCTCGAAATCCTGGGACGTCTTCGCCGCCGCGGACGCGCCGAAGCTGGATTTCGTCTTCACCGTCTGCGACAACGCCGCCGGCGAGGTCTGCCCGATCTGGCCGGGACAGCCGATGACGGCGCACTGGGGATTCCCCGATCCGGCAGCCTTCGAAGGGACCCCGGCGGAAACCGGGGTCTTTTTCGCCGAGGTCTTCGGCCAGATCCAGCGCCGCCTGGAGATCTTCGTCAGTCTGCCGATCGCCTCGCTCGACAAGCTCAGCCTGCAACGCCGGCTCGACGAAATCGGCGCCAAAGCCCCGGCGGAAAGCTGACCTTCCGGTCACAAATCGAGCTTCGCGGCGACTTGTCGCCGCTGCCAAATCCCGCTAGGTTCCGGCCTGCTCGCGACACGGCCTCTGGGGCGTAGCCAAGCGGTAAGGCAACGGGTTTTGATCCCGTCATGCGCAGGTTCGAATCCTGCCGCCCCAACCAATCTTGTAACTATTTGATTTTAAAAGTGAATTCTGAAATTCCCTGACATTCTAGTACAGCGGCTAGTACAGAAAATCTAGTACAGCGGGGTAGCGGCGTACACCACTGGTGTATGAAATTGATTGAACGGTAGGACCAAATGTCCTAGCTTTAGGACAGGCCTAGCCTACGAGGTCACCGTATGGTGGCTGCTCTGGAGCCCGGTTTCGACCGGGCTTCAGCTATTTCAGGCCCACCAATTCCCAACAGCTATACTTGATCCCGCCCGCCGGAATTTGTTCCGCGTCGAGCAGGCAGTCTATGAGCTTGCCGTCTTTTTTGAGTCGCGCGTAAGTCCGGTTGGCCTGGTCATAGCCGCCGATGCAGATAGGCCATAGATAGAGGTCCGCAATCTGCATGAGCGGCGAGCTTTTGAACTTGGTGCGAAACTCATAAAGGGTGTCGGCAAGCTCCGCTGCCGTTAGAGGAGCGTACTTGCCCGAGGTCTTCGGGTCAAAGGGCGTCCCTGTCTTGCGTAAGCTGTCATAATACTGCTTAGCGTGCTTGTCGGCTTTTGGGTCTCCACGCTCGACAAAAACCTTCAGCTTGTAACCTTGGCCGCGAGCTAGCTTGGCAGCTCTTTCGACAGAAACAGAGAAAGCCGTCTTACAGAGACTCCAGCGCTCACGCCCGTACTTCTCTCGATATCGAGCATTGTAGCCAGGTCTATCGATCACGCATCCATGGCCGGTAACCGGAATGGTGGCTAGGAGTTGGTAGAGTTCTTCATAGAATCGTTCGAGTTCCGCAGTTTCCAGCTTCCCAAGCCATGCGAAAGGGCCAGCTTTGCTACGGATATCGGCGGAGCGGAGAGGGGCGGAGATTTTCCAGCAGCTACATAGTTCATCGTATGCTGCCCGCGCCGCGTCTTCGTCTTCCTGTTTAATCAACACTCCGCCTAAACCAAACCAATCGTGGCCGTGCCTAGGCACTCGCCCCGGCTTGTGGTCGGGATGCCTGGTTCCGCTGTCATCCATGTAAAAGTGCATTACGTCGGGCACGCTATACCTCTTGATTGATGTAGCGAAAGACTACCATGCAAGGTCGTGAATCTGTGCCCTAGAGCCATGCAGGATTGCGAGAAATACGGGGATAACTCGTTGGATTCCCTGAGTCGGCCTTGACTATGGCGGCGGCTAAACTACTGATATAAAAGCGAAAACTTGACAAGCGACGGAGAATCCGGTATACTTTGATCTTCAAAGCTGGATTATGCCTTTTGCCCCTCTTAGGCGCGTAAAGCCGCTCCGGGCGCACTTCCACAAAATCTGAAAACTATGATGGCGCACCCCGCGAGGAATCCGCGTGCGTCTAGGAGCGAGCGAAATGGAACGCGACGATTTGGAATTGGAACTGCTGGACGTTTGCGAAGTGCTGGCTGTGACACCGCAGGCGTTGAGTCTTTGGCGGCAGAAGGGCAATGCGCCGCGTTACGAAACAATCCCGTCTAGTGGCAACCGGCCTCCACAGAAACGATACCGATACCGCCTCGGGCCGGTGCTTGAATTTATGGCGAACCGTGGCGCGACAAAGCGAGAAATCGAGGTTGCCCGGCGGAAAATTATCACTCGGCACCGCTTGCGGCTCGCCCGTGCGGCGGATGTAGCGCGGGGCCACGCGATCTGTGCGATCAGGAAGGCGAGGCGGGTGCGAGAGGCTGCTGCGCTGGCGGGGCACAAACCGTCCATCCGAATTTTCGAATCCGGCGATTTCTGAGCGAGGTGGGCGTGATGACGAAGAATGCACTTAGCACCGCCAGGGATAAGCCGACACCTGACGGTAATTCTCCCGAAGGTCGCCGCCTACTCTTAGAGAACGGATTCGAGCCGCTTCTAATCAAGGGCAAGAGTCCCTGTGTAGGCCGTAACTGGCAGCGCACTGAAATCACGACTGAGCTGTTAGCAAGTTGGGAGGCTGAGTTTGGTTCCCAGGCTTCCGGCACTGGTCTTCGCACGGGTGAGTTAGCGGTGGTCGATATCGACTTATGGGAGCCTGAGCAGGTCGAAGCCATGGCCGACGCTGTTCAAGCGGTTCTTGGCTTGACTGACTTCAAGCGGATTGGCGCGAAGGGGGTCCAGCTTCTCTACTGGAATCCAAATCCGCTGCGCAAGATCACCATTGCTGGCAGCATCCAAGGTGGTCCCCCAGAGGACAGCGAGCGCAAGCGAAGTTTGGTCGAGTTTATGGGGCAAGGCGGTCAGATTGCAGCCTTCGGCATTCATCCCGGCACCGGTCAACCTTTTAACTGGCCTTTGTCCAGCCCCCTAGAGTCGAGGCTGGAAGAGCTGCCCAAGGTTACGCCTGAAGAGCTGAGGCGGGCAGCGAGTGTAGTAAAGGGCAAGCTGAAAGAGCTGGGAGCCGAAGACTTTAGGCTTACGGGGCACACATACCACCGCTCTCGTAAGATCGATCATGCCCGCGAGCAGGTTCCGATTACACCTGAAATGCTCCGCGATATGCTGGCGCACGTAGACCCGGCTTGCGGTGGTGATCGCAACGCCTGGATTGGTTGGCTTGCCGTTATCAACGAAGCGCCTCTTGTCGATATCAACGGCGTAGAGGTTAAAGACTTCGAGCGCTTGGCGCTGGCCGATCAATGGAGCGCGGGTGAGCTTTCCGCTGATCACGATCCGGGCGGTTACTACAAGGGCTTCGATATGACCGAACGCGCTATGGAGAGTTTTAGCGACGACTACAGCGGGCAGCGAAGGGGCCTTGGCAGTCTAGTCGAAGAAGCCCGCCGCAATGGCTATAATGGTCCTACGCTCGCCTATCCCGAGGAAGAGCTGGCGGCTGTGCGGGTTTCTAAGCAACCGGCTATTGAGCGACTTGCGAAAGCTCGCGGTCTTCAGGTTGTCGGCGGCACTGGTTCTCAGCCGGTCGCAAATGACGATTCGCCCGCAGGGAATCGGTGGCCTTCACTGATCTATCGGGGAGACGCAATCGCTTCGATCAAGCCGCCCGTGCCGATCATTCCGGGATACCTCTTGTCGAAGGGAGTGACGGCCGCGCTTGCTACCCGAGGCCACGGCAAGACGGTGCTTATCTCCGACATGGCGCTTAGGGTTGCATCTGATATGGATTGGTGCGGCGAGCGGGTCATGCCCGGCTGGCACGTGGTCTATCTCTGCGGCGAGGATGCCGAGAACACGGCAGCACATATTCAAGCTTGGTGCCAACGCCACAACGGCGGAAAGACGCCTGCGCGATTCACGTTCGTTTCCGATGTGCCAAACCTCTTGGCCCATGGCAACTATGACGTTGATTCACTCATTCAAACTATCTGCCCTCACATTCCCGAGGGCGCGCGCGTTCTCTGGATTGTCGATACGTGGCAGCGGGCAACCACAGATGGCGGGCAGAATGAGGACGAAAAGATGAAGCCCGCCTTTCGGAACTTGGAGGCTATGGCTAGGTCATTCGACGGTGCGGCAATCGGTTGCTTTCATCCGCCGAAGGATAACGCCAAGACTATTTCAGGCGTCGCGTTCCAAGAAAATGCAACGGTGGGAATCTGGCATATCGAAAAGACTGAGCCCGACAACGTAGCCAGCGAGCGCAAATTTACAGTCAGTCGCCTTAAGGGACGGGGCGAAGGCAACTTCAAGCTATTCCAGTTTGATGAAATCGAACTTGGAGAGCCGGACTCGGTGTTTCGCCAGACGCCGACCGGTGCCGTAGCACGTCACGTTGGCGGTACGGGCGAGTCCACGGAGCGGGCAATTGAACGCGCGGCGGCGCAGAGGGAAAGCGAACGAGATTTCGACAATGCCGTATTCTCAATTGTCGCTGGACTCCTCGAAATGGGAGAACGAGTCCTAAATCACAACAACCCGCGCTCTGACGCCGTGCAATTGGCTGACGTTGTAAAAGCAGTGACAGGCGAGCTTGGCGCGAAGATGAAGGCAAAGGAAGTCGCTGGCAGCTTCAAACGACTCTCGGAAGCGAACCGGTTGAAATATCGCCGGAGCGATTGGGCAAAGCGGATCGAGGCAGGCTTTTACATTCCCAAGGGAGAGGTACGCGAGGATACTTCCGAAAAGGCGTAGGTGCACGACAAAGCTAAGTTGTTGATTTTGTTATGTGCACGACGTGGTGCACGTTAAAAAATGAAGTCGTGCACCTGCCGTTCACAAAATGCCAAGAAACCACGTCGAAAACGGCGGGAAACTGCGGAAGTTGAGAAGTGCACGGTGTGGTGCACGATCGGTGCACGGTAGGTGCTGTGCTGTCCCCCATACCCCCTAGCGCCTTACGCGCCTCCAAGGGCGCTTGGGCGCTTAACTTGTAGCGAGGATGTGTTACTCTGCGTCCACTATGGGCTGGCTATCTAGAAAGATAAAACTTCGACGCGCGGAGAAATACCTCGCAATATATCCAGATGATTTCTTTGCTGCGAGAGCCATAATTATAATGACGGAAGGGCTGGGCACGAAGAGCGCGAGAAATGTTGCGGCTTCTGTCCGAGGCAGAGAGTTTACCGATAGCGAGTGGGATAAGTATTCTGAGCCTTGGGAGCGTGCTTGGAAGGCTATTATCCCGAAAGGTTGACTCGTTTAGGGAATCCCGAAATGTAATCTCTGTGGCCTGAGACTCGGCTGAGAGGGGTGACTCCGCCACATACGCCGCACCATCGCGCAGGCGCATGAGTGTCCCACCGCAAGAAATTCCGTGGCACCAACGCAGCCTGGCAGGCCACATGGGTAACAAGTCCCCCACAACGTCATTCAGGCTGCCTTAGAGGCGGTCACGGCCCCCTTGGCGGCGAGCTCGATACCCAGCCGCCGGAGCACCCGTTGAACCGAGGCAGCATGCCAGCGCCCGCCACGACGTGACGGAAACCCGGCCTCGTTCAATGCCGAGGCAATTCCAGTGGCCGTGGTGATCCTCTCGCCGGTGATACGCTCGACTGCGAACCGAAGACCCGCCGCAAATTCATCCGCCGCTTTCCGTGCCCCTTCAATACCTGCCTTGTTGCCGTGCTCGGCTTCGTAGCGCCGTAGGGCAGCAGCACCGTTGGGATTGCCAAGGCGCGTCCCCCTGGTCTTGGCAGCGGCAAGCCCGGCACGTGTGCGTTCGCTGATCTTGCGGCCTTCTTCTTCGGCCACGATTGCTCGGACGCCAAGCTCTAACGCACCTGCATTCGGAGCATCGGCAAAGATCACCGGAGCACCGCCACGATCTAACAGCGTAAGCACGTGGCTGGCACGACGGCCAAGCCGATCAAGTCGAGCACATACGAGCACAGCATTGGCCGCTCTGGCATGATCGAGCGCTTTTCGCAACTGCGGCCTGCTATCAACCTTGCCGCTCTCCACTTCGACATACTCTTGAAGAAGTTCGCCGTCGCCGATACAGGCCGCAACTCCGGCTCGCTGCGCCTCGATTCCAAGGCCATTGGCGGTTTGGCCTTTGCCGCCGGAAACTCGCAAATAACTTACGTATTTCTGCATTGTTTTGTCTCCCTATAGATGCTCTTGCCACTTGGGTACACGAACGTTGCAACGTCCTATCTCCACTTGGGTGTGCGTATGCTGCAACGTCGGTTCGTCTTGGGTATAAGAACGTAGCAACGTCGATTCTCTCCACTTGGGTACGGCTCTATACAACGCCCGGCAGGTCGGTAACTCCGGCGACGGGCGCACGGCCATAGGCTGCTGTGCAGTGGCAGCGCGGACACGTGACCCGGTGCGCCAGCCGACTGGCCTTCACCGTCGCCGTGGTTCCGCTGCCGCAGCCGATCAGCCAAACCGCGCTGCCCGGCTTTGCCCGTTGCGTAGCCAAATGCACAAGAGGGGCGGAATACTTGGCTTTCATCGGCTCTTACCTTTCGATCTAACAATCTCGGCTACGGTCGTCAGCGCGATTGTTAGAAGGATTATCTCACGGAACAGATTACCGAACCACTAAAAACAGTAGTAAACAGAAGAAAAAGTGTAGTAAAATCAAGAAACACCAAGCATAGACCCCCGTCAAAAACAAAAGCCGATTTCGCGAGTACCGGGAGCGGGTGTCCGTAACCGGACGTGTATTTTCTCTTTACTTGATTATTACATTTGACCAGCGCGGCGGTAAGCTTTTATTACGTGATACGGCACCCCCTGGCTGTTTTTGACTTGTCCCGTAGCCCTCTCCCTGGAAACCGGCCTCGGCTATTTTTTGGGGTGCTCGCGCGGAGTACAGAATCACCGCCGTCATAGTCAAAAAATCGGTCTAAACTAGCGCTCGACTTTGTGGTGACTGGGACGTGATTCGTCAAAGCTATAACTATGGTGTATAATTCAGAAAAAGTACTCAAAAGGTGAAGTATGGCGCAAGCATTGACACAAACGGGCCGCAGGGAGAAGCGACCGCTGACGGCGGAGAGGAAGCGGGTATTCCTCGAAGAACTTCGCCGTCATGGCGTTGTTGCCGAGGCAGCGCGCGTGGCGTCTCCGCATGCCGTTGATCGTGGCGGGGCAAAGAGCACGTTCATGGACCTCGCCAAGCGTGATCCTCGGTTCGCTGCTGAAATGGCAGCCGCTCAGGAAGAGGCCGACGCGAAACTTTTGATGGAGGCCCGCCGCAGGGCGGTAGAAGGAACCTCTAAAGGAATCTTTCAGAAAGGGCAACGAGTCACCGACAGCGACGGGAAACCGGCGAGTGAACAGGTCTATAGTGATCGCTTGCTAGAACTACTGCTTAAATCGAGGTATCCGGCTGATTTTATCGAGCGCCGTGCCGTCGAACATTCTTCTGCGCCTAGTGGCTGGCAGATTGGCGCGTCTGACTTGCACTGCCTAAACGATGAGGAAACGGAGTGGTTGCAGCGGATCATGTCAAAAGTGATGACGGCGCGCGGCGAGATCGAGCCGGACCCGGCCATTGATTATGCCGACGCTATTGAAGCCGACTTTTCGGAGGTCGAAGAAGAGGCGGGAATCACGGATGAATACCCTGATCGTGTTCTGCCGTACTAATGAGGGAGATTAAAGTATGAAAGAGACAGACGGTCTATCAGAACTCTCAAACGCCCTGGCGATCAAACGCAGCGGATTCCATCGGGTAGAAGGTCCAGGGGGTGTCGCGGTTTTTCCGATGCAAGCCACGGACGATGCGGCCTGGGAACAGCGCGCCCTTGCTCAAACGAAAGAAGCCGAAGAAATGGAAGCCGCCACAAGGCCCGCACCCCGGCCTTTGCCCGAAGGCTTGATGCGCACGATCCGAGGGGACTAATTCATGTCTGACGGCGTACCTGCCCTCGACCATGGCGCGGATACGATCCTGGAAGGCGAACACATACCGGCGCCTGAGCAGCTTACCTCGCCAGAGAGGGCGCTGTGGCTGGCGGTTTTAGGTACGGCATGGGTCGATGCTTTCGAGGGCAGTGATTTTTGGCTTTCGAACACGGATCGCAGCGCAGACCCGGAGCTAATCAGGAACGAGAGCCGAAGGTGGTTGACCCTGGATTTCGGCAATTGGAAGCAGGACCGCGAAACAGTTTGTCACCTTGCTGGCATTGACTCGGACATGCTGCGCCAAGCCGCGCGGAAGAAGTTGGCCGAAGTCAAGCGGGGCGCTGAGCCTACGGCTGAGGTCCTGAGTCTCGACCAAGCCTTTGCAAAGTTGCTTGAAGTCGAGGGAAGCATGGACGCCGAAGATATTGACGCTGCTTTAGCACAGTTGGCAAAATTAGAGTTGGCGGCATAAAAAAGTATCAGCCGTGAATAAGACGACATAAAGAGTGGCGGAGTTCTGCAGATTCTTAAACCTGCCGCCGGTTTGACAATACGCAGATTCTCTGAGATACTGAACACATCATCATTTCTCCGGTTTCAGCGGCGAGAGCGATTCTTGCCCTGAAACCACCCTTTCCGGTGCGATGCCGGGACGGGATAAGAAGCAAAAAGTGTGATGGTGCAAGGTCGATAAGACCATTCAAAACATGACGATGATATAGTGATTCTGCCAATCAGGGCAGGGTCTTAACGCCATTTGCGCGCGAGCAGTGGCAAGCATGAGGAATGTAAAAATGACGACTCCAAACGACAAAATCCGCGCCGGACTTGACGCCCGAAATCAGGCGAAGTCCGCCGGTAGCTTCGATCTAGCAAGTCTACAGGGCGCACCCGCGTCTATCGCAGACCTGCAAAAGTTGGCGGCTAAGGCGACCGCAAAACGTGACCGATTGAAAGTGCTTTCGGAGAGCATTGTCAGTGCCATTGAACAGCACACTCAGAAGAAGAAGGCCGAGTTTGCGGAGCTTGGCAAGACCCGCGAAGGCAACTTGATACGAGACGAATTAGGCGACAACCGCCGCCGCACTATGCTCGACCGTGAAGTCTCTCGATTTTCCCGCGAGGCCCGAAAGATCAGCAGCGAAGAGCGGGTTAAACTCGTTCAAGAACTCCGCGATATTTCCAGCAAACTTGAGGCGACGAAGGCGGGTTTCACCGATCCGGTAGGACTGCTGAGCCGCCGAACTCTCGCTGATCCGAAGCGCGCTACTTACTCCGCAAACCTCGCTAGTGCCGGGCCGGTGGCGGTCGAGGATGCTTTGAGGACTGCGGTGCTGACCGGGGATGCGTCCCTTGCAGCGGCATCGCTGAATAGGCTGGACGCGATGTCGAAGGACAGCCGCAAGCTTGTCCGCTTCTCAAAGAAGGACGTTGCCGAATCACTCGTTGCCGAGGAATTAGGGAAGGCTACCGAGTTCATTACGATGACCGAAATCGCGGCAGCCGAGGGCGAACTGGCGAATGGTGAAGCTGAAGGCAAGCGCACCACGGCGAATCAAAAAATCGGGCTTGGCATAATGAAATCCAAGCTACCGAAGACGGCTGAGGCCGAAGACGATCCCGAAAAGAAAACGCTGTCCGCTGAAACATGGGAAAAGCAGCTTGATGCGAAGTTTCCCGGTCGGCCTGTTCCTGACAACGTCACTGTGATCGGGCGGGGCGATGCCTGATTCCATAACCGATCAAGACGTGCGGGCGTGGCTCTCCCGCAGGCCTGGCCTTTTCGAGCGCGATACTGAAAACCGCTGTTGGCGTGCCGCTTTCGACCACTTCGCCGATGGCCGGGGGCTCAGCGAGATCGAGTATTTCGAGTTTATGTCCGCCTGCGAAAACGCCGGTTTCGACGTGAGGGCAACGGCCCTTGGCGGCTACGTTTTGGATGCCTCGACATGAGTGGCGAAGCTAAGCTCCACTGGACTGAGCGTGACCGCATGGAATCCCGGCGACGTGCCGAGGCCTGGACGGCTCGGCAGGCGGCTCGGCTCGGCACCAACAGCGGTGTGATCATTGAAGCGATCCGGGGCAAGCCAAGCTGGCTGCCCGATCAGATAGAGCGGGTGCAGTCCGTGCAGGAACTGGCTGGTCCGCTACCTGCGCTTAATGGCGTCGAGCCATGGGTAGATGGGCGGCTGCGCCGAGTTAATCCCAGGCCCCGAGTCCGGGACGCGGCGATGGCAGAGGCTATGAAGCGAGCCAGGGCAGCCTAGGGCTAGCTGCAAGTAGCGTTGGACAACGGCTCAGCTAAATTTCTACCGCCAGCCAAGCACGATAGCGCAGGAGGCCGCTACTTCAGAGGTTGATACGGAGCCCAACGACCTGTCCGCAGCCACTTCATCAATACAGACCTGAAGTTGCTTAGCCCAGACTTTGACCTCTTCGAGGGAGTCCCAATCCTTTCGACCATCTAACATGGCGGTGGTATAGTCGGCGGAGGTAGCCAGGCGGTTCTGGTCGCTGGCGGAAGACCAAGTCGCTAAGTTCGACCGGTGGAGATTTCCTCCGACGTACCACTCGCTGGCTACGGTAGGACTAACAAAGGCACCTGCGAGGATACTGGCCAAGATCATCTTTCTCAAATTCGATCTCCTTCTGCGTTTAGTGATGGCTTGATGTTTAACTACCGCCGAACGGCTATAGGTAGATAATATCAAGTAGCCCTTAATCACCTCCTAACAGTTGCATCTTGGTGCGGCGGGGCCGCTGGCATCATGGTAAGCTAGCATTATGTGCACTTCGCACGAAGGTTAACAGTTGACTGAAAGCAGTCTCAACGCCTACGTCTTCGGCTGCATAGCTCCGTACCGGATTCGACTTTCTTTGGACAGGGTACCGAAGAGTATGGGCTAGTGATCAAGTGCGCAGGCAAGCTGAATAAAGTCAGATCGGCGGGGTGATTGCGACCACCAGAACCCTTGACCACCGGAGGCATACAAGAGCGCCAATTAACCTAATTTTAGGGTTCGTCACTTATGTGTGGTTGAGTTTGGAAAGTCAGACGCGAGGTACGCAGTATGTATAGGTTTGTTGTATTTTTCGCAATTTTCCTCGGATTTACATTTCCTTCAGTATTCGCTTATGCATCAACTAATGGTTGGGATCGTCACTCGTCTAAACTGTTGTCTAGAGATTATATACAAGAAGAAAATGAAGTATATTTAGAATTCTCCTGCTTTGAGGGAACTTCTGGACGCGGTATTGTTCGTTGGCATATCGGAGGCGCTCTAGAGGGCGAATATGTGGATGAAAGAGAGCGCATCAATTATCGTTTCGACGGCGGAGAGGTGTTTTCAATGTCGCTTCTTGATATTTCGACGTTTATTGATAATTTTATAGATGAGATTCTTGCATCTAATTCTCTTTCCATGTATTCGAAAAGTACAAAAACTAAGGCAATATTCTCATTAAACCATGCGGCTGATAAACTGAGAGAGTTCCGGGAGAATTGTCTTTCACCTACATAGATAGCTACGGCGGCATGTTGAGCTCTAGCGGAGCCAACATTGACACACGTGGATTCGACCTACCGGGGTTCGTACTGATAAGGGTGAGGCAACAACCGCTCACGTCTGCCTGGTAGCCTAGTAGTAGAACCTCGTTGGAAGTGATTCGGCTTCCTAGTCCAGTGTGGGGCTGTAACGACGTGGCAAGCCTTCGATGATCAGCGAACCCTGCGGCTCGACGTAGCCACGCACCCTGCGGTCTCTGCCAAGGATTCTCCCGCCTTCAATATACCCTCGCACCTGCCGATCCCTCCCGAGGATGCGAAGCGAGCCGTTGCTTTGAGGAGCCAGATAGCCGTTGACGTTCCGTTGTTCATCGAGAACAGCCCGTGTCTCAGGCTGCCCGCACGTCATAAGCTGCCACGAGTAGCAATCGGCAGCCTGGACGGGCGTAGCGATGGCGACAAAAGGCAGGGCTATGGTGGCGATGAAAGCGGGCAAGGTAAAGCGCATGTGCAGTGATACGCACCGGCAGTTAGATGCGTTCACCATTCCCAACAATCCATATCCCGATCCGCAAGCTTGGCTTTAAGCTCTTGCTCAAGCGCTTCCTTCGTCGCGTCATTCGTTGCCTCAGCAACAACGTAAGCCACCGGCCTACCGCGCTCATCCACACCTTTATGATGATAGTTCCAAGAGGACGGCAAGATAGCCTGAAGCTCTTCAACCGTCTGGACACCGCCAACTAGCAAAATGCCAAATCGAATTTCCTCTGTCATATTCGGCACTGCGCGCTAGGTGAAATCGAAGAAGTCAGCGTAAATGAGGCCGTTACCCTCTCGTGACCGTGCATCTGTTAAGATGACCTCTGTCCGAGGCAGAGCCTGAATTTTGTTCATCAAGCTAAAAAGCGCCTCTTGTTCCATGGTGTTTCCTTGCCAGTCCGGATGGAAAAGCACGGCTCTTACGCGCTCCGGGTCAAAGTGCGTAATAAACTTTGATATTGTTGTGACTGAATCTGGCATTTCATTTTCCGCATTCGGCTGAAGTGGGCAAGCAAGATTCCAGCGCCATGATCTTTCTTTGTATCTCTGCATTTCCTTTTCACATTTTCCTAAAAAAGTCTTTAGCGTTTCACCCCTCTCATGAGGCGAAGTCATGCGAAGATACAACCACCTTTCACTGCTTAATGGATAGGTGTTGGCCAAGTTCCCAGGCTTTGGGATATTGCCTCTGTTCCCAAGTCGCCAATCCCGGAACATACTACGGAGTTGATCGCTTTTCCCAGAATCAGGCTCTCCGATCAGAAACGAGGCTCTCTCGATATGCCGAATTGAGTTTTTGGACACTATCCCCTCCCTAGTCAGAAATATACAAGTGCGATAAATCTAGCTCTGGATATTTGATCTTCTCGACCACACGGCGCAGACCTTTCAAATTCAGGCCACCGGAATATAGGCCGTAGCTCATGCTCATTTTCTCATGGCCTAAAACCTGCACAGCCTCAGATTCCGGAATCCCCGCATTCTCAAGTGCCGTCGCTACGGTCGCGCGGAAACTGTGAAACCCGACGCGGTTGCGGCCTGTCTGTTGATCCAGCCGTTCAACCTTTACACTTCTCCGGTAAGCTGTAAACGCTCGGGTAAAGTACCAGTTTCTCTTGCCGTCAGGACCACCGGGTTTGAGGCCAGGAAAGAGGTAGTCATGGCCTTGCTTGCGGACCGCTGCCAAATATTCCTTGAATCCACACTTGATCAGTTGCGAATGCAGCGGAATACGCCTGTAAGCTGCCGCCGACTTTACGTGCTGGCCGTCGCCTTCCTCGGCAACAAGAAAGAATGCCACACCGTTTTCCTCGCGAACGTCGAGCGGGCGAAGCTGCGCGATTTCTTCCGAGCGCATGCCGGTGAAGAGGCCAATCAATGGCATCCACATGAGCGCTGTATGCGCATCGTGCTTCTTCGGAGCTACCCGGTCTGCGCGCTTGGTTTTCGTGAGCAAGGGAGCATGGAATAGCGCCGTTAGCTCTTCAGCGTTGAAGGGAAGATACTTCGTGCGTTCCTTCCGTAGCCGCTTTGCACTGTTCCTGGTGGTGCCAAGCCGGGAGAATGGGTTGTCGCCTTCATACAGCCCCCGATCACGTAGCCAGTTGAACAGGCCAGCCAGGGCGGATGTATAGCGTTCCAAGGTTCTGGCACTCAGGCCGCGTTCGTCTTCGGCCACTCCATACGCTTTGAGAAGATCGGACAGCGGCAAGCCTTTCGCGCTAGGGCGTCGAGCCCAATCCGGATGCAGCCGCGCGACGGTCGAGCGGAAGCTGATCGCATCATCGCGCGTGATGGAAGCGACCGGGGAGTCGCCAACGTGATCGGCAAAGAGCCGGTAGACGGCCTCTGATTGCTTCCGGGTCTGCGCCGTCCAGGATGACTCGGGATCACGCATCTTCTCTGCGACGAACTGCTTTGCAGCTTCTGAAACGGCCATGCCCTGGCCTCGCCTTGTCCGGACGCGCCCGACCGTATTTCGCGCCGTGTTGAGTGCGCGGACTGGCGACGGCTCCTGGCCTTCGCGCACGGCGATGGCGTCAGCAAAGGCCGCGACGTGTGAACGCATGAGTGACTGCGCGAGTTGATTTCGGGCTTCCTTGTCCAGCTCCGAACCCGTTCTCTGGATGACCTCTGCAACTTGCTGCTCTACGCGCGAGTAATCGCCGTCCTTCAGGTCCGCTTGGTAGTCGTGAATCCATTCCGACAACGCTAGCCTTACGGGATCACCTGTCCGGCCCGCCGCCTGTTCGTGATAGGCATTCGGTTCCACAACCATGTTGGCCGCTAAGCGGCGAAATTCGGTTTGCGCTTCAGCCTCGATTTCTTCGGCGGTCAAGCCTTCGCCGTCGAGCGCCTTACGGAACGCAGCCTTCCAAGACGCCACGTGTTCCCATCGCGCGTTTTGCGCTGTTCGTATGTCCGACGTGTCGAGCGGCTTGGCGATCACCGCCTTGCCGACCTTCGATCTTAGGTTCGCGGGCACAGCGATTTGGAACCACCAACGGCCACCGCGTCGCTTCAGATAGCGGGTGTCAGGCATGGGCTTTCCGATCCTCAAATCTAGTACAGTCTAGTACAGTGACTAGTACAGCACTCTAGACCATAACCCTCTATAAATCCCTAACTTTTTGATCCGAATTGGTGATTCCAGGGTGTGGTTTGGGGTCCTGCCGCCCCAACCAATCGCCTTGCCGCCGGGACGCCGTTTTTTCAGATGGCGGTCTGATTGACCCGCCTGGAGACCTGCGCGGCGCTTTCCACCCGCTCGGAATAGCGATCCGTCAGGGTCGCCGAGCGCCCCCGCGTCAGATAGGTGAACTTGATCAGCTCCTCCATCACATCGACGATGCGGTTGTAGTAGGGCGAGGGCTTCATGCGCCCCGCTTCGTCGAACTCGTTGAAGGCCTTGGCGACGGAGGACTGGTTCGGGATCGTCACCATGCGCATCCAGCGGCCGAGGACGCGCAGCTGATTGACCGCGTTGAAGCTCTGCGAGCCGCCGCAGACCTGCATCACCGCGAGGGTCTTGCCCTGGGTCGGGCGCACCCCGCCGAGCGACAGCGGAATCCAGTCGATCTGGGCTTTCATGAGTCCGCTCATGGCGCCGTGGCGTTCCGGCGTCGACCAGACCATGCCCTCCGACCAGGCCGCCAGCTCCCGCAGCTCGGCCACCTTCGGATGCTCCGGGCCGCAGGAATCGGGCAGCGGCAGGCCGGTCGGGTCGAAGAAGCGCGTTTCCGCGCCGAACCAGCGCAGCAGCCGCCCTGCCTCCTCGGCCGCGAAGCGGGAAAAGGAGCGTTCGCGCAGCGATCCATAGAGCAGGAGGATGCGTGGCGGATGGCGCGGCGCATCTGGCCTGGCGAGGGCCTCGGCATCGATCGGCTGCAGGCGCGCGGGATCGATGTTCGGCAGGTGGTCGATGGGCGCGGGCTGCTGGGTCATCCTGCGGCCTTCTCCTCTGTTTCGGGAAAGCGGTGCCGCGTCCGGTTGGCGAAGGCGACCAGCGAGAGCATCACTGGAACCTCGACCAGGACGCCGACCACGGTGGCCAGCGCCGCGCCGGACTGCAGGCCGAACAGGCTGATGGCGACGGCGACGGCGAGTTCGAAGAAGTTGGAGGTGCCGATCAGGGCACAGGGCGCCGCGACGTTGAAGGGCACGCGCCAGGCCCAGGCAGCCGCATAGGCAAGAAAGAAAATGCCGTAGGACTGGATCAGCAGCGGCACGGCGATCAGGGCGATCAGCAGCGGCTGATCGAGAATGATCCGGCCCTGAAAGCCGAACAGCAGCACGACCGTGGCCAGCAGGCCGAGTACCGAAAGGGGTTTCACCGCCGCGGTGAAGCGGGCGACGGCCTGCTCGGCGGCCTCCAGCCGCGCGGTGCGGGCGGCCAGCGCGCGCCGGGTCAAGGCCCCGGCGAAGAGCGGGATCACGATATAGAGCGCCACCGAGAGCAGCAGGGTCTCCCAGGGCACCGAGATCTCGGTCACGCCGAGCAGCAGGGCGACGATCGGCGCGAAGGCGAAGATCATGATCACGTCGTTCACCGAGACCTGCACCAGGGTGTAGGTGGCGTCGCCGCGGGTCAGCTGCGACCAGACGAAGACCATGGCGGTGCAGGGCGCCGCGCCGAGCAGAATCAGTCCGGCGATGTACTGCTGGGCGTCGGCCGGGGCGATCAGGTCCGCGAAGACGATTTCGAAGAAGAAGACGGCGAGCGCGGCCATGGTGAAGGGCTTGATCAGCCAGTTCACCGCCAGGGTCAGGATCAGCCCCTTGGGTCGGTCGCCGATATGGCTGAGGCTGGCGAAGTCGACCGCCACCATCATCGGGTAGACCATCGCCCAGATCAGCACCGCCACCACCAGGTTGACCGAGGCGTACTCCCAGGAGGCGAGCAGCTCGAAAGCGCCCGGGATCAGGTTGCCGAGCGTCAGGCCGGCGGCGATGCAGAGCGCGACCCAGAGCGACAGCCACTTTTCGAAAACGCCGATGCCGGCCGGCGGCGCAAGGCTTTCCGCCGCGCCGCTCATGCGCGGCCTCCGGCCTTGCGGGGCGCCTGGGACTCCGGGGCGCAGCCGGGCAGGGCGACCCCGCACTCGGCCGCCGCGCCGCCGCAGCAGTTCTCGGTGAGATAGGCCATCAGGGCGTTCATCGCCGCGAAGTCGGCCGAGTAGATCAGCGAGCGGCCCTCGCGGCGGTAGGACACCAGACCGGCCTGCCTGAGCTGGTTGAGATGGAAGGACAGCGTCGCCGAGGGCAGCTGCAGCTGCTCCGCGATCCGCCCGACCGGCCGGCCTTCGCTCCCGGCCTGCACCAGCAGGCGGAAGACGTCGATCCGGGAGTCCTGGGCGAGCGCCGCCAGGGCGGCAAGGGCGTCTGATTTCTCCATATCTCCAAAATAATGGAAATACTAGCGCCGTCAAGAATTCTCCACACGCGCGTCATCTGATAAAACTTAGCCAAATGCCTAAATATTCCTTGTGCGGGGGTGTGCACTCTGATACTTAGTCATATGCCTAACGAACAGAGCGACCTCGACCGTGTGTTCCACTGCCTGGCCGATCCGAGCCGGCGGGCCATGGTGGCGCGGCTGGTCGACGGGCCGGCGACGGTTTCCGAGCTTGCCGAGCCCTTGACCATGGCGCTGCCCTCGGTGCTGCAGCATCTCAAGGTGCTGGAGGACAGCGGCCTGATCCGCTCGGAGAAGGCGGGGCGGGTGCGCACCTGCCAGCTCGAGCCGGCGCGGCTTTCCGAGGCCGAAGCCTGGCTCATGCAACAGCGGGCGCTGTGGGAGAAGCGGCTGGATCGCCTCGGCGCCTATCTCGAAACCCTCCAAGCGCAGGAGAAGAAGGAATGACCGAGTCCTCCATCCACCATGCCAGCTTTACCGTCGAACGCCGCTATTCCGCCAGCCCGGCGCAGGTCTTCGCCGCCTGGGCCGATATCGAGGCCAAGCGCCGCTGGTTCGTCGATGCCGACGGCACCGACTGGGAGGCGCTGGACTACGGCCTCGACTTCCGGGTCGGCGGCCGCGAGCACGGCGCATTCCGCCACCGGGGCAAGACGGTGCATGGCAACGAGACGGTCTATCTCGACATCGTCGAGCCCGCGCGCATCGCCTTCGCCTACTCCATGAGCCTGGACGGCGCGATCACCTCGGCTTCCCTGGCTACGGTCGAGCTGGCGCCCGATGGCGGCGGCACAAGACTTACCTACACCGAGCAGGGCGCCTTCTTCGACGGCCTCGACAAGGTCGAATACCGGGAGGAAGGCTGGAAGGAACTGCTCAAGAGCCTGGACGCCACTCTCGCAACTTGAGGACGACAGCGATGACGATTCACGGAAGCTGCCATTGCGGCAAGGTGCGGTACAGTTTGGCGGGGGACGCGCCGAAGCAGGCGATCGCGTGCAACTGCTCGATCTGCCGGCGCAAGGGCTCTCTGCTCGCCTTTACCGCGCCGGAAAATTTCACCCTGGAAACGCCGCGCGAGGCCTTGGCGGCCTACAGCTTCAATACCCACAACATCCAGCATCTCTTCTGCAAGACCTGCGGCTGCGCGCCCTTCGGCGAGGGCAGCGGGCCGGACGGCCAGGCGACGATCGCGCTCAACCTGCGCTGCGCCGAGGATCTCGATCTGTCGGAGCTGGAGATCCAACCCTATGACGGAGCGGCGCTTTAGCGGCTCCTCAGCGCCCCGATCAGCTCGGCCTTCTTCATCTTGGAGCGGCCCGCGATGCCGAGCTTCGCGGCCTGCTTGCGCAGCTCCTCGACGGTCCGCTCCTCGTAGGATGAAGCCTTGCCGCCTTTCTTGGACGGTTTCTGCTTGGAATTGGCTTTGGCGTTGGCGATCCGAGCCGCCTTTTCCTTGCCGGCGCCCTTCTTGCGCAGCTCCTTGTAGGTCTTCTCGTCCTTGACGCTGTTGTCGCCTCTGGCCATGGCTAAGATCCTCCTCCATCGGGCAGGCTGTCATAGCCTTAACGCCGAGAGAGGGTGTCGGTTCCCGCTAGCCCTTGAGGATCTCGTTCCACTCGCCGGGCTCGAGGCGGTAGAGCCAGGTTTCGCTCAGCGCCTGCTCGCCAAGAGACAGGAAGCAGCGCAGATCGACGGTATCGCCGCCGCTGACGTCGAGATCGAATTCCACGCGCCAGGACTTGTTCTCCTCGATCCTCACCACCTCGATCAACCGGACCTTGCCGCGCGAACTGTCGATCCGGGCGTCGAGCTCGGTGTCCTGGTTCAAGCGGTCGAGCATGCCGCCGGCGAAGTCGACGACGAACTTCAGGCCGGGCTGGCGGTCGCCGGGACGTCCGGCGCGGCCAATCCGGGTGGCGGTGACCTGGGCCGGGCGCGCCAAGCGGCCGGGCATGCCGTCGCCCCAGAACATCCGGTAGGCGATCTGGTGCTCCTGGCCGGCCTGCAGCGGCTGTTGCGGGCGCCAGTAGGCAACCACGTTGTCGAAGGTCTCGTCGTCGGTCGGCAGCTCGACCAGTTCGACATGCCCCGGGCCCCAGTCGCCCTGGGGTTCGATCCAGAGGTTGGGGCGGTCCTCGTAGTCGGCGCCGAGATCGTTGTAGTTGTCGAAATCGCGGTCGCGCTGCAGCAGGCCGAAGCCGCGCGGCGTCTCGTCCATGAAGGTGCTGACCCGCGGGGCGTTCGGGTTGGCGAGCGGCCGCCAGACCCACTCCCCGTTGCCGCGGTGCATCGCCAGGCCATCGGAATCGTGCGCCTCGGCCCGGAACAGCCGCCGCTCCAGCCAGTCGTTCTCGCCGGCATAGTACATCGAGGTGATCGGCGCGATGCCGACATTGGCGAGCTCGCGGCGGGGGAACAGGCTGGCCGTCACGTCGATCTCGGTATTGATCGTCGGCTGGGCCCGGAAGGTATAGAGGCCGGTCAGGCTCTGCCCGTCGAGCAGGGCGTGGACGGTGAGGCCCGCACCGGCGGGCTCGGGGCGTTCGAGCCAGAAGGCGGTGAATCTGGGGAACTCCTCGTTGCCGAGGTTGGAGGTTTCGACCGCGATGCCGCGCGCCGAAAGGCCGTACTGCATCGTCGCGCCAACGGCGCGGAAGTAGCTGGCGCCGAGAAAGGACAGGAAGTCGCGCTGCCAGTCGGAGCGGTGGAAGGCGCGGAAGCCGACGAAACCCAGGTCTTCGGCGACCTGCTTTTCAATCTCCGGGTCGGCATAGTCGAACAGCGCCTTGTCGAAGGCGAGGTTGCGCGCCTGGCCGTCTTCCACGACGAAGATTTCGACCGGGCGGGGAAAATACAGGCCGGGATGGAACAGCTCGATCCGGAAGGGGGACTCGCGCTCGGCCCAGACCGCCTCCTCATGGCGGTAGCGGATCGAGTTGTATTCGCTGTAGCCCATCTCCGGCAGCCGCTCCGGCGCGAACTTGTCGCGCTCGGAGAAAGGCTCCGTGGCAAGCTGGCGCGCCTGCTCGACAAGCTGCGCACGGTCGAAGGGCGTTTCTTCTCCGGCTTCCGGGACCCTTGGCGCGGCGGCGTCTTCCTCAGCCAGGCTGGGACGCCCGAGAACCCCTAAACCGCTGCCGCCGAGCCCCAGTGCCGTCAGTCCCGAGAGGCTCGCGCCGAGGAATTTCCGCCGTTGCATGAAGTCTTCCCTATGTCGTGGTGCTGCCCGATAGATCGGCAAGCGAGTCCGGATTGGCAAGCAGCAAGCGCCAGTCATCCAGTGACAATGTCGCGGCGCCTGTGGCACGGGCGCGGCTGAGCGTCGCGGCGATCTGCGCCTGCTGCTGCTGCAGACCGGAACGCGGAGTCAGCGCCCGGTGCAGCGACAGCAGCGGGGCGTGGCGCACCGCCTCGGCCAGGTCCGCGGCGGTCTGGATCGGCGTGCCGCCGGCCCGCGGCCAGGCCTCGAAGCGGCGGAGGATGTCCGGCGCTGCCGATTCCTCGGGGATCCGCAGGATGCCGAGGCGGGCGAGGAAATCGCCGACGCTCCTCCGCCCGGTGAGTAGCGTCAGCGGCACCGCCAGTCCGGCGCTGATCAGCACCGGGCTCAGCCACCAGAAAACCTCGGGGATCACCCGGGTCGACAGCGCCGCGACCGCAAGGCCGGAGACCACCAGCCAGGCGAAGGCCTGCCAGGCTTCCGGCCAGGATACCCGCGCGGCGTCGCGCTGCTGCGCCCCCCAGCCGACGCTGCGGCCGAGCAGGATTTCGACAATGAAGCGGCTGTGGGCGAGCATGGTCAGCGGCGCGACCAGGGCGGATACCGCGGTCTCCAGCAGGCTGCTGAAGAGGATCCTCAGGCCGCCGCCCTGCAGCCGGCGCTTGGCGCCGTCGAGCAGCGTGGTAACGATGCCCAGCAGCTTCGGCCCGAGCAGCAGGATCGCCGAGAGGCCGAGCAGGTTCAGCGTGCCGCTGTCCTGCAGCAGCTGGGCCAGCAGCTGCGCGCCGATCGCACCGTGGTTCGGGGCCATGGTCAGCGACAGCTCGGCCAGCCGCTCGAAAAAGGTCGAACTCAGCGCCTCGGCGATCGCCAGCATGACGAAGATCAGCCAGATCGGCGCCGAGAGGAAGGACATGATGCCGATCGCCAGGTTGATCCGGCTGACCGGATGCAGCCCGCCGGCGGGCAGGATGCGCAGGTGTTGCAGGTTGCCCTGGCACCAGCGGCGGTCGCGGCGCAGGCTCTCGATCAGGTTCGGCGGGCCCTCCTCGTAGCTGCCGGCGAGATCGGCGTCGAGCCGCACATGCCAGCCGTTGCGCACCAGCAGCGCCGCCTCGACGAAGTCGTGGCTCATGATCTCGCCGCCCAGCGGCGGCTTGCCGGGCAGGCTGGGCAGGCCGCAGCTCTCGACGAAGGCGCGGGTGCGGACGATCGCGTTGTGGCCCCAGTAGTTACCGGCGCGGCCGGCCAGGGCGGCCATGCCGCCGACGATCAGCGGACCGGAGATGGCGGCAGCGTACTGCTGCACCCTGGCGAACAGCGTGGCGCCGTGAACCGGGCGCGGCCAGGTCTGAATCAGCCCGGCGCGCGGCTCCGCCTCCATGCGCCGGACCAGCTCCATCAGGGTCGCTCCGGCCATCAGGGAGTCGGCGTCGAGCACCACCATGTAGTCGTAGGCGCCGCCCCAGCGGCGGCAGAAATCGGCGATATTGCCCGGTTTGCGCCCGGCGTTGGTCTCGCGCCGGCGGTAGAACAGGCGGCCGCGCGCACCCAGGCGGTCGCGGGTGTCGAGCCAGATCCGCTCCTCTTCGAGCCAGCAGCGCGGGTCGCTGGAATCGCTCAGGACGAAGAAGTGCACGCCCTCCAGCCCGCCGGCTTCTTCGAGGGAGCCATAGATCGCCGCGATCCGGGCGAAGGCGTCGCCGGCGTTCTCGTTGTGCAGCGGCATCAGCACCGCGGTCCGCGGCGTGGCGGCCTCGGGCGCTGCCCGGCCTTGGCAGGACGCCCCGGCGGACGCGCGGCCCCAGCGGGGCAGGCGGCGGCCCAGCCAGATCAGGCTGCCGGCGACGGCGACCCAGAAGTTGGCCGAGAGCCAGAGCAGCAGCAGGCCGTAGAAACCGATCAGGCCCCACTCGCTCCAGTCGACGCCGTCGCCGCTCAGCTTGCCGAGCAGCAGCGACAGCCCGGCGGTGAGCGTGGCGAGGATGCCCAGGGCGACGGTCCAGCGCAGCAGACGCAGGCCCCAGCGCTCGCCGGGGCTCCTGCCCTGCCAGCTCGCGCCGCCATGACGATGCGACAGCGCCAGCGACTGCTCCGGCATGACCGCCGGAGTTTCCGGTGGGGTCGCGGCAATTTCGCGCGCGGCTATCGCCCCGTGCTGGGTCATTTGGCCTCTCATCTCATCGTGAGTTGCGTTCCGGCTGGATGCCGGCCCGAGGTGGGACTCAGATGTGGCGGGGTGGTGGGATATTCAGGGACGATTCTGTGACATCTTCGCGGGTGCAACATGACGCTGGATCTGCACGCCATGATCGCTGGAGGACGCGAGAGATCGGGCTCTACGGGGCTGTATCCCTAGGCCGCTCTGGGCGGAGCCTTGCGCGAATCACGCTTGCTTGAAAGGCGAGACTAGTGGCCTTTCTTCGCAACTGCGATAGGACCGTATTCCTGGATACATAGGCCGATCGACTTCTTATCCTGGAGGTTGAATAGCCGGGGTGCGACCTGCATCATGCGGTTCCCTGTTCCAGCCGGTTCGGGCGCTCGAACCGGCGATGCCGAAAGGAAGCTGTTCGGTGCAAAAGGCTTCGCCGCTGCGACTGGAAACGCCTCGCTTCGTGCTACGCACACTCGGTGCGGAAGACCCGCCGGAGCCGTTTCAGAAATGGGCGGCCGATCCGGCGATCATGGCGCCGCTCAACCTGCCGACCCGTGAACTCACCGCGGAGCAGGTGCGGGCCTACTTCGCCAGCTTCGACGGCCGGCGGAAGTTCCTCTTCGGTCTGTTTTCCCGGACGAGCGGACAGCAGTTCGGTTTCTGGATCGTCGAGGTCAATGCCCTCCACGCCACCGGCAACTGGCACCTCGCGATCGGCGAGCGTGACTACTGGGGGAGAGGGGCGCCGCTGGAGATCGGTATCGCCTTGCTGGATTGGCTGTTCGAGACGCAGGGGCTGGAAAAGCTCTCGGCCACGGTTCCGGCGAACAATCCGCGGGTACGCAGGTTCTACGAAGCTGTCGGCTGGCCTCTCGAGGGCGTTCTGCGGGGCGAACTGAAGGCGATGAACGGCGAGGGGCGGATCGACGAATGCCGCTACGGCCTGCTGCGCGCGGACTGGCCGGAGGTGAGGCGGCGCGCGCTTGGCCATCTGCCACAGGCGGCACGAGGATCGCGCAGCAGCGCCTGAGCCCCAAGGGCGCCTCCTCCCCCTTTTGGACTGTGTCTAGTTTGTCACAGCCTTAGATAGAATCGCCCAGCGGCCGCGTTGGCGTCGATTATGCCTATGCAAGAAAATATCTATGGATATCCTCGCTTTAGTCGTACGCTGGATGTTGTCCAAAAATATTAGACATCGTCCAGAGTGCTGTGTTAGGCAGAGCGACGACATTCGAGCCCGGTGTCATCTGGGAAAAGCTTTTGGGGGATCCTCGTGAAAAATCAAACTGTCCGTTATCGTCATCCGCAGCGCGACCGCTTGATCGGTGGCGTCTCCCTGGTCGCGCTCTGTTTCGCGGCCGGGCTGGCGCTACCCGGCAGCGCGTTAGCCGCCTGCGACGACAATACTCCGGCCGCCGGCACAACGGTCACGTGCACCACGCCGAACGATACGACCGGTATCGGTGGCAATAACGACAACGTCACGGTCAACATCCTCACCGGCGGCATCGACACCACCGGCGCCGACGGCATCGATCTGGGCAACGGCGCGACGGTCGATATGGATGCGGGGACGGTGCTGACCACCACGACCTCCGGCACCGGCATGGACCTGGGCGACAGCGCCAACGTCACCGTCGGCGGCGCCGTGACCACGGTCGATCAGGCGATCGAGGTCGGCAACGACAGCATGGTGACCCTGGAGAGCACCGGCTCAATCACTGGTGCCGACCAGGACGCGGGTGGCATCGAGGGGGGTGACAATGTCACCATCGTCACCGAGGCGGGCTCGACCATCACAACGGCCGGCGACATGATCTCGACGGGCGATTTCGCCGACGCCATCTTCGTCGGCGACAATGCCGACATCACCCTGGGCGGCGACATCTTCACCGAGGGCAAGGCGGTCGCGGTCGACGCCGGGGACAACCTGACCCTGCTGCTGCAGGAAGGCGCGACCATCAACCTGTCGAATCATCAGCAGCCTTCGATCGGCCAGCGTGCCGCGATCACCGCGGAGAACGGCGCGAACCTGACCATCGCCGGTGCGATCAACACGACCGGCTTCGCGGCCGGCGGCATCCGTGTCGGCGGCGCCAATTCCTCCATGGCCGATCCCATCGTGATCCACGTCACGGGGACAGGCAGCATTCATACCGCTGGGACCTTCTCGCCCGCGATCTATATACAGCGGCCGGCCGCGCCGGGCGCCGTGCCGCCGCCCTTCTTCGCGACCGTCATGGTCGACAGCGGCGCCAGCATCGTGGCCGACCAGTCGGTCGCGATCACCGAGAACACCACCAGCACCGGCGATGGCCTGACCAACACCTCGCTGACCGTCGCCGGTCACGTCGAGACCGGGGTCGTAGGCGGTGTGGCAATCAACCTCTTCGCCGGCGACGACCGGCTCGAGGTGCAGCCGGGCTTCTCCATCGTCGGCGACGTGATCGCCAACAATACCACCATGCCGACGGTCGATCCCTTCCCGGACACCGGCACCAACACCTTCGTGCTCGGCGGCCTCGGCACCGACAGCTTCGATGCCGGCCTGCTCGACGGCGACGGTACGGACGACGGCGAGCAGTATCTGGGCTTCAACACCTTCCTCAAGGAGGATGGTTCGAGCTGGACCCTGATGGGCACCAACGACGAGACCTTCGCCTGGGACGTCACCGGCGGCATGCTGTTCGTGACCGGCGATCTCGACAACTCCAGCTTCGATCTGTCGCCGGGCGGCGGCCAGCCGGTCCTCTTCGGCGGCACCGGGACAATCGGAAGCTTCGATGCCAACGATGAGGCAAACGTCTCGCCAGGCACCATGCCGGGGCCGGGCGATATCGCGACGCTCTCTGTCACCGACGGCTTCACCTTCGAAACCGGCTCGACCTACTGGGTCGATCTCGATGGCACCCCGGTCAGCGACGCCGTCATGGGCAGCGGTATCGGCACGATCAACGGCGGGCTGGTCGACGTGAATGCCATGCCGGGCGTCTATACCGAGGGCGAGGTTTTCACCATCGCCGATGTGGACAGCCTGGCCGGGCCGGGCTTCGACGTGCCGGTGATGGACAACCTCGCTTTCTACGATTTTACAGCGATCTACGATGCCCCCAACGGCATCGCCCAGCTGCAGGTTGACGAGGCCTTCGACACCCAAGCCACGACCCGCAATCAGGAAGGCGCCGCCGAGGGGCTTGGAGACCTCGATCCCGCCGACCCGGATCTCGACGACCTGCGCATGCTGCTGTCGTCGATCACCGATCCGGAGGACGCGCAGGAGTTGCTCGATAACCTTTCGGGAGAGGTCTATGCGACCAACCTGCTGCTCTCGGCAAAGGTCGGCGAGCTCTTCAACAAGACGATCCATAAGCGCGGCCGCCTGCTCGGCGCTGCGGCCGCTGGGCCGCAGATGGCTGCCACGGTGGAGAGCCTGACCGCGAACCAGACGGTGAGTGCAGATGCGGGCCAGCCGCTGCAGACCGCGGCCAGCGAATCGATGCGTGACGGCAAGTCCGGGATCATGCCCTGGATCGGCGTCTACGGTCAGATCAACGACATCGACGGCGACGGTAACGCCGCCAGCGTCGATCAGACCATCGGCGGCGTCGGCGCGGGTATCGAGGCCCTGTGGAACGCAGCAGAGGGTTTCCATGGCGCCGTGGGCGTCGCCGGCGGCTACAGCTACAGCGACGGCGATATCAACGGACGCAGCTCCGACGTGGAGAGCGACGCGTATCACCTCGGTCTCTACGGCAGCCTCAATGCCGGCGGCTTCGGCCTCTCCGGCGCGGTGAGCTACGCCTGGATCGACTCCGATATCGCGCGCCGCCTGATCGGCCTGCCGGACGTCAAAAGCGACGTCGACAGCGACGTCGTGACCGCCTCGCTGGAAGCCACCTACGGCATTTCCATCGCTGAGAATCTGACGATCTCTCCGGTGGCCGGGATCGACGCGACCTGGGTCGATCAGGAAGGCTACGATGAGAGCGGTGGAGGCGGTGCAGGGCTGGACGGCGATTCCGACAGCTATTCCACCTACACCACAGGCCTCGGCGCGCGTCTTAGCGGCAGTTTCGACCTTGGGCCGGAGTCGTCCGGCTATTGGGAGGTCGGGGCCCTGTGGCGTCACCGCTTCGGCGACGACGCGCCCAATGCGGACAATGCCTTTGCCGGCGCCGCAGCAGGGACGAGCTCCTTCGACGTCTACGGTCCGGAAACCTCCGACGACTGGGCTGAAATTGGCCTCGGTTTCGGCGTTCGTACCGGTGCCGTGAGTATCGGACTGAGCTACGATGCAGCCATCGGCTCCGACATCAGCAGTCACGCCGGAAGCTTCAATGTCGGAGTTTCGTTCTAGGCCTACTTTCGCTGAGTTGTTTCTCTCAACTTGACTACGGCGTGGTCTGGTCGAGCATTCTAGAAACCGCCGCCTAGTTCCCTGGGCGGCGGTTTTTATTTATCTCAGTGCGCTTCATGATGTTTGTTCCGCCCGCGCCCTTGTGAATCGTTTGCATCTGTCCAAGAATGCGCGCCTTGAAATTCCGGGCCGTTTCGGCGCGCCGAGTTGAGACGGCGCTCGCCTAGGGGCCGCGACGAGGGGGAGTTGAGATGCGTATTGCCTGGTGGCTATGGCTGCTGGCCCTGTTGCTGGTGGCCGGCTATGCCGTCCCTTACACCCTGCTGGCCGGAGTCGAGTCCTGGCAGGGCGGCCTGCTGTTCTGGACGATCTTCGGCGTCGCCGTCTGGGCGGTGCTGATCGCCGCGGTTTCCCGCTGGGACGTCTCCGGCGGACGCGATCCGGGCGGGGAGGGCTGAGCCATGTCCACGAGCCTGGTCTGGATCGCCATCGCCCTCTACATCGCCATCGGCCTCGGGGTCGCCCTCTATGCCCGGCGCCATCTTGCCGCCGGCGCCGAGGAGTTCTATCTCGGCGGCCGCAAGATCACCGGCCTGGTCTCGGCGGCCAGCTATGCCGCTACCACCTACAGCACCTTCATGCTGCTCGGCCTGGCCGGGCTGACCTACAAGGGCGGGGTCGGCGCGCTCGGCTTCGAGCTGGTCTACTTCGCCGGGCTCGGCCTGGTGCTGGTGTTCGGCCCGCGCTTCTGGCTGGTCGGCAAGCGCCAGGGCTACATCACCCCCTCGGAGATGCTCGGCGCGCGCTACGAGTCCAGGCTGCTCGGCGGCTCGGTCGCGATCCTCTCCTGCGTTTTCCTGATCCCCTATTGCGCCGCGCAGCTGCTCGGCATCGGCTACCTGCTCGCTGGGGTGACCGACGGCGGCATCTCCTTCGGGGTCGGGATTCTCATCGCCGCGCTGCTCGGCGCGGTCTGGACCCTGGTCGCCGGCCTGCGTTCGGTCGCCTGGACCGACGCACTGCAGGCCGTGCTGATGCTGGTCAGCGCCCTGCTGGCGCTCGGCTTCGTGATCGAGGCCCTGGGCGGGTTCGGAACCTTTCTCGAGCGGATCGAGGCGGAACGCGGTGCCTGGCTGGCGCAGCCGGGGCCGGGGCTGTTCAGCTTCTGGACCTTCGTCGCCTTCACCCTGCCGTGGTTCTTCTTCTCGCTGTCGAACCCGCAGGTCAGCCAGCGGCTCTTCACCGTACGCGATCCCAAGGCGATGCGGACGATGATCGTCGGCTTCCTCAGCTTCGGGCTGATCTTCACCCTGATCTCGATCCTGTGGGGCTTCGCCGCGCTGCTGCAGCTCCCGGATCTGGGCAACCCGGACCTGGCCACGCCGGGCCTGCTGGCGACCGGTGCGGTGCCGGTCTGGCTCGCGGTGCTGCTGATCGTCGGCATTCTCGCCGCGGCGATCACCACGGTGGACTCCATCGCCCTGTCGCTCGCCTCGATGGTCGGCCGCGACGTCTACCGGGCGGGCCGGCGCGATCCCGGCGAGGCCAAGGAGCTGCTGGTCGGCAAGCTCGTCGTCCTGGTGATGATCGCGGCCTCGGCGCTGTTTGCCAGCCTCGAGCTGCAGCTGATCGCGGTGCTGGCGATTACCGCCTCGACCGGGCTGATGGTCACCGTTCCGGCGATCGTCGGCGCCTTCTTCTGGCGCCGCGCGACCCGGGCCGGAGCGCTGGCGAGCGTGTTCGGCGGCACGATCCTGGTCGCCTGGTTCAAGTCGGCGCCCTTCAACGAGATGGTGGTCGCCCGCCCGTTCGGCCTACCCGACGCGGTCTGGATCTTCGCCGCGACGGTGGCGCTCTACGTCGTGGTGAGCTGGGCGACCCAGCCGCCGGCCGACCGGGGGAGGGCCTTCATCGACGACCTGCGCGGCGAGCTCGACCGCATGAAGATCTGGTGAGCTAGCGCTCGCCGTCTTCCAGGGCGTCAAGCACCCGCTCGGCGGTCAGCGGAATCCGCCGCAGGCGCTTGCCGGTGGCGTTCGCGACGGCATTGGCCACCGCCGGGGCGACGCCGACGATGCCGGCCTCGCCGATGCCCTTGGCGCCATAGGGGCCGGTTTCCTCAGGCGCCTCCTCGATCAGGATCGGCACGATGGCGTCGGGCACGTCCAGGGCGTCGGGAATCTTGTAGTCCATGAAGGAGGGGTTGGCGAGCTGGCCGCCCTCCCAGACCAGCTCCTCGAGCAGGGCATAGCCCAGGCCCTGGACCACGGCGCCCTGGATCTGCCCCTCGGCGCTGACCGGGTTGATCGCCTTGCCGATGTCGTGCGCCGACCAGACTTTGCGCACCACGACCTTGCCGGTCTGGGTGTCGACGTCGGCGGCGACGCCGACGGTGCCGAAGACGTAGACCCCCAGGTTGTCGAAGGCGAAGCCCTCCATGATCGCCCGCTTGGGGTCGAAGCGCGGGCCATCGAAGGCATAGGCGTTCTGCCCCAGGATCGGTCCGCCGACGCCGTTGAAGGCGCGCGCGGCGATCTCCCGGAAGGTCACCCTGTGCTCCTTGACCCCTTTCAGGGAGACCGTGCCGCCGGGCTGCAGCTCGAGATCCGCGGTGGCGCACTCCATCATTTCGGCGGCGTGCTGCAGGATGCGCTCGCGCATCTCCACCGTGGCGTTCAGCACCGCACGGCCGGCGGTGTAGGTGATGCGGCTGGCCGCGGTTTTCCAGTTGTAGGGCGAGGAGTCGGTGTCCTGAGCGGCGTAGGCGATGGACTCCAGAGGCAGCTTCAAGGTCTCGGCGCAGATCTGCGCCAGCACGGTGTCGGAGCCCTGACCGATATCGACCACGCCGGTGGCCAGCGCCACCGTGCCGTCGGCGCGCAGGTTGACGTTGGCGCTGGTGCCCATCAGCCCTGAGATGTGGGAGAAGTTGGCGAAGCCGAGGCCGCGCAGCCAGCCCTCTTCCGGCGGCGGCAGGTCGTCGAGTTCGGCCTTGGAGCGGGTCTCGACGGCCTCCAGGCAGGACAGCGCGGCGCAGCTTTCGACCACCTGACCGCCGAGCCAGGCGTCGCCGGCGGTCATCGCATTCCTGCGGCGCAGCTCCAGCGGGTCCATATCGAGCGCCTCGGCCAGTTCGTCCATCTGGCTTTCGGCGGCGAAGCTCGCCTGGGGATTGCCGAAGCCGCGGAAGGAACCGGCTTTCAGCTTGTTGGTATAGACCGCGTGGCCGCGCACCGCGACGTTGGGGCAGCGGTAGGGGCCGCGCGACATCAGCATGCCGAAGCTCATCACCGCAGGGCTTTCGTCGACGTAGGCGCCGGCGTCGAACCACAGCTCGGCCTCGCGGGCGACCAGGGTGCCGTCCTTTTTCGCGCCGGTCTTCATGCGGATGCGCGCCGGATGGCGGGAGCGCAGGCTTTCCATGTCCTCGGCGCGGGTCATGGTGATCTTGACCGGCAAGCCGGTCTTCAGCGCCAGGGCGGCGGCGATCGGCTGCACGTTGACGCCGTTCTTGCCGCCGAAGCCGCCGCCGATCCTGGGCGCGACGCAGCGCACCCGCGACATCGGCAGGTCGAGCTCCTCGGCGATGCGGCCCTGCAGGTAGAAGATCGACTGTCCCGAGGAGTGGACCGTGATCCGCCCCGAGAGGTCGATATCGGCGAGCACGCTGCAGGGTTCGATGTAGGCGTGATACTGGGCCGGGGTCTCGTAGACCCCCTCGACCACCACGTCGCAGTCGGCCCAGGCGGCGGCGCAGTCGCCCTCGGCGATCTCGGCGCTCCAGAAGACGTTGCCCTGCCACTTCGCCTCGCCCTTGCGGGTGTAACCGGCGAAGTCGGTATGGACGCTGGGCTCGCTTTCGGCCAGGGCGGCGTCGAGATCGGTGACGGCGGGCAGGTCCTCGAGTTCGACTTCGATCAGCTGCGCGGCCAGACGGGCGGCCTGGGGCGTCTCGGCGGCGACGGCAGCGAGGGGCTCGCCGACATAGCGCACCACCTCGCGCGCCAGGGTGGACTCGTCCTGAACGAAGGAACCGACGCGCTTAGCCGGCAGGTCCTCGGCGGTGAGGATCGCCTTGACGCCGGGAACCGCGCGCGCCGCCGTCAGATCGTAGCCGAGGATGCGGCCATGCGGGACCGGGCTGCGCGCCAGCGCTCCGTAGAGCTGGTTGGGCAGGGAGAAGTCGTCGGCGTACTTGGCCGTGCCGCCGGCCTTTTCCGCGGAATCCCGGCGCGGCGTCGACAGCCCGACGGAGGTGAACTCGGCGCTCATGCCTGCTCCATCTCGGCGACGCTGACCGCGGCGTCGACGATCTTGGCATAGCCGGAGCAGCGGCAGAGATGCCCGGAGATCGCCTCGCGCACCTCCTCGCGGCTCGGCAAGGGGGTTTCGCGCAGCAGAGCGGAGAGAGCCACGGCCATGCCCGGCGTGCAGTAGCCGCACTGCACCGCGCCCTTGGCCACCAAGGCCTGCTGCAGCGCCGACAGACGATTGCCTTCGAGCAGGCCCTCGGCGGTCTCGACCTCGGCGCCGCCGCAGCTCGCGGCGACGGTCAGGCAGGCGCGCACCGGCTTGCCGTCGAGCAGCACCGTGCAGGCGCCGCAGACGCCCTGATTGCAGCCGCGCTTGGCGCCGGTCAGCTCCAGGCGTTCGCGCAGCAGACTGAGCAGGGTTTCTCCCGGATCGACCTCGAGCCGCCGCGGTCTGCCGTTGACTGTGACCTCAAGCGCGAAGGTGGTGGTTGCTCCGCTCATGCGGCTTCTGCTCCCTGCTTGGACTTGCGTTCGGCGGCGCGCAGTGCCCGGGCGATCAGGCGCGGCACCAGTTTCCGGCGATAGTCGGCGGAGCCGCGCAGATCGTCGATCGGGTTGCACAGCGCACTAAGAGCCTCCGCCAGCTCGGCGATCGCCGCGTCGTCGAGGCTGCGTCCGATGACCGCCTCCTCGGCCGCGCGGTCGCGCAGCGGCGTCTCGGCGGCGCCGCCCACGGCCAGGCTCAGGGCGGCGATGGCGCCGTCCTCCAGGCGCAGGCTGACGGCGACGGAGACCGTCGCGAAGTCGCCATCGGCGCGGGTGAATTTCTCGTAGTGGACGGCGGTGTCTTCCGGGCTCGGCGGCAGGCGTACCGCAACCACCAGCTCACCGGGTTCGAGCGCCGTCTCGAACCAGTCGAGAAAGAACTCGGCGGCCGGAATCTCGCGCCTTCCCTCGGACCCGAAGGCGATCGCCGTGGCATCGGCGGCCAGGATCGCGGTGGGATAGTCGGCCGAGGGATCGGCGTGGCAGATCGAGCCCCCGAGGGTCCCCATGTTGCGGATCGCCGGATGGCCGATCCGCCGCGCGGCTTCGCTCAGCAGTCTCTGCTGGCCGGTGAAACCGGGAAAGGCGGCGACCGTGGCGTGGCGGGACATCGCGCCGATCTCCATGCCGCCATCGGGCTGTGCCTCGATGCCGTTCAATGCCTGGATCCGGCGCAGGCTGACCAGCTGGCTGGGCGCCACCAGCTCGGCGTTCATCATCGCCACCAGGGTCGCGCCGCCGGCCAGGCAGCGCGCCTCGGGGTCCGCGGCAAGAATCGCCGCAGCCTTCTCGATGCTCTCCGGTTCGACGAACCGCATGGTCTCTCCCGTTTCCAGATGGCGTCCCGGCGCCGCTTCGGGCTTGCCTTCACCGCACCATCCTGGCGCAAAATCTCCCGGTTTGCAGGGCTCCGGTCAATAACAAATGCCGTTTTTTATTGAGCGGGCGGATGCTATCAAGGCTTGCGGGTTCGACGCGAGGGGAGAAGCGCGATGTTCGAGTACTTCGGCGGCAATTATTCCTGGGATCTCGGCGTGCTGATGGCGCTGCAGCTCGGCGGCCATCCGTCGGAGATCGACTCGGCCTGCCGCGCATTGAAGCCCTGGGCGGCGCGCGAAGACGCCAAGACCAACCCGGAGGTGCAGACCGCCTGGCTCGAGGCCTGGCTCGGCATCGCCGAGAAAGTCAGCGCCAAGGCCGCCGCCGACGAGAAGAACGGACACCTGCTCAGCGCCGCCAGCAAGTACCGCCGCGCCTGCGTCTACTACCAGACCGCCGAGCGCATGGCGCCGCACGGCGACCCGCGCAAGCAGGAGAGCTACCGGCGCTACCTGGAGACTTTCAAGCTGGCGGTGACTCTGGCCGCTGTGCCGATGGAGTGGGTCGAGGTGCCCTATGAGGGCACGACGCTGCCTTGCCTCTTCCTGCCCGGCGCCGGGCAGGGGCCGCGCCCCTGCATGCTCGGTTTCGACGGTTTCGATGTGACCAAGGAGTGGACCTACCTGAGCGGTATGGCGCCGGAGCTGGCGCGCCGCGGAGTCTCGGTGCTGATCGTCGATCACCCCGGCGTCGGCCAGGCGCTGCGCGACCGCGGCCTCCCGGCGGTGGTCGAGACCGAGCGTCCGGCCGCCGCCTGCCTGGATTACCTGGCCGGCCGGCAGGACGTGAACGAGAGGGTCGGGATCATGGGCATGAGTCTCGGCGGCTACTACGCCCCGCGCGCCGCCGCCTTCGAGCCGCGCCTTGCGGCCTGTGTCGCCTGGGGCGCGCGCTGGGACAACGCCGGCTCCCACGGTCGCATTCTGCGCGACCCCAACGCCGCGCGCTCGATCCCCGGCTGGATCGACCACGCGCTCTGGGTCTACGGCCAGCCCGACGTCGACTCCTGCGCCGCGATGATTGCCAAGATGACCCTGGAGGGGGTGGCCGAGAAGATCGCCTGCCCGCTGCTGGTGGTGCACGGCGAGAACGACCGCCAGGTGCCCGGCGCGCAGGCCCGCCAGACCGTCGAGGCGGCGGTCAATTCCCCGCGCGCCGAGCTGCGGGTCTTCACCGTAGAGGAAGGCGGCGCCGAGCACGTCAACGGCGACAACTTCTCCCTCGCCATCGACTATATCGCCGACTGGTGCGCCGAGGTTTTGGAAGCCTAGCTGCCTACTTCGAGAGGATATCCGGCAGCAGCGTTGCGATATCCGGGATGAAGACCACGGCGAGCAGCAGGAGCATCGCCAGCCCGACGAAGGGCGCCGCGGCGAGATAGATCTGCCGCATCGTCGTGCCTTGCGGGGCGGTGCCTTTCATCACGAAGAGCAGCAGTCCGAAGGGCGGCGTGGTCAGGCTGATCTCCATCACCAGCAGCAGGATCACCCCGAACCAGATGGTGTCGAAGCCGGCCGCCTCCGCCATCGGCATGAAGAAGGGCAGGGTGATCAGCAGCATCGAGAGCTGGTCCATGAAGGCGCCGAGGAACAGCAGGATGCCGATCATGGCGAACAGCAGCGCCAGTTCCGACAGTCCGGCCTGCTGTACAGCGCCGAGCAGACCGGAGGTGGCGCCGGAGAAGGCGAGGATCTGCGAGAAGGTCAGCGACCCGGCGATGATCAGCAGGATGGTCGCGGTGATCTTGGTGGTCTCCATCACCGCGCGCTTGAAGCCGTCGAAGGTCAGGCGGCCATAGAGCGCGGCGGCGATAAAGGAGCCGACCGCACCCAGCGCCGCCGATTCCGTCGGCGTCGCCAGACCGGTCAGGATGCCGCCGACGACGACGGCGAAGAGCGCGAAAAGCGGCACCACGTAGATCAGGAAGGGCCGGATCCGTGCGCCGAAGCTCATCTCCTCGACCTCGTAGGCCGGCGCCAGCTTGGGGTTGAGGCTGCAGCGCAGCAGCACGTAGCCGAAGAACAGCACCGCCATCAGGATGCCGGGCAGGATGCCGGCGATCAGCAGCTTGCCGATGGAGATTCCAGCCAGGCTGCCGAGCAGCACAGCGAGCGCCGAGGGCGGGATCAGCATGGCGATGCCGCCGGTCGCCATGATCGGGCCCATGGCGATGGTCGGGTGGTAGCCGCGGCGCTTCATCTCCGGCAGCAGGGTGCTGCCGAGCAGCGCGGTGTTGGCCATGGTCGAGCCGGAGAGGGTGGAGAACACCGTGCCGCCGGCGATGGCGACCAGGGAGAGCCGCCCCGGCACCTTGGAGATCAGGCGGTCGACGGCGTCGATGGCTTTGATCGCCACGCCGGTCTGGAACAGGATCTCGCCCATCAGCACGAACATCGCGATCGGCGCCAGGGAGAAGGAGGTGACGGCGTTGACCGTATTGCGGGCGAACTGCACCAGCCCGGCCTCGCCGCCGAGGAAGACCAGCGCGCCGACGACGTTGACGCCGAGGAAGGCGAAGGCCACCGGCACGCCGAGCATCATCAGCGCGATCACCGCGCCCAGCAGCAGGACGAGCGCCCAGTACCACTCCATGGGGTCAGCCGCCTCCCGCGCCGCGTTCGGCGGCCAGCGGATCCCGCGGCGCTGCACGGATGCCGCCGAGGCGGGCGATGAATTCGATCGCGAGGATCAGGGCGCAGAACGGCAGCGCGATGAGCAGCCACCATTCCGGAAAGATGAAGGTCTTGTAGACCAGGCGTCCGCCGTCGAAGGACTTCCAGGTGGCCAGCGACCCGGCGTAGAGCAGCGCCAGGCTGACTCCCAGTCCGACCAGGTTGGAGAGTTTCTCGGCGGAGCGCGCGGCTGTCTCGGGGAGGGCGTCGACGACAATCTCGACCGCCACGTGGGCGCCGAGCCTGAGCGCCCAGGGTGCCGCCAGGACGGTCACCAGGTAGAGGCCGTACTCGGTCAATTCGATCACCCCGGGAATACCAAAGCCGAGTGCCAGGTTACGGGCCGCGACGTCGGCGGTGATCAGTAGGGCGTCAACGACCAGGATCGCCGCGGCCAGGACCGCCATGGCTTCGAGCAGGCGGTCGTAGAGGGCGAGCAAACGGATCATGCGGGGCGGCGGTCCCTGGCTCGAAGGTCTAAATGGCCCGGCGGGGATATGCCCCCGCCGGGCCTGGAAGGCTCACTCTGGCGAAGTCTACTCCGAGAGCAGCGGACGGAGAACTTCCATGGACTCCGGCTGGCGCTCCTCGAGCAGTGCCCAATAGGCATCGAGGGCGGTCTCGACCAGCTTCTCGCCTTCGGCCTGGTCCAGGGTGATGACCTCCATGCCGCTGTCGACCATCCGCTGGCCGGCGGCCTTGTCCTGTTCGCCCATCTCGGCGGACATCGAGGTTTCGACCTCGGCGGCGACCTCCTCGAGCACGGCTTGCTGTTCTGGCGTCAGCGCCTCCCAGCTCTCCAGGTTTATGGTGATGGTGACGATCGGGCGGTAGAAGCCGGGGTCGACACGGTACTTGCTGACCTCGTCCCAGCCGGCCGGCGCGACCTCCGACATCACGTTGGCGTAGCCGTCGACCACGCCGCGCTCCATGGCGGTGTAGAGCTCGCCGCGGCTGGTCTCGACCTGCACGGCGCCAAGCTCGTCGAAGAAGTGCCGGTAGGTCGGCGTGGTGCGCAGCTTGTAGCCCTCGAAATCGGCGAGGCTGGACACCGGCTCGTTGAGGAAGAGGTGGAACTTCAGGTCATAGCCATACTGCGCCAGCAGATGCCAGCCGGCGGCGTGGTACCTCTCCTGCAGGAAGGCGATGGCGCCGTTTTCGCGCTGTTCGGCCGGCGAAACCGTGGCCAGCTGGAGGGCGTCGGCTTCGGCCACCTGGTCCTGATAGAAGGCCGGCGGCAGACCGGCGATGTCGACCACGCCCTCGCTCAGGGCATTGGCCATCTCGTTGCTGGGAATGGCCTCGGGGCCAAGGATCGGATCGATCTTGATCGTGCCCGCGCCGCGCTCGTTCACCTTGGCGGCGAAGTCGTTGAAGATGGCGCGGAACAAGGACTTGTCCGACTTGATGAACATCGCGCCCTTGAGCACGGCTTCCTCGGCCACGGCGGCGGTGGCACCGGTCGCGGCAAAGATGGCGACGCTGGCCGCCAGAACGAATTTACGCATCATTTTCACTTCTCCCTGTCGCTTCGGAATGCGCTGGGCCTTCTATTGTTCCTTTTCCGGCCCAACGGGTCTTCCGGCACGCTGCTCTGACCCCCTGTCAGAAAAGCTTCCTATGCTGGAAAGCGTGTCACCGGCATGACAGGCTGTCAATAACGATCAATATTCATTTATACTTACGCAAACGGCCCGCGCGAAGGAGGCGAAGACCATGGTGATCGACGACCACGTCCATGTGCACGAATGGGGATATCAGCCTGGCGATCCGGAATACGAGGTCGACTACGTGATCGCGCAGATGGACGACAACGGCGTCGACATCGCGATCATCGAGGACAGCCTCGCCTACGTCGGCCTGTCCCAGGAGGAGTCCAACGACCACACCAAGGCGGCGGTGGATGCCTTCCGGGACCGCCTGGTGGGCTTCGCCAACATCAAGCCGCCGCAGGGCGCGCAGGCCTGCATCGCCGAGATCGACCGCTGCGTCGGCGACTGGAACTTCCGCGGCATCAAGCTGCACGCCATGGCCGACAGCTATTCCGCCGACGATCCCGAGCTGGTCGACCCGGTGGTCGAGCGCTGTCAGCACTACGGCGTGCCGATCTGGTTTCACACCGGGCACCTGCCCTATGCCACGCCGATGCAGATCGCCAGCCTCGCCAGCCGCTTTCCCGAAGTCGCGCTGATCATCGGCCATCTCGGCCACGGCATGGTCTACGACGCGATCTGGGCTGGTACGACCCACGCCAACGTCTATCTCGACATCTCGCTGCAGGGCGCCGGCGCGATCCACCGGGCCTGCCGCGAAGTGCCGGCGGAACGGCTGATCTTCGGGTCCGACGCCCCCTACGGCGATATGGGCCGGGTGCGCAAGGCGGTCGAGACCGCGCCGCTCGACGCCGCCCAGAAGGCCCTGATCCTCGGCGGCACCATCGCCCGTCTCTGCGGCATCGGCGGGAGGGCTTGAGCATGGCCTGGACCGATACCGCGATCTGCTACGGCCACCCTAAGGCGGCGCCCGACGAGGCGGCCCTGCTGGCGGTGATGGACCGCTGGCAGGTCGAGCGCGCCTGGATCTTCGGCTACGACGCCGTCGCCACCCACCGCTTCGAGGAGGCCAACGCCCGCGTCCTCGCTCTGGCGGAGAAGCATCCAGAGCGCTTCGCGCCGCTCGGTCTGCTCAATCCGCTGCACGCCGAGACCGAGGTGCCGCGGCTGATCGAGCGCGGCATGGCCGGGATCAAGCTGCTGACCGGCTGGGGCAACTGGATCAGCTTTGAGAATATCGGCCGCTACGTTCTACCCATGGCCGAACACGCCGGGGCGGCGGGCATCCCGCTGATCATCGCCATGGAAGGGGTGATTCCGCTGACCGGCGGCAGTCTGTCACTGCCGCTGCAGGTCAAGCAGCACTGTCCGAAAACCTGCCTGGTGCTCGACCATCTCTGGTCCAACCTGGGCTGGGAGGACTACCTCGCCTTCGCCCGCGAACACCCCGATGTCTGGCTGACCCTGGCCGGCATGCCGCAGCGGCTGCTGGAGCGGGCGCTGCGCGAACTCGGCCCGGAGCGGGTGCTGCTCGGATCCTGGTATCCCGAGACCGATACCGACCTGGTGACCGCGCAGATCGAACGGGCCTGGAACCATCCCGTCGGCGCGGCAGGTCAGTTCGCTGAAAACGCCGCACGGGCGCTGGAGGGTCGCGCGGCGGGCGCTTCCGGCTAGTTCTCCGCCGACTGCTGCGGCGCGGGGCAGTCGAGCGCGCCCTCCTCGAAGTAATCCGGCGGCAGGAAGTAGGCGGCGCCGAGAACGCCGTTGCGGGTTTCGTCGAAGACGTTGTTGTATTCGAAGATCAACTCGCCCTCGGCGTCGATCATGAAGACCCGGCCGCGCTCGGACTCGACGATCAGCAGGCGCCCGTCCGGCAGCTGCTGGAACTTGCCGCGGCGCCAGCTGTAGAAGGGGGTCTCTTCGCCGCCTTCGAACAGCACTTCGGTGTCCATGGTTTGCGGATCGATGGCGACGATTTGCGACGGCGGAAAGTTCATGTCGTTGTTATAGACCAGGATCCGGCCGTCGGGCGCGAAGTGCGGGTCGTGCTGGCGGTGCCAGGGGCCGATGCTCCACCACTTCAGATCTTTACGCGCCGGATCGAGCACGGCGACCAGGTTCAGGTTGCGGAAGCTGACCAGCAGATCCCCGGCCTCGAATTGCGGGAAGGCGCCGGCCATCTTCTCCGGCAGGGCTTCGATATGATTGCCGTGCAGCGGATCGTGGGAGAATTCGAGCTCGTCGGCTTCGTTTTCCTCGGTGCGCAGGCCGAAGACCCCCTGGCGGCCGTGGCGTTCGATCAGATCCTCGACCACGGAAATCGTCGCCAGGGTTTCACCGGTTTCGAGATCGGCCTGGACGATGTCCTCGCCTTCCAGGGTCCAGAGCGTGCCGTCCTCGGCAGCGGTGACGGCATGATGGTATGCGCCCTCCCGCGACCAGAGGACATCACCGCAGGCGCCGAAGCGCGCGAGGCGCTGCCCGGAATCGAAATTGACCACGATGGAGCCGTCCTCGAGCACTGCAATGCCGTGCTGGAAGACGTTCCAGGCCTCCTTGGTCTCGTCCAGCCGGGTATAGTCGAAGGGCCAGATGTGCAACTCCTCGCCCGCGCTATCGAGCAGCCGGGCGCTGTTGAGCGCCGCCCGCCCCGGGGTCAATCCAGCGACCAGCAGCCTGCCCTCGCCCAGGGCTTCGGGCCGATAGACCGTGAAGGCTTCGCGGCGGTCGGAATAGCCCTCGACCAGGTGGCGCGTCGGCTCGACCTCGAAGTCGTTGCGCCAGTTCAGCACCAGATTGAAGACGTCGTCGTAGGCTTCGCGCACGGTCTGCGCCGGTGGCAGGTTCCACAGCCCGGCAGCCAAGCCATAGCAGAATGGCAGGAAGGCGACGCCGAAAAGGAAGAGAAGAAGCGGAGCGCGCTCCTTCGTCTCAGGCTTCACGTCTCCGCTCCTCGGCTGGGGAGTCATGGATCGGGCGCGCGGCGGCGTCGCGCAGCCTCTGATAGAGACGCATGATGCGCTGCGTCAGAAGCGGTTCGCCGAGCTCCTCGATCACGCCGTAGTCGGTCGGTCGCCGCAGGCTCGCCGCCTGCGCCCCGAGGTCCGCCGGAGAGTCGAGTCCGGCGGCCGCGGCGAGGCGGCTCAAGCCCTGCTCGGGCGCGGCGCAGAGGGAGTCGTAATCGATAAAAGCGACGTTCGGCCCCGCCGCCGCGAGCACGGCCTCGTAGCAGTTGCACCAATAGACCAGCCAGAAGGCGATTTCCTCCGGGCTGCGCTCCCGGTTGCGGGCAACCCAGCCGCCGAAGTCGATCGGCCGCAGGGCGGCCCCGAATTCGAAGTGGCCGAGCCATTCCATGTAGAGCTGGGAGAAGCCGTCCTCGGCGTGGATCTCGATGAAGCGCCGATGCTGGCGCAGCAGGGAGCGGGCGTGATCCCAAGGATTGCGCAGCGGCACCACGATCCGCGCGTCGGGAAAGATCTCCTGCAGCAGCGCCAGGCGCGCGATGTTGGCGTTGTTCTTGGAGAGGTAGCGCCTCTGCTCGCCTTCCAGGTTTCCGCCGCCGCCCGCCAGCAGCACGATTTTGCGCAGATGCTGGCGCAGGAAAGCCTCGAAGTCGGCGTCCCGGTCTCCCGCGCTCCAGGGCAGGATGCGCTCCGGCGTGTATTTCTCGGGCCAATGCGCCTTCCAGATCACCTCCTCGAAGGCCTCGGGGCTGTCGTAGTCGATGGTCATGCCGTCGCCGTGGCGGCGTTCGCGCGCCACGCCCTTGTCGTGGAAGGGGCGGGAGAGACGGCTCCACAGCAGCGGGCAGAGCACGAAAGGCATGTTGCGGTAGCTGTGGCAGGCCAGCTCCGGCGAGGCGCTCAGGAGATTGAGCAGCAGCGTCGTACCGGCGCGCGCCAGACTGGTCACGAAGACCGGCTGACGCAGTGTGACCTCTGGAACGTCGTAGAGACGGTCCTCGATATCCGAAAGCGCGATCTGGGCCGGCACCGCCGCGAAGGCGAGCCGGTGGAGAGTACGGTCGAGGCGTGAGTAGTCCGCGATTTCGCTCATTTCAGATACCTCCAGGCGAGCACCGCTACGAGGGTCGCGCCGATCAGGGCATAGATGTCGGTCGCGGCCGCCTCGATCGCGTCCCGGGATGCGATGTCCAGGGAAACGCAGACGGCGACCAGGGCGAGCGGCAGTCCGAAGGCCAGGAGGCTGCGCAGGAAAATCGCCAGGAAGGCGCCGAACATCGCCAGCGCGGCTTGGCGCGCCGCCGCTTCCTTACGGGCATCGTCGATTTCGGCGGCTCCAAGGACGGTTGTGACGCGCCGTGCGTCGGCGGCGGCTTCCTCGACATGGCCGACGACTCCGGTCAGTTTCAGGCTCGCCAGAAAGACCAGAAGTGCGGCCGCGAGGATCAGGAAGCTCATCGCCGCTGGGCGTCGGCGTTCGACGGCAGCTCCTGCCGCGCCTCGGCATGGCGCGCCCGCCGCTTACGGCGCATCCGCTTCACCGGGTACCAGACGAAACCGACGATCGCCAGGCTGCCAGCGGCGATCAGCGCCAGCAGCGTACCGATGACCGACAGACCGGCCCCGGGCCCGACATAGGCGAGCGTGGTCTGCGGAACGAGAAACAGCACGGCCGCTGCTACAAGGCTAACAAACTGGGTTTTACGCATCGTTCTCTCCGGCGTCTCAAGTGAGTCCCCCCTTATGAGGAAGACGCCCGAAACGGCCGAAAGTGCCCGGGATACTTATGGGACCGAGAAAATAACAATGATTATAAATAGTTAGTTTGAATTTTCAGATTGGCGCGCCGAGCCGCCCGGGCTCCTGCGCCGGCGGCGCTTGCATTGCGCGCAGCAACCAAGAAAAATGGAACCGATGAGTTCCATTCCGCAGTCCTCCACAGCTGGACTCCACCCCCAACCGGCCTGGCGTGCCGCGCGTCAGCGCCGCATCCTGCTGGCCGCCATGGAGGTACTGCGGGCCGAGCCGGAACGCGGCATTTCGATGGACCGCATCGCCGCCGCCGCCGGCGTCGGCAAGGCCACGCTCTACCGCTACTTCGGCACCAAGGAAGCGCTGCTGCGCGCCTGCCTGCAGGAGGTGATCGACGAACTCGGGACGCGCATGGAGGCGGCCGAGGAAAGCGCCGCAGCGCCGCCGGATCGGCTGCGCGGAATTCTCGCCTGCATGGCCGAGACATTCTCGCAGCACCTGCTTCCCTTGCGTCTGGTGACGCGGCATCATCGCGAATTGGACGAGGCTTGGCGCTGGTGGGTACGGGACGCTCGGCAAAGGCTGGTGACGGTACTACGCCGTCATTTCGAGCGGGGAATGGCCTCGGGGGACTACAACGCTGTTGACCTTGCGCTCGTACCACACATGGTCATGGGCATGATCAGAAGCGGCGTCACGCATACGGAACTTCCTGCCGGAGCGCTCAGTGAGCGCATCGCGGCCTTCGTTCTGCGCGCCTGCGGCGGCAAGGCGAAGGAGCGAAGCGCATGAGTCTGTTCAAACAGCTGGCGATCCTGGCGGTGATCGCCGCTCTTGCCGCGGCGGCCTGGTACACCGACGGCTTCGGTCTGCTCGGCGAGAGCCCGCGCTCGGCGCAGAGTGCCGTCAGCCAGCAGCCGCAGAGCCCGCCGCCGGTCATCGTCGCCCCGATCCGCCTGGAGAGCGATGCCGCCGTCGTCGAGGCGGTCGGCACCGGGGCCGCGGTGCAGGGGGTGACGATCTATCCGGAAACCGCCGGCGAGGTGGCCGAGGTGCTGTTCTCCGCCGGCGAGCGGGTCGAGCGGGACACCCCGCTGCTGCGTCTCGACGACGAGGACGAACTGCTGGCGGTCGATCTCTCCAAGGTGCGCCTGCAGGAGGCGCGGCAGCAGCTGCGCCGCTACGAGCAGGCGGCGCCCAGCGGGGCCGTCTCGGCCAGTGAGCTCGACACCGCCCGCACCGAGGTCGAGGCGGTGAAAATCGAGCTGTCGCGCGCCGAGCTGGCGCTGCGTAAGCGCACGGTCCGGGCGCCGTTTAGCGGCATCCTGGGGATTCCCGACGTGGATGCCGGAGACAGAGTGACGGAATCCACGGCCATTGCCACGCTCGACGACCGCTCCTTCCTGCTGGTCAACTTCGAGGTGCCGGAGAGCTTCGCCTATGGCATCGACCTCGGGCAGGAGGTGGCGGCGACCACCTGGGCGCGGCCCGGGGAAAGTTTCACCGGGACCATCGACTCCACCGCCGCGCGGATCGACCCTGCTACCCGAACCCTTCGGGTGCGGGCGCGAATCCCCAATCCGCAGGACTCGCTGCGTGGCGGCATGTCCTTCGTGATCCGCGTGCCGATCGGCGGCGAACGCCTGCATTCGGTTCCCTCGGTCTCCGTGCAGTGGCAGCGCGAGGGCGCCTACGTCTGGCGAATCACGCCGGAAAGCACGGCCGAGCGGGTGCCCATCGAGGTGCGCAAGCGCAGCGAGAGCTGGGTGCTGATCGAAGGCGACGTCGCCGAGGGCGACCGCATCGTGGTCGAGGGGGTGCAGCGGATGCGCCCCGGCGTCGCAGTCGAAGTCCGCGAGGCCGATACGCTTCCGGTGGCCTCCCAGGGACAGGTCGATGGCGGATAACAGCACGCCGGAAGACGATTTCGAGGACGTGCCGCCGCCGGAGCCGCACCACGACGACCTGCCCTCGCTGTCCGTACGCCGGCCGATCCTCGCCATCGTCATGAACCTGCTGATCGTGATCGCCGGCATCGCCGCGGTGATGGGAGTCGAGGTGCGCGAGCTGCCGAATGTCGATCAGCCGATTGTCACCGTGCGCGCCGATTTCCCCGGCGCCGCGCCGGAAACCATGGACAACGAGGTCACCCGGGTTCTGGAGGGTGCGGCGGCCCGGGTCTCCGGGGTTACCGCGATCAGCTCCGCAAGCGAGGAAGGCAATGCCCGCATGCGGATCTATTTCAACCCCTCCGTCGACATCAACGTCGCCGCCAACGACGTCCGCGAGGCGGTCGCCGAGGTCGAGCGCAGACTGCCGGAGAACGTCGAGAATCTAACCGTGATCAAGGCCAACGACGAGGCCGACCCGATCATGCGGCTCTCGGTCACCAGCGACAATCTGGACCGGGAAGCGCTGACCAATCTGGTCGAGGACCGGGTGGTGACCGAGCTGCTCAGCGTGCCGGGGGTCGCCGACGTGCGGATGAACGGCAACCGGCGGCGCACGCTCAACATCGTCGTCGATGCCCGCAAGCTCGCCAGCCATCAGCTATCGATCGCCGATCTGACGCGGGCGTTGGAGAGCGCCAATCTCGACGTCCCCGCGGGAAGCGTGGAATCCGCCGATCAGAACCTGCTGATTCGGGCCGACGCCGTGGTGGTCGAGGAGGCGAAGGTCGAACGCATCGCGATCCGCGGCAACACCCGGATCGGCGATGTCGCCAGCGTGTTCTACGGTCCGGAGGAGGCGGTCTCCCGGGTCCGGCTTAACGGCAGGGAAGTGATCGGCCTGGGGATCATCCGCCAGGCGCAGTCCAACACCATCGAGATTTCCGAAGGAATCGAGCGCGAGGTCCAACAGCTCAACCGGCAGATCCAGGACATCGACATCGTGGTGACATCCAACGACGCGGTGTTCATCCGCGGCGCGGTGCAGGAGGTGCTGATCACGCTGCTGATCGGCACCGGCATCGTGATCGGGGTCATCCTACTCTTCATCGGCTCGCTGCGGATCACCGTGATCCCGGCGATCACCATTCCGATCGCCTTGATCGGAACGGTCGCGGCGATCTGGCTGCTCGGCTTTTCGATCAACATCCTGACGCTGCTGGCACTGGTGCTGGCAACCGGCCTGGTGGTCGACGACGCCATCGTCGTGCTGGAGAACATCGAGCGGACGCGGCGGCGCGGGCTGGGCGGCCTGGCGGCGGCGGTGCTGGGCACCCGGCAGGTGTTCTTTGCCGTGATCGCGACTACGATCACGCTGATTTCGGTCTTCGTGCCGATCGCCTTCCTGCCCGGGCGCTCCGGCGCGCTGTTCACCGAGTTCGGCTTCGTCCTGGCGATCGCCGTCGGGCTGTCCTCCTTCGTCGCCCTGACCATGACGCCGATGCTGGCCTCGCGGCTGCTCAAGCCCGGCGACGGGGGCCGCCAGAGCGGCGGTGCGCTGCGCCGGCGGCTGGTCGCCCTGGGCCATCGCTGCACCCGATTCTATGACGTCACGCTCGGCGTGTTGCTGCGCGCGCCCCTGCTGACCGCGGTGGGGAGCCTGGCGATCGCCGGCGCGGTCTCCCTGCTTTATCAGACGCTCGACCAGGAGCTGGTCCCCGAGGAGGACCGCGGCATCATCGCGGTCTGGCTCCAGGGGCCCGACGGCGTCAACCTGGAGTACTCCGACCGCCAGGTGAAGCAGGTCGAGGCGCTGCTGCAGCCCTACCTCGAGAGCGGCGAGGTTACCAGCATCTACTCCATCGTCGGCCGCTACGACCTGCATCGCGGCTTCGTCCTGGCGCCGCTCGCCGACTGGTCGGAGCGCGCACGCTCCCAGGCGGAGATCGCCGAGGAGCTGCGGCCGAAGCTGCTCGACATTCCGGGGGCGCGGGCCAACATCGCCACCCCCAACAGCCTGTCGATCCGCACCAGCGGACAGGATTTCGAGTTCGCGGTCACCGGCTCCAACTACGACGGGATCGCCGAGACCTCGCTGATGTTGATCGCCGCCATGGAGGAGCGCCTGCCGGAGATCCTCGACCCGGTGATGTCCTACTCGGCGACCCAGCCGGAACTCTCCGTCGAGATCGACCGCGAGCGGGCGACCGACCTCGGCGTCGATATCGACGGCATCGCGGCGACCCTTCAAGCCATGGTCGACGGCTCGGAAGTGGCCGAGATCAACGTCGACGACGAGGCCGTGCCGGTTCGTCTCGAATCCCGTTTCGGCGCGGTCAACGATACCGACGATCTCAACAACCTCTATGTCAGCACGGCGCAGGGCCGGGTGGTGCCGCTGTCGTCGATGATCTCCATCACCGAGCGGGGTGCGGCGACCGAGCTGGAGCGGGAGGGCCAGAGCCGGGCCATCGAGATCGAAGGCGCGCTCGCCGAGGGCTATGCCCTCAACGCCGCGGTCGCCGACCTCGAGGCGCTTGCCGCCGAGATCCTGCCGAGCGGCTACAGCGTGGTCATGCTCGGCCAGGCCGAGGCGCTGGAGGAAACCGCCGGCGATATCGCCCTGACCTTCGCCATCGCGCTGATCGTGGTGCTGCTGGTACTTGCGGCGCAGTTCGAAAGCTGGTCCAGCGCGGTGGTGATCATGGTCACCGTGCCCTTCGGCCTGGCCGCCGCGGTCTTTTCGCTCTGGGCGACCGGCACCTCGCTGAACATCTACAGCCAGATCGGTCTGGTAATGCTGGTCGGGCTGATGGCCAAGAACGGGATCCTGATCGTCGAGTTCGCCAACCAGCTGCGCGACCAGGGCCATTCCGTCGCCGAGGCGGCGCGGGAGGCGGCGCACGTCCGCCTGCGGCCGGTCACCATGACAATGATGACCACGACCCTGACCGGCATCCCTCTGATTCTCAGCGCCGGCCCGGGCGCCGAGGCGCGCAACTCCATCGGTTGGGTGATCTTCGGCGGCCTCGGGATCGCCATTCTCGGCACGCTCTACATCACGCCGGTGGTCTATGCGCTGCTGGCGCCGCTCGGCAAGAGCCGCGCCCATTCCGGCGAGCGGCTGTCCGAGGAGCTGGAGGCGGCGCACTACGCGCATCACCGGGATAGCGGCCGGGCGGCGGCGGGCGCCGAATGAGCTGGCGCCGCTTCCCGCGCCGCCTGGCTCTGGCGGCGGTCCTGCCGCTGGCGGCCTGCACCGCGGTCGGCCCCGAGTATACGGCGCCGGAGCCCAGTCTGCCGGCGGCCTACAGCGCCCCGGTGCCGGCCCTGTTCCAGGCCAGCACCCAGGGCGCGCTGCCGGAGCGCTGGTGGGAGACTTTTCGCGACCCCATTCTCAATACCCTGGTCGAGCGCGGCATCGCCGCCAATCTCGATCTCAGAATCGCCGCCAGCCGGGTGCGCGAGGCGCGGGCGTCGGTACGCGCCGTCACCGGGGCGAGCGGCCCGCAGTTCGATCTCAGCAGCGAGGCCGGAGTCGAAACCACCCGCCGCTCCGGCAGCACCAGCGGCTCGAGCAGCGGCAGCGGCTCGGGCGGCGGCACGACGACGGAAACCGAGGGCACGGCCTCCGCCGGCCTCGGCGGGGTCTGGGAGATCGATCTCTTCGGCGGCAACTTCCGCAGCCGCCAGGCTGCCTGGGCCCGGGCCCGGCAGCAGGAGGCTCTGGAACGCGAGGCGCTGCGCCTGACCGCCGCCGAGATCGCCCGGACCTACATCGAGCTGCGCGCCGCCCAGCGCCGCCTGGCGCTGGCGGAAACCTCGCTCGACCTGCTGCGCCAGACCTTCGATCTGGTCGACCGCCGGGTGGACACCGGTCTGGCGCCGGGGCTCGACCGCTCCCGCGCGCAGGCCGCGGTCTCCGCCTTCGCCGCCGAGATTGGGCCGCTGCGCGCGCAGATCGGCCGCTTCGGCAACGCCCTGGCGGTCCTGCTCGACGAGAACCCCGGCGCCCTCGATCCGCTGCTGGCCGAGCCGCGGCCGCTGCCGCTGGTGGAACGCGGCGCGCCGCTGGGGGTGCCGCGCAACCTGCTGCGCCGCCGCCCGGACATCCAGGCCGCCGAGCTCGCCATCGTCGCCGCCACCGCCGATGTCGGGGTGGAGACGGCGGACCTCTATCCGCGCCTGACCCTGCCGGGCTCGATCACCCTGGGGATCAGCAACATCGGCGCCGAGGGGCCGCTGGTGACCTCCATCGTCGCCGCGCTCTCGGCCCTGGTGAACCTGCCCATTTACGACGGCGGGACCCGCCAGGCGGAGATCACCCAGGCCGAGGAGCGGGTGATCCAGGCCGGGCTGAGCTACCGCCAGACCTTGCTCGATGCGCTGAACGGCGTCGAGTCCGCCCTGCTCGACTACGCCGGCTCGCGCGACCGCATGACCGCTCTGGCCGAGGCGGTGGAGAGCAACCGCCAGGCCTTCGAGCAGTCCCAGGCGCTCTACCAGGGCGGCTTCGCGACCTTCATCGACGTGCTCGACAGCCAGCGCAGCTACAATGTCCAGCTGCAGGCCCTGGCGCTGGCCCAGCGCGACGTCGCGTTGCAGGCGATCAACCTCTACAGCGCGCTGGGCACGACGCTGGAACCGCCTGAGCGGGCCGGGCAGGCCGACTCCTAAGGCTTCCTAAAGATACCCACCCCGCGTCTGCGGGGTCTTGATGCCGAGGGTCTTGCCGGCGACCAGGGTGCGCAGGATCTGCGCGGTGCCGCCGCCGATGGTGAACATCCGGGCGTCGCGAACCATGCGCTCCAGCGGCAGGTTGCGGGAGTAGCCGGCCGCGCCGTGCAGCTGCAGGGCGTCGTTGGTCACCTTGATCGCCGTCTCAGAGGCGAGAATCTTGGCCTGGGCCGCCTGGACCATGTCGGGGAAGCCCGCGCCCTCGGCCTCTCCGCTCGAAGCGGCGGCTTTGTAGACCAGGGCCTGAGCGGCGGCGAGGCCGACCGACATGTCCGCAAGCATCCACTGCAGGCCCTGGAACTCGGCGAGGGGGCGGCCGAACTGCTCGCGTTCCTTCACATAGGCGGTGGCCAGGTCGTAGGCGCCCTTGGCGATGCCCAGCGCCACCGCGGCGGCGCCGACCCGCTGTCCGTTGTAGGCCGTCATCAGCCGCGCGAAGCCCCTGGCGAAACCCCCGGGCGGGACCACTGCCATGGTCTCCGGCAGCTCCAGGTCCTCGAAGATTACCTCGGCCTCGGGAATGCCGCGCAGGCCCATGGCCGGTTCGCGGACGCCGATTGTCAGGCCCGGCGCCTCGCCGCGCACTGCCAGGAAGCCGCCGATGCCCAGTTCCTCGCCGTTCTCGAAGACCCGGGCGAAGATGAAATGCAGTTTGGAAACCCCCGCCCCGGTGATCCAGTGCTTGCGGCCGTTGATCACGTAGCGGTCGCCGCGTTTGTCGGCCCGCGTGGTCATCTCGCTGGCGGCCGAGCCGGCCTGCGGCTCGGTGATGCAGATCGCCGGCTTGTCGCCGGAAAGTACTAGATCGGCGGCGAGTTTCTTCTGCCGATCGCTGCCATAGGCCATGACCGCGCCGATCGCCCCCATGTTGGCCTCGACCACGATCCGGCCGGTCACGCCGCAGACCCCGGCGAACTGTTCGATCGCCAGCACGGCGTCGAGATAGCTCAGGCCGCGCCCGCCGAAAGCCTTGGGAATCGTCATGCCCATGAAACCGGCGGCGGTCAGCTTCTCGACGTTGTCCCAGGGATAGGCCTCGCTACGGTCCACCTCGGCCGCGCGCGGGGCGATCTCCGCGGCCGCCAGTTCGGCGGCGGTTCTTTGTATCTCGAGTTGATCTTGCGACAGAGAAAACATCCAATTTACCCAATAGACAGTGACCAGTCGGACGGTTAGTAGATGCTATAACTTCAGAGCTTTGCGCAGCCGACAGCGAAATCTTGGGTCGCCGCTGCCCAACGGCGGAGCTTCGCCGCCGGGTTAGCAGGGCCAGTGACGCGCCGGAAGGCGGCAAAGCTCAACGAACCTATACGCGGGTTGGGACCGCGCAAAGGGGGAGGAGAGAGCGGTTGGGGGGTTGAGCCGCACACGCGAAGCAGTCGAAAGGACCAGACCCTGAAAGCCATCGGATCAGACTACGGTTTCCGCCCCCGCATGGATACCCGCGCCGTCTTACTGCATGCGCTCGACGACCTGCTTGAGCACCGGCATCCCGGGGAGGTCTCGCTGCGCGAGGTGGCCCGTCATGCCGGGGTTTCCCATGGCCTGCCCGGCTATTATTTTCAGGACCGCCGCGGCCTGCTGACGGCCTATGCTGCGGAGGGCTACCGCCTGATGGGCGAGATGCAGCGGGCGGACCTGGGCAAGGTGGCCGACCAGCCGGCGCATGTGCGCATGGCGGAACTCGGCGTCTCCTATGTCAATTTCTCCGTCCAGTACTCCCGGCGCTTCTCGGTGATGTTCCAGAGCCACGAAGTCAACCTCGAGAACAAGGACTACAAGGAAAACGCCGACCGCGCCTTCGGCGCGCTGCAGGAGATCGTCGCGCCCTTTTTCGCAGGCCTGCCGGACGGCGAGAAGCGCGCGGTGCAGGTGATGTTCGGCGCCTGGTCGATCGCGCATGGCGCCGCCATGCTGATGCAGGGGCCGCGCCTCAACCGCTATATGCCGCCAGAGATCATTCCGGAGCTTTGCCGGAACATGTTCTACACCTACGCGACCACGAACCTGCCGCCCGAGGAGAATACCGGCGCGGACTAGGCGTTGGCGCCCCGCAGGACCTCGATCACCGCAGCCGTCACCTGCTCCGTCGTTGCCGCGCCGCCGAGATCGGGGGTGTGGAAGCGCGGATCCGCGGTTACCGTCTCGATCGCCTGCATCAGGCGGGCCGCCGCCTTGTCCTCCCCGAGATGCTCGAGCAGCAGCACCGACGACCAGAAGGTGCCGATCGGGTTGGCTATGCCCTTGCCCATGATGTCGAAGGCCGAGCCATGGATCGGCTCGAACATCGAAGGGAAGCTCCGCTCCGGATTGAGGTTCGCCGTCGGCGCGATGCCCAGCGAGCCGGCCAGGGCCGCGGCGAGATCGGAGAGGATGTCGGCGTGCAGGTTGGTCGCCACCACGGTGTCGATCGATTCGGGCCGGGAGACCATCCGCTGGGTCATGGCGTCGACCAGCATCTTGTCCCAGGCGACATCGGGGAATTCGGCGGCGATCTCCGCGGCGATCTCGTCCCACATCACCATGGCGTGGCGCTGGGCGTTCGACTTGGTTACCACGGTCAGCAGCTTTCGCGGACGCGACCTGGCAAGCGTAAAGGCGAAGCGCATGATCCGCTCGACGCCGGCCCGGGTGAACAGGGCGACATCGGTGGCTGCCTCCAGCGGCGTACCCTGGTGGACGCGCCCGCCGACGCCGGCATACTCGCCTTCGGAGTTCTCCCTGACGATCATCCAGTCGAGCTCCTTCCCGGAGACCCTGCGCAGCGGCGAGACGATGCCCGGCAGCACGCGCATCGGACGCAGATTGGCGTACTGATCGAAGGGCTGGCAGATCGCCAGCCGCAGCCCCCACAAGGTGATGTGATCCGGGATCTCCGGATGTCCGGCCGAACCGAACAGAATCGCGTCTCGATCGCGGATCCGCAAGAGGCCGTCTTCGGGCATCATGCGGCCGTGCTTCAGATAGTAGTCGCCGCCCCAGTCGAAGCGCTCGATCTCACACTCGAAGCCGCCATGGCGAGCGGCCAGCGCCTCGAGAACCTCGATCCCGGCGGAGACGACCTCGGTTCCGATGCCGTCGCCCGGAATGGCTGCAATGCGGTACGTTTTCATCCTGCCCCGGCGTTGCGAGGAGAGCTCCTGCGGGCAGCATACAGCCTTGCCTGCCGTTCGGCGCAAGTCCAGGCGGTTTTCAGGAATCGATCCGATATGGACTAAAATCCGATCCGGAGCGGATTCGGTTGTGCTTTGCTGGCCTGCGGCCCTCGATTAGATACAAGGTCGCTGGAATATATTTGAAAGTCGGGACAACCGCGGACTCGCGCCGCAGAGGTCTTTTCGACCCGAAGCTGTCCCTTGGTGCATGAGCAACCGTGTATTGAGTTCCGTTGGGGGAAACGATGCGAATTGGTGAACTTCTGATTGCGCAGGGCCTGGTTAACGAAGGCGACGTCGAACAGGCGCGGCAGCGCCAGGTCGAGCTGGGCGGGCGTCTCGGTCAGAATCTGGTCGACATCGGCGCGCTTACCCAGGAGCAGCTTGACAGCTTCCTGTATGCCGTGCCGCCGGAGCCCGGGCGGATCGAGGATCTCGACCTCGGCGAGGGGACGCTGCAGGCGCTGCTGCTCAAGACCATCCTGATGCGCAAGCTGGAGACGACGGAGCAGATCGGACGGGCGCTGCATGTCTCAAACGCCGTCGCCGCTGAGGCTCTGACCCTGGCCGCCGAGAACAAGCTGCTGGAGATCCTGGGAACCACGGAAGCGGCCTTCGGCAGCCAGTACCGCTACGGCCTGACCGTCCAGGGCCGCGCCTTCGCCAACGACGCGCTCGAGCTCAGCAAGTATGTCGGACCGGTGCCGGTTTCCCTGATCGACTACTGCGACCGCATCCGTCGCCAGAAGATCAACAACGAGCCGGTCAACAAGCAGCGCATCGAGGAAAGTTTCTCCGACCTGATCGTACCGCCGCGGCTGCTGAACGAACTGGGTCCGGCGATCAATTCCGGGCGCTCCATGCTGCTCTACGGCGCGCCGGGCAACGGCAAGTCCTCGCTGGCCGAGCGGATTGGCGACGCCTTCCGCAACACCATCTTCGTGCCCCACTGCTTCGAGGTCGACGGCGAGATCATCAAGGTCTTCGACCCGACGCTGCATCATGTGCTGGAGGGGGCCGATGGCAACGGCAAGGGCGGACGCAGCAGCCTGCAGCGCGAAGGCTACGACCGCCGCTGGGTGCCGGTGCAACGGCCGCTGGTGACGGTTGGCGGTGAGCTGACCCTGGAGATGCTCGACCTACAGTACGAAGCCTCGAGCGGGTTCTACGAGGCGCCGATGCATATCAAGGCGCTCAACGGAATCATGATGATCGACGACTTCGGCCGCCAGTTGGTGCCAGCCGAGCAGTTGCTCAACCGCTGGATCATTCCGCTGGAGCGCCGCATCGACTATCTCAAGCTGCACACCGGCAAGTCCTTCGAGCTGCCTTTCGATTCCCTGGTGGTCTTCTCCACCAACCTCTCGCCCTCGGCCCTGATGGATCCCGCTTTCCTGCGGCGTATTCCCTACAAGGTCGAGATCCATGGGCCAGACGAAAAGGATTACCGCACGATCTTTGCCGCGGTTGCCAAGGCTGCCTCGGTACCCCTGGAAAAGGCGACACAGGACTTCGTGATCGCTTATCTCAGCCGCGGCCACGTGCCGCTGGCAGCCTACCATCCGAAGTTCATCACCGATCAGGTGGTCGCCGCCTGCAAGTTCGAGGATCGCGAGCTGGGCTATCACGAGGACCTGGTGAAGCGGGCGTTGCAGAACCTGATAACGACCTCGATGGAGGACTTCCCGGAGGGCATTCAGCTCGCAAGCTAGGGCAAGATCGACCAGGCTCTAAGGGCCGCGCCGGCCCTTTTTAATCAAATCTTATTCAAGGCTTGCTTATCTAGCCGCAGTTCATGCTGGCTGGTTGGAGAGGCGAGTGCCGCAGGCCGCTACCCTAGAGGAGTCCGCCGCGCCGGAAAGTTTCGTGGCGTCGCGCGGCGCCGTCCTGATCGTCGACGACGAGGATGTCGTGCGGCGCAGCTTTCGCCGCATCCTGGAGCGCGCGGGCTATGCCTGCCACGCGGCCGCTTCCGCCGAGGAGGGGCTCGCCTATCTGGAGGCTGCCCCGGGGGTCAGCGTCGTGATCAGCGACATTGCCATGCCCGGCGAGGACGGCATCGCCTTTCTGGGCCGCCTGCGCGCGCGTTTCGCCGATCGTCCCTGGCTGCAGGTCCTGCTGGTGACCGGGGATGCGCGGGTCGAACTGATGCCGGGCGCGGTGCAGAACGACGCCAGCGATTTCCTGCTGAAGCCGCTCTGCGCCCGCGATCTGCTGAGCGCGGTGGAAAACGCCTTCACCCGGGCCGAACGGCAGCATTCGCTGCAGCGAACCCTGCATAGCCTGGCGAGCCAGCTCGCCAGCGGGCCGCTGGGCTTCGACCGTTCAGCGCCGCCCGCCGCGGCACAGCACAAACCGCGCGCCTCCTGGAGTTCAAGTTCCGGCCGGCCGCTCTCGGCAGAGGCGGTGCAGCGTCTGATCGCCTGGCAGCGCCGCCGCGACCGGCGGCTGGGGGAGAGCATCTTCGGCGATCCGGCCTGGAGCATGCTGCTCGAACTCTACGGCGCCGAACTGCTCGGCCTGCCGATGCCGGTTTCCAGTCTGTGCATCGCCGCGGAAACTCCGGCGACCACGGCGCTGCGCCGGATTGCGGAGCTGGAGGCCGGCGGCCTGGTTGTCCGCCGTCCCGACGAGCGGGACCGGCGCCGGGTCTTCATCTCCCTTACCGCGGACGGACGGGAGAAGCTGGAAGCCTGTCTGGAAAACCTGCTCCACGACGTCTCGACGATCCTGGCGGAACTCTAGGTTTCCGCGTCTTCCCGGGAGGCCTTGACGCGGTAGGCGCAGCGCGCCGCGCCGGCGAGAATATGGCTGATCCGTTCGATATGGACCTTTTCTCCGAGCACCGCCTGGAAGCACGCCAGTTCCTGGGCACAGAGGCCGGTGCAGGCGCGCGCCGCGGCGCAGATCGCACAGTGATTTTCGATCAGCAGGAAGCTGCCGTCCGCCTGGGCCGCGACCTCTGCCATATAGCCCTCTTCGCTGCGCAGCGCTGCCAGGCCCTGTAGCCGGTCGCGCAGCGACTCAGTGCCGTCCAGGCGCTTGCGGTAGTCCGCCGTCTGCCGCGCCGTGCGCTGCGCGAGCAGGCGGTTCATGGCGTCCTCGCCCAGGGTGGCGCGCAGATCCTCCAGCAATCCCGCAACAAGCTCGCCGTGGCCGTCCGGAAAGAACTCGGCCGCGGCTTCCGTCAGCCGCCAGAGCTTGGTGGGACGCCCCTGGACCCGGCTGCGGTCTTCCTCATGGCGGGCGATTCCCTCCTTCTCCAGCTGATAGAGATGCTGGCGCACCGCCATGGCCGTCACCTCCAGCTCCTCGGCCAGGCCGGCCGCGCTGGCCGGACCGCTGCGCTTCAACGCTTCGATCACCCGCTTGCGGCGGCGATGCAGGGTCTTCTGTGCGCTTCCGGGCATGATTCTTTTCTAAAGAAATTTCTTGAGAAAGACAAGTCAAGCTCGCTAGGATTGGTCCAGGGAAAGGAGCAAGCCATGAGTTGGGCCAAGGTTGCCGCGGTCGACGAGGTAGAATCCAAGGGGCGCCTGCTGGTCAAGCCGGAGGGCAAGCAGATCGCGCTGTTCGCTCACAACGGCCGGATCTACGCCTGCGACAACTCCTGTCCGCACGAGGGTTACCCGCTGAGCGTCGGCACACTCGGCGCCGACTGCCATCTCACCTGCAACTGGCACAATTGGAAGTTCGATCTGGCGACCGGCCGCACCCTGAACGGCGGCGACAACGTTCGAATCTACCCGGTGCGTCTGGAAGATGGGGCGATCTGGCTGGATCTGACCGAGCCGCCCTTGGAGGATGTGATCCACCGCGCCCTGGTCGGCCTGAAGTCCGCCTTTCGCTATGCCGAGGAAGACCGCATGGCCCGTGAACTCGGGCGTATCCAGGCGGCCGGCGGCGATCCGATTGAGGCTGTGCAGGCGGCGGTGGACTGGACCTTCGAGCATCTCGAGTTCGGCACCGGCCATGCCTACGCCGCCGCCGCAGACTGGCTGCGGCTGCGCGCGCGCGACGCCGAAGGCGAGGCCGAGCGGCTGGTGCCGCTGGTCGAGGCGGTGCTGCACATGGCCTGGGACCTGCGCGCCGTGCCGCGCTTCGCCTACCCGCAGGGCAGCGCGCCCTACGACGCGGCGGCCTTGCTCGCCGCCATCGAGGCCCAGGACGAGGCCGCCGCCGTCGCCCGCCTGCGCGGCGCCCTGTCGGAGGGGCTGGATCATCGCGCGCTGCGGCCGGCCTTCGCGGCGGCGGCCCTGGCGCATTACCAGGGCTTCGGCCATGCCGCGATCTACACCGTCAAGACCGGCGAGCTGATCGCGCAGCTTGGCAAGGAGTCGCAGGAACCCTTGCTGCTGGCCTTGACCCGCTACCTGATCGAGACCAGCCGCGAGGACCTGATCCCCGAGTTTCGCAGCTACGCACCGGCCCTGGCGAAGTGGCGGGCAGGCGCGGACGCCGCGCCGCCGGCGGAGGACTTCGTCACCGGCTCTGTGGCGCAGATCCTGGAGCGCATCGCCGGCTGCGGCGCGGCGCCGGAAGCCCTCTACCGCAGCCTGCTGCGCGCCGCCGCGCTGCAGATGCTGCGCTTCGATCTCTCGCGCCAGGACCGCAGCGAGGGGCCGGTTTCCCAGAACATCGGCTGGCTCGATTTCACCCATGCCATCACCTTCGCCAATGCCGGCCGCCAGCTCGCCGAGGAGACGCCGCGGCTCTGGCCGCAGGTGCTGCTGCAGATCGGCTGCTTCCTGGGGCGCAATTCCGGCTTTCTCGGCAACGCCGAAGGCAGTGCCGACTGGGCGGTCGACGATCCGGAGGCGTTTCTGGCCGAGGCGCGGCGCGGGCTCTTCGATCACCGCGCGCCGGAGCCGATCGTCGCGGCGCATCTGGTCAAGCTGCTGACCGCGATCACCGAGGAGGTGGAACGCGCGCCGGAGGCCGAGACGGCCCCGGCCTTGGCCGCCGCCGCCAAGCGCTTCCTCAACACGCCGCTGCGGCGCAAGCACGCCCTGCGCAGCGCCCATCAGGCCCTGGCCTTGGTGGGGAGTTAGGCGGAGAGCGCCGCTTCCCCGCCGTCCTCGGCGCGCGCCGCCTCCTCCATCAGCCAGTCGCGGAAAGCCGCAACCTTGGGGTTCTCGGCCTTGGTCTCCGGATAGACCACGTAGTAGCAGAAGGTCGTCGCTTCGCAGACCGAGGGCGGGAAGGGGCGGATCAATCTGCCTTCCCGCAGGTCGTCGCCCACCAGGGCGCTGCCTGCTAAGGCGATGCCGTGTCCCTCGATCGCCGCCTGCACCGCCATGGAGTCGGCGCTGAAACGGGTGCCGCGCTCGGCATCCACGCCCTCGACGCCGGCGGCGCGCAGCCACATCCGCCAGTTCGGCGCATGCTCCTGCTCCATCTTCCACTGCACATGGATCAGGGTGTGGCCGGCGAGATCCCGAGGGTGTTTCAGCGGCGGACCGCTTTCCAGCAGCTTGGGACTGCAGACCGGATAGGAGATTTCCGTGATCAGGCAGTCGGCGCGCAGGTTGTCGTAAACCCCGCGCCCATAGCGGATCGCGATATCGACGCCGTCGACGGCGAAGTTGGCCAGGGCGTCGTTGGCGTCGATCCGCACGTCGAAATCGGGATGGGCCTGGCGGAAGCGCTCGAGCCGCGGAACCAGCCATTTCGATCCGAAGGAGGGAGCGACGCTGACCGTGAGGATGCCGGCTTTCTGGTCCGCCATCAGCCGCTCGGTGACGTCGCCCAGCAGGTCGAAGCTCTCCTTCAGCGCCGGCAGCACCGCCTGGCCGGCATCGGTCAGCATTAGCGCCCGGGTGAGGCGGCGGAACAGCTGCACCCCGCAGTAGTCCTCCAGCGCCTTGACCTGCTGGCTGACCGCGGCGGGCGTGACGTGCAGTTCCTCGGCGGCCTTGGTGAAGCTCAGATGGCGGGCCGCGGCCTCGAAGGCGCGCAGCGCGTTGAGCGGCGGCAAGCGGCGGGTCATGCCCATCTCCATGAATTAGTAAAGCTTAATCGTAGTTTCAGAACTTCCATTTTGTGCTCCCTGCGGCGAGCGTCTATGTCTAATCGCAAGAGGCGATGCCATCGGCATCGTCAAGCACCGAAGAGCAAGGCCAGCTAAGGCATAAGCTGCGCCTTCCGTCAAAGGGAAAGGAGCACAGACGATGTACGGCTACTACATTCTCGAAGACCAGAACCCCGCCCTGCTGGAGCGTCAGAAGCTGCGTAACGAAGCGCGTGCCGCCGCCTTCTACGCGGCGCTCAAGCCGCTGCGCGAGGGTCTGGCGGAGTGCGCTGCTGTCAGCGTGGCGGCCGCAGGGAACGCGATAGCTTTTCTAATGGCACGCATCAGAACTTCTCTTTTGTCATGGAAGCGCTTGGCGTCTACCTATGAACCAGGTCGCCGCTAGACCCTGTGAAGAAAAGAGGAAAAGGCCAAGTTCAGCTAAAGCGTAACGGGCGGAAACGCCGCCCTCGAAAGGATCAGAACCATGTTCGGCTACGACATCTTTCTCAGCGAACACCCCGAGTATCAGGTTTTCCGCCGCCGCCGTAACGAGGCCAGGGCAGCGGCCTTCTACGCCGCGGCCAAGCCGCTGCGCAGCGCGCTCGCCACCGGAGTCCGCCTGTCCGGCCGGGCTTTTCAGGGTCTGGCGCGCTGGCGGGTGCAGCGCCAGGTGGTTCGGGAGCTTTCCGCCCTCGACGACCGGGTGCTGCGCGACATCGGCATCGAACGCGGCGACATCCGCGCCATCGCCCGCGGCTTCGTCTTGAACAGCGAGACCGCAGTCACCGCCGCCGAACTGGCGCCGGCGGAGTCGGCGCCGCTGGCGAAGCCGCGGCCCGCCGCGCCGCAAGTCCGGCCGCGTTTGGCCGCCATCGCCGGCGGCCGCCGCGATACGCAGCGGCCGCCGCGTCCGGCGGCGCCTCCGGCGGTTCCCGCCGGGCAGCGCCAGGCCCTCGCCGGCTGCGGCTGAGCAGGGTCCCCCTAACAGGAGCACAAGACGATGAAACAGGCAGACAGCCAGATCGAAGACCTGCGGCGCGGCCTCGGCCGCCGCGCCCTCCCGGAAAGCTCGGCGTCCGAGCAGGCGGGGCAGGTGACCGGCGCGTTCAACTACCTGCTGTTCGACGGGGTCAAGCCGCGGGTCGAGATCGCGCCGGACGGCCTGCGCTACGACCAGGGCATGAATTTCGCGCCCTTCCTGACCAAGGTAGCCGACGGGCGGTTGCGCGAAACCCCGGCCAGTCTCGAGCGCGAGGGTTTCGCCTTCGAACGCCACGCGACGGCGCTGCAGGACTTCACCGAGGAAGCAATCAAGCAGGCCTACTATCCCGAGATGGCCGCGCTGGTGAAGCGGATCAGCGGCGCTTCGCGGGTGCTGGTCTTCGACCACAACCTGCGCCGCGACGATGGCAGGCCCGACGGCGAGGAGGGCAAGCGCCAGCCGGTGCGCCGGGTGCACGACGACTACACCGCGGGCTCGGCGCCACTGCGCATCGCCGATCTGCTGGGCAGGGAAGCCGCCGAGGCGATCACGGGCAAGCGCACGGCCATCATCAACGTCTGGCGTCCGCTGGCGCGGGTCGAGACCGCACCGCTGGCGCTGGCCGAGGCGAACTCCGTGGCGCCCGAGGATCTGATCGCCGCCGATCTGGTCTATCCCGAGCGGACCGGCGAGATCTACTACGCCGCGCCCAATCCGGCGCACCGCTGGACCTACTATCCGGGCATGACCCGCGAGGAGGTGCTGCTGATTAAGTGCTACGACTCGCTGAACGACGGGCGGGCCCGTTTCACCCTGCACAGCGCCTTCGACGACCCGACCACGCCGAAGAACGCCGCGCCGCGCCAGTCTATCGAACTGCGCACCCTGGCGGTCTTCGACTAACCAGCTCGTGAAGACTGCGGCGGGCCGGGCTCAGTCCGGTCCGCCGTCTTTTTTTGGATCAGATGATGGCGTGGCGGACCTTGGCCGAGACCCACTCGCTGATCACCACGGTGCCGAGGATCAGGATGAAGATGACGGCTACCTGGTTCCAGGCGAGGATGCTCAGCGAGGCCTGGAGCTTCAGGCCGATGCCGCCGGCGCCGACCAGACCGAGCACGGTCGACTCGCGGATGTTGATGTCCCATCGGAACACCGAGATGCCGGCGAAGGCCGGCATGATCTGCGGCACGATGCCATAGTCCAGAACCTGCAGCCGCGAGGCGCCGGTGGCCGAGATCGCCTCGACCTGGGTCGCCTCGATCTCCTCGATCGCCTCGTAGAGCAGCTTCGAGATGAAGCCGATCGAGCGCAGGGCGATGGCGATGATCCCGGCGAAGACGCCGGGTCCGATGATGGCGACCAGCAGCAGGCCCCAGATCAGCGAGTTGATCGAGCGTGAGGAGACGATGATCAGCAGGGCGACAGGGCGCACGAACCTGGTGCTGGGCGTGGTGTTGCGGGCCGCCAGGAAGGCGATGGGAACCGAGATCACGATGGCCAGCAGGGTGCCCAGGGTGGCGATGTTGAGGGTGTCCCAGAGCGGCAGCAGCAGCTCCTCGATGTAGCTGACCTTCGGCGGCACCATGCGGTCGGCCATATCTGCGGCCTGCCGCGGGGCATCGGCGACGAAGGCCCAGATGGTGTCCTTGGTCATCTCCTGCCAACAGAAGACGAACAGCGCGACGAGGCAGAGCCAGCCGACCCAGAGCAGCAGCTTCGTGCGCGGCGTGCGGTACTGCCAGACCTTGCCGCCGGTGGACATCGCGTTCTCCTCTGCCATGCCTACTGCACCCACTTGCGGACGAAGCCGGAGCTGTACTCGGCGATCATCACGATCACGATGATCATGATCAGGATCGCCGCGGCGGAATCGTATTCGTAGCGGTCGATGGCGGTGTTCAAGGTCGCGCCGATTCCGCCGGCGCCGACGATGCCGATCACCGCGGATTCGCGGAAGTTGATGTCGAGTCGATAGAGGCTGAGGCCGATCAGCCGCGGCATCACCTGGGGCTGGATTGCGTAGTTGACCAGTTGCCACCAGTTCGCACCGGTAGCGCGGATCGCTTCGGCCTGGCCTTCGTCGATGTCCTCGATGTCCTCGGCCAGCAGTTTCGACAGAAAGCCGATGGTGGCGAAGCTCAAGGTCAGAAAACCTGCGAAGGGGCCGAAGCCGAACATCGACACGAAGAGGATGGCGATGATGATTTCCTGGAAGCTGCGCGAGATCGCGATGATGCCGCGGCAGAAGAGGTAGACCGGGGCCGGGGCGAGATTGCGCGCGGCGCCGATGCCGATGGGCACGGAGATAATGATACCGAAAACCGTCGAGGTGACGGTCATGGTCAGGCTCTCCAGCATGCCGATCTGGATATCCTTCCAGCGGCTGGTGAAATCCGGCGCCAGGAAGGCCTCGATGAAACGCCAGCCGCGGTCCAGACCTTCATAGACCCGGGCCCAGTTGACCTCGACCGAGGCAACGGCCAGCACCATGTAAATCAGCGCGCCGAAATAGATGGCATAACGCCAGCGCGGATCCTTGATGAAGGGCGGTTTCCGCCAGCGTCTGCTCTGAATGACGTCGCTCATCGCCGTCGGGTCACACCAGGCCGGCCATGCGCTCGTCCTCGACCGTGGGGCCGTGCTCGTCCTCCTCGTCGTCGCGTGCGGCCTTGCGCATCGCCTCCCAGTCCTCCTCGCCGTAGATCTTGGTCAGCACCTCGGATGTGAGTTCGCCCGGCGGGCCGTCGAAGACCACCAGGCCGTCGCGCAGGCCGACGATGCGGTCGACGAAGCTTTGGGCCAGCAGCACGTCGTGGATGTTGACGATGGCCGGAAGAGTGCGCTCGCGGCAGATCTCGCAGATCAGGCGCATGATCTGGCGGGAGGTCTTGGGGTCGAGGCTGGCGGTCGGCTCGTCGACCAGCAGCAGCTCCGGGTCCTGTTCGAGCGCGCGGGCGATGCCGACCCGCTGGCGCTGACCGCCGGACAGGGCGTCGGCGCGCTTGTTGGCCTGTTCGGCGAGGCCGACCCGGTCGAGCAGGCCAAAGGCCTTGTCGATGTCCGCTTGCGAGAAACGGCGGGTGAAGCTGCGCCAGAAGGAGACGTAGCCGAGCCGGCCGGAGAGCACGTTCTCCATCACCGTCAGTCGCTCGACCAGGGCGTACTCCTGGAAGATCATGCCGATTCGCCGGCGCGCGCGCTTCAAGGCGCCGCTGCCGAGGCCGGAGACCTCCAGGTCGTTGAGAAAGATCTTGCCGCCGGTCGGTTCGATCAGGCGGTTGACGCAGCGGATCAAGGTCGACTTGCCGGCGCCCGAAGGCCCGATCAGGCCGACGACTTCACCGTCGGGAACGGAGAACGAGACGCCTTTGAGCGCCTCGTCCCCCGTCTTGTACCGCTTCTTGAGATCTTCGATCCGAAGCATTCGGATGTCCTAAGTCCCTGCCGTTACTGGCATTCGTAGGACACGCCATTCGCGTCGTCGATCTTGCGGATGACCTCCCAATGCTCCTTGAAGGTGATCGGGATGAACTGGGCTTCGCCCGACTTCTCGAACTCCTCGATCAGCTTGGAGCCCTCCCATTCGAAGCTGAAGAAGGCCTCCTGGATCTTCTCCTGCAACTCCGGCGTCAGGTTGTAGACGGTGCCATAGCCGGTGGTCGGGAAGGTCTGCGACTTGTAGATCGAGACGATCTGGTCCTCGGTCACGACGTCGCGCAGCAGCATCCGGGCCAGCACCGAGTTGGCGATCGCGGCGGCCGGATAGTCCTTGTTGGCGATGCCGAGGATCGAGTTGTCGTGCTTGCCGGAGAACACCGGCTCGAAGTCCTCGCCCGGCAGCATGCCGTAGTCGGCCTTGAGGATCGCCGAAGGCGCCTTGAAGCCGGAGTTCGAGGTCTCCGAGGTGAAGGCGAGCTTCTGACCCTTGACGTCCTCGACCTTCTCGATACCCGAGCCCGGGTAGGTGATGATCTCCATCTCGTAGCCGAAACTGCCATCGGCCGAGGCCATGATGGTGAAGGGCCGGAAGCCGGCGCAGGCCACCGCGATGGGGTTGGAGCCGGTGTTGAAACCGGCGATGTGCAGGCGGCCGGCGCGCATAGCTTCAAGCTGCGCGGCGTTGGACTGCACCGGGAAGAACTGCACCTTCTTGCCGGTCACCTCGGAGAGATGCTCGAGAAAGCCGCTCCAGACCTCGGCGTAGACCGCCGGATCCTCCACCGGGGTGTAGGCGAAGATCAGGGTGTCGGGATCGATCTGTTCGCTGGCGTCGCTGGGGATATCGGCGATCAGATCGCCGTCGGAATCGCTGTAGCGGGAATCCAGGCTGAATTCGGCCTGCGCGGTTTCTGCGCCGAGGCCCAATGCGAAAATGGCGCCTACGGCGAAGGTCATGAGTCTGTTCAACATTCTTTGCGCTCCTCTGCCCAAAAGTGAACCGTTTGATCGAAGCGGAGGCTGCGATCATCGATTTCTTGGTAGTGCAGGAGTGTTTCAGTTTTGTGACATAACGCGCAACGATTTTTGACGACTGGGCGGTCGGCCAAGTTACCGGATCGCTAGGCCGGGCCCCAGGGGGCGGCTTCCAGGCGGTTGCCTTTGGTATCGTAGAACACCGCCGTGCCGATCATGAAGGCGACCTCCCCTGTCCCGCCGGCCAGGGGCAGCAGCAGCCGCCGGTAATTCAGGGTAATCTGGGAAATCCAGGCCGTCGAGGCCTCGGTGTAGACCGGCCCGTTGCATCGCGCGCATTCATCATGGGCATGCTGCAGGGTCTGACCGGCACTATTCAAGGGAGCCAGATCCTCGATATAGGCGCCGGTGATTTCCTGCCCGTAAAGCTGGTGATAGAAGGTTCCGGCCAGACGCATCTTATGCCGCCCCTCCGCCGTGCGCTCGACGATGAATGTAGTGTTGAGCAGCCTGGGGAAGTCCGCCGGGTCGATCGCACAGCGCGGGGGATTGCCGCCGCCCTCCGGGCGTTTCGACTGCCAGTAGCCGTAAAACCAATGCAGCTCCTCGGGGGCCTCCTCGGGGAGCTCGTGCCAATGCCGCGGTTTAAAAATCATTAAGCGCGCGGATGCGCGTTGATACTCATCCGTACTAGCAACAAATTTTCCCGAGCCATAAGAGATTCAAGGCGATACTGAGAAATGGAATTCAACCCTTGCACTGTAAAAGCAGCACAAGCGCGATCCACCCAGCGTCCCAGCATCGGAGAAATGTACATATTTTACCCGTAATTTCAACGGCGGATCGCGATTGGCTGCTTGGCCGCGGGCGGCAAAACCTGGAAGACTGCACCGGTTGGAGATGCTCCTGGGCAGCAGAAAGGACGATCGATAAATGATGGGAAGCCTATCCCTAAGCTGCGAACCCCCGGCCGTCGCGCGGCCGTCCGCTGAGGGCTGCGTCCAGGGAGAGGCGGCATGAGCGATGGGACGTCCGGCGCGCGGCCGGCGCCGCACCATGTCGGCCGGGTCGCGGTGATCGGCTGCGGCACCATCGGCGCTTCCTGGGCTGCGACCTTTCTGGCCCATGGCATCGAGGTCGCCGCCTGGGACCCCGCGCACGATGGCGAGGCAAAGCTCAATAGCTTCATCGAGAAGGCCTGGTCGGCCCTGGAAAGCCTGGGGCTCTCGGCAAAGGCCGATCCGACGCGCCTGATCTATGCCGACAGTCCGGCGGCGGCCTGCCGCGGCGCCGACTTCGTGCAGGAAAGCGCGCCGGAGCGCCTCGACGTCAAACGCGAGCTCTACCCGGAAATCGAAGCAGGGGCCGCGCCGGAGGCCGTGCTGGCCAGCTCCACCTCCGGGTTGCTGATCAGTGCGATACAGAAGGGCGCGCGGCATCCGGGACGCTTCGTGCTCGGCCACCCCTTCAATCCGCCGCACCTGATCCCGCTGGTCGAGGTGCTGGGCGGGCAGGAGAGCGATCCCGCCGCCGTCGACTGGGCGATGGCCTTCTACGCCTCGCTCGGCAAGGCGCCGATCCGCATCGCCCGGGAGGTGCCGGGCCACGTCGCCAATCGCTTGCAGGCGGCGATGTGGCGCGAGGCTGTGCATCTGGTCGTCGAGGGCGTCGCCACGGCGGCGGACGTGGACACCGCGATCTCCCAGGGGCCCGGCCTGCGCTGGGCGCTGATGGGGCCGCACCGCACCTTCCATCTCGCCGGCGGCCCCGGCGGCATGGCGAATTTCCTGGAGCACCTCGGACCGGCGACGGAGTCCTGGTGGGATGATCTCGGAAGTCCGCGGCTGACCCCCGAGGTCAAACGGGCTCTGCTGGAGAGCGTCGAGGCCGAGAACGCGGGCCGCAGCGTGGCCGAGCTTGCCGCCGAACGCGACCGGAGGCTGCTCGCCCTGCTGACCGCCCTGAAACGCGCGGAGAAGGACGATGACTGAAAGCCTTGGTTCCCCCGCAGAGCAGGAAGCCTTGCTCGCCTTCTGGTTCGATCCACAGCACAAGGAGAAGTGGTTCCGGCGCGACGATGACTTCGACGCGGAGCTTCGGCAGCGCTTCGGCGACCTGCACGCGGCGGCGGCCGAGGGGCGCCTCGATGCCTGGCGGGAGACGCCGCGCGGCAGCCTCGCCGTGGTGATTCTGCTCGATCAACTGACCCGCAACTTCCATCGCGGCACGCCGGAGGCCTTCGCAAACGACCCGACCGCCCTGGTGCGCGCCGCCGAGGCCATCGAGCGAGGTTTCGACCGGGAGCTCGGCGAGACCGAGCGCGTCTTCCTCTACATGCCTTTCGAGCACAGCGAGCTGCTCGCCGACCAGGAGCGGGGCGTGGAGCTGATGGGAAGGCTGTCGTCGGATCCGCAGTGGCTGAAGTTCGCCGTGATGCACCGCGACCTCATTGCCCGCTTCGGCCGCTTCCCCCACCGCAACGCGGTTTTGGAACGGGAAAGCACTGTCGAGGAAGCGGATTTCCTGAAGGAACCCAATTCCTCCTTCTAAGCGCCGTAACTTTGCCACAAGTCGCGCGTTATCCTCCTAGGCACAACTTTCCGGTTGTCGCCCCCGCCTCGACGTTTATTCGAAGCTAATGGAGGAAGACACGATGCGTAAATTATTCACCGGAGCTGCCCTTGCAGCGGTCGTCACGCTCGGGATCGGCAACGCCCTGGCGGCGGAGATGCCTTCGACCCCGAACGAAGAAACCTATGTGCTCTACCACAAGGCCATCGTTGCCGCGGAGCGTTGCCGCGATCTCGACTTCGATCAGGCGCAGCACAGCGCCATGGCCAAGGTGATCAATTCCAAGATTGCCCACGATATCGGGGCCAAGCGGCTCAATCTGATCGCCACGGCGAAGAACGAGGCCGGCAAGATGACCAGCGGCGGCTGCGCCAACAAGCCGGAGGTCGACCAGTGGCTGGCGATCTACGATTCCGAGCTGAAGCCGGCGCTGCCCTACTAAACGCGGCGAAAACGCGTAAGAAAAATAACGGCGCCGCGGGAAAACCAGCGGCGCCGTTATTCTTTTCCGGCCGTCAGCTGGCGTCGCCTTCGGGCACGTCTTTTGCGCTCTTGCTGGGCGGTGTGCCCTCTTGCGCGTCCGGCGTCTCCGTCGGCGCTTCCTTGTCGCTCTGGGGCTGATCCTTGATGTGCAGGTCGCGCTGCGGGAAGGGGATCTCGATCTTCGCCTCGCGGAAGGCCGCATCGATGGCGAAGTAGAGGTCGCTCGGCACGCTGAGGAAGTAATCCACGTCCTGCACGTAGACCCTGAGCTCGAAATCCAGGGAGCTGTCGCCGAACCCTCTGAACAGCACATAGGGCTCAGGATAGCTGGCCACCTTCTCATGTTCCTTGGCGAGGCCGAGCAGGATGTCGTGGACCTGCTTGGTGTCGGAGCCGTAGGCGACCCCGACCGGAACCTTGAGCCGGGCAGTGCGCGTCTTGTGGGTCCAGTTGACCACCGGTGAGGAGATCAGGTCTGAATTGGGCACGATCACCTCGGAGCGGTCGAAGGTCTCGATCTCCGTCGAGCGCACCGAGATCCGCCGCACCGTGCCCTCGTAGGCGCCGACGATCACCCAGTCGCCGACCTTGATGGGGCGTTCGATCAACAGCAGGATGCCGGAGACGAAGTTGTTGACCACGTTCTGCAAGCCGAAACCGATGCCCACGGAGAGCGCGCCGGCGATGATCGCGAGATTCGACAGATCCAGGCCCAGCGCGGAGATCGACAGCAGGATCGCCAGCGCGACGCCGGCGTAGCTGGCGGCGGCCGAAATCGAAAAGCGCACGCCGGGGTCGAGGCGCGTGCGCGGCAGCACCCGTTCGGTCAGCAGGCGGCGCAGCAGCCGGGTGACGAAGAGCGCCACCACCAGGACCAGGATCGCCACGAAGATGTCCCCCGGCGAGATCGTGAACTCGCCGATGCGCACGCCGTCGAGGAACTCGCCGACCCACAGGGTCAGGGTGGTCTGCGGGACCCCCCATATCAGCATCAGCAGCAGCAGGGTGCCGCAGGCCAGGGCGATCGCGGCAATCAGCTTCAACCAGAAGACCAGGGCATTGGCGCTGTCCGGCAGGCTCAAGCGGCGGCGGAGATGGCCGCTGCGGCCGTCGCCACCGAAGATATTGCCGACCACCTCATCGAACACGGCCCAGGTCATTGCGGCGGCGCAGATCGCGATGGCGCTGAAGATCAGTCCGCCGGCGATGTAGTGGGAAAGATTGGCATAGCCGAGCAGGGCGGTGGCCGGGATCGCCAGCACCATCAGGCAGAGCGCGAGCCGGGCGAGCTGCCAGGGAAAGGCGAGGGGCTCCGGCCCTTCGGCTTCTTCCGCTTCTTCTCCTGCCTGTTGCACGGCGTTTTCTGACTCGCCGTCTTGTTCGTTGTGATGTTTGCGCCATAGCCAGGAGCCGAGAAAGCGCAGCAGGAAGACGGCGGCGATGGAGTTGCTGACCAGGGCGAAGAGACTGGCGAAGGCCTGGCCTTCGTAAGTCCAGATTTCGGCGGCGAAGGCGATGCCGATCAGCGACGCTAGGACGAAGGCGAAGAGAACTGTCAGTCGTCCGAGCTGCTGGGTGGTCTGACGGTCCAGCGGAACGATGCCCCACTGCGGCGCGCTGGGGGCCAGCGCGGCGCGTGCCATCTGGGCGACGACCAGGGCGAAGACCACGGCGATGACGATGCCCTCGGCGATCGGCTCGATGTCCGCAGTGATCAGCCCGGTGCGCTTGAGCACGAAGAAGAAGGCCAGGACCGCGAGCGCGCGCACCAGCCCTTGGGAGAGACCGAGCACGGCGGCAGCCAGCACCCGGCGTGCGTAGGAAGGCTCCTCCACCTCCGGGTCGCGGCCATAGCGCCGCAGCAGCCAGCGCCGCAGCAGCCAGGACAGAACGAAGGCGAGCAGACCGCTGCCCAGAGCCCAGAAGTAGGGGGCCCAGCCGACCTTCGTGGGATTGGCGTTGCCCCACCAGGCGGCCGGCCTCGCTGCGAGATCGGACGCCAGGCCGGCGGTCTGCAGCAGCGCCTCCTGCCAGTTGCCCGGTTCCAGCAGCGACTTGCCGCGCAGCAGGATGCGCTCCGCGGTCTGCTGGTTGGCGAAGTCGTTCAGGCGGCGCAGCAGCTGGTCGCTGCGGGCGATCACCACGCCGGCCTGCTGCTGCACGCCCTTGATCTCGGAGACCCGCTCGTTGAGCGCGCTGCGCTCGCTGGCGATCTCCTTGCTCTCGCTCTGCCCCTCTTCCTGCGGAGGGGCTTCGCCCAGGGCCTCGCGTTGCCGGTTCAGCGGCTCCAGCCGCTGGCTGGCCGTTTCGGCGACCTCCTGGGCATCGCTCTTAACCTCGGAGAGCAGTTCCTCGAGGAAAGACAGGCGCTCGCTGCTTGGCGTGGTATTGGCGAATTCGCGCTCGACGGTGTCGAGGCTGAGTGACAGCTGCTCGAGCCGCGTCTTCTCTTCTTCGAGCTGCCCCTGCGCCGCCGCCGGCGTGAGCGCCGCGAAAGCGAGCAGCAGCAGCGCGAGCAGCGCGGGGGAACCCTGGCGGATAAACCTCGTCATGCGCCCGGAGTGTAGCCGCGCCGGCGCCGTGAGGCGAGCCCGCTGGCCGGAATACCCTGCGAAGGGATTTACAGCTCTTCGCGGCCGTGCGGGCCGGAATAATCGATTTCAGGGCCCTTGGGCACGATGCCGGTGGGATTCACCGTCGGATGGCTCTCGTAGTAATGATGCTTGATGTGCATCAGGTCGACCGTCTCGGCGACCCCGGGAATCTGGTAGAGATCGCGGACATAGCCCCAAAGATTGGGAAACTCCACCAGCCGTTGCCGGTTGCACTTGAAGTGCCCGTGATAGACCGGATCGAAGCGGACCAGGGTGGTGAACAGCCGCCAGTCGGCCTCGGTCAGGCGGCTGCCGCAGAGGAAGCGGCGATCCGCCAGGCGTTCCTCCAGCCAGTCCAGCGAGGCGAACAGGGCATCGAAGGCCTCCTCGTAGGCCTGCTGCTTGGTTGCGAAGCCGGCCTTGTAGACGCCGTTGTTGACCCTGTCGTAGACCCGCGCGTTGACCGCGTCGATCTCTTCGCGCAGATCCTCGGGATAGAAGTCCAGCCCCGCCTCGCCATAGGCGTCGAAGGCGGTGTTGAGCATGCGGATGATCTCGGCGGATTCGTTGCTGACGATGGTTTCGCGCTGCTTGTCCCAGAGCACCGGCACGGTAACCCGCCCGGTGTAGTCCGGCTTCGCCTTGGTATAGATCTGGTGCAGATGACCGAAGCCATGGAGATCGTCGCCGGTGGCGCCGGGCCCGGTCTCGAAGCTCCAGCCGGTCTTGCCCATGTGCCAGTGAACCACCGACACCCCGATGACCTCTTCCAGCTTCTTCAGCTTGCGGAAGATCAGGCTGCGGTGTGCCCAGGGGCAGGCCAGGGAGACGTAGAGATGATAGCGGCCGGGCTCGGCCGGGAAGCCGGAGCTACCGTCGGCCGTCACCCAGTCGCGGAAACCGCTTTCCTCGCGTTTGAACGTCCCGCTCTCGCCCGTGTCGTACCACTTGTCGTGCCAGACGCCGTCGATCAGCAGTCCCATGGCCTACCTTCCTTTTCTTGCGTTACGCCGGAACGTCGGCGAGCAGAATCTCGCTCAGTTCCTCGGCGGCGATGACGATCTCCTCCTCGCCGGTGATGGCGAGCCCGTCGCGGGCCGCGGCTTCCTGGCCGTTGACCGTAATCCTGCCGGTTGCGGGTACCAGATAGACGTGCCGCTCCTTGCCGGTGCGGTGGGTGACGCTCTGGCCCGGCTCCAGGGTGGCGGCCAGGATGGCGGCGTCCTGGTGCAGCGGCAGGGGATCCTTTCCCGCATCGCTGTCCCGGCCCGAGGCTAGCACCACCAGCTCGCCGGCCCGCTCGCCCTTGGGGAAGCTGCGGGTCTGCCAGCCCGGCTTGACCCCGGATCGGTTGGGCAGGATCCAGATCTGGAACAGCTGGGTGACGTCCGCTTCCTCGTTCCGCTCGGCGTGGAGGATGCCCTTTCCGGCCGACATCACCTGGACGTCGCCGGCCTCGGTGCGGCCGGCGTTGCCCAGGTGGTCGCTGTGGCTGATCGCGCCGCGCCGCACGTAGGTGACGATCTCCATGTCGCGGTGGCCGTGCATCTCGAAGCCGGTGCCGGGCTGGATGGTGTCGTCGTTCCACACCAGCAGTTTGCCCCAGCCACGCCGACCTGGATCGTCGTAGTTGGCAAAGCTGAAGTGGTAGTTGGCATCGAGCCAGCCGAGCTTCATCCGGCCGAGGCTGTCGAAAGGCCGAACTTCGATCATCTCCTGTGCGCTCCTAATCTTCTTCAGGCCGCCAGCTTCCCGGCGACCTCGGCCACGCGTTTGCCTTGGGCGCGGGCCAGGTTGAGTTCCTGCTCATTCGGCTGACGGCTGCCGTCGGGCCCGGCGATGGTGCCGGCGCCGTAGGGGCTGCCGCCCTTGACCACGCTCAGGTCCGCCAGCTCCGGCGAGGCGTAGGTCAGGCCCAGGATCACCATGCCGTGGTGAGCCAGGGTATTCCAGAAGGAGGTGATGGTGGTCTCGTTGCCGCCGCCGGTGCCGGTCGAGGTGAAGACGCTGGCGACCTTGCCGATCAGCTTGCCCTCGGCCCAGAGGCCGCCGGTCTGATCCAGGAAGTTGCGCATCTGGCTCGCCATGTTGCCGAAGCGGGTCGGCGTACCGAAAACGATGGCATCGTAGTCGGCCAGCTCGCCGGGCTTGGCGAAGGGGGCCTCCTGGTCGAGCTTGACACCGGCCTTCTTCGCCACCTCCTCGGGCATCAGTTCGGGCACCCGTTTGATCGTCACCTCCGCCCCCTCGACTTGCTTGGCGCCCTCGGCGACGGCCTGGGCCATGGTTTCGATGTGGCCCCAGGAGCTGTAGTAAAGAACGAGAATCTTGGTCATTGGTTCGATCCCTGTTTGCGGTGTCTCTGCGTTACAGGTGGTGGTTTCTTTCGTCGATTTAATAATGTAGAAAATAACAATACTGTTTCTTTAAAGAGACAATCATAGTGGAGTCGCGGCAATGACCCCGGGCGAGCTCTCGGCGATGCTGGTGTTCGCACGGGTTGTCGACTGCGGTGGCTTCACCGCAGCTGCGGAAGAGTTGGACCTGTCCAAGTCCGCGGTTTCCAAGCAGATCGCCAGGCTCGAGGATCGTCTCGGCACGCGGCTGCTCAACCGCACCACCCGCACCCTCAGCCTGACCGAGGCCGGCACCGCCTTCTACGAGCGCTGTCTGGATGTGGTCGCCGCCGCCCAGGCTGCCGAGGCGACGGTGCAGCATCTCGCCGAGGCGCCGCGCGGCGAGCTCAGGATCAACGCGCCGATGTCCTTCGGTCAGAGCCACATCGCGCCGGCCCTGCCGGATTTTCTCGCGCGCTATCCCGAGCTCACCGTCGATCTGGTACTCAACGACCGCCTGGTCGATCTGGTCGAGGAGGGCTTCGACGTCGGCGTGCGGATCGGTCCGCTCGACGACAGCAGCCTGGTGGCGCGCCGGCTGGCGCCGGCCCGGCGGGTGCTCTGTGCCGCGCCGGCCTATCTGGCGCGCGCCGGGACCCCGGCCAGGCCGGAGGATCTGCGCAGCCACGACTGCATCGCCTATTCCTATCAGCTGAGCGGCCGGCAGTGGCGCTTCCGCCATCCCGAACTGGGCGAGCGGCGGGTCAAGGTCTCGGGCCGCCTGAAGGGCAACAATGGCGATGCCCTGGTCGCCGCGGCCGCCGGCGGGCTCGGCGTCGTCCTCAGCCCCACCTTCATCGTTACCGAGGAGCTGCGCAGCGGCGCCCTGCGGGTCTTGCTGCCCGACTGGCAGGTCTATCCACGGATCGACGTCAACGCGGTCTTTCCGGCCAGCCGCAATCTCTCCCTCAAGGTTCGGGTGTTCGTCGATTTCCTGGCCGCGCGCTTCGGCGAGACGCCTTCCTGGGACGAGGGACTGCCGGCCTTTTCCTGAACCAGCGGCGCGCGAAACCGCTTGGCGGGGGACTCCGCCCGTGCTAGGCAATTTTCGGTCAGACGGAGACAGGACGGGATCATGCGGATCACGGGTCAACAGCGACGACGAAGCCGGCGCGCCTGAACAGGGCGCCCGCCCGCCGAGTCTATACTCGGCGCGGTGTCGCGGACGTTGACCCATAACCGACCTATCGGACAGATCCATGAACTATCAGATCGTTCCACAACGGCTCGACGACGAGCCTCTCCTCGACCCGCTTCTCGACCGGACCTTCGGCCGCGACCGGCACGGCAAGACCGTGTACCGGCTGCGCGAGGGCGTCGCGCCGATCCCCGAACTCTCCTTCTCCGCCGTGCACGAGGACGGCAGCCTGCTTGCCTCGCTACGCTTTTGGCCGATCCGGATCGAGAAAACGCCGGCGATCCTGCTCGGCCCGCTGGCGGTGGAGCCGCCGCTGCAGGGGCAGGGCATCGGCAAGGCGCTGGTGCGTCACGGCCTGAACGAAGCGCGCAAGCAGGGCCACCGGATCTGTGTTGTGGTCGGCGAGCCGGGCTACTACGGTCCTTACGGCTTCGGCAGCGCCCCGGCGGCGGGGTTGATCCTGCCCGGGCCGGTCGACCCCTGGCGCTTCCAGGTCCTGGAACTGGTCTCCGGTGCGCTGGACGGCGTGCGCGGCCCGATCGGCCGTGCCCCGGCCGGCGCCAATCCGCGGAGGTCTCTTCGCGGCAACCAGGTCGCGTGAGACGAAGCCGGAATAGCCGGCCTCAGTTCCGCACCCAGATCTCGAAGTTCAAGATCGCCGCGAAGCTGACCCAGGCGAGGTAGGGCGCCATCAGCCAGGCCGCGAGACGCGAATGCTCCTTGAAGGCCAGCAAGGTGGCGAGGATCGCCGCCGCCAGGGGGAAGATGTCGGCCAGGCCGAGCAGCGGGCTGCGCAGGCCGAAGAACAGCAGCGACCAGGCGAGGTTGAGAACGAGCTGGACGCCGTAGAGGCTGAGCGCCAGCCAGGCCGCCTCCCAGCCGCGTTCGGTCTTCTCCGCCGCCTGCCAGACCAGCCAGGCGGCATAGGCCATGGCCAGATAGAGCAGGGTCCAGACGATGGGGAAGGCGGCATTCGGCGGCCGCCAGGCTGGTAGCTCGAGAGTTGGATACCACTCCCGCACGGCTGGCGCGGTGACCAGTCCGCCGATCTGGCCGACGGCGAGCGCGGCCGCGACGAAAGCGAGCAGCGCCGTCCAGGAGCGGCGGCTGTCCGGACGATAGAGGCTCATCGGCCCTCGCGGCGCCAGGCGAGGAACACGGCGCCGAGGGCGAGCAGCAGGGCGAGCAGGGCGGGCAGGGCTGGGGTGCGGGTGATTCCGGTGACCAGGTAACTCTCCTGCGCGGCAACGCCGAGCCAGCCGCGGGCGCTGCGGTCCCGGTCGGGCCGCACCTTGCGCAGATCCGGCAGGCCGGCTTCGGCAAAACGCGCCGCGCCGCCGCCGCTGGAGGCGAGCAGCGGGTCGAGACGCTCCGCCGTGGCCCGCAGATCGCGAAACTCCTGCGGGTTGAGCGCGCCGGCGGCGGCCAGGGCCACCTTGCTGCCGTCGTCGACCCGGTAGAGGCCAGGCTCCTCGACCGGCAGGCTGCCGCTGGCGATGCCGCGCGCGTCGGTCTCGAGCTCCAGCGTCCGCAGCTCGCCAGATGGGAGGGTGACCTCGATCGGCGGCACCTCGTCCTCGAGCGAGCGGCGGCGGATTTCCAGGCGATCGCCGGCGATGGTGGCCTTGAGGTTCTCCTCCTCCAGCTCCGGCTCCTTCATCAGCCAGTGGGCGACCCGCCGGATCAGCTCGGCCTGAGGGCCGCCGCCTTCGAAACCGCGCGACCAGAGCCACATCTGATCGCTCATCAGCTGCGCCACCCGGCCCTCGCCGATGCGGTTGAGGATCAGCAGCGGCTGCTGCTCGGCGCCGTTCATCAGCACCTCGCCCTGCTCGGCCTCGGTCTCGATGTGGCGGAACCAGCGGCCCCAATCCGGCCGGCCCTGGTCGGCCTCGGCGCCGGGCAGGGCCGCGGTCACCGGATGGCGGGTTCCGACCTCGGTGACGCTGGGCTGAAAGCCGCCTTCGATCACCCGGCCGGTCGGCGCGCCGGGCAGCACCCGGCCGAGCGGCGTGCGATGCAGCGACAGCGGCGTGGCGAAGGTCGGGCCCACGGCCTCGAAAAGCGCGCCGCCCTCCTCGACGTACGCGGCGATGTTCTCGAGATAGAGCAGCGGCAGCACGCCGCGCCGGCGGTAGCGGTCGAAGATCACCAGGTCGAATTCGCCGAGCTTGACCTCGAAGAGCTCGCGGGTCGGAAAGGCGATCAGCGACAGCTCGCTGATCGGCGTGCCGTCCTGCTTTTCCGGCGGCCGCAGGATGGTGAAATGCACCAGATCGACCGAGGGATCGGATTTCAGGATGTTGCGCCAGGCGCGCTCGCCGGCGTGGGGCTCGCCGGAGACCAGCAGGACGCGCAGGCGGTCGCGGACGCCGTTGATCTCGGTCGCCACCAGATTGTTGCGCAGGCTCAGTTCCTCGCCGGCGGCCTCGACCTCGACCTCCAGCACCGTCGGGCCGCGGTGATCGAGCTCGAAGGCGATGTCGCGACTCTCGCCGACCGGAACCGGCAGACGCAGGGTTTCCTCGCCGTCCTTGCGGATCACCACCTCTGCCCGGGTGCCCTCGGGCGCCCCGGGAAGATCCTCGACGCGCAGGGTCATCAGCAACTCGTTGCCGACGATGCCGAAGCTCGGCACCCGTTCCAGGATCACGCGGCGGTCGAACTCCCCTTGCTCGCCGGTCAACAGCAGATGCACCGGGGCGTCGATGCCGAGCTCCTCGATTTTCTCCGGCGCGTCCTCGATCTGGCCATCGCTGATCAGGAAGACCGCGCCGATCCGCTCGCGCCCGGCGTCGGAAAGCGCGGACTGCACGGCGCCGAACAGCCGGGTGCCGCCGTCTGGATCGCCGATCCGCTGGCTGCCGGCGGAAATGCGGCGCACTTCGGTCTGGGGCAGCTCCGCGAGCGCGGCGCCCAGCGCCTCGGCGAGCGCGGCGCGCTGCGCCGGGCGGTCGCGAATCTCCTGGCTTTCGCTTTCGTCGGTGACCACCAGCACGATGTCGTCGCGCGCCGCACGCTCCTCCACCAGCAGCGCCGGATTGGCGATCGCCAGCAGCAGCACTGCAAAGCCCAGGATGCGCCACCAGACGCCACCGGCGCGGCGCAGCGCCGCGAAGCCGCAGAACAGCACCGCCAATCCGGTCAGCCCGGCGAGCAGAGCCCAGGGCAGCAGCGGCGACCAGACGAGGGCGAGGGCGTCGTTCATCACGGCCGGCTCACTGTCCCAACCGTTCGAGAATGAAGGGAATGTGCACCTGGTCCGACTTGTAGTTGCCGGTCAGGGCGTACATCACGACGTTGACGCCGGCGCGGTAGGCCATTTCGCGCTGCCGCTCGCCGCCAGGCAGCACGGCGAAGCGCGGCTGGCCGACATCGTTGATCGCCCAGGCGCCGGCCCAGTCGTTGCTGCCGATGATCACCGAAGCGACGCCGTCGTTGCGGGTTTCCTCGGTGTCCTCGATCCAGAGATCGCCGCCGGCGTAGCGGCCCGGGAAGTCCTGCATCAGGTAGAAAGCCTTGGTCAGCACGTGCTCGACCGGCAGTGGCTTCAGCGGCGGCAGGTCGAGCTCGGCGGTCAGGCGGCGCAGCGCCTGGGTGTTGCGGCTCGGCTGTCCATAAAGATTGAGGTTGGCGCCGGGTTCGCGCAGGTCGATCAGGATCGTGCCGCCGCCGCGGATGAAGTCCTTCAAGGCCTCCACGGCGGCGCTGTCGAGATCGCGCTGCTCCGGCGCGATCGGCCAGTACAGCAGCGGAAAGAAGGCGAGTTCGTCCTCGCCGGGGGCGACCCCGACGGGACTGACCGGCTCGGCCGCGGTGCGCCGATGCAGCAGGCGGGTTAGGCCCTCCAGGCCGGCGCGCGAGACCTCATCCACCGCGGGAACCCCGGTTTCGATGTAGGCGAGCCGGGTTTCCAGCGCCGACTCCAGGGCGAAGCGGTCGTCGGTGCTCTGCGCCGCGCCGGGCGGGGCGGCCAGTGTCATCGCCAGCAGCAGCAGCGCCGCGCCGGCCGCCGCGGTTGCCTGGGCTCTGCCGAGCCGGCCCGGCGGCGCCGCCAGGCCGCGTAGCCAGAGACTGATCAGCAGGTCGATCAGGCCGAGCAGCACGGCGCCGCCGAGCAGCCAGCCGCTGAGGTCGAGCTCGCCGCGCGCGCCATAGGGCCGCAAGCCTCCGGGCGGCGGCGTCAGCGGCTGCAGCTCGCCGACCGCCTCGGTGAGGTTGAAGGCGACGCGCCGGCCGCCGTTATCGGCGCCGTAGTAGCCCGGCGGATTGCGGGGCCCGACGGCGCCGTCGCGCAGGCTGGCGGGGTCGAGCGCGGCGGTTCCTGCCGCCGGGCTGCCGAGCTGGCCGAAGCCGTCGAGCGTCGCCAGCGGCGGCAGCGGTGCGTCGCCGCTGTCGCCCTGGTGGATGCCCTGGCTGACGTCGACCAGGCGCTGCAGCATCGACACGAAGAGGCCGGAGAGAGAGAGGTTCGACCAGTCGGTGTTGGCGGTGGTGTGGATCAGCACCACCCAGCCCTGCTCCCGGGCCTCGGCGGTGACCAGCGGCGTGCCGTCGCTGAGCCGCGCCCAGGTGCGTTCGCCGAGTTCCAGGGAGGGCTCGGCCAGCACCTGGCGTTCGATCGTCACGTCGCGGGGAATCGGCAGTCCGCTGAAGGGGCTGTCCTCGGGGAAGGGCGCCAGCCGGGCCGGCTCGTCCCAGGTCAGGGCGCCGCCCAGGGTGCGGCCGCCGCTGCGCAGCGTTACCGGCAGCAGATCGCCGGCCGACTCGGCCATCCGTGGACCGGCGAAGCGCAGCAGCAGCCCGCCCTGACGGACCCAGCTTTCCAGGGCCTCGGCTTCGCTCGGCGCCAGGCCGCCGACATCGGCCAGCGCCAGGATCGAGAGTTCGCGGCGCAGCAGCTCCCCGATCTCCCCGCGCGAAATCTCGGCGAAGGGTTCCAGCGCGCGCTGCAGGTAGAACAGATCGCTGAGCAGCGGCTGGGCGTCCTCCAGCGGACTGGCGGAGACCAGCCCCACGACCCGGCGGCGGTTGCGATCGTCGAGCAGCTGCACGGCGCCGGCCGAGGCCTCGCCGGGGATGGCGATGCGAGCGATTCGGTTGCGCAGCTCGATCGGCAGGCGCAGCGCGCCGCCGGCCGCTCGGGCCTCTGGCGGAAAGCTCACCTCGCGTTGCGCGACCACCCGGCCATCGCCGTCGAGCGCCTGCAGGGTAAGCTTCTCCTCGAAGCCGGTTGCGGCGCGCTCGACCGTGAGTTCCAGGTCCAGGCCATCGCCCTGGGGCGGCTGCAGCAGGTGCGGCAAGCTGCTCGGCTCCTCGCCATAGACCCTAACGCTGCCGAGCCGGCGCAGCGCTGCCAGCAGGGCACCGTCGCCGTCGCCCGCCAGACCGTCGGAAAGCCAGACCGCCTCGCTCGCCGCGCCCGGCGCGAAGTCCTCCAGGGCGGCGGCGAGAGCGCCGCGCTCCGTCTCCCAAGGCCGCGGCTGCAGCTCCTGCAGGCGTTGCAGGACCTCGCCGGCGCCGGTCAACGCGATCGCGGCCGGTTGCGCGCCGGGATCGGGCGCGGTCGGTAGCAGGGCGACCCGCCGCCCGCTGCGCTCGGCCTGCTGCAGCAGGGCAGTGAGCAGCTCTTCGCGGGCCTGCCAGTCGCGCGCCGCGGCCCAGCCGTTGTCGACCACCAGCAAAACCGGCCCCGCGCCGGTCAGCTCGGCGCCGGGATTGAGCACCGGCCGCGCCAGTCCAAGGACGATCAGCGCCGCCGCGACGATCCGCAGCAGGATCAGCCAGGGCGGCGTGCGCGCCGGCGTCTCCTCGCGCGGCTGCAGGCCGAGCAGCAGGCGCAGCGGCGGAAAGACGACCCGCTTCGGCGCCGGCGGCGTCACCCGCAGCAGCCACCACAGCAGCGGCAGCAGCAGCAGGGCCAGCAACAGCCAGGCTTGGAGAAAGGCGAAGGCGCCGAGGGACAGCATCAGCGGGCTTCCGGCGCCAGCGCGCTGTAGAGCGCGAGCAGTGCGGCCTCGGCCGGCTTGTCGGTACGGTGATGGGCGCAGCGCCAGCCGACGCGCCGGGCGATGTCGTCGAGCCCCGCGCGCTGCGCGCCAAGGCGCGCGAGATAGCGCTCCCGCACGGTCTCGACCTTGCCGAGCAGCCAGGACTGGTCCTGGCGATCCGCCAGGCCCTCGAAACGCACTCTGCCCTGGTAGGGCAGGGTCTCCTCGGCCGGGTCGAGCAGCTGCAGGATCATGCCGCGCAGGCCGGACTCGGCATAGAACTGGATGGTCTCGGCGATCTCGGGCAGGGGGCGCAGGAAGTCGCCGATCAGCACCACCTGGCCATGGCGGGGCAGGGCATGCCGTTCCGGCAGGCCGTCGCCCGACTGCGTCTCGCGTCCACGCTCCATCTCTGCGGCGAGGCGAGTCAGGGTTGCACGCCCCGAGGACGGCCGCCGCGCCGCGCCGAGCAGCGCCAGATGCTCGCCGCCGCGGATCAGCAGCACCGCCAGCGCCAAGGTCAGAATGTCGGCGCGCGCGCGCTTGCTGGGCAGGGACTTGTCGGAGGACCAGGACATCGACGCGGAGGTGTCGCGCCACAGCCAGACCGACTGCGCCGCCTCCCACTCCAGCTCGCGCACGAAGACCCGGTCGGACTTTCCGGTCTGGCGCCAGTCGATCGACTGGGGCTGGTCGCTGACATCGTATTCCCGGAACTGCCAGAAGGTCTCGCCCTGGCCGATACGCCGCCGTCCGTGCACGCCCTGTGCCACTGTGGAGGCGACCCGCTCGGCCGCGACCAGCAGCGGGGGCAGGTTGGCGGCGAGCCGCTCACCGCGTTGCTGGAGGTTATCTGGCTGGACGGGCGCCATCGCCTCTCCATCGGTTGCGGCGGCGGGAGCGCTCAAGCATAGGGCGCAGAGAGCCGCGCGATCACCTCGCCGATCTGCACGCCGTCGGCGCGCGCGGCGAAGGATAGCGCCATGCGGTGGCGCAGCACCGGCGGCGCCAGGGCCACCACGTCGTCGACCGAGGGCGCGAAGCGCCCGTCGAGCGCCGCCTGGGCGCGGACCGCGAGCATCAGCGCCTGGCTGGCGCGCGGCCCCGGGCCCCAGGAAACCTGGTTCTTGATCTCCGGGATCTCGGTGGTTTCCGGGCGGCCGTTGCGGACCACGCCGAGGATCGCCTCGACCACCGACTCGCCGACCGGAATCTGGCGCACCAGACGCTGGGCGCGCAGCAGTTCCTCGGCCGACATCGCCTGCTTGGCCGCCGATTCCTCGATGCCGGTGGTCGCCAGCAGCATCTCGCGCTCGGCGTCCTGCGGCGGGTAGCCGACGTTGATCTCCATGAAGAAGCGGTCGAGCTGGGCTTCCGGCAGAGGGTAGGTGCCCTCCTGCTCCAGCGGGTTCTGGGTCGCCAGGACGTGAAAGGGTTCCGGCAGGGTATGGGTCTGTCCGGCAACGGTCACCCGGTGCTCCTGCATTGCCTGCAGCAGCGCCGACTGGGTGCGCGGGCTGGCGCGGTTGATCTCGTCGGCCATCAGCAGCTGGGTGAAGACCGGGCCGGGAATGAAGCGGAAGGCGCGGCGCCCGTCCTCCTGCTCCTCCAGAACTTCGGAGCCGAGAATATCGGCGGGCATCAGATCGGGGGTGCACTGCACCCGCTTCTCGCCGACGCCGAACACCGTGCCCAGGGTTTCCGCCAGGCGGGTCTTGGCCAGCCCCGGCACGCCGATCAGCAGGGCGTGACCGCCGGCCAGCAGGGTGATCAGCGTCTGATCGACCACCGCCTGCTGTCCATAGATGACTTGTCCGATGGCGCCGCGCACCTTGGCGAGCTTTTCGCCAAGAGCTTCGATTTCATAGGAAAGATCGGCGGGCGCTGTGCTGGTTGAGGTCTTGCTGCTGCTGGTCACGCGGCTTAGATCCTTTGCTCCAGGGCAGGATACTGCACCATAGTATGGTCGCAGGATTTCGGCGACATTTCGACAGGCTATTCGGAATCGTCCCGTGAAATTGCCGCCCGATGAGCAAAGATAGAGCGCATGACCCCTTCTGACGAGTCGCGGCCCGGCGATCCCCTCGAAGATGTGCCCAGCGGCGAGCTGCGAATCGCCCGGGACGGCACCTGGTTTCACGAGGGGCGGCCGATCCGCCGCAAGCCGCTGGTTAAGCTCTTCGCGACGGTGCTCAAGCGCGACGAGGCCGGCGATTTCTGGCTGCAGACGCCGGTCGAAAAATGCCCGATCGCCGTCGAGGATGCGCCCTTCGTCGCCGTGGAGCTGCGGGTCGAGGGAGAGGGCGAAGCGCAGCGGCTGGATTTCCGCAGCAACCTCGATGCCTGGATCGAGGCCGGCCCGGAGCGCCCGCTGCGGGTCGAGACCGATCCCGCGAGCGGCGAACCGCGCCCCTATGTCCTGGCCGAAGCAGGACCGGGGGGCGGACTGGAGGCCCTGCTGCTGCGCTCGGTGTTCTATCAGCTGGTCGACTGCGCCGTGCCGGGGCAGGGCGAACACGACGGGCAGCTCGGCGTATGGAGCCGGGGCGCCTTCTTCGCCCTGGGACCGCTGCCCGCCGGAGAGGCGCCGCGATGAAGCGCGCCGAGATCCTGCGCCGCATCCAGGCCGCGCCGCGCGGCCGCCGCAGTTCGGCCAGCGTCGGCGCCGCTTCGGTCCGGGAAGGCCAGCCGCGCGGCGACCACGAGCTCAATCCGGAGTACTTTCGGCCCGGCCGCAAGTTGCGGCGGGCCGGCGTGCTGGTGCCGCTGATCGAGCACGGCGAGGAGCTGAGCGTGCTGCTGACCCGGCGTACCGCACATCTCCACGACCACGCCGGCCAGATCTCCTTTCCCGGCGGGCGCGTCGATCCCGGCGACGACGGTCCGGTGGCGGCGGCGCTGCGCGAAGCCGAGGAGGAGGTCGGCCTGCCGCTGGCGAGCGTCGAACTGGCCGGCGAGCTGGATCTCTACCTGACGCGCACCGGCTTCGAGATCACCCCGGTGGTCGGCTTCTCGCCGCCCTTCGAGGCGCGGCCCGATCGCTTCGAGGTGGCTGAGGTCTTCGAGGTGCCGCTGGACTTCTTCCTGAATCCGCAGTCGCGCGAGACCCATAGCCGTCTGTTCGAGGGGCGGGAGCGATATTTCTATGTCTATCCCTATCGGGAGCATTACATCTGGGGCGCGACTGCCGGGATGCTCAACAATCTGGCCGAGGTGCTGCGCGACTGATGCTGCAAAAACTCCTGACCGTCGTCCTGCCGTTCCTGCTGCCCTTCCTGATCTTCTGGATCTATCTGCAGCTGCGCCGGCGCGATGCCCGCAAAGCCGGGAAGCAGGACTCTTCCGGCTGGGGGACCGCGCCCTGGGGCGCGATCCTGCTCGCCGGCGTGCTGCTCGCCGCCGCCGCGCTGGTGACCTACCGCTTCACTGTCGAGACCCGCTGGGAGGAGAAGACGCCGCCGCGGGTGACCGGCCATCCGGAACGCCAGCCGGCCGACGGCGGCATCCTCCGTCCGGAGACGCGTCCTGACGACGCGGCGGAATAGCCGCGCTGGGCGGCCCGCCTTCCCGCGCGCACTCCCCTTGCCCGCCGCGCGCCGCTATGCTGGCCGCGCCATGACCCAGAAAGCGACCCTCGCCACCCAGGGTTGGATGCATTGGCCGGAGACCGAGGCGGTGATCGCCGCCCTCGCCGCCGGGGGCCGCGCTCCGCGGTTCGTCGGCGGCTGCGTGCGCGACGCCCTGGCCGGACGCCGCATCGCCGACATCGATATCGCGACTCCGGACCCGCCGGAGAGGGTACGCGCCCTTCTGGAGACCGCCGGCATCAAGGTCGTGGCGACCGGCCTGCAGCACGGCACGGTGACTGCGGTCTGCAACCACCGGCCCTTCGAGGTCACCACCCTGCGCGAGGACGTCGAAACCGACGGACGCCATGCCACGGTGGCCTTCACCGAGGACTGGCGGGCCGACGCGGCGCGGCGCGATTTCACTTTCAACGCGCTCTCCCTGACCCCGGAGGGCGAGTTGCACGACTTTTTCTGCGGCGCGGCGGATCTCGCGGCGGGACGGGTGCGTTTCGTCGGCGACGCAGCGGCGCGGATTGCCGAGGACTACCTGCGCATCCTGCGCTACTTCCGCTTCTACGCGCACTTCGGCAAGCCGCCGGCAGACCGGGAAGCCTTGGAGGCCTGCAGCGAGCTGGCCGAAGGGCTGGCGCGGATCTCCGCCGAGCGCATCCGGGTCGAGCTGCTGAAACTGCTCAGCGGCGCGCGCTGCCTGGAAAGCCTGGAACTGATGCGCGAAGCCGGCGTGCTGGTGCGGATCCTGCCGGAGGCGCAGCGCGCCGCACGGCTGGCAGCGCTGCTCGAGCTGGAGGACAGCGGCGAGGCCGATAGCCTGCGGCGGCTCGGCGCCCTGGTCGAGACCGATCAGGATAGCGTCGCGCCGTTGGCCTCGCGGCTGCGGCTGTCCAACGCCGAGCGCCGCCGCCTGCGCGCCATGGCCGCGCCGCTGCCGGTGCTGGAGCCCGACTTGGACGAAACGGGCCGGGCGCAGCGGCTCTACCGCCTGGCGCCGCCGGTCGGCGATGCGGTGGCGGTGGCGGCGGCGGACGCGGTCGCGGCTGGGCACCCGCCAGAGCGCCTGGCGCCCTGGCTGGAGTCGGCGCGGACCTGGCAGCCGCCGGTCTTCCCCCTCGATGGCCAGGACCTCCTCGAGCAAGGCGTGGAGTCCGGACCCGAGATCGGGCGCCTGCTCGCCGCCGTCGAAGACTGGTGGGTCGAAGAGGGCTTCGCGCCCGACGCCGAAGCCTGCCGCGCCAAGCTCAAGGAGCTGGCGGAGGCCTCTTAAGGCCAGGCGGCCAGCGGCGGCAGGGACATCAGGATCGCCTCGATATTGCCGCCGGTCTTCAGGCCGAACTGGGTGCCCCGGTCGTAGAGCAGGTTGAACTCGGCGTAGTGGCCGCGCTTGACCAGTTGCTCCCGGCGCTGCTCCTCGCTCCAGGGCTTGTCCAGGTGGCGGTGCACGATCCGCGGGTAGATGTCGAGGAAGGCGCGGCCGACGTCCTGGGTAAAGCGGAAGTCGGCCTCCCAGTCGCCGCTGTCCACGTAGTCGTAGAAGATGCCGCCGACGCCGCGCGGCTTCCCCCGGTGCTTGATCATGAAGTAGTCGTCGCACCAGGCCTTGAACTTGGGGAAGTAGTCGGGGTCGTGGGCGTCGCAGGCGGCCTTGAAGGCGCCGTGAAAATCGGCGGTATCCCGGTCGTCGGGGAACATCGGGTTGAGGTCCCCGCCGCCGCCGAACCAGGACTTCGCCGTGACGATGTGCCGGGTGTTCATATGCACCGCGGGGACCAGGGGGCTCTGCATATGGGCGACCAGCGAGATGCCGCTGGCCCAGAAGCGCGGGTCCTTTTCGGTGCCGGGGATCTGCCCTGCGAAGTCCTCGGAAAAGCGGCCCCAGACTGTCGAGACGTTGACCCCGACCTTCTCGAACACCCGGCCGTGCATCAGCGAGATCACGCCGCCACCGCCTTCCGGGCGGTCCCAGGGCTTGCGCTGGAAACGGCCGGCCGGGCGCTCGGCGAAGCTTCCCGCCAACTCGTCCTCCAGGGTCTCGAAGGCGGCGCAGATCTCGTCGCGCAGGCTCTCGAACCAGGCCTGGGCCCGCGCCTTGCGCGCGTCGCTGTCGTCGGTCATGAAGTCCCCTTCGGAAAGAGCCGAGTTTGCCGCAAGGCCTCGCCCAATACCATCGCCGCCGCCGTGGCGACATTGATCGAGCGCAAGCCCGGTATCAGCGGGATCGCCAGACGGGCATCGCTGGCGTCGTGCACCTCCTGCGGCGCGCCGGCGCTCTCTCGGCCGAGCAGCAGGGTGTCGCCGGGCGCGAAGGCGAAGTCGGTGTAGGGGCGGTCGCCGCGGGTCGTCAGCAGCAGCAGGCGGCCGGGCAGGACGGCGCGAAAAGTTTCCCAGGAGTCATGGCGGCGATAGTCGCTGTCCTTGAGGTAATCCAGGCCGGCGCGGCGCAGCCGCTTGTCGTCGAGCAGGAAGCCGCAGGGCTCGATGATGTCCACCGCAACGCCAAGGCAGGCCCCGAGACGCAGAATCGCGCCGCAGTTCTGCGGAATGTCCGGTTGGTAGAGGGCGAGGCGCATGATGGCGGTTTTCCAGGCCTTATGGCCATTCTGGGCTTTGCGTTCCCCGGCAATTTCCTCTATATCCCCCTTGTCGTACAAGTGGGGTGAGGGGGAGCCCCGCGGCGTTCTGCCGCCTTCTCCCCGCGGCTGGCTCGCGAAAGCCGGGAGGCAGCCGTTTATCCTGTTGTGCGAAAAAAGGCTCGACCGCCTGGTCGCCAACAATGACGAGGGATCAATAGGTTATGGCTGATAGCGCAAGCGCCCATCATGATGTCGAGGAGGAATCGCGGCGCGATTTCCTCTATCTGGCAGCGGGGGCGATGGGACTGGTCGGCGCCGGCGCGGTTGCCTGGCCGCTGATCGATTCGCTCAATCCCGCGGCCGACGTTCTGGCCCTGGCCAGCATCGAGGTCGATCTCTCCCCGATCGAGGTCGGGCAGGCGATCTCGGTGATGTGGCGCGGCAAGCCGGTCTTCATCCGCCACCGCACCGAAGCCGAAATCGAGGAGGCGCGCGGCGTCGACGTCGACGATCTGCGCGATCCACAGAGCGACGAAGAGCGGGTGATCGAGCCGCAGTACCTGATCATGGTCGGCGTCTGCACCCATCTCGGCTGCATCCCTCTGGGCAACAAGGAAGGCCAGCCGAAGGGTGAGTTCGGCGGCTGGTTCTGCCCCTGCCACGGTTCGCACTACGATACCTCTGGGCGTATCCGCAAGGGCCCGGCGCCGACGAATCTGGTGGTGCCGGAATACGCCTTCACCGAAGACTCCACGGTCGAGATCGGCTAGGTCCGGAAGCGAAAGGGAAGAGCGCAATGAGCGGCTTCAATACCAATAATCGTGCCGTGAAGTGGCTGGACCATCGCCTGCCGATCTTCACCTTCATGCATCACGAGCTGCATGAGTACCCCACCCCGCGCAACCTCAGCTACATGTGGAACTTCGGTTCCCTGGCCGGCATCATCCTGGTGATCATGATCGTCACCGGCATCACGCTGGCGATGCAGTACACCGCGCACGTCGACCACGCCTTCGGCTCGGTCGAGCGCATCATGCGCGACGTCAACTTCGGCTGGCTGATCCGCTACATCCACATGAACGGGGCCTCGTTCTTCTTCATCGTGGTCTATCTGCACATGTTCCGCGGGCTCTACTACGGCTCCTACAAGGCGCCGCGCGAGGTGCTCTGGGGCCTCGGCGTGATCATCCTGCTGCTGATGATGGCCACCGCCTTCATGGGCTACGTGCTGCCCTGGGGCCAGATGTCCTTCTGGGGCGCGACGGTGATCACCAACCTCTTCTCGGCGATCCCACTGGTCGGCGACGCGCTGGTGAGCTGGCTGTGGGGCGGTTTCTCGGTCGACAATCCAACGCTCAACCGCTTTTACGCGCTGCATTACCTGCTGCCCTTCGTGATCGTCGGCGTGGTGGTGCTGCACCTCTGGGCGCTGCACCGCTTCGGCTCGAACAACCCGCTTGGGATCGACGCCAAGGGGCCGCAGGACAAGATCCCCTTCCACCCCTACTACACCGTGAAGGACATGTTCGGCCTGATGGTCTTCCTGACCATCTTCGCCGCCTTCGTGTTCTTCGCGCCGAACTACATGGGGCACCCGGACAACTACATTCCGGCGGACCCGCTGGTGACGCCGCCGCATATCGTGCCGGAGTGGTACTTCCTGCCTTTCTACGCGATGCTGCGCGCCATCACCTTCGACATCTCAATCCCCTTCACCGGGATCATCATCATCGAAGCCAAGCTGGGCGGCGTGATCGTGATGTTCGCCTCGATCCTGCTGCTGTTCTTCCTGCCCTGGCTGGATTCCTCGCCGGTGCGCTCCTCGCGCTTCCGGCCGCTGCACAAGCAGTTCTTCTGGATCCTGGTGGCGGTCAGCATCACGCTCGGCTATGTCGGCTCGCAGCCGCCGGAGCAGCCCTGGGTCACCATCGGACAGATCTGCACCTTCTGGTATTTCTTCCACTTCCTGGTCCTGCTGCCGGTGCTCGGCAAGCTGGAGCGGCCCAAGCCGCTGCCCAATTCCATCAGTGAAGCGGTTCTCAAGAAACCCAAGGGCGGAGGAACCGCGGCCGGGGCGACCGCGAAGCCGATGGAGAAGGCATAATGAAGAAGCTCGCAGTCATCGCGGCCGTCCTGCTCGGCTTGGGAACGTACAGCTCCGCCCAGGCGGCGGAGGATGCGCCGCCGCCGCCGGAACTCAACTGGTCCTTCGACGGCATCTTCGGCACCTTCGACCGGGCGCAGCTGCAGCGCGGATTCCAGGTCTACAAGGAGGTCTGTGCCGCTTGTCACGCCATGGAGTATCTGGCCTTTCGCGATCTTTCCGGCCTCGGCTACACCGAGGAGCAGATCGATGCCTTCGCCGCCGACTTCACGGTCACCGACGGTCCCGACGAGACCGGCGAGATGTTCCAGCGGCCGGGCGCGGCCGCCGACCGCTTTCCGGCACCCTTCGCCAACGAGCAGGCGGCGCGCTACGCCAATGGCGGCGCCTATCCGCCGAACCTCTCCTTGATGGCGGAGGCGCGTGCGGGCGGCGCCGATTACATCCACGCCCTTCTGATCGGTTACAAGGACGCACCCGCCGATGTCGAATTGCTGCCGGGGCAGTACTACAACGAGTACTTCCCGGGCAATGCCATCTCCATGGCGCCTCCGCTCATCGAGGGCGGCGTCAGCTACGCCGACGGCACCGAGGCGACGGTCGACCAGATGGCCACCGACGTGGCCGCCTTCCTGACCTGGACCGCCGAGCCGCAGCTCGAGGAACGCAAGACCATGGGCGTCAAGGTGATCCTCTTCCTGCTGGTCTTCACCGGCCTGCTCTATGCGGTGAAGCGCAAGGTCTGGGCGGACCTGCACTGAGGCTCAGTGGTTTCGCGGAGAACTTTCGCGATCCGGCGACGTCCTCCTCATCAGAGGCGGCGGTTGCATTACAGAAGGCTGCTCCTCGGGGCAGCCTTCTTCATTTTAGGGCTTAGGAGCGTCTCATGACTGGCATCACCGGCATCGACCACGCGCTGATCGGCGTCGAAGACCTGGAGCAGGCCCGCGCGGCCTGGCGCCGCCTGGGCTTCACCCTCTCGCCGCGCGGCCGGCACATCGGCTGGGGCACGGCCAACTACTGCATCATGTTCGCCAGCGACTACATCGAGCTGCTGGGCATCCTCGACGCCAGCCAGTTCACCAACAACCTGGACCGCTTCCTGGAAAAGGGCGAAGGCTTGCTCGGCGCCGCCTTTTCCTGCGACGACGCGGCGGCGACGGTCGAGGCGCTGCGGGCGCAGGGCATTGCGGCCGAGGATCCCAAGGACCTGAAACGCATCCTGGAAAGCGACGCCGGCGAGGAGCTGCCGCGATTCCAGCTGGTGCACCTGCCGCGCGAAGCGACGCCGGGGGTTGCGACCTTCGTCGTCAGCCACCTGACGCCGGAGATCGTCTGGCGGCCGGAGTGGCTGCAGCACGCCAACGGCGCCAAGGGGATCGAATCCTTCAGCTTCGCCGTGGACGACCCGCTGTCGCTGCTGCCCGCCTATGCCCGGTTGTTCGGCGAGGACGCCGTGGCAGGCGAGAACCTGCGGCTCACGGTCAAGACCGGCGCAGCGCGCCTGGTCTTCACCACCCCTGAGGAGGCGGCCGAGATCGCGCCGCTGCCGGGGCGCGGCGTGCCCTGCGGCGTCGCCATGGCGGTCCGGGTCGCAGATTTGCGGCGGACCCGAAAGGCACTCGAAGATAACAGCGTCGATTTCGAGGAAGAAGAGGACGGCCTGCGAATCGCGCCCGAACAGGCCAACGGTTTGGCGCTGCGCTTTTTGACCTAGTTCTCAGCCGGTTCGGGGCGCACCACCTCAGGTCCCAATTCCTGCAGGATCGTCGCGGCGTCGTAGGTCTTCACCGCCTCCTCGGGCGGCGTGCCGGTGAACAGGGCGACCGTGGCGACGGCGGCGAAGGTGGTCTGGGTCACCCGGCGTGGCGGCCAGGCGCCGTGGCGGCTGCGCAGATAGCCGGGATAGCCGAAGCTGCTGGGGTGGTAGTGATAGGGGTGTCCCCAGCCATAGGGCCCGTAGTGAAAGGGCGAGCCGTAGTAGCCTGGGGAATCGTAATAGACCTTCTCGGTGGTGTTCTCCTCGACCGTGCGTTCGAGCAGGGCGAAGGACTGATACCCCTTCTCCCTGGCGAGTTCGGCGGCGCGGAACAGGGTGTAGTTCTCCACGGTCTGCCGCTCGGTCAGGCGGTTGCCGGCGAAGCGCACCTCGTAGGTCGCTTCGTCCAGCCATTTCTCGGAATAGCCGAAGCCTTCCTCGCCGCTTTCCGACTGCTGATAGCGGGTCGGCTCGGGGGCGGTGCAGGCGGCCAGCGCCAGAGCGATGGCCAAGGTTCCAGCGAATCGCAGCACGTCTTCTTCTCCTCGCGATTCCAGGCTAGACGCAGGAATGCGGCAAATTTACGGATAGCTGCGTAACGCCGAGGGCCGTGGAGGCGCCTCAGCGCGACGAATTGGAGTTGTTTCCCCTCACGAAGCCGGAGTCCGCTTCGCCGCCGCGCTTCAGGCCGAAGAGTCCTGCTACCGCGTCGACGACACCGTTCAAGCGATCGGAAATATTTCCGGAGTTCGCCCCGGAGCCTGGTCCGGGTTCCTCCCGTGCCGCCTGCGCGGCGGCGCTGTCCTCCAGGCGCACCAGCAGGGAGCGATCGGCCCGGCCGTCCACGGCGAGGCCGCTGTCGCGCTGATAGGCGCGTACCGCCGCCCGGGTCTGCGGGCCCTCGATACCGTCGGCCGGGCCGGGATCGTAGCCGCGTTGCCGCAGCGCCCGCTGCACCTCGCCGACCAGCGGCCTGGCGCTGCTGGATGCTGCCGGACTTTCCTCCGGCCCTGCGGGCTGCGTGGCGCTCTCGGGGGCGCTCTCGGGGGCGCTCTCGGGCAGGGCGGCGGCTTTGTCCGTGGAGGCGACCTGGCTCTCGACCGGTTCGGTTCCGGGAGGAAGTCCGTCATGCCCGTCGCCAGGCTCCACCGAGGAGGCCGCAGGCGGTGCAGTCTTCACGGAGTCGATCTGGCGGAGCAGCTCGAGATCGATGACCCCGGTCGGCTCGACGCCGACCCTGCGCTGAAAAGCGCGCACCGCAGCCTCGGTCTTGGCGCCGCGCAGGCCATCGACCGGACCGGGATCGTAGCCCCGCCAGAGCAGCGCCCGCTGCACCTGGGCCACCAGGTTGTTGCTGGAAGCGGGAGCCTCGCCGGATTCCGCTGCGGCGCGCGCGGCGGCCAGCGCCGCTATCTCCTCGGGCGTTGGAACGCCGCCGGATCGGGGAACCCCGGCTGTTTCGGCAGGCTCAGCCTGGCGCGGCTGCGGCAGCTCTTCCGGATCCTCGGCGGGACGGAGATCCTGCGCCGGCGGCTGCGGCGCCGCCTGGGGCGGCTGCGGCGGGGCAGGGGCGTTCTCGGAGCTGCCTGGCGCGGGCGCGGTTTCCACGGAGGCCGGCGGCGAGACCTCTGTCCGCTGCTGCAGCTCCGCCACCAAGCTGCCCTCGCGCTCTCCACCGGAGCTCGGCCAGAGGGTGAAGGCCAGTGCCAGGGCGCCGGCCAGGCCGAGGGCGGCGACGCCCGACAGCAGCGGGTGCGCCTGAGGGGTTTGCCACAGGCCCTGCAGCGGCCCGGCGGGGACCGTCAGAACCGCTGAGTCGTCCTCTTCCGCCTTTATCAGATCATCCGGCCGGGCAGCTCGAAGCGCTTCCTCATTGCGTGGTCCGGCCTCGCGCTGCGCTGTGGCCGAGGGTGTAACCGGGGGCGTAACCGGGGCCGCCGCCAAGCTCGGTTCGCTTTCTGCCTTTTCCCCGGCGAGGCGGCGCTCTGCAGCCGCCAAGGCAGCTACGCCGAGGTCGCGGTCTTGCGGCCGTAGGCGCTCCATCTCCAGACGCGGTGCCGCTTCCTTCGCCGGCCCAGGCTCCGGAGGTTCAGGGGTTCGATCCCTTGGGACTTCCAGCCGCGGCTCCTGTTTCGCCGCGCTCTCCGGCGCCGGGTCTTCCGGCCGCAGCAGGGTGGGGCGCTGAAGCTCTATGGGCGCTATGACCGCGGTGACGGCGGCCGTCTCCAGCGAGGTGAGATGAATGCGCAGGCCGCGGGTTTCAATGATCTGGGCATCGTCGCGGCGCTCCTCCTGCGCGCTGGCTGGGGGTTTTACGGAAGCTTGCCGAGGACTTTGCAGCCGGGGTTCGACGCGTTCTGAGGCCGTGTCGCTCGGGCGCAGCCTCCGCTCCGGCTGGGCGCGCCGTGGCTCGGCGGTCTCCACTGGGGGTTCAGCCCTCGCAGCTGGCGTTTCAAGCGCCTGTAAACGCCCCCAAGCCGCGCCTTGCACGCTCAGTTCGGAAACCGCCTCGGCCGAGGCGCGGCGCGGCATCGCCTCGGGCGCTGACTTTTCGCGGGCAAAAGGCCTGGGCATCTCTGGCATGGCGGCCTGCGAGTCCGGCTTGCTTCGGTGCGGCGGTATGCTGCGCGAGGCCGAGGCGAAGCCGCGATCCCATTCGTCGCGGTGGCGGTTCAGATCGAAGCCTGGCTTCTTGGCCTTGGACATGCGCGCTCCGGGGGAAATCGTGGCAGCCGCGTCGATCTTGCGGCCCGCCATTGTGACGCGCAGCGCGGCAGCCTGAAGTGACATGCCCGTAGCCGCGCCGTGACAAAGCTGTAGCCGGCGCGGGATCGTCCGAAGCTAGACGTTGAAGCGAAAGTGGAAGATGTCACCGTCCTGGACGCTGTAGTCGCGGCCCTCGGCCCGCATTTTTCCGGCATCCTTGCAGGCCTGCTCGCCGCCCAGGGCGATGAAGTCCTCGTAGGCGATGGTCTCGGCGCGGATGAAGCCGCGCTCGAAGTCGCTGTGGATCACTCCCGCCGCTTCCGGCGCCTTGGCGCCCTTGCGGACCGTCCAGGCCCGCGTCTCCTTGGGCCCTGCGGTGAAGAAGGTGAGCAGTTCGAGCAGTGCATAGCCGGCGCGGATCACCCGGGTCAGGCCGGTTTCCTCCAGCCCCAGGGTCTCCAGGAAGTCGCGCCGCTCGGCGGGGTCGTCCAGAGACGCCACCTCGGCTTCGATCGCCGCCGAAACCACGACGAAGCCGGCGCCCTCGGCCTCGGCCAGGGCGCGCGCTTTCTCCGACAGGGCGTTGCCCGCGGCGGCGGAGGCCTCGTCCACATTGGCGACGTAGAGCACCGGCTTGGCGGTGAGCAGCTGCAGCTGCCTCAGGATCGGACGCTGCTCGGGCGTGATCTTGGCCTTGCGGGCCGCTTCCCCGGCCTCCAGCGAAGCCGCGACGATCTCCAGCACCGTCAGGCGGGCCTTGGCCTCCTTATCCTGACCGCGGGCGCGCTTGATCGCCGCCTCCCTCTGCCGCTCGACGGAGTCGAGATCGGCGAGCAGCAGCTCGGTCTCCACGGTCTCGGCGTCGCGCAGCGGATCGACGCTGCCCTCGACGTGGGTCACTTCGCCCTCGAAGCAGCGCAGCACCTGGACGATGGCATCGACCTCGCGGATGTTGGCGAGGAACTGGTTGCCCAGGCCCTCGCCCTTGGAGGCGCCGCGCACCAGTCCGGCGATATCGACGAACTCGAGCACCGTGGGGATCACCTTGGCCGACTTGGCGAGCGGCGCGATCCTGTCGAGCCTGGGGTCCGGCACCGGCACGCGGCCGACGTTGGGCTCGATGGTGCAGAAGGGATAGTTGGCGGACTCGGCCGCCGCCGTCTCGGTCAGGGCGTTGAAAAGGGTCGACTTGCCGACATTGGGCAGGCCGACGATGCCGCAGTTGAAACCCATCAGTTCGGATCCGTTTCGCTGCCGTTCTTGCTGTCGCCGCCGCGCTGTGGCTGCACCGCCAGGGCGGCGCGGGACATGAAGAGGCCGCGCGCCTGCTCGGCCTCCTCGCCGCCCCGCAGCAACAGCTCGGCGTTGTCCGCCACCGCCTCCAGCAGCGGGTCGAGCCAGGCATCGTCGGACTTGGCGAAGTCCGAAAGCACATAGCCGTGAACCAGGTCCTTGCGGCCGGGATGACCGACGCCGAGCCGCACCCGCTGGAAGTCGCCGCCGAGGTGGGCGATCAGCGAACGTACGCCGTTGTGGCCCGCCGCGCCGCCGCCCAGCTTGACCTTCACCTTGCCGGGAGCGAGGTCGATTTCGTCGTAGAACGCCGTCACGGCCTGCGGGTCGAGCTTGTAGAAGCGCAACGCTTCCCCGGCGGCGCGGCCCGACTCGTTCATGTAGGTCTGGGGCTTCAGCAGCAGGACTTTATCGCCGCCGAGCCGTCCTTCGCTGACTTCGCCTTGAAATCCTCTGCGCCAGGGACCGAAGCCGTGACGCCGCGCGATCTCCTCGACCGCCAGAAAGCCGGTGTTGTGGCGGTTGTCGACGTAGCGCGTTCCCGGATTGCCAAGGCCGACAAGCAGGTGCATGTGGTCCCGACCTCCCAGGGGAAAGGTGATCCAGGTGAAAGTACGGCGCGGGAAGTGTCCGGCGCGCTTCTCTGCAACGCGCCGGACCGGCCGGGAAGACTACTTCTCTTCCTCGCCCTCGTCGCCGGAGGAGTCCTCGTCGCCTTCGGCGCTCTCCTCGCCCTCGGCGTCCTCCTCGCCTTCCGCGGCCTCGTCCTCCTCGCCCTCGGCGTCCTCGGCCTCTTCCTCGGCGGTGAGGATGGTCGGGGCGGCGATGGTGGCGATGGTGAAGTCGCGGTCGGTGATGCTCGGCTCGACACCCTCGGGCAGCTTGACGCCGCTGATGTGCGCGCCGTCGCCGATCTCGAAGCCGGCCAGATCCACCTCGATGTAGGAGGGGATGGCGTCGGCCCGGCAGTAGAACTCGACCTCGTGGCGCACGACGTTCAGCACGCCGCCGCGCTCTAGGCCTGGGCTCTGGTCCTCGTTGATGAAGTGGACCGGCACGTTGACGTGGACCTTGGTCCGCGCCGAGACGCGCAGGAAGTCGATGTGCTCGGGACGGTCGGTCACCGGGTGGAACTGCACGTCGCGCGGCAGCACCCGGACCTTGTCGCCTTCGACCTCCAGGTCGTAGAGCGTCGAGTAGAAGGAGCCGGTGTTGAGCTCGCGCTTCACCTCGTTCTCGGCCAGGGTGATGGGGGAGGGATCCTTGCTGGCCCCATAGACGATGGCCGGAACGCGGCCGTTGCGGCGGTCGGCGCGCGCGGCGCCCTTGCCGGAGCGCGTGCGCGCCTCGCCCTCAAGACGATGGATTTCAGTCATTTCTCGTTTCCTTTCCTGCGTTCATCACTCCGGGCGATATCCCCGAAGCGCCTCACTTCCGGCTTGGTTACGGCGCCGGTGGGCCGTCGAAGAGGCTCGAGACCGAGCGCTCCTCACTGATCCGCGACATCGCCTCGCCCAGCAAGGGGGCGATGGTCAGCTGGCGGATGTTCTGGGCGACGCGCACCGCTTCGGTCGCCTGGATCGAGTCGGTCGTCACCAGTTCCTCCAGCGGAGAGGAGCTGACGCGGGCGACGGCGCCGCCCGAGAGAACGCCGTGGGTGACATAGGCGGCCACCGCCTTGGCCCCGGATTCCATCAGCGCCACCGCCGCGTTGCACAGTGTTCCGGCGGAATCGACGATGTCGTCCACCAGGATGCAACGCTGATCCCGAACGTCGCCGATGATGTTCATGACTTCGGATACCCCGGCGCGTTCGCGGCGCTTATCGATGATCGCGAGGTCGGCGTCAAGGCGTTTGGCGATCGCCCGCGCGCGCACCACGCCGCCGACGTCGGGCGAGACGATGGTCAGGTTGTCGCCGTTGTACCGCTCGACGATGTCCTGGGTGAACACCGGCGCGGCATAGAGGTTGTCGGTGGGAATGTCGAAAAAACCCTGGATCTGTCCGGCATGGAGATCGATGGTCAGCACCCGGTCGGCGCCGGCGGTGGTGATCAGGTTGGCCACCAGCTTGGCCGAGATCGGCGTGCGCGGCCCGGACTTGCGGTCCTGGCGGGCATAGCCGTAGTAGGGGATCACCGCCGTGGTGCGCCGCGCCGAGGCGCGTTTCAGCGCGTCGAGGCAGACCAGCAGTTCCATCAGATTGTCGTTGGTCGGGTAGGAGGTGGACTGGATGATGAAGACATCCTCGCCGCGGATGTTCTCCTGCACCTCGACGAAGACTTCCATGTCGGAGAACCGCCGCACCGAAGCCTTGGTGAGCGGGAGATTCAAGTAGGCGGAAATCGCTTCGGCCAAGGGCCGGTTAGCGTTGCCCGTCAAAATTTTCATGACATAGAGCTCTGGCGGCAGTTCAGAGGCGGCGACCCATGTCCCGGATATCTAGATACCCCCATCCGGGACGCGCGGAACTTATCAACGCGTCATGGAACTGTAAATGAGGATTGCGCCGCAGCTTGCTCTAGCCATCGGAAAGTTGGGCGAGCAGATCCTGCAATCCCTCGGCCGCGCCCTGTGCCGCGCCGTCGGCGGCAGAGCCCCAGGCGGTGTCGAGGCTGCCCGCGGGCACGCGGTTGACCTGACTGACCTCGCCCAGCTTGCCGCCGCTTGCCGCCTTCTCCAGGCGCCAGACGATGGCGATCTCCTGCCAATCGGGATCGACCTGCCGCAGCGCGACGATGCCGCGCACCACGAGATCGCCGGTCGCCGGCCGCTCGGCCAGCGGCAGGCCGGCGAGCAGCAGCTTGCGCTGCAGGGCCTGGCGCAGGCTTTCGCTGCCGTCGCCCGGCGCGCCCTCGACTGGCAGCACGGCCAGCCGCGCGTCGGGGAAGCCGGGAAGTCCGGGGGCCGGGCTCTCGGACTGCGCCGGAGCTGCCGCTGCCGCAGCTGCCGGAGCATCTGCCTGCTTGTCGCCGGCCTGCTGGGTTTGCGGCGCTTGCAGGAAGGCCGCGACCTGCGGCGCGGCGGCGGCGGCGAGCTCTTCGAGTACTTGGGGATTGCCGGCCTCCCAAGCTGCGGTCAGCAAGGTGAAGCGTTCAGTGGCGCTGTCGATCTCGAAGCCATTGGGGTCGAACAGCGTCCACTCGACCTCCAGGGTTTCATGGGTTTGGGAATTGCCCGCTTCGTCGATCCTCCGCACCAGTGTCTTCAGGCGGCGCATCTTCTCGCTGGCGTGACCCGGCGTCGCCAGCAGACCCTGCTCCTCGAGCGCGTCCGCAAGAATTTCGGCGGCCAGACGCGGGTTGCCGGGCAGGTCCGCACTGCTGCCGCTCTCCGACTGGAAGGGCAGCACCGCGATCCGCGACTGGCTGATGCGGTCGGCGAAGACCGCCGGCGACTTCTTCTCGGGCTGGAAGGGCTGCGGCAGCTGCTCGCAGCCAGCGAGCGCCGCGCAGAGAAGCAGACAGAGAAAACGGACGACGCAGGCGCGCATCACAGCATCAGCACACAGCCGACCAGGCCGCCGAGCAGCAGGAAGAGCATGAAGATGATCAAGTGCGGCATGGTTGGCGCCAGGAAAGAAGATCCCGCCGGCCTGCGCTGGCGGGATTACATGACGAGGAAGTCAAGCGGCGCGGCGGAGAGGATCTCCGCGCCGGACTCCCCGACCAGGAAGGTGCGGCCGAGCGACATGGCCACACCCTGCTCGCTGTCGAAGATAATGATGTGGACGAAAAACACCATGCCCGGCGCGATCTCCACGGGATTGTCACGATAGAGCATCGGCCAGTCCATCCAGTTCGGCGCAAAGGTGGTGCCGAGGGAATAGCCGCAGGCGTTGAGGCGGTGCGCCTGCAGACCGGCCTTGTCGAGCACCTCGGCGTGGGCGGCGAAGGCCTGGCCCGCGCTGTTGCCCGGCGACAGCCGCGCCTCGACGGCCTGCAATGCCTCGCTGGCGGCGGCGTGCAGCTCGTTCTGGCGTGCTGGCGCGCGGCCGATGGCGACGGTCCGCATCATCGCCGCGTGGTAGCGGCGGTAGACGCCGGCCCACTCCAGGGTGAGCTGGTCCTCGGGGTCGAGGTGGCGGCGGCCGGTGAAGTAGCGGCAGAGCAGCGCCTCGGGCCCGGAGCCGATGATGAACTCGTTGCCGGGATAGTCGCCGCCGCCCTTGAAGACCGCGCCCTGCATAGCGGCCAGGATCTCGCCTTCGAAGGCGCCGGCGCGGATCTCCGCCATGCCGGCGTGGTAGGCGTCGTCGGCCAGCTTCGCGGCCTCGCGCACGTAGGCGATCTCGGCCGGGCTCTTGATCACCCGCAAGCGGCTGACCAGCCAGGAAGCGTCGCGGAGTTTGCAGTAGCCCTCCAGCGCCGCGTCCAGGCGTTTGGCATTGTAGCCGGTCAGGCCATAGGCCTCGTACTCCACGCCCAGCGTCTTGTTGGCGCAGCCGAAGTCCTGGAGCATCTCCTTCAGCTGATCGGCCGGATTGACCGCGTCGCCGTCGACCCAGATGCGGATGTCCTCGATGCAGGAGGTGCGCTGCGCCTGGCGAAGGTCGGGCGCGCGGGTCATCAGGGCATAGCGGCCGTCGGCGCCGAGATAGAGGCACTGAAAGAAGACGTAGCCGAAGGTGTCGTAGCCGGTCAGGTAGAACATCGTCTCCTGACGGAAGATCAGCAGGCCGTCGAGGCCCTCTCGCTGCAGGGCGGTGCAGGCGGCGTCACGCCGCGAAGCGAGTTCGCTCTCGCTGAAATGCAGGGGCATGGATTTGGGACTCCCTAGGGCTCCAGGTAGATGACCGAAAGCTGGCGGCCGTAGTCTTCCTCGCCGCGCCGCACGGAACGGCGGTAGCTGAAGAAGCGGTCCTCCTCGGTACAGGTGTCGGCGCGGATCGCCCGCACCTCGCCGATCCCGGCGCGCTTCAGCCGGCGGGTGGCGTAGGACTTGAGATCGAAGAAATAGTGGCCGCTGCGCACGCCGGGATAGAAGAACTGCGCGTTCTCCTCGTTCTGGGCCAGGAAGCGCTCGGGGAACTCGGGGCCGACCTCGTAGGAGCGCTGCGCGATGCAGGGGCCGATCACCGCGACGATGTCCTGCTTGGCCGCTCCCAGCTCGACCATCTTGGCGACGGTGTTCTCCAGCACGCGGGAAAGCGCGCCGCGCCAGCCTGCATGGGCGGCACCGATCACCCCGGCCTTGCCGTCGGCGAGCAGCACCGGCGCGCAGTCGGCAGCCAGGATGCCGAGCGCGATCTCTGGCTGCTTGGTGACCATGGCGTCGGCCTCGGGCGAATCTCCGCGCTCCCAGGGCTCGGCGACCTCCACGACATCGGCAGAGTGATGCTGATACAGCGTTACCAGGACAGTCTTGTCGACGCCCAGCTCGCGGGTCACCCGGGCGCGGTTGGTGGCCACCTTGTCGGGATCGTCGCCGGAGCCGAAGCCGCAGTTGAGCGAGGAGTAGATGCCGGAACTGACGCCGCCCTGCCGGGTGAAGAAGCCGTGGCGCACGCGCGATTGCTCGCTCAGGGGTTTCATGGTCAGCATGGGCGGCTAGTCTGACGAAAAGCCAGCCGGAGGCAAGGCTCGAGGCGGCATAACTGCCATGACCTTGAACAGCTCGCCCATCGCCTCCGGGACAGTCAGACGCTCCACGGCGGCGTCGATCTCCCGGCGCTGGGACTCGCTGGCGCCGCGGCGCAGCGCCTCGGCCCGATGCTCCAGACCGAGCGCCAGGAGAAATCCGCCCTGGGCGAGGGGGCCATGGACCTGGCCGCCGCCGGCCGTGGCGGCGCGGGCCAAGGCGCCGAAATCGACATGGGCGGTGAGGTCGGCGCTGCCGGGATCCTGCAGCGGCGGGTGGCGCTGATGACGCCGCAGGGCCTGGAAACTCGGCGCGCCGCCCGGCGAGGCGGAGCCGTAGTCGACGATCAGCGCGGCCCCGGGCCCCGCCGCGCAGCGCCGCCCGATCTCGCGGGCCAGCAGCTCGCCGTCGGGGCAGAGCTCGACGATGCTGCCCGGCGGCAGGTCGCGGCGGTCCTCCGGAATCAGCAGCCCAGCGGCCTCCGACTCGGGCCCGAGGACGAAGATCAGCTCGCCGCCATCCTCGGCGAGGGTAACCAGGCGCTCGCGCCAGCCGTCTGCGCCGCGCGCGAACTGCCGGATCGGCAGGGCGTCGAACAGCTCGTTGGCGAGCAGCAGGAATGGTCCCTCGGGAATCTCGTCCAGGCGCGGGTGCCAGCTGACCGCCTGGCCGGCCAGCGCCGCTTCCTGCTTTCGGCGCAAGGCCGGGGAGAGCTCGACCAGGTGGACCTCCAGGTTTTCGGCGAAGCCAGGGACGATCTTCACGGCGCGCAGCGCGTCGGCCATCAAGGTGCCGCGGCCCGGTCCCAGCTCGATCAGCTTGACCGGCTTGGGCTGGCCGAGGAAGCGCCAGGTATCGGCGCACCACAGGCCGAGCAGCTCGCCGAACATCTGGCTGACCTCGGGGGCGGTGACGAAGTCGCCGCCGCTGCCGTCGCTGCGCGGCGCGCCCAGGGGATCGCCGGCGGTGTAGTAGCCCAGCTCCGGGTGGGTCAGCGCGAGCCGCATGTACTCGGCCAGGGTCATCGGCCCAGCGCTTTCGATGCGCCGGGCGATAATCTCGAACAGCGGGGTCATCGCAGCGGCTGTCGCTGCGCCCAGACCAGCAGGACGATCCCGGCGGCGATCATCGGCAGGGAGAGGATCTGCCCCATGGTGGTGCCGAAGGCGAGGAAGCCGAGCTGGACGTCGGGCTGGCGGAAGAACTCGGCGAAGATTCGCGCCAGACCGTAGCCGATCAGGAACCAGCCGGAAATCGCGCCGACCCGCTCCAGGGCGCCGCGGCGCACCAGGAACCAGAGGAAGAGGAACAGCACGATGCCCTCCAGCCCGGCCTCGTAGAGCTGGCTGGGGTGGCGCGGCTCCGGGCCGCCCTGGGGAAAGATCATCGCCCAGGGCACGTCGGTCGTACGGCCATAGAGCTCGCCGTTGATGAAGTTAGCGATCCGACCCAGGCAGAGCCCGATCGGCGTCGCCGCGCCGACCATGTCGGCGAGCTCGAAATAGCGCACGCCGCGCGAACGGGCGAAGAAGTACATCGCCAGCAGAACGCCGATCATGCCGCCGTGGAAGGCCATGCCGCCTTGCCACAGCACCAGCACTTGCAGCGGGTTCTCCAGGTAGTAGCCGGGATTGTAGAAGACGATGTAGCCGAGCCGTCCGCCGAGCACGACGCCGAGCGTCGCCCAGAGCAGCAGGTCGTCCATGTCCTTGGGCTCGAGCGTGGAGGGCGATTGCGTCGTCAGCCAGCGGCAGTAGCGCCAGGCCAGCAAGATACCGGCGATATAGGCCAGCGCGTACCAGCGGATCGCGATCGGGCCGATCTCGACCAGGATGGGATCGATCTGCGGATAGGACAGAAGGGCAAGGCTGGCGAAGTCGGAAATCATCGATAGGGGTCGTCCTGTTGCAGGTAGTCCTGGACGTAGCGGGCGACACCCTCCTCCAGGCTGGCGAGGGCGCGAGGGTAACCGATCTCCCGCAGCCGCTCCATCCTTGCTTCGGTGAAGTACTGGTAGCCTGCGCGCAGGCTCTCCGGCGTCGGTACGTAGTCGATTCTCCCGGCACGGCCCAGCGCGGCGAAGAGCGCCGCCGCCAGGTCGTTGAAACTGCGCGCCCGGCCGCTGCCGAGGTTGAGCAGGCCGCCCGCCTTGGGATGTTCGAGCAGCCAGAGCATCGCCGCCACGCAGTCGCCGACCCAGACGAAGTCGCGCAGCTGTCCGCCGTCCGGGTAGGCGGGATTATGCGACTGGAACAGCCGCACCGTGTCGCCCGCCTGGAGCTGCCGGAAGAGGTGCCAGACGACGCTGGCCTGGGGGCCCTTGTGGTACTCGTTGGGGCCGTAGACGTTGAAGAACTTGAGGCCCGCCCATTGCGGCGGACGCGGTGCGCCGGCGGCGAGCTGTTCGGCGACCCAGATGTCGAAGGCGTTCTTGCTGCGCCCATAGGGATTGAGCGGCTGCAGCGCGCGCAGATAGGCGAGGTCCGGGTTATCGTCGAAGCCCTGGGCGCCGTCGCCGTAGGTCGCCGCCGAGGAGGCGTAGAGGAACGGCAGGCGGGTGCGGACGCAGAACCGCCAGAGCGCCTGGGACATCTCGACATTGGTGCGCCGCAGCTTGTCCTCGTCGGTCTCGGTGGTCGAGGAGATCGCGCCGAGGTGGACCACGGCGGTCAGCCGCCCGCCATCGTCTTCGAGAAAATCCGCGAGCTGCTCGGGCGTCACCAGCGCCGCCAGCTCGAGCTTGGCCAGGTTGCCGGCCTTGGCGCCGTCGACCCGGTCGCAGACCGCCAAGCTGTGCCCGCGCTCGGCCAGCGCGGCGGCCAGGTTGGATCCGATGAAGCCGGCGCCGCCGGTGATCAGGATCATGCCTCGGGACTCCTTGCCTGCCCTTGGTGCCAAGAGCCTGGGCTCTTATAGGGGCGGGCGGGAAGCCGCCGCAACAACGGCGATGGACGGGCTTTGCTGCAATGCGGTAACAGAAGGGCATGGCAGCCTTCGATGGCACAAAGGATATTCCGGTCTCCCAGCTGGTGGCGCGCGTCATGGGCCGCGTCCCGCACTGCGAGGAGCTGGGCATCGTTGCGGAAAGCTTCGCGCCGCCCAGTCTGACCATGCGCTTGCCCTATCAGGACAAGCTGGTGTTCGACAGCGACAGCGGGATCCTGCACGGCGGTGCGGTCACCACCCTGGTGGATACCACCGCCGGCATGGTCGCCATGGCCGCGGTCAAGCCGGAGCGCTCGGTCGCCACGCTCGATCTGCGCCTGGATTACCTGCGGCCGGGCCTCAAGGGCTGCGATATCCTCTGCACCGCCGAGGTCTATCACGTCACCAAGCTGATCGTCTTTGTGCGCGCCCAGGCGCTGCAGGCCGACGACGGGCGGGAGATCGCCTCGGCGCTCGGCACCTTCATGGCGACCGGGGGCGGCGCATGAGCCTGCTGCAGCGCATCCGCGATGCCCGCGAACACGGCGACCTGCGCGGCGCCATCGACTGCATCCCCTATGCCGTTTTCCTCGGCCTCACCGCCGAGATCGACGGCGCAGGCCGGCTGGTCTGCACCCTGCCGCCGCGTCCGGGCCTGGTCGGCAACCCGGAAACCGGGGCGCTGCATGGCGGCGTGGTCGGCGCCTTCCTGGAGACCGTCGGCGGGCTCGAGGTGATCTGGCGGCGGGAGAGCGAGAGCCTGCCGCGCACCGTCAACATCACCGTGGACTATCTGCGCGCCGGACGGCCGGTGCCGACCCGGGCGACCGGGATCATCACCAAGCTCGGCCGCCGCGTCGCCAACGTCCGGGTCGAGGCCTGGCAGGAGCGCGAGGACAAGCCGGTGGCGCATGGCCACATCCACCTGCTGGTCGGCTGAGCCGCTGGACGCGGCGGCCGCGAAGGCCAATATTGCAGGGAGCTAGCCGAAAGGGACCGACGCCATGCAGACACAGAACCGCCTCCTCGACGATCTCGCCCGCGTCGCCACCGGCGCGCTGGGCGTCGCCACCGGCATGCGCCAGGAGGTCGAGGGCAGGCTACGCGCCCAGTTCGAGCGGATACTCGCCGAGATGGACCTGGTGACCCGAGAGGAGTTCGACGTGGTCAAGGCCATGGCGGCCAAGGCCCGGCAGCGCCAGGAAGAGCTTGAGGAGCGGCTCGCCGCCCTGGAAGCCGGGCGCTCCGGCGGCGGCGCCCGCAAGGCTTCCCCCAAACGGAAGAAAGCCCCTGCGGCGAAGTCCGCCGCGAAGACATCCTCCGGCAAAAGCGGCGCCTCCTGACCACCGGCCGCGCTCCGGCAAAAAGAGTCCACAGAGAATCAGCGACTTCCGGCCGAGCGCGGATAAATCCCCGCTTGCGCCGGGATTCCGAATGAGGCACGCTAGATTTTGTGGGGGCAACGCTCTGGAGCCCGAGATATCGATCTACCCCAAGATATAGGGGTTTTGTATCCTCGAGGCCTAGGCGCCGGTGACCCGGAAGTTGCCGCCGGGACCAAAGGGGAGACGCATGGTCATGAATCTGCTCCAGCATGATGTCGCCGCCGCCTCCAATCCTCTCGATCTCCTGGAAGAACTGGTCTCCGCCAACGAGTGGGCGCACGACCGTTCCAGCGATCAGGAATTGGTGGTGCAGGTGACGGGGCAATGGTGCGACTACCATCTCTGCATCGTCTGGCAGCCGGAGATCGGCGCGATGTACCTCTCCTGCCAGCTCGACGTTAAGGTGCAGAAGCCGCGCCGCGGCGCGGTCAACGAGCTGGTCGTGGCCGCCAACGAGCGGCTCTGGCTCGGCCACTTCGACCTCTGCACCGACGACGGCGCGCTGATCTTCCGCCACACCATCCCCCTGCGCGGGGTGCGCGGCGGCGCCAGCGTCGAGCAGCTGGAAGACATGATCGACACCGCGCTGATCGAATCCGAGCGGCTCTACCCGGCGCTGCAGATGGTGGTCTGGGGCGGCCAGCCGGCCAGCGAGGCGCTGGAGGCCGCCCTGATGGAAACCGTCGGAGAAGCCTGACTTATGCAGTCCCTGGGCGGCCCGCTGCTGCTGATCGGCTGCGGCAAGATGGGCGGCGCGCTGCTCGACGGCTGGATCGAGCGCGGCATCGATCCCGCCGAGATCACCATCGTCGAACCCAACGACGACCAGCGCAAGACGCTGGCGACGAAGGGCGTGGCCACGCTGGCGCGCGCCGAGGAAGTGCCTGGCAATCTGGCGCCGGCGCTGGTCGCGCTGGCGGTCAAGCCGCAGCAGATGGACGCCGCCCTGGATGCCGCCGGCGGCTGGCGCGGTGAGCGCACCGTCTTTCTCTCGATCGCCGCCGGCAAGACCATCGGCTATTTCCAGGATCGCCTCGGCGCCGGCACGCCGGTGGTGCGGGCGATGCCCAACACTCCGGCCGCCGTGGGGCGTGGCGTCTCCGTCCTGGTCGCCAGTCCCGAGGTTCCGCGAGCGGCCCAGTCGCTCTGCGAGGAGTTGCTGCGCGCCGTCGGCGATGTTGCCTGGGTCGAGGACGAGGCGCTGATGGACGCGGTCACCGCCGTCTCCGGCGGCGGTCCCGCTTACGTCTTCCTGCTGATCGAATGCCTGGCCAAGGCCGGCGTCGAGTCCGGCCTGCCCGAGGATCTCGCCATGCGGATCGCCCGCGGCACCGTGGCCGGTGCTGGGGAACTGGTGCGCCAGGCCGAGGAACCGGCCAGCAAGCTGCGCGAGAATGTCTCCAGCCCCGGTGGCACGACGCTGGAAGCGCTCAAGGTTCTGATGGCCGAGGACGGCCTGCAGCCGCTGATGAGCAAAGCTATTGCCGCGGCGACCAAGCGCAGCCGCGATCTCGCCGAATGAACGAAGTGCCACTGAAAGCCGCGGCGCAGCGGGTGCAGGATGCGCTGGCGGCCAAGGGGCTCGCGCTGGAGGTGCGCCAGTTCCCGGCATCGACCCGCAGCGCCGCCGAGGCGGCGGCGGCGATCGGCTGCGACGTGGCGCAGATCGCCAAGTCGCTGATCTTCCGCGCCGCCGGGAGCGGCCGCCCGGTGCTGGTTGTCGCCAGCGGCGCCAACCGGGTCGACGAGGCCAAGCTCTCGGCGCTGCTCGGCGAGGAGATCGGCCGCGCCGATGCGGCCTTCGTGCGGGCGCAGACCGGCTATGCCATCGGCGGGGTGCCGCCGGTCGGCCACACCACCGCGCCGCTTGTTGTGCTCGACGCCGATCTGCTCGAACTGGAGGAGATCTGGGCGGCGGCCGGTACGCCCAATGCGGTCTTTCGCCTGACGCCGCGGGATCTTGTCGCCCTGACCGAAGGCGCGGTCGCCGAGATCAAGCCCAGCTGAGCCTCCGCCTTGGTTTCGCCCCCTCGCGCGCCTAAGTGATAGGTCAGGAGGTGGCGAAGATGGTCAAGAAAAACGAGATTCCCGATCGCCTGATCGACACGGCAATGCGGCTTGCCGCCGAGCGCGGCTGGTCCGGTCTCTCCCTGGCCGAGATCGCCGCCGAGGCTGAGCTGCCGCTGTCCCAGGTTTATCCGCTCTTCGACAGCAAGCAGGCGATCCTCTCCGCCTTCTCGCGGCGGCTCGACGCCGCTGTGCTGGCCGAGGAACTGAGCGCCGAGGAACTGGCGGAGCCGGCGCGCGACCGCCTTTTCGAGGTGATGATGCGGCGCTTCGATGCCCTGCAGCCCTACCGCGAAGCCCTGGCCAACATCCTCTACGACAGCCTGCGCCGTCCGCTGCAGGGGCTGGCCGGCACGCCGCAGCTCGCGCGCTCCATGCGCTGGATGCTGGAAGCGGCGGGACTGAACGGCGAGGGGGTGCGCGGCGCGGTGCGGGTCAAGGGACTTTCGGCGATCTACCTGGCGACGCTGCGGGTTTGGCTGCGCGACGACAGCGCCGACCTGGCCAAGACCATGGCATCGCTCGACGCCCAGCTGCGCCGCGTCGAAGGGCTGCTCAACCGCAGCCGCTCGCTGCGGCGTCCCGGCGCGCGGCAGGAGACGCCGCCGCCGGAGAGCGCCGCCGAAGGAGCCGGGTGACACGGCCGAGAATTTTTTGCTGCACTGCAAAATAAATCTTGATTTTCTCCATGGAAGGCTTCATCTAGAGCGTATTGTGCACTGCAGCATAAAGCGCAGTCACCCGTAACGTACTAGGAAATGCAGCCAGCGCTGCGAGGAGACTTACCCATGGCGACCAATCAGAATCCCTTCACCAACTTCGACTTCACCCAGTTCCAGGACTTCGGCAAGATTGCCGGCGCCTTCGAGGTGCCGAACGTCGACAGCGCCAAGCTGATCGAGACCCAGCGCAAGAACGTCGAGGCGATCACCGCCGCCAACCGCATCGTCTTCGAAGGCATGCAGGCGATGGCGCAGCGCCAGGCCGAGATTTTCCGCAAGGGCATGGACGAGGCCGCCAAGTCCTTCGGCAGCTTCGCCGAGGCCGGCGCTCCGGAAGACAAGCTCGCCAAGCAGATCGAGCAGACCAAGAAGGCCTACATGGACGCCATCTCGAACTTCAACGAGCTGACCGAAATCAGCGTCAAGTCGAACGCCGAGGCGGCCCAGGAGATCAACAAGCGCGTCACCGAGTCCTTCGACGAGGTCAGGGGTGCCCTGCACGTCAACGGCAAGGCCAGCAAGAGCAAGTAACCCCTCTCGCACCAATCTGGAAAAGGGCCGCTTCCCGGAAGCGGCCCTTTTCCTTTGCGCCTTCCGCGCGCTTTGCTAGCGTGCCGCTGCTCCAGGGGATTGAAGGCGGGCAGGGACGATGAGCGAACTTTCCTTCGACGACTTTCTCAAGGTCGATATCCGGGTCGGCGTGATCGCGCGCGCCGAAGCCTTTCCCGAGGCCCGCCAGCCGGCCTTCAAGCTATGGGTCGATTTCGGACCGGAGTTCGGCGAGCGCAAGTCCTCGGCCCAGATCACCCGGCATTACAGCCTGGAGGAGCTGCCCGGCCGCCGCGTTCTGGCCGTGGTCAACTTTCCGCCCAAGCAGATCGGCAGCTTCATGTCGCAGGTGCTGGTGCTCGGCGTGCCCGATGCCGAGGGCGAGGTGGTGCTGATCCGGCCCGACCTCGAGGTACCCCTCGGCGGCCGGATGTACTGAAGCCGCTGGCTCAGTCGGTCCCCAGCCAGGCCTCGAGATCGGTCGGCTCGGCCAGGATTGGCAGCCAGACCCGGGCCCGCAGGCCGCGGCCGCCCGGCCCGTCCTCGAGAGTGAGTTCGCCGCCGTGGCTGCGGGCGATGTCGCGGGCGATGGTCAGACCGAGGCCGGTGCCGCCGGTCTCCAGGTTGCGCGATTCCTCGAGTCTGTAGAAGGGCCGGAAGACCTCCTCGCGCTTGTCCGCAGGAATGCCGCTGCCGTCGTCGTCGATCAGAATCTCGACCCCCTTCATGCTCGGGCGGGCGCTGACCGCGACGCGGCCGCCATAGCGCACGGCGTTGTTGATCAGGTTCGACAGGCAGCGGCGCACCGAGTTGGGGCGCACGGTCAGTGCGATGTCTTCCTCCACCGAGAGCGCGATCTCGGAGCCGTCGCGCCGGGCCTTGGCGACGATCTCCTGAAGCAGATCGCCGATCACGATCTCCTCGGTGTCCTCCGCGCCTTCGCCGCGGGCGAAGGCGAGATAGGCTTCGATCATCTGCTCCATCTCGGCGATTTCCGACTTCAGCGCCTCGACCTCCGGGCCACCCTCGAGCAGTTCCAGTTCCAGCTTCATGCGGGTCAAGGGGGTGCGCAGGTCGTGGCTGACTCCGGCCAGCATTGCCGTGCGCTGCTTCAGCTGGCGCTTGATGCGGTTGTGCATCTCGACGAAGACCCGCCCGGCCTGGCGGACCTCCTTGGCGCCCTCGGGTTTGAAGTTGCGCACGTCGTGGCCCATGCCGAAACGCTTGGCGGCGCGCGCCAGGCGCCGGATCGGGCGAACCTGATAGCGCATCACGATCAGGGAGATCACCAGGAAGAGGATCGGCGCGCCGACCATGTAGTTGAGCAGCAGGTGGGTGGTGCGGCTGAACAGCCGGCGCCGCGGCACCTCGACCAACAGCAGGCCGTCGTTCATGGCGATCGAGATGTAGGCCCAGTTGTCGTCGTCGTCCATGTGCAGATCGAAATCCTTCTCGATCCACAGGCTCAGGGCTTCGCGCAGGCGGCGGCCGAGCAGCGTCGGCTCGGTCACGCTCTTGGGCGGCAGGATGGCGTCCTCGAGGTAGCTGAGGTTGATCTGGAACTCTTTCTCGCCGAGGGCGAAGACCCGCTCTCGTTCCCAGCTCCGCGGGGTGGACTCCAGCAGCTGGATCACCGCGGCGATATCGCCGGCGACACTTTCGGCGAGGCGCGAGCTGACGTGAATGTAGTGGCGTTCGTAAAACAGGAATGTGGTCAGCATCTGCAGCAGCAGCAGCGGCAGGACCAGCGTGATCAGCGACCGCGCCATCAGGCTGCGCGGCTGGATCTTCTTCAGCCAGCGCCGCCACCAGACGCTCTGGCTGGCCGGCGCCAGCCCGCCGCCGCGCCTCTGCGGGGCCGGTGTTTCGCCGGAAAGATCGCTGGTCGTGGTCATGCGCGGCCCGTTCAATCGGGAACCAGGACGTATCCGGTCCCGCGCACGGTCTGCAGATAGCGCGGGAACTTCGGATTGTTCTCGATCTTACGCCTCAGGCGGGTCATCTGCACGTCGATGGTGCGCTGGTTGCCGATCATCTCGCTTTCCGCGGTCAGATCCTCGCGGCTGACCGCTTGTCCGGGCTGGCGCGCCAGGGCCAGCAGCAGGCTCTTTTCGGCGGCGGTCAGGCGGACATAGGCCTCGCCCTTGCGCAGCTCGCGGCGCGCGAGATCGAAACAGAAGCCGCCGAAGTAAACCCGGCCTCCGGCCGTGCCGTCCTGCTGGCCGCGGGCGCGGCGCAGGATCGCGTCGATGCGCAGGATCAGCTCGCGCGGCTCGAAGGGTTTCGGCAGGTAGTCGTCGGCGCCGCTTTCGAAGCCCTCGATCCGGTTCTCGACGTCGGACATCGCGGTCAGCAGCAGGATCGGCAGCTCGCGGGTCTCGCGCAGCGACTTGGTCAAGGCGAGACCGGATTCCCCCGGCATCATGATGTCGAGCACGATCAGGTCGAACTCCAAAGCTTCCAGCTGTGCGCGTGCCTCGATGGCGCTGGAGGCCACGGTGACGCGGTACTTCTGGTCGGTGAGATAGCGCCGCAGCAGGTTGCGCAGCTTGGTGTCGTCGTCGACGACCAGGATATGCGGCAGATCTTCGATCATCTTCATGTCCGGGCGCAGTCTACGCCGAGGCTGCCGCCGGAGCCAGCGCCGCAGCCGCGTTCACGAAGAGCGGCGCAGAGCTATCCCCGGGGTCTGACGGCTGTCGCGGCGCTCTTCCAGGCGTTGCCTGTCGGCTTCGTTGACGATCCCGAGCAGCACCGTGCGGCAGCCCTCGACCGCCTCCGCGCCGGCGGCGCGGTAGGCGCGGGCGATGCGCTGCAACTGATCCTGGATCAGAGTGCGCTCGAGATCGCGGCCCTTCTCGGTCAGTTCCAGCAGGCGCTGGCGCCGGTCGTCGCGGCCCGGCTTCTGTACGATGTAGCCATCCTCGACCAGCTGGCTGAGCACCCGCGACAGGCTCTGCTTGGTGATCGACAGGATGCTGAGCAGCTCGCTGACCGGCATATGCGGATAGCGCCCGACGAAGAAGATCACCCGGTGGTGGGCGCGGCCGTAGCCGAACTCCTTGAGCAGGCGATCGGGCGGGGCGGTGAAGTCGCGGTAGGCGAAGAACAGCAGCTCCATACCCTGGCGCAGCTCCTCCTCGCGCAGAAAGAGGGGGTTCGCGGATTGTTTTACGTCAGCCATGTTGACTTAATCGCATAATCTTGTTACCTAGGCAAAATGTTTTCAGACATTTTATGTCTAAAAATACCGAGGAGAGAGATTGAATCTGCCGGCGTCTCTTGACTTCGCGCCTCGGAAATCGTCTAACCCCAGGCTACTCAAGCTACCTAACCGGCTGCGGATAAACTAGACAAGCGGAAAGGGCGAAAGGACCCTGATGCCTATGCTTCCCTTCGACGATCGCGACGGAACGATTTGGATGAACGGCGAATTCGTGCCTTGGCGGGAGGCCAAGCTGCACGTTCTCAGCCATGCCTTGCACTATGCCAGCGCGGTATTCGAGGGCGAGCGGGTCTACAACGGCCAGGTCTTCAAGATGACCGAGCATCATCAGCGGCTGCACGATTCGGCGCGGTTGCTCGGCTTCGAGATCCCCTACAGCGTCGAGCAGATCGATACGGCGACGCGCGAGCTCTGCGCGCAGAACGGCATCGAGGACGGCTACGTCCGCCCGATCGCCTGGCGCGGCAGCGAGATGATGGGGGTTTCCGCCCAGAAGACCAAGATCAACCTCGCCATCGCCGCCTGGCCCTGGCCGGTCTACTTCTCGCCGGAAGCGCGGCTGGAAGGCATCCGCATGATGACCGCGCCCTACCGCCGCCCCTCGCCGGAGACGGCGCCGGTGCGCTCCAAGGCCGCCGGGCTCTACATGATCTGCACCCTGTCCAAGCACGAGGCCGAGGGCAAGGGCTACAGCGATGCCCTGATGCTCGACTGGCGCGGACAGATCGCCGAGGCGACCGGCGCCAACATCTTCCTGGTCCAGGACGGCAAGCTGCATACGCCCAAGCCGGACTGCTTCCTCGACGGCATCACCCGCCGCACGGTGATCGGCCTGGCCAAGGAGCGCGGCTACGAGGTGATCGAGCGGGCGATCCTGCCGGAGGAACTGGCCAGGACCAGCGAAGTCTTCATCACCGGCACCGCCGTCGAGGTGACTCCGGTGCGCGAGATCGACCAGTACAGCTTCACGCCGGGCGCGATCACCAAGCAGCTGCTGGAGGCCTACGACGAGCTGGTGCGCCGCCCGCACGACATGGCCGCGGGCGCCAGCATGAGCGCGGCCTAAGCTTTCGGAGGAAACGCCGGAACGGCGAGGGCGGCGGCACCTGGCGGGGCCGCCGCTTTTCTTGTGCGGTCGCGGCGTTACTCGGCGGCGTCGTCGGGCTTGCGGCTCCAGCGTGCGGCGGTTCGGTCGTCGCTGTCGCGCGCCTCGACCCACTTGGCCTCGCCGTGCTTGAGGTCCTCGAGCTTCCAGAACGGCGCCTTGGTCTTCAGCCAGTCGATCAGGAAGCGGCAGGCCTCGAAGGCGGCGTCGCGGTGCGCCGAGGCGGCGGCGACCAGCACGATCTGCTCGCCCGGTTCCATGCGCCCGTAGCGGTGGACGATCAGGCTCGCCTGCAGCGGCCAGCGGTCATGGGCTTCCCGGTCGATCTCCTCGAGCAGCTTTTCGGTCATGCCGGGATAGTGCTCCAGGGTCATGGCGGAAATTTCCTGAACCTCTCCCTCGATGGGGGCCATGTCGCGGACCAGGCCGACGAAGCTTGCCAGGCCGCCGATGTCGTTGCGGCCGGCGGTCAGCGCCTTCAGCTCGGTGCCGAGATCGAAGTCCTCGCGCTGCACCCGGATCGCCATCTCAGCCTCCCGTCACCGGCGGGAAGAGCGCAACCTCGTCGCCGTCCGAGACCCTGTCGCCGGGCTTGGCGTAGGCCTGGTTGACGGCGATGCGGATCGCCTTCTCGTCGGCCAGAGCGGCTGCATGGCCGGGGCTGCGGGTCTTCAGCCAGGCGGTCAGTTCGGCGACCGTGGTGACGTCGCCCGGGAGCTCCACCTCCTCCTCGGCACAGCCGGTCTTGGTCTTCAGCCAGGCGAAATACAGCAGCTTCACGTCATCACCTCCGAGAAGGGCAGGAAGGTCACCATGCTACCCTCCTCAAGGTGGGTCATCTCCTCGGGCAGCTCAACCAGGCCGTCGCTCTCGACCAGGGAGGAGAGTATCCCGGCGCCCTCGCGGGGAAATTTTACCGCCTCGATCTCGCCGCCGCCGTTGCGCCGCAGGCTGGCGCGGATCCATTCGCGGCGGTCCTTCTTCTTCCTGTGAGCGAAGGCGGTGCGCACGGCGAAGCGCTGCGGCTCCAGCTCGCTGGCGCCGAGCAGGCGCAGCAGCAGCGGCCGGACGATGTTGAGAAAGGTCACCATCACCGCTGCCGGGTTGCCCGGCAGGCCGACGAAGGGCACACGCCCGACCTGGCCGAAGGCGATCGGCCGCCCGGGCTTGATCGCCAGCCGCCAGGCGTGCAGCGCCCCCAGCGCCTCGACCGCCTGTTTGACGTGATCCTCCTCGCCGACCGACACGCCGCCGGAGGTGACGATCAGGTCGTGGCGCTCGGCCGCCGCGGCGAGCGCCGCTTGGATCGCCTCGCGCTTGTCGGCCAGGATGCCCAGGTCGGTGACCTGGCAGCCGAGGCCGCGCAGCAGCCCGGCAATGCCGTAGCGGTTGGAATCGTAGATCTGTCCCGGTTCGAGCGGCTCGCCCGGCTCGCGCAGCTCGTCGCCGGTGGAAAACAGCGCGACCCGCAGCGCTTGGCGAACGACCAGGCTGCGCCGCCCGCTCGCCGCCGCCTGCCCCAGGTCCGGCGGGCGCAGGCGCTGTCCGGCGTGCAGCACGACGCTGCCGGCGGCGATGTCCTCGCCGCGTTTGCGCCGGTTGGCGCCGCGCTTGATGCCGGGGCGGATGACGACGCTGCTGCCATCGTCCGCGAGGTCGCAGTCCTCCTGCATCATCACCGTGTCCGGTCCTTCGGGCATCAGGGCGCCGGTGAAGATGCGGATCGCCGTGCCGCGCTCCGCCACAGCCTGCAGCGGATGGCCGGCGGTGACCCGGCCGGCCACTGGCAGGCGGGCCTCCTGCTCAGGATCGAGGTCGTCGAAAAAGACGGCGTAGCCGTCGACTGCGGAGTTGTCGCTGGGCGGCACGTCGAAGGCGCAGGTCACGTCTTCCGCCAGGACCCGGCCCAGGCAGTCCGGCAACGCCAGCTCCTCGGTTTCGGCGACCACGCTGAGGCGCTCGCCGAGCAGCCTCAGCGCGTCATCCAGGCGCAGCAGGGCACCGCCGTGGGCGAAGCAGTCGTCGGTCAGCTGCGCCATGGCTCAGGCCCTCCTGCGGTTCGCTCCGGCGAGGCCGCAGTGGGCTTCCACGAAGTCGGCGATGGCGGCGATGTCGTCGAGGTCGATCACCGGCCGCGCCGTCTCGGGCACCGGTCCAGGACTCAGCACCGCGACGATGGCAGGGTCCTCAGCGGCCAGCAGCGGCTTGCCGAGATCGCGGCGATAGACCTCCAGCTTGTCGTGCGCTTCCTTCTTGAAGCCCTCGATCAGCACCAGGTCGACCGGAGCAAGCTTTGCCAGCAGCGCCTCGACGCTCGGCTCCTCCTCGTCGCGCAGCTCGTGCATCAAGGCCCAGCGCCTGGCCGAGGAGACCAGCACCTCGCTGGCGCCGGCCTGGCGGTGCTCGTAGGAGTCCTTGCCGGGGGTGTCGACGTCGAAGTTGTGATGGGCATGCTTGACCGTCGAAACCCGGTAGCTGCGCGCGGTCAGCTCAGGAATCAGGGCGCAGACCAGAGTGGTCTTGCCGCTGCCGCTCCAGCCGGCGAGGCCCAGGACTTTCATGACGCGCCGGCTTTCATGACCGGGCCACCATCTCGCGCAGGCCGACCCGCAGATAGTCCCAGCCGGTGATCAGGGTCAGCGCAGTGGCGACCCAGAACCCGGCCTCGGCGAGCCAGAACAGGAAGCTGCCGGGCAGGGCGACGATCAAACCGCCCAGGGCGATCAGCTGCAGCGTGGTCTTCCACTTGGCCAGACGGCTGACCGGCAGGGGCACGCCGAGTTCGGCCAGGTATTCGCGCAGGCCGGAAACCAGCAGCTCGCGGCAGAGCATCAGGATGGCGGCGGCGACCAGCCAGCCGCCGAGCTTGCCGACGGCGACCAGGGCGACGATCACCGCGGCGACCAGCAGCTTGTCCGCGATCGGGTCGAGGAAGCGGCCGAGCGGCGTCACCACCTTGAGGCGCCGTGCCGCCAGGCCGTCGAAATAGTCGGTCACCGCCGCGCCGACGAAAATCACGAAGGCGGCCCAGCGGGCCACGCCGCCGTCGAGAAACAACAGGCCGACGATCAGCGGAATCGCGACGATCCGCGCCGCGGTCAGCAGGTTGGGCAGGCTTTGGGCCATGGTTCCTCTTCGGTGCCGGAGTCCGCTCTCTGTCATGTTTCGTCTTCTAGCATAGGCGGTGGGATTCAGGCAGTCCCATGAAAGTGATCGTAGATTCGCCTGGCGACGGTTTTGCTAATCCCGTCAACGGCTTCCAGGTCGGACAGGCCGGCGCGCTCGACCGCGCGGGCTGAACCGAAGCGCAGCAGCAGCGCCTTCTTGCGCTTGGCGCCGATGCCCGGCACCTCGTCGAGGGAGGACGTGAGGCGGGACTTGCTGCGGCCGGCGCGGTGGCTGCCGATGGCGAAGCGGTGCGCCTCGTCGCGCAGCCGCTGGATGAAATAGAGCACCGGATCCCGCGGCTCGAGCAGCAGCGGCGGCCGGTCCGGCAGGAAGATGCGCTCGCGCCCGGCGTCGCGGTCCGGGCCCTTGGCGACGGCGGCGAGGTTGAGATCGGAGATGCCGAGATCGGCGAAGACCTCGCGCGCGACCTCGAGCTGGCCGCGGCCGCCATCGAGCAGCACCAGATCCGGCCAGGTGCCCTCCTCGCGCTCGGGATCCTCCTTCAGGGCGCGGGCGAAGCGGCGGCTCAGCACCTCGCGCATCATCGCGTAGTCGTCGCCTCCCTTGGGGGGCCCGGCCGCCGGGCCTTCCCTCTGCTCCTTGCCCTTCTTCTTGCCTTCGCCGCGGATCGCGAATTTGCGGTAGGCGTTCTTGCGCAGACCCTCGGGCCCGGCGACGATCATCGCGCCATAGGGATTGCTGCCCTGGATATGGCTGTTGTCGTAAACCTCGACCCGCTCCGGCGGGGCGTCCAGGCCGAGGCGCTCGGCCAGGCCTTCGAGCAGGCTGCGCTGGGCGCTGGACTCGGCGAGGCGGCGGCCCAGGGCCTCGCGGGCGTTGGTCAGGGCGGCGTCCATCAGCTTGCGGCGGGCGCCGCGCTGCGGGGCGTTGAGCCGGATCCTGACCCCGGCGCGGCTCGACAGCGCCTCGGCGATCAGACCCTGGTCGGGCAGGCTCAGGCTGACCAGCACTTCCCTGGGGACCGGCTTGTTGTCGTAGAACTGGGCGACGAAGGCGGCCAGCACCTCGGCCGGGCCTAAGGTCTTGTCATGGCTCGGGAAGTAGGCCCGGTTGCCATAGTTGCGTCCGGCCCGGAAGAAGAACACCTGGACGCAGGTGGTCCCGCCCTCCTGGTGCGCCGCCATGACGTCGGCGTCCTCGACTCCCTCGACATTGATGTCCTGGTGCGACTGGATGTGCGCCAGGGCGCGGATGCGGTCGCGGTAGCGCGCCGCCGCCTCGTAGTCGAGCCGCTCTGCGGCCTGCTGCATCGCCTCTGCGAGCTCGTCCTGCACCGCCTGGGAGCGGCCGGTGAGGAAGTCGCGGGCCTGCTCGACCAGGCCGAGGTAGTCGTCTTCCGAGATTCGCCCGACGCAGGGGGCCGAGCAGCGCTTGATCTGGTACATCAGGCAGGGCCGGGTGCGGCTGTCGTAGACCGCGTCGGAGCAGGAGCGCAGCAGGAAGGCCTTCTCCAGCGCGGTCACCGTGCGATTGACCGCGCCGGCCGAGGCGAAGGGGCCGTAGTAGCGGCCCTCCCGGGTCTGGGCGCCGCGGTGCTTGGCGATCCGCGGCACCGGATGGTCGCCGGTCAGCAGGATGTAGGGGAAGGACTTGTCGTCGCGCAGCAGCACGTTGTAGCGCGGCATCAGGCGCTTGATCAGGTTGCTCTCGAGCAGCAGCGCCTCGACCTCGGTGTGGGTGGTCACGACCTCGAGGTCGACGGTCTCGGCGACCATGCGCTGCAGCCGGTGCGGCAGCTTGGCGATCTGGGTGTAGGTGACGACCCGCTTTTTCAGATCGCGCGCCTTGCCGACGTAGAGCGCTTCGCCGCGCTTGTTGAGCATGCGGTAGACGCCGGGTGCGTTCGGCAGGGTCTTGAGAGCGTCGCGCAGCACTTCGGCGCCCTGCTTGAGGGAGGCGCCGCTGCGCGGCTTGCCGGGTTCGGCCAGGCCGCCGCGTTCGATCTCCGGCGCAGCCTCGTAGAGCGCGGCCGGTTCGGCCATGCCGGAACGCTTGCCGCCCTCGGAGAGATCCTTGCCGCGGCGCCGGCCGCGCGCGCCCCGGCCGGCCGTGCCGCGCGCCGTCGGACGCTTGGCCCCCTCCTTTTCCGGTTTGGCGCGTTCGCTCATGATGCTCTCTGTTTAGCAGATCGTGGCGCGGGGCAAAGGCCGTCGCGCGAGATTCCTGGACCGGCGGGGGAGAGCGAAGCCCGCCTCGCCGCGGCGGTCTCGAAAAATCGCTCCCGGGGGCGGATTCGCGCTTGACTTCCGTTGCGCGTTCGGCGCTTCGGCCCGCGGCTCCGGGCTGTCCACGGAATCTGTGGATAACCCTGTGGCTATCCTCCCGACCCGAAGACAAGAGCCTAGGGAATCAAGCCCTTCTCCGCATTGCCTAAAAAATGGGCAAATATCTAAGCTATTGTTTTATAAACGAATAACTCCGGCATTTTGTCACAAATAGGTAAAGAAGCTCGGCGTCGGGCCGTGCCGCCATTCGAATGTCACGGGCTTTGCCGCTGTGCACAACTTTTTCGCTCTGTGCCGGTAAAGATGCCCAAAAGACAATCTCTTAGCGCCTGCCGTTGCAATGTCCCGCGAAGCGTCAGCGGCTCGGGGACGGCAGTTCGATCTCGACTCCGATCCCGTCGCAGTCGGGAAAGATGTCAGGCTTTTCGATCCGCACCCTGGCGCGCAGCACCCGGGGATCTGAGAGGCAGTCGCGGGCAATCCGCTCGGCCAGGGTCTCGAGCAGTTTCGCCGCGCTGCCGCGGCAGAGTTCGTGCAGCCGCGCGCGCAGCGCGCCGTAGTCATAGACCGCGGCGATGTCGTCGGAGAAGTCCGGACCCAGATCGGCGGGCGGCGCGACGGCCAGCTCGAGATCGAGGCGCAGCCGCTGCGGCGCCGCACGTTCCTCCGCGCCGACGCCGATCCTGGCCTCGGCGATCAGGCCGCGGATCACCACCTTGAGGCTGGGTCCCGCCGCTGCCCGGGCGCTCACAGCAGCAGCACCTTGATGCTGTCGATCTGGATCACGATGAAGCCGGCGTAGAGCGCGAGGAACAGCAGGCCGATGCCGCGTCCAATGCGCCGGCCGGCGGCGAGTATGAAGAGCAGCAGCAGCGTCGCCGCCAGCAGGATCCAGACATCGACGCGCAGGATCTCGATCGAAACGGTGAAGTCGTGCACCACCGCCAGCACACCGAAGATACCCAGGAGATTGAAGATGTTGGAGCCGATGACGTTGCCGATGGCGATGTCGCTATGCCGCTTCATCGCCGCCACCACCGAGGCCGCCAGCTCCGGCAGGGAGGTGCCGATGGCGACCAAAGTCAGGCCGATCACCGCGTCGGAAACCCCGCCGCGGCGGGCCAGGAAGATTGCCCCCTCGATCAGCAGTTCGGAGCCGACGAAGAGGCCGATCACGCCGCCGATCACCAGCAGCACGGCGATCCAGATCGAATCCGGCGCCTGTTCCATGGCCTCGGTGGTCTCGGCGCCGGGGTCGGGGACCGTCTTGTGGCATTCCAGCGTATAGCTCCACCAGAGGTACCCGACGAGCAGCACCAGGAAGAGCGTGCCGTGCATCCAGGTCATCGCCGGGGTGAACCAGGCCATCAGCGTGAAGAGCGCCGTCGCCCCCAGCATCACCATGCCGTCGCGGCGCACCAGGCCGCGCGGGGCGGTGATCGGATAGACCAGGGCGGCAGCGCCGAGGATCAGCAGGATGTTGGCGATGTTGGAGCCGACGATGTTGCCGACGCCGATGTCGGGGACGCCCTGGAAGCCGGCGGTCAGGGTGACCATCAGCTCCGGCATGGAGGTGGCGCAGGCGACCACGGTCAGGCCGATCAGCAGCGGCTGGATACCGAGCCGCTTGGCCAGGGCCACGCCGCCGCGCAGCAGCAACTCGCCGCCCAGCATCAGCAGGGCGAGGCCGGCGACGACCTCGACTCCGGCGATCACCAGAGCGGTCATAGTACCCGGCCCGGGGAAGCTTGCGGCACGGGGCTATAACGGTTGGGCCAGGGTGAATGCATAGGGGGAAGACTTCCTGGATGACTTCCAGCGCCGCGCTGCGGCGGGAGGGCGGTTCGCGCCCAGGGCTCAGGTTCTCGGACTAGATACGTTCGCTCTCGGCCAGTTTCAATGCGGGAAGAGCAAGCGGTCTTTCGGTGTCATTTCTAGGGCTTGGCGATTCCGGGCTCGATCTCTTCCTCCGCCTGTTGCGTCTCCGGCCGCAGGTCGAGCGCCGCCGAGTTCATGCAGTAGCGCTGTCCGCTCGGCGCCGGGCCGTCGGGAAAGACGTGGCCGAGATGCGCCTCGCAGGCGGCGCAGACCACCTCGGTGCGGCGCGTGAACAAACCGCGGTCCTCGCGCTCGCCGACCGCCGCGGCGCTCAGCGGTCGGGTGAAGGAGGGCCAGCCGGTGCCGCTGTCGTACTTGTCGGCGGAGCTGAACAGCGGCGTGCCGCAGACCACGCAGGCATAGGTGCCGCTGCGCTTCTCGTCCCAATAGGCGTTGCTGAAGGGCCGCTCGGTCCCCGCCGCCTGGGTGACCTTGAGCTGCTCCGGGTTCAGCTTGGCAAGCTGCTCGGGCGTCGCCTTGGTGCCGTGCTTGGCCATGGCTCTCTCCTTCTCGTTGGTTCCACAGGAGATAAGCGCGGCAAGGCGCGCCGCCAAGGGCCCCTACGCGCTGTCGACGTCAGAAGCGCTCCACCCAGGGGCGCAGCTCGATCTCCCAGGCCCAGGCGCTGCGCTCCTGCCTGTGCAGGTTGAGGTACTGGCGGGCAATGGCCTCGGGGTCGAGCTTGGCGTCCGGCTTGTCGGGGTCGGGTTGGTAGCCGCTGCGCCCGGGATTGGCGATCTGGCCGTCGATCACGACGTGGCCGATGTGGACGTTCTGGGGATGCAGCTCCCGGGCCATCGACTGGGCGAGGCCCCTGAGCGCGAACTTGCCCATGGCGAAGGGCGCCGACTGCGGGTAGCCCTTGACCCCGGCCGAGGCGCCGGTCAGCAGGATCGTGCCCTTGCCCGCCGCCAGCATCCGCTTGGCCGCCTGCTGCGCGACCAGGAAGGCGCCGAAGGCGGTGATCCTGAGCGCGCGCTCGACCTCGGCCGGGTCGAGCTCGACCAGCGGCCCGCGCAGCCGGGCACTGGGGTTGTAGACCGCCAGTTCCGGCGCGCCGGGCCCGCTGTCGAGATCGGCGAAGAGCTTGGCCACCTGCTCCGCGTCGCCGGCATCGCAGGCATGGGCGGAGGCGCCGGTCTCCTTACAGAGTTCGGCGAGCTTCTCCGTGTCCCGGGCGGCCAGCGCCACGGTCATCCCCTCCCGGGAGAACAGCCGGGCGAGAGAGGCGGAGAGGCCGCTGCCGGCCCCAACGATCAGCGCGGTGGTCATGGGATTTCTCCTCGATGTGATCCGTGTCTTGAGGGGGAAATGGGCGTTGTGAGACGAGAGCCCAAGGTTCGCGCAGAGGGTGTTCGAGAATAGGGCTTTTGAATGAAGCGGGGTAACGCCCGCCACGCGTCGATAGTCGGCTTGTCCCTGCTGCTACATCTCTGTTGGTTTGCCAGTCGCCTCCTCGACAATACTCAGAAGTTGAGCCGCCAGCAGCTCGGAGAGCAATTCTTCCAGCTTTGAGGTGTCGATGTGGCCTTCCTTGGCGTGCGCATCCGCATCATCAAGGGCTTCATAATAAGGATTTTTGTTTTCGGAAATCTGGTCCGGAATGGTTCGTGTACCTGGAATCTTGTAGCCAAGCTTCAGGCAGAGCACGACGTAAGACAGGATTCGCGAAGTTCTTCCATTGCCATCGGCGAAGGGGTGGATCCAGTTAAGTCTCCAAAGGACGTAAGCAGCCAGATGAAGGGCCGATTTCTCGGTCCAATTGTCATTTACGTAGTCGCAGAGGTCTTCAACATTTGCCGCAACAAGATGTGCACCGATCGGCTCGTGGGCGCTCCCTTTGATCTCAACACCGCCGGGGCGAAAATTTCCCGCGTAGGCGCTAATACCCTCAAGGGCACAGCGATGCAGTTCCAAGATCAATGAAAGGCGGAGTTTGAAGGGTCGTTCCGGGTCGAGATAAGTCTCGACGGACTCCATCCCGGCATCGAACTGGCGCAAGCCATTGAGCGCTTCCCGCTCAGCGATTTCCTTAGGATTGGTAATGAGTTGGGCGGAATCCGCGTGGCTGTGGCGGTCTCCGGCGTCGCCGCTCATTTCCGCTTCTTGAGCGCCTCGGCTTGCCGCTGGACTGTTTCGCGCGTGATGTCATTGTTTTCGATCTTGGTGTTACCGTAGGCGAAGCTGAGTCTCTGCTCTTCACTCTGAGCTTCGGTCATACGAACCTGTCGGGCCTTTTCGACCAGTTTCTCCAGATTCTTCATCATGATCTAAGGCTCCCAGCAAATCTCCGCAGCAGTCTACTTGCTTCTCCCGCGTCTGTGAAAGCCAGGATCACATGATTATGTGACGACTTTACGGCCCGCGCCGCTTGCGGCCTTTGTAGCGGCCGGCCTTCTTGCTTTTCGCACTGGCGTCGGCCTTGGCGATCCGGGCGGCGAAGCCGCCGCCGCTACCGTCCCCCCTGGCGGCGCCCGGCGGCAGCTCCAGTTCGTTGTCCTCGAGGCGCTTGATCTCGTCGCGCAGGCGGGCGGCTTCCTCGAACTCCAGGTTGGCGGCGGCGTCGCGCATCCGGGTTTCCAGCGCCTTGATGTGCTCCTGGAGATTATGGCCGATCAGGTGGTGGTCGTCGCTGTCGACGTCGACGGTGACGTGGTCGCGCTCGTAGACCGACTTCAGGATGTCGCTGATCTGCTTGCGGATGGTCTCGGGCGTGATGCCGTTGGCGGCGTTGAACTCCTGCTGCTTCTCCCGGCGCCGGTTGGTCTCGTCGAGCGCGGCGGTCAGGCTGCGGGTCATCACGTCGGCGTAGAGGATCACTCGGCCGTCGACGTTGCGCGCCGCCCGGCCGATGGTCTGGATCAGCGAGGTGGTGGAGCGCAGGAAGCCCTCCTTGTCGGCGTCGAGGATGGCGACTAGGGCGCACTCGGGGATATCCAGGCCCTCGCGTAGCAGGTTGATGCCGACCAGCACGTCGAACACGCCGAGCCGCAGATCGCGCAGGATCTCGATGCGCTCCAGGGTGTCGATGTCGGAGTGCATGTAGCGCACGCGCAGGCCCGCCTCGTGCATGTACTCGGTCAGGTCCTCGGCCATGCGCTTGGTCAGGGTGGTGACCAGCACCCGCTGCTTCTTCCGGGCGCAGTCGTGGCACTCGGCGATCAGGTCGTCGACCTGATGCTCGGTCGGGCGGACGATGCAGACCGGGTCGATCAGGCCGGTGGGGCGGATCACCTGCTCGGCGAAGACGCCGCCGGTCTGCTCCATCTCCCACTTACCCGGGGTGGCCGAGACATAGACCGTCTGCGGCCGCATCTGCTCCCACTCCTCGAACTTGAGCGGCCGGTTGTCGATGCAGGACGGCAGGCGGAAGCCGTATTCGGCCAGGGTGGACTTGCGGTTGAAGTCGCCGCGGAACATGCCGTTGAGCTGTCCGATGGTGACGTGGCTTTCGTCGACGAACAGCAGCGCGTCCTCGGGCAGGTATTCGAACAGGGTCGGCGGCGGCTCGCCCGGCGCCCGGCCGGAGAGGAAGCGCGAGTAGTTCTCGATTCCCGCGCAGGATCCGGTCGCTTCGATCATCTCCAGATCGAAGGTGGTGCGCTGCTCCAGCCGCTCGGCCTCGAGCGGCTTGCCGGCCTTGTGGAACTCCTCCAGGCGGAGCTTCAGCTCCTGGCGGATCAGCTTGATCGCCTGCAGCAGGGTGGGACGCGGCGTCACGTAGTGGCTGTTGGCGAAGATCGTGACCTCCTCGAGGGTCGCGGTCTTTTCGCCGGTCAGCGGATCGAACTCGTGAATCGCCTCGACCTCGTCGCCGAACAGGGAGATGCGCCAGGCACGGTCCTCGTAATGCGCCGGGAAGATCTCGACGGTGTCGCCGCGCACCCGGAAGGTGCCGCGGGTGAAGCTGGCGTCGTTGCGCTTGTACTGCAGCTCGGTGAAGGCGCGCAGCAGCTCCTTGCGGTCGACGCTGCTGCCGGCGCGGATCTTCTTGGTCATCTGCTGATAGGTCTCGGGGCTGCCGATGCCGTAGATGCAGGACACCGAAGCGACGATGATCACGTCGCGCCGCTCGAACAGGGCGCGGGTCGCCGAGTGGCGCATCCGGTCGATCTGCTCGTTGACCGAGGATTCCTTCTCCACGTAGGTGTCGCTGCGCGGCACGTAGGCTTCCGGCTGGTAGTAGTCGTAGTAGGAGACGAAGTACTCCACCGCGTTGTCGGGGAAGAACGAGGTCATCTCCGAATAGAGCTGCGCCGCCAGGGTCTTGTTGGGCGCCAGGATCAGGGTCGGACGCTGCTTGTCCTCGATCACCTTGGCCATGGTGAAGGTCTTGCCCGAACCGGTGACGCCGAGCAGCACCTGGTCGCGCTCGCCTTCGCCGAGGCCGCCGAGCAATTCCTCGATGGCCTGGGGCTGATCGCCCGCCGGTTCATATTCCGACTGGATCCTGAAGGGCGCGCCGAGGGTCGGCTCAAGGGGCGGAGAAAGGGGTTCAGCGACGACGGAAGCCATGGCTCCTATATAGGCCCAGGCGGGCGAGTCTTTCCAGGGGCGGGGCGCCGGCCTGCTGTCATTCTCCTGGCGTTTCGCCGAGCACGATGTCGAAGCTCGCGGCCAGGGCGCCGGGCTCGATCTCCCCGGCCGGCTCGAAGTCCGCGATCACCGCCTGCCGCGCCTTCTCGTGGCGGATCCGGTTCAGCACGAAGTCGCGGGCGTTGCCCGCTTCCCCCGCGACGTAGAGCTGGGTGACCAGCCGGGAAAAGCCCGCACCGCTGACCGCGAAGTGGATGTGCGGGGTGCGCCCGCCATAGGGCACCGGCCTGATGGTGCGGAAGCGGTAGGCGCCCTCGTCGTCCGTCTCCGTCGCGCCGTAGCCCTGAAAGCCGCTGTCCAGCGCCGTGCCGCCGGTGGCGTCGAGATAGACGCCCTGGGCGTCGCACTGCCAGATCTCGATCCGCGCCTTGGGAATGGCCCGGCCGTTGCGATCCAGCAGACGCCCCATTACATGAGCGACAGGGCTGCCCGGGTCGGCTTCGGCCCCGGCGACGCGCAGCAGGTCGTTGTCGCGGTCCAGCGGCAGGCGCGCCGGATAGAAGGGGCCTTCGGTCTGGGCCGGGGTCGGCACCAGCCAGTTCGCCCAGGCGCTGCCGGGCAGGCTCAGGGAAGTGCCCAGGAGGGCGCTTCCGCCCAGGCCTTGAAGGAAGGTTCTGCGCTGCACGTCCGCTGTCATACCTGCGATGTGGCGTGTGGAACGCTGCCCGGCAAGTTTTTGCACATTAGAACCATTTTAATATTGACGCGGCCGCGATGGCCGCTTATCTGAGGTGTTGCACTTAAGAATTATTCTAAAAAGACGCGCCCGGCGTTGCTCCGGGGAGAGATCGCGCTTTCGAACCCTAGAGAACCCAAGACAAAAAGGAACAGACATGCTGACAATCGGTGACAAGTTTCCCGCCTTCGACCTCAACGCGGTAAAGGCCGGCGCCCCCGGCAAGCCCTCCGAGGCCTTCGAGCGGGTCAACGAGAAGAGCTACAGCGACAAATGGCTGGTGGTGTTCTTCTGGCCGAAGGACTTCACCTTCGTCTGCCCGACGGAGATCGCCGCCTTCGGCGAGCTGAACGAGGAATTCTCCAGCCGCAACGCCCAGGTGTTGGGCGTCTCGACCGACAACGAGTTCGTGCATCACGCCTGGAAGAAGGATCACGAGGATCTGCGCGAGCTGCCCTTCCCGATGGTTTCGGATATCAAGCGCAGCCTCGCCGAGGATCTCGGTATTCTCGACAAGGATGAGGGCGTGTCCCTGCGGGCGACCTACATCGTCGATCCCGAAGGCACGATCCAGCACGTCGCGGTCAACGGTCTCAACGTCGGCCGCAATCCGATGGAGACCCTGCGGATTCTCGACGCCCTGCAGACCGACGAGCTCTGCCCCTGCATGTGGCAGAAGGGCGACGACGTTCTCGTGGCAGCGTAATACCTCCCCCAGTGCCCCCGCTGCCACACAAGGCCGCCCGGTTCAGCCGGGCGGCCTTTTCGATTCCGAGAACGCCGGATCAGAGAGTTCGCACAAGGCTCTCGATCATCCCGGTTTCCAGCGCCAGCCAGGCGAAGCCGACCAGCGCCGCGGCGCAGACCGAGGTCCAGACGATCACCTTGCCCGCACCCCCTTTCTTCTTGCGCATGCGCCGGCGCTTGGGGCCGTGACCCTTGATCTGGATCAGTGTCAGGTATCCGCCTTTCAAACTTCTGCTCATAACCCCCTCGTTTCTCCTTAGCGCGTTGCCGCTTCCGCATAAATCAGGTAGCGCAGCGGCCCGCCCGGCTCGACGGCGTCGAAGGGATAGCAGGTCACCAGCGTCAGGCTGGTGCCGTCATCCCTCTGGGCCAGGCGGGCGTGGCGGGCATCGATCACCGCGGTCTCGACGACCCGGTAGCCACGCCAGCCGCCGTCTGGCCGCTGCACCCGGATTTCCTGTCCGGGGCGCAGATCCCGCAGGAAGGTGAAGTGTGTGTCGCGGTGCCCGGTCAGGATGGCGTGGCCGGCTTCGCCGGGCGCCGCGGTTCCCGCCAGATGGGCCGGGCCGAAGGTCAGGCTGCGGCCGTTGGCGCCGGCCAGGACGATCTCGTCGATACCCAACTCCGGCACCGCCAGGCGGGCCACCGGATAGGTGTCCGCCCAGGGCCAGGGCCGCGGCTGTGCCGCGCCTTCCAGGCTCCGCGTCCAGGACCGCTCCAGCAGGACCTGCGCCAGGGCGGCCTTGGCGTGGATCGCGCCCGCCCCGCCAAGCTGCCATAGCCCGAGCGCCGCCAACAACCCCGCGCCGAAGACAAGCAGCCGCCGGCGGGTCATGCCGCGTCCCCAGGATGCCGGAGATTGGCCCGCCGGGCGATCAGCAGCAGGGCCAGCGCCAGCAGCAGCAAGAATCCGCCGATCAGCGCCTTGAGCTGCGCCGGTGTCGCGGTCTGGGGCAGGGAAACGCTATCGGCCAGACCGGCCTGCTGCAGCAGCGGGGAGGGCAGGGCGCGCAGCGGCATGGCCGCTTCGGGCGAGCCGAAGACGGCCGCAGGGCTCCAGCCTTCCGGCAGATTGCGCGGCACCTCGCTGGAAATCAGCTCTTCGCCTTCAGGCCTGGCGACTTCCTCGTCGACCGCGACCAGCGAGGTGTAGCGGCTGACCAGGCGGAATTCGAGCGCCGTCGCGACGGAGAGGTCGCGCACGACCTTCGGGTCGCGGCTCATGTAGAGGCCGTTTTCGATCTCGTCGAGCTGGGCGCGGCCCCAGATCGCGGCGATGCCGGGGGCGGGCTCGAGATCTTTCAGCTCCAGCCGCCGCTCCCAGGGCTGGCCGGCGATCTCGCCGCGCAGCACCACGGCGCCGCGCAGCTTGTTCAGAGGGATGCCGGACACCCGGGCGGCGATCGCCACGGGATCGCCGGCGTAGAGATCGGGCATCAGCGCGGGGACCAGCTCGACCCGCTTGGCCGCCGGGCCCTCCCAGGTCAACTCGACGCCGGTCAGCGCCGGGCGCTCCAGCTTGCGGAACAGCTCTTGCATCCGCGCCGACACCTCGCCGGGGTCGCCGATGTAGGTGAAGCTGCCGCGTCCGATAGCGGCGGCCTTGGTCATGAAATGGGAGTTGGGCGCCGCGCCGATGCCGATGGTGAACAGGCGGCTGCCGCCGAGGCGGTCGTGGATCACGGTGAAGAGGTCCTGCTCGTTGCTCACCGCGCCGTCGGTCAGGAAGACGATTTGACGCAGACGGCCGGGCTCGGCCTGTTGCTTCAGCGCCGCGGCCAGGGCCGGCAGCATCTCCGTGCCGCCCTCGGCGTCGAGGCCGAGGATGAACTGCCGCGCCTGACGCTGGGTTTCGGCGGTAAAGGGCCGGACGCCGCCGAACAGGGTTTGGGTCCGGTCGGAAAAGCGGATGATCTCGAAGCGGTCGCCGGGTTGCAGCCGGCCGAGCGCGGTGAGCAGGGCGTCGCGCGCCTGGTCCATCGAGGGGCCGTACATCGAGCCGGAGGTGTCGACGATGAAGATCAGGTCGCGCTGCGGCCGGGCGACCTCGCCGCTGTCGCCCTGCGGCAGCAGGGAGAGGCGCAGATAGCTGTTGTCGCCGACCTGCTCGGCGAAGAGCGCGGCTTCCGGCGCGGCCTCGACCTCGGGCTGCCATTCCAGGACGAAGTCCCGGTCGGCCGGCACGTCGCCGTCGCTGAGAACGACCCGGGTGCGGCCGCTGCTCTCCTGCTCTACGGTGACGTCGTGATAGAGGCTTTCCAGCTTGGCCAGGGGCCGCCCGGCGTCGATCTCGACGCGCAGCTTGACGGGATTGGCGGTGCCTTCATCCGCTCCCCGCACGGGGCCGAAGAGGTCGCGGGCCTTCGGTTCCGGTTGCCCTGTCGCGCCCTCGGAGATCGGCTGCGGCCGTGGCGCGCCGTCGCCCGGTGCCGGGGCCTTGACGGTGACCGCCTCGCCGGGGGAATAGCGCGGCGCCACCACCATCGGAAACCGCAGGCTGTAGCGGCCATCCTTGTAGGACAGGCTCTCCTGGTACTCGATCTTGACCGAGACGGTTTCGCCGGGGCCGACGTTGGCGACCGAGGTGGTGAAGACGTTGGCCCGCTCCGAGGACAGCAGGCTGGCGCGCTTGCCTTCGGCGGCGGCCTCCTCATAGACGCGCCGCGCCTCTTCCCGCTCCATGATCACGCCGTCGATCTGCCGCGCGCCTATCGTCATCGTCAGCCGGTCGACCGCGGAGTCTTCGGGCAGGGGGAAGACGTAGGCGCCTTCCATCCAGGCATCGGAGGGATTGTGGAAATGCTGTACAACGCTGACACGTGCGATCTCCCCGTTGACCGTGATGTCGACTTCGCTGCCGACCAGAGGCGCCTCGAAAACCTTTCCGGCCACCTCGCTGCGGAAGAACAGCCCGGAGACGATCTCCGGGGTCTGCTGCCGCGTCTGGGCCTTGGCCGGCGCCACCAGCTCCGGCGCCACCAGGGCAAAGAGCGAAATGCCGGCCAGGGCCACCAGCAGACTGGCCAGAACGACAGCGATCGCGCGCCGTCCCATGGCCGCCAGCCGGGCGGCATCGGAAATCGAGAACGTGTCCTGGCGGCTCTCCCGCCGCGCTGGCCTGTTGCGCATGATCCTGTGTCCCTCGTGTGTGTTGGGGTCGGATCATTGCAGCGGCAAAACACGGCGCTAAGCGCATCTAACCAAGGCTATTCAAGGACTTGTTGTGGCAAACTTGAGGCGCGGACCTTCGGCTCCCGAAAGGCCCGCCGTTTGCCTTCGCTGAGGCATTGCGGGCGCCGCCGCGAGTGAGTAGGCTCGCGCTCCGTCGGGGCCGGAAAGATGCCCCCGTGACTACAGGAGCAGACCCCCATGCCGCTGATCGCCGAGCGTCTTTCGCGCATCAAGCCCTCCCCGACCATCGCCGTGAGTAGCAAGGCGCGCGAGCTCAAGGCCGCCGGCCGGGACGTCATCGGCCTGGGCGCCGGCGAGCCGGATTTCGATACGCCGGACAACATCAAGGAAGCCGCGATCAAGGCGATTCGCGACGGCGACACCAAGTACACCGCGGTCGACGGCACGCCGGCGCTGAAGCAGGCAGTCTGCGACAAGTTCAAGCGCGAGAACCAGCTCGACTACAGCCCCGCCGAGATCACCGTGGGCACCGGCGGCAAGCAGGTGCTCTACAACGCCTTTCAGGCGACCCTGAACAAGGGCGACGAGGTGATCGTCCCGGCGCCCTTCTGGGTCAGCTATCCGGACATGGTGCTGCTCGCCGAGGGCGAGCCGGTCGCCGTGCCCTGTTCCCAGAACAACGGCTTCAAGCTGCGGCCCGAGGACCTCGAAGCCTCGATCACCAAGAAGACCCGCTGGCTGATGCTCAACTCGCCCTCCAATCCGACCGGCGCGGCCTATAGCCGCGAGGAACTGGCGGCCCTGGCCGAAGTGCTGAAGCGCCACGAGCAGGTCTGGATCCTGACCGACGACATCTACGAGCATCTGGTCTACGACGACTTCGAATTCTCGACCATCGCTCAGGTCGCGCCGGAGCTGAAGGGCCGCACCCTGACCATGAACGGCGTGTCCAAGGCCTACTGCATGACCGGCTGGCGGATCGGTTTCGCCGCCGGGCCGGCCGAGCTGATCAAGGCGATGGCGAAGATCCAGTCGCAGTCCACCTCCAACCCCAGCTCGATCAGCCAGGCTGCGGCGGTCGAGGCGCTGAACGGCCCGCAGGACTTCATCGCCGAGCACAACGCCGTCTTCAAGCAGCGCCGCGACCTGGTCGTGGACGCCTTGAACCAGGTGCCTGGCTTGGCCTGCGCCCGGCCCGAAGGCGCCTTCTACGTCTATCCCTCCTGCGCCGGCTGCATCGGCAAGACCACGCCGGAAGGCAAGAAGATCTCCTCCGACGGCGATTTCGTGACCTATCTTCTGGAGGCCGAGGGGGTGGCCGCGGTACAGGGCGAGGCCTTCTGCCTGTCGCCGCATTTCCGCATCTCCTACGCCACCTCGACCGAGGCCCTGGAGGATGCCTGCGCGCGGATCAAGCGCGCGTGCGAGGCCTTAACCTGAACCGGAGCCCGGCAGCGATGAAGATCGCCGTACTCGGCGCCGGTGGCGTCGGCGGATATTTCGGCGGCCGCCTGGCTGCAGCAGGGCAGGACGTGACCCTGCTGGCACGGGGCGCCCACAAGGCGGCGATCGAGCGCAACGGCCTGGAGATTCTCTCCGAGCTTGGCGACGTCACCGTCGACAGCCTGAAGGTCAGCGACGATGTCGCCGCGGTCGGCGAGGCCGATGTCGTGCTGGTCTGCGTCAAACTTTGGGATACCGGCTCGCTTGCCTCGGCTCTGGCGCCCTTCCTCAAGCAGGGCGCGCTGGTGCTGTCGCTGCAGAACGGCGTCGAGGCCGAGGAACTGCTGGAGGCCCAGCTCGGCGCCGCGCCGGTCGCCGGCGCCGTCACCTACATCTTCTCGCAGATCGCCGAGCCCGGCGTGATCCGCCATATCGGCGCGCTGGCGCGGATCGTTGTCGGGGTACGACATCGCGGCCAGGAGGAAGCCCTGGCGCGCTTCGTCTTCCACTGCCACCACGCCGGCATCGAGCTGACCCTCAGCCCGGACATTGAGTCCGAAATCTGGCGCAAGTTCGTGTTTCTCACCGCCGTCGCCGGCACCACCTGCTTTTATCGCGCCGCGATCGGCGAGATCCGTGAGGATCCTGACCGCCGGGCGCTGTTCGCCGACCTTGCCGCCGAAGCGGCGGCGGTGGGCCGCGCGCGCGGCGTCAACCTGGCGGAGTCCCTGGAGGAAAGCGCGCTCGCCTTCCTCGACGAGCTGGCCCCGGAGATGAAATCCTCGATGCTGCTCGATCTCGAGCGCGGCAACCGCCTGGAGCTCGACTGGCTGACCGGCGCGGTGCGCCGCCTCGGCGAAGAGGCCGGGGTCGAGACCCCGCGATCCGATGAGGTCTACGAGGCTTTGAAAGAACATGGCTGACAAGGAAAACCCGCTGGAAAGCGCCCGCCGCCTGCTCGACGCCCGCCGCGACAACCGGCCGGTCGAGCCCGAGGCGCTACGCGACCCGGGACTGGCCTACCGCATCCAGCAGACCTACGCGACCGAGCGGAGGGAGCGCGGCGGCGGCGTCGTCGTCGGCTTCAAGATCGGCGCTAGCAGTCAGGCGGCCCAGGAGTTCCTGGGCGTGAAGGGGCCGTTTTCCGGGCGGCTCTTCGCCGACACCACCTACGACAGCCCGGCCGAGCTGAGCAGCGCCGGTTTCACCTTCCGCCTGGTCGAGCCGGAGTTCGCCTTTACCCTGGGCCGGGACTTCCCGATCCAGGGGCAGCTTTACAAGGAAGCCGAGGTGGCCGAGGGCGTGGCCAGCCTGCATCCGGCGATCGAGCTGGTGACCTCGGCCTACGGCGCCGGCTGGAAGCAGGCCGGCGGACTGCCGCTGATCGCCGATAACGGCGTGCACGGCGCCCAGATCATGGGGCCGCCGGTCGAGAACTGGCAGGGCTACGACCTTGCCAACCACCGGGTGCAGCTCGAGATCAACGGCGAGGAGAAGGGCGAGGGCTTCGGCCGCAGCGCGCTAGGCGGGCCGCTGACGGCGCTGACCTGGATGATCAATCACCAGGTCGCCATGGGGCGCGGCATGGCCGCCGGGGAAATCGTCACCACCGGGGTCGTCACGCCGTTTTTGGAAATTGGCCCGGCGGACGAGGCCTCGGCCGATTTCGGCGCCCTGGGCCGGGTCAGCGTCCGCTTTTGTCCGTAGTTTAGAATTATTCTAAAAGTTATTGCAAGCAGCCTCCCGGGAACCTATTTCCTGTCCATGCGCCGCAGATCAGCGGGCCAATCGAATTTGCATCGAGGAATAGAATGCAACCCAATGTTGGAATCGGAGAAGCCGATCGCGAAGCCGTCGCAGAGGGCCTGAAGCGGGTTATGGCCGACAGCTACACGCTCTATCTCAAGACCCACAACTTCCACTGGAACGTCACCGGTCCGCAGTTCCAGACCCTGCACACGATGTTCGAGGAGCAGTACACCGAGCTGTGGAATGCGGTCGACGATATCGCCGAGCGGATCCGCGCACTCGGTCAGCACGCGCCGGGCAGCTACAAGGCCTTCGCCAAGCTGACTTCGCTGGAGGAAACCGAACTGGTCCCCAAGGCCGACGAGATGGTGCGCCAGCTCGCCGAGGACCACGAGGCCGTGGTGCGCACCGCGCGCACGGTCCTGCATCCGGCCCAGGAGGCCGAGGACGAGGTCACCCTCGGTCTCTTGACCGACCGCATGACGGTGCACGAAAAGACCGCCTGGATGCTGCGTTCCCTGGCGGGCTAAGCTCGGCGCCGACAGGCTGCAGGAGGGGACGCCGTGCCGGAACTCAGTCTTGCGCTCGGTCCGGTATGGACCGGGACGCTCGCCAGCCTGATCGCCGGCCTTGGTACGGCGGTCGGCGCCGCCGGCATTCTCTTCCTGCGGCGCATGGCGCCGCGCACCGAGGCGGTCCTGATGGCCGGGGCGGCCGGGGTGATGCTGGCCGCGGCGATCTTTTCCTTGCTGCTGCCGGCGATGGAGGAAGCCAGCGCCCGCGGCACCGCCTTCTCAGGCGGCGCGGTCGCGGCGCTCGGCCTGCTGCTCGGCGCCGGGCTCTTCGCGCTGGCGCACCGCGCACTACCCCATCAGCACTTCCTCAAGGGCCGCGAGGGTCTGGACAGCGTCACCATCAAACGCCTCTGGCTGTTCGTCCTGGCGATCACCCTGCATAACTTTCCCGAGGGACTCGCGGTCGGCGTCGGCGCGGTGCAGGAGGATACCGGCAAGGGCCTGGCCCTGACCCTCGGCATTCTGGCGCAGAACATCCCGGAAGGGCTGATCGCGGCGATCGCTCTCTATGCGCTCGGCTATGGCCTTTGGCCGGCCTTCGGGCTCTCCGCCCTGACCGGCCTGGTCGAACCGATCGGCGGCCTGCTCGGCGCCGCGGCGGTCGGCCTGTCCGCGGCGCTGCTGCCCTGGGCCCTGGCGGTCTCCGCCGGCGCCATGATCACCGTGGTCGGCGGCGAAATGATCCCCGAAACCCACAGAGCCGGTCACGAGAACCGCGCCACGGCGGCGCTGATCGTCGGTTTCGCCGCCATGCTGCTGCTCGACAGCGGGCTTGGCTGAGGGCCGTACACGTGGCTTTGCCAGGATTCCTGTTGCCTCCGCCCCCGCCTTCCTGAGAGCATGACTTCCCTGGCGGCACGCCGGTCCGCGCAACGAGACCCGCGGCAGTCGAGATTGCAGGGAGGAAGCCATGTCCAGCGAAACGGCTCACGCACCTCGCTGTGCGGTGCTCGTCGGCCCCTACACCAGCGGCAAAACCACCCTACTCGAAGCTCTGCTGCATCACTGCGGCGCCACCCACCGCAAGGGCTCGATCTCCGAAGGCAACACCGTCGGCGATTCCGCGCCAGAGGCGCGCGCGCGGCAGATGAGCATCGAGCCCAACTTCGCATCGGCGGAGTACCTGGGCGAGCGCTGGTCCTTCATCGACTGTCCCGGCTCGGTCGAGCTGATGCAGGACGCGCGCAACGCCCTGATGGCCGCCGACGTCGCGGTGATCGTCGCCGAGCCGGAGCCCGAGCGGGCAGTCACCCTGGCGCCGATCTTCAAGTTTCTCGACGACTTCCAGATCCCGCATATCCTGTTCATCAACAAGATGGACAAAACCCAGGTCCGGGTGCGCGACCTGCTGGAGGCGCTGCAGGCGGTCTCCTCCCGGCCGCTGGTGCTGCGCCAAGTGCCGATCCGCGACGGCGAAGAGGTTACCGGTTTCGTCGACCTGGCCAGCGAACGCGCCTACCGCTTTAAGGAAAACCAGCCTTCCGACCTGATCGAAATGCCGGAAGCGGTCAAGGACCGCGAGGGCGAAGCCCGGCAGGAGATGCTGGAGTCCCTGGCCGATTTCGACGATGCGCTGCTCGAGCAGCTGCTCGAGGATAAGACCCCGCCAGCGGACGAGATTTTCGAGCACTTTACCAGGGACCTGGCGGACGACCTGATCGTGCCGGTGCTGCTCGGCTCGGCGGAGCAGGGCAACGGCATTCAGCGGCTGTTCAAGGCGCTCCGCCACGACGCGCCCGGCCCGGAGCAGACCGCCGCGCGCCTCGGCGTTCCGGAGGGATCCGGCTTCGTCGCCTCGATCGTCAAGACGCTCTACCAGGCGCATAGCGGCAAGCTCAGCGTCGCCCGGGTCTGGCGCGGCGCGATCAAGGACAACACCGTGCTGGGCGAGGACCGTCTCTCCGGCATCAACCGCATGCTGGGCGGCGAATTCGCACCGCTCGACAAGGCCGAGGCCGGAGATCTGGTCGGCTTCAGCCGGCTGGAAGCCGCCCATACCGGCCAGATCCTCACCGACAAGGGGCCGCAGGATCGCGGCGGCCTGCTCTGGCCCGAGACCCTCAAGCCGGTCTACGCCCTGGCCGCCGAGCCGAAGAACCGCCAGGACGAGGTCAAGCTGACCACCTCGATTTCCAAGCTGACCGACGAGGACCCCTCGATCTCCATGCGGCAGGACTCCGATACCCACCAGCTGCTGCTCTGGGGGCAGGGCGAGATCCACCTCAAGCTGGCCGCCGAGCGCCTCAAGTCGCGCTTCAATGTCGAGGTGACCCTGTCGCCGCCGCGCACCGCCTACAAGGAAACCATCACCAAGTCGGTGCAGCAGCATGCCAGGCACAAGAAACAGTCGGGCGGCCACGGCCAGTTCGGCGATGTCCAGGTGGAGATCAAGCCGCGGCCGCGCGGCAGCGGTTTCGAATTCACCAACTCCATTGTCGGCGGCGCGATCCCGAAGCAGTACATCCCCTCGGTGGAAACTGGCATCAAGGAGTACCTGACGCGCGGCCCGCTGGGCTTTCCGGTGGTCGATGTCGCGGCCAAGCTGTTCGATGGGCAGTTCCACGCGGTGGATTCCTCGGACCAGGCTTTCAAGACCGCGGGCCGCCAGGCGATGGCCGAGGGCATGCCCAACTGCGGGCCGATCCTGCTGGAGCCGATCTTCAAAGTGACGATCTCCGTACCCGGCGATTTCACCTCGGGCATCCACGGGCTGATCAGCGGACGGCGCGGCCAGATCCTCGGTTTCGAGGCCAAGCCGGACTGGGAGGGCTGGGACGAGCTGCACTGCACCCTGCCCCAGGCGGAACTGTCCGACCTGATCGTCGAGATCCGCTCCCTGACCCTGGGGGTCGGCAGCTTCGTCGCCGAGTACGATCGGCTGCAAGAGCTGACCGGCAAGCTGGCCGAGCGAATCATCGCCGAGGCGCAGCAGCAGGCCGCGCAGTAGCCGCAAAAGCTTACAAGAATCGCCAAGGCCAGCCTTGCCGTAGCGCCGCTGCGCGCTAGACTGGTCGCGGCCGCGCGGCCTGCGCCGCGCGAAACAAAACCGAGATCGATCTGGAGGACATAACGTGTCGAGTGAAGGTCTGCACGCCCCGCGCGAAAACCTGACGAAGGAAACCCTGTCGATGCACCATGCCATCGTCTCCCTGATCGAGGAGATGGAGGCCGTGGACTGGTACCGGCAGCGCGCCGACGACTGCGAGGATGAGGCGCTGAAGGCGATCCTGCTGCACAACATGCGCGAGGAGATGGAGCACGCGGCGATGGTGCTCGAGTGGCTGCGGCGCAACAACGAGGACTTCGCCGGGCATCTCAAGGAGTTCCTCTACAGCGACGGCGAAATCGCGGATCACTGAGGCGTGACGCGCGGCGTGTGGCCGATGCGTGAGGAATCCTCTGGGAATTCAACCGCAACCTCTCGGAAGCTTGAACTGTGCTTGATCATTCCGCGGGCTATATCCAAGGGGAGTGCAAGACAGAGCCTGTGTGAGGAGAGCCAGCGATGCTGATCAAGATCAAACGCGGTTGGGAACTGCCGGAAAGCGCGGCGACGCCGGAAGCGATCTTCCGCGACCGCCGCCGCATCCTCAAGGCCGCGGCGGCAGGGCCGATCCTGCTGGCCGGTGCCGGCGGGCTCGGCCGTCTGGCCCGCGCCGCGGAGGGCGAGTCGAGCGATCCCTCAGCGAGCCTCTATCCGGTGGAGCGCAACCTGACTTACAAGCTCGACCGCGAGCTGACCGACGAGGAGATCGTCACCACCTACAACAACTACTACGAGTTCGGCTCCTCCAAGAATATCTGGCGCGACGCCCAGGAGCTGCCGATCCGGCCCTGGACGGTGCAGATCGCCGGTATGGTCGAGCAGGAGTTCGAGATCGGTATCGACGAGCTGCTGGCCAAGATGCCGCTGGAGGAGCGCCTCTACCGGCACCGCTGCGTCGAGGCCTGGTCGATCACCGTGCCCTGGTCGGGCTTCGCCATGCGCCCCCTGGTCGAGCTCGCCAAGCCGACCTCTGGCGCCAAGTACATCAAGACCGTGTCCTTCGAGGATTCCGACGTGGCCAGCGGCCAGCGCGCCTCCTGGTATCCCTGGCCCTATATCGAAGGCGTGAGCATGGCGGAGGCGATGAACGACCTCGCCTTCCTGGGCACCGGCGCCTACGGCAAGCCGATGCCGAAGCAAAACGGCGCGCCGCTGCGGCTGGTTCTGCCCTGGAAGTATGGCTTCAAGTCGGCCAAGGGCCTGGTGCGCTTCGAGTTCACCGACCAGCAGCCGCTGTCCTTCTGGGAGGAAATCGCCGCCAACGAGTACGGCTTCTGGGCCAACGTCAACCCCGAGGTGGACCATCCGCGCTGGAGCCAGGCGAGCGAGCGCGTGCTCGGCACCGACGAGCGGGTGCCGACCCAGCTCTACAACGGCTACGAAGAGTACGTCGCCGAGCTCTACAAGGACATGCAGGACAACGACCGCCTGTTCATGTAGGCGGCTGTCCAGACGCAGCGCGCAAAAAAATGCGGAGCAACAGCTTCCGCCCCTTTTCCGTCAGGCTCGGACCAATCCCGCCAAGGTCATTTATTGGTCACCGACACGCTCTGCGGAACGTCATCAAGGCGCCTTATATTAAAGTGAGCGTCGGGGGGCGTTGCGGCTATAGGAGGGTCCCTTGGACGGCAAGAACTGGCTTCGGAACGAGCCTTCGATCGACGACATCCTGCAAGACCCGATCGTGCGGCTGCTGATGCGCCGGGACGGCGTCAGCGAACAAAGTTTGCGGCAAACCCTGACGCCTCAGGTGGATACGCAGGGCGCAGGCCCTCGCGAAGCCTCACATGCAATATCTTAGAGACTGATTTCACGGACCCCACTGCTTCGGTGCGATCCGATCAGGCTCTGGAGCAAGATCGCAGTAGATCGACGATCTATACTGCGTGGATCTTGCTCCAAACTTACCTGTCGTTCCTTCCGGCGGTTAGAAGGACAGCTTGGTCCCGACCGTGCCGCCGTAGCCCTCGGTCTTCAGGTCGCCGATCGGCGAATCGATATCGTCGTGCATGTACTGCAGCGCCCCGGTGAGGGTCACCCCGGGCGAGAGGGCATAGGAGACACCCGCCTCGACCATATGACGCGTCTGATCGGCATCGAGGTCGTCGATGTCCAGTCTGGATTGGCTATAGGTCAGACCAACCGTCACCGCGCCGGTGGAGTAGGTCGCGCCGGCATCCCAGAACCAATTGTCGACTTCGTCGCTTGCCGCAAAGCTGATTGGCAGGATGGCGCCGAGACCGCCGACGGCATTGCTGTAGCGCAGCGAGCCGCCGACCGTGAAGCCGCCGAAGCCGACGTTGATGCCGCCCTGGTAGGATTCCAGATCGTCGATATAGGCGCCAAAGCCGCCGTCTTCCTCGAGGTTAGCCCACTCGGCGCCGGCGAAGACCGCGATGTCGACTGCGTTGAAGCTCTCGACGAAGTTCACGCCCGCGCCGAACACATGGTTGTAATCGGCCACATCCTCGTCGGTGTTGAGACCGAAGGTCTGACGGTTGCCGCCCACGGAGTCCACGTTCGGGGTGTAGGACACGCCGAGCTGGAAGCCGCCGAAACGCGGGGTGAAGTAGGTGATCTTGTTGGCGTCGGAAGCGGTGTTGAGATAACCCGAGGTCGCCGCGAAGGTCACTGCCGGCGAAAACATATAGAAGTTCGGCGAGTTGACGCCGAGGCCGGCGTAGGGCGCGGCATAGGCCATCAGGTAGGGCGCCGAGTTCTCCGAGCCCATCACCAGGCGGCCCCAGCTGCCCGAGAAGTACAGGTAGGTCTCGTCCATCTGGTCGCCCTGGGTGATCGCCTCGAGCTGCGCCTGGAAGCCGACCACAAGGCCGTTGTCCAGGGTCGTCTCACCCTTGAAGTGAATTTCGCCCTCGTGACGCACGTTCACCGGATTGAATTCGCGGCCGAGGTCGGGACTGTCGTCCTGATCTACGAAGCTGACGAAGTTCTGGTAGTAACCGCCGACCGAGAGATTGATCTGGCCGTATTCTTGCGCCAGGGCGGGACCGGCGGCGAGGCCGGCAGCTGCGAGCGCCGTCGTCCCCAAAAGTAACTTTTTCATTCAAGACTCCCCAAAAAAAGAGCTGTTTGCCAAGGTGCCCACGCGCGCGCAACGCAGGTCACCGCTGGGCCGGAACCTCCAACATCGGGTGAGGGAGCGCAAGAAAAACTCAAACAATTATATAGATTTAGCTCGTGTCTGTTGCGCTATAGCAACAGACGGCGCCCGGCGAGGGCACGGCTCGCGCAAAAAGAAAAATGCCGGGGACCCGCAGGTCCCCGGCAAGTTGAACAGGGAGGCTTCACGTCTGGGAGACGTGAGGGTCCAATATGTGGGACCCAGATCCGGACGGGGGGTCCGGATAACGGCGCCGGTAGTCTCTGGGGGGAGAGAGACCGGCGTGTAAGAGGATGCTGCGTCGCAGCATCGATAGACAGAAAGTGGCTTCTGACAGGCGCGAAGTCCACGTTCTTTCAAGAAAGGGTGCTATGCACGCCGTGCATGGCTTGGAATCGTTTTAAATCAAAGTCTTCCACAAAGTTCCATCGGTCCCGCGCGGCTCTGGCGGGTCAGAACTTCGACTGTCCCACCTGCCGCAGCAGAAAATCACGGAAAACCTCGATTCTCTGTGCCCCGCGCATTTCCTCTGCATAGACGAAGTAGGCGTCGATCCGCGGTCCTTCAAGCTCCGGCAGGATATGCACCAGATCGCTGTTCTGCTGCACCATGAATTCGGGCAGGGCGCCGATTCCGGCGCCGGACTGAATCGCCTGCAGGATGCCGTAGACATTGTTCAGGCAGAGCGCCGGGCGGCGCAGGGAATCGCCCTTCTTGCCGAGCCGCAGCAGCCAGTTGACGTCGGGCACCGGCGGCCGGTCGTCCTCGCCGTAGATGATGATGCGATGGTCGTCGAGCTCCTCAACTCCCTTGGGCATGCCTTCCTTCTTCAGATAGCCGGCCGAGGCATAGACGTGCATGTGCATGGTCAGCAGGTGGCGCTGGATCAGGTCGGCCTGGCGTGGCGGCGACAGGCGGATGGCGATATCCGCCTCGCGCATGCCGAGATCGAGCTCCCGGTCGGAGAGGATCAGGTGGCATTCGATCTCGGGATAGACCTCGATGAACTCGCGCATCCTGGGTGCCAGCCAGGTCGAGCCGAAGGCGACCGTGGTGGTGATCTTCAGCAAACCGCTCGGCCGGTCCTTGCTCTCGGTCAGCAGCGCCTCGGTCATTGCCAGTTTGCCGAAGACGTCGTGCGCCGTGCGGTACAGCAGTTCGCCCTGCTCGGTAAGGATCAGGCCGCGCGCATGGCGGTGAAACAGCGGCACCTTGAGGCTTTCTTCCAGCGCCGAGATCTGGCGGCTGACCGCCGACTGGCTGAGATTGAGCTGTTCGCCCGCATGGGTGAAGCTGCCCGCCTCGGCCACGGAGTGGAAGATGCGCAGCTTATCCCAGTCCATCGGGCCCCCCGGAGGCTTAGGCGGGGCGGCTCGCGGCGCCCGCGCGGAAGAAACCCGTCTCCGAGTCGCCGGAAAACGGGCCGGAAGTATACGATTTTGCCGCGGAAATGTCTTCGCCCGGAAGTGGAAGACGCCGGGTGCCGCGCTATTCGGCGGCGGCGGCCTCGGTGTCTTCCTGGGCGGCGAGGAATTTCTCGGCCTCCAGGGCGGCCATGCATCCCATGCCGGCGGCGGTGACTGCCTGGCGGAACACCTTGTCGACGCAGTCGCCGGCGGCGAAGACGCCGGGCAGGCCGGTCCGGGTCGAGTTCGGCGCGGCCAGGATGTACCCTTCTTCGTCCATCTCCAGCTTGCCCTGGAAAATCTTGGTCGCCGGATCGTGGCCGATGGCGACGAAGAAGCCGTGGCAGGGGATCTCCCGCGTCTCGCCGGTCTTGACGTGTTTCACCCGCACGCCGGTCACGCCCATATCGTCGCCCAGGATCTCCTCGGCGATGGAGTCCCAGACCATCTCGACCTTGGGATGCTTGAACAGCCGCTGCTGCATGATCTTTTCGGCGCGCAGCTCGTCGCGGCGGTGGATCAGGGTGACCTTGCTGCAGATGTTGGCGAGATAGAGCGCCTCCTCGACCGCGGTGTTGCCGCCGCCGACCACGCAGACCTCCTTGTCGCGGTAGAAGAAGCCGTCGCAGGTGGCGCAGGCGGAGACGCCGCGGCCGTTGAAGGTCTGCTCGCCGGGCAGACCCAGCCAGCGCGCCTGTGCGCCGGTGGCGACGATCACCGAGTCGGCGAGGTAAGTATCGCCGCTGTCGCCGGTGCAGCGGTAGGGGCGCTTGGTGAAATCGACCGCGGTGACGATGTCGGTGACGATCTTGGTGCCGACGTGCTCGGCCTGCTTCTGCATCTGCTCCATCAGCCAGGGGCCCTGGATGACGTCGGCGAAGCCGGGATAGTTCTCGACGTCGGTGGTGATGGTCATCTGGCCGCCGGGCTGCAGGCCCTGGACCAGCAGCGGCTCGAGATTGGCGCGCGCCGCGTAGATCGCTGCCGTCAGTCCCGCCGCACCGGAACCGATGATCAGGACCTTGCTGCGATGTTCCGTTGCCATGGCGCGCCTCTTTCACTAGGGAAGGAGAAGACCATAAGAACCGCCGCGAGGCCTTTCAAGGCGCGAAGCCGTGAAGATTGTGCCGCCTGCGGCACCGCCGCGGCCAGCGGCCTTGCAGCCTCGGGCGATTGAGTAATATCCTTACCGGAATGCCCGCGTGGAGAGACGTTTCATAACCCGCGAGGCAGGGGGTAGATCCAAGCCATGCCTCAAAGACGCGTGAAGCTCGACCGCATCGACCTGAAGATCCTGCGCGACCTTCAGGACAGCGGCCGCATGACCAATGTCGAGCTGGCGCGCCGCGCCGGCATCTCGGCGCCGCCCTGCCTGCGCCGGGTGCGCGCCTTGGAGGAATCCGGCTTCATCCGCGGCTATCACGCCGATCTCGACGCTTTGCCGCTGGGCTTCGAGGTGATGTTCTTCGCCCTGGTCGGCCTCGACAGCCAGTCGGAAGCGGTGCTGACAGCCTTCGAGAACCATGTCGGCGCCTGGGACGAGGTGCGCGAGTGCCACATGGCGCGCGGGCCGCACGACTTCCTGCTCAAGCTGGTCGCCCGCAACACCGTGCACGAGAACGAGCTGACCAAGGCGCTGACCTCGGCGCCGCACGTCTCCACGGTGCTGACCTTGCAGGTGATCCGCACCGCCAAGACCGTGCCGGGCGTGCCGGTGGAGACCGACCGCCCGCTCGAGGAGGACGAGGAGTAGCCTGGGTTAGCTGCCGCGTGACTTCAGCAGGTCGCGGATCTCCTCCAGCAGCACTTCCTCGCGCGGCGGCGTCGCGGCCTCCTCCTGCTTCACCTCCTCGCGCTTCAGCTTGTTGAGCTGCCGGATGACGATGAAAATCGTGAAGGCGATCACCACGAACTGGATCACGGTGTTGACGAAGACGCCGTAGTTCAGGGTCACCGCGCCGGCTTCCTGCGCCAGAGCCAGGGAGTCGTGACGCTCGCCCTGCAGGGTGATGAAGAGGTCGGTGAAGTCCGCGCCCCCCAGCAGCAGACCGATCGGCGGCATGACGATGTCGTTGACCAGCGAGGTCACGATCTTGCCGAAGGCAGCGCCGATGATCACCGCCACCGCCAGGTCGATGACGTTGCCGCGCACGGCGAATTCCTTGAATTCCTTCAGCATGTCTCTCCCCCGAAGGACAGCGATTCTACAACCATAGTATCGATCGGGAGATTGGAAAGCGGCAAAAGCTGTGACCTCGGCCAAAACGAACCAGGGCGGCACGGAGGCCGCCCTGAACCCGAAGTGAAACTACGCGCTGCCTAGACGAATTCGACCTTCAGGATCTCGTAGGCCTTGGTGCCCTTGGGGGTCATCACCTCGACGGAGTCGCCGACGGTCTTGCCGATCAGCGCGCGCGCCATCGGCGAGGTGATCGCCAGGCGTCCCTGCTTGACGTCGGCCTCGATCTCGCCGACCAGCTGGTAGCGCGTTTCCTCGTCGGTGTCCTCGTCGACCACGGTCACCGTGGCGCCGAACTTCACGCTGTCGCCATCCAGGGTCGAGGGGTCGATCACCTGGGCGCGGGAAATGCGGTCCTCCAGCTCGGCGACGCGGCCTTCGATGAAGCTCTGGCGCTCGCGCGCGGCATGATACTCGGCGTTCTCAGAGAGATCGCCGTGCTCGCGCGCCTCCGCGATCGCCTTGATAATTGACGGACGCTCGCTGTTTTTCAGGTGCTTGAGCTCGATTTCCATGCGCTCGAAGCCCTGCGCCGTCATCGGTACCTTGTCTGTCATGGCCATAAACCGTTCTTCACCTCAACCCGGGAATGGTTGCATTTCCCCGCTTTTTGGAAAAGCCCCTGAGCTTGGCCGAAAAGCGGGCGCTATCAGGCGGCTAAAACGAACCCGTAAGGTATGACTGTAGCGGAGCGACTTCAAGGTGCCCCGAACGCAGCGCCATGATCGCCATCACCGCGGCTTCGGCGCCCGCAACGGTGGTGTAATAGGGAATCGAGTTGGTCAGGGCGGCGCGCCGCAGGGAGTAGGAATCGGCGATCGCCTTGGCGTCCTCGGTGGTGTTGAAGACCAGCTGGATGTCGCCGGACTTCATCATGTCCACGACGTGGGGCCGGCCCTCGCGAACCTTCTTGACCACCTCGACGCTCAGGCTGTGCGCGGCGAGGTAGTCGGCGGTGCCCTTGGTCGCGACGATCTCGAAGCCGGCGGCAACCAGCTGCTGGGCCAACAGGCTCATGTGCGGCTTGTCGTCGTCCTTGACCGAGATGAAGACCTTGCCGCTACGGGGCAGCACCGTGCCGGCGGCGATCTGCGATTTCAGGAAGGCGCGGGAGAAGTCACGGTCGAGGCCGATCACCTCGCCGGTCGATTTCATCTCCGGTCCGAGCACGGTATCGACGCCGGGGAAGCGGGCGAAGGGGAAGACGGCCTCCTTGACGGCGACGTGGTTCATCTTCGGCGCCATGCCGTTTTCCGGCAGGCCGAAGCCGCCGAGCTTCTCGCCGGCCATCACCCGCGCCGCGATCTTGGCGATCGGAATGCCGGTCGCCTTGGCGACGAAGGGCACGGTGCGGCTGGCGCGCGGATTGACCTCGAGGATGAAGACCTCGCCGTCCTGCACCGCGAACTGCACGTTCATCAGCCCGATCACGTCGAGCGCCTTGGCGAGCAGCGCCGTCTGCACGCCGATCTCCTCGATCAGCGCGGCATCGAGGGAGTAGGGCGGCAGGGAACAGGCGGAGTCGCCGGAGTGGATCCCGGCTTCCTCGATATGCTCCATGATGCCGGCGACGTAGACCTTCTCGCCGTCGCAGACCGCATCGACGTCCACCTCGGTGGCGTCCTTGAGGTAAGAATCGACCAGCACCGGGTTGCGGCCGGAGACCAGCACGGCGGTGTCGATGTAGAGCTCCAGCCCTTCCTGGTTGTGCACGATCTCCATGGCGCGGCCGCCGAGCACGTAGGAGGGACGCAGCAACACCGGGTAGCCGATCCGCTCGGCGATGGCGATCGCCTCAGTGCGGCTGGTCGCGGTGTCGTTGTCCGGCTGGCGCAAATTGAGGTCGCGCAGCAGGGTCTGGAAGCGGCGCCGGTCCTCGGCCAGGTCGATGGCGTCGGGCGAGGTGCCGAGGATCGGGATGCCGGCAGCCTCCAGCGCCTGGGCGAGCTTCAGCGGGGTCTGGCCGCCGAACTGCACGATCACGCCCTTGAGGTTGCCCTTGCGCTGCTCGACGCGGGCGATCTCGATGGTGTCCTCGGCGGTCAGCGGCTCGAAGTACAGCCGGTCGGAGGTGTCGTAGTCGGTGGAGACCGTCTCCGGATTGCAGTTGACCATGATGGTCTCGTAGCCCGCGTCCTTCAGGGCGTAGGCGGCGTGGACGCAGCAGTAGTCGAACTCGATCCCCTGGCCGATGCGGTTGGGACCGCCGCCCAGGATCATCACCTTCTCGCGGTCACTGACCTCCGCCTCGCAGTGCGGCGCGGTGACCCCGTCGCCCTCGTAGCAGGAGTACATGTAGGGGGTCAGCGAGCGGAACTCGCCGGCGCAGGTGTCGATCCGCTTGTACACCGGCCCGACCCCGAAAGCATGGCGCGCCGCCGTGACCGCGGACTCCTCCTGTCCTGTCAATTTGGCCAGGCGGGCATCGGAGAAGCCGAGCTTCTTGATCTCGCGCAGCTCCCGGGCTTCGCTCGGCAGACCGTCGCTGCGCAGCTTGGCCTCGGCGGCGACCAGATCCTCGATCTGGCGCAGGAACCAGGGGTCGATCTTGGTGATGGCGTGGATTTCCTCGACGTCGAGGCCCTCGCGCAGCGCCTGGGCGACCAGCAGGATGCGGAAGGGCACCGGCTTGGCCAGCTCGTTGCGCAGAGCGTCGAGATCGGTTTTGCCCGCATCGTCCTTGGGCACCACCGCCTCGTCGAGGCCGTCGAGACCGGTCTCCATGGAGCGCAGTGCCTTCTGCAGCGACTCCGCGAAGCTGCGGCCGATCGCCATCGCCTCGCCGACCGATTTCATCGAGGTGGTCAGCAGCGGCTCGGCGCCCTTGAACTTCTCGAAAGTGAAGCGCGGAATCTTGGTGACGACGTAGTCGATGGTCGGCTCGAAGGACGCCGGGGTCACCTGGGTGATATCGTTGTCCAGCTCGTCGAGGGTGTAGCCGACGGCAAGCTTGGCCGCGACCTTGGCGATGGGGAACCCCGTGGCCTTAGAGGCCAGCGCCGAAGAGCGCGAGACCCGCGGGTTCATCTCGATCACCACCAGCTCGCCGGTTTCCGGATCGATGGCGAACTGCACGTTGGATCCGCCGGTATCGACGCCGATCTCCCGCAGGCAGGCGATCGAGGCGTTGCGCAGCAGCTGGTATTCCTTGTCGGTCAGAGTCAGCGCCGGGGCCACGGTGATCGAGTCGCCGGTGTGGATGCCCATGGGATCGATGTTCTCGATCGAGCAGACGATGATGCAGTTGTCCGCGTGGTCGCGGACCACCTCCATCTCGAATTCCTTCCAGCCGAGCACCGACTGCTCGATCAGCACCTCGTGAGTCGGGCTGGCGCGCAGCCCGCCGCGCACGATCTCCTCGAACTCGTCGGTGTTGTAGGCGATGCCGCCGCCGGTGCCGCCGAGGGTGAAGGAGGGGCGGATGATCGACGGCAGACCGGTGGCCTCGAGCCCCTCCAGGGCCTCCTCGTAGGAATGCACCAGACGCGAGGCCGGCGACTTCAGGCCGATCTTGTCCATCGCCTCGCGGAACAGCTGGCGGTCCTCCGCCTTGTCGATGACGTCGGCGCGCGCGCCGATCATCTCGACCCCGTACTTCTCCAGGGTGCCGTCCCTGGCCAGCGCCAGCGCGGTGTTGAGCCCGGTCTGTCCGCCCATGGTCGGCAGCAGGGCGTCGGGCCGCTCGCGTTCGATCACCTTGGCGACCATTTCAGGGGTGATCGGCTCGACGTAGGTGGCGTCGGCGAGGTCGGGGTCGGTCATGATCGTCGCCGGGTTGGAGTTGACCAGGATCACCCGGTAGCCCTCCTCCTTCAGCGCCTTGCAGGCCTGGGCGCCGGAGTAATCGAATTCGCAGGCCTGGCCGATGATGATCGGGCCGGCGCCAATGATCAGGATGGAGTTTATGTCCGTGCGTTTGGGCATGCGTGGTCCTCGGCTCGCGCGCTCGCGCGGAAGGGTTGCGCCGCAGGTCTGACCGGCCGGCGCCCCGGCGGATTCGATGATGTCGCTGAAGGCAGGTATGTGCCACGAGCCAGGGGCCAAGGGAAGGGGCGAAACGCGCTTTTTCCGGCTTTTTTTGCCCGGCTTCCGGCTTTTGCCGCGCCTAGCCGTTGAACAGCGACAGCAGGGCCAGCACGGCGACCAGCAGCACCACGAAGGCGGCCAGGGCCGGACGCCGGGCCAGGCGTGCGCGGCCCAACTCGACCTGAACCATTTCCATGGCCGCTTCCATGTCGACCCCGCCGGGGCCGGAGAGCAGGTCCTTGGAGACCTCTGCGGCGGTCATCTGCGCGATCTCGGCGCGGCGCCGCTCGAGATCGCGGCGCGCCTGCGGGTCCTTCTCCCCGGCGAGGCCGCTGTCCAGGCGGGCCAGCGCGGCGCGGCGCGCTTCGGGAAAGCTCGCGTAGCCGCCCTGCCTGCCGGGACGGATCTCGGTCGCGCTGCCGCTGCCGTGGAGCTGCCAGGCCATGGCGTCAATCTAGCCCAAAAGCGGCCGTCAGGCCTTGGCCCGCTCGATGTTGGCGACGAAGTTCTCGAAGAGATAGAAGGAGTCCTGCGGCCCCGGCGAGGCCTCGGGATGGTACTGCACCGAAAACACCGGCCGGTTGGCGACGCTCAGACCCTCGTTGGTGCCGTCGAACAGGCTGACGTGGCTCTCGCTCACCCCTGCGGGGAAGCTCTCCGGCTTGACCACGAAGCCGTGGTTCTGGCTGGTGATCTCGACCCGGCCGTTGGCCAGGTTCTTGACCGGGTGATTGGCGCCGCGGTGGCCGAGGTGCATTTTCTCGGTCTTCGCCCCCAGCGCCAGGGCGAGCAGCTGGTGGCCGAGACAGATGCCGAAGATCGGCAGGTCCTTGCGCTCGAGCAGCGTCTCCAGGGTCGGCACGGCGTAGATCCCGGTCGCCGCCGGGTCGCCGGGGCCGTTGGAGAGGAAAACCCCGTCCGGTTGCTGTGCCAGCACCTCCTCCGCGGTCGCCGAGGCCGGCATCACCGTGACCCTGCAGTCGAGGGAGGCGAGGCAGCGCAGGATGTTGTGCTTGGCGCCGTAGTCGATGGCGACGACGTGATGCTTCGGCGAGGCGGTTTCGCCGTAGCCGCCCTCCAGGCTCCAGCGGCTTTGGGTCCAGAGATAGCTCTGCAGGCAGGTCACCTCCTTGGCCAGGTCCATGCCGTCAAGGCCGGGCCACTCGGCGGCCTGCTTGCGCAGCGCCTCGACATCGAAACCGCCCGCGGGATCGTGCGCGATCACCCCCTGCGGCGCGCCGAGGTCGCGGATCCGCGCGGTCAGGGCGCGGGTGTCGACGCCGGCTATGCCGGGCAGGTTGTGGGAGCGCAGCCAGGCGTCCAGCGGCTGCGCCGCGCGCCAACTCGACGGCTGGGTGATGTCGCCGCGCAGCACCACGCCGCGCGCCGCCGGCGTCGTGCTTTCCACATCCTCGGGATTGGTGCCGACATTGCCGATATGCGGGAAGGTGAAGGTGATGATCTGCCCGGCGTAGGAGGGGTCGGTGGCGATCTCCTGATAGCCGGTCATCGAGGTGTTGAAGCAGACCTCGCCCACCGCGCTGCCCGGCGCGCCGAGCCCGCGGCCCCAGAAACAGGTGCCGTCGGCCAGCACCAGCACCGCGGTCGCCCAGGCCGGCGGGCGCGCGGCGACTCCACCCGGGCCATCGGCCAGGGCGGTATCGGGACGTTGCTCGTTCATCGTCGTGATCCTCGAAGGCGGCGGGGCTCCGGGCGCTTGCCGAGCTCGCAAACCCACCTATATAGGGTCCGGAAATCGGCGGAGAGAAGACCGCCGTCAAGCCGCGGACGCCGCAGGCCGCTGTCGAGGGCACTGTTTACGGGATCGCCCGCGAGGCGTCAAGTGGAACGAGAAAGAAATATTATAGCAATATCAATGACTTATGGCGAATCGGCAGGTTTGCCTTTCGGATCGCTTTCCGATAGGCTCCGCCGCCGTTGCTAAAGGAGTGGAGCGCCAGCATGTTGCGCCAACAGCTCAACGAAGCCCTCAAGGAAGCCATGCGCGCCAAGGACCGGCGGACCTTGGGCACCGTGCGCCTGGTCTTGGCCGGCCTGAAGGACCGCGATATCCAGGCCCGCACCAGTGGCCAGGGCGACTGCATCAGCGACGACGAGATCCTCGACCTGCTGCAGAAGATGGTGAAGCAGCGCCGCGAGGCGATGGATATCTATGCCCAAGGCAAGCGCCCCGACCTGGTGGAGAAGGAAGCCGCCGAGATCGAGGTGCTGGAGCGCTTCCTGCCCCGCCAGCTCGACGACTCCGAGACCGAGAGCGCGGTCAGCGAGATGATCGAGGAGCTTGAGGCCGGCAACGTCAAGGATATGGGCCGGGTGATGGCGGCGCTGAAGGAGCGCTACGCCGGGCGCATGGACTTCGCCCGCGCCAGCCAGCAGGTCAAGCAGGCCCTGGTCTGATTCCCGGAGTTATACCGGCGATCCCCGTTATCCACCGACGAATAGCTTCGGCCTGACTCCGCGCAATACGTTACCTTGAGTCATGGCGCAGTTTTCTCCTGAGTTTCTCGACGAGCTGCGGGCGCGGCTTCCGCTGGCGGATATCGTCGGCCGCCGGGTCAAGCTGATCCGGCGCGGCCGCGAGTTTGTCGGGCTGAGTCCTTTCCAGAAGGAGAAGACGCCCTCCTTCACCGTGGTCCCCGACAAGGGCTTCTTTCACTGCTTCTCCTCGGGCGAGCACGGCGACGTCATCGGCTGGGTGATGAAGATGGAGGGCCTGAGCTTCCCCGAGGCGGTCGAGCGGCTCGCCGCCGAGGCCGGCCTGGCCCTGCCCCAGACCACGCCCGAGGAACGGGCCCGCAGCGAACGCCGCAAGGGTCTGCAGGAATCCCTGGAAGCCGCCGCCGAGTGGTTCGCCGCCCGCCTCTTCGCCGCCGAGGGGGCCGCGGCGTTGGACTATCTCAAGCGCCGCGGCCTCAGCGAGGAGACCATCCGGCGCTTCCGTCTCGGCTTTGCGCCCAACGAGCGCGGCGCCCTGCGCCGGGCGCTGAACGCCGCCGGCTTCAACGACGCGCTGCTCGCCGAGGGCGGCCTGATCAAGCAGCCCGAGGACGGCGGCGCCGCGCGCGACTACTTCTTCGACCGGGCGATCTTCCCGATCTGCGATCGCCGCGGCGGGGTGATCGCCTTCGGCGGCCGGGCGATGGGCGACTCCCCGGCCAAGTACCTCAACTCGCCGGAGACGCCGCTGTTCCACAAGGGGCAGGTGCTGTTCAACCTCGACAAGGCCCGCCGCGCCGCCCACGAAACCGGCGAAGTGGTTGCTGCCGAGGGCTATATGGACGTGATCGCGCTCTGCCAGGCCGGTTTCGAGGCCGCGGTGGCGCCGCTCGGCACCGCGATGACCGAGGAGCAGCTCGCCGAGCTCTGGCGCCTGGCGCCGGAGCCGACTCTCTGTCTCGACGGCGATCAGGCCGGACAGAAGGCGGCGTTCCGGGCGATGGAACGGGCGCTGCCGCTGCTGCAGCCGGGCCGTTCGCTGCGCTTCGCCCTGCTGCCGCAAGGCGAGGATCCGGATAGCCTGCTGCAGAGTCAGGGCCCCGGCGCCCTGCGCGGCGTGTTGTCGGCCGCCAAGCCGCTCTCGGAATTGCTGTGGATGCGCGAGACCCAGGGCAAGTCGCTGGACACGCCGGAGCGCCGGGCCGGCCTGCGCCAGAGCCTGGAGCGCGCGGTGCGCGAGATCCAGGACCCCTCGGTGCAGGAGGCCTACCGGCTGGACGTGCGGCGCCGTTTCGACGAGGCCTATGGCCGCGCCTTCGCGCAGCGCAACCGCTGGCAGGGCGGCCGCGGCAGACCCTTCGGCGGCCGCCAGGCGGGGGGACAGGGCGGCGCCCAGGTTCTCGGCCTGCCGGCGCCGGGGTCGCGGATGCCGCCGGGTCTGCTGCCGCGGCGCAACGAGCAGGCGGTGCTGGCGGCGGCGATCAACCATCCGGCGGTGCTCCAGGATCACCTCGAGGATCTGGTGCGCGCACAGCTCTCATCGGCGGATTTGGAGGCTTTGCGGGGGGCCTTGGTCGACCTTCTGGCGGAGCAGCCGGACCTTGACAGCGATGCCATAAAAGGCCACTTACGCCAACAGGGCTACTCTGGCTTGCTGGACAGCCTGTTGAGCCGAAACGTCTATGACCTTTCGACCTTTGCCCATCCTTCGGCCACGCCGGAATGGGTGCGCGAAGGCTGGCGGCACGGATTGGAGTTGATCCGCGAACGCCTGTCCCGGGAGGAAACGGTGGAAGCCACGCGGCAACTCGCGGAATCCATGGACGAAGCGGATCTCAACCGGCTCGAATCGAAGAAGCGCCTGACGCAAGAGGGGGAGGCACGGCGGGTGGACCTCGATAAGTACGATCCAGCCTCGAGGAATGGCTAAGACAGCGAGCGGCCGACAGCTGCGGTTGTATTTCCCGCGAGGGAAGAACACCGCCATGCCGGCGTTCTGGCGATAGGAATCTGCATGGCGACGAAGGCAACTGCCACCAACGAGGCAAGCGAAAACCGGGACGAGGCGGCCGAGGGCGCCCTGGTCGATTCCATGACCGTCGCGGTCAAGAAGATGATCGCGAAGGCCAAGGAGCGCGGCTACGTCACCTATGACGAACTGAATCAGGTCCTGCCCCCCGAAAAGGTCAGCCACGAGCAGATCGAGGACGTGATGGCCATGCTCTCCGAGATGGGCATCAGCGCCATCGAGAACGAGGAGCAGGAAGAAGCCGAGGCCGACAAGGGCGACAGCGAGCAGAATCCGGCCAAGGCCAGCGGCAATCTCGACGACGACGATGTCGGGCGCACCGACGATCCGGTGCGCATGTACCTGCGCGAGATGGGCTCGGTCGAGCTGCTGTCGCGCGAGGGCGAGATCGCCATCGCCAAGCGCATCGAGGCCGGCCGCGAGAAGATGATCGGCGGCATCTGCGAAAGCCCGCTGACCATCAAGGCGCTGCTTGCCTGGCGCCAGGCGCTGATTGACGGCGACATCCTGCTGCGCGACATCATCGACCTCGACGCGACCTACGGCGGCGGCCCCGACGGCGCCGCCCAGCAGCCCGCGCCGGCCGCGACCAACGGCTCCGGCGCCGCGCCTCAGCATGGAGCCAAGCAGCCCGAGGCCAAGCCGGCCGAAACCAAGACCGAGGACAAGAAGGCTTCCTCCGGCGAGGGCGAGTCCGAAGAGGCGGGTGCCGAAGGCCGGAGCGAGGGCGAGAGCGACGACGACGAGGAGGAAGAGGCCAACATCTCCCTGGCGGCCATGGAGGCGGCCCTGCTGCCCCAGGTGCTGGAGACCCTCGACCAGATCGCCGCCACCTTCAAGAAGCTCAGCAAGGCGCAGGAAAAGCGTCTGGCGCATCTGCAGAAGGGCGAGGCGGTGCCCAAGGCCGCCGAGACCCGCTACGAAAAGCTGCGCACCGATCTGATCGATCACATGGAGAACGTGCATTTCAACAATGCGCGGATCGAGCAGCTGGTCGATCAGCTCTATGGCCACAACAACCGCCTGGTGGCGCTGGAAGGTCGGCTGATGCGCCTGGCCGAGCGCCGCGGCGTCGACCGCGCCGAGTTCCTCAAGCACTACCAGGGCCGCGAGCTCGATCCGCGCTGGGTGTCCCGGGTCAAGCGGCTGAGCGGCAAGGGCTGGAAGGCCTATGCCGAGCGCCACGGCGACGAGATCAAGAACATCCGCAAGGAAATCGGCGACGTTTCCGAGCTGACCGGCCTGCCGGTCAGCGAGTTCCGCCGCATGGTCGCCACGGTCAAGGCCGGCGAGCGCGAAGCCAGCAAGGCCAAGACCGAGATGGTCGAGGCCAATCTGCGCCTGGTGATCTCGATCGCCAAGAAGTACACCAACCGCGGGCTGCAGTTCCTCGACCTGATCCAGGAAGGCAACATCGGCCTGATGAAGGCGGTCGACAAGTTCGAGTACCGCCGCGGCTACAAGTTCTCGACCTACGCGACCTGGTGGAT
>JBBEAM010000015.1:172957-297565 GCA_040882845.1 Rhodovibrionaceae bacterium | reverse complement strand
CCGGTCCCTGATCCGTCGCGCAGGGAATTCGGCAGAAAAAGCTCGATATAACAGCGCCTTGCTCATGAGCGACTTGCCAATTTCGACCTGATTCCGCCGAAATACCCTGTAGATTCCCTGCATATCAGGGATATTGCCCCTGAGACGGGCTCGCGCTAAACTGTCCGCACCGCCATAACGAATTGATATTACATAGAAAAACTAATTTCCTGCAGGCGCCGCCGGAAAGCCCGCAGTTCCGCGCGCTATTCAGCGGGTCCCAGCACCTGGCCTGCTCACCCAAGGCGCCCGCGGTTGATAGGAGAGTCCGTTACCAGGGGGCGGACGATATGGAAAAGCAGGTAACAAGGAGCAGATCATGGGCGTGCTGCGCGCGCAGGAGGCTGGGCCAGGACCCTAGCCCTGCAGTCGCGGGCGCGCCGTCAGCTCCAGCTTGATCGGCGCGATCGGGGCGGCGGTCCGGCCCTTTTCGACCTGTCCTTGCGCGGGGGCGCTATAGAGCGTGGTGCGCTGCCGGGGCCGCCGGCCGATCGAGGAGATCAGTTGATCCATCTCCAGGGGCCCGAGCTCCTGGCCATGGGCGGCGCCGGCGGCGCGGGTGATCGATTCGTTCATCAGCGTGCCGCCGAGATCGTTGGCGCCGGCGCGCAGGGCGAGCAGCGCCCCTTCCCGGCCGAGCTTGACCCAGGAGGCCTGGATGTTGGGAATCGCGGAATGCAGCGCCAGGCGCGCCACCGCGTGCATCAGGATCGCCTCGCGGAAGGTCGGGCCGTGCCGGGAATGGCCCTTCAGCGCGATCGGCGCCTCCATGTGGACGAAGGGCAGGGGCACGAACTCGGTGAAGCCGCCCGTGCGCTGCTGCAGGCGCCTCACCCGCAGCAGATGCCTGGCCCAGTGCTCGGGCCGCTCGACGTGGCCGTACATGATCGTCGCCGTGGTGTTCAGGCCCAGGGAATGGGCGGCCTCCATCACCTCCAGCCATTCCACGGTGTTCACCTTGTCGGGGCAGATCACGGCCCGGATCTCGTCGTCGAGAATCTCGGCGGCGGTGCCCGGGAGGGTGTCCAGGCCGGCCTTCTGCAACTGGGCGAGGAAGACGTCGACGCTTAGATCCAGGGTCTTGGCGCCCTGGGAAATTTCCAGCGGCGAGAAGGCGTGGATGTGCATCTCCGGCGCGGCGCGTTTGACCGTCTCGAGAATCCGCAGATAGGTCTCGCCGGTATACTTGGGATGGATGCCGCCCTGCAGGCAGACCTCCGTCGCGCCGCGCTCCCAGGCTTCCGCGACCCGCCGCGCGATTTCATCGTCACCGAGGTCGTAGGGAGCCCCGCGCAGCTCCTCCTGCTTTTTGCCCTTGGAGAAGGCGCAGAAGGCGCATTTGAAGTAGCAGATGTTGGTGTAGTTGATGTTGCGGTTGACGACATAGCTCACCGTCTCGCCGCTGACCTCCTGGCGCAGCAGGTCGGCTGCCTTGGAGACCTGTGCGAGTTCGCCGTCGCGCGCGGCGAAGAGACGGACGATCTCGCGCTCTGCGAGCTCCTCGCCGCCGCGTGCCCTGTCGAGGATGCGCGCGATGTCGTCGCTTCCGCCGAGATGGCAGACCGGCATCGCCGGCGGCGGCATCGCTGCGCCCGCGTGCCAGAGGCTGTCGCGCAGGAAGCCTTCGGCATCGACCTGGGCGAGGATGCTGCGCTTGAAGCGCGGATCGACCCAGCGGTCGGCCCGGGCGGCGAAGTCCGGATAGACCGCCAGGCGCTCCACAAGAACCTTGCCTGCCTGCGCGGTTTCTTCCCGCAGGCGTTCGAGGTGCGGCCAGGGCAGTTCCGGGTTCACATGGTCCGGGGTGACCGGCGAAACGCCGCCCCAGTCGTCGATCCCCGCATCGATCAGGCGCTTGAGCCCGCCGGCGCTCAGGTTCGGCGGTGTCTGGATCGCGACCTCCTTGCCGAACAGGATTCGCGCGACGGCGATGCTCCACAGCAGCTCGTCCAGACTGGCGTTGGGGTAGGCGCGCATCTTGGTATCGGGCTTGGCGCGGAACGGCTGGATAATCAGCTCCTGGATATGGCCGTAGCGCGCGTGCAGCTCGCGGATCGCGAGCAGGGAGTCGATCCGCTCCTCCCGCGTCTCGCCGATGCCGATCAGCAGGCCGGTGGTGAAGGGGATCGACAGGGCTCCGGCGGCGGCGATGTTCGCGAGACGCACCGCCGGCCGCTTGTCGGGGGAGCCGTAGTGCGGTCCGCCCTTTTCGCAGAGCCGCTCGGAGACGCTCTCCAGCATGATCCCCTGGGAGATCGAGACCGCCCGGAGCCCCTGCATCTCTTCCGGAGTCATGATCCCTGCGTTGACGTGCGGGAAGAGCCCGGTTTCGTCGAACACCAGCTCGGCCATGGCGGCGACGTAGTCGATGGTGCTCGCGTAGCCGAGCTCGGCCAGCTGTTCCTCGGCCGCCCGATAGCGCTGCTCCGGCTTGTCGCCCAGGGTGAAGAGGGCTTCCTTGCAGCCCGCCGCGGCGCCCTGGCGGGCGATGTTCAGGACGTCGTCCGGCCGCAGATAGGGCTGCGCGAGGCGGGACGGCGCCTTGGCGAAGGTGCAGTAGTGGCAGACGTTGCGGCACAGCTCGGTCAGCGGAATGAAGACTTTCCGCGAGTAGGAGATCGTGTTCGGCCGGCGTTCCTGGCGCCGCGCCGAAGCGGCCGCGGCAAGAGCCTCGAGGTCGTCGCAGGCGGCGAGTTCCCGCGCACACGCGCCCGAGAGTTTCGCCCCCGACGCGGCCTTCCTCATAACATCCTGCCAGTTCATCGATGGACCCTCGCTAAACGTCACTAGTGAATCTTGCGGGCAAATCTGCATGGCGCCGCGCTAAGCCCGCGCCGTTGCAGGAAAGTCGAGCCGGGAACAGTCGAAGGCCCTGAGACTCTCGACGTCGCCCGGCGTGTCGATGTCGAGCGCCATGCGGGGAAACTCCGCGAAGCGGACCTCCAGGCCGGCGCGCCGCGCGGAGTCCGCGTGGTTGCGGGCGCTGTTCGCGCCGAAGCGGAACTCGAAATCGATGTGGCTCGGCAGCAGCAGGGCATTGGTGCCCTGGCCCGCCGTATCGGCGACGATGGTCACGCTGCAAGCGCCCGCCGGCCCCGAAAGCAGCCTGGACAGGTCGTCCGGCCGGACCAGAGGAATGTCGCTGGGCAGGATCAGCACCCCTGCGGCGCGCTGCCGGACGAACCCGAAGCCGGCGGCCGCGGCGGCATTCACGCCTTCGTCACCGGCCATGCCACAGACCTCCGCACCGAAGCCGGCAGCGATCTCCCTGGCCAGGGGATCGGCGGTGACGACGGCGATGCCGGCGATCTGCGGGCAGGCGGCGGTGGCTTTCAACACCCGCCGGGCCATGAGCTTCGCGAGCTTCTGTCGTTGCGGGCGCCCGAAAACCGGCGCCAGACGCGATTTCGCGCTGGAGAAGCTCTTGATCGGCACGACGACCCACACGGCATTAGTTTCCATCGCTAGCACCCTGCCCGGCGTGCGCTTGGGAGCCGGCGCTCCGCCAGCTCCGCCGAAAAGGCGATGCAGTCCCGGGCCAGCCGCTCCCTGTCTTCGAGGCTGCGCATCACCGTCTGGGTCGGCAGGCTCGCGACGCGCAGACCGGACGCATGATCCCTGTCGAGAGTGTCGATCACCAGCCCGTCGATAAGCCCGCGGTAGTGGTCCGCGATCCCCTCGACGGAAGCTGCGTGGCCCAACTCCTTCATCAGTTTCGCGGCGGGGCCCTTCAGAGCCTGACCGCCGACCAGCGGCGAAACGGCGATCACCGGGCTGGGCGTGGCTGCCAGAGCGCCACGTAGCGTCTCGATCCGCAGAATGGGATCGATGCTAAGCAGGGGATTGGATGGGCAGAGCACCACGGCGTCGTAGGCCGCGCCGCCGAGGCCGTCGAGGATCGCCTGCGGCGCGCGCGCCGCCTCGGCGCCGGCGAAGGATATGGCATGCACCTTCGGCTGGCACTGGCGGGCGACGAAGTATTGCTGGAAGGTCAACTCCCCTTCATCGCTGTCCAGCAGGGTGCGGACCGGGTCGTCCGACATCGGCACGATCTCGGCGGCGATTCCGAAGTGGCGCGCAAAGCCGCCGACGATCCCGGAGAGGGTTTCGCCGGCCTTGAGTCGGCGCGTCCGTTCGATATGCACCGCGAGGTCCTTGTCGCCCAGCAGAAACCAGCTTTCCGCGTCGAGCGCCTTGAGGGCCTCCATGCAAGCCCAGGTTTCGTCGCGGCGGCCCCAGCCGCGCTCCGGATCGGCCAGGCCGCCGAGGGTGTAGAGCACGGTGTCGATATCCGGCGAGATGTGCAGCCCGAGATGCTCAAAGTCGTCTCCGGTGTTCACCAGCACGGTCAGCCTGCCGGGCTCGAGCACCCGGTAAAGCCCGAGCGCGAGCTTGGCCCCGCCGACGCCGCCGCAGATCGCCAGCACGCTCGATCCACCGCGGGCTATGTCCGGCCGCTGCGTCATCGGTCTACCTGAACAAATCCTGGGACTTCGGTCGAATCAGCGCCGACGCAGAGTCTTCGCGGGCCTCGTAGGCCAGTCCGGAGAGCAGGACGGCCGGCACGAACTGGTCGGCTTGCCCCATCAGCAGCGAGGCTGCGCTGGCGATCTCGTCGGCGAAGGCGCTCTGGGTGATCTCGAGGGGGCGGCCGAAGAGGTCAGGCGCGCCGACCAGGTCCTGCAGGGCCGGCAGGCCGGCGGTGCCGATCGCCGTTCCGACGATGCCGTTGCGCCAGGCGCGGCCGAAGCTGTCGTTGATGACGATCCCGAGGTTGAGCCCGAGGCGTTCGCGCAGGCCTGCGCGCAGCCGGGCCGCACTGGCGTCGGGATCTTCAGGGAGCAGCAGGGCCTGCTCCTCGCCCGGCACCTGACGGATGTTGGATTGATCGATGCCGGCATTGGCGACCACGAAGCCGAGCCGGTGGACGACGATCAGCCGGCCCTTCACAGCCCGCAGCACTTCGCTGGATTCCCGCAGCACCAGCTCGACCAGGCGCGGATCCTTCTCCGTGAGCTCGGCGAGTTCTTGGGCCCGCGGGCCAGGCGCGACTTCTCCGAGCAGGACGTAGCGGCCCTCGGCCTTGGAGACGATCTTCTGGCAAACCACCAGGATGTCATTTTCGGCGGGACGGAGGCCGCCATCGCGCAGTGCGGCGGCGAGGATTTCCGGAAGGTCGTCGCCCGGCTCGATAAGCGGGACCTGCGTCACGCCGTGAAGGGAGAGCGACGACATGGCGGGTCCTTATGTGCCGCGCTGAGGTTCGGGCGGGATCAGATTCCCGGTAATCCGGATTCCGGCGCCGTCGACCTTGTAGCGCTTGTTGATGCCGATCAGAATCGAGGTCAGCGCTTCCGCCGCTGCCGAGTTCGCCAGCCCGCCGGCATGGAGGCCGCGCAGGCCGATAGCCGCCAAGATGTCGATCACCGCCTGGCGGGCGTCCAGGCTGTCGCCGCAAACCAGTACGTCGCAGTCCACGTCAATATCCTCTGCGAGCTTGTGCGCGGCGACATTGTGCAGCGCCGAGACGACCTGGGTCGAGTCATCGAGCAGCGCCTTGGCGCGCAGCGCTGCGGTGCCGCTCGCCGGCGCCTGATAGCTCGCCACCCTCGGCGGCACCAGCGGTACCGTGGCATCGACCAGGATTTTCCCCGCCACGCCATCGCGGATATCGGCCAGGGTCTGCTCGTGGGAGGCATAGGGCACGGTCAGAAAAACGATCTCCGCGGCTTGCGCAGCGGCGGCATTGTCCAGTCCTGCGATACTGGCTGTGGCCGGGAGGCGGCTTTTTATCTGTTGCGCCGCCACTTGCGCTTTGTCCTGGTTTCGGGATCCAATGGTGACGTTATAGCCGGCGCGCGCGGCGCGCCAAGCGACCGCCGAGCCAAGGGCACCCGTGCCGCCGACAATCGAAAGATTTGCTAGGCTGTTGTTCATCGCATTTCGCTCGGCCAGCTGGTGAAGGTAGGGAATAGCTCGTCGCGGCGCCAGCTTGACCTCAACTAGCCATAAAAAACATACTCAGTAGGTTAATACAAATTGTCAAGAGCATCGGATTTTCGCTGTTCTTAGAAGCAGGATTTCCGGCTGCAGCATAGAGTCTAGAGTATCAGAATGCCTATCGCTTTGTCGCCGGGCTCGACAGGCAAAGGGAGACTTTCTCCTACAAATAGGTATTGACAAATATGCAGTGACCCTCTTAGCTGACCCTCGAAAAAGACGGGACGGGCGCAAGGCCCGCTGGCGGAATAATAGACAGCGAGGATCGGGGATGGGGTCAGTTCGCATAGGAATAGACATCGGCGGCACTTTCACCGACGTCACCGTCCTCGATGCCGAAAGCGGCAAGGTTTCGATCGGCAAGGTCCCCAGCCATCGCGGAGACCCTGGCACGGCGCTGATCGACGCCGTGGTCTGCGGCCTTGAGGTGGCAGGCTGCGATCCGGCCGATGTCGACTTGCTGGTCCATGGCACAACGATCGTCACCAACGCCGTGCTCGAAGACAAGCTTCCTGCGTCCAGCCTGATCACCACAGAAGGTTTCCGGGATGTCCTGGAAATCGGCCGTCACTTCCGTCCGGACATGTACGACCTGCAGCAGGACAAGGCCGCGCCGATCGTGCCGCGCCACCGCCGTTTCGAGGTGCGGGAGCGGACCTCCTCGAAAGGCGAGGTGCTGGTCAGCCCGTTGCGGGAGGAATTCGCCAGCGTGCTCGAGTCGATCCGCGCGAGCGACGTCGAGGCCGTTGCGGTCTGCTTTCTGAACTCCTTCGCCAACCCGGCGAACGAGGAGTTGATCAAGGACTGGCTGAGCGAGGCGCTTCCGGATCACTACGTCGCCGCCTCCTTCGACGTGTGTAGGGAGATGCGCGAGTACGAGCGCATGAGCACCGTGGCCCTGAACGCCGCGGCGATGCCGCTGGTCGCCAGGTATCTCGGAGAGATCGCGCCGCGGGTGCGCGAGGTGCTGCCCAACGCCTACACCCTGATCATGCAGTCGAACGGCGGTTCGCTGACCATTCAGGCGGCGAAGAGCTATCCGGCGCGGCTGATCACCTCGGGTCCCGCCGGCGGCGCCTTGGCGGTGCAGCGCATGAGCCGGGCGACCAAGTACCCGAACCTGCTGGGCGTCGACATGGGCGGCACCAGCACGGATATCTCCTTTATCCAGAAGGGCGAGCTTCGGATGACCACCGAAGCCGAGGTCGCCAATCGGCCGATCAAGCTGCCGATGATCGAAATCAACACCATCGGCGCGGGCGCCGGCAGCATCGCCTGGCTCGACAGCGCCAAGGGCCTGCATGTCGGTCCGCACAGCGCCGGCTCCGATCCCGGCCCCGTGGCTTACGGCAAGGGCGGAACCGATCCGACCGTCACCGACGCCAATCTGGTGCTCGGCAGGCTGCTGCCGGAGCGGTTCGCGAGCGGCCGAATCCAGCTCGACATCGAGGCCTCGAAACGCGCGATCCTGAAAAAGATCGGCGAGCCCCTCGGCATGACGCTCGAAGAGGCGGCGGCGGGAATCGTTCAGGTCGCCAATTCGAACATGGAGCGGGCCGTGCGGGTCAGCTCGGCGGAGCGCGGCGACGATCCGCGCAACATCACCCTGGTCGCCTTCGGCGGCGCCGGGCCGATGCATGCCGCGGCGCTGGCGGAAGCCGCCGGCATGCCGACCGTGCTGATCCCTGAGAATCCCGGCGTCTTTTCCGCCCTCGGCCTGGTGATGAGCGATATCCGCCACGACTTCGTCCAGACCCGGGTTCTGAGCGGCGCCGAGATCACCGCCGAGCAGCTGGCGCCGATCTACGAGGAGATGATGGCCCAGGCCGCCCGGGCGCTGGAGGAGGACGGGCTGCCCGAGGACCGCCGCGCCTACTTCCTGACCGGCGATGTCCGCTATTCCGGGCAGGCTTACGAGGTCAATGTCCCGCTCAGCGAGGGCGAGGTTTCCGCCGCCGGCATCGAGGCCATGATCGAACGCTTCCACGAACAGCACCTGATGCTGTTCGCGCACAATCATCCCAGCCGGCGCGTCGAGTTCGTCAGCGCCCGCCTGACCGCCATTGGAACGATGTCCGCGCCCGCGATCCTGCCCAGCGAAGTGAAATCCGGCGCGGTCAGTCCGAAACTGCACCACCCGGTCTACTTCTCCGAACTGGGAGACTACGCCGACACCCCGGTTTACGATCGCCAGGATTTCTACCCGGGCTTCGAATCGAAAGGTCCGGCGATCGTGGAGCAGATCGATACGACGACGGTCATCCATCCCGGGCAGCCTTTCACCGTCGATCCCTACGGAAACATCCTGATCTCAATAGGGAGCGGAAGCGATGCGCGTTGATCCCGTAACCTTCGAGGTCGTCAACAATGCCCTGATCGGCGTCGCCGATCAGATGGCGGCGACGATCCTGAGGACCTCCTATTCCACGGTCGTGCGCGAGATGCTCGACTACTCGACGGCGATCTTCGACCCGCAGGGCCGGATCATCGCGCAGTCCTGCCGCATTCCGATCCATCTGAATTCGATGTCGCGCTCGCTGATCACCACGCTGAACGGCCCGATCCCGATTGAGGAGTGGAAACCCGGCGACATCATCATCACCAACGATCCCTATCTGGGCGGGCAGCATCTGCCCGACGTGCAGACCTTCCTGCCGGTGTTCGCCGACGGCGAGCTGGTGGCGATCTGCGGCACCCTCGACCACCATCTGGACGTCGGCGGCATGCGCGCTGGAAGCTACGCCGGCGACGCGGTGGAGATCTATCAGGAAGGCCTGCGCATTCCGCCGATCAAGCTGTTCCACGAGGGACAGCCGAACGAACGCCTGTTCGCCCTGATCAACGCCAATATCCGCCAGCCGGAGCAAACCGGCGGCGATCTGCGCTCCCAGGCGGCGGCGCTGGAGATCGGCCGCAAGGGCCTGCTCGACCTGATCGGCCGCTACGGGCGCCAGACCTTCGCCGATTGTCTGGAGGATGCGATCGATACCTCGGAGACGCGTATGCGCAACACGCTGCGTGAGCTTCCGGAAGGGGTCTACAAGGGCGAGTACTTCGTCGACGACGACGGCATCACCGACGAGCGGATCAAGGTCGCCGTCACGCTGACCATCAAGAGCGACGAGATCCATGTCGATTTTACCGGAACCGACAAGCAGCGCAGGGCGCCGATCAACGCGACGATCTCTTCCTGCGAGTCCGCGACCTACTTCGCGATCTTGTCGATCCTCGACCCGACCATTCCGGCGAACTACGGCCTGTACAAGCCGATCGTCGTCACCGCGCCGGAGGGGACCGTGGTCAATGCCCAGGCGCCGGCCCCGGTGGTCGGCCGCAACGCGATCACCCATACCATCGTCAACGCGATCATGCGGGCGCTGTCCCAGGTGGTGCCCGAACGGGTCACCGCCGGCTACTACGGCATGTCGAACGTGTACATTCTCTCCGGCGACGGGGTTGGCGAGCACCCAAGCTGGATCCTGTTCGATATCGAGGTCGGCGGCGGCGGCGCGCGCCAGACCAAGGACGGCGTGGACTGCTATTCCCAGGGGATCCACAACCTCGCGAACACACCGATCGAAATGATCGAAATGGTCTACCCTCTCCGGTTCCACCGTTACGAGTTCATCCCCGATAGCGGCGGCGCCGGTCAGTACCGCGGCGGCCTCGGCGTACGCCGGGACATTGAGTTTCTCGACGAGAGCGGATCCCTGGAAACCCAGTTCGACAAGTTCAAGGTCGAGCCCTACGGCCTCTTTGAAGGGCAGGCGGGCGAGACCGGGAAGCTGTGGCTGAATCCGGACTCCAATGACCCGAGATCCCTGCCTTCGAAGACCATGAACTGCCGGCTCAAACGCGGCGACGTTTTTTCCATGAGGACCCAGGGCGGCGGCGGATACGGCAAGGCCGAGGACCGCGATCGCGCTGCGATCCAGCGCGACCTCCTGGAAGGCAAGATCACCAGCGCCGAGGCCAAGAGCGACTACGGCTTCAAGGAGGCGGCGGAATGAAGATCACCGGCCTCGACCCGCAGGTCATCCAGCTTCCCGGCCGCTCCTCCTACACCTGGCGGTCCCTGAAGGTTCCGATCGGGCGCTACGTGGTTCTCCAAATCGAAACCGACGAAGGGATCGTCGGCCTGGGCGAGGCCCCCGCGATTCTCAGCTGGGGCGGCGAGCACGGACAGTATTCCGGCGAGGATCCGGAGATCGTCTGCCATCTGATCAAGGATTGCATCGCGCCGATGCTGATCGGCCGCGATCCGCGCGACGTCAAGGGCGCCCTGGCGCTGATGGACGAACCGATCCGCGGCTTCTCCTACACCAAGGCGATGGTGGAGTCGGCGCTGCTGGATATTACCGGCCGCGCCTTCGGGGTGCCGGTGTACCAGCTGCTCGGCGGTGCCGCACGGCAGTCGATCCCGCTGTGCCACAGCGTCGGCATCGCGCCGCCGGAACTGGCGGCCGAGGAGGCCTCGCAGGTCGTCGCCGACGGCATCCGCTGGCTGCAGATCAAGGTTCCCGGCGTCCCCGAGGATGACCTGGCGATCGTCAAGGCGGTGCGCGCCGCGGTCGGCGACGAAACGACGATCTTCCCCGACATCAACCGCGGCTATAAGAGCGTGAAGGCCGCCATCAACAGCGTCCGCGCGATGCGCGACGCCGCGCAGATCCATGCGGTGGAGCAGCCGGTCGAGGGCCGCAGGGCGATGGCCCGGGTCGCCGCCGCGCTCGACATCCCGGTGATCGTCGACGAAGGCTGCTGGAGCCCCCAGGACGCGATCGAGATCGTCCGCGCCGATTCGGCCGACGTGATCTCGATCTATTTCACCAAGGCGGGCGGCATGATCCGTTCCATGGAGATTGGCGCCATCGCGCGCGCCGCCGGCCTCTCGGTCAACGTCAACGGCTCTCTCGAAGGCGGGGTCGGCAATGCCGCCAACCTGCACCTTTCCGCGGCGCTGGAAGGCTCGGTGCTGCCCGGCGTGATCACGGTCAATACGCTGGCCGGGCGCGAGCAGACCAAGGTCGGCGGCGTCTTCTACACCGACGATGTGATCCGGGAGCCCTTCGAATACCGGGACGGCGCTCTCGTCGTGCCGAACAAGCCTGGGCTCGGCGTCGATCTCGACCCGGAGAAGATGGACAAGTACAGAATCGCGTGACCGCGTCTTCAGGCGGCACGGTGGACCATTCACGACGGAGTGCTCCGACGCTCCGGGGGAACAGAGGAGTTAGGCATGCAAGCGAAAATCGGCGTTAGCTGCGGTGGTGACCACTGGAGCGCGGAGGATATCCGTGCGGTCGAGGAGCTCGACTACGATTCCTTCTGGACCGGGGAGCACATCGTCTATCACCGTCCGATCCTGGAGGCGGTGACGGTGCTGACCCGCGCCGCGGCCCTGACCAGCAGGATCAAGGTCGGCCCGGCGACGCTGATTCTTCCGCTGCGCCACCCGACGATGGCGGCAAAGCAGTTTTCCAGTCTCGACGTGCTTTCCGAGGGACGCGTCCTGCTGACCGTTGGGGTTGGCGGCGACTATCCGCGGGAGTTCCAGGCCTGCGGCGTCCCCGTCAAGGAGCGCGGCCAGCGCACTCAGGAGGCGATCGAGATCATGAAGCGCTACTGGACCGAGGATCGCTTCGACTACCAGGGCAAGATCTTCAATCTCGAGGACGTCAACATGCTGCCGAAGCCGGTGACCCCCGGCGGGCCGCCGATCTGGGTTTCGGGCCGCCAGGACGCCCCGATGCGCCGCGCCGCGACGATTGGCGATGGCTGGCATCCCTACATGTACACCGCCGACCGCTGCCATACCTCCTTCCACCAGGTGAAGGAATTTGCCGAGGAGGCCGGGCGCACACTGCCGAAGGACTACACCTTTGCCTGCTTCATCTACGTCAGCCTTGGCGACGACGAGCAAGCGGCGCGCCAGCGTGGGATCGAGGAGCTGAGCTACCGCTACGACCAGGACTTTTCCGAGCTGGTCGACAAGTACTGCGCCTACGGTTCGTCGGCCCGGGTTGCCGACTATCTCGCCAAGTACATCGAGGCGGGTGCGAACTATCTGATCCTGGCGCCGATCATGCCGCCGGACCAGCGCCGCAGCCATCTCGAGCAGCTGGCCACCGAAGTCGTTCCGGAGCTCAACAAGATCGCGCCGGGGAAAATCATCTAACGAAACAACCGCCGCGCGGCTGGAGCCGACCGCCGGCCGCGCGGCGCAATCGCCCCAAAAGCGGGCAGGGATCTTCACGGGGGAGCGAGTCGCAGCGATGTCATCCGAAAGCGAGACAAAGCCGCTTGATCTGATTTTCCGGCCACGCTCGGTCGCCATCATCGGGCTGTCGCGCGGCGCGGTCGGCTCGCCAGTCAGCATTCTCACCTCCCTGGAAGACTTCGGATACGACGGCGACGTCTACGTCGTGAATCCTAAGATGCCGGCAGTGAGCGGCATCACGGTTTGCAAGACGATCGAGGATCTGCCCGAGGGGCTGGACCTCGCGGTCATCTCCGTCGAGCGTTCCACCGTCGTGGACATCGTCGAACGCTGCGCCGGGCGGGGGATCCGCGCGGCCATCGTCATAACCCAGGGTTTCGCCGATGCCGACGAGGCCGGCGCCGAGGAGCAGCGCAGGCTGACCGAGGTGATCGAACGCAGCGGCATCCGCGTTCTCGGCCCCAACACCATCGGCGTCGCCGACGCGCGGGCCGGTTTCACCTCTTCCTTCATCGAAATCAGCCGCGACCCGGCGAGCCCTGTGGGTCAGGTCGCACAGTCCGGTTTTCTGATGATGGGGCATCATCTGGTCAACAACGAAGCCGCTGGCTTCGGCAAGACCGTCGATCTCGGCAACGCCTGCGATCTCGGCCTGGTCGACGTTCTCGAGTACTACGAGGCCGACGACGACATCGGCGTGATCGAGTGCCACCTCGAAGCGATCGAGGATGGCCGCGGCTTTCTCGAAGCCGCCGCGCGGATCGCCCGGCGCAAGCCGATCGTCGCTCTCAAGGCGGGGAAATCCAGGCTCGGGCTGAAGGCGGTGGCATCGCACACCGGCGCCGTCGCCGGCGAGTCGCGGGTCTACCATCAGGCGCTGCGCCAGGCCGGGGTGGTCGAGGCGCGCAGCGCCGAGGAGCTGCGGCTGTTTTCCAAGGCCTTCGCCACCTATGGCAAGGCTGCCGGACGGCGCGTCGCGGTCGTCAGCTTCTCCGGCGGCGGCGCCGTACTGGCCCTGGACGCCATCGACGATGCGGGGCTGGAACTCGCCGAGCTGTCGGCGGAAACCCTCGACAGCATGCGTCACTTCTTTCCGGCGTGGCTGGAGATCGAAAACCCGCTCGACATCTGGATTCCCATCGCCAAGGACATGGAGAGTTCCTTCCCGGCGATCCTGGAAGGGGTTCTGAACGACGACGCCGTCGATGCAGTGCTCTGCATCTACTGTTCCTACAATCTGCCGAAGTACCAGAACTTCGACGTGTCGCAGCATGTCTCGCGCCTGGCGGCAAGCTATCCCGACAAGCCAATCGCCTGCTGGTCCTACGGTCAGGATATCGAGGGCATCACCAAGACCGTCGAGGCTTCGGGCAAGGCCATGGTCTTTCCCAGCCTGGACGGCGCGGCGCAGGCTCTCGCGCACCTGGCGGATCACCATCAGCGCACCCAGCAGGCCGCCCGCCCGCAGACCGCGAGGAGCGGCGCGGCGCCACAGGAAGTGGCGGGGATTTTGCAGCGCGCGCAAGGCAAGGCCTACCTCTTCACTGAAGCCTTCGAGATCCTCGAAGCCTACGACCTGCCCGTCGCACCCTGGGCGCTCGTGGAGGCGGCGGACTCCCTGGAGACGGCGACCAACGACCTGAAGGCGCCCTTCTGTCTGAAGGCGTCATCCCAGGACATCGTCCACAAGTCGGAAAGCGGCGGCGTGGTCCTTGGCGTAGAGCGCGGCGCTGCGCTCGAAGAGGCCTACGATGGACTTTGCCAGGCAGTGCGCCGCAACGCGCCGGGCGCCAAGCTGGAAGGCGTGGTCGTCCAGGAGATGGCCGCAAAGGGCATCGAGGTCATGGTCGGCATGGTGCGCGACCCTAGTTTCGGACCCTGCATCGTCGTCGGCTCGGGCGGCATCTATGCGGAAGTCCTCGACGACGTGGCCCTGCGCGTCGCGCCGGTGGACGCCGAGGAGGCCCGGGCGATGATCCGCGAGACCAAGATTTCCCGCATTCTCTCCGGGGTACGCGGCGAAGCCGCGGCGGATAGCGAAGCCCTGGTGAAGATTCTGGTGGCGCTGTCACGCTTCGCCCTCGACCATGACGCGGTTCAGGAGATCGATCTGAACCCGGTGATCGTGGGCAAGGAGGGCGCCGCGATCGTCGACGCCCGTTTCATCATGAGCGATCTTGCGGCCGGGGCTTGCGGCCAGGGGCTGGTGCGCGCAGATGTCGGATAGCGGCAAAGACCTGACCCTCGAACGCCCGCCGCCGGATAAGGGCGCAGCGGGCAAGTCCTATATTGGGCAATCCGTCCTGCGGGTGGAAAACCGCGCCCTGCTGAACGGCCGCGGTCAGTTCTGCGACGATCTGCCGGTCAAGCGCGGCACCCTGCAGGCGGCGATCCTGCGTTCGCCCCATGCCCACGCGGAAATCGAAAGCATCGATGTTTCCGCCTGCCTGGCGCGGCCCGGGGTGCACGCGGTGATTACCGGCGAGGATATGCGCCGCCACATCGCCGCGATGAAGGTGCCGCTCGAGGCGCCGCTGGAGTACTACGGACTGGCGGTGGACAAGGTGGTCTTCGCCGGCGAGGCGGTCGCCGTGGTCTGCGCCGAGGACCGCTATCTGGCCGAGGATGCGCTCGACGACATCGAGGTGGTCTACCGTCCGCTCGAGCCGGTGCTGGATCCCCTGAAGGCGGTCGAAGAGGACGCGCCGGTTCTGCACCCGGCGGTGAAGTCCAACCTGATCTCCAAGCATCATTTCCGGCACGGCGAGCCCGAGGCGGCCTTCGACTCCGCCGAGCGTAGGATGTCCTTCGACATCGTCTATCCGCGCAACTCGATTCCACCGATCGAAGGTTTCGTCTGCATCGCGGAATTCCTGCCGGAAAACGACGGTTATGACGTGATATCGAATTTTCCCGGGCCCTTCGGCATGCACTCCGTGATGGCCTGGAGCCTGCGCGTACCGGGCAACAAGCTGCGGATGCGCTCGCCGCCGAACGCCGGCGGAAACTTCGGGGTCAAGCTGACGATGTTCCCCAGCATCGTGGTGATGTGCGTCGCCTCCAAGCTCGCCGGCCGGCCGGTCAAGTGGGTCGAGGACCGCCTGGAGCATCTGGTCGCCGCCAACAGCGCGCCGAACCGGGTTACCCGGGTCGAGGCCGCCTATACCGCCGCGGGCGAGGTGACCGCCCTGCGCCTGGAGCACTGGGACGATCACGGCGGCCATATCCGCGCGCCGATGCCGGGCCCGATCTTCCGCATGCACGGCACCACCTCGAACGCCTACAAGCTGCGCCACCTCGACGTGACCATGAACATCGTCGTCACCAACAAGTGCCCGAGCGGGGCGGTCCGCGGCTTCGGCGGGCCGCAGCTCTACTACGCCACGGAACGGCTGATGCAGCGGATCGCGGTCGTGCTCGACCTCGATCCCTTGGAGGTTTTGCGCCGCAACATCCTGCCAGCGGACGTCTTTCCCTATCGCGCGCCAGCCGGGGCGGTTTACGACTCCGGCAATTACGGACGCTGCATCGACGAGGCCGTGGCCGAGGGCCGGCTTGAGGATTTGAAGCGCCGCCGGGAGGAAGTTCGCGCCCAGGGCAAGTATTACGGCATCGGCTACGCGGTGGGAATCGAGCCCAGCCAGTCGAACATGGGCTACATCGCCATCGCGAAAAGCGCGGAGAAGCGCAAGAAGTCCGGGCCGAAGGACGGCGCCATCGTCTATGCGACGGTTTCCGTCGATGCCTCGGGCTCGATCAACGTGGTCGCCGACTCCGTGCCGCAGGGGCAGGGCCACGCCACGACCTTGTCGCAGATCGTCGCCGATCAGCTCGGCGTGGCGCCGGAGGCGATCATGGTCAACACCGACCTGGATACGCAAAAAGACGCCTGGTCGATCGCCTCGGGCAACTACTCCAGCCGCTTCGCCGCCGCGGTCGGCAGCGCCACCCATCTCGCCGCGCAGCGGGTGCGTGCAAAGCTGGCCCGGATCGCCAGCGGGACCCTGAACCGCCCGGCGGAGGATCTGGTTTTCTCCGACAGCATGATCCGCGATCCCGACAACCCGGATAACGCGGTGCCGCTGTATCGCATCGCCGCCCTGGCCCACTGGTCGCCGGGCAGCCTGCCGGAAGGCATGGAGCCTGGCATGCACGAGCGTGCGGCCTGGTCCGCCAAGGAGCTGGAGCCGAGCAATGAGCTGGGCGAGATCAACTGCGAGCTCGCCTACGGCTTCATTTTCGATTTCTGCGGGGTGGAGATCGATCCGGTGACCTTCGACGTCAAGGTCGACCGCTACGTCACGGCGCACGACTGCGGCACGGTGCTCAACCCGGCCCTGCTGGAGGGGCAGGTCGGCGGTTCCTTCGCCGCCGGCTTCGGCGCCGCGCTCTACGAGGAATTCGTCTATGGCGAGGACGGCGCCTTCTATTCGGGATCCTTCGCCGACTACCTGATCGCCACGGCCGCGGAGATGCCGCCGCTCGACATCGTGCACTGCACGCCGTCGCCCTCGCCGGTGACCCTGCTCGGCGCCAAGGGGGTGGGCGAGGGCAACACCTATACGACGCCGGTCTGCATCGCCAACGCGGTCGCCGATGCCCTGGGCATCGACGACGTGGTGCTGCCGGTGACACCGTCCCGCGTGGCCGATCTGCTGCTTGCCGAGGAGCAGGCGCGGGTCGGCGCCCCGGAAAGCGAGGCGCCGGAAGCGTCCGGGAGCGGGCGCAGTCTTACCGGCGAGGATTCGGTGATCGTGCCGGCGCCGCCGGAGGAGGTCTGGCGCAGCCTGCTCGACCCGGATTCGCTGGCCGCCGTGATTCCCGGCTGTCGTTCCCTGGAGACGGCCGGCGAGAACCGCTACCGGGCGAGTGTGGATATGGGCGTCGGTCCGGTGCGCGGCCGCTTCCAGGCGGATGTGCGGCTGTTCGATCTGGAGGAGCCCCGGAAGGCGAAGCTGGAGGGCAGCCTCTCCGGGCCGCTCGGTTCGGGCTCGGGAAGCGGCGAGGTGCATCTCGAAGCCTGCGAGGGCGGGACGCGGGTCAGCTACAGCTACCGGGTCAAAGTCGCCGGCAAGGTCGCCGCCGTTGGCGGCAGAATGCTCGACGGTGCGGCGCGCAGCCTGATCCAGCAGTTCTTTCGCGCCCTGGTCAGTCAGGCAGGGGGACCCGCGCGGCGGGGCTTGTGGTCGCGCCTGCGCGAAAGACTAGGGCTGAGCTCATGAAACCCGCGCCCTTCGACCTGCTGATCGCGGACAGCCTCGAGGAGGCCCTGGCCTGCCTGCACGAGCACGGCGAGGACGCGCGGATCATCGCCGGCGGGCAATCGCTGATGGCCATGCTCAACATGCGTCTGGCGCATCCGAGCGTCCTGGTGGACGTGACGCGGCTGCGCGATCTCTCCTACATCCGCTGCAAGGGCGACTGGCTGGAAGTCGGCGCGACGACGACCCAGGCCGAACTCCTCGCTTGGCCGGAGCTGGCAACGCGCGCGCCTCTGCTGGCGCAGGCTCTGCCCTATGTCGGGCATTTCCAGACCCGTAACCGAGGAACCGTCTGCGGCTCGCTGTGTCACGCCGATCCGAGCTCTGAAATTCCCCTCGCGCTCGCGACCCTGGGCGGCGAGGTCGTGCTGAAAAGCCGGAAGGGCAAGCGCGTGCTCGCGGCGCAGGATTTCCAGACCGGCATGCTGACGACCGCCCGGCGGCCCGATGAGATGGTCGTCGCGGCGCGGTTTCGCTTGCAGGAAGACTTGGCGCGCTTCGGCTTTCGCGAGGTGGCGCGCCGCCATGGCGACTTCGCGATCGTCTCGATCGCGGCGATGAAAACCGCAAAGACGCTTTGCCTGGGGGTCGGCGGCGTCGCCGAAAGGCCGACGATTCAGACTTTCGACGCACAGTCCGCCGAGGACCTGGAGGCGGCCTTGAACGCCTTCGCCTGGCAGCTCGGCGGCAGCGACGACATTCACGCCAGCGCCCGATACCGGCGGGAGATGGTGCGGCGGCTCGGTCACACGCTTTTGCAGGAGGTCAGCAATGCCGCTGCATCCTAAAAACCGCCCGGTGGCCGTGGAACTGCAGCTGAACGGGAAGCCGCAGCGGGGTGCGGCCGCGCCGAACATGCTGCTTTCGGATTTCCTGCGCCAGGAGCTTGGCGCCACGGGAACCCATGTCGGCTGTGAGCATGGAATCTGCGGCGCCTGCACTGTACGGCTCGACGGCAGGGCGGTCCGCTCCTGCCTCTGTCTGGCGGTGCAAGCCGAAGGCCGTCGGGTCGAGACGATCGAGGGCCTGGCCGAAGCCGATGGCAGCTTCGGCATACTTCAGGACGCTTTTCACCGGCACTTCGCGCTGCAGTGCGGCTTCTGCACCCCGGGGTTCCTGATGTCGCTTGCCGACTATCTCGAAGGCAACCCGGATCCGACGGAGGAGGAACTGCGCGAGGCGCTGAGTGGCAATATCTGCCGCTGCACCGGCTATGCCGAGATCGTCAAGGCGGCGCTCTATGCGGCTGCGCGCTTGCGCGGAGACGCAGATTCGAGTCGAGCAAAATGAGGTCACAGAGGCCGCGAGCTAGACAGCGGGACGCCAAGCGAAGTTGCGAGAGAGGACGCAGAGACAACCAAGAAGCCTCGTTGCGCACAACCAAGGAACGGCAGGGAGCCGCGAAGGAGAGAGGATGGAATTGCTGATTGCGAATGAGCCGGGAGGCGGTACCGGCTGCGCCTTTCCGCCGTCTCGGATGTTCGCCTGGACATCGGCCGCAGTTTCGCCGGCCCTTGCGCGCACCGCGTTCCGCCGTTCTGGGCCCGGATGGGGTCTCGCCGCGGAGGCATCGTCATGGATGTAGCCCAGATCCTACTGAACGGCATCGTCCTCGGCGCAATCTACGCTTCGCTCGCCGTCGGGTTCTCCCTGGTCTGGGGCGTGCTGAACGTCATCAACATGCTGCACGGCAGCTTCATCGTGCTCGGCGGATACCTGGCCTTCTTCGGCTGGCACTTCTACGGCGTCCACCCGCTGCTGCTTCTGCCGGCGATCGCGGCGACGCTTTTCGTCTTCGGCTATACAATTCAGTACATCTTCATCAACAAGGTCGTGACCGCACCGGTATTGACGACGCTGACCCTGACCTTCGGTCTGGACATGATCTTGTACAACCTGATCGTGGTCTACTTCTCGCCAACCCCCCGGCGGGTCACCCTCGATCTCGGAACCTTCGAATTCTTCGATGTCATCCTGCCCGGCGACCGCCTGGTCGGAATGGTCCTCGCCGGATTGCTGACCGGTCTTCTGCTGCTGGTGATGAAGGCCTCCAAGATCGGCCGTGCGATCGTCGCCGTGCGCATGGACCGCACGGCGGCGGAGCTGATGGGCATCCGCGTCAACCATATCTACGCGATCACCTTCGGCATCGGCGCCTTGATGGCCGGCTCGGCGGGTACCGTCTTCGCAATGGTCTTTCCGATCTCGGTCAACCTCAGTGGGATCTTGCTGGGCAAGGCCTTCGTGGTCTGCGTCATCGGCGGCCTGGGCTCGGTCAGCGGCGCCCTGGTCGGCGGCCTGGCGCTTGGGCTGATCGAGAGCTTCTCCGGCGTTTTCCTCGGTGCCGAGCACGCGCTGACGGTCGGCTTCGTGCTGATGCTCTTCCTGCTGCTCGTCAAACCCACTGGGCTGGTGGGAACGAAAGGGTACGAATGATGACTCGGCTTGGCTATCTGCTGCTCGCGGCATGGTTCGTCCTTCTCGCTTCGCTCCCCTTCCATGCGGAGAACTACATCGTGCGGATCGGGATTGTCATCGCGATGTACTCGACCCTCGCCTATTCCTGGAACGTGATCGGCGGGTTTGCCGGTTATCCCTCCTTCTCGACAGCGGCCTTCTTCGGGATCGGCGCCTACATCGGCGGCGTCGCCCAACATAACGGCATGCCCATGGGGCTGGCCTGGGCTCTGGCCACGCTCGGCGTCGGCTTCTTCGCTTTCAGCCTCGGGGCGATTCTGCTGCGGTTGCGCGGCCACTACTTCGCGATCGGATCGATCGTGGTCGTCGAAGTCTGCCGCCTGCTGATTTCCTCCTGGCGGGACGTCACCGGCGGAGGGTCGGGTCTGAACATCCCGATCCTCAAGTGGCAGCCCGACGAGGTGCTCGCCTTTTTCCTCTGGGTGATGCTCGTGCTCTTCGCCGTCGGCTTTATCATCAACCTTCTGGTCGATCGCACGCCGCTCGGTTTCGGGCTGCGTTGCATCCGCCAGAACGAGGAAGCCGCGGCGATGGTCGGGGTCAACACCTCCCAGTACAAGCTGGCCGGCTACGTGCTTTCGGCCCTGCTGTGCGGCACGGCGGGAGCGGCCAATGCCTCCTGGGTCGGTTACATCGATCCCAGCGAATCCTTCAGTATCATCATGACCCTGAAGGTGCCGGTGATGGTGATGCTCGGCGGCGCCGGGACCCTGCTGGGTCCGGCGCTCGGAGCCGGTGGCTTCGTGATGCTGGAGGAGATCTTCTGGTCCTCCTACCTGAACTGGAACCGGGCGCTGCTTGGCGGCGTGATCGTGTTGCTGATCTTTTTCCTGCCAGGCGGGCTGTTGAAGTTTTCCCTGAAGAAGGTTTTTGCGCGCGTAACCGGATTTGCCACTTCGGGAGCGGGCCGATGAGCGAAGCCATCCTGGAAATCACCAAGCTGTCGAAGAACTTCGGCGGCGTCAGCGCGGTCTCCGCGGTCGATCTGACCCTGCGCAAGGGCGAGCTGGTCGGCCTGATCGGACCCAACGGCGCCGGCAAGACCACCCTGGTCAACCTCGTCACCGGGGTTTTCCCTCCGTCCTCCGGGCGGATCGTTTTCAACGGCGAGGATGTCACCGGGCAGAAGCCCTACCAGGCAGCCAGGCGCGGGATGGCCCGGACCTTTCAGATCGTCCAGCCCTTCCCCGATATGAACGTCCTCGACAACGTCGCCGCGGGCGCCCTGTTCAGCGGCAGCGAGCGCAGCCTCGCGGCGGCGCGGGACGCAGCCTACGAGCATCTCAAGTTCGTCGGGATCGATCCCCTGGCCTCGCAACAGGCGAGCTCTTTGACGCTGGCCAACAGAAAGCGCATGGAGCTCGCCAAGAGTCTGGCGATGAAACCGACGGTGCTGATGCTCGACGAAGTCAATGCCGGTCTCAACTCGGGCGAGATCGAAGGTGCGATGGATCTGATTCGCGAGGTCGCGCGCCAAGGCACGACGATCCTGATTATCGAGCACCTGATGAAGGTCATGCTCGGGGTGTCCGAGCGCATCGTCGTGCTGCACCACGGGGAGCTCATCGCCTCGGGAACGCCCAGCGAGATTGTGAACGACGATCGCGTGATCGAGGCCTATCTCGGTCAGAAGTTTGCGGCACAGGCCAGGGAGCTTGCAGATGGATAGTCCGCTGCTGGAGGTAACCAGCCTGGAGTCCGGCTATGGCGATGTGAAGGTCCTCTGGGGTATCGACATCGAGATCCATGCGGGGAAGATCGTCTGCCTCGTGGGTTCCAACGGCGCCGGCAAGACGACGCTGCTGCGCACCGTCTCGGGCGTCGTGCGCGGCACCGCCGGTCAGGTGAAGTTCGATGGGCAGGATGTCTCGGGCTACTCGGCCAAGCAGATGCTGGACTGCGGCATTGCCCATGTTCCCGAGGGGCGGCGTCTGTTCAAAGGACTCACGGTTCGCGACAACCTCTTGCTCGGGGCTTTCCTGCGAAGCGATAGCCGCGCGATTAAGGAAGACCTCGAACGCGCCTTTGAAATCTTCCCGATCCTTTCTGAGCGGCGAAACCAGGATGCGACCACGCTGTCGGGCGGCGAACAGCAGATGTGCGCGATCGCCCGCGGAATGATGTCGCGCCCCAAGCTGCTGATGATCGACGAGATGTCCCTGGGCCTGGCGCCGCGGCTGGTGGAGCATCTAGCCGATACTCTCATAAGAGTTAACAAAGAAGGTCTTACAATACTTCTGGTTGAGCAGGACGTCATAACGGCTTTCGAATTGGCGGAGGAAGCTTTCGTTATCGAGACCGGGCGCGTATCGAACCGCGGCCGCACTGAGGAATTGTCCAAAGACCCGGCGATACGGCAAGCTTATCTCGGCATTTAGGACCCCTCGACTTTGCCTTCGCGCATGCGCGAGGCGAGCGGTACTTCTCTGCCTGACGTTAAAGATAGCAACAAATAGGTATTGACAAATAAGGCGTGCCATGTGACCTATGATTGGCGAAAATGTTGCAAATAAAGACGCAAAAACAAGGAGGTTGAAATGGGGCATTTAGGACTTTGGAAGAAGTGTATATCGGGCGCCGTAGCGCTCGCCTGCGGTCTCGCGCTTGCCAGCGGCGGCGCTGCCGCTGAAGACAACGTCATCAAAATCGGAACGCCGCTCGCCCTGACCGGTGGGTTGGCCGAAGAGGGCGCGAAGCAGGCCGTCGCCTATGAGCTTTGGCTCGAGCGGATCAACGCGGCCGGCGGCATCGAGGTCGGCGGGAAGACCTATCAGGTCGAGCTCGTGTCCTACGACTACCAGACCGATGGCAGCCGGGCGCAGCAGCTCGCCGAGACGCTGATCACCCGCGACGAGGTGGATTTCATGACCGCGCCCTTCGGCTCGGGCCACACCAAGATCGTTGCCGGGGTCGCCGAGCGCTACGGAATTCCGATCGTCGCCGTGGCCTCTTCGGAGCCGGTCCACGACCAGGGCTTCGAAAACCTCTTCGGCACCTTGGCGCCAAGCCTGGGCCTGATCAATTCGATGTTCGAGAAGTTCAAGGCAGAGAAACCGGACCTGAGCAGCATCGCGGTCGTCGGGCGGGATGACGTCTTCCCGAAGGTGATGGCCGACAGCATGACCAAGAATGCGCCGGACGCCGGCATCGAAGTCGTGCTGAGCGAACTCTATCCCGTCGGGACGCTCGACCACTCCTCGGTGATCACCCAGATCCGCTCCCTGGCACCCGACTGGGTCTTCGTCACCGGCTACACCCAGGACCTCGTCCTGTTCCGCCAGCAGATGGAGAACCTCGGCGTCGACGCGCCGATCGTGACCATGATCACCGGGCCCGCCTACGCGGAGTTCACCGAGAATCTCGGCGATCTCGCCGAGGGCGTGACCAGCGCCTCTTGGTGGCACCATTCGGTGGAATACGAAGCCGACGACGTTTTCGGCTCCTCCCAAGCGTTCTACGACGCGGTGGTCGAGCGCACCGGCGAAGAGCCCGACTACGTGCACGCCTCCTCGGCGGCCGCCCTGATCGCCCTGACCGCCGCCATCAAGAAGGCGGGCTCGACGGATCGCGACGCGGTGCGCGCGGCCCTGAAGGAGCTCGATATCACGACCTTCTACGGCCCGATCAACTTCCGCGAGGACGGGATGAACTCCGATCGCAATCTGCCGCTGATCCAGGTTCAGGGCGGCGTACCGGTCGTGATCTATCCGGAAGACGTGAAGCAGAGCGAAATGATCCTGCTTACGGAATAGCCTCCCTGTGAGCCTTGGAAGGCGGTGAAACTAACTTTCACCGCCTTCGCCTTTTCTGGGCGTAAGATCGTTTTTTTGGTCGGCGTGTACTGACGGAATCCTGGAAGATGTCGAATCCGCTCTACTCTTACTACCCTCCAGAGGACACCAGGAAGGCGCGCGAAAGCGGATACTGGAACGACGACACCTTGGACCGCTGGCTCGCGCGCCAGGCCGAGGCCAATCCCGATAAGCATTTCGTGGAGATGGCCGGACGGGACGGCGTCTCCTACGCCGAGCTCAACCGACGCGCGACGCGCTTTGCCGGCGCGCTGGCCGCTCTCGGCTGCCGCAAGGGCGATGTGATCGCCATCCAGCTGTACAACTGCCCTGACTTCCTGACCGCCTATCTGGGTATTGCGCGTCTCGGTGCAATCGCCGCGCCGCTGCACATGCCGCTGCGCGATGCGGAGATCAGCCCGCTGCTCTTCCATTCCAAAGCGAAGGCGGTCGTCTGCGCGCCGCGCGCCGCGGGTTACGACGGCCCTGCCATGATGGCCCGCCTGCAGAGCGAGCTTCCCGAGCTGGCTCATGTCATCGTCGCGGACACGGATAGCGAGGTGGAACAGGGGCCTTCCCTCGCCGCCATGGTCGCCGCCGGCGCCGCTTCACCGCCGCCCGCGCCGCCGCAGCCGGAAGACCCGTTCTTGCTGTGCTTTACCTCCGGCACCTCCAGCGCGCCGAAGGGCGTGATGCGCGACTATCAGACACTGACCGCCAATGCGCGGACCTATGCGCAGACCATGAAGCTCGATGCCGAGAGCCGGGCGGTGATCGTCTCGCCCCTGACCCATGTCTATGGCCTGGAGGGGATACACGCCGCGCTCTATACCGGCGGCAGGGTAACTCCGGTCGAGCGCTACGACCCGCAGATCTTCGCGGAGATCCTGGAGAACTACAGGCCGCGCATCGTCTACTGCGCACCGGCGCATGTCGCCGCGGCGCTGAAGGACGGCAGCTTCGACGGCCGCGACCTGAGCGGGGTAGGCGACGTCATCGTCGCCGGCTCGCTCTGTCCGCCTTACGTGGCGCGGGATTTCGAGAGGCTGCTGCCGAATGGCCGGGTCGGCTCTCTCTTCGGCATGACCGAAGTGCTGATCGCGACGCAGACCGCGATGGACGGCGATGCGGATATCCGGCACGGCACGGTCGGCCGGGTTCTGCCGGGGGTCGAAGCGCGCATCGTCGACGACGAAGGCCGCAGCTTGGCGCAGGGAGAAGTCGGAGAGCTGCAGCTTCGCAGTCTCTGCGGCATGACCGGCTACATGGCGAACGTGGAGGCCAACGAAAATGCCTACACCGCGGACGGCTGGTTCAGGACGGCGGACCTGGCGGAATGGGTCGACGGCGAGAACATTGCGATTCGCGGCCGCCTGAACGACATCATCAACCGGGGCGGCGTCAAGATTAACCCCAGCGACATCGAGAATGCCCTCAGCCAGCATCCGAAGGTGCGCGAAGCCGCTCTGGTGCCGGTCGAAGACGAAGTTCTAGGCGAGAGGATCTGCGCCGTCGTGACTCTCGTGAACGGGGCCGAACTCTCCCTGGATGAAGTCACCGCGCACCTTTCGGAAAAGAAGATTGCAAAGATGCGCTGGCCGGAAAAGCTAATCGTCATCGATGAAATGCCGATGACGCCGACGAAGAAAATTATCAAAGGCAAGGTGAGGGAACTGATCAGCAAGTCCTTGACAGAATCCTCATCGGTCAAGGCCTAAACTCATAATAAATTATAGGAGGGTTAACAATAGGGCTCGTCTTATACAGACGGACTCCTAGAGTTAAGCCGACTTTTTCATGCTGGAATCGAAGCGCAGCTTGCAGCGGTCGATCCTATAGGTGATGTATCCCGCTTCGACGGGGTGGATTTCATCGCGCATCCAGAGATATGAGTTTTCCAGCACCAGCGTGCGCGTGGAGACCTTCAAGGCTTCCGCGGCGGCAGGGGATGGCGAGCGAATCTCGCTCTGCCAGTGGGATTCCTGAATGGATTTTCCAATCGTCCGCTCAAGTACTTCCCGGGTGTCGTTTGCTTCGAAAAGGGAAGGGTCGATCTTTTTCGCGATTTTAGACGGGTAATATCTCATTTCATGGCTGATCGCTTGATCGTCGACCCAGCGAACGAGCGAAAGATGCCCCACGCGATCTCCGTTGGAGATTTTCAGCTGCCGGCGAATGAAGTCCGGGGGGACGACGGCGGTATCGAAAGACTGAACTTCGGTCGTATATTCGATGTCTTGATTCTTCATGTCCTGTTCGAAACTGACAAAAGGCTCCAAATGCCTTGTAATCTTCGGCGGGCAGACAATCGTTCCCCGGCCGCGCTCTCTTGTAATGATCCCATTATTCTCCAATAGGTCGAGAGCGGCGCGTATTGTCACCCGGCTGACGCCATACTTTTTCGAGAGCTGCTGCTCCGTCGGCATAAGGGAATGTGGTGGAAGCGCCCGCACGCTCTCTTCGAGATCGTTCGCGACGGATACGTATCTTGGCAGCTTTGTTGTCTTCGCTTCCATTGGGCCTCGGGTCGGTCGTTTCGCAAATTCTGCAGGGCTTCGCGGCCGCGCAAATGAGTCGCAAAGCGCGCAAAGAGATACCATGGCCCACGTGGCTTAGCCACTACATTTAGCCCCGGAGAGCCTCGCATTCTCAACTCCCAGAGGGAGGAGCCCGCTGCTGCGGCGGACGGGACGATCCATGGGCCCCGCAGAGAGTCCCGTAGTAATCGCGAGAAGGAATAGGTGAGGCCACGCGATCGCAGTCAGGAGGAAGCACGATTCCTTATAAGAATATACGCCTAGAAGAGTCATGAAGAATCCAGTGAGATGGAGCTATCAGCCGTTTCATGATCTTATTCTTATTGTCAGAGCTAAATGCGAAAGCGCATCTATTATCGAACGAAGCGGCGATGGAGTCGGTTGCGCAGGAAAAATCCTGCGGCCCGAACCATCAGATCGAGCAGCGCGCCGCCGCTCGGCACCGGATGGCCGAGCATCGGGCGGCGTCCCATGACTCTTGCGCCGGGGTCGGCTGCGTCCTAGGCATACGGCGGAGAGATGCCGCGACAGGGAGCCGCCGATGTCCCCCAGCAATAGCAGCTTGCCCAGGCTTGGGATCGTTTTTCCCGACGACCCCATCGCCTCGGAGATGCACCGTCTCGACCGCTGGCTTGAGGGGCGCGGATTCCGCGCCGCGACCGCGGTTACCCTGCTGTCCAAGGGAACGGGCGGGCATTTCCGGGAGGATCTTCTTGCGACCGGGGATCTCGCGGCGATCTCTCCCGTGGCGCGCAGCCTGGCGGAGCGCGGCAGCGGCGCGGTGATCTGGGCCTGCACCAGCGCCAGCTTCATCGGCGGCCTTGACTGGGCCCGCGACCAGGCGGCGGGGCTGGCGCAGGCCAGCGGCGTGCCGTCGAGCAGCACCACGCTCGCCTTCATCGCAGCCCTGGAGGCCCTCAAGGCCCGGCGGGTGCATATCCTCGGCGCCTATCCGCGGCCGGTGACCCAGGCTTTCATCGACTGTCTCGCTACGGCGGGGTTCGTGGTCGATGCCTGGCGGGCACTGAACGCGCTGGACGGGGCCAGCTCCTTTCGTCTGGATCTGGCCAAGGAGGTGGCGCGCTTCGCGGACAGGCTGCCAGACGGCGATGCGGCGCCGTTGCTGATACCCGATACCGCGATCGACAGCCTCGATCTCCTGACCCGGCTCGAGTCCGGCTGCGGACGCCGTGTTCTCAGCGCGAACCAGGTGACCCTCTGGCATGGCCTGCGGCTGCTCGGCATCAAGCAGGCGGTTCCTCGGGCCGGCAGCCTGCTTGTCGGCAGCCTCTAGCGGGGAAGCGGATTTCATCGATTAGGCCGCTTGGACGCGGGAAACCGGGCAAAGGCGCTTGCCAGCGCTGTGGCGATATGTTGAAACTGCCACTCATTCGCAATTAGCGGGCGCTTTGCCGGATTGCGTCATTCCGAAAGTGAAAACAGCGAGCATGGACGATCAACTGGAAACCGCCGAACCGCCGCCGAGTGCCGCCGAAGGCGCGCCGCTGGAGGAACTGACGGCGGATCCCACCGCGCCGCAAAGTCTCGCCGAGCGAGGCTGGGAGCTGCTGCAGGCCGGCGGCCCGGTGGTGGCGATCCTGCTGGTGCTCTCGATCCTGGCGCTGGCGATCGTGCTGATCAAGCTCTGGCAGTTCCGCGCCGCGCGGGTCGGTGCCCGGCGCCACGCCCGCCAGGCGCTGCGCCTCTGGCAGGAGGGCCGCGCCGAGGAGGCTCAGCAGCTGGCGGACAGGGCGCGCGGTCCGCTGGCCCAGGCCATGGCCCGGGCGATGCGCGGACAGCGTCGCGGTCTGCCGGAGGCCAGGGTGCGCGACGAGGTGCTGCGCTACGGCGGCGAGGCGCTCTCGGCGCTGCGTGCCTGGTTCCGCCCCTTGGAGGTGATCGCGTCCCTGGCGCCGCTGCTCGGCCTCTTTGGGACCGTGCTGGGCATGATCGACGCCTTCCGCCAGCTCGAAGCCGCCGGCAATCAGGTCAACCCCGCGATTCTCTCGGGCGGCATCTGGGTAGCCCTGCTGACCACCGCCGTCGGCCTGGCGGTCGCGATTCCCGTGGTCGCCGTCCTGAACTGGCTGGAGCGCCGGGTCGAGCGCCTGGCCGAGGAGATGGACAGTCTTGTGACCCAGGTCTTCACCGAGGATCTCTCCGCCCAGGCGGCAGAACGGACCCTGGCCGGGCGGCCCGCGCCTGCCCGGCTGCATTCCGGGGCGATGGCCGGCGCGTAAGCCCTCCCGCCGCCGTACAAAGCCGGCTAGTCCGCGAGGCCCGGCCGGGCGCGGCGCACCTCCCGATTGATGAAAGCGGCGATCGCGGCCTTGAGGATGTCTCCGGGGATGAAGATCAGGACCACGGTCAGGGCTTTCAGCAGGCCCATCTCCGTGACGATCGCCAGGCCGGCGATGCCGAAGGCGTAGAGCACGACGATGCCGCCGACCGCGCAGGCCAGGATGCCGGCCAGCAGCGGCCCCATGCCCAGCAGCACCCGATAGAGCAGGCCGATGACAATCGCGGCCACCGGCCAGCCGACCAGGAAGCCGACCGTCGGGCCGACGAAGACGCCGAGGCCGCCGCGCCCGCCGGCGAGCAGCGGCGCGCCGAGGGCGACCACGGCGATGAAGACGAGAATCGCCAGCGCGCCGCGCCAGGGGCCGAGGATCAGTCCAGCAAGCATCACGCCCAGGGTCTGGGCGGTGATCGGCACGCCGCCGGCGAAGGGGATGGTGATCTGGGGGATCAGCCCCAGGGCGGCGATCAGCGCGGCGAAGAGGGCGACGCGGGCTACGGTGGTTTCCATCAGTTATCTCCTGTCAAATCCGCCGCGCGCAACGAGCGCTTCCGCGGCATGGTCGGCGTCGTCGAGGGCCGAAAGAAGGAAGGGAACGACGAGGCGCCACAACGGGCGGCGCGGGGAGCGCGCCTGCCAGGCCTCCCCCAGCAAGCGCCAGCGCTGGGCCAGCATCGGCGCGAAGCGCAGGGTCATGGCGATGGCGACGCCGACCGGCCGGGTCGGCACGCCGGCCCAGCGCAGCGGCGCCAGCAGCCGGTCGAGCACCGCCAGCATCTCCGACAGCGCGGTGGAGGCGGAGACCAGGGTTGCGAGCAGAACCAGGGTGCCGATGCGCAGGCAGACCGTCAGACCGAGCATCCAGTCGCCGAGCAGGCCGTGCGCCAGGAAGGCGAGCAGCAGCATGAAGCCGATCGGCCGCAGCGTGCGCAGCAGGCCTAGTGCGCCGACTCCGGCGAGCAGCACGAGCACCGCGGCGAGGATCGCCGCCAGGATCGCCGGGTCGCCGATAAAGAACAGGCCGATGCTGATCGCGGCCAGCGCCAGCAGCTTCAGCCCGGCCGGCAGGCGGCGCAGCCAGCGCGCCTGGACGCTCACGCCGACCATGCCGCGCCCTCCTCGCCTTCGCGCCGCATTGCCTCCAGGAAGCCGCCCAGAATCTCGCGCGGCGGCCCGTCGGCGCGCACCCGGCCTGCGTCGATCCACAGCACCCGGTCGAAATCCGCGAGCATCTCCGGATCGTGGCTGATCATCACGATCTGCTGTGGCAACTCGGCAATGAAGCGCTCGAGCCGCCGCCGTGTCGGAATGTCGAGGCCGGTGTAAGGTTCGTCGAGCAGCAGGACCCGCGGCTGCATCACCAGCACGGCGAGCAGGCAGACCAGGCGGCGCTGGCCTTCGGAGAGCGTGGCGACGGCGCGGTCGCGCCACCCGGCGATGCCGTGCCGCTGCATCAGCTCCAGGGCAGCGCCTTCGGCTTCCGCCGTTTCGAAGCCGTTCTCGCCGAGGCCGAAGGCGATCTCCTCCAACACGCTGGGGCAGAGAATCTGATGATCGGAGTTCTGGAACAGGAATCCGGCGACGGAAAGCGAACCGAAGTCGCGCTTCGCGGGATCGAGACCGTAGAGCCGCACCTCGCCGCTGTCGGGGCGGATCAGCCCCTTGATCACGCGGGCGAGGGTCGACTTGCCGGAGCCGTTGCGCCCGACCAGCGCAATGCGCCGTTCGCTCATCTCCAGACTGACGGAGTCGAGGATCGCCCGGCCGCCGCGCTGCACGCCGACCCCGGCGAGGCGAATGCTCTCTCTCGTGCGCAGATTTGGCGTCACATCGTGCAATGGCCACTCCGATCGATGGCGGCCGCCGTCGCGGCTGGCTGTTGAATAGCGCAAAGCAGGCGACGGCGGAACAGCCGATAGCGCGCTGCCGGCCGCGCCGGCGTTCCCCTCGCGCTTGCGGAGTGGTACATCGAGCTATGGATGACAGCGCGACTCCCTCCGCACATAGGCGGCGGCCGCAACCCCTGTCGGCGATCCCGGCGGCGCGGCTGGCCGGCGTCAAGATCGTGCTGAGCGACATCGACGATACCCTGACCAGCGACGGCCGGATGACGGCGGCGGTCTATGCCGCCCTGGAGCGGCTGCGGGACGCCGGTCTGCTGGTGATCCCCGTGACCGGGCGTCCGGCCGGCTGGTGCGACATGATCGCCCGCTTCTGGCCGGTCGATGCCGTGATCGGCGAGAACGGTTCCTTCTACTATCGCTACGATCACGGCGCGAAGCGGCTGATCCGCCGCTACCGCCAGAGCGAGGCGGAGCGCGCGGAGAACAGGGAAAAGCTGGCGGCGATCCGCGATCAGGTGCTGGCCGAAGTGCCGGGAGTCGCCGTCGCCGCGGATCAGTTCTGCCGCGATACCGATCTGGCCATCGACTTCTGCGAGGATGTGCCGCCGGTGCCCCGCGCCGCGGTCGACCGGGTGGTGGAGATTTTCCGCTCGCGGGGGGCCGAAGCCAAGATCAGCTCGATCCACGTCAACGGCTGGTTCGGCGACCACGACAAGCTGACGACCAGCCTGCTGGTCGCCGAGGAGCTCTTCGGCCTTTCCCGCGAGGCGCTCGGCGACTGTGCCGTCTATCTCGGCGATTCCCCCAACGATGCGCCGATGTTCGCCGGGATTCCGCTGAGCATCGGCGTCGCCAATGTTGTCGACTTCCTGGCCGAGCTCGACTCGCCGCCGCGCTACGTCACCGAGGGGCGCAGCGGCGCCGGCTTCGTGGAGTTCGCCGCGCGCCTCTGCGCCGCTCGGGGGTAAATCCTTTGGCCTGCTGCGCCGCGACCCAACATGGGTACGCAGCGAATCCCGCACTGGCCAGATCATGGAAAGCTTCCTCGAATCCACGATGCAGTCCCTGGGAGTCTTTGGCATCGCCTTGCTGATGTTCCTGGAGAACCTCTTTCCGCCGATCCCCTCGGAGTTGATCATGCCCCTGGCCGGCTATCGCGCCGCCCAGGGGGACATGCCGATCGTGCTGGTGATTCTCGCCGGCAGCCTCGGATCGCTGCTCGGTGTCCTGCCCTGGTATTTCGCCGGGCGCCTGCTCGGCAAGACCCGCCTGCAGGGTTTCGCGGCGCGGCATGGACGCTGGCTGACCCTCTCGCCGCGGACTATCGAGCGGGCCGACCGCTGGTTCCGCCGCCATGGCAGTCTTGCGGTGCTGTTCGGGCGTCTGGTGCCGACTGTGCGCACCCTGATCTCGGTGCCCGCCGGAATCGCGGAAATGCCGCTGGTAAAATTTCTGGTCTTCTCCGCCGTGGGCACCGGCCTGTGGACCACGGCCCTGGCGCTCGCCGGCTATCGCCTCGGCGCGGCCTATGACAGCGTCTCCGGCTATGTCGAGCCGCTGTCCAATGCCGTCCTGCTGCTGATCCTGGTCATCTACCTCTACCGCGTCGTCACCTTCGACCCAGGGCGCGGCAAGCACTAAGCGCTTTCACCAGAGGGCCACTTTTCGGGAAGCTGCTTGGTTCCTCACGCCAGAAGCAAGGCTTGTGGTGCCTCCGGGTCAGCCGGAACCTTCGAGCCCTGTCGGACGTTACTGATTTGCAGGCGGAGCCCGGGATAGCGGCAGGACGAAATCCTGGGAGCGCCTGTACTCAAGCGGCCTATGGCGGGCCGCCCGCAAACACGGAAGGATAAAGTTTCATGCCCAATGCCATTGAACTTCTTGAGCAGGACCACTCAGCGGTGCGCAAGCTGCTGAAGGATCTCACCGAGACCACGAACCGGGCCGAGAAGACGCGCCAGGAGCTGCTGTCCAAGATCAAGAACGAGCTGCAGATCCACACCCAGATCGAAGAGGAAATCTTCTATCCGGCGTTCCGGAACGCAGATCGGAAGAAGCATGGAGAACTCTATCACGAGGCGATGGAAGAGCATCGTATTGTCGAGAAGATGGTCGTTCCCGACACCGAAGGCTCGAAGGTAAAGTCCGACGAGTTCGCGGGCCGGGCCAAGGTGCTGAAAGAATTGGTCGAGCACCACGCCAAGGACGAGGAGGAAGAGATGTTTCCGATGGCGCGCAAGGTTTTGAGCGCCAAGCAGCTGGAAGAACTTGGCGCGCGAATGGCAGCTCGTAAGAAGGAACTCCAGAAGAAGTAGAGCGCATTACGTAGGGCCTGCGCCCGCTCAGCTCTTCAGGCGATATCCGGTCTTGAAGATCCACCATACTGCCACGGCGCAGACGCCGCCCGCCAGCGCATTGCCAGTGCCAGGTACCAGGTGCCGCGAGCCTCGGCCGAGATGCGCAGGGCCAGTCTGCCGCCGATCAGCGCGCCCAGGGCGATGGCGGCGGCGATCAGCTTGACTTCGAAATCCGAGGTTCGCTTCCAAGATGCTTACGCCGCTCTCATCTTATCCAGCATTGGCCAGCATAGCATTGCGGCGGCGCCTGGGAGGAGAGGAAGCCCGACGGCGCCCTGTGAAACTAGCACTAACCGGGGAAGATCGATTTATGGTATGATGTTACCGGGTTTGGAGCGGCATTCATTCGGGTGAGCGGTCGTCCGTAAGTTCGATAGTCACAATACATCGATGGACTGACGCCGCGGCACTCCGCGCTGCAGGGAGGCCGTTGTGCTGTACGATTGGCCCGTTTCCAGAAGAAACCGAACCCACCCCCGTCTTGGCGCGCTCGGAGAATTCCGGGGCCTGGCCGCTAACGACATCACCCGCGTTCATTCCGGGACCGACATCGCGCGTGCCGGCGGCAACCTTGACGTCTGGTCCCCCGACACCGGCCTGGTGCGACGCCACACCCCGGCGGCGAACGGCAACCCCAGTGGTGGCGGCGGGCCGATCCGGGTCGGGCATTTCGCGTTCAACCACATCACCAACGTCAATGCCCGACCGGGAAACCAGTACAACGGCGTTGCGCTGCCGCAGAACTTACCGATCCATGTCGTGGAGCCGGGATCCGATGCCTATTCGCCGCGTCAAGGGATAGCCAATCCGCAGAACGATGGTGACTTCCGCCGCAGCCGGGTGCGTCGCACCAAGCCGGCTATCGCCTATCGTAAGATCGCCGCCGACAGCTACCAACGGATCGTATTCTGGCCGCGCAGTCTGCCGATAGGAACCGGCGTCGGGCCGACCGACCTGCACTGCATCTACTACGAATCGGCGGACGGGCCTTACGCCGACGGTGGTAACGTGGCGAACTGCCTGGAGGTTTTCCGCAACTACGCGAACCGCCGCAAGCCAGTGGCCGAGAAGCTAGTCATGTACACCCAGGTCGGAAAGCAGGCCTTTCTCGACCTTGGCCGAACGCGGCGAAGCGCCGTCCACCGCCCGGCCATGGGAGGCCTCGACTTCATGCTCTGGGCGCATTCCCCTTTCAACTCGAAATGCGGCGTCTACCAGATCGAGTACGAGATCCTGAATCATCTAGGCACTTCGACGGGCCGGCTGAACGTCTGGAAGTTTCACGACAACCCGCCTGACAACCGCGCCTTCGACCTGATCGACTCCCAACTCAGCCAGTTCAACACCGTCAACAACAAGTTCACGGTCTACGTCATCACCAACGCGCGCAACGCCAACATCAATACCGCTTACCACTGGGAAGTTGAGAATCCCGCGCAGTGGCCAGATGGCTGCTACGCGATCAAGGTCTGGCTGAAGAATATCAGCGCCTCGGTCGGCGCCGGCCAGGACCCTCAGACCAACGAGCGCTACTACGTCGCCGAGTGGCTGGTCGAGACCCAGGCCAACGGCAACCGCAAACTCACGGTGACGCGCAGCTTCCGGCAAAAGGCGGCGAACTACCAACCGACCTTCGAGGAATGCGTGAAACGCAAGCAACGCCGCCCACGGGAGGAGGGCTGGCGGCGCTGATCACGCCGGATGCCGCAGCGCCTTTTTCAGGGAGAGAAAACATGTGCTGGGACTACAACCTCACGATCGAGAACAAGGGCGGCGCGCGCCGCAGGAGCGTCAAGGTGCAGGTCTCCTTCGATCCACTTCAGGCGAGCTTCCCCAATGTTTCTAAGTGGTACGATGGTCGCTCCGGGATAGCGAGGAAGGTGACGCCGGACGGGCGGGTCTGGGAGGTCGAGTTCGAGATCGACCTTCCGGCCGGCGAGTCGACTCATGTCGGCTGGGACTTCGAAAATGACGAAGACTTCGAGATGAGCGGCAGCGGCTACCGTTTCATCGCCATGCTCGATAGCGGCCCGCAGGAGCAGTCGCTGGGCGCCTTCGCGCTGCGCCTGCGTGGCGGAGTGGTGACTATCGCCAACCGGCCGGAGGCCAAGGAGGCTTTCGTGCTGACCGGCTTCCGGGCGGCGGGCGCGCGGGAGGCGCTCACCCTCGAGCAAATGATCGAAGGCGACGAGACGCTTGAGGCCCTGGCGTGGAAGGATCTACTCGGCGGCAAACCGCTGGAGCTCGGGCCGGGCAAGAGCGGACCCAAAATCGACAGCCGGGAATACGATCTGGAAGATTTCGCAACTATTCTTGCCCGGATCGTCCTCGAAGACGGTACCGGCGAAATCCACCTGGAAAGTTTCCATCAGGTCGAGGTCGGGCGGCTGGTGGCGTAAGCCGCGGCCTCAGTTCTTCAGGCGGTACCCCGTCTTGAAGATCCACCATACCGTCACGGCGCAGACGCCGAGGAAGAGCGAGGTCATGCCGAGGCTGACCCAGATCGGTACGTCGGAGACGCCGTAGAAGCTCCAGCGGAAACCGCTGATCAGGTAGACCACGGGGTTGAACAGAGACACCGTCTGCCAGAAGGGCGGCAGCATCTCGATCGAGTAGAAGCTGCCGCCGAGGAAGGCCAGCGGCGTGACGATCAGCATCGGGATGAACTGCAGCTTCTCGAAGTTGTCGGCCCAGATGCCGATGATGAAGCCGAACAGGCTGAAGGTGGCCGCGGTCAGCACCAGGAAGGCGAGCATCGCCAGGGGATGGGCGATCTCGTAGGGCACGAAGAGCCGGGCCGTGGCCAGGATGATCAACCCCAGAATGATCGACTTGGTCGCCGCCGCGCCGACGTAGCTGACGACGATCTCGAAGGTCGAGATCGGCGCTGAGAGGATCTCGTAGATCGTCCCGACGAAGCGCGGGAAGTAGATCCCGAAGGAGGCGTTGGAGATGCTCTGCATCAGCAGCGAGAGCATCACCAGCCCCGGAACGATGAAGGCGGCGAAGCTGACCCCCTCGATATCGGTGATCCGCGAGCCGATCGCCGCGCCGAACACCACGAAGTAGAGCGTGGTCGAGACCACCGGCGAGACGATGGACTGGAACAGGGTGCGCCAGGTGCGCTGCATCTCGAAGAGATAGATCGCGCGGACTCCGCGGTAGTTCATGACGGCTCCCTCACCAGGCTGACGAAGATCTCCTCGAGGGAGCTCTTGCGGGTGTCGAAATCGCTGAATCCTATGCCCTCGGCGTCGAGATCGCGCAGCAGCCGCGTGGTGCCGGTGCGCTCGCCCTGGGTGTCGAAGGTGTAGATCAGGGCCCAGCCCTCCTCCGCCAGTTCCAGGTTGTAGCCGGAGAGCGCCTCGGGGATGCGCTGCAGCGGTTCGCGCAGCTGCAGGTGCAGGTCTTTCTTGCCAAGCTTGCGCATCAGGCTGGCCTTGTCCTCGACCAGGACGATGCGGCCCTTGTTGATGACGCCGATGCGGTCGGCCATCTGCTCGGCCTCGTCGATGTAGTGGGTGGTCAGGATGATCGTCACCCCGGCCTGGCGCAGGCCGCGCACCATCTCCCACATGCCGCGGCGCAGCTCGACGTCGACGCCGGCGGTGGGCTCGTCGAGGAACAGGATGCTGGGCTCGTGGGACAGCGCCTTGGCGATCATCACCCGGCGCTTCATGCCGCCGGAGAGGGTCATGATCCTGGAATCCTTCTTCTCCCAGAGGGAGAGGTCCTTCAGCAGCTTCTCGATGTAGGCCGGGTCGGCAGGCTTGCCGAACAGGCCGCGGCTGAAGGTGACCGTCGCCCAGACCGTCTCGAAGGCGTCGGTGGTCAGCTCCTGCGGTACCAGGCCGATTTCGCTGCGCGCCTTGCGGTAATCGGTGAGAATGTCGTGGCCGTGGGCCGTGACCTTGCCGGCGCTCGGCGTGACGATGCCGCAGACCACGTTGATCAGCGTCGTCTTGCCGGCGCCGTTCGGCCCGAGCAGGGCGAAGATCTCGCCGGGGCGGATCTCCAGGTCGATGTCCTGCAGGGCCTGGAAGCCGCCGTCGTAGGTTTTCGACAGGCCGGAGATGCTGACCACGGCGGGCGCCTGCCCGGCAGGGGTCATCGGCTGCGTCTCATTCGTCATGCTGTTCCCGATGCTAAGAGGCGGATCTGGAGTGAGACTTCATACCCGCACGGCCTCAAGATTGAAATCCAGGAAGCGCCGTTTTGTATTTCACGCCTTGGATCGGATCGATCTAAGGCCTGACTCAGGCTCTATGACATCGCGTTAGAGGCTGATTCACGGATCGCACGGTTTCAGTGTGATCCGATCAGGCTCTAATACCTGATGGAGAGGCTGAGCGCGCCGAAGCCGTCGCGGTCGTCCTGACCGTCGAACTCCGGCGTGCGGAAGACATGAGTGTAGCTGACGCGCACGTTCTGCACCGTCAACGCGAAGCCGAACTGCACGTCGCCGACGAAGATATTGCGGTCGACGCTGCGGCTGTCGCGGAAGCTGTTGCCGTCGAGGAAGATGTTGCGCGCCACGGCGCGGCCCTCGACGCCTGCGAAGAAGTACCAGCTGGTGCCGTCATAGGGCACGAAGAAGCCCGAGCCGGAGATGCTCGGCTTGATTCGCGGCGGCCCATAGTCGAGCAGCAGGTTCTTGCCCAGCCGCAGGGTCGCCCCGGCATTAGCATAGGTATAGACGTTGCCGAGCGCGCCGCCGGCGTGCGGCGTCAGGTCGAAGCCGTAGCCGGAGGAAGTGCGCGAGATGAAGCCCCGCCAGCTGCGCTGGTAGGTGAGGATCACACCCGGCTCGTTCTTCAACTGGCTGTCCCAGCCCTTGGGATCGGGCGAGTCGATGATCTTGTGGACCGCTTTCTGGGTCTGGGCCGCGCCGGAAGCCGGACCGACGATGCCCAGAGTCAGCTCGATCTGATCGAGCCGCTGGCCGTTCTCGGCGATCAGGCCGATCGCGCCATAGAGCCAGCCGGCATAGGGGCGGTCGTCGCGCGAGGGGTTCTCCCGTGTGATGTCCTTGGGCGTGTACATGCTTTGCCCGATGGCGTAGCTGGCGCGAAAGATGCCGTCATCGGGAAACAGCGGAAAGGCGCGCGCCGCGTCCGTCACCCACTCCGGAATGTCCATCGGGGTGGACAGCCACTCGGCCCGAATGCCGTTGGTGTAGTTGCGGTCGGTATTGGCGAAGATGTCGTTTTCGAAGATCAGACTGAAGGTGCCGTGCTCGCGGTTCTCCTCGGCCTCCTCGAGTTCTTCCTGGCTCTGCTGGGCCAGCGCCGGGGTGGCGCAGAGAGAGCCCATGGCTAGGGCGAAAAGGCCGATCATGGCGAAAAGGCCGCGTTGCCCAAAGGCGCGGCTGCGCGCGCCAAGCGCTGCGGGCTCTAGACGACCGGAGTTGTCGAAAATCGCGATATCCTCCGTTCGGTGAACCTGACTGCGCCTGCAGATATCTAACCCACACTGTTCCATAAAGTTCGCTTGTACGCCTCTGGATTTCGATTATCTGGGGGCAACCTGACGGTCAACGGGTTGGAATTCTATACGAAAACTAAGACAAGATAGAGCGTTAGCCCGGCGAGCGCGTAGCCGAAGGCTGCGAAGAGCCCGTCTCGCGCCATCAGCGCCAGGCCGAAGGCGACGATCCCGGCGGCCGGCGCCTGCACGCCCCAGGGCACCAGCGCCAAAGGATACATGGAGATTGCAAGCAGAGCCGCTGCGAGGCTGAGCAGGAGACGCTGGCCACGCCCCTCGACGATATACAGGACACGAGGCTTCAGCACCTTGTCGATCTTCTCGACAACCGGGCGTGTCTTGTCGATCGCGGCTTGAAATTTTCCGCGATCGATCTTCTTGGCATCCAGCGCAGCGGGCAGGTGCAGCGCCCCGCGTCCGAAGGTGGAGCGCGCGATGGCCAGCAGGATCAGCGTCCCGGTCAGGATCGACATCCCGGGAATCGCGCCGATCACGGGAATCGCCGCGAGCAGTCCGAACAGGCTGAGCAGCACGCCGAGGGAGCGGTCGGAGAAGATGTCGAGCACGTCGTTGACGCCGACCTCGCCGTCGCCATCGCCCGCCTGCTTGAGGCGGTCCAGCACGGCGGACAGGGAATGCTCCTCGCCATCGTTCTTCTGCGGTGCCTCATTCCGCTGCGTCATCGGCGCAGTCCTCGATCCGGGTATCTCTCGCGCGGGAAGAATAGGCGCGCGCCTGACGGCACCGCAAATCCCGCCCGCTCTTGCCTGAACGCTTCCCATCGTCTTCAAGTTCCCTTGAGCGATAGCGGCTTAGGCGGCTAACTCTCGAGGCGCTGGCAGAAAATCAAACGATTGCCGAAGGGGTCGGCGATGGCGCACTCGCGGAATCCCCAGGGCTGGTCGAGCGTGCCCGGGCGGGCGTTGCCGTAGTTCTTGCCGCGCAGGGTGGCGGCGAAGGCCTTCACGTCGCCGATCTCGATGCGCAGGGCGCTGCCCGGCGTGGCGTCGCCATGGTGCTCGCTGAGATGCAGCCGGCAGCGGCCCTGGCGGACCTGGCAGTAGAGCGGCATGCCCGCGGCGAAACGATGCTCCCAGTCGAGCGCGAAGCCGAGGAAATCGCAGTAGAAGGCCTTGGCCTTCTCCTCGTCGAAGATGCGCAGAATCGGGATCGGAGGCGCGCAGTCGATCATGGGCTCTGTCTCCAGCTTGCTTGGGGCTCGGTTTCGGCGGTCATTCTAGGCCGGGCCAGAACGACCGGCAGGCCGCTGTCGGGATGCGGCGCCCGGGTCACGGCGATGCCGTAGACCTCGGAGATCAGCTCCGGCTGCAGCACCGCGTCGGGGCTGCCGCTGGCGCGGATTTGGCCGCAATGCAGCAGGGTGATGCGGTCGGCATAGGCGGCGGCCAGATTGAGGTCGTGAAGCACCACCGCCACGGCGACGCCCTCTGCCGCCCAGTCTCGCGCCAGGGCGAGAATCGCGTGCTGATGCGCCAGGTCCAGGCTGGCGGTCGGTTCGTCGAGCAGCAGGTAGCGGGGCCCGCCGTCCGGCGGAGCTTCCCAGATCTGCGCCAGGCCGCGGGCCAGCGCGACCCGCTGCCGTTCGCCGCCGGACAGCGTCGGAAACAGCGCCTTGGCGAGATGCCCCGCCCCGGCGGCGGCCAGGGCCAGCCGGCCGATCTGCTCGGCGCCGCGGCGGCTGTGCGGCGCCCGGCCGAGCGCGACCACCTCGGCGGCGGTGAAGGGGAAGGTGATGCTGGTGAACTGCGGAACCACGGCGCGCCGCCACGCCGCCGCCAAGGGATGCCAGTCGGCGAGGGGCCGGCCGCCCATCCGCACCGCGCCGCTTTGCGGCGTCAGCTCGCCGGCCAGGATCTTCAGCAGGGTGGACTTGCCGGCGCCGTTGGGACCGAGCAGGGCATGCACCTCTCCTGGCGCGACCCGCAGCGTGGCGCCCGCGAGCACCGGCTGCGGGCCGAAGGCATGATGGATGTCGGTCGCTTCCAGCATCAGCCGCCGAAGCCGATGCGCCGGCGCAGCAGCAGCCAGAGAAAGAAGGGCCCGCCGACCAGGGAGGTGACCACGCCGATCGGCACCTCTGCCGGCACCACGACAGTGCGCGCCAGATTGTCGGCGAGCAGCAGCAGGACGGCGCCGAGCAGGGCGCTGCCGGGAATCAGCCAGCGGTGATCCGGCCCGATCACCAGGCGCAGGATATGCGGCACCACCAGGCCGACGAAGCCGATGATCCCGGAGATCGCCACCGCCGCGCCGACCGCCAGGGCGACCGCTGCGATCAGGACGGTCTTGGCCCGCTCCACCGGGATGCCGAGATGAAAAGCCTCGGCCTCGCCGAGCAGCAGGGCGTTGAGCGCCTTGGCGTAGAACAGGATCGCGCCAATCGCCAGGAGGATCAGCGGCAGGCAGATCAGCAGCGGCGTCCAGGTGATCCCGGCCAGGCTGCCCATCATCCAGAAGGTCAGGTCGCGCAGTTGCTGGTCGTCGCTGATGAAAACCAGCCCGCCCATCGCCGCGCCGCCGATGGCGTTGAGCGCGATGCCGGCGAGCAGCATGGTGGCGACGTCGGTCTGCCCGCCGCGCGTTCCGATCCGATAGACCAGCCATGTGGCGACGATGCCGCCGCCGAAAGCGGCCAGGGCGGTGATGTAGGGGCGCAGCTCGGCCGGCAGATCGCCGATCAGCGCTGGGCCCAGCACGATGGCCACGACCGCCGCGAGGGCAGCGCCGTTGGATACCCCGACCAGCCCCGGATCGGCCAGGGGATTGCGGAACAGCCCCTGCATGGCTGCGCCGGCGACCGCCAGGGCGGCGCCGATGGCAAGGCAGGCGATCACCCGGGGCAGGCGGATCGCCGTGACGATGGCCTGGTGCTGAATACTGACGTCGCTGTCTCCGCCGAGGCCGAGCGTGCTGGCCAGGATGGAGAGGATCTCGCCGAGCGGCACGGAAACCGCCCCCCAGCCGATCGAAAGCAGCGCGAGCACCAGCATGCTTGCGCCCAGGGCGATCAGGCCCTGTTTCGCGGGCAGGCGGCGTGGCCCGCGGCGGGCGGGCATCGCTCCGGCGTCGCCGTCGGCGGCGGTCACGCTAGTCTCCGCTTGCCGGTTGGTTTTTTGCGGCCTGCTCCAGATGCAGTTCGGGGTGCAGCGCCGTGGCTAGGGCGCGCATCGCCTCTGGCGTGCGCGGGCCGAAGCCGAGCAGCAGCAGGCCGTCGAGGGCCAGCAGCCTGCCGTCCCGCGCGGCCGGGGTTGCCGCCAGCGCCGGCAGGGAGAGCAGTGCCTGCGCGCCGCCCAGGCCCTCCAGGGTGCGGGTCGTGGTCAGAACGACCTCGGGTGCCGCAGCGATAGCGGATTCCGGCGACAGCGGTTTATAGCCTTCGAAGCCAGAAATGGCGTTCTCTCCGCCCGCCAGCTCGATGATCGCTTCAGCGGAGGTGCCGCGCCCGGCGGCCAGCGGCGCGCCGCGTCCGGCGGAAAGCAGGAACAGCACCCGGGGGCGGGTCGGCGCGGTTGCGATCTGCGCCGCCAGCTCGCCGGCCTGCCGCTCGATCTCCGCGATCAGGGACTCGCCCGCTGCGACGCTTCCCAGGGCCGCGGCGACCGCGCGAACCTTCCCGGCAACGCCGGCCAGGCTGGACTCGTCGGGGACGGCGATCACGGCGATGCCCGACTGGCGCAGCTGCTCCAGCACCTGGGGCGGTCCGGCGTCGGCCTCGGTCAGGATCAGATCCGGTGCGGTCGCCAGGATCGGCTCGGCGGAGAGCGCGCGGAGATAGCCGACATCGGGATGGCTGCGCGCGGCTGGCGGATAGAGGCTGGTGGCGTCGACCGCGACGATCCGCTCTTGCTGGCCGAGGGCGTAGACGATCTCGGTGACCGACCCCCCGATCGAGGCGATGCGCTCGGCCTCCGCTTCGGCGCGGCCGGGCAGAGCCAGCGCGAGCAGCAGAGCGAGACCGGTCAGAAGGGGAGCTTTCACGCCGGCGCCTCCGCGCGGGGCAGTTCGTCGATTAGAGACCGCCAGGACTCCAGCTCCATCTGGCCGGGTTTGCGCTTGCCGAACAGCGTTGCGATGATGTTGCCCGCCGCGTCGAAAAGCTCCAGCGAGGTCACCAGGCTGTCGCTCTGCGGCTTGCGCACCGCCCAGCTGGCGGCGACCTGGTCGAGCCGCAGGTGCAGGTTAAAGCCCGGGTCGAGGACGTTGAACCAGGGGCCCATGGCCTTCAGGTTCTGCACCGGCCCGCTGTGAATCTGGATCACCCCCGGGCTGCCGACGAAGACCATGATCTCGATCCCGCGGTCGCGCGCGCTTTCCAGGGTCTGGACCAGCGCCGCGTTGTCGAGCGGCCAGGCGAAGTCCTCGCCGACCAGGCGGAAGGCCTGCTGCCGCTCAACCCCCAGGTCCTGCAGCATGCCGTGGAAATCGTGGACGTCGTTCAGCGTTTCCCAGCGGGCCCGCAGCGCGGCGCGGTCGATCTCCGCGTCCGGACGCGCGGCCGCCGCCTCGGGCTTGGCCTTGACCTTCAGCCCGGCCGACTGGTCGGCGGCGCGATGGCGTTCGATCAGCGCTTCGTAGGCCTGCCAGTTGCTGTCGTCGCGCAGGTAGATCTTGTGGATCGCGGTGCCGTCGCAGTCGAAGAACTGCAGCGAGCGGCGGGTGCCGGAACGCACGTCCTCGGTCACCGCGAATCCGTGGTGCCAGCGCCACAGGAAGATCCGCAGGTCGATCTCCTCGTTGAGCACCAGGCCCATGGACTTCATCACCGAGACCTTGCCGTACTCGCCGACCTTCTCGTGCACCGCCGATTCGTTGCGGGTCAGCGCCATGACCCGGCCGAGCTCCGGCAGCTCCTTGATCAGCGCCCCCCAGTCGGCATCGAGACGGACCGCCGTGTCGCCGCAGCGGGCGGCGACCAGCTCGGCCTCGCTGACCCCGAGACGGGCCGCCGCGTCGCGGATCCGCAGGCCCGGCTCGCCCCGGCGGAGGCGCTGCAGGGCGGCGAGCAGGGCGGCGGGATCCTGGAGACTGGTTGGGGCTTCACTGACCGTGGCCATGGGCTGAGTTCCTTTCTTTGATTAGTAGGCGAGGGTGTAGCTCACCGCGGCCTTCCAGTTGCGCCCCTGTTCCAGGGCGCCGGTGTAGACGCGGGAGTATTCCTCGTCGAAAACGTTATCGACGCCGAGGTCGACGCGCAGGCCTTGCAGCGGACCGTCGCTGGGCGCCCAAGCGGCGTAGATGTCGTAGGTCTCGTAGGACTGACGCTCCTCGGCGGGATCCGAGGTGTTGTCGAAATGCCCGGCGAAGATCCCGCGCAGTCCAACCAGGCTGTCGAATTCCGGGAACTTGACTGCGCCGTCCAGGGTCACCGTGGTCGGGAAGAGCACGCCCAGGGGCTCCCCGGTATCCTTGTCCTCGCCGTCGATGTCGGCGTAGCCGAAGGACAGGCGGAAGCGCCGGTTGTCGTAGACCGCCTCGACTTCGTTGCCCCAGAGCCGCGCGTCGGCGACGTTGATCGCTTGGGTGGTGCCGTTGCAGGCCGGCGGAAAACAGGCCGGCGGGCCCGGCTGAACCACCTCCAGGTCGATGAAGTCCTTGCCCCAGGTCTCGTAATGCGAGGCCTTGATGGTGAAGCTGTCGTCGTCGATCAGCACGTCCTCGAAATCGAAGCCGAGTCCGAATTCCAGGGTGCGCGTGGTCTGCGGCTTGAGATCCGGATTGGCGACGAAGTTGTTGACGCCGAAGCCGGGGATCACGAAGTGGGTGCCGCTCGCATAGGCCTCGTTGAAGGTCGGCGCGCGGAAGGCCTTGCCGTAGGAGCCGAAGACCATCATCCAGGGCATCGGACGGTAGCTGGCGGCGATCTTCGGCGAGACCTCGTCGTACTTCGCGGTTTCCGCGATCGCGCTTTCCACCCGGTAGTAGTCGAAGCGCACGCCGGGGATCAGAGTGAATGCGCCGGGAATCGGCCCAAGATCAATGAAGTCGAGCTCCGCCTGAAAAAACAGGCCCAGGGAATCCGCCTCGGCGGTCGGAACCCCGTTGCGGTCGTAGGACGGCGCGTTGCTGCTGTCCCGGCCCTTCTGATCGTCGCGGTAGTAGTCGACGCCATAGGTGAAGGTGCTGTTCAGGCTCTCGCCAAGATCGACGTGGCTGGAGTTCTGCAGCGATATGCCGTAGGTGCGCAGGTCGCGCTCCAGCTTGGCGCCCTGGGGGCTGGCGCCGTTGCCGTCGAGCACCTCCTCGTCGACCGCCGTCTGGGTGTAGTAGACGATGGCGCGGGCGTCGAGCCAGGGCATGTCTGGATCGTAGTAGGTGTATTCGGCCTGGACCGTCTGGTCGATAATCTCCTTGTCGACCAGACCGTCGAGGGCGGTGGTGCCGCCCTGACCGTTGTTCGGCTCCACGGCGTCGTCGTGATAGCGGCTATAGGACAGGCTGATGCTCTGGTTCTCATCGGGAGTCCAGGTGCCCTTGACCAGGCCGGAGAGGATGTCGTCGTCGGCGATCAGATCGCTGCCGTCGCCCAGGCGGATATCCTCGCCGTCGCGGTAGGTGATGCTGGCGACGGCATCGAAGGGGCCGTCGGCGCCGAACAGGGTAAGGCCGCTGTGCCACTCGTCGTTGGCCGACTGGAAACCGCCGCCGATTCTGGCGCCCCAGGTCTCGCCGGGCTCCAGCAGGTCGGCGGCGTCGATGGTCCGCAGCTCGATCACGCCGCCCAGCCCGCCGCTGCCGTAGAGCGCGGAGCTGGGGCCGCGCAGGACCTCGACTTCCTTGATCAGGCTGGGATCGATGAAGAAGCGCCCGTCATGGCCCGATTCGAAGTTCCGCCGCACGCCGTCCACCATCACGATCACGTCCTGGCCGGAGAAGCCGCGGATCGAGGGCACTTCGCCGGTGCGGCGCGGGCCGCCGGTGAAGGTGACGCCGGGCACGAAACGCAGGATGTCGTCCGGGGAGGAGGGCTGCAGGGTATCGATGCGGTCGCGCCCCATGACCGTAACCATGCCGGGAAATTCGAAGGCCTCCGTGCTGGTGCGCGTCGCGGTGATCGAGATGGTGTTCATCGTCGCGGCGCCCTCGAGGCTGTTGGCGGCGACGAGCGACACGCTGCCTTCCGCGTCCTGCGTGGCGGCAACCTGCTCCTTCGCTGCTGCCCTGACTTCATGTTCTTCCTCGGCGGCTGCGCCGGCGACGAAGGTCGCCAACGTTGCGACAGCCAGAATTGCGGCCGTAAAGCCCTGTGCCATGGTCTTGCTCCCCTATAAGACTCCGCCTGCTCAGAAGGCGGCATCCGTAGGGGCCTGGCTGGCTGCCGATGGCGGCGTGCCTGGGTGGCTGGCTGGGCCCGGATGATGATGCGGACTGCGGCGGGTCCGCGCTATTTCGTAAGGATCAGCTTGCCGCTGTTGGTGATCCTGAGTCGGTAGACTTCCCCATTGTGGTCGATGCGGATCTCGGCGCGTCCGGACATGACGCTCTGCGAGGAAACGGTCAGTTCGCCGGAGGAGGTCGTGGAGCTGCCTTGCTCCACGCAGCTCGGCAGATCGCTCTGCGGACCGGAATATCTTTGCCGTGAATTCATCGAACCCTGAGTCGTCTTACGAAGTGACAGTGCAAAATCATGCAAATGCAATTCATTCGCAATATCATGTTTTAATCACAACGCTGCAGCGCCGTCAAGCGCGCCGGAGGCGAGAAAGTCCTGGATTCTTTAACTTTAGGAGGAGCTAGCGCAGCGCTTCGAAGCGGCCGCTCTGCGGATCGAGGCTGAGCAGCTGGCCGTTGGCGATGTCGAAGAAGGCGCCGCGCAGACGCAGATCCCCGGACTCCAGGCGCGCCTTGATGAAGGGAAAAGTCTTCAGGTTTTCCAGCGAACTGCGGACCGAGGCGAGTTCCAATGCCTCCTGTTGACGTTCGAGCGGCGCGTCCTTGGCCTCGCGCAGGGCTTCGGCGCGCGCCGGTTTCAGCAGCGAGATCCAGCGGTCGATGAAGCCCGAGGGCGTCGGGCGTTCGTAAAGACCGTCGAGGTAGGCGCGCACGCCGCCGCAGCGGGCGTGTCCCATTACCACGATGTTCTCTACCTTCAGCCCCTCCACGGCGAACTCCAGCGCGGCGCTGGTGCCGTGGTAGTCGCCCTGCGGCTCGAAGGGCGGGACCAGGTTGGCGACGTTGCGAACGATGAAGAACTGGCCGGGATGGGCGCTGAAGATCGTCGCCGGGTCGGCGCGGCTGTCGCAGCAGGCGACGATCATGGTCTTGGGCGACTGGCCCTGTTCGGCCAGCGTACTATAGAGCTCGGCTTCCTGAGGATAGCGCGTGGCGAGAAAGCGGCGATAGCCCTCGACCAGTTCAGGGATATCCCGCATCTGCCTGTGTTTCCCTTCTTATCCGCGATTCGGCGCAGACTAGCAGAAGGCCGGGTGTAGAACCAAGCCGGCCTTGCCTGGACTCAGGCCCGGGCGGCCAGCTGCGTGCCGGGCGTGCGCAGGCGCGATCCCGGCAGGCTTAGGGTGACCTTGGTGCCCAGTCCGGGCGTGGACTCCAGGGACAGCTTGCCGCCATGCAGCTCGGCGAGGGACTTGCTGATGCTCAGGCCGAGCCCGGTGCCCTCGCTGGATCGCATGGCGTTGGCGGCCTGGCCGAAGGGCTCCATCACGCGCTTGAGGTCCTTGGAATCGATTCCGCAGCCGCTGTCGCGGACCTCCATCAAGAAATTCTTACCTTCGACCAGACAGGCGGTCTCGATCGTGCCCTGCAGCGGCGTGAACTTGATGGCGTTGGACAGCAGGTTGATCAGAACCTGCTTGAAGGCGCGTTCGTCGGCATAGAGCCAGAGTCCCTGGGGCTCATAGCTCACCTTCAGCGACTTTTCTTCGAACTTCTCGCGGAACAGCGCCAGGCAGCGCTGGACGCAGGCGTCGACCTCGATCTCCTCCTCGTTGAGTTCGTAGCGCCCGGCCTCGATCTTCGAGAGGTCCAGGATATCGTTGATCAGGTTCAGCAGATGCTTGCCGCTGAACAGGATATCCTGGGCATAGCTGCGGTAGCGTTCCGTCGCCTTGGGGCCGAAGGCCTGCTGGGCGATGATGTCGGAGAAGCCGATGATGGCGTTGAGCGGCGTGCGTACCTCGTGGCTGACCAGCGCCAGGAACTGCGACTTGGCGTAGTTCGCCGCATCGGCCTGGTCGCGCGCCTCGCGCAGGGCGACGGCCTGGTCGGCGAGGGAGTAGGCCTGCTCGCTGAGCAGCAGGTGGCTGCGCTGCAGCGCGTCGCTCGCCTTGCGGAAACGGCGCACCACCAGCCAGAGCAGCGCGGTCAGGGCCAGGGCGGCGACCAGGCCGGGAACCGCGAGCTGGCCGAGCAGGGCGCTTCCGGGCCGACTCGGATGCCAGGCGATGTAGGCGATCAGGCTGCCGTCGAAGCCCTGCAGAGCCAAGGACGCCGGATACATCTCCTGCGCGGCCGGGTCCGGGGGCATCAGCGAGAGCTCTGCGAGCAGGTAGCGCTGTTCGAGGCCGTCCAGCAGGGCGTCGTCGATGCGCCGCAGGAAAACCAGGACCGAAGCGGCGCCGCCGCGCGCAAAGCTGTCCTCGCCGTTCTCCCAGACGATCGCCGCGGCGCCGCCCAGCATCACTTCGCCGTTGATCTCGAGGAAGCCTTCGACCGCCATAGGACCGCCATTGGCGTCGTGGGCGGCGGCCCGGGCGGCCTGGATCAGGGCGATTAACTCTGGGCTGCCGTAGGTCTCGTCAAGCTGCCCCGTCTGGCGCGCGCCATCGACGGAGGCATAGAAGACCTCGTCCCGGCCGTCCGCCACCAGCGTGGCATCCATCTCCAGGCCCTCGTTGGCCCAGGCGCCAATGCTCTCCTCGGCCCAGGCATCGTCGAGCTGCAGCACCACGTTCTCCACGGTGTCGTCCCAATAGGCATAGTCGCGCGCAGTGCTCTTGACGCTGTCGCCGAGGAGCGAAATCGCGCTCTGTGCCAGATGCTTGGAGGATTCCTTGGCCAGGCGGTTCTGGCTGCCCGCGGTCATAATCAGCAGCAGGCCGACAATCGCCACGAAGCCGACAAACAGACCCATCAAGGGGAGCAGCAAGCTGCGTAGGCTCATGGCGCTCACAAGCCGTCCCTAGGCTCCCGGAGCGGGCAGAGCTGTCGCAGCTTGATATTTTGCATGAAATCAACGCTCCAGCGCGCAGACCGCGCGCAATCCGTGCCGTTTCCGAGCCGGTCGTGTGGGACATTTGCCGAGAGCAACCCGCATGGCATAATCGCCGAAGGTGATTAACGAGCCGTAAAATACTACGCTTCGGGGCAGGAACGGCGGCAATCTTTTTATCGGTTTAGCCGCCCTCGACCTCCTCGCGCAGCATCTCCAGCCGCAGCCAGTCCTCCTCGGCTCTTTCCAGGGCGGCGCTCACCTGCTCCAGCTCGCGGGTCGCCGTCTCGAAGGCCTTGGCATCGCGGCTGAAGAGCTCCGGGTCGGAAAGCTTGCGCTGCAGCGCGGCGATCTGCGTTTCAAGCGCGGCGATGCGTCCGGGCAGGGTCTCCAGGGCGTGCTTGTCCTTGAAGGACAGCTTGCCGCGCTTCGGCGGCGCCTTGGGCTTGCCGGACTTTCCGCTGCCGGCAGGCTTGCTCCGCTCGGCTCCCGACGGTTCCACCCGCGGCCGCTCCAGCATATCGGCGCCACGCTGCGCCACCATGTCCGCGTAGCCGCCGGCGTACTCGATCCAGCGGCCGCCGCCCTCTGCATTGATCACCGAGGTGACGACGCGGTCGAGGAAGTCGCGGTCGTGGCTGACCAGCAGCACCGTGCCGGGATAGTCGGCCAGCAGTTCCTGCAACAGATCGAGGGTTTCCAGGTCGAGATCGTTGGTCGGCTCGTCGAGCACCAGCAGGTTGGCGGGACGGGCCAGCGCGCGCGCCAGCATCAGCCGCCCGCGCTCGCCGCCGGACAGCGCCGAGATTGCGGTGCGCGCCTGCTCCGGCAGGAACAGGAAGTCCTTCATGTAGCCGATCACGTGGCGCTGCTCTCCGCCGACCATAACGCTGTCGCCGCCGCCGCCGGTCAGGGCGTCCTGCAGGCTGGTTTCCGGGTCGAGGGATTCGCGCGCCTGATCGACGGTCGCGATCTCCAGCTTGGCGCCGAGCCGCACCCGCCCGCCGTCCGGCGCCAGGGCGCCGGTCAAGAGGTTGAGCAGCGTGGTCTTGCCGGCGCCGTTGGGCCCGATAATGCCGATCCGGTCGCCGCGCAGGATGCGCGCCGAGAAGTCCTTGACCACGGGAGCACCCGCATAGGCCTTGGTGACCTCCTTGGCCTCGATCACCAGCTTGCCGGAGGTCTTGCCCTCGGTGGCGGCCATCTGCACCGTGCCGGCGGTCTGGCGCTGCTCGCGGCGTTGCCTGCGCAGCTCCTGCAGCGCGCGCAGGCGGCCCATGTTGCGCTTGCGCCGCGCCGTGACCCCCTTGTGCAGCCACTGGGTCTCGGCGGCGATCCTGCGGTCGAGCTTGTGCCGCTCGGTGGTTTCCTGCTCGGCGATCTGGTCGCGCCAGCTTTCGAAGGCGGCGAAACCCTGGTCGAGACGGCGGGTGCGGCCGCGCTCCAGCCAGACGACGGCCTGCGACAGGCGCTCCAGAAAACGCCGGTCGTGGCTGATCAGGATCATCGCTGCGCGCAGGCTCTTCAGCTCATGCTCCAGCCACTCGATGGCCGGCAGGTCGAGATGGTTGGTCGGCTCGTCGAGCAGCAGGATGTCCGGCTGCGGGGCCAGGGCGCGGGCCAGCGCGGCCCGGCGCTTCTCGCCGCCGGATAGCGTAGCCGGGGCTTCCTCGCCGGTGAGGCCGAGGCGCTGCAGCAGATAGCGCGCCCGGTGGCTGTCGTCGGCGGGGCCGAGGCCGGCCTCGGCGAAGGCCAGGGTGGTGGCATGACCTGACAGATCCGGCTCCTGCGGCAGGTAGCGCAGCGTGGTTCCGGGCTGCAGGAAGCGCTTGCCGCCGTCGGCTTCGATCAGGCCGGCGGCGATCTTCAGCAGGGTCGACTTGCCCGAGCCGTTGCGCCCCACCAGGCAGAGCCGCTCCCCGGCGCCGAGACTGAACTCGGCGCCCTCCAGCAGCGGCTCTCCGCCGAAGGAGAGCTGGATCGAATCGAGTGTCAGCAGGGGCGGCATGGCCGCTTTCTAAGGCCGCGGAGCCTTTCTGTCACCCGTGCCGTCGCCGTCCTGCTGCGCCGCCGCCGTTTCCCCCTCTGCCGGCAGGCGTGCGGCCTCGATCATGCCCAGCGCGATCTCGCGCTCGCCCATCACCACCCGGTCGGCGCCGTACTTGCCGAGGTGCTCGGCCTCGGCGTCGGAATGGGCCCGGGCGATGACCTTCAGACCAGGGTTCAGGGCCTTGGATTTCGCCGCGATCTGCCCGGCCTCGAAGCCGTCCGGGATGGCGACGTAGAGGATCGAGGCTTGCGCGACGTTGGTCAGCTGCAGCAACTCGTCGTCGACGGCGTTGCCGTCGAAGCATTCCCAGCCCGCTTCGCTCGCCGCGGCGATGTTGTCGCTGGCCTCGTCGACGATCACGGCGTCGAGCCCCCGCGCACGCAGCCCCTCGGCGATCACCCGGCCGACCCGGCCGTAACCGATCAGCACGGCATGGCCGGTGGCAAGCGAGGCGCTGCGTGTCTCGACCTCGGCTTCCCGGCTATCCGCAACCTCCGGCGTGGCGGGCTGGCGGCGCTCCAGACGCCGGTTCAGCCAGGAGGCGGCGACGAAGATCGCCGGATTGGCGACGATCGAGAGCATCGCCCCGGCGAGGATCAGGTCGCGGGCGACCTCCGACATCAGACCCAGCGTCAGGCCGAGGCCCGCCAGAATGAAAGAGAACTCGCCGATCTGGGCGAGACTGGCCGAGATCGTCAGGGCGGTGCGGTTGGGATGGCCGAAGGCGCGGACGATGCCGTAGGCGGCGAGCGACTTGCCGACCACGACGATCAGCACCGTCGCCGCGACCGCCGCCGGTTCGCGCAGGACGATGGCCGGATCGAACAGCATGCCGACCGAGACGAAGAACAGCACCGCGAAGGCGTCGCGCAGCGGCAGGGTTTCCTCCGCCGCGCGCTGGCTGAGGGGCGATTCGGCGAGGATCATGCCGGCGAAAAAGGCGCCCAGCGCGAAGGAGACGTCGAACAGCGTCGCCGCGCCGAAGGCCGTGCCCAGGGCGATGGCCAGCACCGCGAGGCGGAACAGCTCGCGCGATCCGGTATGGGCGATGTAGTGCAGCAGGAGAGGGATCGCCCGCCGTGCCACCAGATACATCAGTGCCGCGAAAGCGGTGACCTTGGCCAGCGTCAGCCCGACCGTCGTGGCCAGCTGCTGGGCGACATTCGCCGACTCGACATCGTTGAGCAGAGCGTTGGCGATCGGTGGCAGCAGAACCAGAGCGAGCACCATGGCCAGATCCTCGACGATCAGCCAGCCGACCGCGATCTGGCCCTCTTCGCTCTGTATTAGACGCCGCTCCTGCAGTGCGCGTAGCAGCACCACGGTGCTGGCGACCGAGAGCGCGAAGCCGAACAGCAGGCCCTCGGCGAGGCTCCAGCCGAGCAGGGCGGACAGCCCCAGCCCGAGCAGCACGGCGATGGCGATCTGCGCCAGGGCGCCCGGCACGGCGATGCGGCGCACCGAGGCCAGCTCGCGGAAGGAGAAATGCAGACCGACGCCGAACATCAGCAGGATCACGCCGATCTCGGCGAGCTGGAAGGCGAGGTCGAGATCGGCGACGAAGCCCGGCGTGAAGGGACCGATCGCGACTCCGGCGAGCAGGTAGCCGGCCAGCGGCGAGACTTTCACCCGCTGCGCGATCGCGCCCAGGACGAAGGCGATGGTGATGCCAGCGACGATCGTGGCAATCAGCGAGGTGTCATGCGGCATTGCAGGTCCGTGATCCAGTACGGAGCGAAATTAGCACGGAAGCTGCGGAGCGTCCCCGGCAGCAGCGCCGCGGGAGGCAGAAATCGGCGGCGATCAGCCTGTCTTGGAGATTTCCACGAAGGCGGCTTGGATTTCGCCCGAGGCGGCGGTGAGACGAACTGCATGGCCGCCGCCGCGGCGCTCCAGAATCAGGGTCTCGCCCTCCTCCAGCTGCGCCTCCGCCGCGCGCTTGTCCCAGGAGGCAGTTAGCGGGCCGCCGGCGAGCGGCAGGATCAGCAGGGTCTGCGCATCGCTCTCGGCGTTGAGCGGCGTGTCGGCGATGCGGAGAAAGCCGACCCGGCCGGCCGTGGTCGCCCGCTTGTAGATCAAGTTGAGGTCGCGCAGCGCGGCGCCAAGCAGGCGGCCGTGGATCTCCCATTCGCCGGGAAAGCTTACCGGTTTGAAGGGCGTGCGCAGCTCGATATCCCCCTCCTCTCCGGCATCGAGCAGGATGCCGCCGCCGGAAATCACGCTGAGACTGCGCTGATAGCCCGGGAAGCTCGAAAAGGGCCCGTCCTGCGCAACTTCGGCGATGCTCAGGCGCCAATCGAAGCCGCCGCCAAGGCTGGCGCCGGAAGGCGAGATGGCGATCTCCGTGGTGGTGCCACCGCCGTTGCGCCAGGGGGTCGCGGTGTAGTCCGCGGCGGTCAAATGCCGGACGAGACTTTTTTCCTCCGCTGTCGGCTGGGTCACTGTCGGTCTCCGGTTGTGCGGCCCGACTCTCTATCTGGCCCAGGCGCAGCTTCCGCACAAGTCTCGCGGCGTGGCCACTTTTTTGCCACGGCCTCTCCCGGAACCCGTTATGGCCCTAAGCGTTGTTCGGGTATGAGCAATTCGCAGCCGCGATTGCAGGAACACCAGAAGGAGATTGAACCATGCGTAGGATTTTTGCCCCAGCGCTGATGGTCTCCGCACTCGCGCTTTCGCCGGCCGTGGTTATGGCGGACGACAGCAGCGGGCAGAATGCGGAACCCTCCAGCGAAAGCATGACGGATCAGAACACCGGACAGACCGACGCCACGCAGAACGACGAGAGCATGACCGAGGACAATGCGACCTCGACCGACAGCAGCACGTCGATGTCCGCGGAAACCTCCGCCGACCGTGGCGGGTTCGTCACTGCCCAGAACTCCAACCAGACGCTTTCGGAAACCTACATCGGCGCTTCGGTGCTGGCCGGTAGCGGCGAGGAGCGGGAAAGCATCGGCACGATTTCGCAGCTGATCTTCGACGATAGCCACGCCATCACCGGCGCCGTCGTCGATGTCGGCGGCTTCCTCGGTCTCGGCGCCAAGCCGGTCGGCCTGCAGTGGGAGTCCCTGGAAGAAAGGCGTGCCGAGGATACCGTTGCCTTCACCACCTCGATGACCCGTGAGGACTTCGAGAACGCGCCTGAGTTCAAGGACTTGGATGAGCAGCGCAGCGAGCAGGAGCTGCAGAGCGAGGAGCCCGCGTCGACCGGGACGACGGGAACGACCGGCGTCACCGACTAGCGCCGCCGTTTCCTTCCACGTGACGTTAAAGGCCGCTCTTCCGGTACCGCCGGAAGAGCGGTTTTTGCGTGCGTGCCGCGATTTGCCGAATCTCGCGAGACGTGTTTTCCTGCGGGCCTCAGCGCAGCGCCCGCCGCGGCGTGCGCGGCCTGCCTCTGGAGAGTCCCGTGCCGATCCCCTGCCTGTCTCGCTCCGGGAAGCTCCCGCTTCGCAGCAACGCCGGACCGCCGCCGTGATCGAGGCGGCGCAGAAGGAACGGGTGGTCGGCTGGCGCGAATGGGTCGCGCTTCCTGATCTGGAGGTCGAGCGGATCAAGGCGAAGGTCGATACGGGAGCGCGAACCTCGGCGATTCACGCCTTCGGCATCCGCGAGATGACCCGCGACGGCAGGCCGCACGTTGAGTTCTACCTGCATCCCGTGCAGCGGCTGCGCCGCCCGCAAATCAAGTGCCTCGCGCCAATTTTCGACCAGCGCTACGTGCGCTCCTCCAGCGGCGAGCGGCAGTACCGCTACATCATCCGCACCACCCTGCGGATCGGCCACCGCCGCCGGCTGATCGAGCTTTCCCTGGCACAACGCGATCAGATGGGATTCCGGCTGCTGATCGGGCGCAACGCCCTGCCGCGCGGGCTGCTGGTCGATCCCAACAAGTCCTTCCTCGTCAGCTACGGAGGCCTCGCGAATGCGAGCCGTAGACTCAAAGCGCAACAGGAGAAGTCGGTTTGAAAATCGGACTGCTCTGCCGAAACCCGGAGCTGTATTCCCATCGCAGGCTGATCGAGAGCGCCGAGGCCAACGGCCACGAGATCACGACGATCGATCACCTGCGGTGCTACATCAACATCTCGGCGGCCCGTCCGACGATGTACCTCGGCGGCGAGGAAGTCGAACACTTCGACGCGGTGATTCCGCGGATCGGCGCTTCGGTGACCTTCTTCGGCGCCGCCGTGGTCCGGCAGTTCGAGATGATGGGCATCTATTCGGTCAACGAGTCGGTGGCGATCTCGCGGTCGCGCGACAAGCTGCGCAGCCTGCAGCTGCTGGCGCGCAAGGGGGTCGGCCTGCCGGTCACGGTCTTCGCCCACCGCACCAGCCGGGCCGACGACATCATCGAAATGCTGGGCGGCGCGCCGGTGGTGGTGAAGCTGCTGGAAGGCACCCAGGGCGTCGGCGTGGTGCTCGGCGAGACGGCGAACTCGGCGAAGTCGATCATCCAGGCCTTCGGCGGGGTCAAGACCAACATCCTGGTGCAGGAGTTCGTCAAGGAGGCCGGCGGCAGGGATATCCGCTGTCTGGTGGTCGGCGAGCGGGTCGTCGCCTCGATGATGCGTCAGGGCAGCGAGGGCGATTTCCGCTCCAACCTGCACCGCGGCGGCTCGGCCAAGGCGGTGCGGATCACGCCGAGCGAGCGGCAGACCGCGATCACCGCAGCCAAGGTGATGGGCCTCAACGTCTGCGGCGTCGATATGCTGCGCTCCAGCCACGGGCCGGTGGTGATGGAGGTCAACTCCTCGCCGGGGCTCGAGGGGGTGGAGAAGGCGACCGGCGTCGACGTCGCCGGCAAGATCATCCAGTTCATCGAAAAGAACGCCAAGCCGCACCGCACCCGCACCCGCGGGCGCGGCTGAGACGACGACGTTCTTCCAGCGGACCGCTGCGCAGACTGGCTACACGAAGACTTGAACGCCGGGCGGTTGCATTGCAGGCCGAGCGCCCAAAGTCCTGAGTATTCGAAAGATCGCGGAGTGAGGGAGTTTCGTCATCCGGATCGGCAATTCCGACAGGGCCTACGGCCTGGTCCATGTGACGCTGCATTGGCTGATCGCTGTCTCGGTGATCGGACTTCTGGGGTCGGGGCTGTGGATGACCGGCCTTGGCTACGCCCATCCCTGGTACCACCGCGCGCCCGAGCTGCATAAGGCCTTCGGCGTTCTGGTCGGCCTCGCCATGCTGGCGCGCCTCGCCTGGCGGCTTTCCGTCGGGGTTCCGCGCAGCCTGCCGACGATCCCGGCCTGGGAGGCGCGCGGCGCCCATCTCGCGCACATGGTCCTTTACCTCGGCGTCTTCGCCGCTGTCGCCACCGGCTATCTGATGAGCACGGCCGAGGGCAAGGGCATCTCCGTTTTCGGCATTTTCAGCTTGCCGGCGACGCTGACCGGAGGGGGGCCGCAGGCCGACCTCGCCGGCCTGATCCATCTGTGGATCGGCTACGGCCTGATCGCGCTCGCCGCGCTGCACGCGATGGCTGCGCTCAAGCATCACTTTCTCGACCGCGACGCGACCCTGCTGAGAATGCTCGGGATCGCCCGCGAAACGCCCCGATTCCCACACACCAAGGAGCGATGATATGAACCTCAACGCGACACTCGCCGTCGGCCTTCTTACCGTGGCCGGCATCTTCGCCTCGGCAACCTCCGCCCAGGCCGCCGAGGAATACAAAATCGATCCGGCTCACTCCTTCATCGAGTTCAAGATCCAGCATCTCGGCTATTCCTGGCTGCACGGCCGCTTCAACGAGTTCTCCGGCGGCTTCACCGTCGACCGCGAGAACCCGGCGAACGCCGGCGCCGAAATCACCATCGCCACCGGGAGCATCGATTCCAACCACGCCGAGCGCGACAAACACCTGCGCAGCGGCGACTTTCTCTCAGTCGACGAGCACCCGGAGGCGCGCTTCGTCGCCACCTCGGTGACCGACAACGGCGACGGCACCGGCACGATCGAGGGCGAGCTGACCCTGCGCGGCCAGACCAATCCGGTGGAGATCGCGGTCGAGGAGATCGGCCACGGCGAGGATCCCTGGGGCGGCTATCGCGCCGGGTTCGAGGGTACCGCGAGCATTGCCCTGGCCGACTACGGCATCGACTACGACCTCGGCCCGGCCGCGGCCGAAGTGCAGCTCACCCTCGGCGTCGAGGGCGTGCGCCAGTAAAACGCTAGCCGTGTTTGGCGAGGCGCTCGCGCGTCTTGCCGAGCGCGATGGCGGACTTGCCGATATCGGCCCAGGGGTCCTCGATCCGCGCCAGGCGGCGGAAGAGATTCTTGATCGTGTACTTCCGCGGGGTGAGATCGCCAGCGGCTGCCTCCCTCCAACGCAGCGGCGTCGCGACCGGCGCGCCCTCGATGGCGCGCACCGCATAGGGGGCGACCGCGGTCTGGCCATAGGCGTTGCGCAGAGTGTCGAGGAAAACGCGGTCGCCGCGCTTGGCCTTGCGGTGCTCCACGGTCGTCAGCTTGGGGTTCCGCTTGGCCAGGTGCTTGCAGAGAGCCTGCGCGAAGCCGCGGACGGTATCGAAGCCGGCACTGCGGTCCAGCGGCACCACCAGGTGCAGGCCGCGCGAGCCGGTGGTCTGCACGAAGACCGGCAGTTCCAGACTCTCTAGCAGCCGTCTCAGCAGCCGCGCCGTTTCCTGCACCTTGGCGAAGTCGTCGTCGGAGGGGTCGAGATCGAAGATCAGCCGGTCCGGATGCTCCGGCTTGTCCCTACGGGCCAGGCCGAGATGCGGCGTGATGCAGCCCTGGTTGGCGATGTAGACCAGGGAGGCGGCGTCGTCGACCAGGGGATGGACGATCCTGCCGCCTTCCTTCTTCATCTCCTCCCGGTCGAACCAGTCTGGATAGTAATCCGGCAGGTTCTTCTGGAAGAATCCCTCGGCGCCGATGCCGTCGGGGAAGCGGTGCTGGCTCAAGGGCCGCGCGCGGTAGTGGGGCAGGGCGGTCTCGGCGATCCGCCGGTAGTAGTCGACGAGATCGCCCTTGGTGATGCCACTGTCGGGAAAGAACACCTTGTCGAGGTGCGACAGGACGATTTCCCGGCCGTCGAGGGTGAGGCTTTCGGTCATTTTCCCTCCTCGGCGATTTCGGCGATCGTCCGTCCGCTGAGCACCGACTTGCCCTCGGTCGAGACCGGATTTCGCCGGGCGTCGGCTTCCGCGTCGTCCATCTTGATCAGCAGCCACTTGGCGTCCTTGCCCTTGCCGGTGCGCTGCAGGGCATAGCCGCCGGTCAGTTTCCTGCCGTGCAGGAAGATCAGGGCGTGGCCCTGCTTCAGCGCCGTCTCGATGGGCTGAGTCTTACCGTCCTTCTCGGTGATGTTGTCGTAGGGGCCGCAATCCCAGACCTGCACCGTGCCGCCGCCATACTGACCCTCGGGAATGACCCCCTCGAAGTCGGCGTAGTCGAGCGGGTGATCCTCGGTGGGGATGGCCAGGCGCTTGACCTTGGGGTCGGTCGAAGGGCCCTTTGGCACCGCCCAGGACTTGAGCGTGCCCGCGACTTCGATCCGGAAGTCGTAGTGCAGGCTGGAGGCAGCGTGCTGCTGGATCACGAACAGCGGCGCAGCCTTGCTGCGCCGTTTGCCGGATCTGGGCTCCGGCGTCTTGGAGAAGTCCCGTTTGGCCGCGTAGCTGCGCGCTGCCATGGTCTCGCGCTCCTTGCTGCTCATAGCGGAACGGCGCAGCGGGCGAGAAGTTCGTTAGCCGGGCGGCACCGCTTTGTATTTGCGCGATTCCGCCAGGGCGATGCCGCCGAGCACCAGCACCAGGGCGACGGCGTGATAGAGCTCGAAGGGCTCGGCCAGGATCAGCACGGCGAGGATGGCGGCGAAGATCGGCACCAGATTGACGAAGACCCCGGCGCGTTCTGGCCCGATCAGTTCGACCCCGCGGATGAAGGTGATCTGGGCGAGGAAAGACGGGAACAGCGCGACGTAGGCGACTACCAGCCAGCCGCCCCAGGTCGGCCAGACGAGGTTGCCGCTGGCCTGCTCGTAGATCACCAGCGGCAGGGAGGACAGCATCGCGATCACCGACAGGGCGGTGAAGAAGACCATGGCAGGGACCTGCGGCCGGCGCTTCAGGGCAACGGCATAGCCGGCATAGAGGATGCAGGCGAACAGCATGATCAGGTCGCCGGAATTGAGCGACAGCGCGGCAAGGCGGCCCAGGTCGCCGCCGGCCGCCACCACCACCACGCCGAGCATGGTGGCGAGCACCCCCAGCCCTTGCAGCAGGCGCACCGGCGATCTGTAGAAGATCACCGCGCCCAGCAGGACCAGGGCCGGCATGGTGCCCTGGATGATGCCGATGTTGACGCCCTTGGTGTAGTGCGCGGCGACGTAGAACAAGGCGTTGAAGCCGGTAAAGCCGAGCGCGGCCATCAGCAGCAGCATGCCGAGCTTCTGGCGCAAAACCGGCCAGGCGGCCAGCAGCTTGCGCCAGTTGAAGGCGAGCAGGCAGCTGGCGACGATGACCCAGCGCAGAAACACGATCAGCAACGGCGAAACCTCGCCGATGGCGAGCTGGCCGACGACCACGTTCCCGGCCCAGCACAGAGAGGTGAAGACCAGCAGCGCATAGGGTTTCAGGTCCAGCCGGCGGCTCGAACTCTGGGCGTGGGATCGCGAACTTGGCATGGCCGGGGAGAAACTCCGCGCAACGGGGTAGGAAAGCGCGCACCAGACATACCCGCGCGGCCCGGCGCTTAGCTAGGGCTTTCCCGGCATGGCTGCTTCCACCGAGAGGCAGGGGTAGGGACTTAAAGCTGCCGCCCGAGCAGGGCCTCCTCGAAGGGGAAGGCGGTCAGCAGCTCGCAGCCGGTTTCGGTCACCAGCACCATCTCCTCCAGCTTGACCCCTTCGGCGCCGCCCTCGGCGCCGACATAGCTCTCGCAGCACAGCGTCATGCCCGGCTCGATCACATCCTGGTCGGCCTGCGCGTCGAAGAAGCGCTTGGCGACGATGGTCGGCCACTGGCCGTAGAGCCCGACGCCGTGCCAGACCATTGCCATTTCCTGCGCCCGGTAGCGCTCCGGCAGGATGAAGGAGGCTTGCGAGAGGTCGCGGAACTCGGCGCCGGGGCGGATCAGGGCGAGGTTGTGCTGCAGCTGCTCCCAGGCGGTGCGGTAGAGGTCGCGCTGCTGCGCGCTCGCCTTCTTGCCGCAGAGGAAGGAGCGGCTCAAGTCGGCATCGTAACCGTGCGGCCCGATCATGTCGGTGTCGATGGCGACCAGATCGCCGGCCTCGATCCGGCGTTCCGAAGCCTCCTGATACCAAGGGTTGGTGCGCGGGCCGGAAGACAGCAGGCGGGTGTCCAGGTATTCGCCGCCGAGCTCGGCGTTGGCGCCCTCGAGGATCGCCCAGAGGGAAATCTCCGTGCGCCCCGGCTCGATCGCGTCGCGCAGGCGGCGCAGGCCCTCCTCGGCCGCCGCCACGGACTCGCGGATGCAGGCGATCTCCTCGGCCGACTTCACCGACTGCGCCTTGGACAGGGCCGGCTGCGCGCCGACCAGCTGTAGCCCCTCGTCCTCCAGGTGCACGGCGGAGAAGTGGTCGAGATGGCGGTCGATGGCGAGGCGGCTGCTGCCGTGCGCCCGGACCAGATCGGCGATCTCCCGCGCCCAGGCGGCCAGGCGGACATCCTTCTGCCGCCCCAGAGAGGGATAGGCGGAGCGGAACAACGCGGTTGCCTTGCGCACCTCCTTGACCGTCTCCAGGCCGGCGGCGAGGTGTTCCGAGCCGGCGTACTCGAAGCAGACGGCCTCGCCCTCCGTCGGGACGAAAGCGAGACGAAAGGTCGAGTGCAGCGCCCAGGGCTGCATGTTGCGCACCCCGGTGGCGTAGCGGATGTTGACCGGGTCGGCGAGCAGCACCCCGGCGACGTCGAGCGGCGCGATCAGCTTCTGCAGCCGCCGCAGGCGGTAGAGCCTAAGGGCCTTCTGGCCGATGCTCACGGCCTGCGCAGCGGCACGCCCAGGTAACAGCCGAACTCCTTGGCCAGGTTGCAGGAGATGCGGGCATGCACCTTGCCCTGGCGGTCGTAGAAGCTGGCCCGCTCGGTCAGAGGAAAGACCGCCTCGTGCCAGATGTCCGGGTGGATGTAGAGGCCCTTGGAACCGTCGAAGTAGAAGGCGGTGAAGTCCTCCGGCTTGACGTCGTCGCCGGGCAGCGCCAGCGGCGCGACGAAGGGCTTGCCGTCCTCGGGAAAGAACAGCTGGCCGCCGTCGGGGTGGTAGTTGGTGTGCCACAGCAGCACCCGGTCGCGCTCCGGAGTTGCGGTGGTCTCCGAGGCCTGCTCCGGCGGCTTGCTCCAGCCGAGCAGGTACTGGTCGTCGACCGCGTGATTGCGGCCGTAGAGCACCTCGCCCTGCCACCAGAACTCGAAGCTTCCCTCGGTGGTGCCGGCCTCGTCGCCGGTGCCGGGGTCGAGCGGGCGCCAGCCGGGCTGGGGCCAGGTGCGGATCTCGACATCGAAGGTCTTGGGATCCTCGACCAGGAGGCCATAGCCCTCGAGGCTTTCCGGAGTCGCCTCGACCAGCGGCAGCTCGAAGATCTCAAGGTCGTCTTTAAGGGCGCTGGCGGGCGCTGAAGCAATTGCGGACATTTCGTTCTCTCTGCTTGGGGCGTGAAGCTGGTAGGACTTCGCGGGCGGAGCCTTCGAGGTTTTCTCTTCTCACTGAAGCGGAACCTGGGCCTCTCCGCAACCCGCATCGCCGGCGAAGTGGGCTAAGGGCTTTTCAACGTTTGGTTTTGTTAGGGCAGGCCTATATATTTCGGCCACGTGCAGAAAGGGGGGTCGTCAGGCATGCGGATTCTGGTCACCGGCGGAGCGGGTTTTGTCGGCTCCAACGTCTGCCGGTCCCTCAAGGCGGCGATTCCGGAGGCGGAGCTGACCGCCCTGGACAACCTGAAGCGGCGTGGCAGCGAGTTCACCCTGCCGCTGCTCAAGGACGCCGGCGTGGCCTTCCTGCACGGCGACATCCGCAGCCCCGACGACATCGCCGAGGCCGGCGGCTTCGACCTGCTGCTGGAGTGCTCCGCCGAGCCCTCGGTCCAGGCCGGCTACGGCGGCAGCCCGGCCTATCTGCTGCACACCAACCTGACCGGCACGATCAACTGCCTGGAGGCGGCACGCCGGTCCAAAGCCGGGGTGATCTTCCTCTCCAGCAGCCGGATCTATCCCGTGGCGCCGCTCTGCGGTCTGCCCCTGGCCGAGGAGGGCGCGCGCCTGGACATTCCCGCCGAGGCCAGCGGCACCGGCTGGTCGCGGGCCGGCATCGCCGAGGACTTTCCGCTCGCCGGGGTGCGTACCCTCTACGGCGCGACCAAGCTCTGCTCGGAGCATCTGCTGACCGAGTATGCCGCGACCTACGGTCTCAACTGCGTGATCGACCGCTGCGGCGTGCTCGCCGGGCCCTGGCAGATGGGCAAGGTCGATCAGGGTTTCATCACCTACTGGGTGGCGCGGCACCTCTTTGGCGGCGAGCTCAGGTACACAGGCTTCGGCGGGCAAGGTCTGCAGGTGCGTGACGTCCTGCACATCGCCGATCTGATCGAACTGCTGCTCTATCAGATCGAAAACCTCGAAGCGCTGTCCGGGCAGACCTTCAATGCCGGCGGCGGGCACGAAGTCAGCGTCTCCCTGCGCGAGCTGACGGCGCTCTGCCGGGAGCGCAGCGGACGCGAGATCGCGATCGGCTCGAAGCCGGAGACCGGCGCCTACGACATTCCCTACTACGTCACCGACAATGCCCGGGTGACGGCGGCGACCGGCTGGGCGCCGAAGCGGTCCTTTGCGGAACTGCTCGGCGAGATCTTCGACTGGTTCGAGGGCAACCGCAGCCTGCTGCAGCCGCTCTACGGCAGGGAGACCCGCTAGATGGCGATTGCCCTGATCACCGGGTCCGGCGGCCTGATCGGCGGCGAGGCGGCGCTGCATTTCGCGCGCCAGGGCCTCGACGTGATCGGCATCGACAACGACATGCGCGCCTACTTCTTCGGCCCGGAAGGCAGCACCGCCTGGCGCCACGCTGCGATTGCCAGGCAAGTCCCCAACTACCGCCATGTCGCGCTGGATATCCGCGACCGCGCGGGCATCGACGCCCTCTTCGCCGAGCACGGCAAGGAGATCGCCGTGGTGATCCACGCCGCCGCCCAACCCTCCCACGACTGGGCGGCGCGCGAGCCGATTACCGACTTCACGGTCAACGCCAACGGCACCCTGAACCTGCTACAGGCGCTGCGCGACCATGCACCCGAGGCGCCCTTCATCTTTCTCAGCACCAACAAGGTCTATGGCGACCGGCCGAATGGGCTGCCGCTGAGCGAGCTGGAGACCCGCTGGGAGCTGACCGGCGATCACCCCTACGCCGAACGCGGCATCGACGAGTCGATGTCGATCGACGGCACCCTGCATAGCGTCTTCGGTGCCTCCAAGGTCGCCGCCGACATCATGACCCAGGAATACGGCCGCTACTTCGGGCTGAAGACCGCCTGTTTCCGCGGCGGCTGCCTGACCGGCCCGGCCCATGCCGCCGCCGAGCTGCACGGTTTTCTCGCCTATCTGGTCAAGTGCGCCGTGGAAGACCGGCCCTATACGGTGTTCGGCTACAAGGGCAAGCAGGTGCGCGACAACATCCACGCCCACGACCTGATCGAAGCCTTCTGGCAGGTCTTCCAGGCGCCGCGCGCGGCGGAGGTCTACAACATCGGCGGCGGGCGCTTCTCCAACTGCTCGATGCTGGAAGCCATCGCGATCTGCGAAAAGCTGACCGGACGGCCGCTGCGCTGGAGCTACGCCGAGGACAATCGGATCGGCGACCATATCTGGTGGATCTCCGATATCTCGCGCTTCCAGTCGCACTACCCGGACTGGAAGATGCGCTATGATGTTCCGGCCATCATGGAGGAAATCCATGAGGTCTCCCTGGCGCGGGTATAGACCCGCCATGGGCCGCATAGGGGAAGGCGCGTGACGATCCAGGTGCAGTCCTTGGCCGAGTGGGTGGCCGCCGGCGTCGAGGGCCGGCTGTCGGTGCTGATTCCCGCGCACGACGAGGAAGGCCACATCGCCGGCACGGTGCGCGAGATCGCCCAGGCGCTGAACGCCGAGAAGATCGACCACGAGATTCTGGTGGTCGCCGACAACTGCAGCGACCGCACCGAGGCGATCCTCGACGAGCTGAGCGGCGAGATCCCCAGCCTGCGCTGGATCCGCAACCCGCCGCCCAACGGCTTCGGTTTCGCGGTGCGGCGCGGCCTCGCGGCTTTCGAGGGCGAGGCCGTGGCGATCGTCATGGCCGACGGCTCCGACCGGCCCGAGGACCTGGTCGCCTTCTACCGGGAGTTCGAGAAGGGCTTCGACTGCGTCTTCGGCACCCGCTTCTCGCGCGGCGGCAAGGTGATCGACTACCCGCTGCCGAAGCTGATTCTCAATCGCCTCGGCAATCTCTTCATCCGCACGCTCTTCGCCGTACCGGTCAACGATATGACCAACGCCTTCAAGCTCTACCGGCGGGAGGTCGTGGCCGGGGTGCAGCCGCTGCTCGCCCGCCACTTCAACCTGACGGTGGAGCTGCCGCTGAAGGCCGTGGTGCGCGGCTACAGCTATTCCGTGGTGCCCAACACCTGGCGCAACCGGGCCGAGGGGGTCTCCAAGTTCCGTATCCGCGAGATGGGCTCGCGCTATCTCTTCATCATCTTCTATTGCTGGATCGAGAAGCTGCTGTCGCGTGGCGACTACCGCCAGGGCAGCCAGCGGGCGGAGGAGCAGCTGCAGGTCTGGCACCGATGAAGGTGACGCTGGAGGGCACGCCGCTGGCGCCGCTGCAGCCGCTGGTCGAGCGCTACGGCAGCTTCGCCGAACAGCTGATCCGCTATTGCTTCGTCGGCGGCATCGCCTTCGTGGTCGACATCGCCAGCTTCGTCGCCATGACCGAGGCGGGCCTGCCGGTGCTGTTCTCTGCCGGGGCGAGCTTCGTGGTCGCCACCCTGGTCAACTACGCGCTCTGCTACCGCTTCGTCTTCGTGCGCGCCCGCTACCGCCGCTCGGAGGAGGTGCTGCGCCTCTTCGTCGTCGCCGGGGTCGGCGCGGCGCTCAACGTCTTCTTCGTCTGGCTGCTGCTGGAAACCCTGCCGATCCCGCCGCTGGCCGCCAAGATCGGCGCCGTGCCCTTCGTCTTCGGCTGGAACTTCCTCGGCCGCAAGCTGCTGGTCTTCCACTCCCACATGCCCAAGCATGACCACCTCTACCGACCGCCGAAAGAGGTGGAGGACGAGGTTTAAGCCTTCACGGGCGATAGAACAGAATATTCGGGCCGAAGGCCTTGGTCCGGTAGGGCGGCGCGGCTTCGTGGGTCTCCGGGTCCAGGGCCATGCCGAAGTCGCGCTGCAGCCGCGCGGCGATGTCGGAATCCCGGAAATAGCTGTCGTGCACCCAGGCCACCAGACGGCAGTCGGGGTCGGCGGTCTCCAGCGGCGCCAGGCTGCGGTCGGGCCGCTCGATGGTGTCGGCGTAGAGCTCCTCGCCCAGGGGATCGAGGTAGTAGTCGAAGGCGACCAGGCCGTCGGGAAAGCCGGTGGGCTGGTAGATCGGCATGGCGCCCTGGCGGCAGTGCAGCTCCTGGTAGGCGAAGTCCACGGCATCGCCCCAGTGGTCCGGGCTGTCGCGCAGCAGGATCGGCGCCGGATAGAGCAGCATGGCGGTCAGCAGCAGCACCGGCAGCGGGCCGAGCAGTTGCCAGCCCTTGGACTCGGCGTACTGCAGCCAGAGCTCGAAGGCCGCGGCGACGCCGAGATAGAGCGCCGGCAGCAGCACCAGGAAGTAGCGCGCGAAGCTCATCGGCGCGAAGATATTGAGCACGAGGGCGATGACGCAGGTGATCGCCACGAGCGCGCCGCAGTGCAGGACGACCCGCGCGAAGGGCAGGGCCTCGGGCTCCCGAAGTCTTCGCAGGTTGATCGCGAGCATCGCCAGGAAGGCGAGAAAGAGGATCAGGGTGGTCAGCGCGCCGCCGCCGAGATAGGCGGTGAAGTGGACGAACTGGCGGAAGACCTCCTCGGGCGTATCCGGAAACCAGAACAGCGAGAGCTCGGCCATGACCTCCTGCTGGCGCGGCAGTTCGTGGATCAGCCAGGGCAGGAAAAACAGCAGGGTCAGCAGGCCGAAGCCGATCACCTGCAGCGCCATGTCAAAGCGGCGCCAGGCCTGCAGCAGCAGCAGGGCGAAGACCGCGCCGGTGAAGATCAGCCCGAAGTAGTGGGCATAGGCGGCGAGCGCACCGACCAGGGCGATTGCCAGGAGACGGCGGTTGGCCAGCTTGCCTTTTGTGCGCAGCCGCCGCTCCGCCTTGAAGTAGAGGCAGGTCTGAATCGTGCCGAACAGCAGCAGCAGGGAATAGGGACGCGCCTCCAGCCCCGTGGCGATGGCGCCGTAGGAGACGGCGAGCAGGGCGATCTGCATCGCCAGGACGCGCGGCGGGAAGACCTTGCGTCCAAGCAGCCAGGCGGCGAGCAGGGCCAGCGCGCCGATGCTCGTGCCGAGCGCCTTGAGGACGGCGGGATCGTCGCCGAACAGCGCCTGCCAGCCGGCCGCCAGCAGATAGTATAGCGGCGGATTGGCCTCGACCCGGATCGCCCGGTCGAGCACCAGGGAGTCGAAGCTGACCGGCGGCTTGAGGATCACCAGGGTGAAGATATCGTCGATCGACAGGCCGCTGACCGGCAGCGGCAGGTAGCGCAGCCCCAGTCCGGCCAGGATCAGCAGGCCGAGGCCGAGGAGAAACCCGTGCCGCTGCAGCCAGCTTGTCATCGTCTTACCGCCGGGGTCAGACTTCACCGGCCAGGGCTTCCAGGCCCTGGCGCACCACCATGCGGCTGCGCAGCAGCACCATCTCCTGCCAGTCCGGCGTCTCCGGATAGAAGTGGCGCTTTAGCCGCGCCTTGATGGTGCGCGTCTCGGCGCTGCTCCAGTCGAGGTTGCGGTGCTTGTGCAGCCAGTGATCGGCGCGCAGCGCGATGCGGCCTTCCTCCGTGGTGAAGGTGCCGTACTCGATGGCGATGCAGCTGACCTTGTCGCCGAGCATCCGTTCCCAGCCGAGCTCGCCGAGCCCGGTCTTGGGCACCGAGGCCGAGGTGCCGAGGTCCGGCTGGGTGACCGAAAGGCCGTACCAGCGCTTGGCCCGCTCGACGTTCTCGGAGCCGACGGTATGGGCCGAGATCAGCTCGCCGTAGCCGAAGGGGCCGAGGCCGGTGTGATAGTCGACGATGGCGACGCGCTTGCGGCTGGCCAGATCGGTGTCGGCGACGATGGCCTCCAGGGTGCGTCGCGCCCAGGTCGGCCCCTCGCCGCCGTAGAAGGCGCCGTAGGAATCTTTGTACTGGCCGCCGCCCCAGGCGATCTTGAAGGCGTCGGCGCCGTGCTTTTCGCGGTAGGCGGCAAGGCGCGCCTCGGCGGCCTCGAACTCAGGGCCCTCCAATGCCGGCGGGATCAGGTCGTCCTTCAATTCCTCGTAACCGGGATTCTCCGGCAGAGGCTGGTCGAAATCGATGTAGTTGCGGTTGAGGTCGCAGCCCTCCTCGGTGCAGCGGCGGATCCAGGCGAAGCCGTGGGGGTTGATGGCGTGGATCATCAGCACCGCCACCCCCTCGGGCAGCGGCCAGTCCTGGCCGTGCAGCAGCCAGTCCACCTGGGCGCCGGAGCCGCAGAAGCCCTCGACGCCGTGGGTGGCGGAGATCTGCACCAGCACCGCCTCGGCGTCCTGGGGGCCGAACCAGGCGGTGTCGGTCGCCAGCTCCTCGCCTTCGGGTCCCCGGTTGGGATTGAGATAGCTCTTGATCGCGCCGCCGCGCGCCTCGACGGCCTCGGCGAAGCGCCGCCGGGCGTCGCTGTAGTCTTGGGCGAAAACCCGGTCGAGGATGAGATGCGCGTCCATCTGCTTAGCGAAACTCCCTGCGAAAGTGACCCCGCGACCCTAGTGCCATTTGCGGGGGGAAAGAAGTCTGGCCGTCGGCGTTACTCCGCGGCCCGGTAGTAGATCGCCTGAGACCCGATGATCTTGGTCATGACCGGTGGCGCGGCCTGGAAGCTTTCCGGGTCGATCTCGATGCCGAGATCGGGCCCGAGACGCGCCGCCTTCTCGCCCATCACCGTGTAGTAATATTTATGGATCCACAGCAGCAGGCGGCAGTCGGGATCGCGGCCCGCGGGAAAGGCGAGATCGCCGTTCGCCGTCTCGACGCTCTCGACCCGGGCTGTGCCCAGGGGCTCCAGGTAGTAACGGTAGGCGGTCAAGCCGTCGCTCCAGGCGCGCGGCTGGAAGACCGGCAGCACGCCTTTCTCGCAGCCAAGCTCTCCGGTCACGAAGACGGCCGCTGCGCGGACCTCGTCCGGGGTGTCGCGGAACAGCGGCGGCAGCGCGATCAGCAGGGAGGAGACGCAGGCGGCGGTCAGCAACAGGGCGCCGCCGCGCCACAAGCCGCGGGGCGCCAGGCGAATCAGCAGATCGAAGGACAGCGCCATGCCAAGGTAAAGGCAGGGCAGGAGAACGATGAAATAGCGCGCGAGGCTGAAGGGGGCGATCAGGTTGAGCGGAATCGTCAGCGCCAGGGTCATCGCGATCAGGGCAACGCTCTGGGCCAGCGGCGTGAGATTGCCCCGAAACTCCCACAGCCGCGCTCTGCGCAGGCAGAAGGGCAGCGGCAGCAGGAAGACCGCGAAGAGCGCGAGGCTCAGGAAGATGTCGCCGCTGAGGTAGCGAAGATAGACGTGCAGCTGAAAGACGTACTCGGCGAAGCTGTCCGGGAACCAGAAGTAGTCGAGCTCGCCGAGCAGGGCGAGCTGCCTGGGCAGCTGGTAGGCCAGCCAGGGCACGAACAGCAGCAGGGTCAACAGCCCTGCGCCGAGCGTGCGGCTAAGGCTTGTAAGCTCTCTCTGCTGCAGCGCCTGCAAGGCCAGCAGGGCGAAGACGGCGCCAGCGAAGATCAGGCCGAGGTAGTGGCTGTAGGCCGCCAGCACGCCCCAGGCGGCGAGCCCGAGCAGCGGCGTCCACTCCAGTGCGCCGCTGTCGCGGAACTTCCGGGAAACCCCGATATAGCCGAAGGTCAGCAGGGTGCCGAACAGCAGCAGCAGCGCGTAGGGCCGCGCCTTGTAGCCGGTGTAGATGGCACCGTAGGAACAGGCCAGCAGGGCCAGGAAGAGCAGCAGCGGACGCGGTTGCAGCAAGTGGCGGCCCAGCAGCCAGCCTGCCAGCAAGGCCAGCACGCCGACCGCGGCGTTGAGCGCGCGCAGCGTCGTCTCGCCGGCGCCGAAGAGCGCCTGCCAGCCGGCGGCAAGAAAGAAGTAAAGGGGCGGCAAGGTTTCGCGTTCGATCGCCCGATCGGTGACCAGCGAGGCGAAGCTGACCGGCGGTTGAAGAATCAGCTGCGTGAAGACGTCGTCGATCTGCATGCCCTGGAAGGGCAGCGAGGCGAAGCGCACGGCCAACCCGGCGGCGATCAGGACGCCGAGGTAGACGAGAAGCGCGCGCTCCAGCTTGTCGTTCATGCGGTTGCCGATCCCCCCTAAACCCAGGCTGGAAAGTCTATCCGCGATTCGCCGCGAAAACGATCCGTGACCGCCGCCTTATGGGCGGCTTCGGCGCTTTCACCGGACCGGACCGAAAGACTATCCTGCGGCCTTCTTGCGGTGCGCCGATTGCGGTCCGCGCCGCGCCACCCCATCTGCCAGTGCCAGATCGAACCTTCCGGAGTTTTCATGTCCGCCGACAGTCCCTTGCCGCCGCTTGCCGAGAAACGCCCTGTAACCCTCGGCCTGCATGGCCGGGAGCGCCAGGATCCCTATGCCTGGCTGAAGGACGATAACTGGCAGGAGGTGATGCGCAGGCCGGAGGTGCTGAAGCCGGACATCCGCGCCTATCTGGAAGCCGAGAACGCCTACACCGCCGCCGCCCTGGCCGATACCGAGGCCCTGCAGGAGAGTCTCTTCGCGGAGCTGAAGGGGCGCATCAAACAGGACGATTCCAGCGTCCCGGCGCCGGACGGCCCCTGGGCCTACTACCAGCGCTACGAAACCGGGGGCGAGCATCCGGTGATCTGCCGCCGGCCGCGCGACGGCGGCGCGGAGGGTGGGGGCGAGGAGCAGGTGCTCTACGACGCCAACGCCGCGGCCAAGGGAGAGGCTTATTTCAAGCTGGCGAGCGCCGAGCACAGTCCCGATCACGCCCGCCTGGTCACTGCCGCCGACGTCAAGGGCTCGGAATACTTCACCGCGGAGATCCGTGAGCTCGAGAGCGGAGAAGTCCTGCCGGAGCGGCTGGAGAACACCGACGGTAATCTTGTGTGGGGCAACGACGGCAGGACGCTCTACTACACCGTCCTTGACGACAATCACCGCCCCTGGCGGGTCTATCGTCACCGCCTCGGCGAGGACCCCGCGCAGGACGATCTGGTCTACGAGGAGAAGGATCCCGGCTTCTTCGTCGGGCTCGACAAGACCGAGAGCGGCCGCTTCGTCGTCATCCTGGCGCACGACCATACCACCTTGGAGGCCTGGCTGGTCGAGGCCGGGGACCCCGCCGGCGCGGCGCGGCTGGTCGCGGCGCGCGAGCGCGACGTCGAATACTCTGTGCTGCATCACGGCGCGCGCCTGCTGATCCTGACCAACGCCGAGGGAGCCGAGGATTTCAAGGTCGTCGAGGCCCCGGTCGAGGCGCCGGAGCGGAACAACTGGCGCGATCTGGTGCCGCACCGGGCGGGGCGGCTGATCGTCTCCCTGCTGGTGTTCAAACGCCACCTGGTGCGCCTGGAACGGGTCGAGGGTCTGCCGCGCCTCGCGGTCGAGGACCTGGAGAGCGGCGAGAGCCACCTCGTCGCCTTCGAGGAGGCGGCCTACAGCCTCGGCGTGATTCCCGGCTACGAGTACGACGCCACGACCCTGCGTTTCGTCTATTCCTCCTTGACCACCCCGGCGCAGACCTTCGACTACGACATGGACAGCCGCGCCAGAAAGCTGCTGAAACAGCAGGTCGTGCCCAGCGGCCACGATCCGGAGGACTACCGGGCCGAGCGGCTGATGGCAAAGAGCCCCGACGGCGAAGAGGTTCCGGTCTCCCTGCTGTACCACAGGGATACGCCGCTCGACGGTTCGGCGCCGCTGTTGCTCTACGGCTACGGCTCCTACGGCATGACCGTCCCGGCGGCCTTCTCGACCAGCCGCCTCAGCCTGGTCGACCGCGGCTTCGTCTACGCCATCGCGCATATCCGCGGCGGCATGGACAAGGGCTTCGCCTGGTATCGCCATGGCAAGTTGATGGAGAAGAAGAATACCTTCTTCGACTTCATCGCCGCCGCCGAGCACCTGATCGAAGCCGGTTACACCCGCGCCGGAGAGATCGCCATCCACGGCGGCAGCGCCGGCGGTATGCTGGTCGGCGCAGCGGTCAACCTGCGGCCGGAGCTGTTCAAGGCGGCGGTCGCCGAGGTGCCCTTCGTCGATGTGCTGACCACGATGAGCGACAAGGATCTGCCGCTGACGCCGCCGGAGTGGCCGGAGTGGGGCAATCCCATCGAGTCGGCGGAGGCCTACGACTACATCGCCTCCTACAGTCCCTACGACAACGTCGCCGCCAAGGCCTACCCCAACATCCTCGCGACCGGCGGCCTGACCGATCCCCGGGTCACTTACTGGGAGCCGGCGAAGTGGGTGGCGCGGCTGCGCGCGCGCAAGACCGGCGACAAGCTGCTGCTGCTCAAGACCTATATGGAAGCCGGTCACGGCGGCTCCGCCGGACGCTTCGAGAAGCTGCGGGAGGTGGCTCTGGTCTATGCCTTCCTGCTCAAGGTTTTCGGCAGGGCCCGGTAAACGCGGTACCCTCCGGTTTGCGTAATACAGGTCATGCCCTTGCCTTAAACCTGTGTTCCAAGAGTAGGATGGCGGGTCTAAGACCTGCGGACTGCTGGAAGGCTGCGCCGATGCGAATGCTGCGATCCCTGGTTTTGCTGGCCTCCCTCCTTTCGGGGGCGGCCTGGGCGGTCCAGGATTCGGCCTTGGCGCAGGATGCGGAGCCCTTCTTCTTTCGTATCGGCACCGGCTCGACGGCGGGCACCTACTATCCGATCGGCAGCATCCTCGCCAGCGCGATCAGCAATCCGCCGGGCAGCCGCCCCTGCGACGATGGCGGCAGCTGTGGCGTGCCCGGGCTGATCGCCGTGGTGCAGTCGACCAACGGTTCGGTCGCCAATGTGCGCGGCCTCTCCGAAGGCCGCTTGGAGGCTGCGCTGGTACAGGCCGACGTGGCCTACTGGGCCTACACCGGCGAGGGCGTGTTCGAGGGCGCGCCGCCCTTCGACAACCTGCGCTCGATCGCCAATCTCTACCCGGAGGTGATCCAGCTGGTGGTACGCCGCGATGCGCGGATCGACAGCGTACCCGACCTGCGCGGCAAGCGGGTCTCGCTCGATCAGGCCGGCTCCGGTACCCGGGTCGACGCCACCTTGGTGCTGGAGGCCTTCGGCCTGACCCCGGAGGATATCGAGGACGTCTCCGTCACCGCCGGCGAGGCCATCGCCCTGATGCGCGAGGACAGGCTCGACGCCTTCTTCTTCGTCGCCGGGACGCCGACCAACGCGATTTCCAGCCTCGCGCAGGACGTTGCGATCACCCTGCTGCCCCTGGCCGGCCCGGAGATCGAGGCGCTGCGCGCGAAGTATCCCTTCTTCGCGCGCGACGTCGTCTCCGCTGGCACCTACAGCAATGTCCCGGCCACGCCGACCCTTTCGGTCGGCGCCCAGCTGATGACCTCGACGGCAGTGCCCGAGGCCACGATCTACGAGGTGACGCGGGCGCTGTGGCACGCCAACACCAGGGTGCTGCTCGACGGCGGCCACCCCAAGGGCAAGCAGATCGAGCTCAACACCGCCTTCAACGGTCTCGGCGTGCCGCTGCATCCCGGCGCGGCGCGGTACTACGTGGAGCGCGGCATCACCCTCTTCGACGACGAGGACCAGGAAACCAGCGGCGCCGAGCCGAATCCTGCGACCGGCGCAGAAGGCCAGGAAGAGGCGCAGTAGGCCGCCGGCTTCAGGGGTTTTCGAGCGTCCAGGGCTCCTCCGCCGCGGCGGCGCTCCAACGCTTGAGATCCGGCCAGGCGAGCACCGCCTCGGCGTAGGCCTCGGCCGCCGCGGGCAGGGCGATGCCGTAGGTGCGGAAGCGGGTCACCACCGGTGCGTAGAAGGCGTCGGCGATGCCGAAGCGGCTGAACAGGAAAGGGCCGCCGGCGGCTTCCGGCGCCGCCCGGCAGGTCTCCCAGATTTCGATCACCCGCGCGATGTCGGCTTTGGCCGCTGCGCTGAAAGACCTGCCGGGAAAGGACTCGCGGATCGCCATCGGCAGCTCGGCGCGCAGGACGGTGAAACCGGAGTGCATCTCGCAGACCGCCGCGCGGGCCTTGGCGCGGGCCGCCGGATCCTCGGGCCAGAGGCCGGCCCCGGGGAAGCGCTCGGCCAGGTACTCGGCGATCGCCAGGGAATCCGGGATCGTCAGCGCGCCGTGGCGCAGGCTCGGGACCCGCGCGGTGGGCGAGGCGGCGCGCAACCGCGCCTTGGTCTCCGGCCGGTCGAGGGGAATGACCTCCTCGCCGAAGTCGACGCCGCAGGCGGCCAGAACCAGCCAGCCGCGCAGCGACCAGGAAGAGTAGTTTTTGTTGCCCAGAACGATGAAAAATTCCGACATGCTTTGAACTCCGGCGCTGCGTGGCTTAGCTGTAGCTCTAGCTAAGATGACGGCAAGTAGAAATCGCAATCGCACGAGGACCGGTGGAGAAGATGACAGCAGAATCGAGTGAGCGCGCGACCGGCTGCCTGGCCGCGCGGGCCAAGAACGCCATTCCCCTGGAGCCCGTCGCGCAGGGCGATTTCGAGGCCTGGCGCAAGCGCCAGGGAGAGTCCGTCCGGCAATGGCTGGGCCTGACCGGATTTCGTGCCAAGGCCGGGCAGTTCGCCTTCCTGCTCGACGGCGACGGCGGGCCCGCCAGGGTGCTGGCTGGCGTCGAGAGCCTGGAAGACAGCTGGTCCTATGCCGGCCTGGCCGAGAAGCTGCCGGCCGGCAGCTACCGCCTCGATCCCGAGCCCGACGCAAAGGCTGCCGGCGCGGCGGCTCTTGGCTGGGCGATCGGCTGCTACGACTTCGCCCGCTATCGCGCGCCGCGCGAGGGACTGCCGCGCCTGATCTGGCCGAAGAACGCCGACAGGCAGGCGGCGACGGCGGCCGCGGAGTCGGTGACGATGGTGCGCGACCTGGTCAACACGCCGGCCAACGACATGGGTCCGGCCGAGCTGGCGGAGGCGGCGCGCGGCATCGCCCGGCGGTTCGGCGGCAAGTGCGCCGTCACCCGCGGCGAACAGCTGCTGAAGAAGAACTATCCGGCGATCCATGCGGTCGGCCGCGCCGCAGCGCAGGAGCCGCGGCTGATCGACCTGCGCTGGCAGGGTCCGGGCGGCGCCAAGGGGCCGAAGATCACCCTGGTCGGCAAGGGCGTGTGCTTCGACACCGGCGGTCTCGATCTCAAGCCCGCCTCGGGCATGCTGCTGATGAAAAAGGACATGGGCGGAGCGGCCCACGCCCTGGGGCTGGCGCAGTGGATCATGGCGTCCAAGCTGCCGCTGCGGCTGCGGGTGCTGGTTCCGGCGGTGGAGAATTCCGTCTCCGGCGATTCCTACCGCCCCGGCGACGTGATCGCCACGCGCAAAGGGGTGAGCGTCGAGGTGGGAAACACCGACGCGGAAGGCCGCATCGTGCTCTGCGACGCCCTTGCCGAGGCGGTAACGGAGAAGCCGGACATGCTGCTCGACTTCGCCACCCTGACCGGCGCCGCGCGGGTCGCCTTGGGCCCGGAACTGCCGGCCCTGTTCAGCAACAGCGACGCCCTGGCCGAGGAGCTGCTTTCCAGCGGCGTGGCCGAGGGCGATCCCTTGTGGCGCCTGCCGCTGCATCGCCCCTACCGGCAGCTGCTCAACAGCAAGCTGGCCGACATCAACAACGTCTCCAGCGGCGGCTTCGCCGGGGCTATCACCGCGGCGCTGTTCCTGCAGGAATTCGTGCCCGAGGAGGTAGCCTGGGCGCATATCGATCTGATGGCCTGGAACAACGCCGCCCGGCCCGGGCGGCCGGTCGGCGGCGAGGCAATGAGCCTGCGGGCCGCCTTTGCGGCGATCGAGGCGCGCTGCCGCCGATAGCCAAGAAAGCGCCGCCATAGCGCAATCTGCGCAGCGGCGCTTTCGTGCTAGGCTGACCCGACAAGAAGAAGAGGGGGAGGCCATGTTCAAGAACATCGTCTGCGCGGTCGACGGCTCCGAGCATGCCGCCCGGGCCGCGGCTTCGGCGGCTGCCCTGGCGGCCAAGTTCGGTGGCAAGCTGACCTTGCTGACCGTCGCCAAAGAACTGAAGATGACCGCCGAGGTGAAGCGCTACATCGAGCTCGAGCACTTGAGCGGCGAACCGCAGTACGTTCTCGACGAATACACCGAATCGGTGATCGACCGGGCCAAGGAAGCTGCCGAGGCGGAGGGCCTGCGCGGCGTGCAGACCGAGGTGCGCTCCGGCAATCCGGCGCGCTGCATCGTCGAGTTCGCCGAGCTCAAGAAAGCCGACTGCATCGTCCTCGGGCGGCGCGGGATGGGCGACATCGAGGGGGTCTTCCTCGGCAGCGTGTCCTTCAAGGTCAACTCGCTCGCCAGCTGCACGGTCATCACCGTCAAGTAGCGGCGTTCAGTAGCCCCGCTCGAAATCCACGGTGTGTTGCAGCGCTTCTCCCGCCTCGAAGCGGCGGATCTGCTCCAGCACCGCGGCGACCGCGGTTTCCGGAATGGTCATGCTGGCGATGTGGGGGGTGACCACCACGCGGGGGTGGTTGTAGAAGCGGCTGTCGGCGGGCAGCGGCTCCTCGCGGAAGACATCGAGCGTCGCGCCGGAAAGCTGACCCGAATCGAGTGCTGCCAAGAGATCCTCTTCGATCTGCAGGCCGCCGCGCCCGGCATTGATTACCGCGGCGCCTTTCGGAAGCTGTCCCAGCGTTTCGGCGTTCAGGATGCCGTCGGTCTCCGGCGTCCAGGGCAGCAGGGCGACCAGGATCTCGGTCTCGGCCAGGAAGTCGTTCAGGCCCTTCTCGCCGTGATGGCAGCGCACGCCGGGGACATCCTTTTCGCTGCGGCTCCAGCCGGAGAGCTGGAAGCCGAAGACCGCAAGTTTTTCGGCGGCGTCCTGCCCCAGATGGCCCAGGCCGAGAATGCCGACGCGACGGCGACGGGCGGCGATCTGGTTGATCTCCTCCCAGCGGCCCTCGCGCTGCTGCGCGGCATAGTCGAGCAGGAAGCGGTGGTGGTGCAGCACCGCCCAGACCACGTATTCGCTCATGCCGGCGGTCAGGCCGGGCTCAACCATGCGGACCACCGGCAGCGCGGGGAGCTCGGGATCCTTCTTCAGGTGGTCGATCCCGGCGCCGACCGAAAAGATCACCTTGAGATTGGGATAGCCCTTGAGCTCGCCGGCCGGCGGGGCCCAGACCAGGGCGTAGTCGATGGCGGCCGGGTCGCCCTCGTAGGGCCAGACCTCGACCTTCAGATCGGGAGCCTGATCGGCGAAGGCGTCGAGCCAGAGCCCGCCGCGTTCGATGTCGGATTTGAACAGCAGAGTTTTCATGAGCCCGGGTCTTACGTCGAGACCACGCCGCTGTCCACCGCCTCCAGGTCGAAGGCCGCTTTCATCAGGGCCTGGGTGTAGGGCTCGCGCGGCGAGTCGAAGATCGTCGCGCTGTTGCCCTGCTCGACCACCACGCCGTCCTTCATCACGATGACCTCGTCGGCCATGGCCCGAACCACCTTGAGATCGTGGCTGATGAACAGATAGGCGAGCTCGTGGCGGCGCTGCAGGTCGCGCAGCAGGTCGACGATCTGCGCCTGCACCGACATGTCGAGCGCCGAGGTCGGTTCGTCGAGCACCACGAAGCGGGGTTTGAGCACCATCACCCGGGCGATGGCGATGCGCTGGCGCTGTCCGCCGGAGAATTCGTGCGGATAGCGGTGCCGGGTCTCTGGGTCGAGGCCGACCTCCTCCAGGGCGGCGACGATCAGCGCCTCGCGTTCCTTGGCGGTTTTCGCCAGCTCGTGGATCTTCAGGCCCTCCTCGACGATCTGCCCAACCGAAAGCCGCGGGCTGAGGGATCCGTAGGGGTCCTGAAAGACCACCTGCATCTGGCGGCGCAGCGGGCGCAGCTGCATCGATTTCCAGCCCTGGATATCCGTGCCGTCGAAGCGGATCGCTCCCTGGCTGGAGACCAGGCGCAGCAGCGCCATGCCCAGCGTGGTCTTGCCCGATCCGCTCTCGCCGACCACGCCGACGGTGTGGCCGGCGCGCACGGTGACGTCGATGCCGTCCACCGCCTTCACATAGTCGACGGTGCGCTTGAGGATGCCCGCCTTGATGGGGAAGTGGACCTTGATGTCGTCGCCCTGCATGACGATGGGCGCATCGGCGGCGCCGCGCACCGGCGCGCCCTTCGGCTCGGCGGCCAGCAGCTTGCGGGTATAGGAGTGTTCGGGCGCATCGAAGATTTTCTTCACCGGCCCCTGCTCGACGATCCGGCCGTCGGTCATCACCGCCACGTCGTCGGCGACCTTGCGCACCACGTTGAGGTCGTGGGTGATCAGCAGGATCGCCATACCGAGCTCGGCCTGCAGGTCCTGCAGCAGTTTCAGGATCTGCGCCTGCACGGTGACGTCGAGCGCGGTGGTGGGCTCGTCGGCGATCAGGATGTCCGGCTCGTTGGCGAGCGCCATGGCGATCATCACCCGCTGCCGCTGCCCGCCGGAGAGTTCGTGGGGATAGGCGCCGAGCCGCTTCTCCGGGTCCTTGAGGCCGACCAGGTGGAGCAGCTCCAGGCAGCGCTTGCGTGCCGCATCCCGCCCCAGGCCCTTATGCAGGATCAAGGTCTCGCCGATCTGCTTTTCGATGTTGTGCAGCGGATTGAGCGAGGTCATCGGCTCCTGGAAGATCATCGAGATCTGGTCGCCGCGCACCCGGCGCAGGGCCGCGTCGGGGGCGCCCATCAGCTCCTCGCCCTTGAAGACCACCGAACTTTCCGGATCGTGGCTGGCGTAGGGGTAGGGCAGCAGCTGCAGAATCGACAGCGCGGTCACCGACTTGCCGGATCCGCTCTCGCCGACCAGGGCCAGGGTCTCGCCGCGGCGCAGCTCGAAACAGGCGCCCTCGACCGCCTTGAGGCTGCCGAAAGCGGTGCCGAGGTTGCGGACTTGTAGCAGGGTTTCGCTCATTCGGCGGCTCCTTGCGGCGCTACGGCCACCGGTTCGCTGGTCTCCTTGGCTTTGGGGCCGGAGAAGAGCTTGCGCGGATCGAAGGCGTCGCGCACCGCCTCGCCGATGAAGATCAGCAGGCTCAAGAGGATGGCGATGACGAAGAAGCCGGACAAAGCCAGCCAGGGTGCCTGGAGGTTGGCCTTTCCCTGGGCGACCAGCTCGCCGAGCGAGGCGGAGCCGGGCGGCAGGCCGACGCCGAGGAAATCCAGGGCGGTCAGCACGGTGACCGAGCCGGCCAGGGTGAAGGGCATGAAGGTCAGGGTGGCCACCATGGCGTTGGGCAGGACGTGGCGGAACATGATCATCGCGTTGGAGACGCCGAGCGCGCGGGCCGCTTTGGTGAAGTCGAGATTGCGGGCGCGCAGGAACTCGGCGCGCACCACACCCACGAAGCCGGTCCAGGAAAACAGCAGCAGCACCGCCAGCAGCCACCAGAAGTTGGGTTCCAGCACGCTGGCGACGATCAGGATGATGTAGAGCGTCGGCAGGCTGGTCCAGATCTCGATGAAGCGCTGGGCGAAGAGGTCGAGCCAGCCGCCGTAGAAGCCCTGCACGGCCCCTGCGGTCACGCCGACGATTGCCGAGATAATCGTCAGAGCGAAGCCGAACAGAACCGAGATGCGGAAGCCGTAGATCGCCCGGGCAACGACGTCGCGGGCCTGATCGTCGGTGCCCAGCCAGTGATCTGCCGAGGGCGGTGTGGGCGCGGCTTCCGGCAGGTTCCAGGCGACGGTGCGGTAGTCGAAGGGGATCAGCGGCCAGAGCATCCAGCCGTCCTGGTTAATCAGCTCCTGGACGTAGGGATCGGTGTAGTCCGCCTCGGTCGGGAAGTCGCCGCCGAAGGCGGTCTCCGGATAGGATTCGAAGACCGGCATGTAGATCTCGCCCTTGTGCACCACCAGGAAGGGCGCGTCGTTGGCGACGAACTCGGCGAAGAGACTGCCCAGGAACAGCACCAGGAAGATCCAGAAAGACCAGTAGCCGCGGCGATTGGCCTTGAAGTTATCCAGGCGGCGGCGGTTGAGGGGAGACAGGGCCATGGCTCAGGTCTCCCGGCTTTCGAAGTCGATGCGCGGATCGACCAGGGTGTAGACGAAGTCGGTGACGATCCCGAGCAGCAGCCCGAAGAGGGTGAAGAAGTAAAGCGTGCCCATGACGATCGGGTAGTCGCGCTGGAAGATCGCCTCGAAGCCGAGCAGGCCGAGCCCGTCGAGGGTGAAGATGGTCTCGACCAGCACGGAGCCGGTGAACAGCATGGTGATCAGGGTTGCCGGGAAGCCGGCGATGACGATCAGCATGGCGTTGCGGAAGACGTGGCCGTAGAGCACTCGGCCCTTGGTCAGGCCCTTGGCCCGTGCCGTCAGTACGTACTGCTGGTTGATCTGATCCAGGAAGGTGTTCTTGGTCAGCATGGTCAGGGCCGCGAAGCCGCCGACGGTGATCGCGGTCACCGGCAGGGCGAGATGCCAGAAGTAATCGGCCACCTTCTGCGGGAAGGACAGGCTGTCGAAATTGTTGGAGGTCAGGCCGCGCAGCGGGAACCAGTCGAGATAGACCCCGCCGGCGAAGATCACCAGCAGGAAGACGGCGAGCAGGAAGCTGGGGATCGCCGTGCCGACGATGACGATGGCTGAGGTCGCGGCATCGAAGCGGCTGCCGTCGCGCACCGCCTTGGCGACGCCGAGCGGGATCGAGATCAGGTAGATCAGCAGGGTCGACCAGACGCCGAGCGAGATCGAGACCGGCAGCTTGTCGATCACGATGTCGACCACCCGGCCGCCGCGAAAGAAGCTCTCTCCGAAGTCGAAGACGATGTAGTTGCCGAGCATCAGCAGGAAGCGCTCGTGCAGCGGCTTGTCGAGGCCGAACTGCTCCTCCAGCTCGGCGATGAACTTGGGATCGAGCCCCTGGGCGCCGCGGTAGGTGGAGCTGCCGCCGCTTTGCTGGCCGCCGGAGTCGATCACCTCGCCGCCGCCGCCGCGGGTCACCCGCTCGGTGATCGCCGTGCCCTCGCCGGTGATCTCGGCGATCGCCTGCTCCACCGGGCCGCCCGGCAGGAACTGCAGGATCGCGAAGTTGATCAGCATGATGACGAAGAGCGTCGGCACCAGCAGGAAGAGGCGGCGGATCAGATAGGCGGTCATGGCATGCGCGCTCCCTCGGGTCTTTTGCGCAGCGCCGCCCAGATGCCCAGCGCGGCGAGGAGGAGCAGCGCGGCGGCGATTCCAAGGGTGCGGTTGGATACGCCCTCATCCCCAGCGCTGTCCTCCTGCGCGCCCTCGACGATTTCCTCACGGATCTCCCGTCTTTCCAGCAGGGCCGCCTTCTCGGCGTCGTACCACCAGTAGGACAGATCGGTGCCGTTCTTCGGCGTGACCTCGGGGCGGGAGAACTTGTTCCAGTAGATCAGCCGGTCGGCGCTGAGGTGCCAAGCCGGAATCACGTAGTAGCCGGACAGCAGAACCCGGTCGAGCGCGCGGGTGCGGGCGATCAGGCTCTCGCGGTCCGGCGCCTGGATCACCAGTTCGATCAGCTCGTCGACCACGGGGTCCTCGATGCCGGCGTAGTTGCGCGAGCCCTCGTGCCCGGCGGCGGCGGTGCTCCAGTACTCGCGCTGCTCGTTGCCCGGGGAGTCCGACTGCCCCCAGCCGCCGGAGATCATGTCGAAGTCGTAGCTGCGCAGCCGGTTGATGTAGGTGGACTGGTCGACCAGCCGGACCCGGACGTCGATGCCGAGACGCTTCAGGTTGCGCACCATGGGCAGCACGATGCGCTCGAAGGTCGGGGTAAACAGCAGGATCTCGAAGCGGAAGGGCCGGCCGGTTTCCGCATCGACCAGCGTCTGGTCGCGGATTTCCCAGCCCGCCGCCTTCAGCAGCTCCAGGGCTTGCAGCAGGTTTTCCCGCGGCCAGCCCTCGCCATCCGTGGTCGGCGCGTCGTAGACGTCGCCGAAGACGCTGTCGGGCACCCGGCCGCGGTAGGGCTCCAGCACTTCCAGTACCTGGCCCTGGGGTGGGCCTTCGCGCGCCCCCAGCTCGGAGTTCTCGAAGAAGCTCTCGTTGCGCTCGTACTGGCCGAAGAACAGCGCCGGATTGGTCCACTCGAAATCGAAAGCGAGGCCGATCGCCTGGCGAACCCTGGGATCGGCGAAGATGTCTCGCCGGGTGTTGAAAATGAAGGCCTGCATGCCCGCCGGCCGCTCGTGCTCGACCGTTTCCTTGACCAGCCAGCCTTCGCGTATCGCCGGGATGTCGTAGTCCACCGCCCAGGCCTTGGCCTGATTCTCCTCGCGGTAGTCGATCACCCCGGCCTTCAGGGCCTGGCGGATGGCGTTGTCGTCGCGGAAGTACTCGAAGCGCATGCTGTCGAAGTTGTCGGTGCCCCTGCGCACCGCGAGGTCCCTGCCCCAGTAGTCCTCGACCCGTTCCAGCACGACATTGCGGCCGGGATCGAAGGATTTGACCCGATAGGGCCCGCTGCCGAGCGGAGATTCCAGAGTCGGCTCGCTGAAATCGCGGCCTTCCCAGTAGTGCTTGGGCAGGATCGGCATCTGTCCGACGATCAGCGGCAGCTCCCGGTTTCCGGCCTCGGTGAAGGTGAACTTGACCTGCCGTTCGCCGGTCTGCTCGGCTTTCTCGATGCTGCCGTAGTAGAAGCGGTAAAAGGGCCGCCCCTCCTCCTTAAGGAGGTTGAGGGAAAAGATCACGTCCTCCGGCGTTACCGGACGGCCGTCGTGCCAGCGTGCTTCGGGGCGTAGCGTGAAGGTCACCCAGGAGCGGTCCTCGGGCCAGATAATCTCCTCGGCCAGCAGACCGTACATGGTGAAGGGCTCGTCGGCGCTGCCGATCAGCAGCGATTCGATGCTCCCGGTGGATGCCGGATTTCCCTTTGGGATCAAGCCGTTGAAGCTGTCAAAGGTGCCCTGGACCGCCTGGGTGATTTGGCCGCCCTTGGGGGCGTCGGGATTGACGTAGTCGAAGTGCGCGAAGTCAGGTCCGTACTTCGGCGTGCCGTGCATGGCGATGGCGTGGCTGCGGTAGACCGGGGGATCGACGTCCTCGGCGACCTCGACCGGCGTCAGCGGCACGGCGGGCATCTCGTTCTGCGCGGAGGCAGCCTGAGGTGCGAGCAGCAGGATCAGGCTGATGAGGGCCGCGGGGAAACGCATGTCGCTCCTGAGTGAAGGGGCTAAGTGACGGGGCCTCAGTGACGGCCCCTAAACTAAGGCTTTGCGGCCTTGCTGCAACAGCCTTTCCTCGACCTAGGCGCGGTTGAGCAGCTCCAGGGCGGCGGCGTGAACCCGGGGATCTCCGGCCATCACCACCCGGCCGTCGGACTCCAGGCCGAGCGGACGGCCATTCCAGTCGGTGGCGATGCCGCCGGCGCCCTCGACCACCGGCACCAGGGCCATGAAGTCGTAATTCTGCAGGCTGGCCTCGATCACCAGGTCCTGGAAACCGCTGGCCAGCAGGCCGTAGCAGTAGCAGTCGCCGCCCCAGACCGTGACCTGCACCGCCTCCATCACCCGGCGCAGCGCCGGCAGATCGGCGGGATCGCTCTCGAACATCGATAGGGAGGTGGTGCGCAGCAGGGCGCTGGAAAGCGCCGGACAGGGCCGGCAGCGGGCTTCCCGGCCGCCGCCTGCGTCGGTGAAGCTGGTTCCCCTTCCGGCGGCACCGAGCCAGCGCTCGTCCAGCACCGGCATGTCGATCACGCCGAGGATCGGGCGGTCGCCGTGCTTCAGGGCGATCAGCGTGCCGAACAGCGGGCTGCCGGTGACGAAGGATTTCGTGCCGTCGATGGGGTCCAGCACCCAGACGAATTCGGCGTCGGGGCGCTCGATGCCGTGCTCCTCCCCGACGATGCCGTGTTCGGGATGGCGCGCGGCAATGACCCGGCGCAGCGCCGCCTCGGTTTCCCGGTCGGCGATGGTGACCGGGCTTTCGTCGGATTTGGAATCGACCGCAAGCGGGGTGCGGAAATGCCGCAGGATCACCTCGCGCGCGGTCTCCGCGAGAATCCCGGCGGTTTCGATGAAGCCTTGCGGGCAGGAGGACTGCGTGGACACGGGAATGCCTCCGGCCGCGGCGCGCGCTACTGCGTCGTTTCCTCTTCGCTCTCGCTGCCCTCGGCGTCGCCGGACTCGCTCGAACCTTCTTCAGAACCGCTCTCGCTACCTTCGCTGGAGGGTTGCTCGCCGGAAGACTCTTCGCTGGCGCCGCTGTCGTCGCCGGACTGGCCCTGCGCGTCGGAAGACTCCGCACCCTCGGCTCCGCCGTCTTCGCTCTGGCCTTCCTCTTCGGCGCCGTCCTGCGCGTCCTCATCCTCAGCGTTTTCTTCACCCTCGCCGCCTTCACCCTCGCCGCCTTCGCTCTCGGCCTCTTCGCCGCCGCTGGCTTCCTGCGTGGCGGCCTCAACCTCCTCGGGCGTCGGCAACGGCTGCGGTGAGCCGCTCAGGCTGCGCAGCCAGGCGATCATGTCGGCGCGGTCCTCGACCTTGCGCATGCCGCCGTAGGTCATCTTGGTGCCCGGCGCATAACCCCTGGGATTGGCCAGGAAGGCATTGAGCTCTTCGTAGTTCCAGGCCTGGCCGCTCATCCCGGCGATGGCGTCGGAATAGTTGAAGTCCTCTTTGTGCGCGTGATCGGCGCCGACGATGTTCCAGAGGTTGGGGCCGACCTTGTTGGCGCCGCCCTCATCGAAGGTATGGCAGGCCGTACAGGCGCGCGAAAGGCTTTCGCCATTGGCCGGATCGGCCTCGCCGAGCAGCGGGATCACCGAGGCGAGCTGCTCTTCCTCGGGCGCCGAGGCCGCGCCCCCGTCACCGCTTCCGGCGATGACGTAGACGTTCTCCTCAAGCTCCTGAGGATGCACCAGAAGATTGGCGATAAATCCGGCCGTCATGGCGACGACCCCTGCCGTCAGAACAGCGGCGGCGGTCTTGTTGAGTTCCAACGACATCTTTTGGGACGACCCCTCTTTTTTTTGGCCTGCGATTGCGGCGGACAATAGCGAGCCCTGCCGCCACGTTCAAGCGCCTGAACGCAGGCGCTAAGCCGCAGGCCAGAGGCAATCCCGGCTGTCTCGCGAAGGGCAAACTGCTGTATAAGAGGCGCGTTTTCAAGCATTGGGAGCCGCCCAGCGACCCGGGCGGCGGGGAACATGTCTCTGCCACGCAATCCTATCGTCGTGATTCCGGCGCGGCTGGCCTCCAGCCGCCTGCCGGACAAGCCGCTGGCCGACATCCACGGCGCGCCGATGATCGTGCACGTCTGGCGCCGGGCGCTGGAGGCGGAGATCGGCCCGGTGGTCGTCGCCTGCGCCGAGCCGGCGATCGCCGAGGCGGTGCGGGCGGCCGGCGGCACCGCGGTGCTGACCCGCCCGGAGCATCCTTCCGGTTCGGACCGCATCCACGAGGCTGTCGAGTCTCTGGATCCCGCGGGTGCGCACGACGCCGTGGTCAACATCCAGGGCGACTTGCCGACCATCGATCCGGGGTCGATCCGCGCGGTCTTCGCGCCGCTCGCCGATGCCGCGGTGGACATCGCCACCCTGGCGGTGGAGATCGGCGATGCCGCCGAGCGCGCCAATCCCAACGTGGTCAAGGCGGCGGTGGCCTTCGCCGAGGGCGCGGACATCGCCCGGGCGCTGTATTTCAGCCGCAGCCAGGTGCCCTGGGACGGCGGCGATCCGCGCCAGCCGCTGTATCACCACATCGGACTCTATGCCTACCGCCGCGCCGCCCTGAGGCGCTTCGTGGCCTTGCCGCCGAGTCCCCTGGAGCTGCGCGAGCGCCTGGAGCAGCTGCGCGCGCTGGAAGCCGGCATGCGGATCGACATCGCCCGCGTTGACACCCTTCCCCTGGGTGTCGATACTCCCGCCGATCTGGCGCGGGCGCGCGCGCTTCTCGCCCCCGCCGCCGTTCCCTGAGCCACCGTCACAAGCCACTCCGATTGGGGAGCCGATGAGCGAGTCCGAGCATAAAGTCATCGCCTTTCAGGGCGCCGCCGGCGCCTATTCCGATATGGCCTGCCGCAGCGCCTTTCCCGATTGGGACACGCTGCCCTGCCAGTCCTTCGAGGATGCCTTCGCCGCGGCCGAGAACGGCGCGGCGGCCCTGGCGATGATCCCGATCGACAACTCCAGCGCCGGGCGGGTCGCCGACATCCATCACCTGCTGCCCGGCTCCGGTCTGCACATCATCGGCGAGCACTTCCAGGAGGTGAAACACCAGCTGCTGGCGCCCAAGGGGGCGAAGCTGGAGGATCTGAAGATCGTCCGCAGCCACGTCCAGGCCCTGGCGCAGTGCCGCAAGTTTCTGCGCGAAAAGGGGTTGCGGCCGGTGGTCCATGCCGACACCGCCGGCGCCGCTCAGGAGATCGCGGAGACCGGCGATCCCACCCAGGGCGCCATCGCCTCGGCGCTGGCCGGGGAGATCTACGGCCTCGAGACGCTGCTGCCGGACGTCCACGACGCCGGCCACAACACCACCCGCTTCCTGATCATGGCCAAGGAGCCGATCGACCCCGATCCGGAGGGACGGACCATCACCTCCTTCGTGTTCCGGGTGCGCTCGGTTCCGGCCGCGCTCTACAAGGCGCTGGGCGGCTTCGCGACCAACGGCGTGAACATCACCAAGCTGGAGAGCTACATCATCGACGGCGGTTTCACCGTGGCCCAGTTCTACGCCGACATCGAAGGCCACCCCCAGGACCGCTCGGTGCGCCTGGCGCTCGAGGAGCTCAGCTTCTTCTCGCGCGAGGTCAAGGTGCTGGGCATCTACCCGGCGAGCGATTTCCGCGACAAGGCGGAGTGAGCGGGGCTACTCCCGCAGCCATTCCTCGATCAGCCGCCGGGCGATGGAATCGCGCCGCGGCAGCTTGAAGGTCTCGTCTTCCGGCGAGTTCAGCATCTCTTCGCGGGTGAACCAGCGCGCCGATTCGATCTCCACCTCGTCGATCTTCAGCCGGTCGTCGCTGGCGCGGGCGTGGAACCCCAGCATCAGCGAGGAAGGGAAGGGCCAGGGCTGGCTCGAGAGGTAGGTGATCTCGTCGAGCGGCAGGCCGACCTCCTCCATGATCTCGCGCGCGACGGCGTCCTCCAGGCTCTCCCCCGGCTCGACGAAGCCGGCCAAGGTCGAGTGCATACCCGGCGGCCAGACCGCCTGGCGGCCCAGCACGCAGCGCTCGCCGCCGTCGTGGACCAGCACGATGATCGCCGGGTCGGTGCGCGGGAAGTGCGGCGCGCCGCAGCCGGGATTGGGGCAGCGGCGCTGATGCCCGCCGTCGGAGCTTTCGGTCGGCGTGCCGCAGCAGCCGCAGAAGCGGTGCCGGCTGGCCCAGTAGACCATGCCGCGGGCATAGGCGAGCAGGCATCCCTGCTCGCGCGGCAGCAGCGGCCCGACGTTGCGCAGATCGGTGAAGTGGCCGCGCCCGGCGAGCGCCGGATGGTGATCCGGGGTTTCTAGCGTCGAGAGATCGAGCGCGAAGTGCGGCACGCCGGCGGCGAGCCCCAGGAAGATGGTCTGCGAGGGCCCCAGCGCCAGCGCCGCGGCCTGATCGGCGGTCAGCAGTGCGGGCCGCGGCGGGTCGCCGTCCTGCAGCAGGTTCTTGGCCTGCCAGACGGGGACGAAGCGGCTGGCGCCGTCGGACAGGCTGGCGGCAAGCCATGCGGGATCGCGGCGCCTGTCCTCGGCGCGATCGATGTGATCGCTGCTGTAGAAATTGCGCTCTGGCGTGGGGCGCGTCGGCATGGCGCGCAGATTTGCACGGGCCGGGAAGATCGGCAACCGGGCTGCGCCTTTATCTTGCCGTGCCGCGGCGAGTCCTCCAGGCTGAGGCATGGAAAGACAGCTGCCTCGCCGCAGGATGCTTGCCGCGGGCGCGGCGGCCCTGCTGGCGCCGCTGTTGCCCCCGCTGCCCGCCGCCGCGCGCAGCAGCAGCGTCTTTCCCGCCAGCGGCAGCCTGGAATTCTCCGTGTGGCGCGCCGGACAGCGGATCGGCAGTCAGAGTTACGGCTTCACCGACGGCAGCGGCCATTTCACCGCCCGCTACCGCAGCGAAGTCGCCTTCGCGCTGCGCGGCGGCCGGATCTGGCAGTACCGCAACTTCGGCGAGGAAATCTGGCGCGACGGCTGGCTGGACAGCCTGGTCACGGATACCCAGCGCGACGGCCGCAAGTCGAAGCTGCGGCTGCGGCGCGAGGGGGAGGGCCTGAGCGGCAGGGCCGACAGCCTGCAGCTCTCGGTCTCCGGCTATGTCGTCACCACCTCGCTGTGGCACCGCGACACGCCCTTCACCCAGGTGCTGCTCGGCCACGAGGACGGCTTCACCAAGGTCATCAACGTCGCTCCGCTGGGCAGCGAGGCCGTCGCCACCCCGCAGGGCGAGGTGACGGCGAAACGCTATGCCCTGAGCGGCGAGATCGAGCGCAATCTCTGGTACGCCCCCGGTGCCCGGCTGGTCAAAGCCTCCTGGCCGGGCCCCGAAGGCGAGATCGTCTCCCTGCGCCTGGAGGTGGAAGAAGCCGAATAACCGGACCGAGAGGCTTGCACCCGGCGGGGGGAATCCTGATATAGTCGGTCCGGGAGGTTGGCCGCGGACGGACCGCTCGCCAACCCGGTCAGGTCCGGAAGGAAGCAGCCGTAACGAGTTTCAGCGTCCGGGTCGCTGGTTCAGCCTCCCACCTCCTTTCCGCCGACGATTGGTCGCCCATCCAATGACGGACCAGACTGCCGCGCCAAGCCAAACGCCCTACCGGGTTCTGGCGCGCAAGTACCGGCCGTCCACCTTCCAGGATCTGATTGGGCAGGAGGCGATGGTCCGCACCCTGACCAACGCCATCGACAGCAATCGCCTGCATCACGCCTTCATCCTCACCGGAGTGCGCGGGGTCGGCAAGACCACCACCGCGCGGATCATCGCCAAGGCGCTGAACTACGTCGGCCCCGACGGCAACGCCGGGCCGACGGCGGCGCCGACCGACGACTGCCCGATCTGCCAGGCGATCGCCGAGGACCGCCATCCCGACGTGATCGAGATGGACGCGGCCAGCCGCACCGGCGTCGGCGACATCCGCGAGCTGATCGAGTCGGTGCGCTACCGCCCGATCGAGGCGCGCTACAAGGTCTACATCCTGGACGAGGTGCATATGCTCTCGACCCAGGCCTTCAACGCCCTGTTGAAGACCCTGGAGGAGCCGCCCGAGCACGTCGTCTTCATCTTCGCCACCACCGAAATTCGCAAGGTGCCGGTGACCGTGCTGTCGCGCTGCCAGCGTTTCGACCTGCGCCGGGTCGGGCAGCAGGAACTGGCCGCCCACTTCGCCCGCATCTGCGAGAAGGAAGCCGTCACCGCGGAGCCAGAGGCGCTGGAGCTGATCGCCCGCGCCGCCGACGGTTCGGTGCGCGACGGGCTCTCCCTGCTCGACCAGGCGATCGCGCTGGGCGGGGACAAGATCGCCGAGAGCGTGGTCGCCGAGATGCTCGGCCTGGGCGACCGGGCGCGGGCCTACGACCTCTTCGAGGCGCTGATGCGGGGCCGAATTCCCGAAACCCTGCAGATCCTTGAGGAGCTCTACGCCGCCGGCGCCGACCCGGTGGTGGTGTTGCAGGACCTGCTGGAACTGACCCACGGTCTGACCCGCCTCAAGCTGGTCCCCGCCATGGCCGAGGAGCAGGCTCTGCCGGAGACCGAGCGGGTGCGCGGGCTGGAGATGGCCAAGACGCTGTCCCTGGCCAGCCTTGCGCGGGCCTGGCAACTGCTGCTGAAAGGCGTCTCCGAGGCGCAGCAGGCGGCGCAGCCGCTACTCGCCGTCGAGATGTGCCTGATCCGCATCGGCCATGCCAGCGAGCTGCCGCCGCCAGGCGACCTTGTGAAGAAGCTTACCGAGCAAGGCGAGTCTACCGCCGCCGCCTCGCCGTCGCGTGGCAGCGCTGCGGCGCCAGCGGCGGGCGGCAACGGCGCCGAGGCCGGGGCCCGCGGCCGTAGCGAGCGGGGCTCGGACAGCGACGGTCCCCGGGCCCTGGCGGCGGCGCCCTGGGAGGAGCAGGAGCCAGCTGCGCAGAGCACAGCGGAAAGCCTGCCCGTCAAGCTGGAGTCCTTCGCCGCCCTGCTCGATCTGGCTCGCGACAAGCGCGAGCCGCAGCTCACCCACCACCTGCGCTGCGACGTGCATCTTGTCTCCTTCGAGCCGGGGCGCATCGAACTGCGCACCGCCGAAGGCGCACCGCGCGATCTGCTCGGTACCCTGAAGAGCAAGCTGTTCGAGTGGACCGGCGAACGCTGGTCGGTCAGCTATTCCAGCGAACAGGGTGAAAGGACGCTCCAGGAACAGGAGGAGGCGCAAGCTTCCCAGGTGCGCCAGGAGGTGCTGCGCAATCCCGTGGTCAAGGCGGTGATGGACAGCTTCCCCGGCGCCGAAATCCAACGCATTTCCACGTCGCAAACCCTTCCCGGAGACGCGCCGGGCGAAGTCGCGGCGGCCCCGGACGAGGCCGCCGGAGAACAGGAGGAAAGATGAAGAATCTCGGCCAGATGATGAAGCAGGCCCAGGAGATGCAGTCGAAGATGGAGGCCATGCAGGCCGAACTGGCCGAGGCCGAACTTCAGGGGCAGGCCGGCGGCGGCATGGTCAGCGTGACCATGAACGGCAAGGGCGTGCTCAAGCAGGTCAAGATCGATCCCAAGCTGGTCGATCCCGAAGATGTCGAGATGCTGGAGGATCTGATCCTGGCGGCGGCCAACGACGCCAAGGCCAAGGTCGAGGCCTACGCCGGCGAGAAGATGCGCGAGGTGACCGGCGGCCTGCAGCTGCCGCCGGGAATGAGCCTGCCCTTCTAGGCCGTCCCGCCGTCGATGAGCGCCTCCGAAATCGACCGTATGATCCAGTTGCTGGCGCGGCTGCCCGGTCTGGGGCCGCGCTCGGCGCGCCGCGCCGCGCTCTATCTGATGCAGCGCCGCGAATCCCTGCTGCAGCCGCTGGCGGAGGCGCTGGAGCGCGCCGGCGAGCGGATCGTCGCCTGCGGCGTCTGCGGCAATCTCGACGCCCAGGACCCTTGCGCGATCTGCCGGGAGCCGGGCCGCGACCCCAGCCTGATCTGCGTGGTCGAGGAGGTCGGCGACCTCTGGGCGCTGGAACGCAGCGCCGCCTATAAGGGGCTGTACCATGTGCTCGGCGGCACCCTCTCGGCGCTCGACGGCCGGGGGCCGGAGAGCCTCAACCTCGGCAAGCTGGTCGAGCGTGCCGGCAACGGCGAGGTTGCCGAGGTGATCCTCGCGCTCAGCGCCACGGTCGACGGTCAGACCACCGGCCACTACATCGCCGAACGGCTGGAGCCCTGCGGTGTCTCGGTCACCCGCCTGGCGCATGGCGTGCCGGTCGGCGGCGAGCTCGACTACCTCGACGACGGCACCCTGATGGCGGCCCTCAAGGCACGCGGCCCCGCGGGGGGCTGACTGCCTGCAGTGCGATCTATTGCGGCCTCGCTGCTGCCGCAATTTCCCGGCAAGAGAAGGCAGGATCGAACGCAAGAATTTCGAGGAGTCCCCGATGAAACGCGCCCTCACCGCCTCCTGCGCCCTGCTGGCGCTGAGCCTCTTCGCCGCCCTGCCCGCCGGGGCCGCCGAGGAGCGCGAGGTTTCCGACGCCGCGCGCCAGACGCTGACCCTGACGGTCTATCAGAACGACATCGCCCTGGTGCGCGACGTGCGGCGGCTAGATTTTGCCGTCGGAGAGAACCGCTTCGCCATCGGCGACGTCAGCCAGGCGCTGCGGCCGGAGACGCTCAGCCTTACCGCAGGCGCCGAGGGGCTGACCCTCCATGAGCAGAGTTACGAGCGCGCGACCCTGACCCAGCAGGCGCTGCTGGAGGCCGCCGTCGGCGGTCCGGTCCGCTTGGTGCGTCTCAACCCGGAAACAGGTGAGGAGATCGTCGCGCAGGCGACTCTGCTCTCCCTCGCCTCCGGTCCGATCCTGCAGGTCGGCGACCGCATCGAAATCTCGCCGCCGGGGCGCATCGTGCTGGAGCGTCTGCCCGAAGGGCTGCGCGCCGAGCCCGCCCTGCTGGTCAGCCTCGACAGCGCCAGCGCGCAAAGCACCGAGGTCGGCTTTTCCTATCTGACCGGCGGTCTCGGCTGGCAGGCCGACTACATCGCCGAGCTCGACGGCGAGACCGGGCTGATGGACCTGACCGGCTATGTCACCGTGACCAACGGCAGTGGCATCGATTACCAAGACGCCGGCCTGCGGCTGGTCGCCGGCGACGTCAATGTCGCCAGCGCCTCGCCGCGGATGCGCGATCAGATCGAGGGCAAGATGTATATGAGCGCCGCGCCGGCTCAGGAGGCGGCACCGCCGCAGTCGGTCAGCAACCGCTATCTCTACGCCATCGAGCGGCCGGTCACCCTGAAGCAGGGCGAAACCAAGCAGTTGGTGCTGTTCTCCGCAGAGGAACAGCCGGTCGAGCGGGTCTACCGCTTCGACAACCTGGTGCAGCTCGGCGGCGGCGAGCTCGGGCCGGTCAACGCCGGGCTGCTGCTGCGCTTCGACAACGACCCCGCCGCCAGCCTCGGCATGCCGCTGCCGGCGGGAACGATCCGCGTCTATGAGAACCTGGCCGGAAGCGGCAGCGCGATCTTCGCCGGCGAGGATTACGTTGCCCACACGGCGGAAGGCCAGGAGGTCGAGCTGCGGGTCGGCGCTGCTTTCGACGTCACCGCCGAGGCGCGCGGCACCGACTTCGACCGCCTCTCCGACAAGACCTACGAATCGGCCCAGGAGATCGTCCTGAGCAACGCCCAGGACAAACCGGTCACCGTCGAGGTCGCCGGCGCCCTGCCGCAGGAGTGGAAGATGCTTCAGGAGAGCCATCCCCACGAGGAGGTCAGCGCCAATCAGGTGCTGTGGAGGATCGAGGTTCCGGCGAAAGGCGAGTCTGTGCTGACCTACCGGGTGCGGATTTCGAATAACTGATTATTTAGTAATTATTATAGATAATAATAATTCAGTTAATCGAATGGAAGCACCTGACGCGGCGGGGAAATCTGGGTTTCTTCATCGGCTTCCTCGCCTGACGGCCCCAGTTCGATCTCGGTGATCTTCTCGCCCTTGCGGGTGATCTTGTCGGCCGAAGTGCGTATCAAGCCGATGTCCTTGTTGGCCTGCTGGAAGTGGTTTTCCAGGCTGCCGACCCGGTCGTCGAGGCGGGCGACGTCCTTCAGCATCTTGTGCACCTCCTCCTGGATGACGTGGGCTTGCTCGCGCATCCGCACGTCCTTGAGCACCGCGCGCACGGTGTTGAGCAGCGCCATCAGGGTGGTCGGGGAAACGATCCAGACGCGGCGGCGGTAGGACTCCTCGACGACGTTGGGGAAGTTGCTGTGCAGCTCGGCATAGACCGCCTCGCTGGGCAGGAACATCAAGGCCGACTCCGCGGTCTCGCCGGGAAGGATGTAGCGCTCTGAGATGTCCACCACGTGCTTTTTCACATCGGCGGCGAAGGCGCGCGCGGCCTGCAGCCGCGCCGCCTCGTCCTTGGCGGCGCGCAGCGCCTCGTAGGAGGAGCGCGGGAACTTGGCGTCGATGGCGATCGAGCCGGGCGGATTGGGCAGCTTCAGCAGGCAGTCCGGGTTGCGGCCGTTGCTGAGGCGCGCCTGCAGCTCGTAGGCCGAGGGCGGCAGGATGTCCTGTATCAGGTTGTTCAGCAGCACCTCGCCGAAGGCGCCGCGGGCCTGGTTGTTGGCGAGGATGTTCTGCAGGTCGGTAACCTGGGTCGAGACCTGGGCGATGTTCTCCTGCGCCTTGTCGATCACCGCCAGGCGCTCGCGCAGGGCGGTCAGGCTGTTCTGCTGCTGGGTCGAGGTTTCCTGCAGACGGTCGCCGACCTTCTTGGAGAAGTCGCCGAGCCGCTCGTCCAGCGCCTTGGCGATCTGGCGCTCCTGATTGTGCAGCTGCTGCTGGGTCTGGCTCTGGGCGTTGGCCAGGCTGTCGGCGAGGAACTTGAGGCGGGAGTCCAGCTCCGCCGCGCGGTCGCCGCCTCGCTCCCGCCCGAAGAGTCGCAGCAGCAGCAGGGCGAGCAGAACCCCGGCCAGCAGCGCGGCGGCGGCGATGGCGAGAGTCTGAGGATCGAGAGGCATGACGGGCCTTCTTCGCTTTCGAGTCGCGGGCACAAGTCTAACACGCGCCGCGCCGCTTGACGCTCCCGCGGGCGCGGCCTACCTAGGGGCTGTTCCCGTTTTTCCCGAGGCGAAAGGCCCATGGCGAAGCTTCCCATCCTGGTCGCGCCGGACCCGCGGCTGAAGAGAAAGAGCCTGCCCGTCGAGAAGGTCGATGGGGAGATCCGGCAGCTGATGGACGACATGCTGGAGACGATGTACGCCGCGCCGGGCGTCGGCCTGGCGGCGCCGCAGGTCGGCGTGCTGAAGCGGGTGATCGTGGTCGATGTCGCGCGCGAGGGCGAGGAGCGTCAGCCGCTGCGCATGGCCAATCCGGAGATCGTCGAGGTCGGCGGCAAGGATGCCAAGTACGAGGAGGGCTGCCTTTCCCTGCCGGAGCAGTACAGCGAGGTCGCCCGCCCGGCACATATCCGTCTGCGCTACCTCGACCACGAGAACGAGATTCGCGAGCTCGACGCCGAGGGCCTGCTGGCGACCTGCATTCAGCACGAAATCGACCATCTCGAAGGCATCCTCTTCGTCGATCACATCAGCGCGCTGAAGCGCAACATGATCCTGCGCCGCCTGACCAAGGCGAAGAAGACCGGCGATCTTCCGACCTTCGCCGCCGCCGGCTAGCCGGCGGCTTCGGGAGGCCGCCATGACCCTGCGTCTCGCCTTCCTGGGGACTCCGGACTTCGCGGTGCCGGCGCTCAAGGCTTTGCACGCAGCCGGGTACGAGATCGCCGCTGTCTACAGCCAGCCGCCGCGCCGCGCCGGACGGGGGCAGAAGCAGCGCCCCTCGCCGGTGCAGGCCGCCGCCGAAGCCTTGGATATCGAAGTGCGCACACCGGAAAGCGTGAAAACCGCCGAGGCGCAGCAGGCCTTCGCCGCGCTCGACCTCGACGCCGCCGTGGTCGTCGCCTACGGCTTGATCCTGCCCAGGGCGATCCTCGAAGCGCCGAGGCACGGCTGCTACAACATCCACGCCTCGCTGCTGCCGCGCTGGCGCGGCGCCGCGCCGATCCAGCGGGCGATCGAGGCAGGCGACGAAGAGACCGGCATCACCATCATGCGAATGGACGAGGGGCTGGATACCGGCGCGATCAGCCTGCAGCGCACAGTGCCGATCGGCGACGACGCCACGGCCAGCAGCCTGCATGACAGCCTCTCCGCCCTCGGCGCGGAGATGATCGTCGAAGCCCTGGCCGAGCTTGCTGCCGGCAAGCTGACGGCCAATCCCCAGCCCGCGGAGGGCGTGACCTATGCCGCCAAGCTGACCCGGGAGCAGGGACGCTTGGACTGGAGCGCCCCCGCCGCCGAGCTGGAGCGCAAGATCCGCGCTTTCACCCCCTGGCCCGGCGCCTGGTTCGAAGCGGAGGGAGAACGGATCAAGGTGCTGGCGGCGGAGATCGCCGAGAAGAGCGGGCAACCCGGCGAAATCCTCGGTAGCGGCCTGACGGTCGCCTGCGGTAGAGGGGCGTTGCGGCTGACCGAGGTGCAGCGCCAGGGCAAGGCGGCGATCCCGGCGGAGAGCTTCCTGCGCGGTTTCCGCCTGCCGCAGCGCCTGCCATGACCCGCTACAAACTGACCCTCGAGTACGACGGTGGCCCCTTCGTCGGCTGGCAGCGCCAGGACAACGGCCCCTCGGTGCAGCAGGCGCTGGAGGAGGCCGTGTTCGGCTTCTGCGGCGAAGCTGTCACGGTGCAGGGCGCCGGGCGGACCGACGCCGGGGTCCACGCCCTGGGGCAGGTGGCCCATGTCGATATCGAAAAGCCCAGCGCCGCGGAAACGCTGCGCGATGCGCTCAACGCCCATCTCAAGCCCAATCCCATCGCCGTGCTGGCCGCCGAGGCCGTGGACGCCGAGTTCCATGCCCGCTTCTCGGCGATCCGGCGGCGCTACCTCTACCGCATCGTCAACCGCCGGGCGCCGCTGGCGCTGGAGCGCGGCCGCGCCTGGTTCGTGCCCCAGCCGCTCGATGCCGGGGCGATGCACGCGGCCGCGCAGCACCTGGTCGGGCATCACGACTTCACTTCCTTCCGCGCCAAGGAGTGCCAGTCGGAGACGCCGGTGAAGACCCTCGACCGCCTGGAGGTCAGCCGCCATGGCGAGACGCTGGAGATCGCCGCGACGGCGCGTTCCTTCCTGCATCATCAGGTGCGCAACTTCGCCGGAAGCCTGAGACTGGTCGGCGAGGGGAAGTGGCCGCCGGAGCGGGTCGCCGACGTGCTGGCGGCGCGCGACCGCGCGGCGGCGGGACCGACCGCGCCGCCGGACGGCCTCTTCCTGCTCAGCGTCGACTTCGGCTAACCCTGGATCGGGCCGAGGCGTCCCTCGATCGCCGCCTGAAGGATCAACTCGATCATCAGCGCGACGATCAGCAGGCCGAAGGCGATATGGCCGTCGCCCTTCAGCGCCGTGCGCAGGATGAACCAGAGATAGGCCGGTGCGACGAAGATCTGCGCCAGGAACAGCAGCAGATCGGCAACCCCCGCCAGCATCCCGCTGGCCGCCAGCGCGACGAGCGGCAGCAGGGCGTAGACGATCAGGCACTGCGCCCAGTTGTAGCCGACCAGCAGCGGGATGAAGCGCTCCTGCACCGCCAGGGCGCGCAGCACGGCGTGGGCCACCAGGGGAAAGATCGTCCAGACCAGGACGTAGCCGAGCAGCGTCATGGCCAGGATGGCGGGGCCGCTGGCCTCGAAGCGCTGTCCGCCATAGAGCAGCAGCAGGACCAGGGCATAGCCCGGCGCGACGATCACTGCCGCGAAGAAGGATTTATAGGCGCCGGCGACGCTGACATCGAAGTGGGCGAAGGCGGTCTTGTCGAGATGCGCGAGACGCCAAGTCGCGTAGAGTGCGGCGGCGATCTCCGCGAGGCTGGGCATTACACCGGAAAGATGCGCTCGAGCAGGGCGCGGTAGATCGCCGTCAGGCTGCGCAGATCGGCGAGAGCGGTGCGCTCGTCCACCTTGTGCATGGTCTGGCTGATCAGGCCGAATTCGCAGACCGGACAGTGATCCTTGATGAAGCGGGCGTCGGAGGTGCCGCCGGTGGTGCCCAGTTCGGGGCGGCGGCCGGTGACCTCCTCGACCGCGTCGGCCAGGGTCTCGGCGATGGCGTTCGGCGGGCAGAGGAAGGATTCTCCGGTGACCGCCACCTCAAGGTCGTAGTCGCCGCCCACGGCGTCGAGCCGTGCCCGGACCCAGGCGATCACGTCCTGGCTGGAGTGCAGGTCGTTGAAGCGGACGTTGAAGCGCGCCCTGGCTTCGGCCGGGGTGACGTTGGTCGCCGGGTTGCCGACGTCCACCGTGGTCACCTGCAGGGAGCTCGGCTGGAAGTGCTCGCTGCCGGCGTCCATGGCCTCGCCAGTGATCGTGTCGAGCATCTTCACCAGGCGGTGGATCGGGTTGTCGGCGAGCTGCGGATAGGCCGAGTGGCCCTGCACGCCGCGCACCGTCAGCCAGCCGTTGAGGCTGCCGCGGCGGCCGATCTTGATCATCTCGCCCATCTCGTCGGGATTGGTCGGCTCGCCGACGATGCAGAGGTCGAGCTTCTCGCCCTTATCTTCGATCCACTGCAGCAGTTTGCGGGTGCCGTTGATCGAGGGGCCTTCCTCATCGCCGGTGATCAGCAGGGAGATCGCGCCGCCGAAGTCCTGGCCGCGGGTCTCGGCGAAATCGGCGGCGGCGGCGACGAAGCTGGCGATGGCGCCCTTCATGTCGGCGGCGCCGCGGCCGATCAGCACCCCGTCGCGGATCTCGGCGGCGAAGGGGCCGGCGCTCCAGGCCGCCGCGTCGCCCACCGGCACCACATCGGTGTGCCCGGCGAAGCAGAGATTTGGGTGGCCCGTTCCGAGGCGGGCGTAGAGGTTCTCGACGTCGGGGGTGCTCTCATCGGAGAAGGTTACCCGCTCGACCGTGAAGCCGAGGCCTTCGAGGGTGGTTTCGAGCAGCGCCAGGGCGCCGCCTTCCTCCGGGGTAACGCTGGGGCAGCGAATCAGATCTTGGGTGAGGACGACCGGGTCGATTCCCTTGGGGTCAATCACGCAACAGCTCGTTGATCGAGGTCTTGCTGCGGGTCTGCTCGTCGACGCGCTTGACGATGACCGCGCAGTAGAGGCCGGGCCCCGGGGTGCCGTCGGGGAAGTCCTTGCCTGGCATGGTGCCGGAGACGACCACGGAGTAGGGCGGCACCTCGCCGCGGAAGATTTCCCCGGTGGTGCGGTCGACGATCTTGGTCGAGGCGCCGATGTAGACGCCCATGGAGAGCACCGATCCCTCGCGCACGATCACACCCTCGGCGACCTCGGCGCGGGCGCCGATGAAGCAGTTGTCCTCGATGATCACCGGGCCCGCCTGGAGCGGCTCCAGGACGCCGCCGATGCCGGCGCCGCCGGACAGATGCACGTTCTTGCCGATCTGGGCGCAGGAGCCGACCGTCGCCCAGGTGTCGATCATGGCGCCGCTGTCGACATGGGCGCCGAGATTGACGAAGCTCGGCATCAGCACAACGCCCGGCGCGATGTAGGCGGAGTGGCGCACGGTGCAGTTCGGCACGGCGCGGAAGCCGGCCTCGCGGAAGTGCTTCTCGCTCCAGCCGGCGAACTTTGAGGGAACCTTGTCGAACCAGGCGGCGTCGCCGCGCTCGTCGTCGCGCGGTCCGCCCGGCTGGATTCGCATGTCGTTGAGGCGGAAGGACAGCAGCACCGCCATTTTCAGCCACTGGTTGACCTGCCAGGTGCCGTCCGCGCCCTTCTCGGCGACGCGGTAGTCGCCGGCGTCGAGCCCGGCCAGGGCCAGTTCCACGGCATCGCGCGCCACGCCCTCCGTCTTCGGCGTGATGGACTGCCGCTCTTCCCAGGCGGCCTCGATGGCAGATCGCAGGTCTTCGGTGTGCATGCTGGCGAAATTCCGCTGAGTCTTCGGGGATCGGAAAGCGGCTGGAAGATGCGGCAGCCCGCGGGGAGTGTCAACTTTCCCCGGCGACCGAGGATGCCCAGGACGCGACACCGAAGGGGGTTACCCGGCGGTAATAAGGGTGCCGATGCCCTGAGCGGTGAAGATTTCCAGCATCATCGCGTGGGGCACGCGCCCGTCGAGGATCACCGCCGCCTCGACTCCGCCCTCGACGGCGGAGATGCAGGTCTCCAGCTTCGGAATCATGCCGCCGCTGATGGTACCATCCTGCATCAGCGCCTTGGCTTGGCTGACCGTCAGGTTCTCGATCAGCTCGCCCTGCTTGTCGAGCACGCCGACGACGTCGGTCAGCAGCAGCAGGCGCGAGGCGCCGACGGCGGCGGCGACGGCGCCGGCGACGGTGTCGGCGTTGATGTTGTAGGTCTCACCGCCACTGCCCGCGCCGATCGGCGCAATCACCGGGATCATGCCGGATTCCTCCAGCGAGGTCAGGACCTGCGGATTGATGTGCTGCGGCTCGCCGACGAAGCCGAGGTCGAGGATCTTCTCGATGTTGCTGTCGGGGTCGCGCTTGGTGCGGCGCAGCTTGACGGCGCGGATCAGGCTGCCGTCCTTGCCGGACAGACCGATGGCGGTGCCGCCGGCCTCGTTGATCGCAGAGACGATCGCCTTGTTGATCGAGCCGGAGAGTACCATCTCGACCACGTCCACGGTCTGGGCGTCGGTCACCCGCAGGCCGTCGATGAACTCGCTCTGTACCTTCAGGCGCTCCAGCATCTGGCCGATCTGCGGGCCGCCGCCGTGGACCACCACGGGATTGATGCCGACATGCTTCATCAGCACGATGTCGCTGGCGAAGATCCGCGACAGCTCGCTGTCGCCCATGGCATGGCCACCGTATTTCACCACGAAGGTCTTGTGGTGGTAACGCCGCAGGTAGGGCAGCGCTTCGGTCAGCGTGCGCGCGGTGCGCAGCCAGTGCTTGGTTTCGCTGATGTTCTTCTGCGTCATGGCGCCGGACTTTACTTCGGTTGTCCGGCGAGTGCCAGTTCCGCAAGGCTGGCACGCAGCAACTCGATGCCCTCGCCTTTCACCGACGAGGTGGCGAGGATTTCCGGGTGGGCGGCGACATGCTTGGCGAGCTCCGCGGCTATTGCCGCGAGGCGCTCCTCAAGCTCCTGCGGCTTTACCTTGTCGCACTTGGTCAGAACCAGCTGGTAGGACACCGCCGCCTCGTCGAACTCCTGCATCACCTCGCGGTCCGGCGGCTTGAGGCCGTGCCGCCCGTCGATCAGCAAACAGACCCGGCGCAGATTGGCGCGGCCCTTGAGGTAATCGCGGGTCAGCCGGGTCCAGGCTTGGGCCTCCTTGCGTGGCGCCTTGGCGTAGCCGTAGCCGGGCAGGTCGACCAGCATCAGCCGGCTGCCGAGGTCGAAGAAATTGAGCTGCCGGGTGCGCCCCGGGGTGTTGGAGGTCCGGGCCAGGGTCTTGCGCCCGGTCAGGGCGTTGACCAGGCTCGACTTGCCGACGTTGGAGCGGCCGGCGAAGGCGACCTCGGGTAGCGCAGGCTCGGGAAGCTGGTCGATCTTCATCGCCGAAAGGATGTAGCTGCAGCGCTGGGCGAAGAGCAGCCGGCCCGCTTCGAGATCCGTTTCGGCTGCCGCTTCCGCCATGGCGTCGCTCCGCAGCCTATTTCTTCCGGCGGCTGCGGCTCTTGCCCGGCTTGCCGCCCTTGCCCTGGGCGCGCGTGCCGCTGGACTTGCCCTTCGGCTTGGCGCCACCGCTGCCGTTGCTGCCGGCGGCGCTGGAGGCTGAACCGGAAGGCTCCTCCTCCGTCTCGCCGGTTCCGTCCTTCGCGGCGTCTTTCGAGGCGTTCTTGCTGTCTTCCTTCTCCGCCGCACTGGCCTTGGCCTTGCGCTTGGCGTGGGTGCCGGCCTTGGGGTCGGGCCCTTCCTGTTTGTCCTCGGTCTGGGTGACCGAGACGCCGTGGCGGCGCATGATCAGCCACTGCTGGGCGATCGACAGGGTGTTGTTCCAGGTCCAGTAGACCACCAGTCCCGCAGGGAAGGTCGACAGCAGGAAGGTGAAGACGATCGGCATCATCAGGAAGATCTTGGCCTGCATCGGGTCGGCCGGCTGCGGGTTGATCTTCTGCTGCAGGTACATCGAGGCGCCCATCAGCAGCGGCCAGATGCCGAGATTGATGATGTTGAGCGGCCCCAGCTCGGGCGCGGCGAAGGGGAGCAGCCCGAAGAGGTTGAGGATCGAGGTCGGATCCGGCGCCGAGAGATCCTGGATCCAGCCGAAGAAAGGCGCGTGGCGCATCTCGATGGTGACGAAAAGCACCTTGTAGAGTGCGAAGAACACCGGAATCTGCACCAGGATGGGCAGGCAGCCGGATAGCGGGTTCGCCCCCTCGCGCTTGTAGAGCGCCATCATCTCCTGATTCAGGCGCTGCTTATCGTCGATGAACCGCTCGCGCAGCTTCAGCATCTCCGGCTGCACCTTGCGCATCTTCGCCATGGAGGCGTAGGACTTGTTGGCCAGCGGGAAGAACAGGATCTTGATGCCCACGGTCAGCACCAGGATGGCGAGGCCGAAGTTGCCGAGCACGCTGTACAGCCAGTGGATGGCATGGAAAATCGGCTTGGTCAGAAAGTAGAACCAGCCGAAGTCCACCGCCAGGTCGAAGTTGGTGATGCCGTACTGCTCTTCGTAGGCATCGAGCAGCTTGACCTCCTTCGCCCCGGCGAAGATCCGTGTCACATGTTCCGCGCCGGCGCCGGCCGAGACCGGGATGGCATCATAGCTGACGTCGGTCTGGTACTTGTCGCCCTCGGGGATGTGCAGCATCCGGGCCGAGATCGCCTCGCCGGGATTCGGCACCAGGGCGGCCATCCAGTACTTGTCGGTGATGCCGATCCAGCCGCCGGTGCTCTGGAAGCTCTGCTGGCGCTCGCCCTCGTCCTCCAGGTCGTCGTAGTCGACCTCCTTGAGGGTTTCGTCGAACACGCCGATCAGGCCTTCGTGCAGGATGTAGAAGCCGCTGACCTCCGGCGCGCCAGTCCGCGAAATCAGGCCATAGGGAGTCAGGCTGACGCTGTCGCCGCTGTCGTTGACGACCCGCTGGGTCACCGTGAACATGTAGTTCTTGTCGACCGCGAAATCCCGCTCGAAAGTCAGTCCCTGGCCGTTGTTCCAGCGCAGCGTGACCGGGGATTCCGGTGTCAACTCCTCGCCATCTGCCTGCCAGACGGTGTCAGGACCGGGCGTGGCGACGTCCTCGCCGGAGATCCAACCGAAGTTGGCGAAATAGGGATTGGGCGCACCGCTGGGCGAAAACAGCACGATCTCTGGAGAATTCGGGTCGATCGTTTCGCGATAGCGGCTCAGGGTGAGGTCGTCTAGACGCCCGCCCTGCAATGCGATCGATCCGGACAGCGTCGGCGTGGTGATCGGCAGGCGTGCGCTGCTCTCCAGTGCGTCTGTGCGCGAAGCTTCGGGAACCACAACGCCCTGGTTGAGCTGACCGCTTCCCCCATCGGCGGAAGGCACGCTCTCACCGCTGGTCGTGGTCTGCTGCTGCGCGGCCTGGCGTTGCTGCTCGGCCTGCATCGCGTCGCGCTGAGGTCCCGAGATGAAGACCTCGAAGACCAGCAGGATGGCGACCGAGGCGGCGATCGCCAGGATGAGATTCTTTTGTTCCATGTCCTCGGTCTAGCCTCTGCGCGCGAGCGTATGGTGGTGGCGCCGCCCGCAGGATTCCTGGGCGGCTTCGGGAACCGGATCGTAGCCGGAGCCGCCCCAGGGATTGCAGCGCGCCAGACGCTTGGCCGCCAGCCAGATTCCCGCCAGGGCGCCATGCCTCTGGATCGCCTCGACGGCGTAGTGGGAGCAGCTCGGCTCGAAGCGGCAGGACGGACCGAAGAAGGCTGCCAGCGTGTACTGGTAGCAGCGCAGAGCGGCGATCAAGACCAGTCCGGGGGCGCGATGCAGAAACCGGGTCATCGGGACTTTCGTTTCTCCTCGACCTTGCTCAGCGCCGCCCTGAGATCCTGGAGCAGCTCCGGGTAGGGCCGTGTGCCGGTTTCGCCGCGGGCAATCAGGACGTAGTCCATGCCGCTGCGGCCGAGACCGGTAAGCACCTCCTGGGCGGCGGCACGCAGCCGCCGGCGGGCACGGTTCCGGGCCACGGCATTGCCGACCTTGCGGCTGGCAGTCAGGCCGAGACGCACCTGTGCGGGGGCCTCGGCGGCCTCCTCGCGGCGGAGCGCCTGCAGAACCAAGCCTGGGGTGACAGCCTTGCGTCCCCGGCGTGCGGCCGCAAGAAACTCGCGCCGCTTCTTCATGCGGCCGAGCTGTATCTCGTTGCTTGCGTCTGCCACGCCGGCGGGCATGACTAGGCGGAGAGCCGTTTGCGGCCCCTCGCGCGACGGCGGGCAAGTACCTTGCGGCCGCCGACCGTCGCCTTGCGGCTGCGGAATCCGTGGCGGCGCTTGCGGACGAGCGCGCTGGGTTGATACGTGCGCTTCACGTCTAGGTCTCCTTAGTATGGCATTCTTGGAATTCGCCGAGGGTGTATAGAAGCGCACCATGCCGCTGTCAACGACGCCCCGGCGGTCGCGGCGCAATTCTTCACGGAGAGTTCAACAAGGGTTACTGGTTGCCCGCCGCGCTTATGGCTACATCCAGGCTGCGGCGCGCTGCTCCGGGCAGTGCGGTAAGCCGCTGTCGCGGGGCCGCCAAAGACCCTACCATCGCGAGAGTTGGGCAGAGATGAGCGAGACGATGCGCCGACCCGAATCCGACGGCCAGGAGGCCGCGCCCGGCCGCCAGAAATCCCCTCTCGCCAAGGCGCTTCCCCTGCTGGCGCTGCTGGCGGGCGGCGCCCTGCTCTGGTTCGTCTTCGATGTCGGCGAGTATCTGACCTACGAAAGCCTGCAGCAGCATCGCGACTGGCTGCAGCAGGCCGTTGCCGCCAATGCCGTCCTGGCGGCCTTCGGCTTCATCGCTCTCTACATTGTTACCACCGCGTTCTCGATTCCCGTCGGCGTTGTCCTGACGGTGCTCGGCGGCTTTCTCTTCGGCGCCCTGCCGGGGACGCTCTATGCGGTGATCGGGGCGACTGCCGGCGCCGTGGCGGTCTTCCTGGCGGCGCGCAGCGCCCTGCGGGAAACCCTGCGCCGGCGCGCCGGACCGGCGGTGCGGCGCATGGAGGCGGGTTTTCAGGAGGATGCGCTCAGCTACATGTTCGTGCTGCGGCTGATCCCGCTGTTTCCCTTCTGGCTGGTCAATCTGGCGCCGGCCTTCCTCGGCGTGCCGCTGCGCACCTATTTCATCGGCACCTTCTTCGGCATCGTCCCAGGTACTCTGGTCTTCGCCTGGGTCGGCAGCGGCCTCGACGAGATTTTTGCCCGCGGCGAGACGCCGGACGCCGGAATCATCTTCGCGCCGGAGATTCTAGGCCCGATACTGGGGCTGGTGGCCCTGGCGCTGCTGCCGGTGGTCTACAAGAAGTGGAAGGCGCGCCGCGGCGCTTGATTTAGGCTGCGCTCCCGTTCCGTGGATAGGAAGAATGCCGGCATGGCCGCGACTCTCACTCCCGACCTCTGCATCATCGGCGCCGGCTCCGCGGGGCTCAGCATCGCCGCCGGCGCGGTGCAGATGGGCGCCGAGGTCGTGCTGATCGAAAAAGCCGCGATGGGCGGCGACTGCCTCAACACCGGCTGCGTGCCCTCGAAAGCCCTGCTGGCCGCCGGCAAGGCCGCCGCTGCCTGGCGGCATTCCCCGCAGTTCGGCGTGACCTATGCGCCGCCGCGGGTCGACGCGCAGGCGGTGCACGATCACGTCCACCGCGTGATCGCCGCCATCGCACCGATGGACTCGCAGGAGCGTCTCGAGGGGCTCGGCGTCACGGTGATCAGGGGCGAAGCCCGCTTCCTCGATTCCCGCGAGTTGGAGGTCGCGGCGGAGGGCGGTGCGCAGCGCGTCCGCGCGCGGCGCTATGTCGTCGCCAGCGGTTCCCAGCCGCTGGTGCCGCCGATTCCCGGCATCGACCAGGTGGACTATCTGACCAACGAAACGGTGTTCGCGCTGACCGCGCTGCCGCAGCGGCTGATCGTGATCGGCGGCGGGCCGATCGGCTGCGAACTGGGCCAGGCCTTCCGCAACCTCGGCGCCGAGGTCGAGATCGTCGAAATGGGGGCGATTCTGCCCAAGGACGATCCCGAGCTGGTCGAGGTGCTGCGCCGGCGCCTGCGCGACGACGGCGTCGTCCTGCACGAGCAGGCCAGGGTCGTGGCTGTCGAAAAAACTCCCGGCGGACTGGCGGTGAAGCTGCAGCGCGATGGGGGAAAAAGCGAAACCCTGACCGGCTCGCACTTGCTGGTGGCCGCCGGGCGCAAGCCGACCCTCGAGTGCCTGGGGCTCGACGCCGCCGGGATCGCCCACGACCGCAAGGGCATCGTCGTGGATGCGCGACTGCGCAGCAGCAACAAGCGGGTCTATGCCGCCGGAGACGTCGCCGGCGGGCTGCAGTTCACCCATGTCGCCGCATATCATGCCGGGGTGATCCTGAAGAACGCGCTGTTCCGCCTGCCGGCCAAAGCCGACACCTCGGCCTGCCCCTGGGTTACCTACTGCGATCCCGAGCTGGCCCAGGTCGGGATGACCGAGGCCCTGGCCCGGGAAAACGGCGGCGAGGTCGAGGTGCTGACCTGGCCCTTCGCGGAGAACGACCGCGCCCAGGCGGAACGCCGTACCGAGGGGATGATCAAGGTGGTGGCGACGCCCGGCGGCATGGTGCTGGGCGTCGGGATCGTCGGGCCGGGCGCGGGGGAGTTGATCCTGCCCTGGGCGCTGGCGCTGTCCCAGGGCATCAAGCTCGGCGCGCTGGCGCAGGTGATCGCGCCCTATCCGACCTTGGGCGAGGTCAGCAAACGCGCCGCCGGCAGCCACTTCACGCCGAAGCTCTTCTCGTCGCGGATCCGCTGGCTGGTACGCTTCCTGGCCCGCTTCGGATGAGGCGTCAGCCGTCTTTGTAGTAGGCGCTGTAGCCGTTGAGCGCGGGCGCGCCGCCGAGGTGGGCATAGAGGATTTTCGCGCCCTTGGGGAAGAGGCCCTTCCGCGTCAGGTCGATCAGACCCTGCATGGATTTTCCTTCGTAGACCGGGTCGGTAATCATCGCCTCCGTCCGTGCCGCGAGCCGGATCGCGGCGTTGGTCTCTTCGGAGGGTACGCCGTAGGCCGGATAGGCATAGTCCGGATTGATCACGATCTCCTCCTCGCGGACCTGGCGGCCGAGGCCGACCAGCTCCGCGGTGGCATCGACGATGCCGCGGACCTGGGCGCGGGTCTGCTCGATGGTGCCCGAGCCGTCGATGCCGATCACGCGCTCGGCGCGGTCCTGCGCGGCGAAGCCGACGATCATTCCGCCCTGGGTCGATCCCGTGACGACGCAGACAATGATGTAGTCGAAGGTGATGCCCATCTCGGCCTCCTGCTGTGCGACCTCCTCGGCGAAGCCGACGTAGCCGAGGCCGCCCAGCCTGTGAACCGAAGCCCCGGCGGGAATCGGGTAGGGCTTGCCGCCGGCCTCCTCGACCGAGCGGATCGCCTCTTCCCAGCTGCCGCGGATGCCGATGTCGAAGCCCTCGTCGACGAGACGGCTTTCCGCCCCCATCAGGCGGGTCAGCAGGATGTTGCCGACCCGGTCGTAGACCGCGTCGTGGTGCGGCACCCAGCTTTCCTGCACGACGACGCACTTCATGCCGATTTTAGCCGCCGTAGCGGCGACCATCCGGGTGTGGTTGGACTGCACGCCGCCGATCGACACCAGGGTATCGGCGCCGGAGGCGATCGCGTCGGGCACGATGTACTCGAGCTTTCGCAGCTTGTTGCCGCCTAGCGCGAGGCCCGAATTGCAGTCGTCGCGCTTGGCGTAGATCTCGACCCCGCCGCCAAGGGCTTCGCTCAGGCGGGGCAGGGGCTCGATGGGGCTCGGCCCGAAGGTGAGCGGATAACGTTCGAACTTCTCTAGCAGCGACATCGGTTTTCTCCCGCAGGTGATTGCGCAGAAGCCTACAGGCTCTGCCGAAGAAGGTGCTTGCGAAATTCAGGAAGAATGCGGGAGTAGATTTCATAAATATGAACACTATAGAAAGCTAATGGAATTATTTGGGATAATACCGTAAGAATCTCCCATGAACGACCTGGACAAGATCGATCTTGGCATCCTGCGGGCTCTCCAGAACGACGGGCGTCTCAGCAACGCCGAGCTGGCGCAGCGGGTGAACATCAGCGCCGCGACCTGCCATCGGCGGACCAAACGCCTGTTCGACGAGGGCTATATGTCGGCGGTGCGCGCGGCCCTGGCGCCAAGCAAGATCGGTCTCGGCGCGCTGGTCATGGTCGGCGTCGTTCTCGACCGCTCGACGCCCGAGAGTTTCGCGGCCTTCGAGGAAGCGGCGGGAAAGATAAGCGCCGTGCTCGACTGCATGCTCGTGGCCGGCGACTTCGATTATCTCCTGAAGATCCGGGTCAGCGGCATCGGCGATTTCAACAGGCTGCACGGCGAACACCTGATTGCCATACCTGGCGTGCGCCAGACGCGGACCTTCTTCGTCATGAAGGAGGTCAAGGAAAACGCGCCGCTTCCGCTTTGAGGCGGATCGCTTGAGAGGCGATTTGGACGCGTTCTCAAACACTTCTTCATGCTATAGCTGTGCCGATGGTGGATGATCTGGAAAAACCTGCGCGGCGGGTCGGGCTGCCGGCTTTCGCAAAGAGCCTTTCCGCCCGCCTGCTGATTCTGACCATCGGCTTCGTGATGATCGCCGAGGTGCTGATCTTCGCGCCCTCGGTCGGCCGCTATCGCCTGAGCTTTTTCGAGGAAAAGCTGGCCGCCGGACACCTCGCGGTGCTCGCCCTGGAAGCCACTCCCGACAACATGGTGAGCGAAGAGCTCGAGCGGGAACTCTTAACCCATGTCGGCGCGGTCTCGGTCGGGCTGTTCAGTCCCGATTCCGGCAAGAAGCTGATGCTGATGGCCGAAACGCCAGAGGAAATCCAGGAGTCCTTCGACCTGCGCGAGGCCGGCTTTTTCAGCCTGATCATGGAGGCCCTCTCGGTGATGGCCGGCGGCGAGGCGCGGCTGATCCGGGTGGTCGGCAACTCGCCCAAGGACGAGGATATCGTCGTCGACGTGGTGCTCGACGAAATTGCACTGCACGAGGAGCTGGTCGATTTCGGCACTCGTATCCTCCTGCTGTCGCTGCTGATCTCGGTGATCACCGCGGCGCTGGTCTATCTGACGCTGCATCTGGTGATGGTACGGCCGATGCGCCGGATTACCGAAAACATGACCCATTTCAGCGAGGCGCCGGAGGATGCGACCCGGATCATCCGGCCCTCCGCCCGGAGCGACGAGATCGGCGTCGCCCAGCGCGAGTTGGCGCAGATGCAACAGGGCCTGCGCGACGCCCTGCAGCAGAAGACCCGCCTCGCCGCGCTGGGCGTGGCCGTCAACAAGATCAACCACGACCTGCGCAATATCCTGGCCAGCGCCAGCCTGGTGTCCGAACGGCTCGAGCACAGCGAGGATCCAGAGGTGCGGCGGGTGACTCCGACAGTGGTCTCGGCGATCAACCGCGCCATCAACCTCTGCGCCCAGACCCTCAACTTCACCCGCGAAGGCTCGCCGCAGCTGAATCTCTCCTGCTTCCAGCTGCAGGAGCTTGCCGGCGATGTCGGATCCTCCCTGCCCAGCATCGGTGAGGGCGACGTCGTCTGGCGCAACCGCTTGCCGGAAGGCCTGAAGGTCGAGGGCGACCGGGAGCAGCTCTACCGCGTGCTCTACAACCTCGGCCACAACGCCATCGATATCGGCGCCACGGAAATCGAGATCGCGGCGGAGGAGAACGGCAAGGAAATCCAGATCGATCTCGCGGACAACGGCCCCGGTCTCTCGCCCCGGGCGCGGCGCTACCTCTTCCAGCCCTTCTTCGGCTCGGCGCGCAGCGGCGGCAGCGGTCTGGGCCTGGCGATCGCCCGCGACCTGATGCAGGCGCATGGCGGGGAGATCGTCCTGGCGCGCTCCGATGCCAGCGGAACCTGCTTCCGCTTGACCTTGCCCCTGCGCCAGGAAACTCGCTACAAAGACGACGCCTAAAGCCTGCTTCTGGGCGCAGGCGATCGGGGTGCGCCGGCGTGGCGCACGAGCAGCTAGGGGAGAAGGAAGCACGATGAAGTCGGTTGGCAGAACCTGTCTTGGCGCGGCGATCGTAATCCTCGGGCTGGCCGGTCTGGCCACCGCCGCGACGGTGCAGTCCACCGGCGTCTACTACGCCGGACTGCTCGTCTTCCTGCTGGCGGTGCTCTTCGTCTTCTGGCTGATCAAGCTCTCCTTCGACGACTACGACCGCGATCCGCAGCGGCCGCGCCGCGAGGTCAGGGCGCCCGCCAAGTCGGCGCCGGCGCCGGCCGCCATGCCGCTGCCGCAGAGCGGCGCGCCGCGGCTGCCGGCGAGCCTCCCGGCAGACCCGCCGTTTCTCTCCCCGGCGGTCTGGGTCTGGATCCGGGGGGGCATGATCGGCCTTGCCGGGGTCGTCGCGCTGCTGCTGGCCAGCCAGGCGCAGGGCAACGGGGCGCTCTACTACGGCGGACTGTTCTTCTTTCTGCTCTGCGTCCTCGCCGTATTCCGCCTGGTCTCGGCACGGTTCGATGCTGCCGAGACCTCTTCGCCGCTGCTGCCGGTGCCCGAAGAAAGCACGGCACGCTACATCCGCGGCGGCCTGCTGGCGGTGGTTGCGGTCGTTGCCCTGACAGTCGCCGCCAAGTCGCATGGCGCGGGGCTGGGCTACTACGGCGGCCTCTTCGCCGCCGCCTGCGCCGTTTTCTACATCTTCTATCTGATCCACATGTCCATCGGCAGGGGCGAGGAGGGGGAACACGCCCGCGAGGGCTGATCGTTCTTCGCTATGGCACGCGCAGGACGACACCCTCGCGGCGCGGATCGGCGCCGCCATGTAGCGTGCCCGCCTTCGCCTCGATGCCATGCAGGCCGCTGGTCAGTTCGCGCAGCTTGGTCTCATGGCCCAGCGCCTCCAGCGGCCTGGCCAGCGCCCGCGCAGCGGTGTCTTCTTCCAGATCGGTAGGTCCGCTGCGGGTGACCGCGTTGGGCAGGTCGATGGCCGCCTGGATATCCAGGTTCCAGTCGAGCACGCCAAGCAGCGCCTTGGTCACATAGCCGATGATCCGCGAGCCGCCGGGCGAGCCCACGGCCAGCCGCAGGTTGTCCTGGCTATCGAGCACCAGGGTCGGCGACATCGAACTGCGCGGCCGCTTGCCGGGTTCGACACGGTTGGCGACCGGCTGGCCATCGGCCTCAGGCTGGAACGAGAAGTCGGTCAGCTGATTGTTGAGAATGAAGCCGCGCACCATCATCCGCGAGCCGAAGGCGTTCTCCACCGAGGACGTCATGGACACGGCGTTGCCGTCGCCGTCGACGATCGAGAAATGCGTCGTCGAGGGCGGCTCGTACTGTGCCACCAGCGGGAAGGCCTCGGCGGTTTCCAGCCCCGGCGCCGGGGTCCCCAGCACGCGCTCGGGTGCGATCAGCGCGGCGCGGCGCCGCAGATAGCTTTCCTCCAGCAGGGCCTCGAGCGGGACCGCGACGAAGTCGCTATCGGCGAGGTAGGCGTTGCGGTCGGCGAAAGCGAGGCGGCTGGCCTCGGCGATTAGATGCCAGGCGGCGGGCGAGTCCTGGCCGAGCGCGGCCAGATCGAAGTTCTCCAGAATCCCCAGGGTCATCAGCACCGTGGCCCCGCCGGAGGTCGGCGGCGGCATGCCGCAGACCCTGTGGACCGCGCGGTAGCCGCGGCAGAGCGGCGCACGCCGCTTGGCCTGGTAGCCGCGCAGATCGGCCAGGCTCATCCGTCCCGGGTTCAGCTCCGCGCCGCGCACCCGCGCGACGATATCGGCGGCGATGGCGCCGCCATAGAAGGCATCGGCGCCTTCCTCTGCGACAGCGCGAAGGGTCCTGGCGTAGGCCGGATTGCGCAGGATCGTACCGACCGGCTTGGCGCTGCCGTCGGCCTGGTAGAAATAAGCCCGGCTCTCCGGGAAGGTTGCGAGATAGGCCTCCTCGGCGATCAGCCGGTGCAGCCGCGGCGTGATTGCGAAGCCATCCTCGGCCAGCCGGATCGCCGGCTGGAACAGCTTTGCCCAGGGCAGGCTGCCATGATCCCGCTGCGCCAGCTCGAGCATGCGCAGTACGCCGGGGACGCCGACCGAGAGCCCGCCGACCACGGCCTCGTAGAAGTCCATCGGCGTGCCGTCGGGCCGCAGGAACTGGTCGCCGGTCGCAGCGGCGGGGGCGGTCTCGCGCCCGTCGTAGGCGGTGACCCGCTTGTTCGCGGCCTCGTAGTGCAGCAGGAAGGCGCCGCCGCCGATCCCCGATGACTGCGGTTCGACAAGCCCGAGCACGAGCTGGGTGGCGATCGCCGCGTCCAGGGCGCTGCCGCCGCGCTGCAGGATGTCGCGGCCTGCCTGGGCGGCCAGGGGATGCGCCGCCGCGACCATGCCGCCGCTGGAGGCATTTTTGTTCAGGGTGGCGCAGCCGGCGGTCAGCAGCAGCAGACAGCAGGCGGCAAGAGCCTGGAAGGGGCGGGGTCTTGCGATCATGTCCCGGCAGTCTACGCCTCCGCCGGGATTTTACGCCAGGCTCGCGGCAATTTCCGCCGTCGCGCGCGCTACCTTGGCCGGTTAGAATGCGCAGGAGTACCAGGCCTTCTATGAGGAGCCTCTTTTGTCGTCACCCTTCGATATCAGCCATATCAACCGCTTGGACGATGCCATCCCGCAGCAGGCGACCCGGATCTTCGAGTCCGCCCCCTGCGGCGCCTGCTCGGTACGGCAGCTGACGCTCTGCGCGCCGCTGGAGCAAAGCGAGCTCAGCGAGGTGTCGAAGATCGTCACCTCGGTCGAGCTCGACCCGGGCGAGCCGCTGTTCGACGAGGGCGAAGAGGCCCGTAACGTCTATAGCGTCACCGCCGGTACGATGAAGCTCTACAAGCTGCTGGCCGATGGCCGGCGGCAGGTGACCGGGTTCCTGCAGGCCGGCGACTTTCTCGGCCTGGCGTCGCGGGATCTCTATATCTACAGCTCCGAAGCGGTCACCCACGCTACGCTTTGCCGCTTTCCGCGCCAGCGCCTGGAGGAGCTGCTGGAGCGCTTCCCGAAGATGGAGCGCCGGCTGCTCGGCATGGCCGGGCACGAACTGGTGGCGGCTCAGGAGCAGATGCTGCTGCTCGGCCGCAAGACCGCGAAGGAGAAGATCGCTTCCTTCCTGCTCGCGCTCTCCGCCCGCGCGGCGCAGCGCGGACAGCGGGCAAGCCCGGTTTCCCTACCCATGAGCCGCACCGATATCGGCGACTATCTGGGCCTGACGACGGAAACCGTGAGCCGCAACTTCACCCTGCTCAAGACCGGCGGGGCGATCGGCCTGAAACCCGGCGGCAAAGTAGAACTGAGCGATCTCCAGGCCTTGCGGGAGATCGCCGAAGGCGGCTGAGGCGCGCCGGCGGCCTCCCAGGCTTAGTTTGCGCTGCAGCATCAGCGAGGGTACATATCCTTCCATGATGGAGACGCCGGCCCCCAATCCAGGCTCCGACGCTCCGCTGCGCATCCTGCGCAGCGTGGCCGAGCTACGGGCTATCGGTAACGATTGGCGGCGCGCCGGCGAGAGCATCGGCCTGGTGCCGACCATGGGCGGACTGCACGACGGACATCTGGAACTGGTGCGCCGGGCGCGGGCCGAGAACGACCGTGTGATTGCCACGATTTTTGTCAATCCGCGCCAGTTCGACCGCGCCGACGACCTCAAGAGCTATCCGCGCGACGAAGCGCGCGACGCCCGCTTGCTGGCGGAAATCGGCACCGACCTGCTGTTCGCGCCCGATGTGACCGAGGTTTATCCGGAGGATTTCCGCACCCGGGTAATCGTCGACGGCCTGACCAAGTGCATGGACGGGGTGCATCGCCCCGGGCACTTCGAGGGCGTGGCGACGGTGGTCTGCAAGCTGCTGCTACAGGCCCTGCCGGACCGCGCCTACTTCGGGGAGAAGGACTTCCAGCAGCTGCTGGTGGTCAGCCAGCTGGTCCGCGACCTCAACATCCCGGCCGAAATCGTTCCCGTTGCGACGGTACGCAGCCCCGACGGTCTGGCGCTCGCCTCGCGCAACGTCTATCTGACCGAGGAAGAGCGCCGGATCGCCCCGCTGCTGCACGGCACGATGCAGGAGGTGGCGGCCGACCTGCGCGACGGCGCGCCGGCCCTGCCGCTGATCCTCTCTGCGACCAGCACCTGGCTGCGGGCCGGCTTCCGGGGGATCGATTATTTCGACCTGCGCGACGCCGAGAACCTCGCCTCGCTCGACGCGCTCAGCAACCGGCCGGCGCGCCTGCTGGTCGCTGCCTGGCTCGGCAAGGTGCGGCTGATCGACAATATCGGCGTCGCCGCCTAACCCGGCCGCGCTCAGCCCATGCCGCGCACGATCGGCGGCACCGACTGCGGCTCGGTATCCCAGGGAAAGAGAATCCAGGTGTCCTGGCTGACCTCGGTGATGAAGGTATCGACCAGGGGGCGGCCCGCCGGCTTGGCGTAGAGAGTCGCGAAATGCGCCTCGGGCAGCAGTTCGCGCACCTGACGCGCCGTCTTGCCGGTATCCACCAGGTCGTCGACGATCAGCCAGCCCGCGCCGTCGCCAGGCACGTCCTTGAGGACTTCCAGCGGCCCCTGCTTCATTTCGTCGTAGCTGGCGATGCAGAGGGTGTCGATCAGCCGGATTTCCAGCTCGCGGGCGATGATCGCCGCCGGCACCAAGCCGCCGCGGGCGATCGCGACGATGCCGGTGAAGGGGCCGAGCTCCAGCAGCCGCCAGGCCAGCGCCTTGGCGTCGCGGTGCAGCTCCCACCAGGAAACCGGAAAGGTCTTGTTGACGGTCTCGCTCACGTCGCCCCCGAGGTGCTGCTGTTCGGCCCAGGCTTTATAAGCGGAGGCCGCGGGCCGAGGCAATCGGGGAGCGCGCGCGTCTAGATGATCGCGTCCGGCGCATCGGTCATGCGTACGCCGTTGATCTTCCAGCTGCCGTCCTCCTGCAGCGCCATGAAATAGAGCGCAAGCTGCGCGCTGCCGTCGGGTCCGACGAAGAAGACTTCCTGTACCGCGAAGCCGCCGTTGAACTCGAGACCGCGGAACTCGACCGTCTGCGGACGATAGACCGAGGGGTAGCCGCGCTGCACCATGGCCATGAAGGTCTCGGCGTTGCCGAACTGCCGCTGGATCATCGGCGAAGCGTAGGAGAAGGCGGCGCTGCCGTCATCCTCCTGAAAAGCCTGGAGTTGCCGCTCGATCACGCTGCGGATGGCCGGCGCCGCGTCGTCGGCAGCGGCCGCAAAAGGCGCCGCCGCGAAGATCAGCAGAACCCCGAAGAGGCCGGAAATTAACTGTCGCATTTCACTGTCCTCCCTATCACCTATCACAGGAAACCTGGTGCACCCTTGCTGCCTCGACCAGCCCTCAATAAGCTCGGCGCCGATAAAGGGAGGAAGTGAAGAAGCGATGTTGAATACCCCCCAAGGCTTCGGCGGCATGGTGACCGCCCCGCATCATCTTGCCGCGCAGTCCGGTCTTTCGGTGCTGCGCGACGGCGGCAACGCCATCGAGGCGGCGGTCGCCGCGGCGGCGACGATCGCCGTGGTCTATCCGCATATGAACGCCCTCGGCGGCGATAATTTCTGGCTGATTCACGAAGCCGGCTCGGGCGATGGCCCCGCGCCACGTGCGATCTCCGGCTGCGGCACCGCCGGCGCCGGCGTGACACCGGACTTTTACCGCTCCCAGGGTTTGGACCAGATTCCGCTGCGCGGGCCGATGGCGGTCAACACCGTGGCCGGCGCCGTCGGCGGCTGGCAGAAGGCGCTGGAGATCTCCGCGCACTGGGGCGGCGCGCTGCCGCTCAGCCGCCTGCTCGAGGACGCCATCCTCTATGCCGCCGAAGGCATGCCGATGACGGCGAGCCAGGTGGCCGACACCCTCGGCAAGCTGGAGGAACTGCGCGAGCAGCCGGGCTTCGCCTCGACCTTCCTGCCCGAGGGCCGGGGGCCGACCACCGGGACACGGCTGCGCCAGCCGTCGCTGGCGGCCACCTTGCAGCAGCTGGTCTATGCCGGTTTCGACGACTTCTACCGCGGCGACCTGTCGCGGCTGATCGCCGAGGACTTCGATACTGTCGGCAGCCCGCTCTATCTGGAGGACCTGACCTCCTACCAGGCCGAGGAGGTGGCGCCACTCAGCGTCGAGGTGAAGGGCGGCCGGCTGTTCAACCATCCGCCGCCGACCCAGGGGCTGGCCTCGCTGATTCTGCTGGCGCTGTACAACAAACGCACCGCCTGGGAAGCCGAGTCCTTCGATTTCTATCACGCCATGGTCGAGGCGACGAAGCAGGCCTTCCAGGTGCGCGACACGGAGATCGCCGACCCGGGCGCCATGACCAAGGATCCGGCCTCCTTCCTCGAGGAAGCCTCCCTGGCGCGCATGGCGACGGCGATGCACGCCACCAAGGCGGCGCCCTGGCCGGCCAAGAACGCGCGCAAGGGCGATACCATCTGGCTCGGCGTGGTCGACGGCGAAGGCCGGGCGGTCAGCCTGATCCAGTCGGTGTTCTGGGAGTTCGGCTCCGGCGTGGTGCTGCCCCAATCTGGCCTGCTGTGGCAGAACCGCGGCGCCAGCTTTACCCTGAAGGAGGGCGACCTCAACGCCGTCGCGCCGGGCAAGAAACCGATCCACACCCTCAATCCGGCCCTGTGCCTCTTCGAGGACGGCCGGGTCATGCCCTATGGCTGCATGGGGGGCGAAGGACAGCCGCAGACCCAGGCCGCGGTGTTCGCGCGCTATGCCCTGCACGATATCGAACTGCAGCAGGCGGTGAACGCGCCGCGCTGGCTGCTGGGACGCGCCTGGGGCGAAGAGAAGACGGGTCTCAGCCTGGAAGCCCGGGTCGACGACAAGGTCGTCGCCGAATTGAAAAAGGCGGGCCACCAGGTCGAACTGGTCGGCGAGTTCGACTCCCTGATGGGCCATGCCGGCGCCCTGGTGCGCCACCCTGACGGCCTGATCGAAGGCGCCGCCGACCCGCGCAGCGATGGCTGCGTGGCGGCTTATTAGCTACGGCAAGCTTCTAAAAAAGGAAAACGGCGCCCCGGTTATCCAGGGCGCCGTTTTTTGTGGTCTGGGTTCGCAGGGCTTCAGCGCACGTAGATGTGAACCTCGTTGACGTTGCCGCTCGGGTTGGTCGTCGACGACAGCGAGATGCGGTCCGGCGGCAGGCCCATGTTGGTGAGCGAGCGCATCACCTGCTCGGCGTTGCGCTGGGTGGCGTTGCTGGCCAGAGCGGCCTCGCCCGTGGTTCCCCCGCCCGGTGCCACGGCGACCAGATCGAAGGCTGCCTGTGGTCGGCGCTCCAGCGCCTGGCTGACGGCATTGAACAGCGCCTGCTCGTAGTTGACGTCGGGGCGGTCGAAGCGAATCACCACCAGCGGCTGGCTGCGCCCGACCTGCGAGGCGGCCCCGCCGGGCTGCTGCGGCGCCGGCGTGCCATAGGCGCGATTGGCCAGGCTGCCGCCCAGGTAATCGCCGTTCTTGATCGCGGTCGCCATGGTGGTCAGATCGGCGCGCTCCGACACCAGGTAGTTGGAGGCTCGCGCCACGTCCTCGGTCAGCTCGGTCAGCAGCCGATCGATCAGCACCACGGTCTGGTTGCCCTCGTCCTCGAGCACTTCGAGCTGGCGGTGGTCTTCGTCGACTGCGCCGGAGAGGTTGTAGGTCGCGCGGATCGAGTTGAGCAGATAGACGGCGCGGCTCGAGGTCGAGCTGACTTCGTTGGCCAGCGAATTCATGCTGGAGATCGAGCTGTCGACGTTGCCGAGTTCGCTCTGCGCCTGATTCCACTGGGCCACCAGTTCCGGATTGCCGGGCGTGGTGCCGACCTGGAGGCGGGCGTTAATATTGCCGATCAGGTTGTGATAGTTGTTCGCCGAGGCGCGGGCGTCGGACCGCAGGCTCTGCAGCCGCGCGTTCTCTGCGCTGATGTTGGACTGGATCGAACTCAAATCGCCGCGCATGGCCTGGACCCGCTGTCCGACCGCGGTGCCGGTCGGCGCGAAGGCGGTGACGCCCTCCGGCTCGAAGGTGCCGGTGCCGAGCAGCGGCGGGCCTGCGTTCTGCGCGCTCTGCGACTCTGCGCTCTGCGCATCGACCGAAGGCCAAAGCGCGTCCTCGTTCGAAGAGCAGCCCCCAATGAGCATGACCGCGGTGATCGCGGCAACGGACCGGCTTAGAAAAGTCATGCTATTCTCTACCCTGACGTAAGTCCGCGTGGAACCGCCCGATCACCTTCTTGGCAAAAACTTGCTGAATCCCTCGGCAAAGATTGCCTGAATCGCACGATTTGCGGCTCGACCCCCCAATTAATATCGATGCGATAGTACTTTATGGACCGGCGGGGGACAAGATAGTTTTCCCTTTGATTCCTTAGGCGAATCCGGCGGTTACCCCAGGTTCTTGAAGAGCTTGCATAGGCCTTGCATCGCTATGGCGCTTCGTCTAATGTCCGCCGCGCTTTGGCCGGGGGCGGCGGTTTCGCTGCCCGCTTATCGGCTAGGCCCATCGCTTCGGCGAAGCGCCCGTAGCTCAACTGGATAGAGCGTCTGACTACGGATCAGGAGGTTGGGGGTTCGAATCCTCCCGGGCGCGCCATTGTTTTTCCGCTTCCTAATCAGGTTCTTAGCTGTGCAGAGGCTGCTCCGCGCTTAGGGATTCCTTAAGCTCGAGGCTTTAGTTTCCAGGCTGGAAAACCCTTGCATCGCCAAGTGCGGCCGAGTTGCGCGGCCTTGGTCTGGAACTGCGGAATGTCTTTCTTTTCCTATCAGGCGGCGTCTGCACTGATCGAGAATCTGGCGCTGTTGATCGTGCTGTCCTTCGCCCTCGCGCTGGCGGTCGCTTTTCTCGGGCGCGTACCGGATCGGCTGCGCCAAGGCGCCTATGGCTTGATCTTCGGCGCCATAGCGGTGCTCTGCATGAGCTTTCCGATGACCTTCTCGCCGGGTGTCATCGCCGACCTGCGCAACGTCGTCGTCATGATGGCCGCGCCCTTCGGCGGACCGGTCGCCGGTCTGGTCGCCGGCGCGCTGGCGGCCGCTTACCGTCTCCATCTCGGCGGCGCAGGCGCCTCGATCGGCGCCGTGACCATCGCCCTTTCAGCCCTGCTCGGCTGTGCCTATGCCCTGCGCTACGGCGAGCTGCGCAGCCTGCGCGGGGCCTTCGCACTGGGCATGGCGCTGACCGCGATCACGCTTCCCCCATTCTTGTTGATGCCTGCGCCGAGCAGCGGACCGAGCTTCGTGGCTGGCGTCGGGCCGATTCTCGCGGTCCTCAATCCCCTGGCTTCGGTCGCGCTCTGGTTCATCATGAGCATTGAGATCAAGCGGCGGGCGGCTGAGGCCGCGCGGCGGCGTAGCGAGCAGCGCTTCCGCGACATCGTGGAGACCGCGTCCGACTGGTTCTGGGAAATGGACGCGAACCTGCGCTTTACCTACGTCTCGGCGCGGTTCGAGAAGATCACCGGCACTCCGCCGGGCTTCCTGCTCGGCAAACGCCGCGACGAGGTTTGGTACGGTCCGCTGACGAACAGCCTCAAGCAGCACCTCGAGGATTTGGCGCAACGGCGCGGCTTTCACGATTTCCGCTATCCGATCCGCAAGGCGGACGGCAGCCTTGGGCACCTTTCGGCGAGCGGCAAGCCGCTGTTCGATGACGCCGGCGCCTTCTGCGGCTACTGCGGCAGCGGCAGCGACGTCTCGGCGGAGGTCGAGGCTGTGAATGCCTTGAAACGGGCGCGGCACAAGGCGGAGGAGTCGAACCGTATCAAGTCGACCTTCCTGGCCAATATGTCGCATGAGCTGCGCACGCCCCTGAACGCGGTGATCGGCTTTTCGGAGATCATGCGCGACGAGCTGCTCGGCCCGCTCGGCACGCCGAGCTACAAGGAATACGCCGGCGACATCAACGACAGCGGCCGGTTCCTGCTGTCGATGATCAACGACATCCTGGACCTGTCCAAGGTCGAGGCCGGCCACTACGAGCTCTATCCGGAGCGCCAGGCGGTGCACACGCTGGTCGCCAGTTCGGCGAAGCTGCTGGCCCAGCGGGCCAGCAGCAAGGGGGTGCAGCTGCGCGTGGAGATCCCCCACGACCTGCCGCTGATCAATGTCGACGAACGTTTGATGCGTCAGACGCTGATCAACCTGATCGGCAATGCCGTCAAGTTCACCGACGCGGGCGGGGAGGTGGCGGTGACCGCGCGGCGGCACGGCAACGGCGATCTGGAACTGGCCATCGCGGACAGCGGCATCGGCATCGCCACCGAGGACTTCGATGCGATCATGGAGCCCTTCCGCCAGGCGCGCCACGGCCGGCAGACCCGCGACGGCACCGGTCTGGGCCTGCCGCTGAGCAAGGCCTTCATCACGCTGCACGGCGGCCGGCTCTCGCTGGAAAGCCGTCTCGGCGTCGGCACCACTGTGCGGGTCCGTCTGCCGGCGAAGCTGGTCCTCGACCAGGATGCCGCGCCGCTTGCCGCCCTTCCCCGCGAGGCCGCCAGAGCCGAGGGCTGACGCCGCGCGGCGCCCTGGCGCCGACTACGTGGCGGTCTAGGTGGCGGTGAAATGCCCATAGAGGCTCCAGATGCCGATGGCGATGAACCCCACACCGGCAATGGCCTTGAGCGGCAGAGCCTCCAGGTAGCGTTCGAACAGGCCGCCGGCGATCACCGCCAGGGCTGTGGCCGTCAGCAGGGCGCAGGCGGCGGCTAGGAAAACCAGGATCGGCGGACGCTGCGGATCGGCGGCGAACAGCAGGGTGGCAAGCTGGGTTTTGTCGCCCAGCTCGGCCAGGAAGACAGACAGGAAGATCGCAAAGAAGCTTGAGAGCACGGCAGACTGCCTTTGGACCGGGCGGTGGAGAACGCGCGACTTCGCGTGTCCGCCCGGCCGGCTGGCACGTCGAAGCCACGAGTCTCACCAACCCGCTGGGGCCATCGGCCCCTGGGCGTCCGCACCATGGCCTCTGGGCCAAGTATGTTGACGCGGACCTTCCCGCTGAGAAGCGCGGGAAGCGGTTACTCCCTCTAGGCAGGGGGAGGGATAGCGCGCCTGGAGGGACCGCGCAAGCCCCCCGGCGGCGTCGGTCGCGGCATCAGTCTCCGCGCAGCGCCGCGAAGAAGGCGAGATAGCGCGCGCGGCTGTCCTCGGTCGCCGCCGCATCGCCGCCGACGGTCTGTCCGGCATAGACCTGCGTCTCGATCGCCAGATCGAAGCTGTGATAGGCGCCGGGATAGACATGAACCTGCATCTCCGCCCCCTCGGCGTCGGGCGCGCGGGTCACGCAGCCCTCCGGCGGGACCCATTCGTCCTTTTCGGCGCCCAGCACCAGCAGCGGCGTGGCGAGCTTGGGGAAGCGGTCGAGGGCGCCGCACCAAGGGTAGTAGGCGACGATTCCGGCGAAGCGGGTGGCGCCTTGCTGGCCCGCGACGGTCTTTTGCATCGCCGCGATCAGGGCGACCGAGCCGCCGTTGCTCTGCCCGATCAGAAAGATCGCCTGGGGGTCGACATCGCCGCGCCCGGCCAGATAGGCCTTCACGGCGAAGGCGTCCTTGGTGCGGTAGTAGCGGGCGAGGTTGAGTTCGCCCAGGCTCTCGCAGACCCTGCCACCGGCCTTGTTGCGGCGGCTGAAGCTGTCGACGATCACAGCCATGTAGCCCGCCGCGACCAGGATCTCGGCATGGCTGCGCAGTCCCGCGAGCACGCTGGGCTCCAATCCGCTGCAGCCATGCAGCAGCAGGACTGCCGGGTGGGGGCCTGCCTCCGGGGGGCGGTGAATCTCCAGGACGAGATCCGCGCCCAGGTCCTGTTTCTCGGCGGCTGCCGCCGCCTGGGCTCCGCTTGCCAGAGCCGGCAGGATGAGGAACAATGCGGCGGTGCAGCAAGAGATTATTTTGCGATGCAGCATGGCCATGTGCGCTTTCGGGACCTCGATCTCGGAATGCTAGCCGGATTGCTCCGCGGTCACGACTGGAAAAGCTTCGGGCGCGGCGTGCCAAGGCTTGAAGCTGGCGTTCTGCGGCCGATCTTTCACCGTGAACGATTCTCTTGCGGCTTGCGCGCGGGCAGGCTTGGGTTCATCTTCACGCCCTTTGGCGTGGTTTCACTAGGGGCGATCTAGATGCAGTTTCGACGGCGCAGCGCTGCGGCCATGGCGGTCTTGACCCTTCTCGGCACGCTCATCGGCTTCGCCGCCGACGCTGGTGCCCAGGACGGTCCGCCGGCGATCCCGGTCGAGGTCGCGCCGGTGTCGGTCGAGACGGTGCTGATCGAGGTCAGCGCCGTCGGGACCCTGCTGTCCAACGAATCCGTTGTGATTCGCCCGGAAATCGCCGGGCTGCTCACCGAGATCTCCTTCGCGGAGGGCGCCAACGTCACCAAGGGCGACCTGCTGTTCGGGCTCGAGGATTCGATCTACCAGGCCGAGCTGGAGGATTCCCGGGCCCGCCTGCTGCTCAGCCAGCGAAACTACGAGCGCGCCCGAGATCTCTACGATCGCGGCGCGGGAACCGCCCGCAGCCGGGACGAAGCCGAGGCCGAGCTGCGCACGACGCGCGCTGCCGTCGAGCTGGCCACCGCGCGGCTGGAGAAGACCCAGATTCTGGCGCCGATCTCCGGGGTCGTCGGACTGCGTCATGTCAGCCAGGGCGACTATGTCGAGCCCGGCGAGGATTTAGTGAACCTGGAGGATATCGAGTCGCTCAAGGTGGATTTCTCGATCCCCGAGCGCTACCTGGCGAACCTGAGAGTCGGGCAGCGGGTTCAGATCACCGTCGACGCCTTTCCCGGCGAGATCTTCACAGGAGAGGTCTACGCCAGCAATCCGCAGATCAACGTCGCCGGCCGCAGCATCGAGGTGCGGGCCAGGATCGACAACGCGCAGCGCCGCCTGCGCCCCGGCCTCTTCGTGCGGGTCAATCTCGAGATCGATCGGCGGGAAGACGCGATCGTCATCCCCGAGCAAGCCTTGGTGCCGCGCGACCAGGATATCTACGTCTACAAGGTGGTCGACGGCACGGCGGTGCAGACGAAGGTCGAAACCGGCCAGCGCAAATTCGGCAAGATCGAGGTGCTTGAGGGTCTCGCGAAAAGCGATATCGTCGTGGTCGCCGGCCAATTGAAGCTCACCGACGGCGCCAAGGTGAAGCCGGTGACGGCTTCCGGAACCGAACAGGGTCAACCAGGCGGCGTGGAGCCGGGCAGCGGCGGCGGCACGGGATCCTGACGCGATGAAAATCTCAGAGGTTTGTATCCGCCGGCCCGTCTTCGCCACGGTGCTGAGCCTGACCATCGTGCTGGTCGGGCTGGTCAGCTACCAGCGGTTGACCGTGCGCGAGTATCCCAACATCGATCCGCCGGTGGTCAGCGTCGAGACCACCTACACCGGCGCCAGCGCGGAAATCATCGAGAGTCAGGTGACCCAGGTCCTGGAGGATTCGCTGGCGGGAATCGAGGGGGTCGACTTCATGACCTCGATCAGCCGACAGGAACGCAGCCAGATCACGGTCACCTTCGAGCTGACGCGCGATCCCGGAGAATCCGCCGCCGATGTGCGCGACCGGGTCAGCCGGGTGCGCGGCAACCTACCCGACGAGGTCGAGGAGCCGGTGATCCAGAAGGTCGAGGCCGACGCCCAGCCGATCATCTACCTGGCGTTTTCCAGCGACCGCCATTCGCCGATGCAGATCAGCGACTACGCCGACCGCTACGTGAAGGACCAGCTACAGACGCTTTCCGGCGTCGCCCAGGTGCGGATCTTCGGCGAGCGGCGCTATTCCATGCGTCTCTGGCTCGATCCCGACCGGCTGGCGGCCTACGGCATGACGCCGCAGGATGTCGAAGCCGCCCTGCGCCAGCAGAATGTGGAGATCCCCGCCGGCCTGGTGGAGAGTCGCGACCGGGAGTTCACCATTCTCTCGCAGACCGACCTGCGCACGCCGGAGCAGTTCAACGAGTTGATCCTGCGCCAGGACGGCAACTATCTGGTGCGCCTGTCCGATGTCGGCCGCGCCGAGATCGGGCCGCGCGACGAACGCCGCGTGGTGCGCTTCAACTCCAAGCCGGCGATCGCGCTGGGCGTGGTCAAGCAGGCGACGGCCAATCCCCTGGATGTCTCCCAGGCGGTGCGAGACCGGCTGCCGCAGATTATCGACACCCTGCCCGAGGGGATGACCGTCGACGTCGCCCACGACAAGTCGGTGTTCATCCAGGAATCCATCGACAACGTCTACAAGACCATCGGCGAAGCGATCCTGCTGGTGGTCGCGATCATTTTCATCTTCCTGCGTTCGGTCCGTGCGACGCTGATTCCGCTGATTACAATCCCGGTCTCGCTGATCGGTGCCTTCGCGCTGATGGACCTCTTCGGTTTCTCGATCAATACCCTGACCCTGCTGGCCATGGTGCTGGCGATCGGCCTGGTGGTCGACGACGCCATCGTCATGCTGGAAAACATCTACCGCCACGTCGAGGAGGGCATGGAGCCGCGTCAGGCCGCCTTCCAGGGGGCCAACGAAATTGGCTTCGCCGTGCTCGCCATGACGCTGACGCTGGCGGCGGTCTATGTACCGATCGGCTTCATGGAGGGCACGACGGGGCGGCTGTTTACCGAGTTCGCCCTGGCGCTGGCCGGCGCGGTGGTGGTCTCCGGCTTTGTCGCGCTTACCGCCTCGCCGATGATGTGTTCGCGGCTGCTCAAGGGCGGGGTGGAGCATGGTGCCGTCTACCGTGCCGTGGAGCGCGGGTTGCGCGGCCTCACCGACGGCTACCGTCGCGTGCTGATCGCTGCGCTCAAGATGCGGCCACTGATCGTCTTGCTCGGTCTTGCGGTTGCCGCCTCGAGCTATTTCTTCTACAGCAACCTCGACAGCGAGCTGGCGCCCTACGAAGATCAAGGCACCGTGGTCGCCTTCTTCTCGGCGCCAGAGGGCGCGACCATCGACTATACCGACCGCTGGTCCTCGGAATTGGAGAATATCTTCTCCGAGAATGAGGATATCGTGCGCTACTTCGTGGTCTCCGGCTTTCCCGTGGTCTCTCAGGGCATCGGCTTCCTGAAGCTGAAGGATTGGGGGGAGCGCGAGGTCTCCCAGCAAGAGGTTGCCGAACAGCTGCAGCCGCGCCTGTTCGGCGTGCCGGGGCTGATGGCCTTCCCGATCAATCCGCCGCCGCTCGGCCAAAGCGCTCGCGATCAGCCGATCAACTTCGTGATCCAGACCTCGCGTCCCTATCGCGAACTGCAGGACATGGTCGACCAGTTGATGGCCAAGGCGCGGGAGAATCCGGGCCTGCGGAACCTCGACAGCGATCTGCGGCTCAACAAGCCGCAGCTCAGCATCGATGTGGATCGCGACAAGGCGGCCGACGTCGGCGTGTCCATGGAAGTTCTGGGCCGGACCCTGGAAACCATGATGGGCGGTCGCCAGGTAACCCGCTTCAAGCAGGATGGGGAGCAGTACGATGTGGTGGTGCAGCTCGCCGATGTCGACCGGGCGACGCCGGACGATCTGCGCCGGGTCTATGTGCGCGGCGCCGGCGGCGACATGATCCAGCTGTCCAACCTGGTACAGGTGCGCGAGGCCGTGGCGCCGCGCGAACTGAACCACTTCAACCAGCTGCGCTCGGCGACCATCACCGCGACCCTGGCCGAGGGCTATTCCCTTGGCGAGGGGCTGGTCTACATGAACCAGATCGCGGCCGAGATCCTGCCGGGCACGACACAGATCGAGTATGCCGGGCAGTCGCGCGAGTTCCAGGAATCCAGCGGCGCGATCTACTTCACCTTCCTGCTCGCCTTGGCCTTCATCTACATGGTGCTCGCGGCGCAGTTCGAGTCCTTCCTCTCGCCCTTCATCATCATGCTGACGGTGCCCCTGTCGATCACCGGCGGACTTTTGGCGCTCTGGCTCGACGGCTCGACCCTCAACATCTACAGCCAGGTCGGACTGGTGACCTTGATCGGCCTGATCACCAAGCACGGCATCCTGATCGTGGAGTTCGCCAACCAGAGCCGCGAAGGCGGCAAGACGGTACGCGAAGCAGTGGTCGAGGCGGCCGTGCTGCGGCTGCGGCCGATCCTGATGACCACCGGCGCCATGGTGCTCGGCGCGGTGCCGCTGGCGATCGCCACCGGTGCCGGCGCGGAGAGCCGCCAGGACATCGGCCTGGTGATCGTCGGCGGCCTGCTTGTCGGGACCTTCTTCACCCTGCTGGTGATCCCGGTGGTCTATTCCTACCTGATGCGCGACAGCAAGGAAGCGGCCCCGGCGGGGCAAGCGCAAGCCAAGCCGCAGCCCGCCGAATAGCAATGAAAAGGGCCGACGCTCACCGCCGGCCTCGCCGAATAGCAATGAAAAGGGCCGACGCTCACCGCCGGCCTCGCCGAATAGCAA
>JBBEAM010000015.1:0-172857 GCA_040882845.1 Rhodovibrionaceae bacterium | reverse complement strand
TGAAAAAGGGCCGGCGTTCACCGCCGGCCCTTGGGTCTTCAAGCCTTGAGGAAGCTTACTTGCCCGGCTGCGGCACGATCCGCAGATAGGGCTTCACGGTCTTCCAGCCGCCGGGGAACTTCCCCTTGGCGTCCTCGTCGCTGACCGCGGGGACGATGATCACATCCTCGCCGTTCTTCCAGTTCACCGGCGTCGCCACCTGATGCTTGGAGGTGAGCTGCAGGGAGTCGATCACCCGCAGGATCTCGTCGAAGTTGCGGCCGGTGCTGGCCGGGTAGGTCAGAGTCAGCTTCAGCTTGTTGTCCGGTCCGATCACGAAGACCGAGCGCACGGTCATGGTGTCGTTGGCGTTGGGATGCACCATGTCGTAGAGGTCGGCGACCTTGCGGTTATGGTCGGCGATCAGCGGGTAGTTCAGCGCGTGCCCCTGAGTCTCCTCGATGTCCTTCGCCCATGCGGTGTGGGAATCGGTTGGATCGACGCTCAAGCCGACGATCTTGACGTTGCGCTTCTCGAACTCCGGCTTGAGACCGGCCATGTAGCCGAGCTCCGTGGTGCAGACCGGGGTGAAATCCTTGGGATGGGAAAACAGGATAGCCCAGCTATCGCCCTTCCACTCGTAGAAGTCGAGCGGGCCTTCCGTCGTCTCTGCCTGGAAATTGGGAACGGTGTCGCCGAGGCGTAGTGCCATTTTTTCCTCCTGTGAGCCAGTGCGGATCGGCCTCTCGCGGGGACCTTGGCCGCCAAATCTTGCGGGATACTAGCGTCTTTTGCGAGCCTTGCGGACTCACTTTCCGTGACGTCCTGAGTTTAGGATGGGTAGCGCCGCTCGCCTTCGCAACCGCCCGCACGGCCAAGCAGCCATGCCCGTCAGGCCAAACCGCGGCCGCGGCGCAGGCGCTCGCGCGCCATGATGACAAGGCCGGAGCCGATAATCGTCGCCATTCCAGCGGCCGCCCAGGCCGAGGGGACCTCTCCCCAGACCAGGTAGCCCAGCAGCGCGGCCCAGAGCATCGAGAGGTAATCGAAGGGCGCGATCACGGCAGCTTCGGCATGGCGGAAGGCGAAGGCGAAGAGCAGCATCGCCGTGGTTGCCACCAGGCCGACGGCGGCGAGCAGCGCCAGGTCGTTCAGGCTCGGCGTGACCCAGAGGCTGGGCATCAGCGTCGCCGCCGCCAGGGTGTAGAGGCCGGTCGAGATCAGCACCGTGCAGAGCGCGCTGTCGGAGCTGCCGACGCGCCGCGTGACGATCAGCAGCAGTGCATAGCAGAGCGTCCCGGCCATGGCGTAGAGCGCGCCGGAGGACAGCAGGCCGGCGCCCGGCTGGGCGATCATCAGAACCCCACCGAAGCCGACGAAGGCGGCCGAGGCGCGCCACAGGCCGACCTTTTCCGACAGCAGCGGCACCGACAGGAAGACGACGAAGATCGGCGCCGCATAGCCGATGGCGATGGCATCGGCGAGCGGCATCTGCCGGTAGGCGTAGATGAAAAAGAGGTTGGCGCTGAATCCCAGGGCCGCGCGGAGCACCTGCATTTTGGGCTGACGGCTGCGCAGGACGCCCGGCCCCTTGAAGATCAGCGCGTAGGCGCCGAAGGGAATGAGCCCGAAGACGCCGCGGAAGAACATGATCTGCCAGGGCGAATAGTCCGCGGCGAGCCACTTGCCGAGGGCGTTGTAGACGGCGAACAGCAGCACTGCGAGGCAGGCGCAGAGGATCCCCGCGGTGAGGCGGCTCGCCGGAGCGGCCGTAGGTTCGGAGTCCGGCCTGGCGGCGGGGCGGGGCATCTGCTGTCCTGGGGCGGTTTCGCGGGCCGGCCGATCACTCCATATCCGCGGCGCTGCCGCAAGGGCGGATCGCCACCCCGAGGCTGCCCTGCGCGACGTTTCGCTGCTTGGCGGCGTGCCGGGCGGCGCGTATCCTTCGCAAAAGGGGTGGAGGGACGGCGTCCGCGATGATTCGCAAGCTGCGGCTGGCCAGCGGTCTGCTGCTTTTCTTCTTCGTAGCAACGCATCTGCTGAACCACGCGCTGGGGCTGATCTCGCTCGCGGCCATGGATCGCGGGGCGGCCGTGATCCTGTTCTTCTGGCAGACCTGGCTCGGCATGGGTCTGCTCTACGGCGCCTTCGCGCTGCACATCGGGCTTGCCTTCCTGGCCGTCTATCGCCGCCGCAACCTGATCCGTATTCCGCGCGCCGAGCTGGCGCAACTCCTGCTCGGCCTGTCGATCCCGCCGCTGCTGATCCTGCACGTTCTGGGCACCCGGGCCGCGGAATCCCTTGCCGGTGTGGACAGCAGCTATGTCTACGTTCTGCTGATCTACTTCCTCTACGACCCGCTGTCCGGCTGGCAGCAGGTCGCGGCGATGCTGGTCGCCTGGGGGCACGGTTGTTTCGGGCTGTATTTCTGGCTGCGCTACCGGCCTTGGTTCGCGCGGCTGCGCAGCCCGCTGCTGGCCCTGGTCACGGTCTTTCCCATGATTTCCCTGGCCGGCGTCCTGGCCGGAGGCCGGGAGGTTCAGCGCCTGGCGGCCGATCCCGCCTGGCTGGAACAGGCCAGGGCCCGGATCGACTTCGCCAGCGGCGACGAACTGCGGCTGCTGATCGCGCTGGAGAACGGCTTTCTAGGTTTGTTTCTCGGGCTGCTGCTGGCGGTGCTGGCGGCGCGCGCCCTGCGCCGCCTGGTCGAACGGCGGCGCGGGCTGGTCGAGATCGCCTACGTCGACGGCAAGCGGGTGCGGGTGACCCCGGGCACGACGCTGCTCGAGGCAAGTCGCGGCGCCGGCATCCCCCATGCCTCGCTCTGCGGCGGGCGAGGGCGCTGCTCGACCTGCCGGGTCGAGGTGTCCCGGGGGCTGGAGGATCTGCCGGTGCCGAGCGAAGCCGAGCGCAAGGTGCTGGACCGTCTGGGCCTGGGTGCGCGGGTCCGCCTGGCTTGTCAGACCCGGCCGGGGAGCGCGGTCACGGTGACTCCGCTGCTTCCCGCCGCCGCGACGGCGCGCGACGCCTTCGGCGCCGCCGGGCATCTGCAGGGCAGCGAGCGCGAGGTGGTGATCCTCTTCGCCGATCTGCGCGGCTTCACCAGCCTGGCGGAGCAAAAGCTGCCCTACGACGTGGTCTTCCTGCTGAATCGCTATTTTCGCGCCACCGGTCAGGCGATCGAGGAGGCCGGCGGGCATGTCGACAAGTTCATCGGCGACGGGGTGATGGCCCTGTTCGGCCTCGAGCAGCCGATCGAGGCGGCCTGCCGGAGCGCTCTGGAAGCGGCCCAGCGCATGGCCGAGGCGATCGAGGAGATCAACGCCACCCTGGCCAGCGACCTGCCGCAGCCGCTGCGCATCGGCATCGGCGTGCATCTTGGCGCGGTGATCGTCGGCGAGATGGGCTACGGCGCCGCCGTCGGCGTCACCGCCATCGGCGACGCGGTGAACACCGCCAGCCGCCTGGAAAGCCTGACCAAGGACTACGCCGCGCAGCTGGTGGTCTCCGAGGCGGTGCTGCGCCACAGCGGCCTCTCCGCCACGCTCGGCGAGACGCACGAGGTGGCGATCCGCGGCCGCGCCGCGCCGCTCGACGTGCGCGCCTTCGCCGATGCGCGCAGTCTGGCGGAGGCCGGTTTCTAGGCCAAGCCTAACCCTGCGCGGCCTTGTGAGCCTCGATGGCCTGCTTCAGCGCGTCGTATTCCTCGCAGCCGAAGAAGCAGGCGCCGTCGAGCACCTCGAGGCGCTCCTCCGCCAGTTCCGGCCGGCCGGTCTCGAGATAGAGCTCCCCGAGATATTCGTTGGCGCCCTTGTGCTCGGGTTCGATCTCCAGGGCCCGCAGGTAATAGTCCTCGGCTTCGCCGTAGTTGCCCAGCTTGCGGTGGGCATAGCCCAGGTAATTGAGCACGTCGGCGTTTTGCGGGGACTCTTCCAGCGCCACGCCGAGCTCCTCAATGGCGGCGGCGTAGTCTCCCTGGGCGATCAGCTCCTCGCCGGTGGCATAGGAGCTGTCGCTTGCCGAGCTGGTCGAGGAGTCCGAGCCCATGGCCCAGGTACCGCCGGCGGTCCCGAAAGCGAGACCGAAAGCGAGCAGGGCCGCCGCCGCGCGCGAGGTGAGGGTTGGGGCGATCCGCATGGCTGTACTCTCCCTTTGGCAGGTCATCCTGGATCAAGATGGGGCATCGCAGGGGCGCTGAACAGCCCCCCGCAGCGTCGGCGCCGCGCGCGGCGCGACGCGGCGGCCTTCCAGGCGGCGCGAATTCTGCTAGCTTCGCCGCCATGGACGTCGATTTCGGCAAGACCGCGCAGGACTATACCCGCCATCGGGCGGGCTTTCCCGACAGCCTGTTCGAGCGTCTGGCGGCGCGGGGCATCGGCGCCCCGGGGCAGCGGCTGCTCGATCTCGGCTGCGGCACCGGCAGCCTGGCGCTCGGGTTCGCCGCGCGCGGCGCGCAGGTCACCGGGATCGACCGCGCGCCGGAGATGGTCGAGGCCGCCCGCCAGCGGGCCGAGCAGGCGGGTCTCGAGGTCTCTTTCCGGGTCGCGCCGGCGGAGCAGACCGAGCTTCCGGCCAAGATCTTCGACGCGGTCACGGCCGGGCAGTGCTGGCACTGGTTCGACAGGCCGCGCGCCGGCGCCGAGCTGCGTCGCCTGCTGGCGCCGGGCGGTCGGGTCGCGATCTGCCATTTCGATTGGCTGCCGCTGGCGGAAAACGCGGTTGCGGCGACCGAGCAGCTGATTCAGATGCACAACCCCTTCTGGACGCTGTCCGGCGGCACCGGGGTCTATCCGGAGTGGCTGACCGATCTTTCGGCGGCCGGCTTCCGCGAGATCGAATCCTTCAGCTACGACTGCGAGATCGCCTACAGCCACGCCGACTGGCGCGGGCGTATCCGCGCCTCGGCCGGGATCGGCGGCAGTCTCGGCGAGACGGACGTCGCCGCCTTCGACGCGGCGCTGGAGGCGCTGCTGAAGCGGCGCTTCCCCGAGGATCCGCTGAAGCTGCCGCACCGGGTCTTCACCGCCTTGGGGCAGGCGCCCTAGAAACCTTCTCCAGCTTCCAGGCTCTCCGCGCTCTCGGCCTCTACGACTCGCGCGGCCGTGCCGTAGGAAAAGCCGCGCCGCGCCAGCGCCGCCAGATCGCGCTCGCGGTTTTCGGCCCGCAGGGACGCGCGACGGTAGGGCCCGATCCGGCGCTTGCGGGCGTAGGCGACGGCAGCTTTCAGATCGAGACCGCCGCGGTCTTCCTCCAGTTCCTCCAGCACCTCCTCGACGATCTCCTCGGCCACGCCCTTGGCGCGCAGACGGCTGCGGATGCCGCGCAGGGAAAGCCCCTGCCGCAGCAGGCTCTGGCAGCGGCCGCGGGCATAGACCCGGTCGTCGAGCAGGCCGCTGCGCTGGAAACGCTCCAGCAGCGCCGCGATCGCCTCCTGCCCGGCCTGGGGGTCGGTACCGTGAACCTGGGCCGAACGCTGCACCTTCTGCGTCAGCTTGCGCCGCAGGTTCTCCACCGAGCTGGCGTAGCGCTCCAGGTAGAACAGCGCAGATCGCTCCAGATACGCCGGCGTCGCCTTTTTCGGCTGGCGGGGTTTGGGTGGCCCCCGGTCTTTCGTGCGATTGCTCATGGCCGGGAAAAGATGCCATGACCTTGCGCCGCTTGCACCTGCGCGCTTGGCGTTCTATGTGAACGCGCATGATCGACATGGCGCAGATGACTCCGCGGCCGCGCAACATCGGCGTGGTCAACTGGCGGGGTCTGTGGACCCTCTATCTCAAGGAAGTGCGGCGGTTCCTCAACGTCTTCACCCAGACGGTGCTGGCGCCGATGATCACTTCGCTGCTGTTCCTGGCGATCTTCACCCTGGCGCTGGGGCGCGGCGACCTCAACTTCGGCAACGTGCCCTATCCCCTGTTCCTGGCGCCGGGGCTGATCATGATGACCATGATCCAGAACTCCTTCGCCAACACCTCCTCCTCGATCCTGATTTCCAAGGTGCAGGGCAACATCGTCGATGTGCTGATGCCGCCGCTGTCGGCCAGCGAGCTGACTCTCGGCTTTGCCGCCGGCGGGATCAGCCGCGGCCTGATCGTCGGCTGCTCCGCCGCGCTGGGCATGTGGATCTTCGTGCCGCTGCAGATCCACAGTCCCTTGGCGATCCTCTATTTCGCCCTGATGGCGTCGATGATGCTGTCGCTGTTCGGCATGATCGGCGGCATCTGGGCCGAGAAGTTCGATCACATCGCCGCAGTGACCAACTTCGTGATCGTGCCCTTCTCCTTCCTCTCGGGGACCTTCTATTCGATCTCCCGCCTGCCGGAGAACTGGCTCTTCGTCGCCCACCTCAACCCCTTCTTCTATCTGATCGACGGCTTCCGATACGGCTTCATCGGCCATCACGACAGCAGCCTGCTGGTCGGGGCGCTGACGGTGGCCGGGGTCAATCTGGTGCTGTGGCTGATCGTGCACCGCATGATCTCCCGCGGATACAATCTGAAGCCCTGACGTGCGCGCCGCCGAGGTCAGCTTTCGCCTGCGCGTCTTCGGCGCGATCAACGGGCGCGGGCTGTGGAGCCTCTACCGGCGGGAGATGCGGCGCTACATCAAGTACGCGATCGAGGCGCTGGGCGGGCCGATCGTCTCCTCCCTGCTGTTCCTCGCGGTGTTCAGCCTGGCCGCCGGCGACGCGGCCTTCGAGGGGGTCGTCGGCGGACCGCAGGGACCCGATCTCGGCGCCTTCATCGCGCCGGGCATCGCCGCCTTCAGCCTCGCGCTCAGCGCCTTCCACGGCGCCTGCTTTCCGGTGATCTACGACAAGCTCGAGGGCATGATCGGGGACATCGTCGGCGCGCCGCTGACCGCAGCCGAAATGGTCGTCGGCTATGTCTTCTCGGCAGCGAGCATGGGGCTGCTGACCGGGGTCGGCGTGGTCTGCGCCGCGCTGCTGGTGGTCGACCTGCAGATCGCCGATCCGGGACGCATCCTCCTGTTCGGCCTGCTGCTGTCGCTGGTCTTCGCCACCCTGGGCTTTCTCGTCGGTCTCTGGGCCAGGACCTGGGACCGCTCCTCCGCGGTGGAGACCTTCCTGGTGATGCCGCTCGGCCTGCTCTCGGGCAGTTTCTTTCCGCTGGCCAGCCTGCCGGAGCTGGGCCAGCAGGCGCTGCGTCTCAATCCCGCGTTCTATGGCATCGACGGTTTCCGCGCCGGCTTCATCGGCTGGAGCGACAGCGACAACCTGCTGGGGGCGCTGGTGCTGACGGCGGTATTCCTGCTGCTGTTCGCGCTGGCCTGGCAGCTCGTGCGCCGCGGCTACAAGATCAAGGCCTGAGGGCGGAGCGGCACGCGGCTCCGTTGACAGCCCAGGCAAAGCCCGGATAATGCGGGGTTTGGCGCGCCGCCCTCAGACCCGGGGGCGGCGTCTCCCTTTCCAGGCGAATGGAGGACGGGCCCGAGCAGCCCGGAACAGCAGATGGACAGTCCGATCACCGCGTCCCTGATGCCGACCTACGCGCGCGCCGATCTGGCCTTCGAGCGCGGCGAGGGCGCCTATCTCTATACCGCCGAGGGCGAGCGCTATCTCGACTTCATGGCCGGCATCGCGGTCTGCGCGCTCGGCCATGCGCACCCGCATCTGGTCGCCGCGCTGCAGGAGCAGGCCGGCAAGCTGTGGCATTGCTCGAATGTCTTCCGGATTCCCGGCGGCGAGCGCCTGGCCGACCGTCTGGTCGAAGAAACTTTCGCCGAGCGGGTGTTCTTCTGCAATTCCGGCGCCGAGGCGCTGGAGGCCAGCATCAAGCTGACCCGCAAGTATCAGGACGATACCGGACAGCCGGACCGCTGGCGGATCGTCACCTGCAACGGCGCCTTCCACGGCCGCACCCTGACGACCATCTCGGCGGCCGGCAATCCGGCGCATCTGAAAGGCTTCGCGCCGGACGCGCCGGGCTTCGACCACGTCGCCTTCAACAACCTCAACGAGCTGCGCAACGCGATCACCGACGAAACCGCGGGAATCCTGGTCGAGCCGGTGCAGGGCGAGGGCGGAGTGCGCGCCGCCCAGCTCGATTTCCTCAAGGGGCTGCGCGCGGTCTGCGACGAATACGGCCTGCTGCTGATCTTCGACGAGGTGCAGTGCGGCATGGGCCGGACCGGCAAGCTCTTCGCCCATGAGTGGGCCGGGATCGCGCCGGACGTCATGGCGGTCGCCAAGGGCCTGGGCGGCGGCTTCCCGATCGGCGCCTGCCTGGCAACCGAAAAGGCTTCCATCGGCATGACGCCGGGTACCCACGGCACCACCTTCGGCGGCAATCCCCTGGCCATGGCCAGCGGCAACGCCGTGCTCGACGTGATCCTCGGCGACGGCTTCCTGGAGCGGGTCGACGGCGTCGCCCGCAGGCTCTGGCGCGAGCTGGAGGCTCTGGTCGCCCGCCATCCCGCTGTTCTGGAGGACGTCCGCGGCGCCGGGCTGATGCTCGGCCTCAAGTGCAAGCTGGAGAACCGGCTGCTGCTGGCCAAGCTGCGCGAGCGCAAGATGCTCGCGGTCGGCGCCAGCGACAACGTGCTGCGCCTGCTGCCGCCGCTGATCGTCGGCGAGAGCGAGGTCGGCGAGGCGATCGACAAGCTCGACGCCGCCTGCAGCGCGCTGGCGGCGGAGGCCGCCTGATGTCCGCGCCCAAGCACTTCCTCGATCTCGACCGCTTCGACAGCGCCAGCCTGCGGGAGATTCTCGACCTCGGTTCCAAGGTCAAGGCCGAGGGGCTGGAGAGCAGGCCGCTGGCCGGCAAGATGCTGGCGATGATCTTCGAGAAGCCCTCGACGCGGACCCGCGTGTCCTTCGAGGTTGGGGTGCGCCAGCTCGGCGGCGAGGCAATCGTGCTGGAGCCCAGCAGCAGCCAGCTCGGCCGCGGCGAGACCGTGGCCGACACGGCCCGGGTGCTGTCGCGCTACGTCGACGCCATCATGATCCGCACTACCAAGGAAGAGAAGCTGCTGGAGATGGCCGAGCATGCCAGCGTGCCGGTCATCAACGGCCTGACTGACCGTACCCATCCCTGCCAGCTGATGGCCGACGTGATGACCTTCGAGGAGCATCGCGGCCCGATCGCCGGCAAGGTCATCGCCTGGTCCGGCGACGGCAACAACATGGCGACCTCCTGGATCCATGCCGCGGTGCGCTTCGGCTTCGAGCTGCGCCTGGCCTGCCCGGAGATGCTGCGCCCGCCCCAGGAGGTGCTCGACTGGGCCGTGCGCGAGGGCGGCAGCATCGTGGTCACCACCGACGCCGGCGAGGCGATGCGCGGCGCCGACTGCGTGGTCACCGATACCTGGGTTTCCATGGGCGACGACGACGAGAGCAAGAATCGCCACAACCTGCTGAAGTCCTATCAGGTCGACGCAGCGATGATGCAGCAGGCCAAGCCCGACGCGATCTTCATGCACTGCCTGCCGGCGCACCGCGGCGAGGAGGTCTCCGCCGAGGTGATCGACGGGCCGCAGTCGGTGGTCTGGGACGAGGCGGAGAACCGCCTGCACGCCCAGAAGGGAATCCTCCTGTGGTGCCTGGCGTGAGCGAGGAAGGACAGCGGGAGCGCAGCGCCGACGACCTGGTCCAGCCCTTTATCATCGAGCGTTCCGGAGTTCGCGGGCGTCTGCTGCGCCTTGGCCCGGTGGTCGATGAACTGATCCGCCAGTCCGGTCATTCCGCCCCGGTGGATACCCTGCTGGGCGAGGTGGCGGCGCTCGGCGCCGTGCTCGCCTCGACCCTGAAGTACGACGGCGTCTTCACGCTGCAGACCAGCGGCGACGGCCCGCTGCGCACCCTGATGATGGACGCCACCTCGCAGGGCGCGCTGCGCGCCTATGCCGGGGTCAAGCAGGAGGAGCTCGCCGCGCGCCGCGCAGCGACCGATCTTTCGGCGCCGCCCGAGGTCGCGACCTGGCTCGGCAAGGGGCACCTCGCCTTCACCGTGGATCAGGGTCCGGACACCGAGCGCTATCAAGGCATCGTCGAGCTGACCGGGCCGCGCCTCGCCGACTGCCTGCTGCACTACTTCCGGCAATCGGAGCAGGTCAACGCCGGGATCATCGTCGCGGTGGCGCAGCGCGATGGCGCCTGGCGGGCCGGCGCCCTGCTGCTGCAGCGCATTCCCGAGGAAGGCGGCGCACACGCCGAGGCGCGCGCGGAGGTCGGCGAGGAGGATTGGCGTCGCGCCCTGATCCTGGCGGCAAGCTGCAGCGAGGACGAGCTGCTCGATGCCACGCTGCCGCCCAACGACCTGCTCTACCGGTTGTTCCACGAAGAGGGTGTGCGGGTGTTCGATTCGCGTCCGCTGTCCAAGGGCTGCCGCTGCAGCCGCGGCAAGGTCGAGAACATTCTCGCCTCCCTGCCGCGCGGCGAAATCGAGGCCCTGAAACAGGATGGCGAGGTCGTCATGACCTGTCAGTTCTGCAACATCGATTTCCGCTTCAATGAGAAAGAACTGCAGGAGGTCTTCGCCGACTAGCGCGGCGGGGAGGCGGGAATCCTGCGGATCGGCGCGCTGTGCGCGGCTGGGCGTGCTAAAGCGAAAGCGTAGATTTACCCCCGCACAGCTTGCGCAATGGGATAAACTCCTCTATCGATTTTTGCCGTCACTCTTCTAGCTTTTGGGGGGAAAGGAGCGATGCGCACCGTCTGGCTCGCTTTGCTGTTGGGGGCAGGTCTGATCCTGCCGGGCTGTCAGTCTCGTTCCATGCCGGAACCTCCGCCGCCACCGGCGCCGGTGTTCGGCGATCTTGGGGCGGTGATTCTCGATGCCGGGGTGGTCGAGGTCGCACGCCGCTATCAGGACCGCCTCGCCGACAGCTCCGGAAGCCTGCTCAATCCCGAACGCCTGCAGCTGCTGGCCGAGGTCTATGCCGCGGAGCGTTTCCAGCCCTGGGGCGGCGCGCGGACCTTCAAGATCGTGGTGCGCCGCGCGGAGATCAGCGAGAACCCGCAGGGCTACAGCGCCCTGATGGACATCGACCTGCAGATGCTCGACGCCAACCGTATCGTCGAGGGCTACGACATCTCATCGAGCAGCGCTTCCGTCTCGCTGCCCGACAGCGCCACGCTGGAGGAGCGCGAAGCCGGCCTCGACCGGCTCGCCGAGGCCCTGCTGCGCAGCCTGGATGTCAAAATCCAGGAGCGCCTGGACGACGTCTTCATCGCCTATGTCCTGGAACGGCGTCAGGCGGCGGCGCAGTAGCCTTCAGGCCTTCCCCGCGGCCCAGTCCTTCAGCTTGCGCAGCATGGCGGCGCAGTCTTCGACCTGCGAGATCTCGATGAACTCATCCGCCTGATGCGCCTGGTCGATCGATCCGGGCCCGCAGACGACGGTCGAGATCCCGGCCTCCTGGAACAGGCTGCTCTCGGTGCCGAAGGACACAGCCTCCCTGCGGTTGCTGCCGGTCAGGCGGCGGACCAGGCGTTCGGCGTCGGAGTCCTCGACCCTGCGGAAGGCGCCGACCGAGGAGAGGGACTCTGTTTCGATGCGAGCCTCGGCAACGTTCCGGCACAGCTTGGGCAGGACCTGCCCCTCGGCGTAGGCGCGAAAGCGCGCTTCGATCTCCGCCGGGTCCTGCTGCGGCAGATTGCGGAACTCCCATTCGAAGCTGCAGTGCTCGGCAACGATGTTGACCGCCTCGCCGCCCTTGATCCTGCCGATGCCGACGGTGGTGTAGGGCGGATCGTAGGGGGACTCGCCCGGCGCCGCTTGGCGCAGATCCTCGGCGATGCGGCCAAGCTCGGCGATCAGCTCGCCGGCGGCGAGGATGGCGTTGGCGCCGCGGTGCGGCTGGCTGGAGTGCGCGGCCTTGCCGGTCACCGTGGTGCGGAAGACCGAGATGCCCTTGTGCTCGACCACCGGCTGCATCGAGGTCGGTTCTCCGACGATCACGATGGCCGGGCGCGGCAGGTTCTCGGCGATATCGGCGATCAGGCCGCCGACGCCGAGGCAGCCGACCTCCTCGTCGTAGGACAGCGCGAGATGAATCGGCCGCTGCAACCCGGCCTCCAGGAACTCCGGCGCCAGCGCCAGCGCGACGGCCAGGAAGGACTTCATGTCGGCGGTGCCGCGGCCATAGAGCCGCCCGTCCCGGCGCAGAACCTGGAAGGGGTCGCTGTGCCAGTCCTGCCCGGTTACCGGCACGACGTCGCTATGGCCGGAGAGCACCACCCCGCCGGCCGTCTCCGGACCCAGCGTGGCATAGAGGTTGGCTTTGTTTCCCTCGGCGTTGGCGGTGCGCCGGCAGCTCACGCCAAGGTCCCCCAGGTAGCTCTCGACGAAGTCGATCAGTTCCAGATTCGACCTGCTCGAGGTGGTGTCGAAACCGACCAGGGCCTCGATCATCTCTTCGCTGCTGTAGCGTTGCATCGTCTGCCTTTTAGCCGCGCCAGAAAGACGGCGCGAATAGCACGAGGACGGTGAAGAGCTCAAGCCGCCCGAGCAGCATGCCGATGCAGAGCAGCCACTTGGCGGCGTCCGGCAGGCTCTGGAAGTTTCCGGCCGGCCCGATGATATCGCCGAGCCCGGGACCGACGTTGCAGATCGCCGTCGCGGCACCGGAGACCGCCGTGGTGAAGTCGAGACCGAGGAAGCCGAGGGCGATCGCCAGGATCCCGAAGCTGAGGATGAAGAGGAAGAAGAAGCTCATCACCGACATCGCCGCGCTTTCCGGGATCGGCTTGCGATTGTAGTAGGCGATGAAGACGCCGCTGGGATGCAGCAGGCGCAGCAGCTGGGTGCGCGCGGTGGCGTAGAGCACCTGGAAGCGGAAGATCTTGATGCCGCAGGTTGTCGACCCGGCGCAGCCGCCGATGAACATCAGGCAGAACATCAGCGCCATGGCAAAGCCGCCCCAGGCGTTGAAATTGTCCGAAGAGAAGCCGGTCCCGGTCATCACCGAAATCACGTTGAAGGTGGCGTGGGTGACCGCCGTGGTGCCGGACAGCAGGTCCTCGTCGATCAGATAGAAGCTCATCGCTAGCGAGGCGGCCAGCAGGATGGCCAGCATCCAGCGCACCTGGGTGTCGCGCAGCAGCGCCAGCAGATCGCCGCGCACGGCCCGCAGGTAGAGCACGAAGGGAATGCTGCCCAGGATCATGAACAGGCTGATCGCCCAGTGGATCGGGTCCGACTGGTAATGCGCCAGGGAGGCGTCGCGGGTGGAGAAGCCGCCGGTGGCGATGGCGCTCATGGCGTGGGCGATGGCGTCAAACCCGCTCATCCCCAGGGCGCGCAGCACGGCCGCGGCCAGCGCCGTCAGTCCGATGTAGACGACGAGGATGCCGCCGGCGATCGCCGCGGCGCGCGGCAGCACCTTGTCGGCTTCGAAGGCCTCGACCCGGAACAGCTGCATGCCGCCGACCTGCAGCATCGGCAGCACGGAGATCGCCATGACGATGATACCGATGCCGCCGAGCCACTGCAGGATGGCGCGCCACAGCAGAATCCCCGGGGGTGCATCGTCGAGTCCGACGATCACCGTCGAGCCGGTGGTGGTCACCCCCGACATCGATTCGAAGAAGGCATCGGTGAAGGAGAGTTCGAGATCGGAGAAGGCCATCGGCAGGGCGCCGAACAGCGCGATCACCAGCCAGGCCAGGGTGGTCATCAGGAAGCCCTGGCGCAGACCGAATCGCCCCCAGCCGCTCCGGTTGGTCAGGATCAGCGAAACGCCGACGAACAGCGTCACGCCGGCGGAGGCGGCGAAGACCTGCCAGTCGGGATGGCCGATCAGGGCATCGACCACGGCAGGAATGCTCATCGCCACCGCCAGCACCGCCAGCAGGATTCCGAGGATGAAGAGGACAGGCCGAAAATCGATCATGCGAGTCGCATCCGGGACCGGGCTGCCGCCGGCGGGGGCTGGAGACGGGAGCTAGAGACTAGCAGAGCCCGGACGGCCTGTAGAGACGCGAAACGGCGCGCTGCGCGCGGGAGACTCAGCTTCCGCTGGCGCCGGAGTGGCCGATCAGGGAGAGGAACTCGCGCCGCGTCGAGGCGTTGCGGCGGAAACCGCCGAGCATGCGGCTGGTGACCATGGTGACGTCGGACTTGTGCACGCCGCGCGTGGTCATGCACTGGTGCGCGGCTTCGATCACCACGGCGACGCCCTTGGGTTCGAGCACCTCCTCGATGGTGTTGGCGATCTGCGCCGTCATCTTCTCCTGGATCTGCAGGCGGCGGGCATAGGCCTCGACGACGCGCGCCAGCTTGGAGATGCCGACCACGCGGTTGCGCGGCAGATAGGCGATGTGCGCATGGCCGATGATCGGCGCCATGTGATGCTCGCAGTGGGAGACGAAGCGGATGTTGCGCAGCAGCACCATCTCGTCGTAGCCGTCGGTCTCCTCGAAGGTGCGCTGCAGCAGCTCGATCGGATCGATGTCGTAGCCGCCGAAATACTCCTCATAGGCGCGGGTGACGCGGCCCGGCGTCTCCTGCAGCCCCTCGCGGCTCGGGTCGTCGCCGGCCCAGCGCAGCAGGGTGCGCACCGCGCGCTCGGCCTCTTCGCGGCTCGGCCGCTCGTCGTCCCCTTGGCGGTCCCGCTGCGGGACCTGGGCGAGTTTGCTCTGTGATGTCACCTTCGGCGCGCTCCCGGCGCTGTCTGCTCGATGCTTCGGATCAGTCTAACATGGCCTGCGCGGCTGTCGCGCTGGGCCTTGCCAGCGCCGGAGACTGCTTCAATCGCGCCACCGGCGGCGCTCCGGCGCCGGTTCAGTTCAAATGGACCGGCTGGTGCGGCGAATCCAGCGAAAAGGCGGGAATCTCGACCTCGAAGGGCGCGCCCTGGGCATCCTGCATCTCGTAGCTGCCCAGCATGATTCCCGAGGGCGTCGAAAGCGGACAGCCGCTGGTGTACTCGAAGGCCTCGCCGGGGCGCAGCACCGGCTGCTCGCCGACCACGCCGGGCCCGCGCACCTCCTCGACATGGCCGAGCGAATCCGTGATGCGCCAATAGCGGTTGAGCAGCTGCACCGTCTGCGTGCCCTGGTTCTCGATGCGGATGTGATAGGCCCAGACGTAGCGGTTCTCGCCGGGCGAGGACTGCTCCTCCTGATAGGCCGGGGTCGCGGTCACTTGGATGGCGCGTGTCGTGGCTTGATACATTCGCGGCGGCTCTCCTGGCTTCGATCTTGCTCTGGCTGACACCTAAGCGCGCCGGGGGCTCAGGTAAAGTGCGATTCGCCCGGAACCCTGTCAAAAAGCCGTTTCACGCCAGGATGGGTCGAACACTATGGCCCAAAAAGAAACCGGCGCCGCCCCTTTCGGGACGGCGCCGGCTCGTTCAAGCCTGCAGGAGCAGGATTACTGGATCACGATCTCCACACGGCGGTTGGCGGGCTCGCGCACACCATCTGCAGTGGGAACAGCGTTCTCAGCCTCGCCTCGGCCGGCGACCGAGATGTTCTGCGGCAGGATACCCTTGGCCGCGAGAGCATCGGCAACCGCGTTGGCACGGCGCAGAGACAGACGAACGTTGTAGTCCTCGGGGCCAGAGCGGTCGGCGTGACCGGTGACGGAGAACTCGATGATGCCCTCGCGCTGAGCGGTGGCGATTGCATCGGTGATCGTCTGGTTCGCGTCGGCGTCGAGCTGCGAGCTGTCGAAAGCGAAGTAGACGACGAAGGGCTCGGGAGCCATTGCCGGCTGCATCGTCATCTTGTCGCGCAGGTCGGCAATCGCAGCCAGGAACTCGTCGCGGCAGGCCGCGATGTGATCCGGCTGATGATTTTCTTCCTGCTGCTCGATCCAGCAGTCATAGCGGCCCTGAGCGTGGGCCGCTTCCTGCGGGTATTTGTCACGGGCGCTGGCGTCGAGGAGCCCGACCAGTTCGGCACGCGCCGAAGCCAGCTCGTCGACATGATCCGCCGGAAGGTTCCAGTCGGCGACTTCCTCAGGAAGCACCACCTCGCCATTCGCAGCGCGAAGACCCTTGCGGGCAAAGTAGCCGGCATCGGGCCAATCGTACATTTCGTCAGCCTCGAAGAGAGTAATCTGACGATATTCTTCGGTGAGGGCCTGCGTGAACGGCGAACCGGTCCCCTCTGCGGTGCGCATCGCGTCAATATCCGACCCGACGCAGCCAGAGAGAATTCCGAGTGCCGCAATCGCGCCAACCCATTTAACTCGGACCATCAATTGTCTGCCTCCTTCTCGTAGAGGGGTTACGATCGTGTAAACCTCACGGAACGCAATAAGTTCCCCAGGGGTGTCCCCTAGAACACACCAACTACCGTAGGAGAAAACGCCTGGAGGATCAACAACATCACGCGGCGGCAATTCTCCGTCCAAATCCGCGGGATTTTCGAGAAAATTCTGTAGTTTCAGCATCTTGTATGAATATCAATGGCTTGTCTCCGCGCCGGCGGACTACCGGCCGCGCCGAATCCCCTTCTTCTCTGTTGCACTAATGCCACATGTTGCGGAAATGGGACTGTCGGCGGGTTTCCGCGTCTCTAAAGCAGCTCGACGCTGCGTCCGCCTGCAGAAACCGCATCCTGAGGATCGTGAGTGACAAGCAGCGTCGGACGCTGCCGCGCCCTGGCATGGTCGAAGACGAAACGGCGGATACGTTCGCGCAGCGCGACGTCGAGCTTGGCGAAGGGCTCGTCGAGCAGCAGCGCCCGCGGTTCCGAGAGCAGAGTGCGCATCAGCGCGACCCGCGCGCGCTGCCCGCCGGACAGCGTCGCCGGGTCGCGCTGGGAGAATCCGCCGAGTCCGGCCTCCTCCAGCGCCGCTTCGACCCGCTGCCGCCGCGCGCTGCGGCCGCGCAGCCCCGCCGGCAGGCCGAAGGCGAGATTCTCGCCGACGCTCAGGTGCGGGAACAGCAGGTCTTCCTGGAACAGGATGCCGATCCGGCGGCGTTCCGGCGGCATCTCATTGAGCCGCTCGCCGTCCACGCGCACCGCGCCCTCGCCCTTCAGGCCGTGGGGCAGGGTGCCGCAGATATGGTTGAGCAGGCTCGACTTGCCGGAGCCGCTGGGGCCCATCAGGGTGACGATCTCGCCGGGTGCGATCCGCAGGGACAGCGGCCCCAGAATGCGCTGCCCGCCGTGGGAGATGACGACCTCCTCCAGTTCCAGTCCGCCTGGCGCCGCCGCGCTCATCGCCCAGCTCGCGGCAGCCGCCGGGCGCGCCAGGCCGGCAGGGCGATGGCCAGGGCGAAGAAGGCCAGCGGCAGCGCCGCCTGCAGGAAGGCATAGACGCCGATCACCCGGCGGTCGCCGCCGCCGGCCAGGCTGACCGCCTCGGTGGTCAGCGTGGTGAAACGCCCGGCGCCGGCGAAGACCGTGGGCAGGAACTGCGCCACCGAGACCGCGAAGGCGACGGCGCCGGCGAACAGCACCGGGCGCAGCAGCAGCGGCAGCTTGATCCGCCAGAACACCCGGCCCGGCGAGGCGCCGAGGCAGAGTGCGGCGCGGTTGTAGCGTTCGTCCAGCGCCCGGTAGGGATCGGCCAGGGCGAGGAAGGCATAGGGCAGCACGAAAAGCAGGTGGCTCCAGATCACCGCCAGCCAGGTCCCGTCGAGGCCGCTCCAGGCGCCCAGGGTCTGCACCCCGAAGAGGAAGCCGATCTGCGGCACCAGCAGCGGCAGGTAGAGCAGCCAGAGGGCGCGGCTGCCTGGCGCCTTGCCGTGACGTTTCTCGTTCTCCAGGCAGGCGAGCGTCAGCGCCAGGGCGATCAGCGCCGCCGCCAGGCCGATCGCCAGGGTGGTCAGGGAAATCCGCCACAGCGCATCGCCCTGCCGGGCCCAGGTATCCAGGGTCCAGGAGGCAGGCAAGGCGTCCGGGTAACGCCAGCGGAAGGCGAAGGACCACAGGGTCAGCGCCAGGATGCCGCCGTAGCCGAGTGCCAGGGCGAGGCTGAGCGCGGCGGCGGCGAAGCGCCGCGAGAGGCCGCCGCCCCAGCCGCGCCAGCCGCCGGTCAGCCAGCCCCGGCTGAGGCGGCGCAGCAGGATCTCGCCGCCGCGCCAGAGGGCGATACCGGCGATCACCAGTCCGAGCTGCAGGGTGGCGCCGGCGGAGGCGACGGTCCTGAGCGCCAGATCGGGATCGTAGAACCAATTGAAGACCTGCACCGCCAGCGGCGGCGGCGTCGCCGGGGCGAGGACGATGGCCATGTCGACCACCGAAAGCGAAAAGGCCAGCACCGCGTAGATCGGCAGGCGGATCAGTGGATAGACCGCCGGCAGCACAGTCTTCAGCCAGGCGGCGACCGGCCCGTAGCCGAGGCCGCGCGCCGTCGCCAACCGCTCCCCCTGGCGCACCTGGCCGAGCGCGCCGAGCGTCATCAGCAGCAGGAAGGGCGTCTCCTTGACCGCCAGGCCGAGCGCCAGGGCCAGACCGTTGGGGTCCTGCAGCGTCGCCACGTCGGGCGGCAGCTCCAGCCCGGTCGCCCAGGGCGAAACCAGCCGCAGCAGCCAGCCGCTCGGCGCGATCAGGAAGGCGAGGCCGATGGCGACGGCGACGTGGGGCAGGGCCAGCAGCGGCGCCAGCAGCCGCCGCGCCGCGGCGAAGAAGCGGGTATCGTGGCAGGCGGCGACGAAGCCGATGGTCAGGGCGAAGGCGAGCAGGGTGCCGCCGAGGCCGCTGATCAGGGTCAGGCGCAGGGATTCTACGAGCCCTGGCCGGGCGAACAGCGCCCGCCAGGGCTCCAGGGAGAAGGCCTCCGAACCGAGCACCGGCAGATAGCCGAAGCTCGGCAGCCAGGTGCCGAGCAGCCCGGCACCGATCGGCAGCAGGAACAGCGCCAGGGTGACGCCTGGCGCGAAAATCAGCCAGCTGCGCCGTTTCATCGCCCTAGCTGGCGTAGCGGGCCTGCCACTCCGCCTCGATCCGGGTCATCCAGCTCGGGTGCGGCTCGAGCAGCGTCGGTCCCAGCTCTTCCGGGGACAGCGTGGCCGGCCCGGCGGGGAGGTCTTCGAACAGTGCGCGCTGCTCCGGCGAGAGCTTGTCCATCGCCAGCACGGTGTCGTCGCCCCAGAACGCGCTGGACTGCTTCTTCGCCTGGGCCTCGGGGCTCATCAGGAAGTTGGCGACCACCATGGCACCGGCCTTGGCCGAGGCGTTGTAGGGGATGGCGACGAAGTGGGTGTTGCCGATGGTGCCCTCTTCGAGCACGAAGATCCGCGCGGATTCGGGAAGCTGGCCGTCGGCGATCAGGGCGGAGACCTCGGGCGGATGAAAGGACAGGGCGATGTCGAGCGCGCCGTCGTTGAGCAGCTGCTGCTGCGCCGGACCGCTCGCCGGGAAGCCCTCGCCGCCGCGCCAGAGATGCGGGTGCAGGGCGTCGAGATAGCGCCACAGCGGAGCGGTGGCCCGCTCGAAGCTCTCGGCGTCGCCGGCCGGCGCCTGCAGCACGCTGCGATCCTCGGCCAGCTCGATCAGCGCCTGCTTGAGAAAGGTGGTGCCGATGAAATCCGGCGGGGCGGGGTAGGTGAAGCGGCCGGGGTTCTCCTCGGCCCAGAGCCGCAGCGCCTCCATCGAAGCCGGCGTCGCCTGCAGGCGTTCGCTGTCGTAGACGAAGATCAGCTTGGCCATGCCCCAGGGCGCCTCCAGCCCCTCGGTCGGCACGGTGAAGTCGACCAGCGTGGTCGGCTTGCCTTCGGTGTCGACGAGATCGAAGTTCGGCAGCGCTTCGGCGAAGGGGCCGTAGAGCAGGCCGTTGTCCTTCATCGCGGCGAAGTTCTCGCCGTTGATCCAGACCAGATCCACCGAACCGTCCTCGTCGCGCCCGGCGGCCTTCTCGGCCAGCACGCGCGACACCGCCTCGGCGGTATCGCTGAGCTTCACATGGCGCAGCTCGATGCCGTGATCGGCCGCGACCCGCTCGCCGACCCAGGCGATGTAGGCGTTGATCCGCTCGCCGCCGCCCCAGGCATTCCAATAGACGGTCTGGCCCTCGGCCTGGGCCAGCGCCTCCTCGTAGGACAGTGTCTCTGCCCGGGCGGCGCCGAGGGAGAGCAGCAGCGCGCCGGCCAAGGCGAGCGCGGGGAAGGAGAAGCGGGACATCGGTCGACCTCCGGGGTTGAGCGGTGCAGCCGACACTAGAGTGCGCAAGGGGGGCTGTCAGCCGTCTCGCGGCCTCCTCACGGGGCTTTGAGGAAGTCCGTTGCGGAGTGCCGCCGCCGGCCCTAGCGTTTCTCCGAACGGGACAGGAGGCCGGGTATGGAATTGGAAGGCGGCTGTCTTTGCGGCGCGGTCCGCTACAGGGTCGAGGTGAAGGACGGCGTGGTCGACTACTGCCACTGCCGGATGTGCCAGCGCGCCTCGGGCGCGCCGGTGGTCGCCTGGGCCCAGGTCACCCCGGCCCAGTTCACGGTGACCAGGGGGACGCCGAAGGAATATCGCTCCTCGAAGATCTCCTCGCGGCATTTCTGCCCCGACTGCGGCAGCCAGGTCTTCATGAGCGATCCCGGCGGCCAGTCGATCGGCTTCACCCTGGGCACCCTGGACGAGCCGGAAGCCCTGCGGCCAACGGTGCATGGCTGGGCCTCGGCCCAGCTCTCCTGGCTGCACCTGACCGACGAGCTGCCGCGCTACGACAAGGCGCCGCCCTACGACGAGAGCGAGGAGGACTAGGGCCGCGCAGCCTCTGGACGTCCCCTCGGCCCTCCGGTAAACAGGGAGCCGGAACGCGGGTGTAGCTCAATGGTAGAGCTCTTGCTTCCCAAGCAAGTGACGAGGGTTCGATTCCCTTCACCCGCTCCAGCTTTTACGGCCTTGGCTGTATCTCCCCCTCTCGCAACGGATCTTGACGCGGCGTACCTTACACGGTACAAAGTATCTTGAGAGGTACAGCTTGGCGCCCGACCGGAAGAAGATCGATGCGGTCTTTTATCGCTCGACCAGCGGAGCGGAACCCGTACGGGACTGGATCAAGGGGCTTTCGGCCGAGGATCGGCGAATCATAGGCTTCGACATCGCAACGGCCGAATTCGGATGGCCCCTCGGCATGCCGCTGTGCCGTCCCCTCGGGCGCCGGTTGTGGGAGGTCCGCAGCGACATCACGCAGGGCAAAATCGCACGGGTGATTTTCTGTATTGCCCATGGTCGCATGGTGCTGTTGCACGGCTTCGTGAAGAAGAGCCAGAAGACCCCGAAGACTGAACTGGAAACGGCGCGACGGCGTCAAAAGGAAGTCGAGCAATGAGCAAGAAGCATATCGGGTCTTCCTTCGACAACTTTCTCGCAGAGGAAGGCCTTCGCGAAGCTGCCGAATTGCACGCCGTCAAGCGCGTGCTCGCCTGGCAGATCGGCCAAGCCATGAAGGCGCAGGGCATGACCAAGAGCGAGATGGCCAAACGCATGAAGACAAGCCGTGCACAGCTGGACCGCCTGCTCGATCCCGAGAACGACAAGGTGCAGCTCGATACGGTACAGCGCGCCGCGGCGGCGGTGGGCAGGACACTGCGTCTGGAACTCGCCTAGCGTCTCGCTTCGAGACGTGCCTCGCTGCCAGCCCGCTCCCCCCAAAAGCTCCCACGACATTCATTAGACAGCGCCGCTTCGCGGTGGCAAAAGGGCGGTCGATTGGCGGCCCTGGGGAGGATCCGGGGCCTGCCCCGAAGCTCCGGAGTTCGCGTGCATGACCATCCTCGTCACAGGCGCCGCCGGATTCATCGGCAGCCACGTCGCCCGGCTTCTGCTGGCGCGCGGCGAGGCCGTGATCGGGGTCGACAGCCTCAACGCCTACTACGATCCCGAGCTGAAGCGCGCCCGCCTGGCGCGGCTCGAGGGCGAACGCGGCTTCACCTTCCACGAAATCGACGTCTCCGACCGCGCCGCGATGCTCTCCCTTGCCGAGTCCGCGCCGGAGATCGAGGGCATCGTCCACCTCGCCGCCCAGGCCGGGGTGCGCCACTCCCTGGAAGACCCCTACGCCTATGTCACGGCCAACGTCATGGGCCAGCTGGTGGCGATGGAGGCGGCGCGGCGCCTGCCGGCCTTGAAGCACCTGGTCTATGCCTCCTCCTCCTCGGTCTACGGCGAGTCCTCGCCGCTGCCCTTCTCGACGGAGCATCCCGCCGACGACCCGGTCTCGCTCTATGCCGCGACCAAGCGCGCCGACGAGCTGATGGCGCAGAGCTACGCCAATCTCCACGGCCTGCCGCTGACGGGCTTGCGCATCTTCACGGTCTACGGCCCCTGGGGCCGGCCGGACATGTCGCTGTTCCTCTTCACCAAGGCGGTGCTGGCCGGCGAGACCATCCGGGTCTTCAACCGGGGCAGGATGAAGCGCGACTTCACCTATATCGACGACCTCGCCGATGGGGTGGTTCGTGCGCTCGACCGACCGCCGGGCGCGGGTGCGGCGTCGTCCCATCGCATCTACAATCTCGGCAACGCGCGGCAGGAATCCTTGATGGATATGATCGCCGCGGTCGAGGCGGCCTGCGGGCGCGAAGCCATCAAGGAGTTCGTCGAGATGCAGCCCGGCGACGTCACCGAAACCTGGGCCGAGATCGGTCCGGCGCGCCGGGATTTGGGCTTCGACCCCAAGACGACGATCGCCGAGGGGGTGCCCCGCTTCGTCGCCTGGTTCCGCGACTACTACGCCCTCTAGCATCGGGAGGCGGGCATGCTTGCCGCCATCAAGACCACCTGGGCGCTGTTCCTCGGACTTGCCCTGATCATGCTCGCGGTCGGCCTGCAGAACGTGCTGCTCGGCGTGCGCGCGGACATCGAGCTGTTTTCCACCGTGGTCACCGGCTTCATCATGTCGGGCTACTTCTTCGGCTTCGTGCTCGGCTCCTACGTCACGCCGAAGCTGGTGCGCAACGTCGGCCATGTCCGGGTCTTCGCGGCCCTGGCCTCGCTGGCCTCGGTGGCGGTGCTCTGCCACGTGCTGCTGATCGACGCGCCGAGCTGGATCGTGATGCGGGTGATTACCGGCTTTGCCTACGCCGGGCTCTACGTGGTGGCGGAGTCTTGGCTCAACGACCGCTCGACCAACGAGACCCGGGGCCAGATGCTGTCGATCTACATGGTCGTGGTGCTGGGCGGCATGGGCGGCGGCCAGGTGCTGATCAACCTCTACGATCCGGGCAGCTTCGAGCTCTTCCTGCTCGCCTCGGTGCTGGTTTCCGTCGCCCTGGTGCCGATCCTGCTGACCGCCAGTCCCGCCCCGGCCTTCGAGGCGCCGTCGTCGATCTCCCTGCTCGAGCTCTACCGCACCTCGCCGCTCGGCGTGGTCGGCGCCTTCGGTACCGGCATGGCGCAGGCGGCCTTGATCGGCATGGGCGCGGTCTATGCGGCTTCCATCGGCCTCTCGGTCGCCCAGATTTCGCTGTTCATGGGACTGGTCTATGCCGGGGGCATGCTGCTGCAGTGGCCGATCGGCCGGCTTTCCGACAGCCTCGACCGGCGCCAGGTGCTGACCGTCACCACGCTGGTCGCCGGCGCCGCCGCCGGGGTCGCCTTCGTCCTCGGTCTGGACTTCGGCTTCTGGCCGCTACTGGCCTGCATCGCCCTGCTCGGCGGCACCTCGATGCCGCTGTATTCCCTGGTCGTCGCCCACACCAACGATCACCTGCGGCCGGAGCAGATGGTGGCGGCCAGCGGCACGCTCTATCTCGCCGTCGGGCTGGGCGCGAGCGCCGGTCCGATCCTGGCCTCCCTGGCGATGGATGAGGCCGGGCCCAAGGCCTATTTCCTGTTCCTCGCCGTGGTGCACGGGGCGATCGGCGGCTTCGCGCTCTACCGCATGACCCGCCGCGCGGCGGTAGCGCTCGACGAACAGGGCGACGCCATCCCGATGTCCCAGGTCGCCTCGCCGGTGATGGGCGCGATCTACGCCGAGGAATGGCAGGAGTCCGAGAGCTCGGAGGAAACCTCCGAGGAAGCCGTGGCCGTGGAGGACTACGGCATCCTCGAGGAGGATCAGGATGATGCGCGGCGCGGCGATCCGGCGCCGTAGTCAGGCAATAGGCTAGACCGCCCGGCGCGCGGCCAGGCGATAGCCGATCAAGCCCAGCGTGCTGAGGCCGGCGACCACCAGCAGGGCGAACTCGTAGCCGCCGAGTTCCCACAGCAGCGAGCCGAAGAAGGGCGCCAGGGCGAAGCCGATCAGGTAGGGCACCGCCATGGCGCCGTTGACCACGCCGAAGTCGCGGTCGCCGAGGATCTCGCGGATCGCCACCGGCTTCATGATGCTGGTGACGCCGTAGCCGCTGCCCTGCAGGATGACGAAGGCGACCAGCAGGCCGGGAACCGCGGCCGCCCCGACCAGGCAGAGCGTCGCCACGATCACCGCCAGGAAGCAGGCCGTGGTGATGCCCCGGCTCGAGACATGGCGCTCCGCCGCCATCATCGCCAGGCGCCCGGCCACCTGCATCGGCCCGATCATCGAGGCGGCGAGCACCGCGGTATCCGGGTGGGTGCCGCGGTCGTGCAGGATCGGCAGCAGATGGTTGAGCACCATGCCGTGGTTGACGGCGAGCAGCGCGAAACCCAGGGCCAGGAACCAGAAAGCGGGATGGCGCAGAATGTAGCCGGCGGGCCGCGCGTGTTTCCGCTCCACCGCGGCAGCGCTGGCCGCGGCGTCGGCGCCTTCCTGCCACTGCCGTTCCAGCGCCCTGGAGCCGAACCACAGCAGCGGCGCGGCCACGCCGGCGATCAGAACCGCGAAGGTAAGGGTCGCGGCCTGCCAGTTCACCGCCTCGGAGACGGCATGGTTGACCGGGAAGGAGAGGGTCCCCGCGAAGCCCGCCACCAGGGTGACCAGGGTGATGCCCCGGCGCGCCTCCTTGCCTCGGGTGCGGGTGATCAGCGAGAAGCAGGGTTCGTAGAGGCAGGCGCTCATGGCCACGCCGATGCCGAGCCAGATCGCCGCGAACATCCAGGGCGAGGCGGCGAGCGGCAGCAGGGCGACCAGGACGGCGCCGAGCACGGCGGCGCCGGCGATGGTCTGCGGGCCGTAGCCGCGGTCGATCAGGCGCCCGGCCAGCGGGGAGAAGACCGCCGACATGATCACTGCGCCGGCGAAGGCGGCGGTCAGGGTGGTTTTCGGCCAGCCCTCGAAGGCTTCCCAGCGTGGCAGCAGGGCAGGAAAGAGATAATACAGGCCGGCCCAGACGATGGTCTCGCCCAGTGCGAGGCAGAGGATGGCGCGGCGCGGAGTCACTCTTCTTCACCCATCGGGAAAGCAAACCTCAGCCTGGCGGTTTTGGCGATTTTAGATCGGGCACAGCAGTCTGTCGCCGAAGTCACAAGGAAGGCGAGAATTCGCGCGCAGCTGCCCCATAAAATTTCCGGTTGACGCTGTGGCGCCGTCCCGGTAGCGTTCTGCCCAGCGCCGATTTGAGGCTCAGCTTGCGGGCGCTTTAAAAATTCTGCTAAAGCGGGTGGGTACGAAGTCCGTCCCACTCGAAGGTGGAGACGGGCTTTTTTATTTCCCCTCCACAATCGAGTTCAGACTTCTCCCTCTCCGGTTCGAGAGCCTCTGTTGCGCAACCCGCCGGTTGCCCTGAGGCGATCTCAGACACCGGCAGAGATGGAGAAAGTTTGATGTCTACCTTCAAGTCCCCCAAGGGAATCCCGGGTCTGAAGACCCTGTCTCTCGCTCTCGGCTTTGCCGTGGGCGCCGCCGCTTTGGGCGGCACGGCCAGCGCGGCCGACGATCTCGAGCGCATCGGTATCGACTACGCCTACTACAACCCGGTTGCCCTCCTGCTGAAGGAAAAGGGCTGGGTCGAGGAGGAGTTCGAAGGCGAGGACATCGAGATCGACTGGGTGCTGTCGCTCGGCAGCAACAAGGCGCTCGAGTTCCTCAACGGCAGCAGCATCGACTTCGGCTCGACCGCCGGGGCCGCCGCCCTGCTGGGCAAGGCCAACGGCAATCCGATCAAGTCGATCTACGTCTATTCCAAGCCGGAGTGGACCGCCCTGGTGACCCGCCCCGATACCGGCATCGCCAAGATCGAGGATCTCGAGGGCAAGCGCGTCGCGGTGACCCGCGGCACCGATCCGCACATCTTCCTGCTGCGGGCGCTGGACAGCGTCGGCCTCACCGAAAAGGACATCAAGGTGGTGCTGCTGCAGCATCCCGACGGCTTCCGGGCGCTGGATTCCGGGCAGGTCGACGCCTGGGCCGGTCTCGACCCGCACATGGCGAAGGCCGAGCTGGAAAGCGGGGCGGAGCTGTTCTTCCGCGCCCCCGACCTCAACACCTACGGCATTCTCAACGTGCGCGAGGCTTTCGCCGCCGAGCATCCGGAGATCGTCGAGCGCGTGCTCGCGGTCTACGAGCGCGGCCGTCTCTACGCCCTGGATCACCCCGAGGAGCTGAACCAGTACCTGCAGGACTACACCAAGGTCTCCCAGGAGGTCGCTGCCAAGCAGCTCGGCGAGCGCACCGATCTGAGCAACCCGGTGATCGGCGCGGAGCACCGCGAGTCGCTGCTCGCCGCCGGCCAAATCCTGCAGGACATCGGACTGCTCAACCAGGACGTCTCGGTCGGGGCGGAGCTGGATGACCTGATCGATACCTCCTACATCGAGAGCGTCCAGCGCCGGCAGCAGGCCCAAAAGGCGGCCGAGTAGATGAGCCTGAACGACGCCTTGAGCCGCGCCGGGGACTCCCGGGGCGGCCAGGATCTGCGGGCGGCGGCGAAGGCCGCCGCCCGTGGCCCGCTCGACCTGCTGAGCTCATCGTCCTGGCTGACGCGGGCGGCCAAGGCGTTGTTGCTGCCCCTCGGACTGGTGCTGATCTGGGAGATTTTCTCGCGCAGCGGCATCTTTCCGCCCAACCTGCTTCCTTCGCCTTCCGTGGTGCTGGCAAAGATCGTCGGACTGTGGAATTCCGGCGAGCTGTCGACGCATATCGGCGTCACCGTGACCCGCGTCGCCTTCGGCTTCCTTGCCGGGGCCGCCGCCGCGACGCTGCTCGGTGCCCTGACCGGCTACTCCAAGGCGGCCCGCGAACTTCTCGACCCGACCCTGCAGGCGCTGAAGTCCGTGCCCTCGCTCGCCTGGGTGCCGCTGTTCATCCTCTGGTTCGGCATCTTCGAGACCTCCAAAGTCACGCTGATCGCCGTCGGGGTATTCTTCCCGGTCTATCTCAACCTGATGACCGGGATTCAGGGCGTCGACCGCAAGCTGGTCGAGGTCGGCAAGTCCTACAACCTCTCGCGGCTCAAGCTGGTGCGGCGGATCCTGCTGCCGGCGACCCTGCCCTCCTACTTCGTTGGCCTGCGGGCGGGTCTCGCGCTGGGCTGGATGTTCGTGATCGCCGCCGAGCTGATGGGCGCCAGCGAGGGACTCGGTTTCCTGATGATCGACGGTCAGATGACCGGTCAGCCGGCCCTGATCATCGCCAGCCTGATCCTCTTTGCGATCCTCGGGCAGGCCAGCGACACCGGAATCACTGCCGTCTCGCGCCGGGTGCTGTCCTGGCAGGACGACTTCGCGGGAATGAGTGGAGGCAGGAAGAATGCTTGAGATTTCCCAGCTCCACCGCCGCTTCGACGGCGGCACCATCGCCCTCGACCGCGTCGACCTTGCGGTTGCCGAGTCCCAGATCGTCGGCCTGGTCGGCACCAGCGGCTGCGGCAAGTCCACTCTGCTGCGGATCGTCGCCGGACTCGACCGTCCCAGCGGCGGCGAGGTCCTGATCGACGGCACCCGGGTCACCGCTCCGCGCTCGGAGATCGGCATCGTGTTTCAGGAGCCGAGGCTGATGCCCTGGCTGAACGTCACCGAGAACATCCGCCTGGCGCTCGACGACTATCCGCGGCGCGAGCAGGAAACGCGAATCGCCGAGGTGCTGGAGCGGGTCGGTCTGGCGGATTTCGCCAAGGCGCTGCCGCGCGAGCTTTCCGGCGGCATGGCGCAGCGGGTCGCCATCGCCCGGGCACTGGTGCGCCGACCCTCGATCCTGCTGCTCGACGAGCCCTTCAGCGCCCTCGATTCCTTCATCCGCATCTCTTTGCAGAACCATCTGCTGGAGCTCTGGGAGGAGGCGCGCTTCACCATGCTCTTCGTCACCCACGACATCGAGGAGGCAGTGGCGCTGAGCGACCGCGTGGTCGCCATGCGCGGCCAGCCGGGGCGCATCCACAAGACCTTGGACGTCGCCCTGCCGCGGCCGCGCAAGCGCACCGCCGTGGAATTCCAGGCGGTCAAGGAGGAGATTCTCGAGGCCCTCAATCTGGACGCCGAACAGGCCGCTTAACTGCCAATCTGGGTAATTGCGGGTAATATTATCCCGTAGAATTGGCGAGCGCTGACGGCGGTCGCGGCCTCTTACAGCGAACTTCCCTCCCGATGAGCAATCAGCGCGCGCCCGTTTGTCTGTCTGTGATTTCTTATCTCCCCATGGCGCCTCAAGGGTGTCACGAAAACATGCCGATAGGCGATTCCCTGGAACCTTTCGTGCTTCGCAGGTGTCTTACCTTTAGGAAGGCGGCCGGCCGCAAACGCGCGCCAGGCCGCGATCCGAGCGAAACCCCAGCGGAGCGAGAGATCTCATGGCACAGCAGCGGAGCAAGAAGGCGAAACCGGCCAGCCTGGCGGACCAGAAGATACTGCGCGGCAGCGGCGGCGAGACCCACCAGACGGCCGGCGGCGAGGTTCCCGTGCTGACGACGCAGCAGGGCACCCCGGTTGCCGATGACCAGAATTCCCTGAAGGCGGGCCCGCGCGGCGGCACGCTGCTGGAGGATCAGCACTTCCGGGAAAAGATTTTCCACTTCGACCATGAGCGCATCCCCGAGCGGGTGGTGCATGCCCGCGGCATGGGCGCGCACGGCTATTTCGAGACCTACGAGTCCCTGTCGGATATCACCAGCGCCGATCTCTTCCAGCGCCCCGGGGAGAAGACCGAGGCCTTCGTGCGCTTCTCCACCGTCGCCGGCAGCAAGGGCTCGCCGGATCTGGCGCGCGACGTGCGCGGCTTCGCCGTGAAGCTCTACACCAAGCAAGGCAACTGGGATCTCGTCGGCAACAACATCCCGGTTTTCTTCATCCAGGATGCGATCAAGTTCCCCGACCTGATCCACGCCGCCAAGCCGGAGCCCGACCGCGGCTTTCCCCAGGCGCAGACGGCGCACGACAACTTCTGGGATTTCATCTCCCTGACGCCGGAATCCATGAACATGGCGCTGTGGATCATGTCCGACCGGACGATCCCTCGCTCCCTGCGCTTCATGGAGGGTTTCGGCGTCCACACCTTCCGCATGGTCAATGCCAAGGGTAAGTCGACCTTCGTCAAGTTCCACTGGAAGCCGAAGCAGGGCCTGCAGTCGGTGGTCTGGAACGAGGCGGTCAAGCTGAACGGCGCCGATCCCGACTACCACCGCCGCGACCTCTGGAATTCGATCCAGCAGGGCGACTATCCGGAGTGGGAGCTAGGGCTGCAGCTCTTCGACGAGGCCTTCGCCGAGAAGTTCGACTTCGACGTGCTCGACGCGACCAAGATCATCCCGGAGGAGGAGGTGCCGGTGCGCATCGTCGGCCGGCTGGTGCTCGACCGCGTGGTCGACAACTTCTTCGCCGAGACCGAGCAGGTCGCCTTCCAGACCGGCAACATCGTGCCGGGCATCGACTTCACCAACGATCCGCTGCTGCAGGGCCGGAACTTCTCCTACCTCGATACCCAGCTGAAGCGTCTTGGCAGCACCAACTTCACCCATCTGCCGGTCAACGCCCCGCGCTGTCCTTTCCACCATTTCCAGCAGGACGGCCATATGGCGATGCACAACCCGAAAGGCCGGGCCAACTACGAGCCGAACTCCTGGGGCGGCGAGGAAGGCGGCCCGCGCGAGGCGCCGGAACAGGGCTTCACCTCCTATCCCGAGGAACTGGAAGGCGAGAAGGCCCGGGTGCGCTCGGAAACCTTCGCCGACCACTACAGCCAGGCGCGGCAGTTCTACCTCAGCCAGAGCGAGGTCGAGCAGGGCCATATCGCCGCCGCCTTCACCTTCGAGCTCAGCAAGGTGGATAGGCCGGAGATCCGCGCCCGGATGGTCGCCCATCTGCTGAATGTCGATAAGGCACTGGCGAAAAAGGTCGCCGATGGACTCGGTCTGAAGAAGATGCCGAAGCCGGCGCAGGCGGCGCTGCCGGTCAAGCAGGACCTGAAGAAGTCACCGAAACTCTCGATCCTGCTCAACGGTCCCGACAGCTTCAAGGGCCGCAAGCTCGGCGCGCTGGTGACCGAGGGCGTCGACTTCGCGCGGGTCAAGGCGCTCAAGAAGGCGCTGGAAGCCGAAGGCGCTGTGATCGAGTTCGTCACGCCGGAAGTCGGCGGGGTCGAGGCCAGCGACGGCACCTGGATTGAGGGCGACGAGAAGCTCGGCGGCGGTCCCGCGGTACTCTACGACGCCGTGGCCGTGCTGACGACCGAGCAAGGCGCCAAACAGCTCGCCGGGAATCCCGACGCCAAGGACTTCGTCAGCGACGCCTTCGCCCACTGCAAGTTCATCGCCTATGCCAAGGATGCCCTGCCGCTGTTCGAAAAGGTGGGGCTGGCATCCGAGCTGGATGCGGGCTGCATAGAGCTCGCGGCGGCTAAGGACGCCCACGCCTTCGTCGAGAGCTGCCGCAAGCTGCGCTTCTGGGAGCGGGAAGCGGCTCTACAGGGTTAGCCGCGGCTGACGCCGACGGCGACCGGCGGAGCGTTTTTGATGGTCTGATAGACCACGCAGTAGCGCTCGGTCAGCTTGATCAGGCTGGCGAGTTGCTCCTCGTCGGCGTCGCAGTCGAGCTCGAAGTCGAGACGGATGTCGCGAAAGCCGACCGGGGCGGCCTTGTCCACCCCCAGCGTGCCGCGGAAATCGAGGTCACCCGCGGCGCGGACCTGGCCGCCGCGCAGCGGAATGCCCAGCGCGGTGGCCACCGCCTTGAGCGTCACTCCGGCGCAGGCGACCAGCGCCTCCAGCAGCATGTCGCCGGAGCAGGCGGTCAGGCCGTTGCCGCCGGCCGCCTCGTGCAGCCCGGCCTCGACCAGGGCGCGGCCGGTGTCGACCTTGCAGACCAGGTTGTCGCCGCTGAGATCGCCCTCGGCGTGCATGGTGATCACCGCGGCTTCGGGGTCTTCGCGGTAGCGGTCCTTGATCGGGCTTTGCAGGGCGCGCAGGTCGTCGGCGTTCATGGCGATCTCTCCAGGCAACGGATGGGCGATTTCCGGCAGTGATAGGCCCTGGCGGCGCCTTCGTCTAGGCCGCGCGAAGCCGGTAAAGACAGTTCAGCGTCGCCGTCAAAAGCAGGATCGCGCCGGCCTGGTGGGCGGCGCCGAGCCAGACCGGGACCGCCAGCAGCAAAGCCGAAATGCCGAGCAGCCATTGCGCCAGTGCCGCGGCGGCGAGCAGGATCAGTCCCAAACGGGGCGCAGCGGGCGGATCGCGGTTGAGTCCGATGACGGAAACCGCCAGCGCCGCGGTCACGGTCAAGGTCGCCAGCAGGCGATGGTTGAACTGCACCGCGGCGATGTTTTCGAACCAATTCATCAGGAAAGGCTCGAGCTGGGCATAGCCTTTGGGGATCAGCCGTCCGTCCATCAGCGGGAAGGAGTTGTAGGTGAGACCGGCATTCGTGCCTGCGACCAGGGCGCCGGACAGCAGGGTGACGGCGAGCAGCGCCAGCAGCCCCCAGAGGGGGCCGCGCAGCCGCCCGGCGTGCTCCGAGGGTTCCGGCATCACTGTGAGCCGCAGCCACAGCCAAAAGAGATAGCCGTAGATGATCAGCGCCAGCGCCAGGTGTGCGGCGAGGCGGTACTGGCTGACGTCGCTGCGTTCGGAAAAGCCGCTGGCGACCATGAACCAGCCGAGCGCGCCCTGCAGCGCGCCAAGCAGGAAGACGGCGGCGAGATGAAGCTTCAGGTCCTGGGGCACCTGCCGGCGCCACAGGAACCAGAGGAAGGGCAGCAGGAAGACCACGCCGATCAGCCGGCCCCAGAAACGGTGGATCCATTCCCACCAGAAGATCGTCTTGAACTCGGTCAGGGTCATGCCGGCGTTCTCCAGCCGGTATTCCGGAATCTGCCGGTAGAGCGCGAAGAGCCGCTCCCACTCGCCCTGGCTGAGCGGTGGCAGCGCGCCGGTGACCGGCGCCCACTCCATGATCGACAGGCCGGACTCCGTCAACCGGGTGATGGCGCCGATCACCGCCATCGCGAAGACCATGGCGGCGCAGAGCAAAACCCAGGCGGCGAGGGCGTGCGGAGCTTCGGTTTCGATGGCGGGGGCGCTGCGGCGGTGCATCGCCGGAACCTAGAGTTGCCGGGAGACTACGGCAAGCGCCGGTGCGGCGCGGCGGATTGTCGCGCGGGCGTCTGTCTTGGCGGGAAGCTAATGCAGGGTGAGATGGCAGTCGGTGTAGCGCGAGCGGCCCTCGGTGATCACCGGGACCGTGGCGACCTGCACCGAGTGCAGCTTGCCGTCGAGATTGGCTTCCCAGAAATCCAGGAAGCGCTTGAGTACGGGGAACTGCGGCGCCTTGTCGTAGTCCTGCCAGACGTAGCTTTGCAGCAGGTCTGGGAAATCCGGCAGGTGGTAGAGAATTTCGGCGGTGGTCAGGCGGAAGTCATGAAGCTGCTTGCTCAGAATCGCCATGGTCGCTGTCCCTCCTAGTCGTTGATACCGGAGATCTATCCGGAATCATGCCGCCTGGATTGCGGCGAGACAAGGAAGAAAACGAGGAAAAACAGTGTCTTAGCAGCAAGCGCCGGAGACTGCTGACAACCCCGGCCGGCTCAGCCCGCCTCGATCAGGGTGTGGCGTGCCCGGGCACCGCGCTCGATCGCCGCGGCTTCCAGGCGCCCCACGTTCAACTCGTGGCGCAGCATCTCCAGCAGCCGCAGTTCCTCCTGGGTGGCCACGGCGTCGGCGGCGACCACGTCCACGGCCAGGGCATAGGCGGTCTCGAACAGCCGCTGCGGCAGGGTCTCATGAACCTGCGTCAGCGCCTTGTCGATACCGTCGGGATCCTGCAGCAAGCCAGCCATCTCGCGGGCGACGCCGGGGATCCGGGCGATGTCGTAGTCCTGAAAGACCGGCAGGGACTGCACGATCCGGGTCATTTTGCCGAGCTCTTCGTCGTCGATGTCGCTGTCGGCGACGGCGGCGAGCACCATGATGGAAATCAGCGCGTTCTGCTGTGCGGTCCGGTCGGGCATGAAGACGATCCTGACTATGGAGGGGGGCGCTGCGCGCCAAGGCAAGCTTCGGGTGGAAACCGCAATTTGGGGGGTAAGCCGCGGTCAATCAAGGCGTGTGACGGCTCCGCTTTTCGAGAGGCCGGCGTGGATCCAGCGCCCGGGGCTGGGAGTCCGGCGCAAAGCGCGGTCGACAGCCGCGGCCCGGGACGGCACATTCCAGCCATGGAGCCCATCGTCAACGTCGTCCTGCCGGTCTTCGCGATCATGCTTGCCGGCTACCTCTCCGGCCGCGCCGGCCTGCTGGGGGAAGCCAGCAGCCAGGCCTTGAACGGCTTCGTCTACTACATCGCCCTGCCGGCGCTGTTCTTCGTCTCCATGGCCCGGGTACCGGTCGCGGAGGTGCTCCACGGCCCTTTCCTGATCGCCTTCGGCGGCGGCATGCTGGCGACCTTCGGGATCGCCATGCTGGTCGCGACCTTCGTCTTTCCCAACCGCACCGGCGCGCTCAGCCTGCACGGCATGTCGGCGATCTTTTCCAACACCGGTTACATGGGCATTCCGCTGCTGGTCATCGCCTTCGGCGAGGTCGGCAAGCTGCCGGCGATCATCTCCACCGTGGTCACCGGCGTGGTGGCGATGGGCCTGATCACGGCGATCCTCGAGATCGACCTGGCCGAGAATCATGGCCCGCTGACCGCCGTCCGCAATGCGCTGGCCGGGGTGCTGAAGTCGCCGCTGGTGATGTCCGCGGGCGCCGGCCTTGCCTACTCCGCCGTCGGCTATCCGCTGCCGCAGCCGGTCGAGACCTTCGGCGACCTGCTCGGCGCGGCAGCCGGGCCGGCGGCGCTCTTTGCCATCGGCCTGTTCATGGTCGGCAAGTCCTTCACCGCCGGAATGGGCGAGGTCGGATGGGTCGTCGCCCTGAAGCTGCTGGTGCAGCCGGCGATCACCTGGTGGCTCGCCTTCGGGGTGCTGCAGATGGACACGCTCTGGGCCCAGGCGGCGGTGATCCAGGCGGCGCTGCCGACCGGCGCGCTGACCTTCGTGCTGGCCCAGCGCTACGGCACCTATATCCAGCGGGCGACCGCGGTGATCCTGATCTCCACCGTCGCCTCGGTGGTCACCCTCTCGGCGCTGTTCATCTATCTCGGCGTCGGCTGAAGGAAGTCGCGGGTCGCGGCGACGGCCTCGGCCAGTCCGATGCGCTGGACCTCGACCTCCTCGGGGAAGGCGGAGAGCAGACGCGAGGGCATACGGCTGTCGAGCAGCACGAAGACGCCGTGGTCGTCGGCCTTGCGGATCAGCCGCCCGAAAGCCTGGCGCAGGCGCAGGCGGGTCAGCATGTCGTCGTAGCGCGCGCCGCCGAAATAGGCGCGCCGTGCCTTGTGCGCCAGGCTGGGGCGCGGCCAGGGCACGCGGTCGAAGACGATCAGCCTGAGCGCCCGGCCCGGTACGTCCACCCCGTCGCGCACCGCATCGGTGCCGAGCAGGCAGGAGTCCGGCTCGGCGCGGAAGATATCGACCAGGGTCGAGGTGTTGAGCCGGTCGACGTGCTGGGCGTAGAGATCGAGCCCGGCCGCCTCCAGCGCCGGCGCGATCCGCTTGTGCGCCGCGCGCAGGCGGGAGATCGCGGTGAACAGGCCGAGCCCGCCGCCGCCGGAAGCGAGAAAGAGCTCGCGCAGCGCCGCCGCGTTCTGGTCCAGGTCGTTGCGGTTGAGGTCGTTGACGATCAGCACCCGGGTCTGGCGTGCGTAATCGAAAGGCGAACGGATTCGGGCGCGGAAAGCCTCGTTGTCGAGGTGCAGGGCGCCGCTGCGCATCTCCGCGGCGAGCCAGTCGATGCTGCCGTCGGCTTCCCGGTCGGTCAGCGTGGCCGAGGTCACCACCGCGCCCTGGGCCGGTTTCAACACCGTCTCGGCGAAGGGCTTCATGGGATCGATCCAGTGGCGGAACATGCCGACGTCGAAGTCGCGGCCGTCGATCCGTTCCACCGCGAACCAGTCGACGTACTCCTTCGGCGTTTCCTCGCGCAGCGACTTCAGCATGTCGCGCCAGGCCTGGGCCGGCAGCAGGCCGCGCCGCTCCAGACTGCGGGTCAGGGCCTCGATCCGGCGCCGGGTGTCGCTGTCGAGCTCGTCGGCCTCCTTGTCGAGGCGCTCCAGCAGGCACTTGCGCAGCTGGCGCAGCGGCCGCTGCAGGCGCTCCAGCGCGTCGTCGAGCACAGCGGCGGCTTCGAGCAGCCCTTCGGCCACCGGCTGTACCGGGGTCTCCAGGCTGTATCCCTCCTGCACTCGCTCGGCCCGGGCGTAGACCTGGGTGCGGACCTGGGCCAGGAAAGCCTCGGTCGGCCCCGCCGGGGCACCGTCGCGGATCCGTCCGTGCCAGGCCGGGGCGGGCAGGGCGCGGGCGCCGGACAGCACTTCCTCCAGCGCCGCCTCGGCCAGTGGCTGCGCAGCGACCAGCTCGTCGAGCCGCCGTTTCAGCCCGCGCTGCCGGCTGGCGCCCCGCCGCGAGGCCTCGGCGCCGAGCAGCCAGCGCCGCAGCTCCGCCGTCTCCTGGCCACTGAGATGCGCCGAAAAGGCGGAGTCCGCGGCGTCGAAAAGCTGATGCCCCTCGTCGAAGACATAGCGCTGCGGCAGGGCGCCTTCGTCGCCGCCGCCAAGCGCCGCCTGGATCATCACCAGGGCGTGGTTGGCGACCACGAAATCGGCGCGGCGCGCCTTGCGGATGCCGCGCTCGATGAAGCATTTGCGGTAGTGGGGGCAGGCGGAATAGATGCACTCGCCGCGCTGGTCGGTCAGCGCCAGGGGCTGCGCCGGCCCGGCCAGGTCGAGCAGCCAGGCCGGGAAGTCGCCGCCGACCATGTCGCCGTCGCGGGTGCGGCTCGCCCAGCGCGTCATCAGGCCGAGGGCGACGATACCGCCCGCCTGGCCGGCCGCGCCCCCCAGCGCCTGCTCCATGTTGAGCAGGCAGAGATAGTTCTCCCGCCCCTTGCGGATCACCACCTTGCGGCTTTTTTCCACCGGCTCGGGCAGCAGCAGGGAGAGTTCCTTGTCGATCTGGTGCTGCAGATTGCGGGTGTAGGTCGACAGCCAGACCGGCGCCTGGTTCTTCTCGGTCCAGACGCTGGCCGGGGCGATGTAGCCCAGGGTCTTGCCGACCCCGGTGCCGGCCTCGGCCAGCACCAGATTGGGTTCGCCCGCCTGTGTGCGCGGCAGGAAGGCCTGGCTGACGGCGGAGGCGTAGTCGGCCTGCTCCGGGCGCGCCTCGGCCTCCTCGTCGAGCAGTTCGGCCAGCCGGGTGCGGGCTTCGGCGGGGGAAACGGGCTCCTGGCCCGGCGGTTGCTCCGGCGCGTGCTCCGACCACTCGCCAAGCCGCTCCCAGACCCGGAAGCCCTGGAACGGCCGCGGCGCGCGCTCCGGTTTCACGCTGTCCAGGGCGGCCAGCACCGTGGGGCCCCAAAGCCAGCCGGCCTCCGCCATGCCGGCGGCCACGGCATAGGCGTCGCGCTCCGCGGCGGCGGTCAGCTGGGCATGCAGCAGATCGGCGGCTTCGCGCAGCAGCGCCGCCTGGGCGTCGCGATCCTGCGGCGGCCGCAGGCCCAGCGCCTGGGCCAGGCCGCGCGGCGTCGGCGCGCAGAAGGCGGCCGGACGGACGAAGGCGAAGAGTTCCAGCAGGTCGAAGGCGGGGAACGCCTCGATGCCCAGCCGCCGGGCCGTCTGGCGGGCATGGCAGAGCAGCGGCGGCGCCCTCAGGCAGCGCGCCGCCGCCTGGGCCGGCGGCAGGCTCTCGATCTCGCCCTCGGGGCTCATCACGCTGGCCGAACTCAGCCCGGCAACGATGGCCTCGGCGCGGTCGTAGGGCAGCGCTGTCCGCGCTGCGGGAGAAGAAGCGGGGGGATGACCGGGGGGCGACATGCGTAGACTATAAAGAGCGCGACCGGAGTCGTCGCCTGTACTGGGGCGGCTCCGGCCGGATCGATCGGAAGAAAGGCGCAGCGTGGAGCTTGCGGGAGTCTTGGCAGGCGAAAAGCGCGCTTGGGATCGCTTTGTCGCGGCCCTGGCGCCGGTGATCTATGCTGCGGTCGGCAAGAAGCTGCGTCCGGGCGGCCACGGCGAGGAGATCGACGATGTCGCCCAGGAGGTTTTCGTCAAGCTCTGCCGTCACGACTTCAAGCTGCTGCGCGGCTTCGATCCCGAACGCGCCAAGCTGACCACCTTCCTGACCGTGATCGCCACCACCACAGCGATCGACCATCTGCGCCGCCAGAAGGCGCAGCGCAGCGGCCAGCACCAGGCCCTCGACGACGTGCCCGAAGCGGCGCTCTCCGTGGCGCCGGTCACCCCAGAGCACATCGAGATTCCCGATGGCCTGCTCTCGCCGCGCCAGGCCCTGGTGATGCAGCTGCTCTACGCGCGCGACATGGAGGGGCCGGAAGCCGCCGAACTGCTGGGAATCTCGGCGCAGACGGTGCGTTCCCTGCATCACAAGGCGCTGTTACGGCTGCGCGCCCATTTCAAGGAAGAAGAGAGTGATTTTATGGGGGATGACTCGCCCCCCGGCGGCGTAGAACATACAAAGGATATAAAGCCATGACCCGCGAGACCGAGAAAGATAGAGAGCTTTGGCAGCGCGCCGCCGCGGCCTGGGGGGAGGAGTCCGCGGCAGAGCATGACCTCGACCCCCTGCTGCTCGCGGCCTATCTCGACGGCACGCTCGACGAGCAGGAGACGGCGGCGCTGGAAGCGCGGCTCGCGGCGGAACCGGAACTGCTGGAGACGTGGCTTTCCGCCCACGCGGTCCTCTCGGAGACGCCCGAGGCCGCGCCGCAGTCCGTGATCTCGCGCGCCCAGGACATTGTCGGCGCTCCGGGCCGGGCCGACCGGGCAGGCAGGAGCTGGCTGGCCGGCTGGCTGCAGCCGCTCGGCTGGGCAGCGGTCTGCGCCCTGGCGCTGGTCGTCACCGGCGCCGGCTTCGAGATCGGCAGGGAAGGCTACGACGCCGTGGTCGAAGTGCAGAGCCTCATGAGCGAAACCCTGGCCTTCGATTTTTCCGACCCCGCGTCGGATTTGCTTCTTTAGGGGATGACCATGAAGCGCAGGCTGCCTTGGATACTCTTCGCACTGTCCTTGATCCTCAACGTCGCGCTGGTCGGCGGCGCGGTTTACGTCAAGTCCATGGCGCATCACTACCGCGACCACCCCGACGCGCGGGCCGAGTATCTCTCCGACGAGCTCGAGCTCGATGCCGGGCAGGAAAGCGCCCTGATGGAATTGATGCAGTCGATGTCCGCCGCAAAGAATGAGCGGCAGGGCGAGCGCGAAGAATTCCGCGAGCGCTTTCTGGCGATGCTGGCCCAGCCGGAGCTGACCCGCGCCGACATCGCCCGCGAGCTGGAGTCCGGCACCGGCGACTGGATCGCCCGCTTCAGCGACAAGATGATGCAGATGCACGACTTCGTGCAGACCCTGACCCCGGAGCAGCGCGAGGAACTCTTCGCCCTGGCGCGGGAGAAGCGCGGCGGCATCAGCCGCCTGTTCGAGGGCAAGCGCTGAGTCTTTGCTAGGACGCGTCTTGCGTAAAGCGACGGGCGTGCCATGTCATGGCCGCGCGGGGCTCGGCGTTGACCTGATCCCCGCGCTTGCCTAGGTTCCCGCTGGTTCCGGCGGAGTCTTTTCCGCCGGCGGAGAGCCGAGAGAATTCATGACGAGCGAGCGGGAACTGGCCGGGGCGGCGCGCGCCTGGCCCTTCGAGGAAGCGCGTAAGCTGATCCAACGCACTGACGGCAAGACGCCGGAGAAGGGCTATGTGCTGTTCGAGACCGGCTACGGCCCCTCGGGCTTGCCGCACATCGGCACCTTCGGCGAGGTGGTGCGCACCACCATGGTGCGCCGCGCCTTCGAGAAGATGAGCGACGTCCCGACCCGGCTGTTCTGCTTTTCCGACGACATGGACGGCCTGCGCAAGATCCCCGACAACATCCCCAACAAGGAGATGGTGAAGGAGCACCTCGGCAAGCCGCTGACCCGGATCCCCGATCCCTTCGGCACCCACGAGTCCTTCGGCCACCACAACAACGCGCGGCTGCGCGCCTTCCTGGACTCCTTCGGCTTCGAGTACGAGTTCAAGTCCTCGACCGACTGCTACGCCGCCGGCGAGTTCGACCGGGCGCTGCTCAAAGTGCTGGAAAACTACGACGCCATCATGGAGGTGATGCTGCCCAGCCTCGGCGCCGAGCGGCAGGCGACCTACAGTCCCTTCCTGCCGGTCTCGCCGAAGACCGGGCGGGTGCTGCAGGTGCCGATCCTGGAGCGCAACTCCGAGGCCGGCACCATCGTCTTCGAGGACGAGGACGGCACCAGGACCGAGCTGCCGGTCACCGGCGGCCGCTGCAAGTTGCAGTGGAAGCCCGACTGGGGCATGCGCTGGTACGCCCTGGGCGTCGACTACGAGATGTCGGGCAAGGACCTGATCGACTCGGTGAAGCTCGCCAATCGCATCGCCGCGATCCTCGGCGGCCGCCCGCCGGAGGGTTTCAACTACGAGCTTTTCCTCGACGAGCAGGGCCAGAAGATCTCCAAGTCCAGAGGCAACGGCCTCTCGGTCGACGAGTGGCTGACCTACGCGCCGCCGGAGAGTCTGGCGCTCTACATGTTCCAGAAGCCGCGCGCGGCCAAGCGGCTCTACTTCGACGTCATCCCGCGCGCCGTGGACGAGTACATGAGCCACCTGGAAAGCTTCGCGCGCGAGGACGACCCGGCCAAGCGCATGGAGAATCCGGCCTGGCATATCCACCGCGGCCAGCCGCCGCACGAACAGGCGCACCTCTCCTTTTCGATCCTGCTGAAGCTCGCCAGCGCCTGCAACAGCGAGGACCCGGCGGTGCTCTGGGGCTTCATCTCGCGTTACGCGCCCGAGGCAACGCCGCAGACGGCGCCGATCCTCAACGGCCTGGTGGGCCATGCCATCGCCTACTACCGGGACTTCGTGAAGCCGAACAAGCGCTACCGCGCGGCCACGGCGGAGGAGCGGGCGGCGATCGCCGATCTGCTGTCGCGGATCGAGGCTCTGCCGGCCGAGGCCGAGGCCGAAACCATCCAGTACGAGGTCTACGAGGCCGGCAAGGCGGCGGGCTACGAAAACCTGCGCGACTGGTTCAAGGCGCTCTACGAGATTCTGTTCGGCGAGGAGCAGGGGCCGCGCCTCGGTTCCTTCTTCGCGCTCTACGGCCTGGAGAACGCCAAGGCGATGCTGCGCCGCGCCGCCGCCGGCGAGCTGCTGGGCGAGGACGCGGGCTAAAGAGCGCCATCTGGATACCGAGCCTGCAAAGAACAAAAAATGAACATATTTCCGCTTCAGGCTGGCGAGGCTAGTGGTTTCGCTGAACCTGGGAGGGGTACATGGCAAGCAGGGCGAGGTGGCGCTTCGGTGCCGGTGTTTTCTTTCTTTGCATGGCTTTCGCGGCGGCGCCGGCTTCGGCCGAGCGCCTGCCGCCCAATCCATTGACCGACGGCTGGCAGGTATTATCCGACGATGAAAGCTGGGTGAGCAGCACCTGCCTGGGGGAAATGACCTCGCCGCAGTGCGTCGCCGATACGCTGATCGCCTGCGGAAGTCTTACAGCTTACGGCTACGATACGAGAAAGCTGGAACACATTATCGCCGACGACTCCTGGATTGGCGGCTATCATCCGGTCTGCGATCCGCTTCGCTCGAAACCTGGCAATCCCGGCGTAGGGCCCAGATCATATGACAATACGGGCGGTCGCTTCCTTCTATTCTACAAGGTGATCCCTTTGTTCATCTGGGAGGAGTATGTAACCCGTCATTTGTACGATGTTCGGGAAGGGGATGTTGCCTTGCCGGTCATTACGATCAGTTGCGACCCTCCGCCTGAATGCGATCTCGCTGCCGAAGGTGCAAAGCCAAGTGGTTCCGTTTACAATCCGCAATGCCTACGCGATTGTGAAGACACCACAACTATTGACGTTCGCGTCATACGTCAGAGGGGCGAGGAGTCCTGGAAAATCGTAGATGTGTACGACGCCCACCGGAATAGCCACTGGCCTTACATTATCGGCTTCTATGAAGGCTTAAGGTATAGTGATGGGCTCCGGTAAATTCTGAGGGAGGCGATGGTAATCGAAGCGGCGGTAGTCGTCCGGATACTCCCCGGTTCTAAAATCCGCCAGAAGGTCGAGCAGAAGTTTGCGGTCCCTTGGATCCTCAATGATGGCTTTGAAAGCGCCGTAGGTTTCCGAGCCGAAGTCCTTATCGACGTCGATCCGCTTTGGGAGGCCCCGCTCTTCGTAGAATGCGTTGATTGCATTCTGGACGTGCAGACTGCCTTGGGGACCGCCGGAGCGATAGAAGGTATCGGCCAAGGCGGCTGCGGACTCCGCGTCCTGTAGCCCTGCCAAGAGATCTAGCGCGGAAACGGGGCGGCCGCGGCGTCTGCTGGCGCCAGTTCGCGCCGGGCGCATTGCGTCGTCGAGATAGATACGCATCACCCCGATGCGCTGCGCATTGTTCAGCCCCGCTGGCGTGGAGCGCTCATCGATGCCAAGAGCGGCAATGGCGTCTCTCGTTTCCTCATTCTGTCGTAAATCGTGTAAAGTTATGTATTGGATACCCGCGACCGTTGGATAGGGGCCTTTCGATTTTGGATCGGGCTTCAGTCCGCCTTCGTGGGAAAAGATAGTGCGGAAAATGTAGTGCTCGAGGGCGCTGGCCTTGGCTTCGATCAGGTCTTCGTGGAACTCCGGCCACTGCGGAGAATCCTTCTGGATATTGTGTTTAACCTCATTTTCTTTTCTGTCGAAGGACTCCTGAATCGCCGGGACGGCACGTTTTGCGAAGTAAACAGCCTGATCCTCGTTCAGACCGCCGAAGAGCGGGTCTTCGCGGGTGTCGTAGGCCGTGTTCCTGGGGGTCCAGTTGTAGGGAAGCGTTCCCTGTATCGCCGCGAGGTCCTGGGCGATCTGGCTGTGCAGGGCCTCGGCCTGCCGCAGGTCGCGGCCGCGCAGTTCGCCGAGCAGCAGGCGGACCTCTGCGGCGGCCTGCATCGGCTCGTCGCGCAGGGCGGTCCGCAGCACTGGCGCCAGGCCGCTGGTCTGGCCGGTCCGCGCGATGCTCTCGGCCAGGCGCCGGGTGGAGAGCTGGGTCTCGGCGTCGAGCTCAACTCCGGGCCGCTCCAGCGGCGCCTGCCCCTTCGCGCTCGAACTCACGATGACTTCTCGCTGCCGGCGGCGGCGCAGCAGGGTATCGACTTCATTGGGCAAGGGACGCGGCGAGCGGTCCTGTCGCGGTGCCAAGCGGCTCAGCAGGTCGCGCGGCGCGGATTCTGGGCGGGGATGTCTGGCGTTCGCGGAAAGGCGTCATGGGGCTCTCATGGCTAGGGGAAGGGGCGAAGAGAACTCATATAGAACAAAATAGGAAAATAATCAAGATTACGGACAGCGCTATCTGCCGCCGCGTTGCGCCCCTCGCTTTGGCGCTGATTGTCCCTAAGGCTTGAGGCTGCGCTGCAGCAGTGCGGCGGCGCGGCTCAGGCCTTCCTCGTCGATGCCGTGGCCAAGGCCGGGGCGGCGCAGGGTCTCGACTGCGATCCCGGCCTGTTTCAAGCCCGCCTCGGCGGCCGGCAGGGTGGAGATCGGCACCACCTCGTCGGCTTCGCCGTGGACCAGCAGCACCGGCGGCCGCGACTGTATCTCGCTGGCCAGCTTCTCCGGCGCCACCAGCATGCCCGAAAAGCCGAGGATGCAGGCGCAGGCCTTCGCACGACGCGGCAGGACGTGCAGCGCCGTCATGGTGCCCTGGCTGAAGCCGACGACCGCCAGCTTGGACTCCTCGAGGCCGTACTGGTCGAGCTGGGACTCGATGAAGGCGTCGAGCGCGGGCCGCGCCGACTCGACCCCGGCGAGGAGCGCCTCGGGCTCCCGGCTCTGCAGGGAGAACCACTGATAGCCCATCGGCGCCATGTCGCAGGCCTCGGGCGCATGCGGCGAGACGAAAGCGGCCTCGGGCAGCACCTGGGCGAGCACCGGCGCCAGGCCGATCAGGTCGTTGCCGTCGGCGCCCAGGCCGTGCAGCAGCAGCACCAGTTGTTGCGCCGGGCCGCCGCTTGCCGGTTCCTGCCGCGGGCCCCACAGCCCGCTTGCGCCTTTCATCTCCATAGTGACCTCTTCGCTTGAAATATGCCGCCGGGATCGGTCAGACGGCGGGGGTTGTCAAGTCTTGGCATCGGGAATTCCGGCTGAGCCCCGATAGTGCCAGAGCATCCGCGCCGCGACCGAGCGCCAGGGCCGCCAGGCCTTGCCCAGGCGGGTGAGCTTCTTGGCGTCGGGCCGCTGCTTCAGGTTCTTCAGCCGCTGCGCGCCGATCATGATGCCGACGTCGTCGACCGGCCAGACGTCCGGCCGCCCCAGGGAGAACAGCAGAAAGCATTCCGCCGACCAGCGGCCGAGGCCCTTGACCTTGACGATCTCGGCGATGGCCGCCTCGTCGTCCAATTCCTCGAGGGCTTTCAGATCGAGCGCACCGCTGGCCAGCAGCTCGGCGAGGGAGCGGCTGTAGCTCATCTTCTGGCGGCTCAAGCCCGCGCCGCGCAGGGCCTCGTCTTCGAGGGCGAGCAGCACCTCGGGCCGCAGCGGCTGGCAGGCCGCCTCGAGCCGGTCCCAGATCGCCTGGGCCGAGGCCAGCGAGACCTGCTGGGCGACGATGATCCTGAGCAGCGTGGCGAACTCGGACGGGCGCTGGCGTAGCGGCGGCGGGCCGACCTCCTCCAGCGCCCGGGCGAAGTCGTCGTCCAGCGCGGCCAGTTCCCGGAGCGCGCCGGGCAGGGTTTCCTCGGTGATCAGGCTGCGTGACATGCGCTGGACTTTACCGGCTTCCTCGCGTAGTGCCAGCCCCCATGCCGGACAACAACAGGCCAGAAACGACGCGCTTCGCGCCCTCGCCCAGCGGGCGGCTGCATCTCGGCCATGCCCATTCGGCGCTCTTCTCGGCGCGGGCTGCCAATGCCGGGCAAGGCGGTCGCTTCCTGCTGCGCATCGAGGACATCGACAACGCCCGCTGCCGCCCCGAGTTCGAGGCGGCCATTCTCGGGGATCTGGCCTGGCTCGGCCTGGAATGGGAAACGCCGCTCCGCCGCCAGTCGGACCAGCTGGACGACTATGCCGAGGCATTGGAGCGGCTCAAGGAGACCGGGTTGCTCTATCCCTGTTTCTGCACCCGGCGCGATATCCAGGAGGAGATCGCCAGAGCCGGCGCCGCGCCGCACGGGCCCGATGGCGTGCTCTATCCCGGTCTCTGCCGCGGGCTCGGCGAGGAGGAAGCGGCCGAACGCATCGCCGCCGGCGAGGCGCATGCCTGGCGCATCGATATCGAAGAGGCGCAGCGCCAGACCGGACCGCTGCGCTGGCACGACCGGGGGCGCGGCGAGATCGTCGCCGAACCGGCGCTGCTCGGCGATGCCGTGCTGGCGCGCAAGGACATCGGGACCTCCTACCATCTCGCGGTGATCCTGGACGATGCCGAGCAGGAGATCACCCTGGTGACCCGCGGCGAGGATCTGTTCCACGCCACCCATCTGCACCGCGTCCTGCAGGAGCTGCTCGGCCTGCCGGTGCCGGAGTGGCACCACCATGGGCTGCTGGCCGACGAAAGCGGGCAGCGTCTGGCCAAGCGCCATGACGCGCTGTCCCTCTCTGCGCTGCGCGAGCAGGGACAGACCCCCACCGAGGTTCGCGAGATGGCCGGCTTTCCGGATTAATCCGGTGGCGCCGTGCGCAGGCTGGCGGCGAGGCGCAGGTAGTCGGGTTCGTTCTCCGGGGTGAGAATCCCGCGGCGAATCAGGAAGTCGATCACCACCGGGGCGACGTTGAACTTGAAGCTGTCGGTCTCGCGCAGCTCTGCGATCACCCGTTCGACCGGCCAGAGTTCGAAATGGGCGACCTCGCCGTCGGTGTTCTCCGGCGTGAAGTCCTCGGGCACTTCCAGGTCGTAGCAGAACAGCACGTCGTCCTTGCAGCCGCCGGGCCAGTCGCAGCGGTAGGTCACTGCGCCGACTGGTTTCGCCCTCCGGGCGAGCTCTTCCGGCAGGTTGGCCTCCTCGGCCGCTTCCTTGACCAGGTTGTCGGCAAGCGAGAGCCCCGCCGGCTGGCCGCCGGCGACCAGGTGGTCGTACTCCCCTGGGGCGATCGCCTTGTCCTCGGCCCGGCGACCGACCCAGATGTGGAGGCCGTCTGCGCGCTCGACGGTGCCGTTGACGTGGAGGCCGAAGCAGCGGATGCCGAGCAGCGGCGCCGCCCGGCGGTCCACCAGGGCCAGCGGCGTCTCGCCCCAGCGGCGGATCAGCGGGTAGAGCTCGCCGCGCAGGCGGCGGAGCTCGCCGCCGGCGATCATCTCCTTGAGCACGTCTTCCAGGGCGGCGCTGCGCGCCTCGGGGCTGGCCAGCGACTGCCGCAGCGCGATGCCGTCGCCGTCTTCGGCGAAGACCTCGGGAAAGTCGAGCAGCCGCGCGGCGGTCTCCCGCCGCAGCCAGCCCAGGCGCCGCCCGGCGACAAGCAGGGGCCGGTAGGCCTCGGGCGTCCAGACCAGCAGCGGCGCGATGCGGTCGTAGAGGCTCATGGCGCCTCGGCGATCCGCAGGCCGCTGACGAGTTCCTGATAGTCCGCCTCGTTGTCCGGCGTCAGCACGCCGTGGCGGATCAGACAGTCGAGGTTCACCAGCGCCACGTCGTAAACGAACTCCTCGCTCTCGCGGAGCAGCCGCAACACCTCGTCTGCGGGCAGTAGGGCGAAGGACTCGACCTCGCCGTCGGTGTTGTGCGGCTCCAGCTCTTCCGGCATCTCCAGATCGAAGCAGAAGATTGCGCCGTCATGCAGCCCATCCAGGTTACAGCCCGACCAGACCCCGAGAAAGGATACCGTGCCGACGGGTTTCGCCAGGCGGGCCAGGTTCTCCGGCAGCCCGGCCTCCTCGGCGCACTCCTTGATCAGGTTCTGGGTAAGCGAAAGCCCGGCCGGCTGGCCGCCGCCGACCATCTGGTCGAGCTTGCCCGGCATGGTCGCCTTGTCGGCGGCGCGGCGCGCGGTCCAGAGATGCAATTCGCCGCCGATCCAGCGCAGGCCGTTGACGTGCACCCCGAAGTCGCGGAAGCCGAAGCACGGCGCCAGCGCCCGGTCCATCTCCAGCAGCGGGGCCTCGCCCCAGGCGCGCAGCACCGGATAGCCTTCGCCGCGCAGCGGCGGGAGGCCGCCCGTTTGGACCAGCTTTTCGGCCGCCTCGGCGACGGCGGCGGTGCGGTCTGCGGGGCTGGCGAGGCGGGAGACCAGCTCGACGGCCTGCGGCGTCACGGCGAAGACCTTGGGGAAGGCGGCGAGACGCCGCGCCAGCGCGGGTTCGATCCAGCCCATCCGCCGTCCCGCGACCCGCCAGGGCAGGCGGCTCTTAGGCGGCCCGCCCTGGGTTTCGCGCAGGTGGTGCAGCAGGCTCACGCGCTGCGTTTCTCCGAGGTCAGCACTGTGTCGACGCCCCAGATCTGGCGCATGCAGCGGGCGATGTAGTCGCAGAGCTCCGGCGTCAGCTCGGCGACCTGCAGGTCGATTGAAAGCGCCGGGCCGTGCTTGGTCGCGACCACGTCGCTGTGGCAGCGCTGGGCGATCAGGTTGCGCTTGGCGAACAGCTCGAGCACCCGGGGCATGACGCCCGGCTCGACGGCGGCGGTGAGGGAAAAGCAGAACACGCGCCCGGGAGTCTCCTCGGGGCGGTTTCGCGGCTGTGTTTCGGTGGAAAGACTGTCAGCAGACATCTGACGCAAGCTCCTGTACGGCAAAAAAAGTCGAATCGCCACGTCCCGGCTGGCCCTGGGGCGCCGGGTCGGTAATTCGAATAATGCCGAACAGGTTCTGCGTCATAGCGGGCGAAGATTAGCGATCTGTCTTGATCGGGTCAAGCGCGCAGCTGCTTGTCCGCGAAGACGGTTCCGCCAGCCCTGCCGATGGGCTACAGACTGCCCATGACCGATACGCGCCGCCCGGAAGAGCTTCTCGCCCTCTGTTCCAAGGCCCTGGCCGCTGCCAGGAGCCTAGCCGAAACCGCCCGCAAGGACCTGTCCGAGCGCCTGGCGCCCCAGGGCAAGCCCGATCCCGCGGCCCTGCAGGGCGAGCAGTTCGCCGCCCACGGCCTGGCCTGGCTGGCGACCACGGTGGAGGCCCTGGCGCAGCTGCTGGCCTGGGCGCGGGATCTGGAAGAGCGGGGCGGCGGTCTCGACGAGATCGAGGCTCTGATCCTCGAGCTGGGCTTCGCCGAGTACCTGGCGCAGATCGCCGGCGGCATCCCGCTCGGCCAGTCGGAGATCGTCCGGCCCGCCGATCTGGGGCTGGACGCGCAGGCGCTGGCGGCCTTCGCCACGCCGGAGGTGCGGGCGCTGACCGGCGGCAAGGCCGCGGCCCTGCGCCAGCGCCTGGCCGGGCTGATCGCCGAGCGCGAGAGCTTCGGCCGCCCGGCGGCGGTGGAGGGCGAGCTGGCGATCATGCGCGGCGAGCTGCGCCGTCTCGCCGGCACGCACGCCGCCGGCGCCCAGGACTGGCACCGCAAGGATATCCTGGTGCCGCTGGAGGTCATCCAGGAGCTGGCCGACTTCGGCGTCTTCGGCGTCACCGTGCCGGAAGACTTCGGCGGCCTCGGCCTCGGCAAGCTGGCGATGGCGGTGGTCAGTGAGGAGCTGTCGCGCGGCGCGCTGGTGCTCGGCTCCCTCGGCACCCGTTCGGAGATCGCCAGCGAGCTGATCAAGCTGTCCGGCACGGACGCGCAGAAACGGCGCTGGCTGCCGGGCATCGCCAGCGGCGAGATCCTGCCGACCGCGGTCTTCACCGAGCCGGGCAGCGGCTCCGACCTCGCGGCGATCGCCACCCGGGCCGAGCGCGACGGCGACACCTACCGCATCCATGGCGCCAAGACCTGGATCACCCACGGCGGGCGCAGCGACATCATGACCCTGCTGGTGCGCACCGGCAGCCGGGAGTCCGGCCACCGCGGCCTTTCCATGTTCATCGCCGAGAAGCCGCGCGGCAGCGAGTCCGAGCCCTTTCCTGCGGAAGGCCTCAGCGGCAGCGAGATCCCGGTGATCGGCTACCGCGGGCTCAAGGAGTACGAGATCGCCTTCGACGGCTTCGCGGTGCCGGCCGACTGCCTGCTCGGCGAGACCGAGGGCGAGGGCTTCCGCCAGCTGATGGCGACCTTCGAGTCGGCGCGCATCCAGACGGCCGCGCGCGCCGTCGGCGTCGCCCAGAACGCCCTGGAGCTGGGCCTAGCCTACGCCCGGGAGCGCAGGCAGTTCGGTCAGGCGATCCTGGCCTATCCCCGGGTCGCCGGGAAGCTCGCCTGGACGGCGGTGGAGATCATGATCGCCCGGCAGCTGACCTACCACGCGGCGCGGGAGAAGGATCGCGGGCGGCGCAGCGACGTCGTGGCCGGGATGGCCAAGCTGCTCGGCGCGCGGGTCGCCTGGGCGGCGGCGGACTCGGCGCTGCAGGTCCACGGCGGCAACGGCTACGCCGAGGAATACCCGATCTCCCGGGTGCTGCTCGACGCGCGGATCCTCAACATCTTCGAGGGCGCGGCCGAGATCCAGGCCCAGGTGATCGCCCGCGGCCTGCTCACGCCCGGCCGGAACTAGGGGCCGGAACTAGGGGGCCGAACCACCCTCCGCCCGCTTCTTCCGCGCGGCGCGGCGCGACAGGATGTTGAGCGCCTCGACCATGCAGGAGAAGGCCATGGCGGCGTAGATGTAGCCCTTGGGCACATGCACGCCGAAGCCCTCGGCCATCAGCATCATGCCGATCATCAGCAGGAAGGCGAGCGCCAGCATCACCACCGTCGGGTTGGCGTTGACGAAGTCGCCGAGCGGCTTGGCCGCGAACAGCATCACCCCGATCGAGATGAAGATGGCGACGATCATGATCGGCAGGTGCTCGGTCATGCCGACCGCGGTCAGGATCGAGTCGACCGAGAACACGGCGTCGAGCAGCAGGATCTGCACGATCGCCAGGGCGAAGGTGCTGGCCGCCGCCATCTTCAGCTCGCCGCCGGCGTCGGGATCGACGTGGTGATGGATCTCCCGCGTCGCCTTCCACAGCAGGAACAGGCCGCCGGCCAGCAGGATGAGGTCGCGCCAGGAGAAATCGAGCTCGAACAGGCTGACCACCGGCGCGGTCAGGCCGACGATGAAGGCGATGATGCTGACTAGGCCGATGCGCATCAGCAGCGCCAGGCCGATGCCGATCTTGCGCGCCTTGTCGCGGTGCTCCGGCGGCAGCTTGTTGGTCAGGATCGAGATGAAGATCAGGTTGTCGATGCCGAGCACCACCTCCATCGCCGTCAAGGTGATCAGCGCCGCCCAGGCGTCCGGGCTGGCGAGCAGGGAAAGCAGGTAATCCATCGGCGGGTCTCTCGGCTGGAGTCGGGGAGCAGGGCCGTCTGGCATATTGGCAGGCGGAGCGCGCCTTGCAACGGCGGCAAGGGGACCGGCGAGAAATCTTGACATAATTCCTAGGGCGGATTATATTCCTGTTCCCGTTTTACCCCCATCTCGACCCCCCCCCCAGAGGAGCCCGCCCGATGACCACGCTGCTGCCCCGCGACGACGACAACACCCCGATCCCGGCGATGACCCTCAAGCCCGGCGGCGCCCATGCCCTGGCGGTGGGGGAGACGACGGCGCGCACCGCCCAGGCCTTTGCCGCCGGCACCCGGGTGGTCTCGCTCTTCGCCACCCAGCCGGTCTTCCTGGCGCTCGGCGATGCCGCGGTGGAGGCCGATAGCGGCGATCACTTCTTCCCGGCCGGGATCTACTACGACATCTCGCTGGGCCACGCGAAGGGCGTCACCGCCAGCCACATCGCCGCGCTGCGCGCCGGCGAGGACGACGCCACGCTCTACATCTCGGAGAAGGCGTGATGCTGCTCAGCCTGGGGCGCGGCCTGGCGCCGGCCGGACGCGGGCAGGGGGTCGAGCTGCCCAGCGCGCCCGCGCCCTTCACCGGGCTGCTCGATGGGTTGGAGGCCGCGCCGCTGGCCGCCTATTCCACCCGCCGCCTCAGCGGCGCCTATGCCGGGCCCTGCCTGCGGCTGCGCCGGGCGAGCGACGACGCGGAGCAGGACTTCGGCTTCGATCCCGCCGGCGCGCTCGATAGCGCCGCCATCGCCGCCTGGCTCGCCGGCGCCGCCGGCCATGTCGCCGCCTGGTACGACCAGTCGGGCCATGCCGCCGACCTGGCCCAGGCCAGCGCCGGCAGGCAGCCCCTGATCGAAACCGCCGCCATCGCCGGCCTGCCGGCCCTGCGCTTCGTCAAGGCCGCGGAAAACTTCCTCGAACGCCCGGCTTTCCCCGAGCTCAACCAGACCGATCCGCCCTGGTCCAGCTTCTTCGTGCACCGCCATGCGGTGGGGGCGGCGGGTAGTGGCGATACGATGTGGACTCAGGCCAACGAGACTGTTGAGCTTACGTATCTTACCGTCCGCCCGAGGCATGGCTCTCAAGACTGGGCTTCCATTCGCATACGTCCCCGTGAAGCTGACTCTGAGGTCGGTGCGCAAGAATCCTCACCGGCCGCATTCGCTGACATCGACGCACATCAATCTTCGGTAATCTGCGTTGGCACAAATGTCACTTGGCGCAAAGATCAGGTAGCAATACCGGGGCTGAACGGGGCATCCATGAATGCAGTATCAGCTCTAGCTTCCACACGTTTTACGCTCGGCTGCTTCAACCGAACGACAAGCGTAGAAAGCCTGTTCTTGGGAGCTGATCTTACTGAAATCATGATTTTCGATAGCGCGGTTTCAAGTAGCGATCAGGATGCCATCGAGGATGACCAGATCGCGCTGTGGGAGATATAATCTTTCACAATGCGCGCCATCCTCCATCACCTTCGCTGGATCAGACAGCACCCCATGAACCGCGGACGTGGGCTTGGGCCGGTGTTCGAGTGGCTCGGGTGGCAGGTGACGGGGCGTCTGTTCGGCGAGCGAAAGTATCACTGGCTCAACGGAACCAGCTTCATCGCCAAACCCGGCATGCATGGGATCACCCATTCCATACCGACCGGGCTGGGCGAGTTTCAGGATATGGGTTTCGCTCTGCACTTCCTGCGTCCCGGCGATCTCTTCGTCGATGTCGGCGCCAATGTCGGTGCCTACAGCCTTCTGGCGCATGCCATCGGCGCCAAGGCGTTGGCCATCGAGCCGGCCAGCGCGGCCCGGGAGATTTTGCAGAGAAACGCGCAGCTGAACGGCCATGACATAGAAATCTTCGCTGGCGCGGCGGGGGATCGTGAAGGACGAGCCTTCCTCACGACCGACCGCAACACCTGCAACCGCATCGCGGAGAGCGGCGAGGAGATCGAGATCGCGACGCTGGATAGCCTGCTCAAAGGCCGTGCCGCGCAGTTCATCAAGATCGATGTCGAAGGTTTCGAAACGCCGGTGATAGACGGAGCTTTAGAGACGCTGAAAACCTGCCCGGCGGTGACAATCGAGATGAACGAGCATGGTCGGGATTTCGCCTACGACGAACAGGTTCTGCACGAAAGGATGCTTGCCATGGGCTACACCCCCTGCCGCTATCATCCACTGGATAGACGGATTGAGCAGCTAGCCGGGCAGAACCCCGAGGCAAACAATACGCTCTATCTCCGCGATCCTGAGGAAGCACAGAAGACAGTCCGCGCCGCGCCGCAATTTTTGGTACGCAACCGTCTAATATAGTTGCGATTTTGTCTATCCTAGAGACGACGTTGCAAAATGACCGTCATGTTGTCATGGAATTTGGCTTTTCCAAATTGTCTGCGGGACCAGCGATCCAGGTCTTTGACCCTCTTTTCCGAAAGTAGTGGAAGAAACTTCCAAAGTTTAATGTGCCCGTGTGTGAGGGGGTTGGCTGTGTATTCCAAATGCACGACTTTTAGGTTTGCGCGGCTTGCAAGTTCGGTAATTTCATCGGCGTGCAGAAGGAAAATGTGATCGGCCCCGTTTGGGCCAAACTGGATACCTTCATACTTGCTTGGGTCGTCGCATTCAGAAAACTTTGGCATGTCATAACGGAAGTAAGCGCCGTTCGGCGTCGTGAGCAACAGATAGCCCTCGGGCTTCAGGAAGCCCGCGAGGTGGGCCATGAACTGGTCGGGGTGCGCGACGTGTTCGATCACTTCCATCGCGATGACGGCATCGAACTCTGATTGGGGCGTCATATCGAGGATGTTGCCGGGACGAAACTCGATCTCGCCTCTCTCTTGTTTCAGGCAGACATAACCCTCTAGTTCCTCGCGTATATCGTTCCAAACGACGTTGTAGCCCATCTCGGCCAGCGAGATAGTCGTATTGCCTTGCGCGGCGGCAACGTCGAGTACGTGCGCGGGACGTGGAATGGTCTTTTCGATGAAATCCAAAACGGATTGCTTTCGCTCATCGTAAGCATAGCGATAGCCGAGGAAGCGATTCGGCGGCGGTAACAGCTCATTGCAATCGTACTGATAAGAGAGATGCCAGGACTCCGGCCAGTCGCCGGATGGGGTTGGAACGCGCATGATCGCTATTCTTTCCTGCGGAGCGGGCAAGCATCGAGCATGGCCTGGGTGAGGGTCCCGCTGGATGCGTCGGGATCGTAGCGTAATATGCCGGCGCTAAAATCTATCCTGAAATTGGCGTAGGGCAGCCCTAGCAATCTGGGGCTGGATGAAGTCGCAGTACGTACCACGCAGCGGTATCCGCGCAGTACGCCAAGCTGTGCGTTCAGCACGCGCTCTTCGAAAACGGCAAGATCGCAGGACTCGCCCCGGAACCGGAGACGACCTTGGGGATCGCTTTCGCACACCCTGAGTTCGTTCAGTTCATCGAAGAGGCCGAGAGTCACTGGCGTGACCGCTATCGGCCCGCGAAATTGCGCCAACTCGGGCAACAGGGCGGAGCGGGCCTCATTCAGTGAGACCCCCTCGATCAGATAGTCGGTCCAGGCAATGCCAGCCCGCGCCGCCCCGAAGCTTGCAGGCAGAAAACAGACGCAGAGCAACGCTGCGAGGCAGTTGCGGCGATCCTCGCTGAGGCGGGCAACGGCGGCGGCTGCCAGCGGAACCGCCAACGCCAAGAGGGGCAGGAAGACGTAGATCTTGAAAGCCGATTCCAGTCCGTAGGCAGCCAAGCCCAGAAGGCAGACGATTCCTAGCGCTGCAATCAGCCGCCCCCAACCCCGCGCGCGTCCTGGCAGGGAGACGACCGCCCAGATGGCGCCGAATAATGCCAGGGCGGAGAGCGGGAAATTGCTATCTGCCAGCAGGCGTTGCTTTGCCGCGGTTAGGAACTCCACGTAACGCGGACCGATGCCCGCTCCGAAATCCCGCATCCCTTGCAGCCACTCCAGAAAGCCGATCTCGGCAGTCGCCTGGAATGCGATGGCAAGCACGGCAATCCCGGTATTAGGTAGCAAGCACACCAAGACGCGTTCGCCGCTTAGTGCCGAGTGAGGACTCGGAAATGCGAGTGATTTGCGGCATTCTCCACTTTGGGGGGAATGCCGATGTCAGCACGAATTGTGTTCACCGTAGGGGGCGGCTCACTCAGTACATACGCCGCTATAGCCCTTGGGATACGGCAGGGTGTTGCCTTGTTTGGTGATGCCCAAGCTGCGGGGGACATCCTTGCGCTGGTCCAAGGCTGGCCGGTGAACTGGGATGCTGTCTACCTTCTGATGGTGATAGTCGGGCTGTTTACCGTAATCGCCGCCCAGTTTCCAAAAATCCAGGCCTGGAGAAGAGACAGGGCTCGCGAAAAGAGACGCTATTGGGATACTGCCGCGAACGAGGCTATAAACTACATCGCTGATGGCACTTATTTCTCGGCGGCAAACCCCAAGAACAAAAGAGTTGATATCGCCATCAACGCCTTCATCGAGGCCGCGATGCAAGGGCGCCTCATGGTTGCCGGGCGCACACCTCACTCGGGCACTCTCCAAGATATAGACAAGCGGATTTGGCGAAAAGCATCCCCGCGATACAAAGTGGGGCGCCGAAATTACGGGCAAGATTATGAGGTCGAGAGCTTTACACTCGAAACTGATGCGGAGAACGGTGCCACTTGGTTTGAGGGGCTAATGGTTGACCGCAAACAGGTAGAACGGCTTTGGCCACGCCGGCCGGGAGGCCGAATCTAGTCCTGATCCAAGTGAATTGTCGTACACCCCGCAGCAGTCAAGCAGGCCAGCATAAAGGCCGCTGAGAACTTCCCCCGAGACAGCTTGTTCCGAATGTTCACTTCCTTCTCAGATACCCCGATCTCGGCTAGCCGCTCGACCAGGGCGGAGTATGTCACGCCCTTTCGCTTCAGCTCGGCTTTCAGGAGGTTTGCCGCTCGGGCTTCCCAGTCCGTTCTCTCTACCATCGTATCGCCCATGACAGAAAAAGTAACATAGTCGATACATATGCCCTTGAAAGGGATACGTCAACGTACTATCTAAGATGCATAGGCATCGGAGATAGTACAAATGGCTCAGCACTTCCTTCTTTCCTCCAAGGCTCGCACCCTCAGCCTCGCTAAGGTGATGCGGCTTTCCGACGATGAGGCTTTCGAGACGTTCAAGGCGATCCGCTGGGCCGCGAACGATGGCGAGCCGGTCTGCCCACGCTGCGGCTGCGTGGCGGTTTACAGCTACAAGGCCCGCCGGGTTTACAAGTGCCAAGCCTGCCACGCGCAGTTCTCCGTCACCACGGATACGATCTTCGCCAGCCGCAAGCTGCCGATCCGCGATCTCTTGGCCGCTATTGCGATCTTCGTGAACGGTGCCAAGGGCTACAGCGCCTTGCAGCTGAGCCGCGATCTCGACGTGCAGTACAAGACGGCCTTCGTGCTGGCTCACAAGCTGCGCGAGGCCCTGGGCGCTGAGATCAACGGTCGCACCCTCTCAGGCGAGGTCGAGGTCGATGGCGCGTACTTCGGCGGCTACGTGAAGCCGGAGAACGTCAAGGCCGAGCGAAAGGATCTTCGACTTAAGCGCAATCTGACCGGCAAGCGTAACGTCGTGGTCATCATGCGCGAGCGCGGCGGCAAGTCCTTCCCCTTCGTCGCTCGCCACGAAGCTGACTCGGTTCCGGTGATCCGCGCCCGTGTCGAGTCCGGCACGACGATCTATGCCGATGAGGCTTCGTCCTGGGATGCCCTACACGCCAGCTACGACACGCGCCGCGTCAATCACTCCGTCAACTTCGTTGATGAGGATGCCTGCACCAATCAGGCCGAGAGCTTCTTCTCCCGCCTGCGCCGGGCCGAGGTCGGGACGCACCACCACATCAGCGGCAAGTACCTGCAGGCTTACGCCAACGAAATGTCCTGGCGCGAAGATAACCGCCGCGTTTCAAACGGCGAGCAGTACCTCATGGTGGTGAATGCGGCCCTGGCGCATCCGGTCAGCCGTCAGTGGAAAGGGTACTGGCAGCGGTCAGAGGCCAAATAGCCACAAGATATTGACAGAGTTTCCCACATATCTACGAAATCTTGTTTCAAAAACGCTGCGAAAGAAGATTCTAAATTACTCCCTCATTCTGATATAAGATTCCTTGGCTAACGCGCTGGACATGGCGGCGTCAGTCCGCTAGACAACGCGCGCTCGGCTGCGTGGTGCCCGCCTCGGCACCAGCGCTGGGGGAGTAGTTCAAAATGCAGGCTCACAATCTAGCGATCAAGGAAGATAGCCCCGTGACCGCAGCAGATCGGCGTTGGCTTTCCGACAAGGAAATTGCCCCGCATGACCGGCTGATCCTCGCCCTCGACACACCAAGTGTCGATGAGGCAAAGTAACTGGTCGAACAGCTCGGAGATTCCGTTAGCTTTTATAAGCTTGGCTTAGAGATATTTATGGCCGGCGGGTACTTTGAGCTGATTGATTGGCTGGGGGAGCGGGGCAAAAAATCATTCGTTGATCTTAAGTTTTTCGATGTCCCGCAAACCGTTGGCTCGGCAGTGAGGCAGCTGCGGGGAAAGAACGTGCAGTTCATCACCGTCCACGGCAATCAGCTTATCTTTGAAGAGGCGTGTAAGTACAAGAACGGCATCAAGATCCTCGCCGTCACCGTCCTAACCAGTCTCGACCAATCGGACATCGATGACCTGGGTTTCAGCGTTAACGTGGATAAGCTTGTGTTTTCTCGCGCGCGAAGAGCGCTTGAGGCCGGTTGTGATGGTGTAATCTCATCTGGCATGGAATCCCGGCTTCTGCGGGATGAGTTGGGAGAAAAGTTTATCATCGTCGTTCCCGGCATCCGGCCCGTTGAAAATAGAGTTATCGACGATCAGAAGCGCACAGTGGATGTGGAGGAGGCCTTTTTGAATGGTGCCGACTACATCGTAGTTGGGCGCCCCATTCGGAATGCGGATAACCCCATGCAGGCGGCCGAGGATATCCAGGAACGTATCAAGGTATTGTTCGAGCCTAAATCTCAAGAGTAGCGCCTACCGCACGATCTCTCACCCTTTGCACTCCCCGACCTGGGGGACTGCGCTAGCGCCCGATCTTCCACAGCTTGTACGGCCCATACTCCCCGTGCGCCGTGGTCTGGCCGCAATCCTCGACAAGCCCCTGTCTGGCGCAATTCTTGATGCAGGCCCCTATGCGCTTCCGCAGCGTGGTGTAGGTGGCGTCGTCGGGGACCAAGCCCCGATCCGCAGTCCACATCTCGGTTATCTGGCGGGACGTAAGGGGCTCGCTGGACTCCCGAAGGCACTTGAGGACAAACCGCTTTACGGTGCCCTTCGTGGCCTTGTGCTTGATGATGTACTCTTTCAGGGGCGATGCGTCGGCGTTGGGATCGAATAGCCGTATAGCCGCGTCCAGGTGGTCGATATCGACCGTGAGCTTTCTGATCTCGGCACGGTAGCGTCGGCGCAGGGCAGTGAGTTCCGCGTGCTTCGCCTTCAAGCCGAATATGGTGTTTGGGCGTTCCATGCCCCGGATGGTGTCACGTTGCACCGCTGACAGGGAGCAGGGGCTTGGTGCATTTGCTACCTAATACCGGGCAATCCCGCTGAGCGCGGCAAGAGCGAGATGCCGGAAAAGAACCAGCCCTTGCCGGGTTCTGGCCAGCCAGACCACGTAGGCCGCTCCGGCCCCGAAGGCGGGTATAGGAGCGGCAAGGGCGGCCAGGCCCAGCAGCAGGCCGAAAATCGGCTGGGCGGCGGTGCTTCGCCCCCAGGCCGTGGAGGCGATTGCCGCAGCAAGGGCGATCCACGGAACCGCGATAATTTCAGGCCGCCCATTGTAGGCCAAGAGAAAGGCGGCCAGCACTGCAGCGGCCAGGATCGCCGCCGTGAGCCCCAGCCACGCCGCCTGAACGGTTTTGGGGTTCCGCAAGCTCTCCCGGCAAGCCAATAGGGCGAACAGCAGGGTCAGGCCATTACAGAGTCCTAAGAGACGATAGACGCCGGACCACTCCAACTTGCCAGGAATGAGGGCCAGCAGGGCGGGAAGCAACAGCCCGTGCCAGTTGTACTTTGGCTCGCCGACTGGCGGTACTTCGTAGCTCTGACGCACGAGCGGATTTTGCCAAGTCCCCGTCTGGTCGAGGAAGAAGGCCGGCGGCACGTAGTAATCGGCATCGCTGTTCAATGGCGGCCAAGCTGTCCATCCCATGCAGGCAAAAAGGCCCGCCGCACCGACAGCGAGGGCCATCAAGATCGCAAGCGGTCGCGAATGCATTAGCCGACTGAGAAATAGAGCAGCGCGCTGATTTTGACCCCTACTCCTCCCACGTTTCGTACTCCTCGAGGGTCGCCGCGTCGGGCGGGTAGAGGCCGGTGACCGGGCGGCCCTGGCGCAGCCTGGCCTTGACGAAGCGCTCGAAGCGTTCCTGCTCCGGCGCGGCGGCGGCGATTTCGGCGGCCAGCGCGCGGGGCAGCACGACCACGCCGTCGCCGTCGCCGACCAGCACGTCGCCGGGCAGCACCGCCACCCCGCCGCAGCCGATCGGGACCTGCCAGCCGGCGAAGGCGAGCCGGGCGATCGAGGGCGGGGCCGCCGCCCCGGCGCAGAACACCGGCAGGCCGGCCTCCAGCACCGCCTCCAGGTCGCGCAGCGGGCCGTCGCTGACCACGCCGAGGCCGCCGCGCGCCTTGATCCGCTCGACCAGCAGATCGCCCAGGGTGCCGGCGCCGGTCTCGCCGCGCGCGTCGATCACGGCGACCCGGCCGGGCGGCATGGCCTCGATGGCGGCGCGGATCGAACTGGGCGCGGCGTAGCTCTCGGGGGTCGCGAGATCCTCGCGCTGCGGGATGAAGGCGAGGGTGAAAGCCTCGCCGGCGAGGCGCGGGCCATCCGGGAAAGCCCCGCAGGCCTGCGGGCGGGGGCCGTTCAGCCAGCAGCTGCGCAGGCCGCGCTTGAGCAGCTGCATCGACAAGGTCGCCGTGGAAACGCCGGACAGCGCCTCCAAGGTGCCGTCCGGCAGTGCGGCCTGCTCCTGCTGCATGGCATCCCCCCCCTTTCTCGCCCGCCTGACGCAAACTGCGGCAATTCGACCCTAGCTGCAGCCCGGCTGGGAGTATATATCCCCTGTCATGATGATCTTCCTGATTGTGCTGGCCATGCTGATCACGCTGGGCGTGCTCTTCACCGGCCTGATCTCCATGGCCCGCGGCGGCGAATTCAACCGCAAGCACGGCAACCGGCTGATGCGCCTCAGGGTGATCGCCCAGGGCGTGGCGATCCTGCTGTTCGGGCTGGCGATGCTGATCGGCAACGGCCAGTAGAAGCGGGTGGCGGGGCGGCCCGGGCGGTGACCAGTGGGGTGAATTGACACCCCGAAACCCCCTCCTTATTGTGCGCCTGCGAAATAGCGGGGACCGGCGCGGAAATCCGGCCCCTCCCAGACAAACGGACCGGCGGCGGGGCCCTTTCCGGGCCCGCCCCGGCAGCAGCATGAGCGGACGGCTATGAAGGTACTGGTTCCGATCAAGCGCGTGATCGACGCTAACGTGAAGGTGCGCGTGAAATCCGATGGCTCCGGCGTCGAGACGGCGAACGTCAAGATGGCGATGAACCCTTTCTGCGAGATCGCGGTGGAGCAGGCGGTGCGCCTGAAGGAAGCCGGCACGGCCGAGGAGGTGATCGTGGTCTCCTGCGGCGCCGGCAACGCGCAGGAAACCCTGCGCACCGGTCTCGCCATGGGCGCCGACCGGGCGATCCTGGTCGAGACCGAGGAAAAGCTGGAGCCGCTGGCCATCGCCAAGCTGCTCAAGGCCGTGGTCGAGAAGGAGGAGCCGGGCCTGGTGCTGATGGGCAAGCAGGCGGTCGACGGCGACAACAACCAGACGCCGCAGATGCTGGCGGCGCTGCTCGGCTGGCCGCAGGGCACCTTCATCTCCAAGCTGGAGGCCGGCGGCGGTGAGACCAAGGTCACCCGCGAGGTCGACGGCGGCCTGGAAAGCCTCAGCCTCAAGGGCAAGGCGGTGCTCAGCGTCGACCTGCGCCTCAACGAGCCGCGCTACGCCAGCCTGCCGAACATCATGAAGGCGAAGAAGAAGCAGCTCGACAGCTTCTCGCCCGAGGATCTGGGCGTCGATGTCTCGCCGCGCCTGGAGACGCTCAAGGTGGCCGAGCCGCCGAAGCGCCAGGCCGGGGTCAAGGTCGGCTCGGTGGCCGAGCTGGTGGACAAGCTGAAGAACGAAGCGAAGGTGATCTGAGATGTCTGTCCTGGTAATCGCGGAGCACGACAACGCCGAGATCTGGCCGGCGACCCTCAACACGGTGACGGCGGCGGCCGAGCTCGACGGCGAGGTGCATCTGCTGGTCGCCGGTTCCGATTGCAAGGCGGCGGTCGAGGCCGGCGCCAAGATCGCCGGCGTCAAGAAGGTGCTGGCCGCAGATCACGCCGAGTACGCCCACAATCTGGCGGAAAACCTCGCGCCGCTGATCGTCGAGCTGGCCAAGGACTACAGCCACGTCCTCGCCCCGGCGACCACCTTCGGCAAGAACCTGCTGCCGCGCGCCGCCGCGCTGCTCGACGTGCAGCAGATCTCCGACATCTCCGAGATCGTCGATGCCGACACCTTCGTGCGGCCGATCTACGCCGGCAACGCGCTGGCCACGGTCAAGTCCAAGGATGCCCTGAAGCTGCTCACCGTGCGCGCCACGGCCTTCGAGGCGGCCGCTGCCGAGGGCGGCGCGGCGGAAACGCAGGAGGTCGCGGGCACCGGCGACGCCGGGCTGTCGAGCTTCGGCGGCCAGGAGCTGACCGAGAGCGAGCGCCCGGAGCTGACCACCGCCAAGATCGTCATCTCCGGCGGCCGCGGCATGCAGTCGGGCGAGAACTTCGCGATCCTGGAAAGGGTCGCTGACAAGCTCGGCGCCGCGGTCGGCGCCAGCCGCGCGGCGGTCGATGCCGGCTACGTGCCCAACGACTACCAGGTCGGCCAGACCGGCAAGGTGGTGGCGCCCGATCTCTACATCGCCGTCGGCATCTCCGGCGCGATCCAGCATCTCGCCGGCATGAAGGACTCCAAGGTGATCGTGGCGATCAACAAGGACGAGGAGGCGCCGATCTTCCAGGTCGCCGACTACGGCCTGGTCGCCGATCTGTTCCAGGCGATCCCGGAACTCGAGAAGGAACTCGGCTGAGGCCGGGGCTCAAAGGAAAGAACGGATATGGCCGACACCCCCGACTTCAAGACCATCGGCGTGATCGGCGCCGGGCAGATGGGCAGCGGCATCGCCCATGTCTGCGCGCTGGCCGGCTACGACGTGATCCTGCAGGACATCAAGCAGGAGCAGATCGACAAGGCGCTGGCCGGGGTCGACAAGAACCTGCAGCGCGCCGTCGACAAGGACAAGCTCTCCGCCGCGGACAAGAAAGCGGCGCTGGCGCGGATCTCCAGCGCCACCGAGCTCTCCGCCTTTGCCGACTGCGAGCTGGTGATCGAGGCGGCGGTGGAGGTCGAGGAGGTCAAGAAGTCGATCTTCCAGCAGCTCCGTCCGCATCTCAAGGACAGCGCGATCATCTGCACCAATACCTCGTCGATCTCGGTGACCCGCCTGGCGACCTCGAGCGACCGGCCCGAGCGCTTCATGGGCATGCACTTCATGAACCCGGTGCCGGTGATGCAGCTGGTCGAGTTGATCCGCGGCATCGCCACCGGCGAGGAGACCTTCGCGGCGGTGCGCGCGCTGACCGAGAAGCTCGGCAAGACCCCGGTCGCCGCCGAGGACTTCCCGGCCTTCATCGTCAACCGCATCCTGCTGCCGATGATCAACGAGGCGGTCTATACCCTCTACGAGGGGGTCGGCTCGGTGGAATCCATCGATACCGCCCTGAAGCTCGGCGCCAACCACCCCATGGGGCCGCTCGAGCTGGCCGATTTCATCGGTCTCGACACCTGCCTCGCGGTGATGCACGTGCTCTACGAGGGCCTTGCCGACACCAAATACCGGCCCTGCCCGCTGCTGGTGAAGTACGTCGAGGCCGGCTGGGTCGGCCGCAAGTCCGGCCGCGGCTTCTACGACTATGCCGGCGAGAAGCCGGTCCCGACGCGCTGACGCCGTAGCCGCCGCGCGCTTGCGGTGCCCGGCCCGGGCGGGCAGAGTGGTCCGCCCGTCCGCCGCCCGGGAGCGCCTGTTGCGACGCAGCCCTCGCCCGATCCTGACGAAAACGCTCGCCTGCCTAGGGCTGTGTCTCTGGCTGACCCCTCCGGTTCTGGCGCAGGGCCGCCAGGTCGACCTCGAGCTGGTGATCGCCGTCGACTGCTCCTACAGCGTCGATCTGGGCGAGTTCGAGCTGCAGGCCGGCGGCATCGGGCAGGCTTTCCGTACCCAGGAAGTGGTCGACGCCATCCTGCAGGGGGCGCATGGCGCCATCGCCGTCACGGTGCTGCAGTGGTCGAGCCAGCTCTCCCAGGAGGTCGCGATCCCCTGGACCGTGGTCGATTCCAGGCAGAGCGCCGTCGCCCTCTCCCTCGCCATCGAATCCATGCCGCGGCTGACCGCCGACGGCGCGACCTCGATCTCCGCCGCCGTCGCCGCCAGCCTCAGGCTGTTCGAGCGCTCGCCGGTGCGCGCTCTGCGCCGGGTGATCGACGTCTCCGGCGACGGCCGCAACAACAACGGCCCGGCGCTGCGCGCCGCCCGCGATACTGCGGTGGGACGTGGCATCACCATCAACGGTCTGGCGATCCTCAACGAGGTCCCAACCCTGCACAAGTACTTCGAACTGCAGCTGATCGGCGGCACCGGCGCCTTCGTCGAGATCGCCAACCGCTATTCCGACTATCCGGAAGCCATGGCCCGCAAGCTGGTCAAGGAGATCACCTACTTTCCGGTCTCCCGCCACCGGCCCGAGGAACCGCTTGAAAGCCGCTTCGCCGCGGCTCAGCCGCCGGTCCGGATGACGCCGGACTCCGGCGTCTCATCGGAAGGCGCGGTCTTTTCGAGGTAGTAGCGCAGCAGCGCCAGGGCCTCTGGGCTGTCCCACGCGGCCGCGCCGCGCAGGGCGCCGACGATGCGGCCCCGGGCATCGATCACGAAGCTGGTCGGCATGGCGCTGACCTCGAATTCGGCGGCCAGGCGGCCGCGCGGATCGATGTAGGCCTCGAGCTGCCGCACCGCGAGATCGCGCAGGAAGGGCGCGACGATCTCCAGCCCCTGCCGGTCGAGGGAGACCGCGACCACCGACAGCCCCTCCGGCCCCAGCGCTTCCTGCAGGGCGTCCAGCGAGGGCATCTCGAAGACGCAGGGCGGGCACCAGGTGGCCCAGAAGTTGAGCAGCACCACGCGGCCGCGGAAATCGGCGAGGCTGACCGGCAGCTCCTGGCCGTCGAAGAAGCGGGTGTCGGGCGCTGGCACCGGCGCCTGCAACAGCGTAAAGTCCTGGAATTCTCCTTGCAGAGGCGGGCCTTCATCCGCCAAAAGATCGGGCGCCGCCAGGAACAGCAGGGCGGCGAGGAATAAACTGCGGATCGCAAGACGCATCGTCATCGCTTAGTGGAACCCATGTCGTCTGACTCGAAGGATAATGCCCCCGCGGGGGCCGGTGGCGCCAACGCCATGTGGGGCGGACGCTTCTCGAGCGCCCCCGACGCGGTGATGGAGTCTATCAATGCCTCGATCGATGTCGACAGGCGTCTCTACGCCGAGGACATCCGGGCCTCCCAGGCGCACGCCCGCATGCTGGCGCAGCAGGGCATCCTCAGCGCCGAGGACGGTGCGGCCATCGTCGAGGGTCTCGACCGGGTGGCCGCGGAGATCGAGGCGGGCAGCTTCGCCTTCTCGGCGGCGCTGGAAGACATCCACATGAACGTCGAGGCGCGGCTGAAGGCGCTGATCGGCGAGGCCGCCGGACGGCTGCACACCGCGCGCTCGCGCAACGACCAGGTGGCGACCGACTTCCGGCTTTGGGTGCGCGGCGCCATCGACAGCCTCGACGCCCAGGCCCGCGACCTGCAGGCGGCGCTGCTCGACCAGGCCGCGGACGAGGCCGACACGGTGATGCCGGGCTATACCCATCTGCAGGCCGCCCAGCCGGTGACCTTCGGCCACCACCTGCTGGCCTATGTGGAGATGCTGGGCCGCGACCGGGGACGCCTGGCCGACGCTAGGCGGCGGCTGAATGAGTGCCCGCTGGGTGCTGCGGCGCTGGCCGGCACGTCCTTTCCCATCGACCGGGAAGCGACGGCCCAGGAGCTCGGCTTCGACCGGCCGATGGCCAATTCCCTCGACGCCGTCTCCGACCGCGACTTCGCGCTGGAGTTTCTGGCCGCCGCGGCGATCCTTTCGATCCATCTCTCCCGGCTCGCCGAGGAGATGGTGATCTGGTGCGCCGAGGGCTTCCGCTTCATCGAGCTGAGCGACGCCTTCACCACCGGCAGCTCGATCATGCCGCAGAAGAAGAATCCCGACGCCGCAGAGCTGGTGCGGGCCAAGACCGGGCGGGTGATCGGCGCGCTCAACACCCTGCTGGTGGTGATGAAGGGCCTGCCGCTGGCCTATGGCAAGGACATGCAGGAGGACAAGGAGCACGTCTTCGACACGGCCGACACCCTGGCGCTGTCGCTGGCGGCGATGACCGGCATGGTGCGGGACCTGAAGGCCAACCGGGCCCGCATGCTGGCCGCCACCTCGGCCGGGTTCCTCACCGCCACCGACCTCGCCGACTGGCTGGTGCGGGTGCTCGATCTGCCCTTCCGCGAGGCGCATCGCGCGACCGGCGCCATCGTCGCCCGTGCCGAGGCCGCCGGCTGCGGGCTGGCCGAGTTGCCGCTCAAGGAGATGCAGGCGGTCGAGCCGCGCATCGGCGAGTCGGTCTACGACGTCCTCTCGGTCGAAAGCTCCGTCGCCAGCCGCAGCAGCTATGGCGGCACGGCGCCCGATCGGGTACGCTCGGCCATTGCCGAGGCTCGGGAGCGCTATCTATGACGCGCATGGCTGGAACCGCCGTCGTTCTGCTTCTCGCCGCGCTGGCGCTGGCCGCCTGCGGCAAGAAGGCCGATATCCGTCCGCCCGACGGCGAAGAAGCCGCCTACAGCTATCCCCAGCCCTATCCGGCGCCGCGCAGCGTCGTGCCCGGCGGCACCAGCGCCGGCGCTCTGCCGCCGGTCTTCGGCGAAGACCGCGCCGCCGACGAATCGCGCACCAGCCGCGATTTCACCGGCCCCAGCTAAGCGCCGCCGCCCAGGACTCGTTTCATGACCCACTTCCACTACAAAGGCGGCGTGCTACACGCCGAGGACCTGCCGCTCGACCGCCTTGCGGAGGAAATCGGCACGCCCTTCTACCTCTATTCCAGCGGCGCCCTGGAATCGGCCTATCGGGATTTCGGCGCGGCGCTCGCCGCCGAAGGGCTCGACTACCGGATCTGCTACGCGGTGAAGGCCAATCCGCATCAGGCGATCGTGGCGACCTTCGCGGCGCTCGGCGCCGGGGCCGACGTGGTCTCCCTCGGCGAGCTGACCCGCGCCCTGGCCGCCGGGATTCCGGCTTCGCGTATCGTCTTCGCCGGGGTCGGCAAGACAGCCGTGGAGATGGCCGCCGCGCTGGACGCCGGAATCCTGCAGTTCAACGTCGAATCCCTGCCGGAGATGGAGACGCTCGACCGGATCGCCGGGGAGAAGGGCGTGGTGGCGCCGGTCGCCATCCGCGTCAATCCCGACGTCGATGCCCGCACCCATGCCAAGATCACCACCGGCAAGTCGGAGAACAAGTTCGGCATCGATCTGGCTCATGCCGGCGCGGCCTTCGCCCGCGCGGCGGAGCTGCCCAACCTGGCGCCCCAGGGCATCGCCGTGCACATCGGCTCGCAGCTGACCGAGATCGCGCCCTACGAGGATGCCTTCGCCAAGATCGCGGCGCTGTTCGCGGAGCTGCGGGGCCAGGGCATCGCCCTGGAGCGGATCGACCTCGGCGGCGGGCTCGGCGTCACCTACCGCGACGAGACGCCGCCCGATCCGGCGGTCTATGCCGCCGCGGTCAAGCGCAGCCTCGGGCAGCTCGGCGTGCCGCTGATCTTCGAGCCGGGGCGCCTGCTGGTCGCCGAGGCGGGCATCCTGGTAACCCGGGTGATCTACGCCAAGGACGGCGCGACCCGGCGCTTTCTGGTGGTCGACGCGGCGATGAACGACCTGATCCGTCCGACCCTCTACGACGCTTGGCATAAGATCGTGCCGGTGGCCGAGCCTTCCGGCACGGTTTCGCCACAAACCGTCGATATCGTCGGTCCGATCTGCGAGACGGGCGACACCTTCGCCCGGGACCGGGCTCTGCCGCCGGCGACAAGCGGCGACCTGCTCGCGATTTGTTCAACCGGCGCCTATGGCGCGACCATGGCATCGACCTATAATTCCAGGGTACCGGCGCCCGAGGTCATGGTCCGCGGCGATGCCTACGAGGTGATCAAGCCGCGCATCGACTACCAGGCACTGATCGGGCAGGATGTGATTCCGGGCTGGCTCTAGACGATCGGGCCGCGCCGGAAGGGTAACCGAGACGCGAGCCACGAGGAGCGGGTGACCCAGGACAGCAGGCAGCGCAGAGGCGGAAACGGACGCGGCGACTACGGCGGCAAGCTTGCCCTCGCCCGCGCTGTGCTCGCCTGGGAGCGGATCTGGCCGGCGCTCTGGCCCCTGGCCGGCATCGTCGGACTGTTTTTCGCCTGCGCCCTGCTCGGCCTTTTCCAGTTCCTGCCCGCCTGGCTGCACAGCCTGCTGCTCGCGATCTTCGCCGCCGGACTGCTGGCCGCGCTCTGGCTGGCGGCGCGCAGCATCGGCTCGGCAGTACAGCTTACCGCGCAGCGCCGCCTGGAGATCGAGAGCGATCTCAAGCACCGCCCTCTGGCCGGTCTCGACGACGAGCTGGCGACCGCCCGTGGCGACCCTGCCGTGCAGGCGCTGTGGGACGCGCATCGCCGCCGCCTTGCCGGCGAAGCGGAAAAGCTGCGCATCGGTCTGCCGCGCCTCGGCTGGCCGCAGGTCGATTCCTTCGGCCTGCGCGCAGTGGTCGGGCTGCTCCTGGTGGTCGGCCTGACCGTCGGCGGCTACGAGTGGCGCGGCCGCCTGGGCGATGCCCTGACTCCGAACTTCTCGGTCGAGGCGGCGAACGCCCTGCCGCCGCAGCTCACCCTCTGGGTCAATCCGCCGGACTACACCGGGACGCCGCCGATCTATCTGGAAACCCAGGCGAAGGGCGGGGAGGGGCCGCAGACCGCGCCGCCGCCCATCGCGCTGCCCAGCGGCAGCACCCTGCTCGGCCAGGTCGAGGGGCTCTCCGGCGGCGCCCCCGAACTGGTCATCGACACGGCGGCCACGCCCTTCGAGCCGGGCGGCAGCGGCATCTTCAAGATCAGCCAAGAGATCGAGGCGGGTCGCCGTCTCGGCGTGCGCCAGGGAGATGCGCTCCTGGCCGCCTGGGATATCGAGGTGATCCCGGACAACCCGCCCAGCATCGTCTTCGCGGCGCCGCCGGCCGGCGGACAGCGGCGGGCGCTGCGCATCGAGTATCAGGCCGAGGACGACTACGGCATCGTCGATGTGCGCGCCATCGTCACCCGCGACGGCGCCCCCGAAGAGCAGCCGCTGGTCCTCGACCTCGGCCTCGGCGCGCGCCAGGGCACCCGTCTCGAGAACGGCAGCTATCACGACCTGACCGACCATCTCTGGGCCGGGCTGCCGGTGACCCTGGTTCTGGAGGCGCGCGACGCCGCCGGGCAGAGCGGCCGCAGCGATGCGGTTTCCATCGTCCTGCCGGAGCGGACCTTCCAGCATCCCATCGCCCGGATGCTGGTCGAGCTGCGGAAGGACCTGACCCGCAATCCCTCGCAACGCCTCCCGGTGGTCCAGGATCTCGGCGCCATCGGCGCCAACCCCGCGCACTACGCCTTCGACTGGGTGGTCTCCCTCGCGATCCGCTCGGCCGAGCGGCGGCTGATCTACGACCGCGCCGCGACAGCGGTGCCGCAGGTGCAAAAGCTGCTGTGGCAGACTGCATTGCGAATCGAATTCGGCGAGATGTCGCTGGCCGAGCTGGAGCTGCGCGACATCCAGGAACGGCTGATGGAAGCGCTGGAGAACGGCGCCCCCGACGAGGTCATCGAGCAGCTGATGAGCGAGCTGCAGCAGGCGATCGACCGCTTCCTCGACGCCATGACCGAACAGGCGATGCAGAACATGATGCAGGACGGCATGGAGTCCCAGCAGCTGCCGCCCGATGCCGAGCTGATGAACCGCGACGACCTGCAGTCGATGGTCGACCAGGCCCGCGATCTGGCACGCACCGGCTCGCGCGACGCGGCGCAGGAGATGCTGTCCCAGCTGCAGGAAATGCTGGAAAACATGCAGGCCGGCGTACCCCAGGGCATGAGTCCGGAGCAGCAGCGCGCGCAGGAGACGATGCGCCAGATGGAAGAGATGATGCGCGATCAGCAGGAGCTGCTCGACCGCAGCTTCGAGCGCTCCAAGCAGGGCGAGCTGGAGCCGCTGGACGGCGAGATGAACCCCAATCTGCGCGACTCCGAGAAGCAGGAGGCGCTGCGTAAGCGGCTTGGCGACATCATGCGCGAGCTGGGCGAGATGGGCGGCGATATCCCGCGGCCCCTGGGCAGTGCCGAGCGCTCGATGAGCGAGGCGCGCGACGCGCTGGAGGAGAATCTGCCCGGCGAGGCGGTCGATCCCCAGGCCAATGCCATGGACCAGCTGCAGCAGGGGCTGGAGGGGATGCTCGACCAGTTCGTGCAGCAGCAGCTCGGCGAAGGCGAGGGCGGCGGCAGCGGCCAGCGCTCCTTCAGCGAGGACGGCTTCGCCGATCCGCTCGGCCGCGACCCCAGCGGCGGCCAGGGCAGCGAGACCACCGAGGGCCGCGGCGTGAACATTCCCGAGCAGTCGGAGGTGCTGCGCAGCCGCGAGATTCTCAACGAACTGCGCAAGCGCAGCGGCGACCGCAGCCGGCCGCAGTACGAACTCGACTACATCGAACGGCTGATGCGCCAGTTCTAGCTTTCCGGAGAAGGACGCAGAGCTCGATTTGCGCCGCACGGCGGTGAGGTAGCCGCGACGGCGGCGTTGATTGTTTTCCTATTTTGTTCTATATTAGTTCTCATCGCTCACTGCCCCCAGCCATGAGAACGCCATGCCGCCCTTCTCCTCGCCTCTGCGCGACCGCGCCGCCCTCTTCGCCGATCTCAAGGCCAAAAGACCACTGCGCCCCACCGTCAACCTGCTGACCGGCGAGCCGCTGAACGCCGCCGCCCCGCGCGGCGCGGCGACGACCGAAGTCTCCGGCCTCGACGCCGAGACCCGCCAGGCCAACGGACGCCTCGCCCGGCAGATCGCCCGCCGCACCCCGAACCGGGAGGCCTTCACGGACCTGCTGCCGATCCTCGATACCGCTCTGCAGGACGACCCGCAGCAGGCCGGTCTGGAGATTGGCGACCTGGTCGACCAGCTCGCCGAGCAGTCCCCCGGTCATGCCCAGCAGCTCGCCCAGGCGGTGTCGGGTTTGGGCAGCAAGGATGCCGATGCCAGAAGGCGCGAACTAGCTTTCGAGCGACCGCCGCAGGAAGACCCAGCCCTGGGTGCCTGGTCCAGCGACCACGCCACGCGGCGCCATGAGGTGCTCGCGGGGATGCCCATTCCCAAATGGAAGGACCAGCTCAAGGGCGTGAAGCATCATTGGGGAAACTGGGGGCTCACGCTCGATCGAGACCCGCGCATTACACCGGCCATCCGCCGCGCATTCCTGGAGACCTTCGCTGCAGAGGGTGGCTTGGCGCCAGACGATCAGTCCATGGCGGGCATCACGCCGGCAGCACTGGATGAGGTACGCGATAAGCTCGGACTCGACAGCAGCGTGATGCCGAAGGATTTGACCATAGAGCAGATCCACGAAGCATATTGGGTCTTCATGAGCCAAGAACACTACCTAGGTGGAGAGGGTTTCGGCGGATTAAAGTCCTTTGAAGATTTTTATGACCACGAAGCGGCCGCAACTCTCTTCGACACGCTATACCGGCATGGTAGTGGCAAAGGGCCAGAGATCGTCCAGCGCGCAATGAATCAACTCCTTTCCGAACCGATCGCTGTGGATAGAGTGTTCGGCTCGGAGAGCACGGCCGCTTACAAGGAACTGATCAGGAATCTTGAAACACGGCTTCAGTTACTGATCAATATCGGAAAGGGCCGCTACGCCGATAAGCCGAAAGAAAGAGCGCGTGCGATCCACTTCATGTTTCTGCCGCCTGGAGTCGAGCCGCTAATCTGAGCTCACTCCACCACAGGCCCAACCCTGAACCGCGGTGGACGCCATCGGCCTTCGCCGTCTCGGTCTGCGTAGCCCGTCAGCAGGATGTTCACAAGACGCCACCGCCCCGCGTCCTGACGCATGACCACGACAGCGAAGGGGAAGCGGAACTCACCCATCGGCGGCACCCGGTAGGTCTCAGGCGCTTTTGGATAGGCTTTGCAAGTGTCAACGGCACAGTCTTCTTCCATACCGCTTGAAATACATCTTATAGGAGATCGTGCCGGGAGGAGCGGACCGCACATGAACGCTTCGACGTCGAAAGCGGTGTCTCCCGCTATCGGCGCGGCTCTCTTCGAATACCCCTTTGTCCAGCGTGGAATGTCGTCCTCTTCCAAAATCCAGGGATCGGAAAGACGAAAGAGGAACTTTGCATAGAGATCAGTTTCCCAGTTGTAGAAGGCGAGGCCGCTAGGATACTCGCGCTCTTCTACCTGGGTGCAAAAAGAGAGAGCCTCGCGTGGCGGGCCAAATTCCTTTTCGAGGGACTTGTCGTAGAGAAAGGCGTTCCAGGTTGCGCAGGCGAGTTCCGTTTCCGCAGCGCAGCGGACGTCCTCGAAATCGCCGAAGCAGTCGAGAGTCGACTCACTGGCGTCGCCCGAGAGGTACTGCCAGTCCCCGGCCGAGACCGGCGCCGCGAAAGCCATCCAAAGAACGAGAATCCCCGCGCCGAGACGCCCCTGCCACCTGCCCGCCATGCACACCTCCCCAGGTCAGCGAAGCCACCAGTTTCGCGATCCTAGCGGGTAAATGTGTTCTTTTTTTGTTCTTAAATACGAGCAGCGCGGAAATATCGTCCGCGCCGCGCCGGAAGCAGCCTGGGCTCAGGCGGCGGTGCCGCGGACCGGGTAGTCCTTGTCCTGCACGAACTTGATGCCGTTAAGCAGGGAGGTGAGGTCGGGGCGGGCGAAGGGCGCGTTGCTGATGTCGACGATCTGCAGCTTGCCCTGGGGATTGACCACGAAGAGGCCGGGCTCGGCGAAGGGACGGTCGGTTTCCTGCTCGCTGCGCGGCTCGGAAATGTAGAGGCCGAGCTCACGCATCTGCTCCGGCTTCAAGTCATAGGCGACGCTCTGGGCCAGTCCCCAGTCCTCCTTGACCGTCTCGGCCTTCTCCTTGGGATCGGCGCTGACCAGCAGCAGTTCGATCTCCGCCTCGGCGTAGTCCCGGGCCAGATCCTGCAGCCCGCCAAGGTACCTTTTGCACAGCGGACAGTGCTTGCCGCGATAGACGAGGATGGCGCGCCAGCCGCCGGTCGCGGCGCCCAGGGAGGCGGTGCCGCCGCCCACGGTCGGCAGGGAGATCTCGGGAAGCGGCTGTCCGGCTTTCGGCTTGTCGGTCATTGCGTCTCAGGCTCCAGGATGTTTGTGTGTCGCCCCTGCATGTTGCCCTGAAGCCGCCGCTTGCAACGGCGGGTCACACAATTGTGTCGGAAGCGCGCGCCTGCCGATCCGGATTTCTACGGGCGAGTCAGGCGGCTATGACAACAACATGAAGTTTGCAGGCAAGATTTCCCAATATCTTGTGTTCCCCTGGGGCAGCGGGTAAAAATATCCGAGCCCGGCGTCTGGGCGATTCGCAGCCACAGCGCCGGCCCTGGCATACGATGGGGAGGAAGGGCGTGACTGCGGTGGCCGAGATGTATCCGGCTTTGGTGTTGAATGCGGACTTTCGTCCGCTGTCCTACTTCCCGCTGTCCCTATGGTCCTGGCAGGACACGGTGAAGGCGGTCTTCCTCGACCGGGTCAACATCGTCTCCGAGTACGAGACCCGGATCCACTCGCCCTCCTTCGAAATGGCCCTGCCCAGCGTGATCGCGCTGAAGGACTACGTGCGCCTCGACCGGCGCCCCGCCTTCACCCGCTTCAACGTCTTCCTGCGCGACCGTTTCCACTGCCAGTACTGCGGCGACGGCTACGCCTCGGAGGAGCTGACCTTCGATCACGTGGTGCCGCGCTCGCGCGGCGGACGCACGGTCTGGGACAACATCGTCACGGCCTGTCAGGGCTGCAATCTGGAGAAGGGCAACCGCCTGCCGTCGGAGTGCCGCATGCATCCGCTCGACGCGCCGGAGCAGCCCTCGACCTATAAGCTGCAGGAAAACGGCCGCGGCTTTCCGCCGAATTTCCTGCACGAAAGCTGGAGCGACTTTCTCTACTGGGATACCGAACTGGAGTCCTAAGGGCTCAGACTCGCTCCGACAGCCAGATCGCGGCCCGCGAGCCGGCCTTGATGACCGCGCTCAGCAGGGGATAGGCGGGGGCCTGCTCGGCCTCGTGCGCCAGCCCGGTGTCGCGGTGCTCCAGCTCCTCGGCGCGGAACTCGGCGATCGAAGCGGAAAGCTCCGGCTCGTCCTCGCCGAGCGCGTCCTGCTGACTGGCGTAGTGCTGGTCGATCACCTCCTCGACCGCGACGGTGCAGGCCATGGCGGCGCGTTCGCCCAGCGCGGCGGTGGCGGCGCCCAGCGCGAAGCCGGCGACGTGCCACAGCGGCTGCAGTAGGGTCGGGCGCACGCGGCGGTCGGGCAGGGCCCGCTCGAAGTAGTCGAGGTGCTTGGCCTCCTGCTCCCACATCCGCTGGATCGCCGGGCGCGAGGCGCTGCGCTTCAGCACCGCGAGCTGGCCCTCGTAGATCCGCCGCGCGCCATACTCGCCGGCGTGATCGACGCGCAGGATGCGCTCCAGCCGCTGACGTCCGGTGAGGTCGCCCGGGGCATAGCGGGGCTGGCGCGGCGGCGCTTCGGCTTTGCGGTTCTCGCTCATGCGCTCTCCTTGTCCTCCATCTTGGCCGCGGCCGCGAAGCTGGCAAGCGCGAAGATCGCGGAGAAGAGCGCGTTGTAGCCGGCCATGGAGATGCCAAACAGCGACCAGGCGACCTTGTCGCAGGCGACGAAGTCGGTGTTGAGCAGGGACTCGCGCATCTGGTCGACCGTGGCGTTGAGATCGAAAGCAGGCGCGCTGCAGCCTGCCGTGCCTTGCCACCAGCCCTGCTCGACCCCGACGTGGAAGGCGGCGATCCCCATACCGGTCACGAAGGCCAGCCCTGCCAGCGCGACCAACAGCCGCGGGTTGAGAAAGAGGCCAAGCAGCCCAAGCAGCAGCGCCGCCACATAGGCATAGCGCTGATAATGGCACAGCGCGCAGGGCGCGAGGCCGAAGACGTGCTCTGCGATCAGGGCGGCTGCCAGGGCGGCGGCGCTGACCAGCGCGATCGCGGCCGGGACGGCCCGGGGGTGGTCGAATGGAGCTGGCAGGGTCATCGTCAGAAGAGATAGCGCAGCGCGACGAAGCCGCCAAGCAGCAGCACGAAAAACAGGGCGGCCAGCAGCGGCAGGTTCTTGTCGATGAAGCGGCGGATCGGCGGTCCGAAGTACCACAAAAGCGCCGCGACCAGGAAAAACCGGCCGGCCCGCGAGACCAGCGAGGCCAGGACGAAGATCCAGAGGTCGAGCTGGGTCAGGCCGCTGGCGATGGTGATCACCTTGAAGGGGAAGGGCGTGAAACCGGCGCCGCCGACGATCCAGGCGCCCCACTCGTTGTAGTAGGCGGCGAAGTCCTCGAACTTGCCGAGATAGCCGTAGGCCTCCATCACCGGCTTGCCGACCGCGTCGAAGAAGAAATAGCCGATGGCGTAGCCGAGCAGGGCGCCGAGCAGCGAGCCGGCGGTGGCCACCGCGGCGATCCGCCAGGCTTTCTCGCGCGCGGCCAGCACCATGGGAATGATCATCACATCGGGCGGGATCGGGAAAACCGAACTCTCGGCGAAGGCGACGACGAAGAGCAGGGCCAAGGCATGGCGGTGTCCGGCCATGCGCAGCGTCCAGTCGTAGAGGCCGTAGAGGAGCTTGTTCAAAAGCGGGGAGGTCCCTGGTTGCCCTGATCCGCCGTTTAGCAGGCTGGGCGCGGCGCGGCAATCTGTTAGGCTCTGCCGCCTTGGGACCCGGGAGACCGTCATGAGCGAGCTGGACGCCGTGCTCTTCGCCAACGAGGCCTTTTACCTGGCCTTCGCCAACCGCGACCTGGCGGCGATGGAGGAGGTCTGGGCGCGCGGCCACTCCGTCGCCTGCGTCCACCCCGGCTGGCAGCCGCTGTCCGGCCGCGAGGAGGTGATGGAGGCCTGGACCGGGATTCTCGCCAACAGCGAGGCACCCCGGGTCTCCTGCCGCGCGCCGCGCGTCTATCTCAGCGGCGAAACCGCCTTCGTCGTCTGCTTCGAGGTGATCGGCAAGGGGGCTTTGGTCGCGACCAACATCTTCTGCCGCGAGGGGGGACTGTGGAAGATGATCCATCACCAGGCCGGGCCCTGCAACGCGCGGGCCGGCGACCTGCCAAAGGAAGCGCCGCCGGAGCCGATGCAATAGGGGTGCCTATGCCTTGGGTAGTGGGTCAGTTTGAAAATGCCCCGTATTGACGCCCGTTGGCAATCCTGCTCTCGCGATGCCATATTGAGGGCATGTCCAGCGAGACCAAAAAACGCCCGCGTGACCCGAATCAGCTCGCCAAGCTTATGGTTGACCTTGCCACGGGCGAAGCTGAAGATGCCCCCACAACCAGTGATAAGGACCCTGCCGCTGTTGCCCTAGGCAGCAGGGGCGGCAAGAAGGGCGGCGCGGCGCGGGCGAAAAGCCTAACAGCAGAGAAGCGGCGCGAGATCGCGCGGAAGGCTGCCAAAGCGAGATGGGGGCGGAAAAACAACTAGGCAGCGACCCGGGGGCATGTCGCTTTTCCCTATTCGTGTAAAATCTAAGTACAGGCCGCCGCAGACGCAGGCCACAGTTACGCAGCCCTGCTTCGGGACGTGCGAGGATGACCTATCGTACGTTTTTAAGTTTGATACCCCACAGTTCCCGATGGTCCGGGCGACAGAGTACGTTTGCAGTAGCATAGCAAACGCGGTGGGGCTTCCCGTCCCCCACTGGCGCATCGCTGAGGATCTGGATGGCACCCATGTCTTTGCGTCTCAAGTATTTGGCGACAAAAGTAATACGGCGAGAACGGTTCAAGATTTACTGAATTTTCTTAGCAAGGGCATACCAAATCCAGAAATGCTTTCGCAAATATCAAGAATATATGCCTTTGATTTGTTTATAGCCAACGATGATCGGCACATCAACAACCTAATTTTTCGCGACCACGACGGAGAGAAGGTCGTCCTGGCGATAGATTTTAGCCATTCGCTTTTCGGGAAATGGCCCCTTGAGAGAAATTTACCTGGGCCATCAAGTAATACTGTGAAGGTTGGCCGAATGATACGAAGTCATTGGGGGTTTAACGTCATTGAGGCCAAGGAATGTCTTGAGAGGATTCGCGGGATTCCCCTCACAAGTATTTCTGCTATACTTAGCGAAATGCCGAGCGGGTGGTTGCCACAGAAAGAACAGAATGATCTCCTCCAATGGTGGGGAAGTTTGGAACGGGATAAATGGTTAAACAGGCTTGTGAAGGGCCATAACGATGCCACGGTCTTATAACTTCGGGATTATTCGGGTGGTGCCTGACGTTCGCCGGGGAGAGAGCGTTAACGTAGGCATAGTTGTGCTTGGCGAGAGTGGGCCGGATGTCCGCTTGCTGCCCAACATGGGCAAGGTGCAGGCGCTCGATGGAGCGTTTGACGCGGAGGCGCTTCATCAGCTGCCCGAAATTTTCAGGAAGTGGACCTACGATCAGTGGGTGGAGGAGGGGTCGTTCGAGACGTTCGGTGAGTTTGGCCCTATCTCGATTGCCGGTGGCGGTGAGTTCTCTGCACGCGACGAAGATGACTACGGGGCCACGATAGATGATTTGATGGCTCAACTCGTGCGCCCTCCGAAGGCACCGAAGAAACCCAGCCGCTCACGGCTCAGGACAAAGCTGAAAACTATTTTTGAATCCCGCAGTCTTCTTGGCGCTACAACAGAAGACGTTTGGCGCGGCTTGGTGGTTCCTCACTACCCGATTTCCGAGAATCTGGAGCTCTACGCTGACTTTGCGTTCAAAAACGGTTCGTGGAATTTTATCAGCACGATTGATTTCGGTGCCGGGCAGCACGCCCAGAAACACAGAGAGGCATGCGCAATTGCCTTCACTTTGGAAACGGCGAACGAAGAAATTCAAGGGGGGAAGGAAAAGTTCGTTGTGTTCTCAAATGGGCAGCATTCAAGGGACGATATCACGCCCCACCTGAGCATTCTCAAGAAGGGCGCGGACCATCTGATCGATATCCGCGATTCGTCGGAGATTGAAGATCTGGTGTCCGAGGCCACGAACGTTAAAGCCTCACTTGAAACTGACTCTTTGCTTGACCAGTAAAGCATACGCCCCATATAGGGGGTATGAACAAGCTCGACTCCAAAGCCCGCGCTCAAATCTTGCACCTGCTCTGCGAGGGACAGTCCATCCGCTCTGTGGCACGGGTCACGGGCGCCAGCAAGAACACCATCACCAAGCTTCTCGTTGACGCCGGCAAGGCTTGCATGGCGTACCACGATGAGAACGTGCGCGACGTGAAGGCGCAGCGGGTCCAGGTCGATGAGATTTGGAGCTTCACCTACGCCAAACAAAAGAACGTCGCGACGGCCAAGGCCGCACCCTACGGCGCTGGCGACACATGGACCTGGACGGCGATTGACGCCGACTCCAAGCTGATCGTTTCTTACTTCATCGGCGGGCGGGATGGCGAGTGCGCCATGTGGTTCATTGACGATCTGCGGACCCGCCTCGCCAATCGGGTGCAGCTGACCAGTGACGGGCACAAGGCGTACCTAGAGGCCGTCGAGGGCGCTTTCGGTTCTGACGTTGATTACGCGCAACTGGTGAAGATTTACGGCGCAACACCTGAGAGCATGAAGGGACGGTACAGCCCGGCTGAGTGCATTGGCTCGCGTAAGCACCGCGTTGAGGGCGATCCCGACCCCAAGCACGTCAGCACGTCCTACGCCGAGCGGAACAACCTCACGATGCGGATGCACATGCGGCGGTTCACCCGGCTGACCAACGCTTTCTCGAAGAAGGTCGAGAACCACGCTTACGCCGTCGCGCTCCACATGATGTACTACAACTTCGTGCGCATTCACTCGAAGCTGCGGATGAGCCCGGCCATGGCCGCTGGCGTTTCCGAGCGACTTTGGGAGATCGGCGATATCGTGAAGCTTGTTGAGGACGCGGAGCCTGCCCCGAAGAAGCGCGGGCCGTACAAGAAGCGGATCGTGAGCTAAGCTATTGAGGGTATGGGGAATTTCACATTTTCTTGATGCGCGGTTGCAATCTGCTCAGCGCGGGCTAATATCTCGGTCACGAGATAGGAAGGAGATCATGATGTTCTACATGGACGGGACGCCAGGTTTCTAAGGCACGATCTCAGCCATATCTGAGGCTGGAAAGGGGGCTGTGTAAGCGGCCCCCTTTTTCGTATTATCCGTGTTATGGACACGGGTATTGCAATCTTCATAAGCGCCCTCACCGCGACAGCTGGGTGGCTGTACTCAGGCCATCTCAACCGCGTTATGGACAGAAGGCAGCACACATACAGGATCGTTATCCGCCAGAAGGACGACGAAAAGTTTGCTGCCGCCTTGCGAAGGGTCCGCGCGCTTATCAAGGCCAATGATTTCCCCAAGTCACAGGATGACGACGGGCGGATCGATGACGTGGCAAGCATCGAATATTTGCTCAATCACTACGAGTTTCTTTGCGCGGCCATCTGCGCTGGGGATGTAGACGAAAACCTTGTTCGCGCCTGTGATGAAACGCGGATCAAGAGGCTGTGCAACAAAATGGCTGACTACATCGAGGTTTGCCGGAAGGATCAGCCTACAGCATTCGAACACGTAGAATTTATGGCGACGCGCTGGAGGGCAGATGATCGCACCCGCGCTTCCAAGTGTTACGAGTTCTTCTTTCTCAAGCCCTGCCGGAAAGTTACCCTTTGGGACCGCGGCTATGCTTGGGCCCTGTCCCGGGGTGCCGTAGCTTGCCAGCGCGGCAAGGTAATCTGGGTGCGGGGAAGGCAGCGGCTTCGCAGATAATTCAAACTGACCCACTACCATGCCTTGGCCTGCCTTGCATTACTTGACGGAAGCTCTAAACTCCGGCCCGCGCCGAGAGCCTCTGTGGCGGAACTGGTAGACGCGCGCGACTCAAAATCGCGTTCCTTCGGGAGTGGGGGTTCGAGTCCCTCCAGAGGCACCATTCCTATCCTATGTTTTAGGGTTTGTGGCTGGATTGTGGCGGCTTCCGTGGGTTGCGCGCGACACGCCCGCCGATAGAAATTTTTCCGTTCCCCTTTGGTTTCTTGGCGGCGTCAGTATTCACGCACGCCTGAGCGTGGAATCCCGGGCTACAGAGGCTCTGCATTTCCGACCTTCCGCGTAATGCCACAGTCAGAATAAAGTCGAAGTAAGAAGATTGAAGATTTTAAGTAGTTATCCAGATTTGCTAAAGTAAATACCAAGTAACATTTGTTAAGATGCATGTGGCATCGATGTGACCTTTTCCCAGAGCATTGTATCCGCGTTTCAGCCTGCTTACGTGACTAGTCGCTGGGGGGCGTCGTTGGAGGATGCATTATGTCACGGACGCTATTTCTAGAGATGGAAGCCTTGATCCCGAATCTTCGGGCCTATGCGCGGATGCTTACGCATAACCGCGCCAACGCCGACGATCTGGTGCAGGCCTGCCTGGAGCGTGCCATCGACAAGATCGCAAGCTTCGAGCCGGGTACCAATCTCAAAGGCTGGCTGTTCACCATTCTGCGCAATCTCTACATCAACGATTGCCGGCGCGCGGCGCGTTGGGAGATGGATTCCGATCCCGCCGATATGGAGGATCTCTTTCCCGCCGCCGCCAGTCAGATGAATTCCCTGGCCTTGCAGGAATTCCTGCAGGCCTTCGAGCGCCTGAAGGAAGAGGAGCGGTCGCTCCTGCTGATGGTTGCCGTCGAGGGCCTTAGCTATGAAGAAACCGCGCGGATGCTGGATGTTCCGGTCGGCACGGTGCGCTCCCGCCTGTCGCGGGCCCGGGGTCATCTGCGCGAACTGCTCGGCGGCGGCGAGGCCGAGCGTCTGATCGCGGCCTACTCGGAGCCTCAGTCGGCTTCCGCCTAAACTCTCCTTTCGACCCATCCCCTGAATCAGCGCGCCTCCAGGATCAGTCTTCCTGGCGGCGTAGCTTTTCGACGACCCGCTTGAGGCGCTCGGGCAGCTCCTCCTTGGCGGTGGAGTTGCGCAGGCGCTTCAAGTCGGCGAAGCCCTGATCGATGCGAGCATCGCTCGAGGCATTCCCGCTACGCCGCCGGACGTTCGTCTTCCTTCGCAGGATATGATGCCGCCAGTCGATCACGGGCGCTTCTTCGGTCATAGGACCGTACTTCCGAGCCATCGGTAGCATAACAAATGGAATGGGCAAGGGTTCGCCGCGACTGCTAACTCTCCAGGCTCCGGTGCGTTTCCTCTACATCGCAAATGCCGCGCTCAGGCGGCCGCCTCCGCGATCTTAGAGAGGATTTCCGGCAATGCAGCTTTTACGAGTCGGTCGCCAATACGGTGGATGTGTCGTTTTCGCCGATGCTCACCCGCATGCTCGCGGCGATGGTCTGTGGCGGCATCATCGGGCTGGATCGCGAGCTGCGCGGCAATCTGTTAGGCTTGGCCGCCCAAGGAATCGGGAGACCGGAATGAGCGAGCTGGACGCCGTGGTCTTCGCCAACGAAGCCTTCTACCTGGCCTTCGCCAACCGCGACCTGGCGGCGATGGAGAAGGTCATGGAGTCCTGGACGGGCATTCTCGCCAACAGCGAGGCGCCCCGGGTCTCCTGCCGCGCGCCGCGCGCCTAGCTCAGCGGCGAGACCGGCGACCTGCCCAAGGAAGCCCCGCCGGAGCCGATGCAGTAATGCAGAGCCGAAAGCCCGCTGTTCTTGCATTACTTGGCGGGTGCTCTAAACTCCCGCCGCGCTTGCGGCCTCTGTGGCGGAATTGGTAGACGCGCGCGACTCAAAATCGCGTTCCTTCGGGAGTGGGGTTCGAGTCCCTCCAGAGGCACTATTTCCTAACCTATGTTAGCGGATTCTTGGGCGGAATGTGGCGGCGTCCGTGGGGTTGAGCAGTACTGGCCGCTCTGCGAAAATAAATTCGTTCTCGTTTCGTTTCTTGGGAACTACTGTAAATGCCCTTCCCGGAACGCGAAAATCGCCACTGCGCGGAGCGGGTTTTCCAGGGTATAGTTCATATGCCGTACACGGATTCAAGTCTAAGTATGGGAATCGATCAAATCATGTAGTTATCAAGTCGATCTGAAGTAAAAGCTGAGCGACATATATTTGGCTACATGTGGCGACGATGTTACCTTTTCCTCGAAGCGTTGTATCCAGCTTTCCTCCTGCATACCTGACTCGCTGTGGGGGCGCAGCGTAGTTGGAGGACATATTATGTCACGGACGCTATTTCTAGAGATGGAAGCCTTGATCCCGAACCTACGCGTCTATGCGCGGATGCTGACGCATAACCGCGCCAACGCCGACGATCTGGTGCAGGCCTGTCTGGAGCGTGCCATCGACAAGGTCGCGAGCTTCGAGCCTGGAACCAATCTCAAGGGCTGGCTCTTCACCATCCTGCGCAATCTCTTCATCAACGACTGCCGGCGCGCGGCGCGTTGGGAGATGGATTCCGATCCCGCCGATATGGAGGATCTCTTCCCAGCCGCCGCTAGTCAGATCAATTCCCTGGCCTTGAAGGAATTCATGCAGGCTTTCGAGCGGCTGAAGGAGGAGGAACGCTCTCTTTTGCTGATGATCGCCGTCGAAGGCTTCAGCTACGAGGAAACCGCGCGTATCCTCGAGGTTCCGATCGGCACCGTGCGCTCCCGCCTGTCGCGGGCCCGGGGGCATCTGCGTGAACTGCTCGGCGGCGGCGAGGCCGAGCGTCTGATCGCGGCCTACTCCGAACCCCAGGCCGCGTCCGCCTAAGTTGCCCTTTCGATATGCCCTCTGTCATGTGCGCTGCCAGGATCAGTCGTCTTCGCGGCGCAGTTTCTCGACGACACGTTTGAGACCTTCGGGAAGCTCTTCCTTGGCAGTAGAGTCGCGCAGGCGCGACAGCTCGGAGAAACCCTGTTCGATCTTGGCATAGGCCAAAGCGATCCCGCTGCGCCGACGGGCGTTCTTCTTCCAGCGCGGGATATAGTGCCGCCAATCGATCACAAGTGCTCCTTTGGTCACGAGACCGCTTTGTCGGGCCATAACTAGATAACAAATGTAAGGCCGCACAGTTCGCCGCAGCTGCGAACTCTCCCAGCTTCTGCGCGTTCCCTCCACACCGAAGCGCTGCGCGCTGCGCGCCATCATCGGCGCTTTTTGAGAGGGATTTCAACAATGCAAAGCTTTTACGACATGGTCGTCAATCCGGTCGACGTGAGCTTTTGGGCGATGATCGTGCGGATGACCGCGGCAACGGTCTGCGGCGGAATCATCGGACTGGACCGCGAGCTGCGCGGCAAGCCGGCCGGGCTGCGCACCCTGATGCTGGTCAGCCTGGCGTCGTCGATCTTCATGATCATCACCTTCAAGCTAATGCAGCTCAGCGCCGAGGTATACGAGAACGTGCAGCCCGACCCGATTCGCGTGATCGAGGCGGTGATCACCGGCATCGCCTTCCTGGGCGCCGGCGCGATCATCCAGTCGCGCGGCAACGTGCGCCACATGACCACCGGCGCCACGATCTGGCTGGCCGGCTCGGCGGGGGTCGCCTGCGGCGCCGGCTACCTGGTGATCGCCGCTCTGACGACCCTTTTCGGCTACGTCATCGTCGCCGTCTTCGGGACGCTGGAAGGGGCCTTTCACGAGCGCTACGGCGACGGCGAGAAGGACGGGAAGAGCTCCGCGGACCGCAAGGCCAAGCGGTAATCGAGACCACTGTGGAACCTTCCGGCGGGGCAGGCGTTGTCTTTGCAAGCGCCGCGCCCCGCGTGGCGCCTGCCATTCTTAGTAAGGAGCGAGCAACATGCTTGGTTGGGCAATTCTTTTCTTCATCGTTGCGATCGTCGCCGCTGTCTTCGGCTTCGGCGGAATCGCATCGGCCTCCGCGGGCATCGCACAGATTCTGTTCTTCATCTTCCTGGTCATCTTCGCGGTGACCCTGATCATGCACTTCGTGCGCGGCCGGCGCCCGCCGATGTAGTCTTCGAGGGCAAAAGCGGAGCAAGGAAAAGGGGCACCCCGGCCGGGGCGCCCCTTTTCTATTTGCGCTGCGCCAGTTGGCGCGCTTGCATCGCCGGACTCAGTCGTTGCGAAACCTGCGGAACAGATAGGAGCCGATCAGCGCCGCCTTCTCGGTCGCCGGCAGAGCCGCCATGCGGCGCAGGCTTTCCAACTGCGCGCGCAGACGCGCCAGTTCGACTTCACTTTCCAACTTCGCCTTTTCGGCCTGCAACTCCGCGAGCTCCAAGCGTTGCTGTTGGCGCGGGTTTTTGCTGAACAGCAGGATCCCGCCGGCAAGCAGCGCGGTGATCGCGGCGACCACCGCCCAGGCGGCCGGCGGGCCGATGTACCACGCCAGATAGCTCTGCAGAGCCAGCATGGCGAAGACATAAGCGATGACGAAGGCAACTCCCGCAGCCGTATAGGCCACGCCGCGGGAAGCCGCCCGCTCGCCGCGCAGCTTCATCGCCAGCGTTTCCGCGTCCAGCACCCTCAGGAAGGGTTTGAGATCGATCATCGGGCGCCGGCTCTAACGCTTCAGCAGCATTCCGATCGCAAGACCGGCCGCGAAGGCGAAGCCGACGCTGGTGAAGGGACGCTCGCCGACGAATTCGCCGGCATGCTCGGCCTGCTCGCTGGCATAGTCGCGGGCGTGCCGCGCCTTGGCGCTGGCGTTCTCGGCGAAGTTATGCGCCGACTCGCGCGCCCTCGCTACCCGGGGATCGACCTTGGTCTCCTTCAGGGCGCTGGCGAGATCGGCGATGTCGCCTTTCAACTGCGCGATCTGCGCGTCGAGATCGGCGTTTGTGGATTCGGTTTTCGTAGCCATTGTGACCTCCAATTCGGTTTTTGCGTTCCTATCCACGAAGTTCAACGCTTCGCCGTGGGAAACGTTCCATAGCCTCACATGGGGGTGACGGGCCCGGCTCGGAAGGGGAAAGCGATAGTTGTTGCGAATAATTCTCATTAGCAGTAAAACGGAACCGCATCTGATCCAACCGGCCTTGGCCCGGAAGACCGGAGTGTTGCGCGCAATGCGATGCGGTGCGCTGCGCGGCCGTGACCCTGAACCTGGAGGACCCTGTGACTGCGTTGACCGAGGAGATCCGGATTACCTCGCTGACCTCCTCGGAGGCGCTGCTGCTGTCGATTTACCGGCAGTGGCTTCGGGGATTGGAGTGCCAGGACAGCCGCTATTGGGAACGGGCCTGGCGGGAGGCGGCGCGCGCCCTGGGGGGCAATGCCGGGCGCGCGGCGCTCTCCTCCCTGGAGTGTCTGCTGCGCCGCATCGCCGCGCATGCCCTGCGCCGCGTTTCCTACCATCCGCCCTGCTGCGGCTATCTGGCCGATGACGAACGCCTGCTGCTCGGAGCGGTGGCCGGCGCGGGCAGCGCTCAGGGCGACCTCCTGCTGACCAAACTGGTCCGTGCCGAGGGGCTGGGGGAGGTGCGCGAAGCCGCCGCGACGCTTGCGGAAGCCTTCGCCGAAGGCGGCTGCGGCCTTAGGACGGCGGCATCCGGGGCGCAGCCCTGGCAAGGCGTCGATCTTCACGAACTCGCGCCGGCTTCGTCCAGACTGCACTAGCGGTCACGCGCCACGGGCGCGTTGAAATTTTCCAGGAACTTCATGCCGCTCCGTCTCGTTTACCGGTCGTAAGGCAAGGCTAGAACGGGCACGGGATCCTCCCGTGGCCGGGACGCAAGCCTCCGTAACGAAAGGAGCTACCATGCTTAGGAAGCTCACCATAGCCACCGCGGTCTTCACCGCGACCTCGATAGCCGCGCTTTCTGCTCAGGCGGATCAAACAGACCGGTTGAAGGTCACCGACGAGCGTGTCGTTTCCGCCACCACCGAGCACACCACCAGCGCCGATCCCAGTGTGACCGATCGCGAAATCGTCGAAAATCGGCCTCTGCAGTCCGGCGTTCCGAACAAGTGGTCGGGGTCCAACATCGACGGCCCCAACGCCCCGCATCCGGTCTTCATCGACGAGCAGCAGTATGAGATCGCTGCGACCGAGGAGACCGTCGTCGTGCCGGAGGAGCAGCCGCAGCCGATCGGCGCCGAAGTCCACTTCGACTTCGATGAAGCCACGCTCACTTCGGATGCCAAGGCGCGGCTCGACCGCTTCGCTGGCGAGCTGCAGCAGCGCGGCGCCACCGAGGTGCTGATCGAGGGCCACACCGACCGTTCCGGTCCGCAGGCCTACAACATGCAGCTTTCCCAGGAGCGCGCGGCCACGGTCGCGAACTACCTGAAGCAGCATGGCCTGCGCAGCGAGATCGGCGCGGTCGAGTGGGAAGGCGAGAGCGAGCCCGAGGTTCAGACCGGGGACGGCGTTCGCCTTCAGGAGAACCGCCGGGTCGAAATCGAGCGGATGTAAGCTGCCAAGCTGCTAGCTCGGAATAAGCTGGAGCGGGCCCTTCTGCGGAAGTGCCCGTTTCTGTTTGGCCCTTAGGCCCTAGCCGTGCCGGTCTCGAGGCGGGCCTGGGCCAGGTCGAGGGCGGCAGTCAGGTTGGCGACCATGGGAATGTCCGCGCCGCGGCTCCAGTCCATCCGGGAGAGCACCTCGCGGGGCTGCGGCTGCACGCCGCAGAGGATTACCTCGGTCCCCTGCTGCTGGCAGCGGCCGATAAAGGCCTCTAGCGCCGCCACGCCGGAAGCGTCGATCAACGGCACGTGACGCAGGCGCAGGATAAAGACCTTGGGCGGCCGCTCCAGTTGATCCAGGACCGAGTGCAGGCGGCCAGCGACGCCGAAGAAGAACGGCCCCTTGATCTGGAAGACCTCGACATCCTTCGGCAGGTTCCCGGGCAGAACTTCCTCGTCCGGCGTTTCCGGTTCGCCGGCCGAGGGGTCGAGCATCTCCTGCGCACGGCCGATCTGCGTCACCTCGCTCATCCGCTTCATGAAGATCATCGCGGAGAGGACGATCCCGACCTCGATGGCGACGGTGAGATCTACCAGGACGGTAAGCAGGAAGGTGGTGATCAGCACCAGCCGGTCGCTGGGCGGCGCTTTCATCAGGCTGCGAAAGCGCTCGATCTCGCTCATGTTCCAGGCGACCACGATCAGGACCGCGGCGAGACAGGCCAGGGGAATATAGCTGGCGAGCGGCGCCAGCAGCAGCATGAAGAGCAGCAGGAAGACGGCGTGCAGAATCCCGGCTACCGGGGTGCGTCCACCGCTCTTGATGTTGGTCACCGTGCGGGCGATGGCGCCGGTGGCGGGCAGCCCGGCGAAGAGCGCGGAGCCGATGTTGGCGATGCCCTGCGCCATCAGCTCGGCGTTGGAGCGATGGCGGCCGCCGGTCATGCCGTCGGCGATCATCGCCGAGAGCAGGGACTCAATACCGGCCAGCAGCGCGATGGTGAAAGCATCGGGCACCAGGGTGACGATCCGGTCCCAGCTGACGCTGGGGAGCTGCGGGCTTGGCAGTTCCTGGGGAATGCCTCCGAAACGGCTGCCGATGGTCTCGACCGGCAGGCCGAACAGCCAGACCGCAAGGGAGGCCAGAATCACCGCCGTGATGAAACCGGGAAAGCGCGGAATGAAGCGGCGCAAGCCGACGATCAGGGCGAGACTGCTCAGCGCGAGCGCCAGGGTCGCGGGATGCCAGCTCGAAGCCGCCTCGACATAGGCGCTCCACTTGTCGATCAGATCGCCAGGCACCTCGGTCATCTGCAGCCCGAAGAAGTCCTTGATCTGGGTCGAGAAGATGATGACCGCGATGCCGGCGGTGAAGCCGGTCACAACGGGGTAGGGAATGAAGCGGATCACCGTGCCGAGCCGGGCGAGGGAAAAGGCGATCAGGAATACGCCGGCCATCATCGTCGCGATCACCAGGCCGTCGTAGCCATGGCGCTCGATCACCGAGAAAACCACCACCACGAAGGCGCCGGTCGGACCGCCGATCTGATAGCGGCTGCCGCCAAAAAGCGAGATCAGCAGGCCGGCGATGACGGCAGTGAACAGGCCTTTCTCGGGGGTGGCGCCCGAAGCGATCGCCAGGGCCATCGCCAGCGGCAGGGCGACAATGGCGACGGTGAGACCGGCCAGCGCATCCTGCCGCAGGGCGCGCAGCCCGTAGCCTTCCTACAAGACAGTCAGGAGCTTGGGCGTTTCCGGCCGCCACTGTCCCTTCTTCACGGCCGGCCTAGTGGTCCCCAGGCTCGTCGCCCTGAACCAGATCCAGGCCGCCGGCCTCCGCGGCGCCGGTCTCCGGATCGACCAGGACCGCGGTCAGTTCTGTGCTCAGGCCGTCGAGCCGGGGGGCCGTCTTGATATAGACGCTCTCGCCCTCGGCCAGCGCGAAGGCGGCTGTCGTATCGTCGTTGTGGGTCGAGAAGACCTCGTAGCGGCCGGGCAGGGCATCGCGGAAGAAGATCTCGCCGTAGCGCGCCGTGCCGACCCTCTTGCCGTTGACGACGATGCCGGGCTCGATCGCGCCGAGGAAGGCATCCCGCTCGCGGTAGAAGTAGATCCGCCCCAGGCCCGAGGCCGGTTCGGCGGCGGCGATCTCCGCCGCCGTTGCGCTGAGCGGCGCCCCCTTGGTGACGCAGCCGGCCAGCAGCGGCAGCAGCACGCAGAGCGTGCCCAGAGAAAGACAGAATGTGAATAAGCGGCAGCGCGGCATCGGCTCGATCCGGTTGGACGCCGCAGCTTAGCCTTCGCGGCGGAGTCCGGCAAAGATTAGCGGCGCAGCCGGTCCTCGAAGTCCGACCAGTCCTGAAAACCGGTCATCGCCTTGAACTCCTCGATCGAAGCGAAGCCGGCGGAGGGATCGAGCCGGTCCTCCTTGATCGCCTGCAGGGTCTCGCGCATCGCCTCGGCGACCCGCATGATCAGGGTGGTGCCGTGGACGATCATCTCGAAGCCCAGGTCGTAGAGCTCCTGGTTGGTCAGAATCGGCGTGCGGCCGCTGACCAGCATGTTGGCGAACTGCGGCACGTCGAAGGCCTTGCCGATGATCTCCAGCTCCTCGACGCTTTCCGGCGCCTCGACGAAGATGCCGTCGGCCCCGGCCTCGATGTAGGCCTCGGCGCGGCGCAGCGCGTCGTCGAGGCCGTGGATCGCACGGGCGTCGGTGCGCGCCATCAGGAAGAGGTCGCTGCCCTGGCGCGCGGCGTCGGCGGCGCGGATCTTCTCGACCATCGCCTCGAGCGAGACCACGTCCTTGCCGGCCATGTGGCCGCAGCGCTTCGGCGCAACCTGATCCTCGATGAAGACCGCGCCGGCGCCCATCTTGACGTAGGTCTGGATGGTGAAGGCGACGTTCTTGACGTCGCCGTAGCCGTGGTCGCCGTCGATCAGCGCCGGAAGCGAGGTCGCCTGCAGGATGTCGCGCATCCCCGCCGCCATCTCGCCGAGGCCGACCAGGCCGATGTCGGGCAGGCCGTAGCGCGAGCCGACCAGCGGAAAACCGCCGACGCAGAAGGCGGAGAAGCCGGCCTGCTCGATCAGCTTGGCGCTCAGCGCGTCGTGCGCGCCGGGCAGCACCAGCGGCTTGTCCTGTTCCAGAAGCTGTTTCCAGGTCGGTTTGCTGGGGTTTGAAGTCGCGGTCATGGCGCTTTCACTCTTTCGCATTGGCGGGTAGAAGAGCCCGGCTGACGGCAAGTCGCGAGCGGGCCGAGTCTTGCCCCGCCGGGAGCGGACTGTCCAGGAAAAATGGTCAGCCTTATTGACATATCTTGGTCTTGCGCCGAATACTCGCGGGACAAGCCCGTAAAGGGCAGGATTTTGAGAAACGAATATGGGGAGTTAGAAGCCATGACGCATACAGTTCTATCAAGCCTTCGCCGCCTTTCCGGGCGGGTTCTGGCGGGGGCGGTGTTGACCGCCGCGCTCGGCCTAGGCGCCGGCGCCGCCGAGGCGCAGACCACCCTGCGGGTGACCAGCCAGCTGCCACCGTCGCATCCGGTGACCGCCAATCTCTATGAGTTCAAGGAGATCGTCGAGGCGGAGTCCGGGGGCGACCTGATCATCGAGATCTTCGATTCGGCGCAGCTCTACAAGGACAGCGAAGTGCCCCAGGCGGTTTCCTCGGGCGCGGTCGAGATGGGCGCCGCCTCGCTGACCCGCTATGCCGGCACCATCCCGGCGGTGGATTTCTTCTACGTGCCCTTCTCGCTGCCGACCTTCGACGCCGTGCGTGCGGCGACGGCGCCCGACGGCAAGGTGCGCGGCCTGCTCGACGAGGCCATCCTGGAGACCGGCGCCCGCGTGCTGTGGTGGCAGGCGCTCGGCGGCGCGGTGATCATGAGCGACAGGGAAGTACGCCTGCCCGAGGACATGAAGGGCCTCAAGGTCCGCGTCTTCGGCAAGACCCTGGGCGACTTCGTCGAGTTGCTCGGCGGCGCCCCGGCGCTGATCTCCGGCTCGGAGCAGTTCCTCGCCTATCAGCGCGGCACGGTCGATGCCGGGATGTCGTCGGCGGCCGGCGTCAAGTCGCGCAAGATCTACGAGGTGCTCGACTACACCACGGTGTCGAACCACGCCACCGTCGAGTTCATCGTGCTGATCAACGAGGACGTCTGGCAGGGCCTGACCGACAAGCAGCGGGAGCTGATCACCTCCGCCGGCCAGCAGGTCGAAGCCAAGCTGCGCGACGAGATCATCCAGGAGGATCTCGACGCCATCGAGTTCCTGCGCAACGAGACCGAGATGACGGTCATCGAGTTGAGCGATGAAGAGCTCGAAGCCTGGAAGGCCGCTTCGGCCCCGATGATCGACAAGTACATCGAGGCCTCCGGCGAGCTCGGCAAGAAGGTCGTCGAGGCGGCCAAGGAGCTGCAGTAATCTGAAAAAGGGGCCTTAGGGCCCTAACCCAAGAACGCCAGCGGCCCCCCCGGCAGACCCGGGGGCCCCCGGGCCCCCGGGGGGGGCCGCTCGGCAAGACGGGATCGCGCATGGCTCGGGCACTCGACAGGCTCAGCGATTTCTGCGGCTACCTTTCGGCCGCGCTGTTCGTGCTGATCGGCGGGATGATCACCTACGAGGTGCTGATGCGCTACGCCTTCTTCGCGCCGACCTCCTGGGCCGAGGAGCTGTCCCGCTTCTTCCAGATCTGGGCGGTCTACATCGCCGCCGCCTTCATCCTCCGCCACCGCCATCTGATCGTCATCACCGTGGTGGTCGATCGCCTGCCGCGCTGGGGCCGGCTCGCCTCGGAGCTCTTCGCGCTGGCCTGGATCGCGATCTTCAGCGCCGTCGCCGTCTGGTACGGGGCGGAGACCGTGTTCGAGAGCATCGCCATCGGGCGCAACACCTCGACCATGCTCGCCGTCCCGCAGTGGATGACCGAGATCGCCATCCCCATCGGCTTCGGCCTGCTGCTGCTGCAATGCATCCTGGAGGCGCTGCGCGTCCTGCGCGACGGCCCCAGGGGTTTGCAGGCCGGCGACAGCGACCTCTAGGAAGGCCCGCCCGTGACCCCCTTCGTAATCATCCTGGCGCTCTTCGTCTTCCTGCTGGTCGGCGTGCCGATCGCCTTCGCGCTGGGCGGCATGGGGCTCGGCCTGCTCGCCCTCCAGGGCTTCAACCCGATCATCATCACCCAGGCACTCTACAGCTCTACGGACTCCTTCGTTCTGCTGGCGGTGCCGCTGTTCCTGCTGATGTCCAACGTCCTGCTCAAGGGCGGCGTCGGCAAGGATCTCTTCGCCGCGGTGCAGAGCTGGGTCGGCCACTGGCCGGGCGGCCTTGCGGTGGCCACGGTGATCTCCTGCGCGCTGTTCTCGGCGATCTCCGGCAGCTCGATCGCCACCGCGGCGACCATCGCCACCGTGGCGGTGCCGGAGATGATCACCCGCGGCTACCGGCGGCCCTTCGTGCTCGGCCTGCTGGCCGCCGGCGGGACGCTGGGGATCCTGATCCCGCCCTCGGTACCATTGATCATCTATGGCGTGGTGACCGAGGAATCCATCGTCGCGCTGTTCCTGGCGGGGATCGGTCCCGGGCTGCTGCTGGCGGCGCTGTTCATCGTCTTCTCCATGACCTACGCCCACTTCAGCGGCGCCTTCGAGCCCCTGGCCAAGGCCAGCTGGCAGGAGCGCCGGCGATCGTCCCTGCGCGCCGCGCCCAGCGCGATTCTCGCCGTCATCATCATCGGCGGCATCTACGGCGGCGTCTTCACGCCGACGGAATCCGCCGGCGTCGGCTTCGTCCTGGCGGTGATCATCACCGCCGCGATCCTGCGCACCCTGACCTGGGCGCTGTTCAAGGAGGCGGCGCTGCAGGCGATGAAGACCACGGTGACGATCTTCCTGATCATCGCCGGGGCCAAGATCTTCGCCAAGGCGATCACCCTCTACCGCATCCCCCACGAAGTCTCGGCGCTGATCCTGCAGAACTTCTCTGAGCCGGCGATGTTCATCCTGGTGGTCTGCGTGGTGCTGCTGATCCTCGGCCTGTTCCTCGAGTCCGTCTCGATGCTGCTGATCGTGGTCCCGGTGCTCTTCCCGGCACTGGCGGCCCTCGGCATCGACCCGATCTGGTTCGGCATCTTCTTCATGCTGATGATCGAATGCGCCCTGATCACGCCGCCGGTCGGGCTCAACCTCTTCGTCATACAAGCGGTCGCCAACGCGCCTCTGGGCGAGGTCGTGCGCGGAGTCTGGCCCTTCATCCTGCTGATGTTCGCCACGGTGCTGGCGATCTATCTCTTCCCGGACCTGGTGCTCTACATCCCCTTCAAGCTGTAGGGGGGAAGAGGCGGCCTCCTGGCTGGTCCCTATTGGCTGGCCCAGATGATCCGCGACATCCACTCGACCTCGCCGGACTGAAGCACGCGTTCGCCGTGGCTTCGATTGATCGAGTCGAGCTCGATCCGGGTCGCGGTCTGGCGCGCCAGCTCCTTGGCCATCACCTCGCCTTCCTTGGTTTTGACCACCAGGCGGTCGCCGCGGCGGATCGAGGCGGCCGGCGAGACGATGATGGTATCGCCGTCGCGGTAGGCCGGAACCATGGAATCGCCCTGGATTTCCAGGGCGAAGGCGTTGGGATCGCCGAGCTGGGGAAACAGCACCTCGTCCCAGCCGCTGCCGGTTGGATAGCCGGCGTCGTCGAAGTAGCCGAGTTCGCCGGCCTGGGCGTAACCGATCACCGGAATGCGCTGGGTCAGCGTCCCTGAGGACGGGCCGCCGATCAAGCCGACGAACTCCGACAGGGACGCGCCGGTCGCGTGCAGCGCCTTTGCCAGCGACTCGGTGCTCGGCCAGCGCAGCTTGCCGTCGCGTCCGATGCGCTTGCTCTTGTTGAAGGTGGTCGGATCCAGCCCGGCCCGGCGCGCCAGTCCCGATGGCGAGAGATTGTTCTTCGCCGCCAGGGAATCCAAGGCCTTCCAGACGTCGTTATGCTTGAGCATCCCTGCAGTATCTAGCGCCGCGGCGGACGACGCAATGCGCTTGGGAAAAAAAGCAGCCTTGAAAACAGGAATAAAGTCCGTATATGCGGAACTTTCTGCCCTCTATACGCGAAAATCCATGCCGCAGTCCGAGTCCCCGCTGCTCGATTCAGCGCTGCCAGCCGCCCTGGTGGCCTTCGGCGGACACTGCGAGCTGGCTTGGCTGCGGCTGCTGAAGCCTGGCTACCGGCACTGTTTCCTGCTGCGCCGCGTCGCTTCCGGCTGGCTCCTCTACGACCCGCGCAGCGACATGACGGAGCTGGCGCTCTGGCCGGCCTGCAGCGCCGAAGATCTATCCAAGATATTACGAAACAAAGGATATCGTGTGGTTTCTGGAAACCTCCCCGCGGCGAGCCGCCACCCCGCGCCGCTCGCAGCCTTCACCTGCGTCGAGGCGGTGAAACGGGCGCTCGGCATCCGCAAGCGCTGGATTCTCACGCCCTGGCAACTCTATCGCTACCTGACGGCCCAGGCCGGAGGAGCGGCGGCAGAGCGGAACTGAGGCGGCTATCCCGCGCCGGCTGTACTCACGGCAGTAGCAATAGGTATATTATCCTTGACAAAAGAGAACATAACATGTACTAACACACATTCATCACAGAGAACCGCCGTTCGGATCAATCAGGAGACCGCCATGGGATCGCTTTTCAGCCCGGATGAGCCGGAACTTCCGGACGACGAGGAAGAGAAAGAGAAGGCCAAGCGCGCCGCCGAGGCGCGGCGCCGGCGCGGCCTGGCCAGCACGGTGCTGACCTCCGGGCGCGGCGTGCTGACGCCGCTCGGCGCGGCAAGCCCCGCGCGCAAAACCCTGCTGGGAGAGTAGAGCCTTGGCGCAGCCCGAGCCCGAAGAGCTGTTGCGGCGCTTCCGCCAGGCCAAGGCCCGGCGCGGCCAGTGGGAGTCGCTCTGGCAGGAATGCGGCGACTACGCCCTGCCGAACAGCGGCAGCGTCAATCGCGGCGTGATCCCCGGCCAGCAGCGGAGCGACCGCATTTTCGACGGCACCGCGCCCGACGCCGTGGAGCAGCTTGCCGCCAGCCTGCTCTCGGAGCTGACTCCGCCCTGGTCGCGCTGGTTCGGCCTGGCCGCCGGGCCCGCCGTCAGCGAAGCCGAGCGCGCCCAGCTGGAACCCAGGCTGGAGACCGCCGAAACCGTCGTCCAGTCCCATTTCGACCAATCCAACTTCGCCGTCGAGATGCACCAGTGTTTCCTCGAACTGGTGACCTACGGCACCGCCTGCCTGCTGTTCGAGGAGGCGCCGCTGGGCCAGCCCAGCGCCTTCCGATTTACCGCGGTTCCCTTGAGCGAAGCGGTGCTGGAGGAGGGGCCGGACGGCCGGCTCGACGTCACCTTCCGGCGCAGCGAGATGACGGCGGCGCAGCTCCGTCACCGCTTCCCCGCCGCGCCGCTGCCCGCAGCTGCACAGCGCGCCGCGGAGCCCGGCCAAGCCCGCTTCGGCGTGCTCGAGGCCGTGCAGCCCGACGGCGCCGCCTATGACTATATCGCGCTGCTGGATTCCGCCGGCGAGACCTCCTCTGAAACGCCGGTGCTGGCGCGCGGCCGCTTCGCGCGCAGCCCCTTCATCAACTTCCGCTGGCTGAAGGCGCCGGCCGAGATCTACGGCCGCTCGCCGGTGATGAAGGCGCTGCCCGACATCAAGACCGCCAACAAGGTGGTGGAGCTGACCCTGAAGAACGCCTCGATCGCGGTCACCGGGATCTGGCAGGCCGACGACGACGGCGTGCTCAACCCGGCCGCGGTCAAGCTGACGCCGGGCACGATCATCCCCAAGGCGGTCGGCTCTTCCGGACTGACGCCGTTGAAGCCGGCCGGAGAGTTCGCCCTTTCGGAGCATCTGCTGCAGGATCTGCGGTCGCGGCTGCGCCATGCCTTGCTGGTCGACCGGCTCGGTCAGATCGAAAGCCCGCGGATGACCGCGACCGAGGTGCTGGAACGCTCGGCCCAGATGGCCCGCCTGCTCGGCGCGTCCTATGGACGGCTGCAGTCGGAGCTGCTGACGCCGCTGGCGCAGCGGGCGCTGGCGATCCTGCGGCGCCGCGGCGAGATCGGCGGCATCGTCGCCGACGGCCGCCTGGTGACTCTGCAGCACCGCTCGCCGCTGGCCCAGCTGCAGTCCCAGAAGGATGCCCAGAACATCCTGCTCTGGCTGCAGCAGCTCGGCGCCTTCGGCCCCCAGGCCCTGGCGATGGTCGATCTCGCCAAGGCGGCGCGCTGGACCGGCGAAACCCTCGGGGTGCCCGGCGAGCTGATGCTCTCGCCGGAGGAAGCCCAGGTTCAAGCCCAGGTTCACTCCCAGGCGCAAAGTCAGCCCGAGGGGCTCGACGATCTGCTCGCCCTTGCCGGGCAGGCGGGCCTGGATCTGACGGGGGAGGGCGTGCCCGATGCCTAGACTCTGGGGCGCGCCGCCCAGCGAGAAGGGCTGGGAGTGGTTCGAAAGTCCGGCGGTTCCGGCCGCTGCGGACGACCTCGCCGAAACCGCGCTCGCCTTCGCGCGCTGCTTCGCCGGCCGTCAGGGCGATCTCGCCCTAAGTCATCTCCGCCGCCTGACCCAGCAGCGCCACCTCGGTCCCGAAGCCAGCGATACCGCGCTGCGCCACCTGGAGGGCCAGCGCCAGCTCGTAGCCTACATCGCCAGCCTGGTCGAGCGCGGCCGCGACGGCGGCTGAGCCCGACACTTACGAAAAGGATCCGACATGACCCCGACCCCCGCATCCCAGACCGCCTCTCAGACCCCGGCGCCGGAGATCCCGGCCAAGTTCCGCGATCCCGAAACCGGCGCCCTGCGCGCCGAGGCGCTGCTGCAATCCTACCTGGAGCTGGAGCGCAAGCTTGCCCGGATGATCGAGATACCCCCCGGGGGCGGCGATCCCGCCGGCCATGCGCCGCTGCGCAAGGCGCTGGGCATTCCCGACAGCCCGGAGGGCTATGCGGTGACCTCGCACCACGAGCTGATCCAGATCGATCCCGAGGTCAATCGCGTGCTGCACGCCGCCGGCTTCACTCCGGCGCAGGTGCAGCTGGTCTACGACCTGGCTGCCGAGCGGATGATTCCCGCCGTGCAGACCCTGGCCGGCGACTTCGAGGCCGAGCGCCAGATCGAGCGTCTCTGCCACGACTTCGGCGGCGAGGAGAAGTTCCAGGAGATCGCCAAGTCGATCAAGGCCTGGGGCCGCCAGAACCTGCCCCCGGAGGTCTTCGACGCGCTGTCGGGCACCTGCGAAGGCGTCCACGCCATGCACCGCATGATGGGCTCCGGCGAGCCCGGCCTGCTCGGTGAGGGCGCGGTCTCCGGTGGCGGCGGCGAGGACGAGCTGAAGCGATTGATGGCCGATCGGCGCTACTGGCGGGACAAGGACCCGCTGGTGGTGCGCCAGGTCGCCGAAGGCTTCAAGCGCCTCTACCCCGAAGGCGGCGGTCCCGCCTGACCTTTTTGCGGCCGCGCGCCCCCGGCGCGGCCGCCTGCTGCGGGGCGCCGCCGCCCGACGCCTCCCGGACCGGCCCCAGCGCCGAGACCCGGCTCCGTTCGTCTCTCCCGGATGCCGCGGCGTTCCCGGTCCCGGGCCGGCGCGCCCCGCAGCCCCTGATTTCCACCGCCTCGGCGACAACCGCGTTTCGCGGCCGCCCCGGCGGCGCCTTTCCCCGACGGCCCGGCGCCTTCGCGCCCGTGAGAACCGGCGGGCGGGTCTTCCACCCCGAACCCGTAACCGCGAAGGAATCCAACCATGGCCATTACGGTCGAATCCGCCTTCATCAGGCATTTCCAGGCCGAGGTGCATCAGGCCTATCAGCGCCAGGGCTCCAAGCTCCGCGCCACGGTGCGCAGCAAATCCAATATCAAGGGCGCCACCACGGTGTTCCAGAAGGTCGGCAAGGGCACCGCCTCGACCAAGGCGCGCCACGGCAAGGTGCCGGTGATGTCGATCGATCACGAGCCGATCGAATGCAGTCTGCTCGACTACTACGCCGGCGACTGGGTCGATGCCCTTGACGAAATCAAGCTCAACATCGACGAGCGCATGGTGGTCGCCAACGCCGGCGCCTATGCCCTCGGGCGCAAGACCGACGAGCTGATCATCCTGGCGCTCGACGGCTCCGGCACTCTCTCGGGCAGCGGCGCCGACGGCCTGACCAAGGCCAAGGTGCTCGAAGCCTTCGAGCTGCTCGGCGCCGCCGACGTTCCCGACGACGGCGGCCGCTACGCCGCGGTCGGCTGGAAGCAGTGGTCGGAGCTGCTCGACATCGACGAGTTCGCCAACGCCGACTACGTCGGCCAGGACGAGCTGCCCTGGAAGGGCACCCAGGCCAAGCGCTGGCTGGGCACCCTGTGGATGCCGCACTCCGGCCTGACCCGAGACGACGGCAACGTCCGCCTCTGCCACTGGTACCACAAGACCGCGGTCGGCCATGCCTCAGGCGCCGACGTGCAGTCGGACATCACCTGGCACGGCGACCGCGCCGCCCACTTCGTCAACAACATGATGAGCCAGGGCGCCTGCCTGATCGATCCGGCGGGCGTGGTCACGCTGCCCTGTCTCGAAAGCTAAAGGAGCCTCACCCATGGCATTCGATCCCAAGGGCCTCAGCGTCCTCGCCTACGCCAACGGCTTCACCCTCTGGCACTACACCACCGCCGACGCCAAGGGCGATGTCGACGACGCCGGCTACTTCGACGGCGCCAACGAGATGCTGCGCAGCGGCGACATGATCCTCGCCAATGTCGATACCGGCGGCGAGACGCCGGAGGCCGGCATCTTCCACGTCTCCGGCAACGCGGCCGGCAGCGTCGATGTCGACGACATGACCGCGGTCGGCGGCAGCGATACCGACTGAGCCGACTGACCTCTCCGGGCCGCCGGCGCCCGCCGGCGGCCCCTGTTTCCAACGCCAAGGAGATCCCGATGGCCCTTTCCGCCGTCGCCCTATCTTCCCGCGCCCTGCTGAAGCTCGGCGCCGCTTCGATCGCCGGCTTCGGCGAGGGCACCGCCGAGTCCGAGGTCGCCGGGCAGCTCTATCCGCCGCTGCGCGATGCGCTGCTCTCGGCGCATCCCTGGAACTTCGCCACCGGGCAGGCGCGGCTCGCCCGCCTCGCCGCGGTGCCGCTTGCCGATTTCGCCTACGCCTATCAGCTGCCGGCCGATTTCCTGCGCGCGCTTTCCGCCGGTTCCGGCCTGCGCGGCCGGGGGCTGGAGTACCGCATCGCCGAGCGCCGCCTGCATTGCGACGCCGAGGAAGTGCTGCTGACCTACATCTTCCGGCCGCAGGAGGCGGACTTCCCGGCCTTTTTCGATCACACGCTGATTGCCCGGCTTGCCGCCGAGTTCTGCCTGCCGCTGACCGAATCGACCTCGCGCGCCGAGATGCTGTCGCGGCTCGCCGAGCGCGAATTCATCCTCGCCAAGCAGATCGATGCGCAGCAGGACATGGCACCGAGGATCGAGGATTTCGCCCTGATCGAGGCGCGCAATTCATGACCCGGATCCACGCCCACAAGCTGACCTTCAGCGGCGGCGAGCTCGGCCCCCGGCTGTTCGGCCGCGGCGACCTGCGCGCCTACGACAACGGCGCGGCGAAGCTGCGCAACGTCATCGTCCATCCGACCGGCGGCGTCTCGCGCCGGCCCGGTTTCTATTTCATCGACGAGATCGCCGAGGGGCCGGGACGTCTCGCCGCCTTCGAGTTCAATACCGAGCAGAGCTATCTGCTGGTCTTCGTCGATCTCTGCCTCAAGATCTACCGCAACGTCTCGCCCGCGGCGGGACAGCCGGGCGGCGCGGTCTTCGAGGCCCAGGTGACCACGCCGTGGAGCCTGGCGCAGCTCGACCAGCTCTCCTGGGTGCAGACCGCGGACACCCTTCTGGTGGTCCATCCCGAGGTGCCGCCGCGCAAGATCACCCGGGTCGGCGCCAACGCCTGGCAGAGCCTGCCCTGGAGTTTCGCTATCAGCGACGCGGTCGAGAACCGCCTGGAGCAGCCCTATGTCTCCTACGCCTTCGGCGCGGCGCCGGTTTTCACTCCCTCCGACCAGGTCGGCGCGATCACGCTGACCAGCAGCGCCAACTACTTCCTGCCCGAGCATGTCGGCCTGCGTTTCCGGATGCGCGACCGGGAGATGCTCTGCACCGGCTACGTCGATCCCATGACGATCGCCGCCGAGATGATCGACGAGCTCGACGAGGACGACCTCGAGGGCAGCTCCGACTTCACCGAACAGGCTTTCTCCGCGCTGCGCGGCTGGCCGGCCTCGGTGGCGCTGCACCAGGACCGCCTCGTGATCGGCGGCGCCCGCGACCTGCCGAACCAGATATGGATGTCGAAAACCAGCGATCTCTTCAACTTCGACCTCGGCGAGGGGCTGGACGACGAGGGCATTCACTTCTCGGTGCTGTCCGATCAGGTCAACGCGATCCGCGGCATCTTCTCCGGCCGTCACCTGCAGGTGCTGACTTCCGGGGCCGAGTGGATGGTGACCGGCGATCCGCTGACCCCGGCGACCGTGCAGCTGCGCCGCCAGACCCGGGTCGGCAGCGTCACCGGGCGGCGCATCCCGCCGCGCGACGTCGACGGCGCGACGCTCTTCGTCGCGCGCGGTGGCAACCAGATCCGCGAGTTCCTCTTCACCGACGTCGAGCAGGCCTATCAGGCGCGCGACCTGACCCTGCTGGCGCCGCAGATGGTCAAGGACGCCCAGGATATCGACTACGACCCGGCGCGGCGTCTGCTGTTGGTGGTCAACGGCGACGGCAGCCTGGCCAGTCTGACCCAGTACCGCGCCGAGGAGGTCTCGGCCTGGAGCCTGCATTCCACCGAAGGGTCCTTCCGCCGCGTCGCCGCCGTCGAGGGCAACATCTTCGTCCTGGTCGAGCGCGAGGGCGGCTTCTTCCTCGAGCTGCTCGACCCGGCGCTGCAGATGGATTCCGCGCTGAGCGGCGCGGCCGCCGAGCCGGCAAGCGTCTGGGGCGGCCTCGATCACCTCGAGGGCCAGCAGGCGCAGGTGATCGCCGACGGGCGCTATCTCGGCAGCTTCGAGGTGATCGCCGGAGCCATCACCCTGGACGAGCCGGCTTCCAGCGTCACCGTTGGGCTCGGCTACAGCCACGAGATCGAGCCCTTGCCGCCGGTCACCGCCGGAAACGGCGGCATCGACCTCTCGGCCAAGATCCGGCTGATCGATGCGACCTTCCGGCTGGAGTCCTCCGCCGCGCTCAGCGTCGACACCGGCCAGGGCTTTCGCGATCTGCCCTTCCAGCGGCTGGGCAGCGAGCTGCTCGACCGCCCGCCGGAGATCTTCAGCGGCGACAAGACCCTGCGCGCCCTGGGCTGGCGCCCCGGCGGTCAGCCGCTATGGCGGATCGCCGGGGACGCGCCGCTGCCGCTGAACCTGCTTTCCGTGACAACCGAAATGAAGGTGAGCCGATAATGAGTGGCTTCGAAGTTATCGCCCCCCTGGTGCTGGCGGCGGCCTCGACCGCAGCCAGCGTGGCCGGCACCCAGCAGCAGGCCAAGCGGCAGAAACGCGCCACCCTGCTGAAGCTCGACCGCGACCGCCGGGAACGGGTGCGCCAGCTGCGCGAAGCGACCGCCGCCAACCGCGCCCGCGCCGCCGGAAGCGGTGTCTCCGGCGGCGGCTCCGCCGTGGCCATCGAACGCGGCCTGCAGGAACGCAGCGAACAACTCGGCCAGGACGCCCGGCAGGATGCCTCGCTGCAGCTGCAGGGCATCGAGGCGCAGCGCGTGCATAGCCTGCTCGACATCGCCGAGCAGCGCTCGCGCCAGGCGCTGGGTCTCTACAGCGATTTCTTCCCCAGCGACTCGCCGCAACAGGCGGCGAAGCGCAACCCCCTGAGCTAGCTCCAGAGAGGACCCTTTCATGCCCGAGATTGTGGTCGGCGATATCCAGCCGCACATCCAATTTACCGCCGACGGCGAACAGAGCGCCTTCGTCTTTCCCTTTCCCGTTCTCGAGGAAACCAGCCTGGCCGTCACCTTCGGCGCCGGCGCGGCTGCGGCGAGTCATGGAGTCGCCCTGGCCGGCAGCGCCGGCGGCAGCGTGACCTTCGACGCGCCGCCGCCCGCCGGCACGCTGATCACGATCCTCCGCCGCACCGCCATCGCCCGGGCGACCGACTTCATTCCCGCCGGTGAATTCCGCGCCGCTGCGATCAACGAGGAGCTCGACCGCCTCACCATGATCGCCCAGGAGATCGATTTGCGCGGCCGCGTCGCCCTGCGCGCCAGCGAGTCCGATGCCGCGCTCGATATGGTGCTGCCGGCGGTGGCGGAGCGGGCCAACCGGGTGCTCGGTTTCGACGGCGAGGGACGGCCCAACGTCTCGACCCCGAGCGCCGAGACCGCCGCCGAACTGCAGCTTATCGCCGATGCCGCGGTGGCGGCGCGCGACGCCGCCGAGGGCTTCGCCGACAGCGCCGCCGCGGCGGCGGGCAGCGTCTCCCTGCCGGTGGCCACGCCGCAGGATGCCGGCAAACTGCTGCAGGTCAACGCCGCCGGCGACGGCTACGAGCTGGGCGGGGGCTTTCCGGTCGGCACCGTGGCCGCGACCGTCGCCGCCACGGCGCCGGCCGGCTGGCTGCTGCTCGACGGCAAGACCCTGGGCGACGCGGGATCCAGCGCCGACCACGCCGAGGCCGGCTACGAAGCCCTCTTCACGCTGCTCTACGATTCCATGGCCAACGCCGAGGCGCCGGTCTCCGGCGGGCGCGGCGCCTCGGCCGCCGCCGACTGGGCGGCGGGCAAGCGCATCGCCCTGCCGGACCTGCGCGGCCGCGGCGTGATCGGCGGCGGCAGCGGCGCGGGACTGACCGCGCGCATCCACGGCGGCAGCGGCGGCGCCGAGAGCCACGTTCTGACGACGGCACAGATCCCGAGCCATAGCCACGGCGGCACCACCTCGGCGACCCAGGGCTCCGACGACGTCATCACCAGCCAGACGGCGACCAACGGCACCGGCGCGGTGGTCGGCCAGGGCCAGTCCGGACCGGAGGGACAGAGCGTCTACAAGCCAGGCTCGACCGCGTCCCATGCGCACAGCCACGACTACACCAGCTCCTCGGTCGGCGCGGGCGCGGCACATCCCAACATGCCGCCCTGGCTCGCCCTTAACCACATCGTGAAGGCCTGACCCGCTCCGTGGAAAAGCACAGCCGAACCCCCTCCGCCCTGGCCACGGCCGAGCGCAATCTCGCCGGGCAGCTTCCGGCGCTGATCGATATCGCGGTCGAAAGCTACCGCCGCTTCGCCCAGGCCGAGTCTCCTGACGATCCCAAGGCCTATGCCGCGCAGCAGAGCGCCTGCAAGGCAGCGCTGGCGCATCTCGACCTGCTGCTGCGCCTCGCCCGGGCGCTGCTGCCCAAGGCCGGGAGCGAGATGCCGGCGCCGGAGGTCGACGCCCTGATCGCCGAGGCGCGCGCCAGGGCTGGCTTGGACAGGGAGGCGGGGGAATGAACGCCGGCGCATCGCTGTGTGCGACCCGCGACGGCTTCGTCACCTTCGTCGCCGTTTGGTATCACCTGCAGAATCTCTCGACGCCGCGCTTCCATCTGACCATCGCCGCGTGGCTCGAGACGCGCTGGCGGGCCGGCGAGCGCGAGCTGGCGCTTCTCGCCTTCCGCTCGGCAGGAAAGTCGACCCTGGTCGGTCTGTTCTGCGCCTGGTTGCTCTACCGCGACCCCGACCTGCGCATCCTGGTGCTGGCCGCCGATCAGGCCCTGGCCGGCAAGATGGTGCGCAATGTCCGCCGCATCCTGGAGCAGCATCCCTTCACCGTCCTGCTGCGACCGGCGCGGGCCGACCAGTGGGCCAGCGACCGCTTTACCGTGGAACGCGGGCTGGAGCTGCGCGACCCTTCGATGCTGGCGCGCGGCATCGCCGGGAATATCACCGGCAGCCGCGCCGACATCGTGATCTGCGACGACGTCGAGGTGCCGAAGACCTGCGACACCGCGCCGAAGCGCGCCGATCTCAGGACAAAGCTGGGGGAGATCGACTACGTGCTGGTGCCCGGCGGGCTGCAGCTCTACGTCGGCACGCCGCACAGCTACTACACCATCTACGCCACCCAGGCGCGCGCCGAGATCGGCGAGCAGCGGCCCTTTCTCGGCGGCTTTACCCGCTTCGAGCTGCCGCTGATCGACGCGGCGGGCAGGAGCGCCTGGCCGGAGCGCTTTCCCGAGGAAAAGGTGGCCGTCATCCGCCGCCGCTCCGGCCCCGGCAAGTTCGCCAGCCAGATGCTGCTGCAGCCGGTCGACATCCGCGACAGCCGCCTCGACCCGGACAAGCTGCGGCTCTACGACGCCGAGCTGGTCTACAGCGAGGGCAACCGCCAGGCCCAGCTCAGCCTGGACGGCCGTCCCCTGGCCTCGGCCAGCGCCTGGTGGGACCCGGCCTACGGCGCGCCGGGCAAGGGCGACGCCAGCGTGGTCGCCGCCGTCTTCACCGACCGCGAGGGGCGGCGCTATCTGCACAGGATCGCCTATCTGCAGCACGACCCGGCGCGGATCGAAGAGGTCGACGAGGCGAGCCAGCTCTGCCGCCAGGTCGCCAGCTTTCTCAAGGCCAACCACCTGCCGGCGGTCACCATAGAGACCAACGGCGTCGGCAGGTTCCTGCCCAGCCTGCTGCGCCGCGAGCTGGCCGCCGTGGAGGTTCCCGCCGCGGTGATCGAGACCGTCAGCCGCCGTCCCAAGGCCGAACGAATCATCGAGGCTTTCGATGCCCTGCTCGCCGCCGGCGCGCTGCACGCCCACCGCCAGGTCTGGGAGACGCCCTTCATCCTGGAGATGCGCGAGTGGCGGCCCGACAAGGCGGCGCAGGCGCGCGACGACGGCCTCGACGCCGTCAGCGGCTGCCTGCTCAGCGAACCCATCCGCCTGCCGCGCAAGCCCTTCGCCGGGCGGCAGTCCTGGCGCGGCGGCATCCACAGCGCGCTGCCCGGCAGCTTCGACATCTGAACCCCAACCGATAAGGAGTCCCCCATGTCTTGGAACGCCCCCGCCTGGTTTCCCTCCTGGATCCCCGCCTGGTTCACCGCCTCGCGCCGCCGCCTCTGGCTGCTGCTGATGCTGACTTTCGCGGCGGTTCTCTTCCTGATCGCGCTGGCCGGGGCCGCCTTCGCGCAAACGCTCTGCGGCGACCGGCAGGAGATCGCCGCCCGCCTGCAGGCCGGTTTCGGCGAGCGCCTGGCCGTCACGGCACTGACCGACGGCGGCGCGCTGCTCGAGGTCCTGGCCGCGCCCAGCGGCTCCTGGACCCTGCTGCTGACCAACCCCGGCGGCCCCGCCTGCGTGGTCGCCAGCGGGCAGAACTGGCGGGCGCTGCCCCTAGGCCGCGATGCCGAGTCCTGAGCCGGCTAGCCTGGAGCCTGACGATGGATCCGAGCCTGTTCGACTCCTTCTGGTGGGTGACCGCGGTCGAGATTCCGGTGTTGGCCGGGCTGTTTCTGCTGATCTGGCGGCAGCGCCAGGAGCAGGCGAGCGCCCTCGACGCGCTCAAGGCCGAGCTCGCCGCCTTCAAGCTGGAGGTTGCCAAGTCTTATGCCTCGACCCAGGCGCTGAAGGACGTCGAGGTGCGCCTGACCGCCCACCTGGTGCGCATCGAGCACAAGCTCGACGGCGTCACCGCCGCGCGGGCACGCACGAACCCATGAGGAGCACAGCATGACCCGGCCCTGTCTCACGCCCGCCGCGCGGGCCGCCTTTCGCGATCTCTCGCCCGCCGCGCGGCTGCGCGCCTTGGCGCTGAAGCTGCAGAGCCGCCGCGCCGCCGCCGGGCTGAAGGCGCTGGAGGCCCTGGCGCCGCTGGAACTGGCGGCGCTGCAGGCGGGGCGCAGTCCGGTGCCCGACCCCGCGGCGGCGGAACCCGACGAGCCGCGCTACCGCCTCTGCAAGCGGATCGCCCGCCGCGCCCTGGCCGGGGAGCTGTCCGCGCTGGAAGGAACCCGCTGCCACGGCCTCTGGGCGGCGCCGCGCTGGGCCAGGGATCTGCGCCTGCTGGCCGAGCGCGACGGCCTGGTGTTCTACGAAGGAGTATGAGCCATGCTGCCCGCGATTCTCGCCCAGCTCGGCCTGCCGCTGCTGGTCCGCGCCGCCGCCTGGGGCCTCGGCAAGCTCGACAGCCCCGCCGCCGAAGCCGCGTCGCAAGCCCTGGAGGAGGTCGAGACCGCCCTCGGCAACGGCGCCATCCCGGCCGAGCAGGTCGCCGAGGCCAACCGCCATATCGAGGCGATGAGCCGCATCGCCTCGACCCGCGAGAGCGGCATCCTGGCCGAGATCAACGCCACCATGCGCACCGAGGCCCGCTCCGAGGACGCCTACGTGCGCCGCTGGCGTCCGACCTTCGGCTACGCCGTGGCGCTGACCTGGACGGTGCAGATGGGCGGCCTCACCTACGCGGTGATCGTCACCCCGGAGTACGCCGGGGAGATCTTCACCGCCCTCGGTTCCCTCTCGCTGATCTGGGGCGTCGCCCTCTCGGTGCTCGGCATCAACGCCGTCAAGCGCAGCCAGGACAAGGCCGTGCTGGCGGGGCAGCCACTCCCCGGCAGTCTCGGCGGGCGGATCGCCGGGGCGATTTTCGGCCCTAGGGACGAAGCTTAGCCGTCCCAGGCGCTTGCCGCCCCAGACCCCTTGCCGTAGCTTCCGGGCATGGCCGAGGCGATCTATCACGTCTGTTCCAAGGCCGCCTGGAAGCAGGCGGAGCGCACCGGCGTTTACGCGGGCTCGGACGACGATATCCGCGACGGCTTCCTGCACTTTTCGACCGGCGACCAGGTGGTCGAGTCCGTGGAGAAGCACCGCGCGGGACAGAAAGGCCTGGTGATCGTCGCCTGCGACCCCGACGCGCTCTATCCGCAGCTGCGCTGGGAGGCCGCGCGCGGCGGCAAGCTCTTCCCGCATTTCTACGGTGAGCTGAAGATCGAGAAGGCGCTCTTCGTCAAGGATCTGCCGCTCGGCGAGGACGGGCGCCACCTCTTCCCGGAGCTGGAGCACGCCGGCGATCTGCCCGAGGGCGGAAGCCTGGAAGACGATCGGGATGGATAGCTTCCGGCTGGCGCGGCCGCTGCTCCACCGCCTGGCGCCGGAGACCGCGCATAATCTCACCCTCTGGGCGCTGCAGGCGGGCCTGGCCGGGCGCGATGCCGCCAAGGACGATCCCCGCCTGGCGAGCCGGGTCCTGGGGCTGGATTTTCCCTCGCCGCTGGGGCTGGCCGCCGGGTTCGACAAGAACGCCGAGGCGATCGGGCCTCTGCTCGACCTCGGGTTCGGCTTCGTCGAGGTCGGCTCGATCACGCCGCTGCCGCAGCGGGGCAATCCCAAGCCGCGGATTTTCCGCCTGGCCGAGGACCGGGGCGTGATCAACCGCCTGGGCTTCAACAACCAGGGTCTGGTCGCCGCCGCCGACCGCCTGCGCATCTGGTGCGAGACCCGGCGGCCGGGGATCGTCGGGGTCAATCTCGGCAAGAACAGGACCCAGCAGGACGCCCCGGCGGACTACGCCGAGGGCGCGCGGCGCCTGGCGCCCTACGCCGACTACCTCGCGATCAACGTCTCCTCGCCGAACACGCCGGGCCTGCGCGCTCTCCAGCAGCGCGAGGAACTGGAGGCGATCCTGCAGGCGGTGCGCGAAGCGGCGCCCAGCCTGCCGCCGCTGCTGCTGAAGATCGCCCCGGACCTCTCGCCCGAGGATCTGGAGGCGGTCTGCGAGGTGGCGCTGGCGGAAAAGCTCGACGGCCTGATTATCGGCAACACCACGATCTCCCGCCCGGAGAGTCTGCGCTCGGCGTTCAAGACTGAAACTGGAGGGCTGAGCGGTGCGCCGCTGTTCGCGCTCTCGACCGAGGTGCTGCGCCAGGCCTATCGCCTGACCGGGGGCAAGCTGACCCTGATCGGCACCGGCGGGGTTTCCAGCGGCGAAGAGGCCTACGCCAAGATCCGCGCCGGGGCCTCGCTGGTGCAGCTCTACAGCGCCCTGGTCTACCAGGGACCGGCGCTGATTGCCCGGATCAAGCGCGATCTGGCGGAGCTGCTGACGCGCGACGGCTTCGCCTCGGTATCGGAGGCCGTTGGCAGCGACAACGCCTAGAGAATGTCGATGACCTTCTCCGGCGGGCGGCCGAGGCAGGCCTTGTCGCCGGACAGCACGATCGGCCGCTCGATCAGGATCGGGTTCTCGACCATGGCGGCGATCAGGTCTTTGTCGCTCAGTCCCGGGTCGTCGAGCTTCAGGTCCTTGTAGAGCGGCTCTCCCTTGCGCAGCAGTTCGCGCGGCTTGAGGCCGAGCTGCTTCAGGATCGACGTCAGCTTCTCCTTGCTCGGCGGAGTCTTGAGATACTCGATCACCAGCGGCTCGACGCCCTTGTCCTCGATCAGGGCCAGGGTCTGGCGCGATTTGCTGCAGCGGGGATTGTGATAGATGGTCACGGCCATGGCCGGCGCTCCTTTTCCTTCGACAGGGACTCCGCCGCTGTGGCAGAACCACGGGCGTCCATTTCAATAATAACGAATATCCGATGGCTTCCGTTCCCCTCTACGACGGCCTTGCGGCTCTCGCAAGCCGATATGACGGTTTCATCTGCGATCTCTGGGGCGTCCTGCACGACGGGGTGACCGCCTTTCCCGAGGCGATCGCCTGCCTGCAGCACCTGCGCACCGCCGGCAAGAAGGTCGCGATCCTCTCCAACGCGCCGCGCCGCGCCGCCGAGGTCCGCGACTCCGCCGCCCGCCTGGGCATCCGGCCAGAGCTGCACAACGGCGTGGTGTCTTCGGGAGAGGCCGCCTGGCAGCATCTCAAGCACCGCCCCGACGCCTTCTACAAGAGCCTGGGAAGGAGCTGCGTCCACATCGGGCCGGAGCGCGACCACGGCATGCGCGACGGCCTGGACCTGGAGTTCGTGGCGGCGGCCGGGGAGGCCGACTTCCTGCTCAATACCGGGGCCCACCTGGCCAAGGATACGCCGGAGGCCTATGCCGAGCTGCTGGAGGACGGGGCCGCGCGGGGGCTGCCGATGGTTTGCGCCAACCCGGACCTGGAGGTGATCCGCGGCGGTAAGCGCGAGATCTGCGCCGGCGCCCTGGCCCAGCGCTACGAGGAGCTGGGCGGCGAGGTGCGCTACCACGGCAAGCCCCACGCCGAGATCTACGAGGCCTGCTTCGTCGCCCTGGAGGGCATCGCGCGGGAGAACATCCTGGCGGTCGGCGATTCCCTGCGTACCGACATCGCCGGCGCCCAGGCGGCAGGGGTCGACAGCCTGTTCATCGCCGGGGGAATCCATGCCGAATCCCTGGATCTGCATGGCTCCGACGCCGGCGACGCCGGCCTGCTGAACGCGCTGTTCGCTGCCCGCGAAACCTACCCCAGCGCGGCCATGCGCAGCTTTCTCTGGTAGTTTTTCAACCCTTTCCCCGGTTGGACAGCCTTAAGCCCTCATGCAATTATCCCCCGGCGTTCGGGCCGGGGCAGACCGGACCGGCACGGGCGCGCTTGGGGGAAACTTTTGGGGGAAGTTCTGATCATGCCACGCGCAGCGGTTGCCGTGGGAGTACTGCTCTCGCTGGGCTGGTTCACCCTCTGCGGCTGGTATGTGCAGGACTCCATCGGCTGGGCGACGCTGATGTCCTTTCTCCCCCATGAAGTCGCCGTGGTCGTCGCCTCGATTTTCACGCCGCCGGCCTTCCTCTGGCTGCTGCTGATCGCGATAACCAAGCCGGACCTCAACCGCGGGCGCCTGGCGCAGCTCCTGGCGCGGGCCGAGGACATCGTCTATGCGCCCGAGGACGGCAACGAACGACTCGCCAAGATCGTCGAAAGCCTGCAGGCCCAGGGCGGGCAGCTGGAAAGCGCCAGCGCCGCCGCTCGCGACAGCCTGGAGAGCGCGGCCAAGGAGATCGCCAAGGCGGTCGAGGGCGTGCAGGCGGCGACCGCCGAGCTGCGGGTCCATGCCGACGGCTTGGCTCGCACCGAACAGGAGCTGCGCGGCCGGCTCGACGCCAGCGAAACCAGCCTCGCCAAGCAGCGCGAGGCCCTGAGCGCCGCCGCCGAGGACGGCCGCAGCGCCGCCGCGGAGATGCGCGAAGAGCTCGGCAAGCCGCTGGCGGAATTCGGAGAGGCCGCCAGGCAGGCGCGCCAGTTGAGCGAGCAGGCGGCGCGCAGCCTGGCCGAGTCCGGCGCGGGCATCGCCGCCGCCAACGCCAAGCTGCTGGAGAGCTCGCAGAGCCTGCGCAGCGAAATGCAGTCCGACGCCGAACGCCTGCTCGAGGCCAACCGCGGCCTGGGGGAGGGCGTCGCCGCGCTGCGCGCCGAGGCGCGGCGCGACCTGCAGGCCCTGGACGGCGATTTCGAGGCGGCGCGCGGGAAAACCGAGGCGCTGCGCCAGGCGGTTTCCGGCAACAGCGACGAGCTGCAGCGCCTGGTGCTGGAGGTCGAGCGCCGCTCCAAGGGTATCTCCAGCGAGATGCAGAACCAGTCCCAGGCCCTGCGGATCGCCTTCGAGCAGGCGGCGCTGCGCGCCAAGGAGGTCTCCCAGACCTTCCTCGAGCAGGCCGATAGCTTCTCGATGACCGCCAAGGAGGCGACGCGGCAGATCGAGGAGGCCTCGAGCAAGGGGCGCGAGGAGGTGCGGCGCATGGGCGGCGAGGCTGCCGAGAGCGCCGTCAAGATGACCGAGGCGGCGCTTGCCCGGCTGCGCAAGGCCGGCGAGGAGTTGCACCCTCAGGCCGAAGCCCTGGACAGCGCGTCCCGGCAGGCGGTCGAGCGAGTCACGGCGGCCGGCGAGTCCTTCCGCGGCCAGGCCGAGGCCTCGGCCAAGGCCGCTGGAGGTCTCGGCGAGACCATTTCCGCCGCGGGGAGCCGCCTCGAGAGCCTGACCCAGCAACTCGCAGGGGGCAGCGAGGCGGCCAAGGCGCAGAGCCTCGAACTGACCGATCTCTACGGCCGCCAGCGCGTCGCCATGGAGGAAACCGCCGCCAGCGCCCAGACGGCGGCGCGCGGCCTGACCGAAACCCTGGGGAAGGAGCTCGGGCGCCTGCAGGAGCTGAGCGCCGCGCTGCGGGAGATCAAGGACGAACTGGAAGGCACCGCCGAGGGACAGGCCCAGGCGTTGCAGGAAGCAAGCCAGCGGTCCCAGGCGGCGGGACGGGAGATCGAGACCGAGCTCGGCAAGCGGATTCAAAGCCTCGATGCCGCGGTTTCCCTGGCGCGGCAAGGCGTGGCGGAGGTCGGCGGCGAGCTCGACAGCCGCGGCGCGGCCTTCACACGAAGCGCCGAGGACGCGCTGAGCCGGGCCCGGGAACTCGCCGCCAGTCTGCGCAGCGAGGAGGAGGCCTTGACCGGGGCGGTCGAGGCGGCCGTCGTCCGGGTGGCCGCGGCGGGGGAAGGCTTCGAGGCACAGATCGCCGCCTTGACCGCCGCCGCCGTCGAGGCCGAGCGCCAGGCCGCCTATCTGCGCGAGAACGATCTGGAAAGCCGCCGCGACCACTTCCTGCGCAGCGCCACGACGATGATCGACGACCTGAATGCCGCCGCGGTCAATCTCAACCGGCTGCTGGAGCAGGACATCCCGGAGGATGTCTGGAACCGCTACCGCCGGGGCGACCGCTCGATCTTCGCGCGCCGCCTGATCCGCTCGCGCGACGCCTTCCTGGTACCGGAGATCCGCCGCCGCTTCGAAGCCGACGAGGTGTTCCGCGGCCAGGCGATGCGCTACATCAACCAGTTCGACCGGCTGATGGCCCAGGCCGCCGCCTGCGACCCGGAACATATCCTCTCCGCCGCCTTCCTGACCGCCGACGTCGGCAAGCTCTACCTGATCTTGAGCCGCTCCCTCGGGCGCCAGCCGGCGGTCCAGGCCGCCGCCGCGCAGCAGGGGCGTTAGCGCGCACCGCCGCTCGATTTCCCCTCACGGTTTCATGTCAAGTCGAGATATGATCGCGGAGTCGCGTAACCGTCTCCGCTTTCCCTGCCGTGAGGTCCCCCATGGAGCCGTCGAGAACCAACCTCGGTCTCAGGATCGCGATCGTCCTTGGCATCGCACTGCTCTTCCCCGCCATGGTCTATACCGGAGCCTCGAGCTTGGCTGAGCGTCCTGCCTATCCCGCCTACGACTACTACCCGTCGGATCCCAGCTCCGAGCAGCAGGACCAGCTTCAGGAGGCGTACAAATCCGAGCTGACGGCCTATGAGGGCAGGATGCGGGGGTACGCGCTGCTGATCTTCTGGGTGACCCTGCCGCTCGGCCTCGCGGCGCTTGCCCTGGGCGCCCTGCCGCGGCTCGGCGACATCGCCACGGGATTGATCTTCGGCGGAGTCGCGACGCTGGTGGCCGGGCAGGTCGATTCCGCCGCCTATCTTCCCAGCTATCTCAAGTTCCTGGCCTTCCTCTCCGCGCTGCTGCTGCTGCTGTTCGTCGCCTGGCGCGGCTCGACCTGGGCCGGCGCCGTGCGCGCCGCCACTTTCCTCGCCGCCACGGACGGCATTGGCAAAGCGGCCCCGGCGGCGCAAAATAGGCGGTCGGTCGGGGGAGAGGACGATGCGATGAGAGACGAGGAGTCTTCGGGTGACGCGGTAGCCGATCGCCGCGGCGCCCCGCGCAAGCGCACCTTGCAGAAGGGCGAGCTTTTCTATCTGAACAGCGGCGCCGCCGTGGAATGCGTTGTGCTCGACGTCTCGGCCAGCGGCGCGCGGCTGCGCCCGGTCGATGTCCTGAGCTGCCCCGGACACTTCCGCCTGCGCGGGCCCGATGGCGCGCTGCGGGCCTGCGAAGTGGTCTGGCGCAACGATAGCGAGCTCGGCGTGCGGTTTCTCTGAGGCGAAAAGCGGCTGCTGCGCCTGCGGCTCGGGGCTTGACCGCGCCGCTTGCCTGGCTTAGATATCCGCCTTCGCCGGGCGGCCTCGGGCTGCCCGGCCCGGTTTTTGTATCGGTGGCGCCGGGAAAGCCAAGCAAGCCGCGCCCCACGATGGAATAGGACGAGACCATGTCACGACGCTGCGATTTCTCCGGCAAGGGTGTGATGGCCGGCAACAATGTCAGCCACGCCAACAACAAGACCCGCCGCCGCTTTCTGCCGAACCTGCAGGCGACCGCGCTGTTCAGCGATGCCCTGAACGCCATGATCCGGGTGCGCCTGACGACCAATGCAATTCGCACCGTCGAGCACAACGGAGGCATCGATGCCTTCCTGTTGTCGACCTCGAATCGCAAGCTCGGCCCCGATGCCCTGGCGCTGAAGCGCCGGATCGAGAAGGCGACCGCGAAAACCGAAGCCGCCGTCTAAGGCGCTTCGACCGCAAGACAGGAAAGCCCGGCCTTCGCGCCGGGCTTTTTCTTTGCGGGGAGCCCGGGGTTACCCGCCGCAGCCGCCGGCGCCGATGCCGGGATCGCTGGGCGTAGCCGACGGAGCGCTGGCTGTAGAGATGCCGGCCGGGCCAACCGTGGCGACGCTACCCGCCGGGGCGGTCGCCGCGTTGCCGTTGCGGTCCTGCACCTCGACCTCCCCTTCGTTGACCGTCACCCTGGTGCCGCTCCAAGGGTGCCGAGAAGCGGTCTTTTCATCCTGAATCCTCCACCAGCCGAAGGGAGAATGAGCCTCGTTATGAGCAGCTTAGCGATGGGCGGCAGGCTGCTGCAACGGGCGTTTCGGCACTTCACTCGACCGCGAAGACGCTCAGCAGGCTGCGCTGCACCGGGTTGAGATTGTCGTCGGAGAGCAGGTAGAGCAGCGTCTCGCCCTGGGGCGTTCTACGCGCTGCGATCCCTTCGAAGTTATCGACCATCAGCGGCGGCCGCAGCACCGCCAGCTCCTCGGGCCGAAGTTCGGCCCCGGGCTGGATCTCCGCCGCGCGCAAGCGCGCGATCCGCAACTCCAGCCCGCCGACCAGGGACCAGGAGCGCTCGACCAGATAGACCGTGCCGTCCGGGGTCGCCGTGGCACCGACCGCTGAAAGGTTGCGGGTGCGGCGGTAGCCGAGCGGATGCCAGCTCCCGTCGCGCCACAGGAATGCGCCGCCGCCCTCGGCCTCGCCCGACTCGGTGAGCGCCAGGAGCCCGCCGCCGGAGGGCAGGGTCTCCAGGGCCTCGAGCCCGGCGTTGCCGTCCTTGGGATGGATCGGCGGCGCGGGCAGCAGGACGCCGGCGCTGCCCAGGTCGTCATAAGCCAGGATGCGATGGTCGCGCTCGAAGCTGACCAGCAGGCGGCCCTGCTCGTCGCGGGTCAGGGCCTCGGCATCGCCCTCCGCCTTGCCATGCAGGGGTTGGCCGTCCTCGCCCAGCAGCGGCCGGATCTCGGCCCCGGTAAAGCTGGTCAGGCGCCCGGCACCGTCATAGGTCAGCCGCCCGCTCAGCCAGTGCCCCAGGTCGCTGACGGCGGTCAGATCGAGGCCGTCGGCGCCGATCAGCAGGCCGGAATAGCCGCCGAAGCGGGAGTCCGCGGAGCCGAGCTCCAGGGTGCCGCGCCAGTCCAGCTTGCCGATCCGGGTCTGCTGCAGATCCTCGGCATTGAGCTGCTTGCCGACCGCGGTGAGCGGGATCGGCTCGGCGGCGGCGGGCAGGGCGAGCAGGCAGAGCAGAAGGATAGGGAGGCGCATCGGGCGGCTTCGCAAGACTGTGACTGGCGGCGATCGGCCAGGGGCCGCATCATGGTGGAAAGCAACCATGACCCAAGGGAGGTCGTTATGCCACTGGATACCCCCTCTTCGCCCCGTTCTCCGGCCCGCCGGGCCGTGCTCACCGGGCTCGCCAGCCTGCCGCTGGCCGCGGTGCTGGCCGATCCGCGCCTCGCCGCCGCCGCGGCGATGGGATTGGAGGACGTCAGCCTGACCCTGCCGGGCGGCGGATCCGTCAGCGCCGCCCTGGCGATGCCGGAGACGACGCCGGCGCCGACGGTGCTGCTGATCCACGAATGGTGGGGCCTCAACGACCAGATCAAGGCGGTCGCCGCCGACTTCGCCAAGCAGGGCTACATCGCCCTGGCGGCCGATCTCTACGGCGGTGAGGTCGCCTCGACCCCGGACCAGGCCAAGGCCCTGATGGGCGCGGTCGAAGCGGGGGTCGCCGCCGAGACCCTGGTCGCCTGGGCCGAGTGGCTGAAGGCCGACGAGAAGTCCACCGGTAAGATCGGCACGGTCGGCTGGTGCTTCGGAGGCGGCTGGTCGCTCAATGCCTCGCTGGCGACGCCGGTCGATGCGACCGTGGTCTACTACGGCCGGGTCGCCAAGTCGGCAGCGGAGCTTGCCAGCCTGGAAAGCCCGGTGCTCGGCCACTTCGCCACCCAGGACGGCTGGATCAACCAGGAGATGGTCGACGGCTTCACCGCGGCCATGGACCAGGCCGGCAAGAGCTACACGGTGCACTGGTACGAGGCCGATCACGCCTTCGCCAACCCCAGCGGCGGGCGTTACGACGAAGCCGACGCCAAGCTCGCCTGGGAGCGGACCACGGCGTTTTTCGAGGAACGCTTGAAAGGGTAGCGACTGCCCTTATCCCAAAAAAAATCCAGGCGCAAAGCCTTACTCGCTTTGCGCCTGGAGCAGTTCAGGGAGGAGACGGTCAAGGAGGCTAGAAGCCGTAACCGCTAATGCTTAGCTATTCGTGCGCGGCGGCAAACCCAGCGCCAGGATCGCGTCATGCAGAACCTGCACGCCGGCCTTTTCCTCTCCGGTCTTGCAGAGCGCGGCGCCTCTTTCCAACTGGGCCATGCCCGGCTCGTACTTCGCGGACCACGCGGTCAGCAGCTTCAGGTCCTGCCTCAGTTCCGTACCGTGCATCGAGCACAGATTTCCGTCGGTGTAGGTGGCAGCGCTCGCACCGGATGCGATCAGCAGTCCGAAGGCGAGAGCGGGTAGATACAAGCGAACGTTCATTGCAATTTCCTTTCTGGTTGGAACTCTTAACCGGCGCGTGCCGGATAGGAGCGGGGAGCCGCGGCGCAGCGCAGCGAGTCTGTTGCCGATCTGTGGCAGAGCGCAGTCACCTTGGCGGTTAGCGCTGATTGAGATAGCGCAGCACGTCGGAAATGACCCTGCCCGGCGTTACCTCCGTTGCCGCTGCACTATCCATGCGGAGCGAGCGCAGGAGCGGCTGGTCGATACGTCCGGTGGCATTCAAGCCGGCGTTGGTCTGATAGTTGCGCACGGCAGCGTTGGTCATGGTGTCCTGCACGCCGTCCACCGGTCCGACGCGATATCCCAGCTGCTGCAGGAGGGTTTCCACCTCCTGGACCTCTGCGGCGGTCAGCAAGCTGTCGTCGTCGCTACCGGAGCCACCGGCGACCGGTGTGTCCTGAAGACTTCTGAGCAGTTTTGCGCTTACCTTGCCGTCGGCCTCCGCGCCGCTTCGGCTTTGGAAGCTGAGGATTGCGCCGCGTGTATCGACATCGACGGTGCCGTCGACCGTGCCGGTACGATAACCATGTCGGACCAGCTCCTGCTCCACGTCCAGAACCAGCTTGGAGAGCGTTTCACCGTTGTTCTCGTCGCGCTGCTCGCGCAGGTGATCCAGCAGGTTTTCGCTGGCGTCTCCTGTAACCCCAAGGCCGTAGGTCCGCTGATAGTAGCGGATGGCAGCCTGTGCTTGGTTGTCCAGCACGCCATCGACGGGGCCGACGGCATAGCCAAGCCGCGAGAGTTCCTCCTCGACATCGGCTGCGGTCGGGTCTTCGCCGGAAACAGGCGCCGGCTGCTGCGTGGCGAGGGATAAGCTCTGGAGCAGCGCACCGCTCATTTCGCCGGTTACGGGAAGCTGCTCCGAAGACTCGTACTCGCGGATCGCCGTCCTGGTCTTGGGGCCAAGGGCGCCGTCCGCCGGGCCGGCGTTGAAGCCGCGCTGGTTGAGCGCCTGCTGCACGTCCTTCACCTGCGCCCGGTAATCGGCGCCGGCGTCCTGTCTGCCCGAACGCAGCATCGTCAGAAGCTGATCGTCGACCCGGCCGTTAACGGAAAGACTGGCATCGGCCTGATAGCTCCGGATGGCCGCGACCGTGGCGGCGTCGAGGCGGCCGTTGATCTGCGGCACCGAATACTCGCGCCATCTGAGTTCCTGCTGGACCTCGGCGATCAGCGCGGCAGTGCTTGCCTGCTCTTCGGCAAGGGCGGCCGAGGAGGCGCTGGCGCTGCCCTTGTTGAGGGACGCTTGCAGATGCTCATGCAGGCTGACGCTCGGCTGCCCGCTGGTCGGCAGCCCGCTGTCCAGCTGATAGGCGGAGACCGCGGCGCGCGTGTTGGGACCGAGTTTGCCGTCGACGGAGCCCGCAGTGTATCCAAGCCTGTTCAGCGCGCTCTGCACCGCGGCCACCGAATAGGGAACGCTCGTCGGCGTTGCCACCGCCGTTGTCCGCGGCTCGCTGGCGGCGGCAATTGTGAATAGGGACTCGGGCATATTGCCGGCCATCCAGCGGGCGGAGAGGCTTCTGCCGCTGCGGATTTCCCCTTCGGACATCTTGCCGATCAGCTGATCGCGAGACCTTTCGCCATTCCGGTAGCCGTACTTGGCGGAGACGTCATACCAGGCATAGGCGTGGCTGCGGTCGTTCCGCACCCCCCGGCCTTCCTCGTAGAGCCGCCCCAACATGAATTGGGAAGCGCTGTTACCAGACCTTGCCGCAACCAGGTACTCTCGTGCGGCCGTGGCGTACTCTCCTTGTTCGTAGGCTCGGCTGCCCGAAGCGAAATCGGCGGTAGCCGGAGCCGCCAGCATCATCAGGATAGTCCCTGAGAGGAGGATATTTTTTAACATCGATCGCTCCTTCTGCGTCCAATGACGCTAAGTGTTGTTGCGCCTTTCAAGGGGCCTTGTTTGAGGGACCGTTTTGCGGCGGCTGAAGCGGGTTAGCCGTGATACCCGCATGGTCTATTTTCGCGTCCGACAACGGCGGCGGTGCCTTGCGTCCGACACGGAAAGTCAGTTTTCTTCTCGGCCTCTGGTCTGCCCCATTTCCTTCAATATCCATCAGGATACGCTTCATGTTGTGTCCCGGATAACTGCTGGAGATAAATCCCCACAACCGGCTTGCTAAAGATCCGCAAGTGCGCTGCCACTTCGGCGTTCTGAAGATCGTTCCTACCGTGGACGCGTCTTGCAGTTTTAGGCGGCTTTTTTCGTCACCATCGATCAATCGCATCTGAAGACGATCGTTTTTGAGCCGTCGGAATTATTTCGAAGATCCGAAACCGCGAGGTCGGAGTTCCGCTCGATGCAATAGGCCCCGGCCTGTTGCGAAGCATTCAGGAGATCTTGATCCGTGCGGTAGCTGTACGTCAGGTTGGACTCGGCGCTCTCTCCGGAGGCAAGGTTTCCTGCGAGCTCCGAATCGCATTCGAAGGAGACGAGCTGTACTCCATAGCCCGATCCACTCGAAATCCGACCGGAATCTGCTCCCTTACCGTACTGACGGCAAAATTCGGCGGCTCTGCTTTGAGCCTGCAGCAGTTCGCTATCGCCTCGATATTCGTAAGTGACGGTCGGGTTTCTGGTATCTACCTGCTTCAAACTATGTGAAGGGGCACAGGAGGCAACGGCGAAGCCCAATCCAGCGGTAAGACCTAAAAAAGCCATTCGGTGAAATTTATGGTTAATCGCCATCTGTTGCCCTTTCTTGCCTTTCTGAATAAGGCAAATATCAATTTTTAGCTTATATTAATCTCGCCTTAGAGCGCTAACATGCGTCAGTTTTCACAAACTTTTTTTTGAACATTGGGTTATTTACTCGCTAACACAGGTCAATATTTTGGAACTCTCAATCAGGAATGCGCGCCTGCGCCCAGGACCGGAGATCGAGGGCGGCGTTTGGGTTTCGGCGTGAGAATTGGCGCCGTCCAGATCGCTGCCACGAGCGAGGCGCCTCCGGATCCGGCTGTAGCGAAAACGGGCCCGCTGTTTCCAGCAGGCCCGCTTCCTAGCTAAGTTTGACGAGGTGCGTTGGAACCTTACAAAGCTTGCACTTCGACGCGGCGGTTCTCATGCAGGCGCACGCCGTCGGCTGTCCGCACGGCCTGGTTGGTCTCACCGTCCCAGGTCACGGTGCCGACTTCGGCGCCGATACCCTTTTGGATCATATAGTTCGCAACGGCGGTCGCCCGCTCATGCGAAAGGGTCTGATTGTAGGCATTCGAGCCCGAGCTATCGGTGTGGCCCTGAACGTTGACCCGGGTGAGGCCTTCGCTGTGCAGGCGGCTGATCAGCGTGTCTAGCTGCGCTGTGCCCGTTCCGGTCAGTGTGGATCGATCGAAGTCGAAGAGAACGGTCGTCGCGTAAGGGTTGCCCGCGGGGGCTTCTACGCGGGGAGCGGGCGCGGCAATCTGCTTGGCGACGGTCCTGTAGGTCTGCATATCGATGAACAGCGGGTGAGGTGCGTTCTCACCCTTGTTGTTATCGTCGTTCCACATGTGCCGAACGCCATTGGAGTTGCTCCGCAGGACGTCCGCTTCAGTCGCCTCATTGTTGTCGCTGGTTGTGTGGTACACCCCAGATTCGACAACTTCGACACCGATCGTGGTCATCCTCGGCGCGGTTTCTGCGGCCTGCGCTGTCAGCGCCAGCATGGACGTCGTGGCGAAGAGCGCTGCAGCGATTGTGAGCTTCCTAATCATAATATTTCTCTTTCGTCTCTTAAGACATCGCCATGCCGTGAGAGGATTCTCCGGTCGGCTTTTTGTCGCAACTGCGAGGAATAAAGAGGCCGTAGAGACATCGGCCTTCTTTACCTTTTGTAAGAGTTGGAAGAATTTGTTGAAATCATTCTACTGGGTAGGCTGCCGTCGGCACTAACGCGCAGCAGCTTTCTAAGAATTATTTTTCGACAGGAAATTTAGTTGCCGCTCGGATCCCGGCTTTGCCTTTCGGCCTGGCTCAGAGGGCGCATGCAATCGCCGGGATCCGAGCGGATCCCGGCGATCTTGCATGTTCAGCTTCACATCCGAGAGATGCCTGGGTTGCCAAGTGAACCCAGTTCGGAGCCAGGGAGCCCCGGAAGCACCGCCGATAGCTCACATGGGGGAGAAGAGGAGCTATCGACAGGCGTAATCCTGGCATTCACCCTAGGCCAAAACACTAACCTGAATTAGCCTGCGGCAGTTTTTCTCACCCTGCTGAAAGCCCCCTATGGCGCGATAGATGAAACTGCTGTCCTAGATGGATCTTGCCACAACGCGCGTCTTTGTGCCGGCATGCCTTTGGGTTCTTATCGAACTACGAGGTCGTTCCGTACGCCCCTGACTCCAGAGATGCTGAGCGCAATCTGGCCTGCCTCGGCTTTGATTGCCTCCGATTCGACGAAGCCGCTCAATTGAACGACATTCTGCATCGTCTCCACGCCGATCCCCTGCAACCCCATTTGGTCGATGATCGACGCCTTGACCTTGGTCGTTATCGTGGCGTCGTCGATGTACTCACCGGTCGTTTCCTGGCCGGAAAAGACGGTGCAGCCGGCAACGCCCATCACCAGGGCGAGGGCCACAACACCGCTTCGAAGAAGGGCTGCGTATCGCATTGCATCGTTTCCCATGAAAATCGTCGTTGAGCCGGCCGTGCTTTGCGCTTGCACGGCCGGCTATTGTCCGCTTCGAAGCGCAATCAGCGCGGCTGCTGCACGACGGTAACGTCGACGACTCTGTTCCGCGGTTCGTCTGCGTCGTTCGCAGTGCTGACGGCTTGATTGCTCTCGCCCGACCAGCTCGTATCGATCTCGGCAGAGGGCACTCCCGCGGCGATCAGTGCATCGCGCACCGCGTTCGCCCGCTGATGCGCGAGGGCCAGATTGTCCGGGGCGGAGCCGACGCGGTCCGTTCGGCCGATCACGGTCACCCGGGTCGGCCCGGCATTCATGGCGATGTTTGCGGCGTTGTCGATGACCAGTTGGCCCCGTGGATTGACGGTGGCGCTGCTGGTGTCGAAGTAAATCTGATACCAGGCCCCGGCCAGCTCGGCGTCGCTTGCCGCGCGCGATTGCTGTGAGGGCGAGTCCATCCTGGCGCAGCCGACGATCGCCGATAGTGCCAGGACAGCGACGAGCGTTTTAATAATCTTCGTGGAATTTGACATCGTTATCTCCATCGTCCGCTGAATTGTTGTTACCGCGAGAGGACTATTTCCAGATGGGCCAGCCGAGATTGATCTGACTCTCATCGGTAAGCGCGCCGGTGCCGGCACCGACCGCGCCGCCGATCAGCGCGCCTTGGAGCGGTGCGCCGACCATCAGACCACCCACGGCGCCGACGCCGGCGCCGATTCCCGCGCCGCTTACGGCGCGATCTCCCGTGCTATTGCCGCAACCGCTGACAAGCATCAGCAGGGCCAAACAGAAGGCGGCCAGTCCGATAGAGTATAAATTATTGGCATGCACAACTCGCGATAAAGAGTACATCTCGTTTGTTCCTATTCAGGATTATATTAAGTAAAGAGTTCGCGTGAATAGTATCCTGCAAAGCAGGATCCGACGCTAACCTGCGTCATGATTTCTGGAATAAACTGTCCGGGGTATCGAACAGAAGCCGCTTCGCGGGCAAGGGGCGCGCGCAAGCCAGCTTGCCGTCACCGAGCAGCTCCCTGCCGGCGGCACGCCGGGTCCGCCGGGCGGACTATCCGATGCATGCAGCTGGAAATACGGTGACCGCTAAGACGCCGCGGTTCGTTTACACCAGTATGGGTTCGGGCTGGTCGAGATAGGCCGACTCGAACCCGGCGAGTTCGACAAGACCGTCGTAGTCATCGAAAACGACCTTGCTCTGATGAAATTCCACAAGCCCCATCTCCCGCAACTGGCGAAGGACGCGGTTCACGTGTATGGCGCTCAGCCCCAATGCATCGGCCAGCAGGTATTGCGACAATGGACAGGAATAGCCTGCCTTGGTCGCCATGCCGACAAGCTGCAACCGTACGCCAAGCTCGAGCAGAAAGTGCGCTGTCCGCTCAAGTGCGTTGCGTCGGCCAAGGTCGACAAGATGCTCCACAACCATCGCCTCGTCGCGCGAAGCGGCCCAAAGTACCGCGGTTGCAAGACGTGGATAGCTCCTGAAGGATTCTATCAGATCGCTTGCCAGGATCTCCGACGCTTCGACTTTCGTAACAGCCTCGATATTGTGGTCCGCGGTACGGAAAAGAACGCTGCGCAGCCCCAGAAAGTCGCCAGGAATCTGGAAATCGACGATCTGACGCGTTCCGGCAGGCAGGATCTTATACGAGCAGACCCACCCCGCCGCGAGCACGAAGGCTCTCTGCTCGATCTGACCTTCGCTGACCAAAGTTTGTCCTTTGTCGAAAGTTCGTCGGCGCCGATGCAACTCCCCGATCGCAGACTTTTCGGCATCGGAGAGGGCAGCGAAAGCGGTTAGCTTACGGATCAGGGGAATGGCCGAGTCGTTCATACAAAATCCTCGTGTGTAAAGCTCATCGACGCTGCGCCGGTGCGGAAGTAAATTTTCTCTCGATTATTCGGAATATTACTTCGTCGATACTAACGTGAGTTAATTCACTCTACACGATTTCTGCGAATATCGGAAATCACGATATCTGAAATTCAAGTACACGCCTCCGTCAGGAAGGGAAATTCTAGTGACAATTGCAACGTCCGATGTATCTGGGGCCGCCGCGCTTTCCATCTGCGAATCGCTGCTCCTGTGTCTCACGGATCGCGGAATCCTGCCGGAACATGAAGTCGTCGGAATTCTGCAGGACGCCGCGGCCTCACATAACAATTCGCCTGCCGGGGACGGAAATATGGAGATGCATGAGGCCGTGGTGGCGCTGATTACAGGAATACTCGATGGCGGCAACTCGGTCCGCCGACGCTGACGCGCGCGTCCGAACCGCTTCCGGCGCCTCTGCAACGGGCTTCGCCCAGAGTGGCGCATGCTTCGATGCCGGCCAAGCCGGCTGCTAGGAAAACAGCCTATTTACTGGGGACGAGGAATGGCAATCCGAACGATCATGACAAGCGTTACCTTCAATAATCCCTTTTCCCTCGGTGCGCACAACGATCCGCAACCGGCAGGCGAATACACCGTAGAAACCGATGAAGAACGCTTGGAAGGCCTCTCCTTCACCTCCTATCGGCGGGTTCGGACTTTCATACACATTCCAGCCAGACCGGACAGCCGGAGCATTTCCGAAGTTCTGGTGGTGGAGCCAAGCGACTTGGAATTCGCGCTCGATCTCGATGCGGGCCTTTCGCTTGCGTATAAAGATTCCGCCGCCGAACGGCAGACGCCTCGCACGATGCAGTTTCCGGCCCTCCCCGGCGACGACTGTCTGGCTATGGAACGCAGCGAAGATGAAGCTATCGAGGCGACCTCTGCCTAGACGAGGCGAAGCCCTGAGCTAACCGGCGGCGCGGCGCCGCTGGCGGCGGCGGCCGCCGCTGTTCTGTTCGTCTTCGTCGAACAGCTCGGTCAGCTTGTCGAGCATCGTGCCGCCGAGCTGCTCGGCGTCGACGATGGTCACCGCGCGGCGGTAGTAGCGAGTCACGTCGTGGCCGATGCCGATCGCCAGCAGCTCGACCGGCGAGCGGGTCTCGACGTATTCGATCACCTGGCGCAGATGGCGTTCCAGGTAGTTGCCGGGATTGACCGAGAGGGTCGAGTCGTCGACCGGCGCGCCGTCGGAGATCACCATCAGGATGCGCCGCTGCTCGCTGCGCGCCAGCAGCCGGTTGTGCGCCCAGAGCAGGGCCTCGCCGTCGATATTCTCCTTGAGGATGCCCTCGCGCAGCATCAGGCCGAGGTTCTTGCGCGCCCGCCGCCAGGGCATGTCTGCAGACTTGTAGACGATGTGGCGCAGGTCGTTGAGGCGTCCGGGATTGGCCGGCTTGCCGTTGGCGATCCACTTCTCGCGCGACTGGCCGCCTTTCCACATCCGGGTGGTGAAGCCGAGGATCTCGACCTTGACGCCGCAGCGCTCCAGGGTACGGGCCAGGATATCGGCGCTCATCGCCGCCACCGAGATCGGCCGGCCGCGCATCGAGCCCGAGTTGTCGATCAGCAGGCTGACCACGGTGTCGCGGAAATCGGTGTCCTTCTCCTGCTTGTAGGACAGCGAGTGGGTCGGATTGGCGATGATCCGCGCCAGCCGCGCGGTGTCCAGCATCCCTTCCTCGAGATTGAAATCCCAGGAGCGGGTCTGCTTGGCCAGCAGGCGGCGCTGCAGGCGGTTGGCGAGGCGGGCGATCACCCCCTGCAGATGTGCGAGCTGCTGGTCGAGCATCTGCCGCAGGCGGGTCAGCTCCTCGGGGTCGCAGAGCTCCTCGGCCTCGATCACCTCGTCGTAGTCGCGGCTGTAGGCGTGGTAAGCGTCCTCGTCGAACCAGTTGCGCCGGTCGTCGAACATCGGGCGGCTGCCGGGCCGGCCGGGCTCCTCGTCGCTGGCGCCGGCCATCATCTCGCCTTCGCTGTCGGCGGCCTCCTCGTCGCTGGCGTCGGCCTCGCCAGCGTCGCTCTGCTCGCCGTCCTCGCTGCTGCGCGCTTCCGAGGAATCCTTCTCGCCGCCTTCGCCCTTCATCTCGGAGGGGTCCATCTCCCCCTCCTGATCCTCGTCGCTCTGGGAGTCCTCCTCGCTCAGATCCTCCTCCTCGGAGAAGTCGAGATCGAGATGGCCGAGCAGCTCGCGGACCGCCTCGGCGAAGGCGGTCTGGTCGCCGGAATGCCGCTGCAGTTCCTTGAGGTCCTGCAGCACCTTGGCGTCGAGCAGCGGGCGCCAGACGTCGATCATGTGCTTGGCGCAGGGGCTGGGGCTATGTCCGCTCATCGACTCGCGGGCGAGCAGGCCGAGCACCTCGGCCAGCGGCACATCCTCGCTGTTGGCGGCGCGGGCGTAGCCGCGGGCCTTGTAGCGCTCCTCGCGCGCCGCATCGAGATTGAGACTGCAGCCGGTCATCCGCTTCATGCCGAGCGCCTCGCAGCGCGCCTGCTCGACGGCGTCGAAGATGTCGCGCGCCTCCTGGCTGCGCGGACGCTGCTTGGCGTGCAGGCCGTCGTCGTGATGGCGCAGCCGCAGGGCGACGGAGTCCGCCTCGCCGCGCACCAGCGCGGCTTCCGCGGCCGGCAGGTCGCGGTGGATCAGCGGCAGCTTGACCTCCTTGCCGACCAGGCCCTGGGGAGCGCTGGTGAAACTGGCGTTGAGGTCGTCGCGCCGGGCGATCGCGCGAAGCGTCGCTTCGGTCGCCCGCTTGAAGGCCTCGAGAGGGGAGTCCGCTTGGCTCATGGCGGCGCGCTGTGGCCTAAACCAGCGTCGCCTTGACGCCGGTTTCCGCAAGCTCGCTGCCGAAGGCGCGCTGGTAGTACTCGGCCACGGTCGGACGCTCGATCTCGTCGCACTTGTTGAGGAAGGTGACCCGGAAGGCGAAGCCGATGTCGTTGAAGATCCGGGCGTTCTGGGCCCAGGTCATCACCGTGCGCGGGCTCATCACCGTCGAGATGTCGCCGTTGACGAAGCCCTGGCGGCTGAGGTCGGCCAGCGCGACCATGGCGGAGACGGTTTCGCGGCCTTCCTTGGTGTCGTAGTCCGGGGCCTTGGCCAGGACGATATCGACCTCCTCGTCGTGCGGCAGGTAGTTCAGCGTGGCGACGATGTTCCAGCGGTCCATCTGACCCTGGTTGATCTGCTGGGTGCCGTGGTAGAGCCCGGTGGTGTCGCCGAGGCCGACGGTGTTGGCCGTGGCGAAGAGGCGGAAGGCCGGATGCGGGCGGATCACCTTGTTCTGATCGAGCAGGGTCAGCTTGCCCTCGACCTCCAGCACCCGCTGGATCACGAACATCACGTCGGCGCGCCCGGCGTCGTACTCGTCGAACACCAGCGCGCAGGGGTGATGCAGCGCCCAGGGCAGCAGCCCCTCGCGGAACTCGGTCACCTGCTGGCCGTCCTTCAGCACGATGGCGTCCTTGCCGATCAGATCGATGCGGCTGATGTGGCTGTCCAGGTTGATGCGGATGCAGGGCCAGTTGAGCCGGGCGGCGACCTGCTCGATATGGGTCGACTTGCCGGTGCCGTGATAGCCCTGGATGATGACCCGGCGGTTGTAGGCGAAGCCGGCCAGGATCGCGAGCGTGGTCTCCCGGTCGAAGCGGTAGGTCTCGTCCATGTCGGGGACGTAGTCGCTGGTGGCCGAGAAGGCCGGCACCTGCATGTCGCTGTCGATGCCGAAGGTCTGGCGCACGGAAATCTCGATGTCCGGCCCGCCTGTGGGCATGACAGGGGCGTTCTGCTCGGGGGTTTCGGTGCTTGCGGCCATGGTTGCTGCTTTCGCTCTGCTGGACTCTATCTGTTGTGCGGACGGCGCATTCTCAAGCGTGGAGGCTGCGCAGGGTGGCGTAGGCCTGATTGATCAGTTTCAGGCGTTCCTCGTCCTCGGGACGACCGCCGTTGGTGTCGGGATGTAGCAGTTTCACCAACTCTTTGTAACGGACTTTTATCTCGGCAAAGGCGACCGGTTGTTCAAGCCCCAGCGCGGCCAGAGCCCGGCCTTCCTCGCTGTTCTGCCCCTGCGGGCCGCGCTGGCGTCCGCGGGCGTTGTCCTCGGCATCCTCGCGGAAGAAGCCGAAGTCGTCCTTGAAGGCGGACTCGCCGTTGCGCCGGAGCGTCGGGCCGCTGCCCAGGCGCCAGGTCGGGCGCTGCCAGATGGTGTCCATGCGGTTGAGGCGGTCGATCTCGGCCTCGCTCATGCCGGCGTAGTAGTTCCAGGACTTGTTGTACTCGCGCACGTGCTCCAGGCAGAACCAGCGGTACTCCTGCAGCCGGTCGCGCGACTGCGGCGCGCGGTGTTCCGCGTCCTCCTCGCAGCCCGGCCACTCGCAGCAGCGCGTCTGCGGGTCGCGCGCTTGCTGAAAGGGCCGCTGGATCGCATCGGGTGTCTGGCGTGCCATGCCCCAAGTATGGAAGTGCGCCGGGGGCGAGGCAAGACGCAGAGCTCGAATATCAGCCCTGCGCGGCGCTCCGCCCTTTGTTTGTTTCGCCGGCTCGCGTCTCAGCGGGGCGGTCGGCCAGGGTGACCAGGACCAGCCCGGCGAGCACCGCGAAGCCGCCGCCGATCAGGTCGAGGCCGACGGCCTCGCCGAGCACCCAGGCCGAGGAGATCACGCCGACCGCCGGCACGCCGAGGAAGCCGAGCGAGGTGTGGATCGAGGGCAGGGCGCGCGACACCGTGACCGCGGCCCAGAAGCAGAAAGCCGTGGCCAGGGGGCCGTTGTAGACCAGCACCGCGATCAGCTCGGGTTCGAAGCGGATCGCCCCGGCGTCCTCGAAGATCAGCGCCAGAGCGACCAGGATCGGCAGGGCGAGCAGCATCTGCCAGGGGGTGAGCTGCAACGGCGTCGCCTGCCACTTGTGGCGGCGGATGTGCAGGATGGCGCCGGCCCAGGAGAGCGCGGCCAGCATCAGGATGGCATTGCCGATCACGGTTTCCCGCCGGTTCCAGTCGAAGGTCAGCGGATTGAACAGCAGGGCGATCCCGGCCAGGCCGCAGACCAGACCGGCGAGCTTGAGCGGGGTCACCCTTTCCTTGAACAGCAGCACCGCGGCCGGCGCGACCCAGAGCGGCGTGGTGTAGGCGAGCACCGCCGAACGCCCGGCGCCGACGCTGACCAGGCCGAGATTGACCAGCACCATGAAGGAGGTCATCTGGAATATACCGACGCTGACCACCACCGGCCAATCGCCGCGCGGCGGCAGGATGAGTTTGCGCGTCAGGGCCAGGACGAGGAACAGCGTCAGCGCTCCGAGTCCCAGCCGCGCGACGCCGAACCAGAAGGGCGTGATCATGGTCAGGCCGAACTTCATTACCGGCCAGTTCACGCCCCATAACAGGATGATCGCGGCCATCAGAAGGTATGCGCGGCTTGAGCTTTCGGGATGCACGGCGGGCCGGGTCCGGGGTTGGCGGGAACGGGGTCGTTCGGGACGGGGCTATTGCGAAGCCCGGGCCGCGACCATATCAGGGGAGAGGGCCTACGCCAAAGCCAGGGAGGAAAGAGCCGCATGTCCATGGCGGAGCAGATCGAAAGCAAGCTGACCGCGGCCTTTGCGCCGACGCGGATCGCCGTGTTCGACGATTCCCACCAGCACCGCGGCCATGCCGGCGCGCGGCCCGAGGGCGAAACCCACTTCCGGGTCGAGCTGGTCTCGCCGCGTTTCGAGGGGCTCGGCAGGGTCGACCGCCAGCGGCTGGTCTACGCCGAGCTGAAGGCGGAGCTGGCGAGCAGCGTCCATGCCCTGCAGCTCAAGGTGCTGGCCCCGGGCGAGGACGGCTGAGCTACCCTTTGCCTTGCGGCGTTTTCGGTAGCGGCTTGTCGCCGGTATAGAACTGCGGCCAGCTCTCCCGCGCGACCTCGCCGTCGCTGGCGAAGACATGGCAGCTGTTGAGCAGCGCCGGTTTCTTGCCCGTAACGTCGCCCGGCCGGTTGCTGCTGCGCTCGCGCGCCAGGATCGGCACCATGGTCTGATAGGCGACGGTCGCCATGTTGAAGACCATCTCGACGATATGGGTGCAGCCCTCGACGCCGCCGACCCGCCGGCGCACCGACTCGCGCCAGCCGGGCCCGACCTTCAGTCCGGTAAGCTTGGCGAAGTTCGGGGTGACCGCCGGGCAGAGGCCATAGGGCGCATGATGGGTCGCCGCCTCGGCGGCGACCACTTCGAAGCCGTCGTCGAGGGTCAGGCGCACTTCCATCTCGTGGATCGCATCGCCGGCTTCGACCGAGCCGCGGTGGTCGTTTTCGAAGCTATAGGTCTTGCTGTCGCGGATTCGGCCTTCGATGTCCCACAGCCCGTCTTCCCGGCGGTACCCGTTGAAATCGTAGGTCCGTTTGTGGATGGCCTCGCGCGCGGCGGGCGGCGACAGCGGCATGGCGCGCTCCCTCAGAGTTGCGTGAAAAACCAAGGATATGGGGCGCTGGGCGGGGAGCCGTCAAGCGGCTTGGCTGAGAGTACGCTCAGCCGGTGCCGTAGCCGCCGCCGTGGATATAGGCCTCGCGCTGCTCGACGTCTTCCTCCAGCTCGCGCTTGACCGCGGAGTAGAGGTCGCGGATCGAAACGATGCCGACCAGAGTCTCGCCGTCGAGCACCGGCAGGTGGCGGTAGCCCTTCTTGTTCATCCGGCCGAGCGCATCGCTCGCCATGTCGTCGGGCTTCAGGCAGTCGGGCTTGCGGGTCATCACCTCGGACAGCAGGGTGGCGTCGGGATCCTGCCCCTTGGCGACAACGCGGGTCAGCAGGTCGCGCTCGGTGAAGATGCCGATAAGCTTGCCGCCCTCGGAGATCAGCACGGCGCCGATGTGCTTTTCCACCATCAGATCCACGGCCGCGCGCACCTTGTCGCCGGGCGCGAGCGTGCGAATATCTTGATTCTCAACGATATCGGGAACGATGCGCCGCTGCATGCTGGCCTCCGCTACAGGCGAGGGAATGGGCCATTTCCAGTTGAAATCATGACAGAGCCTCGCCGGTGCGGCAAGCGAAGCCGGTCAGGCCGAGGCCTCTCTACCCGGCCGCGGTTTCCGCGGCCTCCTCGTCGATCAGCTCCGGGGGCTCGTCGCTCAGCCGCGCGACCTTGACCAAGGTGATGCGGTTGCGCTCGCGGCCGAGGATCTCGAAGCGGTAGCCGTGGAAGGTGAAGACCTGGCCGACGTCCGGAATACGCCGCGCCTCGTAGAGCACCAGGCCGGCGACGGTCGAGGCCTCCTCGTCGGGCAGTTTCCAGTCGCAGCGCCGGTTGATGTCGCGCAGGGTGACGTCGCCGGAGACGATGGCCGAGCCGTCCTTGAGCCGGTCGACGCCCTCCACGGCGACGTCGTGCTCGTCCTCGATCTCGCCGACGATCTCCTCGAGGATGTCCTCCAGGGTGACGATGCCGAGCATCTCGCCGTACTCGTCGATGACGAAGGCGAAGTGCTCCTGGCGCTCGCGGAAGGCGTGCAGCTGGGAGAAGAGATCGGTCGACTCCGGGATGAACCAGGGCGGGTTGGCGATCGCCGCGATATCCAGCTTGTCGAGATCGCCTTGGGAGGCCTGGACGCTGCGCAGCAGCGCCTTGGCGTGCAGCACGCCGATGATGTTGTCGGACTCGCCGCGCCACAGCGGCAGGCGGGTATAGGGGCTGGCCAGCACCTCCTCGACGATCCGCTTCGGCGGCAGCTCGGCGTCGATGGCGACGACGTTGCGGCGGTGGACCATGATCTCCTCGACCACCAGCTCGTCGAGGTCGAGGATCGAGCGCAGCATGTGCCGCTCGTGCCTGGCTTCGGCGTCGCCGCTGTGCAGGTCGATGGCGCCGCGCAGCTCCTCCTCGCTGTCGCCGGCATAGGGCCGATCGATGCGCACGCCGAAAGCGCGCAGCGTCAGCCGCACGATCACCTCGACGGATTGGCTGACCGGCGAGAAGGCCAGGGTCACGACGCGCATGATCGGGGCCACCGCCAGCGCCATGCGGTCGGTGTTGTGCAGGGCGTAGGTCTTGGGCAGCACCTCCGCGAAGATCAGCACCAGCGCGGTCATGATCACCGTGGCGTAGAGCACGCCGGTGTCGCCGAAGTAGCGGATCAGCACCCCGGTGGCGATCGCCGAGGCCATGATGTTGACCAGGTTGTTGCCCAGCAAGATGGCGCCGATCAGCCGCTCCTTGCGGCTCCACAGGCGGTTGACCATACCGGCGCGCGCGTTGCCCTGCTGCTCCAGATTGTGCATCCGCGGCCGCGAGGCCGCGGTCAGCGAGGTCTCGCTGCCGGAAAAGAAGCCGGAGAGAAATAGCAGTACGGCGACGGCGAAGATTGAAAGCAGAGCTTCGAGATCCATGGGTCTGTCCGTCTAGGCCGCCGCGGCGCGGCTCAGCAGCGCCTTGACTTCATCGAGCTCGACATCGCGTGCGACGAAGGCCTCGCCGATGCCGCGGGCAAGGATGAAGGCGATGCGGCCCCGCTCGACCTTCTTGTCCTTGGACATGTGGCCGAGCAGCCGCGCCGGAGTCCAGACCCGGCCGGGCAGCGCCTCCAGCCCGGTCGGCAGGCCGACGGCGGCCAGGTGGCGGCGCAGCCGGGCGGCGTCCTCGGCCGGGCAGAGGCCGAGCTGGACCGAAAGCTCGAAGGCCATGACCATACCGATGGCGACTGCCTCGCCGTGCAGCAATTCGCCGCCGTAGCCGCACTCGGCCTCCAGGGCGTGGCCGAAGGTGTGGCCGAGGTTCAGCAACGCCCGCACCCCGGCCTCGCGCTCGTCGGCGGCGACGATGTCCGCCTTGGCGGCGCAGGAGACCTCGACCGCGCGGGCCAGTAGCGCCGGGTCTCCGTCGATCAGGTCGGCGCCGTGGGATTCCAGCCAGGTGAAGAATCCGGCGTCGCCGATGGCGCCGTACTTCACCACCTCGGCATAGCCGGCGAGAAGCTGGCGCCGGGGCAGGGTGGTCAGCGCCGTGGTGTCGGCCAGCACCAGGCGCGGCTGGTGGAAGGCGCCGACCAGGTTCTTGCCTTCCGGTGTGTTGATGCCGGTCTTGCCGCCGACCGAGGAGTCGACCTGGGCCAGCAGAGTGGTGGGGATCTGGATGAAATCCAGACCGCGCAGCAGCACCGCCGCGGCGAAACCGGTGAGGTCGCCGATCACCCCGCCGCCCAGCGCGATCAGCGTGGCGCCGCGCTCCAGCCCGGCGAGCAGCAGGCGGCTGCAGAGATCGGCGAGATGCTCGAAGTCCTTGCTGTTCTCGCCAGCTGGTAGGACGAAGGCCTCGCAGGCGATGCCCGCGGTCTCCAGGGCACGCTCCAGCGCTTCGAGGTGCAGCTCCGCCACGTTCTCGTCGGTGACGATCAGGGCGCGCGGCGTCTTCAGCAGCGGCGCGATCCACTGTCCGGCGCGCGGGATCAGCTCCTCGCCGATAACGATGTCGTAGGCACGCTTGCCGAGCGCGACGCTCAGCTTCTTTTCGCTGTCCCGCAGGGCTGTGCTCATCCTACGGCTCCCTGGCGGGTGGTTTCGCGGCCGCGCGCCTCGAGGGCGTCGATCACCCGCTGCACGGTCTTCTCCGGCGGCGCGTCGGCGCTGTCCACGGTGATGTCGGCCTTGGCATAGAGCGGATAGCGCTCGTCGATCAGCCGGGACAGGATCTCCCGGGGGTCGCCGCTGCGCAGTAGCGGGCGGGTGTTGCGCCGGGAGGTGCGGCGGACCAGCAGCTCGAGGTCGGCGCGCAGCCAGACCGAGACCGCGGCCTGCGCGATCGCCGCCCGGGTGTCCGGGTCCATGTAGGCGCCGCCGCCGGTGGCGACCACCTTGGGGCCGTCCTCCAGCAGCCGGGCGATCACCCGGCGCTCGCCTTCGCGGAAGGCCTGCTCGCCGTGACGCTCGAAGATCTCGGAGATGCTGCAGCCGGCCGCCTTCTCGATCTCCGCGTCGGCATCGACGAAGGGCAGCCTCAGGCGCGCCGCGAGCTTGCGGCCGATGCAGCTCTTTCCGGCGCCCATCAGGCCAACCAGCACGATGTTGTGGGAGGGTATATCTGGCCCGCGGCGGGGCATGGGCTGAGCTTCACTCTCTAAATAACGGTGCCGCCCGCTGCCGGGCGGCGTTGCATCCGGCGCCTCTGCGCACCTAAACTGCCGCAAAGTCGCCATAGTGGAAATCTACCATAATTCCGCCTGTTTAGGGCAAGGCTTGACCGGCGTCGCCGGAAAAGCCTTGCCGGTTTCGAGACAGGTGTAGCGCAGCAACAGCGAACAGGGAACAACGCACACCGTGGGGAAAATCAGCGCAATACTCTTCGCCGGACTGATCGCGATCGTCGCCGTGGGCGCCGCCGCGCTCCTGATGGTGGAGATCCCGGCCCCGACCAAAGAGATCGTGCGGGAGCTGCCCGATGACCGTTTCCCGCAGTAAAGCGCTGCTCGCCGCGCTGCCGCTGGCGCTGCTGCTGAGCGGCCCGGGCCAGGCGCAGACGACGCAGAACCGGGACGGCATCGAGTCCGAACCCCTGGGCGCCCCGACGCAGCTGCTGCCACCGGAAAACTCGACGCCGGGCGAGCGCAATTCCTCCACGGCGCCGCGTTCGGAGGTCACAGGAATCCAGGTCGACTCTCTCGGCGCGCCGGAGCACGACGCCCTGGGCGTGCTGGAGCCCATCGAAGGCGGGCTCGGTCCCGAGATGTGGCAAGGCACGCCGCGCAGCCTGGTGGTCCAGGAAATTCCCGAGATCTCCGAGTACCTGAATTCGCCGGTTGCCCGCGATCTCGCGCGCCGTCTGCTGCTGACCTCCGCCCGGGCGCCGGTGCAGCAGGGTATCGGCGAGCGGCGCGAGAGCCTTCTGGCGCTGCGCGCCGAACGCCTGCTGGCGCTCGGCGAGCTGGAGGGCCTGGAGAAGCTGCTGCGCCTGGTCCCCCAGGGCGAGCAGCAGGGCATGGTCCTGCGTGCCCGCGCCGACGGCGGCTTCCTGCGGCAGGATTTCCAGTCCGCCTGCCAGGCCGCCAGCACCGGCATCCAGCTCTACCCTGACGACCTCTACTGGAACGAGGCGGCGATCGCCTGCCAGCTCGCCAACGGCGACGAGGCGGGCGCCATGCTCGGTCTCGACCTGCTGCGCGAGCAGGGCGACGGCGAGGCCGGCTTCATCGCCCTGGCCGAGGCGATGGCCGGCTACGGTGGCCCGCCGCGCTTGGAGACCCTGACGCCGCTGAAGCTGGCGATGCTCAGTCATCTCGGGGAGAACCTCTCGCTGGCCTCGCTGCAGGATGCCAAGCCGGCGATGCTCGCGGCGCTGGCGCGGACCGGGAACCTGGACATCGAATCCAGGGTCCGGGTCGGCGAGGTCGCGGCCCACATGGGCGTGCTGCCGGGCGGCGAGCTGGCCGAGCTCTACCGCGGCTTTACCTTCACCCCGCTGGAGCTCGACAATGCGCCCTCGCTGGCCAAGAGCGAGCCGGGGCCGCGCAGCCGGGCGCTGCTGTTCCAGGCGGCCAGCCGTGCCGGGGAGCCGCGCCTCCAGGCCGATGCCCTGGCGGCGCTGTTCGACCATGCGCGGCGCGAGACGCTTTACCGCGCGGCGGCGCGCGCGGCGCTGCCGCTGCTGCGCGAAATGGCGCCGAGCCAGCAGCTGGTCTGGTTTTCCGGCGAGGCCGGGCGGGCGCTGTTTCTGGCCGGGCAGTTCGAGCGCGGTGGCGCCTGGCTCGACCTCGCCCGCACCGAATATCAGGGCGGCCGCGACGGCGGCAGTCCGCTGACCACGCTCTGGCCCTATGCCCGCCTCGCCGGCTTCGATCCGGCGCGCAACGGCCTCGACGATGCGACCTGGAGGCGGGCGCGCCAAGCTCTGCAGGGCGAGGACGCGCGGCGCCAGGAAATCCTGGTCGCCAATGCCCTCACTGCCCTGGGCGAGCAGACCGTGCTGCCGATGGGCGGCGAAACGGCGCAGGTTCATGGCGCTTCCGCCTCCGCTACCGACGGCGGCTCCCAGGCCGGCGCCAGCCGCGCCGACGCACGGCGCCTCTTCTCCCTGCGCGAGGCCGGCCGGGCCGGTCGTCTCGGCGAGACGGTACTGCTGTCGCTGCTGGTCCTGAACGGCGGCGGCGCGCAGGATCTGTCGCCCCAGACCCTGGGCGAGGTGCTCGGTGCGCTGGACGACGCCAACCTCGGCTACGAGGCGCGTCTGCTGGCCATGGAGGCCGCTGCCGCCAGCGGCCTGTGATGGTGTCGGCGGTGCCCGGCGGCGAGCGGACCCCCTGCGCGCCGGCGCCGCTGTCCCGGCATATCGAAAGCTTCCTGGAGATGCTGGCCGCCGAGCGCGGCGCGGCGCTCAATACCCTGGAGGCCTACAGGCGGGATCTGCGCGACTTTTCCGCCACCCTCGGCGGCTGTCCGGTCGAGGAAGCCGGGAGCGAGGCGATCCGCGCCTACCTGGCGAAGCTCTCGGCCAGCGGCCTGGCGGCGCGCACCCTGGCGCGGCGGCTGTCGGCGCTGCGCCAGTTCTATCGCTTTCTCTATGCCGAGGGCCTGCGTGGCGACAACCCCGCCACGGCGATCGATTCGCCGCGCCAGGGCCGCAGCCTGCCCAAGGTGCTGAACGAGCGGGAAGTCGAAGCGCTGCTCGCCGCCGCGCGGGAGCGCAAGGGCGCCGACGGGGTGCGGCTGCGGGCCCTGATCGAGGTGCTCTACGCTACCGGCCTGCGTATCTCCGAACTGGTCACCCTGCCGCTGTCGGCGGTGGCGCGGGACCCGCGGGTGCTGATCGTGCGCGGCAAGGGCGGCAAGGAGCGGATGATCCCGCTCGGCGAGGCCGCGCGCGCCGCCCTGGCCGACTACCGGGGGCTGCGTCCCCAGGCCTTCCTCAAGACCGGGGCGGACTCTCCCTGGCTGTTCCCGTCGCGCGGCAAGGGCGGGCATCTGACCCGGCACCGTGTGGCGCAGCTGCTCAAGGAACTGGCGGCCGAGGCCGGCCTGCCGCCCGCCAAGGTCTCGCCCCACGTGCTGCGCCACGCCTTCGCCAGCCACCTGCTCGACCACGGCGCCGACCTGCGCGCGGTGCAGCAGATGCTCGGCCACGCCGACATCTCGACCACCCAGATCTACACCCATGTTCTCAACGAAAGGCTGAAGACGCTGGTCTCTGAGCACCATCCGCTGGCGCGCAAAGCCGCCGCCGCGCGGCCTGCTCCGCGGACCGCCGGTTCACGGCGCGGTTGAATGCGGCGCTTTACATGCCTTAATACCTGCGCGACTGATATATTTGACCGTTAAAGCCAAGGGGAAATCCGTATGTCCTTTACCCTCGTCGAACAGGCGCCCGCGCGCCTCAACCGCAGTGAACTTGCCGTACCCGGCAGCAGCTACCGCTTCCTGGAGAAAGCCGCCCAGTCCACGGCCGACGTCGTCTTTCTCGATCTCGAGGATGCCGTGGCGCCGGACGACAAGCTTCAGGCCCGTAAGAACGTCATCAAGGCGATCAACGAGATCGACTGGGGCGACAAGACCCTGTCAGTCCGGATCAACGGCCTCGACACCCATTACATGTACCGCGACGTGGTCGATGTGATCGAACAGACCGGCGAGCGGCTCGACCTGATCATGATTCCCAAGGCCGGCACCGCCGCCGACATCTACGCCGTCGACATGCTGGTCACCCAGGTCGAGGACGCGATGAATCGCAAGAAGCGGATCGGCTTCGAGATCATCATCGAGACCGCGCTCGGCATGGCCAACGTCGACGAGATTGCCGGCGCCTCGATGCGCAACGAATCGCTGCACTTCGGCGTCGCCGACTACGCCGCCTCGACCAAGGCGCGCACCACCGTGATCGGCGGACCCAACGCGCTCTACGGCGTGCTGACCGACAAGCCCGAGGGCGTCGAGGCCGCGCGCGAATACCACTGGGGCGACATGTGGCACTACGCCATCGCCCGCATGGTGGTCGCCGCCCGCGCCAACGGCCTGCGTCCGGTGGATGGGCCCTTCGGCGACATCGGCGATCCCGACGGCTTCCGCGCCCAGGCGAACCGCGCCGCGGTGCTCGGCTGCGAGGGCAAGTGGGCGATCCACCCCAGCCAGATCGATCTCGCCAACGAGATCAACTCGCCCTCCAAGACCGAGGTCGACAAGGCCAAGCGCATCATCGCCGCGATGAAGCAGGCGGCCAAGGAAGGCAAGGGCGCCGTCACCCTCGACGGCCGGCTGATCGACATCGCCTCGATCAAGCAGGCCGAGGTGATGGTTCAGAAGTCCGCCGCCATCGCCAAGGCCGACCGCAAGAAGGCCGGCCCGGCAAAGAAGGCGCCGGCGAAGAAGAAGGCTCCGGTGCGCAAGCCGGCGGCGAAGAAGGCGGCTGCCTCCAAGGCTGCTACCAAGAAGGCGCCGGCGAAGAAGGCGGCTCCGAAGAAGGCTGCCGTGAAGAAGACCCCGGCCAAGAAGGCTCCGGCCAAGGCCGCCGCCAAGAAGGCCCCAGCCAAGAAGTCGGCGAAGAAGAAGTAAGTCTCGCCTTCAGCGTCCGCGAGCGGCCGCGCCGGCTTGGCGCGGCCGTTTGCTTTTGCCGCGCTATTCCAGCTCCACGGCGTAGCTTTCCAGGGGCGGGGTCGACTCGATCACCCCCTGGGCGACCAGAAACTCCGCGAATCGGCGGTAGCGGCCCTGGTCCAGCGCCGCCGGGCGCAGGGCGAAGCGCGGCAGGGTGTCGGCCCAGGCGCGGCGGTTGAGCTCGTCGTCCAGCCCGTCCTGATAACCGGCGAAGAGCTCCCAGGACTCCTCCGGGTGGTTGATCAGGTAGAGCACGCCGCGCTCCAGGGCGCGCAGGAAGGCCGGCAGGCGCGGGTCGTCGAGGCGCTCGCGCCCGGCGATCACGATCAGCTCGTCGTAGGCCGGCACGCCGTGCTCCTCGACGTAGAAAGGCCGCCCCGCGGCGCCGTGCAGCTCGAGCTGGTTGAGCTCGAAGTTGCGGAAGGCGCCGATCACCGCGTCGACCTGGCCCGACAGCAGGGCCGGGGAGAGCGAGAAGTTGACGTTGATCAGCTCGACCTCGTCGATGCCGATGCCCTCCTGCTTCAGCATCGCGGCGAGCAGTGCGTCCTCGAAGCCGCCGACGGAGTAGCCGACCTTGCGGCCCTTGAGGTCGGCGAGGCTGCGCACCGGGCCCTCCGCCAGCGCCAGCAGGGTGTTGAGCGGCGTCGCCACCAGGGTGGCGATGCGCGTCAGCGGCAGGCCAGCGGCCGCCTGCATGTGCAGCTGCGGCTGGTAGGACACGGCGAGATCGGCCCGTCCGGCGGCGACCAGCTTCGGCGGGTCGTTGGGATCGGCCGGTTCGATCACCTCGATCTCCAGGCCTTCCTCGGCAAAAAAGCCCTTCTCCAGCGCGATGATGATCGGCGCGTGGTCGGGATTGACGAACCAGTCGAGCAGCAGGACGAGCTTGTTCTCTTGCGCCTGGGCGGGCGCGGCGGCGAAAAGCAGGGTGGCGGCTAGGATGACGGCGCGGAACATGGAACCTCCTCGTGATGACCGCGAGGAGGCCGACGGCGGATATCTCCGTGTCCCGTAAGCCCGTTCCTTCCCTCGCGCCGGTATGACCCGGATCAGGTTCTAAGGGTCGGACTGGCGGATGCTGGGGTCCGCGCTCCCTCTCAGCCAGAAATCTGACTCCCCTAGGAACGCAAGCAACCTGAGCCGCAGATTTCCGCGCGTCAAGTCTCGCGCTGGACGAAGGGCTATGCTAAGACCCGCTTCATGAAGCACTTTCTCGATTTCGAGAAGCCAATCGCCGAGCTCGAAGGCAAGATCGAGGAGCTGCGCCACCTCTCCGACGACGATGAGATCAACATCGCCGAGGAGGTGAGCAAGCTCCAGGGCAAGGCCGAGCGGCTGCTCACCAGCACCTACAGCAAGCTGACGCCCTGGCAGAAGGCGCTGGTCGCCCGCCATCCCGAGCGGCCGCACTTCTCCGACTACATGGCCGAGCTGGTCACCGACTTCACGCCGCTGGCCGGCGACCGCGCCTATGCCGAGGACAAGGCGCTGATCGGCGGCCTGGGGCGCTTCCGCGGCTATTCCTGTCTGTTCATCGGGCAGGAGAAGGGCAGCGACACCACCAGCCGGGTGACCCACAACTTCGGCATGACCCGGCCCGAGGGCTACCGCAAGGCGCAGCGGCTGATGCAGCTCGCCGGGCGCTTCGGCCTGCCGGTCATCACCCTGGTCGACACCGCCGGCGCCTATCCCGGCATCGGCGCCGAGGAGCGCGGCCAGGCCGAGGCCATCGCCCGCTCCATCGAGGTCTGCCTGAAGCTCGAGGTGCCGGTGATCTCCGTGGTGATCGGCGAGGGCGGCTCCGGCGGCGCCATCGCCATCGCCACCGCCGACAAGGTCTTCATGCTGGAACACGCGATCTACTCGGTGATCTCGCCGGAAGGCTGCGCCTCGATCCTCTGGCGCAGCGGCGACCAGGCCCAGGAGGCGGCCGAGCAGCTCCGCCTCACCGCCGAGGACCTGCAGAAGCTCGGCGTCATCGACGGCATCGTCAAGGAACCGCTGGGCGGCGCCCACCGCGATCCCAAGGCGACCTACCGGGCGGTCGGCGACACCATCGAAAAGGCGCTGCTCTCCCTGCGCCGCGAGGAGGGCTCCGCGCTCAAGGCGCAGCGCCGCCAGAAGTACCTCGACATGGGCCAGAAGGGGCTGGGGTAGGAACCGGTGCGAGCTTCAAGAAGCACAGCGCTGATTACGCCCTGTCATGGCACCAGAACTGCCGCAGCATTGCCTTAGGTTGCTTTTTAGCATGCAGCGTGCAGAAATAAATTATGGTAATTTTTGTTAGAACGATTGGCCTTGCCGCGCTCGTTGTGGCGGTGCTGTACCCCACTTCGGCTCTTGCATCCCATGGCACTCTGCTTGATCACGTGAGCGTACGTATTGAATGCGAGGGATGCAGTGAAGAGACCAAAACACTGGTCATGGAGGCGGCGAACCACGCTCGACGGGGAAATCCTGAATTCAATCTAAAACTCGGTTGGCTTAGCCCAATGGACAGGCTAGAGGGCGATCTTCCATTATTTACCATCAGCATTTCGGAGGGTGACCGGACGCTTCGAATCGGTGCTGCAAGTAGTTCGGAAAAGAATGAAGTGGCTATCGCTTTTAGTAGCGTTGAGAACGGCTTTGGCCTTCAAGATTTTCGTGAGTTTATCCAGTTTGAATTCGGTGAATTAAGTTACCATTCGGATTTCTATCAACCCACCAATCCCTCTGGCAGGAATAATGAGTCGATTTTAGCGTCACATATAAATTTGTTTGTCTATTCGTTATGGATAGACACGGAAACTATAAAGAATAATCCGCGACAATCTGGGTCATACTTTGGCGATATAGTATATGAAATACACCAAACGACCCTGTGCGATCTTCGTTATGATATTTTCTGGAAGTATATTTTTGGCGGACGTAGGCTTGCGGTTGAATCTCCCCAAATTAGGAGCTGTAGCGAAAGTATTGTTGAAGCCCTTCAGTTTGCGGGATATAGGTCCTTAAAGTACAGAACTGCAGTTCATGATCAGATGGGTATCGCTGATGTTTGGAACTACGCAGGCGCAATAGCGGGAGCTGTCATCCATGATTATGAAGTAGAAAAGCAGTACTTGCAGCACCCCATAAACTACTATGAAAAAATCCCGGATAATATCCAAGAGAACTGCCAAGCTATTGCTAACCGGGAGATTGTCTATCTACTTCAGAATAAGCTTTCATCAGAGCTTGATATAAAGATCAACAACGAAACGGGGCAACAACACTCCCGTGATTTCGTTAGGCGCGAATGCAGAGTTGACCTAGGAGAGGGGCGGTATATACCACGCCACATCGCGATCAGCGATATGATGCTAGTTGAGGCGGGCAATGCATTATTCGATTTTGATAATAGAACTCTCACACCGGTCCAAATCAAAGATCGAGGCCATAAACTTGAAAGCCTTCTAGTGGATTACATCGATGTCTACAATGAGTTTGGGAGGCATACGTTCGACTTATACTATAGCTATGGATATATCTATGTATTGGGAGCGTACGTTCTTGTGTATCAAAGGCTCGATGAGCGAGTGGGCATTGAAGTTGAAAAGTGGGGTGAGATCTATGAGAAGGTCAGTTACTGGTCTGACTTCTGCGAAGGCAACGCTTGCGCGGGAATGAAAGCCGCCGTTGATCTGGCTCTTGAGCAACAGCAGTATGGGCCCTAGCATTCGGCGGTTAAGTAGTCCTAGCTCTACACCCCCCGGATGTAGGTCACGTAGATCAGAAAGATCACCATCGTGACGCAGGCGCCGAGGAAGATGCGGTTGGTCCAGGCGCGGCCGACCCGGCGGGCCAGGACATGGCCGTACTTGTAGAAGACGACGTAGAGCACCAGCGCCGGGATGATCCAGAAGAACAGGAAATAGAGCACGGCCTAGCCTGTGTCCCGGCGCCGGACCGCCTCTGGCGCTAAGACGCCTTGCCGTGGCAGTGCTTGAACTTCTTGCCGGAGCCGCAGGGGCAGGGGGCGTTGCGCGGCACCTTGCCCCAGGTGCTGGGATCGGTCTTGTCGATCTCCGCTGTGGCGGCGCCTCCGCCCTGGCCAGCAGCCGGGCTGGCGACCGGCCCTGAGACGGGACCGCCCTGCGGGCGGGGCACCTGACGGGCGTGGCCGGGGCGCGGCGGCGGGGCCGAGGCCGGGGTGCTCGCGGTCTGGCCTTCGGCGGCGCCGGCGGCCAGCGCCGGATCGCTGCGGGTTTCCTGCATCTTCTGCGGCGCCCGGCGGGGAATGATCTCTTCCGCGGCGTCGCGCTGCCGGATCTCGACGTGGGAGAGCACCATGGTGGTCTCCTCGCGCACATGCACCAGCATCTCGTTGAACAGGTTGAAGGCTTCGCTCTTGTACTCGTTGAGCGGATTGCGCTGGCCGTAGGCGCGCAGGCCGATGCCATGCCGCAGGTGGTCGAGGGACAGCAGGTGATCCTTCCACTGCCGGTCGAGCACGTTCAGCAGCACGCCCTTCTCGGCGGCGCGCATGGTCTCCGGCCCGAAGTTGGCCGCCTTGGCCGCCATCTTCTCGTTGGAGGCCTTCTGGATGCGCTCCAGCACCTCCTGGTCGGCGATGCCCTCCTCCTTGGCCCAGTCGTGGATCGGCAGGTCGAGGCCGAGCAGCCGGCGGCACTCCTCGTGCAGGGAATCGAGCCCCCACTGCTCCGGGTAGGCCTCGCCGGGCATGTACTTGGCGACCAGGTTCTCGATGATCTCCTGGCGCATTTCCTCGACGGTGTCGCTGACGTCCGAGGTCTTCATCAGGTCGCGGCGCTGCTCGTAGATGACCTTGCGCTGGTCGTTCATCACGTTGTCGTACTGCAGCAGGTTCTTGCGGATCTCGAAGTTGCGCGCCTCGACCTTCTGCTGCGCCTTCTCCAGCGCCTTGTTGACCCAGGTGTGGACGATCGCCTCGCCCTTCTGCAGGCCGAGGCGCTGCAGCATGGAGTCCATGCGCTCCGACCCGAAGATCCGCATCAGGTCGTCGTCGAGGGAGAGGAAGAACTTGGAGGCGCCGGGGTCGCCCTGGCGGCCGGAGCGGCCGCGCAGCTGGTTGTCGATGCGCCGGCTCTCGTGGCGCTCGGTGCCGAGCACGAAGAGCCCGCCGGCGGCCAGCACCACCTCGCGCTTGGCCTGGATCTCGGCCTTGATCTTGTCGATGGCCTCCTGGCGCTTGGCCTCGTCCTCGATCTCCCCGGTCTCCTGGGCGATCCGCATGTCGAGGTTGCCGCCGAGCTGGATGTCGGTGCCGCGGCCGGCCATGTTGGTGGCAATGGTCACCGAGGCCGGCGCGCCGGCCTGGGAGATGATGAAGGCCTCGCGCTCGTGATGCCGCGCGTTCAGCACCTCGTGCGGCACCTTCTTCTGCTTCAGCAGCTCGGCGATGTGCTCTGACTTCTCGATCGACACCGTGCCGACCAGCACCGGCTGCTTGCGGGCGACGCAGTCCTCGATCTGCAGCACGATGGCGTCGTATTTCTCCTCGGCGCTGCGATAGACCTCGTCGTCGCTGTCGCGGCGCGAAACCGGTACGTTGGTCGGAATCTCGACCGGCTCGATGCCGTAGATCTCGTCGAACTCGGCGGCCTCGGTCATCGCCGTGCCGGTCATGCCGGCCAGCTTGGGATAGAGCCGGAAGTAGTTCTGGAAGGTGATCGAGGCGAGGGTCTGGTTCTCCTGCTGGATGGTGACGCCTTCCTTGGCCTCGATGGCCTGGTGCAACCCCTCGGAGTAGCGCCGCCCCTCCATCATCCGGCCGGTGAACTCGTCGACGATCACCACCGCGTCGTCCTTGACTACATAGTCGGTGTCGCGGTTGAAAAGCACGTGGGCGCGCAGTGCCTGCTGGACGTGGTGCAGCACCGCGATGTTGCCGATGTCGTAGAGCGAGCCCTCCTCCATCATGTCGGCCTCGCGCAGCAGGCCCTCGATCGCCTCGACCCCGGCGTCGTTGAGGCTGACGGCGCGCGCCTTCTCGTCCTTCTCGTAGTGTTCCTCGGTCAGCTTCGGGATCAGTTTGTTCACGGAGAGGTAGAGTTCCGAGGAGTCCTCAGCCGGACCGGAGATGATCAGCGGCGTGCGCGCCTCGTCGATCAGGATGGAATCCACCTCGTCGACGATGCAGAAGTTGAATTCGCGCTGCACCATGTCGTCGAGCCGGAACTTCATGTTGTCGCGCAGGTAGTCGAAGCCGAACTCGTTGTTGGTGCCGTAGGTGACGTCGCAGGCATAGGCCTCGCGGCGCTGGATGTCGGTCAGGCCGTGGACGATGCAGCCGACGGTGAGGCCGAGGAAGCGGTAGATCTCGCCCATCCAGGCGGCGTCGCGGCGCGCCAGGTAGTCGTTGACCGTGACGACGTGGACGCCCTTGCCTTCGAGGGCGTTGAGATAGACCGCCAGGGTGGACACCAGGGTCTTGCCTTCGCCGGTCTTCATCTCGGCGATCTTGCCGCGGTGCAGGACGATGCCACCGACCAGCTGGACGTCGAAGTGGCGCTGGCCCAGGGTGCGTTTGGCGGCCTCGCGGACCATCGCAAAGGCCTCCTGCAGCAGCTTGTCGAGCTTCTCGCCCTTGGCCAGACGATCGCGGAACTCGGCGGTCTTGGCCCGCAGCGCTTCGTCGCTCAGCGCCTCATAGTCGCTTTCCAGGGCGTTGATCTGCTGGATGTCGCCGCGGAGCGTCTTCAGATAGCGTTCGTTGGCGGACCCGAAGAACCGCTTGGCCAAGGACTGGAGCATGAGATTCCTCAATTGGCGCGGCCGCCAGGCCGGCACAATTTCCCGTGCGGCGACTAGAGGCAGCAAGTGCTTCGCTACATATGCCCGCCCGCGGGCTCTGTCAACGTTACCCGCCCCTGTAGCGCCGCCGCTCCGGCTAGCTCCGGGGCGCCGAAAGCCGCGTCACAGAGATGCCGCTTTTGCCCTGCAGGAAAGGCTGCACTTGTAACGTTTGCGGCGATCTGCATGATGCCCGCTGCTGAGACACCCGAAGGCCCGCCCGGCGGGCGAAGGAGCACGATGATGAATGTGAAGCGCTGGCTCGGTCCCTGGGGCCTGGCCCTGATCCTCGCGGGACTGCTCGGAGGCACGGCCCTGTTGCCGCTTGCCGCGACGGCCCAGGACGAGAACCAGGACGCCGCGGAGGAAGACGCCGGCGCACAGGAAGACCCGGTGGTCGCCATCGTCGACGGCGAGGAAATCCTTCGCTCCGAGGTGATGGCTTCTGCCGCCGAGCTGCCGCCGCAGTATCAGGCGCAGCTCGAACTGATCTTCCCGGCCCTGGTCGAGCGTCTGGTCGACTACAAGCTGCTCGACAAGGCCGCCGCCGAGAAGGGCCTGGGCGACGACGACGCCGTTCAGGAGCGGCTCGAGGCGCTGAAGGCCGACATCATGCGCGAGGTGCTGCTGTCCCAGCTGATCGAAGAGGGGGTGAGCGACGCCAAGGTCCGGGAGGCCTACGACACCTACCTGGAGGAAAACCCTGCGCAGCAGGAAATCCGCGCCCGCCATATCCTGCTGGAAAGCAAGGAGGCCGCCGAGGAGGTGATCGCCCTGCTCGACGGCGGCGCCGACTTCGCCGAACAGGCGAAGGAGAAGTCGACCGGCCCGACCGGAGAAACCGGTGGCGATCTCGGTTACTTCGCTGCCGGCCAGATGGTCGCGCCCTTCTCCGAGGCGGCTTTCGCGCTGGAGCCCGGCAGCTACACCAAGGAGCCGGTGGAAACCCAGTTCGGCTGGCATGTCATCAAGGTCGAGGACAAGCGCGAGCAGACGCCGCCGAGCTTCGAGGAGCTTGAGGAGCAGCTGGTCGACCAGCTCTCCCGCCAGGTGGTCGAGGGCTATCTCGCCGAGCTGCGCGAGGGCAGCGAAGTCGAGATCCTGCTGCCCGAGCCGCAGCAGGGCGGCGCCCCCGAAGCGCCCGGCGCGGCCGATGACGCCACCACCGAGGACGGCGCCGCGCAGTAGCGGCGCCACTCGAAGCGCGCGGCGCGCCGGATGCCGAAGCTGAAGAAGTCGCCGCTGGCGCCCGCCCGCTTTCAGAAGCTGCCCGCGCTGAAGGGTGCGCGTCTCTCGGCGCGGGCCTGCGGCATCAAGTACAAGGGCCGCAAGGACGTCCTGCTGATCGACTTCGCCCCCGGCACGGCGATCGCCGGTGTCTTCACCCGTTCGCTGACCGCCGGGCCCGCCGTGCGCTGGTGCCGCGAAGCCCTGAAAGGCGGTAAGGGCCGCGCCATCGTGGTCAACGCCGGCAACGCCAACGTCTTCACCGGCGAGTCCGGCTGGCATGCCGCCGACGCCACGGCGACCGCGGCGGCCCAGGTGCTGGGCTGCAAGGCGAAGGAGGTCTTCGTCGCCTCGACCGGGGTGATCGGCGAGCCGCTGCCGGTCGGCAGGATCGTCGGCGGCCTGCCGGCGCTGGCCAAGGCGCTCAAGGCCGACGCCTGGCGGGCGGCGGCCGAGGCGATCATGACCACCGACACCTTCCCCAAGCTGGCCAGCCGCAGCGCGACAATCGGCAAGACCACCGTCACCCTGAACGGCATCGCCAAGGGCTCCGGCATGATCGAGCCGGACATGGCGACCATGCTTGCCTTCGTCGCCACCGACGCCAAGATTCCGGCGGCGGCGCTGCAGGCGATGCTGAAGCGCGGCGCCGACCGCTCCTTCAACTGCATGACCGTGGACGGCGACACCTCGACCAGCGACAGCCTGATCCTTGCCGCCACCGGCCAGGCCAAGCACCCGCGGGTCGCCAAGGCTTCCGACAAGAACCTGCAGGAATTCCGCGCCGCGCTGGAGGATCTGCTGATCGACCTGGCGCAGCAGGTCGCGCGCGACGGCGAGGGGGCCAGCAAGTTCGTGACGGTCTCCATCAGCGGCGCCAAGAACGCGGACTCGGCCAAGCGGGTCGGCCGCGCCATCGCCAACTCGCCGCTGGTCAAGACGGCGATCGCCGGCGAGGACGCCAACTGGGGCCGCATCGTCATGGCGGTCGGCAAGTCCGGCGAGCCGCAGGATCAGGCCAAGCTCGCGGTTTCCATCGGCGGCGTCCGCCTGACCGAAAAGGGCGCGCGCCGTCCCGACTACGACGAGGCGCCGGTGACGGCGCACATGAAAGGCAAGGAGATCGAGATCGCCGTCGACCTCGGCATGGGCCGGGGCAAGGCGACGATCTGGACCTGCGACCTGACCCACGGCTACATCGCCATCAACGGCGATTACCGCAGCTAGCGCCATGAGCGACACCCCTTCGGGCTGCTGGGACGCGGGCGGCCGCGCCGCCGCGGCACAAGCCTCCGATTCAGCCAAGCCCCTTGTGCTGGTCGCCGCCGCCGCGCTGGTCGATGCCGACGGCCGGGTGCTGCTCGCCCAGCGCCCCGAAGGCAAGGTCATGGCCGGGCTCTGGGAGTTTCCCGGCGGCAAGGTCCACGAGGGCGAGACGCCCGAGGCGGCGCTGATCCGCGAGCTCAGGGAGGAGCTCGGCATCGACACGCGGGAAAGCTGCCTGGCGGCCATCGGCTTCGCTTCGCATAGCTACGACGACTTCCACCTGCTGATGCCGCTCTACGCCTGCCGGGTGTGGAAGGGCGTCCTCGCGCCGCAGGAGGGGCAGGAGATCGCCTGGGTTCGCCCAGCGCGCCTCGCAGACTACGAGATGCCTCCGGCCGACGAGCCGCTGATCGCGCTCCTCAGGGACCTGCTCTAGCTTTTCCTCGGGGCGGCCTTATCCCCCGCCGGTTTCTCCTCGGTGCCAAGCGCCTCGGCCAGACGCGCCTCGGCGCTGCCGGGGCGCAGCGGCTGCGGCTGCGACTCGTGCGGACTCCAGGCCGTGAGGGTCACCAGCTCGAAGGTCGCGGGCACGCGCCCGTCTTCCCCGGCGAACTCCTCCATGTAGAGCGCCGCGGCGCGGGGCAGCAGTTCGCGGGGCGGCACGCCGCGCGGCCGCTCGGCCAGCGCATTGCTCTCTCCCATGGCGCGCAGCTCGCGCAGCAGCGCCAGGGGGTCGGGATAGCTGACGGTGATGCGGTCGACGTCGGCCACCGGCAGGGCGAAGCCGGCGCGCTGCAGCAGCCCGGCGGCGTCGCGCAGCTCGACGAAGGGCGAAACCCGGGGGCTGGCTCCGCCGCTCAGCTCGGCCTCGGCGCGCATCAGGCTGCGGCGCAGCTCCCACAAGGTATCGCCACCGAGCAGGCTGGCCAGCAGCAGGCCGTCGGGCTTGAGCGCCTGGCGGATCTGCAGCAGCGCGCCGGGCAGGTCGTTGACCCAGTGCAGCGACAATGACGAGAGCACCAGGTCGAAGCGCCCGGCGGCGAAGGGCAGCAGGTCCTCCTCGGCGACCACCGCCGGACCGCCTCCGGCGGCGCGGGTGGCGAAAGCGGCCGCCGGGTCGCTCTGGATCAGGGTTTCGATGCCGCCGCGCCCGGCCAGCGCTCGCCTGAGCTCGCCGCCGTGGCAGCCGAGATCGAGGGCGAGCGGAAAGGCGCGCTTGATGTCCGGCAGACGCTCGGCCAGACGCTCCGCGGCCTCGCGCACCAGGAAGTCGTGAGCCTCCCAGCCCGCCGCCGCGCGCTCCCGGTGGCGGCGGACCGCCCGGCGGTCGAAGATCAGCTGCGGCGCGTCCATGCCCCCTATATGCGGCAGCGGGGGTGGCGAGGCAAAGACTTGCGATTGACGCTTCCCTCTGCGCGGAGGAGCATTCCGCGATGTCGGAGATCGCACCCCGGTTGTTTTCGCTGCGCGCGGCGGCCTTTCGCCTGATCGATGCCGTGCTGCCGCCGCGCTGCCTGGCCTGCGGCACGACGGTGGAGACGCCGGGCACGCTCTGCGTCGGCTGCTGGAGCGCGCTCGACTGGCTGGCGCCTCCGCTCTGCGCCGCCTGCGGCCTGCCCTTCGAGTTCGAGCAGGGACCGGACGCGCTCTGTGGCGGCTGCCTCGCCGAGCGTCCCGCCTATGGCCGCGCCCGCGCGGCGCTGCGCTACGACGACGCCAGCAAGGCCATGCTGCTGCGTTTCAAGCACGCCGACCGCACCGAAGCCGCGCCCAGCTTCGCCGCCTGGATGGGCCGCGCCGGCGCCGAGCTGCTGGCCGAAGCCGACTGGCTGGCGCCGGTGCCGCTGCACCGCCGCCGCCTGTTCGAGCGGCGCTACAACCAGGCGGCGCTGCTCGCCCATGCGCTCGGCCGGGGCAAGCCGGTGATCGCCGATCTGCTGCTGCGCAAGCGCTACACCCCCTCCCAGGGCCGCCGCAGCCGGGCCGAGCGGCAGAAAAACGTTGCCGGAGCCTTTGCCGTGGCGCCGCGCCACAGGGCGGCGCTGGCCGGGAAAAAGGTGCTGCTGATCGACGACGTGATGACCACCGGCGCGACCCTGGAGGCCTGCGCCAAGACCCTGCTGCGCGGCGGCGCGGCGGCGGTCGATGCCCTGACTATGGCGCGGGTGGTGCGCCGCTAGAAGGCGGCTATAGCCTCTGCGCGAGCTCCGCGAGGCGGGTCAGTTCGCTCTCGGTCTGTTGCATCAGCTTCTCCAGCATCGCCTCCGCGGGCTTGCTCTCGCGCAGCAGGTCGGCGCTCTGGCTGATGAACAGCACGTGGGTCTCCGGGTCGCCCTCCGCGGCAGCCTCGGCATAGCGCGGCATCTCGCTGTCGAGCTCCGCCTGCAGCGCTTCCTCCCGGCCGTGCCAGCGCTTGAGGAAGTCGTTGGCCAACGCGCCGCCGGTATAGGGCTCGGGCCAGGTGTAGCCGCGCACCATGTCGAAGACCTTGGTGCGCACCACGTCGTCGCCGCTGCCGGCCAGCACCGCCTGCTTCAATCTGGGATGCACCAGGGATTCCTCGGCGATGTAGAAGTAGCTGCCGAGCAGCACCCCGTCCGCGCCCAGCGCCAGGGCCGCCGCCAGGCCGCGCCCGTCGGCGATGCCCCCCGCCGCCGCCACGGGAAGCGGGCCGACCGCGTCGACCACGGCCGGAACCAACGGCAGGGTCGCGCGGCTGGCGCCGTGACCGCCGGCCTCGGTGCCCTGGGCGACGATGACGTCGGCGCCGGCCTGGGCCGCCGCCTTGGCGTCGCGGACCGTCTGCACCTGGCAGATCACCTTGCCGCCGGCGTCTTTGATTTTCGGCACATAGGGCGCCGGATCGCCGAAGGAGAGCATCACCGCCGCCGGGCTGCGCTCGAGGCAGCGGTCGAGCAGCTCCGGCTGCTTGTCCAGGCTCCAGGTGATGAAGCCGACGCCGACCCGGGCGTTGCCCGCCGCTTCGAACTGTGCGTCCAGCCAGTCGGCCCTGCCGTAGCCGGCGCCGATCAGGCCGAGGCCGCCGCCGCCGGTCACCGCAGCCGCCAGGGCGCCGCCGGAGACCATGCCCATGGGTGCCAGGATCACTGGATGCTCGATCTCCAGCAGCTCGGTCAGCGGGGTCGAAAGCGGCATGGCGGGTTCCTTGCTTTTGCATAGGCGGCGCGTCAGCTTAGCGCCGGGACAGGGGTGCGGCGAAGTGGCCCGGTCTTCCCAGGAGCTGTGCGCCGGATGCTAAAAACTTTGCGGCCGGTCCCTATATGATAGTGCAGTGCAACATGGCCTGGGCGCGTAGCGCCAGGGCGCAAAGGAAGGAGAGGGCGTTCCCCATGACGGAAGTGACCATTTACTCGAGCATGCTCTGCCCCTTCTGCACGCGCGCCAAGCGCCTGCTGAAGGAGAAGGAGGTGCCCTTCACCGAGATCGACCTGATGCAGCATCCGCTGCGCAAGCGGGAGATGGTCGAGAAGGCCGGCGGCCTCACCTCGGTGCCGCAGATCTTCATCGGCGAAACCCATATCGGCGGCTGCGACGAGCTCTACGCCCTTGAAGCCGAAGGCAAGCTCGACCCGCTGCTGGAGGGCCAGGCGGCGTGACCGCCGCCTTCCGCGCCGCCTGCGTGCAGCTCAACGCGCCCGACGATCTCGGCGCGGGGATCGCCGCGGGCGTGGAAGGCATCCGGCGCGCCCGCGACGGCGGCGCCGACTTCATCGCCACACCCGAGAACACGCCGCTGATCGAGATGCGCAAGCCCGAGCAGCTGGCCAAGGCGGCGCCGATGGACAGCCATCCGGCGGTGCCGGCTTTCTGCGCGCTGGCGAAGGAGCTGGAGGCTTGGCTGTCGATCGGCTCGATCACCGTCAAGCTGGCCGAGGACCGCCTCGCCAACCGGCAGCTTCTGATCGATCCGCAGGGTGAGCTCGCCGCGACCTACGACAAGATCCACATGTTCGACGTCGAGATTCCCGATGGCCAGAGCTACCGCGAATCCAAGCTCTTCAAGCCGGGGCGCGAAGCGGTGCTGGCCGCGCTGCCCTGGGGCAAGCTCGGCATGACGATCTGCTACGACCTGCGCTTTCCGCAGCTCTACCGCGATCTCGCCCAGGCCGGCGCCGAGATCCTGGTGGTGCCCGCCGCCTTCACCCGCTTCACCGGCAAGGCGCATTGGCATGTTCTGCTGCGCGCGCGGGCGATCGAGACCGGCTGCTACGTCCTCGCCGCGGCGCAGTGCGGCACCCACTCCCGCGATCGCGAGACCTATGGCCACTCCCTGATCGTCGCGCCCTGGGGCGAGGTCCTGGCCGATAGCGGCGAGGAGGTTGGCACGGTCTCCGCCGAGATCGATCTCGCCAAGGTGGCCGAGGCGCGGCGCATGATCCCAGCCTGGAGCCAGACTCCCAGTTACGAAATCAGAAACCCCGAAAGCCTGCGCGCCGCGGGCGAGTGACGCTCAATCCTTCGCGGAGGGATCGCCGGGCGCGCCGCTGTTGGAAACCACGGCGGGTTGCGGCCGCTCGTTGACGTGGAGCTGGAAGACGTCGGGCCGGGCGTAGTGCCCGGCGGCGTCGAAGTCGTACTTGCCTTTGGCGATCTCCCGCCGGTCGATCTCGGCGGTCAGGATGGTTTCGCCTTCGAAATCCGGTTCCGCAAGGACCTGCCCGAGCGGCCCGACAATGCAGGAGCCGCCGCGCATCAGCACCGTGGCCGGATCGTCGCCCTGGATCGCGGCGTAGTCCTTGGGGCAGTCGCCGCGGGTCAGGTACTGGCAGGCCGAGAGCACGAAGCAGCGGCCTTCCAGCGCCACGGTCCGCATGGTCGGCAGCCAGGTCTCGCGGTCGTCCGCGGTCGGCGCGCAGTAGAGCTCGATCCCCTTGGAATACATCGTCATGCGCAGCAGCGGCATGTAGTTTTCCCAGCAGATCACGGCGCCGAGCTTGCCGAGCGGCGTGTCGAGCACTGGCAGGGTGGAGCCGTCGCCGAAGCCCCAGACCAGGCGCTCGAGCGCCGTCGGCATCAGCTTCCTGTGCTTGCCGAGCAGCCGTCCGTCGGGGGCGAAGAACAGCGCCGTGCAGTAGAGCGTGCCGAGCTCGCGCTCCATCACCCCGACGACCAGATACACCCCGGCGGCCTCTGCGGCCTGGCCGATGATCTCGGTCTCGGGGCCGGGCACGTCGATCGAACTCTCCCAGTAGCGGAGGAAGTCCTCGCGGCCCTCGGGCGCGCGCAGGCCGATCCGGGCGCCGAAGTCGAGACCCTTGGGATAGGCCGAGACAAAAGCCTCGGGGAAGACCACAAGCCTGGCGCCGGTTGCCGCCGCGTCATCCGTCAGGCTGCGCAGCTTCTCCAGAGTGCGGGCGGTGTCGAAGACCACAGGAGCAGCCTGCACGACGGCGGCGATGAAGGGTTCTGTCATGGCCTCAGACCTTGCTTTCGTTGCGCGCGGCAATGCGCTGGATCGCGGCGGCCGTTTTACTGGAAGAGGTGGGAGTCTCGACGATGAGGTCCTCGTAGGCAAGCACCCGCAGCCGGCCGCGTACCGCCTCGAGAAGCTCGCCGGGGCGCAGCAGGAAGTTTGGGTTGCCCGGCTTGCCGAAGGCTTCGTTGCCGGCTGCGAAAGTCTCGTAGATCAGCAGTCCCTCCGGGCCGACGCTACCGACGATGTCTGGCAGGATCGGGCGGTGGAGGTAGCTGGTGACGACCACTCCGGCGAAGTCCTCCTCCAGGAAGGGGAAGGGCCGGCCGTCCTCGAGATCGGTCTCGACCGCCTCCAGCCTGGGTAAGTTGGGTAGCCGGGAAACATCCCGGTCTGCCGCGGTCACCGGGTGCCCCAGCTCGTGGAACAGCCGGGCGTGGCGGCCGGCGCCGGCGGCCAGATCGAGCACGGCCCCGCACTTGGGTACCAGCGGCGCGAAGCGCTCGACCCAGGGCGAGGGGGCGCTGTCTTCGTGAGGAGCGTTCATCTCACCATCTTGCCTTTTCCCAGGAATACCGCCATTTAAAGAGTCTATCTCTTTGGAAACAGACATGATTCGCTACGACCTGACCTGCCGCAACGACCACGCCTTCGAAGGCTGGTTCCAGAACTCCGCTGCCTACGACGCGCAGCGCAAGCTGCGCAAGGTGGCCTGCCCGGTCTGCGGCTCGGCCAAGATCGACAAGCAGATCATGGCGCCCAGCGTCGGCAAGAAGGGCGAGCTGCAGCAGGCCCAGGCGGCGCTGGCCAAGCTGCAAAGCTACGTCGAGGAGAACTGCGAGTACGTCGGCCCGCGCTTCCCCGAGGAGGCGCGGCGGATACACTACGGCGAGACCGATCCCCGCGGCATCTACGGCGAAGCCACGCCGCAGGAAGCCAGCGAGCTGGCCGAGGAGGGCGTGCGCGTCGCCCGGCTGCCGCTGCGCAAGCGCGCCGACAGCTGACTTCCGCCCCGTGCCGCCAGGCCCGGATGGGACGTGACCCCCGGAGCGGGGCATCACGCCGCCTTCCGGCCCGCACGCCGGTCATGCGCTTGCGATGGCCTCACGCATAGGCCGCCGCCCGGCCGTTGACCAAGGGCCGGGGAACCTCCTCGAGCTTGCGTTTCTCCGGCTCGACCAGTTTTTCGTAGAGCTCGTGCGCCGGGAAGCGCAGCAACTGGTCGAGATCCTCCCGGCCCATCCAGACCATCCAAGTCTCATGCGGCTTCGAGTCGCCGGGGACCCGCCAGATGCCGGGCTCGAAATGCATGTAGCCCTCGCGCGCCGAAAGCCCGCCGCAGGCCGCCCTCGGCGTCATGAAGCCGAAGACGTAGTCCGGTGACCACTGCATGTGGCCGAGCGCCATGGCGAGGCGCGGCAGGATGGTGGTCATGCCCTTGCCGCGGTAACCGCCTGGCCCGCCCTTCAGCCAGAGCTGGCCGTGATAGCAGACATTGCCGCGGATGTTGTGCCAGGCGGAGCCCTTGGCATAGAGGGAGAGGTCGGGATCGATCGCCGCCCCCTGGATCACGTACTTGCGGCGGTGCAGCTGCATGTGCTCGGCCAGCGTGGTCTGGCTCATGTCGATCCGCCGCATCGCCTGGGTATGCACGATCTCGCCCTTCTCGTCGGTGCCGAGGATCCACAGACCGTTGGTCCAGTCGACGTAGGAAGCCGCTGGATCGAACATCGGATAGAGCGGCGGCATGTCCGGATGGGCCGAGAGCGCGTTGCGGAAGGTTTCGAAATCCGAGCCGATTTCCAGCTTGATGCCGTTCTCTCTGGCAATCTCGGTGATGGCCGAGACGTATTGAATCGAGGTGTAGAGGTCCTTGGGTAACATCTTCATCGCTCCTTCGCTTGCGTGGGGCTGGGTGCAAAGAGAGTAATGGTAAATGTTTTTACCCGACCAGGGGTCTCTCGTTATGGGGTAGGAGGCGTCACGGAAGCTAAACTAGGGGATGTCGAAATCCATCAGGCTCCGGCTCGGCATCAGAAGCACTTTCTCCGGATCCAGTCCAGGGATATCAATGGTATAGGTCCGCGCGACCAGGGAGGCCAGGACCGGCGAACCATCGGGAAAGGCGCAGCCCAGCAGCAGGCGCTGATAGCTCACCGGAGTCGGCTTGCCGCCCTTGGCGTGAGGGGTTTGGGCATAGATATGGTCCAGCCGGGCGCCGCCCTCGTTGATGATCTGGGTATAGGCATTGGCCACGAAACGCTTGATTTCGGGTTGCGTCGGCGAGTCCGAAACGTTGCGCCCGATGGCGCTTTTGACCTCGGTCCAGGCGAACCAGGTGGCGTAGGAGGACTTCTCGCCGATGCTGACGCAGATCCAATCCTCGAGGATTTGCCGGTAGAGCAGAAGATAGGGTCGGATCGGCGCCATCTCCGGCGTCTCGATCTGAAAGCGCGATGCCGCCCAGGCGAGAAAACCCTTCTGCAGCAGCGGCGGCGCGTCGGCCCAGAGGCGGCTGATGGGGTGCTGCTGGGCATGGAAGTCGTGGCCGCGGTTGTCGCTGTAGACCGCATGGGCGAGAGCGTTCTCGCCCGTGCTCTCGCGCACGTAGTGACCGGCCAGCCAGGCTTCGCTGCGCTCCAGAATGCGTTCGGCTTCGGCCAGGGATTCCTCGCCGCTCGCGGTCAGCGCGTAGCTGCGGCGGCGGACCTCGAACAGCGGCTTGCCTTTGATCTCCTCGAGGGTTCTGATGTGCCGGCGCACGGTCTGCCGCGTGACGCCCAGCAGGCTGACGGTCTCGGAGAGATTGAGCGTGTGCGCCAAGGTGACGAAGGAGCGCATCATCTCGTAGAGGACGGCGTGTCTGGGCTGAAGCGTCACGGCATGCCAAGCTCTCTGCGGCTCCGGCGCCCGGCACCTCATCCCATAGGGGGAGGTGCCCGCCGAGCACGGGTAAATTTTTGTAACATCATGGGTAAATTAATTTTCCGTCAATGTAAAGAGGATGATCTATTTTTGCGATTATTCTGACAATTGACCTCACTCCCGAAATATTCAACTCAATCTAGTGGAAGCTTATGAGCCACTCTATTTTTGGGAGAGATTAAAAAATGCCTCATCCAGTGGATGTTCATGTCGGCAAACGCGTGCGGGAAGCCAGAGCCATCAAGGGCATGAGTCAGACTGCCCTGGGCAATGCCCTGGGCATCAGTTTTCAACAGGTGCAGAAGTACGAAAAGGGCAACAACCGCATTGGTGCCAGCCGGCTCTGGGACATCTCGAAGGTTCTGGATGTGTCCACGGCGTACTTTTTCGAGGGGCTCGAGAACGGTACCGACGACGATGAGAACATTCTCCCGCGCCGGGCCATCGAGCGCGCGCGGCTGATCGAGAGCATTCCCGACGAGAGCCTGCGCAACTCGATCCTCAACCTGATCACCGCCTGTGTGCGCGGCAGCGGGGCGGAGGCGCGCGGGTCTTGAAAGTCCCTCTGGCGGAGGCTTACCCGACCTTCTCCGCCAGCAGCATATAATTGACCCCCAGATCCTCCGGCGCCAGCCGCCAGGAATCGTTCAAGGGGTTGTATGCGACGCCGGTCAGTTCTGACAGCTCCAAGCCTTCGCGGCGCAGCACCGCGGCGATCTCGGAGGGTTTGAGAAACTTCCTCCAGTCATGGGTGCCGCGCGGCAGCCAGCGCAGCAGATACTCGGCGCCGACGATGGCCAGCGCGAAGGATTTCGGCGTGCGGTTGAGCGTCGCCAAAGCCAAGGCGCCGCCAGGCGCGACCAGCCCGGCGCAGGCGGCGAGAAAGCCCTCGACGTCGGCGACGTGTTCGACCACCTCCATAGACACCACCGCATCGAAGACGGCGCCCTCGGCCAGCAGCGCCTCGGCGCCGATGCTGCGGTAGTCGATCTCCAGCCCGCTTTCCTCGGCATGCACGGCGGCGACGGCGATGTTCTCTTCGGAGGCGTCGATGCCGGTCACCGCGGCCCCGAGACGGGTCAGCGGTTCGCACAGCAGCCCGCCGCCACAGCCGACATCGGCGATCCGCAGCCCGGCCAGCGGACGCGGGCCCAGCGGGTCTCGGTCATGCCGCGCGGCGAGGCGGTCGCGGATGAACTCCAGGCGCAGCGGATTGAGCCTGTGCAGCGGCCGGAACTCGCCCTGAGGATCCCACCATGCGGCGGCCTTGGCGGAGAACTTCGCCACCTCGGCTGGGTCGATGCTGGAGTCCGGCGGTCCGGCTGCGCGCGGTTTCGCGCCCATGAATGATTCTCCTGTGAAATAAAGGGCCGCTGCTTGCGTCGTCCCTGGGGGTTGAGTATGGATAGCGCGCGCTGGCGCGGCAAGGCGTTGGCGCGGCGTTTTTAACCCATTTCCAAACCGGGATCGCAAGCCCATGGCGCGCATCGTCATGAAGTTCGGAGGCACCTCGGTGGCCGACCTGGAGCGCATCCGGAAGGTCGCCGAGCGGGTCGCGCGCGAGGTCGAGCAGGGCCATGAGGTTGCCGTGGTGGTTTCGGCCATGGCCGGGGTTACCAACCAGCTCGTGGACTATACCCGCCAGGCGGCGCAAATCACCGACCTGCGGGAGTACGACGCGGTGATCTCCTCCGGGGAGAACGTCACTGCCGGACTGCTCGCCATCGTGCTGCAGGCCCGCGGCATCGCCGCGCGCTCCTGGCAGGGCTGGCAGATTCCCATCGTCACCAACGCCGCTCACGGCTCGGCCCGGATCGAGCGCATCGAGGTCGCCGACCTGGAGCGCCGCTTCGGCGAGGGGCAGGTCGCCGTGGTCGCCGGTTTCCAGGGCCTGGAGCCCGAGCGCAACCGGATCACCACCCTGGGTCGCGGCGGCTCGGATACCTCGGCGGTGGCGCTGGCGGCGGCGCTCGGTGCCGAGCGCTGCGATATCTACACCGATGTCGATGGGGTCTATACCAGCGACCCCCGCATCGTGACCAAGGCGCGCAAACTCTCTAAGATCACCTACGAAGAGATGCTCGAAATGGCGTCCCAGGGCGCCAAGGTGCTGCAGACCCGCTCCGTCGAGATGGCGATGAAGCATCGCGTCCGGGTGCAGGTGCTCTCCAGCTTCGAGGATAGCCCCGGAACGCTGGTCGTGGACGAGGATGAAATCGTGGAACAGGCAATCGTAAGCGGTGTCACCTACAGCCGGGATGAAGCCAAGGTCACCCTGCTCGGGGTGCCCGATCAGCCGGGCGTGGCCTCCAAGGTCTTCGGGCCGCTATCGGGCGCGGCGATCAACGTCGACATGATCGTCCAGAGCAATTCGATCGGCACCGACCGCACCGACATGACCTTCACCGTGCCCAAGGGCGAACTCGAGCGCGCCGTCGCGGCGCTGGAGGCGGCGCGCGGCGACATCGGCTTCGCCGAGCTGGTCTCCGACGCCAACGTGGTCAAGATCTCGGTGATCGGCATGGGCATGCGCAGCCACGCAGGTGTCGCTCAGCGGATGTTTCAGACCCTCGCCGACAAGGGCATCAACATCCAGGTGATCTCGACCTCGGAAATCAAGGTCTCTGTCCTTGTGGCCGAGGAGTACACCGAGTTGGCGCTGCGATCGCTGCACAGCGCCTACGGGCTCGACGCGGCTTAGGCCGATGCGCGCGGGCCGCTTTGCAAACTGGCCCGACACACTCATGGGCCGCAGATGGGAGACTCAGCCGTGAACCGCCATTCGGTTCATGAGTGGAGCGGATCGCGGCGCCTGCTGCGCGAACTCCGCGACCTGATGAAGGCCGAGAGCACCACCCAGGTGCGTCTCGATCAGGTCGTGGCGATGATCGCCAGCGACATGGTGGCCGAGGTCTGCTCGGTCTATCTGATGCGCGCCGGCGAGGTGCTGGAACTTTATGCCTCCAAGGGCCTGAAGCCGGAAGCCGTGCACCGCACCCGGCTGCGTCTCGGCGAGGGCCTGGTCGGCCATATCGCTCTGCGCGCCCGGCCGGTCGCGCTGGCCGACGCCCAGAGCCATCCCGAGTTCGCCTACCGCCCGGAAACCGGCGAGGAGATCTATCACTCCCTGCTCGGCGTGCCGCTGCTGCGCGACAACCGGGTACAGGGCGTGCTGGTGGTGCAGAACGTCACCGCGCGCAGCTACGGCGAGGAAGAGGTCGAGGCCCTGGAGACCGTGGCCATGGTGCTCTCCGAGCTGATCGTCAGCGCCGGCATCCTGACCGAGGACGAGACCCGCCACAGCGAGGGTGCCAGCGTCGTCCCGGCCCGTCTCTCGGGCATCACCCTCAACGACGGCATCGGCATGGGCTATGCCGTGCCGCACCATCGCGGCATCGTCATCTCCCAGGTGGTGGCCGAGGATCCCGGCGCGGAGGTGCTGCGCCTGGAGACGGCGCTCGACGAGATGCTCGGACGTCTCGAACACCTGATCGAGAAGCAGGATCTGGGCGGCGCCGGCGAACATCAGGACATTCTGGAAACCTACCGCATGTTCGCCAAGGACCGCGGCTGGCTGGCGCGCATCGAGGAGGCGGTGCGCGACGGCCTGACCGCGGAGGCCGCGGTGCAGAAGATCCAGACCGACACCCGCAGCCGCATGGCCAAGGTCAAGGACCCCTACATCCGCGAGCGCTATGCCGATCTCGAGGACCTCGGCAACCGCCTGTTGCAGCAGCTGCTCGGCGCCAAGGGCACCGCCCAGGAGGACGATCTGCCCGACGACATGGTGCTGGTCGCGCGCAGTCTCGGCCCGGCCGACTTGCTCGACTACGACCGCTCCAGGCTGCGCGCGGTGGTGCTGGAAGAGGGGGCGCCGACGGCGCATGTCGCCATCGTCGCCCGGGCGCTCGGCGTGCCGATGGTCGGGCGCTGCAAGGATCTGCTGTCGGAGGTGCGCCCCGGCGACTTCATGATCGCCGACGCCGAGAACGGGCAGGTCTTCCTGAGGCCGCGCCAGGGCGTGCGGGCCAGCTTCAGCGAAGCCCTGGAAGCGCGCGAGGCGCGCAAGGCGGCCCAGGCGGCGAGCAGGGACCAGGAACCGCGCACCCGCGACGGCACCCGGATCTCGCTGATGATGAACGCCGGGCTGCTGATCGATGTCTCCCAGCTGCCCAGCTCCGGCGCCGAGGGCATCGGGCTGTTCCGTACCGAGGTGCCCTTCATGGTCCGCGAGGCCTTTCCCGACGTCGCCGTGCAGCGCGGCTTCTACGCGCGGGTCTACGAGATCGCGGCGGGGCTGCCGACCACCTTCCGTACCCTCGATGTCGGCGGCGACAAGGCGCTGCCCTACTGGAGCGGCGGCGAGGACGACAATCCGGCGATGGGCTGGCGGGCGATCCGCATCGGCCTCGACCGCCCGGCGATGCTGCGCCAGCAGCTGCGCGCCCTGATCGGCGCGGCGGCCGGGCGCGAGCTGCGGGTGATGTTTCCGATGGTCGCCGAGGTCGCGGAATTCACCGCGGCCCGGCGCATCCTGGCGCAGGAGCTGGCACACGGCCGCGCGGCCGGGCGCGAAGCCCCCAGCGATCTCAAGGTCGGAGCCATGCTGGAAGTCCCCGCCCTGGCCTGGCAGCTTCCGGCGCTGCTGCGCGAGGTCGATTTCCTCTCGGTCGGCAGCAACGACCTGGTGCAGTTCCTCTTCGCCAGCGACCGCGGCAACCCGCGCCTGGCACGGCGCTACGACGCGCTTTCGCCACCGGTGCTGAATTTCTTCCGCAGCCTGACACGCAGCGCCGACGCGGCCGGGGTCCCCTTGTCGATCTGCGGCGAGATGGCGGCCCATCCGCTGGATGCCATGGCCCTGCTTGGCTGCGGTTTTCGCAGTCTTTCCATGCCGATGTCAGGCATCGGCCCGGTCAAGACCATGCTGTGTTCGCTCGACCTGCCGGCGTTGACGGCCTATATGGAAGGTCTGGAAGGCAGCGCCGGTCACAGCCTGCGCGAACGGTTGCGCGGCTATGCGCTGGATCGCGGCATCGCCATCTAGCATTTGCTGCGGCGCTGCACACTTTGCTAAAAGATCGAACAGCTCTGGGATGTCCGCTGTCCGCCTCCTGCGGCGGAGGATAGCCCGGCCCACATAAAGGCAATCTTCTTGGAACGGCACGAAGACAAAGCCGACAGTCCTGACGACGAAACGCTGGGACAGCTTGGCGAACCCCGCGAAAGCGTCTCCGAGGTGCTGTTGCGCGCCCGCGAGGACTATGGCCAGGATCTTCGATCCGTATCCGATAGTTTGCGGATTCGTTATATCTACCTGCTGGCGATCGAGGAGGGGCGTTTCGACGCTCTGCCGGGCGCCACCTACGCCGTCGGCTTCGTGCGCACCTACGCCGACTACCTGGGTCTGGACGCCCCGGAGATCGTGCGGCGCTTCAAGGCCGAGGTCGAGGGGTTGGAGCGCCGGACCCAGCTGGTCTTTCCGGTGCCCAAGCCGGAGGGCAAGATTCCCGGCGGTGCGATCGTCCTGATCTCCCTTCTGCTCGTCGGCCTCGCCTACGGCGGCTGGTACGTGCTGTCCCAGAACGACCGGAGCCTCGTCGAGCTGTTCTCGGGCAGCCCGCCGGATGAAAGTCAGCTCGCCTCAGAGCAGGCCGCATCCGGCTCAGCGCCGCAGCAGCCGAGCGCGGCGCCCCAGACCGAAACATCTCAAGCCGATACGCCCCTAGCGGAAGCCCCGCAGGACAGCGCCGCCGTGGAAACCCTGCCGCCGGACCCGGCGGTGGAAACCGAGCAGCTGCCGCCGCTGGGCGAAGCCGGGCAGAGCGAAGCCCAGGATGGAACCCAGGGCGCCCCTCAGCTCCCGGACACAACCGTTGCGCCCTCCGTAGCGCAGACCACCGAGGCGCCGGAAGCGGCCGCCGCCGAGCCTGAGACGCAACAGCAGCCCGCCGGGGAGGAGGCCGCATCGGGCATCCCCGCGGCGCCGCAGAGCGACCAGCTGGCCAGCGCCCCGACCGGCCGGGTCTTCGGAGAGGAAGACGGCACGGTGCGGATCGAGGTGCGCGCCAAGCAGGACGCCTGGGTTCAGGTGCGCGACGCCGAGGATCAGCTGATCCTGACCGAGGTGCTGCGTTCGGGAGACGTCTACCGGGTGCCCGATCAAGCCGGGCTGAGCATGCTGACCGGCAATGCTGGGGGACTGGAGATCGTCGTCGATGGCCAGGTCGCGCCGACCCTCGGGCCGATCGGCGTTGTGCGGCGCAACGTCGTCCTCGATCCGCAGCGCCTGAGCAGCGGCACGGCGGTCGGCGAACAGAACGCGGAATAAGGGCGGCGCGGAGCGCGCGCTTGAAGTCGCGCCGCCGGACGGTCATTTAGCGGAGAGAGCCCGCCGGGCAAAGCGCGCCGGCGGGATGGGAACGAGCCTCCTGATGAGCCTGCGACCCTATCGAGATGTCCATCGCCGCATGTCGCGGCGGATTCACGTCGGCGCGGTGCCGGTGGGCGGCGGTGCGCCGATCACCGTGCAGTCCATGACCAACACCCTGACCAGCGACGTCAAGGCGACGATCGAGCAGATCCGGGACCTCGAGGTCGCGGGGGCGGATATCGTGCGGGTGTCCTGTCCCGACGAGGCCTCCTCGGCCGCCTTGAAGGAGATCGTGCCGGAAGTGACCGTGCCGATCGTCGCCGACATCCATTTCCACTACAAACGCGGCCTGGAGGCGGCGGCCAACGGCGCCGCCTGCCTGCGTATCAACCCCGGCAACATCGGCAAGCGCGAGCGGGTGCGCGAGGTGGTGCAGGCGGCGCGCGACAACGGCTGCTCGATCCGCATCGGCGTCAACGCCGGCTCCCTGGAACGGGATTTGCTGGAGCGCTACGGCGAACCCTGTCCCGAGGCGATGGTCGAGAGCGCGCTGAACCACGCCAAGTACCTCGAAGACGAGGACTTCCACGAGTTCAAGATCTCGGTCAAGGCCTCGGACGTCTTCCTCGCGGTCGCGGCCTACCAGCAGCTCGCCGAGGTCTGCGACCATCCGCTGCATCTTGGGATCACCGAGGCCGGCGGTCTGCGCAGCGGCACGATCAAGTCCTCGATCGGCATGGGCGCGCTGCTCTGGGCCGGGATCGGCGACACCATCCGGGTTTCGCTCTCCGCCGACCCGGTGGAGGAAATCCACGCCGGCTTCGACATCCTGAAGTCGCTCGGCCTGCGCCACCGCGGCGTCAACGTGATCTCCTGCCCCTCCTGCGCGCGGCAGCAGTTCGACGTGATCAAGACGGTCGAGGTGCTGGAGAAACGGCTCGCCCACATCACCACGCCGATGACGGTTTCGGTGATCGGCTGCGTGGTCAATGGCCCGGGCGAGGCGCTGATGACCGACATCGGTTTCACCGGCGGCGGGCGCGGCACCCATCAGGTCTACGTCAAGGGCTTGCCCGATCACCGTCTGAAGGACAGCGATATCGTCGATCATCTGGTCGCCATGGTCGAGGACAAGGCCGCCGAGATCGAGGCCGAGAAAGCCGCGGAGGATAGCGAATCCGCGGGCCGGGTTCCCGAAGAAGCGGCCGAGTAGGCTGGCCGTGAGCGCGGCCGGCCCCACCCCAACACACTCCCTATCCCTGCACCGCCGCCTGAGCAGGCTGCGCCACCGCGCCGCCGCCTGGGCCTGGTTCCGCCTGAAAAGCCGGATCGGCGGCCTGCCCTGGCTGTTCTATCCGCTGCATCTGGCGATGACGGGGCCCAAGTGGCGGACGCTGGAGGTGCGCGCCGACAGCGCCCTGGTGATCGAGGGGGCGATGCGCTGCGCCACCTCCTACGCGGCGGCCGCGGTCTATGTCTCGCAGCCGGGCAAGATTCATGTCGCCCATCACCTGCACGTTCCGGCGCAGATCATGCGGGCGGCGAAGCTCGGCGTGCCGGCGCTGGTGCTGACCCGCGAGCCCGAGGCGGCGGTGCGTTCCCTGCTGCTCTACGACCCGCATCTCGACGCCGCAGGCGCGCTGGCCGCCTACCGCAGCTTCTACGCCGGCTGCCTGCCCTATGCCGGAGACTTCGTGGTGGCGACCTTCGCGGAGGCGACCGGCGACATGGCCGGCGTCCTGGCGCAGATCAACGCGCGCTTCGGCACCGCCTTCGCGCCCTACCGGGCAAGTCCAGAGGAGGCGGCGCGGGTCGAGGCGGTGCTCGAGCGCAACAACCGCACCCGCAGCGGCGGCAACCCCTTCACCAGCTATCTGCCGAACCCGGTGAAGGAGGCGGCGAAGCGGCGCATCGACCTTTCCGATCACGCCCGCGAGCTCGAGGCCTGCCAGGCCCTCTACGCGCGCTACCGGGAGCTGGCGGTGCGGCCCTGAAGGGGGAGCGTGACGGGTAGCGTGCGGGCGCAAAAAGCTCTATGTCTGTGCCCGGAATTTGCCCCGATCATCCAAGCCTGGAGGAAATCCTTGGCCGCCTTGCAGCCGGTCCGCGGGACCCATGACCTGCTCCCCGAGGAGATGCGCCGTCACCGCGCGGTGATCGAGCGCGCCCGTGGCGTGGCCGAACTCTACGGCTATCTGGAGATGGCGACCCCGGTGTTCGAGTTCACCGAAGTTTTCCAGCGCACCCTGGGCGACACCTCCGACATCGTCACCAAGGAGATGTACACCTTCGAGACCGCCGGCGGCGAGCGCATCACCCTGCGTCCGGAGAACACCGCCGGGGTGGCGCGGGCCTACATGTCCAACGGCCTGCAGCAGTCCCTGCCGCTGAAGTTCTTCTACGCTGGGCCGATGTTCCGCCACGAGCGGCCGCAGAAGGGCCGGCAGCGCCAGTTCCACCAGATCGGCCTGGAGCTGCTCGGGGTCGCGGCGCCGCGCGGCGATGTCGAGATCATCCTCGCCGGGCGGCGGATTCTCGAGGCGCTGGGCGTCGCCGAGGACACCCTGCTGGAGATCAACACCCTGGGCGATCCCGACAGCCGGCACAGCTACCGCGAAGCTCTGGTCTCCTATTTCAGCGATCATCGGGACAGGCTCTCCGAGGACAGCCTCGACCGCCTGCAGCGCAATCCCCTGCGGATCCTCGATTCCAAGGATGCCGGCGACCGCGCGGTGGTCGAGGACGCGCCGCACTTCAAGGAGTTCCTCAACGCCGAGAGCCAGGACTTCTTCGCCGCCGTGCTGGCCGACCTCGACACCTTGGGCATTGCCTACCGGGTCAACTCGCGGCTGGTGCGCGGGCTCGACTACTACACCCACACCGCCTTCGAGTTCGTCACCGAGAAGCTGGGTGCCCAGGGTGCGGTGATGGCCGGCGGCCGCTACGACGGTTTGGTCGAGACCATGGGCGGGCCGCCGACGCCGGGTGTCGGCTGGGCCGCCGGGGTCGAGCGCCTGGCGATGCTGCTGTGCGACGTGCCCGCCGCGCCGCGGCCGATCGCCATCGTGCCGCTGGGCGCCGAGGCCGAGGCCAGGGCTCTGACCCTGGCCGAGGAGCTGCGCAAGGCGGGTCTGGCGATCGAGCTCGGCTACTCCGGCAACATCAAGAAGCGTCTCAACCGCGCCAACAAGATTTCCGCCCGTGCCGCCGTGATTCTCGGCGAGGACGAGCTGGCCGAGGGCGTGGCGAGCGTCCGCGATCTGGATTCCGGCGAGCAGGACCGTGTCCCGCTCGACGCGCTGAAGGACCGGCTCGCCAAGTTCCGCTAGCCAGGGAGCGCGGCGATGAATCTCGACGAAAATCTGGAACGGGTGGTCTCGCGCTACAACGAACTCGGCGAGCTGATGACCCATCACGCCGATCCCGGTTCGCCGGACTACACCCGCATGGCCAAGGAGTACGCCGAGCTGACGCCGATGGTCGAGGCGGTCCACCGCCTGAACCAGGCGCGTCAGGAGCTGTCCGACCTCGATGTCCTGCGCGCCGATCCCGAGAGCGACTCGGAGATGCGCAAGATGGCGGAGGAGGAGTACTACGCCCTTCGGGACAGGCTGCCGGAGCTCGAGCAGGAGATCATGCTGCTGCTGCTGCCCAAGGACGAGGCCGATGCCCGCAACGCCATCCTGGAGGTACGCGCCGGCACCGGCGGCGAGGAGGCGGCGCTGTTCGCCGCCGAGCTGTTCGCCATGTACAAGCGCTACGCCGACAGCCAGGGCTGGCGCTTCGAGGTACTCGACTACACCGACACAGGGATCGGCGGCTGCAAGGAAGCCAGCGCCTCGATCTCCGGCAGGGACGTCTTCGCGCGGCTGAAGTTCGAATCTGGCGTGCATCGGGTGCAACGGGTGCCGGCGACGGAATCCGGCGGGCGCATCCACACCTCGGCGGCCACGGTGGCGGTGCTGCCCGAAGCCGAGGAGTTCGACATCGAGATCGAGGACAAGGACCTGCGGATCGACACCTATCGCTCCCAGGGCGCCGGCGGACAGCACGTCAACACTACCGATTCGGCGATCCGCATCACCCATCTGCCGAGTGGCGTGGTGGTGCAGTGCCAGGACGAGAAGTCGCAGCACAAGAACAAGGCCAAGGCGATGAAGGTGCTGCGCGCCAAGCTCTACGACCACGAGCGCCAGCAGCGCGAGGCGGAGCTCGCCGCCACCCGTAAGAACCAGGTCGGCAGCGGCGACCGCTCGGAGCGGATCCGGACCTACAACTTCCCGCAAGGGCGGGTGACGGACCACCGCATCAACCTGACCCTGCACAAGCTCGAGAAGGTGCTGATGGGCGAGGCCCTGGACGAGATCGTCTCGGCCCTGGTCACCGAGGATCAGGCGGCGCGTCTCGCCGAGATGCAGTAAAGCCGTGCCGCGCCTGGCCGAGGTCGAGCGCGCGGCGGCGGAACGTCTGGCGGTGGCGGGCGTCGAGTCGCCGCGCCGCGACGTCCGGCTCCTGCTCGCGGCGTCGCTCGGCCTCGATGCCGGGGCAGTGCTCGCAGAACGCGGGTGCGAGCTGAGCGCGGCGCAGCAGGCGGATTTCGCGCGCTTGCTGGACCGCCGCCTGGCCCGCGAGCCGGTCTCGCGCATCCTCGGCAGGCGGGAATTCTGGAGCCTCGACTTCGCCATCAGCCCGGCGACCCTCGATCCGCGCCCGGAAAGCGAGACCCTGATCGAGATCCTCTTGGAGTCGCTGTCGCAGCGGGCCGTGGCCTATCGGGTGCTCGACCTGGGAACCGGCAGCGGCTGCCTGCTGCTGGCGCTGCTTTGCGAACTGCCCGCGGCCAGCGGCCTGGGGGTCGACCGCTCGCCGGACGCGCTGCGGACCGCCGCGGAGAACGCCGCCCGCCTGGGGCTTGCCGACCGGGCCGCCTTCCAGGCCGGCGACTGGGGGGCGGGGCTGGAGCCCGGATTCGACCTGCTGCTGTGCAATCCGCCCTATATCGCGGAGACGGAATGGCCGGCGCTGGCGCCGGAGGTGGCCGACTACGACCCGCGAGACGCCTTGCTTGCCGGGCCGGACGGCCTGGCGGCTTATGCCGAGATCGCGCCGCAGGCCTACCGCTTGCTGGCGCCTGGAGGCCTGGCTGCCTTCGAGATCGGCGCCTCCCAGGAGCAGGCGGTGACGGCTTTGCTGACCGACAGCGGCCTGCGCTGGCGCGAAACCCGGCGCGACCTGGCCGGACATCCGCGCGCCCTGCTGTTTGGCAAGCCGGAACTATGATAAAAAAATCGCTTGGAAAGACGGCGTTGCGCCGCTAGGTTTCACTCGTCCCGAGCAGTTTTGCTCCGCGGGTCCGGGCGAAAGGACCGCAGCACCACAGACGACTGACTGTCACCGGCGCGCATGGGTGTGCCTCGTAGCCGCGCCGAGCTTGGTGAGTGTGTTCTATAGGCAGGTCCAGTTGGGCTGTCGTTCTCGTCCTGATGCGAGGCGGCGTTTGGGGAAATCCTTAACAGCGAAAAAGCGTGATGAGACAAGGCAACAACAATCCACGACGGAATCGCGGCCGCTCCGGCAATCGCCGGCCCGGCGGCACGAATCAACAGAGAAGTTTCGACAGCAACGGTCCGGAAGGCCGGATACGCGGCAACGCCAGCCAGGTCTACGAGAAGTACCTGGGGCTGGCCCGCGATGCTTCGGCTGCGGGAGACCGCGTTCTGGCGGAAGCCTTTCATCAGCACGCCGAGCATTACTATCGCCTGATGAACGACAGCACCGATCCGGAGTCGCGCCGCCAGCAGGACGAACGGCGGCAGCAGAACGGCGAGGATGCGCGGTCCGGCTCGGGCGACGACGATGACTACGATGACCGCAGTAGCGATGGCAGCAGCGATGGCAGGGGAGACGGCAGGGGAGACGATGGCGACGAGCGCCAGTCCCGTCCGCGCAGCGAGCGTCCGCGCAACGGCCACGGCGAGTCAGAGAGCTCCAATGAGCGGCGCGAGGACCGGGATGGCGGCCGCGATGCCCGCCAGGAGACCGGCGACGAGCGTCAGGAAGTAGAAGCGCGCCCGGCGCGAAAGCGCAGCAGCGCTTCCGCCAGCGCGCCTGCCGAGTCCGGACGCGAGGCGCCGCGGAATGACGGCGGCAAAAGTGAAACGGATGAGCCCGCCGCAGCACCGGCCGGAGACGACGATGACGACGACGGTCTGCGCCGGGCGATGCAGCGCAGCGCCGCTGACAATGGCGGCGGCGGTGGCGGTGGCGTCAGCCGCCGCAAGCCCCGGGCCAAGAAGGCCGAGCAAGACGCGGCCAAGGCCGAGAGTTCCGAGTCGGGGGACAATGCCGCCGAGAGCGATAGCGAGACCGCCTCTCAGTAGACCCCCGGCGGAAACTGTCCCGCTGCACGCTTAGAGCGGCAGGCTGCGGACCTCGTCTCCGGCGGGCGCATCCAGAGCGTCGCCGACGGCGATCTCCCCGTCGCTGAGGATCTGGGCGTAGATGCCCATGCAGATGTGGTCGAAGCCGCGGCGCAGGGTCAGCGGGATGTTCATGTCCCGCTCGGCGGTGTCGGGGTTGACGTTGGTCGCCGCGCAGCGCTCGATCGCCTCGACCGCCTTCAGGCGCACGCCGCCCAAGGAAAACTCCCGTCCGACCCAGTCGAACTCCTGCCAGGCCGCCGCGCCCTCGATCCAGAAGTTGGTACGGAAGCGGCGAGGATCCACCGGCGTGCGGGTGACCCGCTCGAGATCCTTGACGCTCTCCAGATTGAGGATCGAGACCACCTTGTCCGAGGCGTCCATCAAGGTACCGCCGGGAGCCTCGACGATCTTCGGCGTGCCTCTGCCGCTGTCGGCGAGGAAGGAGCTCAGGAACTGCTCCAGCAGGGTGCGGCCGACGGGATCGGTGATCTTGCCCCGCGAGACCTGCTTGCCGTTGCGCAGGATGGAGAGGATCTCGCTTTCGGCGTCGTAGTCGATGCCGAGCTGCGCCAGCTTCTCGTCCTTGGCCAGCATGAAGAAGTTGCTCTTGGGCACCCAGACCGGATCGGAAGGATTGAATTTCGAGGCGCCATGGGCCAGCGCGAAGCGGCGATCGTCGGGCAGGGCCTGCTCGGCCTCGACCGGGATTCTCTCCAGGCGCTCGCCGCTCAAGCCCTTGACGGGGTAGCGGTAGATATCGGTGATCGTGATGGCCATGGCTGGCGGTTTCCGGAGCTTGAAGCAAAAATGCTGCTCTGCACCTAAGCCCGCGTACCGGCGGCTGTCAATCTTCCGTCACAGGGGGTTCTTAGCGCTATCGACGGCCCGGCGGCGGAAGAAAAACCCTACTGTGAATGAGAATGATTTGCATTAGCGGATTTCCTCGGTTAAGGTCCGCTTGTCTTTGGCGGCCGCGGCCACATGCCGCCGCCGTCTGGACATCGATCTCTCCCGTTTGGAAGGTTTATCCTTCTTTCGGAACTTCCCCGCCCCCTCACCGGGGCGGGGATTTTTTTTAACCGCTGGCCGGCTGGCGGGCGTCGTTGAGACTCCAGTCGTAGTCGTAGCCGGAAATGCTCGGCTCCTCGGCGAGGGCCGCGGCCAGGGGCGGCGCGGCGTAGTCCCGGAAATGGGCGATCAAGGCTCCGTCGTAGCCACCGAAGTCGCTGACATACCAGTCGTAGATACGCGATACGACCAACCCGCTCCGCGTCGGCTTCACGCCGCGCGGGTGGTTGATGAAGGCGCGGGCGGCCTCCTCCAGCATGGCTTCGCGGTTGTCGGCTGTCATCGCCATGGCCGGCAGCTGCGGGCAGCCGAGCGCCGCGCAGTTGATCACATAGTGGACCCGAGGATCCTTCCAGATCGGCCGCAGAATTCTGTGCTCGATATCGTCGAGGGAGAGTGGGGTTTCCTCGACCGAGGCCAGATCGGCGCCCCAGGGGCCGGAATCGAACAGTGAGGGCGCGATGTCGATCTCCCGGATCGAGCTCACCGGGTAGTGGTCGATCACCAGCTTGACCACCAGCGCATTGTAGAGATTGAGCCAGAAGGCGAACTGTTCGTCGCGGTTGTACTGGCTGATCAGCGTGGTGCTGAGTGCGGAGAGATACTGCGCCAGTCTGTCGCGGTCCTCAGCGGTCACCTCGGCGTAGCGGAAGCGGTTGATGCCGCCGTCCGCGCCGGAGACGAGATAGCGCTTCAGGAGCGCGTCCCAGGCGCTATGGTCGAGGCTGTAGCGGGACTCCGCCTCGTGTTGCAGCCAGCGATCCCAAAGATCGGCGACCGGTGCGGCCTGGACCCGCTGCGGCCGTGCGGCCAGCAGGAACCCGCCAGCGGAGAGACCGAGAAATGTGCGGCGCCCGAGCGCCGAAGATGTCGATTTTTCCATAAGCTTTGATTTGGAGCGCCGCGGCTTCAAATCCAGACACGAGTACGCGATAGCATAACTTTCTGATTTGGAACGCCCTTCTAGGGACTTGTGTCATTCATGCAACAGTCCCATATATGATTTGGCCGAAAAACCGTGAGCCGTTCCGGATCGGCCGGAAGGACCGTTCGCCGCAAACCGCGGGAACGGATCAATCGCAACTTTCAGCATCGTCGACTGCGCGCTTGTTTGAGGCGCGGACGAGGAGGGCAGGATATGGATTTCGAACGCTTTACCGAGCGCTCGCGGGGCTTCGTGCAGGCTGCGCAGGGGCTGGCGCTGCGCCGCAATCATCAGCAACTGACGCCGCTGCACCTCTTGACGGTGCTGCTGGAGGATAAGGAGGGCCTGGCGGCCAACCTGATCCGCGCCGCCGGCGGCGACTCCAAAGCCGCGCTGGCCTCGGCACAGGCCGAACTGGACAAGCTGCCCAAGGTGGAGGGCGGCAACGGTCAGGTCTATCTGGCGCCGGAGATGGCGCGGCTCTTCGAACAGGCCGAGAAGCTGGCCGAGAAGGCCGGCGACTCCTTCGTGACCGCCGAACGCCTGCTGCTGGCCCTGGCCATGGAGACGGGCTCGAAGGCGGCGAAAATTCTCGCCGATGCCGGAGTAACGCCGCAGAACCTCAACCAGGCAATCGCCGATCTGCGCAAAGGCCGCACCGCCGACAGCGCCTCGGCGGAGGAGGGCTACGACGCCCTCAACAAGTACGCCCGCGATCTGACCGAGGTGGCGCGCGAGGGCAAACTCGATCCGGTGATCGGCCGCGACGAGGAAATCCGCCGCACCATCCAGGTGCTGTCGCGGCGGACCAAGAACAATCCGGTGCTGATCGGCGAGCCCGGCGTCGGCAAGACCGCCATCGTCGAGGGACTGGCCCAGCGGATCGTCAACGGCGACGTGCCCGAGACCCTGAAGAACAAGCGGCTGATGGCGCTCGACCTCGGCGCCATGGTGGCCGGCGCCAAGTTCCGCGGCGAGTTCGAGGAGCGGCTGAAGGCCGTGCTCGAGGAAATCTCCGCCGCCGCCGGCGAGATCGTGGTCTTCATCGACGAGCTGCACACCCTGGTCGGCGCCGGCAAGGCGGAGGGGGCGATGGACGCCTCCAACATGCTGAAGCCGGCCCTGGCGCGCGGCGAACTGCACTGTGTCGGCGCCACGACGCTGGACGAGTACCGCAAGCACATCGAGAAGGATGCCGCCCTGGCGCGGCGCTTCCAGCCGGTCTTCGTCGACGAGCCGAGCGTGGAGGAGAGCATCTCCATCCTGCGCGGCCTGAAGGAGAAGTACGAGCTGCATCACGGCGTGCGCATCACCGACAACGCGATCATCGCCGCGGCGACGCTGTCCAACCGCTACATCACCGACCGCTTCCTGCCGGACAAGGCGATCGACCTGGTCGACGAGGCGGCCAGCCGCCTGCGCATGGAGATCGATTCCAAGCCCGAGGAGATCGACGAGCTGGACCGCCGGATCATCCAGCTGAAGATCGAGCAGACGGCGCTGAAGAAGGAAAGCGACGCCGCCTCCAAGGACCGGCTGGGCAAGCTGGAAAGGGAGCTTGGCGAGCTGGAGCAGGAGTCGGCCGAGCTGACCGCCCGCTGGCAGGCCGAGAAGGATAAGCTGGCCGGTGCCCAGAAGATCAAGGAGGAGCTTGACCACGCAAGGGTCGAGGTCGAGCGGGCGCAGCGCGAGGGCCGCTTCGACCGCGCCTCCGAGCTGATGTATGGCGTCATCCCCGACCTGGAGCGCCGCCTGGCCGAGGCCGAGCGGGCCCACGACGACGGCGATGGCGCGGCAAGCATGCTGCAGGAGGAGGTGACCGAGGATCTGATCGCCGCCGTGGTTTCCCGCTGGACCGGCATCCCGGTCGACAAGATGCTCGAGGGCGAGCGCGAGAAGCTGCTGCAGATGGAAGCCAAGCTGCACCAGCGTGTGATCGGCCAGCAGGAGGCGATACGTGCCGTCTCCAATGCCGTGCGCCGGGCCCGCGCCGGGCTGCAGGATCCCAACCGGCCGATCGGTTCCTTCCTGTTCCTCGGCCCGACCGGCGTCGGCAAGACCGAGCTGACCAAGGCGCTGGCCGCCTTCCTGTTCGACGACGAAACGGCGATGGTCCGCCTCGACATGTCGGAGTACATGGAGAAGCACTCGGTCGCCCGGCTGATCGGCGCGCCTCCGGGCTATGTCGGCTACGAGGAGGGCGGTGCGCTGACCGAGGCGTTGCGGCGGCGGCCCTATCAGGTGGTGCTGTTCGACGAGATCGAGAAGGCCCACCCCGACGTCTTCAACGTGCTGCTGCAGGTGCTCGACGATGGCCGCCTGACCGACGGGCAGGGGCGCACCGTGGACTTCCGCAACAGCCTGATCGTGATGACTTCGAATCTCGGCTCCGAGGTGCTGGCGAGCCAGCCGGAAGGCCAGGAAGTCGAGGCCGTGCGGTCCCAGGTGATGGAGGTGGTGCGCGCCAGCTTCCGGCCGGAATTCCTCAATCGTCTCGACGAAATCCTGCTGTTCCACCGCCTGAGCCGGGCGGAGATGGGCGGCATCGTCGAGGTCCAGCTGCAGCGGCTGCAGAAGCTGCTGGCCGACCGCAAGCTCAGTCTGGAGCTGGACGCTGCGGCGCGGCAGTGGCTTGCCGACAGCGGCTACGACCCGGTCTATGGCGCGCGGCCCTTGAAGCGGGTGATCCAGCGGGAGCTGCAGAACCCTCTCGCCGAGATGATCCTCTCCGGAAAGATCGCCGACGGCGGGACCGTCCGGGTTTCGGTGATCGACGGCAAGCTGGCGATCAACGATCGCTTGGTCGAGGCGGCTTAGAGAAAGACGCAGTGACTGCTCCCCGTTCCGGCCGCGTCGCGAAAGCTGCGCGCGGCCGGCGGAGGGCGTAAACTGCCGCGCATGAGCGCGACGGAGACTGCCTTTTCGCGGGCCCTGGCGGCGGCGCAGGCCGGCGAGCTGGCGCGGGCCGAAGCGGCCTATCGTCAGGCGATCGCGGAGAATCCCGAACACCTGGAGGCGCTGCGCGGGCTTGCCGCCATGCTGCGGCAGGCCGCCCGCGCGACGGAGGCCGCGGCACTCGAGGCGCAGGCCGACTGCGTCGAATCCGCCGATCTCGCCAAGGTCGCCGCCCAGCTGATCAAACTGGCGCAGCACGACTCGGCGGCGCGGTCGCTTGCCCGCGCCCTGGAACTGGACCCGGCCAACGCCGACGCCCTCAATCTTGCGGGCTGCCAGGCGCGGGTGCGCGGCGACTTCCTGCTGGCCCGCGAGCTCTATGCCCGGGCCCAGGCCGCCGCGCCGGAAGACTTGCAGATCGCCGCCGCCCAGCAGATCCTGAGCGGCGTACCGCTACGGGCCGAGACCGAGGACGACATGCCGGTGATCGTGCCCTTCGCGCGGCTTGAGAAATTCCTCGACCCGGCTCGGCGCGCCGAGGTCATGGATTTCGCCCGGCAGAACCTCTCGGTCTTCAGACGGTCGCATGTTCTGATCGGTACGGATCACGCCTATGACACCTCGGTGCGCTCCTCGCGGGTGGCGATGGAGCCGAAGTCGATCGCGCCCTGGTTCAAGCCGCTGGTGGAGGAGGCGCTGCCGCAGGTTTTCGCCCGGCTCGGTTACGCGCCCTTCGAGGTCGCCAAGATCGAGCTGCAGATGACGGCGCATCTCGACGGCGACTTCTACACCGTGCACAATGACAACAGCCACGGCTACCGTCAGGGTCACGACAGTGACGGTCGGCGGATTTCCTTCGTCTATTACTTCTGCCGGGAGCCCAAGCGGTTTACCGGCGGCGGGCTGAAGCTGTTCGATACCGATCTGCGAAAGGGCGCCTACCGTAAGGAGGTGTTCAGCCGGATCTCACCGGACGACAACTCGATCGTGTTCTTTCCCAGCGCGGCGATGCACGAAGTAGAACACCTGCGTCTGGAAAGCGATGATCCCGCCGACGGCCGCTTTACCCTGAACGGATGGGTTCACCCGCTCGCGTGAGCCAGCGGGCCGCGTTCAGCAGTCGGCGGTGCCGTCCGCGGCCGGGCTGCAAGACGGCATCCGCACCAGCTGGGTCTGGGTCCGCCGCAGAGCGGTGCGCAGGCTGTCGATCTCGGCGCGGGCCTGCTGGAAGTTCGCCAGATCTGCACCGGCCAGTTTCTCGCCGGCCGGCAGCTTGATGCTGGCCGGATTGGTCTGTCCGCCGTTCTCCATCACCTCGTAGTGCAGGTGAGGACCGGTCGAGCGGCCGGTGGTGCCGACATAGCCGATCACGTCGCCCTGGCGGACCCGGGCCCCGGCCTTGATGCCCTTGGCGAAGCCGTTGAGGTGGGCATAGGCGGTGTCGTAGGTGCCGTTGTGTCGGATCCGGATGTAGTTGCCGTAGCCGCCGAAGCGGTTGGCGCGCTGTACGACGCCGTCGCCGGCGGCATAGATCGGTGTGCCGGTCGGCGCGGCGAAGTCGACACCCTTGTGCATCTTGGAATAGCCGAGCACCGGGTGGTGCCGCATGCCGTAGCCCGAGGAAATCCGCGCGCCGTCGATCGGTGTGCGCATCAGCGTCTTGCGCACCGACTGGCCCTTGTCGTTGAAGTAGTCGGTGAAGCCGCTGGACGGAGTGTAGTGATAGAAACGCAGCTCTTTTCCGCTCAGCACCAGCTCGGCGTAGAGAATCTCGCCGGAACGCGCCAGCTGCCCGTCCTCATCGACGAAAGTCTCGTAGACCAGCTCGAAGGAATCGCCGGGCTGGATATCGCGCTGAAAGTCGACATCGAAGCTATAGGCGCGGATCATTTCCATCAGGATCTGATTGGGCACGCCGGCATCCGCCGCGGCCTGGTAGAGGCTGGTATCGATGGTTCCCAGCCCGAGATGCTCCTGCTCCTCCAGCGGGCGCTCCACGGTAAGCGCCGCGAAGCTGACGTTCTCGTCCTTGCTGAAGGACTGGCGCACGATCTCGATGTCCTGCTCGAGGGAGGGGCGCAGATGCAGCGCCTGCAGGAAGTCGGGGCCGGGCCCGTCGAGTGGATGGCGCGGCAAGAGGGAGACCGCGATCTCCTGACCGGGACGCAGATCGCGCGGCGAAAAGACGTCCTCCATCGCCTCGATGGCGGCATAGGCTTCGCGGCTCTGCACCCCGGCGCTGGCAAGCAGCGCCATCAGGGTGTCGCCCGGCTTGACCTCGAGCGAGAGCGTTACCGGCTGGGTAAAGGCGTCCTGCGGCGAGGCGTCCTGGCTCTCGCTCTCCAGATGGACGATGCGGTAGGCGCCGGGATCGCGCGGCTCGACCAGCGCCTGCTGGGTGGCGTCCGCGGTCTGCGCGGCGTTCTCTGCCGGGTTGTCGTCCTTGTTCAGTGGCCCCGCGGCGGCGGGTTCGTGAACGCTCTGCAGCGCCGTTACACCGAGCAGGGCGGTCAGCGCGAGCATCGCGCAGGTCAGTCCCAGTTTGCTTTTTGAAATGGCAGCCGTGCTTTGCTGCGAATCCGTCGCTTGCAGCGAATCGTCGCTCACGCCAAGAATCTCCCCCAAAAAAGACCGCCGCCGCCTTGGATTCCCTGCAATCTCCGGCGGCGCGCCGCATAGTATGGTAAAGTGCTGAGAAGCTGTTTCCAGCCGTGTATTGAATTAGATCATCAAGATGCTGGGCTGACTTGTTGATGTCAATAACTAATCCCGCTTAGAAGACGGGAATTGCCCGGCGGTGAACTCACCCAAGAGCAGGGCCCGCGCGCCGCCGGTCCGGCTGCGGCCTGGACTGTACTCCCCGGTCTGTCCGGAATGCCCTCAAAGGCTTCCAAAAATTGCAACAAAAGGGTTTGACAGGACCTGTCCTGGGGTCTATACCCCGGCCCTCTCAGCGCGGCGGGGGCTTGCCTCCAGGCCGCGTTGGTTTTGTCCGGAACCGCTTTTGCGGCGCCGGCGGGTTCATTGACATAGTTGATTATCTAGGAAGGGATACGCGGGCGGCGGTTTGG
>JBBEAM010000014.1:0-38443 GCA_040882845.1 Rhodovibrionaceae bacterium | reverse complement strand
CCCAGCACCATGACGCCTAGAGGGCGATGCTGCCACTGGGTGAAACCAAACGGCGCTTTGGTCCAAACATCCCAGTATTGGGCAGAAGGGATGACGTTTATCTCGCAGCGGATCCCCGCACCCCAGCGATACCCTCCGCGAAAATTTTTGCCGAAAACTACCCCGCCCCACAGCAAAGGTGCGAGAGGTCCAGGTTGCGGTAGTGAAGCCTCTCCATCGCCCCGGCGAGCGTCTCCAACATGTAGCCACGCCCATAGCGCGCCGCCTTCCCCCGCTCTCCATGCCCCTGCAAGGCGTCCATGACCTCCTTGCTAATGCCGGAGTTCCTGCATGCATCCTCGAACGAGTGGCGGAAACTGTGGAAGGCGTTCTTTCGCCGCTTCACCCCCGCCGCCGAAAGCACCCGGCTGAAGTGCTTAGAGAACGGCGACGAGTAGTAGCTATCCTCGCCCATATGCAGATCGGGAAAGAACCGCGTCGGACCCTCATCGCGGCGTAGCTGCACATGATCCAGCAGCCCAAGGAAGATCAGCGTCGGGTGCAGCGGTATCTGCCTAGCCGCGTTCCCGTTCTTTAGCCGCTTGTCTTCTCCGGCGTCGTTGATGTCGAAGAAGCGGATGCCCCCTTCCTCCCGCACGTCGGACGTATAGAGCTGGACGATCTCGCCCAGGCGAGCGCCGCTGAACAAGCCGATGAGCGGCACCCAGAATATTCCCGCGTCGCGAGGCACCAGGTCGCCTGGCTCCTTCCACTGCCGCACTGACTTGCAGCCGGTGTATATCGGGCCGCTGAAGATCGCGCGCAGCTCGTCATCAGTGAACGGGTCGCGCTCAGCTCGGGGATTTCGCTGCCTCTTGATCTTCAAGCCCTTGAAGGGGTTTGGCGGCGAGTCGTCGTAGTTGTTCTCCGCCCAAGTCCAGAACGACGATACGAAGCCGAGTAGCTTGTTGACGTTGCTCTCGCTCATGGGAGCAAGTCCGATCTCCTCCGCCCGCTCGGCGGCCTTGTCAACGGGAAGGGCCTTCAGCTCGTCGTACTTGTTCCAATTGGCCGGCAGCTTGAGGAGGATCGACTTGAAGGTGCGTCCGTCGGACTTCGTGTAGGAGGCAAGCCGCCGGTCACCGACGGTCGCGATGAAATGGCCCATCCAAACGCGGTGTTCGTGCTCGGTCTTGGGTACCCAGCTCGTTCGGGATTTCTCCTTCGCCCACTCCTCTACGCAGCGGCATGTCAGCCTGCCTCTCCAGCCCGGCCTCTGGGGGCGCTTCAACGACGTCCCCCTCGTTCCGCTTGCGGATGTCGGATATCGCCCGGATGGTCGCGGCTTGAAGCGCCCGCACCAAGCGGGGCCAGCTTGGCGAGTCGGAGGCAAGCCGGAGGGTGACGTTGGACCACGTCAACACCTCCTCCGCCTCACCCCGGAAAAGCTCCCTTCACGGCCCCTCGCATAGTCTCCGCGTGTGCCCTCGTCCCAGGCATCGAGGTCTTGCAGGTTACTGATAGATAAAGCGGATCGATCAGGTGGCAGTGCAGTTAGTCCCGAGCGAACCCGTCTCTGGGCCCGAATCCCTGATATGCAGGGAATTTACAGCGTATTTCGGCGGAATCAGGTCGAAATTGGCAAGTTGCTCATGAGTGAGGCGCTGTTATATCGAGCTTTTTCTGCCGAATCCCTGCGCGACGGATCAGGGAACGAAAACGCAGGATCAGGGACTGGATTCTGGGCAACAGGGACTGCGGTAAGCGTTCCGGGAACACAGACTTGGCGTAAGGCCCGTCGTTCCGATCTGTTCTCCTTTCCATTGCGCAGGAGAGGAGATCGAGATGGTGGAGGATCCAAGGCCCCGGGCACGCGACGGTGAGCCCTTCAGGCAGGCGCACCACGAGGCGTGGCTGCGCGGTATACGAGATCGGCGAGACCGTCAGCGAGATGCTGACTACCTTCCGGCCCGCCTGCGCGTGCTGCGCATGCGCCGTCCGAAGTACAGCTGCCGCGTCTGCAGGACCATCCGCCAGGCGCCCGACCCTGGCCAACTGGGCAGGTGGGGCCAGCTGGTGGCTCGAGGCCCTGCGCGACCGCCTGGCGGCGCAAGGCTTCGCATCGGAGAAGCTGTTCGCCGGCTACATCCCGATTCCGGCGCTCAATCCCGAACTACAGAGAGAACCAACCATCTTCCTCTAAAGGTTAGCAAAACCGTCCGGGAAGTGCCGTCAGGTGCCGTGCAACGGGAAGTGGCAAGTGAAGAAGTGGTTGGCGGGGTGCTCCGTTACCCCGGGCGGTATCTCACGGCATATGTCCTGGGCGTAAAGGCAGCGGGTGTGGAACTCGCAGCCGGAAGGCCGCCTCATCAGGCTCGGCACCTCACCCTTGATCTCGATCCGGTTTAAGGCAGCATCGGGATCGGGTTCCGGATTGGCGGAGAGCAGCGCTTCGGTATAGGGATGCTGCGGGTGGTGGAAAATCTCCTCGGTCTGACCCTGCTCGACGAAGCGGCCGAGATACATGATCGCCATGCGATCCGTGATGTGACGCACCACGTTGAGATTGTGGGTGATGATCAGGATCGACAGGCCGAGCTCGCCCTGCAACCGCGCCAGGAGGTTGAGCACCTCGCCCTGCACCGAGACGTCGAGCCCGGCGGTCGGCTCGTCGGCGATAATCATCTTGGGGTCGAGCGCTAGGGCGCGGGCGACGCCGACGCGCCGCGCCTGGCCGCCCGAAAGCTGATGCGGGAAGCGCCGCCCGAAATCCTCGTTGAGCCCGACCATCTCCAAGAGCCGCTTCGATTCTGCGGCCAGGTTGCGGTCCTTCAGGCCATGAATCTTGAAGGGTTCGGTGATCAGCGAGCGGATCGTCAGCCGCGGCGACAAGGAGCCCACCGGATCCTGAAACATCATCGCCAGATCGCGCCGCACACTTCCGTAGGCAGACTGGCTGAGTCCGGTCAACTCCTGACCATCGAATTTCACCGAACCGCTGTGCACCGGGACTAGGCCCACAATGCTGCGGGCGATGGTCGATTTGCCCGAACCGCTCTCGCCGACTAGGCCGAGAGTCTCACCCTCGCCGACCGAGAAGGAAACCTTGCAGACCGCGTCGATGAAAGGATCGGGCGTGCGGGTCGCCAGGGCGCGCAGCGACGTCATGCTACGGAAGCGAACGCGCAGGTCCTCGACCTCCAACAGCGGGCTCATGACGTCCCCCTCCCGCGCTCCGGCTCTTCGATCAGGTGGCAGCGCGCGAAATGGCCCTCGCCGGCCTCGTAGGCAGGCGGATGCTCTTCGGCACAGCGCTCCCAGGCATGGGGGCAACGGTCGCGGAAGATGCAGCCGGCGGGCAGATCGATCAGATTGGGAAGCTCGCCCGGGATGGTCGGCAGATGACGGGTCTTCTGCTTGATCCGGCCGGGATCGCACTCCAGCAGCGCCTGGGTATAGGGGTGGCTCGGATTGCGGAAGATATCGCGCACCGTGCCGACTTCGACCGCCTCGCCGGCGTACATTACTACCACATCGTCGCAGAGCTCGGCCACGGTGCCGAGGTGATGCGAGACGAAGAGGATGGAACAGCCGATGTCTTCCTGCAGCCGCTTCAGCAGATTGATGATCTGCACCTCGAGGGTCGCGTCCAGCGCGGTGGTCGGCTCGTCGGCGAGGATCAGCGCCGGTTCGACCAGCAGCGCCATGGCAATGCAGATGCGCTGTCGCATGCCGCCGGAGAACTGGTGCGGGTAGGCGTCGAGGCGGCTTTCCGGGTCGGGAATCCCGACCTTGCCGAGCATCGCCGCCGCGCGCTTGCGCTTCTCGCCGGTCGAGATGCTGTCGCGGTATTGGATCTCGATCATCTGCTGCTCGACCGGCAGCACTGGGTTGAGCGCCGTCATCGGATCCTGGAAGATCATCGACATCCGCCGGCCGCGCAGGCCGCGCATCGCCGTTTCCGACAATGGCAGGATGTTCTGCCCCTCGAAGACGATCTCGCCACCGACGATTTCGGCGTTCTGCGCCAGCAGGCGGATGATGCTGTAGGCCAGAGTGGATTTGCCGCAGCCGCTCTCCCCGACGACGCCGACGATCCTGCCCTTGGGCACCGTCAGGTCGACCTGCCGCAGGGCATGCACGCGGCCCCGCGGGCTGCCAAAGTCCAGCGAGAGGTTCCTGACCTCGAGGATGTTTTCGTTGTCCGCCGCCACGCTCAGAGATCCCGCCGCAGCTTGGGATCGAAGATGTCGCGCAGCGCCTCGCCAAGAAAGGTGAAGCCCAGGGTCACGATGACGATAGGAATACCGCCGGCGATCACCGGCCAGGGCGAGTTGCGGATGTAGTTGTAGCCGTCGTTGAGTATCGTGCCCCAGGAGGGAGTCGGCGGCCGCACGCCCATGCCGAGGAAGCTCAAGCCCGCCTCGACCGCAATCACCAGGGGCACGTCCATGGAGGCCAGAATCAACAGCGGCCCGATCACGTTGGGCAGGACGTGCACCGAGAGGATGCGCAGCGGCCCCGCGCCCATCGCCCGCTCGGCGAGGATGAATTCGTTGTGCTTCAGCGACTGCGCCTGGGTACGCACGATTCGCGCGTAGATCGGGATCGAGGTGACGGCGACGACGAGAATCACGGTGTAGAGGCTCGGGCCGATCAAGGTCACCACCGCCAGCGCGAAGATGATCACGGGAAAGGAGCGCACGGCGTCGAAGATCAGCAGCAGGAGGTTATCCAGCCATTCCGGCCCGTAGCCGGCGATCAGTCCAAGAATCATGCCGAGACTGAGCGCCGCCGCCAGGGTCGCGATGGCCACCTGCAGCGCCACCTGTCCGCCGGCGATGACCCGGGAGAAGATGTCGCGGCCGAGGTGGTCCGTGCCGAACCAGTGATCGGTCGAGGGCGGCGCAAGGCGCGGCCCTGTATAGATTTGATAAGGGTCGTAGGGCACGATCCAGTGGGCGAAAACGGCGCTGAACACCATCGCCAGGACCAGCACCAGGCCGAGCATCCCGAGATGATTCTTGGACAGCTGACGGAGGTGCTGGCGAAAGGCGCCGGTCTCCGGCTTCGGCGTGGAGCCGATCTGGGCTTCGACGCTCATTGCTCAGTAGCCCTCCCGCACACGCGGATCGAGCAGTGCATTGACCAGATCGGAGATCATCGTCGCGACGACGAAGAGCACCGTGGTAATCAGCACGCAGCCCATGACAATGGGATAGTTGCGCGAGTCCACGGCCTGGACGATCAGGGAGCCGATGCCGGGCCGGGCGAAGATCACCTCGGCGAAGACCGCCGCGGACACCAGATAGGCAACGCCGACGCCGAGCAGTGTGATCGTCGGCAGGATGGCGATCGGCAGCGCATAGCGAAACACGATCCTGCGTTCGGGAATGCCGAAGGATCGGGCCATGCGCACATGGTTCTCCCCGAGGACTTCCAGCATCGAGGCGCGCACGATCCGCGCCATGTAGCCGACCCAGGAAACGCCGACGGCGAAGGCCGGAAGGATCAGCCGCTCGGCGCTGTCCCAGAATCCCTCCCCCGCGCCCACCGCCGGCAGCCACTTCAGCTCGACGGAAAAGATCAGCAGTGCATAGAGCGCCATGACGAAAGCGGGAATGGCGATGGTGCCGACGGAGAACACGCCGGTCACCTTGTCGATGAAGGTATTGCGGCGGATCGCCGAATAGCAGCCCAGGGGGATGCCGACTGCGGCGGCCCAGAGGATCGAGACGAAAATCAGGATCAGGGTGAAGGGCAACTGCTCGAAGACGATCCGCGCCACCGGGCGCCCGGTGAAGACGTCCTGGCCCATATTGCCGCGCAGCAGCTCTGCGAAGAAGGTAACCATCTGGACGTAGAAGGGCTCGTCCAGGCCCATCCTGGTGCGGAAGGCGGCGATCAGCTCCGGGGTCGCGCGCGGCCCCAGGATGATCACCGCAGGGTCGCCCGGCACCGCATGGATCATCGCATTCAGTAGCGTCACCGCGATCACGACCACGAGGATCGCGAGAAACAGACGGCGCACGAAGTAGATCCACACGGCTACCGGGGCCCCTTAGCCAAACCTGAAGTCTCCGCTATCGGATCATGCCTTGAAGAAGCGGTAGAGCGGACGCGAATCCGGCCGCACGGCCGGCTCGACGGCGGACTCGCGGTACATGATCGGGCTTCCTTCGTGAGTCAGGAAGCGATAGGCGCCGGACTCCTCCATCATGTCCTGCATGCGGTGATAGATCGCCGCCCGCTCGGCGTCGTCGGTGACGCCGATCGCCTCCTGGTGCAGCTTGTCGAACTCCTCGTTGCAGAAGCGTTCCCAGTTCCACACGCCAACCTGGTCGCAGGTGAACCACTCGGTCGCGTAGTAGGGATCGGGCACCATGGAAAAGCGGTTGATGATCAGCTCGACGTCCTTCCATCGGCCGCCTTCGCTTTCCATGCCCATGGTCCAGAAGGACCCGGAGTCCTGGACGTTGATCTGCAGGTTGACGCCGATCTGGGTGAGCTGCGCCTGGATCACCTCGGCGATGGTCGTCCAGGTCGAGGCGTTGAGGGTCTCGATGTTGAGCTCGATGCCCTCGGCCCCCGCCTGCTTGAGGAATTCCCTGGCCTTGTCCGGATCGCCTTCGGGCGGGATCAGACTTGCCTCGCGGTGGCCGATCAAGCCCGGCGCGATCAGTCCGGTCGAGGGCTTCGCCTCGCCGAAATAGGCCGCGTCGAGAATCTGCGGCACGTTGATGCCCCACTGAATCGCCTTGCGCAGGTTGATGTCCTGCAGCTTCTCGTTATCCAGGTTCATGCCGACCCAGACGTAGTAGAGCGAGGGGAACTCCTCGATCGTCGTCGCCTCGGGCATGTCTTCCTTGTACTTGTTCAAGGAGGCCAGGCTGATGCCGGTGAAGTCGATGTCGCCCGCCTCGTAGGCGATCTCCGCGGTCTTGTCGTCGTCCATCGGCAGGATGCGAATCTCGTCGAAGCCCGGCTCGTCGGCACCGTTGTAGTCGGGATTGCGTGTCAGCTTGACGTGCTGGCCCGGCTTCCACTCCTCAAGGATATAGGGGCCGGAAAAGCAGGGCGGCTCCATCCCGAAGTTACCGCCGTTCCCGGTCGCCTCCATCACCGCCTTCTTGGAGACGATGTGCCCGGCGCCATAGGGCAGGGTGATATTCCACAGCGGCTGGAAGCCCTTGCTGAGCACGATCACGCCGGAATATCTGTCCTCGACCTCGACATGGTCGAGCGGACCCCAGTCGCCCTTGATCGGGGAGTCGTGCTCTAGGATGCGCTCGAAGGAAAACTTGACGTCCTCGGCGGTCATCTCGCCGTAGCCGCCGGTGAACATGATGCCCTCACGCAGCTTGAAGCGGATATGGGTCTCGTCGACCTGCTCGATCTCCTCGGCCGCCTGCAACTCCCAGCCCCATTCGTGGCCGGGCTTGTAGTGGACCAGCTTCGAATAGATGCAGTTCATCACATCGACGTTGTAGGCGTTCTGGTAGAAACCCGGGTCCAGTGCGTCCAGATCCGCATAGGCGCGGACCGTCAGCATCGATCCGGACTGCGACCAAACCGCCTTGGTAATCGGCATCGAGGCCGCCACCAGACCGCTGGCCGCGGCGCCTTGCAGGAACCTGCGGCGGGCGATTGGAAAAGCTCCGCCTTCCTCAGTGATTCGCTTCGACATTCTAGCCTCCTCGTTGTTCATGCGATGGCGGCGCGACGCCTTCGCGGTTGTTGTTGCTTGCCTTTTCCGCCGCTTGTCCGCCTTCAAGACCAATTAGAAGGCGCCTCCGCGGCGCATTCAATTGCGCACTTTGAACGAATCGACGCGAAAACCGCGTCGATTCGCGAAATCATAGCAGCCGCCTGGGAAGCGTTTCGCTCCAGGATTCTTCGTAGGCCAAGTCTTCACCTTCCCAGGCGCGCAGCCGCGCTTCGATATGAAAGGACTGCGCGTCGGAGGTCAGCGTGGTCTCGGTCACGGTGCTGACCCGCCAGTCGTCGCGCGCCAGCCCGATCTCCCAACGGATCTCTCCGGTCAAGCTGGCGTAGTCGTTGTCGGCCGCGCTGTAGGTCTCGTAGCCCTGATTGATCACGGTCAGGTCGTTGCCGGCGAGATGGAACGTCCCGAGACCGTCGGCGATCTCGACCCGCGTGCCGTCGGTACCGAGATCCTCGATCACGCGCCAATACGCCTTCGGCGCGATGAGCTGCTCACTCGGTTGCGGCAGCGACTGCTCGGCTTCAGCGAAAGGCCGAAGCTCGGCATCCTCGCGGCGCGGGGCGCGGCAGGGCAGCTCCAGGCTGCTGTCCGCGGTATGGACGGTCAGGCTGACCGCTTCCGGGGCTGGCCAGGCGACGGGCCAGTAGACCGTGGAGATCGATAGACGGATTCGGTGTCCCTTGGCGAAGCGCTGAGCGACATGCTTCATCGGCACCCGCGTTGTGTAGCGCGCGCCCTCCGCGAGCGGTTCAGGGCTCTCGTGGCTGTCGCGATGGGTCAGATTCAATAGGCCGTAGGAAACACGAGTCCCCGCCCCGTCCGGCGCCACGTCGACCAAGCGCACCGCGACCATCGCCACCGGCTTGGCGCAGGAGAAGCTGAGGTCGAGGTTGGGATCGCCGGCGATCTCCAGATCTTCGCTCAGCGGCGCGCTCTCGAACACCAGGCTGCCGGCATCGTCCGGTCCCTGCTCCACCGGCTGGTCGCCGGGGGCCGCGTAGGAGCACCACTTGCCGCCGCGGTGTCCAACCGTGAGCGGCGACTGGATCTGCAACGCGGCGCCGGAGAGTGTCTCGCCGGTCAGGGAGAGTTCGCCGCCACCGCCCAGGGTCGCTGTCCGCCGCTCGATGTTGTGCGACGGCCAGGAGGGCTCGGCGACCCAGCGGCCGGCGCGTTCGGCATAGTTACTTTTGGGCGGCGCCGGCTCCTGCATGTAGAGCCGCAGCATCGGCTCCTCCATGATTCCGCTTTCGGCCCCCTTCAGCCAGTGGTCCCACCAGCGCAGGCTCTCCTGCAGGAAGCCGATCGCCGGACCAGGCTCAGCGATATGCGGATAGGCATGCGCCCAGGGGCCGACGAGCCCCTTGCGCGGCCCCTCGAGGTTTTCCATCAGACGGAAGACCGAGCGGCAGTACCCGTCGGCCCAGCCGCTGACCGCATAGACCGGGACCTGGATTTTGCCGAAATCCTCGCAGACCGAGCCGTGCTTCCAGAAGGCGTCGCGGTGCTGATGCCGCAGCCAGTTCTTCAGCCAGAGACCGCTGCCTTTCAGCCGCTGCATCCAGAGGTCGCGCCAGGCTTCCCCCTTGTGCCTGGGATCGGGCGGCAGGGTGTTGCGCCCGAACATGATCGAGGCCCAGGAGAGATTGTCGATCAGCAGGCATCCGCCCATGTAGTGCACGTCGTCGGCGTAGCGGTCGTCGGTAGAGCAGCAGGTGATCACGGCTTTCAGCGCCGGCGGCTGCATGGCGGCGATCTGGAGACCGTTGAACCCGCCCCAGGAGATTCCGATCATCCCAACCTGGCCATCGCACCAGGACTGATCGGCGATCCACTGGATCGCTTCGCAGCCGTCGTCGAGCTCCTGCTGCAGGTACTCGTCCTCCAGCACCCCCTCGGAGTCGCCGGAGCCGCGCAGATCGACCCGCACCACGGCGTAGCCATGTCCGGCGACGTAAGGCGAGGTCGCGCTGTCGCGACCTACAGTCATGTCGTTCTTGCGGTAGGGAATGTATTCGAAGATCGCCGGGACCGGCGCGTCCTCCGCGTTCTCCGGCAGCCAGATACGCGCCGCCAGCTTGCAGCCGTCGGACATCGGAATTTCGATATGCTCGATTTCGCCGACCCTGTGCGGCAAATCGCGGCGTGACTTCATCGTCGTCTTTCCTTCGGCTCAGGCAAACGCTGCAGGGATCAGACTGCCTAAGGAGCTCCGAGGCAATTGCGCACTCTTTCGCGACTTGACACTTCAGCTGCTTCAAGCTGCGATAGGACCATGACCCAAGACGATGTTCTGCCGCAAAACCTCAGCTATCTCTGCAGCCTCTATCCCTCGATCGCCGAGGTCTGCCGTCAGCTCTCGATCAACCGCCAGCAGTTCAATAAATACCTGAGCGGCCAGTCCCGGCCTTCGCGCCACAACATGCGGCAGATCTGCGATTTCTTCGGCATCACGGAGTCCGAGATCCTGCTGGAGTACAGCCGTTTCGTGGAGCTGGTCTCGCTGCGCCGCCGACCCTTCACGAGCAAGGCGCTGGAACAGCCGCTGCGTCATCTGGAGGAGCTCTACAAGCAGTCGGCAACGCTCGAACGCTACCTCGGATATTACTTCCGCTACTTCTATTCCTTCGGTTACCCAGGTCACATCATCAAATCCCTCGCAGTGATCCACGAAGAAGATGGCCGCTATTTCTGGAAGAACCTGGAGGTAATGCGCGCCGCGGTTACGGGAGGTCCGACCACAGTCTCCAAGTATCTCGGCGCCTGCTTCCTGTTAAGTGACCGCATCTTCATTATCGAGTATGAAGCTTTGCTGCGAAACTCGATCACCCAGCTTGCGATCTATCCCAGCTATCACCCCCGGGTCGACCGGCTCATCGGCATTCAGACGGGGGGGCCGGTTAAGCGCGGCCGTAAACCCGGCGCCTCGAGAGTGCTGCTGCAACACCTCGGCCGCCAGATCGACGTACGCCGCGCTTTGGCCGCGACGGATATTTTTCCAGCGGATCAGGTTGAACCCTGGATCAGTGAGATGGTGGACAACAGCATCGAAGCTGGATCCAGCGTCCTGGATGTCGAGGAGATCTGAAGGCGGTGTCAGAGCAATTCGAACCAGTCTAACGCAAGGACACACAGGCTGCCCCTTATGCGACGCCAAGGCCGCGCCACTCGGCGAGAGCGGCGGCGCGGTTCTGTTTGAACATGGCTCGGCTGGAGAGGCTGCGGTCGCTGTTGAAGTGGTTGGTGACGGAGGCGTGGACAGAGGCGAATTTCTGCAGACTTCGCATGCGCCGAAACCGCTGCATCGCCCGCTCGCGTCGTCGGAACGGCAGGTGCGAGTTCTCCGCCCGGTTGTTCAGCCAGCAACCGCTCTCCTGACGGTCGCATACTCCGATTTCCTTCGGGCGGCACCATAAGACGGGAGCTGGTCGGTCACGAAGACCTCCGGCCGGCCGTGCTTCTTCATGGCTTTCTTCAGGAATTTCAGCGCGGCTTTCTTGTCCCGTGTCTTGGTGACAACGCTTTCAAGGACCTCGCCTTCGTGATCGACGGCCCGCCAAAGGTAGTGCCGCTCGCCGTTGATCTTCACGAAGATCTCGTCGAGGTGGCAACGCCAGCGGCTGGAGCGCATGCCCTCAATGCGCCGCTTTCGGATCTCAGCGGCAAACATCGGACCGAAGCGTTGCCACCAATATCGGACCGTCTCGTGACTGACATCGATGCCGCGCTCGTGGAGCAAGTCTTCGACATTCCGGAGCGAAAGCGGGAAGCGAACGTACATCATGACCGCTAGGCGGATGATCTCGGGGCTGGTCTTGAACCACTTGTAGGGGCTGGGTTGGATCATGCCAGAACGCTACCGAGCCCCCTGGCCCACCTCAAGCCAAGTTTCTCTGACAAGACCTTCTCTGATACCCATATCACATAAAAATGTATGTAAAGTGACATAAAGCTTTCCGCTATAGCGAACAAGATTACATGCTTGATATTACCAAAAGCATTTTTCCAGATGCTAGCCTATTCTCTAGAATATCAAATGACTTTCCTATAGAATAGAAATCATAATGACTATCAATCTGAACACGTAGATTTCCTTCGGCCACAGCGTCGAATATATCTCTAGCTCTCCGTCGAATTGTCGCTGAATTATTTAAATGATCAGCTAAACGGGGGCGAGTCAGAAAAAGGGAACCTGCTTCACCTAACTCAATTGGATCTAGATCTTTGACATTGCCTCCTACGCTTCCAAAATTTACCACGAGCCCCTTTTTCCGCGCTACGCGGAGACTCTTTCTAAGGGTTGGGGCACCTATTGGATCAAAAACAACGTCCACACCCCGGCCATCGGTCGACTCTAGAATATCTTCAACTACTGTTGCCGAGTCATGCAGGAACACTTTTGATGCTCCATAATCTTGAGCACGTTTAGCCTTTTCCGTCGTGCTAGTTGTCGCATAAACGGTAACGCCATTTAGAGCACCTAATTGGATCAATAGCTGGCCAATTCCACCAGATGCAGCTTGGATCAGCCACGTTGTTCCAAGTCTCGGCTTGCCAAGATCGAAAGCCAAATAATGTGCAGTTAATCCATGAAACAATACGGCAGCGCTTGTTTCTAGTGTTATTGTGCCGGGAAGTGGAATGACATGACTCGCGGGCACCACAGCGTATTCCGCGTGACTCCCCCAGTGGAGGCAGTAAGCAACTCGGTCATCCACGGCGAAATCATTAACCCCCATCCCGACCTCGACGACCGTCCCCGCCCCTTCGATGCCCAACGTAGTCGGCATGATTTGAGGGTAGGTCCGGGAGGCTGCATATTTGCCTTGCCTAGTATGAATATCCATAAAGTTAATTCCGGAGTAGTCCAACTTTATCAATACCTCTCCGGCTTGTGGAGTAGGGACGGGCAACTCGCAGAGTTCGACAACATCAGGGCCGCCGTAGCGCTCTATTTGAATAGCTTTCATAGCAATCAGACCTGCTCCGTAAAACTTTTTTATATAAGTAGTCCATCGACGCACCGACGGACAATGTATCAGGTCAACCCATCGAGAATTATATAAACCTCAGAATTTGTCCTATGCTGTAGATACGATACTTCTACTCCGTAAGCCACAAATTCACCTGACCACCACTTTAATAATTTCCTTACATCAAACTGTTTGGAACAAATAATATTATTTGGGGAAACAGTATTAAAAGAAGTAGAATTAGCAATTCAGCCGCAACAAACCACGCTAAGCCCTTGAAGATATCCTCCAGGCCTATCTCATCTCCGACTACACCTTTTATTACGAAAGCATTTAAGCCAACTGGAGGTGTAATAAGACCTATCTCCAATAGCTTTATAACAAGAATGCCAATCCAAATAAGATCGAACCCAAGTATCAGAAAAATTGGAGTAAAAACTGGAACCGTAATCAACATTATGCCCATCGGGTCAAGGAATGCGCCTAGGACAATGTAGGTAACGACGAAACCGATAAGTAGGATCCACGGCTCAACGGCCCATTGCTCCACCTGGATAGCCAAGAAAGCTGGGAGTCCAGCCATCGCCAAGAATCGCGTGAAGAGTATAGCTCCAATCGCGATGAGAAAGATAACTGCGGTTCCCTCTACGGCGTCCTTGGCGGAGTTAAGCACCGTCCGTAGGGTTAACTTGTGTTTGAACCCTGCAATAGCCATCGACAGAAGTGCGCCGAGAGCCGCGGCCTCTGTAACCGTGGCTAGACCGCTGTAAATGCTGCCGATTACACCCATGATGAGAACGGGCAACGGCCACACATCAAGCAGTAGGAGCCAGCGCTCACGCCAATTAGCTTTCGCGGGCACGCTCGGGGCGATTTCAGGCTGTAGTATCACGCGTCCGCTGATCATGAGCGCATAGACGATCGCGGTCAGCACACCTGGCACGATGCCAGCGATCAATAGTTTTCCAATCGGCTGTTCCGTCATCCAGCCATATATTACGATCAGGATACTTGGCGGGATAAGGGAGCCTAGCGTCCCCGACGCTGCCACTACAGCCGTAGCGAGCCGGGGGTCGTATCCCGCACGCAGCATTTCCGGGATGGCGATACGTCCCATTGCAGCTGCCGTCGCCATACTTGACCCGGAAGCGGCGGCAAAACCTGCCGATGCAAAGTTCGTTGCGATCGCTAACCCACCAGGAAGCTGCGAACACCACGCTCGAGCTGCAGCGAAGAGGGAAGCTGTTAGCCCGCTGTTGTGGACCACGGATCCCATCAGAAGGAACATAGGAACCGCAGCCAAACTCCAATGGTCTGCGAAATCGTAAGGGAGTGTAGCGGCGATATCATAGGCCGGCGTGACGCCGCGGAGGATTATTATTCCAACGACGGAGATCAGACCGAGCGCGATTGCTACAGGTACGCCTATGAGCAGCAGGATCAGCAGCACTACGCAAGAGCCTGCTCCGATCGCGATCGAGGTCATGCTAACTCCAGCTCCCGATTGTCTTGGATGGCGCCGCTTCGGCCGACAAGATCACTGTTCCCGCGATGACTCGCCCGATGGCGCACGTATCTCTCGAATTGCTTGCCCTAAGGCGACAAGCGCCATGCCGCCAATTCCCGCGGGTACGAACCACCGTGATTGCCAAACTGACAGATCGAAATACCCCACGTACCGGAATTCGTTCCTCGCCGTGGCGTCTAAAGCCTCGGTTACGCCACCCACAGCCAAGAAAAAACAATAGGCTGCCGTGGCCAGCAACGCGTTAATCTCGGTAATGCGGCGCTTTCGCCCCGAGAGATTGCCGATAAGTAACTCGACGACGACATGCTTACGACATCTCTGAATCGAAATCAGAGGCAAGAAGGTGATCGGTACCATGTAATAAGCGGTCGTAATCTCCATGGTCGCCGGGATTGGATTCAGGCCGAGGTACTTGAAAGCGACGTCCGTGCAGATGTGGAGCATCATGAGTAGGGCCGCGCCGCCCGCGAGAATAGCGCCAGCCGAGGCTATGAACCGCGACGCCTTGTCGAACAAGCTGTCCATCATGGCGCCAGTTGCCCCTCTCATGATGCTCCGACGTTAAGCTACTGCGGCAAGCGAGAGTAAATCTCGGCAGCGAGGTCGTCCTCGTAGTCCTCCCACGAGTAGCCCTCTTCACTGACCAAGTTGGTCCACTTGTCTATCTTTTGCATAAAGACGGCGATCTCTTTCTGAGCGCCAGGGATTCCGCGGCTCTCCGCCATTTCCACCATTCTGGAAGCTTCTTCTGCTTGCTGGGCGGCGACGACGTCAAGCATCTCCTGGGTAGGTTCGATCCAGGCAATGCCCTTTTCTATGACCTCTTGCTTAGAAGTCTCGTCGCCCTTGGTGTAGGCTTCCAAGACGCCTCGCAGGGCGTGCGGTGCATGCTTCCGCATGGCGGCCTTCTGCTCGGGCGTTAGACCTTCCCACACGTCGGCATTGAAGGTCAGCATCTGGTGGCCAAAGGTCGAGCCGACCGGCAAGGCAACGACGCTTTCCAAGACATCCCACAGGGAATAGTTCTTGATGTGAGACAGAGAGCCGAAGCTGCAGTCCACCTGATTTCGCTGCAGAGCTTCGTAGATCTCCGTGCTGGCGATGTTCACAGGCGTCATGCTAAGCGCTTGAGCCAGAGGAACTGAAGTAGAGGGAGCGCGAACCTTCTTGCCGCGAAGGTCGGCAAGCGTGTTGTACTCTCCATTACACAGAAGCAGGTACGGTGTTGTGGATATGGCGCCAAAGGGCACGACATTATGCTGCTCCCATTCCTCCAAACAGGTTTCGCAATCCAATAGCGCCATTTCGTTAATGGCGCCGGTTAGTACCCGGGGATCGAAACTGCTGAGGCCAAGGTCGCTCAAGGTATTGTTCATCGGCAATTCTTGCGGCGTGTACACGCCGACGATGAATCCTCCATCCACCGCTCCGCTTGAAACGGCTGACAGGGTCGTGCGGGCATTGGAGAGGACTCCACCCGGCCGAAATTCTATGTCCAGGCTTCCGCCGGTGTCCCGCTCGACGAGCTCGATAAAGGGCACGATTCCGCCGGTATTGATCAGGTGGGATTCCGGCGCATAGCTCGAATACTGGATACTCTTAGTTTCCGCGGCGCTTTCGGCGGCGGTCAATGCGAAGCAGGCGATAGCCATACCTGAAGTTATGGCAATACTGGCATATTTTCTGTATTTCATGATACTTTCCTCCCTTGTTCATTTGGTGATGCCCAACCGTAGGCAACCTTTTAGTTCATTGGGCCTTAGACAAGGCCTATAACCGGCAGTAAATCTTTGGGATAGCCCGCCTCACCCTTCCGATTTGTCTAGCGCGGGCGACGCGGACAGCATCCTCAACCCCTCTCGCCGAACATGCGGTCGAGGTAGTCGTTAAGGACATGGTGAATACCCGTTTCCAAGCGTGACATCGGGCCCGGACGCAAACTCCGGGTGGCAGTAGCTTTCTGTAATGAAGCGATCATTTCGCTGTCTTCCGTTAGAATAGATACTAGGAAATCCTCGTATAGTTGGCACTTCTCGTCGTAGTCAGGATCGCCCTTCCACTCTTTTGGAAAGAGGTACCAAAACCAAGCTTCAGTTTTGTCAACGTCGAGCGGCCAGACAGATGAAAGGCGAATTCCGTCCGCGCGACCGACAAAGTGCAGATTAGGCGAATGCCGCATGTGTGATCCGTACTCGGACCCGATATCCTCCATCCAAGGCATAAGCGGAAATATCTCTTTGCGCGAAGGGATTCCGGTGGTGCCAGGATAACGCATGCTTACTCCACCGTTGGAAGTAAGTTTTCCGTTCTCACCGTCGAAGCCGGTTTTGCTGAAATCCGTCTGCGCGCCTAGCGTTTTGGCGTGAAGCGTATTGACGTGATAGATGTCGATTTTGTTCTCGACAACGAGCTTCCAATTGCAGTCGAACTGAATGACTATTTTCTTGCGGGCCTCGCAAAGCTCGGGATGCAAAAAGGAGTATTCGTCGATCAGATCCTTAAGGAAGACGTCGAGCGGGGGCGTATCTTCACTGAAGCAAATGAAAATGGAGCCCCCCCACTCCTCGCAGCGTAGCGAAGGCAATCGACAGTTTTCGAAATCAAAATTCTTAACTGTTTCCATGTATTGGGCGCGCTTCAGCTGACCATTAAGGTCGTAAAGCCAGCCGTGGTAGGGGCAATGGAACAACTTGGCTTTGCCACAGCCCGAGGCGACCTCTACGCCGCGATGAGCGCAAGTGTTCGAAAGCGCGTTTACCTTGCCATCCTCGTTGCGGACCAGCAGCACGGGCTCGCCCATCACCCGGAATGTCATGTAGTTGCCCGGCTTTTTCAGGTCCTCGCTGCGCGCCACCAGCAGCCAGTCTTTCATGAAGATTCGTTCTTTCTCGAGAGCGAACACCTCGGGCGACGAATAGATATAGCCGGGGGCATGCCGGGCGCGGTCAAGGGGGCGTCTGGTTCGCTCCAGGGCGTCATCTTCGGAACTCTGGATATGCTTATTTTTGCGGCTGATCGGCTGGGCTGATGACATGCTTTACCCTCATGAACCTGGATAAGTGCTACCGAACGGCCCAAACCCCTCTTCGGGCCCGATAGCACCGTAGTGAGTATTTTAATGGGCTAGGACCTATCCATGAAACGCTAAAAAATTGATGCAGTCCATCAAGACAGCGGATATAGCGCGGCTTGAGACACCCTAATAGGTAGTATCTCTAGCCCATGAATGCGCCACCATTAACATCGATCACTGCTCCTGTAATGTATCCACCCCCATCGGAGGCGAGGAAGGCGACGGCGCTTGCCACCTCCTCGGGTGAGCCGACCCTGCGCAGCGGCACGGCTTTGGCGAAGGTTGTGTTAATTGCCTCGCCGCCTAGTGCGTTCATCGGCGTCCGTATGCGTCCCGGCGCGACGCAGTTGACCGTAATACCCAATTCCCCCAGCTCGCCTGCCAGGATCCGCGAGAATCCGATCAAGCCAGCTTTTGAGGCTGCGTAGCCGGAACCTGAGAACTGAGAGCCGGTGCGCCCGGCCTGGGAAGCGAGATTAACTATCCGGCCCCAACCCCTTCGCTTCATATGAGGTATGCATGCGCGGCACATCAGGAACGGGCCCGTTAGATTCACGCTTAAAACTTTATTCCAATCGCCAAGGCTGCACTCTTCCGTGGGCACCCGCAGGCCGTCACGTTTAACGGTGATGCCGGCGTTGTTCACCAGGATATCTATCGAGCCACGGCGCTCGGCGATCTCCGCCACCGTCCGCCCGACTTCGGATTCGCTGGCGACATCCAGCACAAAGCCCTCAGCACCCAACTCCTCGGCCGCTGAACGAACCTCTGACAAGCAGTCGAGCAAGACGAGCTGCATTCCTTCGGTGGCCAATGCCTTAGCGACCTCGAATCCGATTCCGCGGGCCGCACCGGTAACAATCGCCGTTCTTCTGGCTCCATCGACCATGGCCTACGTCCTACCAAAAATTCTTAGATTCTCTTGTATTTAGAAAAAATAGCAGTTTCCACCTATCTCACACAGCTCTAAAATAGCGATCACATCTAACAATTCAGGAGATGGATCCGTGATCGATGCCATTACCCTCGATCAGCTTCGGATTTTCATAACGGTGTGCGACGCGGGCAGTTTTTCAGCCGCTGCCAGGCAGCTGAGGCGGGCTCAGTCGGCCATAAGCCGATCAATTATTATGTTGGAGGGTACGATCGATGTTCCACTCTTTGATCGCTCGGGGCACGTTCCAAAGCTAACCGAGGCAGGCCGTTCGCTCGCCGTTGACGCCAGGGCCATCATCGAGCGCATAGACGAGTTCAAGACTCGGGCTGCAAACATATCGGACAAGCTTGAACCAGCTCTGAACGTATCCGTCCATTTCTCGATCCCAAGCACGTTGCTGACACCCGTCCTCAAAAGCTTTGAGGAGATATTTCCCCTCGTACCGATTACTTTGCAAACAGCCGGGATCGGCGGTGTGTTGGACCATCTCCTCGATGAGAGCTGCAGTCTTTGCATTTGCCCCATTCCGAGCGGTTTGGTGCCTCCCAGCGAAATCTGCCTGCAAGAGCGAAATATCATCGGCAACTCGCAACCCACAATGGTTGTCTCGAACGATCACCCCTTGGCCGGCTACAGTCGCGACATCACGCTGGCCGACCTCAAAGCGCATACACAGCTCTCGATGACGGAACGCAGCACGATGACGCGAACCTGGGAGGCGACCCGCGTTATTTCCGAGCGCGTGTGGCGTCTGGCCGACCTCAACTCCAAGCTGAATTTTCTGCTGGCGGGATTCGGATGGGCGGACATGCCGTTCCACATCGTTGCGGAGGATATCAAAATGAAGCGCTTGAAGCGCCTGACAGTCCAAGAACGCTTACCGTCTCTCCTCCCTATGCCTATCTACATCGCATTTCATCAAGCGCGGGCGCCAGGTCGCGCTGGGCAGTGGCTGATAGAAGCGCTGCGAAACCACATGACAGCGAACGCCCTCGAGGCGCCCATCTGAAGCCTGCCCCCGGCTATCGAAGCATGTGATAGAGGCGATCAGCAATTTCGGGCTTCTGCTTGATGGTTCTCCATGACAGCTTTGCTTTACGATTTATTTCCGGAGCGCTAGAGAGGGTTAAAGTATGAAGTTCGTGGGATACGACGGTGGCCAAATCGGAGTCCTCCATGAGGAAACGGTCCATGATCTCACAGACCTGCCTGGAGTTGAACACCAGGTCTGGCCACCCTCTGCGATGCTGCGCTTTATCAGGGAATTCGAGAGATATGCAGGCGCAGCTCAAGACGCCGTCACTAAGCCCGGCCGTTCGATCAACGAGGTACACCTCGAGACACCGTTGCAATGGCCCAATAAGGTTATTGCTTATCCCATAAATTATGATTCGCACGGTTCTGAGATGAACTCGCCGAATCGCGCAGACCGCAACGGTTTCTTCCTTAAGCCGAGCTCGGCACTATCTGGTCCAGCCGATCCCATCGTACTGCCGGACATCCCTGGCAGGGAGTTCCATCACGAAATAGAGCTGGCAATTGTGATTGGCAAACAAGGGAAGGACATAGAGCCTGAGCAGGCAGCATCCTACATTTTCGGCTACAGCTGCTTGCTCGACATCACATTGCGCGGCTCGGAGGAACGGGTGATGCGAAAGGCTTACGACAGCTTCTGCCCCTTCGGACCGGCGATTGTGACTGCCGACGAAGTAGGCGATCCGGGCAAGCTCAGCCTCCGCTTGTCGGTGAACGGGGAGCTTCGGCAGGACGGAAATACGAGAGATCTGATCCTTGATGTCTCGCGTATGGTGGCGCTCGCCTCGCGAGTTTCGACACTCTACCCGGGAGACATCATTGCCACCGGGACGCCAGCCGGCGTCGGTCCGATCAAGCCGGGAGACGTCGTGGATTGCGAAATAGATAGGGTGGGTTCGATGTCGCTATCGGTTATTCAGGGTGGCGTTGGCCACAATGCGCTAATCGGTGGCGACTGAGGCATCGTGTATCCGATTACTGAACAACGAACGGCAAGAGAGTGTATAAGCGTTTTAAGCTACACGTATCCGATGTTGTACTGGAAACCGAAGATGTCCGGCGCTATGTGCTAACGGCAGCTGACGGCTGCGCCCTGGAACCCTTCCGCGCTGGGGCGCACCTCGACATTCATCTCGAGGAGAACTTGGTCCGTCAGTACTCGCTATGCAGCGCACCGTCGGACCGATCAGCTTACGAGGTGGCTGTCCTAAGAGAAAACGAGGGGCGCGGCGGCTCGATCAGAATTCACCGGGAACTTCGCCTCGGGGGGTCCGTGAAGGTCTCGGGGCCTAGAAACCACTTTCCTTTGGTGGAGACGGCGAAGCGCCACCTCCTTCTTGCCGGAGGTATCGGGATCACACCGCTCATCGCCATGATACACGAACTAGAGGCCGAGAAGCTCCCCTTTCGGCTTCACTACTGCACGCGGTCCCCGGTGAAAACCCCTTTCATGAACTTTCTCGGCCCTTTTATCGAACGCGGAGACGTCGTGCTCCATCATGACGAAGGCGACCCTTCCAAGGGCTTAGACATTCCCAAGCTGCTTAGCTCTTATGAGTCAGGTACGCACCTTTACTATTGTGGCCCTGCAGGCTTCATGAAAGCGGCAAAGCAGGGATCCGCGCACTGGCCGAAAGAAGCCGTTCATTTCGAGCATTTTGCTACAGCACTCGATCCCGAGCGAGCGGCTGTCCCGCCCGGGGGGTTTGAGGTAAAGATCGCAAGTAGTGGAGATACTTTCCACGTCCCGCCGGACAAGACGATTGTTGCGGTGCTACGCGAACATGGAGTCGAAGTCGAGACTTCCTGCGAAGATGGTGTCTGCGGTACATGCATGACCCGCTTTCTGGAAGGTGAAGTGGAGCATAGGGACTTGGTCCTCGACGAAGAGGAGCAGCAGGAATACATGATGATTTGTTGCTCGCGCGTGAAATCCCCTTTGCTCATTCTGGACCTATAATTCGCTCTGGCTGAACTCAAGTTGGACAGACTCCAGGGGACTCCGAAACTCAAGGAACAGCAGTGGTAGCCGGAAGGACAACCGTTGCACCGAAGTCATCGACTGTGCTTAAGGTAGTGAGAGTAATACAGGAAGCGTAGAGGATACCGCCCTAAACAGGGCGATGTTGCTTATGGCTCCAAGCGCGGATATAACGGCTTCACGTAGTGGAGGCTAAGTGGTGACTGTTGTCGGTCGACTTGGTCGCTGCGGCCACCCAACGTAGCCTCGTACTTTTAGTCCTATCTCGAAGTACAGATGCCTAATCTGGCAGCGCTGCCGTGACTTTCTCCAGCCAGACTTCGTCCGAGCAGAGCGTGCGCAGCTCAGACAAGAGCTCTTCTTTACTTTGGGTAATGTGAGAAATGATATTCTTTGTGGCCTCTCCGTCTGGATCGCAAGAGGCTTCTATTCGGGCTCCGCTAGGATCGAAGAAGTAGATCGAGTATCCCGGCCCGCTGGTCATTTTGATTGGGCCGTAGTAGGGAACGTCATTCTCGCGCAGGCGGCGCTGCAACTCTTCGAATTCGGCACCATCTTCGACACAGAAAGAAACGTGCTGCATGCCCCCGATCGTATTCCGATCGTTCTTGCCCACCTTGCCCTTGGGAAACTCGAAAAACGCAAGAACCGAATCGTTGCCCATGTCCATGAAGTAGTGGCGGATCCCCTCGAAGGGAGGATTGCCCCGTTCCGAAGACATCGCAGCGACGCCCGGTCCTGTCTTGAAACCGTGTACCAACTGCATGCCGAAAATCGCCATGTAGAAATCGATAGTTTCCTTCATGTCCTCTGTCGTGAGTACGAGGTGATGAACCCCCCGAACCAAAGAATCGTCTCCACCGCCCGATGATCGGCCGGCTGCTGTCACTCGCAGAGAATCGTTGGATTTGCGTTCCATTTGCTTTGTAGAGGTATTCATTTTTGACTCCAGACCCTGACCTATCGCAGTTCCAAGAGCGCCAAGTTACGGCAGAGTCCCCCCTCACAGAAGGCCTAAAGTACTGATAAACTCTATCGCATTTTGGCATGCCGCAGAGGCGAACGATCCTGAGTGGGAGACAGTACTAGCGCGCCCCTGGTGCAAATATACGGACCGACTGATCCCTTCCGTTACATCTCGTACGCCACTGGACGGAGTAGGGAAGAGCGCTGCTTAACAAGAATCGGGAATACTTGCGATACGAATTCCTTCCACGCAGGTTCCTTTGCAACGGCATTCCGCACCGAAGTTCGCTCGTCCAGGCTGCCATATGGCCAAAGATGGACAATCCGATGGATGTTTCCTGAGAGAGGGCGCCAGATGGCATAGTTTTGCGAATACTTCTCCCGTACCGAGAGGACCGCAGAGAGTTTTTCTATGTATTCTTCGGCATGGCCTGGCCGGATGTCGTAGATCCGGAAATCATAAAATGCCTTCGTATCGATTTTACGATTTGGCCAATGCACGGGACGCAACATCACCCTCTCTGCGCTTACTATATTGAAGTTCGAGCTGGACTCATTTTGTTCCGATGAAGCACCGCCAAAGGGAGCCTCCCAATTTTCCGCGTCTTTGGATATCCGATGGCAATAGAAGCGATTCAACGGACCGAATTCTGCAGACCAAGCTCCAGCAATATCGGCTTTGCCTTTTTTATCTTTCATTATGTTATCTACCGCAATAGGAAGCTCGCCAGGATTGGCAGTATAGATTGAGATCGAATGTTGCACTGATTTCTCCTAAAGAAAGAAGCTTTTTGCTTGGTTGATTCGCGGCGCGCTTTCGGTTTCCGCAGACCCCGCTGCATGTGATTTCGGGCGCAATCACCTGCGCTAGTCCGCGTTGCTACGTTGCGACCCATCCTTCGAGCCGCGGTAGCCGGGAGCGTAGTAAGAATTCGAACCTTCCTGCTCCTTCGAGGCCGCTGGTCGAACCGCTAGTGGGCGGGAAAGTGCTCGACTCTGTGGCCGCCCCAGTCTCCAGCATTAGCTTCCTGGAAGCATCACGTTTCCGTGCATGAGCGCGCGCGCCGTTCTATAGGCCGTGGCGCTGTTGGCCTGCACCTCGCCGTCTCGTTCGCCGACAGATGCCTTTACGGGAACGACGCCCGAGGGCGTCGAAATCCGCAAATCGCTGAGCCCGCCAGCACCATTTCGCTGCAACAGGTTAGCGAGAGAGCCGGGAATCGCCGCAGCGACCGCAAGGCACAGGGCGCCCGTCAATGGGACAGCGCGGTGGGGCACGCCCATAGACAGCATGCGGACTACGATGTCCATCTCCTCCGCCTTGACCAGATCGCCGGATAGCGTGCGCATGTCGCGAGGGGGCGCGAGCACGGCTACCTTGGGACTGCTCTTGGAGTGCCGGGACACGTCTTCGGGCGTTTCGCCCAGCCCCATGGCAACACCCGCCACAGCCCTGATCGCCTCGAGTTGACGCATCGCGACCGCATTCTTTTCCAAGTCGTAAGGGCTTTCCGCCCCACTCAGTCGAAGGTTCTCCGCGTGCACGAAGACGCAAGGGTTGGTCGCGTCGACCAGCGATGCCGAGACCCGTCCTAGGCCTTCTACTTCAAGCTCATCAACCGGTTGATTCGAGGGAAGGAGCTTCCCTGTTACCCCACCTCCCGGATCGAGAAAGTCCAAGCGGATGGTGGCGCCGCTGCCGGCGACTCCGGCGATCTGGAGGTCGCCTTTTACAGCAGCACTTTCCCCATCAAGCGGAAAACGCGCGACTGCAATCTTGCCGGTGTTCGTATTGTAGATGCGGACTTTGGCTTCCGGCCCTTCGGGTCGCAAGAGCCCTTTGTCGACCGCGAAAACTCCGGCTGCGGAAGTGAGATTCCCGCAGGTGCTGCCGTAATCGACCACAGGCTGGTCGACGACGACCTGCCCGAAGGTGAAGTCGACGTCAGAATCGTCGCGCGTGGAAGGTGCGATCACTGCAACTTTCGACAAAGACGAAATTCCACCGCCCATGCCGTTGAGCTGGCGGCCGTAGGGATCGGGGCTGCCAATCGCAGACAGAAAGATTCGATCCCAGGACTGGCGGTCCGTGGGCAGGTCGCGCGCGTGGAAGAAAAGGCCCTTGCTGGAGCCTCCACGCATAAAAACCGCGGGAATTCCGAGTTGTGGCACTTGCATTTCCTCCGGACTGAACGCCGATGAGCTACCCTTTTCTCAGTTCTTGCATCGCAAAGAGGCGCAGGGAATCGATGCGGTACCCACAAGCCAGATCGAGTCCTGTCTTGATCTTATCCTATCCGCCTGCAAGTCACTCGGCTGCCCGCTTTGCTCCGTCTAGGTTCTGCTCGATGATTCGCCGTGCCTTCATCGGCCCTGCATCGACGGCTATCGAAACCATGCTCCTATCGGGATTTTCGAGGATCGAGCGCTGCTGCGCTTCCAACACCTCGACGTCCTCGAGGAAGACATCGTAGAGGATCTTGATGATGTCGGCGGTCAGCCTGTGGTCGTCCAGGGCGTAGTTGCGCGGCCACGAAAAGAGGTGCCAGCAGCTCGTCGGCGTGGAAGGAACGGCACAGTTGATCATCTTGCCGCGAATCGATTCCTCAAGGTTGCTGTTGGGATACTCGCAGCCCTTTTTGATCGCCCCGGAGTCGATGATCACGAAGCAGGGCTTGGTGAAGATGCAATGTTGAAAGCGATAGAAAGGCCCTTGGTATCCGATTGCCCGTTTCATCCAGTTTCCCCAGTTGGACCATTCCTCATACTCCATGGGCTCTGAGACGCGACTGACCGTTACGGTCTCGCCTTCCTGGGTGGTCTTGATCGGCGCCCGCGCAATCTCCTCATACTCCCAGCGCCAGTGGACGTAGGACTCGTGGCTAAGATCGAGAAGGTTATCGATCAACAGACGATAGTCACACTGCAGCAGCATGCTGGCGCTATCGCCACGCCACTCGCTGCTGTCATTCCAACTGAAGTCGGGAATCTCGTCTGAGTTGGCCAGGCTCTCGTCTCCGATCCAGGTCCACACGAAGTTGTGGCGCTCTACCGTAGGATAGCTCTTCACCTTGGCATTGGGATTGATCCGCTCCTGGCAGGGGATGTTGACGCACGCGCCTGCCGCATTGAATTCCATCCCGTGATAGCCGCAGACGATGTTGTCTCCGTTCAGCTTACCATGTGACAGAGGCAGCAAGCGGTGGCAACAAAGATCCTCCAAGATCGCAACCGTTCCGTCGTGGGTCCGGAACATTACCAGCGGCTTGTCGCAGATTCTCCGCGCCAAGATCTTGCGGCCGATTTCCTTGGAATGCGCGACCGGGTACCAAGCGTTTTGGATAAACATCACTCTCCTCTTGTGTTGCCCCGGGGCCAGAGGCCTATGCGGGGAGTCGTCTCGTCACCTTCGAATCAGTCTTTCGCGCGAGCTTCGCGCAGACTTGGCACTGTCTTCCCCTGCCCTTCGACCCAGCCCACCAGCGATTGCGCGACTTCGTCGACTAGCCCAGGAGTTTTTTGAGGATAGTGCCCGGCCCCAGCAATTTCCCTCATCGTCGCGCGCGCGCCCAGCGCCTGCAACCAAGCTTCCCTGTCGCTCGGATAGACGATCTCGTCCGCGGCATAGTCGATCACCAGCGTCGGCACGGAGGTTTCGGAGATCCGGGCGGGACCGTCGGCGCGAGAGTGATCGTAGCTCCACTGACTAAGCCACGACCGCAGGCTCGCCAAGGCGGCCGTCCCATTCGTCGCCAGATTTGCCGCCCGCGCGTTCTCCGTCAATGCCGTCCCGGGTTTGCGGCCGTTCGGCTCCAAGGCGAGATCGATGAAGCGCGGATCGGCCATGGTGCGATAGACGATAAAGTTCTGATCCCTGATCGGCACCGCTGGAGACAGGGCTTCGAACTTCCGGAGGCGGGCCTGGCACCACTCCGTAATTCTGCGATTCCTGGCGATCTGCGCCGCACGCAGACGGGAGAGGAACTCCTCAGAGAATGGCGGGCCGTTTTTGGAATCGAAGATGTCCAAGGACGGATCCGTGGCAAAGATGTCGGCCTCGTTGATGACAGCTGCATCAAGGCGGGTCGTTAAGGTCCGCGCACGCCCAGGATGCGCCGCGATAAGAGCGATGCTGTCCGCCGGCGGAAGGTCGTCGGGGGTCAACGTTACGGGATCTCCCGCTGGCGTCGCCGTGATTGTCAGGCGCTCCGCCTGGGCCTGGTAGAGCGCGGCGAGTGCCGCGCCGCCCGAGTTCCCGATCAGGCAGACGTGGCGATAGCCGGCTTCCCGCAAGTATCGAATTCCACTGCCGACATCCTGGATGGCCCGCTCGAAGACGAGAAAGGCTTCGTTGCCTAAGTAGCGCGTGTTGAGAGCGAGGACTGCATGGCCGAACCGCTCCAGCGGCTCGACGAGGTAGTGGTTCATGAAGTTGTTTGTTGGGTGAACGACGACGAAGGCGCAGTCCTTCGCACAGCCGCTGTCCGCGAGCCGGGCATAGATCTTCGGGCTGAAAGCCTGAATGCCGCTGCGCGTCTCTGGCATCTCTCCCGGCTTGATATCCAGGGCGAGTAGCTTGCCTTCTCTCATGGCCCCTCTTCCAAGCTTCCGGCCGGCTATTTGCCGGCAGCGGCAGGCTTGAAGCCCTCACTCTTCTCCGCATTCCACTGGTCGAGGCTCTTACGAGCCTTTCCTTCATCGTCCTCGTAGCGGCCGACGATCGGCTTGGCGATCGAAGTAATCTCCAAGCGATGGCCATTGGGATCCGCAAAGTAGATCGAGTGGAAGGGCGGCCGCGTGATCGGGCCATCCACCTCTACCCCGTTGGCCTCGAGGGTTCGCCTCGCCTCCTCCACCTCCTCGTCACTATCGACCTGGAACGCGATGTGCTGCGCGAAGGCTGGAGTGTTGGGGTCCTTCTGGGCAGGGGCAAACTCAGGGAGGTCGAAGAAAGCCAAGTAGTTCCCATCCGCCATCTTGAGAAAGATGTGCAGGAATTGGCAGGGCTTGCCCCGGAACTGTACCTCGCGATCAGCGATCGTCAGCTGAAGGCCGAGATACTTCGTATAGAAATCAGCAGTCTCCTGAGCATCGCGACAGCGCAAGGCGATGTGGTTGCAGGTTCGAACTGGCATGTAACCTCCTCAAGGGTCGGCATCTGGCCCTGCTAGGCGGTGCGCAGAATTGCTTTTTTACGATTAACAGAACGATGTTCTGTTTTATCCTATGGGGGGCGACCTACTCCTGTCAACCGCTGCGGGTATCCGCGCCAGGCGGCGAAGTGCCGCGCTCTGTTCAAGTTTGCCGTCCGCGACCCTCCTCGAAAGGCGCCGACGAGACCCAGAAATCCAGTTTCGAATTGGCGATCGGTAGGGAAACCGGGACGTCGCCGCTTCCTTAGCCTTGCCCGAAACGCCCGACGGTGAGACCGCCGCAAACGTGTATCACCTGACCGGTTATGTATGAGGCCCGCTCGCTCAGCAGAAAGGATGCGGCCTCCGCCAGATCCTCCACACGCCCATAGCGGCGCAGTGGAACCAAGCGTAGCAGCTCTTCGGCGGAAGTCCCTCCTTGTGCCAGGAGGTCCCGGCTCTCGCGAGAATCAACCACCCCAGCAGAGAGCGCGTTCACCGTGATGCCGAGACCGCCCAATTCCAGCGACCACGTGCGGGCCGCGCTGTGCAGCGAGCTCACTCGCGCGCTTTCGTAGGAGAACCCGGGCTCCCCCAGGCCGAGGAAGCTGGTGAAGGTAAGGATTCTGCCAAAGGCGGCCTTCCGCATCGCCGGCAGGACTGCCTGAAGGCACGCGAGGGGAAGATGCAAACAGGCGGCGCCCTTCGCCGCCAATTCTCCAGCCTGCATCGCGTCCGCCGCGCCCCCCCCCAGGGGTGGCGGATTCAAGAGCAAGCGGGTGAAGGCGTAGTCTTCCGCGAGCGCCGCAAGTCTAGCTTTGATCTCTTCCTCTTGATCCAGAAGCAGGATCTCAGCCCGGTCCACCGGCAACTCGGGGTCGCTAGCGCCGGCATCGAGGGTGACTATCGTCTGCCCCTCGGACTGGAGCCGCGCCGCCAGCGCGGCGCCGAGCTCGCTCGAGCTGCCAAGCAGGAGGGTTGCTTCTTTCATCTCTTCACTCTCGAGCTGACAAGGAAAAAGAGGGACATCAAGGTAGCTGAAGGCCCAGGGACATGCCGCCGCAGACGAACATCACTTGGCCGGTGATGTAGCCGGAGCGGGAGTCGAGGAAGAACGCCGCGGCCTGGGCAACCTCCTCGGGTTGCCCCATGCGCCGCATCGGAACCAGCGAAAGCACTTTCCCGCGCTTTGGATCGCCGGGCGGATGGGTGCCGATGAACATCTCGGTTTCGATCGGACCTGGGCCAATCGCATTGACCGTTATTCCGGCCTCGGCGAGCTCGGAGGCCCACCCCCTCGTCAGACCGATCACGCCACCCTTCGTCATGCTGTAGGCGGAGCGCTCGGGCCGACCGAGCGCCGAGCGGCTGGAGATGTTCACGATCCTGCCGAAACCTGCTTGGCGCATGCCCGGCAAGGCCACCTGCAGGGCCTGAACGGCGGGGATCCAATTCAACCCGACAGCCGTCGAAACCTCGGCGAAACTTGCCGTCTCGATGGCGCCTGGCTGGATAGTCCCGACATTGTTGACGATCCGCGTGATGCGATAGTCGGCTGCAAGTTCGCGCAGCACGCTCTCGGTCTCCTCATGATCGGAAAGGTTCGTCTTGCGGAAGACCCCGTTCTGCCCTTCCGGCGGATTCGAAATATCGAGGTTGGCTGTGAGGTATCCCTCCTTTGCGAGCCGGGCAACGATCGCTCGTCCGATGCCATGGCTTCCCCCCGTCACAACTGCGATTTCTTCCATCGGGTCCTTGCCTACCTCCGCAACTTCTTGCCTCATAATGGAACGGTCTTCTATTTTTATGCAATAATTGTCTCTTCCTCACTCACCCTGGAGTATCGGGCAGTGAATCTCGCGAAAGACTTCTGTGGCCTCCTGGATGCTTGGTCGCCCCGCTCGGAAGAGATCGACCCACGCTGCCAGGCGCTGATCTTGGACGGCCTTGCCGTAATGATGGCCGGAACAGTGGAGCCAAGCCCCACGATCCTGGCCACCCAGGCGCAGGAGGATGGCGGAGCGCCGCTTGCGACGGTCGCAGGCTTCAACTTCGCGACAGCGCCAGCCGCCGCTGCCAGGGTCAACGCCGCTGCGATGCACGTGCTCGACTTCGAGCCGATGTGGAGTCCGCCCAACCACGCGATTTCCACCATCCTCCCGGCGCTTATCGCCCTCGCGGAGTTGCGTGAGGTTCAAGGGGCGCCTCCTCAGGGACGCATGCTCTTCGACGCTTTGGCCAAGGGCATAGAAGCGCAGGGGCGCCTTCGCCTAGCCTCAAAGCAGATCGAGCCCCGCCAGCTGACCCTTCATCCGCCCGGCATCGTCGGCCCGCTTGCCGCTGCCGTCGCCTGCGCGGCTTTGCTGGAGCTCGGTGCGGAGGGGATGAGTTCCGCGATCGGGATCGCCGCCTCGCGAACCGGGGGAGTGCTCGCGAACGTCGGCTCCATGACGAAGGCCCTGCATTGCGGCGATGCCGCCGCGCATGGCCTTGAGGCCGCCCTTCTGGCGCAAAAGGGCTTCAGCTGTGGGAGCGCCCCCTTCGACGGCCCCCATGGCTATTTCCAAAGCTACTTCCGCGAGGACTTCGATCCCGAACCTCTCTTCGCACCCATCAGCCCCTCGAGGATCGTCTCCCCCGGGCCGAGCTGGAAGCTGTTTCCCTCCCAATTCGCGACGCACTTCGCGATTTCGGCCGCCATCGCGTTGCACCGGAAGGTGGCGGATCCAATCACGATCGAGAGCGTCACACTGCGTGTCCCCTCTATGCCGTACATAGATCGGCCTGCCCCCACCTCGGGCCTTGATGGTAAGTTCTCCTGGCAGTATACGGCAGCGGTCGCTCTTTTGGATGGATATGTCGGCATTGAGAGTTTTTCACAGCGTCGCTGGGCTTCACCCGATCTTCGCAACCTACTCCAGCGCATACGTGTCGTCCCAGACCGATCCATATCCGGACGCTTCGACGAGATGTACGTTGACGTGACCGTTATCAGCGCCGACGGCAGCACCCATAGCGAGACCTGCGTCTCCCCCCTAGGAAGCTGGTCAAATCCAGCCGAGCCTTCCGTGATCAATGCAAAGGCGCAGAGTCTTTTGAAACAAGCCGCCTCTCCGGGCGCCGGCGATACGGTCGAATCGCTCTTGCGGAGGGATGCTGGCTGCTTCTCCGTCCGTGAGCTAATGGAACCACTCCGAGGTCGGGCTTCCCCACCCTAGTCAAGCCCTTCGCGTCGCCGTGATTACAGCGGTTTCTCTTGGCAGGGTTGAAACCTATGGGGTATCGGTGAGTTGATCGAACATGAGTTTGGTCCTTAGTACAGGTTCAGGAACAAGAGTGGCATATGGCCAAGAAAGCTTCGTCCGAGAATGAGGAAAGTACGAAACCCGTTGCCGCAGTCGAACGGGCGATCTCCATTCTCGATGCCTTTGAACATGCACGACCGACGCTGACCCTGGCCGAACTTTCCGACCGGACCGGCCTTTACAAGAGTACAATCCTGCGCCTAATACAGTCCTTTTTGAACAACGGCTATCTGGTAAGGAACTCAAGAGGCGAGTTCCATGTCGGGCCCAAGCCGCTCATGCTCGCGAACCGCTTCCAAAGCGCCGTGCAGCCAGAGGATATCGTTCTTCCGATCCTGCAGGGCCTAGTCGACAAGACGGAAGAAAGCGCCTCCTATTCGGTTCGGCAAGACAATCTTCGCATATGCGTCTATCGGATCAATTCGCCGAAGATGTTGAGGGACCATGGACGGCCTGGCGATGTCGCGCCGCTCGAGAAAGGTGCTGTCGGCCGAATCTTCCTTGCCTTCTCCGATTCCCCCAGCGGAAAGCTGTCCGACGTTCGCAAGCGCCTTTTCGCGGTAACCTACGGCGAACTGGAAGCGGGAATGATCGGGCTGGCGAGCCCGGTCTTCGATTCCGATGGCGAGGTCATTGGCGCGCTCGCCTTGACGGGGCCGGCGACCCGCTTCGATAAGAAGACTGTCGCGAAGATGGAGAAGGAGCTGGTGCAAGCTGCCTACACCCTGACCGGCCGGTTGGGGGGAGACCGCAGCCGCTTCGAAGGCGTCCTCGGCATACGGCACTAGCCTCGCGGAGTGCGTCGCCTCCCTGCTCGCGGAGCGCCGCGGGCTTTCCCTTGATGATTTCAGAACGATATTCTATTTTTATCGAACCTCTGGCCGCGCAGCCGCGGTCCAGCTACCAAACCACTGACGGGCAGGCGAAAGGTACGACAACGCCGACGTCCGAGGAGTCCTGTGAGCGATTTGATAGAAATCGAGGTCGCGCTGATCGAGGAGGAATGCCCGGGCGTGCGGAGCTTCCGTTTGGTCAGCTCCACCCAAGCTCCGCTACCACAGCCGCAGCCGGGAGCCCATATCGACGTTCACATACCAAACGGAATTGTGCGGCAGTACTCTATCTGCAGCTCATCCACGGACCGATCCGGATACACTATCGCGCTCAAGCGCGAGCCCGAATCTCGGGGCGGCTCTTCTTGGATGCACGATAAAGTCAGGCCGGGAGACCGCCTGCGGATTAGCCCGCCACGAAATAACTTCTCGGTCGCAAGCGAGGCGAACCACGCCCTTCTCCTTGCCGGAGGAATAGGGATCACTCCGATCTTCTCGATCGCGCAAGCGCTGAGCGACGCGGGCAGGGACTTCCGCCTTCACTACTTCGCGCAAAGCACTGCGCACTTCGCATTCAAGAGTGTCCTCTCGGCGGCGCCCTTCGCTACCAGAACGGAATTCCACCCCGGATGCTCTCCCTCGGAGACCACGCAGCGACTCGACGCCCTCCTCGCAACGGTCGAGGACGAGGCAGACACCACGGTCTATGCCTGCGGACCGGCGCCCTTTCTCGAAGTGATTCTAGCGCGGACGTCCTCCTGGCCGAAGTTCCGAGTGCGCTACGAAAGATTCTCGAATGCTGGCGCCGCGGATCAAAGCAGCAACGACGGGTTCCATGTCGAGCTCGCAAAGAAGGGAGCCACTTACTGGGTGCAGGCGGACGAGAGCATTGTCGACGTTCTGCGGGCAAACGGCATCGAAGTCGACACAGCTTGCGAAGAAGGCGTTTGCGGCACCTGCATCACGAAGCTCTTGGCCGGTGAAGTCGACCACAAGGATCTCGTTCTTTCAGAGGTAGAGCAACGCGACTCCCTGACGATCTGCGTTTCGCGCGCAAAGGGCGGCAAGATCACCATCGACCTATAAGGGGCGACAGGATCGCGAGTCCGATTCGGCCTCTCGGGAGAATCACATCAGGTTGGGTAGGAATAGCGAGATCTGCGGAAAGCAGACGATAAGAGCGACGACAGGAATTTCGATAAGCAGGAATATCCCTACGCCGATGAAAATCCGCTCGAGTGGAATCTGGTCGCCGACAATTGATTTTATGACGAAAACGTTCAGTCCCACGGGAGGAGTTACCAAACCCACTTCGAGAAGCTTGATCACGACGATGCCGAACCAGATGAGGCTGAAGCCGTGCGCTTCGATGATCGGAACCGTCAAAGGCAGGCTCAGTAGAATGATCCCCATGGGATCCAGCACCATGCCTAGAAGGATGTAGAGAAGAACGATCAGGCCGATCACGACGGCGATCGACAGGCCGGACTCGGAGATTAGGGACACCAGGTCGCCGGCAATTCCGGAGAGCGCAACGAAGGCGACGAAGAGCTTCCCCCCGATGGCCACGGCAAAGAGCATCGCGGTCTGCTGCACGCTCTCCTTAAGGGCTTCGAGCACCGAGCGCCAGGTGATTCGCTTAAGCAGGAAACCCAACGCCAGTGTTGCAAAGCTACCGACGGCGGCGGCTTCCGTGGGCGTGAAGAAGCCCAAGTAGATTCCACCGAGGATGAGCAGGAACAGCGCCAAGACCGCCCAGCACCGCTCAAGAGCTTGCCAGCGCGTTTGGCGCTGCGCACGCTCCTCCGCCTTTGGGGTTGGCGCTGCTTCAGGCCGTAGGCGAGCCCAGACGGCAACCACGACGATGTATCCGAGAAGTGAGAGCAAACCAGGAATCACTGCCGCAAGAAACAGCTTCGCAATCGATTGCTCGACAAAGATCCCGTAAATGATAAGCAGGATCGACGGTGGGATCAGGGAGCCTAGCGTGCCGCCGATGGCGACCGAACCGGTCGCGAGGGACTTCGAGTAGCCCTGCTTCAACATTTCCGGGATGGCAATCCGTCCCATCGCGGCGGCGCAGGCTAGCGACGAGCCACTGATGGCGGAAAACCCCCCGCAGCCGACAATCGATGCCATGGCGACGCCGCCGGGCAGTTTGGCCAGCCAAAGACGCGCAGCATCGTAGACATCGGTCGTAAAGCGCGCATGGTAGGCGAGCACTCCGATGAAGATAAAAAGCGGTACAGCGGAAAGGGGATAGGAATTGAGGAAGTTGTACGGCGTGGTCGCCAGAAGGGAGAAGGTCGGCCCGTAGCCTGCTTCTGGAACCAAACCAAGATAAGGCCGCCAAGCATAGATCAAGAACATGCCGACGGTGCCGACCACGCCCATTGCGACGGCAATGGGTATGCGCAACAGCAGGAAGGCTAGAAGGACGCCAAGACCCACATAGCCGATGATCGCCGGCTCCATCGCACCATCCTCGTATTACTTCAGCGCAGCCCTAATGCCGGCAATCAAGCTGAGGACCAGACGAAGCGCAAAGAGTAACATCGCGAAGCCGAACAGAGCCTTCATTGGCCAGACCGGAATATTTAGTAAGCCTCCGTAATGAAATCCAAAGCCACTCGGCAGTTGAACAAGGATAGCCAGGGCCAGGGCACCAAAGAAGAGCAAGGACAAGAAGTCGCTCAACAGGACGAGCCATCCCTGTGCTGCCGCAGGCAAACGATCACTTAAGACGGTCACTATTAGGTGTGTGCGCCGTGCCTGGACTTCCGCCAAGGGAAGGGCGACGACAGCGACCATAAGCAGGCCAGAAATCGTCACGTAGTCCGGTACGCTTTGATGGAACAGGGTTCTTCCGAGAGTAGAAACCACAACTATGCCGCCGATAAGAGCGAGGAAAATGCATGCGGCAAAGGTCGCGCAGCGCTCCACTACAAGAGTGGCACTATCGGCGAAGGCCCACCCGCTGTTTGTCGGGTGGGCCTCTTCATCCGCGTTCATTCACTACCCCACGGATAGCCGTTCTTTTCCCGAAGGTCTTCGTAGTGCTTGATGCGATCGCGAAACTTCTGGAGCAGCTCTTCGGCAGGCAGGGACTTGGTCTCCGCCTCGCCTATCCAATCCATTCCCGCCTCCTCGGCCGCCACCAGAAGTTCCTGTCGCAGGTCTTCGCTAGGCTCGAAGATCTCCATTTTCTCAATATCGTCGCTTCCGGTGCGGATCTGTTCACGGGTACCGACGCGCGCACGGTAGACCCGTTCCGCCATATGATCGATGAAGTCTTCGCCAAGGCCATCGACAACCTTTTTCTGACTGTCGGTCAGGCTTTCGTAGACCTGATCGTTCATGACGATTCCGAAAGCCAGGAACTGGCCAAGATTGAGCTCCGTGACGTATTTCGCGACCTCGCCCCATTTGTACGCGGGGATTGCGTACCAGTAGCCTGAGGTGCCGTCCACTGCTCCTGTGCTAAGAGCCTGATACGACTCAGAATTGCTCAGGGACACCGCGGTCGCGCCAACCGCATCGAAGGCGTCGACAAAGCTGCCCGTCGCGCGGATTTTCTTATTTTGAATATCGGCGACCGTCTTAATGGGGTCGCGGCTGACGAGCTGCATCGGGCCGGTCGTCATGTTGGACACGTAGTGGAGCCCTTGTGCCTTAAACTCGTCCAAGGCCGCCGGATGCGTCGTCATGAGATCGTAGGCCGCTCTCATGCCGACCCACTCGTCTGAAATCTGGGGAACATCGGCAGCTTCCCAGGATACGATCACACCCGGTTCGTAGGGCGGAGTGGCGGATCCGATGTCTGCCGCGCCGCTTGCAATTCCTTGCATTGCATTGCTTGGTCCGAGAAGCACCCCGCCCCAGTAGAACTCTAGGCCCAACTCGTTATTCGTTCGCTCACGGAGCTCCTGATCGAACCACTTCAACGCATCCGCTCGAATGCCCTTGTCAGGGCCCCAGTCTGTGTAGCGCAGCTCTCGAGTTTGCGCGTCTGCAGGCGATACTGCCAGGACCATAGCGGAAAGGCTGGTCGCGGCGAGAGCGGCCAGAAAGGTTGAAATTTTTAGCTTGGGCATTGTGCGGTTCCTCCCTTAGATTTTTCCTTAGCAGAACGCCATTCTATTTTCTGGGCCGACGTTATGCGATCGGGATGCGACCGTCAAGCCAATCGAAGGCGCCAGTCATAACTGGACCCGCAAACGCCAGCGTGCGCCCAGTTGGAGAAGAAATTGCCCCACGCATTCGCTGCCAAGACAACACGAGGAGATAGGCCGCCGACTGTGGCAGAGGAACTCTCGAAGCTGATCTGCCACCCCACAATAGACGTTGAACAAGCCTTTGCTGTTTGTACAAGTGAGATTAGAGATCTCACCGCCTTGTACTGACCAGCCTGTTCCCGACGTAATCCGGAACGCTAGAACCCATGCCCCTGGGAGGAGCGATAGGTGATCGAAAGCGATATCGGCGACAGCGAGCCGTTTTTCTATCAGAGATTCCCAGTCGAAGCGCCGGAATGACTAGAAATGCTTGATGAGCATGGCGAGGTCCTTGCGCCTACTTCCTCAGAATCCGAACCCGAGCGCCACGCTCCTCTCGGCTTTCGCCAGTTCGTAGGCATCGTTGGCGCCTTGATGGCACTTAACGCGCTGGCAATCGGAATCCTTCTTCCCAGCCTTCCAGACATCGCAGACGCGTTCGATCTCGAAGACCCGAATCGAGCGCAGACCGTTATCACGGCCTACCTTATTGGCTTCGGGTTCGGGCAGCTCATGATGGGCGTCCTCTCCGACCGGTACGGCCGAAGGCCGATACTACTAGCTGGAATTTTCGTCTACGGTTGCGCCGCCATGGTCTGTGCCTTTGCACCGGATATGACCACGCTTCTCGTAGCGCGCTTCGCTCAGGGCGTAGGCTCTGCAGCCCCGAGGGTGATCGCCTTGGCCGCAGTCCGCGACTGCTATGGTGGCCGGCGGATGGCTCGCATCATTTCCCTCGCGGTTATCATCTTTATGGTTGTGCCAGTTGTCGCCCCTTCAATCGGCCAACTCGTGCTTCTGGCTGCCTCCTGGCAGGCCTTGTTTGGATTCTTGGTCTTCGCAGCGTTTGCGATTTTCCTAGTCTGCTTCAGATTTCTACCTGAGACTTTGCCTCGACAGAGTCGAAGGGCAATCCGCCTTGATTTGATCTCGGAAGCACTGCGATCCATGCTCGGATCGCGTCAAACCATAGGATACATGCTTTCCGCGGGTGTTTTCTTTGGAGCGTTCTTCGGCTTCGTTAACTCCGCCCAGCAAGTTCTCGGTGAAACCCTGGGCATGGGGCGTTGGTTCCCTCTCGTATTTGCCGCGACCGCGAGCAGCATCGCGATTTCTTCCTTCGTGAACTCCCGATTGGTCGAACGCCTAGGCATGCGGACACTCGGCCACTGGGCGACTCTGATCTTCCTGGCAATCGCGTTGGCCATGCTGTTGTTGGCCATTCTCGGACAACTTACGGCCTTCGTCTTTCTTCCCTTGCTCACCACGTCCATGCTGTTGGTCGGCATTGTTTTCGCCAACTTCAACGCCTTGGCGATGGAGCCGCAGCAAAAGGTCGCTGGCTTCGCGTCCTCCGTCGTTGGCGCCGTCACCATCCTGTTGGGGGCGGGAGGCGGATACCTGATCGGCCAAGCCTATGACGGAACTCTCTTCCCTCTCGTCATAGGCTTCGTGCTGTCGGGCGCGGGAACGACGGTTCTATTGCTGATGACAGAACGCGGTAAGCTGTTCTAAGAGCGGAATTGGAGATCTTGGGATTGCCTGATCGTCGCTCCGACCTCCGGCCTTAAGCGCCTACCGTTGCCATCGGACGCCCCGACGAACTCGATTTTATTTCGCAAGTTCTCTCTCACGCGCTGATCCGACCACCCGGATGTGCTTGACCGGCCGGGGGCAAGCGCGGCGGCGGCTATCGCGATGGACTGCGCGTCGATGCCGTAGTGGCCGCAGAGCTTCTGAATGCTGCCGATCTGCCCGCGCGGCGTTGACACGTTAACAGCAGCTGGCGACACAGATCCACTGGTGACGATGGTCAGGCTGCCAGCCAACTCTGCTTCCACACAACGAAGGCGTCAGCTCGAAACTGTTTGAAGAAGCGACGTGGCATGAGATGGCGTTGGACGTAGAAGGCGTTGTAAACGGCGGCGTGAATCGACAGGAATCGCTGGGCTGATCCCGGTGACTTGAACCGCTGCTGTTTTCGCTCGCATCGCCGCACGGGCTGATGCGAATTCTCAGCGCGATTGTTCGCTCGCAATCCCTGATCATGAATAGCGGTAAGTCGCTCATTGCGGATGGCGACAGCGTAGGATTTGAGCTTGTCGGTAGTGATGCGCTTCGGCGCAAAACCCTGTTTCTTCAACAGCTTTCGCAGCAATCGTCTCGCAGACTTGGCGCAGCGTCGTGGCCGGACCAGGAAGTCTAGAACTTCACCTTCGTCGTCGACAGCCCGCCACAACCAGTGTTTTCGTCCACGGATCTTGATGGCCATCTCGTCGAGATGCTAGCGAGCACTGGCACGCGACCGGCTCCGACACAGGTTCCCCGCAATCAGCCGCCCGAACTCCAGAAACCACCGTCTTACCGTCTCGTTCGAAACATCAATACCACGTTCTGCAAGCAGGTCCTCGACATCGCGAAACAACAACGTGAACCGGGCATAGAGCAAGACCGCGTGCTGGATGACCTCAGGCGGAAAGCGATGACGCTTGAAAGAAATTGGGGTCATGCACCGACGGTAGTGGCCTCCGCCCGCTCCGGCCATCGACTTAACGTGTCAATGCTCGGACGACAACGGCCCCTGCGAAAGCCAGGGCCCTGCCCGGCCCTCCACAGCCCAGGGCGACGAAGGGCGGGGCTTAGGATGGGGGAGATGCTGCGATCGCCGCGGCACCCGCGAGAAAGGAGCCTAGGATTCGAT
>JBBEAM010000013.1:0-427351 GCA_040882845.1 Rhodovibrionaceae bacterium | reverse complement strand
AGGTTGCCGTCAACCGAGACCGAAGAGGAAGTCAGGTTGTCGGTGTCGACGTCGATCTCGCTGTCGTCCTCGACAGTCGCGGTCACCGTAGCGCCACGCGCTCCACTTTCCGGATCCTCGCCTTCGTTCCTCTGGTTGTTGAGGATGAAGACCGAGGAGTCGACGAAGAGGTCATCCGCCGCATTGCCGTTGTCCTGAATGTAGGACGAGACGATGTCCGGGGTGGTTGGTCCGACATCCAGGGTCAGGGCGGAGACACTCACCTCGTTGGTGGCGAGGTTGGCGATGGCATTCGCGATCACGCGGTTGCCGGAGGCGTCGAGGCTCCCGGTCAGCAGGCCGCCGGTGTCGATGTCGACATCGTTGTCCTGCGTCAGCGCGCTTACCGAGCTGTCGCCGGTCACGGCCTGGTTGGCGACGATGCCGGCCAGCGGACCGTACTCGGGAAGATCCGGAACCACTGTGTTGTCACCGGTGGCCGAGCTCGCCGTACTGGCGGCATCGAGCAGAACCAGGTTTGCCGCCTCGTTACCGCGGCTCTGCGAGCCGAGGGTGTTACCGGCAACGCTGATCGCGCCTGCGATGTCGAGCACCGTTTCATCGACGTTGGCCTCCTCCACCACATCAACTTCGATGTCGCTGTCGTCGGAAATGCTGGAGACCGTGGAGTCGACCAGCAACTGATCGGTCAGGGCGCCGAGCGAAGCGTTGAGCGTGGCATAGCCGACACTCAGTTCGTTTGCATCGGTGCTGGCCTGGATCGCGCCGGCCGCGGAGGTGGCGGGATCGAGGGGGTCGTAGAGGCCGGTCCAAGCACCGCCGACGAAGCTGGTGGCTTCGACGACGGTTGTCGTCGTGGCCTGGTTACCGGTGCCGCGGGCGACCATCTGGTTCTCGTCAACCCGCACGGAGACGTCGGAAATCGGACCGGCGAGATCGATACCGACCGCAAGATCGACGTCGAGGGTGTTATCCACGATTTCAGCCGTGACCTCGGTGTCGGCCAGCGACTGCTGACTGAGCGTGCCGGCCGACCCGGTGTAGGTCGTCGCGGCGTCGTGGGAGATCAGCGAGTTGAAGACGTTGCCGCTGGCCGCCGCCTGCATGCTGTTGCCGCTGACGTCGAACGCGGAGCCGGCAATGCTGTCCGTCGTGGTTGCATCGGAGGGGTCAGCCTCAGGGTTGTTGGAATCCCCCGGATGGGCGTTGACGAACAGCTGGATGGTGTTGTCGGAAAGCAGTGCATCCACTGTTGAGGGGCCATCGCCGCCCAGCACACGCTGGCTGTTGACGACCGTCGTCCCCGCGGAGGCCTCGAAGTCCTCGTCCGAACTAAAGACATTGCCCCGGTTGGCGCTAAGGAAGGCGCCCGAATTCTGGACCGAATTCGTGGCATCGTCATCGCTGTCATAGGAGTTGTCGATGGTATTGGCATCGAGGCTGACGCTGGAAGTCCCGGCGTTGGCCGTCGAGCTCGCACCGATCGCATTTCCGCTCATGCTGAGGCTGCTGCCCTCGAAGCCACCGAAACCGTTGATGCCAGCGATGGGCTCGCCGTAGCCAATGTCGGTCCGGATGATGCTATTCGTCACCTCGGAACTGGCGTCGAGCGCCTCGGCAAACTGAGAGTTGAGGCTGGCTAGAACGGTGTCGACCTCCGGCGAGGTGCCTTCCGCCGCATCGGCCGTGTTGTTGCCGATGATGTTCTGGCCGCTGTTACCGAGAGCCGAGGCGGAGATGGCGTTGTCGTCGTTGGTTACCGAGCCGTTTGCGTCCATGTCCTCGATGCCGAGACGGATCACTGCGTCCTCGGTGAGGGCATCGACGACCTGGAATAGACCGTCGGAGACGATGAACTGACGGTTGACGGTGTAGAAGTCCGCCGCGACGAAGACCTCGGAGCCGGTACCGACGACCGACTCGTCGAGATCGACGATCTGGTCATGGCCGGCAACGGCGAGGCTGTCCCAGCCGAACTGGCCGGACAGCTGCATGCCGCCGTCGATCGTGATCTCGTTGCGCGCGGCGTTGAGACGCGCACTGCTCTCCACAGTATTGTTGGAGAGATCGATGGAGAGGTTCTCGCCGGAGGTAATCGCGCCGCCGCCGAAGAAAGCGAAGGTGAAGACGCCCTGGATCAGCGAACCGCTGTTTTCGGCGGAGATCGCACCGCCGATATCGTTGGCGGAGAGCTGCCAGTTGGCTACGGCGCCGTTGCCCTCGAACAGCAGGCTGCCGGTCTCCGTGCCGCTGTCGGTCTCGATTTCCTCGCGCACGAAGATCGAGTTGTCGGAGACATTGCCGTTGCCCTGCGCGGAGATGGCATTGTTTGTGACACCATAGGCGCCGCCGAGCGGCACGCCGTCGTCGACGTCGCGGAGCAGGCTGATCTCATTGCCGCTGACGAGTGCGGTGTCGCCGTCGCTCGACTGGAAGTCCCGGTTGACCTGCTGATTGACGACGTTGAGCGTTGCCGCGGTCACCAGGGTTCCGGTAAAGCCGCCGCTAAGGTTGGAGGCCGGCTCGATGTATCCGGCGCCGAAAATCGGGTCGCCCAGCTCGCTGGACGCCGGGACGGTCGCCTCGATGGTCGAGGTGCCGCGATTGAAGCTGCCCTCGGCCAGAATCAGGTTGCCGTCGAAATCGGTGTCCAGATTGGCGCCGCCCGAACCCTCGACGTTCGCCGTCAGCGCGCTGTTGGTGACGGAGGCGTTGAGATCGACGGTATCGGTGAAGCCGCCGTTGAACACCGCAGCGCCATCGATCGGGCCGGCGGCTGCGGTGTCCAGGGTACCGATCTGGTTGAGACCGTCGGTACCGCGGGCGATCGCGAAGATGGTGTTGTCCTCGAAATCGATCGAGGTGTTGCTGTCCTCGACGTTGTTGATCGAATCGAGACTTCCCGTGCCGCTGTCGACCGACGCGTCGACGGCGGAGTTCACTACCGCCAGCGACGAGTTGATGATGTTGGCCGAATTGCCGGCCGTCTGCGTGGTGATCGACGCGATGATCTGAGCGACGTCGATCTCCGGCTGAATAACTGTCCTCGCCGTGGCAGGCGCTGCCAAAGCGAGCGTGAGTGCCAGCGGACTAATCGTCGCCAGCAAACGCGCGCTGCGGGTTCCTAGACGCATTCCAATCTCCATAGTGTTTGCTTCCCCTAATGACGGCTGTGTGGCCGCCGCACCTTTCAAACCAAGGAGTGTGCTCGCTTCGCGCTATCGCACTGCACCGTCACACCCCACCTTGCCTCGAGGACTCAATGTCCCCTAATCCCTCGGCAGCCACTGCAACGCGGCCACCTCTAGTTCATGCTCGACATTATGGTGGCGGCCCAACCCCGCCTCCTCTCTGGCCAAAGCCAGGTCCCGCCAGGCCAGCGCCAACTCGCGCCAGGCCATGGCCGCATCGGATTCCGATGTCAGCGAAATTTCCGGGTTGGCTGCCGGTGCAACCGGTGCGTCGGCGACCAGATCGGAATTGAGAGACAAAGCAGCCGCGGAGTCCTGCTCGTTGTTCGCCCCCCTCAGCAATCCTTCGATCCAGGCGAAGACGCTGACGTCCGATGCCGTATGCTCATGGGTTCGCTCGGAGGTAGCCGACAGCTGCTGACCCTCGGCCGCGCCCGCTTCGCCGGCAGCGGTCGAAAGGAAATTCTTTTCGAACTCGGGCTCGGACACCCCCTCCTCGGCGCGCGCCTGAACGACCGGCGCGGCGGCCTTGGATTTATCCTCGTCACCCGCCGGTCCCGGCGGATCGAAGGGCGGGATTTCAGGCCCCAGGAAGTAGTCGGAAATGCAGTTTTCGTAACTCTGGCCCGTCGCCTGATTGAGCAGGTCGAGAACCGCAAGCTCGATGGTCGTGCGCACGCCAAGCTGCACCGGCTCCTGGTTCTTCATGCCGGCGTTGAAATCGACCAGCGTGGTGTCGAAGAAGCGGAAGACCTCGAACTCGACCTCATAGCCGACGATCTGCTTCTGCAGGCTCGAGGTCGCGACCACCATCAGGGAGTCGGTATCCACCAGCCGCAGGTCCACGCCGACGTTCATGGTGAACACGCGCGCGCGGGGGCCGATCAGGTTGAACGACGCCTGGGCGCCGCCGGATTGAATGTTGTAGTTCACCTCGGTAATGCCGCCGACGATGTAGTAGTCGGACTTCAGGATGGTGCCGCCGAAGTAGGGAACCCAGGGAACGGGGCGGCCATCGACCTGATAGACCTCGCCATCGCCGAGACGCCGGTTGTCGCTGTAGGCCAACTCCAGCTCGGCGACGCGGGTGTCGAAGCGCTCGTGTATCCGCACCGACGGGCTGAGCTTGCCGAGCGCCGAATAGGCCATCAGCGATCCGCCCTGGGTCACCACCGTGCCTTCGAAATCGCTGATCTTGCCGGTGTAGTCGCGGACGTCGCCGACGCCGATGCCAACCCCAACCTTGTTCTCTACCAGCTGATCCCGGTAGCAGGCATAGGCGGTTTCCAGAGGCGTCGAGTTGTCGCGCACCGCCGGGCCCATGACCAGGGTCGCCTCGTCGCCGGAAACCTGGTTATGGCCGATGCTGGCGCAGCCGCCGAGCAGTGCGCCGATGACGATGGGCGCGAGAAACCGCGTGGCGCCTGGAAGGCGCGAAAGTCGATATCGCTGCATGGTTCTACTGCCCGCCGTCGCCAGTCGAATTGGTGAAGGCGCAGGCCGTGCTGTCGTTGACAGTCGCGGTCTGATCGCCGTCGTTGTCCTGGGTGTTGTTCAGGACCTGATTGGTCGACGAACCGTCGCCGCCGCTGACCGTGCCGCCGTCGAAGGAACTGGAGTTTCCGTCGGCGCTGGCATCCAGATTGCTGTCGTTCACACCCTGATCGTTGTTGATCAGATCGGCCAGGGTGTAGCTGCTGCCCGGCTGCCCGGAGTTGTCGTTCAGGATGCCGAAGGCGACCGAGTCGCTGCTGCCGGGCGTACCCAGCGAATTATCGGCCTGGTTGCCGGTGGTGGTCGCCGAATTGCTGACCGAGGAGGAGACGCTGGCGTTCCCGGCATCCGCGTCCATCGACCCCGAGGAAGCATTCCCGGTGGCGCTGGCCGAAACGTTGCAGTTCACCTGATCGCCGGCGAAGTTCGTCGTATTGGTGACGTTGTTGGTGATGTTGGTGTTGAAGCCGTCGTAGTAGCCGCCCTTCTTGCGCTCGATCAGGTCGAGCACGGCGGCGTTGTTGGCACGATCCGCGGTTGTACGGAACTGCCACGGCCGAGATTCGCTGAAGCCGTTCGCCTGCGCGCTTCCTGCGGCAAAGCTCGTTGCGGACAAACTGAGCGCGGCAATGGCCAGGATTGCCAAGTTTCGGAACATCAAGCCCCCTCCGAATATGATGGCGCGTCGCGTCCATCCGGCCAGAGCGAGCCGAAACCGCTAGTGACGCACCTCCCCAAATCGCGCAAAAACTTAAAAATGACATTTGCTGAACATTTTTAAGACTTTGCAATTATTGGACATTATCAGCGGAAACCCGCGATTGATATTGCGTAGAAGCGAGTATTGCTCGCCTCTGCATGAAACCAATCAGCAAGTTGATGGTTACCGGATCCCGGCTTAGGTCACAGGAAGAACACAGCCCTCAGGCGGCGAAAGCGCGCCTCGGCGGGCTGACTGCGGGGTCAAACCCAGCGGAAAACGGCAAGCGCATAGAGCAGGCAGAGCGCCATGGCGCCCCACAGCGGCGGCCCGAGAAAGGCCAGCCAGGCGAGATGGATGTAGGCACTGCCGAGCAGCGAGATGAACAGCCGGTCGCCGCGGGTGGTATTCAACCCCAGCACGCCGCGCCGCGGCCCGCCGCCGGGCGACTTCCATTCCCAGGCCATCATCCCGGCCAAGGCCAGGGCGATGAAGGCGAAGAAGGCGGCGGTCGGCCAGGTCCAAGCCATCCATGAGAGATCCATCGGCCCTGCTCCTTAGACTCGACCCAGGGCGAAGCCCTTGGCGATGTAGTTACGCACGAAGTAGATCACGAAGGCGCCGGGGATGATGGTCAGCACGCCCGCAGCCGCGAGCAGGCCGAGCTCGTAGCCGGAGGTGCTGGCGGTGCGCGTCATGGTGGCGGCGATCGGCTTCGCAGCGACCGAGGTCAGCGTCTTGGCCAGCAGCAGCTCGACCCAGGAGAACATGAAGCAGAAGAAGGCGGCGACGCCGACGCCGGCAGTGATCGTCGGCAGGAAGATCTTGAAGAAGAAGCGCGGGAAGGAATAGCCGTCGACATAGGCGGTTTCGTCGAGCTCCTTCGGCACCCCGGACATGAAGCCCTCGAGGATCCATACCGCCAAAGGGATGTTGAACAGGCAGTGCGCCAGGGCCACGGCGATGTGGGTATCGAACAGACCGAAGGCGGAATAGAGCTGGAAGAAGGGCAGCGCGAAGACCGCCGGCGGCGCCATGCGGTTGGTCAGCAGCCAGAAGAAGAGGTGCTTGTCGCCGAGGAAGCGGTAGCGCGAGAAGGCGTAGGCCGCCGGCAACGCCACCGCCACGGACAGCGCGGTGTTGATGCCGACGTAGAGCATCGAGTTGATATAGCCGTTGTACCAGGTCGGGTCGGTGAAGATCTTGACGTAGTTCTCGACCGTGAACTGCTGCGGCCAGAGGGTGAAGCTGCCGAGAATCTCGTTCGTGGTCTTGAACGACATGTTGAGCAGCCAGTAGATCGGCGCCATCAGGAAGAAGATGTAGAAGGCCGGAGCCAGCCAGGTGACGCGTCTCATGCGGCTACTCCTCGTTTCTCATCGCGACGGTGTAGAATACCCAGCAAACCAGGAGGGTGATCAGGAAGTAGATCAGCGACATCGCCGCCGCCGGGCCGAGGTCGAACTGGCCGAGCGCGATCTTCATCAGGTCGATCGACAGGAAGGTGGTGGTGTTGCCCGGCCCCCCGCCGGTCAGCACGAAAGGCTCGGTATAGATCATGAAGCTATCCATGAAGCGCAGCAGGATGGCGATGGTCAGCACGCGGCGCATCTTCGGCAGCTGGATGTGGCGGAACACCGCCCAGGAGTCGGCGCCGTCGATCTTCGCCGCCTGGTAGTAGGGGTCAGGGATCGAGCACAGTCCGGCATAGGCCAGCAGCACGACCAGCGAGGTCCAGTGCCAGACGTCCATCAGCACCACGGTGAACCAGGCCGACAGCGGCTGCTGGGTGAAGTTGTAGTCGAAGCCGAGACCGTTCAGCATCCGTCCGAGCAGTCCGATATCCGGCAGCGCGAAGATGTTCCACATCGCCCCCACCACGTTCCAGGGGATCAGCAGCGGCAGCGCCATCAGCACCAGGCAGACCGAGACCCAGGGGCCCTTGCGCGGCATCGCCAAGGCGATGGCCACGCCGAGCGGCACCTCGATCGCCAGGATGATGCCGGTGAAGCTGAGCTGGCGCAGCAGGGAGTCGTGGAAGCGCTCGGAATGCAGCACGGTCTCGTACCACTTCAGCCCTTCCCAGAAGAAGGCGTTGGCGCCGAAGGTCTCCTGCACCGAGTAGTTGACCACGGTCATCAGCGGGATCAGCGCATTGAACGCGACCAGGATGAACACCGGCAGGACGAACAGCCAGCCCTTGGGATTTGCGAGCTTGTTGTTCATCGCGCGCCTTCCTCGACGATCCAGCCGTCGGCATAGAGCTGAGTGTGGGCCGGGTCGAAGCGCAGCCGGGCGTTCTCCGAGGGCAGTTCCCGGTCCTCCCCGATCAACAGCTTGATCGCGGCGTCCCCGTGCCGCGTCTCGACCACCTGATAGCGGCCGGCGTCGCTGACCTTGACGATCTCGACCGGGATGCCCTCTTCCGCGAAGGAGACGAATTCGGGCCGCACGCCGATCTCCAGGCGCCCGTCCGGCGCGGCCGCGAGCGGTCCCTGGCCGGTCTCGATGGCGATGCCGCCGAAGTGCGGCCTGCCGTTGTCGAGCTCGCAGGGCAGCACGTTCATGCCCGGCGAGCCGATGAAGTGGCCGACGAAGGTATGGCGCGGCCGCTCGAAGAGATCGACCGGGGTGCCGATCTGCACGATCCGCCCGTCGTGCATCACCACCACCTGGTCGGCGAAGGTCAGCGCCTCGGTCTGGTCGTGGGTGACGTAGATCATCGTCGCGCCGACCTTCTGATGCAGCTCCTTCAGCTTGGAGCGCAGCAGCCACTTGAGGTGCGGGTCGATCACCGTCAGCGGCTCGTCGAACATGATCACGTTGACGTTGTCGCGCACCAGGCCGCGGCCCAGCGAGATCTTCTGCTTGCCGTCGGCGGTCAGGCCGGAAGCGCGGCGCGGCAGCATCTCGGTCAGATCCAGCATCGCCGCGATCTCGCGCACCCGGGCATCGATCCGGGTCTTGTCGACGCCGCGGTTCTGCAGCGGAAAGGCGAGATTCTGATACACCGTCATGGTGTCGTAGATCACCGGGAACTGGAACACCTGGGCGATGTTGCGCTGCGTCGGCGGCATCGCCGTGACGTCTTCCGTGCCGAATATCACCCGTCCCTCGCTTGGCGTCAGCAGTCCGGAGATGATGTTGAGCAGGGTGGTCTTGCCGCAGCCCGAAGGCCCGAGCAGCGCATAGGCGCCGCCGTCCGACCACTCCAGGTCGACGGATTTCAGGGCCCAGTCGTCCTCGCTCTCGGGGGCCGCCATGTAGCTGTGGCGCAGGTTCTCCAGGACGATCTTGGACATTACCGCCCGCCCCCGGCGAGCGCCCTGTGCGCGCGCACTGTCATGCCGCCACCAGTTCCTGCTTCGCGTCGAAGATCAGGCCGCGCAGGACGTCCATGTGGAACTCGGCCTGGGCGCCGACCTCGACGGGATGGACGCCGTGGGACTGGGATACCCAGGTCTGTCCGTCGAGATCGAAATGGACCACGCTTTCCGAGCCGCTGAGCTCGGTCACCAGTACCCGCCCGCCAATCTTCACGGCATCCTCGCTCGGCGGCTTCGGAGTGACATGATGGGGCCGGATGGCCAGGGTGTAGCGGCCGTCGGCCAGGCCGCTGTCGCTGGGCCAGGAAACCGCCTCGCCGAGATGGAAGCGGCCGCCGCGTTTCTCGACCTCCGCGACGTTGATCGGCGGGTCGGAAAACACCTGAGCGCTCAGCAGATCCGCCGGCTTGCGGTAGATCTGCGCGGTGTCGCCGAACTGGGTCACCCGCCCCTCGTGCAAAGTCGCCGTCTTGCCGCCGAGCAGCAACGCCTCGACCGGCTCGGTGGTGGCGTAGACGACGATGCAGCCGCGGTCCTTGAACAGCCGCGGCAGCTCGTCGCGCAGCTCCTCGCGCAGCTTGAAGTCGAGATTGGCGAGCGGCTCGTCGAGCAGCACCAGATCGGCGTCCTTGGCAAGGGCGCGGGCCAGCGCCGTGCGCTGCTGCTGTCCGCCGGACAGCTCGTGGGGGCGGCGCTTGAGCATCGGGCCGAGCTTCAGCATCTCGGCCAGGCGCTGCACCCGGCGGTCGATTTCCTCGCGGGAAAAGCGCGCGACGCGCAGCGGCGAGGCGATGTTCTCGTAGACCGAAAGATTGGGGTAGTTGATGAACTGCTGATGCACCATGGAGACGTTGCGCTTGCGCACCGACACGCCGGTGACGTTCCGGCCATCGAACCAAACCTCGCCGGAGGTCGGCTTCTCCAGCCCGGCCATCAGCTGCATCAGCGTGGTCTTGCCGGCCAGGGTCGTGCCGAGCAGCACGTTGAAGCCTTCGGCGTCGAGCTCCAGGGAGGTTGGGTGGATGTGCGTCGCTGCGCCGACCCGCTTGGCCACATCCTTCAAAACCAAGGTCATAGGCGGTTTGCTCTCAAGGATCGCTGGACCGTTGGCACTCTATGGCCCGGTTAACTGGCCCGTGAAGTGATTTCGCGAGAGAAGAACCGGGGAGCCTGTGCCCCCCGGTCCTCGATGGGCTTGCCTCAGGCGTCGGTCAGTTGGCTGCCTGCCAACGCTTGACCAGCTCGTCGTAAGCGATGGTCTCGCCCTGGGGCTTCTCGTTCTCGAGCTTCGGCTTCGGTGAGCCGGGCTGGTCGAACCAGTACTGGGCATCGCGCTCCTCGTTGAGACGCGGGCCGCAGCCGCCGTAGGTGTCGGCCGCCTCGTCGGCCTCCTGCATGCGCGACATCACAAGGTCCATCTCGCTGGCCAGCCGGTCCATGGCTTCCTGCGGCGTGAAGGCGCCGGAGTTCACGTCACCGATCTGCTGCCACCAGATCTGAGCCAGCTTGGGATAGTCGGGCACGTTGACGCCGGTCGGCGACCACAGCACCCGGTCCGGCGAGCGGTAGAACTCCACCAGGCCGCCGAGCTTCGGCGCCCGCTCGGTGAAGGATTCATGCCGGATATCGCTGTCGCGGATGATCGTCAGACCGACGTGACTCTTCTTCAGCGACACGGTCTTGGAGACCACGAACTGGGCATAGAGCCAGGCCGCCTTGCGGCGATCCACCGGGGTGGACTCGAACAGGGTCCAGGACCCGGCATCCTGATAGCCGAGCTTCTGGCCTTCCTCCCAGTAGGGCCCATGCGGCGAGGGCGCCATCCGCCATAGCGGATTGCCGTCGGCGTCGACGGTGTTGTTGCCCTCGCTCTGCGGCGCCACCATCGAGGCGGTGAAAGCGGTGTACCAGAAGATCTGCTGGGCGACGTTGCCCTGGCTGAGCGCCGGCAGCGACTGATAGAAGTCGTAGCTGGCCGCCCCCGGAGGCGCGTACTTGCGCAGCCACTCGTCCCACTTGCGGATCGCATAGACCGCGGCCGGGCCGTTGGCGGCGCCGCCACGGGTGACCGAGGCGCCGGCCGGGTTGCAGGAGCCTTCCTCCATGCGGATGCCCCACTCGTCGACCGGAACGCCGTTCGGCAGGCCGGTGTCGCCGGCGCCGGCCATCGACAGCCAGGCGTCGGTCATGCGCCAGCCGAGGTCCGGGGCACGCTTGCCGTAATCCATATGCCCGTAGACCCGCACGCCGTCGATTTCCTTGACGTGGTCGGTGAAGAACTCGGCGATGTCCTCATAGGCCGACCAGTTGACCGGCACCCCGAGATCGTAGCCGTAGATGTCCTTGAACTGCTGCTGCAGATCCTCGCGGTCGAACCAGTCCTTGCGGAACCAATAGAGATTGGCGAACTGCTGGTCCGGCAGCTGGTAGAGCTTGCCGTCGGGACCGGTGGTGAAGGACTTGCCGATGAAGTCGTCGACGTCGAGCATCGGGTTGGTGACCTCGGCGCCTTCTCCGGCCATCCAGTCGGTCAGGTTGACCGCCAGCTGCAAGCGCGAATGGGTGCCGATCAGATCGGAATCGTTGATGTAGGCGTCGTAGAGATTGCGTCCGGTCTGCATCTGCGTCTGCACCGCCTGGACGACCTCGCCCTCGCCGAGCAGCTGATGGTTGACCTTGATGCCGGTGATCTCCTCGAACGCCCGGGTCAGAGTTTCGGATTCATAGCTGTGCGTCGGGATGGTCTCCGACAGCACGTTGATTTCCATGCCCTGGAAAGGCGCGGCGGCTTCGATGAACCACTCCATCTCCGCCATCTGCTCTTCGGCCGATAGCGTCGAAGGCTGGAACTCGCTTTCGATCCACTGTTTTGCCTCTTCCATGCCGGCATAGCTGACACTGGGCAGAATAGTCAGGGCCGCGGCGGCGACCGTGACCGCAAGACGTCTCCTCATAGCTCACCTCCCATGATTTTTTATGGCTGGACTATGCAATCGAAGAAAAACGAATGTCAATTGAAAACATTTTTGCTGCGCTGCACCCGCGAAAAGGGTCATATTCTTTCGAGAAGGCCTTGATTCTGAAACATGGTCCTGCGCTATCTTTGCTAACATATTGAAATTCATAGTTGCATTGCAGCATCGTTACTGGGGGATTCGTCTTTTCGCTTGAGGTTCAAAAATTTTCGCAATATACCAGATCCCTGCCGCGGAGGTTCGCATGGACGTCGTCACCCCCCGAAAATCGGATATCATGAAGCTGGCCAAGGAGCTGGGGCGGGTGAACGTCGAGGCCCTGTCCGCCCATTTCGACGTGACGCCGCAGACTATCCGCAAGGACCTCAACGATCTCTGCGAGGCCGGCCTGCTGCAGCGTTTCCATGGCGGCGCCGTGCTGTCCTCGGGCGTTGCCAACTTCGGCTACGAGGCGCGCCGCGAGTTCGCCACCGAGGAAAAGCGGCTGATCGGCCTGCGCGCCGCCGCCCTGATTCCCGACAACTGCTCCCTGCTGATCAACATCGGCACCACCACGGAGCAGGTCGCCATGGCGCTGCGCAGCAAGAAGGGGCTGCTGGTGATCTCCAATAACATCAACGTCGTCAACATCCTGCTCGGTTTCGAGGATATCGAGGTGATCATGGCCGGCGGCGTGGTGCGCCATTCCGACGGCGGCATCGTCGGTGAGGCGGCGGTGGATTTCATCCGCCAGTTCAAGGTCGACTACGCCGTGATCGGCGCCTCGGCGATCGACCAGGACGGCTCGCTGCTCGACTACGACTACCGCGAGGTCAAGGTCGCCAAGGCAATCATGGAGAATGCCCGGCACACCATCCTGGTCGCCGATTCCATGAAGTACGAGCGCAGCGCCCCGGCGCGGATCGGGCATATGTCGATGCTCGACACCTTCGTCACCGACGCGCCGCCGCCCGGACCGCTGATGCAGCTCTGCGCCGAACATGGGGTCGAGGTCGAGATCGCCGGCCCTGCGCAGAGCTTCGGGCTGGAGGCAGCGGCATCATGACTGTCCGGCCGCTCCACGCTTGCCGCCAGGCGGCAGTGGGTGCCATGGTTTGTCATAAATCCGTAACCCACGATTGACCGGCGCCCATGTCGAACGCTCCCTGCTACGACATTGCGATCATCGGCGGCGGCGTGAACGGCTGCGGCATCGCCCGCGACGCCGCCGGGCGCGGCCTGTCTGTGCTGCTGGCCGAGAAGGACGATCTCGCCAGCGGCACCTCCTCGGCCTCGACCAAGCTGATTCACGGCGGCCTGCGCTACCTGGAACACTATGAGTTCCGGCTGGTCCGCGAATCCCTGACGGAGCGCGAGGTGCTGCTCGCCATGGCGCCGCACATCGTCTGGCCGCTGCGCTTCGTGCTGCCGCATCACCGCGCCCTGCGCCCGGCCTTCCTGATCCGTCTCGGGCTACTCCTCTACGACCACCTGGGCGGCCGCAAGCTGCTGCCGGCCTCGCGCAGCCTGGACCTGCGGCGCGACCCCGCCGGCGCGGCGCTGAAGCCCGAGTTCACCCGCGGTTTCGAATACTCCGACTGCTGGGTCGAAGACGCCCGTCTGGTGGTGCTCAACGCCGCCGATGCCGCGCAGCGCGGCGCCGACATCCGCGTACGCACCGAGGTGACCGCCGCCAGGCGCGCCGGCGACCGCTGGCGCGTCGAGCTGACCGACAGCCTGACCGGCCAGGTCTCCACGGCCGAGGCCCGCTGCCTGGTCAATGCGGCCGGCCCCTGGGTCGCCGAGGTGATTGCCCGTACGCTGGGGTTGAACTCCAAACTTGGCGTACGTCTCGTCAAGGGCAGCCACATCGTGATCAAGCGGATCTTCGACCACGACCGCGCCTATATTCTGCAGAACGCCGACCGGCGGATCGTCTTCGCAATCCCCTATGAACGGGATTTTACCCTGATCGGCACCACCGACATCGATTTCAACGCCGGTCCCGGCGAGGTCGAGATCTCGGCCGAGGAAACCGCCTACCTCTGCAAGGTCGTCAGCGACTACTTCAAGCAACCGGTCGTGCCGGAGGACGTGGTCTGGTCCTATTCCGGCGTACGGCCCTTGTTCGACGAAGGCGGCACCTCGGCCCAGGAGACCACCCGCGACTTCGTGCTGGAGCGCAGCGGCGAGGCCGGCGAAGCGCCTCTGCTCAACATCTTCGGCGGCAAGATCACCACCTATCGCTACCTCGCCGAACAGGCGCTGAAGAAGCTGGCAGATCGCTTTCCCGAAGCCGGACCGGCCTGGACCGCAGGCGCCGGGCTGCCGGGCGGCGACTTCCCGGTCGACGGCTTCGAGAGCCTGGTCGGCGAGATTTCCACCGCGCATCCCTATCTCGCCCCCGGACAGGCGCGGCGCCTCTGCCGGGCCTATGGAACCCGCGTCAGGGGCCTGCTCGAGGGCGCGGAATCCCTGGCCGACCTCGGCATCGATTTCGGCGGCGGCCTGACCCAGCGCGAAGTCGAGTACCTCTGCAGACGGGAATGGGCGGTGCGCTCCGAAGACATCCTCTGGCGGCGCAGCAAGCTCGGCCTGCGTCTGAGCGAGGTGGAGAAAACGCGGCTCGCCGAGTGGCTGCAGGGCCGAAGTCGCGCCCAGGCCCGCGCTGCCAAGTAGCGGCCTCCGGGCGCCCGCGCAGTTGAGCCGGGCGGCGCCAAGCCCTATTTCCTAGGGTATGAGCAGCTTTTCCCTCAGCCGCCGGACGTTGCTCGCCGGACTTGGCGGCCTTGCCCTGAGCGGCGGCCTGGCGTCCAGCCCAGCGCGCGCCGACGCGCCCGATGGCCTGCTGACCCGGGCCATTCCCGGCACCGAGGAGCGCCTGCCGCTGATCGGCATGGGCTCCTGGATCACCTTCAACGTGGGGAACGACGAAGCATTGCGCCGCCAGCGCACGGAGGTGCTGCGCGCCTTCTTCGAGCTCGGCGGCGGCGTGGTCGACTCCTCGCCGATGTACAGCTCCTCCCCGAAGGTGATCGGCTACGCCCTGCAGCGGATCGAGGACAGCTCCCGCCTCTTCGCCGCCACCAAGGTCTGGACGCCACTGCAGGCCATGGGCGAGGAGCAGATGGCGGAGTCGCGGGAGAACTGGGGCGTCGAACGCTTCGACCTGATGCAGGTGCACAACCTGCTGAACTGGGAAGGGCACTTGGAAACCCTGCGCGCCGAGAAGGACGCCGGGCGCTTGCGCTACATCGGCATCACCACCTCCCACGGCCGGCGCCATGCGGAGATGGAGGAGGTGATGACCGGCCAGCCGCTCGACTTCGCGCAGTTCACCTACAACATCCTCGATCGCGAGGCCGAAGCGCGGCTGCTGCCGCTGGCCGCCGAGAAAGGGCTGGGTGTGATCGTCAACCGGCCGTTCCAGCGCAAGGAGCTGATCCGCAAGGTCCAGGACAAGCCGCTGCCCGAGTGGGCCGGGGAGATCGACTGCGCCAACTGGCCGCAGTTCCTGCTCAAGTTCATCGTCTCCCACCCCGCCGTCACCTGCGCCATCCCGGCGACAACCCGGGTCGACCACATGGTCGAGAACATGGGCGCGATGACCGGCCGCCTGCCCGATGCGGAGCTGCGCCGGCGCATGATCCGCTACGTCGAAGAGCTTTAGGGCCGGTCCATGCTCCCCTACACCCCAGAGGTTCTCTATTCCTTCCTCGCACAGTACAACGCCGCCCTCTGGCCCTGGCAGGCACTGGCCGCGGCGCTGGCCCTGACCGCCGTCGTCCTGGCCTTGCGCGGCGGGGCTGCGGGCGGCCGCGCGATTTCCGCGCTCCTCGCCGCGGGCTGGCTGTGGTGCGGCGCGGTGTTCCACCTGCAGCACTTCGAGACCATCAACATCTTCGCTCAATACTTCGCGCCGGTCTTCCTGCTGCAGGCCCTGCTGCTGCTGTGGACCGGGGTACTGCGCGGCCATCTCGTGTTCAACCTGCGGCCCGATATCCTCGGGGGCTTCGCCGTCGTCTTGATCCTGACGGCATTCATCCTGACGCCGCTGCTCGGCTGGTTCGGCGGCTATAACATCGACGGCGCCGCCGTCGTCGGCCTGACCCCGGCGCCGACCCTGCTTTTCACCCTCGCCCTGCTGCTGATCGCCGAGGGGCGTACGCCGCTGCATCTGCTGTTCCTGCCGCTGGTCGCCGTGGGAATCGGGGCGGCCGAGGCCTGGCTGCTGCGGCTGCCCTGGGAAGCCCTGCCGCCGCTGCTCGGCCTGCTCGGACTTGCCGCCATCCTCGCCAAGAACCGCCGGGCGCGGCAGCCCGCCGCCAGCTGACGGGGCCTTTCACGCCCGGAAAAGGTACTTGCGGGCAGCGGCGCTTTCGGCCCGTGGCAAAGATCGCTAGGCTGCGCGCCGCACAGCAGAAGGAGCCAGCATGAGCGACGTCGTCAGCTACCGCCGCGAAGGCAGCATCGGCCTGATTCGGGTCGACAGCCCGCCGGTCAACGCCCTAGGCCAGGCGGTGCGCGCCGGCCTGCTGGAGGCCGTGCGGCAGGGGATCGGCGACGCCGACGCCCAAGTTCTGGTGCTGAGCGCCGCCGGGCGCACCTTCATGGCCGGCGCCGACATCAAGGAGTTCGGCAAGCCCCAGGGCGATCCGCAGCTGCGCGAGGTGATCGCCGCCTTCGAGGCCGCCCCCAAGCCGGTGGTCGCCGCGCTGCACGGCACGCCGCTGGGCGGCGGGCTGGAGCTGGCGCTGGGCTGCCACTACCGGGTCGCCCTGCCCGGCACCCGGGCCGGTACTCCCGAGGTCAAGCTGGGCCTGATTCCCGGCGCCGGCGGCACCCAGCGCCTGCCCCGCGCCATCGGCGTCGCGGCGGCGCTCGACATCGTCACCACAGGCCGCTTCGTCCCGGTCGAGGAGGCCCTGGAACTGGGCCTGCTCGACGCCATCGCCACCGAAGAGGAGGCCGAGGCGGCGGGCGTGACCTTCGCCAAGCAAGCGATCGAGGCCAAGCTGCCGCCGCGCCCCTTGAGCGCCTGGGATGACCGCCTCGCCTGCGACTCAGGGATCTTCGAGGAAACCCGCGAGAAGCTGCGGCGCAGGACCCGCGGCCAGCTCTCCCCCCTGGCCTGCGTCGATGCCGTCGAGGCGGCCACCCAGCTCGACTTCGACGCCGGAATGCAGCGCGAGCGCGAGATCTTCCAGGACTGCATGAACTCGCCACAGCGCGCCGCCCTGATCCACGCCTTCTTCGGCGAGCGCGCCGTCGCCAAGGTGCCCGGCCTTTCCCAGGAAACCCATGCGCGGCCGCTCGAGACCATCGCGGTGATCGGCGCCGGCACCATGGGCGGCGGCATCGCCATGGCCATGGCCGCCGCAGGCCTGCACGTCTGCCTGATCGAGCAGTCCCGAGAGGCCCTCGACAAGGGCCTGGCGCGCATCCGCAAGAACCTCGACAGCAGCGTTTCCCGCGGCAGCCTGACGCCGGAGGATGCGGAGGAGCGGCTGCGTCTGATCCGCCCCGGCATCGACAGCGCGGCGCTGACCGGCGCCGACTTCGTGATCGAGGCGGTGTTCGAGAGCATGGAGGTGAAGCGGCAGGTTTTCGCCGAGATCGACGCCAAGGCCAAGCCGGGCGCGGTGCTGGCGACCAACACCTCCTACCTCGACGTCGACGCCATCGCTGCGATTACCAAGCGCCCGGAAGACGTGCTCGGCACCCACTTCTTCAGCCCGGCCAACGTGATGCGGCTGCTCGAGGTGGTCCGCGCGGAGAAGACTTCGGACGAGGCGCTGAAAACCGCGCTGGCGTTGGGCAAGAAGATCGGCAAGGTCAGCGTGGTCGCCGGAGTCTGCGACGGCTTCATCGGCAACCGCATGCTGCAGGTTTACCAGCGCCAGGCCAACTACATGCTGGAGGACGGCGCCCTCCCCCAGCAGGTCGATGCCGCGATGACCGCCTTCGGCTTCGCCATGGGTCCCTTCGCGGTCGCCGATCTCGCCGGCATCGACATCGGCCACGCCAACCGCCGCCGCCTCGATGCCACCCGCGACCCGCAAGAGCGCTATGTCGATATCGCCGACAAGCTCTTCGAAATGGGGCGTCTCGGCCAGAAGACCGGCGCCGGCTGGTATCGCTACGAGGAAGGCAACCGCAAGCCGATTCCCGATTCCGCGGTCGAGGAGCTGGTCCTCGCAGCCTCGAAGGAAAAGGGCATTGCGCGCCGCGTCTTCTCCCAGGAGGAGATCCAGCGCCGGGCTCTGTGCGCGCTGGCCAACGAGGGCGCGCGCATCCTTGAGGAAGGCATCGCCGCACGCCCCGTGGATATCGACATGGTCTGGATTCACGGCTATGGCTTCCCTGCCCATCGCGGCGGACCGATGTTCTGGGCCGACGCCCGGGGGCTCGACCGCCTGCTCGCCGATATCGAAGTCTTCGCCAAGGAAGATCCGCAGTCCTGGCAGCCGGCGCCCCTGCTGGAGCGCCTCGCCAAGGACGGCGGCAGTTTCAAGCAATGGAGTGAAGCCCAGTGACCGACGCCGCCATCGTCTCCACCGCCCGCACGCCGATCGGCAAGGCCTTTCGCGGCGCCTTCAACGCCACCCACGGCGCGACCCTCGGCGGCCATGTCGTCGCCGAGGCCGTGAAGCGCGCCGGGGTCGACCCGGCTCTCGTCGAGGACGTGGTGCTCGGCTGCGGCATGCCGGAGGGCGAGACCGGGCATAACATCGCCCGGCTTTCGGCGGTGCGCGCCGGACTGCCGATCGGCACCGCGGGCACCACGGTCAACCGTTTCTGCGCCAGCGGCCTGCAGGCCATCGCCATGGCCGCCCACCGGGTGATCCTCGGCGAGCTGCCGGCCGCGGTCGGCGGCGGCGTCGAGTCGATCTCCCTGGTGCAGCCGCGCCGCCAGAAAGGCATGGTCCAGGAGGCCTGGCTGGCCGAGCACAAGCCGGAACTCTGGATGCCGATGATCGAGACCGCCGAGGTGATTGCGAAACGCTACGGCATCGGCCGCGATGTCCAGGACGCCTACGGCCTACAGTCGCAGCAGCGCACCGCCGCCGCCCAGCAGGCCGGACGCTTCGGCGCCGAGCTCGCGCCGCTGACCACGGTGAAGACGGTCAAGGACAAGGAAAGCGGCGACGTCTCCAAGCAGGAAGTAATGCTCGAGGCCGACGAGGGCATCCGCGCCGACACCAGCGCCGAGGGCCTGGCCTCGCTGAAGCCGGTGATCGAGGGCGGCTGCATCACCGCCGGCAACGCCAGCCAGCTCTCCGACGGCGCCTCGGCGGCGGTGGTGATGGACGCCGACGCAGCCTCCCGACAGGGCCTGCCGATCCTCGGCCTGTTCCGCCACTTCTCCGTGGCGGCGCTGGAGCCCGACGAGATGGGCATCGGCCCGGTCCACGCCGTGCCGCGGCTGCTCGAACGCACGGGTCTCTCCCCCGACGACATCGACCTCTGGGAGCTCAACGAGGCCTTCGCCGTGCAGACCCTCTACTGCCGCGACAGACTCGGCATTCCCGACGACAGGCTCAACGTCGACGGCGGCGCCATCGCCGTCGGCCACCCCTTCGGCATGTCCGGGGCGCGGCTGGTCGGCCACGCCCTGATCGAGGGCCGCCGCCGCGGCGCCCGCTACGTCGTGGTCACGATGTGCGTCGCCGGCGGGATGGGCGCGGCGGGACTGTTCGAGATCGTCTAGGCCGGCGGCGCGGCGGGGCATGGACAGCCCCTTCGGCCTCGCGTTCAATGCGAAGATGGATTCTTCCGGAGAGGCGGAAACTTCCCAGGGCTTCCTGATCGGTGCGGCGATCGGATCGGGCAGCACAGCGCTGGCCGCCGAACGCGGCAGCGCCGACCTGCTGCTGGCGATCAACGCCGGGCGGCTGCGCAACATGGGCGCCCCCTCGATCGCCTGCATGCTGCCGGTGTTCGACGCCACGGCCATGACCGAAGGTTTCGCCCGTGCGGAACTGTTGGCGCTCTGCAAGAAGCCGGTGCTGCTCGGCGTCAACGTCTGGGGCGCCGGCTGCGATCCGCAGGAGATCGCCCTGCGAGTCCGCGACGTCGGCTTTGCCGGAGCGGTCAACTTCCCCAGCTGCATGCACTACTCCCACCCTTTGCAGCAGCTGCTCTCGCGCGCCGGGCGCGGCATCGAAAAGGAGATCGAGGTGCTGCGCGCGGTCAAGCAGGCCGGAATGCTCGCGATGTTCTACTGCGCCACGCACACCCAGGCGCGCCTCGCTGCCGATGCTGGGCTCGATCTGGTCTGCCTCAACCTCGGCTGGAACGTCGGCGGGGCGCTTGGCCACCGCACCCGCCAGAGCCTGGAGGAGGTGGCGACGGTGGCGCGCGAGATCGGTCGCCACATCAAGCGGATCAACCCTGGGCTCCGCTTTCTGCTGGAGGGCGGACCGATCGCCACCGCCGAGGACCTGGCGCAGATCGCCTCCCAGGCGCCGATCGACGGCTATGTCGGCGGCTCGACTTTCGAGCGGATGCCGCTGGAGGTCTCAGTCGCCGAGCAGATCGCCGCCTTCCGCCGGGCCGGGGGACGGCGGGCGCCGCTCGACCCGCAAAGCCAGCGCCTGGTCACCTGGGGCAGGCGTCTGGGTTTCACCGGCCGCTCCAAGGCGCAGCTTGCCTTCCTCGCCCGCCTCAACGCACTGGCCAGGGCACGGGCGCCCCTGCTGCTGCTCGCCGAGCCGGGGACGGCGCTCTGGCCGATCCTGGAAGCCCTGCAGGCACCCGACGCGCGCCGCAAGATAGGCGCGGTGACCACCCTGGACATCGCTGGCGAGGATTTCCCGGCCCGCGCCCGGCGGCTGCTGTTCGGCCAGGCCAAAGCGGACAGCTCGCAGCGTCCTCTACTGGGCGACGCCGAGGTGGATCTGCTGGTGATCCACGCGGCCGAGCGCCTGCCCCAGGGGATGCAGCGCCGCCTCGCACGCAGTCTGCGCGACGGGCGCTTCCGGGCGCCGGACACGCGGCGCAGCGTCGCGGTCGCGCCGCGGGTGGTGCTGACCAGCGAGGCGCCGGCGCGCCAGGATCTGAAGTCGCTGGGGTACGATCCGGCCTTGCTCGAGGTCTTCGAGGGTTGGGCACTGCGTGCGCCGCCGCTGCGCGAGAGGATCGCCGATCTTCCCGCATTGCTCGAAACCCTGGGCGGCGTCCCCCTGGGCGGCGGCCTGTCCCGCAAGAGCTTCACGGCGGCGGCGCTGCGGCTGCTTTCCGCCCACCGCTGGCCCGGCAACGAGGGCGAGCTGCGCAACCTGATCGGGGCGCTGGCGGGACGCGGCGGCGGCGGACAGATTCAACCCCGCGAGATCGCGCCGCTGCTGCAGGCTTCCGGCGTCGAGGAGCCGGAACTTCCGAGCGAAAAGGACCGCATCGTCGACGCCCTCTGGCGCCACGGGTTCAACCGCACCCGCAGCGCTGAGGCCCTGGGCATCTCGCGCAAGACCCTGTTCAACAAGATCAAGAAGTTCGGTCTCGACGGCTAGAGCTGGAGCGGATCACCAGCCCAGCAGGTTTTGCCGCACGGTCTTCAAGTGGCTCAGCATGGCTTGGCGCGCGCCCTCGGGATCGCGGCGCAGCAGCGCCGCAAGCAGGGCCGCGTGTTCGCGACAGTAGACGGCCTTGCGATCCTCGGAAAAGGCCCGTCGCTTCATTTCGAACCACAGCGGCTGGTTACGCAGCAGCCGCAGCAAATTGTGCATCTCGCGCAGCAACTCGTTTCGGGTGCAGTCGAAGACCCGCTGGTGGAAGACCGCGTCCCAATCCTCGAAGGCTGGCATGTCCCCTGCCTGGCATGCGCTGTCGTGGGCCTGGCGGATCGCCCCCAGGTCGGCGTCGCTCGCCGCGGTGGCCGCCGCAGCAGCAGCAGCGGGCTCGATCAGCAGCCGGACCTCCATCAGGTCGGCGGGGCTGCTGCCCTTGATCCGCCTGAGGATGCCCGAGAAGGAATCGCTTTCGAGCCGCGTCACATAGTTGCCGCGTCCGAGCTGCCGGCTGAGAAACCCCTGCTCCTCCAGCAGGCCCAAGGCACGGCGCAGGGTGTTGCGGGCGATTCCGAAGTCTTCGGCGAGTTCGCGTTCCGGCGGCAGGCGGCCGGGCGCGGCCCATTCCCCGGCCTCTATCCTGCTGCGCAGCCGCGCGGCCACGTCTTCGGCGACCATCCTCGGCATGAGCGTCCTTTCTGAACCAATTATGATCCATATATCATGCCGCCTGGCTGTGGAAATCATAAAATTATCTCAACCTTGCAAGCGCGTTGACTCGCTAGAGCCGGTATGAAATCTTGTTGAACCAATTCAAAAAATTGGATCAAAAAAGGTTCAATGAAGCCCTAGGGAGGCGTGAAGTGTCCAGGCTCCGGGAGGTATTGGCGACGGCCATTGCGCCGCAACCGTCCTCCTGGACAGGCCTTCGCTCAGCCAGCAAAGTCCCGGATCGCCAGACCGTCCAGGGCGTCCGGCCAGAGGCTTTGATGCTCCGCCTCCTCCGCCTTGCCCAAGCCGAGCACCGCGCCCGACCAGCCGACCGCGTGCGCCGCACGGGCAGCCTCCGCGGCGGCGGCGCCACGCTGCCGGAAGGAGGGGAATCCGGCCGCGAAGTCGCCGACCCGGGGCAGCATCAGCAGCGCCGCCGGATCGAGCGCTACCGCCTCGGCAGCAGCGTCCGCATCGGCGACCGCCGCGAGAAGGCCGAAGCCGGCATCGCGGAACCCGGCAAGACGCGCAAGCTCCAGGCCGCTGTCGAGCCCGACGTCGGCGAGCTGCTGGGAAAATTCCCTGTCCTGCTGCTCGACGCTGGGGAAGTTGACCACCCAGACGACCCCCATCTCGGCAAGCTGCGCGGCCAGGGTTTTCACATGCAGAAAGGGGTCGGCGAGAAACAGGCCGACGGCCTTTCCTTCCGCTGCTCCGGGGTCCGCGCCCAGCGCCTCGATCAAGAGACGCAAGCCGTCCCGGTTGGGCAGCAAAAGGCCGACTTCATCGGGCAGACCGGCATGGCGCAGCGGTGCCGCCAGGGCAATCAGCCCGCCCGGCAGAAACAGGCCCGCCTGACGCGGCGGCTGCCGGAGGACGATCCGCCAGGTCAGAAATTTCTCCATATCCCCCTCATATATTACCCATTTTTACCCGAATACAGATTGATTAGTCGCTTGCGGAGTCGCCCCAGCCGGATCAATCTAAACTCAGGGTCCAAAGAGGCCAAGGCGAGAAAGCGGCGGCCTGCCCGGCGCGACCTCACCTCAGAAGACCAGAACCCCGCAGCAAGGCTTTCTGCGCGGGGACATAGGGAGGAGACAGCCGTGGTGCACGGGACGCGGTCCTGCACGCGTAGCGGGCCGGCGGCGGCGCGATGAGGCGCTTCTTGGCACGCCATACTTTCTGGGCGATCGTGATCGCCATCGCGATCGCGATCTTCCTGTGGATGGTCTTCGCGGTCTGGCCCGAATGGTTGGACAATGCCATCGGCAGCAAGAAGACCTTCGTCAACACCTTCCTCAACGGCGTCACCCTGGGCGGCCTCTACTTCCTGGTCGCCAGCGGCTTCACCCTGGTCTTCGGCCTGATGCGCAACGTCAACCTGGCGCACGGCTCGATGTACCTGCTCGGCGCCTACATCGGCTACGAGGTCGCCGACGCCACCGGCTCCTGGTTCTTCGGCCTGGCGGTCGCCTTCGTCGCCATCGCCCTGAGCGGCATCCTGCTGCAGGTGCTGATCTTTCGGAAGATGGAAGGCCAGGACCTGCGCCAGACCCTGGTGACCATCGGCATCTCGATCATCGCCGCCGATCTGATGCTGGCGATCTGGACCGGCACCACCTATCAGTTCGCACCGCCGGAATGGCTGTTCGGCGCCGCCGAGCTGCCGGTGATCTCGACGATCCGCTCCAACGGCGAGGCGGTGATGATCAAGTACCCGATCTACCGCCTGGCGGTGCTGGGCGTGGCCGTCGCCATCGGTATCGCACTCTGGATCTTTCTCAACCGCACCAAGGTCGGCGCGATGATCCGCGCCGGGGTCAACGACCGCGACATGCTCTCGGCCACCGGGGTCAACGTGCAGCTGGTCTTCGCCCTGGTCTTCGCCATCGGCGCCGGGCTCGCCGGCTTCGCTGGGGTGATCGGCGGAACCGCGCTGTCGATCGCACCGGGCGAGGACATCCGCTACCTGCTGGCCTCGCTGATCGTGGTCATCGTCGGCGGCCTTGGCTCGGTCTCCGGGGCTGCCATCGGCGCCCTGCTGATCGGCCTCGCCGAGCAGTTCGGCCTCGCCTACTTCCCGACCTACGGGGTGGTGCTGACCTTCCTGATCATGGTCGTGGTGCTGGCCGTGCGGCCCCAGGGCATCATGGGAGGCAGGCCATGATCCGGCGCCTGTTCAAGGGCGAAATCTCGCTCAGCGACATCAACCCCGCCTGGGCGCTGCTGGCGCTGTTCCTGCTTGCCTATCCGAGCTTCGCCTCGAACTTCTTCACCTTCCAGATCGGCGCCTACTCCCTGCTGCTCGGCACCGTCGCCCTGTCGCTGATGATGCTCGCCGGCTATGGCGGCATGGTCAGCCTTGCGCAGCTCACCGTCGCCGGCTTCGCCGGCTACCTGGTGGCGATTTTCGGCGACAACTCGGTGGGCGTGATGGGGCTTGGCTGGCCCTGGTGGATCACGGTGATCGTCGCGATCCTGGCGGCCGCCAGCTTCAGCGCCCTGATCGGCGCCATCTCGGTGCGCACCGAGGGCATCTACACCATCATGATCACCCTGGCGATTGCCGTCGCCTTCTTCTACTTCGTACGCCAGAACTACGTGATCTTCAACGGCTTCACCGGTTTCGCCGGAGTGCTGCCGCCGACGGTGTTCGGCGTCGACTGGCGCGATCCGGTGCCCTTCTACTATCTCTCGCTATTCATCGCCGCGTTCTTCTTCTGCGCCGTGCTCTATGGCGCGCGCTCCAGCTTCGGGCTCAGCCTGCAGGCGATCCGCGACAATCCGCGGCGGATGCGTGCCCTGGGCTACAACGTCACTCTGCACCGCATCGCCGCCTACTTCCTGTCCGGCCTGATCGCCGGCACAGCTGGGGTGATGCTGGCCTGGTTCAACAGCCGGGTCTCACCGGGCTCGGTCGGCGTCGACGTGGTGATCGACATCCTGGTGATCGCCGTGGTCGGTGGCCTGCGCCATCCGCTGGGCCCCTTCATCGGCGCTATCGGCTTCGTTCTGCTGGAGAATTTCGCGATCGACCTGATCGACCGCGAGCGTTTCAACACCGTCATCGGCCTGGCCTTCCTGCTGGCCGTGCTGTTTTCGCCCGACGGTATTCTGGGTCTTTGGGACCGGCTTCGCACGAAGCTGCGGTCCTCAAGGAACGCGCGGCCGCGCTCCGGCCGCGCGCAGTGGGAGGACGGGAGCCCTGCTCCCGCATCCGAAGAGTCATAACGAGCCAATTCGAGGGAGGACTACATGCTTGGTTTAGGAAAGAAGCTCCTCGCCGCCGCCGCGATCGCCAGCTTGGCGGGACCGGCGATGGCACAGGACGACACCATCAAGATGGGCGCCCTGGCGACCCTGGAAGGCGCCTTCACCGTTCTCGGCGAGGACGGCATGCGCGGCGTCGAGCTGGCGCTCGAGGAACACGGCTACATGGCCGGCGGCAAGAAGATCCAGCTGATCACCGGCTCCTCCGACGCCTCGCCGGACAGCGCCGTGCGCGCGGCGCGCAAGCTGGTCGAGCAGGACGGCGTGCAGATCCTTGTCGGCCCGCTGTCGGGCTCCGAGGGCCTGGCGGTCAAGGACTACGCCAAGACCCAGCCGGAGGTCACCTTCCTGAACGGCTCCTCCGCCGCCCAGGACACCACACTGCGCGAGCCGGCGGAGAACTTCTTCCGCTTCAATACCGACGGCGCGCAGTGGATGGCCGGTCTCGGCGAGTATGTCTACAACGAGAAGGGCTACCGCAAGGTTGCGGTGCTGGCCGAGGACTATTCCTTCCCCTACACCCAGGTCTTCGGCTTCCTCGAGCCCTTCTGCCGGCTTGGCGGCGAGGCGCCGCTCGACGCCCGCTTTTGGGTTCCGATCGGCAACAAGGACTACTCATCGGTGATCGCCTCGCTGCCCGATGATGTCGATGCGATCTACGTCGCCCTGGGCGGCGCCGACGCCATCAACTTCCTGACCCAGTACGAGCAGGCCGGCGGCGACCTGCCGCTGATCGGCGGCTCGATCACCGTCGATCAGACGGTGCTTGGCTCCAAGGGCCGGACCCGCGACTTCGTTATCGGCACCCCCTCTGCGGGCCCGATCTCGGACACCTGGGACAATCCGGCATGGAACGAGTTCGTGGCAGCCTACAAGGAGCAGTTCCCCGACGGCTTCCCCTCGCCCTCGCTGTTCGCCCATGCCTACTACGTCAACACCAAGGCCGCCCTGCTGGCCCTGGAAGAGGTGAACGGCGATCTGTCGGACGGCGGTGCGGCCTACCGTGAGGCGCTTTCCAACCTTGAGTTCGACACGCCGACCGGTCCGGTGCATCTCGACGAGCGGCGCAACGCCGTCGCCGACATCTTCCTGACCGAGGTGATCGAGGGTCCGGAAGGCAACCTAGTGAACAAGACCATCGAGGTCATCCCGCAGGTCGACCAGACCCTGGGCGTGTCCTACGAGGAGTTCCTCGCATACGGCCAGGTCGGCCGCGAAAACCCGACCTGCGAGTAAGGCACCGGGTCCGATGCCTGTACCCGACGCTCTTTCCCGCCTACAAGGCGCCGGCCGTTACGCGCTGGAGCTCGAGGCCGTCAGCCGCCATTTCGGCGCGCTGGTGGCCCTGGCGGACATCAACCTCACCGTCGAGGCGGGAGAGCGTCGGGCGATTCTCGGATCGAACGGCGCCGGAAAGACGACCCTGTTCAACGCGATCACCGGCGATTTTCCGCCGACCACCGGTCGCGTGCGAATGTTCGGCGAGGACGTGACGGATCTGCCAATTCATGAGCGGATCCGTCGCGGCCTGCGCCGCACCTATCAGATATCGCTGCTGTTCAGCGGTTTGAGCGTTATCGACAACATCTTTCTCGCCTGCCGCGGGGTCAACCGCGGCCGCTTTTCCCTGCGCCGTCCCGCGCCCGACGACACCTCGATGGAAGCGGCGGAAACCCTGCTCGCCGCGGTCCACCTCGAGGATATCCGCGACACGCTGGTCGCCGAGCTGAGCTACGGGCAGCAGCGCCAGCTGGAGATCGCACTGGCGCTGGCCGGCGCGCCGCGGCTGATCCTGCTCGACGAACCGGCGGCCGGGCTCTCCCCGACGGAGCGGGGCGAGCTGATCGAAATCCTGCAGTCTTTGCCCGAGCACATGGGCTTCATCATCATCGAGCACGACATGGACGTCGCCCTGCGCGTCGCCGAGAGCGTGACGATGATGCACAACGGACGGATCTTCAAGGAAGGTACCCCGGCGGAGATCGAGGCCGATCCAGAGGTCCAGGAACTCTACCTGGGGCACGGCCATGGCTGAACGCGCGCGTGTCCTTAACCGGCCCCACAACGGCAAGGCTGCGGCGCTGCAGATCCGCGATCTGCATGTCTTCTACGGCCAGTCCCATGCCCTGCAGGGCGTCGAGCTGTCGCTCGGCCGGGGCGTGCATGCCGTTGTGGGACGTAACGGCATGGGCAAGACGACGCTGTGCAACGCCATCATGGGACTGCTGCCGGTGCGGCGCGGCTCGATCCGTTTCGAGGGGCAGGAGATTACCGGCCTGCCGCCCTACCGGATCGCCGGACGTGGGATCGGCTATACGCCCCAGGGCCGCCGCCTCTGGCCCTCGCTGAGCGTCGACGAGCATCTGACCCTGGCCGACAAGGGTGGCGGGTCATGGACCGCGGAGCGCATCTACGACACCTTCCCGCGCCTCGCCGAGCGGCGGCGCAACGGCGGCGGACAGCTCTCCGGCGGTGAGCAGCAGATGCTGGCGATTTCCCGCGCCCTGCTGCAGGACCCGCGCCTGCTGGTGCTCGACGAACCGACCGAGGGCCTGGCGCCGGTGATCGTCACCCAGGTCGAGAAGCTGCTGGCCACCCTGGCCGAGGAGGGCGACGTCTCGATCCTGCTGATCGAGCAGAACATCTCCGTCGCCACGGCGATCTCCGAGGACGTTTCGATCATGGTCAACGGCCGGATCAGCCAGGTGCTGCCGGCCAGCCGGCTCGCCGCCGACCGCGCGCTGCAGGAGCGGCTGCTCGGCGTCGGCCGCCATTCCCACGAGGACCCCGAGCTGGCGCCGGCGGCGACCGCGCCGCGCCCGCAGGCCGAAGACCCCGCCACGCCGGAAGTGGCGGAGGCAACCGCGCAAGAGGCGGCGCCGTCGCATGAAGCCCGGCCCGGCGGCCTGGTCTACGTACCGCCGACCCGCTGGTCCGCGGCCGCCTGGAAGGAAGGCGGGGCGACCCAGGCAGCGCCGCGGCCGCGCGCCGGGACGGAAAGCAGCGCGCGTCCCTTCGACGCCAAGCTCGAGCCGCTGTTCAAGGAGCCGCCGACGCCGCTGCACGAGCTGGGCGGCAAGGACGTCTATGTGGTCGGCACCTTCGACACCAAGGGACGCGAGCTGACCTACATCAAGGATCGGATCGCCGCACAGAGCCTTCGTGTTCGCACCGTGGATCTCTCGACCTCTGGCAAGGCCTCCTCGGCCGACGTGCCGCCGCAGATGGTCGCCACCTATCACCGCGGCGGCGCAAACGCCGTGTTCAGCGGAGAGCGCGGCAAATCGGTGCGCGCCATGGCAGAGGCCTTCGAGAACTGGATCCAGCGCCAGCGCGGCATCGGCGGCATCATCTCCGCCGCCGGCTCCGGCGGCACCGCCCTGGTCACGCCCGGTATGCGCAGCCTACCGGTCGGCCTGCCCAAGGTAATGATCTCGACCGTCGCCTCGGGCGACGTCGGGCAGTATGTCGGTCCCTCCGACATCATGATGATGTACTCGGTGACCGACGTGCAGGGCATCAACCGTATCTCCAGGCAGGTGCTGGCGAACGGCGCCAATGCGCTGGCCGGCATGGTCCGCGGCGAGATCAGACAGCCACGGCACGGCGGCGGCGACGACAAACCGGGCCTCGGCCTCACCATGTTCGGGGTGACCACCACGGCGATCCAGCAGATCGCCGGACAGCTGGAAGACCGCTACGACTGCCTGGTGTTCCACGCCACCGGCGTCGGCGGCCGCTCCATGGAGAAGCTGGTGGACAGCGGCATGCTGAGCGCCGCCATCGACCTCACCACCACGGAGGTCTGCGACATGATGATGGGCGGCGTCTTCGCCGCCGACGAGGACCGCTTCGGCGCCTTCATCCGCAGGCGTGTTCCCTATGTCGGCTCGGTCGGGGCGCTCGACATGGTCAACTTCGCTGCGCGCGAGACCGTCCCCGAGAAGTACAGGGACCGGAACTTTGTCGAGCACAATCCGCAGGTCACCCTGATGCGCACCACGGCGCCGGAGAACGCGCGGATGGGCGCCTGGATCGCCGGGCGCCTCAACGAGATGACCGGGCCGGTCCGCTTCCTGATTCCCGAGGGCGGCGTCTCGGCGCTCGACGCACCGGGCCAGCCCTTCCACGATCCCGAGGCGGACCGCGCGCTGTTCCAGGCGCTGGAGGACAACTTCCGCGAGACCGCCACGCGGCGCCTGATCCGCCTGCCGCACCACATCAACGATCTGGCCTTCGCCGAGGCTTCGATCCAAGCCTTGGACGACATCACCCCAACCACGAGGGCTCGCCAACATGCCGCGGTTTGAACGCACAGCACTACTCGAGAAATTTCAGGACATGAAGGCCCGGGGCGTGCCCATCGTCGGCGGTGGCGCCGGCACCGGCCTCTCCGCAAAGTGCGAGGAGGCCGGTGGGATCGACCTGATCGTGATCTACAACTCCGGCCGCTACCGCATGGCCGGGCGGGGATCGCTCTCGGGTCTGCTGGCCTACGGCAACGCCAACGAGATCGTCATGGAGATGGCGCAGGAGGTGCTGCCCGCCGCCCCCAACACGCCGGTCCTGGCCGGGGTCAACGGCACCGACCCCTTCTGCCTTTTCGATCATTTTCTCGACCAAGTGAAGGCCATCGGCTTCGCGGGAGTGCAGAACTTTCCCACCGTAGGCCTGATCGACGGCACCTTCCGGACCAACCTGGAGGAGACCGGCATGTCCTACGCCATGGAGGTCGACATGATCCGCCTGGCGCACGAGAAGGACCTGCTGACCACGCCCTACGTCTTCAGCGAGGAGAATGCGACCGCTATGGCCGAGGCTGGGGCGGACATCGCGGTCTGCCACATGGGCCTGACTACCGGCGGGTCGATCGGCGCGGGAACCGCACTGAAGCTGGAAGACTGCCCGGCGCTGATCGACGCCTGGTCGGCGGCGGCGCTGAAGGTCAACCCGGATATCCTGATCTTGGCGCACGGCGGCCCGATTTCCATGCCGGAAGACGCCGAGTATATCCTGAAGAACTGCGAGAACTGTCATGGCTTCTACGGCGCGTCCTCGATGGAGCGGTTGCCGGCCGAGATCGCCATGACTGAACAGACCAGGGCCTTCAAGGCCTTGCGAATCGATTGAGCGGGAGGAGAGAGACATGACAAGCGGGCTGATCGGATCGATCATTCTCTGGCTGATCGTCGCGGTCATCGCGATCGTGGTGGTTGTCTATCTGTTGCACTGGCTGTACCACCGCTCGACCAAGGAGGTCGCCTTCGTGCGGACCGGTCTGGGCGGAGAGACCGTGGTGATTAACGGCGGGGCGCTGGTCCTGCCGATCGTGCACGAGGTCACGCCGGTCAACCTCAACGTGGTGCGGATTCCGGTGTCGCGGCAGAAACAGTCGGCCGTGATCACTCGGGACCGGATGCGCGTCGACATCGAGGCCGAGTTCTTCGTGCGCGTGGTGCAGAAGAAGGAGGCCGTGGCCGCCGCGGCATCGACCCTGGGGCGCCGCACCACAGACCCGGCGGGTCTCGCCGACCTGCTGTCAGGCAAGTTCGTCAGCGCCCTGCGCTCCGTCGCTGCCGAGATGACCCTCGACGAGATGCACGAGAAGCGCGGCGACTACGTTTCCGTGGTCGCCAGCCGCGCCGCCGAGGCGCTGGCGCAGAACGGACTGGAGATCGAATCGGTGGCGATCACCGACCTCGACCAGACCGACCTGGAGTATTTCAACCCGGCCAACCGTTTCGATGCCGAGGGTCTCACCCAGCTGATCGACGCCATCGAATCCCGTCGCAAGCTGCGCAACGACATCGAGCAGTCCTCGATGCTGCAGATCCGCACCCGCAACCTGGAGGTCGAGCAGGAAACCCTGAAGCTAGAACAGGAGAGCGAACGCTCCCGCCTCGACCAGGAACGCGAGCTGGAGGGCCTGCGCGCCGGCCAGCGCACCGAAATCGCCCGCACCCGCGCGGCCCGCGAAGCCGAGGCCGAGGCGGCGCGGATCGCCGCCGAGCAGGAAACGCGGGAGCGGGAGATTGCCCGCCGCCGGGCGCTCGACGGCTCCGAGATCAAGGCGCAGGAAGAAATCGAGACTGCGCGTATCTCCCAGGAGCAGGCTCTGGAAGCCGCAAGGATCGACCGCGAGAAGCGCATCCGCGCGCAGCAGATCGAACAGCGCCATCAAAGCGAGATGGCAGAGATCAATGCCCAGGAGGACCTGGAACGGGCACGCATCGTCTCCGACCGGCAGCTCCGCGAGGCGCGAATCAATGCCGAGCAGGAAAACGAAGGGCTGGAAATCGCCCGCGGCCAGGAGGTCGAAACCGCACGGATCAACTCCCACAAAGCGGTGGAGACCGCACGCATCGCCCAGGAGCAGGCGCTCGACAAGGCCCGTATCGAGCGCGACCGTCTGCTGCGTTCGCAGCAGATCTCCCAGCGCCAGGCCATCGAGGATCTGGAGATCTCCGCACAGGAGGAAATCGAGCGCGCGCGGATCGCCTCCGAGCGCGGCCTCGACGAGGCCCGTATCCTGCAGCAGCGCGACCTGCGCCGCCTGGAGATCGAGCGTGAGCAGGTCGTCGAGCTGGCCCAGATCGAACGCCAGATCGCCGTGCTGCAGAAGCGCTACGAGGAGTCCGAGGCCCGGATCGTCGACGAGGAGGCCAGAGCCAAGATCGCGGCGGCCGAGGAGAAGGTCGCCACAATCCGCGAGCGCGAGATTGCGGAGCGGGTCGCCGCGGTGGACCGCCTGATGGCCGAGAAGGATGCCGACCGTGCGAAGATCGCTGCCGAGGCGGACAAGATCTCCGCCGCCGTCGCCGCCGAGGCCCAGCGCCTGCGCAACGAGGCCGAGAACCTGCTCACCGAGGACGCCCGGGCCGGCCTACTGCGTGGCAAGCTGATCGAACGTCTCGAGGGCATCGTCCGCGAATCGGTCCGTCCCCTGGAGAAGATCGAGGGCATCAAGATCCTCCATGTCGACGGCCTGATCGGCTCCGGCGGTGGAGGCCATCGTTCGCCGACCGACGAGGTGATCGAGAGCGCCCTACGCTACCGTGCCCAGGCGCCGCTGATCGACGAGATGATGAAGGAGATCGGCGTCGAGAATCCCAACGTTGCCCGCATGGGAGACATCTTCCGCTCGGCAAGGGACGCCCAATCCCTCGCCAAGGAGGCCGAAGGCCGGAAGAAGAAGGAAAGCGAGGAGAACTAGACCATGCCCGACGTCTATGTCTCCTCGGTGATTCCCGCCCCTACGGATCGGGTCTGGGCGCGGATCCGCGACTTCAACGCCCTGCCCGACTGGCACCCGGGGATCGCCGAGAGCCGGATCGAATCCGGCATGCCAGCGGATCAGGTTGGCTGCGTGCGCAACTTCCGCCTCAAGGACGGCGGGCAGATCCGCGAAAAGCTGCTCGCCCTGTCGGACTACGACCTCTCCTGCAGCTACGCGATCCTGGAGAGCCCGATGGGGGTGGAGAACTACATCGCCACCCTCAAGCTGACGCCGATCACCGACGGCAACCGCACCCTGGCGGAGTGGTCGGCCGAGTTCGACTGCCCGCCGGAGCGCGCGGAGGAGCTGGTCTCCCATATCGGCCGCAACGTCTTCCAGGGCGGGTTCGACGCGCTGAAGCAGTCCCTCGCGGGTGGCTAGGCGGGACAGAAGGCAACCATGGTCAAGGTCCAGCGCAGCACCGTCATCGACGCCCCGGTCGCCGAAGTCTGGGCGATCCTGCGCGATTTCAACGGCCACGACCGCTGGCACCCAGCGGTCGCCCGCAGCCGGGTCGACGGCGGCCTGCGCAGCGAGCAGGTCGGCGCGGTGCGCAATTTCAGCCTGACGGGAGGCGAACATCTGCGCGAGCAGTTGCTGACGCTGTCTGACAAGGAGCGGCATCTGCGCTATGCCATCGTCGAAAGCGAGATTCCGCTGCACAACTACGTGGCCGAGGTGAAGCTGAAACCCGTCACCGACGGCGACCGCACCTTCTGGTCCTGGAGCTCGCGCTTCGAGACGCCGCCGGGCCAGGAGGACGAACTCGCCGAACTGGTGGCGAAGGACGTCTACGAAGCCGGCTTCGAAGCGATCCGACAGCGCCTCGGGCGCGGCGAACGGGCCAGCGCCACGGCCCGGCCGGCGCAGCGCCAGACACCCGTCGCCTCATCCGCGCCGGCGGCCTCCGGTGGCGCCCTCCCCGGCATCGCCATGACCATCGCCCGACACGGCGGCCCGGAGGAGTTCCGCCGCACGGAGATTTCCGCAGCGCCGCCCGGTCCCGGCCAGGTCCGCCTGCGCCAGTCCGCGGTCGGAGTGAACTTCATCGACGTCTACTGCCGTAGCGGCTACTTCGACCTGCTGACGCCGCCCGGCCCGCCGGGCATGGAGGCCGCCGGAACGGTGGTCGATGTCGGCCCCGGCGTCACCCACCTGAGGCCCGGACAGCGCGCCGCCTACGCCTGCCCGCCGGTCGGGGCCTATGCTTCGGTGCGCACCCTGGACGCCGCGCTGGTGATCCCCCTGCCCGAGGGCATCGACCTGGAAACCGCGGCGGCAGGGCTGTTGAAGGGGATCAGCGCAGAGTTCCTGCTGCACCGCGTCCACAAGCTTCAGGCGGGAGAGACGGCGCTGATCTATGCCCCCGCGGGCGGTGTCGGCCGAATCCTTTGCCAATGGGCCAAGCATCTGGGCGCGCGGGTGATCGGCGCCACTTCGAGCGAGGAGAAGGCGCGGATCGCACGCGCCGCCGGCGCCCAGCATGTCATCCTGCCGGGCCCGAAAAGCCTTGAGGAGCAGGTCATGGAGCTGACCGAGGGCCGCGGCGCCGATGTGATATACGACGCCGTCGGACGGGACAGCTTCGCCCATTCGCTGGGCGCGCTGGCGCCCTGCGGCCATCTGATCAGCTTCGGCCAGGCTTCAGGAGACATCGGCAGCTGGGATATCGGCAGTCTGGCGGAACGCTCGGTCACGCTGTCGCGCCCCAACTACGGCCACTACACCGACACACCGGAGAAGATCGCCGCGATCACCGAGCGCCTGTTCGACGCCCTGGCCCGGCGCATCGTCACCGTCGAGATCGATCAGCGCTATCCGCTGACCGAGGCTGCCGCGGCGCACCGCGCGCTGGAGGCCCGCGAAACCACGGGATCGACGATCCTGATTCCCGACTCACCCCAAGGAGAGACTGCATGAAGTTTGCCACCTTCGAATGGCAAGGTACCCGCCACCTCGGGATCGTCGGCGGCGACGGTACGGAAGTTGCGCGCCTGCCCATGGAGCTTTCCCCCGGCCCCGCCGAAGAGGCCGGCGTCACGGCGCTGATCGGCCGCGAGGTTCCGGAGCCGGAGGAGACGCTGCCGCTCTCGGAGGTGCATCTGCTCGCCCCTGTACCGCGGCCGCGCCGCAACATCTTCTGCGTCGGCAAGAACTACTATGCCCATGCCGAGGAGTTCGCCTCCTCCGGTTTCGACAGCTCGGCAGCCAAAGGTGCGGTGCCCGAACACCCGATCGTGTTCTCCAAGGTGCCGGAATGCGTCATTGCGCCGGACGCGCCGGTGAAGATCGACGCCGCGGTTTCCACGGCGATCGACTACGAGGCGGAGCTGGCGGTGATCGTCGGCAGGCAAGGCCGCAACATCGCCAAGGAAAACGCCCTCGACCACGTTTGGGGCTACACCATCGTCAACGACGTGACCTCCCGGGACCTGCAGGGCCAGCACAGCCAGTGGCTGATCGGCAAGTCGCAGGACAGCTTCTGTCCCATGGGTCCCTGGGCCGTCACGGCGGACGAGATCGACCTCGCCGACACCCCTGTCCGGTGCTGGATCAACGGCGAGCTGCGCCAGGACTCCAACACCAGCCTGCTGATCTTCGATGTTCCGACCATCATCGCCGCAATCTCCAACGGCATCACCCTGAAGCCGGGCGACATTATCGCCACCGGCACTCCGGCGGGCGTCGGCATCGGCTTCAAGCCGCCGAAGTACCTCGCGCCAGGCGACAGCATGAAGATCGAGATTGGCGGCCTCGGCACCCTGGAAAACCCGGTGGAGGCGGCCTGAAATGACCGACATCCGGCTCGGCAGTCTGGTCGCTGAGTGCCACGGCGAGGGCACGCCGGTGGTGATGATCCACGGCCTCGGCGGCAGTTCCAATAGCTTCCAGCCGCTGATGGCAGTCTTGGATGGCTATCAAGTCATCCGGCCCGACCTGCCCGGCGCCGCGCGCTCGGCGCTGAAACCCGGGCTGCCGGGGCTGAAGGGACTGGCGCAGGCTGTGCGCGACCTGCTGCGCACGCAGAACCTCGGCCGCGCCCACTTCGTCGGCCACTCCATGGGCACGCTGATCTGTCAGCACCTGGCGGTGGAGAGCCCCGATCTGGTCGACAGTCTGACGCTCTACGGCCCGATTCTGGAGCCGCCTCCGGCGGCGCGCGATGCGATCCGGGAGCGGGCAGCTACCGCGCGCAAGGACGGCATGGCCGGCATCGCCGAGGCGATCTCTCAGGGCAGCGTCGCCCAGGCGGCGAGCCCAGCGATGCGTGCCTTCGTGCGCGAGAGCCTGCTGCGCCAGGACCCCGCTGGCTACGCCGCGCACTGCGATGCCCTGGCCGCGGCTGAGGCGGCGGATCACCGCAAGATTTCCTGCTCGACTCTGCTGATTGCCGGCGCCGCCGACCCCGTGGCGCCGGTCGCCATGGCCGAAAGCCTGCGCGGCAAGATCGCCGGCGCGCGGCTGGAGACCGTCGCTGCGGTCGGCCACTGGATCCCCATCGAGGCGCCGGCCAGGTCGGCGGAACTCTTGAGCGCGCACCTCGATGCCCAGAAGATGTAACCTGTTCCCAGAAAGGGAGAGAGAAAGATGCCAGAGACGAGCTACGACTGGAGCGGACGGCGGAACGGCGGCGAGAGCCACAACGGCGACATCACCTTCACCAACGTCCGCATCCTCGACGCAACCGGCGAGGCGCCCTACTTCGGCGAGGTCACCGTCGCCGGCAACCGCATCACCAGGATCAGCCGTTCGGGCAGCGGCTATGGCTGGAGCAGCGGCGGCGGCAACGGCGGCCTGCGGATCGACGGGCGCGGCGCCACGCTGATGCCGGGGATGATCGACGCGCATCTGCATCTGAGCTGGAACAACGCGCCAGGCATCAACCCGATCCAGATGATGCCGATCGAGGAGCACATGCTCTCCACCGTGGAGATGGCCAAGCTGATGATCGACTCTGGCTTTACCGCCGGGCGCGGCGCGGCGGCGGCCAAGCCGCGGCTCGATGTGGTGATCCGCGACGCCATCAGCGCCGGGCGCTTTCCCGGTCCGCGCTACACCGCGGCCGGCCCGGAGATCACCACGGTCGGCGGCCTCGGCGACGCGACGCCGCCGCATATCCCGCACGAGGGGCTAAACCTCGGCCTGGTCATCTCCGGCCCAGAGGAGATCCGCCGCACCGTGCGCGAGCTGATCAAAATCGGCGTCGACACCATCAAGCTCAACCTCTCCGGCGAAGAGATCACCGGCATGGGCGCGGAGGAAACGCCGATGTCCGAGGAGGAACTGACCATGGCGGTGCGCGAGGCGCGGACCCGCAACAAGAAGCTGGCCGCCCACGCCCGCTCCTCGGATTCCGTGAAGCAGTGCGTGCGGCACGGCATTGAATACATCTACCACGCCTCCTTCTGCAACGAGGAGGTGCTGGACCTGCTCGAGGCCAACAAGGACAAGCACTTCGTGGCCCCCGGCATCGCCTGGCTGATCAACACCGCGCGCAATGCCGGCGACTACGGCGTCAAGCCGGGTTCGCCGATGTCCCTGCGCTACGAGCGCGAGCTGGAGATGTGCGTCGAGACCATGAAGAAGATGCATAAGCGCGGCATCAAGGTCCTGATCGGCGGCGATTACGGCTTCGCCTGGACCCCGATGGGCACCAACGCCAAGGACTTCGAGTACTTCGTCGAGTATCTCGGGTTCTCGCCGATGGAAGCGATCCAGGCCGGCACCAAGTACGGCGGCGAGATCATGGAGAGGGGCGACGAGCTCGGCATGCTGCGCGAGGGCTACCTCGCAGACATGATACTGGTCGACGGCGACCCCATCGCCGACATTCGGGTGCTGCAGGACAAGTCGAAGCTGCTGGCGATCATGAAGGACGGTAAGTTCCACAAGGCGCCAGACAGCCTGCGGGCCGACATGCGGGTGGCGGTTTAAGAACTAGGCCCCGTCATCGGCCGGCAGGGCTTCCAGGGCGGCGCGGGCCTCGGTCTCGCTACCCTGCAGCACAGCCTCCCAGAAGCCGGGATCGAGTTGCGCCGGGTCGTAGCGCACTTCGATACAGCGGCGCAGCAGGAAAAGCTCGACCGCTTCCACGCCGGGAATCGGCAGCAGCCGCTGCTAGCCGGCGCTCGACGCCAATTCCGGCGCCGCCTCATAAACAGCGCGTACCGGCTCGAAGTCGCCGAGGCTGAGCGCCGCGGCGCGCGGTGTGGATTTGCGACTTGAGGACGATCCGCTTGCCGGGGCGCGCAGCTAACCCCGCTGCAGAAAGCGCCGCAGCGTCTTCTGCCCGGCGCGGCGCGAAATTGTGCAAAGCCACAAGCACTCTATGCTGTATTGCCGCAATTTCCATTCAGGCTGATAGAACTCGCGTAAATGAATATTTATATGATGTTTTTTTCGCGTATTTGGTTGGTTCAGCACTGCGTCGGACACTCCACTCCAGGGAGTGTCGACGCCTGCAGGCAAAAACAGTAGTTCTATCTCAGGTCAAACGCCGGAGGTTGGAATGCATGAGCTGATCCGCTTGAGCGCGAGCGAAGCAGTGGCGCGCCTGCGCCGGGGAGAGATCGCGCCGGGAGAGCTGCTGGAGGCGGCCATCGACCGCATCGAAGAGGTCGATGGCAGCGTCAATGCCCTGCCGATCCGCTGTTTCGAGCGGGCCCGGGCGCAAGCGGCGGAATTTCCGCTCCGGCGTCACGCAGAGCCTCCCCGCTCGCTCTGCGGCCTGCCGATCGCGGTCAAGGACTACAACGACGTCGGCGGGGTGCGCACGACCTACGGCTCGCCGATCTTCGCCGCGCATGTCGCCGCGCGATCCGATGCGACCGTGGCCCGGCTGGAGCGCAACGGCGCCATTCCGCTGGCCAAGGCGAACGTGCCGGAGTGGGCCGGGGGCCACACCTTCAATCCCGTCTTCGGGACGACCCGCAATCCCTGGGACACCAGAATGAGCGCGGGCGGTTCCTCCGGCGGTTCGGCGGCTGCCGTGGCCAGCGGAACGGCCTGGCTGGCGACCGGCAACGACCTCGGCGGCAGCCTGCGCACGCCAGCCGCCTTCAACGGGATCGTCGGCCTGCGGCCCAGCCCCGGCCGCGTGCCGCGTGGCGCCCGCCTGCCCGCCTTCGACTGCCTCTGGGTCGAGGGGCCGATGGCACGCAACCTGCGCGACCTCGCCCTGATGCTCGACGCCGGCGCCGGGCACGAAGCCGACGACCCGCTGTCCTTCGAGGATAGGAGCACTTCTTTCGTCGCCGAATTGGAGAGCCGGAAACTGCCCGGACGCATCGCCTTCAGCCCAGACCTCGGCATCGTTCCCATGGGTCGGGAGATCGCCGGGATCTGCCAAGCCGCGGCGGCGCGCTGCGCGGAGCTCGGCGCCGAGGTGACTGACGCGTGCCCCGACTTCAGCGGCGCGCTCGAGGGCTTCCAGACCCTGCGCGCCACGCTCTTTGCGACCTTGATGGCACCGATCCTGGAGCGGCATCGCGAGGAAATCGCACCGGAGATCGTCGGCAACATCGAACGTGGGCTAAAGCTCGCGCCGGAGCAGATCTTCGCGGCGGAGCGCCAGCGCAGCGAACTCTATCGCCGCATGATCGCTTTCTTCGAAACCCACGATCTTCTGATCTGCCCGGCGGCATCGGTCGCGCCCTTCCCGGTCGAGCAACGCTATGTGACGGAGATCGACGGCCGCCCTTGCGAGACCTACATCGACTGGTTCTCCATCACCTTTGCGCTGACCATGACCGGCTGCCCGGTCCTCAGCCTGCCCTGCGGTTTCACCGCGGCGGGCCTCCCGGTCGGCCTCCAGATCGTCGGCAAGCCGCGCGGCGAGGCGGCGCTGCTGCGCGCAGCCTATCGCCTGGAGGAGAGTTTCGGCTTGCAGGCGCAGCTGCCCATCGATCCCCGCAGCGCGGCGGCCTGACAGGCGCTATTCTGCTTTTTCCGAAAGGCGGAACAGAGCATCAGAGAACGGCGGAGAGCATGGCGAAAACGGAAAGACCGGACAAGGAGGGCAAGCGCCTGAACGAGACCGAGGAGTTCTCCAAGGACGACGTAGAGGAAGTCGAGGAGCATATCTGGCTGCCCGCTCCGCTGGTCTACCAGATCATCCGGGAGGAGGGGGAACGCGAGCTTTCCCGCCCCGCCGTGGCGCTGTGGTGGTCGGGGCTGGCTGCCGGGATGTGCATCGGCCTTTCGCTCTACGGCAAGGCTCTGCTGCATACCCACCTGCCCGATGCCGAGTGGCGGCCGCTGGTCGAGAACTTCGGCTACTGTATCGGCTTCCTGGTGGTCATCCTGTCGCGCCACCAGCTGTTCACCGAGAACACCATCACGCCGATCCTGCCGCTGATGGTGCGGCGAACCTGGTACTGCCTGTATTGCGTGATCCGCATGTGGCTGCTGGTCGCCGGCGCCAATCTGGTCGGCGCCCTGCTGTTCGCGCTGTTCTGGAACTATTCCCAGATCGCCGACGCCGAACTGCTCGAGGCGATGCGCGAAATCGGCCGGGAGAGCATGCAGAATTCCCTGCTGCCGATGTTCACCAAGGCGATCGCCGCGGGCTTCCTGATGGCCGCGCTGGTCTGGATCATGCCCACGGCCAAGGGCGCGGAGTTCTGGGTGATTGTGGTGATCAGCTATCTGATCGCGGTCGCGGAGCTGACCCACATCGTCTCCGGCGGGGTCGGCGTTTTGCTCCTGGTGCTGGCCGGAGAGACCTTGATCCCCGGCTTTTTCCTCGACTTCGGCATCCCGGTCTTCATCGGCAACGTGATCGGCGGAGCCGGGCTGTTCAGCGTTCTGGTCTATGCCCAGGTGCGCCAGGAAATCCGATCCGCGGCGGAGGAGGACTGACCCTCCTCCCGCCCGGCTAAACTGCTAAGCGGCCTTGGTCGCCTGCTCCAGCGCATCGAGAAGTGCGTCGCAGAAGGCGTCGAGGTCGTCCGGCTTGCGGCTGGTGATCAGTCCGCCATCGGCCACCACCTCCTCGTCGCTCCACTGGGCTCCGGCGTTTTCGACGTCGGTCCGGATCGAGGGATAGGAGGTCGCCCGGCGGCCGCGCAGCAGATCGGCCTCGACCAGCAGCCAGGGGCCGTGGCAGATCGCCGCCACCGGCTTGCCGGCGCCGTGCACCTGCTGGATGAAGGAAACCGCTTCGGGTTTGGTTCGCAGCTGGTCGGGATTAATCACGCCGCCGGGCAGCACCAGCGCGTCGTAGTCGGCGGGGTCGGCCTCCTCCAGGGTCTTGTCGACCGCGACCTCGTCCCCCCAGTCGGTGCCCTTCCAGCCGCGGATCTTGCCCGCTTCCGGGGCCACGATATCCACGTCGAGACCGGCTTCCTTGAGGCGCTTGCGCGGCACCTCCAGCTCCGACTGCTCGAAGCCCGAGGTCGCGAGGATGGCAATCAGTTTTCCGGCGATTTCCGTCATTGCTAATCTGACCTTTCTTGTCCGCGGTTCTGGTTAATCGGCCTGCTCCTTCTCCTCCCGCTCTTCCTCGCTTGCGGCGGCAAGAATCTTTTCCGCCTGGTCCATTTCCTCTGCGCAGGTGGCCGCATCGCCGGCTTCTTCCGCCTCCTTGGCGGCGGAGAGATGCCCGAGGGCTACCGCCTTGTCCTCTTCCCCAGTGAACCAGCTCTCGCGCGGCAGGGCCGGGCCGCCTTCCTGATAGACGGTAGTGCCGCCGTTTTCCTCGACGGCCACGCCCTTCTCTGCGTGCTCCGAGGAGTCGCTCTCTGAGGTGATGTCGCCTTCCGCGCCCTCCGCCTCGTCTTTCGGCTGCTGGGCAAAGGCTGGATGGCTCTCCATCGCGGAAATCCGCGCAGCGCAGTCCTCCGCAGCGAAGGCGGGCAGGGGAAGCGCGATCACCGCAGCGATCAGAAGTGTCGAGGGTCTGAACATTTCCGGGCTCCATGAATTTGCGTTGCTGCAGGAACAACGGAGTCTTCAGCGGCAAGTTCCAAAATGAGGCTTCCCCTCGCGGGCAAGGAACGATTCACGTGCCGGCGCGTTGTACCCATGCAACCGGCCCTGCCGCCCGACGGTTGGGGATTTAGGCATAAGAACAAGGACCTACGCCGTGGACATCCTGCGCATTATTCTCGCAATCCTGCTGCCGCCGGTCGGCGTTTTCCTGCAGGTCGGTTTTGGACTGCATTTCTGGCTCAATATCCTGCTGACGATACTCGGCTACATCCCAGGTATCGTGCACGCCATCTGGATTATCGCCCGCCGCTGAGCGGCCGTGCCAAACTGCTTTTCCGCAACGCTGGGGCCTGTAGGCTAGACTCGACAGGCGCCCTGGCCTATTCGATGCCCCATGCCCGAAGATCGTCCGGTCCCTTCCCCGGCCGCCGTCACAGGCGCGCCAGAGCCCAAGGCCTCATCGCCGCGCCATCATCCGCTCAGCTTCACCCAGTTCGTCGCCCTGGTGGCCGCGCTGATGGCGCTCAACGCGCTGGCCATCGACATCATCCTGCCCGGCTTTCCGGACATCCAGCGCTCCTTCGGCCTCGACGACCCGAACCGGGCGCAGACCGTGATCTCCGTCTATCTGCTCGGCTTCGGCCTCGGCCAGCTGGCGATCGGCGTGCTGTCCGACCGCTATGGCCGGCGGCCGGTGCTGCTGGCGGGAATCTTCTTCTACGGCCTGGCCGCGGTGATCTGCGTTCTGGCGCCCAGCATGACCACCCTGCTGATCGCCCGCTTCATTCAGGGTCTCGGCTCGGCCGCGCCGCGGGTCGTCGCCGTGGCCGCGGTGCGCGACTGCTACGGCGGACGCCGCATGGCGCGGGTAATGTCGCTGATCATGATGGTCTTTATGGCGGTGCCGATCCTGGCGCCTTCGATCGGCCAGGTGATCCTCCTGGCCGCCTCCTGGCACGCGGTCTTCGGCTTCCTGGCGCTCTACGCCTTCGTCGCTTTCGGCCTCTGCCTGCGCTTCCTGCCGGAAACCCTGCATCCCGAATGGCGCCGTCCGATCCGGATCCCGGTCATCGCCGAGGCGCTGCGCTCGATCTTCGGCTCACGTCAGAGCGTGGGCTACATGCTCTCCGCCGGCGCCTTCTTCGGCGCGCTGTTCGGCTTCATCAACTCGGCGCAGCAGATCCTCGGCGAGGTCTATGGCCTGGGGCGCTGGTTCCCCGTCGTCTTCGTGGTGACCGCCGGCGGCATCGCCGTCTCGGCCTTCATCAACTCGCGGCTGGTCGAGCGGCTCGGCATGCGTCTGCTCAGCCACGCCGCAACCCTGGTCTTTCTCGTGCTGTCGCTGGCAATGCTCGGCCTGGAGTACTTCGGCCTGCTGGGGGTCGGCGCCTTCCTGCCGCTGCTGACCCTGGCGATGCTGCTGGTCGGCCTGGTCTTCGCCAACTTCAACGCCCTGGCGATGGAGCCGCAGCAGCATGTCGCCGGCATCGCCTCCTCGATGATCGGCGCGGTCACGGTGCTGTTCGGCGCCGGCGGCGGCTACATCATCGGCCAGGCTTTCGACGGAACCCTGCGCCCCCTGGCGCTGGGCTTCGTGATTTCCAGCGTGGCGACGCTGCTGCTGCTACTCTATACCGAGCGCGGCCGGCTCTGCCGCCCCGGGGAAGGCCACAGCGCGGAAAGCTAGCCGCTTTCGCCCCGGCGCAGCACGCTCTCGAACAGCTGGGTCGTGCGCATTCCGGCGATGGCCGCGGCCCGGGGATCGTAGCTGCCGCGCCGGTCGCAGTGGAAACCGTGGCCGGCCTCGTAGAGATGGATCTTCACCTCCGGCTGCGCCTGACGGACCCTGTCGACGTCGCTGAGCGGAATGCCCTGATCCTCCTTGCCGAAATGCAGGATGGTCGGGCACTTCGGGGTTTCTTCGGCGAGGTTGTGGATACCGCCGCCGTAGTAGCCGCTGGCGGCCTGGATATCGAGCCGGCAGGCCGCAGCATAGGTAACGTAGCCGCCCCAGCAGAAGCCGACGACCCCGACCCGCCCGGCGGAGGAGACCGCCTGACGCGCCGCCTCGACGTCGGCCATCACGGCATCCAGGTCCGCATTGGCCTTGTCCTTCAGCGCGCGGCCTTTTTCGATATCGGCGGGCTCGTAGCCGGTCTCGAAAGCCTTTTCGTGGCGGTCGTAGAGCGCCGGGGCGATCGCCGTATAGCCGACCGCGGCCCAGCGTTCGACCAGGTCGCGGATATGGACGTTGACCCCGAAGATCTCCTGGATCACCACCACGGCGCCGTAGGGCTTGCCCTCTGGATCGGCGCGGTAGGCGTCGAGAACCTGTCCATCGGCGGCGGTCAGTTGAATGTTTTCCGGCACGGCGGGTCTCCCTTCGTTGTGAAGGCGAAGACATAGCCCACCCTGCGGCCCGCGAACAACCGCTGCGGCGGCGCTATAAAATTTGCCGGAAGATCGGGATCGCCCTTGGCTAGCTGTCCGTGGCCTGCGGGAAGTGCTGAAACAGCCAGGTTTCGCTGAGCGGCTGCCGCGCCAGCGCCAGGTAGAGGCGCAGTTCCACAGGCTCCTCCCCCTCCGCGGTCACGTCGAATTGGGCCCGCCAGCGTTCGGTGCCGGGGATTTTCTCAACGAAGACGTAGGAAATCTCACCGCGCGACGCGGTGACCCTGGCCTCCGGCTCGGCGTCCTTGGCAAGCGCGGCGAGCGCCGGACCGGCAAATTCGACGACGAACTTCTGCACGCCCTCGGGCCGCGGCTTGCCCGGCTCGCCGCCGCGCCCGATCCGGGTAGCCACGCAGCGCGCGAAGCTTTCTGCGGGATAGGGCATATCCGCCAGCCAGTGCAGGCGGTAGTGGAAGTTGTAACTCTCGCCAGCCGCTGTCGGCTTTTCTGGCACCCAGAAGGCGGTGACGTTGTCGTGAATCTCGTCGTCGGTCGGAATCTCGATCAGCTGGACCGCACCGCGGCCCCAGCCATCAAGGGGTTCGATCCAGACGCTGGGGCGCCGCTCGTAGCGTACTCCGTCCAGGTAATTCTCGAAGTCGCGGTCGCGCTGCATCAGGCCGAATCCGCGCGGAGACTCGTCGGCGAAGCTCGAGGCCATCACCCGCGGCGGGTTGTTCAGCGGCCGCCAGATCCGCTCGCCGGCGCCGGTCCAGAGCTCCAGGCCGTCGGAATCGTGTACCTCGGGCCGCCAGTCGGCGCGGTAGGGCCGATTGTGCTCGGAGAACCACATCATCGAGCTGAGCGGGGCGATCCCGAAGCGCTCTACGGGCGCGCGCAGGAACAGCCGGGCCTCGACCTCGGTCACCACCCCCTCGCTGCGTTGCAGGGCGAAGCGGTAGGCGCCGGCGATACTCGGCCCGTCGAGAAAGGCATGCACCTCGACCGGCGCGCCGGCTTCCTCGCTCGGCGCGATGTAGAATTCGGTGAAGTCCGGGAACTCCTCGCCGCCGGCGGTGGCGACGTCGAGGGCGATGCCCCGCGCCGAGATGCCGTACTGGCCCAATTCGCCGATCGCCCGGAAGTAGGAAGCGCCGAGGAAGGCGACCCAGTCCTGCCGTTCCCAGCCGTCTTGCGCCCGGGATTCCTGCAGCCGGAAACCGGCGAAACCGGCGCCCTCGGGCATTTCCCGCGCCGGGCTGTCCTCGGGCATGGCGAAGTGGCCGGGGGCGTAGAGGATTGCGCGCGCCGAGTCGCCTTCGACCGCATGGATGCGTACCGGCTTGGGAAAGAACTCGCCGAGGTGGAAGAAGGTCGCCGGATAGATGCCGGGGCCCTCGGCATAGAGCGCGTCCTCGGGCTTGTAGCCGACCTTGCCGACCGCTTCGTAGTCGAGTCGTTTCACCACCTCGGGCGCCGGCGTTTCGCGCGGCCGATAGGGCTGGGAGGCGATCTCCCGCGCCCGCTCGGTCAGAAGGGCGTAGCTGAAGGGACGCGGGGCCCCCAGTTCCGGTGGACTGCCAAGGGGATCGGCGGCCAGCAGCTCCCCGCCGGGACCGAACAGCGGTGCGGCAAGCGCCGTCACCGCCGCCGAACCGAGAAGCCGTCGTCGCGTCAGCATCGAAATGGAACCTCGCACAGGACTCGCTCAAGCAAGCATAGATAATGGCCGCCAGCTTTGGCGTAAATGTGTCGCAGCAGGCTGACCTTCCGGATAGGCGCCAAACTACGGCCTTGTCACAGCTGAAGATGCTGCCTGAGGCCTGGAGCGCAGGAACTTTGCCGTTTCTGGCCCGTTGATCCTGCGGAGGAGATGCGCTCTCCGCAAAGGGTCATAATGACAGCTACGCAACAGCCTCGCTTTGGACTCTCGGCGGCAGTTGACGTCGCCGTACTGCTGGCGGTGCTCATCTGTCTTGCCGCCTGCGATGGCTTTCCCGCCGATCCCGAGGCGACCACGGAACGGGTTACCCACAGCGGAACTCTGCGCAGCGGCATCGTCGCCGCCCCCGGGAGCGAAGAAAGCCTCGCCCGCGGCTTCGTCGAAAAACTGGCCGCGGCGGCGGGCGCGGAGGCGAAGGTTAAGCGCGGCAGCGCTGAACTGCTGCTCAAGGATTTGGAACAGGGCGGGCTGGATGTCGTGATCGGCGCCTTTGCCAAGGAGTCTCCCTGGAGGAAGCGGGTCGCACTAAGTCCGCCTTTAAAAGCGCAGGAGCCGCCTGGCGACCTGCCAGTGCTGCGGGCCGCCGTGCGGTCCGGAGAGAACCGCTGGCTGCTGTTCGTCGCCCGCCATCTCGCCCAGGGGCGGGAATGAAGAGCGTTCCTTCCCAGCTGGAAAGCGACCTCCGCCGGGCAGTCCGCCTGGAGTGGTGGACCATCGCCTGGCAGCTGTCGATCGTCGGTCTGCTGGCCCTGGTGCTCGGCTCCAGCCAGGCGATGAAAACCGCCTGGATCGAGGATCTGCTCGGCCTGGTGCCGGCGTTCGTTTTTCTCACCGCCATCCATTTCGAGCGCAAAACTCCGAATGCCAAGTTCCCCTTCGGTTACGACCGGGTCAACAGCCTCGCTTTCCTGGTGTCCGCCTCGACACTGGTGATCATGGGCGGCTACCTGCTGTTCGATTCCGCCGGCAAGCTGCTCGCGGGCGAGCATCCGACGCTGGGCCCGGTCACGCTGCTCGGCCAGCAGGTCTGGATCGGCTGGCTGATGGCGGCGGCGCTGGCCTACTCGGTGGTGCCACCGCTGATCCTGGGACGCAAAAAGCTTCCCATCGCGCGGCGGCTCAGCGACAAGGTTCTGCATACCGATGCGCTGATGCAGAAGGCCGATTGGATGACTGGCCTGGCCGGCGTCTGCGGCGTCTTCGGTGTCGGCTTCGGCTTCTGGTGGGCCGACTCCGCAGCAGCGATGGTGATCGCTTTTGATATCGTGCGCGACGGTCTGCGCTCCCTGCGAATCGCGACGGCGGAGCTGACCGACGGCGCGCCACGCGCCCTGGACAGCGACGAGATCGCCGAGGATGCCGCGACGCTGCGCGATGCCCTGGCCCGCCGCTATCCCGAAGGCGAAGTGCGCCTGCGCGAAACCGGCCGCTACATCCGGGCCGACATCCATGGCGCGACAGCGCCCCCTGCGGAACCGGATCTCGCAGCGCTGTGGCCGGGCGATCCCGAACGGGCCTGGCGTTTCGAGTCGCTGTCTTTCACGCCCTGACTGCACTCGGCTAGAGCGCCATGGCCGGCGTGGCCCCCTCCTCCAGCTCCCACCAGGCCCGCCAAGTGCCGGCCTTGCGTTCCAGGATCAGGTAGTTGCGCTGCGCGGTATAGACCGCCCGCTTGCCCGGCAGGGGATGCAGCCGGATCGGATGTCCCGGCAGCGGCGATTCGCCGAGGCGGGCCAGGGCCCCCAGGCATCTGGCATAGGCCTCCGGCGGCGCGGGATGGGCGATGCCCGAGGCGACCAGCTGATGCAGCGGCGCCGGCGGCACCTCGAGCGTCCCCCGGGTCGCCAGGTGAATCTCCCCCGACAGGAAGGTCACCGGCGTTTGCGCATTGCGATGCAGCTTCGCCACCCGCTCAAGGAAAGCCCGCCACTCCCGGCGGTGAGCGCGGCTTTGCCACTGGTCGCGCAGATCGTCCTCGTACTTCTCCATCCTGCGGGTCAGCTTCATCGCCGCCTCCAGCCAGGACAGGCGCGGCCCCAGGGCGGCACGCTGGAGAGCAGAAAGACGCGGCCGCACTCGATTCTCGGCAGCGCAGTTTCCAGCGTCCGCCAGCCGGCTTCGCCCATCACCCGGTTCGGCCGGCGCTCCGAACGCAGATCCGGCGCGAGGATATGCAGATCCGGCAGCGCGACATGCCAGCCCAGACTGGAACCGCCGGGGTCGAGACAGAAATCGGGAAGCTTCTCCGGCGTGGTGCCAAGCTGGAACAGCAGAAAGTGCTCCCGCGCCACCTCGAAGAAGGTCCGGCCCACCGGCGCGTCCAGCTGGGCCGCCGGCAGGGAGCCCCAGCCATCGCAGATATCGTGATCGTCCCAGATCGCCAGCGAGGGTACACGGGCCATCAGCTTGGAAATCTGCGGCTGGGAGAGGATCTCCATGTAGCGCCGGAAGAAGCTGCGGCGCAGGGCTTCGCGAAGCTCGCCGAGCTCGCCGTCGTCCTGGCGCCGGGGCTTGCGATGCTTGCCCTCCGCCCAGGCCCGGCTGCGCGGATGGGCATCCAGCATCTCGTCGGCATAGATCTGATCGCCGCCGTGCAGCAGCAGCTGAAAGGGCCGCTCGGCGTGCTGCCGGTCGAGGCGCTCCCAGAGCACGTTGCGCTCCTCCAAGGGGCGCTCGCCGTCGCCGCGCTCCTGGCCGTTGCAGGATACGAAGGCCACGCGCAGGTCGCCGTCGAGCGCCGCGTTGACCTCGTAGCGGTCTTCGCCGACGGCGTACCAGGCCTGCGTCGAGGCCTCGAGCGTGAAGCCGTAGCGCAGCAACCGGCAGCCGTCGCGCTGCAGCAGAGTTTCGGCCGGAACTTCGCACGCCGCCGTGCGCAGGCGCGGCGGGGATTCCGATTCCGGCACCGCTATCACGGCGGAGAGGGCGACCCGCTCCTGCGCCATGCCGCGCAGATACAAAAGGGGACCGGCACGGCGCGGCGCGCTTGAGGTCTGCATTCTCGGCTTCCTGGAAAAACTCTGGCTAACGGGTTAACGGGTCAGGCAAAGAATAGTTTCACGCTGCCTGCGACGCAGCTATCCCCGCTTTCCAGCGCTACCGCGCAAGCGGCTTTCGTCTATGCAACGGCAGGAAACGCGGCTACCATTCTAAACCGTCTGCCGTTCGTTATTGAGCGGCCGCGGCAGAAAAACAACAACCAAGCCGACAACTAGGGAGGCGAAGGAAAATTCAAATGGAGAGACAAACCCTTATCAAAGCGGGCGCCCTGGCGGCCTCGCTCATCTGCGGAGCGGCCGGCGCAGCCGGCGCCCTCGCGGCGGATAACGTCAAGATCGGCGGCAGCTTCGGCCTGACCGGAGGCCTGGCGCCCTATTCGCCCTCGCTGGTCGATGCCGCGCGCATGGCCGAGCAGGAGATCAACGAGAACGGCGGCATTCTCGACGGCCGCATGCTGGAGCTGCTGGTCGCCGACGACCAGACCAACCCCCAGGCCGCCGTGGATGCAGCGCAGAAGCTGATCTCGGTCGACAACATCTCGGCGATGATCGGGCCCTTCGGCTCGGCTCAGGTGCTCGCGGTCGCCAACAATGTCTCGGTGCCCAACGGCGTGCCCCAGCTGGCGCCAACCGCGACCTCGCCGAAGCTGACCGACCTGGAGGATGACGACTTCATCTTCCGCGTCGTCGCCAGCGACGCCTACATCGGCAAGGTGCTGGCCGACGTGGTGCTCGAACGCGGCCTCAAGACCGTCTCGCTGATGTTCCTCAACAACGACTACGGCGTCGGCCTCGCCGAGACCTTCCGCAGCACCTTCACCGCCAATGGCGGCACGCTCGCCGGGGATATCGCCTTCGAGCCGAACAAGGCCTCCTACCGCGGCGAACTGGCCACGATCGCGACCGGCGGCGCCGAGGCTCTGGTGCTGATCTCCTATCCCGCCGACGGCGGGACGACGATCCTGCGCCAGGCCCTGGAGAACGCCTTCTTCGAGACCTTCGTGCTGACCGACGGCATGAAGGAGCAGGCGGTGCTCGACGAGATCGGCGTCGAGAACCTCGCCGGCAGCTTCGGCGTCGCCCCGGAGGCGCCGCCGGAGACCAATGCGGTGCAGAACTTCAACGCCGCTTACGGTGCCTACTCCGAGCACGAGGTCGACAGCCTGTTCATCCGCGAGACCTACGACGCGACGATGATCCTGGCGCTGGCCATCGAGAAGGCCGGCTCCACCGACCGCACGGCGATCCGCGATGCCCTGCGCGAAGTCGCCAATCCGCCGGGCGAAACGATCCTGCCCGGCGAGTGGGCGAAGGCAAAGGAACTGATCGCCGCCGGTAGCGATATCGACTACCAGGGCGCGGCCGGCCCGCACGACTTCGACGAGGTCGGAGACGTCGACGGTACGGTCGGCGTGTTCGAAATCACCGCCGATGGCTTCGCGACCGTCAAGGTGATCGGCCCCTGAGTTCGAGCCAAACCTGATGCCGGGCATGCCAAGAGCCCGGCGTCCCTGAGCGTGCCCCGGCCGGGAATACCCCGGCCGGGGCATTTTCTTTGGTGAGTCCGTCGATCGGATAATGGAAAGACTCTAATCTTAATACCGGTTCAAGCGATGGGGACCCCGACTGCATGACTGAAATCCCGCCACGCGATCTCGTCGGCTATGGCCGCCATCGTCCACAGGTGACCTGGCCAGGCAAGGCGCGCCTCGCGGTCAACTTCGCCCTCAACTACGAGGAGGGTGGCGAGCGCAGCGTGCTCGATGGCGATCCCCACGCCGAGGTCTATCTGGTGCCGGAGATCGCCGGCATGCCGGCGCTGGAGAGGCGAAACCTGCTGGCCGAGGATCTCTTCGAATACGGTAGCCGCGCCGGCTTCTGGCGGCTGCTCGATCTCTTCGAAGACCGCGGCTTGAAGTTCACCTGCTGGGCCGTCGGCCTCGCTCTGCAGCGCAACCCCGAGGCGGGCCCGGCCATGGCCGAGCTTGGCCATGAAGTGGCGAGCCATTCTTGGCGCTGGATCGACTACGCCGATATGCCAGAGGAACAGGAACGCGAAGACATTCGCAAGACGGTTGCGATCATCAAGCAGCAGACCGGGCGCGCGCCGCGCGGCTGGTACACTGGGCGCTATAGTGCCAACACCCGGAGGCTGGTGATGGAAGAAACCGAGACGCTCTACGACTCAGACGCCTACAACGACGATCTGCCCTATTGGAAGGACATCTCCGGCACGCCTCGGCTGATCCTTCCCTATGCGCTCGATACCAACGACTTCAAGTATGGCATGAACCCGGGCTGGGTGTCCGGCGACGACTTCTCGAGCTACCTCTGCCAGGCTTTCGACAGACTCTACGAGGAGGGCGCGCGGGAACCGAAAATGATGACCGTTGGCCTGCACTGCCGCCTGTCCGGCCGCCCGGCGCGGACCCAGGCACTGGCCCGTTTCCTCGATCATGTCCAGAGCCATGACGAAGCCTGGATTTGCACCCGCGAGGAGATCGCGCAGCACTGGCTGGCGCAGCATCCGGCCTAGGTGTCAGCGGAACGGGATTCCGGCTGGCGAGGCGATGACGGCTCTGGCGGCGGGGGCGGCACCTCGCGAAACATGCCATGCGGCGCGCGCTGCAGAATGATCTGCAGGAAAAGACCGATCAGGAAGACCCGCAGATAGGCGGCCCGCGTCGTCCAGTCGGCCGACAGCTGGCTGGTCAGGATCTCGGTCATCGACCAGATCGCCCAGATCGCCAGGGCACCGGCGATGGCGCCGCGGTTGTTGCCGCTGCCTCCGGCGACCAGCATCACCCAGACGATGAAGGTGGACATCAGCGGCTCGAAGGCCTCGGGGCTGATGAACTTGACGTAGTGGGCATAGACCCCGCCGCCGAGCCCCATGATCATGCTGCCGAAGACGAAGGCCTCGAGCTTGAATGCCATGGCGTTCTTGCCGGCCGCCTCGGCCGAGGCCTCGTTGTCGCGGATGGCGCGCATGATCCGTCCCCAGGGCGCGCGGCGGGCCCGCTCCAGCGCCCAATAGAGGACCAGCACGATACCGGCGACCATCCCCAGGAAGGCGAGCTCGTCGTATGGCCGGGGCAGGCTCTCGAAGGGCCGTGGGATGTGCGAGATGCCGACCGCCCCGTTGGTCAGGCCCTGCTCGTTCTTCAGGACGAGGCGGAGGATCTCGGCGATGCCGATGGTTGCGATGGCCAGGTAATCGGCTTTCAGCCGCAGGGTCAGCCGGCCGATCGGCCAGGCGAGCAGGCCGGCCAGCAGGGCAGCGGCGAGCAAGCCAAGGGGCATCGGCAGGCCGAAACCGCCGAAGTGCTCCGGCGAGGGCCGCGCGGTCAGGATCGCCGAGGAATAGGCGCCGACGGCGAAAAAGCCGGCGATGCCGAGATTGAACAGTCCGGTGAAGCCCCACTGGATGTTGAGGCCGAGCGCGAGGATCGCGTAGATCCCGCCCAGGGTCAGCACGGCGGTGGCGTAGAGCAGCAGGCCGGTCGCGGATTCCATGGTCTAGAGCACCCTCCCCTTGAACAGCCCGGTCGGCCGCCACAGCAGCATCAGCACCATCAGCGTGAAAGCGATGGCCGCCTTGTAGGTCGGCGAGACCAAGGGATCGCCGAACAGCGGATAGGTCGAAACCTCCTCGGCGATGCCGATCACCATGCCGCCGACGATCGCCCCGTAGGGCTTGCCGATGCCGCCGAGGATCGCGGCGGCGAACATCGGCAGCAGCAGGGAGAAGCCCATCAGCGGATTGAGCTGGGTATCGAGCCCCAGGAACACCCCGGCGGCGGCACAGAGGCAGCCGGCGACGCCCCACATGGCGCGGATCACCGCCTCGGTGCGGATGCCGCAGACCCGCGCCAGGTCGGGATCGTCGCTGACCGCGCGCATCGCCTTGCCGGTCGTGGTGCGGGTCAGGAAGAGATGCAGCAGCGCGACCAGCACCACCGCCGCGCCGACGATGAAGAGGTGCTTCTCCTGCAGGCGCAGTCCGGCCCAGATCATCGGCCGCTGGATGCCGCTCTGATAGACCTCGGTGCCCGGCCCCCAGATCAGCATGATCGCCGAGCGCAGCATCAGCGCGACCCCGAAGGAGGCGATGATCACCATCACCGTGCGCATCCGCCTGAGCGGCCGGTAGCAGAGCCGGTCCATGCCGATCGAGGTGGCCGCCGTCAGAATCATCGCCAGGGGCAGGGCCATGTAGGGCGACCAGCCGAGCTCCACCACGCCGAACAGCGCGAAGTAGGCGCCGAGCGCGATCAGGTCGCCATGCGCCAGATGCGCGATCCGCAGGATCGAGAAGATCAGCGAGATGCCGATGGCGCCGAGAGTGTAGATGCTGCCGATGACGATCCCGGGGATCAGGTAGAAGTTGACGAAGTCGAGCATCGCCGCCCCCTATCCGCCGAGGAAGGAGCGCAGGACATCCTCGTCGTCCAGCAGCTCCCGCCCCGTGCCCTGAAAGCGGTTGGCACCGCCCACCAAGACATAGCCGTGGGTCGCGATTTCCAGCGCCTGGCGGGCGTTTTGCTCGACCATCAGGATGCCGACGCCGCTGCCGTGGATTTCCTGGATCAGATCGAACATCTGGTCGATCACCACCGGCGCCAGTCCGGCCGTCGGCTCGTCGAGCATCAGGATGCGCGGCTCCAGCATCAGCGCCCGGCCGACCGCCAGCATCTGCCGCTGTCCGCCGGAGAGCACCCCGGCCGGGGCCTGGCGGCGCTCCCGCAAAGGCGGAAACAGGCCGTAGACCCGCTCGATCCCGGCACGCTTGCGGTCCGGCCGGCGGATCGCGCCCATCTCCAGGTTTTCCTCGACGGTCAGGTTCGGAAAGACGTTGCGCTCCTGCGGCACGTAGGCGAAGCCGAGCGGCGCCATCTCCTCCGGCGGCAGCCGGGTGATGTCGGCGCCGTCGAAGTGGACGCTTCCGGCGCGGACCCGGAGCAGACCGAATAGCGCCTTCATCGCGGTCGACTTGCCGGCCCCATTGGGACCGACGATGACCACGATCTGATCCGGATCGACGCCGAGGGAGACGCCCCGCAGGACGTCGTCGCCGCCATAGCCGCCGTGGATATCCCGCGCCTCCAGCAGCATCAGGCCAACGCCCCCCCGCCAGACTTCTGCGCCGCCGCCTCGCGGGTGCCGAGATAGGCTTCGAGCACTGCCCGGTTCTCGCGGATCTCCGCCATGGTTCCCTCGCAGAGCACCTCGCCGTGGGCCATCACCACGACGGAATCGCAGAGCTCGGTCATCATGTTCATGTCGTGCTCGATGATGAAGAAGGTGTAGCCCTGCTCGGCGCGCAGGATGGCGATGCGGTCTATCAAGGTGCGCAGCAAGGTACGGTTGACGCCGGCCGCCGGCTCGTCGAGCAGCACCATCTTGGCGCCGGTCATCATCACCCGGCCGAGTTCGAGCAGCTTCTTCTGCCCGCCGGAAAGGTTGCCGGCCCGCTCCCCGGCGACCTGCGACAGGGCGAGAAACCCGAGCACCTCCTCCGCCTCGGCGCGCAGTGCGCTTTCCTCGCGGCGCAGCGCGCCCCAGCGCAGCCAGGCGGCCCAGAGCTGCGCCCCGATCTGCCCTTCGGGCACCATCATCAGATTTTCCAGCACCGTCAGGCTCGAGAACTCCTGTGGGATCTGGAAGGTGCGTACCAGGCCGTGATGATGCAGTTCATAGGGCCGCAGTCCGGTGACGTCCCGCCCGGCGAGGCGGATGCTCCCGCCGCTCGGGCGTTCCGCCCCGGCGATGATGTTGAACAGGGTGGTCTTGCCGGCGCCGTTCGGCCCGATCAGCCCGGTGATCGAACCCGCGGGAACCTTGAGCGAACACGCGCGGATTGCCGTGAACCCGCCAAAGCGCTTCGAGATTCGGTCGACCTCGATCACTCCCCATCCTCCCCGTTGCAGCCGGCCCCGTTTCCGGGCCTTTGCCGTTCCAGTTAGATCACTAGCGCAGAGCGAAAGCAAAAAACAAGTGCCATTCGCTTTTAGAATTGACCTTCGCGCAGGACCGGTGATCTAGTCGCAACAATCATAACAAGGGCGCCGGAGTAACGAGGGGAGACGCACCGCCATGGCCAGGCAAGACAACGGCGGCAACGGCTTCGACAACATGCGCGAACGCATGCGCAGCCTGCCGCTCCAGAACATCGCGGACATCGCCAAGAAGGGCTTCGGCCGCAAGGATCTGATCGTGCTGTGGTTCGGCGAGGGCGATCTCTCGACGCCGCAGTTCATCTGCGACGCAGCAAGCCAGGCGATGCGGGACGGCCACACCTTCTATACCTACCAGAACGGCATTCCCGAGCTTCGCGGGGCGCTTTCCACCTACATGAGCGGACTCTACGGCAAGCGGATCGAGTCCGACCGGGTGACGGTGACGCCGGGCGGCATGGCGGCGATCCTGCACGGCCTGCAAATGGTCATGGATGCCGGCGACAACGTCGTGGTGATCGACCCGGTCTGGCCGAACATCCGCGGCGGGGTCCACCTGCTGGGCGGGGAACTGCGCAGCCACCGCATGGACCCGGATCCCGAAACCGGCTGGAACCTCGACCTCGACAAGCTGGCCGATCTGATGGACGACCGCACCAAGGCGGTGTTCTACGCCAGCCCGGGCAACCCGACCGGCTGGGTGATGCCGCGGGAGCAGCAGAAACAACTGCTGGAGATCTGCCGCGCGCGCGGCATCTGGGTGATCGCCGACGAGGTCTACACCCGCTTCCACTATTCGCAGAAGGTTGCGCCCTCGATGCTCGAACACGCCGAGCCCGAAGATCTGGTGCTGGTGGTCAACAGCTTCTCCAAGGCCTGGTGCATGACCGGCTGGCGGATCGGCTGGCTGACCCATCCCCCCTCCTGCGCCGACACCCTGGCGATGCTGGTGCAGTACAACACCAGCGGCACGGCGACCTTCCTGCAGCACGCCGCCGTGACCGCGATCGAGCAGGGCGAGCCCTTCGTCGATATGCTGGTCAAGCGCTGCCACGAGGCGCGTGACGTGGTCTGCGATTCGCTGCAGAACCTGCCGCGGATCCGCAACCTCACCCGTCCCGAGGGCGCGATGTACGTCTACTTCCAGGTCGACGGGATGACCGATTCGCGCCAGGTCTGCGGCGACATCCTGGAGCGCAGCGGAGTCGGTCTCGCCCCCGGCTTCGCCTTCGGCGACGAGTCCTATCTCAGGATCTGCTACTGCACCGATCCGAAGATCCTTGCCGAGGCGATGGAGCGGATCCGGCCGGAGTTCATGTAACGCTTCGTCCCGGCGGCAGGGCAAGAATCCGTATTCTCTCGGGCTTTATGCCTCACGGCTTGCGCTCCGCCCCGCCCGCCAGGAGCTCGCGCAGGGCGGTTTTCAGCACCTTGCCGTAGTTGTTCTTCGGCAGCTCTTCGACGACGCGGTAGTCGCGCGGCCGTTTGTAGCGGGCCAGGTTCTCCAGACAGAAGCCATCGAGCTCCTCGGCGGCCAGATTCCCGCCGGCGCGCGGCACGACGAAGGCCACGACCTCCTCGATGAGATCGGCGTGCGGGCGGCTGACCACCGCGGCCTCGGCGACGCCGGGGTGTTGCAGCAGGACCTCCTCCACCTCGCGCGGGTAGATGTTGGAGCCGCCGGAGATGATCAGGTCCTTGGAACGGTCCTTGAGGGTCAGGAAGCCGTCTGCGTCGAGGCTGCCCAGATCGCCGCTATGCAGCCAGCCGTCCCGCAGCGTGGCGGCGGTAGCCTCCGGCATGTTCCAGTAACCGGCCATCACGCAGTCGCTGCGGGTCACGATCTCGCCGATCCCGCCGCGCGGCACCTCCTGGCCCTGTTCGTCGACGACACGGACATCGACCAGGGTGCGGGCGAAGCCGCAAGTCCCGAGCAGCCCCCGCTGCCGCGCGCGGCCATGCCAGGCCTTGGGCAGGATGGTGATGGTCATCGGCGCCTCGCCCTGGCCGTAGAGCTGCGCCAGCTTCGGACCGAGCACCTCCAGGGCCCGCTCCAGGTCGGCCACGTACATCGGCCCGCCGCCATAGACGACGGTGCGGAGATTGGCGGTGTCGGCGCCGCTTTCGGCGACATGGCGGACCAGCCGGGTCAGCATGGTCGGCGCGGCGAAGAAGCTGACCTGCGGATAGGCGGCGATCAGCCGGCAGATCTCGGCGGTGTCGAAGGAACCGCGGCAGACCACCTGATGCCCGCCCTGGGCGATGTGCGGCAGCGCGTAGAGCCCGGAGCCGTGCGACAGCGAGGCGGCGTGCAGCATGGTGTCGCCCAGTTCGACCCGGTCGATATCGGCGTAGTAGCCCTGGATCATGAAGCCGAGGTTACGCAGGGTCAGGGTCGCGCCCTTGGGCCGGCCGGTCGTGCCACTAGTGTAGAAGATCCAGCAGGGATCCTCCGGCGCCACCTCGGCCAGCGGCGCCGGCGCGCCCTGCAGCAGCGCGCCGTAGTCCGCACCGCCCGCCTCGATCAGCTGTTCCAGGCCGGCAACCTCGGCCTCAAGCCCGGCCAGGGTTCCGGCGAGATCGGCGCTGTAGAAGGCGAGCCTAGCGCCGGAGTTCCCGAAGATGTAGGCGAAGTCCTTGCGGTGCAGCCGCGGGTTGATCGGCACCACGCAGAGCCCGGCATGCCAGGCAGCGAAGGCGGTCTCGAAGAAGGCCGGGGAATTCGACATCGCCAGCGCCACCCGGTCGCCCGGCTGCAGACCGAGCGCACCGCGCAGGCTGCCGGCCAGGCCGGACACCGCGGCGGAGAGACTGGCGAAGCTGTGCACCTGCCGCTCGCCATCGCTGACCGCCGGGCTGTCGGGGCTCGTCTCCGCCATTCTATGGACGAGACTGGCGAGATTCATCGGCCCAGCAGCTCCTCGGCGCGCGGCGCCGACGGGCGCAGCTTCCTCAAGACCTCCGGCATCCGCCCTCCTCGTCCTCGACCCGCCACGCGGGGTTTCAGGCTGGGATTCTCGCTGCCCCGAAGGCGCGCCGCAAGCCCGCGATCGCGCGCGGAGTAGCCGCAGCCGCGGATCGAAGCGGGCGTGGGGCCGAACGGAGCGCTGAAGCGTGGCTGGCGGCGCGTGCACAACCGCCGATTCAAACCGGGGGCAGGATTTGGCTTATCCCGAAATTCTTGACCGTGCTGATTCCAAATCCGTTCAACAGGCAGCGTATGGCTAGATCTGTCCCGCCCTCGTTAGATTTCGACCACGACCTTGCCGATGTGCTTGCCGCTCTGAAGATATTCGAACGCCGCTCTCGTCTGCCCGAAAGGAAAGACCCGGTCGATCACCGGCTGCAATCCGGAAAGCGCCACGGCGCGGACCAGGGCTTCCAAGCCGGGCCGGTCGCCGACGCTGATGGCACGAAGGGTCGCGCCGGTTCCTTTCAGATCGAAGTAGTCGATGCCTGGGTTTTCCGAGGTGAGGAAGCCAATCAGGACCACCTCTCCGCCGCGCGCCACCGCTTGGAGGGATTGGTTGACCGTGGCCGGGCCGCCAACTTCGACCACGCGATCAACTCCGTGCCCTTCGGTCAGTTCGCGCACCCGCGCGCCCCAGGAGGGCGCCTCGCGGTAATCGATGACTTCGTCGGCACCGAGCTCCCGCAAGCGCACCGCTTTCTCCGCGCTGGAAGTCGTTGTGATGACCCTGGCGCCCAGGGCCTTTGCCAACTGCAGCGCGAAGATCGAAACGCCGCCACTGCCGAGCGTCAGGACGGTGTCTCCGGCACGGACCGGCGCCGTACCGCCGAGCGCGGTCCAGGCCGTCAGGCCAGCGCAAGGCAGGGTCGCCCCCTGCTCGAAGCTCAGCGAGTCCGGCAGGCGGACGACTGCTTCCTGAGAAAGTACCTTGTACTCGCAGAGCCAGCCGTCGCGACCGGTGCCATAGCAGTCTGCGACCCAGCCTGCGGGCATGGCGCCGCCGAACCATCGGGGATGGAAGAGACCGATGACCCGATCCCCCGGCGCAAAGGCCGTGACCCCCTCGCCTACTTCGATCACCTCGGCGGCGCCGTCGCTTGCCGGCACGAAGCCGGGCTCTGCTGCCTGTACGTAGTTGCCCTGCATCACCGCAAGGTCACGATAGTTGAGGGAGACTGCCCGAACCTTCAGCAGCAACTCGCCGCGTTGCGGGGCCGGCATCGCCTCCTCGTGGAGGCGCAGCGCATCGAGGCTCTCGAAGGAATCGTAACGATAAGCGCGCAAGCTACTCTCCGGAGCCGTGACGGCGATCGAAATCCCAAACTTCGGGAAAGCCAATCATCTCGTTAAAGGCGTCGAAGCTCTCAAGCTTCTCTTTCACGGCGCCGCTGTCGCCATCGCGCCTCAAGCTCCCATAGACCTCGCGCAGAATTTTGCCGGCGGCGAGAAAGCCGCTCGCTGGATAGATCGCCAAAGCGAAGCCCAGCTCGGCGAGGCGCGCTTGCGGCAACAGCGGAGTGCGCCCGCCCTCGACCATGTTGGCGACCAGCGGCGCGTCGATCTCGGCGGCAACCCGCTGCATCTCCGCCTCGCTTTCCGGCGATTCGAGAAAAATGACATCGGCGCCGGCCGCGCGGTAGGCAGCGGCGCGTTCCAGGGCCGCGTCGAGGCCGTGTGTGGTGCGGGCATCGCTGCGCGCAATGATCAGGAAGTCTGCATCCTGGCGCGCGTCCACGGCGACCTTCACCTTGGTGACCATCTCCTCGAGCGGGATGACCGCACGCCCGAGGGTGTGGCCGCATTTCTTGGGAAAGAGCTGATCCTCAAGCTGGATCGCCGCCGCGCCGGCGCGCTCGTACCCCCGCACCGTCCGCTGCACGTTGAGCGCCCCGCCGTAGCCGGTATCGCCGTCGGCGATCAGCGGCGTCGCACAGCCCTCGGCGAGTCGCGCGACGCGCTCCAGCATCTCCGTATAGCTGGCAAGGCCGGCATCGGGCAGCCCGAGATGCGATGCGGAAATCCCGAAGCCGGTCATGTAGAGCGCCTCGAAGCCAAGCGCGTCTGCGATCTTCGCAGAAATCATGTCGAACACGCCGGGAGCCACCAGCGCGCGACGCTCCTCCAGGGCGCCGCGCAGGCGACGGCGCGCTTCCTTGCGCTCGCTCATCACGTCACCGGCCGCCCATGATCAGGCTTGGCCGGCGGCCCGGCGTTCCTCTTCGATCTGGGCATCCTCGCCGATGGGGACCCGCCGCAGCACCCGCTTCTCCTGAGGATTGAAGTCGGTGCGGGCATGCTGCAGCACGCGGTTGTCCCAGATCACCAGGTCGTGGAGCTGCCAGCGATGCCGGTAGATGATCTCCTCGTCGTCGATGGCCTGGAACAGCTTCTCGAGCAGGGCGTCGCTCTCGCTCTTGTCCAGATCGAGAATCCGGTCGGTCATCAGACGGTTGACCAGAAGTATCTTTCGCCCGGTCTCGGGGTGCGGCCAGGCGATGGGATGGATCGCGTTGATGCCGCTTTCGCTCAACGCCTCCGCGGCGAAGCGGTCGCTGCCCTTGTTGACCCCGTAGTCGTACACGTTCAGGCCCTTCAGGCTGCCGACGCGTTCCTTCAGCTCGGGCGAGAGCCGGTCCCAGGCCAGCGCCGCGTTGGCAAAGAGCGTATCGCCGCCCTCCGAGGGGATCGCCTCGCCGTAAAGCGCGATCGCTTTCAGCGGATGCTCGTAGAAGACATGGTCGGAGTGGAACAGCAGCGGCCCGGTGGGAAAGGCGCCTTTCTCATGGGCGTTGGAGATATGCATGATCTTACCGTCATGCTTCATGTTGCCGCCCTGATGCGAGACTTCGCCGAAAATCTCGGCGAAGGCGATCTCCTGATCGTCGTCAAGTTCCTGCCCGCGGACCAGAAGCAGGTGGTGCTTCAGGAAGGCTTCGCGTAGCCGCTCCTGGTCTTGCGGATCGATCTGCTTCGTCAAATCCAGGCCAAGGATCTCGACGCCGACAGGTTCGGAAAGTGGTCTCAGTTCCAACGGCATGGTTTCCTCCTCAACATTGGTCGTTTGAACGGTTCCTTGCGCGCTCGCCTAATCTTCGCCCCAGGCGCCCTCGCGTATTTCGATTCCCAGGCTGTCGAAGGACTTCTGCATCCCCATGACATCGAAGAGGTGCTTGCCTTGCGCCAGTTCACCGCGAATCTCGACCTCGCGCGCAGCGCGCTTGGCGGCGTTCTCGACCGCCGTGGCGAGGAGATCGCGGGGGACGGAAATCACACCGTCGCCGTCGGCGACAATCACATCGCCCGGATTGACCAGAACCCCGTCGCAAACGATTGGAACATTCACCGCACCGGCGCTCTTCTTGTCCGGGTGGGTCGGCGAGATTGCAGTCGACCAGACCGGCGAGCCCATCTTCGACAGCGCGTCGACGTCGCGGATCGCCCCGTGGACGACAATACCTCCGACGCCCTTTTTCATTGCATAGGTCGCCGCCATTTCGCCCCACAGCGCGCCCTGTTCGCCGCCGCCGTTGGTCAAAACCAGAATCTGCCCCTTTTCTGCGAGGCGCAGCGCCATGTGCAGCATCAGATTATCGCCGGGATAGTTGAAGGCGGTCACCGCCTGCCCGGCGACGCACAGCCCGCGATTAAGCGGACGCATGCGCGGCGACATCAGGGCCATGCGCCCGGCGACGACGCCGAGGCCCTCGTGGAGGTCTGCGACGCCGATCTCGGCGGCGCGGGCGACCAGCGCCGGATCGACGGCGGGAATGGATTTGTAGACGACAGGCTCGATCATTCGGTAACAACCTCCAAGACTTTCGGATTGAGTAGAGTTTTGGGCGTCTCTCCGCCCAGAATGGCGGCGACGGTATCGGCGACGCTCATCGACATGCCGCGCATGCTCGCCTGGGTGACGCCGGCGACGTGCGGAGAGAGCACGACGCTGTCCATCGACAGCAGCGGATTGTCGGCCTGCGGCGGTTCCTGCTCGAAAACGTCCAGGCCGGCGCCGCGAATGCGGCCTTCCTTCAGGGCGGCGATCAACGCGGTTTCGTCGACGACGCCGCCGCGCGCGGTATTCACCAGAAAGGCGCTGGGCTTCATCACCCGCAGCACGGCCGCGTCCACCAGATTGCGCGTCGCTTCGCTCAGCGGGACATGGACGCTGATCACGTCGGCTTCCGCCGCAAGCTCTTCCAGCGTATCCATTTTCTCCAGGCCGAGCGCGGCCATGGTCTGGGCATCGAGCGCCGGATCGAAACCGACGGTGCGCATGTCGAAGCCCTGGCGGCAGATCCGCGCGACATTGCGGCCGATCTGCCCAAGGCCGACGATGCCGAGCGTGCCACCGGAAAGATCGTCGAGCACCGTCGTCCAGCGGCAGTCGAAATTGCCGGCGCGCACCTCGAGATCCATGCGGCGGATTTGACGCAAGGCCGCGAGCATCAGCGCCACGGCCCCTTCTGCAACCGAGCTTGCGTTGGCGCCGCCGGGCGTGTTGGCGACCTGGATACCGCGGCGCGTCGCCTCTTCGACATCGATGTTGTCGACGCCGGAGCCATGCTTGACGACGGCGCGCAGACCCGGCGCCGCCTCGAACAGCGCGTTGTCGGTTGGGAAGGTGCGAACAACCAGGACGCTGGCCTCGGCGATGGCCGCTGCCTTCCGCTCCTCAGACAGCTCGAAAAGGCAGGTCACCGGGTGCTCCTGCCTCAGCTTCTCGATGCCTGCCTCATGCATCGGATCGGCGATCACCACCGTCCCCGCAGCCTGGGGAACGGCCGGCGCTGTGTTGTTATCGGTCTTCAAAACTCCGCTTCCTCTCAAGTTCAGAACAAGGACGGCAAGGTGAGCGTCACCGCCGGGACATAGGTCACCAGCAGCAGGACGGCGATCTGCGCGATCAGCATCGGCCAGAGATAGCGGACGATGCGTTCGACGCTGACGTCGCTGATTCCGGCGGCGGTGAACAGCGTATAGCCGAAGGGCGGCGTGCTCATGCCGATCGCCAGGTTGACCACCACGATGGCGCCGAAGTGGATGGGATCGAGGCCGAGTTGCACGCCGATCTGGATCAACAGGCCGGCGAGGATGATCATCGCCGCGATGGTATCCATCACCGCGCCGACCAGCAGCAGCAGCACGTTGACCACAAGCAGGATCAGAATCGGGTGGTCGGAGAAGGCGAGAATCAGCCCGCTCAAGCGCTCCGGAAGCTGCTCCAAGGCAACCAGCCAGCCGAAGGCGGCGGACATCCCGACGATGAAGATCACCATCGCCGTGGTCCGCATCGCCCGCATGACGATCACAGGCAGGTCGCCGAGCTTCAGCTCGCGATGCAGGAAGAGCCCGACGACGAGACCGTAAAGCACGCCGATCGCCCCGGCCTCGGTCGGGGTGAAGACGCCGCCATAAATTCCGCCGAGCACGATCACCGGCGCCAGCAAGGCCCAGATGCCTTCTTTCATCGCAGTGGCCACCTCCCCCCAGCTCGCCGGACGGCTGTCCACCGGCACCTGGGCGACCCGGGCATAGATGCTGGAGACGGCGCAGAGCGCCACACAGCACAGCAGTCCCGGGAAGATCCCGGCGAGGAAGAGGTCGGTCACGGAAACGTTGGCGATCACCGCCCAGATCACCATCGGAATCGATGGCGGGATCATGATGCCGATCGGCCCGTCGGCGGCGGCCAGGGCGGCGGCGAAGCCGCGCTTGTAGCCGTGACGCTCCATCTCCGGGATCATGATTTTGCCGATCGCCGCCGTGGTTGCCGGAGCGGAGCCGGAGATCGCGCCGAAGAAGGTCGCAGAGAGCACGGCGACCATGGCGAGGCCGCCGCGGAAATGCCGCGCCAGCACCATTGCCAGCACCACCAGGCGCCGCGACAGGCCGCCGGTGTGCATCAGGTCGCCGGCGAGGATGAAACAGGGAACCGCCAGCAGCGTGTAGATGCTGATGCCCGCCATCATGTGCTGCACCAGCACCACGGTATCGATCTCGGCGATCACCAGTGCCAGCACCACGGCGATGCCGATGGAAAAGGCGAAGGGCATGCCGAGCAACAGCAGCACGACCAGCCCCAGGGTCAGCATCAGGTCGAAGCCGCTCATGCCTTGTTTCCTCCGGCATCGCTGGCGCTGTCGACATTGGGCAGCCCTTCATCGCGCCGCGACAGCGGCTGGGCCGAGACCAGCCGGGCAAGACCGTGGATAGCGATCGCTGCGCCGCAGAAGGGCGCCGCCATGTAGAGGGCCTGCAGCGGATAGCTGATCGCTGCCGAGGTGTTGCCCCAGGTCAGATCGACGAAACGCAGCCCGGCGAAAACCATGAACACGCCGAAGGCAGCGATCGCTGCGACGACGCAGCGCTCGACCGCCTCGCGCAGCCGGACGCCCAGATAGGAGGTCAAGACGGTGAGGCGGACGTGGAAATTTTCCCGCACGCCGACGCTGGCCAGCAGCAGGACCACCCATAGAAACAGGAAGACCGCGAGCTCGCCGGTCCAGGTCAGCGGGGCGTTCACCACGTAACGGAAGAAAATCTGCAACAGCAGGCAGAGGATGAAGCCGACGCTGAACAGCAGGCTCACCGCCAGCGTCGCCTTGGCCAGCAGACTGCTGATCAGTTCCAGGAACCGCGATAGGGCGGCAAAGCGCCGGCTAACCACGCTGCTCATTGCTCACGATCACTCGGTCCAGTCCCGATGCCGTCCCGCCAAAGGGGAGTAAGTTAGTTGTTCAGGGACTCCATCCAGGCATCCATGAACTCGTCGCCGATCTTCGGGCGGTACTCGTCGTAGACCGGCTGCATCTTCGCCTGGAAGCTCTTCGGGTCCCCCACCTCATTGACCTCCATGCCGTTCTCCTGGAGCTTGGCGATGATCGCCTGCTCCTGTTCGGCGTTGAAGGCCCGCTGACGTTCGCAGGCGGTCTGCGCCGCCTCCTTCACCAGGGTCTGCTCGTCCTCGGGCAGCGAGCCGAACAGGCGCTCGGACATGATGAAGGGGGTCGCGGTGTAGACGTGCTTGGTCAGGGAGAGGTACTCCGTGACCTCATAGAGCTTGGCCGCATCGATCACCCAGGTCGGAATCTCGAGGCCGTCGACAGCGCCCTGCTGGACGGCGGTGAAGACGTCGCCCCAAGCCATCGGAACGGCGCTGCCGCCCAGGTTGTTGTACATGCCGATGAAAATCGGGCTCTCCATCACCCTGTACTTCACGCCTTCGACATCCTGCGGCGCGGAGACCGGGCGCTTGTTATTGATCATGTTGCGGAAGCCGGACTCGCAGAACGACAGCCCGACCATCTTCTTTTCCGCGAGCAGATCGAAAAGCTTGTCGCCCATCGCTCCGTCGAGCGTGCTGTGGGCCTGCTCGCTACTGACATAGAGGAAGGGCAGGTCGTTGATCTGGAACTGCGGCACCACATTGCCAACGATCGAATTGGTGATCAGCCCCGCGTCCACGGTGCCGAGCTGCATACCCTGCACCATCTCCTTCTCGTCGCCGAGCTGCCGGTTCGGGAAGAGCTGCACGTCGAAACGCCCGGGCTTCGCCTCGTTCAGGATCTTCTTGAACTCACGCGCGGCATAGGCGTAGGCGTCGGTTTCGGAATCGGTCGTCGCCCAGCCGACCTTGATCGTAACTTCTTCGGCCGCCGCCGTCAGCGGCACCGCCGTCAGCATCGCGAAACCCGCTGTCAGCGCCACCAGGGCACGCCGTGTCATCTGTACTGCCATCGTTACCTCCCTAGATTCTTTTCGTTTGCAACTTCATTGTATACAATCAATGACACAGGTATTCGGCACGGCTTGTCAAGTCCGCAAAGGGCGAGATGCGCCGCTGCCAACAAAATAAAGTGAAAACAAAAGGATGGCCCAAAACATCCAGGTTGTAGCAGCGCCGGGAGGAAACGTGCAAAAGTTGAAATTGAATGCAGACGCGCCGCCCTGCGCCGGGCCGGACCGCGCACCCCGCGCACCGCGCCAGGCCGTGCCGCCGGGCGCGGCCGACTGCCATGCCCATGTCTTCGGTGACCCGCGGCGCTTTCCCTTCGCTTCGCCGCGGGCCTATACGCCGCCGCTCTGCACGACTGAAGACTACCTAGAGATGCTCGACGCCACGGGACTGCGCTACGGCGTCGTCGTGCAGCCCAGCGTCTATGGCCAGGACAACGCCGCTCTGCTCGATGCTCTCAAGCGCGGGAATGGGCGGCTGCGCGGCATCATCGACCCGGCCGCGGACGACCTCGAGGCCAGTCGGCTACACGAACTCTCCGACCTCGGGGTTCGGGGCATCCGCATCAACATGCTGGCGCGCGGCGACGTCAGCGGCGGTGAGATGAGGGAACTGGCGGAACGACTGGCGCCGGCCGGCTGGCACATCGACATCATTCCCGACGGGATCGGGCGGGTGGCGGAGTTGGCCGAGATCATCCCCACCCTGCCGGTTCCGGTGGTGATCGAACAGATGGGCCGAATCGCGGGCGACCAGAGTCCGGAAGAGCCCGGCTTCGCAGCACTCTGCAGGCTGGTCGCCGAAGAGGCTGCCTGGGTCAAGCTGTCCCACGGCTACCACATCTCGGCGGAGGGGCCGCCCTACGCCGATACCCTGCCCTTTGCCCGTGCGCTCTGCGAGGCTGGCCCGACGCGTCTGGTTTGGGGCTCCGATTGGCCCCACCCGATGCTCGACGGGCCGATGCCCAACGACGGCGCGCTGCTCGACCTGCTCGCCGACTGGGCGCCGGACTCTGCGCTGCGCCGCCGCATCCTGGTCGACAACCCAGCTGCCCTCTACGGCTTCCCCGATCCCTTCGAAACCGCCTGACGGAGAAACACCTTATGGCCGATACTCTAGGCTGGCGCTGCAAGTACGGCGTCATCACCCCCTCGACCAACACCGTGGTCCAGCCCGAGTACGACGACATGCGCCCCAGTGGCGTAACCAACCACATCGGCCGGATGCACATCCCCGACGATCCGGTGACCAGCGACGCGGACTTCAACGAGCTGATCCGCCGCATCGACGTGGCCCTGGAAGAGGCGCTGCAGCGGGTGCTGACCTGCAAGCCCGATCACATCGTGCTTGGCATCTCCGCGGAAAGCATCTGGGGCGGCGGGCTGGCGCCGGCACGCGCGATTGCAGAGCGGGTCAAGGGCCTGGCAGGGGACATTGGCCTGACCCAGGCGGCCGACGCCCTGCCGGCCGCCCTAAAGATCCTGGGCGTGAAGCGGCGGATCGCCATCGTCTCTCCCTATTTCCCCGTAGCCGAGAAGCACCTGCAGGAGTTCACCGGCGCGATCGGTTTCGAACTGGTCGCCAGCCGCCACCTGGAGTGCAAGAGCCCGACCCTGATCGCACACGTCAGCGAAGACGACCTGCGCGATGCGCTTTGGGAGGTCAACACCGACGAAGTCGAGGCAATCGTCCAGTTCGGCGCCAACCTGCCGATGGGCCGGCTGGCCGGGGAGGCCGAGCGCTGGCTGGGCAAGCCGGTCATCGCGGTCAACACCGCGACCTACTGGCACGCGCTGCGGAGCATGGGAATTCAGGACCAGATACAAGGCTACGGAGCGCTGCTCGCCCGGCACTAGGTTCGCCGCTTGGGGATGGCAGCTGTCCTACCTGCGCGCCTTGCCGTTGCCGCTGCTGCCGCCGCGCCCGTTCGCCTTGCCATTTTGCTCTGGAAGACCGGCTTCTTTGCGCGCGACCGCCCGCTGCGCGATCACCCGGCCGACATGGACGTGCGCCGTCATGACGCCCCGGGCCCAGTCCGCGTTGCCCGCGGCGAAGGCCTCGGTCAGCTCGCGGTGATGCGCCATGCTGCGCTCCAGATCGCGGCGGTTAAAGCGGTTGTAGGACCGCAGGATGAAATTGAGATCGACAAGATTGGCCGCAAAGCGGGCCAGGTAGACGTTACCCGAAAGATGAATGATAGACCTGTGGAACTGCTTGTTGATCTCGGCGATGTAGGTGACGTCGGCATCTTTCTTGGCCGCCTCGGCTTCCATCCGCGAGCATAGCGCGCGCAAAGCGTCCAGTTCCTCCGCGGTGATCCGCTCGGCGACGAGGCCGGCGGCGAAGCTCTCCAGGTGGGCGCGTAGGGCGAAGATCTGGTCGACCTCCTCCTCGGGCAGCGCACGCACCACCGCGCCCTGGTTGCGCTTGAACTCTACCAGACCGTCGCTTTCCAGACGCTGCAAGGCGGCGCGCACCGGTGTGCGGCTGACGCCGATCTCCGCTGCGAGTGTGAGCTCGGCCAGGTGATCGCCCGCCGCGTACTTGCCGTCGAGGATCTGCTCGCGCAGCTGGAAGTATGCGAACTCCCCGGCGCTAAGTTCCGAGCGCTGCGCTTCGTCACGTTTTGTCGATGCGACCACGGTTCCGTACCATCTGTGTGGAAGTCGATTGTATACGATTTCTCTGCGATCCCGTAAAACGCGCAGTGAGGAGCAGCCGCTGGCCGCTTGCAAGACTAGATCGCGGTAAAAGAGCGCGCAGCCTAACCGGGTTCGGAGGAAAGTTGGTAAGGCCTTTTGGCTGGGCCGCCAGGCGAAAGGGGCGGCGGTTCCGCTGCTCCGTCCTAGAGCGCTGCGGACCGCCGCAACTCCCTAACCAGGAACCGCGTTACTCGAAGCCTGGGCGGGGCCAGCTATCAACACTGTCCCGCCGCCCAACCGGAAGGCCCCCGCGCGCGCGTATCCTTGGGTGAGAAGGGCTCCACTTAGCCGCCCGTTTCCTCACCTACAGAGATCGCCTTGGCGGCCTCGCCGAGCACACCCCGTACTGCGAAAACGGCAAAGAAAGACGGCCGGCGCAGAAGCCCGCAGTTCCGCGCTCGGAGACCCGTCACGCGGTGTTTCAGGCTGGGGTTCTCTGCCCCGGAGGATCGCCGCAAGCCTGGGATCGCGGCCGCGGAGTAGCCGCAGCCGCGGATCGAAGCGGCGTGGGGCCGAACGGAGCGCTGAAGCGTGGCTGGCGGTGCGGACAGTCTCCTGAAAAACCGTCTCCCGTCAGACGATACATCAAGACCTGTCAGCCGAACCGATCTCTCACATCCGGCCAGGAAAATAAGGGGGCGACCCTAGCGGGCGTCGTCAGCGACTGGCTCGTTGAAGGGATGTCCGCTTTAGAAGGGGAGCGCGGGCGGCAACGCCTTGTTCATGTCGAGGCCATGGAGATCAAGTCGGCAGCCCTACGGAGTTGCCGTCGCTATCAACCAGTGTGAGGTTGTCGCACTCAAGATTTATTTCAATGTATCGGCGTGCCAACTGAAGAGCTTGTTCATGATCAATGCCATAGATTTGGACCGGCTTTGCGCGCAGGAAAGGACAAAAGACCGTACAAACTGAATCACCCTCACCACTGTCGCGAGGGCTCGAGATTGCCAAGGAAAACTCGGTCAGAGACCCGTCCTCACTGCGCACAAATGCCGAAAATCTATAAGAAATCGGTTCTAGTTGTTCCATGTATCCAGCGGCGGCAGCTCATCTTTCGACTTGCCTTTACGGCATGCGCCATATCCTCCATAGCTGAAGCATAACATCGCTGACCAACCTGCCTACCGCGTTTCTTGGCGATCCGGCGGCACTTGTCAGGGCCGATTTTGAGTAGCGCGTCGCACTCAGCGTCTCTGGGGTTTTGCGCATGCCCGCCCTCCGAGAACCTTAGTCTTTGGACCCGTAGGCGACGTTTTTCCTCTGGAGATCGCGATAGCCACCAAGCATAGGCTGCAGCGAGCGACATGCCGCAGGCGGGAATGCGCGGCACGTTGCTCATGCGGCCGACGCTAGCGCTTTCGCCGGACGCAGGGAAGGAGTATGGCCGGTTGAGTTTGACAAACGCTACCGGCAAGCCAGTTCAGGGCATTCAAATTGACAAGGTCATATCGTGACAATTGATTTCTGCGTTCCTAGATCATTCTTATCTATTCGTAATTCCTCGAAGTTCATTTTTGAAAATACACAAGCAGTTTTCAGCCTGCGCTGGGCTTAGATTATGAAATTCCTTGGGAAGTTGATTTAGATCGACAGAGTTTCCCATGATGCCCAACGCCCGAGCGCCTTCTTTAGCCCCTTGGTGAAGATAGACCTTGTCTGGGGACAGACCCAAGCACTTTCCAATACGTAAAGAGATATCATAGATCGCCAAGGGTCCAATCCCAACTACCCCACCGACTCCCTCCCTAATTAACGTATGAAGCTCATCAAATGAGCCGTCATCTGAAAATCTCATGCTTTTTAGGATGCCTAACGCCTCCTGAAGCGCACGAGGGGAGTTTCTATATTGGTGGGAATGGCGACGCTTGCCTAATTTTTCAGAGTACGTTGCCAAAACAATTGTTTCGCTTATTGAATCGCTAGAATAGTAAAGCAGCTCTTCTTCGAAAATTTCCGCGTGGCCCCTCTGGTAGGCTTCAACAATTTCCGAGTATGTGCCGCATTGCCGATGCTCAGTGTCCTGCGCCAAGCACCCGCTCTTGGATGGCGGAATTCTTGGACTAGCTGAGCACCGCTTGCTCATCGACTTCCCCTCGACGGAAATATGGCGGATGGGGAGGGATTCGAACCCTCGATAGGGGGTTACCCTATACACGCGTTCCAGGCGTGCGCCTTCAACCGCTCGGCCACCCATCCGCAGGAGGCGGGAACTTAGCCAAGGCTGAGCTGCGATGCAACGCCGGAACGGCGCTATCGGCGCGGCTTTCGCCGGATGCACTTGCCTTGGTGCCAAGCGCCGCGATCTGCTAGGTTTGCTCCGGGCACGGCGGGGAAATTCAAGGAGATGGGATGATGCGCACTCTCGGCCGTTTGATCGGCTGGCTGATACTTGCCGCCGGGTTGGTCGCCGGCGGACTCGATCTCCTTGCGAGCCTGCGCGACGGCGCGCTGGTTCTCACTCCGCTCGGCCAGTACTGGTTCGAAATCCACGCCTCCAGCCTCAACGCCGCACAGGCGGGAATCGAGCGCCATGTCTGGCGTCCGCTGTGGCAGGATTTCATCCAGCCGCTGCTGGAGTTCCCCGCGGTGATCGTGCTCTGCCTGCTCGGCGCCGCGATCCTGATGCTGGCGCGCAAGCGCGGCGGCGGGCGCTGGTTCAGCCGGAAATAGCCGCCGCAAGCAGCCTGGGACTTCAGTCCGGCTCCATCTTCAGCGCCGCCAGGAAGGCGGACTGCGGAATCTCGACGTTGCCGAACTGGCGCATCCGCTTCTTGCCCGCCTTCTGCTTTTCCAGCAGCTTGCGTTTGCGCGTGACGTCGCCGCCGTAGCACTTGGCGGTCACGTCCTTGCGCAGCGCGCCGACGGTCTCGCGGGCGATCACCTTGCCGCCGATCGCCGCCTGGATGGCGATCTTGAACATCTGCCGCGGGATCAGCTCCTTCAGCTTCTCGCAGAGCTGGCGTCCGCGCGCCTCGGCCTGGGCGCGGTGGACCACCAGCGCCAGAGCGTCGACCGGCTCGGCGTTGACCAGGATCGTCAGCTTGACCAGGTCGCCCTCGTGATAGCCGTCGAGGTGATAGTCGAAGGAGGCGTAGCCCCGGGTCACCGACTTCAGCCGGTCGTAGAAATCGAACACCACCTCGTTGAGCGGCAGGCTGTAGACCACCATGGCGCGGCTGCCGGCGTAGGTCAGATCCTGCTGGATGCCGCGCCGCTCCTCGCAGAGCTTGAGCACCGGGCCGAGGAACTCGTCGGGCACCATGATCGTCGCCTTGATCCAGGGCTCCTCGATGGTCTCGATCTTGGTCGGATCCGGCATGTCCGAGGGGTTGTGCAGCTGCTTCGTCTCGCCGCCGCGCAGATGCAGACGATAGACGACGCTGGGCGCCGTGGTCACCAGGTCGAGGTCGAACTCGCGCTCCAGCCGCTCCTGCACGATCTCCAGGTGCAGCAGGCCGAGGAAGCCGCAGCGGAAGCCGAAGCCCAGCGCCGGGGAAACCTCCGGCTCGAACACGAAGGAGGAGTCGTTGAGCGCCAGGCGCCCCAGGCTCTCGCGCAGTTCCTCGTACTCCGCCGCGTCGGAAGGAAAGAGCCCGCAGAAGACCACCGGCACCGAGGGCTGGAAGCCCGACAGCGCCTTGTCGGTCTGGCGCCGCTCGTCGGTGATGGTGTCACCGACCTTGGCGTCGGAGATGTCCTTGACCGCGGCGATGATGTAGCCGATCTCGCCGGGGCCGAGCTGCTCCACTTTCTTCTTCAGCGGCGTGAAGATGCCGACCTCGGTGACGTCGTGCACAGCGCGGGTGCCCATCATGCGGATCTTGGTGCCGCGCTTGACCTTGCCGTCGATCACCCGCACCAGGATCACCACGCCGAGATAGCTGTCGTACCAGGAATCGACCAGCAGGGCCTTCAGCGGCGCCGCGGCATCCCCCGTGGGCGGCGGCAGCTTGTGGACCAGCGCCTCCAGCACCTCCTTCACCCCGGCCCCGGTCTTGGCGGAGATCGCCAGGGTCTCCGAGGTGTCGAGGCCGATCACCTCCTCGATCTGCTCCTTGATTCGTTCCGGCTCGGCCGCCGGCAGGTCGATCTTGTTGAGCACCGGCAGGATCTCGTGGTCCTGCTCGATGGCGAGGTAGACGTTGGCCAGGGTCTGGGCCTCGACCCCCTGGCTGGCGTCGACCAGCAGCAGCGAGCCCTCGCAGGCCTTGAGCGAGCGGCTGACCTCGTAGGAGAAATCGACGTGCCCCGGCGTGTCGATCAGGTTCAGCTCATAGGTCTCGCCGTTGTCGGCGGTGTAGTCGAGGCGCACGGTCTGCGCCTTGATGGTGATGCCGCGCTCGCGCTCCAGCTCCATGGAGTCGAGCACCTGCTCCTTCATCTCGCGGTCGCTCAGCCCGCCGCAGGTCTGGATCAGGCGGTCGGCCAGGGTCGACTTGCCGTGGTCGATATGGGCGATGATCGCGAAGTTGCGGATGTGGCTGAGATCGGTCATGTCGGACTGCTGTGAGGGCCGGGTCGGCGCTGCTTGCGCGCGGGCGGAACATAGGGCCGGGCGGCCTTCGGTGCAACGGCTGTGGCGTACCAAAGAAGTTTTGCCTCGCCCCCTCCCCCGCCTAGCAGTTACCCTTCCCGGTGGAAAAGCGAAGCGGGGAATGTATGAGAAAGCAAATAAAGAGAACCTTCCGGCGAGCCCTAGGTTCAATCTTGGTCCTCGGAAGCCTCGCGACACCTGCGCTCGCAGCGGTCGAGAAAATAGACTGCTCAGAATCGCGGCTGATTCTGGATGACTTCGCCGGAATGACTTGCGAAACGCTGGAGAATGAGCCCGGGGCGGACTCCCGGGGTCAGTTCGACTACTACGGCGTGTATGGAGAGCACGACGAGGTCTTCCGAAACTTGGAGCTCGCCGTATCTGGGCTACGAAGCTATGTCGATCCGGAACTGCAGCTGCCACTGAGAGCGCACTTCGAGGACCGCTTTTTCTGGATGGCGGAGGCGACAGACTGGTCCGAGGTCAAGCAAGCAGGACGTTTGAATTACATCACTTTCCACCTTCCCTTTGGTAACTGCATCGGCTTCTATCTCTATGAGGAGCCTCGAGAGCAGGGATACAAGTACGCATTGAACGGCGTGTTCTGCCACAAGGGAGAGCGATCAATCTCCCTCTCCGATCTGCAAAGCTACCTTGGAGCCCTCTCCTTTAAGTGAGGAACCCTATGCTGAGGAGCAGATCGGCACGCAGCACAACCTGCTGGCGGAGCTGGAGGGCCTGGCGGCGCACGGGCTACCCGTCGCCTTGCTCGCCGTTGACCGAGCTCGATCTGGTGTACTTCGACCGGAGCGTCACTGAGCCTGGGCACGAGGCTGGAACTACTCCCTCCTCGCCTATTACCGGGCGCGAATGTGGACAAAGAACTGGCCGGCAACCTGGCCTCTCGTGAGGGTCGAAACCTAACCCCCTCTTCGCCCCAGTTCCGCCTTGAATCCGGGGCAGGCTCGGCGCGGGTGCAACCTCATCGGGGATCTTCTCCATGTCCGACCTCAAAGACCGCTACGGCGTTTTCCTGCCCGCCGCCTTGCTGCTCGCGATCGGGATGGGCCTGGCTGGCTGGTTCGTCGCCGAGGGGCTGCGCGCCCACGGCACCGCCGACCGCTACGTTTCGGTCAAGGGCATCTCCGAGCGCGAGGTCAAGGCCGACCTGGCGATCTGGCCCTTGTCCTTCGTCGTCGGCGGCGACGACCTTGTCGAGGTGCAGCGCGACCTGGAACGCAACGCCGCGCTGATCGAGGACTTCCTGACCGAGGCGGGCTTCGGCGAGGAGGAGATCGAGCCCCAGGATCTGCGGGTCACCGACCGCCAAGCCCAGGTCTACAACTCCGGTCCCTTGAGCGGGCCGCGCTTCATCGCCTCGCAGACCATCGTGCTGCGCTCCACCGAGGTCGACGCCGTGGCCGAACTGAGCGGCGGGCTCGGGCGCCTGGTCAGCCAGGGCGTGGTGCTGGGCAACGACCCCAACAACTACAGCCCGACCACCGGGCCGAGCTTCCTGTTCACGGAGCTGACCGCTATCAAGCCGGAGATGATCGCCGAGGCCACGGCCAACGCGCGCCAGGGCGCCGAGCAGTTCGCCGCGGACTCCGGGGCCGCCGTGGGCGGCATCCGGGTCGCCAACCAGGGGGTGTTCCAGATCCTGCCGCGCGACGACGCGCCGGGCATCTACGAACCGGCGCAGCTTTACAAGAAGGTCCGCGTCGTCTCGACCATCGACTTTTCCCTGGAGGATTAGCTTCCCCGGAGACTAGCTCCTGAGCGTGCCGCCGGTCGCCTTTTCGACCTGGGCGACGATCTTCTTCGAGATCGCCTCGAGGTCCTCGTCGGTGAAGGTCTTCTCGCGCGGCTGCAGGGTCACGGCGATGGCCAGGGACTTCTTGCCCTGGGCGACGCCCTTGCCCTGATAGAGGTCGAAGAGATCGACCCGGGTGACGAGTTCCTTGTCGGCGCCCTTGGCGGCGCGGATCAGCTTCTCCGCGCTCACCCCGACATCGACCACGAAGGCGAAGTCGCGCTCGATCGGCTGGAAGGGCGAGAGTTCCAGCGCCGGCTTCAGCTTGCCGTCCTTCTTCTTCGGCTCTGGGATCTCCTCGAGGAAGACCTCGCAGGCCGCCGCCCGGCCCTTCAGCTCCATGCGCCGCAGCACGCCCGGATGCAGCTCGCCGAAGCGGGCCAGCACCTTGGGTCCGAGCCGCAGCACGCCCGAGCGGCCGGGGTGGTACCAGGCCGGCGCATCCTCGGTCACCTGCAGGTTCTCGACCGGCGCGCCGCAGGCCTCCAGCACGCGCAGGGCATCGGCCTTGGCGTCGAAGGCATCGACCGGGCGCGGCTTGTCCGCCCAGTTGCGCGGTCCGGTCATGCCCGTGCGCAGCGCCGTGGCGACCAGCACCTGCCCTTCTGGCGTGTCGTCCAGGTAATAGGGCGCGACCTCGAAGATTCCGGCGTCGCCGAGCCCCTTGTCGGCGGCGCGCACCGCCGCCTGGATCAGGTTGGGCAACACCGAGGGGCGCATCACATCGAGATCGCTGGAGATCGGATTGTCGAGCCGCAGGCTCTCGGGCACGCCGCCGAACAGCTCGGCCACGGGGCTCGCCAGGAAGGAGAAGGTCACCGCCTCGTCCAGCCCCGACCAGCAGAGCGCCGTGCGCGCCGCGGAGACCCGGCGCTGACGCAGGGTCAGCGCCGGCAGCGGCAGGGTTGTATCGAGCTCCAGCGGGGTCTGCGGCAACTTGTCGTAGCCGTGGATGCGCAGCACCTCCTCGACCAGACAGGCCTCGCCCTCGACGTCGGGGCGCCAGGACGGCGTCGTGCAGAGCAGGGTCTCTCCCCTATCCTCGACCCCGAAGCCGAGGTCGCCGAGGATGCGGATCTGTTCGGCCTTGGCAACGTCGATGCCGCCCAGGGTCAGGCAGCGGTTGACGCGCAGTTCGATCTCGCGGGCCGGATCGGGAACTTCGCCGGCGGAGACCGTATGGCTGACTTCGCCGCCGCAGAGCTCCTGCACCAGGCGGGCCGCCACCTCGACGCCCCAGACCGCCGACTGCGGATCGAGGCCGCGCTCGAAGCGGTAGCGGGCGTCGGAGAGGATGCCGAGCGTCCGGCCGGTGGTGGCGACCATCACCGGATCGAACAGCGCCACCTCGAGGAAGACGTTGGTCGTCTCGGCGGTGCAGCCGGAAAGCTCGCCGCCCATCACGCCGCCGATGCCCTCGACCCGGGTTTCGTCCGCGATCACCACCATCTCCGGCGAGAGGGTGTAGGTCCGCTCGTCGAGGGCGAGAATCACCTCGCCGTCCCGCGCCATCCGCATGGTCGGATCGCCCGTAACCTTGTCGGCGTCGAAAACGTGCAGCGGCCGGCCGAGATCGTAGGTCACGTAGTTGGTGATATCGACCAGCGCCGAGATCGGCCGCAGGCCTATGGCGGTCAGGCGGCGCTGCATCCACTTCGGGCTGGGAGCGTTGGTCACGCCTTTGAAATAGCGCCCGGCAACGTAGGGGCAGGCGTCCTGACGGTCGTCCGGCAGATCGCGCCGCCACGTGAGCGGCGAGTCGAAGCTCCCCTCGACCTTGGGCGCCTGCAGCGGCTTCAGCTTGCCGAGCCCGGCGGCGGCCAGGTCGCGGGCGATGCCGCGCACCGAGAGGCAATCGCCGCGGTTCGGGGTGATGCCGACGTCGATGACGGGATCGTCGAGGCCCATGACCGCCGCGAAGGGCGTGCCCAGCGGCGGCAGCTCCTCGATCCCGGAGGCCTCCAGGTCGATGATCCCCTCGTGGTCGTCGGACAGGCCCATCTCCCGCTCGGAGACCAGCATGCCGTTGGACTTCTCGCCGCGGATCTCGCCGGCCTTCAGATCGATGCCGGTGCCCGGCACATGAACGCCGACCGGCGCGAAGACGCCGTACATGCCGGTCCGCGCGTTGGGCGCGCCGCAGACCACCTGGACTGTTTCGCTGCCGGTATCGACGAGACAGACCCGCAGCCGGTCGGCGTTGGGGTGCTGCTTCGCCTCCTTGACGTAGGCGACGGTGAAGGGGGCGAGCTCCTTGGACCTGTCCTCGACGCCCTCGACTTCCAGCCCGATCATCGACAGCCTGGCCGCGATCTCCGCGAGGGAGGCCTCGGTCTCCAGGTGGTCTTTCAGCCAGCTCAAAGTGAATTTCATCGCCTACAACCCCCGCACCAGAGAGGGCGCCTCGAGCGGCACGAAGCCGTAGTGGCGCAGCCAGCGCAGATCGCTGTCGTAGAAGGTGCGCAGGTCGGGGATGCCGTACTTCAGCATCGCCAGGCGCTCGATCCCCATGCCGAAGGCGTAGCCCTGGTACCTGCTGGAATCGATGCCGCAGTTTTCCAGCACCTTGGGGTGGACCATGCCGCTGCCCAGCACCTCCAGCCAGTCGCGTCCCGGGCCGATCTTGAGCTGACCGCCTTCGCGCGCGCAGCCGATATCGACCTCGGCGCTGGGCTCGGTGAAGGGGAAGTAGCTCGGCCGGAAACGCACTGGCAGGTCGTCGATGCCGAAGAAAGTGCGGGCGAACTCGATCAGGGTGCCCTTGAGATGGCCCATGTGGGTCTTCTCGTCGATCACCAGCCCTTCGAGCTGATGGAACATCGGGCTGTGGGTGGCGTCGGAATCGGCGCGGAAGGTGCGTCCCGGAACGACGATGCGGATCGGCGGCGCGACCGCCTGCATGGTGCGGATCTGCACCGGCGAGGTGTGGGTGCGCAGCACCGGGCGGCTGCCGTCAGCCTTGGTCTGCAGATAGAAGGTGTCGTGCTCCTGCCGCGCCGGATGCTCCGGCGGGATGTTGAGCGCGGTGAAGTTGTGGAAGTCGTCCTCGATATGCGGGCCTTCCTCGACGGAAAAGCCCATCTCGCCGAAGATCGCGACCAGTTCCTCGACGGTCTGGCTGATCGGATGGATGCGCCCGACGCTGAAGGGCCGCGGCGGCAGGGTGACGTCGATCCGCTCCTGCTCCAGCTTGGCGTTCAGCTCAGCGGATTCCAGTTCGGCGCGGCGCGCCTCGATGGCGGCGTTGACCGCATCCTTGACCCGGTTGAGGGCCTGACCGGCCGCCTTGCGGGCGTCCGGGTCGAGCTGCCCCAGGGTCTTCATCTGGGCGGTCACCCGCCCTTTCTTGCCCAGGGCGGAGACGCGCAGGTCCTCCAACGCCGCCATGTCGGCGGCGCCGGCGGCCGCGGCCACCAAGTCGTCCTTCAGCTTATCCAGGTCTTCCATGCGTTCCGGCCTATCCCCCTTGCGTCCGGGCCCTGCCTCCGGGGGTTCCCCGGAGCGCGGGCCGGACCGAAGGAGGCTCCGGCCGCGGCTACAGGGGATATGACCCTCGGAAACGGCTCTGGATCAGCTCTTGCTGTCGAGAGCCGACTGCGCCTGCTCGGCGAGCGACTTGAAGGCTTCCGGCTCGCGGATGGCGAGATCGGAGAGCACCTTGCGGTCGAGCTCGATACCGGCGAGACGCATGCCGTTCATAAACTGGGAATAGGTCAGGCCGTACTGGCGGGCGCCGGCGTTGATCCGCTGGATCCACAGGGAACGGAAGCTGCGCTTCTTCGCCCGGCGGTCGCGGTAGGCGTACTGCAGGCCCTTCTCGACCTTTTCGACGGCGACGCGATAGACGTTGTTGTTGCGGCCCTGATAGCCCTTGGCGCGCTTGATGACCTTCTTGTGGCGGGCAATACCGGTCGTGCCACTCTTGACGCGAGACATAGCTGTGCTCCTCCGCGCTAACCGTTGGGAAGGAAGTGGCGCTTGACGATGCGCGTGTCGGCGGCGCAGAGGGTCTTGAACCCCCGCGTCGCCCGCTTCATCTTCTGGGGGCGCCGGCGCAGCATGTGCCGCTTGTAGGCGAAGGGCACCCGGACCTTTCCGGAGCCCGAAATCTTGAAGCGCTTCTTGGCGCTCGCCTTGGTCTTCATTTTCGGCATTTTGCTCATCCTTTCGTCGTGCTGACGGGTCAGCTTTTTCGGCGGCCAGGCATGCCTCTCGGCCCGGTCCACCCAGTTGGAAGGCGCGGTTATAGCGGCGGCGCCATGGGAATGCAAGGCCCCCCAAGGGGCCCCCAGGGACAAACCCGGCGGCGGCTAGGCCTTGAGCAAGGCCGCGAACTTCCCGCCCTCGGCGCTGCAGATCAGCAGGTTGTCCCAGACCCTGCCGAGACGCCGGTAGGCGGCGATCGCGCGTTGGTTCTTGGCCAGCACGTTCCAGGTCAGGAACACGCCGCCGCGCGCCGCGGTGCGCCGCGCCGCCTCGCCGAGCAGGGCGCGGGCCACGCCCTGCCTGCGATAGCCGCGCTCGGTGTAGAGGTCGCAGACATGGCTGCCGCGCACCAGGGCATCGCTGTCGTAATGCGGCAGCATGGTGAGATAGCCGGCGAGGCGGCGCCCGCCGCCGACTTCGGCCGCTTCGGCGATCAGGCAGGAAAAGGCGGCCTCCGGACCGATGCCGTCGCGCAGGAAGATCGCCTCGGTGAAGCCCGAGGCCTCGCCGCCCTCGTCCTCGGTCAGGCGATGCCACATGGCGACCACTGCCGCGGCGTCGGCGGCCGTGGCGTCGCGCACCTCGATCCTCATACCCGGAGTCCTCCTCCTCGATCCCAGCCGCCTCTATTTACCACGTTGCTGCCCCATTTCCCCCCAATCCGTCGTAGATATGTCATGCTTGGGAGCGCGCTGGAGGCTGGCGCTCCAGGGTCGAATCCACTATCAGGCAGAGCATGGGCGGGAAATCTCTACCGGGCGGCGGGCCCCCGAAAAGGCGCAGGAAAGCTAAGCCGGCAAGCGCGCGCAAGCGCCCTGCCGGCAAGGCCCGGAGCACGCCGCAACAGGGCGCGCCGCGCGGCCTCGCGCGGCGGATCGCGACCTGGGGCCTGATCGTCTGCATCTGGGGCCTGGTCGCGCTTACCGCGCTGGTCGCCTTCTACGCCTACGACCTGCCCGACGTGCGCAGCCTGGCACAGGAAACCCGGCGGCCGGGGATCACCCTGCTGGCCGCCGACGACAGCCAGATTGCCAGCTTCGGCGACCTCTACGGCGACAGCGTCACCGTGGACAGCCTACCGAGCACCCTGCCGGACGCCGTGCTGGCGGTCGAGGACCGGCGCTTCTATGCGCACCCCGGCGTCGACCCCTTCGGCCTGCTCCGCGCGATGTGGGCCAATGTCCGCGAAGGCGCAGTGGTGCAGGGCGGATCGACCATCACCCAACAGCTCGCCAAGATCCTCTTCCTGACGCCGGAGCGCACCCTGCGCCGCAAGGTGCAGGAGGTGCTGCTCGCCTTTTGGCTGGAGGTGGAATTCGGAAAGGACGAAATCCTCTCGCTCTACCTCAACCGGGTCTATCTCGGCGCCGGAACCTATGGCGTCGACGCTGCCGCCCGGCGCTACTTCGGCAAGCCGGCCGCCGAGGTCAATCTCTATGAATCCGCACTGCTCGCCGGGCTGCTGAAGGCGCCCTCGCGCTACAGCCCCTCGCGCGGCGAGGATGCCGCCGAATCGCGCACCCGCGTGGTACTCGACACCATGGTCGACGCCGGTTTCATCACCCGCCGCCAGGCTGACTACGCGATCGAGACCCGCGAGCGCGGCAAGACCACGGTGCGCTGGCGCGCCCGCCATTTCTCCGACTGGGTGCTGGCCCAGGTCGAGGACTTCATCGGCCGGGTCGACCGCGATATCGTGATCAAGACCACGCTGGACAGCCGGCTGCAGCAGATCGCCGAGACCGAAGCGGCGGAGATGCTGGAGGGCGAGGCGAGCGAAAGCGACGCCGGGGAAGCCGCGGTGGTGCTGATGGACCCCGGCGGCGCGCTGCTCGCCATGGTCGGCGGGCAGAACTACGCCAAAAGCCAGTTCAACCGCGCCACCCAGGCCCAGCGTCAGCCTGGCTCCGCCTTCAAGCTCTTCGTCTTCCTGACGGCGCTGGAGGCCGGGTATACGCCGGATAGCCGTGTCGTCGACGGGCCGGTCGAGATCGACGGCTGGTCGCCCGGCAATTACAACGACCGTTACTTCGGCGAGGTGACGCTGCGCGACGCCTTCGCCCGCTCGATGAACTCGGTTTCGGCGCGGCTGACCGACGAGTTCGGCCCCGCCCGGGTCGCGGCGACCGCCAAGCGGCTCGGCATCTCTTCGCCGCTCGACGAAACCCCGGCGCTGTCGCTTGGCGTCTCCGAAGTTTCGCTGCTCGAGCTCACCTCTGCCTATGCCGTGCTCGCCAATGGAGGGCGCGGCGTGTACCCCTTCGGCATCACGGAAATTCGCGACAAGCAGGGCAACGTCCTCTATGGCCGCTCCGGCGGCGGCCCCGGCCGTCTGGTGCAGCCGCGCGAGGTGTCCCAGATCAACAACCTGATGACTGCCGTCACCACCTGGGGGACCGGAAAAGGCGCCGCCATCGGCCGCCCGATGGCCGGCAAGACCGGGACCAGCCAGGATTTCCGCGATGCCTGGTTCATCGGCTTCACCGGAAACTACGTCGGTGGCGTCTGGCTGGGCAACGACGACAACACGCCGATGGACTCCGTGACCGGCGGCGGCCTGCCGGCCCGGCTCTGGGCGAATATCCTCTCGCGCGCCTCCGAGGGCGTGCCGGTCGCCGCTCTGCCCGATCCGGGCGGCGGCGCGCAGCCGGAACGCCAGCCGCAGGCACAGCCATCGGGCGGCAACCAGGGGGGCGGCCAAGGCAAGGACAGCGTGATCGGCCGCCTGCTCGACAAGATTCTCGGCGGCGGCGGCGGCGGTGGCCAGGGCGACAACGAGGCGATCGAGCGGCTGCCGCCTTCCGGCGGCGAGCGGGAGCGTTAAGCGCCGCCGCGCTGCGCGGCCTTGCCGCCGCGCACCAGCATCAGATAGGACAAGCCGCCGGCCAGCCCCACGGCCAGCAGCAGGGCGCCCATGGCGCGCGGCGTGCCGTCCTGCAGCAGTCCGACGCAGAACCCCACCCCCGAGGCGACCAGCATCTGCGCAAAGCCGAGCAGCGCCGAGGCGCTGCCGGCGATCCGCGGGAAGGGGCCCAGGGAGCCGGCGATGGAGTTGGGCAGGATCAGTCCGCAACCTGCGAGAAAGAAGGCGAAGGGCGCGACCACGCTGGCCACCGTATGGACTCCGGCGAAGGCGAGGCCGGCGGCCAGAAGCCCGGAGACAATCCCGACGATCATGCCGTTGGCGATCAGCCGATCCTGGGACCAGCGCTTGTTCAGGCGGGCCGAGGCGAAGGCGCCGGCCATGTAGCCGGCGACCGCCGCGGCGAAGCAGTAGCCGTAGAGGTCCGGCGGCAGGCCGAGCCCGTCGATCAGCACGAAGGACGAGCCGGAGATGTAGATGAAGATGCCGGAGTATCCGAAGCTGGCGCAGAGCACGTAGCCGCAATAGACCCGGTGCGACAACAGCGCCCGGTAGTTGCGCAGCAGCGGACCGAGCCGCGTCGCGCTGGCCAGCTTGTCGGCGTTGGTCTCCGGCAGGATGAAGATCAGCCCTGCGAGACAGAGCCCGGAGAAGGTCAGCAGCACGACGAAGGCGGCGCGCCAGCCGAAAGCGACCTCCAGGTAGCCGCCGAGAATCGGACCGATGGCCGGCGCCAGGGCCATCGCCATGGACATGTAGGACAGCGCCTTGGCGGCCCGCTCCGCCCCGAAGACGTCGCGCACCACGGCGCGGCCGAGCACCGGGCCGGCGCAGGCGCCCAAGCCCTGGACAAAGCGCGCGCCGATCAAAGGCTCGATGCTGGGCGAGACCAGGCAGACCGCGGTCGCCAGCACATAGAGCGCGATTCCGGCGATCAGCACCGGCCGCCGGCCGAAGCGGTCCGACAGCGGCCCGTAGAAAAGCATGCCGCCGGCCATGCCGGCGAGAAAGCTGGAGAGGGTGAGCTGGACCGCCGAGCTGGGTGCCCCGAGATCGGCGCCGATCGACGGCAGCGACGGCAGGTAGAGGTCCGTCGAGATCGCCTGGAAGGCGATGCAGGCGGTCAGCAGAATGACGACAAGAGGCGAATCTGGACGGCGGGGCATGTCGGCCAAAGGTCAGAAGGCGGCGGAAGGAGATATCAGGCCTTCCAGCCCCCGCTTATAGTCTTTCACCAGGAACAAAGCCAAGCCGAGCGCGGTGCGGCGAGCCGAGGGAAAGTGACATGGGAGCTGCCGATAGCTGGATGTCCGCGCCGGACTACGGCCACAGCCTGAAGGGCATGGGTATCAACCTGCTGGTCCGCGACGCGGCCGCCTCCTTACCCTTCTTCCTCGAGGTGCTTGGCGTCGAGCTGGTCTACGGCGATGCCGACTTCGCGGTGCTGCGCCACGGCGGCCAGGAATGGATGCTGCACAGCGACCACACCTATCACGCCAATCCCCTGCTGGCGCTGACCGGCGACGGCGCGGTCCGCGGCGCCGGGGCGGAGTTCCGGCTCTACGGCATCGATCCCGACGCGGCGGAGAAACGCGCGCTGAAGGCCGGCTTCGACGTACTGCAGAGCGCCGCCGACAAACCGCACGGCCTGCGCGAATGCTATCTGGTCGACCGCGACGGCTACGTCTGGGTGCCGGGCAAGAAGATCTAAGCCCCGTAGCGATGCAGCCCGGCGCCCTCGCGCCGCAGCCAGGCCTTGGGCTGCTTGACGCACCCGGTCAGCTGCCCGACCAGCCGCCAGAAGGCCGGGCCGTGGTTCATCTCGGCGAGATGCGCCACCTCATGGGCGACCACATAGTCGAGCACCGCTTCCGGCGCCAAGATCAGCCGCCAGGAAAAGCTCAGATCGCCGGAGTGGGCGCAGCTGCCCCAGCGGCTGCGGGTGTCGCGCAGAATCACCCGGCCGAGCGGCCGGGCGTTTGGCGGCAGCGCCTCCGCCTTGGCCTTGGCGCGGGCGGCGATCTCCTGCCTGGCCTCGCGTTTCAGATAGTCCTGGACCCGCCGGGGAAGGAACTCCGGCCGCCCCGAGACCCAGAGCGCGCCGTCCTCCCGCCAGACGCCGCGCCGTGCCTCGGGCGCGGAGCGGATGCGATGCAGGCTTCCCAGGATCGGGATTTCCGCTTCCTCGGCGAAGCGCACCGGCTGCGGCAGATCGGATAGACGGCGCAGCAGCCAGCTCCGCTGCGACTCCGCGAAGGCCAGCCCCTCGGCCCGTGACACGCCGCGCGGCAGGGTGAGCTGCACGCCGCCGCTCCTGGCGTCGATCCGCAGGGTGATGCGCCGCGCCCGCGGCGACACCCTGCAGACCAGCGGTACCGCGCGGCCGCCGAGCTCCAGCATCCCGCCGTCCAGGTCTTCGCGTCGCAGCTGCCGTGACATGCTTCTGCTATAGCGAGGGGCCCCGCGCCGGAGCAAGCCTCAGACCAAGGCAATTCCAAGACGCGCGGCCTGTTCCGGCGCGGCCAGGAACAGGAAGTTGCGCAGGTAGTCCGCGCTGAGGATGCGGCCTCCGAAGCTGCCATCCGCAGCGACCGCCTGATCGCGCGCCGGATCGAACTCGGCCAGAGGGGTCAGCTTTCCGCCGCGCAGGACAAAGCCCTGGTAGCCCGCCTCCGCCATCCAGGCGAAAAGCTCCTCCAGCACGCCGGGGCGGTGCCGTTCCTCGGATTCCAGCAGGATCGCCGGGCGGTCGCGGCGGATCGTCTGGCGGCCGCCGCGCAGCACCGCCAGTTCATGGCCCTCGACGTCGATCTTGATCAGTCCCACGGGATCGAGGCCGAGATCGTCGAGCCGCGCCAGCTCGACCTCGAAGTCCCGGGTCTCGCGGCCTTCGAACAGCGGCGTCGGCTCCAGGGTCCCCCAGCCGGCGTAGGCGACCTCGTCGACCAGGGGGATGCGGAAGACCTCCCGTCCCGCTTTGTCCGACAGCGCCACGCAATGCAGGATCACCTCGCCGAGCACCCGGCGATACACCCAGGCGTAGTCGGGGTTCGGCTCGAAGGCGTGGCAGAGTCTGGCGTGTCTGCGCATCACGGCGCTGTAGAGGCCTAGGTTGGCGCCGACATCGAGGGCCAGCCGCCGGGGATCGCAGAGCGCGGGAACCAGCCGCAGCTCCGGCTCTCCGGCGCGCCAGGACAGCCGGTGACGCAGCCGCAGCGCCGTGCTCTGCGGCAGAGCCCGCAGGCCGAGCGAGAACAGACGTGAGGATAAACCCGGAAGCGGCAGCGGTCTGGCTCCTTCGGCCGGGGTGTCTCGGCCGAAGGTTAGACAGCCCCGGATAGGGCGGCAAGCGGGAGCTAGGCTTCGCTTCCCTCGGCCTCGTGCTGCAACAGGCTCCGCTTGCGCTGCAGACCCCAACGGTAGCCGCCGAGTCCGCCGTCCTCGCGCAGCACCCGGTGGCAGGGCACGACCAGGGAGACCGGATTGGTGGCGCAGGCCCGCGCCACCGCGCGCTGGCCGCGCGGCAGATCGAGCAGTTCGGCGATCTCCGAGTAGGTCCGGGTCTCGCCGTAGGGAATGGCGATCAATTCGCTCCACACTCGGCGCTGGAAAGCTGTGGCGCGCACGTCCAGCGGCAGGTCGAGATTGGGCGTCTCGCCTTCCAGATAGGCCATCAGCACCTCCAGGGAATCGGCGATCGCAGCGTCGTCGCGCTCGATCGACTCGGCGGCGGGATACTCTCTCTTCAAGGCGGCGATCAGCGGCGCGTCCTCCTCGCCGAGGCAGAGGAAGCAAAGCCCCTTGCCGGTGGCCGCGACCAGCAGCCGGCCGAGCGGCGAATCGGCGAAGGAATAGACGATCCGCGCGCCCTTGCCGCCCTTGGCGTAGGACGCCGGGGTCATGCCCAGGGTGCGGTCGCTGTTCTCGTAAACCCGCGAGGACGAGCCGTAGCCGGCGCCATAGGTCGCCTGGGCCACCGAGGAGCCCTGCTTCAGCTCGCTGCGGAAGCGTTCGGCGCGGCGCGCCTCGGCGTACTCGCGGGGGCTGACCCCGAGAATCCGCTTGAACACCCGCTGCAGGTGCCAGGGGCTCATCTCCACCTCGGCGGCCAGCTCCGCCAAGGTCTGGCGGGCGCCGTCGCCCTCCTCGATCTCGGTTTCGATGGCACGGCAGACCGTCTCGACGGCGGCCAGCTGCCGCGGCCGTGCCGCTGTGCTGCGTTCCTTCAGTCCGGACATGGTTTCACTCCGCATGGATTATCATAGGCACTGTCATGGTCCGGCTGTATAGCCCGGCTCCATGCAGCGAAATATCCGAAGCTTGTGCAGGCTTTACGGTCCTGTGCGGCATTCCGGATAGTCAGGCGCATGGCAGCGCCCTATACCGGCTGGGTCCTTTTCCTGCCGAGAGCCGCTCTTGACCGCTTCCCCAGACCGCGCGCCGACTAACAGACCCTGGCTGCCCTTCGCCCTGCTGCTGGCGCTCGGCACGCTCTGGGGGTCGACTTTTTCGATCAGCAAGCTGGCCATGGAGGCGGGAACCCCGCCGCTCGGCTACGCCTTCTGGCAGATGGCCGGCGCGGCGGCGGTGCTGTCGCTGACCTGCCGTCTGCGCGGTCTCAGGCCCCGCCTGACCCGCCGGCTGGCACTCTACTGCGTCATCGCCGGCTTTCTCGGCATCGCCATCCCGACGGTGAACTTCTACTTCGTGGTCAAACACGTGCCCGCCGGGCTGATGGCGATCCTGATCACCACGGCGCCGATGATGACCTACCTGATGGCCCTGGGGCTGGGTATGGAGCGCTTGTCGGCTTTGCGGCTCGCGGGGCTGGCGCTGGGTCTGGCCGGTGCGCTCTGCATCCTGCTGCCGCGCGGCAGCCTGCCGGCGCCGGAGATGCTGCCCTGGACCCTGCTCGGCTTCGTCACGCCGCTGTTCTACTCGATCAACAGCATCTACGCCGCAGCGGCCCGGCCGCCGAACAGCCCCTCGCTGGTGCTTGCCGCCGGGATCGCGGCCGCGGCCGCGGCGCTGCTCTTCCCGGCCGCCCTGGGCAGCGGCAGCTTCTACTGGATCGGCAGCCAGCCGCTGGTCTCCGACCTCTCGGTCCTGGCCCAGATCTGCGTTTCCTCGATGGCCTATGTCATCATGCTGGAGCTGCTGCGCACTGGCGGCGCAGTGTTTTTCAGCCAGGTCGGATACATCGTCACCTTGACCGGCATCCTCTGGGGCATGATCTTCTTTTCCGAACGACATAGTGCCTGGCTGCTGGTCGCCGCCCTGCTGGTGCTCGCCGGCCTCGCCCTGGTCAACTACAAGCAGAAAGGGGCGAAGCCCCCGGAGGCCCCATGACGACAGCCGCCCCGCCTTTCCACCTCGCCTTTCCGGTCGACGACCTGCCGGCCGCCCGCGCCTTCTACGCGGGACTTCTCGGCTGCGCCGTCGGTCGTGAGACAGCACACTGGATCGATTTCAACTTCTTCGGCCACCAGATCACCGCCCATCTCAAACCCGAGGAAACCGGCGCCGCCAAGACCAACGCCGTCGATGGCGATCAGGTTCCGGTACGCCACTTCGGCGCGATCCTGGAGTGGGAAGTCTGGGAGAACCTGGCCGAGCGCCTGAAAGCCGCCGAGACCGCCTTCGTGATCGAGCCGCATGTCCGCTTCCAGGGTCAGGTCGGGGAGCAGGCGACGATGTTCTTCCGAGATCCCGCCGGCAACGCCCTGGAGTTCAAGGCCTTCAAGGACAGCAGCCAGATCTTCTGGCCCTACAGTTAACCCTGGGGCTGAACCCGTTCTTCCAGGCCGGCGGCGATATCCTCGACCGTCGCGTCGTGGCCGAAGTGGGTGACGTAGCTTCCCTCCGGTCCGATCAGGTAGATGAAGGAGGAATGGTCCATCAGGTAGCCCTCGGGGTCGCCGCCCTCCTCCTCGACCTTGCTGTAGTAGATCCGGTATTCCTTGGCCGCGGCGGCGACCTGCTCCTGGGTGCCGGTCAGGCCGACCAGGCGGTCGTGGAAATGCGGCACGTAGCCGGTCATGGCTTCGACGTCGTCGCGCTGCGGATCGACGGTGATGAAGATCGGTACCACTGCCTCTGCCTTCTCGGGCGCACGTTCGGCCAGCGCCTCCAGCCCCCGTGACATCGTCGCCAGGGTGGTCGGGCAGATGTCGGGGCAGTAGGTGTAGCCGAAGTAGACCAGCATGTAGCGGCCACGGAAGTCCTGCTCGCTCCGGGGGACGCCGTTCTGGTCGACCAGTTCGAAGGGGCCGCCGATGGCGGCCTGGCCGATCGCCTCCTTGCCCCCCTGGTCGAAGCGCGACCAGGCGAACAACGCCGCCGCGGCAAGCAACAGAAACACGGTAACGCCGAGGCCAATACGGCCCGGCAGGCTCTTGGGCAACATGGAAACTCCGTTGGGTTTAAGCGGACCTCAGGACGCCTTTTCGCGCTCCCGGCGCGCTGTATCGTCCTCGTCGATCTCGAGCCACATGGCGTTGAGGATGGCGAAGGCGCAAGCAAGACCGGTTCCGAGAATCCAAGCGAAGTACCACATGCGTCGGCTCCTTTCTCAGTAGGCCTGGTCGTTGCCGCTGACGCTTTCCTCGGTCACCGGCCCGCGCAGCACGCGGAAGACCCAGGAAGTGTAAGCGATGACGATCGGCATGAAGATCGCCGTGGCGATCAGCATGACCTGCAGGGTCAGATGGCTCGAGGAGCCGTCCCAGACCGTGATGCTGCTGCCCGGCTCAGTGGAGGAGGGCAGGATGAAGGGAAACATCGACAGTCCGACCGTGGAGATCACGCCGAAAATTGCTACCGAGGAGGCGATAAAGGCGCTCATCGGCCGGCGCAGCAGCGCCAGGACCATGGCGCCCAGCAGTCCGGCGAAGCCGAGCAGCGGCGCGAGCAGCGTCCAGGGCTGGGCGCCGTAGTTGCGCAGCCAGGCGCCGTCCTCCTGCACCACCTGCTTGACCAGCGGGTTCGAGGGGCCGTTGACGTCGATCTCTCCGGAGATGGCATAGCCGGCGATGCCGAGCGCCAGCCAGACGCCGCCGAGGGCGAACAGCAGCGTGGACACCGCGCCGCCGCGCAGCACCCAGCGCGCCGCGCGATCGCGGAGCGGCGCCTCGGTCTTGATCGCGAGATAGGCGGCGCCCTGGGTCAGCAGCAGGCTGACGCTGAGCAGGCCGCAGAGCAGGGCGAAGGGATTGAGCAGGCCGAAGAAGCCGCCCTCGTAGACCGGCAGCAGGTCCTCGTTGAAGTGGAAGGGCACGCCTTGCAGCACGTTGCCGACGGCGACGCCGAAGATCAGCGCCGGCACCGCTCCGCCGATGAACAGCGCCCAGTCCCAGGTCGCGCGCCAGCGCGGCTCCTCCAGCTTGCTGCGGAACTTGAAACCGACCGGGCGCAGGATCAGCGCCGCCAGGATCAGGAACATGGCGATGTAGAAGCCGGAGAAGGCGGTGGCGTAGAGCGGCGGCCAGGCGGCGAAGATCGCGCCGCCGCCGAGAATGAACCAGACCTGGTTGCCTTCCCACACCGGGCCGACCGAGTTGATCAGGATGCGCCGCTCGGTATCGCTCTCGGTCATCAGCTGCAGCAGCATGGCGACACCCATGTCGAAGCCGTCCATCACCGCGAAGCCGATCAGCAGGACGCCGAGCAGCAGCCACCAGATGACCCGCAGGGTTTCATAGTCGAACAGCATGCTCCGCCTCCTATTCGCCGGCCGCTGGCTGCGGCGCTGCCCGCTTGCCGAGGAAGCCGTCCGGGCCGAGCTTCACGTACTTGAGCATCAGGAAGACATCGACCACGAAGAGCACCGTATAGAAGATCACGAAGCCGGTGAGCGAGAACCAGACCTGCCCGGTGCTGATGCTGGACACCCCGAGGAAGGTCGGCAGCAACCCCTCGATCACCCAGGGCTGGCGGCCGTACTCGGCGACGATCCAGCCGAGCTGGGCGGCGATCCACGGCGTAGGCAGGCTGAACAGGGCGACGGTCAGGAACAGCCGCGAGGACTCCAGCCGCCGCTTGGCGGAGAGATAGAAAGCGACGGCGAAAAGCGCGATGAAGAAGAAGCCGAGCCCGACCATGATGCGGAACGACCAGAACAGCACCGGCACGTCGGGCACGGTATCCCAAGCGGCCTTGTCGATCTGCTCCGGCGTCGCCGAGGAGGGATCGTCGGTGTATTTCTTCAGCAGCAGCCCATAGCCGAGATACTTGCCATTCGCCGCCAGCACGGCTTCGTAGGCCGGCTGGTCGCGGTTGATACGCAATTCCTTCATCGCGCCGTAGGCGACCATGCCTTGTCCGATCCGCCGCTTGGCGCGCTCGACCAAATCGTTGATCCCGAGCACCGGAGTGTCGATGCTGCGCGTGGCGATGATGCCGAGCGCCCAGGGCACCTCGATCTTGGCGTGGGTCTCGCGGTCCTCGACGGAGGGCAGGCCGAAGATGGTGAAGGGTGCCGGCGCCTCCTCGGTTTCCCACAATCCCTCCACGGAGGCGAGCTTCATCTGCTGATGATCTGTGGCCAGGTAACCGCTCTCGTCGCCCAGCACCACGACCGAGAGCGCCGAGGCCAGTCCGAAGGAGGCGGCCACGGTCAAGGAGCGCCGGGCGAAGGCGACGTTGCGGCGGCGCAGCAGGTAATAGGCGCTGATCGCCAGCACGAAGACCGAGCCGGTGACGTAGCCCGCCGAGATGGTATGCACGAACTTCGCCTGGGCGACGGGATTGAAGATCACTTCGCCGAAGGACACCACTTCCATGCGCAGGGTATCGACGTTGAAGCGCGCGCCCACGGGATTCTGCATCCAGCCGTTGGCGATCAGGATCCACAGCGCCGAAAAGCTGGCGCCGGCGGCGAGCAGCCAGGTGACGGTCAGATGCCCGACCTTCGACAGCTTGTCCCAGCCGAAGAAGAACAGGCCGACGAAGGTGGCCTCCAGGAAGAAGGCCATCATCCCTTCGACGGCAAGGGGTACGCCGAAGATGTCGCCGACATAGTGGGCGTAGTAGGCCCAGTTGGTGCCGAACTGAAACTCCATGGTGATGCCGGTGGCCACCCCCATGGCGAAGTTGATGCCGAACAGCAGGCCCCAGAACTTCGTCATGTCGCGCCAGATCTCGCGCCCGGTCATGACGTAGACGCTTTCCATGATCGCCAGGATCATCGAGAGGCCCAAGGTCAGCGGCACGAAGATGAAGTGATACATCGCCGTGAGGGCGAACTGCAGCCGCGAAAGTTCGACGACGTCCAAGGCTAGTCTCCCAGGCTCGCGCCGCTGGCCGGCGCATCGGCCACGCCGGGCGGCGTTTCCGTCAAGGTCCGCTCCATGCTTCGGTCATCGACCGAAACGCGATCCGAGGGAGAGAAGAAGAAGCTGAACATCAGAATCAGCGCCACGACCTTGAAGATCAAGGTAAAGCCGATCTCTTTCGCCAAGGGGTGTCTCAAGGCACTCGATCCAGTTCCCCGTCCCGCTTCAACGGATCGCTGCACTAAACGCAGGCCGCGCTTTACGCGATATGATCTGGATCAAAACTAGCAGAGATTGCCGCGCCGCCATATGGGCGAAATGACGCAGCGCCGCGCCCCCGGGGAACTCAGGGAGACGCGGCGCTGTCGATGGGGCCGGTCTAAGTTCGGGAAAGCTTACGGCAGCACGCTGCGCAGACGGTCCGCCTGCACGTTGGAGAAACGGCGGTCGATGAGAATCGAATAGGGCGTCGCTTCGGTATTGCCATAGTACGCATAGTTGTAGGCGTTCTCCTCGAACAGGCCGGCGCCCTCAAGGGAGCCGCCTCCGAACAGGCCGACAGCCTTGGAGAAGACATAGACGTCCTCGTCGAAATTGCCGGTGGTCGAGGCCTCCAGCCCCTTGCCGATCGGCCCGACCGCGACCGAGATATCGCCGCCGAACTTGAAGCCGTCGTTCATCATCGACTCGACGGCGCCTTCGTTCATGATGGTCAGCACGGCCTTGGAGACCTGGCCGCCGATCTGCAGGCCGATGCTGCCGGCCGCCAGGGTATAGAAGGCTGGGGAGCTCCAGGTGCCGTCGCTGCCGCGCACCATCAGCAGACCCGTGCCGCCTTCTCCGCCGATAATGAAGCCGCCCTTGACCAGGGCCGGGTAGATCATCACGCCCTGGGCGTTCTCCAGATAGCGCGGCAACGCCTCGAACTCGCCGTCCTGCAGCAGTTGGTTGACGACGTGATAGGCGTTGTCGACCAGCTCCTCGGCCTCGTCCTTGTCGTTGGCCGCGGCCGGCAGGGCGCCGCCGGCCAGGGCGAAACCGGCCGAAGCGGCGAAAAGCATCGCAAAGAAGCCCTTGCGGGTAAGAGAAACTGACATTTTGGGAAAATCCTCCGTGGGTGTGGGTCCGCCAGCCTCGGACCCTTGAATTCGGTTGAATCGCGGCGCGAAGCCGGCGCCGCACACGCGCCTGCCCCGCTTCATCCGGTTATGTAGCGGGTATTTGCGGCGGAAAGTTGACGAGCTCGACCCGCCAGACCGTGTCGGGGTGCGGCGCGTGGCCGCCGGCGGGCCCGTGAATCAGATCGATCCTGGTCAGCGAGACATTGTCGATCCTGAAGGCCAGGGCGCGTTCCGGCGCCAGGTCGAGCGCCAGGCTGAGCGCCGCGCGAATGGTGCCGCCGTGGGCCACGGCGACGATGTCCTGGCCGCGCCGCGCCGCCGAGATCCGCTCGACCGCCTGCTTGACCCGGGCGCAGAGCTCGAGAAAGGACTCGCCGCCGGGCGGCACTTCCTCCGCCGCCGTCAGCCAGAAGCGGTGCCAGCGGTTGGCGGCGGCGCGCTCGCGCTGGACCTCCTCGCGGTTGCGGCCCTGCCACTCCCCGAAGGATTGCTCGCCAAGCAGCGGCTCCTGTTCGGGATGGGCGTCGAGTTCGGCGGATTCCTCCAGGATATGCCGCTTCAGGGCGGCCGCCGTCTGGTGGGTGCGCTGCAGGTGGCTGGTCACCCAGTAGGCTTCGCGCGGCAGCATCGCCGCGACGCCCCGGAACAGCTCGGGGTCCTCGCAGTTGGCCGGCCAGTCCGCATTGCCGTAGAGCCGGCCGCCGCTGTCCACCGGCGCGTGACGAATCCACCACCAGCGCGTCGTTTCCGTTTGCATCGTCATATCGCTTTGCCGTTGCCGAAGTCTGGGTTAGGTCTTCGCGCAGTTCGCTCCCCGGCGCAATGAAAGGTCCGATGACAATGAGCGATTCTACCGGTGAGGAACCGAATTTCGACGAAATCCGCGGTCTGATCGCGCGCCTGCCGGGTCCCGATCTGGACGCCGCCGGCGCCGCCGCGACGCGGGCCGCCGCGCTGCGCCACCGGGGCGATGAGCTGGGGGCCCTGGCGGCGCACGGCGAGTGGCTGGCTGCCTGGCAGGGACGCGCCAGGCCTGCCGTCGAGCGGCCGCGGATCGCGGTCTTCGCTGCCAACCACGGCGTTGCCGCGCGGCTTCCCGCCCCTTCCTGGAGCACGCAGGACTGGGTCGAGGATACCGTCGCCGGCAAGACCGCCTTGAACCGCATCGCCACGGAGCTCGACGCCGACCTGCGGATCTACGAGCTGGCGCTGGAGCAGCCGAGCGGCGACTTCACAAGCGGGCCGGCCTTGAGCGAGGCCGACTGCGCGCGAGCCATGGCCTACGGCATGATGACCGTGGAGGAGGGCTTCGATCTGATGGTCCTCGGCGGTTTCGGCTGGCGCAACGACCTTGCGGCGCGCGCCCTGGCGGCGGCACTGCTCGGCGGCGCGGCCGAAGACTGGAGCGAGCACGAAGCCGACAGCCGGCTGCTCGCCGAGGGGCTGGAGCGGCACCGGCAGGCGAGCGAGGACCCCCTGCAGGCGCTGCGCCGCTTCGGCGGGCTGGAGATGGCCGCCGTCGCCGGCGCGATCCTGGCCTGCCGCCTGGCCCGCCTGCCGGTGGTGCTCGACGGTCTGACCTGCCTCGCCGCCGGAGCGGCGCTGCGGAGGCTCGATCCCCGGCTGCTCGACCACTGCCGTGCCGCCAGCGACGGCGGCGACATCGCCGCCCGGAGGCTGCTCGAAGCGCTGCAGCTGCCGCATCTGGCCGCGCTGCAGTCTGCCCAGGGCAGCGGCATCGCCGGAGCCGCCGCTCTGCCCCTGCTGCGGGCCGCGGCGCGGGCGCTCGACGCCTAGAGCAAGATCGGATCAAACCGGTTCAGTGTGATCCGATCTTGCTCTAGCGTGCCGCCGCGCATCTTGCCTTTCCGCAGCCTTCGGCCATGCTGAGATCCATGCAGCCGATCGAACCCAGCCTCGGCAGTTCCGACGCCCGCCTGCGGCTGCGTACCCTGGTTTTAATCCGCTGGATCGCGATCCTGGGACAAACGGCAGCGCTGATCGTCGTCGCCGGCTTTCTCGACTTTCCCCTGCCGGTGGTGCCCTGCGCCGCCGCCGTGCTGGCCCTGGCGGCGGTCAACCTCACCGCCTCGATCGCCCACCGCGGGCGGACCTGGCTGAGCGAACGTCAGGGCGCGGGCTATCTCGCCTTCGACCTGCTGCAGCTCACCGTGCTGCTCGGCCTGACCGGCGGACTGGCCAATCCCTTCGCCCTGCTGCTGCTGGCTCCGGTCGCGGTTTCCGCAGCTTCGCTGTCGCCGCGCAGCATGGCTTTGCTGGCGCTGCTCGCCGTGGCCGCCGCCTCTGGTCTCGCCTTCTGGCATCTGCCGCTACCCTGGCTGGACAACGGTCTGGTGCTGCCGCCGCTCTATCGCGCCGGGATCTGGCTGGCGCTGGCGCTGTCGATCGTCTTCACCGCGCTCTACGTCTTCTCCCTGGCGCGCCAGAGCCGCCAGCTCGCCGAGGCCTACGCCGCGACCCAGGCGGCGCTGGCCCGCGAGCAGCAGCTTTCCGCGCTCGGCTCCCTGGCGGCGGCCGCCGCGCATGAGCTGGGCTCGCCGCTCGCCACCATCTCCCTGGTCAGCAAGGAACTGGAACGCGCCGTCGCCGGAGACGACCCTCTGCGCGAGGACATCGTGCTGCTGCGCGAAGAGGCGGAGCGCTGCCGGGAAATCCTCGCCGCGCTGACCGCCGACCCGAAGCAGGACAGCGGCGCGCCCTACGACCGGGTGCCGCTGACCACCCTGGTCGAGATGGCCGCCGAGCCCTATCGCCGCGGCAGCGCGGCGGCCTTCGCCATCGACAAGCCGGGAGAAGCCAGCGGGCCGGAGCCGTTGGTCTGGCGCAGTCCGGAGCTGGTCCACGGCCTCGGCACCCTGATCCAGAACGCGCTGCAGTTCGCCGCGAGCCGGGTCACTGCACGGCTCTCCTGGGACGCGGTGGAGATCGCCATCGCGCTCAGCGACGACGGACCAGGTTTCAGCGAGTCCGTGCTCGGCGAGCTCGGCACGCCCTTCGTTTCCACCGGAGCCCGCGACCTGCGCGGCGGCAGCGGCCATCTCGGCCTCGGGGTGTTCATCGCCCGCAGCCTGCTCGGCCGCTTCGGCGGAGAGCTGCGGTACCGCAACCTGCCGCAGAGGCCCGGCGAAGGGCGGCGCGCCGGCGGCGCCCTGGTTGAGATTCGCTGGCCCAGAGCCCAGATTGAAGCGGATAGCGGGGCAAGAGCGAAGGACCGGTCTCCATGACCATGCCGCAGAGCGAAAGCCGCAACACCCAGCCGGCCAGCAGCCAGGTGGCCGCCGCGGGCAGCCTGCTGATCGTCGACGACGACGAGCGCTTCGCCCGGCGGCTGGCGCGCGCCATGCAGGAGCGCGGCTTCGCGGCCGCCACCGCCTTCTCCGTCGCCGAGGGCATCGCCGCCGCCAAGCTGGAGCCGCTCGACTATGCCGTGGTCGACCTGCGGCTCGGCGACGGCAGCGGCCTGGAGGTGGTCGAGGCGCTGCGCGCGCTGCAGCCCAAGGCGCGGGTGGTGGTGCTGACCGGATACGGCAACATCGCCACGGCGGTCGCGGCGGTGAAGGCCGGGGCCTACGACTACCTGCCCAAGCCCGCCGACGCCGACCAGATCGAGGCGACCTTGCGCCAGCACGGCGGCGTGCCGCCGTCGCCGCCCGAGGATCCGATGACCGCCGACCGGGTGCGCTGGGAGCACATTCAGCGGGTCTACGAGCTCTGCGGGCGCAACGTCTCGGAAACGGCGCGCCGCCTGCGCATGCACCGCCGCACCCTGCAGCGCATCCTGGCCAAGCACGCGCCGCGCAGCTGAGCCGAAAAGCAATCGCGCGCTGGCCTCGCGCGCCGCTTCTGGCAAACTGCGCCCAGCATGAACGCAAAGCCCTTTCCCGAGACCCCGGACGGCCTCGTGGCCTTCGCCGGCCCGCAGCGCCCGATACTGCTGGGCGGCGCGGCGGCGCTGCTGGACGATCTGGCGGTCTGCCTGCCCGATTGGCGCGCTATGCCGGCCGACTCCGGCCGCGCCGATATCGCGGTCGAGGCCGTCCCCCGCGGCTACCGGGTGCACTGCGCACTCTTCGCCGAGGGTTCGGTGGAAAGCAACCGGCCGCTCTACGCCGCCGGCGCCATCTCCGGCGCCCTGACCAGCCTTTATGCCGCCCAGACGGAGGAGCTTCTGCTGCTGCACGCCGCCGCCACGGCGACGCCAGCGGGCCTGCTGATCTTCCTCGGCGATTCCATGGCCGGCAAATCGACCCTGGCGCTACAGCTCGCCTGCCAGGGCCAGCGTATCTTCGCCGACGACCGTCTGGCGCTGCGGCCGCAGGACGGCGGGGCGATCGAAGGCCTCTCCCTCGGCGTCGCGCCCAAGACGCGGCTGCCCCTGCCGCCGGGCAGCGGCGCCGCCTACGCGGCCTTCATCGAGACGCACTGCGTCGCGCGCAACCCCGGCATGGCGCATCTCTACCTGCCGCCGGCGATCAAGGCGCCACTGGGCGAGACCGCGCCAGCGCGCGCGCTGATCGCCATCGATCGGCAAGACACCCCGGCGCCGGCGGTGCTCGAGGAGCTTTCGGCCAGCCAGATCCTGCGCGACACCCTGCCGAAGTGCCTGCCCAGCGAGCTGACGTCCGAGACTCTGCTGGCGCGCACCAGCGCCCTGGCGCGGGCGCTGCCCGGCTATCGCCTGCGCTTTTCCGACAGCGGCGCGGCGGCTAGTCTGATACGTAGCCGTTTCACCTAGAGCCTGATCGGATCACACGGAAATAGTGCGATCCGTGATTCAGTCTCAAAAGCTTGCTCTGACGAGGCCGCCATGACCCTGACGCGCAATCCCGCCGTCACCGTGACCGAGCTTGAGGGGGAGTTCTTCCTGGTCGAGCCGGACAGCGGCGAGATCTACTATCTCGACACCATCGCCAGCGGCCTGTGGCGGGCGGCCGAGCAGGGCTCCACCCTGGAGGAGCTCACTGCGCTGATGATTGCGGCTTTCCCCGAGACTCCCTGGGAGACGATCCGCGCCGATGTCGAGCGCGTGGTCCAGGAGATGGTGGCGGGCAGCCTGTTAATCAGCGCTCCTGGAACGCGCCCAGCGCCGTCTGCCGAAGCCGGTCGGTGAGGAAGGCCAGGATGGTGCGCTCGCCGATCTTCATGTCCACCGTGGTGGTCATGCCCGGGATCACCGTCAGGTCGCTCTGATCGTTGCCCAGGTAGCTGCGCTCGGTGCGCACCGTGACGTCGAAGAACAGCTGCCCGGAGTTCTCGTCGCGCTCGGCGTCGGCGGCGATCCGCTCGACCTGACCCTCCAGGGTGCCGTACTTGGAAAAGTCGAAGGTATCGACCTTCACGGTCACCGGCTGTCCTTCGTAGACGTAGCCGATATCTGAATTACCGACCTTGGCCTCGATCACCAGGGTCTCGCCGACCGGCACGATCTTCATCAGTTCGTCCGAAGGCCGCACTGCCTGGCCGATGTTGGACACGCCGAGATCCTGCACGATGCCGTCGGAAGGGGCATAGAGCACCAGGTTGCGCAGATTGGTGCGCTGCTGCTCCAGACTGCTGCGCAGGCGGTCGCGCTCGCTCATTATCTTGGACATCTCGTCGAGCACCTGGGCGTTCCATTCGCGCTCGATCGACTCGCGATCGCTCCTGGCCTGCTCCAGCGACGCGCGAGCGCCGGCGAGGTTGCTGCGGTTCTGGTTGAGCGCGCCCTCGGACTCGGAGACGTCGCGCTGCAGGGACAGCCAGCGCAGCTCCGGGAAGTAGCCTTTGTCCACCAGCTCGCGGACCCGGCGCGCCTGTTCCTGAAGGATGCCCAGGGTGGTCTGCAGCTGATCGACCCGGCTTTCCAGGGAGCGCACGGCCTCCTGCCGCTGGTTGACGATCTCGTCGGCCGACACGCGCCGGGACATCAGCGCCTGCTGCCGGGCGTTGAACAGCTTGATCTGGGAGGCGACCAGATCCGGCCGCTGCTGTTGCATCTCCGGCGGATAGGTCAGGGGATCGCCGGTCGCTTCGGACTCCAGGCGCAGCAGCTGCGCCTCCAGGGTCAGGAAGTCGCCGGTCAGCTTGTTGACCTCCTCCCGATTGAGTTCCGGATCGAACTCGAGCAGCGCCGCGCCGGCGCGCACCAGATCGCCCTCGCGCACCAGAATCGCGGTCACCCGGCCGCCGACCGGATGGTTGATCACCTTGACCCTATCGGCCGGCCGCACCACGCCCTTGGCGGTCGCCACCTGATCGACCTCGACCAGGGAGATGAAGGCGATCAGCGCCAGGCAGAGCGCCGAGAGCAGCAGCAGCAGCGTGCGCGCGACAGGGGAATGCTCGCGTTCGACCACCGCCTGGGCGTCGGGCAGAAACTCCGCGAAATCCGAGGCGCGGCGCTCGCGGCGCCGGGCCGGCAGCTGCGGCGGCCGGTAACGGGTCAGCTCCTTAGCCATGCCGCCGCGCCCCTCTCCCCAGCAGCCCGCTCACGAGCGGCGAGCCACTTCGGCCATCCGCGATTTGGCGAAGGCGATCACCTCGGCCGGCTGGCCGACCCGTTCGATCTGGCCGTCGATCAGCAGCGCCACGCGGTCGGCGATCACGAAGGGTGCCATGCGGTGGGAGACGATCACCACGGTGCGGCCGCGCGAGGCGCGCTGCAGGTTGCGCATCAGGTTTTCCTCGGTCACCGCGTCGAGATCGCTGGTCGCCTCGTCTAGGATCAGGATGCGCGGATTGCGGATCAGCGCCCGGGCGATGGCGATCAGCTGGCGCTGCCCGGCGGAAATGCCGACGCCGCGCTCGTTCAGCACCGTATCGTAGCCGTCGGGAAGGCGCTGGATGAACTCGTGGGCGCCGACGAACTTCGCCACCGCCATGACCCGCTCCGGATCCTTGACCGGCGAGCCCATCATGATGTTCTCGCGCAGCGTGCCGGCGAAGAGCTGGATTTCCTGCGGCACCACGCCGAGCTGCTGGCGCAGCGCCGGCGGCGAGATATGCGCGATGTCGGTGTCATCGACCAGCACCCGTCCGCCGGTCGGCTTGTAGAGCCCTTGCAGCAGGCGCACCAGCGTGGTCTTGCCGGAGCCCGAGGGGCCGATGATGCCCATGACGGTGCCGCTCGGCACCGTAAGATTGACGTCGCGCAGCACCGGGGAACGGTCCGGATCGTGCGTGAAATCGACGCTTTCCACCGACAGCTTGCCCTGGAAGCGCGGCGCCGGGCCGCTGCGGCCAGGGGTCGATTCCACCGGCAACTCCATGATCGAATCGAGGCGGCCGAAGGCGGCGCGCACTTCCTGCAGCTGCACCCAGGCCATCACCACCATGCGCAGCGGCATCAGCGCGCGGGTCGCCAGGATGTTGCCGGCGATCAGGGCGCCGAGGCTCATCTCCCCCGCGATCACCAGGGTGGCGCCGAAATACAGGATCGTCAGGCTGGTCAGCATCTGCAGCACATGGCCGGCGCTGCTGACGATGTTGCCGATGTTGTTGGCCCGGAAACCGGTCCAGGCACTCAGCGCCAGGCGGGAATCCCAGCGCCGCTCGACCTCGGCCTCGAGCCCCATGGCCTTGACAGTCAGCGCGTTGTTGACCGTCTCGGTCAGCTGCGAGCTCTTGGCCGCCTGGGCCGTGAAGGCCTGGTTGATCAGCTCCATCTGGCGGCGGTGGAACAGCGCCGAGAGTCCGATCATCAGCGGCATCGCGGCCAGGGTGATGATCGCCAGCGTGGTGTGGATCCAGAACAGCGCCGCGACGAAGATCGAGACGAAGGCGACGTCGACCAGCAGCATCGGCATCTGGCCGGTGAAGAAGCTGCGCACGACGTCGAGCTGGCGCAGCCGCTCGCTGATCACGCCGCTCGGAGTCTGCTCGAAATGCTTGAAGGGCAGATGCACGAAGTGATGCATCACCTCGCTGCCGACCAAGGCATCGAGACGGGCGCCGGTGTGGCTCGAGATATAGCCGCGCACCCCCCTCAGGATGCCGTCGAAGGCATAGACGGCGACCATCCCCATGGCGAGTATCTGCAGGGTGTCGAGCGCCTGCTGGCCGATGATCTTGTTGTACAGGGTCATGGCAAAGAGCGGCGTCGCCAGAGCCAGCAGATTGATCACCAGCGAGGCGAGGATCATCTCGCCGAGCACGCCCCTGACCCGCCGCGAGACCATGGCCCGCCAGTCGAGGCGCGGCGCGATCTCGCTGGCCGGCTTCATCAGGATGTACTCGCCGGCCTTGGCCGCCAGTTCGGCTTCCTCGACCGGATAGGTCTGCAGGCTCTCTGGATCGAAGGCCTCTATGCCGTCGCGGCTGCGGTCGATCACCAGACAGGAGTCGCGCGGGTCCTTGCCGATCGCCACGAAGGGAGCCGGCAGGCTGCGCAGTCCGCGCGCGTCCGCCGCCTCGCGGCGCAGCTGAAAGCCCAGGCGGCCGGCGGCGCGGCAGAACTGATCGACGCTCATCCCGGTCGGCGCGATCGGCACGGAATTGCGGATTTCCGGCTCGGAAACCGGTCGTCCGAGTTCCTGCGACATGCGGATCAGGCAGCGCAGCAGGATATCCGCGCGCGGCGCTTCCTCGCGCTGCTGGCTGACCTCGCCGGCTTCCAGCGCCCGCCCCGCCGTCTCCTCGCTCATGGAGCGTCTGCGCCGCTGCGGCGGGCCCGCAAGACTTCCCCGTTGCCCCCCGGAGAACGCCTTGACCTCAGGGTAGAAATTTTCGGTCGAAAATTAACCATGCATTCCCTAGCCCTAACCGCGATTTTTTAGCTACCGCATGCGCTTGTGCGTTTTCAGCGCTTAGTGTATATGCATAATTTCGTGGTCTGTCATTTCAAACAGGCGGTTTGAAGGATTAGTCCGCGAAAGTGAGGGACTTACTAACGAATTCGTTGGTTTGATATCTTCTCGGTCGCACCTAGACTGGTGCGAAACATTGGGGTGGCGTAGCAGGTGTTAAGAATTCGGACTGGCAGTATTGGCTTCGAAGTTCTCGCCAAATCGGCGATGAAATCTGCCAAGCCTTTCTCTCTCGGCGATCATAAAAGTTAAGCGGTTTCCGCAACAAAAGCCGAAAGCGACAGTCATCCGAAATCCCGCCCGCTCCGCACTTCGGAGGTGGCGAGGATGATTCGCGAGACTTTGAAATACGGGTTTCTGGGCGTGCTGTCCATCGCGGCGGTGGGTTTCGCCGGCGTGTCCGGCGTCGCTGGACAGACTCTCGATTTCGGCGCGGTGCTGACCGGCTACACGACGCCAGAAGGCGGCAACCTCGACGAGGCCGATCCGCGGGTCATCGATCTGATCGAGGCCTCCAATACCGTCGTCCAGCCGTCGCAGGAAACGCTCGACGCCGTCGCCGCCGGCGGCCCGGCCGCCGAGGCCGCGATTCAGGAGTATCTCAGCTCCGGCAATCCTTCTCCCGAGCAGGTTTCCAGACGCGCCGTGGCGCTGTCGCGGGCCATCGCCCTCGACCCGCGCCTGGCCGAAAACGACGAGGCGCTGTTCGACCGCTCGCTGCTGATCGCCGACTACGTCTCGCGCGCGCTCTGTGCGCCGCGCCTGCTGCGGCTCGATATCGACCCGGATTACATCCCGCCGCTCGGCACTCTCGCCTACGATCTCGGCGGCGCGGGCACGCCGGAGGCGCAGGGTTTCGTTGTCAGCACACCCTGGCAGAACGAACTGGCGTTTGCGGAATCGCTCGATATGGTGCGCGAGGGCGCGCTGTTGCGCGACCTGATCGCCGGGGTGGAGCGGATCGACCTGGAGGTTCCCAATGGGGAATACCGGGTCATCCTGACGACCTCAGCCGACCTCGTCGGGCAGGCGCCCTTCGGAACCGTGCTGACGGTCAATGGCGAGTCCTATCTGGTCGGCCGGTCGAGCGAGCAGGAATGGTGGGACCGCGGCCGGCTGCGCGTGCCCAATGGCGGCACCGGGGTTGCAACTGTGCCCGAAATCGCCGGCACCGGCGGCGCGATCGTCGTCACCACACAGGTTACCAACGGAAAACTGAGCTTAGGGTTCAACAGCGGGTCGTCGCAAACCGGTGGGGCGGTGAGCGGCATTCTGATCGAGCCCGCTTCCGCGCCGAGCAGCTTGGTGCTCGAGAACTTGGCGCAAAACCTCGACTTCAACTACGAGGACTGCCTCGATCTGGAACTGCTGACCCAGACGGCGATGGCCCAGGTTCTGTTGAACCCGGCGCTGGGTCCGCTTGGCGAGCCGATCACCCGGGGCGACGGTCTGACCGAAGTCGATGGACCCTTCGACGACGAGCTGCCGGGCAGCCCGTCGTAACTTAAAAGAAGCTTTGTTGGGGGTTAGGGCTGTGTACAACTCTGTGGAAATAGCGCCGCGCGTGAACAGGCAGCGGTTGCTTGGGGCGACCGCGCTGGCCGTTCTCGCCGGCATCGGCGGGTTCCTGACCGCGCCCGTCGCGATCGCGGAATCCACCGCCAAGGACGAGTCCGTGATGAGCCGTCCGCGGCCGGATTACGATCCCTTGGGCATTCCGATCGGCGGCGACGCCAGCGATCCGGGATCGCCCTTCATCCTGCTGCCGCGCCTGGATACCCAGTTCGGCTGGGAGAGCAATGTCTTTCGCGAGGAAAGCAACCCGCAGGACGATTTCTTCGTGCATTCCGAGGCTTCCCTCAACCTGCGTTCGGACTGGGAACTGCACAGCTTCGGCATCACCGCGCGCGGCGCGCTCAAGCGGTACTTCAAGAAGACCAAAAACGACTGGGAAGAAGCCGAGATCCTGGCCACTGGCACGCTGAGCATCTCCGAGGAGTTCAGCGTTTCGGCGCGCGCCGGCAGCGGCTTTTTCCATGAGGAGCGCGACGACCCCGATTCTCCCACCGCCGACAACAACGTCAACGAGTTCTGGCGGCACACCGGCTTCCTCTCCGCCAGCTTCACCCCCGGAGATCTCGTGTTCCGGGCCGAGGGCGGCGCCGAGGTGCTCAACTTCCTCGACAACGGCGGCATCAACAACGACGACCGCGACTTCACCAACTACGTGGCGCGCACCCGGGTCGGCTACACGCTGCTGCCCGGCATCACCGCCTTCGTCGAGCCGGAGTACAACTGGCGCATCTACGACGTGGGCACCGACGACAACGGCTTCGAGCGCAATTCCGAAGGCTGGTCGGTGATCGGCGGCGTCACCTACGATCTGACCGGCGTCGCTTTCCTCGAGCTCGGCGGCGGCTACTTCGAGCAGAGCTATGACGACCCCGTCTTCCCGGAAAGCAGCGGCTGGACCTCTACAGCGACCCTGACCTGGAATCCGACCGAGGTGATGACCGTCACCGGCAACGTCCGGCGCGGGGTGCAGGAAACCACCTTGGCCGGCGTCTCCGGCGTGGTCGCGACCTCGACCTCGCTCGGCATCGACTACGAGATCACAGAGCAACTGCTGCTGAACTCCGTGGCCGACTTCGGCTGGCAGGATTTCAAGAACAGCTCCCGCGAGGACGAAATCTTCCGCGGCCGCGCCGGGCTGATCTACCTGGTCAACGAGTACATCGAGACCGGCGTGTCCTACGAATACGCCCAGCGCTGGTCCAACGCGCCAACGGAAGACTTCAAGATGCATCGCTTGCTTCTCACCCTTTCGCTGCAATTGTAGGTGTGCCGGAATTCGGCTCCCGATCGAGGGGCAAGGGAACGATTTCCGAGTGGGGAAGTGAACAACGGGGGCTCCGCAAAATCGAAGCGGATTTGAGTAGAGAGAGCGATCGAGTGGCATGACGGCAAGACGGTTTAGGACCTTTCCAAGAGCCCTTTTATGCGTTCTGGCGCTGGCGGTCTTTGGGCTGCTCTCCGCACAGCAATGCCTGGCGCAGGGCGAGCGGGCGATCACCGAGAACTATCAGCTGGCGAGCGGCGATATCTTGAAGATCAACGTCTTCGGGCATACGGACGTGTCCGGCGATTTCGAGGTCGACGGCACCGGCCAGATCACCTTTCCGCTGCTCGGACTGGTGCGCGCGGAAGGGCTGACCATCGAGCAGCTGCGCTCCCGGGTAGAACAGGATCTCAACCGCGATTACATCGTCGAGCCGCGGGTCAGCGTCGAGGTGCTGAACTTCCGGCCGATCTTCATCCTGGGGCAGGTCGGGGCGCCCGGCAGCTATCCCTATTCCGTGGGCATGACCGTGCGCCAGGCTGTCGCCCTGGCCGGCGGCTATACCCGGCGCGCCAGCACCAGCGACATGAAGCTGATCCGCATCGAAAACGGCCTTCAGAAGGAGTTGGAGGTGCAGGAGGAGAATACCATCCTGCCCGGCGACACCATCGAAGTGCTGCGGCGCTTCTTCTAGCCGCCGCGAAGGAGCCGGGATGCGCGCGCCACAGCAGGACCTTCGAGAGAACGCAGAGGTAAAACGAGCCAGGGAGACTCTATCGCCCGGCGCGCATAGGGCGCATACTCGGCAAACGCTGCGGGGCGATCCCGCGCCTCTGGACAGAATGAGTACATCCGGGCCACCGGCCGACGAGAAGGCGGCATCGAAATGACGGCTGACGCTTACGGAAAGTCGGACCCCCACTACCCGGAGCAGGGCGGATCCGGCTCCGGGTCCTATGGCTATGGCGGATACGGAGGCTACGGCGGCGGCTCGGGCGATCTTGGTGGCGGCGGCCAGATCGACCTGCGCTTCCTGATCGGCATTCTGCGCCGGCGCAAGTTCCTGATCCTCGGCATCACCCTTTTCGTCACCGTCGCCGCCTACCTCTACGTCTCCCAGTTGACCCCGCTGTACCAGGCCAGCGCGCAGATCCTGATCGATCCCGACCGCCAGAACGTGGTCAACATCCAGGCTGTCGACGAGGGTCTGACCAACGACTGGCTGACGACCGAGACCGAGGCCACGATCATTGCCTCGCAGGATATCGCCCTGAAGGTGGTCGAACGCCTGGAGCTCGCGCGCAATCCGCTGTTCAACTGGAAACTGCGCAAGCCGGAGCCGAGCCTGAAGGAGGTCGCGCTGTCCTGGTTCACCGGCGCCGATCCGGCGGCCGAGGCCGCGCAGACCGAGATCGAACCGCTGGAGAACTATGCCCACGATCCCGACTTTCGCGACCGCCTGGCGCGCGTCTTCCGCAGCCGGCTGAGCGCAACCCCCGCCGAACGGGGACGGATGATCAACGTCGGCTACGTCTCGACCGACCCGCAGACCGCGATGTTGGCGGCCAACGCCACAGCCCAGACCTACATCGACGACCTCAAGGAAACGCAAGGCCGCGCCACCAGCGAGGCCACCGCGTGGCTGACCCAGCGGGTTTCCGAGGTGCAGGAGGAACTGCTCACCGCCGAGCGGGAGCTTGAGAAGTACCGGCAGGAAAACCGCATCGCCGGCGTGGATGGGATCTCGCTGCCGGTGCAGCAGCTTACCCAGCTCAACTCCGATCTGATCTCCGCGATGGCCGAGCTCGACCGTATCCAGCTGCAATACAGCCAGGTACAGCGCTTAGGGGCCGGTGCCGGCGAGATCGAATCCGCCGGTGCGGTGCTGTCCTCGGGCCTGATTCAGAGCCTTAAGGTGCAGGAGATCCAGCTGCGCCGGAAGATTGCCGAGCTCACAACCATTTATCGTGCCGGCCACCCGAAGATGATTCAGGCCCAGGCCGATCTCAGCGACCTGCGCAGCCAGATCCAGGCGGAGATCAACAAGATCTCCGGCAACCTGCGCAACGAACGCGATCTTGCCTCGGCGCGCGTTTCGCGCCTGCGCGCGGCGATCGAGGAAAGCGAGTCCGATGTCGACCAGATCGGCCAGGCCCGCGTCGATCTGCGCAATCTGGAATCCCGGGTCGAGGCCAAGCAGCAGCTTCAGGACACTCTGCTGCAGCGGCTCGCCGAGACCAACGTCCAGGAGGACAACGATCTGCAGCGCGCCGACGCGCGGATCATCAATGCCGCGGTGACGCCGGGTGCGCCCTTCTACCCGCAAACCCGGCTGATCCTGATTATGGCTTTCATGGCCTCGCTGATTTTCGGCATCGTGCTCGCCATCGCGCTGGAGTTCATGGACTCCGGCTTCCGCAGCCTGGCCCAGATCGAGGCACAGACCAATCTGCCGACCTTGGGGATGCTGCCGGCCCTGACCAAGAAGCGCCGCGACGAGCACCCGCATCAGTTCGCGACCGAAAAGCAGGGCTCGCTCTATGCGGAATCGGTCCGCACCATCCGTACCGCCCTGATGCTGTCCAATCCCTCCCGTCCGCCGAAGACCGTGCTGGTGACCTCTTCGATGCCCGGCGAAGGCAAGACCTCGACGGTGCTGTCGATCGCCTGCCAGTCGGTGATGACCGGGCGCAGCTGCATCGTCATCGACTGCGACCTGCGCCAGCCGGGCCTTGGCTATGCGCTCGGCAATGTCGGCTACATCGGCCTCGGCGACTATCTAGTCGGCCACTGCGATCTCGAGGACATCATCGGCTACGACGAATCCACCGGACTGGACTTCATCGGCGCCGGCACCGGCACGGTCCGTCCGGTCGAGCATCTCGCCTCGCCGCGGATGGAGAAGCTGCTGCAGGAAATGGCCAAGCGCTATCAGATGGTGCTGATCGACACCCCGCCGATCCTGGCCGTGTCCGACGCCCTGCCGCTGCTGCGCGAGGTCGATGCCTCGATCTTTATCGTGCGCTGGGAGAAGACCAAGCGCGACATCGCCAAGTCCGGGCTCAAGCTGGCCTTGGAATCCGGCGCCAACATCGCCGGCATCGTCCTGGGCAACGTCGACGTGCGCAAGCATTCCCAGTACGACTACGCGGATTCCGGCTACTACTACCACAAGAGCTACCGCAAGTATTACACGAGCTGACCATGGCCAGCGCCGAGCCCTTCTCAGACCGCCACGTCCCGCGCGGGAAGCGGCAGCACAAGCGCGAGGCGCGGCGTCACCGCCACCCCCGTTCCGGTCTGCGCCACCTCTCGACGATCCTGCTCAGCGCCGGCTTCGCTCTCGCCCTGCTCGGCGCCGCCATGCCTCGGCTCTTTGCCGCGGCCCAGGTGGCGGAGTACGGCACGCTGAGCGAGCGGCTCGGCCGCCAGCAGCTCGACGGCGCCGAGCTTTCCCGCGCCATCGGCGATCACCGGGACGCGCTGCGCTGGTTCGAGGATGGCAGGACCCGCGGCGATCTGGGACAGATCTACTTCGCTGCCGGGCGGCTCTACCTCGACGATCCGCTGCGCCGCCGTGCCTTGCTGCTGCAGGCGGCCGAGCAGGACCGGGAGGCGTTGAGCCGCGATCCCGGGCAACCCTTCCTCTGGACCCAGCTGGCGGTCGCCCTGGCTCAGACCCAGGGCATGGGCGAAGACTTCCGTCGCGTGCTGCACCAGTCGATCGTCGTTGCGCCGCGCACCCAGCGGCTGATCTTCGTGCGTGCGGACCTCGGGCTGCGCGCCTGGCCGCTGCTCGACGCCGCGACCCAAGAACTGGTGACCGGACAGATCGTGCAAGCCGTGGAGCAGGATCCGCCGCGCTTCCGGCGCAGTATCCCTGGACCGAACCACCGGCGCCTGGTGCGCCACCTCCTGGCCGTGGAGAACCCGGAACTGATCGACCGCTTCCTGCGCCAGTAAGCTGTTTAGGCTGACTCGTCTTCCGCTGGATCGCGGCGCGGCCCAGGGCGGCCCTCGATATCGCTGCGGCGCCAGGATTGGGCGACGCCGAGCCCCAGGAGCGTAAAGTAGGTGACTGAAACGGCCGGAATCTGCAGTCCGAAATCGACCAGGGAATGCACCGCGACCAGGGCCGTCGCGGCCAGGCCGATGGCCGGAAAGACATAGGCCTCGCGGCGCCGCAAGACCCCGCGCAGGCAGAGCAGATTCGCCCAGACGATTGCACCGAGCAGCAGGGCCAGGCCCGGAAGGCCGGATTCCAGGGCGACTTCCAGATAGGTGTTGTGCACCCGCTGATAGCTGAAGAGATCCTCGTCGAAGGCTTCGGAGCGGGCCAGCTCGAAAACCGCCGGGAAACTGCCGGGGCCGTGCCCGAACCAGGGACGCTCGGCGATCTGCTGCAGGGCGAGCTTGAGCAGCTCCAGACGGCTCGTGGCGTTGGCCTCCAGATCGACCAGGCGGTCGAGCAGGTAGGCCCCGCCGATCGAGGCGATGGCGGCGCCCGCCGCCAGGATCGCCACCAGGCCCAGCAACCAGATCCTGGCGCGCGTACCCCGCGCCAGCCCGAAGGCGGCAAAGAGCGCCAGCACGCCGATGCCCGCCGCGCCGACCCCCGCCCTCGAGCCGGTCAGGACCAGGGCGGCGGCGATCACCAGGACCGCGGTCATCAGCAGCCAGAGCGCCGTCCCGGACTCGTCGATCACGCCGACGATGGCGGCGCGCAGACCGCCCACGGCGAGCCTTGCGGCGGCGTGAATCTGCTCGACGAAGAGCGCCAACACCAGCAGCAGGCCAAGCCCGGCGTAGGTGGCGTAGTTGTTGCGGTTGACGAAGGTCGAGGTCACCGAGTCGCGATAGGCCCAGCGCTCGTACCACAGCACCCTGTCGAAACCGCCGAGCAGCATCGCCAGGCCATAGAGGGCATAGGCGACCATCGCCACGGCCAGCACGCCGAGGATCAGCCGGGCATCGCGGCTGCGCCGCCCAAGATGCAGCGCCAGCCAGAAGGCGGCGCCATAGCCCATCACGTTGATCAGCGTCGCACCGGCCGCCGAGGGGCTGAGCGCGGCGCGGCTGCGCAGCGGAGTCTGCAGCGCCGCCTCGGCCTGCAGCCAGACCGGATGCGGGGGGCCGAAACCGGGCAGAGTCAGGAGCCAGGCCCAGAGCAGGTAGAGCAGAAAAGGCGCCGCCAGCCAGAAGCTGTAGCGCGGCGGGATCGAGACCAGGGCGCGCTCGCGCAGCGCGGCGAGGCTCCACAACAGCAGCACGGCGCCCAAGCCCGCCGCCAGGGCGAGGGCGGGCAGCGGCCGGTTGCTGGCCAGCGGCAGCGGCGCCAGCACCACCAGCGCCAGGAAAAGATACAGGACGATGCGCTGCATCACGCGGGCTGTCCGGCCCGTGGGCTAGTAGGCATTCTCGCTCACCAGTCCGGTAAAGGGAGTCAGGAAGAGGATCCTGAGATCCAGGGAAACGGACCAGTTATCGATATACCAGAGATCGTACTCGACGCGCTGCCGCATCTTCTCCGGGGTTTCCGTCGCGCCGCGCAGTCCGTTGATCTGCGCCCAGCCGGTGATGCCCGGGCGCACCCGCTGGCGCGCCAGGTATTCCTCGATCAGCTCGGAATAGAGCGTGCCGTGCTCCACGGCGTGAGGCCGCGGGCCGACCAGCGACATCTCGCCGCGCAGCACGTTCAGCAGCTGCGGCAGTTCGTCGAAGGACGTTCGCCGCAGGAAGGCGCCGACCCGCGTCACCCGCTCGTCGTTGCGGCACGCCTGCGGCACCTCCCCCTCCGGGTCTGTGCCGTTGTACATGGTGCGGAACTTCAGCACCTCGAAGCTGTCGTTGTTGAAGCCAGCGCGCTTCTGGCGAAACAGCACCGGACCGCGGCTGTCGAGCTTGATCGCCACAGCGATCGCCAGCATCAGCGGCGACAGCAGCAGCAGCAGCAGGGCCGAAAACACCTTATCCTCGACCGCCTTGATGAAGAGATCGCGTTCCGACAGCGGCCGGTGCCAGACCTCGACCATCGGCACCCCGGCGAAGATCGAAACATCGCGCACCGGGATGTCCAGAGGAGCCGCCGGCGGGCAGAGCCGCACGGAGAGACTGAGTCCGCGCACCGCTTCCATGATCTGCGGAATCAGCTTGGCGTCGTTCCAGGGCAGGGCGACCATCAGCTCGTCGATCCGCTCCAGCCGCAGCCGCTCGGAAAGCTGCGCGAGGCCGCCAAGATAGGGCGCCTCCGCCATCTGCGCCTCGCTGTGCGAAGGCGTGAAGTACCCGACCAGCTCCACCCCCTCGGCGTTGCCGCGCAACTGCGCCGTCAGGTGCTCGGCCATTTCGCCGGCCCCGAAGATCGCCAAGCGTTTCATGCCATAGCCGCCGCGCCGCAGGCGGGAAAGGTAGATCGAGGCGGCGACCCGCAGCATCAGCAGCCCACCAAGCCCGGTCAGGGCCCAGAGCACGAACCAGATGCGCGAATAATGCGCCGTCGTTTTGGTCAAGGCGGCGAGGGCGACGACAAGGAACAGCGTTACCACCCAGGCCGCTGCCGTGCGGGCGACTTCACGGATCGGACTGCGCAGGATCTCCGGGCGATAGACGCCTGCGAGCTGCAGCAGGTTGAGGGCGAAGAAGGCGCAGAGAAATAGGGCGACGGCATAGGAACTGGTCAATTCGTGGAGTTCCTCGCGCAGCGCGTAGCAAAGCAGCCCGGTGACCGCGATCACCAGGACGTCGCCGAGCCGCAAGAGGGTGGCGAGCAGGGACTCCGCCTCGCTCGCGTGTCTGACTGAACGTCGCGCCATGGGGATAAATTATCGTCTTACGCGGACGAGGCCCAGGTCGAATGCGCGTAAAAAGGTGCTGAATGCAGCTTTTTTTGTGGTCCGGGCTCTTGGCGAGCGCTTAGTTGGTGTGGCGCCACCAGGTGGTTTCGTTAAGCGAGTAGATCGGGCGGTAGTGCCGGATCGACTGCGCCTGCATCACGGAGCGGGTCTGGTTGTCGAGCACATAGGGCTGGCCGTTGACGTAGGCGACCAGCACGGCATGCAGGGCGTTCAGGTTGGTGTCGCGCAGCACCACGATCCGCATGTCCTCGTTGGGAAATCCCAGGGTGCGCAGGGAAATGAACTTGGCGATCGCATAGTCCTCGCAGTCGCCGTTCTTGGCGAAGAACTGAAAGGGGGTCGCCCAGTAATCGGGCACGCCCCAGTTGCGCGGATCGACGATGTAACGCTGCCGGTTCATCTCCCTGTTGACCGCCTCGACCTGGGCCATGGCGTCCTGGTTCTTGATGCCGTTGAGGAAGCCCTGCCATTCCTCGAGATTACAGCCGGCATAGTTGCCTCCACCGCAGTTGCGCGGCGCGTCGATCTGATCGGCATAGCGCGACAGCGTACCGAGCCACTGGGGAAAGAGACGCAGGTCGCTGCGTGCGCTCTCCCGACTGCCGAAGATCGAGGATTGCTCGCCCGCGGCCGCGTAGGCCTTGCCGCCATAGATGCTCAAGGCCAGAGCGATCAGCAGGGAGAGCAGGAGGGCGAGAACATGGCGAGGCAGTGTCATGGAGCTTTCCCATCGGCGAGAACAACCGGCTGCCGCCCAGGCAAAACAGCGCGCTGCGCAGCAACGATGCCGCGCATAGTGCAGGCTCGGACTTAACCGTCCCTTAAGGCGGATCGAAGAAACTGCGTGTATGGTTAACAGAGCTTAAGGAAGCAAAGCGTGCGCTCCATACCGCAGACCGGGACTCAACCCACGGGAGAAATCTCACCGCGTTTCGACTGGCGTCTGCTCAGCCTGCTTGCGGCCCTGGCCCTGACCGGCACGCTCAGCGTGGCGGCGATTCTCGGTTTCGCCGAGAGCGAGCGCAACCAGGAGCTGCGGCGTTGGCAGGACAAGCTGGCTCTGGTCGCCGACAGCCGCGCCGAGGCGCTGGAAAGCTGGCTGGCCGAGCAGCGCCGGGAAATCGGCGAGCTGGCGCAGAATACCTCGGTCGAGTTGTTCCTGACCGATCTGCACTTCGCCGGCGGCGAGGTTCCCCAAGTGCCCGACGCCGAAGGACAGCTCGACTACGTCAACAACCTCTTCCTGGTGGCCGGAGCACGCAGCGGATTCCTGGCCGAATCGTCCGGCGCGCGGGTGGATGCCAACCTGGAGCGGAGCGCCGCGGCCGGCCTGGCGCTGCTCGGCGCCAATGGCCAGCCGCTGCTGACCACCCCGGACTTTCGGCCGCCCGGCCTGCCCGAGGAAGCGCGCACCCAAGCCGAAGCCGTGCTTACGCCGCTACGCCTGGATGACGCGGGCCGGCTGGTGCTGCAGGCCGCGGCGCGGGTCGCGCCGCTGCAAGCCGACGAGGGCGCCGAGAGCGTCGGCTACATCCTCGGCGGCAAGCTGGTCCTGGAGCCCCTGCGCGCTCTGCTGCGCCAACCCGGCCTGAGCGAGCCGAGCCTGGATATCCAGCTATTGCAGCTGGACGGCGCCGGCCTGCGCTTCGTGCTGCCGGGCGGGGCGGGAGAGAAACCGCTCGGGCGCAGCCAAGCGCTGGACACGCCGGACTCCGCGGCCGCCACTGCCTATCTGCAGCCGCGCGGCTTCGCGGAGCGTCAGGACCTGGAAGGCACCAGGGTGCTGGTTACCGGCCGGCACCTCGAGGGCCTGCCCTGGACGCTGCTGGTCAAGGTCGACCGCGCCGAAGCCCTGGGGCCGGGCGAGGCGCGGATCGACACGCTGCTGGTCCTGCTGTTCCTGGGCCTTGCCTTCCTCGCCGCTCTGATCGCCTTCGTTTGGCGCCATGGTGCCTCGCGCCGCGCCAGCGCCGCCGCACAGCGCTACCGGGAGACCGCCAAGTCCCTCGGCGAACAGCGCGAACTGCTGCGCCTGGTCACCGACAACCAGCCGACGGCGATCTATACGCTGGATTCCCAGGACCGTTATCGTTTCGCCAACCGCAAGGCGAGCGCCGAGGCAGGCGTTGCGGAGGAGGACCTGCTCGGCAAGGGCCTCGACGCGGTGCGCGGCCCGGCGGTCGCAGCGGACTATGCCGAGGCTAATCAGGCCGCCCGCCGGCGCGGCGAGCCGATCACACGGACGCTGGAGTGGGAGGAAGAAAGCGGCGTCCGCAGCAAGATCGTCTCGCACATCCCCGTCGCCAAGGCGGCCGGCCAGGAAATCCTGATCGTCGAGTACGACATCAGCGAGGCGCTGCGCCAGCGCCGCCAGCAGGAGCGTACGCTGAACGATCTGGTAATGACGCTGATCGGCGTCGTCGACCGCCGCGATCCCTACGCCGCCGACCATTCACGCCGCGTGGCGCAGCTCGCCGAGATGCTCGCCGGGGAGTTACGGCTGAGCGAGATTGAAATCGAGTCGGCGCGCATCGCCGGCAGTCTGATGAACCTCGGCAAGATTCTGATCCCCGAAGAGCTGCTCACCAAAGAAGGCAGCCTGACCGACGAAGAACTGGCGGCGATCCGCGGCGCGCAGCAGATGAGCGCGGAGCTGCTCGAGGGAGTCGGCTTTCGCGGCCCTGTGGCCGAGACCCTGCGCCAGGCGCAGGAGCATGCCGACGGCTCCGGCGGCCCACGCGGCCTGCAGGGCGAGGCGATTCTGCCGACTGCGCGCATCCTCTGCGTGGCCAACGCCTTCGTCGGCATGGTCAGTCCAAGAAGCTGGCGCGCCAGCCTGAGCATCGACACCGCAATCGAGGAACTGCTCCGTCAAAGCGGCAAGCACTTCGACCAGCGGGTCATCGCCGCACTGCTCAACTATCTGGAAAACAAGGGCGGGCGGAAGGCCTGGCAGACTGCAGCGGCCGATTAACCGAGGCCGCGGCTGGAAAGACGGCGGATTTGACATCTCCGGCCGGCGCGCGCGCAATGCAGCCCGGAGTCTGTGTTGGTAGGGTTGACCTCAAGGATGCTCGGAAAGCTAGGATTTGGCAGAGCCAAGGCTGCGGTCACGCCCGTGGGACGCGCGCCGGAGAACAGCCGCGTCTATGCCATCGGCGACATCCATGGCGAGGCTGAGATGCTTGAGGCGCTGCACGCCCGGATCCTGGGCGACGCCGCCGAGCACCAGAGCAAACGTAAGGTGGCAGTCTATCTCGGCGACTACGTCGACCGCGGCACGGAGTCGCAGCGGGTGATCGAACTGCTGCTCTCCGACCCCCTGCCGGGCTTCGAGACGGTGCATCTGAAGGGCAACCACGAAGCCGCCTTCGAAGGCTTCATGGAGAACCCGGAAGGCTATCTCTCCTGGCTGTCTTTCGGCGGGGTTTCGACCTGCGCCAGCTATGGCGTGGACGCCGCCTCGCCGCCGGAAGGTGCCGATATGCTGGCCTGGCTGCGCGACGCCCTGCGCGAAAAGGTGCCGCAGGCGCATAAGGATTTTCTCGCCGGCTTGCCGCTGTGCCACCAGGAAGGCGACTACTTCTTCGCCCACGCCGGGGTCAAACCCGGCGTCGGGATCGAGGCCCAGGCCGCCGAGGACCTGCTGTGGATTCGCGATGCCTTTTTGAACTCCGACCAGGATCACGGCAAGATCGTGGTCCACGGCCATACGCCGGAATGGTCGCCGGTCAAGCGGTCCAACCGGATCGGCATCGATACCGGCGCCTGCTACGGGGGCGCCCTGACCGCGCTGGTACTCGATGGCGACAGCCAGTCATTTCTCCAGGTCTCTTAGCTGCTGGCGGCTGATCGCCGCGCCCCAGGAGCCGCTGCCGGAAGCAGCCCTGGCGGCGCTGCCGGATTGGAGCGTGCGCCTGGCGGATTTCCTCGGTCCGGCCCTGGCGGCCGCGCTGACCGAGCCGGCGGCCCAGGCCCTGGGCGCTCCGCCGATCGACCCGGCGACCGCCGAACGCAGCCGTCAGCTCAACCGCTATGCCCGCGCGGCGCAGGAAGCCTGTCTCGCACGGATCGCCGAAGCCGGGATCGCCTGCGTCGCGATCAAGGGCTTCGCCCTGGCCCGGCAGATCTATGGCGACCCGGACCTGCGCACCACCGGCGACCTCGACCTCGTGGTGCGGGCAGGAGAGCGCAACGCGCTGCTCGACCTGCTGAGCCGGGAGGGTTTCGCGTTCCGGCCGGAGCCGGCGAAGCCCTGGGGCTTCATCGCCGATGCCAGCTATGCCCCCTTCGTCTCCGCCGACGGCGGCGTCACTCTCGACATCCACGTCCAGCCGGACAGCTACCCCCTGCATCTCGGCCTCGACTGCGAAACGCTCTTCGCCGCCGCGCGGCAGGGCCCAAACTGTCTTCTGCCGGCGCCCAGCCACAGCTTCCTGCTGCTCGCCAGCAACGCCGCCAAGGACAAGTTCGCCCCCCTGGCGGTGAAGAAGTTCGTCGACGCCCTGATCCAGCTGCGTAGCGGGGAGGAGCTGGACTGGGAGGAGATCTTCGTCCGGGCGGGACGCGCCCGTCTCACCGGGCCGCTCGCGGTTTTCCTGCGGCTGCTGTCCCGCCTCGGCGGCACGGTCCCGGAAGGCTACCGGGCGCACGAAACCCAGGGCCGAGAGTTCGCCCGGGCGCTGCGTCCCCTGGCCGCGCTGGACAGCCGGGCGCAGCTCGGGCCCGCCGCGCTGATCCGGCGCGAGGTCCTGCTCTCGGCCGAACCGCGGGTGGCGGCGCGCAATCTCTGGCTGCGCGCGCGAGGGCTGCTGCGGCCGCGCGGTGCCCTGCCGCCGGGCTGGACGGTCAGCTGACCGCGGCGGACCGGCTCTTCGCCCAGGCCCAGGCGCTGCCGAGAATGCTGTCGAGATCGGAGCGTTCCGGACGCCAGCCGAGAATCTCCCGCGCCGCGCTGGAATCGCTGACCAGCTCGTCAGGGTCGCCGGCGCGGCGCGGCCGCTCGACCAGGGGGATCTTGGCACCGGTGATGCGGCGCAGGCCCTCGATCACCTCCAGCACGCTGAATCCGGCGTCGCTGCCGAGATTGAGGGCGATGCCGAGGCCGCCGCGGCGCAGATAGTCCAGGGCGCGAATATGCGCGGCGGCAATGTCCTCGACATGAACGTAGTCGCGGATACAGCTGCCGTCGGGCGTGCGGTAGTCGCGGCCGAAAAGATCGAGCGCGGCGCGGCGCCCCAGCGCGACTTCCAGGGCAAGAGGAATCAGATGCGTCTCGCCGCTGCGCTGCTCGCCCAGCTCGCCGGCGCCATCGGCCCCGGCGGCATTGAAGAAACGCAGGGAGACCGAGGCGATCCCGTGGCTGCGCTCGAAATCGAACAGCAGCCGCTCCGCCATCAACTTGCTGTTGCCGTAGGGGTTGATCGGATGCAGCGGATGCCCCTCGGGAATCGGCGTCCTTTGAGGCGCGCCATAGACCGAGGCGGTACTGGAGAAGATTACCTGCCGCACCTCCGCGCGGCGCATCGCCGCGAGCAGATTGATCGTGCCCTGCAGATTGACCCGGTAGTAGAGTTCCGGATCCTGCATCGAGCCGGCGACCGAGGACAGCGCCGCGAGATGCATCACCGCGGCCGGGCGGTGCGTCTCGAAAGCCTCGGCCAGGGCCGTCTCATCAAGCAGGTCGCCTTGGCAGAGCGGCCCCCAGCGCACCGCCCAGGCATTGCCGGTCGAGAGGTTGTCGAAGGTGACGGGCTCCCAGCCCTCGGCGGCCAGACGCTTGCAGAGATGGCTGCCGATGTAGCCGGCGCCGCCGGTGATCAAGACCTTGCGATTCATGCGCTTGAGACTAGCCTAGCCCCGCCGCGCTGGCATAGACTTCCTAACGCAGGACGCTGATTGGCAAGGCCCTTCCCTTGCATGGCTGGATAGATACGAAAGATGATGTTGCGGAAACGCATACTCGTAACCGGCGGCGCGGGATTCCTCGGCTCGCACCTCTGCGAGCGCCTGCTCGGCGAGGGCCACGATGTCCTCTGCGTCGACAATTTCTTTACCGGCACCAAGGACAACATCGCGCATCTGCTGGACAATCCGCACTTCGAGGTGATGCGCCACGACGTGACCTTTCCGCTCTATCTGGAAGTCGACGAGATCTACAATCTCGCCTGCCCGGCCTCGCCGATCCACTACCAGCACGATCCGGTGCAGACCACCAAGACCAGCGTCCACGGCGCGATCAATATGCTCGGTCTCGCCAAGCGCACCAAGGCGAAGATCTTTCAGGCCTCGACCAGCGAGGTCTATGGCGATCCCTCGATCCATCCGCAGCCGGAGCACTACAACGGCAACGTCAACCCGATCGGCCCGCGCGCCTGCTACGACGAGGGCAAGCGCTGCGCCGAGACGCTGTTTTTCGACTACCACCGCCAGCACGGCCTAAAGGTCCGGGTCGCGCGGATATTCAACACCTACGGCCCGCGCATGCACCCCAACGATGGGCGCGTGGTCTCCAACTTCATCGTCCAGGCGCTGCGCGACGCGCCGATCACGATTTACGGCAACGGCAAGCAGACCCGCTCGTTCTGCTACGTCGACGACCTGATCACCGCCTTCATCAAGCTGATGGATGCCCCCGACGAGGTGACCGGCCCGGTCAACCTGGGCAATCCCGGCGAATTTTCGATCAAGGAACTGGCCGAGATCGTGATCGAGATGGTCGGCTCCTCCTCCCAGTTGAAATACGAACCCCTTCCGGTCGACGACCCCCTGCAGCGCCGGCCCGACATCAGCCTGGCCAAGGATAAGCTCGCTTGGCAGCCGGAAGTGCCCCTGCAGCGCGGCCTGGAAATGACGATCGACTATTTCCGCCGCCTGATGAACTGACGCCATGACGGCGGCGATCGCCGAGGACCGCTGGCAGGAAGCGCAGCACGCGGAAGCGGGATTCTGGGAGGGGGCGACCCTCGGCGTGCTGCTACGTGTCTGCGGCGATCTTCACGCCCAGATGGACAAGCTGCCGGGAGAACGGCACCGCGCGCTGTTTTCGGGAAAGCGCGTCCTGGAAATCGGCTGCGGACCGCTCGGCCTGGCGCTGCCCTGCTTCTCCGCCGCCGCCGGCGAGATCGCCGATCTGGTCAAGCTCGATCCGCTGCCGCGGCTCAATCTCGACAGCCTGCCGGCGGCCCAGGATCCCCAGGCCGAGCCCTTCCTCTCCTGGGTCGCAGCGCGCGCCGGTCTGGGCCGCTACCTGCAGGCGAGCGGGGAGGCCTTCGCCGAGAGGGCGTCCTTCGACACCGTGGTATCCCACAACGTGCTGGATCATGTGCGCGACCCCGGCGCGATCCTCGACAACGCTTACGCCGCGCTGAAGCCCGGCGGCAGCCTGCTGCTCTGGGTCGACTGCATGTCGCTGCTCGGCCGGCTGCGTTTCGAGCTGCTGGTCCGGCGGCAGCGGCCCGACAGCATCCTGGTCAAAGCCCACCCCTTCACCTTCCTGCCGGGACAGATCGCGGCGCTGCTGCGCGGCAGCGGTTTCACGGAGATCGAGATTCAGGGCGCGCCACGCGGCTTGCGGCGCCTCGTCGCGCGGCAGACCCGGCCGCTGTTCATCGCCCGAAAACCGGCTTGAGACGCGCCGCGCCGCGCTGCGCCGGCTGCAAGGCTTCCTGGGGGACGGAGCGCGGGCGGCTCGCCCGTTCCCGGTTGATCCGCTGCAGGATTTCTGACTCCAGGAAGGGCAACTTGAAGACCAGGCCCAGGTAGAACCAGTACATCACGTTGGTCGGGTCGATATCGAGGATCGCCCCCTTGGCGCTGTTGATGGCGATCAGCAGGCAATAGGCCAGCACCGCCGCGGTAAAGGCCCGGAAGAGCGGATGGATCAGCTGTCGCCGGGTCATGAAAACCGACCAGATCACCGTGGCGAAAAGGATCGTCACCACGATCAGCCCGGCGACGCCGAATTCGACCACGGATTTGGCGAAGAAGCTTTCGATCAGTGGCAGACTCTCGTCCCCGGTCAAGGCATAGCGCGCCGGCCCGGTACTCATGCCCGTGCCGAGTCCAAGCGGATAGGCCTGCAGAGAGTCCAGCACGCCGCGCACGACGATGCTGCGCGAGTAGCCGACCACCAGGTCGCCGGTCGCCCCCAGCACCTGCAAGGGGTCGAGGCCGGCAATGAAGAGCGTGGTCAGCAGGAAGATCGGCAGCATGATCGCCGCGGCGATGGCCCCGGTCGCGCGGCCGTCGATGACGAAGACCAAGCCGACGATCAGCGGCAGCATGACAATCGCCGAGCGGGCGCCGCAGAGGAATCCGGCAAGAACGATCAGGGCCAGGATGATCCAGCCACGCCGGCGCCAGCGCGGATGCGGGTCGGCCAGGGCCAGGGTCATCGCCGGCACGATCATCGCCAGCAGGAAGGAGAAGTACTGGGAGACGAAGGTGAAGGTCGAGGGAATGCGATAGTACTCGCCGCCGTAGTTGAAACCGCCGAAATTCTGCGTCGCCGCGCGCGCCGCCGCGCCGTAGAACATCGTCATCGTCGTCTGGTAGCCGATCGTGGCGCTCATCACCCACTGCAGCAGCCCGACGCAGGTCGGGATCAGGGTCAACACTGCCAGCAGCCGCAGGGTGAAAACCAAACGGTCGAAGGAGGTCAGCCAGGCCGCCGAGATCAGGATCAGCGGAATGTACATCAGCCAGACCTTGAGCCCGATCACCGCGACCAGGATGTTGAACAGCTCGGGATTGGCCGACTGCACCAGGGCAAGCAGGGTCAACAGGGTGATCGCGAGCACGATCGCCCAGGGAATGCGCACGCCGCGCAGCTGATGCAAGCCGAACAGAAAGAACCCGCCATAGAGCGGCAGGACGAAGAACAGATCCTTGAGCAACGGGCCGAACGAGGCTAGCGAGGTCGACTTCATCCACAGCGCGATGGCGCCGGAGATCGGCAGGAACAGCAGCAGCCCGTAGAGGCCGAACTGCCAGCGGAAGAAGCTGAGCAGGGCCAGCGGCGCGCCGAGCACGACGAAGGCGAACTGGATCACCCTTCCCGTCCCGCAAGCATGGCTTTCACGACATTCTCCAGCCCATCCCCATAGCGCCGCCAGGTATAGGTTTCGGCAAGGCGCCGCGCTGCTTCCGCCATCCTAGCGCGCAGCGCTCCTTCCGCACAGAGCCGGCGCAGCGCCGCGGCGATGGCTTCCGGATCGCGGATCGGCACCAAAAAGCCTTCCTGGCCGTCGGCGATCACCGCGCCGGTATTGTGGGTCGCGACCACCGGCAGGCCGCTGGCCAGGGCTTCGTAGACCGCCAGAGCCGAACCCTCGTGCAGCGAAGGGTAGACGAAGACATCGGCATCGCGAAAGACCTCGTGGATCCGGTGATAGGGCTGGTTGGGCAGATGCCGGTAGAGGCCGCGATAGGGCGCCAACGCGGCCTGCGGCACCATGATCTCCCCGACCAGGGTCAGCTCGACCTCTTCGTCGCGCAGCAGCCGCATCGCCTCCAGGAGGTAGCGCAGTCCCTTGCGCTGCGTGATCTGGCCGACGTAGAGCAGCCGCAGCGGGCCTGCGCCGCGGCATCCTTCGGCCGGACGGAAGCGCACACTGTCCACGCCGTAGGGCAGCAGGGAAATCCGCTCCGGCGCGACGCCGACCTCGACCAGGGTTTCGCGCACGTAGGGCGAGGGCGCGAGGATCCGCTCGGCCAGCAGGACTTCGCGCTTGCGGGTCGCCAAGGCCTGGGGATCGCGGCGGCCTGGCGGCGCCGCGGCAAAGCCCGGATCGTGGCGGTACTCCTCCTCGAGCAGGGCGGCGCCCAGCGCGTCGTGGCCGATCACCTGGTTGAGCAGGGTCGGGATGCCGGCGGCCCTGGCCGCCGTGAAGGTCGCTTCGGCGGCGCCGTCGTTGCCGATCACCAGATCCGGCTTGCGTCCCGCGACCGTCCCGGCCAGCCGCAGATCGAAACGGCGGTTGCGCCAATCGAGGAGCCGCCGCTTCCAGGCCGCCGGCGCGCCGCCGCGCGCCGCCAGCAGATAGAGGATTTCCGGCAGCGGATCGTTCCTCACCCGGGCTGGATCGATCCCCGGCGCCTGCCGCCGGCGCAGTTCCTTCAGGGCGTGCTGGCCGAGGCCCAAGGGCAGGGCCTCAAGAAACCCCGCGCCGCCGCCGCGATAGTAGAAACTGGTGAAGAAGCAGCCGCCGTAGCCGCGCGCCTGCAACTCCGCCACCTGGGCATAGGTCGTATTGACCGCGCCCGGATGGCAGATATCGACGACCGGCCGCCGGCTCATGGCCGCTTCTCCGCCAGCGCGCCGAGCGTTTTCAGATAGCGCTCGACCACGGCCGTCTCCTGGTGGCGAGCCAGGTGGGCGGCGCAGGCCGCGGCGTCGCGCGCCGGCAGCCCTTCGCACAGCAGCCGGCCGAGGGTTTCCGCCAGGGCCGCGGCGCTGCCCCGTGCGAAGGTCGTGCCGCAGGGCCCGATCGCCTCCTCCAGTCCGCCGCCGTCGGCGCCGACCACGAAGCAGCCGCAGGCCGCGCCCTCCAGGGCGATGATGCCGAAGGGCTCGCGGTAGCGCGAGGGCACCACCAGAATCCGGCTATCGTTGAGCGCCTCGGCCAGCGCCGGTGCGGCCAGCTTGCCGGCGAAGCGGGCCTGGCCGTCGAGCCCGGCCTCCGCCATCTGCCGTTCGAGTGCAGGACGCTCCGGCCCGTCGCCGACCAGCAGCAGGCTGGGCCGCAGACCTGCTTCCGCGAGCCGGGTCAGGGCGGCGATCAGCAGATCCACGCCCTTGTCGCTGACCATCCGCGCGACGCAGCAGAGATCGGTCCGGCGCGAAGTCCGGCCGTCATCGCGGAAGCTGGCGCTGCGATAGCAGTTGGCGAGGTCTTCGGCCGGCAGGGGAAGCTGCCCGGCAATCGCCCGGCTGACGGCGAAGTTCCTGACCCGGCCCAGCGCCCAGCGGCGCAGCCTCCCGGCCAGGGAGCCGCTTCCTTCCTCGGGCAGCCAGGTGTGGTGCACCAGGGCCAGGGGGCGGCGGCCGAGCAGCAGCGGCAGCAGCAGCCGCAGGCTGGCGCCTTGCTGCAGCACCACGTCGCTGCGCCGCGCCGCGCGCCACAGCGCCAGGGCGGAGGGCGCGCGCAGCACGGGATAGGGCAGCGGCTCCGGCGTCTCTTCCGGCTGCGCGGTGGCGACCAGCACTTCGTGGCCCGCCTCCCGGAAGCCGCGCGCCAGGCAGTCGGTGATCACCTCGATGCCGCCGAGACGTGGCAGAAAGACGTAGGAAGCGATCAGGATCCGCATCGCCGGCTCATCGCAAGCGGGCGCGCAAGGCGTCGCGGTAGTGGCGCAGCAGCGCGGCATCGTCCGCGGTCGGCAGCAGCAGCTTCAGCGGCGCGATCCCGAGCACGCCGGAGAGCCGCAGCAGCATGTAGAGTGCGCCGATGGCATAGACGAGGGTCACGGCCCAGGCCGCGCCGGTCAATCCCTGGGCCGGCAGCAGCAGCGCGAAGGCGGGGCCCGCCGCCAGCAGGCTCAGCAGGGCGCCCTGATTGACCACGGCGACGCGGTCGTGCGCTTTGTAGCCGAAGGCGAGGCTGCCGGAGATGCCCTGGATCACCGCGGCCAACACCAGGATCCGCAGCACCGGCCCGGCCTCGCGGAAGGGCGCGCCGAACAGCAGCGCCAGCAGCCACTCGCCGAACAGCCAGAGGGCCAGCGCGCCGGCCAGCAGCAGCGCCAGGTTGAAGCGGAAATAGCGGCCGAAGAGCGCCCGCTTGCCTGCATCCTCCAGTTGGCCTGAGACCTTCGGGAAGGCGACCATGGAGATCGTGCCCGAGAGCATGTCCAGGGCCGAGGCCAGGGCCAGGGCGACCACGTAGAGACCGAGGTCGGCGGCCAGAAGATAGAGCGAGATCAAGGCCTGGTCGATGCGGCGCACGACGATCATGCAGAGCGCCTGGAGATGCACCCGCGCGGCGTAGCCGACCACCGCCGCCACCGGCGCGGCCGAGGCCGCCCCCCGCAACGCGCGCAGCCCGACCGGCAGGATGGTCAGCGTCACCGCGAGCGAACTGGCGATAAAGGCGGCGAGGGTGTGCGGCACGCTCACCGCCTCCCCGGCCCAAAGCGCGAGCAGCGCAAGCAGATAGCAGAACGGCTGCACCAGGCGCAGCAGGTTCCACTGCAGCAGCTTCTGCCGTCCCAGGAGAACCGCCATCAGCAGGTTGTTCGCAAGGTGCAGCGGCGCGGCGATCAGCAGGAAGAGGCGCGACAGCCCGACCAGCGCGCCGTGTTCCGGCTCGAGGATCCAGGGCAGCAGGCACCAGCCGAGCGCCGCCGTCGCCAGGATCAGCAGGCTGCCGGGCAGCAGCGCCGCCAGGAAGACCGCCTTGCTCCGCTCCTGAGCGCGGGCGGCGTGATAGATCACCGCCTGGTCGAGACCGAGGAAACCGATCGCCAGCATCAGGTTCGGCCAAAGCAGCACGATCGCCAGCTCGCCGCGCCCCTCGGGCAGCAGCAGGCGCGCCACCAGCACGCCAGTCAGCAGATTGATGACCTGGATCGTGCCGGTCGAGGCGAAGCTTTGGAGAAGATGCCGCAAGAAACCCGCTATCCCGGCTCGTCGCGGCAGGGCCGGGGGTGAGCCGCGCCGCGAGAGCACGATCGGAATGCAATCATCCGATCCGTGAATCAGACTCCCGCTGGATCCCCCTGGGCCGGAATATACTGCTTTTTCTCGTTCCATGCCGATGCTTTTGGTCCGGCCTTGCGCTTTGTTAGTCTGGCGCTTTGCAGTCATTTCCCGAAGGGAAGCCCATGCGAGTCCTCTTTGCGGCCGGCAGCTTTTCCAGCGGCGGAATCGCGGACTACGGCAGGCTTCTCGCGCACGCGTTCCAGACGCGCGGCCACAGCGTGGCTTTCCTCGCCCTGGCCGATCCCGGCGGCAAGGCTGTACAGGAAGAACGCCTCACGCTCGACGCGGGAGAGGCGCCGCTGCTGCGCCTGCCCGCGGGACGCGGGGATGCGGCCAGCACGAAGCAGGCGCGCGACTGGATCGCCGGCCAGCAGTCCGATTGGGTCTCGCTTCAGTTCAATCCCTTCGCACTGCAGCCCCGCGGCTTTCTCTGGGAGAAACGCCGGGAACTGACGGCGCTGCTGCGCGGCCTACGGCTGCAGATCATGGTGCATGAGATCTGGCTCGGCATCGCCGACCAGCGGGGTTGGAAACCGCGTCTGCTCGGCAGGCTGCAGAAGCCCGCGATAACCGGTCTGCTGCGCGATCTGCGCCCGCGCCTGCTGCAGACCAGCAATCCCTATTATCAGGATCTCCTGGGCGAGGCCGGCCTCGCCGCGGGTATCCTGCCGCTCTATGGAAACCTGATCCCGGTCCAGCAGGACCGGCAAGCCGAACTCCGGCTGCTCGGCGAAAGCGACGGCGCGGAGAGCACCTTCCGTCTCGGCCTGTTCAGCGGCCAGCGCGGCGAGCGCCTGCCGAGCGCGCTGATCCTGGAGCTGCGCGACTATGCGGCGGAGAGGGGCCAGCGCCTCGCGGTCTACTCGGCCGGGCGGGCGCCGGGAATCGACGCGCTGTTCGAGGGCTGGCGCCGCCACTGCCCCGAGGCCGCCTTCACCGTCCTTGGCGAGCAGCCCGAGGCCGAACTTTCCCGCTTCATGCAGGCGATGGATGCGGCGCTGACCCACTATCCCTATTACCTCTGCGGCAAGAGCGGGGTCGCCGCCGCCTGGCTGGAGCACGGCGTGCCGCTGCTGACGACCTGGGGCGACCTGACGCCGGGCGAGGCGCCGGTGCCTCCGGACGTGCTGCCCCTGCTGCGCCATCCCGGGGAGCCGCCCGGGGAATTTCTCGCCCGCCAGGGGCCGCGGCAGCCGCGCGGCCACCGCCTGGCGGAGGTCGCCGATCAGCTGCTCGAGGAGATGGAGGCGGCGGACAGCCAGGCCTCGAAGTCGTAGACATAGAGTTGCCGGCTGCCCTCGTGCAGGGATTCGAGGATCAGGCTGCGTCCCGAGAAATCCCACTTGGGATGCAAATCGCAGCGCCAGCCGGTGCTGGCATAGCCGGGCAGCGTGGGAAACCGCCCGAGCAGGCTTCCCGTCGCCTCGACGCGGTCGAACAGGATCAGGTCCTGGACCCCCTCGGCATCCTCGTAGGTGTCGGTAACGAAGAGCGCCGGATGCCCCGGATTGAAGCTGGGGTGGCCGTCGCGGGTCAAAGCCCCTTGGCCGATCCGCTGCGGCGGCGCGTCCGCCCGGTCGGGCAGCAGCAGGTAGCCCTGCCCCGACGCAAGCCGCGCCATCGCCGGCCGGCCCGCCGCCAGACGGTGGTAGAGCGGCAGGATCGGGCGCAGCAGCAAGCGGGTCAGGGACCGAGAACGGCGCAGCCGCATCGCCCCGCCCGCCGGCGCCGCCCAGGCAAGCAGGGTCGTATCGTCGGCCCAGCAGACATGGGTGGTCTTGCCGCTGTCGAGCAGCAGCCGCAGATCGCCGCCGTCCGGCGCCGCCGTGAACAGCCGGGTATAGATGCCGCCGTCCTCCAGGGTCCAGCGGTGCAGGAAACAGAAGCGGCTGCCGCCGGGATTGAACATCAGGTGCTCGATGGAGTGCGCGCCGCCCTGCATCGAGCTGACGGGTCGGGTGGCCAGCAGCGCGGCGATCTCCAGGATCTTGGTCGTCGCACCGCTGTTCAGCTCGACCCGCCAGATGCCGTCGTCTTCCCAGAGTGCGCCGGTCTTCTCCGGCGGCACTGCAAGGGCATAGCCATAGGCATCGCGCACCGCGGTCGTGCGCTGGAAGTCCGGCGCCAGGGCGAAGCCGCCGCAGGGATGCACCGTATAGACGGCCTGGGGCAGCCGCTCTTCGCCGCCCTCCAGGTCGAGAAGGCGGCAGATCGGCCGCGCCCCCTCCAGGTCGTTGAACAGGATGCGGCCGGCGAAATCGGGCCCCAGCCATTGCAGCATAGACCCCTGCTGCCAGTTGAAGGCCCGGGTGTCGGCCAGACGCCGGAAGGCCCCGCCCTGCAGGTCGAAATACCCGATCTCCGCCGTGTCTCCGGCCTGCGGCAGGCGGCCGTCGAAGCCGACCTTCTGGGCCAGCAGACGGCCGCCGCCGGCATCCAACGGCGACTTGTCGTAGTAGCCGAAGAAATGGCTGCCGGGCGGCCTGCTGCGGAACCGTAGAAAGTCCTCCAGCGGCGGGGTTGCGGGGTGCAGGCTCATCCCCGCCGGCCCCGGCAGAAGTCGAGCGCCGCGACGATCCCCTCGACTCCGGCCTCCGGCGACCAGGCCTCGGCGGTGCTGCGTGCCGCCGCGCCGAACGCCCTGCGCCGCTCCGGGTTTTCAAGCAGGCTCCGCAGACCGGCGGCCAGCGCCGCGCCGTCGCCGCTGGGAAAGACCGCGCCGTTCTCGCCGTCCACCACCAGATCGCCCGCCGTGCCGACGCCACTGGAGACCAGGCAAGGCAGGCCGAGGATCATCGCCTCGTGCAGGATCTTCGGGGTCGGATCGTAGTCCGAGGGCAGCGCCAACAGGTCGCTGGCCATCAGAACGGCAGGCACCTCCACGGGCTGGCGGAAGCCGGCGAAGATAATCCGCGTTTCGCCCGCCGCGGCGGTTTCCAGGGCGGCGCGGTCCTGCCCCTCGCCGACCAGCAGAAGCCAGGCCTCGGGAAAGTCCCCGGCGATCCGCTTGAAGGCGGCGAGCAGGTCGCCCGGACGCTTGCGCGGGATCAGCCGCCCGAAAAAGGCCACCACCGTCGCCTCGGACGGAATGCCGAGGGCCGCGCGCTGCGCCGCCCGGGTTTCCGCCCGATCCTCCGCCTCGCGCAGCAGCCGGGCGTTGTCCACGGTACTCGGCAGGAAGAACAGCTTCTCCTCGGCCACGCCGAAGTGACGGAAGTACGCGCGGTTGGCCCGGCAGCCGTAGAGCACGGCGTCGTAGCGCCGCAGGATCCAGGGCAGCAGCCGCGCCTTCAACCGGCTGCGCCAGCCGGCGCTTTGCTGCGTGAGGTCGGCCTCGGCCCGGAGCAGCGCCTTGCTGCCGCGCAGCTTCGCCAGCGCCAGGGCGAGCAGGGCGCTGAGACTGTCGTAGCCCATGATCAGCACGGCATCGCGGCGGCGGCCGAGCAGCGCCGGGATCAGCCCGGGATTGATCCGCGAGATCGGCGGCGCGAACTCGTTCCAGCTCCAGTTTGCGAGGAAACGGTGGCGGTAGCCTTCGAGCAGCTCCTTAGTGTCGCCTTCGAGCCGGGCGTTCCACTCGGCCTCGAAGCGCGGACGCGTGCCGAGCCGGGAGAGAAACAGCACCTCGGACTCGATCCTGGGGTCGCGCTCCAGCGCCCGGTAGAGCGCCGCGTGGTAGGGCACGGGATGCAGCGAAACCTGGGCGATGCGGGTGATCACGGCCCTAGTCCCCGCCGCCGAGCAGGGCGCGCAGCAGCGCTGCCGTCCGCGCGGCATGGGCCTCCCGGGAATAGGGCTCCAGGCCCTGCGGCCGCTGCCCGGCCGGCAGGGCCAGAACGCGCTCGATGCCTGCCACCAGGGCATCCGGGTCATCGGGATCGACCGCCGCGCCGAAGCCGATGGCCTCGACCACCTCCTGGCTGGCGTCGAGCCGGCTGCCGAGCACCGGGATGCCGCAGGCCATGGCTTCGAGATAGACCAGACCGAAACCCTCTACCCGGCCGGGCATGACATAGGCGGCGGCGCTGCGGTAGAGCGCCACCTTGTCCGCCTCGGGCACGAAACCGAGCAACCTCACCTCTGCGGCAACGCCGAGGTCCCGCGCGCGTTGCTCGATCCTGCTGCGGTCCTCACCCTTGCCCGCCACGGCGAAGGCCAGATCCGAATGCCGTTCCGCAAGCTTTGGCAGGACCGCAAGGATCTCGTCGACGCCCTTGCGCGGCGCATCGAGCGGCGACAGCCGGGTGACCAGCAGCAGCACGCGCTTGCCCTCCAGGACGTGGCGCGCGAGGAACCCCGTCTCCGGCGGACCCGGGGTGAAGCGCGCGAGATCGACGCAGTTGGGGTGCAGCTTGACCTTTGCCGGGACGACCGGCGCCCACTGCAGGAAGCGCTGGCGGGTGTGGTCGCTGACCGAGAGAAAGCTGTCGACCGCGCCGAGTAGCGGTTTGACCACTGCCTGACGCTGCGGTTTCCAGGCTTCCTCGCCGTGCAGCAGCACGGCGATTCGCCCGCCGCGCCACAGCCGGGCCATCCAAGCCAACGGCAGCAGGTTGATATGGGTAACCAGAATCAGATCGAAGCGCGCCCCGCGCCACAGCAGGCGGAGGAGCGCCTGGAACAGGCTGAGCAGGCTGTCTCCTCTGGGCACATTCCAGCGCAGCTTGGCGGGAAGTGCGGCAGGATCGAAGTCTTCCCGCGCCCGGGACAGGCAGACCGCCTCGGCGATCTCCGGCATCGCCTTTACGCCCCGCAGCAGATCCCGGGTCGCCTGAGCGATACCGCCGTATCCGGCATAGGCATCCGGCGTCAGCACCAGGCACCGCAGGGACTTCGCCTGCGTCATTCTGCCGCCGCGGGCCGCCGCACCTCGGCGACCAGCAACCATCCCGCCCTGGCCTTCAGCATATCGTCGAGCCTGCGTGGCAGCAGGCGCAACAGCGGCTTGCCCATATGGGTGACCGCCGTGGCCTGGGTTTCCAGGCCCGCCGCGGAGAGCGCAGTCACGAAACCGGATGGACTGTAGTGGCGATGGAAGTAACCGTCGGTGAAGTGCCGCTGCACGCTGGACAGACTGTCGCCGGAAAACAGCTTGCCCTTGAGCAGCAGCCACTGCCAGCCGCGCAGGTGATAGCGCAGGGAATCGCGGTTATAGACCATCAGCAGGCCCCGCCCGCCGGGACGCAGCACCCGCGCCACCTCGCGGTAGGCGGCGTCGGGATTCGAACTGTGGTGCAACACCCCCCAGGAGAAGACGAAATCGAAACTCTCATCGCCAAAGGACAAGCGCTCGGCGTCCTCCTGCCGGGCCTGCAGCGCAACGCCCTGAGCCTCGGCATTGCGCCGCGCCATCTCGACTGCCGTTTCGGTGATGTCGACCGCGGTCACCCGGGCGCCGGACTTGGCGAGCAAGCAGCTCGCCGCCCCCGACCCGCAGCCGATCTCCAGAACATCGCGGCCGGCCAGGGCGGCGAAATCGAAGCAGTCGCGCAGCCAGGGGTTTCCGTTGAGAAACTTGGCCTCGATGGCGAGGAAATCCTCTCGGCTGCCGGGAAGGCGATCCTCCGCCTCCCAGTCGGCGTAGGTCATGGGCAGGGCGCGCCACCAGGCCTGATTGCGATCCTGCGGGGCCGACCCGCTGGCATCGATCTCTCCCCTGACTTCGGAGAAGCGGCTTTTGCTCGGGGACAGCGGAGATCTCCTCAGGCTTTGGGCAGGGCGGAGAGACGCCGGACGGCGGCGCAACTCCGGGCAGGCAGGATACCCCTGGGACCGGTTCCGCTCAATCGCTTCACCCTCTTCACGCCGCTTCCCGGCGCGGCGCTATCTCCCGGGCCGCGACCTGCCGGGCCCAGCCGCGCAGGCCTCTTTCGCCGGCCTCCGGCGTGCCGCCGATCCAATCGCGCAGCGGCACCGCAAAGCCGGTCTTGCGGCGGGCGAGCAGCGCCGGCGGCAGATCGAGCCCAAGCTTGCCAAGGGTCTCGGCTTTGCTTTCGCTTGGCGCGGCCAGCAGCGGCGGCAGCGCCTCGGCGAGCAGCTGCGCATCGACCAGCGGCACGCGGATTTCCAGAGAGTGGGCCATGCCCGCCCAGTCGGCGTCGCGCAGCAGCTGATTGCGCATGTACCAGGACATCTCCAGCGCGCTGACCTGGCCGCGCGCGCTCTGCAATCCAGCGACCGTCTCGGCCAAGCGGCTTTCGCTGTTGAGCCGAGCCAGGCCCTCGCGCGCCGCTTCCCGCCCCATCAGGCCGGGCAGCTCCCAGGGCATGAAAAGTCCGCGGCGCAGCAGATAGGCGCCGCCCAGGCTGCCGCCATATTCGAGCAGTCCGGCGTACTTCGGCGAGGCAATCTGCTTGAGCAGCGGTGCCGAGACGCGGCGGAAACCGGGTCCGAGCCCGGGGATCGCTGCGAAGGGGGCCATCCCGGAGGCCAGCTTGGGGACCTGCCGGAAGCTGGGATAGCCGGCGAAGAGCTCGTCGCCGCCAAGACCCGACAGAGCGACCTTCAGCCCAGCTTCATGTGCCGCCTTGGAAACCAGATAGACATTGGCGCCGTCGATGCTCGGCTGATCCATCGCCGCGAAGAAGCGCTCCCGCTCGCCTGCGAAGTCGGCCCGGCCGCTGCGGCGGGTTTCGTGATGGCTGCCCAGTCTGGCGGCGGTCTCCTCTGCCAGGACGGTTTCGTCAGCGGCACTGCCGGCGAATTCCTCGAACCCCAGGGTGAAGCTGCGCAGCTCGCTCTCCCCGGCTTCTGCCGCCAGGGCGGCGATCAAATTGGAATCGAGACCCGCGGAGAGGAAAACCGCCACCGGCACGTCGGCGATGAGATGCGCCGCGACGCTGTCGGCCAGGGCGGCGCGCAGCCGTTCCCTCCGCTCGCCGGGCCGGACCCGCGCGGCCGATTCCTCGGCCTCGGCGATGCAGACGCTCAGCGAAAAGAAGCTCCGGGGCTCGCCCGGCCCGCGCTCGTCCACCGCCAGCCAGCTTCCGGCCGGCAGGGCCTGCAGCCCGGCGTGCAGCGTGAAGGGCTCGGGCAGATGGCCCCAGAGATAGAAGCCCGCTTCGCCGGCCGGCTCGGCCTCGAAGCTCAGCCCGCTATGCGCCGTCAGCGCCTTGACCTGGGAGGCCGCCCAGCAGACGCCGTTCCTAGCCGTGTAGTAGAGCGGCTTGATGCCGAGCGGATCGCGGGCCAGGGTCAGGCGCCGTTCCGCCTCGTCCCAGATCGCCAGGGCGAACATGCCGCGCAGCCGCGCGAAGGCCGCCGCCCCCTGCCGCGCGAAGAGCTCGAGCAGGATTTCCGAATCGCTGGCGCTGCGCGGGCGGTATCCCGCCTGCTCCAGCTCGCCGCGCAGTTCGCGGTAGTTGTAGATCTCGCCATTGTAGACCATGCGATAGCGGCCGCAGGCGCTGACCATGGGCTGCGCGCTGCCGGCGGAAAGATCGATGATCGCCAGGCGGCGATGGCCGAGGCCGACCCTTTGGTCCGGCGAGATCCACTGCCCGGCGGCGTCGGGCCCGCGCAGGGCCATGGCATCGCGGACGGCCCGCAGGCGCGCGGCGGCAAGGGGGGGCGCCGCCGACGCAAAGGCGTAGCTGCCGACGATACCGCACATGCGCTGCTCACCCCCCCGGCGCTTCCAACTGCACGCCAGTATAGCCGCGCCGCGGAGCCGCACCAAAGTATCCGGCGCCCAGAAGGCTCGCCAGACGCGGGCGGGCTTTCTAGACTGGCCTCCAGGGGAGAGAGGCCCGCGCATGCGTATTCTTCATGTCATCGGCAATCTATCGCGGGCGGGCGGCGGCCCCTCGCGGGCGGTGCTCGACATGGCGATCGCGCTGGCCGAACGCGGCCACGAGGTCTCGATCCAGGCGACGGACTCCGGCGGCGAGACCCTGCCGCTGCAGCCCGCCCTGGACGCCGGGGTCGAAATCGCGCGCTTTCCGGTCAAACCGCCGCGCGCCTGGCAGTATTCGCCGGAGCTGGCGCGGGCGCTGGAAACGGCGATCCCCAGGGCCGAGGTGGTGCATCTGCACGGACTCTACTTTCACCACGACCTGACGACCGGGAAGCTCTGCCACCGCACTGGCGTGCCCTATGTCCTGCGCCCCTATGGCACGCTCGACCCCTGGATCCGGCGGCGGGCGCGCTGGAAGAAGCTGCCGATGGAGCTGTGGTTTCAGAACCGGGTGCTGCGCGAGGCCGCCGCCCTGCACTACACCGCCGCCGAGGAAGCCGAGCGCGCCCGGCCCTTTGCCCAGGGCGCGCCGGAGGCGGTGGTGCCGCTCGGCCTCGATCCCCGGGAGTTCGCCACGGCGCCGGAACTCGGGGCGTTCCGAGCTGCCCACCCGGAGATTGGCGAAAGACGCATCCTGCTGTTCCTGAGCCGGATCCACGAGAAGAAGGGGCTCGACCTGCTGATCCCCGCCTTCGCGCGGGCCCTGCAGCGCCACGACGATCTGCAGCTGGTGATCGCCGGACCCGACGACGGGGCCGAGGGCGCGGCCCGGCGGCTCGCCGCCAGCCATGGGATCGCCGAGCGGGTCAGCTTTCCCGGCCTGCTCGGCGGCGAGGAGAAGCTGGCGGCGCTGGCCGACTGCGCGCTCTTCGTGCTGACCTCCTATCAGGAGAATTTCGGGCTTTCGGTCGCGGAAGCCCTGGCGATGCGCCGCCCGGTGCTGATCTCCGACCGGGTCAACATCTGGCGCGAACTGCAGCAGGACGGATGCGCCTTCGTCGTGCCCTGCGCCGTCGACGCCATCGCTACGGCCTTGAGCGAGGCGCTGTCCGACGACGCGCGGCTGCGCAAGATGGGCGAGGCGGGGCGGCGCTGTCTGGAGGGCCGCTTCCACCGCGAGCGCATGGCCGAAGGACTGGAAGCGCTCTATCGCTCGGTGCTTGAAGGCCGGCGCGGGCGCAGCGGCCTGGCCGGCGCGCCATAGCAGATCATCGCCTCGGGCAGGTCGGAAAACACCGCGCTGCGCGCGCCGACCACGGCGCCGCGGCCGATGGTCACTCCTGGCCCGACGAAGACGTCGGTGGCGATCCAGGCTTCCGGACCGATGGCGATGGGCGCGGCGAAGATCGGGAAATCCACGCGTTCGGGATCGTGGCTGCCGGTGCAGAGGTAGCTGCGCTGCGAGATCACCGCGTCGGCGCCGATGGTGATCTCGCCCAGGCTGTAGAGCGCGGTGCCGTCGCTGATCCAGCAGCGGGCGCCGAGCGAGACCTTCCAGGGATAGGTGATGCGGGCGCTGGGCCGGACCCTCGCGCCTGGCCCGACATCGGCGCCGAAGAGCCGCAGCAGCCAGCGCCGCCAGCCGTAGCAGACCTGCGGCGAGGCGGCGAACAGCGTCGCCTGGACCAGATTCCAGAGCTGCACCGTCAGCGCCGAGCGGCCGCGAAAGCCGGGCGGCACGACGAATCGCCCCAGATCCTGAAACCTCTCCCCCGGCTCGCCCATTGCGCCCCCGATTTGGCCCCGAGGTCGGCCCCCGCTATCGGCCCTCTGGCGAAAGTCTCGCAGGGGCGACGGGGGCTGACAAGGCCCCTGCCCGGGGTCATGATGCTGCGGGCGGCGCAGTTCACGGGATCGGCGGATGAAGGCGGGGGCGGGCATAGCTTTGACGGCGCTTTGCGCCGCCGTCGCCGCCCTGCCCGCGGCGATGACCATCAACTCCGATGTCGCCTGGTATATGCAGGCCGTCCGGCAGTGGGCCGGCGGCGACCGGCTCTACATCGACATCGGCGATCCCAACCTGCCGGCAATCTATCTGCTGCAGCGCATGGCCTTCGAAATCGCGGCGCTGTTCGGCGAGGCCGGCCAGGGCCAGGGCGACTACTTCGCCCTGCTCGGGCTCTACGCCCTGTTGCTGCTTGCCGTGAGCCTCTTCGCCCGGCGACTGCTGCGCGATCTCCCGGAGCTGGAGAGGAGCGCCAAGACCGCGCTGGTCTTCGGCTTTCCCCTGATCGCCGGACTCGCCGGGCTGGGCAACTTCGCCGAGCGCGAGCACTGGATGCTGGCCGCCCTGCTGCCCCACGCCCTCTGTGTCTACCGGCTGCAGCTCGGCTCTCCGGCGCCGCGCAGCCTGTCGCTGACGGCGGCGCTGCTGGCGGCGGTCTTCGCCCTGCTGAAGCCGCATTTTCTGCTGCCCTATCTGCTGCTCGAGCTCTACCTCGCGCTGCGGCTGCGCCGCCTCTGGCTGCCTTTGCGGCGGGAGAACCTGATCGCCGCGGCGGTCTACCTCCTCGCTCTGGGGCTGCAGGCCCTGGCCTTTCCGGCCTACTTCACCGAGATCCTGCCGCTGGTGCGCGAAAGCTATGGCGCCTATGCCTTCGGCTGGTTCCTCGGTTTCGGCCGCATCGACGTCTGGCTGCCCTGCGCGCTCAGCCTGGCCTTCCTGATCCTGGCGCCGCGCCTGCTACCGCGCGCGGCAGCCGAGCTGGCACAGATTCTGCTGGTCCTGGCGCTGGCCTTCGCGCTGCTCTATCTGCTGCAGCAGAAGGGCTGGTACTATCAGTTTATCCCGGCTCTGGCCTATAGCACGCTGGGCTGCTGCCTGATCGCCGTCTGCCTGCTGCGGGCCCGGCGGCATCTGCTCGCCGCCGGCGGTGCCCTGTTGCTGCCGCTGCTCCTGCTCTACGTCTCCGCGCACAGCCTGACGAACTACTGGAACTACCGCGCCGAGGTGATCGCCTTGGCCAGGCTTCTGGAGGGCCAGGAAGACCGCAGCCTGCTGCATCTCTCCACGGCGATGACCCCGGCGATTCAGGCGGCGGTGCTGAGCCACGCCCGCTGGACCTACAGCCAGCCGCAGCTCTGGCGGCTGCCTGCCTTCTATCAGACACGCTTCAACGACGGGATCGCGCCGCCGCCGCGCCCGCTTGACGCGCAGTCCCCCAGCGAAGCCGCCTTCTTCCGCGACGTGATCGCGGCCTTCACCGACTCCCCGCCCCGGGTGGTCAGCATCGCCGCCAGCGAGTCGCCGCCGGCGCTGTGGGAGCGGGACTTCGACTTCCTCGCCTATTTCCTGCAGGACCCCGACTTCGCCGCAATCTGGCAGGACTACGAGGCCGTGGAAACCTCAGCCGGTCATCGTTTCTACCTGCGCCGGGAGACTCCGGCACAGTGACGACAGGCAGGGATTCTAAGCGCTTAGGAGGCGACCGGCGCGAAAGGCTTCTGCTATAGTGGCGGCCAGGATTCGCGAGGGGGCAGGGGCCGGAAAGACAACATGGCCGACATCCATATTCTCGTCCCGGTTTATAACGACTGGGCGGCGCTGCGCCAGCTGCTGGTCGAGATCAACGGCGTCGCCGGCGCGCGCGCGGAGCGCATCGCCGTCTGCCTGATCGACGACGGCTCGGCCACGCCCCACGACCTCGACGCCCAAACCCTCAGCAGCCTCGACAAGCTCGCCGGGCTGGAGATCATCGAGCTCGCCTCCAACGGCGGCCATGCCCGGGCGATCGCCATCGGCCTAAGCGCGGTGACCGCCGAATACCAGGGCAAGGCCGTGCTGGTGATGGATGGCGACGGCGAGGACAAGCCGGAGGACATCGCCCGGCTGCTCGATCGCTTCAACGAACGCCCCGACAGGGTGGTGGTGGCGCAGCGCCGCCGCCGTTCCGAGGGCGCGGCGTTTCGCCTGTTCTACCGTATCTACAAGCTGCTGTTCCGGGCGATGACCGGCCAGGCGATCACCTTCGGCAACTTCTGCATCTGTCCCTGGCCGCTGGCCCGGCGGCTGACCCACATGCCCGAGCTCTGGAGCCATCTCGCCGGCAGCCTGCTGCGCGCCCGGGTCGCCATCGACCTGCTGCCGACCGACCGCGGGGCGCGCTATGCCGGGCGCTCGCAGATGCGCTTTACCGGGCTGCTGCAGCACGGGCTGGGCGCCATCGCCGTGGACCTCGACCGGGTGCTGGTGCGCCTGCTGATCGCGCTCGGCAGCTTCATCGGCCTGCTCGCCTTGGCGCTGCTGGGGATCATCCTGGTGCGGCTGTTCAGCGAGGTGGCGATTCCCGGCTGGGCGACCACCGCCTTCGGCCTGGTTTCCGTGCTGCTGGTGCAGTCGGTGGTCTTCGCCGTGCTGCTGCTGTTCATCAGCCTGAAAACCCGCAACCTTTCCGAAGCCATCCCGGCGCTGCGCTACGGCGACTACATCGCCGCCCGGCACTGCCTGATCGGCGCGCCGCCAAAAAGCGATGCCGGCAAGTCCTAGCCTGAAGCGCTGGCTGGCGGCACTGGCGTTGCTGACGCCGGTGATCCTGCTCTATCTGGCGCATTACCTGCTGCTGCCAGAGGGGCTCTTCGCGCACGGCTTCCTGCAGTACGACCAGCCCTATTACTTGGCCAACGCCCGCGAGCACTTCGACGCCGGCTTCAGCCTGCTCTACCGCCTGCCGTTTTCGCCGAACTACGACAGCCCGGCGCTGTACTTCCAACCGCTGTCCCTGGTGCTCGGGTCGATCCTGCAACTGACAAAGATCGACCCCGGCCTGCTTTCCGTGCTGAGCGGGCTGCTGTTCGCGCTGCTCTGTATCCGCCTGGCCATCGCCCTCTACGAGATGCTGTTCGGCCTGGAGAGCTTCGCCCAGCGTTTCTGCCTGCTGCTGTTCGTCTGGGGCGGCGGCCTCTTCACCCTCGGCGGCATCGCCTACATGCTTTGGAAAGGCGACAGCGACCCCAACAAGCTGCTCGTCCTCGATCCCTTCGGCGGCTGGTGGTTCCTTAATTTCGGCCGCAACCTGGTGCTGGGCACGGAAGCCTTCTATCACCTGCTGACCTTCGCCCTGCTGATCGCACTGCTCCGCAAGCGCTATGTGGCGACCGCGCTGCTCTGCCTGCTGCTGTCGGCGAGCCATCCCTACACCGGACTGCAGATCGCGCTGGCCGTCCTCGCCTGGGCGCTGTTTGAGCGCTATTTCCTGATGCGGGCAGAGGGTCCGCCGCGGTGGTTCGCGCCCGCCATCGCCGCGATCCTGGCCTTCCACCTGTTCTATTATCTCGGCGTCCTCTCGACCTCGCCCGAACATGCCCTGACGGTCGAGGTCTGGCGACGCAAGATTCCCGGCCTGCTCGACGTCATCCCCATGGTCTGCGCCTACGCCCTGGTCGGCGGGATGGCGCTCTTGCGGCTGCGCGACAAGGTCCTGGCCGGCGCAGCGCTGATCGAGGCGCACAACCGGCTGTTCGTCTTCTACTTCCTGGTCTCCTTCGCGCTGGCCAACCACGAGTTTTTAATCCCCGCGCATCAGCCGATCCACTTCACCCGCGGTCACATCTGGACGCCGCTGTTTCTGCTCGGCGCGCCGGTGCTGATCGCCTTCACCGGGCGGATCTGGCTTTGGTTCCGCCCGGCGCTGCGCTGGAGCGCGCTGAGCGTGCTGGCCGCGCTCTTCCTGCTCGACAACGCGGTTTTCATCGGCCTGAACATCGCCGCCAACGCCCGCGGCGAAACCAACGCACCCAAGATCACCCTCGAGGAACGCGCCCTGCTACAACAGCTCGACGATCCGCGCTTCACCGGCTATCTGGCGGTCAGCGCCAATGCCGATCTCGGCTATCTGGCCACGGTCTATACCCCTCTGCGCTCCTGGACCTCGCACCGGGTCAACGCCCCCAGCGACGACGAGAACCTGGAAGACATCGAGGCCTGGCTGCACGAGGGAGAAATCCAGCCCGACTGGCGCAGCCGCAACGTGATCTACATCGTGCCCAGGGACCGGGCGCCCTACGCCGATCTGCCCTGGGTCGAAAGCGACATGGAAATCCTCGAGACCCCCGCCGACTATGTGCTGATCGTCGACCGGAACCGCACGCCATGAGGTCGAGGCCGCAGAAAGAGGACGCGGCGGCGGGCGGCCTCCGCTACGAGGGCGAGGAGCTGGAGATCTTCCGCCACGCCCGGCGCTGGAAAGCCTACTGGTCGGAACTGATCCAGCCCTTCCTGCGCGGCGAGGTGGTCGAGGTCGGCGCCGGCATCGGCGGCAGCACGGAGTGGCTGGCCCACGGCCATACCGGCGGCTGGCTCTGCCTCGAGCCCGACCCGACGATGGCGCAGGAGATCCGCGATGGCATCGCCGCCGGCCGCCTGCCCGGCGCCACCGAGGTGCTGTGCGGCACGCTCGAGGACCTGCCCGCCGCCCGCCGCTTCGATACCGCACTCTATATCGATGTGCTGGAACATATCGAAAGCGACGCCGAGGAACTGGCCAGGGTCGCAGCACGGCTCAAGCCCGGGGGCCGCATCGTCGTACTGGCGCCGGCCTATCAGTGGCTGTTCAGCCCCTTCGACCGCTCGGTCGGCCACTTCCGGCGCTATACCGCCGTTAGCCTGGACGGGGCGGCGCCGCGGGACACCCGGCGAATCGCCTATGGCTACGTCGACTGCCTCGGGCTGCCGCTGTCGCTCGCCAATCGGGCGATGCTGCGTCAGGCGACGCCCAGCCCCTGGCAGATCCGCTTCTGGGACGGCTGCCTGGTGCCGCTGTCGCGGCCGCTCGACCGGCTGCTCAGCGGCAGCTTCGGCAAGACCCTGATCGCGGTCTACGAAAAGCCGGGCAGGGCGGAGGGCGCGGAGGGGGCCTCGCCCCCGGCCGCCGACGGCCCGCTTGCGCTCGACAAGGGCAACCTGCTGACCAAGGCCAAGCGCTTCGGCGTGGTCGGCATTCTCGCCACGCTGATCCACGTCTGCCTCTTCGGCCTGCTGGTCGACCTGCTAGGCTGGAACGCACCGACGCCGGCGACCGGGATCGCCTTCCTGGCCGCCACGACCTTTTCCTACTTCACCAACTACCGCTGGACCTTCGGCACGCCAGGCAGGCACAGCCGCTACATGCCGCGCTTCTTCACGGTGACGACCTCGCTGTTCCTGCTCAACCTGCTGATCATGCATGCCTGCGTCGCCTGGCTGGACTGGCACCACTGGGTCGGCCTGGCCATCGTCATCTCGGTAGTCCCGGCCAGCTCCTTCCTGCTCAACACCTTCTGGGCCTTCGGCGGCGGCGGCGATCCGCGCGTTTCCCGTCCCTCCGGGAAGGACTAGACTGCGGCCATGGCAAGCGGGGGAAGCAGCGTGCCCGAATTCGATCTCGAGGCTTTCTACGAAAAGGAGTTCGCGCAGCACCTCGAGGTGGCAGCGGCGGCCCGCGCCGCGTTGCGCGCGCCCTTCGAGGCCTTGCTGCAGACCTGCGCCGCCAGCCTCGCGCAGGGCGGCAAGCTGCTGTTTTTCGGCAACGGCGGTTCGGCCGCCGACGCCCAGCACCTGGCAGCCGAGCTGACGGTGCGCTACCGCGAGAACCGCCGCGCGCTGGCCGCCCTGGCGCTGACCACGGATTCCTCGGCGCTGACCGCCGCCGGCAACGATTTTGGCTTCGAACAGGTCTTCGCCCGCCAGATCGAGGCCTTGGGACAGCCGGGCGACGTCGCCATCGGCATCTCGACCTCGGGCCGCAGCCGCAACGTAATTCTGGCCCTGGAGACCGCCAAGGCCCGGGGGCTGACCGCTGCAGCGCTCGGCGGCGGCGACGGCGGAGGCCTGAAGGGCCTGGCCGAACCCCTGCTGGTCGTTCCCTCTCAGGAAACGCCGCGCATTCAGGAAATGCACATCCTGCTCGGCCAGATGCTCTGCGCCGGTCTGGAACGCCACCTCGGCCTGGTCGAGGACCGGCGATGAACGGCGACGCCCCTGCGCTGTCCCTGGGCGACATCGAAGCCCTGCGCGGACGCCGGGTCGTGGTGGTCGGCGACGTGATGCTTGACCGCTATTACTACGGCACGGTCGAGCGCATCTCCCCCGAAGGCCCGATCCCGGTGCATCGCACAGAGCGCGAGACCGTCAGCCTGGGAGGCGCCGGCAACGTCGCGCGCAACCTCGCCGGTCTCGGCGTCGAGGCGACGCTGCTCTCGCTCGCCGGCGACGACGACGCCGGGGAGGAGCTGTCCGGCCTGCTGCAGGGACTCTCGCCGCAGAGCCGGATCCTGCGCGACCCGGCCCGCGTCACCACGGTCAAGCGACGCTACCTCGCCGCCGGGCAGCAGCTGTTCCGCAGCGACACCGAGATGGCCCGGCCGCTGTCGGCGGAGAGCGCCGCCGAACTCTCGGCCGCGCTCCACGACGCCATCGCCGAAGCCGACGCGGTGGTGCTGTCCGACTACGCCAAGGGGGTGCTGAGCCCGGCGGTGCTTGGCGCCGCCATCGAGGCCGCCCGCGCCCGGCATCTGCCGCTGGTCGCCGACCCCAAGGGCGCCGATTTCAGCCGCTACCGTGGCGCGGACTTCCTGACGCCGAACCGCGGCGAGCTGGCCGCCGCCAGCGGTTTGCCGGCGGGCAGCCTGGCGGAGGTCGCCGCGGCCTGCCGGGAACTGATCGCGGCGCAGGAGCTGCAGGGCGTCCTGGCCACCCTGGGGGCCGCGGGGATGCTGCTCGCTGAACTCGGGCAGGAACCGCGCTTCCTGCCCGCCATCGCTCAGGAGGTCTTCGACGTCTCCGGCGCCGGAGATACCGTGGCGGCGGTCTTCGCCGCCGGGCTCGCCGCCGGGCAGGCGCCGCTCCGCGCCGCCGAGCTGGCCAATCTCGCCGCCGGCGTGGTGGTGCGCAAGCTGGGCACCGCCACCGTTTCGCCCGGCGAACTGCTGCATATGCTGCACGGCGCCCGGCTGGAAGCGGCGGAAGCCAAGATCTACGACCTCCCGGCCCTCGATGCCCGGGCCGCCGAATGGCGCGCCGCCGGGCTGACGATCGGTTTTACCAACGGCTGCTTCGATCTGCTGCATCCCGGCCATCTCTCCCTGCTGCGCCAGGCGCGCGCGGCTTGCGACAGGCTGGTCGTCGGACTGAACAGCGACGCCTCGGTGCAACGCCTAAAGGGCGCAGGCCGGCCGGTGCAGGAGGAAGCGGCGCGCGCCGCGGTGCTCGCGTCCCTCAGCGACGTCAACGCCGTGGCGATCTTCGACCAGGACACCCCCCTGGAGCTGCTGCGGCGGCTGCGCCCCGACGTGCTGGTCAAGGGCGCCGACTACAGCCGCAACGAGGTGGTCGGCGGCGACCTGGTGGAGGGTTACGGCGGACGTGTCGTCCTGGCCGAGCTGCTGCCCGGCCATTCCACCTCATCGACCGTGAACAAGCTGTCGTCGAAATAGCCGCACAGGCTAGCGCGGATCCAGACTTGCCGAGAGGCGCCGCGCCGCGGCCTGGGCAAAGCGCAGGGTGACCGCCCGGCGCCGCGCCGGGTTCAGGGGATGCGCCGCAGCCGCGCGTTCGATCGCCGCCCCATAGGCGTCGGCGACGATCACACCGCAGTCCTCGGGTAGCACCTCACGCGGGAACTCCGCCGCCACGCCGAAGTAGAGCGCATCGCAGAACTCGCGGTATTCGTGCCACTTGCCGTCGCTGCGGAAGTCCGCGAGGCAGGATTTGATCTCGATCACCGCGATCCGCCCCTTGCCATCCAAGGCCATGACGTCGGCGCGGCGCCCATTGGCCAGCGAGACCTCGGTCAGACAGGCATGGCCCAGATCCTCGAAAAACCGGCCGACTCCCCGTGCCAAGCGGGCGGCCATCGCGCGCTGCGCCGACTCGGAAAAGGGCTCAGCCTCCGGTTGATTGGAGGCTGGCGCTGTTTGCGTTTCTCGACTCAAATCGCTTTTCATTTTCAGCTAAATAGCGTTATATTGCGCAGGCGTGAATCTTGGGGACGGTTAAAGTCTATCACGCGCTGCCGCGTAAACGAGAGATCACGGCATGGCTGGGTTGAAGACAAACGGGACGGATCAGACGACGCTGAGCAGGCGGACGGCGCTGAAGCGCTTGGGCCTTGCCACGGCGGTCGCCTATAGCGTGCCTTCGCTGCTGCGTATCGACCGCAGCGCCAAGGCGGGCGTACTGCCGTCCTTCTGCCCGCCGCCGGGAAGCCCTCTTCCGCCGCCGCCGGGCTGCGAGCTTTAAGCGCGCATCCCTTCCGACATCGGTTTCTGAAAAAAAGCGCCGCGCAAGCGGCGCTTTTGCCTTGCGGCCCGGCTTCTCCCGCAGCGCCTTGTCATCCGCGCCCCGGTGACCCATCTTCCTGCCTCATGTGGTCCGAACAGGTGTAGGGGGATAGCGTGGATAATCTGCAGCAGGAGGCGATGATCCTGATGGAGGATCTGTCGCCGGTCGCCATCGACATCACGCTCAACGTGCTGAGCGCCATCGCCATCCTGATCGTCGGCCTGGCCGTCGCGCGCTGGGCCGCCAACGCGACCCGCAAGGCCCTCTCGCGGCCGCGCTTCGACGCCACCTTGGCGCTGATTTTCTCCGCCGTCGTGCGCTACTTCATCATCATCATCGTGCTGGTGGCGATCCTCTCCCAGTTCGGCGTGCAGACCGCCAGCATCATCGCCGCCCTGGGCGCCGCCGGCCTCGCCATCGGCCTGGCCCTGCAGGGAACGCTCAGCAACATTGCCGCCGGGGTCATGCTGCTCTTCCTGCGCCCCTTCCAGGTCGGCGACTACATCGATGCCGAGGGCATCGGCGGAACGGTCGACGAACTCGGCCTGTTCACCACCCAGATGCGCACCGCCGACGGTATCTACGTCTCGGTACCGAACTCCAGCATCTGGAACCGGCAGATCATGAACTACTCGCGCCTGCCGACCCGCCGCATCGTCATTCCCGTAGGCATCAGCTACAGCGACGACATCGATCAGGCGCAGCAGATCCTGATGGAGCTGATGCAGGGCGATTCCCGCGTCCTGCAGTCGCCGGAACCGCAGGTCCTGGTGACCGGTCTCGGCGACTCCTCGGTCGATCTCTCGGTGCGCTGCTGGAGCAGCACGGGCGACTACTGGGGACTGCTCTGGGATCTCAACAAGGCCTCGAAGGAACTGCTCGAGCACGCCGGGATCACCATTCCCTTCCCGCAGCGCGAACTGCGGATCGTGTCCGACAGCACGAAAGAGGCCTCGCGGGCCTCCTGACGGCCCGCGCAAAGCACCCCATCAGGGCCGGGCGATCGGAATCTCCGGCATGATCCGGCTGTTGGTGTCTTCCGGCGTCAGCCAGAACTGGTAGATCCGGTCGCCCAGCACCTCGCCGTCCGGCAGATCGAGTCCCATCGCCGGCCCGGCTTCGTGAACGAAGATCTCGTCGAGGGCGCGCTGCGTCTGCTCGACTCCCGGCTCGATCCCCGGCGCGCGCAGGGCGGCGATCACCGAGTGCAGGTCCAGGATATCGTCCAGAGAGAGCTCTTCCGGCGCAGTGGCCCGGAAGCTCTTGCGGCTGAGTCGCGAGCCGTGATCGGCGTGGAAAAAGAACACGGCGTCGGCGAAGTCGGGACTTTCCAGGATCGTCGCCATGAAGCCGTCCATCAACTTGACGGTGCAGCGCAGCTGCTCGAAGTAGCGGCGGTACTCTTCCCGCCGGCTTTCCTCGGTGGTGTTCTCCGCCGCATCGCCGGTCGGATGGTGAACCCACCAGGGCGCGCCGGTCGGCTTGAGCGCGCAGTCGCCCTCGTAGAGATACGGCTGATGCGGCAGCAGGATGTGCAGGAAATGGAACTGGCCGCGCCCGGCATCGCGGATGAAGGCGGCCTCGGCTTCAATCTCCTGGCGCGCGGCGAGCGGGGTGTAGAGCCGCGCCGCCTTCGGGATCGTCGCCACCTCGATCCCCAGCACCGGAAGCCGCTCATAATACTTGTTGAGGTGGGTCAGGATGGTCGACTTCTTGATCAGGCCGATCAGCAGCATCGTCAGCCGGTCGCCCAGGGCGAGCGGCGAGTCCGCCATCCACGCCAGCGTCGCGTAGGGGTAGGTGACGCAGCGCGCGACGCTACTGTCCTTCGGCTGGCAGTACTCCATGAAGTCGGGCTGCACGACGTTGAGCTTGTAGCCGGCATCCTCCAGCGCGGCGAAGTAGCTGTTGTCGGGGAAGGTCTCGCGGATATCGCCGAGCAGCGCGCCGATGAAGGCGTCGCGCGGCAGGTCGGGATTGAGGATCTTCGGCACCGACTGATGAGTCCACTGATAGCGCGTATAGGCGCGGGCGAAGCCGCGGAACTCCCACTTGCGCCAGAAATCCCGGATCGCCTGCTTGGACTCTCGCCCGCCCTCGATACCGAGAGGGATCCCGGCGAGGCCGATGTGGCTGTCGAAGACCACATGCACCACCGGCGGCAAGCTGGCCGCGCCCTCTGCGGCGGCGCCAAAGGTGCCGAGCGGCGCGTAGGGCGCCGGCGGCAGCAGCAGGGTCGAGAGCAGCACCGCCGAAAAGCCGACGGCGGCGACGCTCATGGCGTGGCGGCGCAGCAGCCAGCCGAACAACGCGCCGAGCGCGAAGGCGCCGAGCACCTTGTAGAGGGAGTCGTAGGACCAGACGTCGGCGCCGATCATGGAATCGACGACGAAGGCGAGCGAGGCGCCGATCAGCAACGCCTGGCCAAGCCGCCCGAGCAGCCAGGCGAGGCAGCCGCCGAGTAGCGCGATCGCGGCGGCAAGGCCGAGAAAGGCCAGACCTTCGGTGGAGAGGATCGGATAGTTCTGAAAGGCGTAGAAGGCCAGGATCGGGCTCGCCGCCGCGGCCAGCGGCGTCACCAGCCAGAGCAGGAAGGGCGCGCGGCGCGGCACCGCGCGGGTCTTGCCGTTCATCGGGTCTATTCCTTCTCGGCAGCCGGCTTGCGGCGGTAGCGGAACAGCGTGCGGCCGCTCGGCAGGGTCTCTTCGGCTTCGATCTCGGCGGCCTGGGAGAGCAGGTCGCGGAAGCGCGCCTCCTGGTAATCGGGGAAGATGTCCTCGCGCAGCAGCAGGCGGCGGCGGACCTCGGAATCCTCCTTGCCCGCGAAATCGACCAGGCCCCGGGGCGCCAGGCCGATCAGCCAGGCCACCGCCTCGGCGAGGGGGATGTTGTGGCCAATCGCCAGCTCCTGCACCGCGCCGAGCGCGAGCAGGGCATCGGCGGAACGCCGCGCCGCCAGGCTCTTGCGTTCGGCGCCGTTCCAGCCCTGTCCGGGGCTGGGATTGGCCGGCGGCAGATAGAGCGGCAGCAGGGCACGGCCGTGACCGCGCGCCGCCGCCGCCTCCAGCAGGTCGGGATCGGCCTCGAATCCGATGACCTCCCCGGCCCCGGCGTCGAGCGCCGCCGTGGCCAGCGCGCCGTCGCCGCAGCCGAGCGCCCAGAGCTGGTTCGGATTGACCTCGGCGGCGAAGGCCCGCACCGCGGACTCGGCTTCCAAAATCTGCGGCCGGGCCGCGCCGGGCGCCACCGGCCTGGCTTTCAGCCCGGCGATCCAACTCCGCAGCGCCTGCAGCAACGCCCGGTAGCGGGTCTTCGACAGCCCCTTGTCGCGCAGCGCCTGCAGCTTGGCCGTGTCCTCCCGGTCGCTGGCCGCGCCGACCCGCGCCTGCAGCACGATATGCGAGAAGACGTTGAAGGAGAGCTTGTGGCGCAGCTTGAGCAGCGGCGCGAGATCGCGCGCCGTCAGGCCCTCCAGGCTGCCCCGGTACCAGTCGTTGTGCGGCACGCCGAGCTTGGAACGCAGCGCCAGGGGATTGACGAACTGCTCGCAGAACTGCTTGTAGCCGGCCCAAAACTCGCCCTCGCGATAGGGCCGCAGCGACAGCAGGTCGATGAAGACCGGCCGCCCGGCGCGGAACTGCACGTTGTAGGCCGTGGCGTCGGAGAGGGCGAAATTCCGCTCCAGGGCACGCAGCTGCAAGTCGAGGTGCAGCAGAGCGGCCTGCTGCAGCAGCGCGAAGGGCCACTCGTAGGGATAGCTGACGAAGGACAGGCGGGGATGCTCGAGCAGCAGGGCCGCTTGCCCGGCCTGATCGCCCAGGAGCGCGCGATCGGCCTCCTCGGACTCGATCAGCAGGCCGTGCGCGGTCAGCTCCGCGAGCAGGCCGCTGTCGCGCAGCGCCGCAAAGTCCTCCGCAGCCGCCGGCGAGACGCTGCGGAAGATGCGGCCGTTCCTATGGAAGATCTGCCCGGAGGGGTCGCGGAAGGAGCCCGGGTCCCTAACTGTCCGACTTGGATCCAGCGTCACGGCCTTCATCACTCATGGCGGCGGCGCCGCTGGACGCGGTTTCGGACTTGGAGCCGAACATGTCCTTCAGCCTGTACCAATAGACCCTGATCAGCACCAGGCCGGCGGCGACCGTACCGATCGCCCCCTGAATCAGGATGCTCGCCGTGCCCGGATCGAGATAGGCATGGGCCGGCGCCGTCGAGCCGATCACAAACAGCGCCGCCAGGGCGCCGAGGGTCGTTTTGCTTCGCAGGGTTCCATCCCCCAGTTGATCCACCGCGGGCCGCTGCCCTACGGATCGCGGCCAGCCAAACCGCAAGTTAAAGCCTACCGAAGTTATCCGCGCAGGGGGCGAACTGTCAAGAAAGCAGGCGGCTTTTACAAAGAAATCTGCGGGCTAGGGAGCACCCTAGGCCACCAGGATTTCCACCTCGGCGGAGTCCAGGTGGCCGCGCAGGGGCTCCGGCGGCGGCGCGTCAGTGACCAGGCTGTCGACCCGGCCGGGCTCGCAGATCCGCACCAGCCCCTTGCGGCCGAACTTGGAATGATCGACGGCGACGATGACGTTCTCCGCCCGCGCCATCACCGCGCGGGAGAAGTCCGCTTCAGAAAGGTGATAGACCATCATGTTGCCGGTGTCGTCGATCGCCCCCAGGGAGAGGATGGCGTGGCGGACCTGGAACTGGCCGACGAAGCTCAAGGCTTCCGGCCCCAGCGAGGCGGTGTCGTCGGAACGCAGCTCGCCGCCGGCCATGAAGACCTTGTTGGAATCGTTGGTCGCCAGGGTGCGCGCGATCTCCGCCGAGTTGGTCACCACCACCAGGCCGCGATGCTGGCTCAGCGCCCGGGCGACATAGGTGGTGGTCGAGCCGCAGTCGAGAATCAGGGTGTCGCCGTTGTCGACCTGCTCGGCGACCTTGCGCGCGATGCGCTGCTTCTCGGCGCTGTTCTGCTGCATGCGCTTGTGAAACGGCGGCTCCTGCAGACGCTCGGGCAGGGTGACGCCGCCGTGCACCCGCCGCACCAGGCCCTGGGACACCAGCGGCTTGACTGTCCGGCGGATGGTCTCGCCGGAGACCTCGAAGCGCTCGGCCAGCTCGCCGATGCTGCAGGACCCGGACAGACGTACGGCCTGAAGGATCTCGGACTGCCGCCGCGATTGAAACATTCTCGCCTCCCTATACGGCGTCGCGCGCCGCCGCAACATTTCAGCGATCATCTGCGGGCCGGCCGAGGAAATCCACAGAAAATGTGGATTTGCCTTGACCTTTTGTGGCTTTTCCCTGGATCATTTTTCCCATCGACGCTTGCCCGCCCGCGCAGCGGCAGGCCGGAGAAACCGCGCAGAGAACGACACCCGCAAAAGAGCAACACGCGCAGAGCACGAACAGGGAGAACGAAACTGATGAGGTTTACACCTTTGGCCATGCCGCTCCTGGGAGCGGCCGCCTTGGCCCTGAGCGCCCTCGCCCCGGCAGCGGCGCAGGAGTCCGAGGATCCGATCAAACTGACCTTGCACGACTGGACCGGCCAGCTGATCACCACCAAGCTGATGGGCGAGGTGCTGAAGGAGGCCGGCTATAACATCGACTACGTGCAGGCCGACTACATCGCCCAGTTCGCCGGACTGAAGACCGGCGATCTCCACGTTGCCATGGAGATGTGGGAGACCACCGGCCGCGAGGCGATGGACGAGGCCACGGCGACCGGGCAGGTCGAAAATCTCGGCGAGACCGGGATGCAGGCGATCGAGGAGTGGTGGTACCCCCTCTATATGAAGGAACGCTGCCCCGGCCTGCCGAACTGGGAAGCCCTCAACGACTGCGCCGAGGCATTCTCGGTCCCCGAGACCGCACCGAAGGGCCGCTATCTCGGCGGACCCGTGACCTGGGGCGGCTTCGACGACGAGCGCGCCGAAGCTCTGGATCTCGACTACGAGGTGGTTCACGCCGGCACCGACGCGGCGCTCTTCGCCGAGCTGGAATCGGCCTATCAGCGCCAGGCGCCGATCCTGCTGTGGGTCTATACCCCGCACTGGGCCCCGGCCAAGTTCGAGGGCGAGTGGGTCGAGTTCCCCGAATACACGCCGGAGTGCTACGACGACCCCTCCTGGGGCAGCAATCCCGACATGGCCTATGACTGCGGCAAGCCGCGCGGGCCGATCTGGAAGGTCGCCTGGGCCGGGGTCAAGGACAAGTGGCCGGGCGCCTATGAGGCGATCAAGGCCTTCACCATCGGCAACGACGAGATGTCGGCGATGATCGTCAAGGTCGACCTCGAGGGCGAAGACCTCGACGCCGTGGTGGCGCAGTGGATCGCCGACAACGAGGAAACCTGGAAGACCTGGATCCAGTAGGCTTCCTCCCTGAGGTGCCGGGGCCGCCACCGTTTCGGGCGGCTCCGGCACCGCTTTAGCGGCCGCCGCGGCGGTCAGGATTCTTCGTCCCTAGCCTAGGCAGGGGTGCCACCTCCAGTGTCGAACCCTCCCGTCAAAGTCGCCTGCAAGGGCGTTTGGAAGCTATTCGGACAGCATGCCGAGCGGGTGCTGGCCGAGCACGGCAACGCGCCCGACGACGCGGCGCTGCGCGAAGCCGGGCTGATCGGCGCGGTGCGCGATGCCAACCTGGAGGTCCGCGAGGGCGAGATCTTCGTCATCATGGGGCTTTCCGGCTCCGGCAAGTCGACCCTGGTGCGCTGCCTGTCCCGCCTGATCGAGCCGACCGGCGGCGAGATCCTTTTCGAAGGCCAGAATCTGCTGCGCGCCAGCGAAGCGGAGATGATCGAACTCCGCCGCCACAAGATGGGCATGGTGTTCCAGAACTTCGCCCTGCTGCCGCATCTGACGGTCTTGGGCAACGTCGCCTTCCCGCTGGAGGTGCAGGGCGTTTCCCGCCACAAGCGCGAGCAGCAGGCCCGCGAGGTGATCGAGCTGGTCGGGCTGCAGGGCCGCGAGGCCTACTACCCGCGCGAGCTCTCCGGCGGCCAGCAGCAGCGCGTCGGCATCGCACGCTCTCTCGCGGTCAAGCCCGAGCTGTGGTTCCTCGACGAGCCCTTCTCGGCGCTCGACCCGCTGATCCGCCGCGAGATGCAGGACGAATTCCTGCGCCTGCAGAACGTGCTGCACAAGACCATCGTCTTCATCACCCACGACTTCGACGAGGCGATCCGCCTCGCCGACCGCATCGCCATCATGAAGGACGGCGCGATCATCCAGACCGGCACGCCGGAGGAACTGGTGATGGCGCCGGCCACCGACTACGTCGCCGAGTTCACCAAGCACATCCCGCGCGCCAAGGTGCTCTCTGCCGCCGCGGTGATGATTCCGGGAGCTCCGCGCGGAGCGATCGCTGGAGAGATTCCCGCCGACGCCCGCATCGAAAGCATCGCCGACCGGGTCGAAGCTGCCGACAAGCCCCACGCCGTGGTCGACGCGAACGGCCAGGTCGTCGGAAGTCTCGACCGCCAGGGCATCGTCGACCTCCTGGTCGGGCGCTGGAAGGCCGGCGGATGAAACAGGCCGGCGTCCGGCAGCACGCCGAAGGCCTGGGGGCCGCCTTGCCCCGGGTCTCGCCGCTGGGCGTGTTCTGGCTGGCGGCGCTGGTCGCCTCCTTCGTGCTGGCGAGCCACGGTGCGGACTGGGCCGAAGCGACCGGCCAGGACTGGCTGATGGAGATCCCGCGCGGCTGGGAAATTTCGATGAAGGCCTGGGTCTCGGCCTTCATGACCTGGCTGGTCGAGGACGCAACCTTTGGACTCTTCACCTTCCGCGAGCTGACCCGCGCGCTTTCCTGGCTGCTGCAGCTGCCGCTGACCGCCGCGACCTCGCTGCTGTCCAGCGGTTTCCTCTCGGGACAGGGTTCCAAGGCGGTGCAGATCCTGCCGCCCTTGTCCTGGATCGCGGTGATCGCCGTGGTCGCGGCCATGGGCCACTACGCCCGCGACTGGAAATTGGCCGCCTTCGTCGCCGCCTGCTTCCTTTACCTGGCGGTCTTCGGGCAGTGGGAGAGCGCCATGGTGACGCTGTCCTCGATCGTCATCGCCGTGCCTTTCGGCGTCGCCGGGGGCCTGGCCTTCGGCATCCTCGGCTACCGCTATCGCTGGTTCGAACGGGCGCTGATTCCGCTGCTCGATCTGATGCAGACCGTCCCGATCTTCGCCTACCTAGTGCCGATTCTCTTCCTGTTCGGCTTCGGGCCGGTGGCGGCGATGATCGCCACAATCGTCTACGCCATGCCGCCGATGGTGCGGGTCACCATGCTGGCGCTGAAAAGCGTGCCCGGCGAGATCCGCGACTTCGGCCGCATGGCCGGCTGCACCCGCCGGCAGATGACCTGGAAGGTGCTGGTGCCCACGGCCAAGCCGCATCTCATGGTCGGCGTCAACCAGGTGATCATGCTGTCGCTCAACATGGTGATCATCGCCTCGATGATCGGCGCCGGCGGGCTGGGCTACGACGTGCTGACCTCGCTGCGCCGGCTCGACATCGGTGCGGGGCTCGAGGCCGGCGTCGCCATCGTCGTCCTGGCCATCGCCCTCGACCGGCTCAGCCAGGCCTTCGCCAACCGCCCGCCTCCGGTGCACGACGAGGCGGCGGCACGCCGCTCGAACCTCAGGCGCCATCCCTGGAGCGCCACCTGTCTGCTGATCGTGCTCGGCACCGGCCTGGCCGGCCTCGCTTTGCCCCTGGTTCAGAGCTATCCGGCAGAGTGGCGCTTCACCACCGGCGATCTCTGGTCCGGCCTGGTGGCGTGGGTCAACGTCAATTTCTACGACCAGTTGGAAGCGGTGAAGACTTTCTTCCTGCTCAATCTGATGCTGCCTGTGAAGCGCTTCCTGCTTGCCCTGCCCTGGCCCTGGGTGATGCTGCTCGTGACCCTCGCCGGAGCCCGGCTCGGCGGCTGGCGCCTCGCCCTGCTCTGCGCCCTGCTGAGCCTGTTCATTCTCATGAACGGCCTCTGGGAAGAGGCGATGATCACTGTCTATCTGATCGGCGTCTCGGTGCTGATCGCCGCGGCCATAGGCATTCCGCTCGGCATTTGGGCGGCGCAGTCGCAGCGCGCCGGGCGGACGATCGGCGGCTTCATCGACACGCTGCAGACCCTGCCGGCCTTCGTCTATCTGATCCCGGTGGTGATGCTGTTCCGGGTCGGCGACTTCGCCGCCATGATCGCGGTGATCCTCTACGCTCTGGCGCCCGCGGTGCGCTACACCGCGCACGGCATCCGCTCCCTAGATCCGCAGCTGATGGAGGCCGGCATCGTCTCCGGCTGCACCCGCCGGCAGCTGCTGCTGAAGATCAAGCTGCCGCTCGCCCTGCCGCAGATCCTGCTGGGCATCAACCAGACGGTGATGCTGGCGATCTCCATGCTGGTGATCACCGCCCTGGTCGGCACCCGGGAGCTGGGGCAGGAGGTCTACATCGCCCTGACCAAGGCCGACGTCGGGCGCGGCGTCATCGCCGGCCTCGCCGTCGCCAGCATTGCCATCGTCGCAGACCGTCTGATCGCCGCCGGAGCCGCGCGCACCCGCCGGCGCCGAGGCCTCGCCTGAGCAAGAGGGAAGATTCCGTGACCTACGACCCCAAGCAACGCACCGCCAAGCTGTCGATCTGGCAAGGGCCAGTCGACCCGCAGCCGCTTAGCGGCGGCATCACCAACGTCAACTTCGTGGTCGAGGACCGCGGCGAGAAGTTCGTCGTGCGGGTCGGCGAGGACATCGCCGTCCACCAGGTGATGCGCTTCAACGAGCTGGCCGCCAGCCGCGCCGCCGAGGCCGCCGGCATCTCCCCGGCCGTGATCCATGCCGAGCGCGGCATCCTGGTGCTGCGCTACATCGAGGGCACGACCCTGACCCCGGAGATGGTCGCCCGGCGGGGGATGCTGGAGCGGATCCTGCCGCTGGTCAAAGGCTGCCATCATGAGATTCCCAGGCACCTGCGCGGTCCGGCCCTGATGTTCTGGGTGTTCCACGTGACGCACGACTACGCCGCCACCCTGCGCGAAGGCGGCAGCGGCCACGCGCCGCGCCTGGCTCAGCTGCTCGAGGCGGCCGCGAAACTCGAAACCGCCGTCGGCCCCATCGAGCTGGTCTACGGCCACAACGACCTGCTGGCTGGCAACTTCATCGACGACGGTGCGCGGCTGTGGCTGATCGACTGGGACTACGCCGGCTACAACTCGCCGCTGTTCGACCTCGGCGGCCTCGCCTCCAACAACGAGCTGACGCCGGAGGACGAGAGCTGGCTGCTCGAAGCCTACTTCGAACGGCCGCTGGACGACGGGCTACGACGGCGCTACGCGGCGATGAAGTGTGCCTCGCTGCTGCGCGAAACCCTGTGGTCCATGGTCTCCGAGCTGCATTCCGACCTCGATGTCGATTTCGCCGCCTATACCGCCGAGAACCTGGCCCGCTTCGAGCGCACCTACACCGCCTTCCAGGAGATGACCTGACCATGAAGGACCTGCCCTCCTCCGCTGAGATCGTGATCGTCGGCGGCGGCATCATCGGCTGCTCCACCGCCTATCACCTGGCCAAGCTCGGCAAGGAAGTCATCTTGCTGGAGCGCGCGCAGCTGACCTCCGGCAGCACCTTCCATGCCGCCGGGCTGGTCGGCCAGCTGCGTTCCAACGCCAATATCACCCAGCTGCTCGGCTACTCCGTCGACCTCTACGACCGCCTGGAGGAGGAGACCGGCCTCAACACCGGCTGGAAGATGAACGGCGGCCTGCGTATCGCCTGCAATGCCGAGCGCATGACCGAGATCGAGCGCCAGGCGACCACGGCCCACTCCTTCGGCCTGGAGATGGAGCTGCTGAGCCCCAAGCAGGCGCAGGAGCTCTGGCCGCTGATGGAGATCGCCGACGTCGTCGGCGCCGCCTTCCTGCCGACCGACGGCCAGGCCAACCCGGCCGACATCACGCAATCCCTGGCCAAGGGCGCGCGCCAGGCCGGCGCCAGGATCTTCGAGAACCTCGAGGTCACGGGCGTGACCGTCGAGCACGGCAAGGTGGCCGGCGTGACCACCTCCGAGGGCGAGATCGCCTGCGCCAAGCTGGTCAACTGCTGCGGCCAGTGGGCGCGCGCCTTCGGCAAGCTGGCCGGCGTCAACGTGCCGCTGGTTTCGGTGCAGCACCAGTACATGATCACCGAGGCGATCGAGGGGGTGACGCCGAGCCTGCCGACGCTGCGCGACCCGGACCGCCTGACCTACTACAAGGAGGAGGTCGGCGGCCTGGTGATGGGCGGCTACGAACGCAATCCCCTGCCCTGGGCCGAGGAGGGCTTTCCCGAGGGCTTCAACTTCCAGCTCCTCGACTCCAATTTCGACCACTTCGAACAGCTGATGGAGCTCTCCCTCGGCCGGGTTCCGGCGCTGGAGACCGCCGGCATCAAGGAGCTGATCAACGGCCCGGAGAGCTTCACTCCCGACGGCAACTTCATCCTCGGCGCGGCGCCGGAACTGAAGAACTACTTCGTCGGCGCCGGCTTCAACGCTTTCGGCATCGCCTCGGGCGGCGGCGCCGGTATGGCGCTGGCCGAGTGGGTCGCCAAGGGCGAGCCGCCCTACGACCTCTGGCCGGTGGACATCCGCCGCTTCGGCCGCCCGCATTTCGACGGCGACTGGATCCGTACGCGTACGCTGGAGATGTACGGCAAGCACTACACCCTGGCCTGGCCGCACGAGGAGCACGAGAGCGGGCGGCCCTGCCGCCGTTCGCCGCTCTACGAGCGCCTGGCCGCGCGCGGCGCCTGCTTCGGCGAGAAGCTGGGCTGGGAGCGGCCCAACTGGTTCGCCGATCTGACGGCCGGTGAAAGCGCCGAGGATGTCTACTCCTTCGGCCGCCAGAACTGGTTCGAGGCGGTCGGCCGCGAGCACCGCGCGGCTCGGGAAGCCGCCGTGATCTTCGATCAGTCCTCCTTCGCGAAGTACCTGCTGCAGGGGCCGGACGCGGCGGCGGCGCTCGACTGGATCTGCGCCAACGACGTGAACAAGCCGGCCGGACGTCTGACCTACACCCAGATGCTGAACCATCGGGGCGGCATCGAGTGCGATCTCACCGTCGCGCGACTGGACGAGGACCGCTTCTACCTCGTCACCGGCACCGGCTTCGCCACCCACGACGCCGACTGGATCCGCCGCAATCTGCCCGAGGGCGCGAACGCGCAGCTGGTCGACATCACCTCGGCCTACGCCGTGCTGTCGCTGATGGGCCCGAAATCCCGGCAGATCCTGGAGAAGCTGTCCCGCGACGACCTCTCCAATGCCGGCTTCCCCTTCGGTTACGTGCGCACTCTCGGAATCGCCGGCGCGCCGGTGATCGCCCTGCGCGTCACCTACGTCGGCGAGCTCGGCTGGGAGCTGCATGTTCCGGCGGAGTACGCCATCCAGGTCTTCGAGGCGCTGCTGGCCGCCGGTGCCGATCACGGCCTCAAGCCGGCCGGCTACCGGGCCATCGAGAGCCTGCGCCTGGAGAAGGGCTACCGCGCCTGGGGCTCCGACCTCGGCCCCGACCACACGCCGCTGGAAGCCGGACTCGGCTGGGCGGTGAAGCTGCGCAAGAACACGCCCTTCCTAGGCCGCGAGGCCCTGGAAGCCCAGCGCGAGGCGCCGCTGAAGAAGATGCTCGCCGGCTTCCAGGCCGATCCCGAGGTCGTGCTGCTCGGCCGCGAAACCCTCTACCGCGACGGCGTACGCGTCGGTTGGCTGTCGAGCGGCGGTTACGGCTATACCCTCGGCCAATCGATCGGCTACGGCTATGTCCGCAACCCCGAGGGTGTGGACCGCGACTACCTGCTGTCCGGCAGCTACGAGCTGGAGGTGGCCAGCGCGCGGGTGCCCTGCGAAATCTCCCTGGAGCCCTTCTACGACCCGAAGATGAAACGGGTGAAGGCCTAGCTTACCGATTTGCGGGCCTGGTTCGAAGCGAACACCACTCGATTAGCGTGAACCGCTCTTTGCTAGTAGTCCCACTGCCAGCGGACCCCGATGCTGGTGTCGCCGGTTGACTTGTTCTCGCTCTCGACGGTGATGTTGGGGGTCACCTCGACCTCGACCACGGCGCTGGTGCTCTGCGGTGTCGCGCCCTGGCGTACGCCGACGAAGACGCCATCGGCGATGTACTTGCCGGCTTCGACTTCGCCGAGCGAGCCTTCCTCGCCGGCGCCGAAGCTGAGCACATCGAGACCCAGGCCCTGGCGCGCGCGATCGATGATCCCGGGCCCGCCCTCGCCGCTCAGCGAGGCGATGGTGGTGGAGAGCTGGAAGGCCTCGGCTGCGCTGAGCTGCGCCGTACCGCGCTCGAAGAGAATGCGTGAGACGATCTCCTCCTGGGGCAGCGGGGGCGTCGAGGTCAGCTCGAACTCGGGGTTCTCCGCGCTGCCGAAAACGTGTACCCGCGCCTCGATGTTGGAGGCGCTGTAAACCGCGGTAAGATCGAGCTCGGGATTGAGCTCGCTGCCGCCGGGCAGAGTGACGCTGCCGTCCTGCAGCTCGAAGGTCTTGCCGGCAAAGCTGAAGTTGCCGCGCACCGGGCGGAGCTGGCCGCGCACCGAGGGGCTCTCGGCAGTGCCGGAGATCTGGAACTCGCCTTCCCATTCGGAGTCCAGGCCGCGGCCGCGTATGAACACCCGGCCCGGCAGATCGACCTGCAGGTCCAGGGCGATCTCCATCGGCGTGGAGACCTGCGCCTCTTCGGCCTCCTTCTCCCGGGCCTGATCGACGTTTTCCCCGGTGTTGATCTCGGTGACTTCCAGTTCCGCAACCGAGGGCGGCAGGCGATCGATCAGGCGCACCTCGATGGTGTCGCCGGTCAGCGCCCCGGTCATCTCCAGGCGGCTGAGGTCGCCCTCCACGGCGAAGCCGCCGCTGACCGTGGCCTCCAGGTCGTCGCGGCGGATCACCGTCGCCTCGGAGAACTGCAGCGAGGCCGAGACTTCGGAATCGGCGGATTCGCGTACCGCGAAGGCGCCACTGCCGGAAAGCCGCCCGCCTTCGCCGTCGTTCGCCGAGAGGCTGCGGATCGTCAGGCGGTCGTTCTCCGCCGCCAGCTCCATCTCCAGGTCCTCCAGCAGGGTGCCCGATACGAAATTCTCGTAGGTCGCCTCGCTGAGCACCAGGCCACCGCGCAGCTCCGGCGCGGCAAGGCTGCCGGTCAGGCGCAGGTCGATGTCTGCGAGGCCTTCCAGGCGGTGATCGTCCACCGGCAGCCGCGCCATCAGCGGCGCCACTTCGCCCCGCCACTGCAACGCCGCCGAGATCGGTTCGGTCTCCGGCAGCTCGGCAGCGAAGGGCGAGAGCGAGAGGCGCAGCGGCAGCTCGGCGCTGAGCGTCGCGTCCTGACCTTCGGACAGACCCGAGACCGCCCCTTCGGCCGTCAGCTTGCCCTCGCCGAGGCGTCCGCTCAGGTTCAGCGCCAGGGGCGGCAGCTCGCCGCTGAAGCGGCGCTCGAGCCGGAAGCCTTCCACGTCGATGCGGTAGTCGCCCTCGGGCGCGGAAGCCGCGCCCCGCAGCGAAAGCTCGGCGCTCAGCGTCCCCTGCATCTCCGGCCCCTGGATCAGCGGCTGCAGGAACGCCAGCGGCAACTTGGTGAGCTGAAGCTCCGCATCGACGCTGTCACCGGCCACCTCGGCGGCACCGGTCAGCCGCCCCGCGCCGAGGGAGAGGTCCAGCGCCGAGATGGAAAATTCGCCTTCGGAAGCTTCGAAGTCCACCGGCGCGTTCAAGGCGACGCGGCCTTCGCCCAGCGTGGCCTGCAGACGCTCCATCTGGCCGGAAGGCGCGCCGCTGGCATCGATCCGACCGGCGGTGGAGAACTCCAGGGCTTGGTCCTGCGCGCCGCGCAGGACGCCCGCGCCTTCGGCAGTCAGCGCCAGGCCCGAGAGCGGTCCCTGGGCGGTCAAACGAGCGGTCTCCAGCGCTGCTTCGCCGGCCTCCAGGCCGCGCAGATCGGCCGCGGCGTCGAGGCTATAGCCCTCCGCCGTTTCGCGCGCCGTCGCGTCGAGATCGAGCGCCTGGAGACGCAGCGCCGCGCCGCCCTCCTCCGGCAGCACCAGGTCGCGGAAGCCGCCGGTCAGCTTGGCAGTCTGCCGGCCTTCGCTGGCGGCCAGATCGAGCGCGATCTCGCCGCTGCCTTGCAGCGGCGTGCCGGTCAGCGCCGAGACCAGCGCAAGGTTGGGAAAGCGCCCGCGCAGCTCTCCGTTCAGGGGGCCACCGGCGAGCGGCAGGACGACGCTGGCGCGCAGGCTTTCCCCCTCGGGAGTCTCCAGCACCAGCTCGGAAACCTCGAGCTGCGCGCCGGCGAGCGCCGCCGTGGCCCGGCCCGAGAGCGGCCCATAGGGCGTACGGGCCTGGAAATCGATCGTCCCGGCCGGCGCCTCGACGAGATTGTCGGCGGCGATGTCGGCGGAAATCTCCGGAAAGGACTGCCCTGCGACCAGGAAATCGCTGAGCGCGATCCGCGCCGTGACCTGGGGCGCCGCGAGGCTGCCGCCGACCTCGCCCTCGATCCGGCCGCTACCGGCCAGCTCCGTGCCGGCCAAGGCGGAGAAGGGGGAGAGATCGCGTGCTTCCAAGCTGTACGTCGCAGCAAGACTGTCCTCGTCCGGGTCGGCTTGGCCCTGGGCGGCGAGGGAAAGCCCGGCGCCGTCGAGTTCAAGGCTGTGCAGCGTCACCGCGCCCTCCGCCGAGCTCTCGGCCTCCGCGAAGAGGTGGATTTCCCTGCCCAGCGCCTCCGGCAGATCCAAGCCTCCGCTGTCGAAATCGCGCAGGGTCGCGGCCAGGGTCGCGGTCGCACCGCCGCTGCCGTCCGAGGCCAGCAACGCCTCGCCATCCAGGGCACCGGCCAGCGGCGCCCCCGCCAGGCCGGAGAAGACCGAGAGATCGGCGATGCTGAAGTCCAGCGAGGCGTCCCCGGTCAAGGCGGCCAGATCGATCCCGCCCTCGGCGCTGAGTTCGATGCCGCCGCCGTAGAGCGCCAGATCGAGGCCTGAGATCCGCTGGAAGCTGGCATCGGCCTCGGCCTGAAGCGACCAGTCGATCGCTTCGGTGACGCTTTCCGCGCCGGCGAGCTGCGCCGCTTCCAGCCCCTCGAAGCGGCCGGAGCCCTCGATCCGCCAGCTTTCTCCATCCTCGCCCGCAAGTGCGATCTCGCTGGTCAGCTTTTCGAGGCTCGCCTCCTGATAGTCGATCCCGGTACCGCTCAGCTTCAGCGTGGCTTCCGGCCTGTCGAGCGTGCCGCCAGCGGTCAGCTCTGCGCTCAGCGTACGGGCCGCGAGCGGCAGGTCGAAGGCTTCGGCAATCGCCCTGGTTTGCGGATCGAGCCGCAGGACGCCCGAGAGATCGCCGCTGGCAAGGTCGAGCGCGCCGGAGCCCTCGAGGGTCCCGGCCGGCGCGTCGATGCGCAGGGAAGTGAGATCGAGCTCCTCGCCGTCGCTGAGGGTGAAGTCCAACGCATAGCCGGTTTCCGGCGCAACCAGAGGACGGAGGTTCTGCGGCAGCAAACCCTCGGCGTGCAGCGCGCCGGTCAGGGAGACCTGCAGCGGCTCCAGGCTGGTCAGCGAAATCTCCGAATCCAGGCTACCGGCCTCTCCGGCCTCGGCCCGCAGGCTGCCGCGCCAGCTGCCAACCGGTCCCTCGCCCTGCAGGTCGAGGGAGACAGGCGGCAGATCGGGTAGATCCGCAAGCCGCGCGATCAGCCCGCCGGCGGGTTCGCTGGCCAGCAGCGAGAGCCGGAGGAAGGAGTCCTCCGGCCGGTACAGTGCGGCGAGATTGACGCGGCCCGCCGTGCCGTCGATACGCTGGATTTCAAGCTGCGTGGAGATGCCCTCGGGCCGGGTGGCGGAGAGCTCGCCGGCCAGGCTCAGCCGCGCCTCGGCGCCGAGCAGCGGCGCGCCGAGCACCAGCTCGTCCAGACGCAGCTCCTCGAGCACAAGATCGAAGGGCAGGGGATCGAGGCTGCCCGGCGCGGCGGACTCCCCGGGGTCTTCCTCCGGCGCGTCGGTCGCCAGCGGGCCGCGAAGAATTTCCAGGCGCGTTGCCGCAAGGCGCTCGATCCGCAGTTCGCCGCCGAGTAGCGCCCGCGGGCTCCAGGCCAGCGCGGCCTGGTCCAGCCTCAGCCAGACCCCCTCGGAATCGCTGATTGCGACGTCGCGCAGGGTGAAACTTCCGAACAGACTGCCTTCGAGCGCGCCGATCTCGAGCTGGCTGTCCGGGCTGCTGGCCGCCCCTTCGACCGCACCGGCCAGGGTGGCACGGCCACAGTCGGTCGAGAGAAAGATCAGAGCCCCCACGACCAGCAGGACGCAGAGGCCGAGCAGCCCGGCGCAGCCCCATAGCGCCACGGACAGCCAAGACCGCTTGCCGGTGGCTGCGCCTTGCCCCCCAGCTGCGCGCGTCTTCCTGTCTGCCATCTATCTTCCGTGTGCGGCCATCAGAATGCCTGGCCGATGGAAACGTAGAATTGAAATGTGTCGTCCACAGGGCGGCCGTTGATGGGAAAGGCGAAGTCGAGACGTACGGGGCCGATCGCGGTGTAGTAACGGAACCCGAGTCCAGCCGCCCAGAGCACTTCCTCCTTGAGGTCGGGATAGCTCGAGGTGGAGACCTGTCCGCCTTCGACGAAGGGGACGATGCCGATCTCCTCGGTCAGGCGTACGCGGAGCTCCAGGCCGCCCTCGACGACCGAGCGTCCGCCGATCGGATCGTCGCTGCTGTCGAGCGGACCGACGCTGCGGAACTCGAAGCCACGTACGGAGCCGCCGCCGCCCGAGTAGAAACGCTTGTTGGCAGGCAGCTCGCTGCGGGTGGAGCCGAGGATCGAGCCGAGCCGCGCCCGTGCCGCCAGTACGAAGTTGTCGTCGGCGTCGAGGGAGAGATAGGCCGAGCCCTTGATCTCGTTGACCCAGAACTTCTCGGCATCGCCGGACACCCCGAAGTAGGGCGTCGTGGTCGCGCTGAGCGTGAAGCCCTTGGTCGGATCCAGCGCGTCGTCGCGGCTGTCGTAGCCGAGGGTTACGGGAAAGCCGACCAGCCCGTAGTCGCGGGTCAGGCCATCCTCGGTAATGCGGATCAACTCCAGCGAAGCCCCCGCGGAGAGCGACCAGTGGTCGCCGTAGGTCCGCTCCACTCCGCCATACAGCGTGGTGCTGAGCTCGTCGAAGGCTTCGTCCTGCTGGCGGACCACCGCGGCGTTCAGCAGCAGACTCTGATTATGCTGCAGGAAGTAGGGCTTGCGAAACTCGGCGGTCGCCTCCTGCCGGGTCAGGGAAAAGTCGGCGTCGAGCCGCAGCCTTTCACCCCGCTCGAAGAGATTACGGTGCTCCCAGAAGGCCGAGACGCTGAAGCCGTCGGCGCTGGAGTAGGCAACGCCGCCGCCAATGCTGCGGTGCGGCCGCTCGATCACCGTCACCGTGACCGGCAGGCGGCCGTCGGAACCGACTTCCCCGGCCGGCTCGACCAGCACCGATTCGAAGAGCCCGGTGCGGCTGAGATCCTGGCGCAGCCGCTCGACCCGCCGCGGATCGTAGCGCTCGCCCGGGAACCAGGCGGCGACCCGCTCGGCATGGTCGGCGCGTACGTCTTCCAGCCCCTCGATGCTCATCTCGCCAAAGTCGGCGCGCGGCCCGGCCTCGAGCACGATCTCCGCGGCCATGCTTTCGGCGGCATGATCGACAGTATACTTTTTGTCGGCAACCTTGGCGAAGGGATAGCCGCGGTTGCGCAGACGTACGACCAGGCGCTTTTCCTCGTTGTTCAGATTTTCGGCCCGGGCCGGCGCGCCCAGCCGGCCGCCGGCCTCTGCGATCTCCCTGCGCACCCCTTCGGGCGGCGGCGCCCCCTGGTAGGAGATCTGGTAGCTGGCCAGGGTGAAACGCGTGCCGGTCGTCACCTCGATACGGATCGCCACGGGCCTTTCCTCGATGTCGATCTCGCTATCGACCTCGCCGGCGTAGTAGCCCTCGGAACGCAGCACGGCGCGCAGCCGTTCCATATCGCTTTCGACCCTGGCCGCCAGGGCGGCGGCGGTCAGCGGCGCACGCTCGGCTTGACGCTCGAGCTGGGAAACCTCGCGCAACAGCGTGCCCAGTTCCTCTTTGAAGTCGCCGGAGATCGAGACGCTATAGGCGAAGCTCTGGCCTTCCCGCGCCTCGCCGCTGACCTCGGCCTCGCCTTCCGGCACGGCTTCTTCTTGGGACGCGCTTTCCTGGGGCGTCGAAGACTGGGCCTCCTGAGCGCGGCTCACCGTGGTGGACACCGCGAAGCCGCAGAGAATCAGGAAGGCGAGCGCCGCCGTCGCCCCGCCCGAAGCCGCGTCGGGGAGGCGGGGGGGCAAGCCCCAATTCAGGCTCGAAAGCCGCAGAGACGCGGCAAGCTGCGGCAAACGGCGCTTCCTCATACCCCGAACCTGACGCATCGGCGGCAGATATCAAGAGGGAACTTGGCCAGGCGGCGGCCCAAGCCCCGTCTGCGGTGGCATCCCGCAGGCCGTTGATCCGACTGTTATTCTTGAGGCGCGTCTGGCTGCGGACAGCGCGAAGCAGGATGGCGGACCCGACAGGATTCGAACCTGTGACCTCTGCCTTCGGAGGGCAGCGCTCTATCCAACTGAGCTACGGGTCCACATGGCCTGCGCCGTCGCGGCGAAGCGCGCGGACCATACTGCAAGCGCGCCCCCCGGAACAAGACGCTTTGCAGTCTAGTCGTCCTCCTCCGCCGCCTCCAGCTTGACCTTCCCGGCGGCCAGTGCGCCGGAGGGCAAAGGCGCGTCCGGCGTCAGAATCCAGCTCGCCACGTCGGCGATCACCGTCTGCGCCTGCAGGTCGCGCAGCAGCATGTGCCAGCCCTTGTCGTAGTAGGCGAAGTCCTGGCGGCCGGCGGCCGCGTCGGGCAGCGCCTGCCAGAAACGCCGCGTCGGCAGCCAGGGGATCAGCTGGTCCTCGGCGCCGTAGAGCACCAGCAGCCTCTGATCGATACGCGGCGCGGCGGCTAGGCCCTCATCCATCAGGTCGACCAGTCCGGCGACGGTGTCGATCCGCGTCTGCTTGATCACCAGCGGGTTGCGGCCGAGCGCGATCAGCATCTCGATGTTGTCCGAAGCCTGAATCTCCAGATCGGCGCCGCTCGGTGTCCAGCCGGGGAACAGCCGCACCGCGACCCACAGCGCCGCGCGCTGATACCAGGGCTGGGCGTCGCGGCCCCAGACCGCCGGAGCGGAGAGGATCGTGCCCGCAACCTGCGGCGGGTTCGGTGCTGCGAGGGCGGCGGCGGCCACCGCCCCGCCCATGGACTCGCCGAGCAGATAAACCGGCGTTCCGGGATGGCGGGCGCGCAGCAGCGCCAGGAAGATCCTCAGGTCGCCCTGCAAGGCCGCGCTGCCCGGCCAGAGCCCGGGGTTGGGACCGGCGCCGAAGCCGCGCTGATCGTAAGCATAGGTGGCGATGCCAAGCTCGGCCCAGGCTTCGCCCGGCCCCTCGAAGGCCTTGGAGTAGTCGTTGAAGCCGTGCAGCGCCAGGATCACCGCAGCGGGCGCCTTCTCGGGCAGCCAGGCGCGGTAGGGCAGGCGCAGGCCATCCTCGGCGACGAAGGAGAGTTCGGTGAGCCGGGGCTCGGCGGGGCCCGGTCCCGGAGGCGCCAGCTTGGCGGCGCAGCCGGCCAGCAGCAGCGTCAGTCCGAGCCAGAGCAGGACGAGCCGGGGAGCACGCATCGCCGGCTCAGCGCTCGTCGCTGTGGGCGCCCCGGGTGAGCTGCAGGAAGATGTCCTCGAGGTCCGCCTCCTCGGTGGAGACGTCGAGGATGCCGAGTCCGGCCCGCTGCACGGCGGCGAGGATCGCCGTGACCGGCGCATCGCTGGCCTTGTAGCGGAAGATCAGGCGCCGGGAATCGGCGAGCTCCGGCTCGAAGGCCGAGAGTTCGGCGGGCACCGCGTCCAGGGGCTTGTCGAGCAGGATTGTCAGCCACTTGCTGTCGAGCCGGCGCAGCAGGTTCGGCGTGGTGTCGCAGGCGATCACGCTGCCGTGGTTGATGATCGCGATCTGATCGCAAAGCTCCTCGGCTTCCTCCAGATAGTGGGTCGTCAGCAGCACCGTGGTGCCGCCGCGGTTGAGCTGGCGCACCCGCTCCCAGAGCTGCTGGCGCAGCTCGATATCGACGCCGGCGGTCGGCTCGTCGAGCACCAGCACCGGCGGGCTGTGGACCATCGCCTTGGCGACCATCAGCCGCCGCCGCATGCCGCCGGAGAGGGTGCGGGTATAGGCCTTGGCCTTATCGCTCAGCCCGAGAATGGCGAGGATCTCGTCGGTGATCCGCTCCTTCGGCGGCACGCCGTAGAGCCCGGCCTGCAGCTCCAGCAGCTCGTGCGGGGTGAAGAAGGGGTCGATGTTCAGTTCCTGCGGCACCACGCCGATGGCGGAGCGCGATTGCCGCGCGTGGGTGTCGATGTCGTAGCCCCAGATCTCGGCCTTGCCCTCGGTCTTGTTGACCAGGCCGGCGAGGATGTTGATCAGGGTCGACTTGCCGGCGCCGTTGGGCCCGAGCAGGCCGAACAGGCAGCCGCGGGGGATCTCCAAGTCGATGCCGCTCAGTGCCACCTTGGCGCCGGTCTTGCCCGAACTCTTGTAGGTCTTGCCCAGCCCCTTGAGCGCGACGGCGTTGTCGGGCAGCGGGGCGAGGGAGCGGGCGGACTCGTTGGCGAGGCTCTGGGTCATAGATCTTCGTAGGCTGTCTGCGGGGGTGGCTAGAGATAGATCAGATGGGCAGGCCTGTCGAGCCGGGCAAGCGCGGGCTAGGCGGGGGACGCTTCCCCGGCCGGAACCATGGCGTCGCAGGAGGCGACGAAAGCGGCCAGGTCCTTCCCGGCATGGATCGGCGTGCAGTCTGAATCCTCCTGGGGCGGACTCAGCGGCGTCACCTGGGTCTCGTAGTCCGGCACAGCGAAGTAGCCGAGAGAGTAACGCTCGACGCCGAGCGGCGGCTGCACCCGGTGCAGGGTCGACTTGAAGCGGCCGCCGGACCAGCAGGCCAGCATGTTGCCGAGATTGACGACGAAGCTTTCCTCGCGCGGCGGCACCTCCATCCAGGCCCCGTCGCGCGACAGCGCCTCCAGCCCGCCGGTCTCACCCGGCAGCAGCACGGTCAACGCGTTGGTATCGTAATGGGCCCGGGCGTCGTCGGACGCGCTGACGTCGCTCTGCGGACGCGGCAGGTAGTGGAGCAGCGACAGGTTGCTGAGCGGCTTGTTGAAGTGATGCAGCAGGCGATCCTCCTCGCTGCAGAGCGCAAGGCCGAAAGCGCGCAGCAGTTCCTCGGCGACCTGGCGGAGTGCGTCCCTGTAGGCGCAGACGGCCGCCGGAAAGCCTTCCGGCGCTTCCGGCCAGATATTCGGCATCAGCAGACCGCCGCTGGCGGCAACGGCCGGATCCTCGGGGCCCACCTCCTCGCCGGCCAGGAAGGCCTCGTAGGTGACCGGCGGCCGGCCGGCGGCGGTCTCGGTGAAACGCGAGGGCGGGATGTACCCCCGGTAGCGGCCGCGCGGGCGCTCGACGCGCAGCTTCTCGGCGCGCGGCAGGGCGAAGAAGGCTTCGGCCGCGCCGCGGACAGCGCCCAGCGTCTCCGGAGCGACGCCGTGGCCGGCGAGGTAGAAAAAGCCCACCTCCTCGCAGGCACGGGCCAGCTCCGCGGCGAAGGCCCGGCGCGCGGCCCCTTGCCCCGTGGAAAACCGGCGAAGATCGAAGATCGGCAGCATGATCGTCTCCATCGAAGGGTCGAGGGCCCTGAGAAACGACCAAGTGCCAGTTGGTTGCCTTAAAATGCCGGTCCTGCGCGGAACTGGCAAGATCTTCCCCTCGGCGCTTCGCGGGATGACAGGAGCCGCGGTCAGCCTATATAACGGCGCGGAAGACGGAACCGAGAGGGGCAAGCAACATGGAGCCGGCGGAAATCGTAAACGTGGACAGCGAGGTCGTGGCCTGCGACGGCGGCAATCCGGCGCTCGGCCATCCCCGGGTCTGGCTGAACATGGAGGGCCACGCCTCGATCGACTGCCCCTACTGCGGCCGCCGCTTCGTGCTCGACGAGAACGCCGGGAAGCCGGCCGCGGGCAGCCACTGAGCACAGCCCGAAAAGCCGGGAGCTTAAAAACTAGTTCAATCTCTTAGAGACTGATTCACGGATCACACTGCTGCCGTGCGATCCGATCAGGCTCTAGACCTGCCCCGGCGGCTCGGGCATCTTGAGCGCCATGGGCGCCCCCTCCTACAAACACCTCTATCTGATCGACGGCTCCGGCTACATCTTCCGGGCCTACTACGCGATTCCGCCGCGCAGCACCTCCGCCGGAATCCCGACCAACGCCACCTTCGGCTTCACCAACATGCTGATCAAGCTGCTGCGCGAGAGCGAGGCCGACGGCCTGGCGGTGATCTTCGACGCCAGCGGCAGCTCCTTCCGCAACGAGATCTACGACCAGTACAAGGCCAACCGGGACGCGCCGCCCGAGGACCTGATCCCGCAGTTCAAGATGATCCGCGAGGCGACCAAGGCCTTCAACCTGCCCTGCATCGAACTGGAGGGCTACGAGGCCGACGACCTGATCGCGACCTATGCGCGGCTCGCCAAAGAGCAGGGCATCGAGGTCACCGTGGTCTCCTCCGACAAGGATCTGATGCAGCTGGTCGGCGAGGGCATCGCCATGCTCGACCCGATGAAGGAGCGCCAGATCGGCCCCGAGGAGGTGCGCGAGAAGTTCGGCGTCTCCCCCGACAAGGTGATCGACGTCCAGGCCCTGGCCGGCGATTCCACCGACAACGTCCCCGGGGTGCCCGGCATCGGCGTCAAGACCGCGGCGCAGCTGATCGAGGAGTACGGCAGTCTGGACGAGCTGCTCGCCCGCGCCGGGGAGATCAAGCAGCCCAAACGCCGCGAGAAGCTGATCGAGTTCGCGGAGATGGCGCGCCTCTCCCGCCAGCTCGTCACCCTCAAGCAGGACGTCCCCATCGTCGAACAGCTGAGCGAATTCGGCCTCAGGGAACCGGAGCCCGAGGCGCTGCGCGACTTCCTGCAGACCTATGAGTTCCGCTCCATCCTCACCCGCCTCGCCGACAAGCTCGGCGACGTGATTCCCGACGAGAAGGAGGAAGGCAAGGGCGGGCCCGCGCCGGAGGAGGCCGCCGACGCCTACGAGCTGGTGCAGGACGAGACGGCGCTGGCCGCCTGGATCGCCGCCGCCATGGAGGCGGGGGTGGTCGCCGTGGATACCGAGACCACTTCCCTCGACGCCCTGCGCGCCGAGCTGGTCGGCGTCTCGCTCGCCACGGCGCCCGGCAAGGCCTGCTACATCCCGCTCGGCCATGTCGCCCCGGAAGCCGGCGGCGGCGATGCCGAGGGCGGGCTCGACTTCGAGGGCAGGGGCAAGCCCGAGGCGCCGAAACAGATCCCCCTGAAAAAGGCGCTGGAGCTGCTCAAGCCGCTGCTCGCCGACCCCGGCGTGCTGAAGGTCGGGCAGAACCTGAAGTACGACCTGCTGGTGCTGGCGCGCCACGGCGTCACGGTGACGCCGATCGACGACACCATGCTGCTGTCCTACGTGCTGGAAGGCGGTCTGCACGGCCACGGCATGGACGAGCTGTCTGAGCTGCATCTCGGCCGCCAGACCATCAAGTTCACCGAGGTCGCCGGCAAGGGCAAGAACCAGGTGACCTTCGACAAGGTGGCGCTCGACGCGGCGCTGGACTACGCCGCCGAGGACGCCGACGTCACCCTGCGCCTCTGGCAGGCGCTCAAGCCTCAGCTGGTCCCGGCGCGCCTGACCACGGTCTACGAGACTCTGGAGCGGCCTCTCGTGCCGGTGCTGTTCGAGATGGAGCGCGCGGGGATCGAGGTCGATCCGGCAATCCTGCGCCGGATGTCCAACGACTTCGCCCAGCGCATCGCCGAGGTCGAGATCGAGATCTACAAGCTGGCCGGGCGCGAATTCACCATCGGCAGCCCCAAGCAGCTCGGCGAGATCCTGTTCGGCGAAATGGGCCTGGAGGGCGGGCGCAAGGGCAAGTCCGGTTCCTTCGGCACCGGCGCCGACGTGCTGGAGGCCTTCGCCGCCCAGGGTCACGACCTGCCGGTCAAGGTGCTGCACTGGCGCCAGCTGTCGAAACTCAAGTCGACCTACACCGATGCCCTGCAGAACCAGATCGATCCCGAAACCGGACGGGTTCACACCTCCTACTCCCAGGCCGTGGCCTCGACCGGACGGCTGTCGTCCAACGACCCCAACCTGCAGAACATCCCGATCCGCACCGAGGAGGGGCGCAAGATCCGCACCGCCTTCGTCGCCGGCAGCGGCAAGAAGCTGATCTCCATCGACTACAGCCAGATCGAGCTGCGCCTGGCCGCCCATGTCGCCGACGTCAAGCTGCTGAAGCAGGCCTTCGCCGAGGGCCAGGACATTCACGCCGCCACCGCCAGCCAGGTCTTCGACGTACCGCTGGACAAGATGGATTCCGAGACCCGGCGGCGCGCCAAGGCGATCAACTTCGGCATCCTCTACGGCATGTCGGCCTATGGCCTGGCGCAGAATCTCGGCATCGGTCAGGGCGAGGCCAAGGCCTATATCGAGGCCTATTTCGCGCGCTACCCCGAGATCCGCGTCTACATGGACGCGATGAAGGCGATGGCGCGGGAGAAGGGCTACGTCGCCTCGCTGTTCGGCCGGCGCATCCACATCCCGGCGATCAAGGAGAAGAACCCGGCGCGGCGCAACTTCGGCGAACGCGCGGCGATCAACGCACCGCTGCAGGGCACCGCCGCCGACATCATCAAGCGCGCCATGGTCCGCGTGCCGCCGGCGCTGGAGAAGGCGAAACTATCGGGCCGCATGCTGCTGCAGGTCCACGACGAGCTGATCTTCGAGGCGCCGGAGAGCGAGGTCGAGGAGACCATCGCCGTGGTCAAGGCAGTGATGGAAGACGCCCCCAACCCCGCCGCCGCGCTCTCCGTCCCCCTCATCGCCGAGGCCGGATTCGGCGATTCCTGGGCCGAAAGCCACTGAGACAAAGCGTCGCAGAGTCTCTTGATGTTTCCCGCGGGCGCTTTTACGCTTTCTCCCTGGTTCACGTTGTCTTGGCGTACCCAGTTAGTTGCCCCGCGCCTAGCCGAGTTACTCCCAAGCTGTGACCGCCCTGGCCGCGTGCCGCGCGGCGACTGAACACGTGTGAAAGGAGTAGCCATGGCTACTGGTACCGTTAAGTGGTTCAACCCGACCAAGGGTTACGGTTTCATCCAGCCCGACGAGGGTGGAACCGACGCCTTCGTGCACATCTCAGCCGTCGAGCGTGCCGGCCTTGCCGGTCTGCGCGAGGGTCAGAAGGTGGAGTACGAGCTGGTCCCGGGCCGCGACGGCAAGGTCGCGGCAGACAACCTGGTCGCGCTCGACTGAGGAGGTCACGGACTTACGGGTCGCAGGACCCACGGCGAAGGGGGCCCCGCGGCCCCCTTCTAAGTTTCGGGAGGCTGTCTTGCCCGGCGAGATCGAGTACTTCTACTCCACCCGCTCCTCCTTCGCCTATCTCGGCCACGCAGAGATCGTCGGCTTGGCCCGCAAGCATGGCAGGCGGCTGATCCATCGGCCGATGCTGCTTGCCATCGTCGTCCCCGGCACCGGCGGTCTTCCCTTCGACCGGCGCCACCCGGCACGCCTTGCCCAGGCCTGGGACGACCTGCAGCGCTGGGCCGATTTTCGCGAGATCCCGATCCAGCGCCAGGATCCCAAGCACCATGTCGGACCGCTGGAACTGCCCAGCGGGCTGGTGGTCGCGGCCCAGTACGAGCCAGGGCTCGGCCAGGACCGGCTCGACCGGCTGGCCTTCGAGATTCTGGCGGCGCTGTGGCGCGACGACCGCGACATCGCCGACCCCGAGGTGCTGCGGGAGCTCTGCGCCAACGCCGGGCTGGCGGCAGAGGCGGACCGACTGCTGGAGACGGCGCTGGCGGAGGCCGCCCAGGCGGAAATCCAGAACAACAGTCAGGAAGCAGTCCGCCGCGGCATCATCGGCGCGCCGAGCTATGCCGTCGACGGGGAGATCTATTTCGGCCAGGACAGGCTGGATTTCGTCGCCCGGGCGCTGCAGGCCGCGGACCTGCGCAGTTAGTTTCGCCGCAATACCCTCAGGGAGTCGCTCACATGGACGAACGCAGCGAACACAGGTTCCACCTCTGGGGCTGGATCGTCTTCGTCGTCTGCGCCTTCTTCTTCATCGCCACCACGGCGCTGGCCGGGGATGTCCTCGGGGTGATCGCCAGCCTGCTGTTCCTGCTCGCCTGCGTACTCTTTCTGATCCCTCTGCTGGCCAAGGACCGGGCCCGCAAGAGAGATAGCCGGGAAGATTACTGATCCGGCGCGTTCTCCTCGTCCTCGATATGGTTGCGGGCGATGAAGGGGAACTGGCTGGCGACGAAGGCCAGGGTGATGCCCATCTGGCCGAAGGTGTCGAAGGTCACCCAGAAATCCGTCGAGAAGCCGCGCCAGACCACCTCGTTGGCCGCCGCCATGACGACGAAGAAGACGGCGAAGCGGATGGTCAGGGTGCGCCAGGCCCGATCCGGCAGAGTGACCGCCCTGCCCATGATCAGCTTCAGCCAGACCTTGCCGATCGCCAGGCCGCCGAGCAGCGCCGCCGCGAAAAGCAATTGCACGATGGTCGGCTTGATCTTGATGAAGAGATCGTCCTCGAACACCAGGGTCAGGCCGCCGAAGATCGACAGGATCACGGCGGCGAGCAGCGGCAGCCAGGGCACCCGCTTGGCGGCGAACCAGGAGACCGCCAGGGCCACCAGGCTTGCGGCGACCAGCGCCGCCGTCGCGGTCAGGATATCGCTGGCGAAGTAGACCCCGAAGAAGATCAGCAGCGGGCCGTAATCGGCACCGATGCGGACCCAGGGCGCTTGCTTGGCGTCTTCAGGCGTCATCGTCGGGCTCCACGAGGTGGACTGGCTGCCGGCGGCGCAGCAAGGGAAAGATCGCCAGGCCGGTGAAGAAACCGCCGGCATGGGCCTCCCAGGCGATCTTCTCTACGTTGCCGAAGCCGCCGACCACGGCGTAGCCGACGTTGAGCAGCATCATGACGACGCAGTACCAGGCGAGTTTCCTGATCCGCTCCACGCCCCGGTCGCCGGGCTGCAGCACCCAGAGATAGGCCCCGGCGCCGAGCAGGCCGAAGACCACGCCGGAGGCACCGATCAGGATCGCGACCTGCCCCCAGTCTAGCAGGATCTGCGCAGCCCCGCCGCCCGCGGCTGTCAGCGCGAAGAAGATCAGAAAGCGTGTCTCGCCCAGGTTCAGGTGCAGACGGCTGCCGAGGATCAGCAGCCACAGCCCGTTGAAGAAGATGTGCAGCCAGTTGCCGTGCAGGAAGGCATGGGTGACCAGGGTGTAGAACCGCTCCGGGTCGAGGGGGCGGCCGGACTCGAAGATGATCAGCGCCAGGGCGTAGACGATCTCGAAGGCCGTCTCTTCCGGCAGGCTGAGCCGCAGCAGGTGCAGCCCGAGCATGACCGCGAGCAGCGCCCAGATGGCGCGCGGCACCTTCAGCCGCTGCGGCCGCGGTCCGCCGCCGCCGGGAAGTCGGCGGCTGCGCGCGGGCGCGCCGCCGCTATCGGGGTGGAGGGACATCGCCGCCTTTCGTCCCGTCGGAACCGGACAGGGCGGCACTAGGCCGAAGGTCGCGGGGTTTTGTCAATGCGGCTAAAACCCCGGGGGCGGGCTTTTGTCACAGAAACCTTCCTAACATCTTGGCGGAAAAAGAAATATCTCGGAATCTCTGCGGCGCGCGCCACCCGAGCCGCCGCGAAATGGTCATAATCTGCCCCATGATTCTCCGCAATCGCAGGCCAGATTAGATAGTAACGGGATAACGCTTTGGAGGTCGGATCCATGAAGACCGTGACCATCGCTTTAGCGACCGCTGCAATGCTCGGCCTTACCGGCTGCAGCAACATGAGTCAGACCGAGCAGCGCATCGTCAGTGGCGTCGCCATCGGCGCCGCGGTCGGAACCGGTGTCGGCGCAGTAGCCGGCGGTATCGGCCTTCTCGAAGGCGCGGCGATCGGCGCCGGCGCCGGCGGCCTCACCGGCTGGATCGTGGACGAAACACAGGATTAACGCTCGAGAGAGCGTACAGAGACTGCGCGCCAATCAAGAGACTCCCCCATAAAGCTCAGATGCGCGTAGAGAGGGCCGTGGTTCCCCCCAGCCACGGCCCTCGCTTTTTGTCTGATAAGCCGAAGATCAGGCGGCGGCGTAGATTCCCGCCGCCTTGACCTCATCCCCGACATAGGATTCGAACTGCTTGAAGTTGACCTCGAAGCGCTTGGTCAGCTCGGCCGCGGTGCGGTCGTAGGCGGTCTTGTCGCGCCAGGTGCTCTTGGGATTCAGCACCTCGGCCGGCACGTCGGGACAGGCCGAGGGCACCAGCAGGCCGAAATCGGGATGCTGCACGGTGGAGACCCCGGAAAGCTGGCCGGCCAGGGCGGCGTTCACCATGGCCCGGGTGTGGGCGATCTTCATCCGGCTGCCGACGCCATACTGGCCGCCGGTCCAGCCGGTGTTGACCAGCCAGCAGCGGGCGCCGCACTTGGCCATCTTCTCGCCCAGCATCTTGGCGTAGACGCTGGGGTGGCGCGGCATGAAGGGCGCGCCGAAGCAGGTCGAGAAGGTCGCCTTGGGTTCGCGGACGCCCTTTTCCGTGCCGGCGACGCGCGCGGTGTAGCCGGACAGGAAGTGGTACATCGCCTGCTGCGGACTCAGCAGGGAGATCGGCGGCAGCACGCCGAAGGCGTCGGCCGTCAGCATGACGATGTTCTCCGGCAAGCCGCCGGCGCCGCTCTCGCTGATATTGGGGATGAACTCGATCGGATAGGAGGCGCGGGTGTTCTCCGTATGGGCGTCGCTATCGAGATCGAGCACGCCGGTCGCCGGGTCCATGGCGACGTTCTCCAGCACCGTGCCGAAACGCCGGGTGGTGGCGAAGATTTCCGGCTCGGCGGCGGTGGAGAGCTTGATCACCTTGGCGTAGCAGCCGCCCTCGAAATTGAAGATACCGCGGTCCGACCAGCCGTGTTCGTCGTCGCCGATCAGGGTGCGCGCGCCGTCGGCCGAGAGCGTCGTCTTGCCGGTGCCGCTCAAGCCGAAGAAGATCGCGGTGTCGCCCGAGGGGCCGATATTCGCCGAGCAGTGCATCGGCAGCACGTCGCGGGCAGGCAGCAGGTAGTTGAGGATCGAGAACACCGACTTCTTGATCTCGCCGGCGTAGGAGGTGCCGCCGATCAGCACGATCCGGCGGGCGAAGGAAACCAGGATAAAGGTGCCGGAAGTGGTGCCGTCGGTCTGCGGATCGGCCTCCAGGCTCGGTGCCTGCAAAATGGTGAAGTCCGGGGTGAAGTCGGCCAGCGCCTGGGTCTCCGGCTGGATCAGCATGTTGCGCGCGAAGAGGCTGTGCCAGGCACACTCGGTGACCACGCGGATGCCCAGGCGGTACTCCGGGTCGGCGCCGGCGTGGCAGTCCTGAACGAAGGCGTCGCGGCCCTGGAAGTGGTCCAGCATCTTGCGGTGCAGCCGCTCGAACTTCTCCTCGTCGATCGCGACGTTGACCTCGCCCCACCAGATATCGTCGCGGATGCCCGGCTCGTCGGCGATGAACTTGTCCTTGGGCGAGCGCCCGGTGTGCTGGCCGGTATAGGCGATCAGCGCGCCGCCCTCGGCGATACGGGCTTCGCCGCGCTGTAGCGCCTGTTCATAGAGGGCTGAGGCGGGAAGGTTCCAGTACACCTTCTCCAGACCCTTCAGACCATGCTCCGCAAGGCCGCGGCGACTCGCGACCGGTCCCAGATTCTCTGCCATTTCACTCCCCGTGAAAAACGCGCCTCACGCGGTCGGAGTGCCGCCGCACGGGCCTTCTTGCATGCCTGTGGAGGGAATATGACGGGCCGCTGCCCCCCTGGCAACCGGCGATGCCTGTGGTCTTTCTAGGGCGTCTGCCCGGCCGCCTCGCGCCGCGCCCGCTTTGTCAAGCCGACCAGTTCGACGCGGCAAGCTTCAGCATCGAAGACCGCTTTGCCGAAGGGAACCCGCAATCGGTTGGACTCGCTGACAAGATCGACGCCTTCGGGATCGACCCCGACAATCCGCCAGTCCGCCGCGCCGCCGCCGAACAGCCCGGCGATCAGGGCCAGGGCGTCGGCGTGATCGGCGTTCATGTGCTCGAGGATATCCGCCTCGGCGGCGGCCAGCGGCGCGACCTTCTCCCGCTCGAACAGCAGATCCTCCGCCGCCAGCCAGTCGATCCGGCCGAAGCCGGCCACCAGATGGCCACGCGCGACCTCCAGGCGGTAGAAGTTGAAGTCCTTGAAGTCCTTGTACAGCGCGGCCTGGGGAAAGCGCCGCAGGTAGCGCGGCTCCGCCTCCTCCCGCGGGCAGGGCCGGAGTTCCCCGAGCAGGGTCACGCGAGGCCGCTCTAGCGGATCGCCCGGGTTATCCCGCGGCCCCTCCTGAGGCCCGATCAGCAGACTGGCGCGGGAATTCGCCAGCAGGTTCCTGCTGTGCTCGGCCAGGTCGGAGAGCAGCAGCAAGGGGCGCCCGCGGCAATCGCTTGCGGCCAGCACCGCGGAACCGTAGGGCCAGACTCCCCGATCTTCCGTCAGTTCGGTGGCCAGCGCCGCGGTCTCGGTAGCGCGCAGCAGGCGGCGGGCGGTATAGGCGGCGCTTTCCGGGTTACCCCCGGGCGAGGAGTCGGGAAGCGATGCTGCGGCTTGTGTCATGCCCCTCAATTGATCCATAAAGCACCACAAAGCAACCTAGGAGGGGACGCAAAGCCGCCACAGTGCGCCGCGAATGTCCTTTTCATGACACAGCACCAAGGCCTGGCGGCCGAAAGCCACTCCGAAGCAGCCCCCCGGGGACAGCAGATGCAGCATACCATCGCCCTCGTCGACGACGACCGCAACATCCTTACCTCCGTCTCCATGGCTCTGGAGGCCGAGGGGTTCAAGGTGCGGACCTACACCGACGGCTATGAAGCGCTGCGCGGCCTCAGCACCCAGCCGGCCGATCTCGCCGTGCTCGACATCAAGATGCCGCGGATGGATGGCATGGAGCTGCTCGGACGGCTGCGCGAAGGCTCCTCGACCCTGCCGGTGATCTTCCTCACCTCCAAGGACGACGAGGTCGACGAGGTGCTCGGCCTGCGCATGGGCGCCGACGACTACATCACCAAGCCCTTCACCCAGCGCCTGCTGGTCGAGCGGATCCGCGCCCTGCTGCGCCGCGAGCAGCTGCGCAACGACACCGACAGCGAGGCCAAGGAAGCGCCGATCACCCGCGGCGAGCTGCTGCTCGATCCGGCGCGCCATCTCTGCACCTGGAAGGGCGAGCAGGTGAACCTGACGGTCACCGAGTTCCTGATCCTCAAGGCCCTGGCGCTGCGCCCCGGCCACGTCAAGAACCGCGACCAGCTGATGGACGCCGCCTACGGCGAGCACATCTACGTCGACGACCGCACCATCGACAGCCACATCAAGCGGCTGCGCAAGAAGTTCAAGCAGGTCGACGACGACTTCGACCAGATCGAAACTCTCTACGGCGTCGGCTACCGCTACCGCGATCAGTAGACGCAGATCGGGGGAGCCCGATTCGACGTCACGCGAGAATTGACGCAAGGCCCTGTCTTGGCCGCTATACTGCGCGCCCATGACCGCCGAACCCTCCCGCAAGCACGACGCCGGCCGCGCCGCAGAAGACGCGGAGCCCGCGGACGTCTCGGTCGACCTCGAGCGCCGGCAGCTCCCCGAGGAGTCCTTCGAGAATATCCTCGAGGAAATGGACCAGGAGGAGGACGAGGACCGCTGGCAGGAAGCCGCGGCCGGCAGCGAGCACCGTCCGCGCCGCCGCCGGCGCAGGCGGCGGGCCTGGAGCTCCCCGCTTACCCGCAAGATCCTGGCGATCAACCTGCTGGCCCTGGTCATTCCCATCCTGGGCCTGCTGCACCTCGACGACTACCGTCAGACCCTGATCGCCTCCGAGCAGGAAGCCATGCTGACCCAGGCCCAGGCCTTCTCGGTCGCCTTGGGCGCCACGGCGGTCCGCTCCAACGATGCCGGCGAGCAGATCCTGCTGCACGAAACGGCGCGGCTGCTGATGCGCCAGTTCTGGAGCGATACCGCTCTGCGCGCCCGGGTGTTCGGCCGTAACGGCGTGATCGTCGCCGACAGCGCCCAGCTCAGTGGCGCAAGCGGCCAGGTGATCGTCGAGGAGTTGGTGACGCACGAGGAGAGCTTCGGCGACCGGCTGCTCGACCGGATGGGCGACGCCTACGACGCGGTCTCCCGGCGCCTGGCCGGCAGCCAGAACTATCCGCGCATGCCCGATGGCCCCAACCTCAGCGCCGATGCCTTCGACGAGGTGATCGGCGCGCTGGAAGGCGAGACTCCGGCCCGTGTCCGCGCCCGCGCCGATGGACGCCTCGCGCTGACCATCGCGGTGCCGGTGCAGCGCTACCGCCAGATCGCCGCGGCCCTGCTGCTGTCCAAGGACGGCACGACGGTGATGCGGGCGGTCAGCAGCCGGCGGCGCGACATCCTGATCGTGTTCGGCGCCGCCTTCACCATCACCGTCTTGCTGTCGCTCTATCTCGCACGCACCATCGCCCGGCCGATCCAGATCCTGGCCGGCGCCGCCTCGCGGGTGCGCGGCGGGCGCGGCGGCATCAGCGAGCGCGCGCAGATTCCGGATTTCACCGCGCGCCAGGACGAAATCGGCGACCTTTCCGGCGCGCTGATCGACATGACCAACGTGCTGCAGGAACGCCTCGACGCCATCGAAGGCTTCGCCGCCGACGTCGCGCATGAGATCAAGAATCCGCTGACCTCGCTGCGCAGCGCGGTCGAGACGGTCAAGCGGGTCGAGAACCCGGAGCAGCAGAAGAAGCTGATGTCGATCATCCTCGACGACGTGCAGCGCCTCGACCGTCTGATCAGCGATATCTCCGATGCTTCGCGGCTCGATGCCGAACTGCTGCGCGCCGAGATGGAGCCGGTCGATGTCGCCAAGCTGCTGGAGGCGCTGGTCGACGTCCACCGCGCCGGCGCCGAGAGCCGCGAGGGCGCGCCGCGCTTCGAAATGCAGATCGACCGCGGCCAGGCGCTGCAGGTCCAGGGGCTGGAAGGCCGCATCGGGCAGGTCTTCCGCAACCTGATCAGCAACGCCGTCTCCTTCAGCCCGCCAGGCGGCGTCATCCGCCTGGAGGCGCGGCTGGTGCCCGACGCCGATCCGCGCAACCCCGGCTGGGTGATGATCACCGTGGCCGACGAGGGGCCGGGCATCCCCCAGAACAAGATCAAGGACGTCTTCAGCCGCTTCTACACCCAGCGCCCGGAAGGCGAGAAGTTCGGCACCCACTCGGGCCTGGGCCTCAGCATCTCCAAGCAGATCGTCGAGGCGCACCACGGCGCGATCCACGCCGAGAACCGCCATCTTGGCGGCAAGGTGGCTGGCGCCCGCTTCGTCGTCTACCTGCCCGCGGAGTAGCCGGTCATGGCCGGGAATACGCCATCCGCGGAGGACACCGCCAGGCTGCACGGCACCTGCATCGCCGTGGCCGGGCAGGGGGTGCTGCTGCGCGGCCCCTCGGGGGCCGGAAAGTCGGACCTGGCGCTGCGCCTGATCGATGCCGGCGAGAAGCTGGTCGCCGACGACCAGAGCCTGGTCACCCGGCGCGGCGGCCGGCTGCACGTTTCCTGCCCGCCGGAAATCAAGGACCGCCTGGAGGTGCGCGGGCTCGGCCTGGAGCAGCTACCCGCCCTGCCGGAAGCGCCGCTGGTCCTGATCGTCGATCTCGCCGAAAGCGGCGCGGTGGAGCGCCTGCCCGAACCGCGGGAGGAGCGCCTGCTGGGCGTGGCCGTTCCGCGCATCGAGCTGGCGCCCTTCGAAGCCTCGGCCCCGGCCAAGGTCAAGCTCGCCCTGCAGCGCCTCCAGTTCGCCGGCGGCGCGGCGGAGCCGGCTCCGGCCGGGGCCGACGCCGCCCAGGTGGCGCTGGTTACCGGGATGTCCGGCGCCGGCCGCAGCTCGGCCCTGAAGATTCTCGAGGATCTCGGCTTCGAAGCGATCGACAATCTGCCGCTTGGCCTGCTGCCCCAGGTGCTCTCCCGGGACAGCGCCGGACGCAGAAAGCCGCTGGCCATCGGCATGGATCTGCGCGGCCGAGACTTCGCCATCGACCCGCTGCTGGAACAGCTCGCGGAGCTGGCGCGCGATCCCGGCATCGCCGCCCGGCTGGTTTTTCTCGACTGCGAGGACGAGGCCCTGCGCCGCCGCTTCACTGAAACCCGGCGCCGCCACCCCCTGGCCGAGGAGCGGCCGCTCGCCGACGGCATCGCCGCCGAGCGGCGGCTGATGCGGCCGCTGCTGGCCCGCGCCGATCTGACGATCGACACCACGGAGTTAAGCGTGGCCGACCTGCGCCGCCAGCTCGCCGGACATTTCAGCCAGCTTCGCCGGGGCAGGCTCAGCGTAGCGATCGTCTCCTTTTCTTACCGCAAGGGCCTGCCGCGCGAGGCCGACCTGGTGTTCGACGTGCGCTTCCTGGCCAATCCGCATTACCGCGAAACCCTGCGGCCCCTGACCGGCCAGGCGCCGGAGGTGGCGCATTATGTCGAGAGCGACAGCGGTTTCGCCGACTTCTTCGACGCCCTGACGGGCTTGCTAAGTCCGCTGCTGCCGCGCTATGCGGCGGAGGGTAAAAGCTACCTGACCATCGCCGTCGGCTGCACCGGCGGACGGCACCGCTCGGTGGTCGTGGCAGAGCGCCTGGCGGCCTGGCTGCGCGCCGAAGGGGTGGAAACCCTGGACATCTCGCACCGAGATATCGCAGGTGCAGCGGAGACTTAATTGCGCTAGGACTCGACCTGAAGAATCGAACGAGGCGCACAACAAGCCTTGGAAGCGCAGGGGGCGGAGGCATGATCGGACTGGTACTCGTGACCCACGGCAAACTTGCCCAGGAGTTCGTAGCCGCGATGGAGCACGTGGTCGGACCGCAGAAGAACGTCTGCAGCGTCTGCATCGGTCCCGACGACGACATGGAGCAGCGCCGTCAGGAAATCATCGATTCCGTCGCCAAGGTGGACAAGGGCAAGGGCGTGGCGATCCTCACCGACATGTTCGGCGGCACCCCCTCGAACCTAGCGATCTCCGTACTCGACCAAGGCAAGGTCGAGGTGATCGCCGGCATCAACCTGCCGATGCTGATCAAGCTTGCCAGCCTGCGCGGCTCCGCCAGCCTGACCGAGGCCGTGCGTCAGGCCCAGGAAGCCGGCCGCAAGTACATCAACGTCGCCTCCCAGCTGCTCGCCGACGAAAACGTCGGCTGACCCCGCCGGGCCGCCGCACAAGAGAACGGGATCCATGCCGCAGGATTCGACCGCCCGGGCCAAGCGCCGGGTCACCATCGTCAATCAGAAGGGGCTGCACGCCCGCGCCGCGGCGAAGTTCGTCAAGCTGGCGGCCAGCTTCGATGCCGAGGTGACGGTCAGCAAAAGCGGTCAGGAAGTGCCCGGCTCCTCGATCATGGGGCTGATGATGCTGGCCGCCGCGCCCGGCTGCCAGATTGAACTGACGGCCAGCGGCCGCGAGCGGGAAGCGGCGCTCGACGCGCTCGCCGAGCTGGTGCGCCGCGCTTTCGACGAAGAGCAAAGCTGATGCCAACCAGACCAGACCGCAGGAGAAACGCCAAACGCGACAGCGCCAAGGAGCGGGTGTTCGAGGGCCTCGGCGTCGCCCCGGGCATCGCCATCGGCCCCGCCTACCTGCGCGAATCCGGCGAGATCCAGGTGACCGAGTACAAGCTGCCGCAGCGCCGGCTGGCGGCCGAGGCGGAACGCTTCGAGCAGGCCGTGGCCAAGGCGGGCCGCCAGATCGACAAGCTCAAGCGCAAGGCCGAGTCCGTGCATGGCCGCGCCGCAGAGGAGCTCGGCTACCTGCTCGACGCCCATTCCCAGATGCTCGGCTCCTCGCGGCTGATCAAGGGCGTGCTGGGGCGCATCGCCGACCGCCGGATCAACGCCGAGGCGGCGCTGCGCGGCGAGGTCGAGAGCATCGCCGGCGCCTTCGCCGAGCTCGACGACCCCTACCTGCGCACCCGTGGCGAGGACATCCGCGAGGTCGGCTACCGCATCCTGCGCAACCTTTCCAAGGCCGACTACGAAAGCTTCGCCAAGATCGCGCCCAGCTCGATCATCGTCGCCGAGGAGATCACCCCGGCGGATACCGCGCTGATGGATCCGCGCCAGATCGGCGGCTTTTCCACCGTGCTGGGCGGCGCCGAAGGCCATACCGCGATCATGGCGCGCTCGCTCGGCCTGCCCGCCGTGCTCGGCGTCACCGGCCTGCTCGGCGGCGTCGCGGCCGGCGAAACCGTGATCGTCGATGGCAGCCGCGGCCGGGTAATCGTCAACCCGACGGCCAAGCGGCTCGCCGACTACCGCTTGCTGCAGCGCGAAATGGAGCGCGAGCATCGCGCCCTGTCGCGGCTGCGCGACCTGCCGGCGGTGACCCGCGACGCGGCCGAGGTCACCCTGCACGCCAACCTCGAGCTGCCGCGCGAGGCCAAGCAGGCGGTTGCGGTCGGGGCCGAGGGGATCGGGCTGCTGCGCACCGAGTTCCTCTACATGAACCGCGACGATCTGCCGGACGTCGAGGAGCAGACCGCGGCGCTGGAGCAGATCGTCGCCGCGATGGGCGGGCGGCCGGTCACCGTGCGCACCCTGGACGTCGGCGGCGAGAAGCTGGCGACGGCGCTGGGCGCGCATCTCAGCGCCGGTGCCAACCCGGCGCTCGGCCTGCGCGCCATCCGGCTGTCGCTGAAGCGGCCGGAGCTGCTTGAAACCCAGCTGACGGCAATCCTGCGCGCCGGCGTCAAGGGGCCGGTGCGCATCCTTCTGCCGATGATCTCCTCGGTCGGCGAGGTGCGCAGCGTGCGCAAGATCCTGGCCAAGCTGGCCAAAAAGCTCGCCAAGCAGGGCGTCGCCATCGCCGACCCCCTGCCGCCGCTCGGCGTGATGATCGAGATTCCCGGCGCCGCGCTGGCCGCCGACGCGCTGGCTCATGAGGCCGACTTCTTCGCCATCGGCACCAACGATTTGACGATGTACACCCTGGCCATCGACCGCGGCGAGGAGCAGGTCGCCTATCTCTACAATCCGCTGCACCCCGCGGTTCTCCGGCTGATCCAGTTCACCGTCGGCGCGGCCCAGCGCGCCGGCAAGCCGCTGTCGATCTGCGGCGAGATCGCCGGCGATCCGCGCTTCACGGCACTGCTGCTCGGCCTCGGGGTGCGCGAGCTGTCGATGAGCGCCGCCGCGCTGCCGCGGGTCAAGGCGCGGATTCGCCAGCTCGACAGCCAGGCCGCGGCCTCCCGCGCCCTGGCGATCATGGACCAGACCGACATCGGCCGTATCGCGGCGATGCTCGACGACTTCAACGAGACGCTGTAAGCCGCGCCGCCGCACAGCTGCTTTGCGGGCGAGGCGGCTTGCCGAACGCGGCCCCGCCTGATAGATCGTCCGGCGTTCCTTCCGCCGCTTTTCAAGGACTCGCAGAACCATGGCTGACTTCACCGATTTCAAGGTCAAGGACATCTCCCTCGCCGCGTGGGGCCGCAAGGAAATCGAAATGGCCGAGATCGAGATGCCCGGCCTGATGGCCCTGCGCGAGGAGTACGGCAAGGACCAGCCGCTGAAAGGCGCGCGCATCGCCGGCTGCCTGCACATGACGATCCAGACAGCGGTGCTGATCGAGACCCTCACAGCGCTCGGCGCCGAGGTGCGCTGGTCGTCCTGCAACATCTTCTCGACCCAGGACCACGCCGCCGCCGCGATCGCCGCCGCCGGCGTTCCGGTCTTCGCCTGGAAAGGCATGAGCGAGGAGGAGTTCTGGTGGGCGATCGAGCAGACCGTTACCGGCCCTGACGGCTGGACGGTCAACATGATCCTCGACGACGGCGGCGACCTGACCCAGCTGCTGCACGAGGCGCGCTACGCCGAGATCATGGCCGGGGTGCGCGGCCTGTCGGAGGAGACCACCACCGGAGTCCACCGCCTCTATGAGATGCAGCGCGCCGGCGCCCTCAAGGCCCCGGCGATCAACGTCAACGACTCCGTCACCAAGTCGAAGTTCGATAACAAGTACGGCTGCCGCGAGAGCCTGGTCGACGCGATCCGCCGCGCCACCGACGTGATGATGGCCGGCAAGGTCGCCATGGTCTGCGGCTACGGCGACGTCGGCAAGGGCTCGGCGGAGTCGCTGCGTCAGGCCGGCTGCCGGGTGATGGTCAGCGAGGTCGATCCGATCTGCGCCCTGCAGGCGGCGATGGAGGGCTACGAGGTGGTGACCATGGAGGACGCCGCCCCGCGCGCCGACATCTTCGTCACCGCCACCGGCAACAAGGACGTCATCACCCTCGACCACATGCGGGCGATGAAGGAGCGGGCGATCGTCTGCAACATCGGCCACTTCGATACCGAAATCCAGGTCGGGGCGCTGCGCAATCTGAAGTGGGACAACGTCAAGCCTCAGGTCGATCAGGTCGAGTTCCCGGACGGCAAGAAGATCATCCTGCTGGCCGAGGGCCGGCTGGTGAACCTGGGCTGCGCCACCGGCCACCCCAGCTTCGTGATGTCCGCCTCCTTCACCAATCAGGTGCTGGCACAGATCGAGCTGTGGACCCATCCCGACCGCTATGAGCGTAAGGTCTACGTCCTGCCCAAGCACCTCGACGAGAAGGTTGCCGCGCTGCACCTGGAAAAGGTCGGCGCCCGGCTATCGACGCTGTCGCAGGAGCAGGCCAGCTATATCGGGGTAACGCCCGACGGCCCCTTCAAGACCGACGAATACCGCTACTGATCCCCGCCGGGGGTGGCGGAGAAGCTGGGCACCGTGGCGAATTTCCCGGGGCTGCCTTCGCGCGTTAAGGGAATCTTAAGGCTGGCGTCGCTTGCTGGTATTCCGGCGATCTGCCTAGTATCGCCGTCGTTCTGAATTATTTCGGCACGGAGGGGCGAGCGATGGCGCGCGGGCCAAGAGCGCCGGAACCGCAACCCCAGGGGAACGCGGGTTTCGCCGGCGCAAGTCGATGGTGACGATCTGGCAGATCGTCGCGGGCGTCGTGTTCGTCCTGGCGACGGCGGGAATCTGCGCCCTGGTCTATCAGCGCAGGCTGGTTCAGGGGGAGCAGCGCCTCGACGGCGCGGAGAGAGCTCTGCGGGAAGCGCGCGCCGAGATCGAACGCCTGCAGGGCGAAGCCATCGACCTGGGCCTTGCCCGGTCCATGGCGCAGGAGGAGCTTTCGACGCTGCTCAGCGCCCTCGACAACCTGCCGCGCCCGGTCTGGCGGCGCGGCAAGGATCTCGACCTGGTCTATTGCAACGAGGCCTACTGCGCCGCCGTCGGTCTGCCGCGCGAGGAGGTGCTGCGCAAGCAGGTCGAGCTGCTCGGCCGGGCCGAGACGGAGCTCTCGCGCAACCTCGCCCGCGAGGCGCAGGCCAGCGGCCGCCGCCACTCCCTGATCCGCCACGCCGTGGCCGGCGGGGAGCGCCGGCTGTTTCAGGTCAGCGAACGCGCGCTCTCCGACGGCTCCCTGGTCGGCTTCGCCCACGATCGGACGGAGACGGAGGAACGCAAGATCGAGCTCGACCGCCATATCGAGGCACATGCCGCCGTGCTGCAGAATCTCAACGTCGGCATTGCCATCCTCGGCGCCGACATGCAGCTCGACTTCCACAACAACGCCTATGCCGAGATCTGGCAGCTCGACGAGGACTATCTCGCCTCGCGCCCGCATGTCACCGATGTTCTGGAGACCCTGCGCTCCCAGCGCCGCCTGCCGGAACAGGCCGACTTCGCCGACTACAAGCGGACCTGGCTGCGCCGCCTGAAGACCATGATCGAGCCCTACGAGGATCTGATGCACGTGCCCGACGGCACGACGCTCCGGGTGACCGCTTCGCCGCATCCCTTCGGCGGCGTCATCCTAACCTTCGAGGACGTCACCGACCGCCTGACCCTGGAGCGCAGCTACAACACCCTGATCGCGGTGCAGCAGGAGACCCTGAACAACCTCTATGAGGGGGTCGCGGTGTTCGGCCAGGACGGCCGGCTCAAGCTCTCCACCAAGGCCTACGCTGAGATCTGGGGACTGTCGGAGGATATGCTGAAAGGCGAGCCGCACGTCCGCGACCTGCTGCCGCTGGTCCGCCACTTCTACGAGATCGACGACGAGGCTTGGTCCGATATCTCGAGCCGCGCCATCGCCAATACAACCGAACCGGAGGCCCGCAGCGGCCGCCACGAGCGCAGCGACGGCCGGGTGATCGACTGGGCCCAGGTACCGCTGCCCGATGGCGCCAGCCTGTTCACCTATGTCGACGTGACCGATTCGATCCGCGTCGAGCGCGCCCTGAGAGAGCGGGCCGAGGCCCTCGAGACCGCCGACCGGCTGAAGTCCGAGTTCGTCGCCAACATCTCCTACGAGCTGCGTACGCCGCTCAACGCCATTATCGGCTTCGCCCAGATGCTCGAGGAGAACTACGCCGGCGCGCTCAACGAACGGCAGAGCGACTATGCCCGCGCCATCGTCGATTCCTCGCAGGAGCTGACGTCGCTGATCAACAACCTGCTCGACCTAGCCTCGATCGAGGCCGGTTATCTGCAGCTTGAGCGCACCGACGCAGAAATCTCGGAGCTGCTGCGCAGCGCCTCGATCCTGCTGCGCGAGCGCATGCGCAGCCAGAACCTGAAGCTCGAGGTGGTCTGCCCGAGAAACATCGGCCGCTTGTCCTGCGACGAGCGGCGGCTGCTCCAGGCCCTGTTCAACCTGCTCAGCAATGCCTGCCAGTTCACCGACGAGGGCGGCAAGATCACCCTCGGCGCGCGGCGCGGCGACGGCGAGGTCTGCTTTTATGTCGAGGACAGCGGCATCGGCATCCCGGCGGACGACCAGGAACGCGTCTTCTCCAGCTTCGAGCGGGGCAGCGAGCGGAGGATCTCGCAGCGCAGCGGCGCCGGACTCGGTCTGGCCTTGGTCAAGAGCCTGATCGAGTTGCACGGCGGCTGGGTCGAGATGCAGTCCGCAGAAGACCAGGGCACCACCGTCACCTGCCATCTGCCCGAGGGCGAGCTGCCGCAGCAGAACGCGGAACTTCCCGGCAGGCCGCAGGCCGCCGCCGGCTGAACGGTCAGGTCTCGAATCCCGGCACGCCTTTAGTCGTCGAGTACTCCCAGTGCAGTTCCTCGCCGGGGAAGACCAGCGGCCGGATCGCGTGCGCCGCCATCGCCGCCTCGGAGAAGCCGGTCAGGATCAGCTTCAGCTTGTTCTCGTAGTGCGCGATGTCGCCGATCGCGAAGATCCCCGGCCGCGAGGTCATCGAGGTCGCCGGATCGACGACGATGTGGTTGCGCTCCAGGTTGAGGCCCCACTCGGCGATCGGCCCCAGGTTCATCGACAGGCCGAAGAAGGGCAGCAGGACATCGGCCTCAAGCCGTTGCGTCGCGCCGTCGAGATCGCGCACCACCACCGCCGAGAGCGCGCCGGCCGCGCCTTCCAGGGCGGCGAGCTGATAGGGGATCACCAGCTCGACCTTGCCCTCGCCGCGCAGCGCCTCCAGGCGCCGGGCGCTTTCCGGCGCGGCGCGGAACTTGGCGCGGCGGTGCACCACCTGAACCTTGGCGGCGATCCCGGCCAAGGCCAGGGCCCAGTCCACAGCCGAGTCGCCGCCGCCGGCGATCACCACCCGCTTGCCGCGGAAATCCTCCGGACGGCCCACCATGTAGAACACGCTCTTGCCCTCATAGCGCTCGATGCCCTCAAGCGGCGGCCGGTTCGGTCCGAAGGCGCCGACCCCAGCCGCGACGATCACCGCCCGGGCCTCGATCCGCGTGCCGGCCGAGGTCGTCAGCAGCCAGCCGCTCTCCGTCTTCTCCAGCGCCTCGACCCGCTGATCCAGGTGAAAGCGCGGCGCGAAGGGCGCAGCCTGGGCTTCCAGGCGCTCGACCAGCTCGCGGCCGAGCAGGCTGGGACAGGCGGGTATGTCGTAGATCGGCTTTTCCGGATAGAGCGCCGCACACTGCCCGCCGACCACCTCCAGGCTGTCGATCAGGTGACAGCGCAGATTCAGCATGCCGCACTCGAAGACCGCGAAGAGGCCGACCGGCCCCGCGCCGATAATCGCAACGTCGGTCTGGTGGTGGTTATCCGGCATCGGCAAGCTATCTGACGGTGGTCTTCTGGGAGCCGCTAACATGGCCTTCGCCGCCGCCAACCACAAGGCTTCGAAAAGTCCGAGCGCCGCGGGCCTGTGCTCTGTTGCCCGGCACCGGCTGGAACTGTAAAAGCAAGCCCATGACAGCAGCCCCCGCGACGCACTCCCAGGACGAAGCGGCGATCCGCCTGAGCTTGAACCTGCAGGACGAGGCGGCGACGGCGGCGCTCGCGCGGCGGCTCGCCGGGGTGGCGGAACGCGGCGACGTCTTCGCCTTGCAGGGCGATCTCGGCTGCGGCAAGACCGCCTTCGCACGGGCCTTTATCAACGCCCTGCCCGGCGCGCAGGAAGAGGTGCCGAGTCCAACCTTCACTCTGGCGCAGCTCTACCCGCGCGGCGATGCGGAGGTCTGGCATTTCGACCTCTACCGCCTGGAGCGCCCCGAGGACGCCGTCGAGCTCGGCCTCGACGAGGCGCTGTCGGACGGCATCTGCCTGATCGAGTGGCCGGAGCGGCTCGGCCGCGGCCTGCCGCGCAGCGCCTTGACCCTGTCCTTTTCCTTCGGCGCGGCGCCCGAGGCGCGCCGGATCGAAATCTCGGGCGGGACGGCCTGGCAGCGCCGCCTGGCGGAGCTCCGGGCATGAGCGCAAGCGAGTCGAAGATCGCCGCATTCCTGGAACAGGCCGGCTGGCCCGGCGCCGAGCGCAGCCTGCTGGCCGCCGACGCCTCCTTCCGCCGCTACGACCGCGTCCTGCGCGGCCGGGACCGCGCCGTGCTGATGGACGCGCCGCCGGACCGGGAGAAGCCCGAGGCCTTCCTGCGGGTCGCCGGGATGCTGCACGCCCTGGGTCTCTCGGCCCCGGGAATCCTCTACGCGGCGCCGCAAGAAGGCCTGATCCTGCTCGAGGATCTCGGCGACCGCACCTTTACCCGCGCCCTGGCCGAGGGCATGGAGGAAGCTAGGCTCTACAGTCTGGCGACCGATTGCCTGATTGCCCTGCACCGCGGCTGGAAGCCGGAGCAGGCCGAAGGCAGCGAGCTGCCGCCCTACGACGAGGCCATGCAGCTGGGCGAACTTGGCCTGTTTCTCGACTGGTATCTGCCGGCCGTGCGCGGCCGCCCGGCGACACAGGAGGAGGCCGCCGGCTTCAAGCAGGCCTGGCGCGAGGCTCTGGAACCGACCCGCGCCCTGCCGCCGACCCTGGTGCTGCGCGACTATCATGTCGACAACCTGATGGTGCTGGAAGGCCGCGAAGGGATCGCCGCCTGCGGCCTGCTGGATTTCCAGGACGCCGCGCTGGGCTGCCCGGCCTACGATCTGGCCTCGCTGCTGAAGGACGATCGCCGGGACATCTCCCCGGAGTTCCGCGAGACCATGCTGGCGCGCTATCTCGCCGCCTTTCCCGAGCGGGACCCGCAGGCGTTGCGCCGGGCCGTCACCCTGCTCGCGGCCCAGCGCCACACCAAGAACATCGGTATTTTCAGCCGGCTCTACCGCCGCGACGGCAAGCCGGGCTACCTGCGGCACATACCGCGCCTCTGGCGCTACCTGGAGGAGGCCTTCGCCGAACCCGCCCTGGCCCCGGTCCGGGCTTGGTTCGACCGCGCCGTCCTGCCGGAGGCGCGCCGCGCGCCCGACAGTGGAGAGGCCGCATGAGCGAGACCGCCAGGATCGCCACTGCGATGGTGCTGGCCGCCGGGCACGGCAAACGCATGCGGCCGCTGACCGAAACCACGCCGAAGCCGCTGCTCGAGGTCGCCGGGCGCCCCATGCTCGACCACATCCTCGATCACCTGACGCGCGCGGGCGTTGGCAAGATCGTCGTCAACCTGCACCACCTGGGCGAAGCCATCGAGAGGCACCTCGCCGGATTCGAGGGCGCGGAACTGGTCTTCTCGCCGGAGCGCGAGGAACTGCTGGAGACCGGCGGCGGGGTCAAGGCGGCTTTGCCGCTGCTCGGCCCCGAGCCCTTCTACGCGATCAACGGCGATGTCGTCTGGCTCGACGGCGTGGTCCCCTGCCTGCAGCGGCTGGCGGCGAGCTGGGATCCGGAACGCATGGACGCCCTGCTGCTGCTGCACCCGACCATCACCGCCTTCGGCTACGAGGGCGACGGCGATTTCATGATGGGCCCGGACGGCCTGCTGCGGCGGCGGATCGAGCGCGAGGTCGCCGCCTTCCTCTTCGCCGGGGTGCAGATCCTGCATCCGAGGCTGTTCGAGGGCGCGCCCGAGGGGGCCTTCTCCCTCAACCGGCTCTACGACCGGGCGATCGAGAACGAACGGCTCTACGGCCTGCGCCACGACGGCGAGTGGTTCCACGTCGGCACGCCCGAGGCCCTGCAGCTCGCCGACGAGCTGCTGCGCGAGGAGATCGGCGACCGTCCCACCTCCTTCCAGCGCAACCTCGCGGAATTCAAGGAAAGATGAGCGCCTCCGGCAAGCGGGTCTTCACGATCCCGCCGGGCTACTCCTTCGTCGATGCCCTCGCCGAGGGGCTGCTCGCGCGCTTTCCCGACCCCCTCGAGCTGGGCAGCGCCCGGGTTCTGCTGCCGACCCGGCGCGCCTGCCGCTCTCTGCAGGAGGCCTTCCTGCGGGTCGGCGCGGGCCGGCCGCTGCTGCTCCCGCGGATGCTGCCGCTCGGCGATCTCGACTCCGACGAGCTGACCGTCGCCGGCGAGGGGCTGGAGTGGGCCGCCGCCGAAGCCGCCGAGCTGCCCCAGGCGATCGCGCCGCTGCGCCGCCAGCTGCTGCTCGCAAGGCTGGTGCGCCGCGGACCGGACAGCCAGGTGAGCGAGGAGCAGGCCAGCCGCCTGGCCGAAGAGTTGGCGAGGCTGCTCGACCAGGTCGAGACCGAGGGGCTCGATTTCGATGCCCTGGAGACCCTGGTCCCGGAAATCTTCGCCGCGCACTGGCAGCAGACGCTCCGCTTCCTGGAGATCGTCACCCAGGCCTGGCCTGCGATCCTGGCCGAGGAGGGCGGCATCGGCGCCGCCGAGCGCCGCCGCCGCCTGCTGGAGCTGCAGGCCGCTGCCTGGAAGGCGAAGCCCCCCGAAGGGCCGGTGATCGCCGCCGGTTCGACCGGCTCGATCCCAGCCACGGCAGCTCTGATCCAGGTTATCGCCGGGCTCCCCCAAGGCAGCGTCGTCCTGCCCGGACTCGACCTGGCGGCGCCGCGCGAACTCTGGCCGGACATCGGAAAGGATCCGAGCCATCCCCAGCACGGCCTCGCCTTGCTGCTGCAGCGCCTGGAGCTGGAACCGCGGGAGGTCGCGCTCTGGCCCGGCTGTTCAGGCGCGGAGAGCCGCACCGCCCGAGGCCGCCTGGTCGGCGCCGCGCTGTGGCCCGCCGCCGCGACCCGCGGCTGGACCGAGGCCGCGCAGGACGAAACCCTGCGGGCCGCCGCGGCGGAGCTGCCCGGCCGGGTCACGCGGCTCGACGCCGAGACCTCGGGCCAGGAGGCGGCGGCGATCGCTCTGATCCTGCGCCAGACGCTGGAGACGCCTGGCAAGCGCGCCGCCCTGGTGACTCCGGACCGCGACCTGGCGCGCCGCGTCGCCGCCGAACTGCTGCGCTGGGGAATCGCCATCGACGACTCCGCGGGCCAGCCGCTGTCGCGCACCCCGCCGGGAGTCTTCCTGCGCCTGACCGCCGCCCTTGCGACCGAGGCGCTGGCGCCGCTGCCGCTGCTCTCGGCGCTGAAGCATCCGCTGGCGGCCGGCGGCGAAGCTCCGGGCGCCTTCCGGCGCAAGGTGCGCGCCCTGGAGACGCTCGCGCTGCGCGGTCCGCGCCCGGCGCCAGGTTTCGCCGGCCTGCGCCAGACCCTGAAGCAGGCGCGGGAGAAGACCGGCGATCTCGAGAAGTGGCTGGGCCGCCTCGAAAATCACGCAGTCGCGTTCCTCGGCGCCCTGGAGGCGCGGGAGAACCGCCTTCAGGTTCTGATCGAGGCGCACATCGGCTTCGCCGAGGCCCTGGCCGCCAGCGACGCGGAAAGCGGCGCAGACCGGCTCTGGGCTGGCGAGGCTGGGGAGGCGGCGGCGATCTTCCTCGACGAACTGCGCGAGGCGGCGCGCGGCGAATCCCTGGATACCGCCAGCTACGCAGGAGTGCTGAGCGCACTGCTGGCCGGGCAGACCGTGCGGCCGCGCTATGGCAGCCACCCGCGTCTTGCCATTCTCGGCCCGCTCGAAGCCCGTCTCTATCATGCCGATCTGATGGTCCTCGGTGGGCTCAACGAGGGTACCTGGCCGGCCGAGATCGAGGCCGGCCCCTGGCTCAGCCGGCCGATGCGCGCCGAGTTCGGGCTGCCGCCCCTGGAACGCCGGATCGGGCTCGCCGCCCACGACTTCGCCCAGGCCTTCGCCGCCCCCGAGGTGGTGCTGACCCGGGCCCGGAGGGTCGGCGGAGCCCCCTCGGTGCCGTCGCGCTGGCTGCTCCGGCTCGACGCCTTTCTCGCCGCGCTGGACGCCTCCGGGGCCTTGAAGGCGCGGCAGCCTTGGCTTGCCTGGGCGCGGGACCTCGACCGCCCCGCCGACAGGCCAAAGCCCTGCAAGCGGCCAGCCCCGGCCCCGCCGGCCGCCGCACGGCCCCGCCGGCTCTCGGTCACCCGGGTCGAGACCTGGATGCGCGATCCCTACGCGCTCTACGCCGAGCAGGTCCTGCGCCTGCAGCGCCTCGACGACCTCGACGCCGAGGCCAGCGCCGCCGAACGCGGCACGGCGATCCATGAAGCCCTGGAGCGCTTCGTGCAGGAGCTGCCGGAAGCCTTGCCGGCGAACGCCCTGGAGCGGCTGATCGCCATCGGCGAGGAGGTCTTCGAGGCGCTGAAGGCGCGCCCCTCGGTGCATGCCTTCTGGTGGCCGCGCTTCCGTCGTGCCGCCGCCTGGGTGATCGAGCAGGAGCGGGCGCGCCGCGCTTCCGGCCTCAAGGTCCACGCGGAGACACGCGGCCAGCTCGTGCTCGGCGACTTCACCCTGACCGCCAAGGCGGACCGCATCGAGACGCTGCCCGGCGGCGGGCTCGCCATCCTCGACTACAAGACGGGCCGGGCGCCGCCCAAGAAGGACCTGGCCAGCGGCCTAGCGCCGCAGCTGCCCCTGGAGGCGGCGATCGCTGCGGCCGGCGGCTTCGAGGGGCTGCAAACCGCTGCGGCTGGGGAGCTCGCTTACTGGCGCCTGCCCGGCAGCGCCGCCACCCCCGGCGAGGCGGTTGAGGTCAGGGAGAAGCTGGACGACCTGGTGGCGGCGGCGCGCGACGGCCTCGCCGAGCTGATCCGGATCTTCGACGATCCGGCGACCCCCTACCATCCGCAGCCGCGCCCCGGCGCCGCAGCGGCGTTCAACGACTACGAGCACCTGGCGCGGGTCAAAGAGTGGTCCGCCGGCGGCGGAGACGATACATGAGCGCGTCCGACGATCTCCGCCGGGAACGCACGGCGGACGCGGCGAAAAGCCAGCGCCGGGCCGCCGATCCCGCCGTATCCGCCTGGGTCGCCGCCTCGGCCGGCAGCGGCAAGACCAGGGTCCTGACCGACCGGGTGTTGCGGCTGATGCTCGAGGGCGCCGAACCCGCCCGCATTCTCTGTCTCACCTTCACCAAGGCGGCGGCGGCGGAGATGGCCAACCGCCTCTCCGACACGCTCGCCGCCTGGGCGACGATGGAGGAAAGCAAGCTTTGCGGGACGCTGAGCGACCTGCTCGGGGCAGCGCCGGAGGAGACGCAAGTCCAGCGTGCGCGCGGGCTCTTCGCCGAGGTGATCGACGTCCCTGGCGGCATGAAGATCCAGACCATCCACGCCTTCTGCCAGTCCCTGCTCGGCCGCTTCCCGCTGGAGGCCGGCGTAGCGCCGCACTTCACCCTGGTCGAGGAGCGCTCGGCCGCCGAGCTGCTGCAGTCGGCGCGGGAAGAAGTCTTCCATCGCCTGCAAACCCAGGGAGGCGCCCTGGCCCAGGCGATGGAGACCCTCGCCACCCAGGTCGCCGACCAGGACTTCCCGAAGCTGCTCGCCGCTCTGCTCTCCGAGCGCGGACGGGTGCAGGGGATCCTCGACCGCCATGCCGGTCATGCGGGCCTGTCCCTTGCCATCGACCGGATGCTCGGCCTGGGACGGGGCGAGACCCGGGAGTCCGCTCTGGCCGCCGCCTGCGCAGAGGACGCTTTCGACGGCGCCGGCTTGCGCCGGCTTGCCGAGACGCTGCTTGCCAGCGGCAAGAAAAGCGATGCCGAGCGCGGCGCGCTGCTTGCCGCCTGGCTCGGCGACGCGGCCGGCCGCGCGGCAGGGATGGAGGACTACTGCAAGGCCTTCTTCACCAAGGCCGGCAAGGGGACGCGGGTCGCCCGCTGCGCCACCAAGGACGTACTGGAGCGCCTGCCGGAGACCGAGGAGATCTTCGCCGCCGAGGCGGTGCGGCTGGAGGCCCTGCGCGACAGGCTCAACGCCTTCGATCTCGCCGCGGCAACCAAGGCGCTCTTCGCTCTGGCGCAGGAGATTTTCCAGGTCTACGAGCGGCGCAAGGCCACGCTCGGCCTGCTCGATTACGACGACCTGATCCTCAAGGCCCGGGCGCTGCTGGAGACCTCCAACCAGGCGGCCTGGGTGCTGTTCAAGCTCGATGGGGGCCTCGATCATCTGCTGATCGACGAGGCCCAGGACACCAACCCCGATCAGTGGCGGGTGGCGCAGGCGCTGAGCGAGGAGTTCTTCGCCGGCGAGGGCGCGCACGCGCAGCGCAGCGTCCAGCCGCGCACGGTCTTCGCCGTCGGCGACGCCAAGCAGTCGATCTTTTCCTTCCAGCGCGCCGATCCGGACTCCTTCGTCGCCATGCAGAGCTACTTCGCCGAGCGGGTCCAGGCCTCGGGACACGGCTGGCGGCCGGTCGACCTCACGGTCTCCTTCCGCAGCACGGCGACGGTGCTGGAGGCGGTCGACCGGGTCTTCCGGCTGGAGGCGCATCAGGCCGGACTGATCTTCGGTGCCCGCTGGGAGGATCACAGCCCGGTGCGCGCCGGCCAGGCCGGGCTGGTCGAACTCTGGCCCCCGGTCGGGCCGCTGGAGCTGCCCGAGATGGAGCCCTGGGCGCCGCCGGTCGCGGTCCAGGAATCGGCCAGCGGCGAGCATCGCCTGGCCCAGGGCATCGCCGCGCGAATCGCCGCCTGGCTGTCGGAAAGCGCGCGGGACGAGAACCCGGAGGGCTGGCTCGCCTCCAAGAACCGCCAAATCGTGCCGGGCGACATCATGATCCTGGTCCGCCGCCGCAAGGCCTTCGTCGCCGAGATGGTGCGGGCGTTGAAGGACCGGGACATCTCCGTCGCCGGCGTCGACCGCATGGTGCTGACCGAGCAGCTCGCGGTGATGGACCTGCTCGCCCTCGCCCAGTCGGTGCTGCTGCCCGAGGACGATCTCACCCTGGCGACCCTGCTGCGCAGCCCGCTGATCGCCATCTCCGAAGATCAGCTCTTCGAGCTCGCCTACCCGCGCGGCAAGAAAGCGACGCTCTGGTCGGCGCTGCAGGAGCGCGGCGGCGAGGCCCCCTACGCAGCGGCGCTCGCAAAGCTGGAGCGCTGGCGCGACCGGGCCGATTTCGTCTCTCCTTACGAGTTCCTCGCCGAGGTCCTGAACGGCGGCGGCCGGAAAGCCCTGCTCGCCCGCCTCGGCCGCGACGCCGAGGACCCGATCGAGGAGCTGATGAACCAGGCGCTCGCCTATGAGACCGAGCACGCCCCTTCGCTGCAGGGTTTCCTGCACTGGATCTCCGCCGGCGCCCAGGAGGTGAAGCGCGACCTGGAGCAGGCCGGCGACGCGGTGCGGGTGATGACCGTGCATGGCGCCAAGGGTTTGCAGGCGCCGGTGGTTTTCCTGCCCGACACCTCGGCGACCCCGAAGATGAACCGGCAGCTGTTCTGGCGCGACGAAGAGCCCGGCGAACCGCCGCTGCCGCTCTGGCTGCCCCGCGTCGACCTAGCGGAGAGCCGCGCGCGCGAAGCCCGCACCGCGGCCGAGGCGGATCAGGCGCGTGAGTACCGCCGCCTGCTTTACGTCGCCATGACCCGGGCCGAGGACCGGCTCTACGTCTGCGCCAGCCTCGGCGCCCGGCCCGGCCTTCCTGAGGACTGCTGGTACAGCATGGTCGAGAGGGCTCTGGGCGAGGACGCCGAGCGCTTCGTCTTCGATTCCGCATCTCCCCAGGGCTGGAACGGCGAGGGCCTGCGCCTCACCGCACCGCAGGAGGCGCAGGTGGAACCCGCCAAGCAGGCCGCAGAGGGGGCCGCCGCGGCCGCACCGCTGCCCGCCTGGGTCACCGCCCCGCCGCCGCCGGAACCCGCGCCGCCGCGCCCGCTGGCGCCCTCGCGCCCCTCGGAGCCCGAGCCGCCGGCGCTCTCGCCGCTATCCTCGGCAAGGGGGCGGGCGGAGGACTCCCGGCGCTATCTTCGCGGACGCCTGATTCACCGGCTGCTCGAGCTGCTGCCGGAGGTCGCCGAGCCGCGCCGCGCCGAGGTCGCGGGCAAGCTGCTGGGGCCGGAAGCCCGCGGGCTTTCCGAAGCCGAGCGCGCCGCCCTGATCGCCGAGACCCTGCAGGTGCTGAACCACCCGGACTTCGCGCCGATCTTCGGCCCCGGCAGCCGCGCCGAGGCGCCGATCGCCGGGCTGATCGAGGGAAAGGACGGTCCGCGCCCGGTGTCCGGCCAGCTCGACCGCATCCTTGTCGGCACGGAAAAGGTGCTGGTCGTGGACTACAAATCGAACCGCCCGCCACCGCCGAACGAGGCCGGAGTCGCCCCCGCCTATCTGCGCCAGATGGCGGCATACCGGGCGCTTCTGGCCCAGATCTATCCCGGAAAGACGATCGACTGCGCCCTTCTGTGGACCGACGCTCCGCGTCTCATGCAACTCAGCCCCGAACGCCTCGACAGTCACGCGCCTTGACGCCCGCGCCGATCCCTCCCCATATTTGAATGAGGCGCACGCCCCCGGCAGACGGCCGGACAGCAGAATCCGGCACGGAAAGTGCGAATTTCCCGAACAATTTGATGGGGTTGGAATGTCCACAGCCAGCGTAAGCGACACCTCTTTCGAAAGCGACGTCCTCAAAGCCGATAAGCCGGTCCTGGTGGATTTCTGGGCAGAGTGGTGCGGTCCCTGCAAGACCATCGCACCCGCCCTGGAGGAGATCGCCAAGGAGCTCGGCGACCGGGTCACCGTCGTCAAGATCAACATCGACGAGAATCCGCAGACCCCGACCAAGTTCGGCGTGCGCGGCATTCCCACCTTGATGCTGTTCAAGGACGGCGAGGTCGCCGCGACCAAGGTCGGCGCCCTGCCCCGCAACCAGCTGCAGGACTGGCTGGAAGAGAACGTCTGAGCCACTCCAGGCTGCCACAGCGAAAGCCCCGCCGGACGGCGGGGCTTTTTGTTTCGGTCCGGGTAGCGGCTCAGGCCTGCCGGCTGCCGCGCGCCTGGTTGCGGCGCAGGATTTCGGCACCGTCCTCGCCGAACATGAAGGACAGCAGCACGTAGCGCCGGCCGCGGGTCACCTCGGTCGCCTCGTGCAGCAGCGAGCAGGAGAAGATCACCGCGTCGCCCGGCGCCGGACGGTAGAGATGCGGCCCGTACTCGGGAAAGCGCAGGTAGCCGCCGTCGTAGTCCTCCTCAGGCCCCGCAGGGTTGAGGTTGAGGGTCATGGCGAAGCGCCGGTGGGCGCCGCTGATGTTGTTGTTGTCGCGGTGCGGGATGAAGTGGCCGTGGTCCTCGGCATCGTAGCGGCAGATCTTGAACTCCTCGACCCCGGTCACCCGGTAGAAGAAGGCTTTCTCGATTTCCGGCAGCACACGCCGGCCGATCCGCCACTTGATGTCGTTGAACAGCGCTGGATCGCGCACGTAGTGGTCGCGGCGCACCTTGACCGTAGCGTCGGTATTGTCGCGCGCTTGGCCGTGGGAATCCTGGCGCGCGTAGCTCGGTTCGTTGTCGGCTTCGTGAATCTCGATCAACCGCCTGCAGAACTCCGGCTCCAGCACCCGGGGCACGTAGAGCAGCGGCGCAGAGGCCGGCAGCGCGACCGGCTCCGGTTCCGGCCAGTCCCGAAGCTCGGCGAGCAGCCTGTCGGCGTAGTTTGCCTCGGCGATGTCGCGGTCGATGCGCAGCAGCCGGCGGTTGCGGTCGCCGAGGACGCAGGTGAAGCCCGCCGCCCCGAGCGGATCGCCGGCCGGCTGCAGGTTGTGCTGGATCTGGAAGGCGGCGGCGAGCTGGCGGTTGCCGTCGCAGAGAATCTGGAAGGGAAAGCCGGTCAGGCTGGCCGCCTTGGCGTTGGCCTCCGGCGGGTCGGAGCAGATCGCGAAGACATGCGCGGCCTGCTCGAGCTCCCGTCCCAGCGCGGCGAAGCGCCGGAGCTGCTTCTGGGCGGCCAGGAGGCTGTTGCCGGGATAGAACAACAGCACCACCGGCTTGCCCAGCATCTGGGTCGCCAGGATCGAGCTGCGGCCGAGGTGATCGGGCAGCTGGAAGTCGGGCAGAAAGTCGCCCGGCGCCAGCGGCTGCTGGGCTTGGCGCGCTGGCTGCGGCGTGGGCTTCGGCTGCTGTCCGGGCTGGAACATGAGGCGCAGTCTAACCCTGAGCCTGGTTCTCGGCCAGCACCCTGCCGGCGAGATAGAGCGAGCCGCAGATCAGCACCCGGCGCGGCGGCCCGCCCTTGGCGGCGAGGGCGGCGAGGGCGGCGGCGACGGACTCCGCCGCCTCCGCTGCGAAGCCGCTGTCCCGCGCCGCGGCGGCGGCCTCGGCGGCGCTCAGCGAGGCCGGCTCGCCGGGAATCGCCACGGCGGCGAGATCGCGGGCCTGGCGCGCCAGGGGCTTGAGAAAGCCCTGGGCAGACTTGGTGTTGAGCATGCCATAGATCAGCGCCAGCGGCCGGTCGCTCCAGCCATCGAGCAAACCGGCCAGGGCCTCGCCGGCGGCGGCGTTGTGGCCGCCGTCGAGCCAGAGCTCCCAGCCTTCGGGCAGCAGCGCGGCAAGGCGGCCCTCGGCGAGGCGTTGCATCCGCCCCGGCCAGACCGCCTCGGCGAGGCCACGGCGAATCGCAGCGTCGTCCAGGTCATGGCCGGGCAAGGCCTTGGCGCTGGCGACAGCCAGGGCGGCGTTCTCGAGCTGATGCCGCCCCAGCAGCACCGGCGGCGGATAGGCTACGCCCTCCAGGAGGAAGCCGTCTTCGCGCGCCTGGAAGGAGATCTCCGTGAAGGGCGCGCCGAGCGCGGCGGCGCGGGCGCGCAGCACCGCGCCGGCCTCCGGCGTCTGCGGGGCCGAGACCGCGGGCACCCCGGGCTTGAGGATTCCGGCCTTCTCGTAAGCGATCTGGGCGATCCCCTCGCCGAGGAACTGGGTGTGGTCGACCGAGATCGAGGTGACCACCGAAAGCGCTGGCCGGTCGATCACGTTGGTGGCGTCGAGGCGGCCGCCCAGGCCGACCTCCAGCAGCAGGATATCCCCGGGCGTACGTGCGTAAGCCAGCAGCGCCGCCGCGGTGGTGATTTCGAAGTAGGTGATCGGCGTCGCCCCGTTGACGCGCTCGCACTCCTCGAGCAGCGCGGTCAGCGCGTCCTCGCCGATCAGTTCGCCCGCCAGGCGTACGCGCTCGTGGAAGCGCAGGAGATGCGGCGAGGTATAGACATGGACGCGCTGTCCCGCGGCCTCCAGCATGGCGCGCAGATAGGCGATCACCGAGCCCTTGCCGTTGGTGCCGGCGACATGCACCACCGGCGGCAGGCTGCGCTCGGGATGGCCGAGCAGCGCCAGGATCCGCTCCATGCGGTCGAGGGAGAGATCGATGATCTTGGGGTGCAGGCTCATCAGGCGCGCGAGCACCCGATCGCTGCCCGGCGCCGCGGCCGGGCCCAGGCCCGCGGTCGGGCTAGTCACCGGCTTTCGGTTTCTCCTTGGCGTCGGAGGCTTTCCCGGTCCCGGCCTTGCCGGACTCGCTCCTTGTGGCCACGCCGCCCTTCTTGCCGTCCTGTTCCGACTTGGGGAGCTTGACCACCTCGGCCGAGGGCGTGGCGTGCATCAAGAGATCGATCACCCGGATCAGCCGCTCGCGCAGCTGGCTGCGCGGCACCACCATGTCCAGCATGCCGTGTTCGAGCAGATATTCGGAGCGCTGGAAGCCCTCGGGCAGCTTCTCGCGAATCGTCTCCTCGATCACCCGGGCGCCGGCGAAGCCGATGATCGCGCCGGGCTCGGCGATCTGAATATCGCCGAGCATGGCGAAGGACGCGGAGACGCCGCCGGTGGTCGGATCGGTCAGCAGGACGATGTAGGGCAGGCCGGCGTCCTTGACCATCTCCACGGCGATCACCGTGCGCGGCATCTGCATCAGCGAGAGGATCCCCTCCTGCATGCGCGCGCCGCCCGAGGCGGGAATGGCGATCAGCGGCGCTTCCTGGGCGACCGCCAGCTTGGCGGCGGCGACCAGGCCCTCGCCGACAGCGATACCCATGGAGCCGCCCATGAAGGAGAAATCGAAGGCCGCGACCACCACCTGCTGGCCGCCCATGGCGCCGTGGGCGACCTGGATGGCATCGTTGCGGCCGGTCTTGGAGCGCGCTTTGCGCAGCCGTTCGCTGTAGCGCTCCCGGTCGCGGAAGCGCAGCGGATCGGCAATCGTCTCCGGCAGCTCGATCAGGCTGTACTTGCCCTCGTCGAACAGCATTTTCAGGCGATAGGCGGCGCTGACCCGCAGGTGATGCCCGCAGGAGGTGCAGACCCGCAGGTTCTCCTCCATCTCGCGATGGAAAATCATCTGGCCGCAAGCCGGGCACTTCTCCCAGAGGTTTTCCGGGACGTCCTGCTTCTTGATCAGCGAGCGGATCTTCGGCCGCACGTAGTTGGTGATCCAGTTCATGTCCTAGACCTTAGCACGGACGCCCTGGGCAAGGTCACGTACGAGTCCCAGCACGCTGGAAACCGTCTGCGACCCTGCCTTGTCCTCGGCGTCGAGAGAGTTCTTCAGGCGGTCGACCAGGGCCGAGCCGACCACCGCGGCGTCCGCCACCTCCGCCACCTCGCGCGCCTGCTCCGGGGTCTTGATGCCGAAGCCGACGGCGATCGGCAGATCGGTATGGCGTTTCAGCCGCGCCACCGCGGCGCCGATGTCGGTCGCCTGGGCGGAAGCGGTGCCGGTGATCCCGGCGATCGAGACGTAGTAGACGAAGCCGCTGGTGTTGCTCAGCACCTTGGGAAGGCGCTTGTCGTCGGTGGTCGGCGTCGCCAAGCGGATGAAGTGCAGCCCCGCTTTCAGCGCCGGCAGGCAGAGCTCGCCGTCTTCCTCCGGCGGCAGGTCGACCACGATCAGGCCGTCCACCCCGGCGGCCAGCGCATCCTCGAGGAAGGCCTCGACGCCATAGCTGTAGATCGGATTGTAGTAGCCCATCAGGATCAGCGGCGTTTCGCCATCCACCTCGGCGCGGAACCGCTTGGCGATCTGCAGGGTTTTCCGCAGCGTCATCCCGGCCTTCAGGGCGCGCAGCGAGGAGGCCTGGATCGCCGGTCCGTCGGCCATGGGGTCGGAAAAGGGCATGCCGAGCTCGATCACGTCGGCGCCGGCTTCCGGCAGGCCCTTGAGGATCTCGTAGGAGGTCTCCAGGTCGGGGTCGCCGGCGGTCAGGAAGGTGACCAGCCCGCCGCGGCCCTCGGCCTTCAGCGCGGCGAAGCGCTTGGCGACGCGGCTCTGTGCGTCGGCCCGGCTGCTCAAAGCTCGACCCCCAGGGCCTTGGCGACCGAGAAGACGTCCTTGTCGCCGCGGCCGCAGAGGTTCATCACCAGGATCTGGTCCTTGGACATTCGCGGCGCGATCTCGGTCACTTTGGCAAGAGCATGGGAGGGCTCGAGCGCCGGGATGATCCCTTCGGTACGGCAGCAGAGCTGGAAGGCCTTCAGCGCCTCCTCGTCGCTCGCCGAGAGGTACTCGACCCGACCGGTCTCGCTCAGCCAGGCGTGTTCCGGACCGATCCCGGGATAGTCCAGCCCGGCGGAGATCGAATAGGCGTCGACGATCTGGCCGTCGTCGGTCTGCAGCAGGTAGGTGCGGTTGCCGTGCAGCACCCCCGCCCGGCCGCCGTTCAGCGAGGCGGCGTGTTCGCCGGTTTCGATGCCGCGGCCGGCCGCCTCGACGCCGTAGATCTTGACCTCGGGCTCGTCGAGGAAGGGGTGAAACAGCCCCATGGCGTTGGAACCGCCGCCGATGCAGGCGACCAGCGCGTCGGGCAGGCAGCCTTCGCGCTGCATCATCTGCCAGCGCACCTCGTTGCCGATCACCGACTGGAAGTCGCGCACCATCGCCGGATAGGGGTGCGGCCCGGCGACCGTGCCGATGATGTAGAAGGTCGAGTCGACATTCGCCACCCAGTCGCGCAGGGCATCGTTCATCGCGTCCTTCAGCGTCCCAGTGCCGCTGGTCACCGGCACGACCTCGGCGCCAAGCAGCTTCATGCGGAAGACGTTGGGGGCCTGTCTCTCGATATCGGTGGCGCCCATGTAGACCACGCAGGGCAGGTCGAAGCGGGCGCAGACCGTGGCCGTGGCGACGCCGTGCTGCCCGGCCCCGGTCTCCGCGATGATCCGGGTCTTGCCCATGCGCTTGGCCAGCAGGATCTGGCCCAGGGTGTTGTTGATCTTGTGGCTGCCGGTGTGGTTCAGCTCGTCGCGCTTGAAGTAGATCTTGGCGCCGCCGAGTTCCTCAGTCAGCCGCTCGGCGAAATACAGCGGGCTCGGCCGCCCGACATAGTGTTCGGCGAAGTGGTCGATCTGCTCCTGGAAGCTCGGATCGGCCTTGGCCGCGTTGTAGGCCTGCTCAACCTCCAGGATCAGCGGCATCAGGGTCTCGGCGACGTAGCGTCCGCCGTAGATACCGAAATGCCCGGCCTCGTCGGGGCCGCTGCGGTAGCTGTTCAGCTTGTCCGTCATCGGGTGTGATGCCTCTCGAAATTCGCGCCGGACTTTGCCCCAAAGCGACCGCCACCGCAATGATTGCGGCAGCGCGAAGGACCCTATTTCGGCGATTCGAAAGCGGCCCGGGATGGCGTAGTCTGGGGCCCAGCGGCAGTTGGGAGGCGAAGCGGAGCATGGCCTCGATCTACGATCTCAAACCGGCGTTCCAGAACCGGCTGCGGCCGGCGGCGGCGAAGCTCGCGGCCGCCGGCGTCACCGCGAACCAGGTCACCCTGGCCGCGCTGGCGCTGTCGCTGCTCGCCGGGCTGGTGCTGGCGGCGAGCGGCGGCGGCTGGGTTTTCCTGCTGCTGCCCCCGCTGTTCCTGGCGCGCATGGCGCTCAACGCCCTCGACGGCATGCTGGCCCGCGGCTACGGCCAGCAAAGCCGCCTCGGCGCGGTGCTCAACGAGATCTGCGACGTGATCTCCGACGCCGCGCTGATCCTGCCCTTCGCCCTGGTGCCCAGGCTCGACGCCGGGCTGATCGTCCTCCTGGCGCTGCTCGCCGCGATCGTCGAGTTCGCCGGTCTGCTGTCCCAGGCCCTGGGCGGCGCGCGCAACTACGCCGGGCCGCTGGGCAAGAGCGACCGGGCGCTCGCCTTCTCCCTGCTCGCGATCCTGGTCGGCTGCGGCTGGGCCGGCGGCTGGCTGGCCGCGCTGCTGCTCTGGCTGCTGCTGCTGCTGGCGCTTCTCACCCTGTGGAACCGGCTGCGCGCGGCGGTGCGGGCGTGATCGCCTTCGGCTCCCTGACCGAGACCACGGCGGCGGTTCTGCTGGCGGTGGTCGCCGCGCTGGCCGCCGCCTCCCTGATCACCTTCGCGCTAACCCGGCTGAAGCCGCAGAGCGACTGGACGGAGCTGGTGCAGAGGGTGCGCTCCTGGTGGGTGATGGTCGCGGTCTTCGCCATCGCCGTGGCGCTCGACCGCGTCGTCTCCCTGGTGTTTCTCGGCTTCGTCTCCTTCCTCGCGCTGAAGGAGTTCCTCTCCCTGATCGAAACCCGGCGGGCCGACCGGCGGGTGCTGTTCTGGGCCTACCTGGCGATCCCGATCCAGTACCTCTGGGTCGGCATCTACTGGTACGGCATGTTCATCATCTTCATCCCGGTCTGGGTCTTTCTCTTCCTGCCGCTGGTGATGGTGCGGATCGGCGACACCCGGGGGTTCCTGCGCGCCGCGGGAACGCTCAACTGGGGCCTGATGACCACGGTCTTCAGCCTCAGCCACGCCGCCTACCTGCTGTCCTTGCCCCAGGCCGAGAACCCCGAAGCCGGCGGCGCCGGCTTGCTGCTGTTTCTGGTGCTGCTGACCCAGCTCAACGACGTCTGCCAGTACCTCAGCGGCAAGCTCTGGGGGCGGCGCAAGATCGTACCCAGCGTCAGCCCCGGCAAAACCTGGGAGGGCTTGTTCGGCGGGCTGGTCTGCACGGTCCTGGTCAGCTGGCTGCTGGCGCCATACCTGACACCGCTGGAGGGCTGGCTCGCCCCGGCCGTCGGCGGCGCCATCGCCATCGCCGGTTTCGTCGGCGACGTGGTGATGTCGGCGGTCAAGCGCGACCTCGGGGTCAAGGATTCCGGCGGCCTGATCCCCGGCCACGGCGGCATCCTCGACCGGGTCGACAGCCTGACCTACACCGCGCCGGTGTTCTTCCACATCGTCTTCTACCTCTACTACTGAGGCGGCGATGACCCGGCTGCTGCGGCATCTGTTCTTTCTGCTGATCGTGCGGCCCTTCGTGCTGGTGGTCCTGGGCCTCAACGTCCGCCACCGCCACCGCCTGCCGAAGCAGGGACCGGCGATCCTGGTCGCCAACCACAACAGTCATCTGGACACCCTGGCGCTGATGACCCTGTTTCCGCGCCGGGCCTTGCCGAAGCTGCATCCCGTGGCGGCGGCGGACTATTTCCTGAAGAACCGGGCGCTGGCCTGGTTCGCCAGCCGGATGATCGGCATCATCCCGCTCAGCCGGAAAGTCTCGGCGCGCGGCGGCGACCCCCTGGCCGCCTGCGACGCGGCGCTGGCGGCGGGCGGCATCCTGATCCTCTTTCCCGAGGGCAGCCGCGGCGAGGCGGAACGGCTCTCGGCCTTCAAGACCGGCATCGCCCACCTCGCCAAGCGCCACCCCGAGGTGCCGGTGACGCCGGTCTTCCTGCACGGCCTGGGCAAGGTGCTGCCCAAGGGGGAATACCTGCCGGTGCCCTTCTTCTGCGACGTCTTCGTCGGCAAGCCGCTGGCCTGGACCGGCGAACGGCAGTCCTTCATGGCCGCGCTCGACGGCGCCATGCAGGCGCTGGCGGCGGAGGGGAGCTTTCCAACCTGGGAGTAGGAGCTTACAGCGCCCGGGCGGCGGCCAGAAAGGCGCGGATCTTCTCCGGATCCTTGACGCCGGGCGAGCTCTCCACGCCGGAGGAGGCATCGACCGCCGTCGCGCCGGAGATTTCCACCGCCTGGCGAAGATTCTCGGGCTTCAGCCCGCCGGCCAGCATCCAGGGCTTGGGAAAGCGCTTGCCGGCGAGGATCCGCCAGTCGAAGGCGACGGCGTTGCCGCCGGGCAGGGCGTCCTTGCGGTCCTTGGGCGGGCGGGCATCGAACAGAAAGCGGTCGGCCACGCCGGCATAGGCCTTGACCTGGTCCAGGTCCGCGGCCCGGGCCATCTTCAGCACCTTCATCACCGGCAACTCGAAGCGCGCCTTGATCGCCGCCAGCCGCTGCGGCGTTTCCTCCCCATGCAGCTGCAGCAGGTCGAGCGGAACGGCCTTCAGGACCGCTTCGAGCTGTGCGTCCGCGGGATCGACGAACAGTCCGACCTTGGCGATGCCCGGCGCGATGGCCGCGGCGACCTGGGCCGCCTGGGCGGGGGTCAGGGCGCGTGGGCTCTTGGGATAGAACACCAGCCCGGCCAGCTGCGCCCCGGCCTTGGAGACGGCGGCCGCCGTCTCGGGCGTGTTGACGCCGCAGATTTTCACCTCGAGTGCCATGACGCTCAGGTAGTCGAAGGCGGCGGCGGAGTCCAGCCGAAGCGTGTCCGATAGGCCTGGGTCAGCACCCCGGTGACAAGCGCCTGGAGGACATAGCCGGCGACCGCGACGAGCAGCAGCTGGGGCACGACCAGGCCCGACAGCGCCTGGATCACGTCGAAGGGGATGCTGAGCAGCTCGAGCGCCAGCAGCGCCGGGAACACGACCAGGAGCAGGATCATGAAGATCGCGAACTTGATGCCGACGGTGTCGCGCCAGGAGTCCTTGGGACCATAGACCTTGCCCGCAGCGGTGGCGGGAAACAGGAAGCTCATACCCGCCATGACGACGATGTAGAGGAACAGCAGCGGCATCAGCAGCAGCATCGGGCCGAGCTGCTCGCGGGCCTGCGCCTCGACCTGCGCCGGCTCGGTGCCGGGCGGCGGCGGCGCGGGCAGCATTTCCTGCAGCACCAGCAAGGGCGCCAGCAGCAGCAGGTTGTAGATCACGAAGCGGCGGAAGGCCTCGCCGAAGGGCGGCAGCGGGCGCAGCGTCTCCGGGTTGGGGCCATAGAGCAGCAGCCGGAACCACAGGAAGCTGAACAAGGCAACGGGGAAGATGTCGGCCAGATTGAACAGCAGCCGCAGCGGGTCCGACTCGGTCAGGAACTTGAGCAGGATCAGCGCGAAGGACAGGGTGAAGGGCAGCAGCGCAAGCCGCGGCAGATAGCGGATATGCCGAAGCAGCCCGCGGAAGACCTCGCCCACGCTATCCAGGATCGGCAGGGGCTGCAGGCTTCGGCTCATAGTCCCTCGAGCTCGCCGGCAATCCGCCGGGCGGCTTCCGCCGGGTCGGGCGCGGCGCTGATCGGCCGGCCGATCACCAGGAAGTCGGCGCCGGCGGCGACCGCCTCGGCCGGCGTGGCGGCGCGTTTCTGATCGCCGCTTTCCGACCAGTCCGGCCGGATGCCGGGCACCAGCAGCTTGAATGCGGGACCGCAAGCGGCACGCAGGGCAGCGATCTCCCGGGGGCTGCAGACCACGCCGTCGAGGCCGCAGTCCTCGGCCAGGCGGGCGAGACGCACCACCTGCTCGGCGGCTGGACCCTTCTGCCCGACGGCCTCTAGGTCGGCATCGTCGAGGCTGGTCAGCACCGTCACCGCCAGCACCAGCGGCCGTTCGATCTCGGCATCCTCGGCCGCCTCGCGGGCCGCCTGGGCGGCCGCCTGCAGCATCGCCGGACCGCCCGAGGCATGGACGTTGACGATCCTAGGGCGCAGCCGGATCGACGCGCGGATCGCCCCGGCCACGGTGTTGGGAATGTCGTGATACTTGAGATCGAGGAACAGCGGCTCGCCGCCGACCGCCGCGCGCACCCCCTCGGGTCCGTGGGCGGTGAAGAACTCCTTGCCGACCTTGAGCCCCCCGACAAGACCCGACAGCGCCTGGGCCAGCGCCTGCGCGCGCGCCAGATCGGTGGTGTCCAGCGCAACGAAGATGCGCTCCGCAGGGGAGGGACGCGCGGCGAGGGGATCGGCGGACGGCGTGGCGGCTTGTACGCTCATAGCCCGAATCTTCTAGCAGAGCCGCCGCGGAGGGTCATCCGGCAATCGAGTCTGGCTGGGTTGCCAGGGGCGCATGGGAGGCGAGGCGGTACGGTGGAAGGCGCTCAATCCGGCGGGCGCCAGTATCTGGCGCAGACGACAGCGGCACGCAGTCTGCTGCCCAGAGACGGACGGCTCTGGTCCTCCGCCAGCTCGGCCAGCGCCAGCTCGCGACCCTTCAGCTCGAGGAAGAGCACCGAAAGAAGGCTGATGACGATGCCCATGAAGAGGGTATTGTGAAGAGCAATATGGGCAAATCCTGCGAATATGGCGAGGTCGCTCGGATAGATCAGATAGGGCTGTGCCCAGAAGACGCTGTGATAGGCGTAGCTGACGAGAGACATGAAGCCGCTGAAGGGAATGTAAAGCAGTAAGAGGATGAAAAAGAACCTGATCGTTAGTCCGCTCGTGTCGCGCCAAGAAGCCCGTAGCCCATAGGGCTCCTGACTGACCGCTACTACCGGCAGGACTAGGCATATCCGCACCCAAAGCGCGCAAAGCGCGAGAACAAGCAGATTGACGCCCATCGCAACGTAGAAATTCAGGGCATCTGAAGGCGCATCTCCGACGAAAATCGCTCTTGCGGCATCAGTGGCGAAGCGATTCACCGCGCCTACCGCGAAACTCGCCAAGCAGGTTACGACCAAGGCCCAAAAGAAATAGCGCCAACGCCGCCAGTGCCGGAAGGCTGCATCACGAAAGCGAGGTTTACGGCTCTCGAGGAGCACGAAACAGTGCCAGCCAAGGCCAAGCGTCGTGATGGCGAGCAAAGTGAGAAACTCGTCTGCAATCCTGACAAGGATCTCCAATGTAAGGCGGTCCGGGGTGCGATAACCCTGGGTGAGCAGATAGTCCCAGAGTCCCGAACCCAGAACATAGCGGTACATCGCACCGATCAGCACGTAGATCGCGAAAGGTAGCGCCGCGGCTGCGAGGAACGCACCGGGATTGCGCAGGATGACCGCGTAGGTCTCCCGCGCCGTGGCGATCACGGGCAGTTTGTTGGGTCTCTCCTCCGGCGCCGTTTCTTCCCCCATAACGCCCCCGGTCTGCGGTTCCCCAGGAAAACTCTAGGGTAGGCGGCTGCAGCTAGGAAGAGAAATAGGCCGCCGGACTACGCCTTTTATGCCCGCTCCACCGCCAGGGTGGCGCCGGCGAGATCTTCCAGGGCGGAGCCGACGGATTTGAACAGGGTGATCTCGGTGTCGCTTCCACGCCCCTGGGTCTTGTCCTGGGTCAGCTCGAAGAAGTCGGCGGCGATGGCCTCGGGGGTGAGGGCGCCGCTGTCGATTGCCTGGACGATGTCGCCGGCCTCCTTGGTGGCGCCGGCGCGGGTGTCGACGAAGACCCGGGCGGCGCGCATGCAGGCGTCGTCGGTCTCGCGCATGTCGGGGCGGAAGGCGCCGACCAGATCGAGGTGCTGGCCGGGCTTCAGCCAGTCCCCGAGGATCAGCGGCTCGGTGCTGAGCGTGGCGCAGGAGATCACGTCGGCCTCGGCCACCGCGGCCTCGAGATCGGTCGAGAAGTTCACCGACAGAACCTCCTGGCCGTTCAGGGCCTCGGCCAGGGCCTCGGCCTTTTCCGGATGGCGGCCCCAGATGGTGACCTTTTCGATCGGCCGCACGGCGGCATGGGCTTCGATCAGGTGCGGCGCCAGCGCGCCGGTGCCGACCATGACCAGGTGTTGGGCGTCCTTGCGCGCCAGGTAGTCTGCGGCCAGCGCCGAGGCGGCGGCGGTGCGCCGCACGGTCAGCATCGGCCCGTCGACCAGGGCCGCCAGCTCGCCGGTGGTGCCGTCGAGCAGCATGTAGGTGCCTTGCACCGCCGGCAGGCCGCGCTCGGCGTTGCCGGGGGTGACCGCGACCACCTTGACGCCGATGTAGGCCTCGCTCCAGGCCGGCATCAGCAGCAGCGTGCCGTTCGGCTCCCCGGTCTTTTCGATGTCGTGATGGTGGCGCACCGGGCTGGCGGCGCCTTCGCGGAAGATGGCGCGCAGCGCTTCGACCAGCGACGGAAAATCGAGAGCGCTCCTCACCTCGTCGGCGGAGATCATGCGCATGGGGAGAACCTCGCTTGTTCGGCTGCTACTCGGCGGGGGGAGGAATGACGACGCCGCTGCGGGCCGGATTGTCGGGGCCGGAGTCGGGCAGGCGGCTGCGCGCCGCGCGTTCCTCCTCGCGCGCCGCGTCACGCTCGTGCTTCAGGGTGGTGACGTCGCGCTCCAGCTCGCCGACCCGGCGATGCTCCTGCCGCGCACGCTGGCGCACCCGGCCGTCGGACAGCCACATCACCGCCGCCCCGACCAGGAAGCCGAGCAGCAGGCTGACCAGCACCAGCAGGAAGACCGGCGGCGCCAGGGTTTCGGAAAACGGCCAGAAACTGAGGGTGACGCCATGCAGGTTGGAGATCGAGAAGACCACCACGAGAACGGCGAAGGGCACCAGCAGGAGCCACTTGACGATGAAACGAAGAACGGATTTCACGGCGATAGGGAACGACCTTCTGGGGTTGTCAGACCCCGCCTAGTCAATCGGCATTCAGCCTTTCACGCAACTGTTTCCCGGTCTTGAAGAAGGGAACGTGCTTCTCCGAGACGTGGACCGAGCTTCCGGTGCGCGGATTGCGGCCGACCCGCGCGTCGCGCTTCTTCACCGAAAAGGCCCCGAAACCGCGCAGCTCGACCCGGTCGCCGCGCGACAAAGCCTCGGAGATCTCGTCGAAGATGGTGCTGACGATGCGCTCGACGTCGCGATGATAGAGATGCGGGTTGTGGTCGGCGATCCGCTGGATCAACTCCGATTTGGTCATCGAACTCCCCCCGCCAAGCTCCCCCGAGCCCGGCATAGTCGCTACGCCCCGCCCCCGGGGCACATGGCGAAGCGGCACCGCCGCCCCCCGAAATGCTCGCTGTCGCTACGCGCCGCGCAAGAGCCTTGCGGCTCGGCAGACGCAACGAACGCAAAACGTTGCCAAAGATAACCCCGGACGTCAAGGAATAAGCCGTTAAGAAACAACGTACTTTCCCTTCAGGGAAAAGTAAGGGGCCGGCCTTGCGGCCGGCCCCTCTGAAAAGCCGTGGCGCGCTGCGGAGAGAAAGACCTATTTCTTGTCTTCCTCGCCGGCCTCGGCGCCGGAGTCGTCGCTCTCCGCGGCGGGTTCCTCAGAGGCCTCCCCGGCGGAAGCGTCCTCCTGCTTGGCCTCATCCTTAGCCTCATCCTTGTCCGCCGCCTTCTTCTTGGCGGGGGCTTTCTTCTTGGCCTTGGCCTGCTTTTCGGTGGCGTCCTCGCCCTCTCCGGCGTCGGCCGCGTCATCGTCGACCTTCTCGTCGGCCTTATCCTCAGCCTTGGCTTTCGCCTTGGTGGACTTGGCGGGCTTGTCCTCCTTGCCCTTGGAGTCTTCCTTGGCGACGGCCTCCTGGCGGGCCTTGCCCAGGGCGGCGCCCAGGATGTCGCCCAGGCTGGCGCCGGATTCGGTCGAGCCGTACTCGGCCATCGCCTGCTTCTCCTCGACGATCTGCAGCTGCTTGATCGACAGGGAGATCTTGCGGGTCCTCTTGTCGATCGAGGTAATCTTGGCGTCGACCTTCTCGCCGACAGCGAAGCGGTCGGGCCGCTGCTCGCTGCGCTCGCGCGACAGGTCGGACTTGCGGATGAAGCCGATCGCGCCATCGCTGATCGAGACCTCGACGCCGCCATCGTTGACCTGGGTCACCGTGCAGGTCACCACCGTGCCCTTCTTCAGGCTGTCGGCCGCGCCCTCGAAGGGATCGGCCTCGAGCTGCTTGATGCCGAGCGAGATGCGCTCCTTATCGGTATCCACGTCGAGCACCTTGACCTTGACCATCTGGCCCTTCTCGTAGGGCTTCACGGCTTCCTCGCCGGACTGGTCCCAGGACAGGTCGGAGAGATGGACCATGCCGTCGATATCGCCCGGCAGGCCGACGAACAGCCCGAACTCGGTGATGTTCTTGACCTCGCCTTCGATCTCGCTGCCGCTCGGGTACTTCTCCTGGAACTCGTTCCAGGGATTGGCCTGGATCTGCTTCAGGCCGAGCGAGATGCGGCGCTTGGTCTCGTCGACGTCGAGGATCATCACCTCGACTTCCTGGGAGGTGGAGACGATCTTGCCCGGGTGGACGTTCTTCTTGGTCCAGCTCATCTCGGAGACGTGGACCAGCCCCTCGATCCCGGCCTCGAGCTCCACGAAGGCGCCGTAGTCGGTGATGTTGGTGACCCGGCCCATGAAGGCGGTGCCGACCGGGTACTTGGAGGCGACGCCTTCCCAGGGATCGGCCTCGAGCTGTTTCATGCCCAGCGAGATGCGCTGGGTCTCCGGGTTGAAGCGGATCACCTGCACCTGCACCTGCTGGCCGATGGCCAGGGATTCGGTCGGGTGGTTGATGCGCTTCCAGGAGATGTCGGTGACGTGGAGCAGACCGTCGACGCCGCCGAGATCGACGAAGGCGCCGTAGTCGGTGATGTTCTTGACCACGCCGGTCAGCACCTGGCCCTCCTTGAGGTTGGCGACCAGCTCGCTGCGCTGCTCGGCCCGATCCTCTTCCAGCACGGCGCGGCGGGAGACCACGATGTTGCCGCGGCTGCGGTCCATCTTGAGGATCTGGAAGGGCTGCGGGGTGTGCATCAGCGGGGTGACGTCGCGCACCGGGCGGATGTCGACCTGGCTGCCGGGCAGGAAGGCCACGGCGCCGGAGAGATCGACGGTGAAGCCGCCCTTGACCCGGCCGAAGATCTGGCCGGTGACGCGCTCTGCGGCTTCGAAGGCCTTCTCCAGCTGGTTCCAGGCCTCCTCGCGGCGCGCCTTCTCGCGGCTCAGCATCGCCTCGCCGTTCTTGTCTTCCATGCGCTCGAGATAGACCTCGACCGCGTCGCCCTTCTTGGGCGCTTCCTCGCCGCTGTGGCGGGTGAATTCCTTGAGCGCGATGCGGCCTTCGGACTTCAGGCCGACATCGACGACGACGGCGTCGTTCTCGACCTCGATCACGATGCCGCGCAGGACGGTGCCTTCCAGCGTGTTGTGTTCGCCGAGGCTTTCCTGCAGCAGGGCTTCAAACGATTCCTTGCCCTGGGAGGGAGCCGGGGAGGTGCTTTGAGTGGTGGCCATTGGGTTGGTATATCCTTTCGATAGTGCTGTTGCGGGCCGGCCGGTTGACTCCGGCGGTCTTGCCCACGCGCAGGGCGCAGGCCAGATCACGGCTGTTGGCTTCGGTCTTGCTCTATGGACGCCCCTAAACGGCTCTTGGCGGCGCTTACGGCGTCAGGCGGTCCCGGACGATTTGGATTGCAGCCTCGAAAACCTGCTCCTCGCTGAGGGCGCTGGTATCGAGTACCACGGCATCCTTCGCCGCCTTGAGGGGCGCGGCCGCGCGTTTCTCGTCACGGGCGTCACGCTCCTGCATATCTTGCAAGACGCGCGCGTATATAGACTCCTCGCCGCGTTCGATCAACTCCCGATGTCGCCGGGCCGCCCGGGTCCGGGTGTCGGCGGTGACGAAAAACTTCACCGGAGCCGCTGGGAAAATCACGCTGCCGATGTCCCGGCCGTCGACCACCGCGCCGGCCTTGCCGTCCGGCGGCGCCGCCGCGAAGTCGCGCTGGAAGCCGACCAGCTCGTCGCGGACCGCCTGCTGCGCGGCCGCCACGGAGGCGCCGGCGCCGACCGCCTCGCCGCGCAGATCGGGCCGCCGCAGGTCCTCCGGCGTCAGGCTGCGCGCGGCCGTCACGGCGGCGGCGGTATCTCCGGGGTGGCGGCCGCAGGCCAGCAGCTTGGCCGCCACCGCGCGGTACAGCAGGCCGCTGTCGAGATGCGCGTAATTCAACGCCGCGGCCAGGCGCCGCGCCAGAGTGCCCTTGCCCGAGGCCGAGGGGCCGTCGATGGCGATCACCGGCGGGACGCTCATTCCCCGGCGGGCCCGATCCGAGCGCCCAGGCCGCAGAGCAGTTCCGGGAAGCCGGGAAAGGAGGTTTCGATCGGCGCCGCGTCGTCGATCGAGACGGCCCGTTCCGCGGCCAGCCCGAGCACCAGGAAGGACATCGCGATGCGGTGGTCGAGCCGCGCCGCGATCGCCGCGCCGCCCCGCGGCGGGCGGCCCTGTCCCTCGACGATCAGGCTGTCCTCGCCCGCCTCGACCGCGACGCCGCAGGCCGCCAGGCCTTCGGCCACGGCCGCGAGACGGTCGCTTTCCTTGACCCGCAGCTCGCCCAGGCCATGCATCGCCGTGCGCCCCTCGGCGCAGGCGGCGGCCACCGCGAGGATCGGATACTCGTCGATCATCGCCGGCGCGCGCGCCGCCGGCACCTCGACGCCCGTGAGCACGCCGGCCTCCACCACCAGATCGGCGAGCGGCTCGCCGGCCTCTTCGCGGCGGTTCTCGAAGGCGATTTTGGCGCCCATCTCGCGCAGGGTCTCGAACAGACCGCAGCGCAGCGGGTTGACGCCGATCCCCGGCAGCACGACCCGCGAGCCCGGCACGATCAGGGCGGCGACCAGCGGAAAGGCGGCGGAGGAGGGGTCGCGGGCGATCGCCAGGTCCTGCGGCGTCAGCTCCGCTTCGCCGGCCACGGTGACGCTGTGGCCCTGCCCGCCGTCCTCGCTGCGCAGCCTGGCGCCGAAGGCCGCCAGCATGCGCTCGCTATGGTCGCGGCTCGGCAGCGGCTCGATCACCGTGGTTTCGCCCGGCGCCGCCAAGCCGGCGAAAAGCACCGCGGACTTGATCTGCGCCGAGGCGACCGGGGAGAGATAGCTAATCGGGCGCAGCCGCTCCGGCGCGATCAAGGTCGCCGGCAGGCGGCCGCCTTCGCGCGCCTGGAACTGCACTCCCATCCGCGACAGCGGCTCGAAGATCCGCCCCATCGGCCGGGACCGCAGCGAGGCATCGCCGGTCAGCACCGCGGTCAAGGGCTGCCCGGCCAGCAGGCCCATCATCAGCCGGGCGCCGGTGCCGGCGTTGCCGAAGTCGAGCACCGTCTCGGGCTCCCGCAGGCCGGAGACTCCGCGCCCGAAGACCCGCCAGCGGCCGGGGCCGCGACGCTCAACCTCGACGCCCAGGGCGCGCAGCGCCGCAGCCGTGGCCAGCACGTCCTCGCTTTCCAGCAGCCCGGAGATCCTGGTCTCGCCCACCGCCAGGGCACCCAGCATCAAGGCCCGGTGCGACAGCGACTTGTCGCCGGGAATCAGGGCCTCGCCAGCCAGGGGGCCGCAGGGGTGGGCGGTGAGCGCGGTCATCGGCCGGGCCATCCTCATGGTGCTTGGGCGGAAAACGCCCGGATGAACTGGCGCGCTCTCTAGCACATCCGCCCCGCCGCTTCACCCATCAAGCCGCGGCGCGGCGCGGCTCCGGCGCAGCTAGCGTTTGACAGTGGCGCGCTAGCATGGCAAATGCGCGGCTTGTCAGAGACACCTTGCCCGCATTGCGCAGGCAACCATCGGAGGCAACGCGTGGCCAAACCGGAATGGGGCACGAAGCGAACGTGCCAAAGCTGTGGACAGAAGTTTTACGACTTCGCTCGCACCCCCATCATCTGCCCCTCTTGCAAGGCGGAATTCGATCCAGAATCGATTTTGAAGTCGCGGCGCTCCAGGGCCGCTCCAGATAAGCAGAGCGAAAAAGCCAAGGCCGCCAAGGCGAAGAAGAAGGCCGAGGAGGAGGCCGCCGAGGAAGAGGAAGTCGAGGACGAAGAAGTCGAGAAGCCGGAGAGCGACACCGCCAAGGTCGCCGACGATAGCGACGACGACGCCAGCGACGACGGCGAAAGCGACGATAGCGAAAGCGACGACGGCGAGGCAGAGGACGGGGACGACGATCTCGATGTCGACATCGACGACGATGACGACGATTCGGTGATCGAAGACACCTCCGACCTCGGCGACGAGGACGACGATCTCGACGAGGTCAAGGTCACCAAGGACGACAATTAAGGCCGGGGGAAGCCGGGAGCCTGGTTGGATCGCACCGAAGCCGCGCGATCCGGGAATCTTGCTCTCGCCGCCGCGCCGCCCCTCGTTTTCTCTTGAAAGGGCACGGCGGCTCCCTTAATTTCCCGGCTCTCGCGCCCCGGGCCTGCCCGCGGCCGCGATCCCTTAGGGGGCCGTAGCTCAGTTGGGAGAGCGCTACAATGGCATTGTAGAGGTCGTCGGTTCGATTCCGTCCGGCTCCACCAGGTTTTAAAAAGGCCGGCGCGCAAGCGCCGGCCTTTTTGCATTGCGGGCCGAGCGGGCCGAATGCGCGACAGGCCTCAGGCCGAGTCTTGCTTATTCAGCAGGCGGTCCAAGCTCCAGGCGCCGCCACCGGCGGCCGAGAGATAGAGGAAGGTGAAGCAGTAGAGCGCCGCCAGCTCGCCGCCGTTGAGCAGCGGATAGAAGCCCTGCGGCGCATGAGCGATGAAGTAGGCCGCGGCCATCACGCCGGAGAGGACGAAGGCCACCGGGCGGGTGAACAGCCCGACCACCAGAAGGGCGCCGCCGACCAGCTCGAACAGGCCGGCGATCCCGCCCATGCTGAAGGTCGCGACGTCGTTCATCGCGCTGGCGGGAAAGCCCAGGTGTTTGGTCGTGCCATGCTGCAGGAACAGCAGGCCCGCCATGATGCGCAGGACGGAAAGCAGCTGCGGACGCCAAGGTGCGAGAAATCTCATCTAAACCTCCCTCAGCCGCGGAGTAACAATGGCGCGGCAGCCAAGGCGGCGGATTCGCCATCCCTGGGCAGGCTATCCCAGAGCCTCCCAGAAGTCGACGGTCAGTCAGCCCCGTGACGGCAAACCTCGCGCCCTGTGATTTTTTTGGGGCCGCCCCGGCATCGACACAATTCCTTCCGATATCCCGCTTAGTTTCGAGACAGGCGAGAAAGGGAGCGAGCTCATGAGAACCAAAGCGATGCTCGGAGGACTTATTGGGGCGGCGGTAATGCTTGGCACCGCCACAACGCTTCCCCAGAGCGCGCTCGCGGGACAGAACTTCTGTCCGCCGGGCTTGGCGAAAAAGGGCTGCGTCCCGCCAGGGCAGCAGAAATTCCGCCATGGGGACTACATCCCGCACCACGTCCACTACAATGACTTCGACTATCGCCACCATGGCTTGCCGCACCCCAAACACGGCCGCCGCTACATCCGTATCGGAGAGGACGTCTATTTAATCGCCGAGGCGACACAGCGGGTGATCGAAGCGATCAACCTGCTCGACGCCGCCGGGCGTTAGAAGATCCCCGAGTTCGGGGTTTTGAAATAGAGCCTGCCAGAGCGCGGCGATAGGAAAAAGCTACCCAGCAGTACCCGTGCGGCTTCCCCGCCGCACCGCCGGGCTTCTGGAAGCGCTAGCTTCTCGCCATCTGGATTTCCCGGTCGATATGCTGCGCCAGTTCCAGCGAGGCGCGGCCGTCGACCAGCAGGCCGTGATTGCGCTGATAGGCGCGAATCGCATTCGTGGTCTGGGCACCCTTGACGCCGTCGACCGGGCCGGGATCGTAGCCGAGCTCGTAGAGTCCCGCCTGGACCCGCGCGATGGCGGCGTCGTTGGCCTCATGCTCGTCGGTCGCCCAGATCGGATCGCCGAGGTTGATCGTCTCCTCGTCGGTCAGGCCGCCGGCCAGGCCGCCGGCCGCCGCCCCGATCAGGACGCCCTCGAGCACGGTCAGACCCGTCGCCATGCCGACCACGGCGCCGACGCCGGCGCCGATTCCCGCGCCGGAAGCGGCACGGTCGCCGGTGTTACGCCCGCAGGCGGAGAGAACCAGCAACACCCCCAGGAGGATGGGTGCAATGTAACGAACCATATGGACAGCTCCCATGATGCCGAACCCGTAATTTGCCAATATTTATACACGATTCCGGCTTTTCTGAGACGCGGGAATCTCCCCTTTCTCGGAAAACAGGCTGCGCTAGCGCATTGTTAACTTCTGTTAGGCATCTTTCATGGCCTATCCAGCGGGGTTCCGCGAGACTTCGGATCGAAAACCGGGCAGGCAGATGATCAAAGACAATCCCGAACTCCTTCTGGAGGTCCTGGAACAGAGTCCGGACGCCTTTGCCTACTATGGCCCGGATCACCGCCTGTACTACTGCAACGGCGCCTTCATCGACTGGTTCTTCCCCAACTGGACCCAGGAAACCCTGGCCGGCCGGGAAATCCAGGAGGTGGTCGAGATCTGCTACGCCTGCGGGCGGATCGCCTCCTGCAACGGCTTCGCCGATTGGCGCGCGGAGCGGCTGAGCAGCCATCATCAGCCGGGCCGCCCCTATGAATACAAGCTGGTCAATGGCCGGACCGTGCAGGGCCGTGAGCAGGTGCTACCGATGGGCGGCACCCTGAGCGTCCTCAGCGACATCACCGAGCACGCCAAGCTGGCCGAGGCCCGCGCCGTCTCCGAGTATCGCTACCGGCAGTTCTTCGAAAGCGCCGCGGTCGGCGTCTACCGCTCAAGCCGGGAGGGCAGCTTCCTGGAGGTGAATCCCGCCCTGGCGCGGATCGCCGGCTGCGAGAACCCCGAGGAGTTTCTCGCCCTCTTCCACGCCGGCCGCTACTTCTACGCCGACCCGGGCACACGCCCGCAGTTCCTCGCCAAGCTCGATACCGACGACGTGGCGCGGGATTTCGAAACCCGGATTCTGCGCAAGGACGGCACGGCGATCTGGATCGCTGAGACCTCGCACACGGTGCGCGACGAGCGCGGGGGCATCCTCGGCTATGAAGGCTTCATCGCCGACATCACCGACCGCAAGCGCGCGGAAATACAGCGCGACCTCAGCGAATCCCGCTTCCGCGACTTCGCCGAGCTTTCCGCCGACTGGTTCTGGGAAACCGATCTCGAGCAGCGCTTTACCTGGCAGACCGGTCCGACCCCGATCCTCGACGGCGCCGTGGCGACGCAGGGGGACCTGATCGGGGCGACCCGCTGGGAGCTGCTGGCGCGGATCGGCGCCAATCCGTCGATCGCCGATGTCGTGGCGGACTACATGCTACACGGCGAGTCCTTCTCGAACCTGACCTATCGCTTCCCACACCCCCAGCACGGCGAGACCTGGGTGCGCTTCAGCGGCAAGCCGGTCTATGACGCCTCTGGCCGGATCGCCGCCTACCGCGGCGTCGGCAGCAACATTACGACGGAAAAGCGGGAGGAAGCCGCGCGCGCCAGGGTCGATGCCCAGCTGCGCCACGCCACCCAGATGGCGATGATGGCGCATTGGGTCTGGGACGAGGACAAAGGACGCTGCATCGATTGCTCCGAGACCATGCCGCACTTCAACGGCCTGACCCGCGAGCAGTACATCGGCAGCAGCCACGAGGACATCCGGCATCTGATCCACCCCGAGGACTGGCCGGAATACCACCGCATCGTCGAGGCCTTCGATGCCGGCGGCGAGCGCTTCGAGGCGGTCTATCGCACGCGCGGCGTCAGCGGCGAATACCTCTGGTGCCGCGAGATCGGCGAGCGCATCCCCGGACCCGACGGCCGCATGAGCCGCTCGATCGGAACCCTGCAGGACATCAATGAGGACCGCCGGCTGCAGAACGAGCTGCGCCAGGCCAAGGAGCTGCTGCAGTCGCAGCTCGATTCCTCGCCGCTCGGCATCGTCACGATGGACGACCAAAGCCGGATCGTCTCCTGGAACCCGGCGGCGGAGGCGATCTTCGGCTGGTCCGCGGCAGAAGTGATCGGCAAGCGCTCGCCGCAGATCCCTCCCGAGCGCGAGAGCGAGCGCAGCGAGCTGCGCGAGCGCATGGCCCGTGGCGAGCCGATCCGCAACTTCGAGACCGTCCGCAGACACAAGGATGGGCGGGAACTGCAGCTGTCGATCAACGCGGCGCCCCTGACCTCCGAAAGCGGCGCCTTCAGTGGCGCGGTCTACGTCGTCGCCGACATTTCCGATCGCAAGCGGCTGGAAGCCGAGCTGCGCAATCAGGAAGCCCTCGCGCTCCACGCCCAGAAGCTGGAGGCCGTCGCCACCCTGGCCAGCGGAATCGCCCACGACTTCAACAACATGCTGCTGCCGATCATGATCGCGGCCGAGAATCTGAGCGACTCCCTGCCGGCGGACTCGCCGGGCAAGCAGGACGCCGAGCAGATTCTGGAAACCGCCGAGCGGGTGGCGGAACTGGTCCGCCGTCTGCTCGATTTCAGCCGCGCAGAAGAACCGAAGCGCCGGCGCATCGCAATGCGCGAAGCCGTCGATCAGGGCCTGCCCCTGGTCAAGGCAGCCTTGCCCGGCAGCATCGAGCTGATAACCAGCTTCGCCGAGGACTGCGGGGAGCTCGAGATCGACACCGGACAGCTGCTGCAGGTGCTGCTCAATCTGGTCGGAAACGCCGCCGATTCCCAGCAGCACCGCGGCCGGATCTATGTCGATCTGGATCCGCTGTACCTGGACCGGGACGGCGCGGCGAAGTTGGGCAAGCTCGCGCCGGGACGCTATGCCCGTCTGATGGTGCGCGACGAGGGCTGCGGCATATCCCCGGAAAACCTGCCGCAGATCTTCGACCCTTTCTACACCACCAAGGAGGTCGGCAAAGGCACCGGTCTTGGCCTTGCGGTGGCCCATGGTATCGTCACCGCCCATGGTGGTATCATCGCTGTCGAAAGCACCCTGAATGAGGGGACCACCTTCAAAATCTACTTCCCCCTGCTGGAGGAAAACCGCATGCCCCAGGGCGATTCGGAGAGTACAGCCGCATGACAAACGCGCCCGTGGCAAAACCCGCTTGCCTGGTGGTCGACGACGACTCCATGGTCCGCGACGTCATCGCCCGCACGCTGAGCGCCGCCGGCTATCCGGTGCGCACCGCAGGCAACGGCAACGAGGCGGTGGAGATCTTCTCGCGCGAGCCCTGCGCCATCGTGATCACCGACATCGTGATGCCGGAGAAGGAGGGCATCGAGACCATCCTTGAGCTGAAGCGGCGCGATGCCGCGGTGAAAATCCTGGCGATCTCCGGCGGCGGCCGCGAGCGCGGCAAGGAGTTCCTGCGCTACGCCAGCCGACTCGGCGCCAACGAAGTGCTTCCCAAGCCCTTCCGCAAGGCCGAGTTGCTCGAGGTGATCGCCCGCTTCGAGGCGGAGATCGGCACCACGTCCTAGAGACGATCAATAAGGAGCCCGCTCGGCGCGGGCGGGCCTACGCCGGCAAGAAGCGCAGGTACTGGGCGACGTAGTCTATTCCCGCCGCTTCGCTGAAGGCCTGCATCAGGCGCGCCGTCACCGGGCCGGGGATCCGGCCTGCCGCCAGGTCCTGGCCGTCGATGCTGACGACCGGGCAGAGGCACAGGGAGGTCGAGGTCAGGAAGGCCTCGTCGGCGATCGCCGCGTCGTGCGGACTGAGGTCCCGCTCGCTGCAGGGAATTCCGAGCTGCTCCGCCAGCTCGATCACCGTGGCCCGGCTGACGCCCGGCAGGATGTAGTCCTCGCGCGGGGTCATCAGTTCTCCGTCGCGCACCAGGAAGATATTCGCGCCGATCCCCTCGCAGAGATTGCCGTTGCGGTCCAGCAGCACCGCCCAGGCCTCTGGATCGCGTCCCTGGATCTCCAGCCCGCCCAGGATCATGTTCAGATAGTTGGTGGTCTTGGCGCGCGGCGACAGCGCCTCGGGCGGGGTGCGGCGGATCGCGGGCGTCGCCACGGCGATGCCGTCGCGGAAATATCGCGCGCGGGCGCGCAGCGGCAGCGGCACGCACTCGATCACCACGGTCGCACCCTGCCGCGCCGCGGGCTCTGCGTCGTAGGCCAGCAGGCCGCGGGAGATCCGCTGGGTCACCCAGTAGTCCTCGCCCTCGCGCAGCAGCGGCAGATTGCGCGCGACCAGCTCTTCGGTCAGCGCCGTCATCTCCTGCGGCGCAAGACCGGGGTCGATGCGCACGTAGCGCAGAGTGCGGTAGAGCCGCGCGATGTGCTCCGGCAGTTTGAACAACTTGCCGGAGAAGGTCCGCGCGGTGTCATAGACGGCATCGCCATAGACGAAACCGAGATCGTGGATGGAAATCGCGGCCTCCTCCTCGGGGACGAAGGCGCCGTTGACGTAGGCAACGCGCCGGCCGCTCATGCGTCCTCGCGTCGGCCGATCCGCCGTTCCCAGCGGGCCAGGGCCTCGCCAAGGCTGCCGAGCAGCATCGCGAAGCTGCCGAGGATGAACAGCCAGACGCCGGCGGTCTGCCAGCTCGCCCAGAGGAAAAAGACGCTGCCGACGAAGAACAGCAGGTTGCCGAACAGGCCGATGCCGATGTGAATCCACGCGTAGTCCCTGACCACAGCGCGCAGCGCCGCCGTGCGCCATGTCAGCTTGGCCTGCCATGCGCCGCGCGGCGTCTGTTTCGCGTGCTCTGTCATGGCGGGACCCTAGCCGCGCCGGGCGGGAGGTGCAAACGCGGGAAGGCTAGTCGAACCGCACCCCGACCGAGGAGCCCTGCCGCCAGACGACGGTGCACTCGCGGATCGCGCTCTTGTTGTCGCGCAATTGGAAGCGATCGGGACAGGTAAAGCTGTCGAGCGGACGCAGGCGCGCGCCGGTCTCCGAGATATCGAGAATGGCGCAGGGCTGGGTGCAGTTGCTGCCGCTGAAGATGATCAGCCCCTTGTGTATCCCGCGCAGACGCCGGGCGCTGCGGCGGTCCGAAGCTTCGACATTCGATGACATGATGGGCGCTGGTTACTCCTGACAACAGCCTTACATCGGGGATCGATATTTAGGCAGCTCCTTGGGAATGTATAGAGGCAAGCGGCGATTCATTCCAGTATTGGAAGGCGACCGGCATCGGAAAGCTTGAAATAGGTCAGCATTAGTGACATAAAATCCTTTCTAGGGAACTGGCCGCCTGGCGGCCGCGAGGGAGGGAATGCAATGGTGACCTTCAAGGCTCTGCCGGGCACCTTCGGCGTCGAAATCACCGATATCGACCTGGCCAAGGCAAGCGACGACGACCTGCGCGATATGCTGCGCGTCTTCCACCGCCATCAGCTGATCGTGATCCGCAATCAGGATCTCAGCTTCGACCAGTACGACAGGCTGACCAAGAAGTTCGGCAATCAGCGGCCGCATTTCCTGGACCACCTGCGGATGCGCGGCCACCCGGCGATCCTGATGCTGTCCAACGTCTTCGAGGACGGCCGGCAGATCGGTGTCTTCGAAGGCGCCTGCTTCTGGCACACCGACGTCGCCTACGAGGACCCGGCCAACTCCTCGACCATCGTCTATTCGATCCAGAAACCGGAAGGCGGCTGCCCGACGCACTTCTGCGACATGTTCAGCGCCTACGACGCCCTGCCGGAAAAGACCAAGCGGCGGATCGACGACCTGACGGTGATCCATCACTACGGCAACCGCGCCGACATCGTCGAGGGCTCGCCGACCGCGGCCGAGACCCTGACCGAGGATCAGAAGAAGCGGGTCGCCAACGTCACCCACCCCCTGGTCAAGCGTCATCCGATGACCGGGCGCAAGGCGCTCTACGGCGTCGCCGGAAGCTCCTTCGGGATTGTCGGGATGCCGGAGGACGAGGCGATCGGGCTGCTCAACGAGCTCGCCGCGCACGCGCTGCAGCCGCGCTTCATGACCACCTACGACTACGAGCCCGGCGACGTCGCGGCCTGGGACACCTACTCTACGCTGCACAAGGCGACGCTGACCCAGCGCGCCCAGGCAGGCGACGCCCACGCCCGCATCCTCTGGCGGGTCAGCGTGACCGGCGAGTCGCCGCTGTTCCCGCCCGAGGAGATCTACAAGGGCAAGGAGTTGGTCCACTAGAGCCTGATCGGATCGCACTGACCGGTGGGATCCGTGAATCAGCCTCTAACACGATGAAATAGAGCAAGTTCCTACGCGTCTTCGCGGAGCGCCGCGATCCCCCGGCGCAGACTCTCCTGCAGTAGCCAGAGGTCTGCGGAGTAGGACAGCATGGAATAGCCGCGCGCCAGCCAGGCCCGTCCGGTCTCGGCGTCCGGTACCATGCAGGCCGCCGGCTTGCCCGCCGCCTTGGCGGCCGCGGCGATGCGGTCGATCCCGGCGCTGACTAGCGGGTGGGCGAAGTCGCCGGGCTGGCCGAGCGACAGCGAGAGGTCGAAGTGGCCGACATGGGCGACGTCGATTCCCGGCACCGCCAGGATCTCCTCGACGTTGTCCAGCCCCTTCGCGGTCTCGATCAGCACCAGGATCAGCGTGCGCGCCTCGGCGGCGGCGATCTTCGCCGTCACCTCCCCGGGCGCGTAGTCGTCGTGCGAGAGCCCGAAGGCGCCGCCGCGCACGCCGCGCGGCGGGTAGCGGGTCCAGGAAACCAGCTCGGCAGCCTCCTCGGCGGTCTCGACCATGGGAAACATCAGCCCCCAGGCGCCGAGATCGAGCAGCAGCGAGGCCAGGTGGTACTGCTTGGCCGGCGGGCGGACCAGGACCGGCAGATCGAGGCCCCGCGCCGCCGCCACCTGACCCTTGATCTGCTCCATCGACAGGCCGCTATGTTCCATGTCGTAGAGCAGGTAGTCGGCCCCGGCCGCCTTGGCGATCGCCGGCAGACCCGGCGAGACGAACTCGAAAACCATCGACCCGAAAGCGCGCTCGCCGCGCTGGAGTTTCTGTTTCAGCGGATTGTCGCGCATGGCTGGCTCCGGACAGGCGGGAGGGAAGGCCGGACGCTAGCACGCGGCAAGGCCTGCGCCGAGCCGGAAACGCGCCCAAAAGCGCGGGGCCGCCGCAGAGGGTTTGCGGCGGCCCCGGGGGCACTATTGTCGTTTAACGGGTCTTCACCAAGGCAGGTTGGCGAAGACCGTTCTTCTGAGTGTGCGGGTTACTTGCGGCCCGCGGACTTGCTCGGCGCGGCGGGCTTGCTGCCGGTACCGGCCGGGGTCTTCTTGGGGGCGGGCTTTTTGCCAATGGCCATGTTTTCATCTCCATGATCGACCGGCTTTATGCCGGACGAGAGAACCCTGCGCCGAAAAATGAGTTTCGACTAACGAATTTTATTCGTAGATAATATCGAATTATCCGATATAAAATCCGCCATGGACATCGCCCTCGCCCGCACCTTCCTGCAGATCGTCGAGGCCGGCAGTTTCGCCACCGCAGCCGCGCAGCTCAACGTCACCCAGTCGACAGTCAGCGCCCGGATCAAGTCCCTGGAGGAACAGCTTGGCCGCAGCCTGTTCCAGCGCAGCAAGGCCGGCGCCAGCATGACCTCCGCCGGGGTCCAGTTCTTTCCCCATGCCGTCGGTCTGGTCCGGGTCTGGGAGCAGGCCCGCCACGAGGTCTCCCTGCCCGAGGGCTACAGCCTGGGGCTGACCGTCGGCGCCCAGTTCAGTCTCTGGGACGGCTTTCTGCTGCGCTGGCTCGGCCGGATTCGCGAGGATCAGCCGGAGATCGCCTGGCGCACCGAGGTCGGCACGTCAGACGTGCTGATGCGCCGGCTCGGCGAAGGAACCCTCGACCTCGCGGTGATGTACCGGCCGCAGGCGCGCCCCGGCTTCGACATCGAACTCCTGCTCGAAGAGGAACTGGTGCTGGTGACCCGCGACTCCAAGCCGCTGCGCGGCCTGGACGAGCGCTATGTCTTCGTCGACTGGGGGCCGGAGTTCCGCGAGGACCACGGCCTCAACTTCCCCGAGGCCACCCCCTCGGGCCTGTTTCTCGAGCTCGGCTCGCTCAGCCTGCATTACATCCTCGAGTTCGGCGGCCACGCCTATTTCCCGCGCCGGCTGGTCGCCGAGCACCTGGCGCGCGGCGAGCTCAAGATTCCGCGCTGGGCGCCGGTCTTCTCCTATCCCGCCTATGCCGTCTATCCCCAGGAGGCAGACTCCGGCGAGCTGCGCCAGGCCCTCGGCGTGCTGCGCGAGATCGCCGCCGCGGTCACAGGAACATAACCGCAGAGTCCGCCACCGCCCTTGATGCCTCGGCGCCGCACGCTCAAACTGCGGCGGCACAGCTACGCTGGAGAGCCGCCTGCCATGACCCGCACCATCGCGCCGATCGCCACGCTATTGCTGAGCGCCGCGGTGCTGCTGCTGGGCAACGGCCTGCAGGGAACCCTGATCCCGATCCGCGCCCAGCTTGAGAGCTACTCGACCTTCGAGATCGGCATTCTCGGCTCCAGCTACTTCCTGGGATTCGCGCTGGGCTGCGGCCTCGGGCCGCGCACCGTGCGCCGGGTCGGCCATATCCGCGCCTTCACCGCGATGGCCGCCCTGGCCTCGACCGTGGCGCTGGCCCATGCCCTGGTAACCACGCCGATGGTCTGGGTACCGCTGCGTGCGATCACCGGCTTCTGCTTCGCGGTGCTCTACATCGTCATCGAGAGCTGGCTGAACGAGCGTGCGACCAACGAGAACCGCGGGCGCATCCTGTCGCTCTACACCATCATCAACCTGACGGTGATCACCCTCGGCCAGATGATGGTCACGCTGCACGACCCGGAGAGCTTCCCGCTGTTCAGCGTCGCCTCGATCCTGGTCTCCCTCGCCGCCGTGCCGCTGGCCCTGACCGCCTCGCCGGCGCCCGAGGCGATCCCCCTGGCGCGGATCCGGCTGCGCCATCTCTACCGGATTTCGCCGGTCGGTTTCATCGGCTGCCTCGCTGTCGGGCTGGCCAACGGTTCCTTCTGGTCGCTGGCCCCGGTCTACACCCAAGACGCCGGCATGACGATCGCCGGCACGGCGCTGTTCATGAGCGTGGCGGTGATCGGCGGCGCCGTCGGGCAGTGGCCGCTCGGCCGGATCTCGGACCGCATGGACCGGCGCCGGGTGATCGTCGCCTCCTGCCTGCTTTCCGCGGCGCTCGGCATCGCCCTGGTCCTGGCGGGCGGCCTCGGTCGCCCGGTGCTGCTGACGCTGGTCTTCGGCTTCGGCTTCATGGCGCTGCCGCTCTACTCGCTTTCCGTCGCTCACACCAACGACTACGTCGCCCCCGGCGAGTTCGTCGAGGCCTCGAGCGGACTGCTGATGATCTACGCCGCCGGCGCCGTGGCGGGACCGATGCTGGCCTCGCTGGTGATGGGGCTCACCGGACAGAGCGCGCTGTTCGGCTTCATCGCCGCGGTGCACCTGCTGATGTGCCTCTTCGCGCTCTATCGCATGCGCCGCCGCGGCAGCGTCTCGGCGACCGATAAACCGGACTTCATCGCGGTGCCGGGCAATGCGCCAACGGCCTATGTCCTGCACCCCGCGGTCGAGGAGGAAGAGCGCGCCGAGGCCGAAACCGCGGTCGCCGTGCCGGGCGGCTCTCCGCCAAGCTAAATTCAGACGACGGCGGCGGCGGCGAAGGCGCTTGAAGCCGCCAAGCAAATCCCCCACATTCAATGCAGGCGGCGCCGTTTGCGGGCCGCCGGCGGTGGGAAACCGCTTCATCGAGAAGACTTCCCGCCGCGGGATCAACCGGCAACCTTGCTCGCGCTGAGGAGGAAGCTTTCCATGTCCAGGGTTTCCCTTTTCGATTCCCCGCTGCTGCTCGGCTTCGATCACTTCGAGCGCGTTCTCGACCGGGTGTCGAAGAACGGCGGCGACGGCTATCCGCCCTACAACGTCGAACAACTCTCGGAAAACCGGCTGCGCATCACTCTCGCGGTGGCCGGCTTCGCGGAAGCCGACCTGACGGTGCAGATCGAGGACAACCAGCTGGTCATTCGCGGCAGGCAGCAGGACGAGACCGAGCGCGTCTTCCTCCATCGCGGGATCGCTGCGCGGCAGTTCCAGCGCAGCTTCGTTCTCGCCGAGGGCATCGAGGTCACCTCGGCCTCGCTCGACAACGGCCTGCTGCACATCGAGCTCGAACGGCCCCTGGTACAGCCCAAGGTCAAGAAGATCGATATCGCGGCCAGCGGCCGCGCGCCGGAGAAGAAACGGATCGAAGGTTCCGCCACGCCGGCGGACACCACGGAGGGATGACCGTCAGGCCGTGCCCGGCACGGGGCGGCGCAAAACGCACGGGCATCCGCTTAGGAAGGAGAAGCACATGAACACCTCGGTAAATCAGCGTCACCGGATGTCGAGCCAGGATTTTCTGGCTTTCGGGATTCAGGACATCGCCTACGTCAAGGCGCTCGACGGCGAACAGCGCGGGACCTTCGGGATCTTCGCCGCCGACGGCACGCGCATGGCGGTGATGGCCAACGAGGACGTCGCCTTCGCGGCGGTGCGCCAGCACGATCTGCAGCCGCAGCGCCTCCACTAGAATCTGATAACGAAGCCGTCAGGCTGCGTGGCTGGTCGCCGATTCGGTGAGCAGCGCGTAGAGTGCGTCGGCGCTGTCGCTGCCGCGCAGCTTGTCGCAGGTTCCCTGATCGCGGAGCAGGCGGGACACCCGGGCCAAGGCCTTGAGGTGGTCCGCCCCCGCGGTCTCGGGCGCCAGCAGGACGCAGATCAGATCCACCGGCTGCTCGTCGATGGAATCGAAATCGATCGGCGACTCGAGCCGCGCGAAGAGCGCATAGAGCCGGTCGATGTTTGCGAGTTTGCCATGCGGGATGGCAATGCCGTGGCCGACGCCGGTGGTTCCCAGGCGCTCGCGCTCCACCAGCACCTCGAAAACGCTGCGCTCCGGCAGCCGGGTCAGGGCGGCCGCGCGCTTGGAAATCTCCTGCAAGGCCTGTTTCTTGCTGCTGACCCGCAGCGCAGGAATGATCGCCTCGGGAGTAATCAAATCATTGATTTCCATATCAAAACCTATATCCGACCGGTCTATCGCGGCGCGCGGGAACTTCGCCGCCGCGCCCCCGGAATATCCTTTGACGCTCAGGTTTCGGCGCTGCCCTCGGCATGTCCGCCCGAATTCCCGCCCGCATTCCCACGGGGATCGACCCAGCCGAGGTTGCCGTCAGGACGGCGGTAGATCATGTTCAGCCCGCCGTGCGCCCGGTTGCGGAACAGCAGCGCCGGGGCCTCCGCCAGGTCGAGCCGCATCACCGCTTCGCTGACCGTCAGACTTGGGATCTCCGCCGCCATTTCGGCGATCACCACGGGGGTGTCGTCGGCCTCCGGGGCGTCGTCGTTCTCTGCGTCCGCATCCTCGGGGCCGGGCTGCGCCGCGAGGATGTACTGCTGCGCCTCCATCACTTCCGATTCCTGCATCGCCTTGTGGTGATCGCGCAGACGCCGCTTGTAGCGCCGCAGTCGCTTCGCCAGCCGCTCCGCCGCCATATCGTAGGCCGGGTAGACTTCGTCGGCCTCACCCGAGGCCTGCAGCTGCATTCCCCGGCCGATGTGGACGGAGAGCCCGGCGTGATAGAGATGCGCGACGCGCGAGAGCGTTACGCTGGCCTCGATGGGATCGCCGAAGTACTTGTCGAAGATCGAGGTGAGAGAGCCTTCCACATGATGGCGAAAGGCATCGCCAACGTCGATCTGCCGTCCCTGAATCGACAGCTGCATGAACTAACCTTTCGGGGCTTTCAGCAACGCCTGGGCCGCATATCCCTGCGAGTTCCGGCGCTAAGGGCCGGGAACATAGGTTTGCCGCCCGACGCTGTCAATGGCCCGCCTCCTGGGTCGAGATACGCTCAACACTCCTATTATAAGAAGGCGGAATTGAGGATTCAGGCTTGAAAATCAAAAAAGTCTCCGCTCCGCGGGCGCTGCGGCTCACGGCCCGCTATGCCTCGCGCCTGGCGCGACCGGCGCGACCGGCGCGGCGGCGGCGCGCGGCGGCGGTGGGAACTCCCATTGCCTGGCGGTACTTCGCGACGGTCCGCCGGGCGGCGGCGATGCCCTCGCCGCGCAGCGACTCGGCGAGGGCGGCGTCCGACAGCGGCGCCGTCACGGCCTCCGCGGCGATCAGGGCGCGCAGGCGCTGGCGCACAGCCTCCGCGGCGAAGACCGTACCCGACCGGGTCCCCGGAACCGCCGGACTGAGGAAGTAGCGCAGGGGATAGAGACCGCCAGGCGTCTCCATGTACTTGCCGGTCAGCGCCCGGCTGACCGTGGATTCGTGCAGCCCGGCATCCTCCGCCAGCGCGCGCAGAACCAGCGGACGCAGCGCCGCCACGCCTTGGTCGAAGAAGCGCTCCTGACGGGCGACGATGGCCTGGCCAATCTTCAGCAGAGTCTCGGCGCGCTGCTGCAGCGCGCGGAGCAGAAAGCTGGCGCTGCGCGCCTGCTCGGCGAGATAGGCCTTGTCCTCGCGGCGGCGCAGCGTCCCGGCGATCTCCTCGCGGTAGCCGTGATCGAGCAGCAGTCGCGGCAGCGCCTGCTCGTTCAGCTCGACCTTCCAGCCGCCGTGCCCGGCGCGGCGCAGGATCAGCTCGGGCACCACCGTCTCGACCGGCGCCGAAAGGAAGCGCGCGCCCGGCTTGGGATCGAGCCGCCGCAGACGCGCCAGCAGGACGTTGAGCCCGTCTTCGTCGAGCCCGCAAAGCGTGCAGAGCCGGCGGTGCTGGCCCGCCGCCAGCAGATCGAGATTTTTCAGCAGGGTCTCCATCGGCGCCGAAAGCGCATCCTGCTCGCGCAGCTGCAGGCGCAGGCACTCGGCGAGGTCGCGTGCGAAGACGCCGGTGGGCTCGAAGCCCTGTAACCGGAGCAGGACGGATTCGACGGCCTCCACGCAGACCCCGAGCTGGCGGCCCAGATCGGCCAGCGGCGCGGCCAGGTAGCCGGCTTCGTCGAGGGAATCGATCAGCAGCAGCGCGATGCGCCGGGAGTCGGCGTCGCGCAGTTCGAGCTGCGCCTGCAGCAGCAGATGATCCTGCAGGCTGGGCGCGGCGGTGGCGCTGTCCTCCAGGTCGTCGATCATCGCCGCAGAGGGACTTGCCGGGGGACTGGCCGCCGGGCTGGCCGCGCCGCCACGCGCGGCGGAGGCCTGCCAATTGAGACGCGCCGCCCGCCCGCCGCCGCCAGGACCGCCCGGTGCGCCGGGCAGCGGCGGAGGCGGCGGACTGTGGGCGGGATCGCCGCGGCGCAGCAGCGGGTTGCTCTCCAGTTCCTCCTCGATCAAGGCCGCCAGTTCGTCGCGGCCAAGCCGCAGCAGCTTGATCGACTGCTGCAGCTGCGGCGTCAGGGTCAGGGATTGGGTCTGCCGTGCCTGGAGTTTCTGGCGCAGGGCCATGGCGCCGGCCTAGAGGCTGAAGCGGTCGCCCAGGTAGACCCGCCGGACGTCCTCGTGGGCGACGATCTCCGAGGGCTGGCCTTCCATCAGCACGCTGCCTTCGTGGATGATGTAGGCGCGGTCGACGATGTCCAGGGTGTCGCGCACGTTGTGATCGGTGATCAGCACGCCGATGCCGCGGTCCTTGAGGTGCAGCACCAGCTCGCGGATATCGCCGACGGCGATGGGGTCGATCCCGGCCAGCGGCTCGTCGAGCAGCATGAAGGCGGGATGGGTCGCCAGCGCGCGGGCGATCTCGACCCGGCGGCGCTCGCCGCCGGACAGCGCCATCGCCGGAGTGCGCCGCAGGTGGGCGATCGAGAACTCTTCCAGCAGCTGGTCGACGATGTGATCCTGGCGGTCGCGCGACGGCTCCACCACCTCGAGCACGCCGCGGATGTTCTGCTCCACGGTCAGGCCCCGGAAGATCGAGGACTCCTGCGGCAGGTAGCCGATGCCGAGCCGTGCCCGGCGGTACATCGGCAGGTCGGTAATATCGTGGCCGTCGAGGCTGACGTAGCCGTAGTCCGGCGCCAGCAGCCCGGTGATCAGATAGAAGCAGGTGGTCTTGCCGGCACCGTTGGGGCCGAGCAGGCCGACGACTTCGCCGCGATGCAGGTTGAGGGTGACGTCGCGCACCACCGGCCGCTTCTTGAAGGAGCGGCCGATGCTGACCGTGCCGAGTCCGGCGTTGTCGGCGACCAGCCGGGGGATCGGCGCGTCCTGGCCGCTGCGCGAATGTCCAGACGGGTCGCTCGAAGTGTCTCGGCGGTCCATGAAGTCGTCCATCAACATCCCTGTTAGATACGCCGCGGGCGCAAGCGATCAAGCATAGCTATTGTCGGCTATTCGGGCTGAAACAGCCCCCGCACCTGAGTATCGCCCCCGCAACCGGTCGCATCCGGCGTAATCCGGCTGACCCCGGTTTCGAGGTTAAACTCCGCATACTGTCCGTTCAATCTATTCTCGCCCTGGGTCACCCAGACGTTGCAGTGCAGGGTCGCCACCCTTTCGTCGACGTAATAGACCGCGCGCTCGCCCTCGGCGCGGCGGTCGCCGCGGGTGATGGTGACGCCGCCGCTGGCGTCGATCTGCACGACCTCTGCATTCCCGCCGCCCGAGGAGAGGGAGGCGGTCAGGACCTCGGCCTCGACCCGGTCCTCGCCGCGCGTCGCCACCGCCTGGCCGCGGGCCACAGCGACCGGCCGGCCCTCGACGTCCTCCCAGTATTCCAGGCTGTCGCGGGCGACGATGGTCGCGCTATCGGTTTCCAGGCGCAGGCTGTCGCCGCGCAGCACGGCGACGCCCCGGTCGACGTGATAGACGCCGCTGTCGCCGCTGGCGGTTTCACCCGGCGTTTCGATCCGCACGCCGCCCTCGGCCTCGACCCGGTAGATGTTATTGCCACTCTCGCCGCTCTCGCGGTAATAGGCGCGCAACACCTGGGCACGCACCGTGATGTCGCCGCGCACCACGCTGGCGTTGCCCCGGGCCAGGTAGAGGCCTTGATCGCGGCGCCACTCGATGCCCTGGTCGGCATTGATCCGCAGCGGTTTGTTTCCGCCGGTCAGGCCGGTCACCTGCGCCGCCGCAGGTGCGAGACCGCTCAGACCGGGAAGCACGAGGACCGCCAGGCCGAAGCCGGCGACCAGGACGAGAAGGCATGAAAATCCGGCGGCGCGTTTCATTGCTGACCCTTTTCCTCGGGGTAGACGACAAGTTCCGTCTTGCCGGTGAAGACGATGGTCTGGCCGTTGTCGCGCAGCTCGAAGCCCTCCGCGGCAATGTGCCCGAAGGGGCCCTGACCCTGTACCGCCTGACTGCCCTGCGCCACGCCCGACTCCAGATCGACATCGACGCTTTCGGTATAGAACTCGAAGCCCTTGTCGTGGAAGAGGTTTACCTGACCGCGCAGCTCCAGGGTCTCGCCATTCTGACGGTAGTCGCCGCGCTCGGCGGTGACCGCGACCCAGGATCCGTCGTTCAGGGTGATATCCGCCTCGGGACTGTCGAGCACGATGCGGTTGCTGTCGCCATTGGGCTGGAAGGCGCGCTCGGCGGAGATGCTGAAGGGGCGGTTCTTGCCGTCCACCCCTTCGAAACGCGCCCGCTTGGCCGTCGTGCCGTCCTCCTCGACCGGCGGCTGGCCGGAGACGCCGAAGCCGGTCATCCCGGCGACCTCCCCCTGGATGCGCGGCCAGAAGATCAGCAGCGCGATCAGCGCCGCGGCGACCGCCGGCAGCAGGTAGCGCATGAAGCGGGCGAAACGGGTGTAGCTGCCCCAGCGCGGCAGCGGCGCCGACTGTCTGGTTTCCGCCGCCTCCAGGCGCTCGGCCTCGCGGTTCTGACGGTCGCGCAGGCGCTGGTCGAAATCGATGGCTTCGCTCATCGCCGCCCGCCGTTCACGCAACGCCCGCCCGCAGGCAGTCGTGAATATGCAGAAGGCCGCTCGGCCGGCCGTCCTCGACCACGAACAGGCTGGTGACCGGCCGGCTCTCGGTATTCATCAGACCGAGCGCTTCGGCAGCCAGCACGTCGGGGCGGATGGTCATGGGATCCTTGGTCATCACCTCGGCCACCGGGCGGTCGAGCAGGTCGCTGGCCATGTGGCGGCGCAGGTCGCCGTCGGTGACCACCCCGATCAGCCGCTGGGCGGCATCGACCACGCCGACGCAGCCGAAGCTGTAGCGGGTCATGATCAGGATCGCCTGGTCCATGCCGGTCTCGGCATCGCAGAGCGGCAGCTCGCCGGCCCCGTGCATGATGTCGGAGACCCGCAGCAGTTTTCGGCTGAGCGTGCCGCCCGGGTGCAGCAGCTGGAAATCCTGCGGCGAGAAGCCTTTGCGTTCGAGCAGCGCCACGGCCAGGGCGTCGCCGAGCGCCAGCATCATGGTGGTCGAGGTTGTCGGCGCCAGGCCCATCGGGCAGGCCTCGGCGGCCAGCGGCAGCAGCAGCGCCACCGCGGCGGTCTGCGCCAGGGTGCTGTCGGGCTGACTGGTGATGCCGATCAGCGGAATCTTGAAGCGGGCGCTGTGCGCCAGCACGTCGGCCAGCTCGGTCGTCTTGCCGGAATTGGAGATCGCGACGATCGCGTCCTTGCGGGTGATCATGCCGAGATCGCCATGGCTGGCCTCGGCGGGATGCACGAACTGCGCCGGAGTGCCGGTGGAGGCCAGGGTGGCAGCCAGCTTGTTGGCGATATGCCCGCTCTTGCCCATACCGGTGACGATCACACGGTCCTCGATCGCCGCCAGTATATCGAGCGCGGCGGCGAAGCTTTCGCCAAGGGAGTCGCCCAGCGCGTTCAGCCCGGCCGCCTCCAGCGTCAGCACACGCCGCCCGACCGCGACATCCCGTTCGACGTCGGGCTGCCGGGCGGCGGTGTCGTTCTGGCTGTCGGCGGTTTCGGACATGCTCTGCATCTATATGGTGGCTCCGCGCTTATAGCACGAAGCGCTGCGCGGCGTGGACCCCGATCGGCCGGAACGCGCCTCTGCCGTATTCTACGCTTCGGCGGCGCAAAGCCTCCCCGCCCGGGCGGAGTTCAGCTGTGGGCAAAGATGTCCTCGTCGCCCCAGCCGATCAGGTCGAGGGTGGCGCGCGCCGGCAAGAACTCGAAGCAGGCGTCGGCCAGCTCCGTGCGGCCCTCGCGCTCAAGCATGATCTCCAGCTTCTCGCGCAGGGCATGCAGGTGCAGCACGTCCGCCGCGGCGTAGCTGAGCTGCTCCTCGCTCAGGGTTTCGGCGCCCCAGTCGGAGGACTGCTGCTGCTTGGAGATGTCGATGCCGAGCAGCTCCCGGCAGAGGTCCTTCAGGCCGTGGCGGTCGGTATAGGTGCGCACCAGCTTCGAGGCGATCTTGGTGCAGTAGACAGGATAGCAGACCGTATCCAGGTAGAGATTGATCGCCGCCAGGTCGAAGCGCGCGAAGTGGAACAGCTTGAGCCGCTCCTCGTCGGCCAGCAGCGCCTTCAGGTTGGGGGCGTCGAAGCTGCCGTCGGTGAACTGCACCAGATGGGCGTCGCCGTCGCCGGCGGAAAGTTGGATCAGGCAGAGCCGGTCGCGCTCCAGCCGCAGCCCCATGGTTTCACAGTCGACCGCGATCGCCGGACCGAGATCGAGGTCCGCCGGCAGGTCGTTCCGATGCAAGGTAATCGCCACGGGTTCCGCGCCTTTCCGCGCCTGCTTGTCTCGCCGTCCCTCGGCGAAGCGGCGGCCAAGATACCCCCGTCACACAGGGTGTCAACTTCCGCCGCCGGGGGTGTTATAACCCGGCGTGACCGCCGGGCAGCCGTCTTCCGGGTGGCCAGACAACAGGACGATTGAGGAGAGACCATGGCAGCGCGCACGGTGACGATCTTCGGCGGCTCGGGTTTCATCGGACGCTACGTCGTCCGCCAGCTCGCCAGGGAGGGCTGGGTGATCCGCGTCGCGGTGCGCGACCCCAAGGGCGCGCAGTTCCTCAAGCCCCTGGGCACGGTCGGGCAGATCGTCCCCCTGGCGACCCGCCTGCAGGACGAAGCCTCGGTGGTGCGCGCCGTCGAGGGCGTGGACGCCGTGATCAACCTGGTCGGCATTCTCTACGAGTCCGGCAGGCAGAGCTTCGACGCCGTGCATCACCAGGGCGCCAAGCGCATCGCCGAGGCGGCCAGGGCGGCGGGCGTCGCACAACTGGTGCATATCTCGGCGATCGGCGCCTCGACCAAGGCGGCTTCGGACTACGCCCGCTCCAAGGGCGCCGGCGAGCAGGCGGTCAAGAAAGCCTTCAAGGAGGCCGCCATCCTGCGCCCCTCGATCGTGTTCGGCCCCGAGGACGATTTCTTCAACCGCTTCGCCGCCATGGCCCGGATCAGCCCGGCGCTGCCGCTGATCGGCGGCGGCGAAACCAAATTTCAGCCGGTCTACGTCACCGACGTCGCCAACGCGGTTTCCGCCTGCCTCGCCCAGCCGGCGGCCAAGGGCGCAACCTTCGAACTGGGCGGCCCGAAGGTGTACAGCTTCAAGGAGCTGATGCGCCTGCTGCTGCAGGCCATCGCCCGCAGACGGCTCTTGCTGCCGCTGCCTTTCCCCCTGGCCAGGCTGCAGGCCAGCGTGCTGGAGCTGGTGACCCTGCTGCCGCTGCCGATCGCGCCGCTGCTGACCCGCGATCAGGTGACCCTGCTGGAAAGCGACAATGTCGTCTCGAAGAATGCCAAAGGTTTGGCCGATCTGGGCGTCGAGGCGCATTCCGTCGAGGTCATCCTGCCGACCTACCTGGAGCGCTACCGCCCCGGCGGGCGCTTCACGGCGCCGCCGGTCGAAGACGCCAGGAAGCGCGGCACCTAAAGAGCCGGGACTAGGAAGAGGCCGAGGTCAGGCCGGGACCGTAAACCAGGGCGAGCAGCAGCCCGCCGAGCAGGATCCGGTAGATCACGAAGGGCGTAAAGCTCGCCCGCTTCAGCCACTGCATCAGCACGGCGATCGCCATCAGCGCGGCGATGAAGGCCAGCAGGCCGCCCACCAGAGCCTCGCGGCGCAGGGCGAGATCGCCGCTTTCGCGCAGGTCGAGCCCGGCCAGCACGCCGGCGCCGAGAATCGCCGGGATCGCCAGCAGCATCGAGAAGCGCGCCGCCTCGGCCCGCTCGAAGCCGAGAAACCGGGCCGCCGTCATGGTGATGCCGGAGCGGCTGGTGCCGGGAATCAGGGCGAGGATCTGCGCCAGGCCGATGACAAGGGCGCTGCCCAGGCCCATGTGCTCCATGCGGCGGATCAGCATCCCCATGCGGTCGGCGAGATACAGCAGCACGCCGAACCCCAGCGTCGCCCAGGCGATCACCTCGATCCCGCGCAGCTCCAGCGCCAGCGTGGTCTTGAGCGCCACGCCAGCGCCGATCAGCGGCAGGGTCGCGGCGACGACATAGAGCAGCAGGCGTCCGCCCGGCGTCACCCGCCCGGCGAGCAGCCGCAAACCGCCCGCAATCATGGTGCCGAGGTCGCGCCAGAAATAGACGCAGACCGCCAGTAGCGTGCCGACATGCACCGCGATGTCGAGGATCAGCCGGTCGGCCGGATCCTGCTCCACCGCCTGGCCGAGGCTGTCGAAGATCTCCCAGGTCAAAACCAGGTGCCCGGAGGAGCTGATCGGCAGGAACTCGGTGATGCCCTGAACGGCGGCCAGAATAAGAAGATGCAAGAGCGGCACCGGCCACCCCCCGTCTGTGCAACCCAGAACGCCGGAATCCGGCTTTCCCCGCGCTTATAGCAGCCGATTCCGCGCCGCCGCAGCCTGCAAATTAGGACTCATTTGAGAACTACTTTTGCTGCGCCGCATCATGCCCGCGTCTGTTCCCGGCCGGCACAAAAGAATATCGTACTTTTTAGTACGCAAATGCGCCCTATATAGCTGATTTTCCTCGCGCGCTCTGTTATAGTCCGCTATCACCGCTTTCCCGCCGGGCTCAGAGGGCCAAAAACGGTGAGGAAAGTGGCTCAAAACAAGCCGAAGACAAGAAACGCACGCGGAGAGACGCAAGGCATGGCCAAGCGGATGATGACCTTCACCGATGTCGAGCGGCGCACCCCGCCCAAGCGGGATGTCGAGGCGCGGCGCGACGATTTCGGCGAGATCTACGACGAATTCTCGAGCGAAGGCGCGGCCGAGCAGTCCAGCCGCTGCTCCCAGTGCGGCGTGCCCTACTGCCAGGTGCACTGCCCGGTGCACAACAACATCCCCGATTGGCTGATGCTGACTGCCGCGGGCCGCCTCGAGGAGGCCTACGAGGTCAGCCAGGCGACCAACAATTTCCCGGAAATCTGCGGCCGAATCTGCCCCCAGGACCGGCTCTGCGAAGGCAACTGCGTGATCGAGCAGGCCGGCCACGGCACGGTGACCATCGGCGCGGTGGAGAAGTACATCAACGACACGGCCTGGGAGCGCGGCTGGGTCAAGCCGGTGCAGCCGGCCGAGGAGTTCGACCAGAGCGTCGGCATCGTCGGCGCCGGACCGGGCGGTCTCGCCGCCGCCGAGGAGCTGCGCCGCGCCGGCTATCAGGTCACGGTCTACGACCGCTACGACCGGGTCGGCGGGCTGATGATCTACGGCATTCCCAACTTCAAGCTGGAGAAGGAGGTGGTCGAGCGCCGGGCCAAGCTGATCGCCGACGCCGGCGTGACCTACCAACTCAACTTCGAGGTCGGCCGCGACGCCAGCCTGCAGCAGCTGCGCGACAAGCACGACGCGGTGCTGATCGCCACCGGCGTCTACAACGCCCGCGACATCAAGCTTCCCGGCGCCGGCCTCGGCAACGTCTTTCCGGCGATGGACTACCTGACCGCCTCCAACCGCGTCGGCCTGGGCGATTGCGTGCCGGACTTCGAGGACGGCACGCTGAATGCCGCCGGCAAGAAGGTCGTGGTGATCGGCGGCGGCGACACCGCCATGGACTGCGTGCGCACCGCGGTGCGCCAGGGCGCCGAGTCCGTCAAGTGCCTCTACCGCCGCAACCGGGAGAACATGCCCGGCTCCCAGCGCGAGGTCGCCAACGCCGAGGAGGAGGGCGTCGAGTTCGTCTGGCTGGCGGCGCCGCTCGCTTTCGACGGCGATGAGACGGTCAGGACCGTCAAGGCGGCCCGGGTGCACCTCGGCGTCGCCGACGCGACCGGCCGCCAGACCCCGCAGATCCTGGAGGACTCGGCCTATGACGTGGAGGCCGACATCGTCATCAAGGCGCTGGGCTTCGACGCCGAGGATCTGCCGGCGCTGTTCGACTGCCCGGAGCTGGCGGTGACCCGCTGGGGCACGATCAAGACCGACTTCCGCAGCCTGTCGACCAACCTGGACGGCGTCTTCGCCGCCGGCGACATCGTGCGCGGCGCCTCCCTGGTGGTCTGGGCGATCCGCGACGGACGCGATGCCGCCGCCTCGATCGTCGGCTACCTCAAGCAGCAGGCGCTGCGCGCCCCCGCCGTGGCCGCGGAGTAACAAGGACATGACCGAGATGCCCAACGACGACAGCTTCATCCGCGACTGGCGGGAAAACGCCCGCAAGCTGGAGGCGGCACACGCCTACCGCCCGCAGGACGAGCACGAAGCCTGCGGCGTCGGCCTGATCGCCGCGATCGACGGCAAGCCGCGCCGCGAGGTGGTCCTCAAGGGCATCGAAGCGCTGAAGGCGGTCTGGCACCGCGGCGCCGTGGACGCCGACGGCAAGACCGGCGACGGTGCCGGCATCCACGTGCAGATTCCCCAGGCCTTCTTCAAGGAGCACGTCGAGCGCACCGGCCACGAGCTGCACGACGGCCGCCTCGCCGTCGGCATGGTCTTCCTGCCGCGCACCGAGCTGATGGCGCAGGAGCGCTGCCGCTGCATCGTCGAGTCGGAGATCATCCGCTGGGGCTATGCGATCTACGGCTGGCGCCAGGTGCCGGTGAACATCGATATCGTCGGCGAGAAGGCCAATGCCACCCGGCCCGAGATCGAGCAGATCATGATCGCCAACAACCTGGGCAAGCCGAACAAGGAGTTCGAGCTCGACCTCTACCTGATCCGCCGCCGGATCGAGAAGGCGGTGCTGGCCGAGAACATCACCGAGTTCTATATCTGCTCGCTGTCCTGCCGCTCGATCATCTACAAGGGCCTGTTCCTGGCCCAGGACCTGGCGAACTTCTACCCCGACCTGGCGGACGAGCGCTTCACCTCCTCCTTCGCGATCTTCCACCAGCGCTTCTCGACCAACACCTTCCCGACCTGGCGGCTGGCGCAGCCCTTCCGGGTGCTCGCCCACAACGGCGAGATCAACACCCTGCAGGGCAACGACAACTGGATGAAGGCGCACGAGACGCGGATGTCCTGTCCGGCCTTCGCCGACCACATCGAGGACGTCAAGCCAGTGATCCAGGCCCAGTCCTCGGACTCCGCGGCGCTCGACGCCGTCGCCGAACTGCTGGTGCGCGCCGGGCGCGACCTGCCGCTGGTCAAGTCGATGCTGATTCCCGAGGCCTGGTCGAAGCGCGACCTGCCGGACAATCTGCGCAGCTTCTACAGCCACTGCAACTCGGTGATGGAGCCCTGGGACGGCCCGGCGGCGATCTGCGCCTTCGGCGGCCACTGGGTGCTCGCCGGCATGGACCGCAACGGCCTCAGACCGCTGCGCTACAGCATCACCAGCGACGGCCTGCTGGTGGTCGGTTCGGAAGCCGGCATGGTGAAGACCGAGGAAAGCAAGGTGATCGAAAAGGGCCGCCTCGGGCCGGGCGAAATGATCGCGGTGATGCTGCCCGAGGGCACGCTCTACAAGGACCGCGAGCTGAAGGAAAAGCTGGCCGCGCGCCACCCCTACGGCAAGTGGACCGCCAAGATCACCGAGCTCGACTCCCTGCTGCAGAGGGCCACCGCCTCGGGCGGCTTCAGCGAGGCGCCGCGCCTCGAGAAGCCGGAGCTGCGCCGCCGCCAGGTCTCCTACGGCTGGTCGATGGAGGATCTCGAGCTGATCCTGCAGCCGATGATCGAGGACGCCAAGGAGGCGGTCGGCTCGATGGGCGACGACACTCCGGTCGCCGTGCTGTCGGAGCAGTATCGCGGCCTGCACCACTTCTTCCGCCAGAACTTCAGCCAGGTGACCAACCCGCCGATCGACTCGCTGCGCGAGAACGCGGTGATGTCGCTGAAGACCCGCCTCGGAAACCTCGGCAACATCCTGGAGGAGGACGCCAGCCAGTGCGACCTGCTGCAGCTGGAATCCCCGGTGCTGTCCAACGCCGAGTTCGCGGCGATGCGCGACTACATGGGCGAGACCGCCGCCGAGGTCGACTGCAGCTTTCCCACCGACGGCAGCGAGACGGCGCTGCAGGACGCGGTCAATCGGATCTGTCAGGAGGCCGAGAACGCGGTGCGCGGCGGCGCCGTGCACGTGATCCTCTCCGACGAGGGCGTGACCGCCGAGCGGGCGGCGATCCCGATGATCCTCGCCACCGGTGCGGTGCACACCCACCTGGTCAAGCAGCAGCTGCGCACCTTCACCTCGCTTAACGTGCGCGCCGGCGAATGCCTCGACGTGCATTACTTCGCGGTGCTGATCGGGGTCGGCGCGACCACGGTCAACGCCTACCTGGCGCAGGAGGCGATCGCCGACCGCCACGCCCGCGGCCTGTTTGGCGCGCGTTCCCTGGAGGACTGCGTGGCGCGCTACAAGCAGGCGACCGACATGGGCCTGCTGAAGGTGATGTCGAAGATGGGCATCTCGATCGTCTCCTCCTATCGCGGCGGCAAGAACTTCGAGGCCATCGGCCTCAGCCGCACCCTGGTCGGCGAGTACTTCCCCGGCATGCCCTCACGGATTTCCGGCATCGGCATGAGCGGTATCCAGCAGAAGGTGCTGCAGGCCCATGCCCGCGCCTTCCGCGCCGACGTCATCGCCCTGCCGGTCGGCGGCTTCTACCGCTACCGCCGCAATGGAGAGGCGCACGGCTTCCAAGGCGAGCTGATGCACACCCTGCAGGCCGCCGTCGCCAACGATTCCTATGCCACCTACAAGAAGTACACCGCCGGGCTCGACCGCCTGCCGCCGATCGCCCTGCGCGACCTGCTCGACTTCAAGAAGAGCGAGACCCCGGCGCCGCTGGAGGAAGTCCAGTCGATCACCGAGATCCGCAAGCGGCTGGTCGCGCCGGGCATCTCCCTGGGGGCGCTGAGTCCCGAGGCGCATGAGACCCTGTCGATCGCCATGAACCGCATCGGCGCCAAGTCGGACAGCGGCGAGGGCGGCGAGGATCCGGCCCGCTATGCCCCGCGCGAGAACGGCGACAACGCCTCCAGCGCGATCAAGCAGGTCGCCTCGGGCCGCTTCGGCGTCACCGCCGAGTATCTCAACAACTGCGCCGAGCTGGAAATCAAGGTCGCCCAGGGCGCCAAGCCCGGCGAGGGCGGCCAGCTGCCCGGATTCAAGGTTTCGCAGATGATCGCCCGGCTGCGCCACTCCACGCCAGGAGTCACGCTGATCTCGCCGCCGCCGCACCACGACATCTACTCGATCGAGGATCTTGCGCAGCTGATCTACGACTTAAAGCAGATCAACCCCGACGCCCGGGTCTGCGTCAAGCTGGTGGCGCGCACCGGGATCGGCACCATCGCCGCCGGCGTCGCCAAGGCGCATGCCGACACCATCTTGATCTCCGGCCATTCCGGCGGCACCGGCGCGAGCCCGCAGACCTCGATCAAATACGCCGGGCTGCCCTGGGAGATGGGCCTCAGCGAGGTCCACCAGGTGCTGACCATGAACCGCCTGCGCCACCGGGTGAAGCTGCGCACCGACGGCGGCATCAAGTGCGGCCGCGACGTGGTGATCGCCGCCATGCTGGGCGCCGAGGAGTTCGGCATCGGCACCGCCTCGCTGGTCGCGATGGGCTGCATCATGGTCCGCCAGTGCCACAGCAACACCTGCCCGGTCGGGGTCTGCACCCAGGACGAACGCCTGCGCGCCAAGTTCACCGGCACGCCGGAGAAGGTGATCAACCTCTTCTCCTTCGTCGCCGAGGAGGTACGCGAGATCCTCGCCGGGCTTGGCTTCCGCTCCCTGGAGGAGGTGATCGGCCGCACCGACCTGCTGACCCAGGTCAGCCGCGGCGCGGCGCATCTCGACGACCTCGACCTCAACCCGATCCTGGCACGCGCCGACGCCGGACAGTACACCGCCCATTCGACCGTCGAGGGCCGCAACGAGGTGCCCGAGACCCTGGACGCGCAGATGATCAAGGACGCCGGTCCGCTGTTCCTGCATGGCGAGAAGATGCAGCTGACCTACAACATCCAGAACACCCAGCGCGCGATCGGCGCCAAGCTGAGCTCCAAGATCACCCGCAAGTTCGGCATGCACGGCCTGCGTCCCGGCCACGTCACCGTGCGGCTGCGCGGCTCCGCCGGCCAGTCGCTCGGCGCCTGGCTGGTGCAGGGCATCAAGCTGGAGGTGTTCGGCGATTCCAACGACTACACCGGCAAGGGACTGTCCGGCGGCGACATCGTGGTCCGCCCGATGACCGCGAGCACCCTGCCGACCGACCAGAACACCATCATCGGCAACGTCGCGCTTTACGGCGCCACCGCCGGCACGCTCTTCGCCGCCGGCCAGGCCGGCGACCGCTTCGCCGTACGCAACTCCGGCGCCACGACGGTGGTCGAGGGCTGCGGCTCCAACGGCTGCGAGTACATGACCGGCGGCACCGCGGTGATCCTGGGGACGGTCGGCGACAACTTCGCCGCCGGAATGACCGGCGGCCTCGCCTTCGTCTACGATCCGCAAGGCAGCTTCCGGCCGCGGCTCAACGAGGACAGCGTGACCGTGCAGCGCCTGCAGAGCGCCTACTACGAGCAGCTGGTCCACGACCTGATCGTCCGCCACATCCGCGAGACCCAGTCGCGCTACGCCGAGCAGCTGCAGCTCGACTGGGAGATGGAGAAGGCGAAGTTCTGGCTGATCGTGCCCAAGGACATGCTCGACAAGCTGGAGCACCCGCTGAGCGACGAGCAAACCGCCCAGGACGCCGCCCGGCAACCGGCGGAGTAGATCTCCGCCTGCCCTGAAAATGCCCCATGGCAGGGCGTCGAGGCGCTTCCCCGGCGCGGGCGGCTTTGCGTATAGTCGCGCCGTCATGCGCAGCCTCTATCACCTGCCGCTCGATCCCGGCTCCCGCAAGATCCGCATCCTGCTGAAGGAGAAGGGGCTCGACTGCGAGCTCAAGAGCGAAAAGACCTGGGAGCGGCGGGAGGATTTCCTGCGCCTCAACCCGGCTGGCGAGGTCCCGGTGCTGATCGAGGCCGAGGGCACGGTGATCACCGGCGCCATGGTGATCGCCGAGTACCTGGAGGAGGTCTATCCCGAGCCGCCGCTGATCGGCTCCGAGCCGCTCGACCGCGCCGAGGTGCGCCGGCTCTGCGCCTGGTTCGACGGCAAGTTCGGGCAGGAGGTTTCCAGCCTGCTGATCGAGGAGAAGGTGATGAAGCGCTTTCTCGGCCTGGGCCACCCCGAGGCCACGGCGATCCGCGCCGCGCTGCAGAACATCCACTATCACCTGGAGTACATCGTCTGGCTGTCGGACCGGCGCAACTGGCTGGCCGGAGAGCGCTTCAGCCTGGCCGACGCCGCCGCGGCAGCGCATATCTCCACGGTGGACTACCTCGGCGACGTGCCCTGGGAGGACCACCCCGAAGCCAAGGAGTGGTACGCACGGGTCAAGTCGCGGCCGTCGATGCGCCAGATCCTGGCCGACTACGTGCCGGGCTTTCCGCCGCCCAAGCACTACGGCGATCCGGACTTTTAAGGCTCAGCCGCCGCCGTTCTGCAGGATGTCGAGGTTGCGCCGCGCGATCTCGGCCGCCGGGGTGCCGGGCACGGTGTTGACGATCTTGTTCCAGTCCTGCCGCGCCGCCTCGTCGTTGCCCAGCATCCGGTGGACGATGCCGCGCTCCAGCAGCCCCTCGGGATAGCCCGGATCGAGCGCCAGGGCGCGATTGAGATCGTCGAGGGCGAGCTCGATCGCCTCCAATCGCCGATAGGCGCTGGCCCGCAGCACCAGGATATCGGTGCGCCCGCGGTCCATCGCATAGGCCTTGTCGAGATCGTCCACCGCTTCCCAGAAGTCTTCGCGGGTCGCGTGGGTGATCGAGCGGTCGATCAGCAGCTCGAGGTTTTCCGGGGCATAGCTCAACCCCTTGGTTTGGGCCTGCAGGGCCAGTCCGCTGTTGTCCGCCAGCATCCAGGCCTGGCCGGCCTGGGCCATCATCTCGCTCTGCAGCCTGGGGATCGGCTGCTGCATGTTCGCCGCCAGATTCTCCAGGCTTTCGGCCGCCTCTGCGTAGCGCTGCTGCCCGATCAGGGCGACCGCGACGCAGTGCTGGGCCGGGTCGCCGCCGCCAAGTTCGAGCCAGGCCCGCGCCGACTCCTCGGCGGCCTGGGGCTCCTGGCGGGCCAGCTGCATGCAGGCGCTATACTCCGCCTCGTGGTCGAGCGGCCGCTGCGGCTGCTGCGCGGCAAGCGGCAGGGCGAAGACCGATCCGCAACCCAGGATCGCGGCGGCGGCAAGCGAGAGGAGAAGGTGACGCATGATGCCAAAACTGCGCGGATTGCAGCGCCAATTCAAGTGCCACTTGGCGCGGCGCTCCGGCTGAGCCATGTAAATCCCATGACAGATGAACCAAGCGACGAAAATGCCGCTCCAAGCCTGCTCTGCCTGGGGTTCGGCTACAGCGCCGAGGCGCTGACGCGGCGCCTGCTGGCCGAGGGCTGGCAGGTCTTCGGGACGACCCGCAGCGCCCAGCGCGCCGCAGCCATCGCGGCCCTGGGCGCGCGGCCGCTGCTGTTACGCGACAGCTTCGCGCAGGCCGAAGTCGAGGCGGCGCTGAGGGGAGCGAGCCATCTGCTCTCCTCGGTTCCGCCCGACAAGAGCGGCGACCCGGTGCTGCGCGACCTTGCTCCCTGCCTTAAGGAGGCCCGCAATCTGGCCTGGGCCGGCTATCTCTCGACCACCGGAGTTTATGGCGACCGCGGCGGCGGCTGGGTGGACGAGGACACGCCGGCCAGGCCCGGCAACCCGCACAGCCAGCGCCGGGCCGCCGCGGAAGCCGAATGGCTGGGGCTGTGCAGCGACCATGGCCTGCCGGTGCAGATCTTCCGTCTCGCCGGAATCTACGGCCCCGGTCGCAGCCAGATCGACGCCCTCAAGACCGGCCGGGCGCGGCGCATCGTCAAGCCCGGCCAGGTGTTCAGCAGGATTCACGTCGCCGACATCGCCAGCGCCCTGCGCGCCTCCATGGCCCGGCCGGTGCCGGGGCGGATCTACAATCTGGCCGACGACGAGCCGGCCGACGCCGCCGAGGTGGTGGCCTACGCCGCCGGGCTGCTCGGCATCGCGCCGCCGCCGGAAATCCCCTTCGAAGAGGCCGAGCTGTCGGAGATGGCGCGCGGCTTCTATGCCGAGTGCCGCCGGGTGCGGAATCTGCGACTGCGCAAGGAGCTCGGCGTCGCGCTCGCCTATCCCAGCTATCGCGAAGGCCTGGCCGCCCAGATCGAACAGAGCTAGAGAGAGTCCAGCAGACCGCCGACCACCCGTTTCAGGCGGGCGAGGTCGCGCGGCCCGGAAAGGCGGTGGTCGCCGCCCTTGACCAGGATCGTCTCGACATCCTCGCTGTCGAGCGCGGCGCCGAGCTTCAGCGAGAGATCCCAGGGGACGTCGTCATCCTCCAGCCCGTGGATCAGCCGCACCGGGCAGGTCAAGGGGATCGGCCGGCGCAGCAGAAGATGCTCCCGCCCGTCCTCGATCAGGGTCCGGGTGATGGCGTAGGGCGTCTCGCCATAGGGCGAGGGTTCGCGGTAGACGCCATCTTCCAGGATCGCCTTGCGCTGCGCCGCGCTGGCCGCCGCCCAGATCAGGTCCTCGGTGAAGTCCGGCGCGGCGGCGATGCCGACCAGCCCGGCGATCCGCTCCGGCTGCGCCAGGGCGGCCAGCAGCATGATCCAGCCGCCCATCGAGGAGCCGACCAGGACCTGCGGCCCCTCGGTCAGCTCCGCCACCGCCGCCGCGGCATCGTCCGCCCAGAGACCGATGCGGCCGTCCTCGAACTTTCCGGAAGACTCGCCATGTCCCTGATAATCCAGGCGAAGAAAGGCCTGGCCGCGCGCCCTGGCGAAATCTTCCAGGGCCAAGGCCTTGGTTCCCGCCATATCGGACATAAATCCCCCTAAAAAGACAATCCCGGGGGCCTTGCCGGCGAGTCTATGGTAGGCGATATATGCACCACCGGGCCGTGCCAGCCGCTGAGGCGGATCAAACGGCGGTTCGGATTCCGTCATTGAGGGGTTCCAGGTAAGACAATGAGCGATGGCCGCGAGGCTAGCATTCATGACGCCGGGCAGAAAATAGCCCGTCCGGAGGCCGAGGGCCGGCCCGTGGTTCTGCAGCTGCTGCCGGACTTCGCGCCCGGCGCGCTGCCGCGCCATGCCGTGGAGATCGCCGCGGCGGTCAGCGCCGGCGGCGGCACGCCTCTGGTCGCTTCCGGCGGCGGCGGCCTGGAATATGCCCTGGGCCGGGCCGGCGCGGCGCACCTGACCCTGCCGCTGGCCAGCCGCAACCTGCTGACGATTCGCCGCAACGCCACCCGTCTCTGCGAAATCGTCGAGCAGTACGATGTCGATATCCTGCACGCCCACGCGCCGGCGCCGGGCTGGTGCGCGCAGATCGCCGCCGAGCGCAGCGGCCGCCACTTCGTCAGCACCATCCATGCCCCCTACGTCGGCGAACGTGGCCTGAAGCGCAAGTTCAACGCCGTGATGACCAAGGCCGAGCGGGTGATCGCCGTCTCCGACTTCATCGCCGCACACATCCGCACCAATTTCCAGATCGATACCGCGCGGCTGCGCAGCATTCCCCTGGGCGTCGATTTCACCAACTACGATCCCGAGCATGTCTCCGCGGAGCGGGTGATCAAGCTGGCCGGGGAGTGGCGCCTGCCCGACGGCGTGCCGGTGGTCATGCTGCCGGCCGCCTTCCGCCGCGGCAACGGCCAGATGCGCTTGATCGAGGCCGCCGCGCAGCTCGGCGCCGAACACGACTTCTGCTGCCTGCTGCTCGGCAGCGAAGGCGAGCCGCCGCCCTACAAGCACGATCTCGAGGCCCAGGTGCAGCGCCACGGCCTGGCCGGGCGGGTGCTGATCGCCGATACCTGCAACGACATGCCGGCGGCCTTCATGCTGGCCGACGTGGTGGTCTCCGCGCCGGTCGAGCCCGAGGGCTTCGACCTGACGATCAGCCAGGCCCAGGCCCTGGGGCGCCCGGTGGTGGCGCTGCGCGACGGCAGCGCGCCGGAGCAGATCCTCGACGGCCACACCGGCTTCCTGGTCCAGCCACGCACCTCCGAGGCCCTGGCCGAAGGCATCCGCCGCGCGCTGGAACTGACCGGCGAGGCCCGAGCGGTGATGTCCTACGCCGCGATCGGCCATGTGCGCAGCCACTTCTCCCTCGAGAAGACCACCGGCGCGATCGTCGGCCTTTACCGCGAACTGCTGCGCAGCGACGCCTACCGCACCGCGCGGCAGATCCCGAGCGGCATCCACGGCGCCTGACCGCGCCCGCCCGAAAGCCGCAGGGCGCCTTGGCCTCGCCTTGACAGGGGGCCGAATCCTCCTACAGTGCCGCGCTCGTTCAACCAACCACGACCGCAAGAGAAGATGGACGCCGAAGCGAAATCCCAGGACCAGATCTCCCTATCCCTGCCCGACGGCGCGCAGCTCAGCTTCGCCGCGCCGACCACCGGGCTGGAAGTGGCGGAATCCATCGGTCCCGGCCTCGCAAAGGCGGCCCTCGCGGTCAAGCTCGACGGCGAGCTGCGCGACCTGTTGCGCCCGATCGAGCGCAGTGGCGGCATCGAGATCGTCACCGCGAAATCGCCGGAGGCGCTGGAGCTGATCCGCCACGACGCGGCCCATGTGCTCGCCGAAGCGGTGCAGGAGCTCTATCCCGACACCCAGGTGACCTTCGGGCCGGCGACGGCCGACGGCTTCTACTACGATTTCGCCCGCGAAGAGCCCTTCACCCTGGAGCATCTCGAGGCCATCGAGACGCGGATGCATGAGATCGTCGACCGCAACGAGGAGATCCGCCGCGAGGTCTGGGAGCGCGGCGATGCCGTGCGCTTCTTCTCCGAGCTGGGCGAGAAGTACAAGGCCGAGCACATCCAGACCCTTCCTGCCGACGCCGACATCTCGATCTACCGCCAGGGCGACTGGCTGGACCTCTGCGTCGGCCCGCACCTGCCCTCGACCGGCAAGCTCGGCCATGCCTTCAAGCTGCTGCGCGTGTCCGGCGCCTATTGGCGCGGCGATTCCAACAATGAGCAGCTGCAGCGCATCTACGGCACGGCCTTCGCCAGCGAGAAGGAACTGAAGGCGCACCTCACCATGCTGGAGGAGGCCGCCAAGCGCGACCACCGCCGCATCGGCCGCGAGATGAACCTCTTCCACCTGCAGGAGGAAGCCGTCGGCTCGACCTTCTGGCATCCCCCGGGCTGGACCCTCTACCGCACGGTGCAGAGCTATATGCGCAAGCGCCTGGAGGACGCCGGCTACGTCGAAGTCAACACTCCGCAGCTGGTCGACCGCAGCCTCTGGGAGGCCTCGGGGCACTGGGAGAAGTTCCGCGAGCACATGTTCATCGCCGAGAGCGAGGACCGCCTGCTCGCGGTCAAGCCGATGAACTGTCCCGGCCATGTGCAGATCTTCAAACAGGGCATCACCAGCTACCGCGATCTGCCGGTGCGCATGGCCGAGTTCGGCTCCTGCCACCGCAACGAGCCTTCGGGCGCGCTGCACGGGCTGATGCGGGTGCGCGCCTTCACCCAGGACGACGCCCACATCTTCTGCACCGAGGATCAGATCGTCGCCGAGACCGAGACCTTCTGCGAGCTGCTGAAATCGGTCTATGCCGATTTCGGCTTCCCCGAGGTCAAGGTCAAGTTCGCCGACCGGCCGCCGGTGCGCGCCGGCGCCGACGCAACCTGGGACAAGGCGGAGTCCGCGCTGAAGGTAGCGACCGAGGCCGCCGGGCTGGAGTACAGCCTCAACCCGGGCGAGGGCGCCTTCTACGGTCCGAAGCTCGAATTCGTGCTGCAGGACGCGATCGGCCGCGACTGGCAGTGCGGCACCCTGCAGGTCGATTTCGTGATGCCCGAGCGTCTCGGCGCCAGCTATGTCGGCGAGGACGGCGAGAAGCACCGCCCGGTGATGCTACACCGCGCGATCCTCGGCTCCTTCGAGCGCTTCCTGGCGATCCTGATCGAGAACTACGCCGGGCGCCTGCCGCTGTGGCTGGCGCCGCTTCAGGTGGTGGTCGCGACGATCACCTCCGACGGCGACGCCTACGCCGCCGAAGCGGCGGCAGCGCTGCGCCAGGCCGGGCTCAGGGTCGAGACCGATCTGCGCAACGAGAAGATCAACTACAAGGTGCGCGAGCACTCCCACGCCAAGGTGCCGCTGATCGCCGTGGTCGGCCGCCGTGAGGCGGAGGAGAGAACCCTTGCGCTGCGCCGCCTCGGCGGCGAGCAGCAAGAGGTCCTTGCGCTCGATGACGCAGTAAATAGACTGCAGGAGGAGGCCCGCATGCCCACCGTGGGCTAACGGGCTTAATCGTTGTTACTTCGCCGGAGGAACCGGTGGAGGGCCGCCGCGCCGCGAGGGCCGGCGGTTCCATAGGGGAAGACCCAGAAAGAAGGAGGTCGGTTCATAGCAAGACCACCGATGACGACGCCCCCCTCCAAGGAGGGGCCGCGAGTGAACGACGCGATCAACGTGCCGGAGGTGCGACTGATCGACGAGGCCGGCGAGAATGTCGGCGTAGTCTCCGTTCGGGAAGCCATGCGGATGGCGGAGGACGCGGGGCTCGACCTGGTCGAGATCTCGCCGCATGCCGCGCCGCCGGTCGCCAAGATCCTGGACTACGGCAAGTTCAAATACGAAGCGCAGAAAAAGGCGAACGAAGCCCGCAAGAAGCAGAAGACCATCGATGTGAAGGAAATCAAGATGCGCCCGAACATCGACGATCACGACTACCAAGTGAAGATGCGCTCCATCCAGCGGTTCATCGACGAAGGCGACAAGGTGAAGGTCACCATGCGCTTCCGCGGCCGCGAGATGGTACATCAGGATCTCGGTCTTGCGGTGCTCAATCGCGTGCGCGACGAACTGGAGGAAATCGCCAAGGTCGAGGCCCATCCCAAGGTAGAGGGGCGCCAGATGATCATGGTGATCGCGCCGCGTTGACCGCTTGGCGCGCGCCCGCAATAGCTCGATTCGAGCTATTGCGTGGATCCTGTTTTATCTCATCCTCATAGAAGACTGAGTTTCGGATCGCACCGCAGCCGTGTGATCCGATCAGGCTTCAGACGTCGAGATTGGAGACGTTGAGCGCGTTTTCCTGGATGAATTCGCGCCGCGGCTCGACCACGTCTCCCATCAGCGTGCCGAAGATATCGGCCGCGGTGTCGGCCTGGGAGACCTTGACCTGCAGCAGGGAGCGGCCGTCGGGATCGAGGGTCGTCTCCCAGAGCTGATCGGGGTTCATCTCGCCCAGCCCCTTGTAGCGCGACAGCGAGATGCCCTTGCGGCCGAGCTTCATCACCTGATCGCTGAGCGTGGTGGGGCCGACGATGCGCGCGGAGGAATCCTCCTTGCCGCGCAGCTCGCCGTGACGGCCGTAGGTCGCCTGCAGCGCCGCCGCCATCTCGTCCAGGCGGCGGGCCTCCGCGGAGCGGATCAGCGGTCCGTCGATCACCCGCTTCTCGGTCACGCCGCGGAGGGTGCGGGTGAAGATCAGGCCGCCGTCCGGCGAAACCGATCCTTCCCAGCCGCGCGCGAACTCTTCCGACAGCGCGTCGAGGCGGGTGGCGATGTAGTCCGCTGCCTGCTGCGCCTGGGCGTCATCGGAGAGGATCTCCGAATTGAGCGCGCCGGCGATCGCGGTCTGCTCGACCACGTCGAGGCTGCCGACCTTGCGTGCTAAGGGCTCCATCAGGTGCTTGGCGCGCAGGGCGCGATGCACCAGATCGACCAGATCGTTACTGGCAACCTGGTTGCCGTCGTGCAGCACCAGCACGCTGTCGCGGGTGCCGTTGTCGATCAGGAAGGCTTCCATCTCCCGCTCGCCCTTGAGATAGGTCAGCGACTCGCCCTTCTTGGCGCGGAACAGCGGCGGCTGGGCGATGTAGAGGTGACCGTTCTCGATCAGCTGCGGCATCTGCCGGAAAAAGAACGTCAGCAGCAGGGTGCGGATATGGCTGCCGTCGACGTCGGCGTCGGTCATGATCACGACCTTGTGGTAGCGCAGCTTGGAGATGTCGAACTCCTCCGGCCCAATGCCGGTGCCCAGCGCCGTGATCAGGGTGCCGATCTCCACCGAGGACAGCATCTTGTCGAAGCGCGCCCGCTCGACATTGAGAATCTTGCCCTTGAGCGGCAGGATCGCCTGGAACTTGCGGTCGCGGCCCTGCTTGGCCGAGCCGCCGGCCGATTCACCCTCGACCAGGAAGACCTCGGCCTTGGTCGGATCGCGCTCCTGACAGTCGGCAAGCTTGCCGGGCAGGGAGGAGATGTCGAGCACGCCCTTGCGCCGGGTCAGCTCCCGGGCCTTGCGGGCGGCCTCGCGGGCCATCGCCGCCTCGAGCGCCTTGCCGACGATCCGCCGGGCCTCGTTGGGATGCTCCTCGAAGTACTCGCTGAGCTTCTCGTTGACCACGGACTCGACCACCGGGCGGACCTCGGAGGACACCAGTTTGTCCTTGGTCTGGCTGGAGAACTTGGGATCCGGCACCTTGACCGAGAGCACGCAGGTCAGCCCCTCGCGCGCATCGTCGCCGGTCAGCGCGATCTTCTCCTTCTTGGACAGCCCGCTGGAGGCGGCGTAGGCGTTGATCTGCCGGGTCAGCGCGCCGCGGAACCCGGCGAGATGGGTGCCGCCGTCGCGCTGCGGGATGTTATTGGTGAAGCAGAGCACGGTCTCGTGGTAGCTGTCGGTCCACTGCAGCGCGGCCTCGACGATGATGCCCTCGCGTTCCGCCAACATCACCACCGGCGGATCGACGATCGGCGTCTTGCTGCGGTCGAGGTACTTCACGAAGGCCTGGATCCCGCCATCGTAATGCATCTCCACGGTCTTCGGTTCGGCCTTGCGGTCATCCTCCAGCAGGATGGTGACCCCGGAGTTGAGGAACGCCAGCTCGCGCAGGCGATGCTCCAGGGTTTCGTAGTCGTACTCCGTCATGGTGAAGGTCTTGGTGCTCGGCATGAAGGTGATCTCCGTGCCGCTCTCCGGGCCGGTGTCGCCGACGATCTCTAGCGGCTTCACCGCCACGCCGTGCGCGAAGCGCATGACGTGTTCCTTGCCGTCGCGCTTGATGCGCAGCTCGAGCCATTCCGACAGTGCATTCACCACGGAAACGCCGACGCCGTGCAGGCCGCCGGAAACCTTGTAGGAGTTCTGGTCGAACTTCCCGCCGGCGTGCAGCTGGGTCATGATCACCTCGGCCGCCGAAATGCCTTCCTCGGAGTGGATATCCACCGGGATGCCGCGGCCGTTGTCGCGCACCGTGACCGAGCCGTCGCCGTTCAGCACAACCTCGACCCGGTCGCAGTGCCCGGCCAGGGCCTCGTCGATGGAGTTGTCGACCACCTCGTAGACCATGTGATGCAGGCCAGAGCCGTCCTCGGTGTCGCCGATGTACATCCCGGGGCGCTTGCGCACGGCATCCAGACCGCGCAGCACCTTGATCGACTCGGCGCCATAGGCGCCGCCCTGCACCACGACTTCGGGGGCGGCCTCGGAGACGGCTTCCTCGGGGTTTGCCTCTGGGGTTGCCTCTGGGACTGCCTTTGGGGCGCTCTCGGGAGCTTCCACCGGCGTCTGTCCGTCCTGGTTCTTCTTCTTGCTCATCTCGTCCATCGACCTCGGTTCATGTCGTTTGTCGCAGCGCGCCACCGGCGATCGCGAAGCGCTGCGCCGCGCCGCCGAGCGGCGCAAAGAAGCTGTCTTCCGTCCCGCTCATCCAGGCCTGGGCGCCGAGCGCCAGCAGCTCCGCGTAGAGCGCTTCCCGGCGGCGGCCGTCGAGGTGCGCGGCGACCTCGTCGAGCAGCAGCAGCGGCGGCGCGCCGCGTTGCTTGGCCAGCAGCCTGGCGTGGGCCAGGACGACACAGATCAGCAACGCCTTCTGCTCACCGGTCGAGCACTGCTCCGCAGGCATGCCGCTCGCCAGGTCGGCGACCGCCAGATCGGCGCGGTGCGCGCCGCGCGCCGCGCCGCCCTCGCTATCGCTCTCGCGCGACGCCGCCAGTCCCTCGGCGATGCGGCCTTCGACCTCGACCGCCGGGAACTCCTCGAGCCAGGCCTCGGCATCGCCGAGCAGGCCGAGCCGGGCGCGGGGAAAGGGTCCGACCCCTTCGGCCACCGCGGCCGAGAGCCGGGTCACCGCCTGGCGGCGCGCCGCGGCGATGGCGACCGAACGCTCGGCCATGGATTCCTCCAGCGCCGCCAGCCAGGCCGCGTCGCGCGACCCCTGCTTGAGCAGGCGCGAACGCTCGCGCATCGCATGTTCGTAGCCGGCGATGCGCCCGGCGTGGGCAGCGTCGAAACCGAACACCAGCCGGTCGAGGAAACGGCGCCGCCCCGACGCCCCTTCCTGAAACAGCCGGTCCATCTGCGGCGTCAGCCAGACCGCCGCCAGCACCTCGCCCAGCGCCGCGAGGGAGGAGGCGGCCTCGCCATCCAGCCGGGCGACCCGGCGCTGTGCCTCGGGCTGCTTCGGGTCGAGCCCGGTACCGAGGCTGCGCGCGCCCTGCGCCGTGGCCACCTCGGCGGCGACCGCCCAGGGCGCGGTATCGTTGCGCGGGCCGCGCGGAGTCAGGTCCTCCAGCCGGGCGCCGCGCAGGCCGCGGCCGGGGGTCAGCAGCGACAGCGCCTCGAGCAGGTTGGTCTTGCCGGCGCCGTTCGGTCCGAGCAGCACCACCGGACGCTCGTCGAGCTCCAGCTCCGCCGCGCCGTAGTTGCGGAAGGCGGTCAGCATCAGCCGCCGCACCCAGAGTCCCGCCGGGGCGGGCGGCGCCGTCCTGGCAAGCTCCGCTGCTGTGCCCGCTTGCGCCAAAGTCCCTACACGCGCATCGGCATCAGGACATAGAGCGCGCTGGCGTCGGCCACGTCGCGGACGATCGTCGGCGAGGCCGCGTCGGACATGGCGAACTGCGCGCCCTCGCCCTCGATCTGCTGCGCGATGTCCAGCAGGTAGCGCGAGTTGAAGCCGATCTCCAGTTCAGGTCCGTCGTAGGAGATCGCCAGATCCTCCTCGGCGCTGCCGTTCTCGGGAGAGGTGGCCGAGAGCGTGACCGTGCCGTTGGCGACGGACATCTTCACCGCACGGCTCTTCTCCGAGGAGATGGTCGAGACCCGGTCGACGGCCTGGGCGAAGGACTTGCAGTCCACCTCCATGACCTTGTCGTTGCCGCTGGGGATCACCCGCTCGTAATCGGGGAAGGTGCCGTCGATCAGCTTCGAGGTCAGCACGGTATCGCCGAAGGCGAAGCGCACCTTGGTCTCCGACAGGGAGACCTCGATCGGCGCGTCGCTCTCGTCGATCAGCTTGCGCAGCTCGTTGACCGTCTTGCGCGGCACGATGACGCCGGGAATCTCCTCGGCGCCGGAAGGCAGCGTCATCTCGAAGCGCGCCAGACGGTGACCGTCGGTCGCCACGGCGCGCAGCACCGCCACGGACTCGCTCTTGGCGGCGTGGACGTAGATGCCGTTGAGGTAGTAGCGCGTCTCCTCGGTGGAGATCGCAAAGCGGGTGCGGTCGATCAGGTTCTTGGCCTCGCCGGCCTGCAGCTCGAAGGACTGCGGCAGGTCGCTCGCCCCCGCGGCCGGGAAGTCTTCCTTGGGCAGGGTCGACAGCGTGAAGTTCGAGCGTCCCGATTTCAGCGTCATCTGTCCGCCGTCGCTCGAGGTCGTGACTTCGACCTCTGCGCCGTCGGGCAGTTTGCGCACGATGTCGTAGAGGGTGTGCGCCGGCGCGGTGGTCGCGCCGCCGCTGCCGACATTGGCCTCAACCTCCTCGACGATCGTCAGGTCCATGTCGGTGGCGGTCAGGCTCAAACGCCCTTCGGCCGCCTCCAGCAGGACGTTGGAGAGGATCGGGATGGTGTTGCGTCGCTCCACAACGGACTGTACGTGGGCGAGCGAGCGCAGGAGCGCTCCGCGTTCAATCGTCAGTTTCATCGCAAATCAGGATCAGACCATGAAAATGAGCTTGTGATTGGGCGGGCGGGACGGCCCCTCGAGAAGCTCCAAGAGGCCAGCCCCGCTCGGGCTGCCCGCGCCCGATTCGACCGCCTCGGCGAAGCGCCGAATCGGCCCGGTGGACACGGTGGCAGACTATAGCGCGCCAGGGCGGAAAACGTAAGCTTTTTCGGGGGTTTTGAGGGACTCCGAAGCGCCCCTCTCAGGAGCCTTCCCAAGAGCCGCCGGGGCCGCCTGACAGCGGCCCCGCTGGGCTCGTTCGCGGGAGCGTCCGGCGCTAGCCTTCGAGCATCCGCCGCAGCAGATCGACGTCCTCGGCGAAGCCGCTGTCGGTCAGCTTCAGCTCCTCGATCTTCTTGACGGCGTGCATCACCGTGGTGTGATCCCTGCCGCCGAACTTCCGGCCGATTTCCGGTAGCGAGCGGGCGGTCAGCTGCTTGGAGAGGTACATCGCCACCTGGCGCGGCCGGGCGACGTTGCGGGCGCGCCGGGCCGAGTGCATGTCGGCGACGCGGACGTTGAAGTGCTCGGCGACGCGCTTCTGGATTTCCTCGATGGTCACCCGGCGGTCGTTGGCGCGCAGCAGGTCGTGCAGCACTTCCTGGGTGGTCTCCAGGGTGACCGGGCGGCCGACCAGGGTGGCGTGGGCGACGATGCGGTTGAGCGCGCCCTCGAGCTCGCGGATGTTGGAGGTGATCTTGTGCGCCAGGAACTCCATCACCTTGGAGGGGATCTCGACCTCGCACTGCTCGGCCTTGGATTGCAGGATGCCGAGACGCAGCTCGTAGGTCGTGGGATGGATGTCGGCGACCAGGCCCCAGCCGAGCCGCGAGCGCATCCGCTCCTCGACGCCCTCCAGGTCGGAGGGGCTCTTGTCGGCGGAGATCACCACCTGGCGGTTCTGGTCCACCAGCGCGTTGAAGGTGTGGAAGAATTCCTCCTGGGTCGCCTCGCGGCCGCCGATGAACTGCACGTCGTCGATCATCAGCACGTCGACCGTGCGGAACTGCTCCTTGAAGGCCATGGTGTCCTTGGTGCGCAGGGCGCGCACGAACTGGTACATGAACTTCTCGGCGGAGAGATAGATGATCCGCTTTTCCGGATAGGTCTGGCGGATATTCCAGGCGATGGCGTGCATCAGATGCGTTTTGCCGAGCCCGACCCCGCCATAGAGAAACAGAGGGTTGAAGGGCACTTTCGGCGCCTCGGCGACGCGCCGTGCGGCGGCATAGGCGAGTTCGTTCGGTTTGCCGACGACGAAGTTCTCGAAGGTGAAGCGCGGGTCGAGCGGCGCCGAGATGTCCTGGCTGCGGTCGCCGGCGACGCCGGGTGCCGGAATGACAGGCGCCTGACTCGCCATCTCGGCCCTGGCACAGGGCGCGCCCTCTTCCTTGGGAGGCTGCTTCTCCAGCGGACGGGCCGGCGGGGGCTGCACCACGATCTCGACCTTCGCGACCTCGTCGAATTCCTCGCCCCAGAGGCCCAGCAGGCGTTCCGCATAGTTGGCCGCCACCCAGTCGCGCATGAAGCGCGTCGGCACCGCCATGCGGATCGTTCCCTCGCGCTGGGACACCAGGGTCAGCGGCTTCAGCCAGCTGCGGAAGGCGGCGTCGCCGACCTCCGCGCGAAGACGGCCGCGCACTCGCGCCCAGGGTTCGTCCAGTGTGCCGCGGCTCTCAGAGTCCGACATCGGCACATCGCGAGTGGAAAGTTGCATCTCTATCTTCCTCTCGATCGTCGCCGGTCGAACCGCTCTGCCAGGCAGCGATTCTCACGTGCTGAGTTTCTGGCCCTGCCGGGCCGGAATGGGGCGGTCTTTTCTGGGAGATGCCGCGCACGGCCGTCGTAGCTGAGCGTTCCGAAATTTCAGTGCTGCCGGATTGCCGCGAACGGCCGCTCATGGCGCGTGTCCCCCTCTGCGCAGTTCCGCGTTCAGATCGGACTTTCAGGAGCGAACGAGGTCTCTTTTACGGCGCCTATGACTGAGTTCGCTAGAACCTCGCCTCACTGCGCGCCGTACTCTCCCTGCTCATTCAATTCTTCAAGTTTTAAACGCATGTACACAGTATTTATTTGCTATTTACTGCAGAATTACTTGGTCATGCGCCTCGTCTGAACGATGCAGTAATCTACCTGTCACCTTCCGGAGAGACAACAGGTCTGAAAAGAGAACGGCCGATTTTTTGATCGGTGTGCCTTCTTCGGCACAGTGGCGGGGCACCGCGGCGCCCATTCCAGACGCGAAAAAGCCGCCCTCGAAATCGGGAGAGCGGCTTTTGAATAATCGACCCGGCGTGGCGGCGGCTGCCGCCAGCGCAGCGCGCGCTTGGACTTAGCCGAGCGACTTGATGCGCGAAGACAGGCGCGACAGCTTGCGGGCCACGGTGTTGCGGTGGAGCACGCCGCGACTGACGCCGCGGTGCATCTCCGGCTGTGCGGCACGCAGGGCTTCCGTCGCGGCGGCCTTGTCGCCGCGCTCGATCGCCTGCTCGACCTTCTTGACCTCGGTGCGGATGCGCGAGACCCGCGCCCCGTTGACCTCGGAGGCGCGCGCGTTGCGGCGGATCCGCTTCTTGGCGGAGAGATGATTGGCCATGGAAAGACCTTCTTGGTTTCGAACAGTGTCTCGGAAGGGCGCGGTTATAGCCGCCGGCAGACCCCGCGTCAAGCCGCCTTCCGCCTGGATTTCCAATGCGTTTTACGGCGCCCGGCCGTCGCCGCGCGGGATGGGCCTTTGCTTCGCTTGACACCATACCAACTAGTGGGTATAGTGTCTGCATGAACACGCCGCAGCACAGTTCCAAAACCAGGCTCCTCGACGCCGCCCTGCAGGTGGTCCGCACCAAGGGCTACAGCGCCACCCGGATCGACGATGTCTGCGCGGCCGCCGGACTGACCAAGGGCAGCTTCTTCCACCACTTCAAAACCAAGGAGGATCTGGCGCTCGCCGCCGCCCGGCACTGGAGCGAGGTCACCGAGCCCCTCTTCGCACAGGCGCCCTATCATGCCCTGGAGGATCCCCTCGCGCGCATCTTCGGCTACCTCGACTTCCGCAAGGCCATCCTCTGCGGCGCGCTGCCGGAGTTCACCTGCTTCGCCGGCACCACGCTGCAGGAGGTCTTCGACACCCATCCGGAGATCCGCGAGGCCTGCGCCGCCTGCATCTGCGGACACGCCGCAACCCTCGAGGCGGACATCGCCGCCGCCCGGCGGCGCCACGGCGCGGCCGGCGACTGGACGCCGGAGAGTCTCGCCCTGCACATCCAGGGCGTCCTGCAGGGCGCCTTCATCCTGGCCAAGGCGAAACAGGGGCCAGAGATCGCCGCCGCCAGCATCGACCACCTCCAGCGTTACATCGAATTGCTGTTCGCAGCGCCGGCCGGGCGCAAGGGCGCGACGAAGCGAAGGGGACATTCGGAATGAGAAAGATCAGGATCATCGAACACATCTCTCTGGACGGCGTGATTCAGGCCCCCGGCGGGCCAAACGAAGATAGAGACGGTGCTTTCGAACTGGGCGGCTGGATCGGGCCGCATTCCGATCCGGCCGTAGGAGAGACCATCCTCGCGGCTCACGGCACGGTTTTCGACCTGCTGCTCGGCCGCCGCACCTACGATATCTGGAGCGGCTACTGGCCGAAGGTCGAGAACAATCCCATCGCGGAGGGACTCAACGGCGCGACGAAGTATGTCGCAACCCACAGGCCGGACAGCCTCGGATGGGGGCCGGTCGAGGATCTGGGAGCGGACATCGTCGACGGCGTTCGCCGCATCAAGGCGCAGGAAGGGCCCGACCTCATCCTCTGGGGAAGCTCGACGTTGACGCCCATGCTGATCGAGCAGGGACTGGCAGACGAGGTTCTGCTGTTCGTCTACCCGGTCTTATTGGGGGCGGGCAAACGCTTCTATTCGGACGGCACCGGCCCGCGCGAACTCGCACTTGTCACTACGAAAACCGCGTCCTCCGGCGTCATCATCAGCAGCTACAGATACAGCGGAGCCCTGCGTACCGCCGCCATCGACACTGCGGCGGCGTGAATCGGGGCAAGCCCGCTACGGCCCCCTAGGGAGAAATCTGAATGGAACCGACGATCTACCTCTTCTTCAAAGGCAACTGCCTCGAAGCGATGACCCACTATGCCGACGTTCTCGGCGGGAAAGTCCATGGCGTCTTCCGGAACGCCGACGCGCCCAGCCCGGAGAGCCGCATGCCCGGCGGCGACGACATGGTCATGAACATGTGCATGTCCTTGGGCGGCGCCACGGTCATGGCCTCCGACAATTGCGGCGAGATGTACGAAAAGCCGCGGGGCTTCCGCGTGTCGATCGCGCCGGCTTCGCGCGAGGCGTTCGACCGCATCCACAGCGCGCTGGCCAAGGACGCTCTCTCGGTCGAGATGGCGCCTGAAGAGACCTTCTGGGCCGAGCGCTTCGCCATGTTCACCGACAGATACGGCACACCGTGGATGCTCAACTACGAAGGCGCCAAGAGCCAAGGAGAGCCGCAATGACCGGCCTCCTCACCTGCCTGTGGTTCGACCACGGCGAAGCAAGCAAGGCGGCCGAGTTCTACGCCGCCACCTTTCCCGACAGCCATGTCGACCGGGTGAACGCGGCCCCAACCGACTACCCAGGCGGTCAGGAGGGCAATGAACTGACCGTCGAGTTCACTCTGCTCGGCCGGCCGTACCTGGGCCTGAACGGCGGTCCGGTGTTCACGCCGAACGAGGCCGTCAGCTTCATGGTGCTGACCGAGAATCAGGAGGAGACCGACCGCTATTGGAACGCGATCGTCGACAGCGGCGGCAAGGCGAGCGATTGCGGCTGGTGCAAGGATCGCTGGGGCTACTCCTGGCAGATCACGCCGAAGCGGCTGATGGAGCTGACGACGAGCTCCGACCGTAACAAGGCTAAACGCGCCTTTGAGGCGATGATGACGATGCAGAAGATCGACATCGCCGCCCTCGAAGCCGCTGTGGCCGATGCTGCCCGAAGGGAGGCCTAGACATGCCCGGGACCGTTAAATTTCATCGCGTCTTCGCCGCCAAGCCGGAGAAGGTCTATCGCGCTTTCCTCGAGGCCGACGCCGTCGCAAGCTGGCTGCCGCCCTTCGGCTTCCTCTGCACGGTCCATGAGCTCGAGGCGAAGGAAGGCGGCAGACACCGGATGTCCTTCCGCAACTTCACTACGGGCGACAGCCATGCCTTCGGTGGCACCTACCTCAAACTCGTTCCGGGCGAAACGCTCGTCTACACCGCTAGCTTCGACGATCCGAACCTGCCGGGCGAGATGCAGGTGACCGTGACCCTGAAGGCGGTTTCGGTCGGAACGGAGATGAACGTGGTTCAGGAGAATATCCCGGATCTGATCCCGCCCGAGGCCTGTTACCTCGGCTGGCAGGAATCCTTGCGGAAGCTCGCCAAACTCGTCGAACCCGACATCGCGGCATGAGCTCCGGGCTCGGCCCGATCAATTTCAGCCACGAGAAACACGCAGATGACCGATCAGAAAATCACCATCAGCACCACGATCGCCGCCCCCATCGAACCTGTGTGGGAGGCCTATACGACACCCGCGGATATCACGCGGTGGAACTTCGCTTCCGACGACTGGTGCTGCCCGAGTGCGGAAGCCGACCTGAAGGTGGGCGGCGCCTACAAGGCGCGCATGGAAGCCAGGGACGGCAGTTTCGGCTTCGATTTCGAGGCGGTCTATGAGGAGGTCGAACCGCGCAAGGCGCTGACGCTCGCCATGAGCGACGGCCGCAAGGCCCGCACGACTTTCACCGCCGAGGGCAGCCAGACAAAGGTCACGACGGTCTTCGATGCGGAAGCTCAGAACCCCATCGAGATGCAGCGCGACGGCTGGCAAGCCATCCTGAACAGCTTCAGAGCCTACGTCGAGGCGGAGCGGCGCTGACCCGATGCAGGAGATAACAGAGATGTCCGCAGAAACCGCAGACAACCGGGCCTCCCGGGACGAAGCCGAGATCCGCGCCCTGGTCGCCGCCGTCCAGCAGGCGCACTACGACAAGGACGCCGCGGCGATCCGCGCCGCCTACGCGCCAGACGCGGTCACCTTCGATCTGGCGCCGCCGCTGCGCTCTGCGATGGACAGCGACCCCGGCGCCCTGCCGGCCTGGCTCGACACCTGGGACGGTCCGATCGAGATGCAGGACCGCGATCTCGCCATCGAAATCGACGGCGACCTCGCCTTCGCCCACGGCTACTCGCGCCTGTGCAGCCGGCAGGCAGGCGAAGCCGTGACTCTCTGGGTGCGGCTCACCCTCTGCCTGCGGCGGCTGGAGGGCGCCTGGCGGGTCGTCCACGAGCACGTCTCCGTGCCCTTCTACATGGACGGCAGCTTCAAGGCCGCGCTCGATCTGGAGCCCGCGAGCTGAGGCCTAGCGGTTCTTCCAGATCGGCGTGCGCTTCTCGGTGAAGGCGGCCATGCCTTCCTTCTGATCCTCGGTGTCGAAGGTGGCGTGGCACAGCCGCCGCTCGAAACGCCCGCGGTCGGAGGCAGGAAGTGAGTCAGCCAGAGGCTGCTCCTGCCGTAACCTTTGGCAACGAGGCGACGGAAGCGAAGTAGAAGTCGAGCATGGAGTCCAGCGGCGCCGGATCGCGCCACAGGCGGCTGCGGAGCGCCGCTCCCTCCCAGCAGTTCAGCAACAGGTCCGCCAGGTGGCGCGGATCGGCGCCGGGCGGCAGATCACCCTTTGCCAGCGCTTCCTCCATACACTCGGCGATGCGCCCGGCGATTTTGGCCAAGCACCCCTCGATCGATTTCTGAAACACCGGATTGACGCCGGAAAGTTCCTGTCCCAGCCCGCCCAGCATGCAACCGAGATAGCCGTCCTCGCGATACTTTTCGCGCGTCAATTCGAAGAACTTGCGCACCCTGTCGAGCGGCGGCAAGGTGCGGTCGCCCAGCGATACGTCGAGGCCGGCGTGCACCTCGTCCATATAGCGCTCGATCACCTGGAGGGCGAAATCCTCCTTGCTGGCGAAGTGATGGTAGAAGGATCCCTTCGGCACCCCCGTCTCCTTGAGCACCACTTGGATTCCGAGATCGTTATAGCCGTGGCGCAGGAGCATGCTCAGTCCCGCGTCAAGCATGCGTTCCTTGGTGGATTCGCTCATCGAGAAAATGTCCGGTGGTTGATCCTTCGACAGCAAAAAGTCGGTTCCCGGGCGCCGAAGGTCAAGGCCGCCCCTTGCTGCAGGGGCGGCCTTCAAGTGCAGAACGGATGGCACCCAGGCTCCCTGGATAGGCCTTTGGCGCCGGAATCCGGCTTGAACGCAGGGCGCCGCGGGTCAGTGCTGGTGCTCGGGCGGCGCGAAGAGAATCAACTCGACGCGCTCGTCCCCTTCGACATGGGCGTGGTGCCCCGGCGGGATCTCGAAAAAGTCGCCGGGCATGATCGTCTTTTTCTCTCCGGTATCGAGCATGTGAATGAAGAGGGTGCCGGCGATGCAGTAGCCGGTGTGGTGCATCGGACAGGAGTGCGGATTGCCGAGAAGGGGCTTCTCGTCCTTTTCCCAGGTCCAGCCTGGTTCGAACACCGCGTGCATGCCGGTCGCTCCGGTCCCCATCTTGACGATGGCGATAGCGCCGGATTCCTTCATGTCGAGCAGGTCGTCGGGCTTTTCGAAGCGACGGGTCTCGAGTGCTGTGGTCATGACATCGTTCCCTTTCTGCTGTTTGGCGAGAGCGCAAGCGCGCTCCACTGCAACGCTCCGTTCTGTCATGCGGCGGAAAAGCTAGTCGGTTTCGGCGGCGAGCGCCGCCAGCGCAGTAAGGCCGAGCAGGTGGAGGACAGGATATGGCGGAGCCGGGTCGAGTGCTTCGTCATGGGGGCTCTCCCTTGCTGTTGTCGATAATAGACCGGTCGGTCTATTCTTGAGTTTCACATAGGATATTGATGCAGGTCAATCCCTAGAGCGGGATCACCTTGGATCGGATCGATCGAAGGCGATCTTGCTCCATATGACTCGCTTTCTGGAGGATCGGAGGCTTGCGGGTCGACCGGCCGGGAGCGCCGCCCGGGCGCTCTTTAACGGTTCTTCCAGCTCGGCTTGCGCTTCTCGGTGAAGGCGGCCATGCCTTCCTTCTGATCCTCGGTGCCGAAGGTGGCGTGGAACAGCCGCCGCTCGAACTTCACGCCCTCTGCCAGAGTGGTCTCGTAGCTGCGGTTGACGGCTTCCTTGGCCATCAGCACGGCGATGCGGGAGAAACCGGCGATCTTCTCGGCCGCCGCCATGGCCTCTTCCTGGAGCTTGTCGGCGGGCACCACGCGGGCGACCAGGCCGGAGCGCTCGGCTTCCTCGGCGTCCATCATCCGCCCGGTCAGACACATATCCATGGCTTTCGACTTGCCGACGAAGCGGGTCAGGCGCTGGGTGCCGCCGGAACCGGGGATGGTGCCCAGGGTGATCTCCGGCTGGCCGAACTTGGCGGTGTCCGAGGCGATAATCATGTCGCACATCATCGCCACCTCGCAGCCGCCGCCCAGCGCGAAGCCGGAGACCGCGGCGATCACCGGCTTGCGGCACTTGGCGACCACTTCCCAGTCGTCGGTGATGAAGTCCTCGCCGAAGACATCGGCGAAGGTCTTGTCCTTCATCTCCTTGATGTCGGCGCCGGCGGCGAAGGCCTTCTCCGAGCCGGTCAGCAGGATGCAGCCGACGGCGTCGTCCGCCTCGAAGGCGGTCAGGGCCTGGCCCAGTTCGTCGATCAGCGCGGCGCAGAGCGCGTTCAGCGCCTGCGGCCGGTCCAGGGTGATGACGCCGACGGCGCCCTTCTTCTCGGCAACGATATTCTCATAGGCCATCGGCCAAATCCTCCGGATCGCGTGGTTGCTGGGGCGCCCGCCCGCTGTGCCTCTCCCGAGCCGCCGCTAAAGCGGAGACAGCATGAAACGCACGATCAGACTGTCGTGCCCGGGGGTGAAGGCCAGGACCAGCTGTTCGCCCTCGCGCTTGTAGCTGGCCGGACCGGTCGCGGTCCAGCCGAGCTGCGGCAGGGTCTCCCGGTAGAAGGCGATCACCGCGTCCTGGGTGACCAGGCCGATGGCGAAGGTCTCGACGATCCGCCCTTCGGGCTTGTCGAAGACGATCGCCTGCTCCGGCACTTCCTCCAGCCCCGGCATCAGGGGCAGGTCCGGGACGTTGCTGATGAAACCGTCGTCCGCTTGAACGGAGACCGCCAAAGCCGGGGCCGCGACGAGCAGCCAGAGGATCAGCAGCAGACGGTGCGGGCTATGCATGGCGGTTTGGATACCCTAACGCTGATGCAAAGGACAATAGAAAGTCGAGCGCCCGCCCTGCACGATGCGGCGCACCGGCAGATCGGCGCGGCCGGCCTCGCGGCTTGCCGGACTGAGCTCGCCCTCCTTCGCGTAAACCCGCCATTCATGCTGGAAATAGCCCAACTCGCCGCTCGCCTGGACGTAGTCGCGCAGCGAGGAGCCGCCGGCGGCGATGGCGCGGGTCAGCACCTCCTTGACCGCCGCCGCCAGGCGTTCCGCCCGGCCGCCCTGCACCGTCTGGGCCAGGCGGCGCGGCGAGAGGCCGGCGACATAGAGCGCCTCGCAGGCATAGATGTTGCCGATGCCTGCGACGACGCGCTGGTCGAGCAGCGCCGCCTTGATCGAGGTCCGGCGGCCCTTCAGCGCCGCCGCCAGCACCGGCCCGCTGAAGGCGTTGCCCAGGGGTTCCGGCCCCAGCGTCTTGAGATGCCGGGACTGCTCCAGGCGCGCCGTCTCCAGCAGGTCCATGAAACCGAAGCGACGGGCGTCGTTGAACCGCACCTGGCGGCCCTCCTCGGTCACGAAGACGATGTGGTCGTGCGGCGCCAGGGGGAGTTTATCGTCGCCGGAGATCACCATCCGCCCGGACATGCCGAGATGGCAGAGCAGGGTCTCGCCGCCGTCGAGATCGATCAGGATATACTTGGCCCGGCGGCGCACGGTCTCGATCCGCCGGTCCTGAAGCCGCGCTGCGAAGTCCCGCGGCAGGGGAAAGCGCAGGTCGGGGCGGCGCTGCAGCACCTGCTTGAAGCGCCGGCCCTCGAAGATCGGGGCCAGGCCGCGACAGACGGTTTCGACTTCGGGCAGCTCGGGCATGGCGCTATCTGTGGCATAAGCGGAGCTTGCGCGCTATCTATCGCGCATGAGCGAGACGCCAAAGCGCAAAAGCGGCACCGCCTCCTTCGGTTACCGGGAGGTGCCCGAGGACGAGAAGTCGCCCCTGGTGCGCGGCGTCTTCTCCTCCGTCGCCGGCCGCTACGATCTGATGAACGACCTGATGTCCGGCGGCGTGCACCGTCTGTGGAAGGCGGAGATGGTCGCCTGGCTGCGCCCCGAAGCCGGCATGGCGCTGCTCGACGTCGCCGGCGGCACCGGAGATATCGCCTTCCGGGTGCTCGACAAGGCCAAGAAGGCCGGCGAGAAGGGCGCCACCGCCACGGTCTGCGACATCACGGAATCCATGCTGCGGGTCGGCCGCGACCGGGCGATCGACCAGGGGCGGCTGACGGGTCTCGCCTGGGTCTGCGGCGACGCCGAGAAGCTGCCCTTCCCGGACCGCAGCTTCGACGCCTACACCATCGCCTTCGGCCTCAGGAACGTCACCCATACCGAGGCGGCCCTGGCCGAGGCCCGGCGGGTGCTGAAGCCCGGCGGGCGCTTCCTCTGCCTGGAGTTCAGCAGGGTGGTCCTGCCGCTGCTGTCCGAGCTCTACGACCTCTATTCCTTCCGGGTGCTGCCGGCGCTGGGCCAGGCGGTGGCCCGCGACCGCGAATCCTACCAGTACCTGGTGGAATCGATCCGCCGCTTTCCGCCGCAGGACGAGCTGATTTCCCTGATCGAGGCCGCCGGGCTCGAGCAGGCTGGCTACCGCAACCTGACCGGCGGCGTCGCCGCCCTGCATTCCGCCTGGCGGCTCTGATCCATCGTGCCGATGTTCCGCCCCCTCGCCCTGCCCCTGCGCCTGTTCCGCATCGCCCGCATTCTGGCGAAGTACGACGCCCTGGCGGTGCTCGAGGAGGCCCGGGTCTTTCCCGCCCTGCTGAAGTCCGCGCGGGTCTTCTCCCGGCCCTTCTCGGCGCGCGGCCTGGCCGGGCAGCGGCCGGGCCAGAAGCTGGCGCGCGCCCTGACCGAACTCGGTCCCAGCTTCATCAAGCTGGGGCAGTTCGCCGCCACCCGCGCCGATCTGGTCGGCGAGACGGTCGCCGCCGATCTGGCCGAGCTGCAGGACCGCCTGGCGCCCTTTCCCGGCGAAGAGGCCCGGGCGATCGTCGAGCGGGAACTGGAGCAGCCCCTGGAGGCGCTCTACGCCAGCTTCGAGACGCAACCGGTGTCCGCCGCCTCGATCGCCCAGGTGCATTTCGCCGTCACCCATCCCGACCCCGCGCAGGAGGACTCCGAGGGCCGCGAGGTGGCGGTCAAGGTGTTGCGGCCGGGCATCGAGGCGGCCTTCGAGCGCGACCTGGAGCTGTTCCGCTGGATCGCCGGCCTCGCCGAACGCTCCGCGCCCAAGGCGCGGCGGTTGCGTCCGCGCGCCGTGGTCGAGGTCTTCGCCGAGTCCGTGCGCATCGAGATGGACCTGCGGATGGAGGCTGCCGCCGCCGCCGAGCTGGCGCGGAACTTCGCCGGAGACGAGAGCTACCGGGTACCGGAGATCGACTGGAGCCGCACCTCCCGCCGGGTGCTGACCACCACGCGGCTGAGCGGGATCCGCCTCGACGACCGCGCCGCCCTGCTGGCCGCAAGGCACGACCTGACCGAGGTACTGAGCAAGGCGGCGGCGATCTTCTTCAACCAGGTCTTCCGCGACGGCTATTTCCACGGCGACCAGCACCCGGGCAACATGTTCGTGACCGAGGACGGCGCGATCGGCGCCGTGGACTTCGGCATCATGGGGCGGCTCGACCGCAAGACCCGCACCTATCTCGCCGACATGCTGCTGGCGACCCTGGCCCAGGACTACCGCCGCCTGGCCCAGGTCCACGTCGATGCCGGCTGGCTGCCGCCAGGCCAGCATGTCGAGACCTTCGCCCAGGCGCTGCGCGCGGTCTGCGAGCCGATCTTCGGCCAGCCCCTGGAGCGCATCTCCTTCGCCCGGCTGCTCGGCCAGCTGCTGGCGCTGACCGAGGATTTCGAGATGCCGGTACAGCCGCAGCTGGTGCTGATGCAGAAGAACATGCTGATGGCCGAGGGAGTCAGCCGCAAGCTGGAGCCGAGTCTCAACATCTGGGTTCTGGCAGAGCCCCTGATCGTCGCCTGGATGCGCGAGAACCGCGGCGTCCGGGCCCAGACCAGCGAGGCGCTGGACAGCCTGCGGGAGACCGCGGCCCGCCTGCCCCAGGCGCTGCGTGCCCTGGAAGACCTCTCCGGCGCCGTCGACGCACGGGGGATCAAGCTGCACCCCGACACCGTCGCCGCCTTCCGCGGCCGGCGCGGGGCGGCGGCCCTGCTGCCCTGGCTGGCGACCGGCCTGTCGATCCTGGCCCTGATCCTCGCCCTGATCGCGCTCGATTGAGCGGCGCCGGCGCGGTTGCCTTTTTACTTGCCGCGCGGGGGGAAACGAGCCATTTGAATCCTAGGTTTCACTCGGAGTGGCCCGGATTTCCGCGGCCTTGGAATCATGCTTGCCGGTAAACGCATCCTCCTGATCGTCTCGGGCGGCATCGCCGCCTATAAGTCGCTGGAGCTGGTTCGCCGCCTGCGCGAAGGCGGAGCCAGTGTGCGCGCCGTCCTGACCAAGGGCGGCGCCGAGTTCGTGACTCCGCTGTCGCTCGCCGCGCTGACCGGCGACAAGGTCTACCAGGAGCTCTTCTCCCTGACCGACGAGGCGGAGATGGGGCACATCGAGCTGTCGCGCGACGCCGATCTGCTGGTGGTCGCCCCGGCCTCCGCCGATCTGCTCGCCAAGATGGCCACGGGCCGTGCCGACGACCTCGCCTCGACGGCGCTGCTGGCGACCGACAAGGAGGTCCTGGCGGCCCCGGCGATGAACCTGCGGATGTGGCTGCATCCCGCGACCCAGGCCAATCTGGAAACCCTGACGGCGCGCGGCCTGCGCCTGGTCGGCCCCAACGAGGGCGACATGGCCTGCGGCGAGTACGGCCCCGGCCGCATGGCCGAGCCGAGCGAGATTCTCGCCGCCATCGAGGATTACTTCGGCAGGGACGCCCGGCTTGCCGGACGCAAGGCCCTGGTCACCAGCGGCCCGACCTACGAGCCGATCGACCCGGTGCGCTATATCGCCAACCGCTCCTCCGGCAAGCAGGGCCACGCCATCGCCCAGGCGCTGGCGCGGCTCGGCGCGGCGACCACCCTGGTATCCGGCCCGACGCGGCTGGAGGACCCGGCGGGAGTCGAGGTCGTCCACGTCGAGACCGCCGAGCAGATGCTCGCCGCCTGCCGCGAGGCCCTGCCCGCCGATGTCGCGGTCTGCGCCGCCGCGGTGGCCGACTGGAAGGCCGCCGCCCAGGCCGGCCAGAAGCTCAAGAAAACCCCTGGGGAGGAGGCCCCGGGCCTCGCCCTGACCGCCAACCCCGACATCCTGGCCAGCCTCGCGGCGGCCGGAAACCAGCGTCCGGCGCTGGTCGTCGGCTTCGCCGCGGAGACCGAGAATCTGCTCGCCAATGCCGCCGAGAAGCGCGCCCGCAAGGGCTGCGACTGGATTCTTGCCAACGACGTCTCGGCGCAAAGCGGCACTTTCGGCGGCGGCGAAAATCTGGTCCATCTGGTCAGCCAGGCGGGCAGCGAGGCCTGGCCGAAGATGACCAAGCAGCAGGTCGCCGAGCGCCTGGCCGAACGTATCGCCAACCACTTTGCAGAAAGCGCCTGAACCACGCATGAGCGACTCGATCCGGATCCCCGTCAAGACCCTGCCCCACGGCGCCGGCCTGGAGCTGCCGGCCTATGCCACGGAGCAGTCCGCCGGGCTCGACCTGCTCGCCGCCGTGGAAGAGGATCTGGTGCTCGCCCCGGGCGCGCGGGCGCTGGTGCCGACCGGCCTCGCGATCGCCCTGCCGCCGGGCTATGAGGCGCAGCTGCGCCCGCGCTCCGGCCTGGCGCTGAAGCACGGCATTTCCGTTCTGAACTCGCCTGGAACCATCGATGCCGACTACCGTGGCGAGCTCGGCGTAATCCTGATCAACCTTGGCCAGGAGCCCTTCACCGTCAGCCGCGGCAGCCGGATCGCGCAGATGGTGGTCGCCCGCCACGCGCGCGTCGCCTGGGAGCCGAGCGAAGATCTCGAACAAAGCACCCGCGGCAGCGGCGGTTTCGGCTCGACCGGTACCGGCGGCCGCTCTCCCGGCTAAGGCGCGAGAAAAGTCCGAGGCCGGCTGGAAAGTCTAAGTTGGGAAAGGACTGGGGCGCGATGCTCCGCCTGTCGAAAAAACTGCTGTTCGCCATCGAAGCGGTGGTCGATATCGCTTACAACGCAGGCCCCGCGCCGGTGCGTTCCTCCGATGTTTCCCAGCGCCAGGGGATTCCGCGCCGCTATCTGGAGCAGGTGCTGCAGCAGCTCGTGCACTACAAGATCCTGACCGGGCAGCGCGGGCCCCGCGGCGGCTACCGCCTGGCCCGCGAGGCCAAGGCGATCTCCCTCGGCGAGATCATCCGCATCGTGCGCGAGCTGGAGGGCACCGCCGATCTGGCGGAGCGGCCCGAGGGTTCGGAGATCGGCGTCAAGGTGGTGCGCCCGCTGTGGATCGATCTGCAGCGGCAGATGATCGAGCGCTTCGATTCCCTGACCATCGAGGATCTCTGCGCGCGCGCAGAAGCCGAGGGCATTGCCCCCAAGCCTGGCAGGACCAGGGGATGAGGCCGGCCGCCGCCCTGTTCGCCCGCGGGCAAAAGGCCTAGACTCCCGGCCATGGACTTCAGCGACACCGAGATCGAACGCTATGCGCGCCACCTCGTGCTGCCGGAGATCGGCGAGGCGGGGCAGGCGCGGCTGCGCGAGGCCCGGGTGCTGGCGATCGGTGCCGGCGGGCTCGGCTCGCCGCTGCTGCTCTATCTCGCCGCGGCCGGCATCGGGACACTGGGAATCGTCGACGACGACACGGTCGATCTGTCCAACCTGCAGCGCCAGATCGCCCATGGCACGGCGGATATCGGCCGCGCCAAGGCCGAGTCGGCGCGCGACCGCATCCTGGCGGTCAACCCCGAGGTCGCGGTGGAGTGCCATCGGACCCGCTTCACAGCGGACAACGCCCTGGAACTGATCTCCGGCTACGATCTGGTGGCCGACGGAAGCGACAACTTCGCCACCCGCTTCCTCGCCAACGACGCCTGCCATTTCGCCGGCAAACCTCTGGTTTCAGCCTCGATCATGCGCTTCGACGGCCAGCTCACCACCTTCCGTTCCCATCGAGAGGGCGACTATCCCTGTTACCGCTGCCTGTTCGGCGAGCAGCCGCCGCGCGATCCCAAGATGTCCTGCGCCGATGTCGGGGTGCTCGCCGCGCTGCCCGGGGTGCTGGGCAGCCTGCAAGCGAGCGAGGTCATCAAGGAGCTGCTGGGCATCGGCGAGAGCCTGGCCGGGCGGCTGCTGCTCTACGAGGCTCTCGGCCCCACTTTCCGGGTGATCAAGGCGAGCCGCGATCCGGCCTGCCGGCTCTGCGGCGAGACGCCGGATATCGCCGATCTGAAATCGGTCTCCTACGATCCGGCGGATCTTCGCGCCGCCCAGTGAAACCGCCCAGGGACGCCCAGAGACGCCCCGGGGAGCTTCGCCGCGCCGTGCACGCCATGCGGAAGACTTTGAGAGACTAACGCAGCCCGAAGTGAGCCAGGGCCTCGGGATGGCTCTCGGGATCGGCCGCGAAGGTGTCGCGGCAGCCAGGATTGCAGAAGCCGACCACCTTGCCCTGGTACAGCGTCAGCGAGTCCGCGCTGACCGGCTTGCCAGACCAGGGGCAGTGACTGTTGATGCAGTCGTCCAGCTTCGGCGCCGCGGCCATCAGAACATCTGGTCCAGGACCCGGTCGGGCGGGGTGTGGTTGTCGGCGAAGGTCTTCATGTTGACGATCACCTTCTCGCCCATGGCGATCCGCCCCTCGATCGTCGCCGAGCCCATGTGCGGCAGCAGCACCACGTTCTCCAGCTTCATCAGCTTGGGATTGATCGCCGGTTCCTGCTCGAAGACGTCGAGACCGGCCCCGGCGATCTCGCCGGCGCCCAGCAGGCGGGTCAGGGCGGCTTCGTCGATCACCTCGCCGCGGCTGGTGTTGACGACGATAGCGTGGGGCTGCAGCAGCTTCAGCCGCCGCGCCGAGAGCAGGTGATAGGTCGCCGGGGTATGCGGGCAGTTGACCGAGACGATGTCGACCCGCGCCAGCATCTGATCGAGGCTTTCCCAGTAGGTCGCCTCGAGCTCGTTCTCCACGTCCTCCTGCACCCGGCGGCGGTTGTGGTAGTGCACCGCCAGGCCGAAGCCGCGGGCGCGCCGCGCGACGGCGGAGCCGATCCGGCCCATGCCGATGATGCCGATGCGCTTGCCCCAGATGCGGTGGCCAAGCATGCCCGTGGGGCTCCAGCCGGTCCACTCGCCGCTCCGCACCAGGCGCTCGCCCTCCGACAGGCGGCGCGAAACGGCGAGGATCAGCGCCATGGTCATGTCGGCGGTGTCCTCGGTCAGGACGCCGGGGGTGTTGGTCACGGTGATGCCGCGCATCCGTGCGGTCTTCAGGTCGATGTGGTCGACGCCGGTGCCGAAGGAGGCGATCAGCTTCAGCTGCGGTCCCGCCTCGTTGAGGATCGCCGCATCGATCCGGTCGGTGACCGTCGGCACCAGGATTTCCGCCTCCTTGACCGCGGCCAGCATCTGCTCCTGGGTAAAGGGCGTATCGTCGAGGTTCAGGCGGACCTCGAAGAGCTCCTTCATCCGGGTCTCGATCACGTCCGGCAAGCGGCGCGTCACGATCACTAGCGGCCGTCTGTTGGGCATGGAGCGCCTCGAAAACCAAGGGCCGCGCGGGGCGGCGGAAGGGCAATGAGGTAGCAGGGGCGGGCGGCGCTTGTCCAGCATCCTGGCCGCCGTCCGGCCCAGGGTCCCGGCTGCGGGCGGCCGCCTGCGCAGCGCGCTTGACCGGCTATCCGCCAGCCGCTAGCAGAGAGAGATGCACGCCCCACCGCTCCGCGCCCTTTTGCTGCTGACGCTGCTGCTGCCCGCAGCCTGGCTTGCGGGGCCCTTGGCCGCACAGGACGTCACCAACAACAACCGCCAGCTGGAGCGCCAGGTGGACCGCCCGGGGCAGACCGGCCTGCCGCTGCCGCGCTTCGTCTCGCTGCGCGCTTCCGAGGTCAATCTGCGCGCCGGGCCTGGCATCCGCTATCCGATCCAGTGGGTCTATCAGCGCCGCAACATGCCGGTCGAGGTGATCGAGGAGTTCGAGACCTGGCGCCGCATCCGCGACTGGGAAGGCACAGACGGCTGGGTTCACCAGTCGATGATCCAGGGCCGCCGCAGCATTCTGGTGACCGGGCAGGAACGCCTGCTGCTGCGCGAACCCGAGGGCGGGTCGGCGCCGGTTGCCAAGCTCGAAGCCGGCGTGGTCGGCGAACTGCTGGGCTGCAACGGCCGCTGGTGCGAGGTTGCCGCCGGAGGGTTCGACGGCTGGCTGCCGCGCGAGGCCTTCTACGGCACTTATCCCGACGAAACCCTGGAATAGCGGCCACGAAGCTTGTTGCGGCGCGCCAGCGCGCCTATTCTGCCGCGGATTTTGGGGCGCGTTTTGGGGAAGAGGGTGACCAGGCAAAGCATCGCGATTTTCGGCGCTGGTGGCTTCATCGGCAGCAATCTGGCACACCACTTGCGCGGTCAGGAGCGCTATGACTGCACCCTGCTGGACATCGATGAGAGCAAGCTGCGCCTGCGCTTCGGCAACGGCGCCTACCGCTACCAGAGCTGCGATATCTCGCAGCCCGACGCGCCGGTTGCCGAGATTGTCGCGGCCCACGACATCGTCGTGCACCTGGCCGCCCACGTGCATCCCAGTGCCTTCCTCGAAAAGCCGCTCGAGGTGGTGCAGCTCAACTTCTTCGATGCACTCAAGATCGTCGACGCCTGCGTCGCCCATAACAAGCGGCTGATCCACTTTTCGACCTCGGAGGTCTACGGCAAGACCGGCGGCAGCGCGGCCGCCTTCAAGGAAGACGAGACCGACTGCATCCTGGGGCCGGTCGACAACCACCGCTGGATCTACTCCAACGCCAAGCAGCTGCTCGACCGGATTATCCATGCCCACGGCCTGAAGGGCGATCTCGAGTACACCCTGATCCGCCCCTTCAACTTCGTCGGGCCGCTGATGGACCGGCTGCTGCACGATCCCAACGGCGACGACAATCCACGGGTCCTGGCGCATTTCCTCTCGGCGCTGTTCTACGGCCGGCCGCTACAGCTGGTGAACGGCGGCGCCAGCCGGCGCTGCTTCACCTATATCGGCGATGCCATCGCCGCCTTGGAACTGGTGCTCGACAATCCCGAAGCGCTGCGCAACCAGATCGTCAACGTCGGCAACCCGGACAACGAAACGACGATCCGCGATCTCGCCGCGCTGATGCTGGATCTCTACCGCCGCGACTTCGATCCGGCGGCGGACAATCCGCTGGTCGATGTGCCGGGCGAGGTCTTCTACGGCGCCGGCTACGAGGACTGCGACCGGCGGCTGCCGGATATCTCCAAGCTGACGGCCCTGGGCTGGGCACCCCAGGTCGGGCTGGAGGAGACCTTCGCGCGTTCGATGCGCTACTTCCACGACAACCGCGAGGCGATCGAGGCCGCGCTCTAGCGATGGCCGGGCCGCTGCCGCGCGTCAGCCTGTTGATGCCCTGCCGCAACGGCGGCGCGCATCTCTCCGCGGCGCTGGACTCCCTGCTGGCCCAGGACTACCCGGATCTCGAGATCCTGATCTGCGACGACGCCTCGGACGACGGCAGCGCCGAGCTGCTCGCCGCGCGCCTGGCGGACTATTCCGGGCCGCACGCAGTCCGGCTGCTGCGCAACGAGACGCGCCAGGGCATCGAGACCTACAACCGGCTGGTGGAGGCGGCCAGCGGCGCCTTCATGGTGATCGCCCATGCCGACGACATCTCCTATCCGCAGCGGGTCGCCCGCCTGGTCGAAGTCTGGCGGAACAGCGGCGTCTCCCTGGTCGCGAGCAACGCCCTGGCGATCGACGGCGCAGGCCGGGAGATCGGCCTCTACCGGCGCGAGACCGGGCAGCCCGATTTCCGCCTGGAGCGGCTCGCCGAAACCGGCTGGCAGGCCGCGCTGCTCGGCGCCACCTTGGCCTGGGAACCGGAGGTCTTCCGCCGCTTCGGCCCGATCAAGGCGCAGGATTCGGCGATCAGCAGCGACTGGATCCTGCCGTTCCGCGCAGCGCTGCTGAAGGGCATCCGCTACATTGAGGAGCCGCTGCTCGCCTGGCGCTACCACGACGCCAGCCGCTCGCGGCAGATGCTCGACCAGCACCGCGACGGACGCGCCGCCAAGGAAGCGGCCACGGCCAACGCTCTGATCCAGACGGTCTATCTGATCGATACCCTGAACGGCTTCGCCGGCGAAGCGCCCGAGGAAGAGCGCTCACGGCTCGCCCGGGTCCGGGCGATCCTGCAGGAACGCCTGCTGCGCCTGGCCCGAGACTGGGCGCAGATACGAAACGCGCTGATGCACGAGCGGCTGCGCCCGCGCTGGGAGCCCCCGGAGAGCGGCTAATCCTACCCGGAAAAATCCTGGGAGAGGGCGCTGCGCACCGGCTCCGGCATCACCACCATGTGCGCGTAGGCCGGGTGGGAGAATCCGAGGATGACGCGGGCGTTCTGCTGCCCGAAGGCCGCCGCCTGCTCCGGGGTGAAGCGGAAGTGGATGAACTGCACCGAGGAGGCCTTGCCGTCGGCCGTGGTGCGGTCGACATCCTCCTCCGGCGTGCCTTCGACGCGCTGGCCGTCGACCTCGATGAAGGCAGTCTCCTCGATGCCGCCGAGCTTGGCCAGGAAGGTATGACGCCGCTGCTTGTCGTCGATCTCGAACATCACCGTGGCGACCAGTTCGTCGCCCTGGGGGATCAGCGGGTTGTAGGCGGCAAGCTCGTCGGCGATCTGCTCCTCGCCGCCCTTTTCGATGTAGAGCATCTCGTGGATCTGCGCCAACATCGTCTCGTAGCTTTCGAAGTAGAAGGTGCAGACCGGCCCGACTTCCAGCCGGCGGTGCTTCTTCAACTCGACGATGCGCGCGCGATGCTGCTTGCGCTCGGCTGCATAGTCCGCCGGCGGAAGAATGTCGTTGCGGGTGATTTCGGTTTTCTGCGCCATCGAACTCGGTCCTTGCTGTTCGCGCTTCGCCTGAGGCCGTTCAGGCCTCGATGCCGTAGGCCCGGGCGAAGATCTGGATGGGGTGGTAGCTCTCTTCGGGCAGTTTCTTGCCGTCCTCGGCCAGGCGCTCCATGCCCTGCAGGATGTGCGCCCCGGCCAGCGGGCATTCCGAGGCGAGATAGGTCTTTTCCGCCTTCAGAACGTCGCGCGCCACCGGCTTGCCGATCTTGAGCGCGGTTTCGAAATTCCCTTTCAGCACGCCCCAGGAACCGCCATGGCCGGAGCAGCGCGGCAGCTGCTTGATGTCGGCCTCGGGGATCAGCTTGAGCATTTCGAAGGCCTTATTGCCCATGTTCTGCGCCCGGGAGTGGCAGGAGATGTGCACCGCGACGCCGCCGTCGAGAGGGCTCATCCCCTCGGCCAGGCCTTCCTTGTTGGCGATCGCCACCACGTATTCGGTCACGTCGGAGGTCGCCTTGGAGAGCTTTTCGATCCTTTCCTCGCCGGGGACGATCAGCGGCCACTCGAACTTCAGCATCAGCGCGCAGGAAGGGGTCAGGGCGATCACGTCGTAGCCCTTGTCGATCCAGGGCTCGAGATCCTCGGCAACGCCGCGCGCAGCGGCGGCCACCGACTCCAGGTCGCCCTGTTCGAACTGCGGCATGCCGCAGCAGCGCGGATAGACCACCTCGGTCTCGACGCCGTTCTTGGCCAGCACCTCGCGGGCGGCGGCGCCGATCCGCGGGTTGTTGTAGTTGACGAAGCAGGTGGCATAGAGCACCGCCTTGCGGCCGTGCCCCGGCGCCTCGGTGTTGACCTCGGGGATGTGCTTGCCGGTCTGCTCGGCGAAGGTCTTGGCATGGTACTTCGGCAGGTCCGCATTCCTGTCGACGCCGGCCACGCTCTCCAGCAGGCCGCGGGTCAGGCCGTTGCCGGTGTCGCTGGCCCAGTTGGCGAGGCCCGGGACCTTCTTCGCCAGGCGGCCGTTGCGGTCGGTCTTGGTCAGCTCTGCGGTCATGCGGGAGGCCTTGCCGTCGCGCAGCTCGGCGGCGCGGTAGCGCAGCATCAGGTGCGGGAAGTCCAGGTCGAACTCGTGCGGCGGGACATAGGGGCAGGACACCATGAAGCACATGTCGCAGAAGGTGCAGGCGTCGACCACCGGCTTGTAATCCTTCGCGTCGACGCTATCGAGTTCGCCGGTCTCGCTGTCGTCGATCAGGTCGAAGAGGCGGGGAAAGGAATCGCAGAGATTGAAGCAGCGGCGGCATCCGTGACAGATGTCGAAAACCCGCTCCATCTCGGCGTTGATCTTGTCCCAGTCGTAGAAGTCCGGATCGTTCCAGTCGATGGTATGGCGGACGGGCGCCCCGAGGCTGCCTTCGCTCATGGATCTCTCCCGGCGCTCTAGAGGCGCGGTTGTCATTGAACAGGCACGGCGCAGCGGCCCGCGCGGCGGGCCGGCGCTGGAGGCAAGGCGGCAACGAAGCGGGAGGGCGCTTGTCGAGGCCCCTCCCGCCGCGGTTGCTGCTTACTCCATGGTCTCCAGGGCCTTCTGGAAACGGCCGGCGTGCGACTTCTCGGCCTTGGCCAGAGTCTCGAACCAGTCGGCGATCTCGTCGTGGCCTTCCTCGCGCGCGGTACGCGCCATGCCCGGGTACATGTCGGTGTACTCGTGGGTCTCGCCGGCAACGGCGGACTTCAGGTTGGCCGTGGTGTCGCCGATCGGCTCGCCGGTCGCCGGGTCGCCGACTTCCTCGAGGAACTGCAGATGGCCATGCGCATGACCGGTCTCGCCCTCCGCGGTGGAGCGGAACACGGCGGCCACGTCATTGAAGCCCTCGACATCGGCCTTCTGCGCGAAATACAGATAGCGGCGGTTGGCCTGGCTCTCGCCGGCAAAGGCTTCCTTGAGGTTTTCTTCGGTCTTCGATCCTTTGAGCGACATCTCTCTCTCCCTTTTTTCGGTTTTGATGCACGGCTGCGCTGCAGCCAATGTCGGGGGCAGCGTGGAATTCACTGCACTCTTGTAGGTATCGACCATTCGCGGCTGCGAGTCAATAGTTTAGAATTGTTCTAATGAATTTTTTAGTGCGCTCGAAACGCACGATAGTATATCGCCCGCGGAGTTTACTCGTCCTCGACGCGGATGATCACCTCGACCCGGCGGATGGCCTGGCCGCTGGGCGGGGCCGGCAGCCGGTGCAGCTCGATGGCTTCGCGCGGGATGTCCCGCAGCTCGCCGCTGCCATCGTGATAGAAATGATGGTGTTCGCCGGTGTTGGTGTCGAAGTAGGAGCGGCCCGGCTCGACCACCACCTCGCGCAGCAGGCCCGCCTGGGTAAACTGGTTGAGGGTGTTGTACACCGTCGCCAGGGAAACGCGGGACTCGGCGCCCAACGCTTCGTTGTGCAGCTGTTCGGCGGTTACATGCCGCTCGCCGCCGTCGAACAGAAGGCGCGCCAAGGCGAGCCGCTGCCGCGTCGGCCGCAGGCCGACCTCTTTCAGGCGCTCGATAGCTTCGCTGAAGGGGCGCTTGTTTTCCATGCCCCCTTATATAGGTTTCAGACAGCAAAACAAAAGGGTATTTTTCAGCGGCTTAGCCGGTCTTCTGGAATGAGTAAAAAGGGCAATGCGGCACCGCCTCTCGCGGTTGGCGGCAAAGCAGCATTCCTGCAACATCCTTATGTTACCGTTCGCGCGATTTTTGGTTGTCTGCCAAGGCTGTGCTTGCCATTTTACGCAGAGGCCGCTGCAACAATTCGAGAGCGACGTCTCAAGCGCCGGCTGTTAACTCAACCATGGTGGTTCAGTGAGCGAAGCGAAAAGCTCCTACAGTTACGAGGATCTGATCACCTGCGCCAAGGGCAAGCTCTTTGGTCCGGGCAACGCGCAGTTGCCGCTGCCGCCGATGCTGATGATCGATCGCATCGTCAAGATTACCCGGGAAGGCGGCGCTCACGGCAAGGGCCAGATCGTCGCCGAGATGGACGTCAAGGAAGACCTCTGGTTCTTCAAGTGCCACTTCCAGGGCGATCCGGTGATGCCCGGCTGCCTCGGCCTCGATGCCCTCTGGCAGCTGGTCGGGTTCTTCCTCGGCTGGACCGGGGCGCCCGGCAAGGGCCGCGCGCTGGGCGTCGGCGAAGTCAAGTTCACCGGGCAGATCCTGCCCACGGTCAAGAAGCTCACCTACCAGCTCGATCTGAAGCGGGTGATCTTGCGTAAGCTGACCCTGGGAATCGCCGACGGCACGCTCAAGGCCGACGGCGAAACGATATACGAAGCCAAGGACCTCAAGGTGGGTCTGTTCACCGCCTAGCGCTACCAGCAGGAAGCGAGAACATCACCATGCGTCGTGTCGCGGTCACCGGACTGGGGATCGTCTCCAGCATTGGCAACAACCAGCAGGAGGTCGCGGAGTCGCTGCGCGCCGGACGCTCCGGTATCGTGTTCGCGGAGGACTACGCGGAGCACGGCTTCCGCAGCCAGGTGAAGGGCAGCCTGAAGATCGACATCGACGAGCATGTCGACCGCAAGCTGCGCCGCTTCATGGGCGACGGCGCCGCCTTCAACTACATCGCCATGCAGCAGGCGATCGCCGACGCCGGCCTCGAAGACAGCGACATCAGCAACGAACGCACCGGCCTGGTGATGGGTTCGGGCGGCCCCTCGACCTCGAACCAGGTCGAGGCCGCGGACATTGCCCGCGACCGCGGCGTCAAGCGAATCGGCCCCTACATGGTGCCGCGCTGCATGTCCTCGACCAACTCGGCCAATCTGGCCACGGCCTTCAAGATCAAGGGCCTCAGCTATTCGATTTCCTCGGCCTGCTCGACCTCGGCCCACTGCATCGGCAACGGCGCCGAAATGATCCAATTGGGCAAGCAGGACGTGGTTTTCGCCGGCGGCGGCGAGGAGCTGCACTGGACCCTGTCGATGCTGTTCGACGCCATGGGCGCGCTGTCATCGAAGTTCAACGACACTCCGGAAAAGGCCTCCCGTCCCTTCGACGTCCGGCGCGACGGCTTCGTCATCGCCGGCGGCGGCGGCGTCGTGGTGCTCGAGGAGCTGGAGCACGCCAAGGCGCGCGGCGCCAAGATCTATGCCGAGCTGGCCGGCTACGGCGCGACCTCCGACGGGGCCGACATGGTCGCCCCCTCCGGCGAGGGCGCGGTGCGCTGCATGAAGCTGGCGCTGGCCGGCCTGGGCAACACCAAGGTCGACTACATCAACACCCACGGCACCTCGACGCCGGTCGGCGACGCCGCCGAGCTGAAGGCGATCCGCGAGGTCTTCGGCAAGGACGGCCAGGATGCCCTGCCCAAGGTGAACTCCACGAAATCCCTGACCGGCCACGCCCAGGGCGCGGCCGGCGTCACCGAAGCCATCTACTCCCTGATCATGATGAAGCAGGGTTTCGTGTCCCCCTCCATAAACGTCGAGGAGCCCGATCCGGCGTCCGAGGGCATTCCTCTGGTCACCGGGGCGGCAAAGGAGGTTCAGCTCAACTGCGTGATGTCGAACTCCTTCGGCTTCGGCGGCACCAACGCGAGCCTCGCATTCAAGCGACTCGAAAATTAACCGGAGTTTCGATTTCATGGCGGCACAGGGCCTGTCCGAACTCATGGCCGGCAAACGCGGCTTGGTCATGGGTGTGGCGAACGATCACTCGATTGCCTGGGGCATCGCCGAAGCGCTGCATGCCGCCGGCGCAGAGCTGGCCTTCACCTATCAGGGCGCACCCTTCGCCAAGCGCGTCCAGCCGCTGGCCGAAGGGGTCGGCGCCAAGCTGGTGATGGACTGCGACGCCGACGACGAGGATCAGCTTGCCGCGGTTTTTGACGAGATCGAAAAAGCCTGGGGCGGGATCGACTTCGTCGTCCATGCCATCGCCTATTCCGACAAGAGCGAGCTCAAGGGCCGCTATCTCGACACCAGCCGCAGCAACTTCAACAAGACCCTGACCGTCTCCTGCTACTCCTTCACCGCGATCGCGCGCCTGGCGCTGCCGCTGATGAAGGAGGGTGGCTCGCTGCTGACGCTCAGCTATCTTGGCGCCGAGCGGGTGACCCCGAACTATAACGTGATGGGCGTTGCCAAGGCGGCGCTGGAGGCCAGCGTGCGCTATCTCGCCGCCGACCTGGGCCCGGTGGGCGTGCGGGTCAACGCGATCTCGGCCGGGCCGATGCGCACCCTGGCCGGCTCGGCCATCGCCAATGCCCGCTTCACCTACGGCTGGCAGCGCGACCAGGCGCCGCTCAATCGCCCGGTCGAACTGGACGAGGTCGGAGGCGCCGGGCTCTATCTGCTGTCGGATCTCGCGCAGGGTGTCACCGGCGAGGTGCATCACGTGGACTGCGGCTACAACGTGATCGGCGTTCCCTCGCCGCGCCGCCTGACCACGGTCGAGGTCGACAAGGCCAAGGAATAACCTGCTTCCCGTCCCGTCTCCTCAGGCCAGGGGCAGCAGCAGTTCCGGCGAATCCGTGATGATGCAGTCGGCGCCCCAGTCGTAGAGCCGCGCGGCCTCCCTGGGGTCGTTCACCGTATAGACCGCCAGCGCGTAGCCCGCCTTGTGAACCAGATCGATCGCCGCCTTGCTGGTTTTCTGCCGCGACAGATGGATCGAGACGCAGTCGAGCCGCTCAGCCTGCTTCCGCCAGCCTTCCTTCAACTCCTTGAGCAGCAGACCGCGGGGGATTTCCGGCGCGCTCTCCTGCGCCGCCTGCAGGCTCTGCGGCTTGAAGGAGGTGATCAGCGGCGGCGGCAGGCTCTGCGGCCACTCGGCGCGCATGATCTCCAGCGCGATCCGCGCCGTCTCGGCTTCCTGCCCCGCGGCCGGCTTGATCTCGATGTTCGCGCCCAGCCCAAGCTCGCCGAGCAGGGCGATGCTCGCCGTGAGGCTGGGGATGGCCTCGCCGCGGAAGCTCTCCCCGAACCAGGCGCCGGCCTCGAGCTCGGCGATCTCCGCGTAGCGCATCGCCGCCGCCGCGCGGTTGCGTCCGGCGGTCCGCTTCAGGGAATCGTCGTGATGCAGGATCGCCACCTTGTCCGCCGTCAGGCGCACGTCGAACTCGACCCAGGGCGCGCCCAGCTCGGCGGCCTTGCGCAGGCCGGCCAGGGTGTTTTCCGGCGCGTGACTCGCGGCGCCGCGGTGGCCGATCACTCGGGGAAGGGGATTGCTCATGGCCGCTCACATGAAAAAGGGGCGGAAGACACCGTCTCCCGCCCCCTCAATCTACTCCAGCTCCGATCGGCTTAGGAGGCTTCCTTGGCCTCTTCCAGATCGGCGCCGGTTTCCTGGTCGACGATTTTCATCGACAGCTTGACCTTGCCGCGGTCGTCGAAGCCGATGACCTTGACCTTCACCTCGTCGCCTTCCTTGACCACGTCCTCGGTCTTGGCGACCCGATCGGCGGCCAACTGGGAGATATGGACCAGGCCGTCGCGCGGCCCCAGGAAGTTGACGAAGGCGCCGAAGTCCATGGTCTTGACCACCTTGCCGGTATAGATCTTGCCGACCTCGGGCTCGGCGACGATCGACTCGATCCAGTCCAGCGCTTTCTGCATCGCCTCGACGTCGACCGAGGAAACCTTGACCGTTCCGTCGTCGTCGATATCGACCTTGGCGCCGGTGACCTCGCAGATCTCGCGGATCACCTTCCCGCCCGTGCCGATCACGTCGCGGATCTTCTCGCGGTTGATCTGGATGGTGGTGATACGCGGCGCGTTGCTCGACACCTCCTCGCGGGCGTTGGTCAGCGCCTTGGCCATCTCGCCGAGGATGTGCAGACGGCCGTCGCGCGCCTGATCCAGGGCGATCTCCATGATCTCCCGGGTGATCGAGGTGATCTTGATGTCCATCTGCAGCGAGGTGACGCCGGTGTCGGTGCCGGCCACCTTGAAGTCCATGTCGCCGAGATGGTCCTCGTCGCCGAGGATGTCCGACAGCACGGCGTACTTCTCGCCTTCCTTGATCAGGCCCATGGCGATGCCCGCCACCGGACGCTTCAGCGGCACGCCGGCGTCCATCATCGCCAGGGAGGAGCCGCAGACCGTCGCCATCGAGGAGGAGCCGTTGGACTCGGTGATCTCCGAAATGATGCGAATGGTGTAGGGGAAGTCGTCCTTGCTCGGCATCAGGGGATGGAGGGCGCGCCAGGCAAGCTTGCCATGGCCGATCTCCCGGCGCCCCGGCGTACCCATGCGCCCGGCTTCGCCCACCGAATAGGGCGGGAAGTTGTAGTGCAGCATGAAGTGCTGGCGGAAGCTGCCCTCCAGGGAATCGACGATCTGCTCGTCGGAGCCGGTGCCCAGGGTGGCGGTTACCAGCGCCTGAGTTTCGCCGCGGGTGAACAGCGCCGAGCCGTGGTTGCGCGGCAGTACGCCGACCTCGGCAAGGATCGGCCGCACGGTCTTGGTGTCGCGGCCGTCGATGCGCTGCCCCGTCTCCAGGATGGTGCCGCGCACGATGTCGCTCTCCAGCTTCTTGAGGACGTCGCCCGCAACCTTGGCTTCGCCCTCGTTCTCGGGATCGAGGGACTCGAAAGCCGCGGCCTTGACCGCGGCGATCGCCTCGTGACGCTCCATCTTGTCGGCATGGCCATAGGCGTCGCGCAGCTGCTGGCCGTAGTCGGCCTGGAAGCGCTGATACAGCGTGCCCAGCTCCTCGGGCTCCGGCGCGACGTCGCGCGGCTCCTTGGCGGCCTTCTCTGCCAGCTTCACGATCATGTCGATGACCGCCTGCATCTGCTCGTGTCCGTAGGTCACGGCGCCGAGCATCACCTCTTCGCTCAGCTCCTGCGCCTCGGACTCGACCATCAGCACGCCTTCCTGGGTACCCGCGACGATCAAGTCGAGGGCCGTGTCGGGCATCGTCTCGAGCAGCGGGTTGAGCTTGTACTCACCGTCGAAATAGCCGACCCGCGCCGCAGCGATCGGGCCAAGGAAGGGCAGCCCGGAGAGGGTCAGGGCGGCCGAAGCGCCGATCATCGCGACGATGTCGGGATCGTTCTCCAGATCGTGGCTCAGCACCGTGCAGACCACCTGGGTCTCGTTCCGGAAACCCTTGACGAAGAGCGGCCGGACCGGACGGTCGATCAGGCGGCAGGTCAGGGTCTCCTTCTCGCTCGGGCGCCCTTCGCGCTTGAAGAAGCCGCCCGGGATCTTGCCCGCGGCGGCGGTCTTCTCCTGGTAGTTGACGGTCAGCGGGAAGAAGTCCATGCCCGGCCGCGCCGACTTGGCACCCACGGCGGTACAGAGCACCACCGTCTCGCCGTAGGTCGCGAGTACCGCACCGTCGGCCTGGCGGGCGATGCGCCCGGTTTCCAGGGTCAGCTTGCGGCCGCCCCAGTCGATTTCTTCTTTGTGTACGTTAAACATATCTATCCATCCTTTCGGTCTCGGCCGGAGTGCTAACCGGACCCACGAAAGCGGCGCAGAGGCAGAGGGACTGCCCGGACGGCGCTTGCGTCGGCCCGGTTATTCGGCGAAGGGACGCCGGCCGGTCGCCCCTTCGCAGCCATATGAACGAAATCTCGGCAGTGCTGTCTCGCTCCGCCGCGTCGGAACCCGCCCTAGCGGCGGATTCCCAAGCGTTCAATCAGGGATTGGTAGCGCGGGGTGTCCTTCTTCTTGACGTAGTCGAGAAGACGACGGCGCTGGCCCACCATGACCAGAAGGCCGCGGCGGGAGTGAAAATCCTTGGCGTGGGACTGCAGGTGTTCGGTGAGGTTCTTGATCCGCTCCGTGAGGATCGCGACCTGAACTTCCGGCGAACCCGTGTCGTCCGTCTTGACGCCGAACTCCTTGATGAGTTCCTGCTTGCGTTCCGCAGTAATCGACATCGGACTTACCTTTCCATCTAGAGATTGAGGACACGCACGGGGCGCAGCTCTCCGGCCTCCAAGCGGACGATGGCCACCGGCTTTCCTTCAGCCATGGCGCAGATCGTATCGCCGCTCTCGAGACCGTGGATTCGCTCCGCGTTGGAGCGGACAAGCATGGATATCGCCTGTCCGTTGCGGAGCCGCCGAGCCTCGGCGTCCGTCAAGACAACAGCCGGGATGTCGTCCAGCCCTGTCTCGACCGGGAGTAATTTCTCCACGGCGGCGGCACAATCACTCAGCCGCTCCAGAGATTCAAGCGAAATCGCGCCGTCTTCGGTGAAGGGACCGACGGTCAGGCGGCGCAGCGCGACGACATGGGCGTGGCAGCCGAGCGCCGCGCCGAGATCGCGCGCCAGGGAGCGGATGTAGGTGCCCTTGCCGCAGCGCGCCTCGAACACGGCATGATCGGCGTCGGGGAGCTCGAGCAGTTCGAAGCTATCGATGCGGACCTGCCGCGCCGTCAGCTCCACCGTCTCCCCGTCGCGGGCCAGATCGTAGGCGCGCTGACCGTCCACCTTGATCGCCGAGTAGCGCGGCGGCACCTGCGCGATCTCCCCGAGGAAGCGCGGCAGCAAGGCAAGAATCTCGGCCTCGCCCGGGCGGGAGTCGCTGGTCGCCTCGACCTCGCCTTCGGCGTCGTCGGTGTCGCGCCGTTCCCCCCAGCGCAGGGTGAAGCGGTAGGTCTTGGCGCCGTCCATGACGTAGGACACGGTCTTGGTCGCCTCGCCGAAGGCCAGCGGCAGCAGCCCGGTCGCCAGGGGATCGAGGGTGCCGCCGTGGCCGACCTTGCGCGCGTCAAGCAGGCGGCGCACCCGGTTGACCACGTCGGTCGAGGTCATCCCCGCCGGCTTGTCGATCACCAGCCAGCCGTTGAGCTCCCGCCCCTTACGTCTGCGGCTCATCGTCGTCCCCAGCGGACTCGGCAGCAGGCTCTCCGGCCTTCAGGTCGCGCTGCACCCGTTCGCGCTGCAGCAGGGAGTCGATGCGGCTGGCCTCCTCGAAGGAGCGGTCGGGCTGGAAACTGAGCTCCGGCAGGACGCGCAGGCGCAGCTCCCGTCCCATCTCCCGGCGCAGGAAGGGCGCCGCGCGGGTCAGCGCGGCCACCGTGGTCTCCATGGCGCCGCCGCCGAGCGGCGTGACGAAGGCGGTGGCGCTTTTCAGGTCGGGGCTGATCCGCACCTCGGTGACCGTCACGGTCACGCCCTGCAGGTCGGGGTCGCGGAGCTGGCCGCGCAGCAGCAGCTCCGCGAGAACATGCCGGATTTCCTCGCCGACGCGAAGCTGGCGCTGACTGGGCGCCTTGGCGGGTTGCCGTGTCATGGCCCTAGGTCCTGGCCCTGGAGATCACAGAACTGAGCGGCGGACTACAGCGTGCGGGCGGTTTCGACGAGCTCGTAGCACTCGATCTGATCGCCGACCTGGATGTCCTGGTAGTTTTCGAAGGCCATGCCGCACTCGTAGCCGCTCTGCACTTCCTTCACCTCGTCCTTGAAGCGCTTCAGCGTCTTCAGGGCGCCGTCGTGGATCACCACATTGTCGCGCAGCAGCCGCACCTTGGCGCCGCGCTTGACCGTACCCTCGGTGATGTAGCAGCCGGCGACCTTGCCGGCCTTGGTGATGTTGAAGACGTCGCGGATCTCAGCGTAGCCGAGGAACTTCTCGTTCTGCTCCGGCGAGAGGTGGCCCGACATCGCGTCGCGAATGTCGTCGATCACGTTGTAGATGATCGAGTAGTAGCGAATATCGACGTTGTCGCGCTTGGCCATCTCGCGGGCCTGGGCGTTGGCGCGCACGTTGAAGGCGATGATCACGGCGTTGGAAGCCCGCGCCAGGGTGACATCGGACTCGTTGATGCCGCCGACGCCGGCATGCAGCACCCGTGCCTCGACCTCTTCCGTGCCCAGCTTGTCGAGCGCGCCCTGGATCGCTTCCAGAGAGCCATGCACGTCGGACTTGATGACCACCGGCACGCCGACGGCCTCGCCTTCCTTGATCTTGGTCAGCATCTGCTCGAGGGTGCCGCGCCCCTGCGAGGCCATCTCGGCAGTGCGCTTTTTCTCGGAGCGGAAATCGGCGATCTCGCGGGCCTGGGTCTCGTCGTCGACCACGGCGAACTCCTCGCCGGCAAGCGGCGTGCCGGTCAGTCCCAGCACCTCGACCGGAACCGAGGGTCCGGCCGATGTCACCTTCTCGCCGCGATAGTCGAGCAGCGCGCGGACACGCCCGGACTCGCTGCCGGCGACGAAGGCGTCGCCGACATTGAGGGTGCCGCTCTTGATCAGCACCGTGGCGACCGAGCCGCGGCCCTGCTCCAGCTTGGCCTCGACGATCACGCCCTGGGCGCGGCGCGCGGGATCGGCTTTCAGCTCGAGCAGCTCGGCCTGCAGCAGGATCGCCTCCTCCAGGTTGTCGAGTCCCTCGCCGCTGATCGCGGAAACCGGGATGCACTGGATTTCGCCGCCCATGTCCTCGGGCACCAGTTCGTACTGCAGCAGTTCGGTCTTGACCTTGTTGGGGTCGGCGTCCGGCTTGTCGATCTTGTTGATGGCGACGATGATCGGCACCCCCGCCGCCTTGGCGTGGCTGATCGCCTCCTTGGTCTGCTCCATCACGCCGTCGTCGGCCGCGACCACCAGCACCACGATGTCGGTGACATCGGCGCCGCGCGACCGCATCTCGGTGAAGGCGGCGTGGCCCGGCGTGTCGATGAAAGTGATCTTGGCGCCGGAAGACACCTCGATCTGATAGGCGCCGATGTGCTGGGTGATCCCGCCGGCCTCGTGGGCGGCAACGTCGGTCTTGCGCAGCGCATCGAGCAGCGAGGTCTTGCCGTGATCGACATGGCCCATCACCGTGACGATCGGTGCACGCGCGACCTGCTTGGTGGGATCGTCGCTCTCGCCCTTGATGCCGATCTCGACATCCTCGTCGGAGACGCGCTTGGAGCGGTGGCCGAATTCCTCGACCACCAATTCGGCGGTGTCGGCATCGATGGACTGGGTGATGGTCGCCATCACGCCGAGCTTCATCAGGGTCTTGACCACTTCGCCGCCACGCTCGGCCATGCGGTTGGCCAGCTCCTGAACGGTGATGGCCTCGGGAATGGTGACCTCGCGAATCACTTTCTTATGCTCCTGCAGCGCTTCGCGCGCCCGCTCTTTCTCACGTTCGCGCTGGCGCTTCAGGGCGGCCATGGAGCGCACCCGCTCGCGGCCCTGTTCGTCGTCCTCGAGCGCCTGGGAAATCGTCAGCTTGCCCTGCCGGCGGCGCGGCTCGCCGCGGCTGCGCGGCGGCGCCAGCTTGCCCGGCTTGGCGCCGCGCTCCAGTTCCTTTTCCTTTTCCTTCTTGCGCGCGTGCGCCTCTTCTTCAGGCGTCGGCTCGACGGGAACGGCGGCCGCAGCTTCCTCGGGAGAGGGAGTCGCTGTCTCCTGCGGCGCGCTTTCCCCGGTCTCGCGCTGCTCGCGCTCGCTCCGTGCCGCGTCGGTCTCGGCTTCCTGCTTGGCCCGCTCGGCCTCGCGGGCCTTGCGTTCCTCGGCTTCGCGGGCTTCGCGCGCCGCTCGGTCTTCGGCCTCCTGCTCGCGGCGTTCCTTGTCGTCCTTGGCCTGGTCGAGGGCGCGCAGGCGCGCTTCCCGCTCGGCCGGCGTGAGGCCCTTGAGGCTGGCGCGCAGCGCCCTTTCGTTCTCCTCGTTGGCGGCTTCGGCCTCTGGCGCGGCCTTGCCGACGACCTCGCTCATGCGGCCGCCGTCGCCCGCCTTGTAGACGCGCTTGCGCTTGACCTCGACCTCGACGGTCTTGGAGCGTCCATGACTGAAGCTCTGCTGGACCGGACCTTTCTTGACGGTCTTGTTCAGCTCCAGCTTACCAGGCCGGTTGAGCTTCAGGGGCTTCTTGCCCGCATCATCCTTGTCTTTGGTCGTCGTCATATCTTCAAACGCTTTCCGTCGTCTTGTCTCGGACAGTCCCGCCGTCGCGCAGAGCCATATAGCGGGCCAGCTCGCGATTCAACCGCTCCGCCAAACCGCCGGGATCCACGGCGACATGCACCGCCTGCTCCCGGCCGATCGCCGCCCCCAGCTCCGCCGCGGGCAGGATTCTATAGATATCGATCCCCGGCCGCACCCCCTCCGCGAGGCGGGCGAGCCGGCCGCAGCTGTCCTCGGCGCCATCCTCGGCCTGCAGCAGCAGCGCCGCGGCTCCGGTCTCCAGCCGCTGACGCACCTTGTCGTGCCCGGCGACCAGATCTCCGGCGCGGCGCGCCAGGGACAGCAGTTCCAGCACCCGCTGGCGCAGCAGGACGGCAAGCCGCGGCTCCAGATCCTCCGGCAACACGACGTGCTGCCGTGCCGCCTTGGAGAAGAGATTCTTGGCGATCGCCTTCCTCAGCAGCGCCGGATCGGCGGTCAGCCAGAGTCCGCGGCCCGGCAGGCGCTCGGCGAGATCCGGAACCAGTACGCCGTCCGGCCCGACCACGAAGCGCAGCAGCCCCTGCTTCGGGGCAACCTCGCCCGAGGCAATGCAGCGCCGTTCCGGCGCGGCGGCCGGGCGGGCGGGCTTAACAGTATCTGCAGGCATCGGGTTCAGCATCGGGCTGGCGTCTTACTCCTTGCTCTCGTCTTCGCTCGCGGCGGTCTCGGCGGGCGCCGCTTCGGTGGCGTCCTCGGCGGGCTCTCCCGCCGCCGCCTCTTCCGGCGCCGGCTCGTCGGCGAACCAGTGGGCGCGCGCCGCCATGATGATGGCGTTGGTCTCGTCCTCGCTGGGCGCGCGCTCGCCGAGCATCTCCATCAGCTCGTCGCTCGCCAGATCGGCGAGATCGTCCAGCGACTTGACGCCGTTCTCGCCGAGGGTGACCAGCATCGCCGCGTTCAGTCCCTCGATCTCGGCCACTGCGTCCTCGACGCCGAGCTCGCGGCGCTTCTCCTCGTTGCGCTCGTTCTGCTCGTCGAGGAAGGTGCTGGCGCGGTTGCGCAGCTCCTCGGCCACGTCCTCGTCGAAGCCTTCGATCTCGGTCAGTTCCTCGACCGGGACGTAGGCGACCTGCTCGACCGAGGTGAAGCCCTCGGCAACCAGGAGATGGGCAATCACGTCGTCGACGTCGAGGGCCTCGATGAACATCTGCGAGCGGTTATGGAATTCCTCCTGGCGGCGCTGCGACTCCTCCTCCTCGGTGAGGATATCGATCTCCCAGCCGGTCAGCTGGGAGGCGAGGCGCACGTTCTGGCCGCGCCGCCCGATCGCCAGCGAAAGCTGCTCGTCTGGGACCACGACCTCGATGCGGCCCTGCTCCTCGTCGAGCACCACCTTGGTCACCTCGGCCGGGGCCAGGGCGTTAACCACGAAGGTCGCCGGGTCCTCAGACCAGGGAATGATGTCGATCTTCTCGCCCTGCAGCTCCTGCACCACGGCCTGGACCCGGCTGCCGCGCATGCCGACGCAGGCGCCGACCGGATCGACCGAGGAGTCGTAGGAGATCACCGCAATCTTGGCGCGGCTGCCCGGATCGCGGGCCACCGACTTGATCTCGATGATGCCGTCGTAGATTTCCGGCACTTCCTGGGCGAAGAGCTTGGCCATGAACTGCGGATGGCTGCGCGACAGGAAGATCTGCGGTCCGCGGATTTCCTCGCGCACGTCGTAGATGTAAGCGCGCACCCGGTCGCCGTTGCGCAGGGATTCGCGCGGCAGGCCCTCGTCGCGACGCAGCAGGCCCTCGGCCCGGCCGAGATCGACGGTGACGTTGCCGAACTCGTTGCGCTTGACGATGCCGTTGACGATCTCGCCGGTGCGGTCCTTGTATTCCTCGAACTGGCGCGCGCGCTCGGCCTCGCGGACCTTCTGCACGATCACCTGCTTGGCGGTCTGGGCGGCGATGCGCCCGAGGTCGATCGGCGGCAGGTCGTCGATGAATTCGGTCCCGATCTCGGCTTCCTTGTCGCGGCGCTTGGCCTCATCCAAGGTGATCTCGGTGAACTCGTTCTCCACCTCCTCCGCTACGGTGACGTAGCGGCGCAGCCGGATTTCGCCCGTCTTGCGGTCGATCTCCGCGCGGATATCGTGTTCCTGCCCGTACTTGGCGCGGCCGGCCTTCTGAATGGCCTGTTCCATCGCCACCAAGACTTCATCGGCTTCGATGCCTTTTTCGCGGGCGACGGCGTCCGCCACCTGCAGCATTTCCGTCCGATAGAGCACATTCGCGTCCATGGCCTGATTCGTCCCTCAACTCATGTCGTCAGCACTGTTGAACCTATTGCGCGGTACTGGCGGCGATCAGGTCGTCCGTCAGCACCAGCTTCGCCTTCGCCAGATCGGCAAAGGAAACTCTCAGTTCCCGCTCCCCCTCGTCGAGCAGCAGCAGGATGGTGTCGTCCTCGACCCCCTTGAGCCGGCCGCGGAAGCGGCGCTGGCCCTCGAAGGGCATGGTCAGTTCGAGCTTCGCCTCGAAACCGGCGAAGCGCGCGAAATCCTTCAGCCGGGTCAGCGGCCGGTCGATCCCCGGAGAGCTGACCTCCAGCACATAAGCGCCGCGGATCGGGTCCTCGACCTCGAGCAGCGCGGAAGCCGCCCGGCTGACCTCGGCGCAGTCCTCGACGGTCATCGTTCCGTCGGGCCGCTCGGCCATGATCTGCAGCACCTGCCGCTCGCCGCGCCCGCTGCCGGTCAGCAGCACGCGCACAATCTCGAAACCCAAATCGGCGAGGCTCGGGGCGATCAGGTTCTCGACCTCCGCCGCCTTGCCCTCGCTGGTCTTGCCGTTCGACTGTTCCGGCGCGGTCACCGCCGCGCCCGTCGTGTCCGCCATGAACGCTCCGCTGCAACAAAAAATGGCGGGCGCCGGGCCCACCATCTTACTTTCGATGTCTCCTACCGAAGAGGCATCGCTATGGCTGAGCCGTATATACAGGCGCGGGCGAGGAATTTCAAGCGTCCCCCGTGCCGCCCCGTGCGCGGTCAGCCGCGCCGCCGGTAGCGCAGATAGGCCGGCTTGCGTCCGGCAGCGAGGGCCTTGGCTTCGTAGCGGGTCTGCGGCCAGTCGGCGGGACGATCGCGCCAGTCCGCCGGGCGCTCGGCCAGCCAGCGGAAGGCCGGGTGGCGGCTGAGCCGCTCGACCATCCAGGGCAGGTAGGAGGCATCGTCGGTGGCGAGCCGCAGCTCCGCGCCCGGCTTCATCACTTGGGCCAGACGGTCGAGGGTCTCGCGCTGCACGATGCGGCGCTTGTGGTGGCGCAGCTTCGGCCAGGGGTCGGGAAAGAGGATGAAAACCCGGTCCAGACAGGCTTGCGGCAGCGCGTCGAGCAGCAGCCGCGCATCCTCCCGCCAGATGCGGATATTGGCGAGTTCCTGCGTCTCGATCTCGCGCAGCAGCCCGGCGATGCCGTTGAGGAAGATCTCGGCGCCGAGGAAACCGACGCCGGGGTTCTCGGTCGCCTGCCAGGCGAGGTGCTCGCCGCCGCCGAAGCCGATCTCCAGCCAGATCTCCCCGGCTTCGGGAAAGACCGCCGCCGGATCGAGCTGCGGCATGCTGCTGTCGAGCTCGAGCCGTGGCAGCAGCGTCTCGATCAGACGCTCCTGACTGGGCTTCAGCGGGCGTCCGAGACGCCGCCCGAAGACCTTGCGGGCCTGTGGCGGAGTGGTGCGCGACATAAGCTCCGCAAAAGGCCCTAAAACGCGCCCTTCAGCTCGTCCACCAGATCGAGACGCTCCCAGGAAAAACCGCCGTCGGCTTCCGGGGTGCGGCCGAAGTGACCGTAGGCCGCGGTGCGGGCGTAGATCGGGCGGTTGAGGTTGAGGTGCTCGCGGATGCCGCGCGGCGAGAGGTCCATCAGCTCGCAGAGCACGCCGGCCAGCTTTTCCTCGTCGACTTCGCAGGTACCCTGGGTATCGACATAGACCGACAGCGGCTTGGACACGCCGATGGCGTAGGAAACCTGGAGGGTGCAGCGCTCGGCCAGGCCGGCGCCGACCACGTTCTTGGCCAGGTAGCGGCAGGCGTAGGCGGCGGAGCGGTCGACCTTGGTCGGGTCCTTGCCGGAAAAGGCGCCGCCGCCGTGGGGCGCCGCGCCGCCGTAGGTATCGACGATGATCTTGCGGCCGGTCAGCCCGGCGTCGCCGTCCGGCCCGCCGATCACGAAGCGGCCGGTCGGGTTGACGTAGAACTCCTCCTCCGGCGGCATCCAGCCGGCCGGCAGGACGTTCTCGACATGAGGGCGCACGATCTCGCGCACCTGCTCGGTCTCCAGCGCCTCGGCGTGCTGGGTCGAGACCACCAGGGAGGTCGCGCCGACCGGCTTGCTGTTCTCGTAGCGCAGGGTGACCTGGCTCTTGGAATCCGGCGCCAGGCCCGGCTCGGCCCCGGAATGGCGCGCCTCGGCCAGGGACTTCAGGATGTTGTGGGCGAAGTAGATCGGGGCGGGCATGAGGTGTTCGGTCTCGTTGCAGGCGTAGCCGAACATGATGCCCTGGTCGCCCGCGCCCTCGTCCTTGTTGCCGGCGGCATCGACGCCCATGGCGATGTCGGAAGACTGGTCGTGAATGTAGTTCTCGACCTGCAGCTTCTCCCAGTGGAAACCGTCCTGCTCGTAGCCGATCTCCTTGACCGCACAGCGCGCGATCCGCTCGATCTGCGCGTGGGTCACCTCGTCGGGGCCCTCGGGACCGCGCACCTCGCCGGCCAGCACGATGCGATTGGTGGTCGACAGGGTTTCCACGGCGACGCGCGAATAGGGATCGGCCGCCAGATAGGCATCGACCACGGCGTCGGAAATGCGGTCGCAGATCTTGTCTGGATGACCTTCCGAGACCGACTCGCTGGTGAAGAGAAAGCTGCCGCTACGCAAGACCCATCCCCTTAGTTGCTAACGTCCTGATCGGCGCCGAGGCGCTGGAATTTCCGGTTTCCGGAGCCCGCCCGTGAGCCCCCACAAAGCCACCCAGGCGGGGCCGGCGCGAGAGGGCCGTACTGTGCAGATTTGCCCCTCCCGGCGCAAGCCAGTTGTCGCCCTTTTCTCCAGCGGCGCGAGGCTCAGGGAAAGCGCCGCAGCAGCGCCGCGCCGAACCCCGTCAGGAGGCTGAGGATCGCCACCGCCCAAGCGCCGAGATAGGCATAGGGCGGAACGGTCTCCACCGGCTGCGGCAGGCCGCTGTCGAGCACGCCGACCTCGTTGAGGCCGAGCCGCTGCAGCACCCGGCCATAGGGATCGACCACCGCCGAGATGCCGTTGTTGGCCGAGCGGACCATCGGCAGTCCCTCCTCCACGGCGCGCAGCCGCACCGCGGCGAAGTGCTGGTAGGGACCGCTGGAATCGCCGAACCAGGCGTCGTTGGTGAGATTGAGGAACCAGCGCGGCCGCGGCGCCCCGGCCTCCACCACCTCGCCTGAGAAGATCACCTCGTAGCAGATCAGCGGGCTGACCGGGGGCAGGCCGGGCAGGCTCAGAGTCTGCGGCCCCGGCCCCGGCGTGAAGTCGAGATTGCCCGGCGTCAGCTTGGCCATGGAGACGATCGAGCGGAAGGGCACATACTCGCCGAAGGGCACCAGATGGAACTTGTCGAAGATCGCCTGGATCTCCCCGGCGCGGTTGGCTGCGAGCAGGGAGTTGAAGATTTCCGGAGCCTGGTCGCTGCCTTCCGGCGCATCGACGATACGCGGCATGCCGGCGATGAACAGGCCGCCCTCGGGCGCCAGCAGCGCCGTCAGGCCGCCGAGCTTGTCGGTATCGCGCAGCAGGTAGGGGATTGCGGTTTCCGGCCAGATCACGTCGGTGATCTCTTCGATGCCGGGACCGGTGGTCAGCGCGAACTGCTGCTGCAGGTGCTCCTCGCGCTTGCGCCCGTCCCACTTCTCCTTCTGCGGAATGCTGGCTTGCACCAGGCGGAAGCGGACGTCGGGCACCATCGCCGTTCCCGGCTCCGGCGCCAGGGCGAGACGCAGTCCGCCGCCGGCGAGCAGCAGCACGAGCAGCCCGTAGCAGCCGGCGATGAAGGCGAGCCTGGCGCGCGGCGCCTCCTCCCGGAACGCCAGCATCGCCGGGGAGATCGCCGCCAGCAGGGTGACCAGCGACAGCCCCCAGATGCCGAGCAGCGCGGCGCCCTGCATCGGCAGGGGATGGAAAGTCCAGACCGAGCCGAGCTGATTCCAGGGGAAGCCGGAGAGCACGAAGGAGCGCAGCCACTCGGCGATCAGCCAGGCCAGCGCGTAGAGCAGCACCCGCGAGGGCGCACCGAGCTGCAGCCGGAACCCGGCGATCCAGGCCAGGGTCACGGTCAAGGCGTGGAAGATCGCCAGCAGGATCGAGAGTCCGCCGACCGCGATCGGCAGAAACCAGCCGAACTTGGCAAGGTCCACGGTCATGGCGATGCCGACCCAGTAGAGACCGGCGACGAAGAAGCCGCTGGCGAAGATCAGGGTCAGGAAGAAGGCCTGCCTGGCGCGCTGCGCGCCCTCCAGCAGCCAGACCCAGCCGCAGAAGGCGGGAATCAGCAGCGGCAGGAGATAGACCGGCGGCAGAGCGGCGGCGGCGGTCAGGCCGAGCAGAAAGGCCAGGCCATAGGCGCGCCAGCCCTCGAGACCGGCGATGCCCTGCGCGAGCCGGTTCAAACGCCCTTCGGTCGCGCTCATGCCCTGCCGCTTCTCCCAATCTTGCCCGTCGACTTCGTCTTGCCCCTGGCGGCTTTCGCGTCCGGGGCAGGCAGCTGGGACTTGCGGATCCGCAGGCGCTTGATCCGGCGCGGATCGGCCTGCACCACCTCGAAGGCGAGGCCGGAGGCCGGGTGCTCGATCAGCTCGCCGCGCGCCGGCACCCGCCCGGCCAGGGTGAAGACCAGGCCGCCCAGGGTGTCGATGTCCTCCTCGCGTTCCTCTTCCGAGAGCAACTGGCCGTAGGCGTTCTCGAACTCCTCGATCTCCATCCGCGCATCGGCGAGCATGGTGCCGTCGGCGCGGACCTGCAGCTTCGGTCCCTCGGCGACGTCGTGCTCGTCCTCGATCTCGCCGACGATTTCCTCGACCAGATCCTCGATGGTGATCAGGCCGTCGATGCCGCCGAACTCGTCCACCACCAGGGCCATGTGCATGCGCTTCAGGCGCATCTCCAGCAGCAAGTCCATAACCCGGATCGAGGGGGAGGCGGCGATCAGGGGGCGCAGGATCTTGTTCAGCTTGAAGCGGGACTTGGCGCCGGAGAAAGTCAGCAGATCCTTGATGTGGACGAAGCCCAGCACCTCGTCGAGGGTGCCGCGATAGACCGGCACGCGGCTGTGGCCGCCTTCGGCCATCAGCTGCAGCACCTCCTCGTAGCCGGTCTGCTCCTCCACCGCGACGATATCGGCGCGCGGCACCATGACGTCGTAGGCCGTGAGGTGGCGCAGCTTGAGGATGTTGGAGAGCATCACCCGCTCGTGGGTGCCGATCGGCGTGGCGGCCTCCTCCTCGCCCTCGGACTCCTCGATCTCCTCGATGATCTCCTCGATGGTGTCGCGCAGCTTGGAGTCGCCGTTGCGCGGCTTGAACAGGCCGCGCAGCCAGGACCAGAAGCCGTTGCCGCCGGCCGAACCGTCGGAAGCCTGGCTCATCGGCCGGTCTCCCCGTGGCTTTCCCGCTGCGCTGCGCTGGCATAGGGATCGGCGATGCCGAGCCCCGCGAGAATTCGAACCTCCAGGGCTTCCATGCGCGCCGCCTCGGCGTCGCTCTCGTGATCCTGGCCGAGCAGGTGCAGCACGCCGTGGACCACGAGATGGGTGAGATGATCGGCCAGGGTCTTGCCCTGGGCCGCCGCCTCGCGGGCGCAGACGCCCAGGGCCAGCACCACGTCGCCGAGGAGGTAGGGCTGTCCCGCCGTCTCCGGCAGGGGATCGCCGGGGAAGGACAGCACGTTGGTCGGGCCGTCCTTGCCGCGGTAGGCCTTGTTGAGAATCTGCAGCTCGGCATCGTCGCTGAGCGCCAGGGAGAGCTCGCCGCCGCGCGGCAGGTCGACGCCGCCCGCGGCCAGCGCCGCCGCCGCGGCGCGGCGCGCCAGGGCCTCCGCCTCGGGCAGACTGGCGGCCCAGGCAGCGCAGCGCAGTGCGCAGTCGATGGCGATCGGACTCTCCGAAGGGTCCTCGGGTTCGCCCAGGCTGTCTCCCCTGGCGGCGCCCTCAAGAGTGCTTACCGGCCCCCCCCCGGCGGGACTTCGCGCCGTCCCGGTCATGCCGTCGTCCTCATGGCCTTCTCGGTTCCTCTCCGTCGAACATATCCATGTCGTCGCCGACCGTCTTGTGATGCCGGTCGTAGGCCTGGACGATCCGGGTCACCAGATTGTGGCGCACCACGTCGGCATCGGTGAACTGGATGAAGGACAGGTCGTTCATGTTGGCAAGAACATTGACCGCGTCGCGCAGGCCGGAGGGAGTGCGCGGCGGCAGGTCGATCTGGCTGAGATCGCCGGTGATCGCCATCCGGCTGTTCTCGCCGATCCGGGTCAGGAACATCTTCATCTGTACCGGCGTGGTGTTCTGCGCCTCGTCGAGGATAATGAAGGAGTTGGCCAGAGTGCGCCCGCGCATGAAGGCGAGCGGCGCGATCTCGATCTCGCCGGTCTCCAGCCGTCGGTTCACCTGGTCGCCGGGCAGCATGTCGTGCAGCGCGTCGTAGAGCGGCCGCAGATAGGGATCGACCTTTTCCTTCAGGTCGCCGGGCAGGAAGCCGAGCCGCTCCCCGGCCTCGACCGCCGGACGCGACAGGATGATCCGCTCGACCTTTCCGGCCATCAGCATGGTCACCGCGGTGGCGACCGCCAGGTAGGTCTTGCCGGTACCCGCCGGACCGATGCCGAAGACCAGTTCGCGGGTCAGCAGCGCCTTGATGAAAGCCGCCTGGCGCGGCGAGCGCGGCGTGATCCGCCGCTTGCGGGTCGCCAGGGTCAGATCGTCGGTGTGGATCGCGGAGGACCCCGGCCCGGCCTCCTCGCCCTCGCCGGCGTCGCGGCCGAGCCGCACCACGGCATCGACCTCGGCATCGTCCACCGCCATGCCCTTCTGCAGCCGGGTGTAGAGTGCGGAGAGCGCGCCGGCGGCGGCCTCGACAGAGTCCGGTTCGCCGTTGATCGCCACCTGGTTGCCGCGCGACGCCAGCGAGACGCCGAGATGCCGCTCCAGCCGGGCCAGATTCTGATCGTGTTCTCCAAAGAGCATCGGCAGCAGCGAGTTGTCGTCGAATTCGATGAAGGTGGTCGCTCCCTGTTCGGAGCGTCTAGGTGCCGAACTCAAGCGCTCGCCCTCTCCTCGAAAAGATAGCGGTCCTCGTCGTCGTGGAGGACCACCCGGCCGCTCAGGCTGTTGGCATGGGCCGCCTGGATCTCGATCTCGACCAGCTGGCCGAGCAGCCGTTCCGGCGCCGCGGCGACCACCGCTTGCATCGCCGGGCTGCGCCCGGCGAGCTGGCCGGGGCGCTTGCCGCGCCGCTCGAACAGCACCGGCAGCCGTAGGCCGACGCTGGCCTGGTTGAAGGCGAGCTGCTGGGCGTTGAGCAGTTCCTGAAGCTGGGCCAGGCGCTCGGACTTGACCTCCTCGGGAACCTGCTGCGCCGCCCCCGCCGCCGGGGTGCCGGGGCGCGGCGAGTACTTGAAGGAATAGGCCTGGGCGTAGCCGACCTCGGTGACCAGCCGCAGGGTCGCGGCGAAGTCTTCGTCGCGCTCGCCCGGAAAGCCGGTGATAAAGTCCGAGGACAAGGCCAGATCGGGCCGCGACCGGCGCAGCTTTTCGACGCTGCGCAGATAGTCCTCGGCGCTGTGCTTGCGGTTCATCGCCTCGAGAATCCGGTCGGAGCCGGACTGCACCGGCAGGTGCAGAAAGGGCATGACCTTGGGTTCTGCATGGGCCGCGATCAGCTCGTCGTCCATGTCGCGCGGATGCGAGGTGGTGTAGCGCAGGCGCTCCAGTCCCTCGATCTCGGCGAGGCGCAGCAGCAGGCGACCGAGGCCCCAGTCTTTCCCGTCCGGTCCCGCGCCGTGGTAGGCGTTGACGTTCTGGCCGAGCAGGGTGATCTCCAGCGCACCGCCGGCCACCAGTCGCCCGGCTTCGGCCAGTACCTCGTCCGCGGAACGCGAGAACTCGGCGCCGCGGGTGTAGGGCACGACACAGAAGCTGCAGAACTTGTCGCAGCCTTCCTGCACCGAGAGGAAGGCCGCCGGACCCTGGGCGGCGTGCTCCTCCGGCAGGGAGTCGAACTTCGACTCCGCCGGAAAATCTGTATCCACGACGCCGCGCCCGCCTTGCGCGTCCAGCACGCGGCCGACCAGCTCCGGAAGGCGGTGATAGGTCTGCGGCCCGAACACGAGATCGACCTGCGGGGCGCGGCGCAGGATCTCCTCGCCCTCGGCCTGGGCGACGCAGCCGGCCACCGCCAGCAGCATACGCCCGCCCTCGCCGCTGCGCGCCTGCTGCAGCTTGCGCAGGCGGCCGAGCTCGGAATAGACCTTTTCGCTGGCTTTCTCGCGGATGTGGCAGGTGTTGAGGATCACCAGATCCGCCCCTTCCGCGTTCTGCGTCTGGGCATAGCCGAGCGGCGCCAGGACATCGACCATGCGCGCCGAGTCGTAGACGTTCATCTGGCAGCCGTAGGTCTTGATGAAAAGCTTCTTAGGCAAGACGGCTCCGCTGGCCAGGTTGCGCCGGCGCCAAGCTCCCTTCGGCCGGCGCAACGACGATCAGGGCGGGGATAAATCGCGCCAAGCGGTCTGGAGTCAAGGCCTGTCGCGCAGCGCCCTTCAGACCGCCGTTCTGGAGCACGCCATGGCGGCGCTGCCTGGGATATGCCGCGGCGCGGGACCGCGGCCGGTGATCGTGGTTCAAGGCCGGGGCCCTGTCCTTTCCTGCCTTCGCGTGGCGAGAGCGGCAGTCTAGCACTTCTTTGGCGCGGCTGGACAGCCGCGCGCGGGGGATCGAGGTCATTTCGCGCTGCCCCGGCTCACCCGCCAGCGGACTCCGCCGCCTCGCTCTCCGGCAACGCAGGCGGCTTGTTTTCGGCGCGGGCGGCAATCTGCCGGCGGGAGCGTCCGACCAAGGCCGCGGAGATACCCTGGCTGACTTCCCGGTGGCAGTGCTCGGCAAGGGCTTTGCGGCTGCCGAACTGGTCGATGGTCACCGTCGGGTGGAACTCCACCACCACGGTCAGGCGGCCAAGTCCCATGCCCTGCCACATGTGGCCGACCAGCTCCATGTCGCCGTACCAGGCAAAGAACGGCCGCAGGTAGCGGCCCATGGGAAAGCCGTCGAGCAGGGTGTAGGCGACCGAAACCGGCTGCACCGTCAGCGGCGCGCCGTGCGGGCGCTGCTCGGCGACGGAGAAGAGGGCGCTGCGGAAGGGCAAAGCCCGGTTGCCGTCGCCGCTGGTGCCTTCGGGAAAGAGGATCAGATCGTCGCCGGCCTCCAGGCGCTTGGTCATCTCGTCGCGCCCGGCGGCGGCGCGCTGCGGCCGCCGCTCGACGAAGATCGAGCGCTGCAGCTTCGCCAGGGTGCCGAACAGCGGCCAGGTGGCGACTTCCGCCTTGGCGACGAAGCTGCCCTGGATCAGCGAGCCGAGCACCGCGACATCGAGATAGGAGACATGATTGGAGACGTAGAGCGTGGGATGTTCCCGGGATTGCCGGCCGCGCCGCACCACGCGCAGGCCGAGCAGGCGACGACAACGGCGGTGGTACCAGTAGGGCAGGCGCTTGGCGAGCGGCAGCTTCAGGGCCACCGCCACGATCTGCACCGGCAGCAGCAGCAGGGTAAAGCCGAGATAGAGCGTCAACCGGGAAAAGGACATCAGCGGCGAGCCGATCTCCCCGCTCCGGCGGCTGCTGGGGCGGCTGTCATCCGGCTCCTTGCGGCGGCTCAACGAACGGGTCGCCGATGTTGCCTTGGCGGTCTGGGCGTCAGCCATCGCCGTCCCCGGTCTTGGCCGCGTCGTCGCGGGTATAGTGCTTGCGGTAGCGGTCGCTCGCCCAGTCGGTCTTGAGGATCAGGCAGACATCGGTGGTGCCGAAATCCTCGTCGACCACGGCACCGTCGCCGACGAAGCCGCCGAGACGCAGATAGCCCTTGAGCAGCGGCGGCAGGGTTTTCAACGCCGCCTTGCGCTCGATGTCCTCGGGCGCCAGGCGGTTCATATCCACATAGAGCTCCGGGCGCGCCCGGACCCGCAGATCCTCGGGCGCCAGGTGATTGTGGTAGAGGTAGGACAGCGGCAGTGCGAGGTCGTCCGGCTTGACGCTCGGCAGGCTGGCGCAGCCGAACAGGAAGGTCACATCGTAGTGGAAGACGTAGGCGCTGATGCCCTTCCACAGCAGCTGGATCGTGGCGCCGTCGCGGTAATCCTTGTCGATGCAGGAGCGGCCGACCTCGAGGATCTCCCCCTCGACCGCCTCGAGGCGCGCGATCTCGTATTCGCCGGCGGTATAGAAGCCGCCGGCCGCCTGCGCCTGGGCGCGGCGCATAAAGCGGTAGGTGCCGACCACCCCTGCGGCATCGCCCTGCGGCCCGGTGCAGCGGTCGAGATCGAACACCAGAAGGTGCTCGCAAAAGGGGTCGTAGGAGTCGGACTCGCGGCCTGAGCCGCGGCGCGCGTCGGTGGCCTTCGCCGCCATCTCCTCGACGAAGATACGGTAGCGCAGACGCTGCGACGCCTCGATCTCCTCCTCGCTTTCGGCAAGGCGTATCAAGAGATTGCGGCCGCATACCTCGACCGGCCTGGCTTCCTTGTCCTGGACTAGAACCATGTCAGCACTGCCACCTGCCCCGGCTGCCGAGCGGCGCCCCGAAGGGCGCGGCTATTTCTTCGGCTTGGCGTCGAGACGGATTCCATAGAGCTCGAGACGGTGATCGACCAGCCTGTAGCCGAGTTTTTTGGCAATCTTTTCCTGGAGATGCTCGATTTCCTCGCTGTAGAACTCGACCACTTCTCCCGACCTCACGTCGATCAGGTGGTCGTGATGATCCGCCGGCGCCTCTTCATAGCGCGCGCGGCCGTCGCCGAAGTCGTGCCGTTCGAGGATATTGGCCTCCTCGAACAGCTTCACCGTGCGATAGACCGTGGCGATTGAAATTTTCGGATCGATCTCCGTTGCGCGCTGATAGACCTGTTCGACGTCGGGATGATCCGCCGCCTCCGACAGCACCCGGGCGATCACCCGGCGCTGATCGGTCATCTTCAGCCCCTTTTCCTGGCACAGTTTTTCTAGCCTGTCGGGCATTTCAACTCCTATGTGCCTTGCCTTTTCAGAGCGAACTATATCCGATCTGGTGAGGCAAGCCCACACTGCCAAGACGCCCGGCTGGTGCGTCGTGAGCCGCGCCCTAGCCGGCGCAAGACGGAGTTTTCGGCCCGGTCAGCCGCGCCGCGCGCGGGTGCCGAGGCCGATCTGTTTGGCCAGACGGCTGCGCTGCTTGGCGTAGTTCGGCGCGACCATGGGATAGTCCGCCGGCAAGCCCCATTTCTCCCGGTATTCCTCGGGCGTCATGTTGTAGGCCGTCTTCAGATGCCGCTTCAGCATCTTCAGCTTCTTGCCGTCCTCGAGACAGATGATGTGATCCGGAGCGATGGACTTCTTGATCGGCACCGCGGGGGTGGGGCGCTCCTCGATTTTCGGCGCGCTGCCGCCGACATTCGCAAGAGTATTGTAAACGTCGCGAATCAAGATCGATAGATCGGCCACCGGAACTGAGTTGTTCGCAACATGCGCCGCGACGATATTTGACGTCAGCGACAAAAGCTCGCTGGGTTTTGGTTCTTCAGCCATTTTTTGATGAAATCCCTGCCAATCACCAATCTCTTTGAGTTGAGGATGACTATATAGATAGCGGCATAACGAAGATCAATAATTTTCTCTAATTGAGAATTACTTTGAAATATCTGGATTCACGTCGCTTGTAGTTAGAGGAGAATTACACGGAGCTTTTCGCCAAGTCGAAAGATCTCTTTCTGCGGCTAGGGCAGGGGCGCGGCCAGCACCAGGGCGTCGCAGCGCGCGCCGCCGCGCCGCGTGTAGTAGGCCTGCCGGCGGCCGCAGAGCTGGAAGCCGGCTGCGGCGTAGAGGCCCCGCGCGGCGGCATTGTCCTCGGCCACCTCGAGAAAGGCACGCCGCGCCCCGTCCTCGGCGGCCCTCGCCAAGGCCCGGTCGAGCAGGCAGCGGCCGAGCCCGCACCGCCGCGAGGCGGGGGCCACGGCGAGGGCGATCACCTCGACTTCGTCGGCGGCGCGGCGCAGCAGGATCAGGCCGTCGAGCGCGTCCTCCGTCTCCACAACCGCCCCCAGTGCGCCCGGCATCGCCAGCAGGCTGCGAAAGGATGCCGCGGTCCAGGGCTCTTCGGGAAAGCAGCGGGCGTGCAGCGCAGCCAGCCGCGGCGCGTCCCCGGCCTCGGCGCGGCGCAGCCGCCCGGACGGCAGGCCTTGGCCGCTCATCCTCCGCCCGCGCCACGCGGCAGGGTGACGTCCGGCGGGCGCAGATAGACCGGCCGCGGCGGCGCCGCATCGGGTGCCGGCAGCGGCCAGCCGGCCACCAGCCGCGCCACCACCGCCGCCTGGGCCTGGGCTGGCGCCGCGCTGACCAGAAGGTCGCAGGCGCGCGCCGCCGTCTCCGCCGCCCGCGCCGCCGCGTCGCCGCACAGCAGTACCGCGCCGCCGCCGAGCGCCGCCGGGATATCCTCGGGCAGGCACACCAGCGGTTCGCCCTCGGGATCCAAGCTGGCGGAGAAGGCCTGGAGATAGATTTCCGCGCGCCGGGAGTCCAGGGCGACCCAGAGTCGCCGTCCCTGGCGCTCCTCCTCCAGCGTCGCCGCGGCCTGGGCCAGAAAGCTGCCGACCCCGATCGCCGGGACGCCGCAGGCCAGCGCCAGGCCGCGCGCCGCGGCGAGACCGATGCGCGCGCCGGTGAAGCCGCCCGGCCCGGTGGTCACGGCGATGGCGGCGAGACCGGCGTAGTCCTGGGCCGCGGCCCGCATCGCCGCCTCGACCAGCGGCAGGATCCGTTCCGACTGCCCGCGCGACATCGCCTCCAGCCTGCTGGCCGCCAGGGCGCCGTCGCGCCAGACCGCCGCCGAGCAGGCGGCGCCGACGCTATCGATGGCGAGCAGCGGCTGCGGCATCTCAGATCACGTCGCAGGCTTCGGCGAAGGCGAGCCGGGGCAGGCGCGGTTCGAGCTTCGCGGACTCGCCGTAGCCCAGATTGCAGAGAAAGTTCGCCCTGATCGCGGTGCCGGAGAAGAAGGTTTCGTTGACCTGCTTCTGGCTGAAACCGGACATCGGGCCGCAGTCGAGGCCGCAGGCCCGAGCTGCCAGCATGAAGTAGGCGGCCTGCAGGCTGGCGTTGCGGAAGGCCGTCGACTCCGCCGCTTTTTCCTTGCCCGCGAACCAGGAGCGCGCGTCGGCCCGGGGAAACAGCCGGGGCAGGTTTTCATAGAATTCCAGGTCGTGACCGAAGATCGCGCAGACCGGCGCACTCATGGTCTGTTCGACGTTGCCCTCCGCCAGGCAGGGTTTCAGCCGCTGCCTGGCTTCCGGGCTGGTCACGAAGAGCACCCTGAGCGGCAGGCAGTTGGCGCTGGTCGGTCCCAGCTTGGCGAGATCCCAGATCCGCTCCAGCAGCTCCGAGTCGACCGGCATGTCGCGCCAGTGGGTATGGGTTCGCGCCTCGCGGAATAGGCGGTCGAGCGCATGGTCATCCAGCATGGTCACCTCGTTTCGGCTTCGGCGGTTGCCGCGCGGGCGCGCGCTTGCCTAAGCTCTGCTTTTTGCAAACCAACGCTTAGCCATGTGCACACCGCTTTCTAGACTGTCACGGCTTTTTCTCTGTCTCATCCTGTTCTGCGCCGCGGCGCCGGCCGCGCCGGCGAGGGCGCAGGAAGCGACGGAGTCCGACAGCGTCGTGGTGTTGATGTACCACCGCTTCGGCGAGCCTGCCTACGGTCTGACCGACACGCCGCTGGATCTCTTCGAGCGGCAGCTGGCGATTCTCGCCGAGGGCGGCTACCGGGTTCTGCCGCTGCCCGAGGTCGCCGCCGCCCTGGAAAGCGGCGCGCAGCTGCCCGAGCGCAGCGTCGTCATTACCATCGACGACGCCTATCTCTCGGTCTACCGGGAGGCCTGGCCGCGGCTGCGCGCCGCCGGTCTGCCCTTCACCCTCTTCACCGCGACCGAGGCGATCGACGGCGGCGGCGCGGGTTTCATGTCCTGGGATCAGCTGCGCGAACTGGCCGCCGACCCCCTGGTCAGCCTAGGCAGCCAGACCCGCTCCCACCCGCACATGCCGGGGCGGAGCCTGGCGGAGAACCGCGCCGACGTCCTCGCCGGGAGCGCGCGCTTCGCCGCCGAACTGGGCGCCGCGCCGAGGCTCTTTGCCTACCCCTACGGCGAATACGACCTGGAAAACCTGGCGCTGATCCGCGAGCTGGGCTTCGATCTCGCCTTCAGCCAGCCCTCCGGCGCCATCGACATGACGCGGGCGCGGCGCGATCCCCTGCTGCGCTACGCGCTGCCGCGCTTCGTGCTGAATGCCACTTACGGCCAGCCCGACCGCTTCCGCCTGGCGATCGACAGCCTGCCGCTGCCGGTCTCCGAGGAGACGCCGGAAAGTCCGCTGCTGCCGCAGCAGGATGCGGGCGTCGCTTTCGCCTTTTCGGTGGACCAGAAAGCAGGCGGACTCGAGCGGCTGCGCTGCTACGCCAACTGGGACGCCACACCGCAGGTGGCGGTGCAGGCGCGCAGGGTCACGGTGACCATGGCGGCGGCCCCGGGACGCGGCCGCTGGCGGGTCAACTGCACGCTGCCCGCCGGAGAGGGACGCTGGTACTGGTACGCGCGGCTGTTCTATCGCGGCCAATGAGGCCGGCGCTCAGCCTTCGTTCGGGCTGTAGTCGATCGGCGTGAGGACCGGCGGCAGGATCCGCTCCGCCAGCTCACCGGTCGAGAGATAGACCCGGTCGAGCGCGGCCAGGCCATTGATCCGGATCAGGGCGCGCAAGCGGGCGATGTAATCCTCGAGCTCCGCATAGTCGGTCAGGGTTCCGGCCAGCGCGCTGCCCTTGGCCCGCCCGGTCTCGCTGCGCTGCTTGGCGCGCAGCTGCCGGAACTCGGCATAGGCCGGGTGGGTGTTCAGATTGTACATATAGGCCCGCACCGAGGACATCAGGTCGTCGAAAGCCTTGACCCGCACGTCCGCGGCAAGCTCGGGTATCATCGCGCCCTCGACGCCGTCCAGGGTGCGCTGCCCGAACAGCGCGTTTCCCTCCAAGGCGAAGCGCGAGGTGCCCCAGCCGCTTTCGACGATCGCCTGGGCGACCGCGAGGCTGGGCGGAACTTCGTCGATCCGGCGGCGCAGCAGGTCGTACTGGCCATGCTTGAGCTTGTAGTGTTCGGTCAGCGCGTCGAGCCAGGCCTGGTCGAGGATGCCGACCTCGCCAGCGCGCCCGTATTCGTCGAGCAGCGCGATCATCTGGCGGCGCTGGCTGCGCAGCTCCTCGTTGGCGATCAGCACCAGCGGCAGCACGGTACGGATGAAAAGTTCCTTACGCTCCTCGACCTGCGCGACATCCAGGAAGTCGGCGGGCAGCGCGGTGACGTAGAGACGCGGGACCGTGATCAGTCCCTCGCGCACGTCGGGCAGGGAGTAGTTGGCGTTCTGGAAGGCCGTGTCGAGATCGGCCACGTCGCGCGGCTGCACGATTTCGGCAACCGACAGCAGTCCGGGCTGAACCCTGAGCTGCGTCGAGTCCGGCCCCTTGCGGGCCATGTAGTCGCCGACCGGCTCGGGCAGGGCGAAGCCCAGGGTCAGCGACAGGCCGGCGCAGATGGCCAAGGCCGTCGCACCGGAACGAATCCAGCGTTTGGGGCGGCTTTCCCCAGCTTCGAATTTCATCTTCGGTTTTACCTTCGAATAGCTTCAGAGAAGTCGCTCACGACTCCCTGTTCGCCTGTCGGCCGATTGTAGACTCAGCCGTTGACGGCGCGGACTTCGACAACCTCCGGAATATAATGCCGGAGCATATTCTCGATGCCCATCTTCAAGGTGGCGGTTGAAGACGGACAGCCGGCGCAGGCCCCCTGCATGTGCAGATAGACCACGCCTTGATCGAAGCCTTGGAAAACGATATCGCCACCGTCCTGCGCGACCGCCGGACGGACGCGGGTGTCGAGCAGCTCGCGGATCTGTAGAACGATCTCGGAGTCCTCGCCGTCGTCCGCAGGTGCCTCGCCGCCCGCCGGTTCCGCCAGGATCACCGGACGCTTGGCGACGAAATGTTCCATGACCACGCCCAGGATGGAGGGCTTGAGGAGATACCACTCCTTGGCGTCGGTTTTGGTCACGGTGATGAAGTCGGAGCCCAGAAACACGGCGGTCACCCCGTCGACGCCGAAAAGCCGCTCAGCCAGGGGCGAGCGGCGGGCATCCTCGGGCGACGTGAAATCGGCCGTCCCGTCACCCATGACAGGCTGGCCGGGAAGGAACTTGAGCGTCGCGGGATTCGGCGTCTGTTCGGTCTGGATGAACATCCGTCTCTTCCGTAATCGGGTTCCAGTATCCTGCTGGCAACTCAGATAGGCCCGTCTTGTGGCAACTTCAAGGCATCTGCGCGCATGGCAGACCCGCGCGCCAGCCGCAGCGGCTGCGCTGCGGCCTAGCTGATGGCGTCGATCGCCTCGTCGGAAAGATTGCCGGGGACGATGGTGATCGGCAGGTTCATCTGCCCCATCAGCTTGCCGGTCAGGGCGGATACCAAGGGCCCCGGGCCGCCCTTGCCGGTGCTGGCGCCGAGCACCAGGATCGAGATCGAGGGCTCCTCCTCGACCAGCTTGAGGAGTTCGTCGCGGCGATTCCCCTCGCGCAGGTAGAGCACCGGCATGGCGCCGGCCAGCTCGTTGACCCGGGCGGCAAGTTTCTGCAGCAGGCGCTCCGCCTCGTTGCGCGCCTCCTCCTGCATCAGGTCGCCGACCGAGAGGTAGCCGCGGAACTCCGAATGCTCCACCACGTGCAGCATGGCGACCCGTCCGCCGGTATGCCGCGCGCGGCGGCAGGCGAAACGCAGGGCGATCTCCATCTCCTCGCTGTCGTCGACGACGATCAGGAAGATTCGTTCCTTCCCGTCGACGCTTCTGGCCGGGGCTGGCGTCTCAGCTGTGTCCTTGTCGCTCATGCTGCTCCCTGCTGGATTGCGCTCCAGGCTGGCTGCTGCGATCAGTCCCGCCGGAAGGCGAGATGGGCGAGCCATCCTGCCATCAGAGCCAGGAATACGGCAACGAGGCCGTAGAGTCCCGATTGTTCGTGGGCGAAGTCGTAGAGATCGGCCTCGGTGCCCGCCTTGCGGATGTTGAGCGGCGTGGTCTGGGCGCCGACCACCAGGCCGTTGCGCAGCAGATAGACCTCGGCCAGGTAGATTCCTGTGGGCACGTTGGCCGGGAAGTGGATCTTGGTGCGGAACAGCGTGTCGGCGAGGAAGCTGACCGAGCCGACCCGGCGGACATAGAGCCCGGCGCGCTGCTTGTTGCGGATCAGCGCCGCGCGCCAGTCGGCGACGATGTTGGCCGAGGCGATCGATAGCGGCGACGGCCGCAGATTTTCCACACCGATCTGCAGGCGGGAGAGCTCGCCGGCGGCGGCGATCTCGCTCAAGGGGCCGCTGGAGGCCACGGCGTAGTAGACCGGCACCCGTTCGAAGGCCATCGAATTGGTGTTCATCCAGATCCCCGCGACCTGGCTCTTGCGGCGCAGGGTGGTGCGGCGCTCCGGCCCGCGCACCACGACGATGATATCGCCAGGCTCGCCGACCGCGCCGTAGAGCAGCACATCGATGCCGGCGAAGCCGGTGGTGATGGCGACCAGGTGATCGGAAAGATCGGCGACCAGATCGGCGGCCCGCGCGGCCCCGGGCGCCCAGAGCAGGGCGGCGGCGAGGATCAGGGCGGCGGCGGCGCGGCGGATCATTGCTGCACCCAGATCGAATAGAGGTCGGGCGGCGTCGCCACCAGATCGTAGAGCAGCTTGCCGCCGAGCACGAAGACCAGCACGCCGAGCATGATACGCAGCACGTCGCCCGGCATTTTGGCCCCGGCGCGGCTGCCGAACTGGGCGCCGATCACCCCGCCGGCGACCAGCAGCAGCGCCAGCACGATGTCCACGGTCTGATTCTGGGTCGCCTGCAGGAAGGTGACGTTGGCGGACACGAAGATGATCTGGAACAGCGAGGTTCCGACCACCACCGAGGTCGGCATGCCGAGCAGATAGATCATCAGCGGCACCAGGATGAACCCGCCGCCGACACCCATGATCGCCGAGATGATGCCGACGCAAAAGCCGAGCAGGAAGGGCAGCAGCGCCGAGATGTAGAGCCGCGAGCGGCGGAAGCGCATCTTCAGCGGCCAGCCATGCGCCCAGCTGTGTTCGTGGAGACGGCGCGGCCCGCCCTTGCGCCGCCGCCGCATCACCGAGCGTACGCCCTCCAGCATCATCAGCGTGCCGATGACGCTGAGCAGCACGACGTAGGACAGGTTGATCACCAGGTCGATCTGGCCAAGGCCCTGCAGCAGGCTGAAGATCGTCACGCCCAGGGTCGAACCGACGAAACCGCCGGCCAGCAGCACCGCGCCCATGCGGAAGTCCACATTGCCGCGCCGCCAGTGGGCGAAGACGCCGGAAACCGAGGAGGCGACGACGTGGTTGGCCTGGGTCGCCACGGCGATCGCCGGCGGCACGCCGATGAAGATCAGCAGCGGCGTCATCAGAAAGCCGCCGCCGACGCCGAACATGCCGGAGAGAAAGCCGATCAGCCCGCCGAGACCGAACAGCAGGAAGACATCGAGGGAGACTTCGGCGATCGGCAGGTAGATCTGCATGGCCGCGCTCTCAGCCCGCGGCCATGCAAGCGGCGTCCCGGGCGCAGCGCCGCAGGGCGTACGCACAGACTCCTCCCCGCTGCGGCCACGGCCTCCTGGGCCGTCCTGCGGATAGTGCCTGACGCATGTAAGGTCACCTGTTGAACCCGAACCCGCTTCCGACCCGAAAGGGGCTTACGACTCGACCTTACGCCCGCCTGTGCGAAACATCAACGCGTTGCGCCTCTTTTCACAGGTAAATGAACAAGACCGAGCGTTAACTGGCGCGGCAAGAAAGCCGCCCGCTCAGGGGCGCAGGAAACCGACGATGTCCTGCACCTCGCGCAGGATCGGCTCGGCGCGCGCCCGCGCCTTCTCCGCCCCGGCGCGCAGCACCGAATCGACATGGCCGGGATCGGCCATCAGCCGGTTCATCTCGTCGCCAATCGAGCTGAGCTTCTCCACCGCCAGTTCGGCCAGCGCCGGCTTGAAGGCGCCGAAGCCCTGGCCGTCGAAGCGGGTCAGGGTCTGGGCCCAGGACTCGTCGCTAAGCGCCGCATAGATGCCGAGCAGGTTAAAGACCTCGGGCCGGGCCTTGCGGACCTCCTCCGGCAGGCTGCCGTCCTCCGCCAGCATCTCGGGTCCCGGCAGCAGCTCCGCGTCGGTGGTCGCCTTCTTGATCTTCCGGGCGATCGCCTCGGCGTCGTCGGTCATGGTGATGCGGGTCATCTCCGAGGGGTCGGACTTGCTCATCTTCCGGCTGCCGTCGCGCAGCGACATCACCCGGGTGGCGGCCCCCAGGATCAAGGGATCGATCACCGGAAAGAACTCCACGCCATAGTCGTGGTTGAACTTCTGGGCGATGTTGCGCGCCAGCTCCAGGTGCTGCTTCTGGTCCTCGCCGACCGGCACGTGGGTGGCCTTGTAGGCCAGGATGTCGGCGGCCATCAGATTGGGATAGACGTAGAGGCCGCTCGAGGCCTTCTCCTGGTTCTTGCCGGCCTTGTCCTTGAACTGGGTCATGCGGTTCAGCCAGCCGATCCGCGTCACGCAGTTGAAGATCCAGGCCAGCTCCGCGTGCGCGGCGACCTGGCTCTGGTTGAAGATGATCGAGCGCTGCGGATCGATCCCGGCGGCGAGATAGGCGGCGGTCACCTCGCGGGTGTTGCGCTGCAGCTCCTTGGGATCCTGCCAGACGGTTATGGCGTGCATATCGACGACGCAGTAAATGCAGTCGTAGTCGTCCTGCAGGCCGACGAAGTTGCGGATCGCCCCGAGGTAGTTTCCCAGGTGAAGATTGCCGGTCGGCTGCACGCCGGAAAAGATGCGCTTCATCGTTCGTTCTTGCTGGCAAGGGTTGCTGTGCGGGCGGCGGTTATCGCCGCTCCCGTGGAAGCGGTCAAGTCCGCGGAGGGCGGCGCAGGACGTCGCCGATCTCGCTCAGGCGGATCGCCCCGAGGGCCAAAGCGAGCAGCCCATAGACCGCAGCGCCGCCGGCGACCAGCAGGATCAGCGCGGCGATCCGCAGCTCAGCCGCGCCGGCGAACCAGGGCACGAGCAGCAGGTTCAGGCCATAGACCGCGCCGCCCATCGCCAGGCTGGCGAGCAGCATGCGCGGCAGGCGGGCGAGAAAGCGCGCGTCGAGCGGCGCATGGCCGCGCCGCCGCAGCACCCAGGCGAGAATGGCGATGTTGAGCCAGGAGGCCGCCGCCGTGGCGAAGGCCAGGCCGAGGAAGCCCATCGCGGGAAAGAGGAGCAGACTGAGCGCGATATTGGCGGCAACCGTGGCCAGCGCCGCCTTGAGCGGCGTCACGGTGTCCTCCCGCGCGAAGAAGGGCGGCTGCAGCACCTTGACCAGCACATAGGCCGGCAGGCCAGTGGCGAAGGCGGCCAGGGCGGCGGCGGTGGCCGCGGCGGCCTCGGCCCCGAAGGCGCCGCGCTGGAACAGCACCGCCACGATGGGATCGGCGACCACGATCAGCGCCGCCGTGGCCGGCAGGGTGAGGAACAGCGAGATCTCCAGCGCCCGGTTGAAGGCGTTGTTGGCGGAGGTCTCGGCCCCGGCGCGCAGGCGGCGCGACAGCTCCGGCAGCAGCACCACGCCGATGCCGATACCGATCAGGCCGAGCGGCAGCTGATAGACCCGGTCGGCGTAGTAGAGGTAGGAGACGGCGGAGGCCTGCAGCGAGGCGATGATGGTGCCGATCAGCAGGTTGATCTGCATCGCCCCGGCGGAAAGGATCCCCGGGCCCATCAGTTTCATCAGCCGTCTGGCGCGCGGCGTCAGGCGCGGCCGCGGCAGCCGCAGCGGCATGCCCGCGCGGGCGGCGGCGATGACCAGCAGCACGAACTGCCCGGCGCCGGCGAGCGCCACGGTCCAGGCCAGAACATAGCCCGGGGTATCGCCGGCGCCGAGATCGAAGAGCGGAATCACCAGGGCCAGGGCGGCAATGAAGAAGACGTTGAGCAGGATCGGCGCGGCAGCGGCGGCGGCGAAGCGATAGAGGCTGTTCAACAGGCCGGAGAACAGTGCCACCAGCGCCATGAACAGCAGGTAGGGAAAGGTGATCCGGGTCAGATCGACGGCCAGGGCGTACTTCGCCGGATCGGCGGCGAAACCCGGCGCGATGCCCTGCATCAGCCAGGGCATCCCCGCCATGCAGAGGGCGACAAGCACCAGCAAGGCGAACAGCAGCAGCGAGAGGCTTTCCTCGGCGAAGGCCTTGGCGGCTTCGCGGCCCTGCTGCTCCAGCTCGCGCGAGAACAGCGGCACGAAGGCGGCGTTGAAGGCGCCCTCGGCGAACAGCCGGCGGAACAGGTTGGGAAAGCGGAAGGCGACGAAGAAGGCGTCGGCTACCGGCCCGGCGCCGAGCACCGCGGCGATCAGCACGTCGCGCACGAAGCCGAGCACCCGGGAAACCGCGGTCAAACCGCCGACGGTGGCAAAGGATCTGAGCAGCGCCATGGCGCTCAGTCTCTAGAAGATTCGGGCTTTTGTGGGGAGAAAATTCGCGCGCCTAAAGCCCGCCCGGCGCCTAGACCTAGGTGGTGCCAGACGGTTTGGCAGGCGCGCTTTGGGCAAGCTTGCCCCCCTTGACGGGCTTCGGCTTCGCCGGCGCGCAGGTGGGGTCGGAGAGCGCCTCGATCAGGCGCTTTTCGATACGCTTGAGCTTGTCGCGCTTCTCGACCTTGGCGCCGAGCACGTCCTGGACGTAGAAGACGTCGACCACGTGCTCGCCGAAGGTGGTGATCTTGGCCGAGTGGATCACCAGGTTGAGCCGGGTCAGCGCCATGGTCACGCGGTGCAGCAGACCGGGGCGGTCGCGGCCGTTGACCTCGATCACCGTGTAGCGGCGGCTCGCCTTGTTGTCGATCAGCACCCGGGGCCGCACCGTGAAGACCTCGAAGCGCGAGGGCAGGCGCGGCGCCTTCTTCTTCAGCTCCGTTGAGGGATTGAGCCGGCCGTCGAGGGTCCGCTCGATGGCCGAGGACAGCTTGGCCAGGCGCGAGCCGCTGTCGAAGGGCCCGCCGTCGGCGTCGTGGATCCAGAAGGTGTCCAGCGCCATGCCGTTGGACAGGGTGAAGATGCGCGCGCCCTCGACGCTGGCGCCGGCCACGGCGATCGCCCCGGCGATGCGGCTGAACAGACCGGAATGGTCGGCGGTGTAGATGGTGATCTCGGTCACCCCGCGGTAGCGGTCGACCCGGGTGTCGACGGTCAGCGGGCGCTGCTGCGCCTCGGCTTCGCGCACCAGCCGGGCGTGGCGCAGATGGGTCTCGGTGTTGCAGGACAGCCAGTAGGAGGGATAGCCGCGCTTGATGTGCTGGGCGACCTCCTTCTTCGGCCAGTCGGCCAGCGCGGCGCGCAGCGCGTCCTGGGCGGCCTTGATGCGGCGTTCCCGCCCCTCGGTCACCAGACCGCCGGAGAGCACCTCCTCGGTGCGCCAGTAGAGGTCGCGCAGCAGCGCCGCTTTCCAGTTGTTCCAGACATTGGGCCCGACGGCGCGGATGTCGGCGACGGTCAGCACCAGCAGCAGGCGCAGTCGCTCGAGCGACTGCACCAGGTCGGCGAAGCGCTCGATGGTCTGCGGGTCCTCGAGGTCGCGCTTGAAGGCGATGTCGCTCATCTTCAGGTGGTGCAGGACCAGCCAGGCGACGGTCTCGGTCTCCTCCTCGGAGAAGCCGAGCCGGGGGCAGACCTTGTGGGCGAGCTTGGCGCCGACCTCCGAGTGGTCGCCGGGGCGTCCCTTGGCGATGTCGTGCAGCAGCACCGCGATGTAGAGCACCTTGCGGTTGAGCACCTTGTGCACCACCTCGGTCGCGATCGGCGCTTCCTCGGCCAGCGCGCCCTGCTCGATGTCGTGCAGGATGCCGATCGCCATGATGGTGTGCTCGTCCACCGTGTAGTGGTGGTACATGTTGAACTGCATCTGGCTGACCACCCGCCCGAAGTCCGGCAGAAAGCGGCCGAACACCCCGGCCTCGTTCATCCGCCGCAGCTGCGGTTCCGGGTCGCGCTCGTGGGTCAGGATGTCGAGGAAGATCTGATTCGCCTTGGGGTCCTCGCGCAGCTGCTTGCCGATCAGCTTCAGGTTCTGGGTGATCCAGCGCTGGGCGTCGGGATGAATGTCGAGGTCGTGATTCTGCGCCGCCAGGAAGATGCGCAGCAGGTCGATCGGCTTCTCGGCGAAGGACTCCGGCTTGGCGACGGTGATGCGGTCGCCCTCCAGCTTGAAACCGGCGACAGTACGCTTGCGCTGCAGCAGCGGCAGGCGGAAGCGCGACCTCCGGTTGTGCTTGGCTTCGAGCTGGGCGCAGAAAATCCGGGTCAGGTCGCCGACGTCCTTGGCGACCATGAAGTAGCGCTTCATGAAGCGCTCCACGGCGCGGCTGCCGGCATGGTCGAGGTAGCCGAGCCACGGCGCGATCTCCTGCTGCAGGTCGAAGGTCAGCCGCTCCTCCGGGCGCCCGGTGGCCAGGTGCAGGTGGAAGCGCAGGGTCCAGAGGAAGGCCTCGGCCTTGGCGAAGCGGTTGACCTCGGCGCGGGTCAGCACGCCCTTCTGCACCAGCCCGCCGACATCGTCGACGTGGTAGATGTACTTGGCGATCCAGAACAGGGTGTGCAGGTCGCGCAGGCCGCCCTTGCCCTCCTTGATATTCGGCTCCAGGGCGTAGCGCGAGCCGTCCCCGTGGCGGCGGTGGCGGCGGTCCCGCTCGCCCAGCTTGGCCTCGACGAAGGCGGAGTCGCTGCCGTGCTGAACCTCGGCCTCGTAGCGGCTCTTGAGGTCGAGAAACAGCGGCTGGTCGCCCCAGAGGAAGCGCATCTCCAAAAGGTTGGTGCGGATCGTCATGTCCGCCTTGGCCTGGCGGATGCAGTCGTCGGCGGAACGCGTCGCATGGCCGACCTTGAAACCGAGATCCCAGAGGAAATACAGCGTCGTCTCGACCACCTGCTCGCTGCGCGGGGTGATCTTGTAGGGCAGCAGGAACAGCAGGTCGATGTCGGAGCCCGGCGCCAGCTCGCCGCGCCCGTAGCCGCCGACCGCAACCAGGGCCAGGCGCTCCGAGGTCGAGGGATTGCCTAGCGGGTAGAGCCGTTCGCCGGCATGATCGTAGATCACGCGGATCACCTGATCCGCCAGGTAGCACAGCAGGTCCGCCGCCTCGGGACCGGGCAGGCCCTCCTCGAAGCGGCGATAGATCTCCTCGCGCCCCTTAGCGAGGGCGTCCTTGAGATGCTCGAGAATTCGCGGCCGCGCGGCCTCGGCGTTCTCCGCCTCCTCGACCAGGGCTCCGATCTCCGCCTGCAGCCGCTTGCGGTCGATCACCAGACGCCGGTGGCGGCGCAGATCTTCCTGATTCGCCTGGGTCACCGCCGGGGTGGCGGCGCGTTCCCTTTCGCGTTCGAGCAGCGTACTTGCCATGATGCCTTAGAGGTGCGCGCTGCGCGGTGCCGGGGCAAGCCCCATCATGGAATCTCCTCCTGCGCCGTAACGCTCTTCCGCTCCACTTAGCGGGGCTGCCATCGGCGCCAAAGGCACCATATCATAGAGGATCGCCAATCTTGGGAGAGACGCCATGCGTGTTCACCGCCTGCTGCAGGGGTTCGTTCTCGGCTGTCTGCTGGGCGCAGCGCCGGCGGCCGCAGACGAGTACGGCACCACTTCGGAGCTGATCGAGAACAATGCCGTGATCCGCGTTACCCTGTCGGGCCCGCCGGAAGCGAGGGTCAGCGACTTTCTGCTGATTCATCCCGACGGCAGCCAGGTCGCGGCCAGCGAGCTGGAGCGCAAGACCCTGGTGCGCGAAACCGGCCGTGGCGGCGGCGGCGGCGTCAGCACCGGCGTCGGCGTGGGCGTCGGCAGCGGCGGCCGCGTCGGCACCGGGGTCGGCATCGGCATCAATCTCGGCACGCTGTTCTCCGGCGACGACGACGAAAGGGTCGCCAGCGAGGAGACCACGACCGTCGGGCGCATCGCCATTCCCCAGCCGATCCACTACCTGCAGCTCTGGCAGGACTACCGGCTGGAGGTGCACTACGCCGACGACAGCGGCGCGCACGTTCTGACGATCCCGACGCCGCGGCCGCGCAGCGCGGACAAGCAGTGAGAACAGCGGCCGCCCTCGCTCTTCTCCTGGCGCTAACGATTGTGCTCGGCGGCTGCGGCCGCGCCGGGCGCGGCGACGACCTGCGCCCGCCAGCGCCGCCGCCGGACCCGCCACCCTCGATCCTGCAGGCCGACAGCGGTCTCTCGCCGGGCAAGGACGCCATCGAAGTGGTGGCCGCGGTGCCGCCGGGCCAGGAGGTCACCGCCTATGCCCTGATCGGCCCCGAGGGCGAGGTGGCGCGGACGAAGGAGTTCCAGCGCGCCTATGTCGAGCGCAGCGGCGATCGGGGCCGCCCGACGGTCGGTATCTCCGGCGATTCCAGCGGCAACTTCGGCATCGGCATGTCGTTGGACCTCAGCAATCTCTTCCGCAAGCTGCCGGAGCGCGAGAGCGGCCGGCGCACCCTGCTCTCCGGCGTTCTGCCGCTGCCCGACCCGGCAGGCTACGCCGAAAGCTGGCGCAGTTACCGCATCGAAGTCCGCTACCGGGATATCGTTGGGGATTCCCGGGTGCTGGAGCTGCGCGCGCCGCCGCCCTAATCCTTCTCCGCAAGCCGCCGCAGCTCGTAGAGCAGTTCCAGCGCTTCTTTGGGCGAGAGCTCATCGGGGTTGATCCCCGTCAGGCGCGCCTCGACGGCGGAGATCTTGGCGGCCGGCGCGGCTCTCTTCGCCTCGGCGGAGAACAGCGGCAGGTCGTCGGCGAGGCGGGTCAGGGCGCCGGCCTGCTCGCCCTGCTCCAGTACTTTCAGGATTTCCTCGGATCGCGCCAGCGCCGCCGCCGGCAGGCCGGCCAGCTTGGCGACGTGGATGCCGTAGGAGCGGTCGGCGGCGCCTGCCGCCACCTCGTGCAGGAAGACCACGTCGCCCTCCCACTCCTTGACCCGCATCGCGTGGCAGGTCAGACCGGCGAGCTTGGCGGCGAGAGCGGTCAGCTCGTGGTAGTGGGTGGCGAAGAGGGCGCGGCAGCGGTTGACCTCGTGCAGATGCTCGACGCAGGCCCAGGCGATCGAGAGGCCGTCGAAGGTCGCGGTGCCGCGGCCGATCTCGTCGAGGATCACCAGCGAGCGTTCCGTCGCCTGATTGAGGATCACCGCGGTCTCGACCATCTCGACCATGAAGGTGGAGCGGCCGCGGGCCAGGTCGTCGGCGGCGCCGACCCGGCTGAACAGGCGGTCGATCAGGCCGATCCGCGCCTCCGCAGCCGGCACGTAGGCGCCGATCTGGGCGAGCAGGGCGATCAGCGCGTTCTGGCGCAGGAAAGTGGATTTGCCGGCCATGTTGGGACCGGTGACCAGCCACAGCCGGCCCTGCTTTTCCCCGGCGCCGGTGAGATCGCAGTCGTTGGCGACGAAGGGCGTGGTGTTATCGGCCCTGAGCGCCGCCTCGACCACCGGATGGCGCCCGCCGCGAATCTCGAAGACCGTCGAGTCCTCGAGCTTCGGCCGGGTCCAGTTCTCGCTCGCCGCCAGCGCCGCCAGCGCCGCGGCGACATCGAGCTCGGCCAGCGCTAGTGCCGCGGCGGCCACCATCCCGGCGCGGCCCGTCACTTCGCCGACCAGGTCCTCGAAGAGCTTCAGCTCCAACGCCAGCGCCTTGTCGGCGGCCGAGGAGATCTTCTTCTCCAGCTCCGAAAGCTCGACCGTCGTATAGCGGATCGCCGAAGCCAGGGTCTGACGGTGCAGGTAGAGGCTCTCCGCGCCGGAAGGCATCTTGCCGGCGTTGGCGGCAGTGACCTCGATGAAGTAGCCGAGCACGTTGTTGTGGCGCACCTTCAACGAGGAAATCCCGGTGTCCTCGGCGTAGTTTTTCTGCAGCCCGGCGATCAGCTTGCGGCTCTCGTCGCGCAGCGCCTTCAGCTCGTCGAGATCCTCGGAATAGCCCGCCGCGATGAAGCCGCCGTCGCGCGCCTGGGGCGGCAAGTCTTCGGCCAGGGCGCGCGTCAGCCGTTCGATCGGCACCTGATGCGGCCCCAGCGCCTGGCGCGCGGTCTTGACCGTCTCGGGCAGCTGCCACTTGCCAGCACCCAGAGCCGCGTGGATTCCGGCGGCGCCGGCCAGGGCGTCGCGCACCGCGGCCAGGTCGCGCGGGCCGCCGCGCCCCAGGGTGAGGCGCGACAGCGCCCGCTCCACGTCCGGCACGGCGCGCAGGGTCTTGCGCAGACCATCCGAAAGATCGCGCTGCTCCAGGAAGAAGGCGACGGCGTCGAGCCGCGCCTCCAGCCTGGCGCGCGCGGTCAGCGGCGCGGCGAGACGGCTGGCCAGCAGCCGCGCGCCGCCGCCGGTCACCGTGCGGTCGATGCAGGCGAGCAGCGAGCCCTTGCGCCCTCCCGCCAGCGCCTGGGTCAGCTCCAGGTTGCGCCGGGTCGCCGCGTCGATCTCCATCACCTCGCCGCGGGCCAGACGGCGCGGCGGCGCGAGATGCGGCAGGCGGCCCTTCTGGGTCAACTCCAGGTAGTCGATCAGCGCCCCGGCGGCGGCGGTCTCGGCCCGGCCGAAGTCGCCGTAGGCGTCCAGCGCCTTGACGTCGAAGGCCTGCTCCAGGCGCCGCTTGGCGTTCTCGCTGTCGAAGCGCGCCGAGGGCAGCGGCGACAGCCGGGTCTTCCACTCGCCCAGGACGTCATAGAGCTCGGGCTTCTGCAGCAGCCGTTCAGGCAGCAGGATCTCGCCGGCGTTGAGCCGCGCCAGGGCCGCCGGCAGCACCGCGGCGGTCAGCGCCTCGACCGCGAAGTCGCCGGTCGAGATGTCGAGCCAGGCGAGGCCCAGTTCGCCGCCGGCCTCGGTCAACGCCGCCAGATAGTTGTGGGCGCGGGCGTCGAGCAGCTCGTCCTCGGTAATTGTGCCGGGGGTCACCAGGCGGATCACCTCGCGCTTGACCACGGATTTGCTGCCGCGCTTCTTGGCCTCCGCCGGATCCTCCATCTGCTCGCAGATCGCGACCTTGAAACCCTGGCGGATCAGGCGCGAGAGATAGGCCTCGGCGGCGTGCACCGGCACGCCGCACATCGGGATGTCGTCGCCGCCGTGCTGGCCGCGCTTGGTGAGCGTAATGTCGAGCGCCGCCGCCGCCGCGACCGCGTCGTCGAAGAACATCTCGTAGAAATCGCCCATGCGGTAGAACAGCAGGCAGTCGCTGTGACCCTCCTTGATCTCCAGGTACTGCGCCATCATCGGCGTGGCCGGCGCGGCGGAAGGCGTTGCGGCGGGGGATTTGGAGTCGTCGGGCACGGGCCACCTGAGTGAGACGGTTGGGCGGCAGAGTAGCAAAGCCGCCGCGGCGCAACCAGACGCGCGCTGGCCAAAGCCGGCTTTCCCCGCTAGAGATTGTGAAGCGCGCGGCGGCGGGGCTAGCATGCCCTCGGTTTCACCGCTGCGACCACGACTCCAACCCCTGGCCGGGAGCCGCTTGACGTGAACGAGACCCCCACCCCCGAAACGCCCACCCAGGTCACCGAGGTCGTCGGACGCTTCGACAGCCGCGAGGAATTCACCGCCGCGGTCGAGGCGCTGCGCAAGGCCGGGTTTCCCCGCGACGCGCTTTCGGTGCTCGACACCCACCAGAGCCTGGAGGCCGCCAAGGGCGAGCGCCGCGCCTGGCAGGACGTGCTCTCGGGCATGACCTCCGAGGTCACCTACATCGGCCCGCTGGCGACCGCCGGGATCATCGCCGTCGCCGCCGGGCCGGTCGGCGCCATGATCGCCAGCCTGATGGCCGCCGGGATCGGCGGACTGGCGCTGCGCGAGGCCCTGGAAGAAGTCGAGGCGACGCCGGACACCGAAGCCTTCGCCAAGGCCCTGGAGGCCGGGGCGCTGCTGCTCTGGGTTTGGGCCGAGGATTCGGACGGGCAGGCCAAGGCGCGCGCGATCCTGAGCGCCAACGGGGCCGAGGACGTGCATGTCCACACCCGCCCCTACCGGACCGAAGAATCCTAGGCGCGAGGGAGCGATGCACAACCGCGTCAACCTGCGCGAGGATTCGCTGGCCTTCCATGCCGAGGGGCGGCCGGGCAAGCTGGAGATCGCGCCGACCAAGCCGCTGACCACCCAGCGCGACCTTTCGCTCGCCTATTCGCCCGGCGTCGCCGCGCCCTGCGAGGAGATCGCCCGGCATCCCGACAAGGCCTACGACTACACCGCCAAGGGCAACCTGGTCGCGGTGATCTCCAACGGCACCGCCGTGCTCGGCCTCGGCAACCTGGGGGCGCTGGCCTCCAAGCCGGTGATGGAGGGCAAGGCGGTGCTGTTCAAGCGCTTCGCCGATATCGACGGCATCGACCTGGAGGTCACCACCGAGGACGTCGACGAGTTCGTCAACTGCGTACGCTTCCTCGGCGCCACCTTCGGCGGCATCAACCTGGAGGACATCAAGGCGCCGGAGTGCTTCATCATCGAGCAGCGGCTGCGCGAGCTGCTCGACATCCCGGTGTTCCACGACGACCAGCACGGTACCGCGATCATCTCCGCCGCCGGAGTGATCAACGCCCTGCACCTCACCGGACGGGAGATGGCCGACTGCCGCATGGTGATCAACGGCGCCGGCGCGGCGGCGATCGCCTGCGCCGAGCTGATCAAGGCCATGGGCATGCCCCACGACCAGGTGCTGCTCTGCGACACCAAGGGGGTGATCCACCAGGGCCGCAAGGAGGGCATGAACCAGTGGAAGTCGGCGCACGCCGCCAAGACCAAGGCGCGTACGCTGGACGACGCGATGCAGGGCGCCGATATCTTCTTCGGGCTGTCCGTACGTGGGGCGGTGACCCGGGAGATGGTCGCCGCCATGGGGCCGAACCCGATCATCTTCGCGATGGCCAACCCGGACCCGGAAATCACCCCGGAGGAGGTCGCCGAGGTGCGCGACGACGCGATCATGGCGACCGGCCGCAGCGACTATCCCAACCAGGTCAACAACGTGCTGGGCTTTCCCTACATCTTCCGCGGCGCCCTCGACGTGCGCGCGACCACCATCAACATGGAGATGAAGATCGCCGCCGCCGAGGCCCTGGCGGCCCTGGCCCGCGAGGACGTGCCCGACGAGGTCGACCGGGCCTACGCCGGGCGGCGGCTGCGCTACGGCCCCGAGTACATCATCCCGGCGCCCTTCGACCCGCGGCTGATCGTCGAGATTCCCAAGGCCGTGGCGGCGGCGGCGATGAAGTCCGGCGTCGCCCGGCGCAACATCGAGAACTGGGGCGACTACGTGCACCGCCTCTCGGCCCGGCTCGACCCCACCGCGGCGAGCCTGCAGTCGATCTTCGAGAAGGTGCGCGAGGAGCCCAAGCGGGTGGTCTTCGCCGAGGGCGAGGAGGAGAAGACGATCCGCGCCGCCTATGCCTTCCAGCAGAACGGTTACGGCACCCCGGTGCTGGTCGGGCGGCGCGAGCGCATCGCCGAGACCATCAAGGCGGCGGGGCTTTCCGGCGAGTTCGTCGAAATCGTCAACGCCCAGGACGACGCCCCGGCGCGCGAGCGTTACACCGAGTTCCTCTACAACCGCCTGAAGCGCAGCGGATCGCTGTACCGCGACTGCCAGCGCATGGTGAACCAGAACCGCAACGTCTATGCCGCCTGCATGGTCGCCTGCGACGAGGCCGACGCCATGGTCACCGGCCTGACCCGCGCCTTCAACGTCGCCTACGACGACATCACCCGGGCCCTCGACGCCAAGCCGGGCAAGCGGGTTTTCGGCATCTCCCTGCTGGTCCACCGCGGCCGCTCGGTGTTCATCTCCGACACCTCGGTGCATGAGCTGCCGAGCGCCGAGGAGCTGGCCGACATCGCCGAGCAGTCGGCGGCCCAGGCCCGCGCCATGGGCCACGAGCCGCGCGTCGCCCTGCTCAGCTTCTCCAACTTCGGCAATCCGCCGCGCGAGCGCGCGATGCGGGTGCGCGAGGCGATCGAGGTGCTCGACGGCCGCAAGGTCAGCTTCGAGTACGACGGCGAGATGCAGGTCAACGTCGCCCTCGACTACGAGCTGATGCAGGAGCTCTATCCCTTCTGCCGCCTCTCCGGCCCGGCGAACGTGCTGGTGATGCCGGCACTGCACGCCGCCAACATCTCCTCCAAGCTGGTCCAGCAACTGGGGGTAGGTACGGTGATCGGTCCGCTGCTGACCGGGCTCGCCCGTCCGGCGCAGATCGTCTCCCTGGGCGCCACCGCCAACGAGGTGGTGACTGCCGCCGCATTGGCCGCCTACGGCGCGGTCAACGACCACCTCTTCTAGCTAGTCCGCGCCTTCGGTCTCTATTGCACCGACCTCGACGTCGCCGCCGCTGTTGACCAGGACGACGCCGTCGAAGCCGCCGGCGAGACTGCGGTCGCGTGCCGAGAGGATCGCTTTGCCGTCGATGGAGATCGTCATCTCGCCGCCGCCGTCACGGGTCCAGCGGATTTCCCGCTCTTGACCGTCCTCGATCCGCAGCGGGCCGTCGTAGGTGGCCAGGGTCTCGGTTCCGCCGCCCGCATCCTGTCGTTCCAGCGCGAAGGCGGGGACGCTTGCGCCGGCGCCGGTCAGAATCACCAGCCGGTAACCGCCGTCCTGCGGCGCGCCTCGATAGGGGCCGATGGCGACCCGGCCTTGGACGCCGGCCAGGGGCCGCAAAGTCATGCGCAGGGTCAGGACGAAGGCCTCGCCCAGCTCCATGCCGCTCGACATCCGCGAACTGCCGCCGCTGCTGCGGCTGCTGAACACCGTGCCGCCGCTGCCGCTCACGACGCTGCTCGCGGAGACGGAGCTGACGCTCGTCACCAGCTTGCCGCTCTCCTCGGCGGTGGCCGGGGCGGTGGCCGGGACGGCGGCCCAGCACAGCCCAAGGAGGGCGGCAAATGCGATGCGGCGCGCGAAGATGGCGATTCCCCCGCGTTGCCTAGCTGGTTCCCTCGATCTTCATGTAGCTGACCGCGGCGTCGCCGCCGGTGTTGATGAAGGTCATGCCGTCGAAGGGATCGCCGAAACTCTTGTCGGTGGCCGACATGATCTGCTGGCCGTCGAGCGAAACCGTCATCCGGCCGTCGCGGTCGCGGGTCCAGAGGATCTCATGCTCCTCCCCGTCCTCGATCCCGAGCTCGCCCTCGTAGAACTCGATGGTCGAGACCGTGCCGCGCGAGGAGCGGCGCAGCAGCTCGAACCGGCGTTCGCCGGGCTGCGATCCGGTCAGATAGTAGAGCCGGTAGCCGCCGCCGGTAGCCTCGCCCTGATAGGGGCCGACGCCGACCTTGCCCTGGGTGTTGTCAATCGGGCGCAGCGACAGCCGCAGGGTCAGCGCGAAGGCATTGGTCACCTGCCGGTCGATCTCGGTCACTGCGAGGGCGCTGGCGTAGCGGCTCTGGCTATTGGAGCTGCTGTTGCTGCTGTTATTATTATTCTTGTTCAGCGCATTGCTCAGCAGCGTGCCGACCAGCGCGCCGACGACCTCCTCGTTGCTGCGCTGACCCTGCTGCTCCGGCCGGGTCTCGACCATCGTCCGGTAGCCGGCGTTGGGCTCCATGCGGTAGCGCCCCTCGAGCGGCTTCCAGCCCGGCGGCAGGTCGTTGTCGCCGAGCTCGAGGAAGGACTGGTCGTAGAGCACCACCTGCCAGGGCCAGTCGTACTTGCGCACCAGATCCTTCAGGTCCTGCAGGAACCAGGGATCGGCTTCGCGCTTCTCCTCGCCACGCTCGATCAGGCTCTGCAGTTCTCCGATCAATGCATCGAGCCGCTGTTCCTCCTCACCTTGCTGGGCAAGCGCCGGTGCGGCGAAACCGATCGCCAGGACGGCGATGGCAAGTCCCTGAATGCTGCGTTTGAACATAGCGGTTTCTCCCTGGGCGTTCTGTGATGCTAAAAAGCATGGCATGGAAATATGACGACAACAAAGCAGTGCTATTGCTACACGGCGGCCTCGAGCACGGGAGCGGGCCGAAGCGCCGCGCACTATTACCGCCCGTGGAGGAAGCGACCTTTCGATGTTCTCTCCCGCCACACTGCAGCGGCGCTTTCCCCTCGCCGCGATCCTGATCGCCGCACCGGGCATGCTTGCACTGCTCGGCTTGGCGGCTATTGGGGAGCTGAACTGGTTCCCGGCCCTGCTCGCGGCGGGAGCGGTGCTGCTGGCGACCCTCGGGCTGCTCTGGCACCACTTCCGTCACATGGGCAATGTCGCGCGCTACATGGAGCTGCTGCGCGGCCATTCCACGGCGGCCGAGCTGCCGTCGCCGCCCCGCGGCAGCAGCCCGCTGCTCGCCCCCGGCCTCGACGAAACCCTGGTGCAGACCACCCAGGAACGCCAGCGCCGCCGCCGCGAGCTGGAGACCGCCATCGCCGGCAACGAGGCGATCCTGTCGAACCTGCCCGATCCGCTGCTGCTGCTCGACCGGGCGCACCGGGTGCTGCGCGCCAATCCGGCGGCGGTGGAGCTGTTCGGGGCCGGGCTCGAGGGCCGCGATCTGGTGGCGGTGCTGCGCGATCCGGTGCTGCTGGAAGCCGTCGAGGCGGCGATCGCCGGGGAGGATGGCCGGGTCGTCGAGTTCACCCTGCGCGGCGAGATCGAGCGCCAGTTCTCGGCCCGGCTGGTGCCGCTGTCGCCCCCGGCGCTAGACGGCACCGTGGCGATCCTGGCGCTGCACGATCTGACCGCGATGTACCGGGCCGAGCGGATGCGCGCCGACTTCGTCGCCAACGCCAGCCACGAGCTGCGCACGCCGCTGTCGAGCCTGGTCGGCTTCATCGAGACCCTGCGCGGGCCCGCCGCCGAGGATGCGGAGGCGCAGCAGCGCTTCCTGGGGATCATGGAGGAGCAGGCGACGCGGATGTCGCGGCTGGTCGAGGACCTGCTGTCGCTGTCGCACATCGAGATGCAGGAGCATAGCCCGCCCAAGGGCGAGACCGACCTGGGCGAAGTCCTGCGTGCGGTCTGCGAGGGGCTCAATATCAAGGCGCGGGCCAAGGAGATGACGCTGCGCCTCGACATCGAGGGCAGCCCCCGCGTCATCGGCCAGAAGGACGAGCTGGCCCAGGTCTTCCAGAACCTGATCGACAACGCCCTGAAATACGGGCGCGAGGGCACCGAGGTCACGGTGACCGCCCGGGCCGGCGGCGAAGCCGCGCGGCTGCCCGGCCCCTCCGCCGTGGTGGCGGTGCGCGACCGCGGCGAGGGCATTTCCCGCGAGCATCTGCCACGGCTGACCGAGCGCTTCTACCGGGTCGACACCGCGCGCTCGCGCAAGCTGGGCGGTACCGGCCTCGGCCTCGCCATCGTCAAGCACATCGTCAACCGGCACCGCGGACAGCTGATGATCGACAGCCAGCCCGGCAGCGGCTCGACTTTCACGGTCCACCTGCCGGCGCCGCCGGGAGCCGCCCTGTGAATAGCTCCGCGACCGTAATAAAAACGTCATGCTTTCGTAACATCAGCGTTGCAGTCCCAGCGTAGGAAGGGCCGTGGCGGCGAACGTTATCGCGGCCGAGACGACACCAGCGAAACCACTGCCTATCCATCGATCTTGGGAGATATCACCGTGATCAACAAATCCATCGCCGCCGCGGCCATCGCGGCCGCCGCCACCCTCGGCACTGCCGGGCTGGCCGAGGCTCGCGACCAGATCCGAGTCGTCGGGTCCTCCACCGTTTTCCCCTACAGCCAAGCCGCTGCCGAGGAGTTCTCGGCCAAGTCCGGCCAAACCGCCCCTGTCGTCGAGTCGACGGGAACCGGCGGCGGCATGAAAATCTTCTGCCAGGGCATCGGCGCCGAGCATGCCGACGTTACCGGCGCCTCGCGCGCCATGAAGCAGTCGGAATACGAGCTCTGCGTCGAGAACGGCGTCACCGACATCACCGAGGCCCTGATCGGCTTCGACGGCCTGTCCTTCGCCGTGTCGCGGCAGGGCGAGACCTTCGACCTCAGCAAGGCGCAGCTCTATCTGGCCCTGGCCAGCGAGGTTCCGGTCGACGGCGAGATCGTCGCCAATCCCTACACCAACTGGAGCGAGATCGACCCCGACCTGCCGAACATCAAGATCCAGGTCCTCGGCCCGCCGCCGACCTCTGGAACCCGCGACGCCTGGGTCGAGCTGGTGATGGAAGAGGGCTGCGAGGCCTTCGACGAAGTCAAGGCTCTGGAGAAGGAGCGGATGGAGGAAGTCTGCCAGCGGATGCGGCAGGACGGTCCCTTCATCGAGGCCGGCGAGAACGATAACCTGATCGTGCAGCGCCTCGACTCCGACCCGACGGCCTACGGCATCTTCGGCTACTCCTTCCTCTACGAGAACCTGGACAAGCTGAAGGCTGTCTCCGTGGGCGGCGTCGAGCCGAACGAGGCGACCATCGAGAGCGGCGAGTACGGCATCGCCCGCCCGCTGTTCTTCTACGTGAAGAATGCCCACCGTGGGGTCATCCCCGGGCTTGAGGACTTCATCGCCGAGTACGCTTCCGAGGAGGCCATGGGCCCCGGCGGCTATCTCAGCGAGCGTGGCCTGATCCCGCTCGGCGACGCCAAGCGCCAGGAAGTTCAGGACCAGCTCCTGAGCGGCGCTGATATGACGCGCTACACCAACTAAGTCTTTACAGCAGGCGCCGCGGTCCCCCTCGGCGCCTGCTTTTTACTTCGGAATATGACAACTCGGTGAACGGACGCGCGCGATGCTCGGCACATCCTTCCTGTTAATCCTTGTGCTTTGCCTGCTCGGCTATCTCGTGCGCGCCGGCGCGCCGGCGCCTGGGCTGCAGCCGCCGAAAAGCCAGCCGCCCTGCATTCCCTGCCCGCCTATCACGGCTATCTGGTGGCTCTGTGGGTCGGCATTCCGAGCCTGCTGCTGGTCGTGCTCTGGACATTCCTTCAGGACGGCGCGATCGACGTCCTGCTGCTCGCCAGCCTACCGGCCGAGGTCACCGAGGGGCTGAGCGACAGCCAGCGCTCGCTGATCCTCAGCCAGATCAGAAGCATCGCCGGCGGCCAGATTTTTGGCCAGCCTCCGGTCGAGCTGGTCGCTGCGGCCGAGCGCCTGCAGTCCTGGCAGGGTCTGTCGTCAGGCGCCATGCTGGCGAGCGCTGCGGCGCTGGCCTGCGCCATGCTTGCCTTCACCTACAGCAGGCTCTCGCCGCAGTTCCGCGCCCGCCAGGGCGTCGAGTTCACGATGTCCGGACTGATGATCTTCTGCTCGGTGGTTGCGATCCTGACCACGCTGGGGATCGTTCTCTCGCTGCTGTTCGAGGCCTTCCGCTTCTTCGAGATGGTCCCCGTTTCGGAGTTCCTTTTCGGCCTCAATTGGGAGCCGCAGATCGCGATGCGCGCCGATCAGGTCGCCGGGGCCGGCGCCTTCGGCGCAGTGCCGGTTTTCCTCGGAACCATCCTGATTGCAGGCATCGCCATGCTGGTGGCCACCCCGATCGGGCTGCTCTCGGCGATCTATCTGTCCGAATACAGCAACAGCAGGTTTCGCGCCGTCGCCAAGCCGCTGCTCGAGCTGCTGGCCGGCGTGCCGACCGTGGTCTACGGCTTCTTCGCGGTGCTGACCGTCGCCCCGGCGATGCGGCAGATCGGGGCGATGATCGGCCTCGATGTCGCGCCGAACTCGGCGCTGGCGGCCGGCGCGGTGATGGGCATCATGATCATCCCCTTCATTTCCTCGCTGTCCGACGACGCGCTGGGTGCGGTCCCTGGGGCGCTGCGCGACGGGTCCTATGGTTTGGGGGCGACCAAGGCAGAGACGATCAGGAACGTTCTGCTGCCGGCCGCGCTGCCGGGTATCGTCGGCGGCATTCTGCTGGCCGCCAGCCGCGCCATCGGCGAGACCATGATCGTGGTCATGGCCGCGGGTCTGATCGCCAAGATGACGCTCAACCCGCTGGATTCGACCACCACGGTCACCGTGCAGATCGTCACCCTGCTGATCGGCGATACCGAGTTCGACAACCCCAAGACCTTGGCGGCCTTCGCCCTGGGCCTCGTCCTCTTCCTGGCGACCCTGATCCTCAACATCGTGGCGCTGCGCACCGTCAAGAAATACCGGGAGAAGTACGACTGATGGCGATCTCGCAAGTGCAAAGCGCCGAACAAGACGCACAGCTGGACATCGCAAGGCGCGTGGCGCGGCGGCATGCCGCCGACCGGCGGCTGCGGCTCTATGGCCTGACTGCGATCCTCCTGGCCCTGGGGCTGCTCGCCCTGCTGGTCGCATCGCTGATCGCCACCGGACATCATGCCTTCGTGCAGACCGAGGTCGCACTGGAGGTCCATATCGACCCCGAGGAAATCGACCCGGCCACGCCGGACCGGGGGAACTATCGCGACATCGTCAGATCGGGCTTCGCGGCGCTGTTCGACGAGCCGATCCCGCAGGCTGACGAGCGGGCCGTCTATGAAATGCTCAGCAACGGCGCCCAGTACATTCTGCGCGACCGCGTGGTCGCGGATCCGGCGCTGATCGGGCAGAGACTGACGCTTGCCCTGCCGCTGTCCGATCCCTTCGACCAGTTCTACAAGGGCACGATTCCCCGCGACGTTCCCGAGGAGCAGCGCCGGGTCAACGACCTGCAGATCGGCTACTTCGACCAGCTGGTCGAGACCGGCGCGGTCTCGGCGCCCTTCAACTGGGGCCTGTTCTTCAACGCCGACAGCCGCTTTCCCGAGCTCGCCGGCCTGGCCGGGGCGATCATGGGCTCATTCTACGCCCTGCTGGTCTGCTTTCTGATTAGCTTCCCCACCGGGGTCGCCGCGGCGATCTACCTTGAGGAGTTCGCGCCGAAGAACCGCTGGACCGACCTGATCGAGGTCAACGTCAACAATCTCGCGGCGGTGCCCTCCGTGGTCTTCGGCCTGCTCGGCCTTGCCGTCTTCCTCAACTTCTTCGGCCTGCCGCGCTCGGCGCCGCTGGTCGGCGGCATGGTGCTCTCGCTGATGACCCTGCCGACCATCATCATCGCCACCCGCGCCGCGCTGAAGGCGGTGCCGCCTTCGATCCGTGAGGCCGCCTTCGGGATTGGCGCCTCGCGTCAGCAGGTGGTCTGGCATCACGTGCTGCCGCTCGCCGTCCCCGGTATCCTGACCGGCACCATCATCGGACTCGCACAGGCGCTGGGCGAGACCGCGCCGCTGCTGCTGATCGGCATGAACGCCTTCATCACCTCGGCCTCCGGCGGCATCATGGAGCCGGCGACGGCGCTGCCGACCCAGATTTTCCTCTGGGCCGACAGCCCCGAGCGCGGCTTCGTCTCGCGCACCTCCGCCGCGATCCTGGTGCTGCTGGGCTTCCTGGTGACGATGAACGCAATCGCCGTCATTCTGCGCAAAAAATTCGAACGCCGCTGGTAAGGAGAAGAACCGATGTCCCAGGCTGAAGCCGTCGCCGACAACCGCACGCCGAAGATGATCGGCCGCAAGGTCAATGTCTTCTATAGCGGCACCCAGGCGCTGTTCGATGTCGATTTGGACATTAGCGCGCACCAGGTCACCGCCTTGATCGGCCCTTCGGGCTGCGGCAAGTCGACCTTCCTGCGCTGTCTCAACCGGATGAACGACGTGATCGACGGCTGCCGGGTGGAAGGCGACATCACCCTCGACGGCGAAGACGTCTATCACCGCGGCCTCGACGTGGTTCAGCTGCGCGCCCGGGTCGGCATGGTGTTCCAGAAACCCAATCCCTTCCCGAAGTCGATCTACGACAACATCGCCTACGGTCCGCGGATCCACGGCATGGCGCGCGGCAAGGAGCAGCTCGACCGGATCGTCGAGCAGAGCCTGCGCCGCGCCGGCCTCTGGGAGGAGGCGAAGGACCGCCTCGACCAGCCGGGCACCGGCCTGTCCGGCGGTCAGCAGCAGCGGCTCTGCATCGCCCGGGCCATCGCCGTCAATCCCGAGGTGGTGCTGATGGACGAGCCCTGCTCCGCCCTCGACCCCATCGCCACGGCGCGCATCGAGGAGCTGATCGACGAGCTGCGTCAGGACTACACCATCGTCATCGTCACCCATTCGATGCAGCAGGCCGCGCGCGTTTCGCAGCGCACCGCCTTCTTCCACCTCGGCGTTCTGGTGGAAACCGGCGACACCGATCACATCTTTACCAATCCCCGGGACCAGCGGACCCAGGACTACATCACCGGCCGCTTCGGCTGAGGCCGGCGCGCAGCAAGGAGGAACCAACAGGTGCCAGGCGGAAGCAGCGAACACATCGTCAAGTCCTTCGACGAGGAGTTGGAGCGGCTCACCAAGACCATCGTGCGCATGGGCGGCATGTCGGAATCCCTGCTCGCCTCCGCGGTCGAGGCGCTCAGGCGGCGCGACAGCGAGCTCGCCGCCAAGGTGGTGCAGAGCGACAAGGAGATCGACGATCTGGAAACCGCGATCTCCGACACCTCGATTCACATGCTGGCGCTGCGCCAGCCGATGGCCGGCGACCTGCGGGTGGTGGTTTCGGCGCTGAAGATCTCCAGCGACCTGGAGCGGATCGGCGACTACGCCGCCAACGTCGCCAAGCGCGTGCTGGCGCTCAACCAGCTGCCCTCGATGGAGCCGGCCGGGTCGATCCCGCGCATGGCGCGGCTGGTGCAGACCAACATCAAGGACGTTCTCGACGCCTACGTGAACCGCGACTCGGGGACTGCGATGCGGGTCTGGAAGCGCGACGCCGAGGTCGACGAAATGTACACCAGCCTGTTCCGCGAGCTGCTGACCTACATGATGGAGGACCCGCGCAACATCACGCCCTGCACCCATCTGATCTTCATCGCCAAGAACATCGAGCGGATCGGCGACCACGCGACCAACATCGCCGAGGTGATTCACTTCCTGGTCGAAGGCACGACCATCGAGGAGGCGCGGCCCAAGGGCGATACCTCGTCCTTCGCCGTCGTGTCCCCGGAAGACGAGCAGGAGTAGAGTAGAATCATGACCGGAAAGCCGCTGATCCTCCTCGTCGAAGACGAAGAAGCCCTGGTCACCCTGCTGCGCTACAACCTGGAGGCCGCGGGCTATCGCCTCGTCCACGCCGCCGACGGCGAGGAAGCCCTGGTGCTTGCCCGCGAGGAGACGCCGGATCTGATCCTGCTCGACTGGATGCTGCCGCTGATGAGCGGGCTGGAGGTCTGCCGCCAGCTGCGCCGGGCGCCGGATACCCGCGACACTCCGGTGATCATGCTGACCGCCCGCGGCGAGGAAACGGACAAACTGCGCGGTCTCGACAGCGGCGCCGACGACTACATCACCAAACCCTTTTCGCCCGCCGAACTGATCGCGCGGATGCGCGCCGTGCTGCGCCGGACCCAGCCCTCCTTCTCCAGCGAGATGCTGGAGTTCGAAGATCTCGTCATGAACATCCCCGCCTACAAGGCCTACCGCAACGGCCGTGAGGTCCATCTCGGACCGACGGAGTTCCGGCTGCTGCGCTACCTGATGGAGCATCCCGGGCGCGTGTTCTCCCGCGAGCAGCTGCTCGACGCCGTCTGGGGCCGCGACGTCTACGTCGAGCTGCGTACCGTCGACGTGCACATCCGGCGCCTGCGCAAGGTGCTCAACGGCCCGGAAGACCAGGACCTGATTCGCACTGTGCGCTCGGCCGGCTACGCCCTCGACCGGCCGTCCGCCCACGCCTGATCCGATCGGGCTCTAGCGGGTCGGCGGCCGCAGCTCGAGCGTGGCGCGCAGGGTCTGTCCGCTGTCCGGGCTGTCCTCCAGGGTGAAACCCAGCGCCACGGCCAAGTCGCGCATTCCAGTGTTCTCGCGCATCACGCTGCCCCAGAGCCGGCCGATGCCGCGGCCCCGGGCGTAGTCGAGCAGGGCCTGCATCAACAGGCGGCCGAGGCCCAGATCCTGACGGTCGGAGCGCACCACGATGGCGAACTCGGCCGCCTCGCCGTCGGGATCGGCGGCCAGGCGGACCACCCCCCAGATATCGTCCTGGCGCTCCGCAGCCTGGGCGATCAGCGCCATCTCACGGTCGTAGTCGATCTGCGTCAGCCGCGCGGCCAATTCATGCGACAGCTCGCCCATCACGTTGAAGAAGCGGAAGCGGACGTCGCGCGGCGTCAGTTTCCGGAATGCACTGCGCAGGCCCGGCTCGTCCTCGGGGCGGATCGGCCGCAGCAGTACTTCGCTCCCGTCCTGCAGGACGGCCCGGCGCTCCAGCTCCCGCGGGTAGGGGCGGATCGCCAGCCGGGCGGTCCCCGGACGCACCGCGCGCCGCACCCGCATCCGGGCATCGAGCGCGATCGCGCCCGCGGCATCGACGAGCAGCGGATTGACGTCGATCTCGGCGACCTCGGCCAGATCGGCGGTCAGCTGCGACAGCCTGACCAGGCAGAGAGCGATCGCCTCCAGATCCGCCGCCGGCGTGTCGCGGTAGCCTTCGAGCAGGCGGTGGATCCGCGTCTCGGCCATGGTCGCCCGGGCGAGGGCGAGGTTGAGCGGCGGCAGCGCCAGCGCCTTGTCGCCCAGAACCTCGACCGCCGTGCCGCCGGCGCCGAACAGCAGCACCGGCCCGAACTGAGGATCCTCGGTCATGCCGAGGATCAGTTCCAGGGCACCGGGGCGGCGGCACATCCGCTGCAGGGTGAAGCCCTCGATCCGGGCCTGGGGGGCGAGCTCGCCGACCCGCGTCAGCATCGCCGCGCCGCGGCGGCGCAGCTGCGCTTCGTCCTGCAGATCGAGCTGCACGCCTCCGACGTCGCTCTTGTGGGTGATGTCCGGCGAGAGGATCTTCAGCGCCACGGGGTAGCCGATCTCGGCGGCCCCGGCGGCCGCTTCCTCGATATCCGCCACCTCGCGGGTCGCCACCACCGGAATGCCATAGGCGGCGAGCACCGCTTTGGCCTCGGACTCGCTCAGCCACTCCCGGCCCTCGGCCAACGCCTTGCTCAGTAGCGCCTCGGCGAGACCGCGCTCGGGCTGAAAGTCCTCCGGCAGGGAGGGCGGGGTCTCCATCAGCAGCTCCTGGCCGCGGCGGTAGCGCACCAGGTGGAGGAAGGCGCGCACCGCGCGCTCCGGGCTGTCGTAGGTCGGAATGCCGGCCGCGGCGAAGGTCCTGCGCGCCGGCCGGGCGCTGCCCTCCCCCAGCCAGGCGGTGAAGACCGGCCGCCGGGCACCGGTGGCGGTGGCGGCGACAGTCTCCGCCACCGCCCCGGAATCGGCGATCGCCACCGGACAGTTCATCGCCAGGATGGCGTCGCTCGCGCGGTCGGCGAGCAGCGCCGTCAGCGCGGCGTCGTAGCGCTCCGGCCCGGCGTCGCCGATGATGTCGACTGGATTGCCATGGCTCCAGGTCGGCGGAAGACAGGCATTCAGGGCAGCGAGGGTTTCCGGCGTCAGCTCGGCGAGCCGCCCGCCCTGGTCGATCAGGGCATCGGTCGCCAGCACGCCGAGACCGCCGCCGTTGGTCAGGATCGCCAGGCGGTCGCCGGCGACGCTGCGGCGGGAGGCCAGGGTCTCGGCGGCGTCGAAGAGCTCTTCCAGGGAGAAGACGCGCAGCGCCCCGGCGCGGCGGAAGGCGGCGTCATAGACCGCGTCGGAGCCGGCCAGGGCGCCGGTGTGGGAGGTCGCGGCCTTGGCCGACTCGGCGTGGCGGCCGCCCTTGATCACGATGACCCGCTTGCTTCGGGCGGCGGCGCGCAGCGCCGACATGAACTTGCGCGGCTGGGTCACCGCCTCGACGTAGAGCAGGATCGAGCGCGCCTTGGGGTCGGCGGCCAGGTAGTCGAGCAGGTCGCCGAAGTCGACGTCGGCCATGTCGCCCAGGGAGACGATATGGGAGAAGCCGATGCCGCGCGCCGCCGTCCAGTCGAGCATCGAGGTCACCATCGCCCCCGACTGGGTGACGAAGGCGATCTCGCCGGCGGCGGGGGCGATGTGGCTGAAACTGGCGTCGAGGCCGATTCCCGGCACCAGCAGACCGACGCAGTTTGGCCCCTGGATGCGTAGCAGATGGGGCTTGGCCGCCTGCAGCATCGCCTGGCGGCGGGCGGCGCCGGCAGCGTCTTCGCCCTCGCCGAAGCCGGCGGAGATCACCACCGCCGCCTTGGTGCCGCGCGCAGCGAGCTCGGCGACCAGACCCGGCACGGTGTCGGCCGGGGTGCAGAGCACTGCCAGGTCCGGCGCCTGTGGCAGCGCGGCGACGCTGCGCGCGACCGGCAGGCCCTCGATCTCATCGGCTTCGGGATGTACCGCATGGAGCGGCCCGGCGAAGCCGCCGGCGGCGAGATTGCGGGCGACCAGCTGGCCGACCGAGCCGTCGCGCCGGCTGGCACCGATCAGCGCGACGGAGCGGGGCTGGAACAGGCGGTCGAGATTGCGGACGGTCATGGCGCTCAAACTAACAACAGCGCGGGCCCTGCCGACAGGAAAACTAGGGCGCCTCCGGCTTCAGCTCCGCTTCCTGCAGCCTCTGCATCCGCCGTGTCATCAAGAAGATCACCAGAATGATCGCCGGCAGGCCAAGGGCGGAAGCGTAGATGAAGAAGGCGGTGTAGCCGGCCTCGTCGACCACGATCCCTGAAAAGCCGCCGATAAACTTGCCCGGCAGGGTCATCAGCGAGGAAAAGAGGGCATACTGGGTCGCGGTATAGGCCGAGTTGGTGAGGCTGGAGAGGTAGGCGATGAAGGCCGAGCCGGCGAGGCCGCCGCTGAGGTTGTCGGCGGAGACCGTGATCGCCAGATAGGCGACGTCGGCACCCTGGGTCGAGAGCCAGGCGAACAGCAGGTTGGTTGTCGCTACCATCACCGCGCCGAGAAGCAGCGGCCAGCAGTTCCGCCTCGTTCTCGCTTCCGCCGCGTCAGACCGGGCCGACGGTGTGGATCACCGCGCGCGCCGGCAGGTTATGGTCGCCGGTGATCCGTGCTTCTCCAGTGGGGCAGTCGCCGAGCTTGGCGCACTCCTCGGCTAGGCCGGCACCTGCGGCGCATGGATCGCGCCGCAGACTCCGCCGCCCGGCGCCAACTGCGCGTTGGCCGCGTGGACGATGGCGTCCACCTGCAGCTCGGCGATATCGCCGTTATGAAGGGAGAGGCTCATGGCGCCTCCTCCTCGAGGGTCACCCCGGAGCGCCGCTCGGATCGTCTATTGATTCGGATCAGCCAAAATAAAAGAAGCATTCCCGGAACAGCCAGGAGCGTGGTGGCAACAAAAAAGCTCGCCCAGTCCATCTGGTCGGCAAGCCAACCGCCGCCCGAAGACATCGCCGTGCGTCCGAAAGCCATCAACGAAGTCAGCAGCGCATACTGCGTTCCGGTGAAGGCCGGGTTGCAGAGGCTAGAGAGGTAAGCAACAAAAGCTGCGGTGCCGAGCCCACCAGTAAAGTTGTCGGCTCCGATGGCGACTGCCAGCATGGAAATGTCCTGCCCGACCACAGCCAGAGCGGCAAACAACAGATTGGTCGATGCCTGGAGTGCTCCGCCTACAATCAGTGCCTTGAAGATGCCGTAGCGAGCTACGATTACGCCGCCGACGAAGACACCAAACAGTGACGCGATTAGGCCAAATACCTTCGTTACGCTGCCGATCTCGACTCCACTAAAGCCAAGGTCTTTGTAGAAGGGATTTGCCATCACGCCGCCGATAGCATCGCCGTACTTGTAGAGCAGGGCGAACAGCAGAATAACGGCCCAGCCGTGCCTCTGCATGAAGTCGCGAAAAGGCTCGACTACGATGTCCCTGAGCCACTCCTCTGTCGTTCTCTCAGTTTTTTGCGGTTTAGCCGCCGGTTCTGGCGAAAGCAGCACCGTGGCAGTCCCGACCAGAACCAATGCAGCCATCACCTCAAAGATTGTAGACCAAGCAACGTAGTCGGAAAGCGCCAACGCGCCCCCACCTGCTACCAGTGTTCCAACGCGATAGCCGAATTGAGTAGAGGCCGCACCCGCGCCCTGCTCGTCTTCCTTAAGCACTTCGATGCGATACGCATCTATAGCTATGTCCTGAGTTGCCGAAAAGAACGCAATGAAAAGAACTCCCACTGCCGTCAGTAGCGGTGTCACAGTAGGGTCGGTGTGCCCTACGTATAAGATCGAACCGATCAATCCGATCTGCGCTAGGATCGCCCAACTCCGGCGTTGCCCAAGCAAGGACGTAACCGCAGGAATTCGTACGTGATCAACAGCCGGCGACCATAAGAACTTCAGGCTGTAAGGCAATCCGGCCAGGGCAAAGAGGCCGATCGAGGTCTTGTCTACGCCTAGCGTCGCCAACCAGTAAGTCAGCGTCGTGATTGTCAGCAACAACGGCAAGCCGCTAGAGAACCCCATGAGGGCGATAATGACGAACCGCTTGTCGCGATAGACCGCGAGCGCCTCGCCCCAGGTCCGCCGCGCCGCAGGCTCGCTCACCTCAGCCGGCCTCGAGCCGCCGCGCCTCCCGCTTGCGGGCGTTCGGATCGAGCAGGCGCTTGCGCAGGCGGATGGTCTTCGGTGTCACCTCGACCAGCTCGTCGTCCTGGATGTAGGCCAGGGCCTGCTCCAGCGCGAAGCTCCGCGGCGGGGTCAGGCGCACGGCCTCGTCCTTGCCGGAGGCCCGAAAGTTGGTCAGCTGCTTGGCTTTCAGGGCGTTGACCTCGAGGTCGTTGCCGCGGTTGTGCTCGCCGATGATCATGCCCTCGTAGACCTGGACGCCGGGCTCGATGAACATCGGCCCGCGATCCTCCAGGTTCCACAGCGCATAGGGCGCCGCGGCGCCGCTGGCGTTGGAGATCAGGACGCCGACGCGCCGCCCCTCGATCGGGCCGCGGTAGGCGCCGTAGCTGTGGAACAGGCGGTGCATGATGCCGGTGCCGCGGGTGTCTGTCAGGAACTCGCCGTGGTAGCCGATCAGCCCGCGCGAGGGCGCGATGAAGGTGATCCGCACCTTGCCGCCGCCGGAGGGACGCAGATCGGTCATCTCCGCCTTGCGCTGGTTCATCTTCTCGACCACCGGGCCGGAATACTCCTCGTCGACATCGATCTGCACCTCTTCCAGGGGCTCCTGGCGGCGGCCGCCCTCCTCCTTGAAGATCACCCGCGGGCGGCTGATCGACAGCTCGAAGCCCTCGCGGCGCATGGTTTCGATCAGCACGCCGAGCTGCAGCTCGCCGCGCCCGGCGACCTCGAAGGCGTCCTTTTCCTCGGTCTCGCCGATGCGCAGCGCGACGTTGCCCTCGGCCTCGCGCAGCAGGCGGTCGCGGATCATCCGCGAGGTCACCTTGTCGCCCTCGCGCCCGGCCAGCGGCGAGTCGTTGACCGAGAAGGTCATCGCCAGGGTTGGCGGGTCGATCGGCTGGCTGGGCAGGGCGGCGGTCACCTCGGTGGCGCAGAGGGTGTCGGCGACGGTCGCCTTCTGCAGTCCGGCGACGGCGATGATGTCGCCGGCCTCGGCGGTCTCCACCGGCACCCGGGCGAGGCCGCGGAAGGCGAGCAGCTTGGTCAGGCGGCCGCTTTCCAGCAGCTTGCCGTCGCGGCTCAGCGCCTTGACCTGCATGTTCTGCCGCGCCTGGCCGCTGTGGATCCGCCCGGTCAGGATCCGCCCGAGATAGGGATCGGCCTCCAGCGTGGTCGCCAGCATGGCGAAGGGCGCCGCGCCGTCGCCCACGGCGGGGCGCACATGGGCGAGGATGGTCTCGAACAGCGCCTCCATACCTTCGCGCTCGCCGTCGGGCTCGCGCGCCGCCCAGCCCTGCTTGGCCGAGGCGAAGATGGTCGGGAAGTCGAGCTGGCGGTCGTTGGCATCGAGCGCGGCGAAGAGGTCGAAGACCTCGTTCTGCACCTCGAAGACGCGCGCGTCGGGCTTGTCGGCCTTGTTGATCACAACGATCGGTTCCAGCCCGCGCGCCAGCGCCTTGCCGAGCACGAACTTGGTCTGCGGCATCGGCCCCTCGGAGGCGTCGACCAGCAGCAGCACGCCGTCGACCATCGAGAGGATGCGCTCGACCTCGCCGCCGAAGTCGGCGTGGCCGGGCGTATCGACGATGTTGATGCGCTTGCCCTGCCACTCGACCGAGGTGCACTTGGCCAGGATGGTGATGCCGCGCTCGCGCTCCAGGTCGTTGGAATCCATCGCCCGTTCGGCCATTTGCTGGTTGGCGCGCAGGCTGCCCGACAGCTTCAGCAGCTGGTCGACCAGAGTGGTCTTCCCGTGATCGACGTGGGCGATGATGGCGAGGTTGCGAAGGTCCATGGTTCGGGTCATTTCATATGCTCGGCGACCAGCGCCTTGAGGTCGCGCGCGGGACGGGGTCCCATGTGGGAGACGGCTTCGCCGGCGGCGATGGCGCCGAGGCGGCCGCAGTCGGCGAGGCTGCGCCCCTGGGTGTAGCCATAGAGGAAGCCGGCGGCGTAGAGATCGCCGGCGCCAGTGGTGTCGGTCAGCGGGCCGACGGTCACGGCTTCGATCGTCTCCACGGCGTCGCCGCTGAGGATCACCGAGCCCTTTTCGCTGCGGGTCAGGGCCGCGACCTCGACCCGCCCGCGCACCTGGGTCAGGGCCTCGTCGAAGTCCTGCGTCTCGTAGAGGGAGACGATCTCCGACTCGTTGGCGAACAGCAGGTCGACATGGCCGTCGACCAGCTCGCGGAAGGAGGCGCGGTGCCTGTCGACGCAGAAGGGATCGGACAGGGTCAGCGCCACCTTGCGTCCGGCCTCGCGTGCAGCCTCGGCGGCGAGACGGAAAGCCTCGCGGGCCGGATCGGAATCCCAGAGATAACCCTCGAGGTAGAGCACCATGCCGGCGCGCACGGTCTCCAGATCGAGATCGTCCGGCCCGAAGGCGATCGAGGCGCCGAGATAGGTCGCCATGGTGCGCTGCGCGTCCGGCGTGACGAAGATCAGGCAGCGCGCGGTCGGATCGCCCTCGCTGGCCGGGGCGGTATTGTAATCGACCCCGCTGGCGCGCAGGTCGTGGCGGAAGATGCCGCCGAGCTGGTCGTTGCGCACCTTGCCGAGGAAGGCGCCGCCGCCGCCGAGCGCCGCCAGACCGGCCAGGGTATTGGCCGCCGAGCCGCCGGAAGCCTCCTGCGCGGGACCCATGTCGCCGTAGAGCGACTCGGCCCGCGCCATGTCGATCAGGGTCATCGACCCCTTGTTCAGGTCGTGCGCGGCGAGGAAGGCCTCCTCGGCGTGACTCAAAACGTCGACGATGGCGTTGCCGATGCCGACGACATCGTAGCGCGTGGAGGACATGACAAGCTATCCGTGCTGCTGGAAAAGTGGCCGCACACTATAGCGCGGCGAGGTTCGCGGCAAGTCCTGCTGCAGTGCGGGATACTGCCGCCTCTGCGGCCTTGCTCCGGCGCGGAGCGAGGGCTATGACAAGCTCATGCTTGGCTATCTGATCCGCGGTTTCCGGCAGCTTTCCGATCCTGCCACACGCAGCACCTTCTGGCTGTCGCTGCTGATCTCCATCGCCACCTTCCTTGCCCTGTGGATCGGCGCCGCCTTCGGCGCGGTTTGGCTCGGCGAGCTGCTGAGCGCCTGGCTGGCCGGGATCGGCGCCTCGCAGTTCTGGATCGACGCCGCCGAGATTCTCGCCGGGCTGGGTGCCATCGGGGCGATCCTCTTCGCCTCCTTCATCCTCTTTCCGGCAGTCATCGTCATGGTGCTGTCCTTCCTGCTCGACGACGTCTGCCGGCAGGTCGAGGCCAGGCACTATCCCGAGTTACCGCCGGCGCGCGAACAGCCTTTGTTTGAGGCTATCCTTGATGGACTGCGTCTTGCCTTGGCGACCATTGGGCTGAACATTCTATTTCTGCCCCTGATTATTGCTTTGAGCTTCGTTCCGCCCCTCAATTTATTTGTTTTCTATGGACTTAACGGCTATCTTCTCGGCAGGGAATACTTCGAGCTCGTTGCCGTGCGGCGTCTCAGCGCTGTCGAAAGCCGCCGGCTCAGAAAGGTCTATCGGGGACGCATTCTCTTAGCCGGCGTTGTCATTGCCATATTGTTGACGCTTCCGGTGATCAATCTGGTCATGCCCTTGGTGGCGACGGCGTTGATGGTGCATGTCTTCGAAGAGCTGCGCCGCCGTTCCGGCAAGCGGCTCGAGAACGAAGTTTGAGCTTCGTCGACAAGGATGCAGTAGCTAGGTCAAGGGATTCGGGGGAACAGCATGTTCGGTAAGCGCAAACCCAGCGGCGAAAAGCCCGCGGCGCCACGGCAAGACCAGGGCGAAGGCCAGCGGGAACCCAGATTTCAGCAGGCGAAGGCTCCGGATAAGCCCGCGCGCCCGGCCAGTTCGGCGCGTCCCGGAGCGCAAGCGGCCGCGCGTCCGTCGCCGCCGATCGCCAACCCCTCCGTTAACAACCCGATCGCCGGTATCACCGCGCCGAGCCGCGGCGCCGGTGGCAACGGGCACGGTGGCGGGCATGGCGGCGGGCAGAGCCCGGGCGGGGCCACCGCGGGCAAGCACTCCGAAAGCAAGCCAGCTCAAGACAAAGCGACACAGGCCGGGGAGGATACACCGGGCCGCACACAGGAACGAAGGGAAGTACAGTCGATGACCGGTGAAACCGAAGGCAAGAAGCTGATCGTTGGCCGTGAGATCCGCCTGGCGGGAGAGATCACCACCTGCGACACCCTGGTCGTCGAGGGTCAGGTCGAGTGCAACCTGACCGACAGCAAGATGCTCGACATCGCCGAGAGCGGCGTCTTCAAGGGCAAGGCCAGCGTCGAGGTCGCAGAGATCAGCGGCCTGTTCGAGGGCGAGCTGACGGTCAGCAAGCACCTGCGCCTGCAGGGCAGCGGCCAGATCAAGGGCAAGCTGCGCTACCGCGAGATGGAGATCGCCCGCGGCGGCCGCCTGTCCGGCGACATCGCCGAGCTGGACGGCACCCAGGGCCAGGCCAAGACGCCGGCCATGGAGTCCCGTCCGCAGCCGGCTGAGCCCGGACACGGCGCGATGCCGGACCGCGACGAGGATGCCGCGCCGCGCGCCGCGGCCGGCGGCAGCGGCGCCAGCTGATCTTTGCGGCGATGTTGCAGCCGGCGCTGATCGCCCTGGCGGCACTGCTGCTGCTCGGCGGCTGCCAGACCACGAACCCGCGGAACGCCGCCTCTTCGCAGCAGGCCGCGCGTTCAGGCCCTGTGGACGACAACGTCGGGCGGATGATCGGCGCGCTGCCGGCGACCCTGCTCGCCGAGCTCGGCGAACCGCAGCTCAAGCGCCGCGAAGCCCCGGCCGAGATCTGGCAGTACCGGGGCGAAGGCTGCGTACTCGACTTTTTTCTCTATGAGAACGGCGGACCAGAGCGCGAGGTGATCCACCTGGAGGCGCGCGGTGAAACCGCCGAGCGCAGCGATCCCCGGCCCTGCTTCGCCGGGCTGCTGCGGCGCCACCAGACGGTCGCGAAAGGCTGACTTCAGCCGGCCTGCAACAGCGTCTTGCCCTTGAAGGCGCAGAGATCGGCCACCGGACAGGCCGGGCAGTCCGGTTTGCGCGCCTTGCAGATGTAGCGGCCGTGCAGGATCAGCCAGTGATGGGCGTGCAGCTTGCGCGACTCCGGCACCGCCTTCTCCAGCTTCTTCTCGACCTCCAGCGGGGTCTTGCCCGGCGCCAGCCCGGTGCGGTTCGAGACCCGGAAGATATGGGTGTCCACCGCCATGGTCGGCTCGCCGTAGGCGATGTTCAGCACCACGTTGGCGGTCTTGCGGCCGACGCCGGGCAGCGCCTCCAGCGCCGCGCGGTCGCGCGGCACGCCGCCGCCGTGACGCTCCAGCAGCATCCGCGATAGGGCGATCACGTTCTTGGCCTTGGAATTGTAAAGGCCGATGGTCCTGATGTGTTGCTTCAGCCCCGCCTCGCCCAGCGCGAGCATCGCCTCCGGGGTCTTGACGGTCTTGAAGAGCTGCTTCGTCGCCTTGTTGACGCCGACGTCGGTCGCCTGGGCCGAGAGCACCACGGCGACCAGCAGGGTATAGGGATTGACGTAGTCCAGCTCGCCCTTGGGCTCGGGCAGGCGCTCGGCGAGGCGGCGGAAGAACTCCGCGATGTCGGCTTTTTTCATCGGGGCTCCGGGAAAGCGCGGCGAAACGACGCGGGCAAGTCTAGCGCCCCGCCCAGCGCTTTGCCATTGTCCGCCCGGCTGCCTATCTTGAAAGCATGAGCAGCGCCGCCGAGATCGACTCCGGAAGTGTCCAGGCCGCAGAGCCGCTGCTCTTCGACGCCCTGCTGACGCCGCACCGCAGCCTCTCCCCGCGCGGCTTCCTGATTTTCATGGCGGCGATCTGCTGCGTCTCCTTCGCCGCCGGGCTGGCGCTCTTTCTGGCCGGCGCCTGGCCGATCGTCGGCTTCCTGGGCGCCGACGTGCTGCTGATCTATCTGCTGTTCCGGGCCAACTACCGCCACGGCCGGCGCCACGAAATCCTCGAGCTGACCCCCGAGCGCCTGACCGTGCGCAAGGTCAATCACTACGGCGAGGCGCGCAGCTTCGAGTTCCAGCCCTATTGGCTGCGGGTGCAGATGGACGATCCGGTGCACCACGAGAGCCAGCTGGTGCTGCACAGCCACGGCAAGCGGCTGGTCGTCGGCAGCTTCCTGGCGCCCGAGGAACGCCTCGACCTCGCCAAGGCGCTGCGCAAGGCCCTGGCCGAGACGCAAAACCAACTCAGTTGACGCTAGTGGCTTAGAAAAGCTCAGCTGCTTTTCTTTTGCCCTAGGAATTTTTGTTCCGTGTGGTGTGCGTCGAGCTGACTATTCGGTTCGTTAGAATCAAGTCGTTTCATGCCGTCGGGCCAAGCTTCGATCTCCTGCGAGGCAGCCTTGAATACCGAATCCAGCCAACCTGGCTGAAACTCCCTTTCTTTAGCCATTGTCGCCTCCCTGTTCTTGACTTATCCGCATCACGGGTAAGACAGTGACAAATATCTACTCGCGCCGGTAGCGTATGAATCTTAGGACAGACTGTTTCGAGCCGACCAGAGAAAGTTTTGTAGAAAATCCATGTCTAAGGAGGCGCAGATCATGGCCACCAAAGCAAAGCAGTCTTCGACTTTCCTCGTTCCCGACACCGGCCCCGAGCTCGTAGTCGGCCTCGTAGCACCCATCGGGACTGATCTCTCGATAGTCGAGAATGTGCTCCGTGAAGAATTCGAGAAAGTCGGGTATGAATCCGAATGCCTCCATGTGTCTAAGCTCATGAAAGACTCGAAGATTGAGCTAAAGTTAAAAGAAAGCCCACTAGAAACAAGATATAAAACCTATATGGATGCTGGAAACAAAATAAGGAGGAAAATGAGAAGAAATGACGCATTAGCACTTTTATCAATAGCAGCAATTAAAAAAAGGCGCGGTCAAATAACTGGCAAAATGACTAAGCCATCTCCAAAAACAGTTTATATATTTAATCAACTAAAAAGGCCAGAAGAAGTTGAGAAATTGCGCGACGTATATGGGAAATTATTTATCCAGGTTTCAGCGTATTGCTCATCAGCATCACGGCTAAACTCCCTCACGCACAAGATTAGCGAATCTCATCATGGGGATAAAAGAAGCGAGCATTATAAATCTTATGCGCAAAACCTGATTGTTAGAGATGATGATGAAGAACAGAACGAATATGGACAGAGAGTCAAGAATACATTTCCCCTTGCTGATGTAATAATAAGTGCTGAGAATGAAAATTCTACAAGAGAGACTTGCAGGAGATTTATTAGAGCTTTTTTTGGCGATAGCTTCATAACTCCTCGGAAAGAGGAGTATGGCGCTTATACTGCAAAGTGTGCCTCTCTAAGGTCGTCGGATTTATCCCGCCAAGTGGGCGCTGCTGCAGTTACAAAGCAGGGTGAAATCATAGCCTTAGGATGTAATGAAGTGCCAAAAGGTGGGGGTGGGACTTACTGGGAGGAAGACGAGACGGACTCTAGAGATTTCGTTCATGGTTTTGACCCAGCTCATAAAATGAAACGTCATCTTCTCGAAGATATTTTCCGCATACTAAACGAAGGAAAATGGTTGCGGGATGATGTAGCGTCAAAGGGCATGACCGAAATGGTCCGGCTTGCTTTAGATAAAAGATCAAATCCGCATATAGAAGATGCAAATATAATGAACAGTCTAGAGTATGGAAGGATAATACATGCGGAAATGTCTGTGATAGCTGATTGCGCAAGAAGAGGTATTTCACTCCGAGAGTCTATTTTATACACTACCACCTATCCTTGTCACAACTGCGCGCGGCACATTGTGGCCTCGGGAATTTCCGAAGTTGTTTTTCTGGAACCGTACTCAAAGAGTCTGGCTGGAGAATTACATAACGATTCTATACACTTTGATGATGGAAGACCTGGAACTAGAAACCAGGTTGTCTTCAGACAGTTTATAGGAATTGCTCCGGAGAGATACTGGGAGATCTTTAAAAGAGGGAAAAGAAAGGACGAAAGCGGGATTGCTAAGAAATGGCAACCTGCAAAAGCAACCCCGATTGTGAAGCAATTTGTTGCATCGTACATACCAATAGAATCTGCAGTGGTGAAGACCACTGAAGAGATTTTGAAACCACTCCAGACTGAAACCTAAAGCCCCAGCACCTCCCGCATGGAGTAGAGACCGGGCTTCTGCCCGGCTGACCAGATCGCCGCGCGGACCGCCCCCTGGGCGAAGACGGCGCGGGAGGAGGACTTGTGTGTCAGCTCGATGCGCTCGCCCTCGCCGGCGAAGATCACCGTGTGCTCGCCGGTGACGTCGCCGCCGCGCAGCGTGGCGAAGCCGATGGTGCCGCTTTCGCGCGGGCCGGTCTGGCCGTCGCGGCTGCGCACGGCGGCGGTCTCGAGATCGACCTTGCGGCCGCGCGCCGCGGCGGCGCCAAGCCCCAGCGCGGTTCCCGAAGGCGCGTCGACCTTGTGGCGATGGTGCATCTCCAGCACCTCGATGTCGTAGGCCTCGGGCAGGGTCGCCGCCACCTGCTCGACCAGGCTGAGCAGGAGGTTCACGCCGAGGCTCATGTTCGGCGCCTGCACGATGACGGCTTTCTCCGCCGCCTCGCGCAGGGCGTCGTTTACATTCTCCGGCAGGCCGGTGGTGCCGACGATCAGCGCTCTGCCGCTGTCCCGGGCCAGGGCGGCGTGTTCGGCGGTGGCCTCCGGCGTGGTGAAGTCGATCACCGCGTCCGAGGCCGCAAACAGCGCCGCGGCGTCCTTCGTCGCCGCAATCCCGGCCTCGCCGAAGCCGGCGAGGGCGCCGAGGTCGCGGCCCTCCGCTGTGCTGCCGGGACGCACCGTGCCGCCGGAGAGCGCCGCGCCCTCGGCCGTCCAGACGGCCTCGAGCAGCATCCGCCCCATCCGCCCGGCGCAGCCGAGCACTCCGATCCTGACCTCGCTCATGGATATCGCCTCTCGCCTGAAATCTCGCGCTCTGCCATAGCACGGGCGGCGCCCCCCGCCAACGCAACCGCGCGCCAACGCGGCTGGACGCAGGCCGGGGAGCGGGGCAGGATCGCGCCATGACCGCGCGGGCGCCCGACAAAGACGGATTTCTCGACCTCTGGCCGACTCTCATGCTGCGCCAGCAGCTGCCCGGCGCCGGCAAGGCCAATCCCATTCTGGCCCAGGAGATCGCGCGGCTGGAAGCGGAGAACCCGCAGCTCACCACGGATTACCGGGAGCAGAACTTCCTGGGGCGGGAGCATCCGGCGATCGCCTGGCTGAAGGACTGCGTCAACCGGGCGGCAGTCAACTTCCTGCACCGCCAGGGCATCGGCTATCGGGTCGACTGGAGCCTGCAGGCCTGGCCCAACGTCAACCGTCTGGGGGACTACCACGACCCGCACAACCACCCCCATGCCTACCTCTCCGGCACCTACTACGTCGCGGTGCCGCGGAGCCGTGCGGACCTGAAGACGCGCAGCGATGTCCGGCCGGGCTGCATCTCCTTCTACGATCCGCGCGGCGCGGCCAACATGACGGCGATCAAGGGGGACGGGCAGATCGAGGCGGAGTACACCGTCAGCCCCGAGGCCGGGGAGCTGCTGCTCTGGCCGGCCTTCCTGCTGCACTTCGTGCACCCCAACCTCAGCGAGGAACCGCGGCTCTCAGTCTCCTTCAACGTGGTGCTGAAACGCGCGGCGGAGCTGCTGCCGGAGCAGTAGTTATTCCCCCGGTGCGAGCATTTAACTCTCTATGTTCTGTTTCTGTTCCTGGTGCGATCCACTTCATGACCGAGCAGGCTCTATTTTGCGGGGATGGCCCTCGTGGGTACTATATCTAGCCCCCATAGGGCAATTTGGGTCGCCAGAGATCAACCCTTCGGTCCTTGAAAGGAAATGACCGGAAAGATTGGAAGCGATCGGAAAGGAGGTACAGATGTATGACGAAAGTTAAGTGTCGTCCTACACGGACCGGCGGAAAGCCTGGGCCGAAGAGCGTCAAGGTTTCTGGCCACACGCGCTCCACGCCCAAGGCTCTGCCGAAAAAGTGCCGCTAGAGGCTAAATAGTCTGAATGGTCATCCCCTAGCTTTCAGGCGCTTTCAGTGAATCACTTGAAAGAGCTAGCGTCTACTAAGCCTAAAAGAGCTACGGCGTTTTCCTGAGCACTGTTGCAATTCGGACTCAGTCTTACTCCGTCAGATCCTCGAAGAACTCCTTCACCCGGGCGAAGAAGCCGTGGGACTGCGGGTGGTGCTTCTCGTCGCCGGTCGCCTCCTCGAACTGGCGGAGGATCTCCTTCTGCTTCTTGGTCAGCTTCTGCGGGATTTCGACCTCGACCTGGATGTAGAGGTCGCCGCGCGCCGAAGACCGCAGCACCGGCATGCCCTTGCCGCGCAGGCGGAACTGCTGCCCGGCCTGGGTGCCCTCGGGCACTGTGACCTTGGAGCGCGAGCCGTCGAGGTTCGGCACCTCGACCGTGCCGCCGAGCGCCGCCGTGGTCATCAGGATCGGCGCCTTGCAGCGCAGGTGCGGTCCCTCTCGCTCGAAGAAGGCATGCGGCTTGACCGTGAGGAAGATGTAGAGGTCGCCGGGCGGCGCGGAACGCACCCCGGCCTCGCCCTCGCCGGCGAGGCGGATGCGGGTGCCGTCCTCGACCCCCGCCGGCACGTTGACCTGCAGGGTCTTCTCCTTGCGCTGCCGCCCCTCGCCGCCGCAGGTCGTGCAGGGCTTGTCGATCGTCTGGCCCTGGCCGTGGCAGGCCGGGCAGGTGCGTTCGATGGTGAAGAAGCCCTGCTGGGCGCGGACCCGGCCGTGGCCGCCGCAGGTGCTGCAGTTGACCGGCTTCGACCCGGGCTCGGCGCCGCTGCCCTCGCAGCTCTCGCAGTTGACCGAGGTGGGGATGCGGATCTGGATTTCCTTGCCTGCGAAGGCTTCCTCCAGGGTGACGTCCATGTTGTAGCGCAGGTCGGCGCCGTGCATGGCGCGGGCGCCGCCGCCGCGGCCGCCGCCCATGAAGTCGCCGAACATCTCGTCGAAGATATCGGCGAAGCCGCCGAAACCGCTGAAGCCGCCGCGCCCGGCGCCGGCTCCTGCTCCGCCGCCGCCCTCGAAGGCGGCGTGGCCGAAGCGGTCGTAGGCGGCGCGGGTCTGCTCCTCCTTGAGGATGCCGTAGGCCTCGTTCAGCTCCTTGAACTTCTGCTCGGCCTCGGGGTCGCCCGGATTCTTGTCGGGGTGGTGCTTGATCGCGAGCTTGCGGTAGGCGCTCTTGAGGTCTTCCGGCGAGGCGTCCCGCGCTACCCCCAGGACCTCGTAGTAATCCCGTTTCGCCATGTTACTGCCGGCTCCCGGTTTTCTTGTCTTGAACGTCTAGACGAAGGAAACCCCGGTCCCGCGCGGTCGAGCCTCCAGGGCTGTTGCGGCGGGGCCGGGGATGCATGGTCGGACCCAGTCGGACTTAAGCCGACTTGTCCCGCTTGTCGTTGTCGTCGACCTCCTCGAAGTCGGCGTCGACCACGTCTTCCTGCTGGGCGCCGCCGTCCGAGGAACCGCCAGCGTCGCCGCCAGCTCCGCCCTCGGGACCGCCGGCCGAGTCCTGGCCGGCCTGGTAGAGCGCGGTGCCGATCTTCATTGAGATCTGGCCGAGCGCCTCGGTCTTGGCCTGAACCTCCGTGAGGTCGTCGCCTTCCAGCGCCGTGCGCAGGGCGGCAATGGCCTCCTCGGCTTCCTTCTTGTCCTCGGCCGAAACCTTGTCCCCGGCGTCGGCGACGGTCTTCTCCGTCGAGTGGATCAGGGCGTCGGCCTGGTTCTTGGCGTCGACCAGCTCGCGCTTCTTCTTGTCCTCGGCGGCGTGGGACTCGGCGTCCTTGACCATCTGCTCGATGTCGTCGTCGCTGAGGCCGCCGGAGGCTTCGATGCGAATCTGCTGCTCCTTGCCGGTGCCCTTGTCCTTGGCCGAGACGTTGACGATGCCGTTGGCGTCGATGTCGAAGGTGACCTCGATCTGCGGCACGCCGCGCGGCGCGGAGGGGATGCCGACCAGGTCGAACTGGCCGAGCAGCTTGTTGTCGGCCGCCATCTCGCGCTCGCCCTGGAAGACCCGGATGGTGACCGCGGACTGGTTGTCCTCGGCGGTCGAGAAGGTCTGCGACTTCTTGGTCGGGATCGTGGTGTTGCGGTCGATCAGCTTGGTCAGCACGCCGCCCAGGGTCTCGATGCCCAGCGACAGCGGGGTGACGTCCAGCAGCAGCACATCCTTGACGTCGCCCTTGAGCACGCCGCCCTGGATCGCGGCGCCGATCGCCACGACCTCGTCGGGATTGACGCCGCGGTGCGGCTCGCGCCCGAAGAAGTCCTTCACCGCCGAGATCACCTTGGGCATGCGGGTCATGCCGCCGACCAGGATGACGTCGTCGATCTCCCCGGCGCTGACGCCGGCGTCCTTGAGGGCCGACTTGCAGGGGCCCATGGTGCGCTGGATCAGATCCTCGACCAGGGCTTCCAGCTTGGCGCGGGTCAGCTTGATGTTGAGGTGCTTGGGGCCGGACTGATCGGCGGTGATGAAGGGCAGGTTGACCTCGGTCTGGGTCGAGGAGGACAGCTCGATCTTCGCCTTCTCAGCGGCGTCCTTGAGCCGCTGCAGCGCGATCTTGTCCTTGCGCAGGTCGATGCCCTGCTCCTTTTTGAACTCGTCGGCCAGGTAGTCGATGATCTTCTGGTCGAAGTCCTCGCCGCCCAGGAAGGTGTCGCCGTTGGTCGACTTCACCTCGAAGACGCCGTCGCCGATCTCCAGCACGGAGACGTCGAAGGTGCCGCCGCCCAGGTCGTAGACGGCGATGGTGCCGGTCTTCTTCTTCTCCAGGCCATAAGCCAGCGCCGCCGCGGTCGGCTCGTTGATGATGCGCAGCACCTCGAGCCCGGCGATCTTGCCGGCGTCCTTGGTCGCCTGGCGCTGCGAATCGTTGAAGTAGGCCGGCACGGTGATGACCGCTTCCTTGACCGGCTCGCCGAGATAGCTCTCCGCGGTTTCCTTCATCTTCTGCAGGATGAAAGCGGAGATCTGGCTGGGCGAATACTTCTCGTCGCGCGCCTCGACCCAGGCGTCGCCGTTGTCGGCCTTGACGATCTTGTAGGGGACGAGGTCGATGTCCTTCTTCGTCGTCGAGTCGTCGAAGCGCCGTCCGATCAGGCGCTTGATGGCGAAGAGGGTGTGTTCCGGGTTGGTGACCGACTGGCGCTTGGCGGGCTGCCCGACCAGACGCTCTCCGTCTTCGCTGAAGGCCACCATGGAGGGCGTGGTGCGCGCGCCCTCGGCGTTCTCGATGACTTTGGGCTCCGAGCCCTCCATGACCGCGACACAGGAATTGGTGGTGCCGAGGTCGATTCCGATAACCTTACTCATGTTCTGACATCCTTTCCTATCAAGCCGACCTCTCTCTTGCGGCCTTGAAAAGCGAAGCGCCGCGTCTTGAGGCCTCTATTGGATGGGTGACGCTCCTATGCGAGCATTCCAGGGCTGTATATAAGCAGTCGGTACGGCGCTGCAAGCCGAGTCGCGCCAGAAATAAACAACGGGAATATCAGGGGTTTTCACACCGCCCATGCCGCCGTCACCGCCGAAGAGCAACATCTACCTGACGATCCTCTTCCTCATGGTCGCCAACCTCGTGCTCGGCGTGGTGCTGATGCTGCTCGCCGATCTGGTCTGGCAGAACGAGGCGCTGAAGGTCTTCGGCCTCGGACTGGCCCTGGTCGCCGGTTTCGGCTACCTGCTTTTCCGCCTGCTCGGCCGCAGCGCGGCGCGGCGGCGCGAGGAGGAGGAAAGGTCCAGGGGAGAAGGGCCCAGGGGAGACTGGCCCGGAGGAGAAGGACGCGGCTGATGCAGCCCGGCTTCCGCCTGCTGCCCGAGGCGCTCGACCGGGCGGCGCAGCGCGCTCTGCTGCAGGAGGTCGCCGCCCTGCTGCATGACGCGCCGCCCTATGTGCCGCGGATGCCGAACAGCGGTCAGCCGATGTCGGTGCGGATGACCAACTGCGGCCCGCTCGGCTGGATGACCGACAAGGAAGGCGGTTACCGCTACCAGGCCACGCACCCGGAAACCGGCAGGCCCTGGCCCGCGATGCCTCAGGCCCTGCTGGCGCTCTGGAAGGCGGTCGCGGACTACCCGCCTCCGCCCGAGGCCTGCCTGGTCAACCTCTACAGCGCCGAGGCACGCATGGGCCTGCACCGCGACATGGACGAGGAGGATCAGGCTGCGCCGGTGGTTTCCCTCTCCCTCGGCGATACGGCGCTGTTCCGCCTCGGCGGGACCAGCCGCAAGGACCCGACCCGCTCGGTCAAGCTCGCCAGCGGCGACGCCGTGGTGCTCGGCGGCGAAGCACGGCATTGCTTCCACGGCGTCGACCGGGTGATCCCCGGCACCTCGACCCTCTTGGAGGGTTTTCCGCTCGAAGGCGTGCGCCGGGTCAATCTCACCTTGAGGCGGGTGACCGGGCCCTAGTCGCTAGTCCTTAGCGGCTTCGCCGCCATCGTCATTGGCGGGCGCCTGAGTTTCCTCGCTCTGGGTCTCGGCCTTCGCGCCGCCTTTCGCCACGCCGACGCGGGCCGGGCGCAGCAGGCGATCGTGCAGGACGTAGCCGGGCTCGATCACCTGGATCACCGTGCCGGGCGCCTGGCTCGGGTCCTCGACCTCGAACATCGCCTCGTGGCGGTGCGGGTCGAGCTTCTCGCCGAGCGGCTCGATCCTGGCGATGTCGTGCTTCTCGAACACGCCCTGCAGCTCGCGCCGGGTCATCTCCAGGCCGTCGATCAGGTTCTTCACCCGCGCGTCGGAGGCGAGGTCTTCGGGCACCGAGTCCAGCGCCCGCGACAGGTTGTCGGAGACGGCCAGCAGGTCGCGGGCCAGCGGGGCCGGGGCATAGCGCGCCGCGTCCTGCTTGTCCTTCTGGGCCCGGCGGCGGGTGTTCTCCAGCTCGGCCAAGGCGCGCAGCAGCTGGTCCTTCAGGTTGGAAACCTCGTCGCGCAACACGGCGATGGGGTCGACTTTGTCCTCGCCCTGCGTGGCGGCGTCTCCCGCCTGGGTCTCTTCGGCAGCCGTGCCGGTCGAGGCCTCTTCCGCCTGGATCTCTTCCGTCTGGACTTCTTCCTCGCGGGCCTGCTGCGCGTCGTTCTGCTTCTTCTGATCCGTCATTGCACTCGCTTTTCACTAACCGATGAGGCGCCCGATCACCTTGGCGGTGTAGTCCACCATGGGGATGATCCGGGCGTAGTCGATACGGGTCGGGCCGATCACGCCGATGGCGCCGACGATCTGTTTCTGGCTGTTACTGTAGGGCGCGATCACCATCGAGCAGCCGGTGTGGGAGAACAGCTCGTTCTCCGCGCCGATGAAGATCTGCACCCCTTCGGCTGTCTGGGTCAGGCTGAGGAGTTTCAGCAGCGCTTCCTTGCGCTCCAGCATGGAAAAGAGGTGGCGCACCCGCTCCAGATCCTCCAGGGCCTGCACGTCCTCCAGCAGGTGCGACTGGCCGCGCACGATCAGCGCGCCGAAGCGGTCGTCGTTCAAGCCCTGGGTCCAGGTGGCGAGGCCGGCCTCGACGATGCGGCTGGTCAGCTGGTCGAGCTCGGCGCGGTGGCCTTCGAGCTCGGCGCGCACGTCGCGGGAGGCTTCGGTGAGAGAGCGGCCGATCAGCCGCGCCGAAAGATAGTTGCTGGCCTCCACCAGGGAAGAGGGCGGCATGCCCACCGGCACGTCGATCACCCGGTTTTCCACATTGCCCGACTGGTCGACCATCACCACCAGGGCGCGGCCAGGGCCGAGCGCCACGAATTCGATGTGCGTGAGCTGATCGTCCCGCTTCGGCGCGATCACCAGCCCGGCGCAGCGCGACAAACCGGACAGCATGGTGGTCGCCTCGTCGAGCGCCTGGGTCAGCGAACCGCCGGCGACGGCGATCTGGGATTCGATGCCGCTGCGCTCCTCCTCGGAGAGGTTGCCGCGCTCCAGAAGGCCGTCGACGAAGAGCCGCAGGCCGCGGTCGGTCGGCAGGCGCCCGGCCGAGGTGTGCGGCGCCATCAGCAGCCCCAGGTCCTCCAGGTCGGCCATCACGTTGCGGATCGTCGCCGGGGAGAGATCGAGGCCGAGCTTGCGCGACAGGCTGCGCGAGCCGATCGGCGCCCCGGTCTCCACATAGGCGTCGACGATCAGCCGCAGAATCTCCTGCGAGCGGCTGTCCAGCTCGCCGAGACTGCGCAGCTCCTTGCCGAATTTTTCCGTCGCCTGTTTGCTCATTTTCCGCTTTCTCTCCAGCCCTGCCGATATAGGCACCTGAGGGGGCAAGAGCAACAACCCTCGGCCGCGCTCCGCATCACGATCTAAACATGGATTCGACTCTGCGCCTGCGTTAGCTTCCGCGCCGCGGCGGGAGACCGCCACCCGGATCAGCAAGGAGACAGACATGCGCCCCAGCGGCCGCGCGCCCGATCAGCTACGCAGCATCGTGCTGGAAACCGATTTCAGCAAGCACGCCGAGGGCTCCTGCCTGGCGCGCTTCGGCGACACCCACGTGCTCTGCACCGCCAGCATCGACGAGGGCGTGCCCGGCTGGCTGCGCAACTCGGGCAAAGGCTGGGTCACCGCCGAGTACGGCATGCTGCCGCGCTCGACCAACACCCGCACCGACCGCGAAGCGGCGCGCGGCAAGCAGAGCGGCCGCACCCAGGAGATTCAGCGGCTGATCGGCCGCTCCCTGCGGGCCGTCACCGACCTCAAGGGCTTCGGCGAGCGGCAGATCCGCCTCGACTGCGACGTGATCCAGGCCGACGGCGGCACCCGCACGGCGGCGATCACCGGCAGCTACGTCGCCCTGCACCTCGCTTTCCAGCACATGCAGCGCCTCGGCGCGGTGCAGCGCATTCCGCTGAGCGACGCCGTGGCCGCGATTTCCTGCGGGCTCTACAAGGGCGAGGCGGTGCTCGATCTCGACTATGCCGAGGATTCCCAGGCCGAGGCGGACGCCAACTTCGTGCTGACCGGGACCGGCGGCCTGGTCGAGGTGCAGGCCACCGCCGAGGCCGACCCCTTCTCGCAGCAGCAGTTCGACGCCCTCTTCGCCCTGGCGCGCAAGGGCATCGCCGAGCTCGCAACCGTGCAACAGGCCGCGCTCGGCCTGTCCTAGGAAGCGCCATGCCGCGCCAGCTCGACCCCGGTCGCCTGATTCTCGCCAGCCACAATCCCGGCAAGCTGCGCGAGATCGCGGCCCTGGTCGCGCCCCACGGCCTGGAGGTCGTCTCCGCAGGCGAACTGGGCCTGCCGGAGCCCGAGGAGACCGGCAGGACCTTCGCCGAAAACGCCAAGCTGAAAGCGCTGGCCGCCGCCATCGGCGCGCAGCTCCCCGCCCTGGCCGACGACTCCGGGCTGGCGGTGACGGCGCTCGGCGGCGCACCCGGCATCTACTCGGCGCGCTGGGCCGGGCCGGGGAAGGACTTCGCCGCCGCGATGCAGCGAGTCGAGCGGGAACTCGCAGGGGCCGAGGACCGCAGCGCCTGCTTCGTCTGCGCCCTCTGCCTTTCCTGGCCGGACGGCCACTGCGAAACCTTCGAGGGCCGGATCGGCGGCACCCTGGTCTTCCCGCCGCGCGGCGGGCACGGCTTCGGCTACGATCCGATTTTCCAGGCCGAGGGCGAGGAGATCACCTTCGGCGAGATGGAGCCGGACAAAAAACACGCCATCAGCCACCGGGCGCGTGCCTTCGCGCAGCTCGAGGCCTGCCTGCCGGAAAGTTAGGGCCATGAGCGAACCCCTCGCGGTCTACATCCACTGGCCCTTCTGCAAGGCCAAGTGCCCCTACTGCGACTTCAACAGCCACGTCCGCGAATCCATCGACCAGGCGGCCTGGCGCGCAGCTCTGCTGGCCGAGCTGCGCCACGACGCGGAAGGCTTGCCAGGCCGCGAGGTCGTTTCGATCTTCTTCGGCGGCGGCACGCCCTCCTTGATGGCGCCGGAGACGGCCGGCGCGCTGATCGAGGAGATCGGGCGGCTCTGGCCGCTGGCCGAGGAGGTCGAGATCACCCTGGAGGCCAACCCGACCTCCAGCGAGGCCGCCAATTTCCGGGCCCTGCGTGCTGCCGGCGTCAACCGCCTGTCGCTCGGCGTCCAGGCGCTGGACGAGGAGTCGCTGAGGTTTCTTGGCCGGGAACACTCGGCGCAGGAGGCGCTTGCGGCCCTTGAGATGGCCCGCGCCAGCTTCCCGCGCTTCTCTTTCGACCTGATCTATGCCCGGCCGGAGCAGTCTCTCGCATCCTGGCGGCGCGAGCTGACCCGCGCCCTCGAGGAGGGTGCCGACCACCTCTCGCTCTACCAGCTGACCATCGAGGAGAACACCGTCTTCCATGGCGCCTGGCGGCGCGGCGAGCTGCGGGTGCCGGAAGAGGAGGCGGCGGGCGCGCTGTTCGACGCCACCCAGGAAATCATGGAGAACGCCGGCCTGCCGGCCTACGAGATCTCCAACCATGCGCGCCCGGGGCAGGAATCCCGCCACAATCTGGCGTACTGGACCGGCGGCGACTATCTGGGCATCGGGCCCGGCGCCCATGGGCGGTTGACCCGAAACGGCAAGCGCTTCGCCACGCGCAAGCACCGGGCGCCGGAGATCTGGCTGCGCAGGGTCGGCGAGCAGGGTCACGCCAGCCAGGGAGAGACCGGCCTGTCGGCCGGAGAGAATCTGGAGGAGCTGCTGCTGATGGGCCTGCGGTTGCGCCGCGGCGTGACGCGGGAGGACTTCCGCCGGCTGTGCGGCGCGGAGCCGGAAAGCCTGCTCGATGCCAGCCGCCTGGGGGCGCTGCGCGATAGCGGCGATCTGGAACTGGATGCCGCAGGACTGCGCGCCACCGCCGCCGGGCAGGCGCGGCTGAACGCCCTGCTCGGCTATCTCCTGACCTAATTAACTGGTCGGCGTCGAGAAGTCGGTCGGCGCGATCTCCAACACGTCGATGCGGTTGCGCTGCAGTTCCAGCACCGCCAGGCCGCGCTGCACCGTGCCATCGGGCAGGAAGCGGAAGATGCCATCGACCCCGGCGAAGCCGCTCGCCTTGGTGATCGCGTCGAAGCTGAAGGGGTTGTTGCCGCCACCGCGTGGCGCCTGGTTATAGACGCCGCTGCCGCCGACCACCGTGGTGCCGCTCGCCGTCCCCGAACTCGTCGCCGCGCCTGACGTCGGCGAATTCAGCGGCTGGCTGCCGCCGCTGGCGTTCTGCTGCGCCAGAATCGCGGCCATGGCCATGGAGTCGTAGGCCAGGCTGGCGACGCGCGCTGGCTGTCCACCGTAGGCCTGCTGATAGCGCTGCCGGAAGTTCTCCCAGGAGGCCGGCGGCGGCGCCGCGAACCAGCCGCCCTGCAGCGCCGGTTCGGTGCCCAGGGAGGGATCGTTCCACTGCGCCGTGCCAAGGTACTGCACCTGCGCCGGATCGATGTCGTAGAAAGGAAAAAGCGGCGCCATGGTCAGCAGATCGGTGCCGCCGGCGGGAATCATCACCGCGTCGAAACTGCCGCCGGCGAGAGACTGTACCTGGGATTCGTAGCTGTTGCTGCCCGGGGTGTAGGTGACGACATTGACCACCTGGGCGCCGTTGACCCGCGCCGCCTCCTGCAGCGAACGCACGATCACGTCGCCAAAGGCGTCGCGCGGCGCCATCACGGCGAAGCTGCGCAGGCCCTGACGCGAGGCGTAGTTGACGATGCGCTCCACCTGCGTCTCCGGCGACAGGCCCAGGGTCCAGATGCCCGGAGCCGAGACGCTGGGATCGTTGGAGAAGGCCAGCACGTTGATCTGCTGGAACTTGGCTTCCTGGGTGATCGCGGAAACCGAGCTGGCGAACAGCGGGCCGACGATCAGCTGCGCGCCCTGCTCGAAGGCGCGCTGCGCGGCGGCGCGCGCGCCCTGCGGCGTGCCGGCGGTATCCTCGACGATCATCGCGAAGTCGTCGTCGGCGAGGTCGAAGAGCGCGAGCTGCGCGGCGTTGAGCAGCTGCTGGCCGATTTCGGCATGCTGGCCCGACAGCGGCACCAGGAAGGCGACACGGGCCTTGCCCTCGGCGCCCTCAGGCGGCTGCACCTCGAACTGCGGCTGCACCGGCTGAGTCTGCTGCGGCTGCGGTGCTGGCTCCGGCTTGGTTTGTGTGCTCTGCTGGCCGCGGCTGCCACCGCAGGAAGCCAGCGAAAGAGCTACGAAAATCAGGACAATCGCAGCGGCGCAACGGGACGGAAATGTCTTCACCTTCAACCTCCAAGCCTGCGGCAGCGGATCGCGACCGGGGTCGCGGCGGCCAGGGTAGCGAGGGGGCCAAACTGGCGCCAGGGCTTTATCTGGTCGCCACCCCGATCGGCAACCTGAAGGACATCACCCTGCGTGCGCTGGAGACCCTGGCCGCCGCGGACCTGGTGCTCTGCGAGGATACCCGGGTCTCGGCCAAGCTGCTGCGGGCGCATGGGTTGTCCCCCCGCCTGCGGCCCTACCACGAGCATAATGCCGCCCGCATCCGACCGCAGGTCATTCAAAGCATCAAAAATGGCGAGGCTGTGGCGCTGATATCCGACGCCGGAACGCCGCTGGTCTCCGATCCCGGCTACAAGCTGGTGCGCGCCTGCCAGGAGGAAGAGCTGCCGGTGACCGCCCTGCCCGGCCCCTCGGCGGCCCTGGCGGCGCTGCTGCTCTCAGGCCTGCCCAGCGACCGCTTCTTTTTCGCCGGCTTCCTGCCGGCCAAGAGCGCCGCGCGCAAAACCGCGCTGAGCGAGCTGGCGGCGGTGCCGGGCACCCTGATCTTCTTCGAATCCCAGAATCGCCTGGCCGCCGCGCTGGCCGACATGGCGGAAACCCTGGGTGACCGCGAGGCGGCGGTCCTGCGCGAGCTGACCAAGCTCTTCGAGGAAGCCCGGCGCGGCCGCCTCTCGGAGCTCGCCGCGCGCTACGCCGCAGAGGGGCCGCCCAAGGGCGAGATCGCGATCGCCGTGGCGCCGCCGGAGACGGACAGCGCCGCGCCCAGCGAGAGCGAACTGGATTCCCGGCTGCGCGACGCGCTGGCAAGCGGCAGCCTGCGCGACGCCGTCGACCGCATCGCCGCCGAGACCGGATTGCCGCGCAAGCGGATCTATGCCCGCGCCCTGGAGCTGGAGAAGGAGAAGTGACTTCCGGGGCGCGCCAAGCCGCCGAACGCCTGGGTCACAGCGCCGAGGCGAAGGCCCTCTGGTGGCTGCGGCTCAAGGGCTACCGCCTGGTGGCCCGGCGCTTCCGCTGCCCGGCGGGGGAGATCGACCTGATCGTCCGGCGCGGGCGTCTGCTCGCCTTCGTCGAGGTCAAGGCCCGCGCAGCCGAGGCCGCCGCCGCCGAGTCGATCGGCCCACGCCAGCAGCAGCGCATCCTGCGCGCCGCCGAGGCCTTCCTGCAGCGCCGCCCGGAACTGGCCGCGCTGGATCAACGCTTCGACGCCGTCTTCGTCGCCCCCGGCCGCCGCCCGCGCCACCAGCCCGACGCCTGGCGGGTCTAACAATGAGAAAAGTTTATGAAGCGGGGCATACAGTTCTCGAAAAACTAGCCGGTTTTTTTAGGAGCCTAGTGAAGTAATCGCGCATTCCTCAATCCGTCGGCGGATTAAGGATCACATCAACGATTTCGGCTGCGATCTCTTCAACTGTATGTGTCGTAGTACTGCGAGCAAGGCGATCAGCCAACGATGGCGAGTAATCCATCACCTCGCGTTTGCTAATGTTATGCCAGATAGGCAGCAAAATTTGATTGCCTGAAACAGCACGTGTAACAAGACCGTCAAGCTCGTACTCCGGCCATCCTCGCCCAAAGAAAGCTCGGGAAAGTACAACAACCCCAAATCGACTGCTCGCCAAGCCCTTGTCGATCTTTCTTCGCAAGCTATCGCCAATTCGCAATTCGAATTCGTCGTACCAAACACTGAGTCCCGCGCCTTGGAGAGCAGTTGCAAGTGGCCGAACGACTTCTCCCTTATCCTCCGAAGCGTGGGAAATGAAAACATCAAAAGTCCGCCCATCCGGCGCCTCGTCAGTTGAAGCCAGATCCTGATCTGCATCACGCACCAAAGAGGGTATGCTCCGGAGTGGAGCCTCGTTGATCTCTGGCAGAGGCCTTATGGAAGACGGGGGGATTATGTTGATACCTGAGTGAACTGTCCCACGAAGGCCTTGCATATCTACCGTGACATGCCAGTTGCCTGAGCGCGGGATCGATATCCGAAATGGTGATCTCTTGACCAACCCTCCATGATAGTGATGTCGACGCCTTGCTCTGTAATTGTTAAAATTTGGAGCGTCCATTAGCCGCACATTGGCTGCACTCCCCTTGAGCGTGACAACTACTACACTACCTCGCTCTTGATAACCCAAGTTGTAGTGTGTGAAATTCATTGACTCTTCCTTGTCTTTATTTTGCGCAAACTGTGGTAATAAAGATGTTATCCGGCTACATGCAAGGCTTGAATCTATGACATAATCAGACTGATAAACTATCCACACTATAAAGCATCTCCCGAATTTAATCTTCTCATTAAAAATGATCGCGACGTAGTGTGCCCATCTTGGGGTCAAAACCTAACGCTGCAAAGAGCAATGTGAGAGGAGTTAATGGCTAACGGAGGTTGGTACGGAACCGAGGAAGAATGGGAGCGTATCGAGGCGCCTTTTATCTCGCTCGACACAAAACTAGAAAACTTCGCGGCTCTTCATTGCCTGCAGATCACGAGGAACCACAAAAGCTGGCCGAGCCGGTCGATGGAATGGGGTGAAGAACTTCGCTGCTTCATCAATCTTTACTTGGATGACGAGGAGACGCTTGGGATCAATCTTTGGATTTGCGTCTCCGAGGACCGGGGACTCAAACGCTATTGGCGGCATGAATTCTTATGCAACGGCACATCGCTTGACGAGATCGCGCCGCGTCTGCATGAGCTCCTCACCATCGCCAAGGCCCGCCTGGACGAATGGCAGTTGCAGCCCGAACGCATGGTCTTCGCGACCAAGCTTGCAAAAATCTAGGCCGCCCCGCCACCAGCCCAACGCCTGGCGGGTGTGATGCAGAACGCACAGCGTTTTGACGTCGCCTCAAGCGGCGATATAAAGAGTCCCAATCTGCTTCCGGCGCGATGAGGCGGGCATGATCCTGCGGCAAACTCTGATGACGATCACGCTGCTGAGCCTCGTGGCCTGCGCGGGCAGCGCGCCACCCGCCGCCACGGACCAACGCGGCTTCGCCGCCCAGCCGGCGAGCTTCGCGCAGAAGGACGCCGCGGACGCCCAAATCGAGGAGGCTGTGGGCGACGCCCTGTTCCGTCACGACTTGGCGCTCTTCGCCGCCGTGACGGTCTCGGCCGCGCAGGGCAGGGTGACGCTTTTCGGCGAGCTGCGCGACCGCCACGAAGTGGTCGAGGCCCAGCGCCTGGCCTGGAGCGTGCCCGGCGTGCGCGCGATCGAGAGCGCCCTGCGGGTGGCCGCCGGACCGCAGATCTCCGGTCTGGCCCGGGACCGCTGGATCCGTAGCCAGCTGCAGCGCGCCGTGGCGGGCGATCCCGCTATCGATCCGGCGGGCTACAGCTTCGAAGCCGTCGATCGGGAAATCTACCTCCTGGGCACCGCCCGCAGCCGCGCCGAACTGGAGCGGGTGCTGGCGCATGCCCGCAAGATCGCCTATGTCCGGGGTGTGGCCAACCACGTCCGCGTCGCCGGGCGGCGCGGCTGAAGCAGGACGACGACGAGGACGCCATGTGGTCACCGGCAAGCGGCCGAGACGAACTGGAAGACGAACTGCGGCAGCTCGCCGGCCGCGACGATTCCGAGATCGACCTGGCCGAAACCGCGCTGGTGCTTGCGGCGCTCGACCGGCCTCAGGTCTCGCGCGACCGCTACCGTCACCACCTCTCCCTGCTGCGCCGCGACGTCGCAGAGCTGGCGGAGAAGGCGGGCGAGTCCCTCGAGGCGCGAATCGGCGCGCTCAACGACATCCTCTTCGGGCGCTACGAGTACCTCGGCGACGAGGACGACTACGACAACCTGCAGAACGCAAATCTGATGCGGGTGATCGACCGCCGCCGCGGCATCCCGGTCAGCCTCGGCATCCTCTATATCGCCACCGCGCGCGCGCAGGGCTGGGAAGCGCACGGCCTCAACTTCCCCGGCCACTTCATGGTGCGGATCGAAGCCGGCGGGCAGCGCGCCATCGTCGATCCCTACAACGCCGGCAGAGCGCGCGAGGCCGCCGAACTGCGCGAGCTGCTGAAAGCGGTCTCCGGCAGCGACGCCGAGCTGACTCCCGAACTCTACGCCCCGGCGAAAAACCGCGAGGTGCTGCTGCGGCTGCAGAACAACATCAAGCTGCGGCTGATCCAGAACGACCGCGCCGAGGACGCGCTGCAGACCATCGAGGCCATGCTGATGTTCGCGCCCGCCAACTACCCGCTGTGGCGCGAGGCCGGCATGATCCACGCCCATATGGACAACCTGCGCGCCGCCATTCTCTCCCTGGAGCAGTTCCTGCTGCTGGCGCCGGAGGACGTTGCCCGGCACGAGGCGGCACAGCTGCTGCAGACATTGCAGCGCCGGCTGAACTGAACCTGCGATGCGCAAGCGGCTTTCGCGCCGGCCGGCGCGATGCTACCGCTAACGCCCGTCAAAGAAGAGGACCTCGCCGCCGATGAGTCTCGCCGTCGCCATCCAGATGGATCCTGTCGAGCCGATCGACATCAACGCCGACAGCACCTTCGCCCTGGCGCTGGAAGCCCAGGCGCGCGGCCATGGCCTGTTCCACTACCTGCCGCAGGATCTGGTGCTGCGCCACAACCGGGTCTATGCCGAGGCCCGGCCGGTCGAGTTCCGCCGCGAGAAGGGCAACCACGCAACGCTCGGCGAGCCTCTGAGCCTGGATCTGGCGACCCTCGACGTGGTGCTGATGCGCCAGGATCCGCCCTTCGACATGGCCTATATCACCGCCACCCACCTGCTGGAGCATGTCCACCCGGGGACCCTGGTGGTGAACGATCCCGGCGAGGTGCGCAACGCGCCGGAGAAGCTCTTCGTCACCCACTTCCCCGACCTGATGCCGCCGACCCTGATCGGCAGCAGCAAGAAGGAAATCCTCGCCTTCCGCGCCGAGCACAGGGACATCATCGTCAAGCCGCTGTTCGGCAACGGCGGCGCCGGCGTGTTCCATGTTACGCCGGAGGACGAGAACCTCTCCTCCCTGCTGGAGATGTTCACCCAGTTCTACCGCGAGCCGGTGATCGCCCAGAAGTACCTGCCGGCGGTGCGCCAGGGCGACAAGCGGATCATCCTGGTCGACGGCGAGCCGGCGGGAGCCATCGACCGCATCCCCGCCGAGGGCGAAGCCCGCTCCAACATGCATGCCGGCGGCAAGCCGATCGCCGCCAAGCTCAGCGCCCGCGACAAGGAGATCTGCGCCGCCATCGGACCGACCCTGAAGCAACGCGGACTGATCTTCGTCGGCATCGACGTGATCGGCGGCTATCTGACCGAGATCAACGTCACCTCGCCGACCGGGATTCAGGAGATCGACCGCTACGACGGCGGCAATCTCTCCGCCCTGGTCTGGGATGCCATCGAGGGCCGGCTGAAGGCGCGCACCCCGGAGTAGCTCACCGCTGCGCTGTCTTCCGGCGCGTCTCCCGCAGCACAATGTAGCTGCCGCTGGCGGCGATCACCGCCGCGCCGAGGTAGGTCCAGAGGTCCGGCAGCTCCTGCCAGACGAGCCATCCCAGGAGGCTCGCCCAGAGCAATATGCTGTACTCGAAGGGGGCGACGACCGCCGCAGGCCCCAGGCGGAAGGCCTGGCTGATCAGCGTGATGCCGAGTGTGCCGGCGACCGCCATGACGAGATAGAGCGGCAGGTCCTCGAGATTCAGGGGCTGCCAAAACGGCGCCGCGCCGAGGCCGCTGAAGATCGTCGCGAACAAGGTGAAGTAGAAGACCATGGTCCAGAAGCCCTCACCGCGATCGATCCAGCGGGCCGAGAGCATGATCAGGGCATAGAGCAGCGCCGCCGCCAGGACGTAGATCGCCGCCGGCTGGAAGGTCGCGATCCCCGGCCGCACCACGATCAGCACACCGAGGAAGCCGATAAGGACCGCCGACCAGCGCCGCCAGCCGACCTGCTCTCCCAGTAGCGGCGCCGAGAGGGCGGTGATGAAGAAGGGCGCCGCCAGGATCAGCGTCGTCGCCTCGGCCAGCGGCAGATACCTGAGGCCGAGGAAGTTGCAAGTGGCCGCGCCCACCAACAGGAGGCCGCGCAGCGCATGAACCCGCAGATTTACGGTCTTCAGGCTGGCCGTGCCGCGCAGAGCGAGCGCCGCCGCGAACACCATCGGCAAGGCCAGCGCCTGGCGGATGAAGAGGATCTGCAGCGGGTGGTAGTCCTGGGTGAACCACTTGGCGATGGCGTCGTTCACCGAAAGGCAAAGCAGCCCGGCGCACATCAGCGCGATCGCCTGGCCTTTCGCGGCGGCTTCGCCGGCGGACGCGGAATTGCTGGGCATGCTTGGACTCCGCTGCGCGGAAGAAGCGGCGGCGCGGTCTTGCCGGTTAGTAGGGCTCGAAGACCTTCGGCCAGACGTCGACGATCACTCCGCTTTCGCGGTCGACCAGGAGCAGGTTGTAGCCGGAAACCGCCCAGGCTTCCTCGCGCCGCGGCGGTAAGGCGCCCTCCAGCGCGTTCGGCAGACCGTGCAGGGCGACGCCCGGCGGCAGCTCCCTGCCCGGCTGCAGGCTGTCCTCGACCCCCGGCGGCAGACGTTCCAGGCCGCTCTGCCAGGCGGCGATGCTGCCGCGGCCGCCGCTGATGTAGTTCTGCACGGTTTCCCGCTCGCCGCGTGTGATGCCGCGGGTTGCGCCTTCGCCGCTGTTCAGCGGCTGAAAGTCGTAGGACTGAGTATCGTTCTGGACGAGCTGGACGCCGCCTCCGTCCTCACCCGCCGCGGCAAGGGGGTGCAGAGTGGCCGAGAGGAACAACACTGCGATCACACTGCGAACGGACATCGAAGTCTCCTACTGGGACGATCATCCACCTAGAGATGGCATCCTAGCCAGAGATGGGCCGGCTGTCGAAAGCTCGCAAGGCGAAGAGGCGGACAGGTAAAGCTACCGGCGGGCGAGGCCGCCCCGCAGGCTGCGGCAGTTTTCGGTTCGGCGGCGCAGCGCGGCGGGTTACTCTGCGTCCCGATACCGCACCGGCCCTTTTCGCGAGACGCCCGCCCCATGCAGCCCGGAATGCCATCCTCGCAACAGAGCAAGACCTCCCATCCGCCGCTCGAAGCCGGAGATCTGGTTCCGGTCTTCGTGCTGCCCAAGGCGGACGGCTCCAGCTTTGCGCTGAACGACGACGCCGTCTCCGGCAAACCGACGGTGCTGGTGCTCTGCCGCGATCCGTCCAATCCGCAGGCGGCGGCGCTGCTCCAGGCCTTCGAGCGCCGGAAAACGGAGATCGCGGCGCTGGGCGCGCAGCTCCTCGTGCTGACCCGGCAGTCCACAGTCGCTCTGCTATCCGCGGCGGCGGCGCAGCGCCTCTCCCTGCCGCTGCTCGCCGACCCCGGGGGCAAGACGTTCGCGCGCTTCGGGCTCTGGCCGACGCTCGGACCGATCGTACTGCTGCTCGGCGCCAACCGGCACCTGCGCTGGCTCGCCAATCCGGCCGGCGAGGATACGCCTGACGACACCCTCGAGCGGCTGCGCGCCGAGGCGGCGCGGCGCCAGCCCGTGAGCCTGCAGATGCACCCTCCGGTGCTGCTCCTGCCCGACGTGCTGAGCCGAGAGGAATGCCGCCATCTGATCCATCTCTACGACAGCGAGAACGACAACTGGCAGGAGCCGGGCCACGGCAGCAAGAACCAGACCAGCAACTACAAGGTCCGGGTCCCCGAGTACGGCCGTAAGGACCGCATCGATCATTTCCTGGCCGAGACGGGGATCCAGCAGCTGATCTCCTTCCGCCTGCAGAACCGCCTGTTCCCGGAAATCCACCGCGCCTTCCAGTACCGTGTGACCCGGGCGGAAACCTACCGGATCGGCTGCTACGAAGGCGAACGCGGCGGCATTCAGCACGGCCACCGCGACAACACCCAGGAGCTGGTCGCGCACCGCCGCTTCGCCTGCTCGATAAACCTCGACCGCGAAGCCTTCGAGGGCGGCGAGCTGCGCTTTCCCGAGTTCGGCGATCAGCGCTACCAGCCGGAAACCGGCGCGGCGATCTGCTTTTCTTCCTCGCTGCTGCACGAGGCCCTGGAGGTGACCCAGGGCAAGCGCTACGTGCTGATGGCCTTCCTATTCGGCGAGAGTTGAGACGATCCCCGGTTCCCGGAGCCTGCGGAGTTTTTCCAGAATCGCCTCCGCCAGCAGGCGGTTGCCGAGCGGCGAAAGATGCACGTGGTCGACATAGAGGGCCGCCCCCGCATACAGCGTTTCCTGTTCGACATTGTAGTTCCGCACCAGGCTGTCCCAGTTGACCGCGTCGATGCCCTGCTCGGCGGTAAGGGAATCGAAGGCCGCCAGCCCCTCTCCGATCGAGGCGATGCGCTGCGGTTCCTTGATCGCCTCTCCGGTGGCGAAGGAACTGCCGTTGACGTGGAAGTAGACGGCGCTGAGAACGACCTCCAGCGACAGCAACGCCACGGCGAACACGATTGCGCTGTACAGGACTCTCTTGCCTGGACCGATCTGCATGCTAGCGCTGCCCCCAAGAGTATGATGGATGCCCTACCCGCATCTATCGAGCGGTCTCCCCACGGACCCTCGGCGCACCGGCGCCACATCTCCAAGCGGGATTGGAACGCATTCGATATTTTTTTTCAAGCGCCGCGGGAACGGCCACGCTTGCGTTTCGCGTTCTACGAAAACGGGTGACCCGGCGGCACGGATCGCCTAAGACTTCTCGGACTAAAGCATGAACGCCTTAACCATGCCGGCCGCGTTGACCACGCCGCCATGAACGGGGCCGGAACGCTTTCGTACTGGAGGTGGAGCGGGCAGGAAGCATGGTCGCGCGGGTGGCGAGTGTCGCCTTTCTCGGCATCGAGGTGGTCGAGGTCGACGTCCAGGTACAGATGTCGGCCGGGCTGCCGGCCTTCACCCTGGTCGGCCTGCCCGACAAGGCGGTGGCCGAGAGCCGCGAGCGGGTGCGCGGCGCCCTAGGGGCGCTCGGCCTGTCGCTGCCGCCGAAGCGGATCACCGTCAACCTCGCCCCGGCCGATCTGCTGAAGGAAGGCAGCCACTTCGACCTGCCGATCGCGCTCGGCCTGCTCGCCGCCATGGGGGTGCTGCCGGCCGAGGAGCTGGAGGGCTACACCGCGCTGGGCGAGCTCTCCCTCGACGGCCGCCTGACCCAGGTGCCCGGCGTGCTGCCCTCGGCGATCCATGCCCTGGCCAGGGGACGCGGCCTGATCTGCCCGGCGGCTCAGGGCGGCGAGGCGGCCTGGGCCGAAGGGCTGGAGGTGCTGGCGCCAGACTCGCTGCTCGCCCTGATCAACCACTTGAAGGGCAGCCAGGTGCTGACCCCGCCCGAGCCGGCGCTGCAGGAGGCCGCCGCCGCCGGGCCCGATCTCAAGGATATCAAGGGGCAGGAAACCGCCAAGCGCGCCCTGGAGCTGGCCGCCGCAGGCGGCCACAACCTCCTGATGATCGGCCCGCCGGGCTCCGGCAAGTCGATGCTTGCGGCGCGGCTCCCCGGTCTGCTGCCGCCGCTGACCCCGGCCGAGGCGCTGCAGGTCTCGATGATCCACTCCGTCGCCGGACGGCTGGCCGAGGGGCGGCTGCTGCGCCGCCGGCCCTTTCGCGACCCGCACCACTCGGCCTCGCTGCCGGCGCTGGTCGGCGGCGGGATGCGCGCCAAGCCCGGCGAGATCAGTCTCGCCCATCAAGGCGTGCTGTTCCTCGACGAACTTCCCGAGTTCGCGCGGCCGACCCTCGAGGCCCTGCGTCAACCCCTCGAGACCGGCCGCGTCTCCATTGCCCGCGCCAATGCCCATGTCACCTATCCCGCCCGGGTCCAGCTGGTGGCGGCGATGAACCCCTGATTGTGCGTTGCTAAAGTGTCGGCATGTTGCGAGGGAGGAGAGGCGAGGAGGGCTATGGATACGTCCTCCTTGCCGATGGTGATCCGTTCCACCACGGACTCAACGATGGCCCGTTGTTCTTCCTTGGCGAGCGAAGGCCACTGTTTGTACAGGTCCATGGCTTCGGTCATGACTTCTTCGGTTGAGAGCGTATTGATCCGTAGCACATCGCGGGAGGCTTCAATGGCGGGGAGCTCACGGTCGATTTCTTCGATACGGCTTGCAAGCGGTGCGTAGCGCTCGCCGAAGTCCGCCTTCGTGAGCTGCCCCTCCTGATAGAGGTCGATGATGCTGTTCTGCTGCTTGGCGATCTTGCGGCGCTCGGCTATGAGGAGGTTGATCAGGTTTTCCTTCTCCGAGAGATGCTCATTCGCGGCCTGGAGATGGCCATTGACCTCCTCGGGTGAGAGGGCGAAGGCCTTCAGCTGTTCATGGAAGATGCCCTCAAGATCGACGATGGGGATCTTCGTCTTGCAGGCTTGGCAGACGTAGCGGTTCTTGTTCGACGTGTTGACGTACATCTTGCCGCCGCAGGTGCAGAAGGCCTTGCCGGCGAAGAGATGGACGGTCTTCTTCGCCTGGCGCTTCCCTGAGGCCTTCTGCGCGTCGAGGATCGCGTTGACCTCCTCCCAGAGCTCTTCGGAGATGATCGGCTCGCACTCGTGGTACACCCATTCGCTCTTATCCTTGAGCTCAATCGGCTTACTCTTTCCAACATTCTTGGTGTAGTTGGAGATGCGGACGCCCTTGGCGGTCGGATCACGCAAGAGGCGCTCGATTGTTGTGTCTGACCACTTCGCGCCGGTGCGCGTCCGATATCCGCGCTCATTGAGCACCCGGGCAACGGTCTTCTTCCTCCGGTGCTCCAGGAAGAGCTCATAGAGGAGCTTGCGCACCGGCGCCTCAGAGGGTTCGACGATGAACTGACCGTCCCGCCAGACGTATCCGTATGGCGACTGGCCACCAAGGGGCTTGCCGAGCTTTGCCCGGATCGGGACAGAGGCCGCGACACGTGCCGCGATCTCTTCGCGCTCCCACTCGGCCATGGCGGCGATCATGGTGTAGAAGAGGCGGCCGGCTGGGGACGAGGTATCGATGCTCTCCCCGAGGCTCACAAGATCAGCATCGTGCTCACGGAAAAAGTCAGCAAACTCCAAGAGCTCCTTGGTGTTTCGAGCGAGACGGGCGAGCTTCGAGAAGATGAGCGCATTGATCCGCCCTGCCTTTACGTCAGCCAGCATCCGCTTGGCTTCCGGATGATCCTTGACCGCTTTGCCGCTTACCGCTTCGAGGTGATAGACCTCGACTACGTTCCAGTCCTTCGCCTCGGCATAGAGGCGGGCGCGGCGCTCGTGGTACTCGGGGCTGTCGCCTTCAGCTTGCAAGTCGGTTGAAACTCGCAGCCAAATTCCTACACGCATTTCGTGGAACTCCCACAGGCCATATACACGGCATTCCCCCTGCTGTTCTCTGTATAGAGTCTACCGCGCAATCCACAAATCGCCAGGTAAAACACCCCAGCCAGGCTGGGGTGTTTGGGCTCTCAATACTCCTCTTGGAGCATTACCGTGAGCACTCGGCTGGTGATCGACGGGTCAGCAGGATCAGCAGAGCCTGCTGACATATCCTCGTTGTAGTAGTCGATCTTCCAAAGAACTCTATAGCCTTCGACCTCTAGGGCCGCGCAGTCGTGCTCACCGTAAGGATCATTGTCTGGCGTGAAGTCGTCGAAGGCGACGACCGCGGCAAGTATCCTCGTTACCGTCTCTGATCCTAGCGCAACGATCCCTCGGGTTAGATACATCCTCCCGCCTTGGCCCTTGCGCCTCAGGGCATCGTTCAGGCGGCGTATCTGAAGAACTTTCTCCGTATTAGCCATGTGCTCCTCCTCGTGTGGAGCACGAAGGAGAGCGACCTGCGTTGCTGGCAGGCCACACGGCAAACAATGCCGCGATACTCTGGCAAGATGCACCCAAGCCGGCGGGAAGAGTACACTCCCGATATTACCGGCTGGCCATGGAGCGCCCAGCGGCCGCTCTCCTCCGTGCGAAGCTACGCTGAAACCGTTTCAGCGCAGCCAACGCACGGTGAGGACCTGTCCTGCCGCAGTGACGCTGTGGGTATCCGCCCGCTACTCACCCTTCGCTACGTCCACATCGCAGAATCGACTCCGGCAGTAGTAGGTCATGGCAAGCGATGCAGCGTCGAAGATGACGAGTTTTGAATCTTCGCTCTCAAAGAACTTCTTCCGCTTCGGTAGAAACCGCTCGAAGGCGTGTATCTGACCCGCGATTGCCCGAGCGATCTCGTCTCGTGTGGTGGCGCCCACACCCGCGAAACATTCCCGTATCTGCTTCCGCGTGAAGCGCTCGACGTCAATGGCGTGGCCACTGGCATAGCTCGCGAGAAGACCTTGAATGCGAACATTCGAAAGAACGGGTTCACCGCCTACTTCCGCCCGGTCATCAAGCACCAGCACATCGGGCTCGACTTGTTTGAGCATCGAGACGCCAAGGTCATACATGCGAGTAGTGCGATCCTTGCCGTGAATCTCCTTAATGCCCCAGTCGATTGGGCTCAAGGGACCGGCAAAGAGTGCAAACGCGAGGCCGCGTGCGCAGGGATGGAGGGCTAGGACCAGCTCGTCATAAAGACCAAGCCTCATATTTTTTGGTGCTGGCCTAACTTTCCGAGTGCTCTCGCTTGCATGCTGCGCAGGAGCGACTTCTTGCGCATGGCATCCTTAGAATCGCTCTCGTCAAGCTGCTCGTAGAGCGCGAGCGCCTGGCGCATTACCGCATCTTCGACCTTGGCGCGGAATGCTGGGAATATGGCCTCGGGGGAGAAGCCAAAGATTAGGGAGTATGCTAGTATCTCTGGCGCGTTGGGCTGAGCTATGCCTCGCTCAACGCGTGAGACCCGCTCCCGATACCCGCGCAGAACCAACCGCGCGAGTTCTTCCTGCGTGAATCCCCACTCTCGTCTGAGAGTACGCAGGTAACAGGGGGTACGTTGTGACATGAAAGAACGGTTATCCTGACCGTGGCTGCTAACCGCACGGTCATGAACTTCCTATTGTTGCAGATATCCCGAAAGCCAAAAGCGGTGAGAATGTGCATTACGCTCTCATGTCCTGGGGGATGTGGGGACATTGAGGACGTTGCACCGGGGGCTTTCGGGTCTCCGGCGCGGTATCGCAAGGCTCACGAAAGACAAGGGGCATCCGTTTGGATGCCCCTTGTCAATGTCCCTAACGTCCCCACGTCACCCCGTCAGCCTCGCCTCGGGCTCGGTGTCTTCATCTGAAATCCCGAATCGTTTGTATAGCGTGGCGAGCAGCTCCTCTTGCCGGGAAGCGATCACGAAGACGCCGTGGCGGCGATAGACCGCTATGCCGAGGCGTTTCAAGACACCGCCGACATAGCGGCTCGTGGCCGGCCGATCGATCTCATCGCCGTGTTGATGCTCAAGCGCTTTGGCAAGATTGCCAACGGTCACGCCGTCCTGGTCTGGGGCAGCGAGGCTCTCTTTGAGAATGCCGAGCACCAAGCCTTCGATGGTGCCGCGGCGCTCGGTATATGTACGGGCAGTGTGCTCATGGGCACGGGAGAGGATCGCACGTCGCGCCTCGCCCGTTGGCGCAACCGAGAGCAATGGCGCGAGAATTTGTCTGGAGCGGGCTTCAAGTGCGGTGTCGCCGAGGTCGGCGGCGATTGCCGTGTGGTGCCGATGCCTCAGGCGGTACGCCAGAAGCTGATTGCGCAGCTTTCTGGCCTCTGTTGTTTGGTCCTTGGGGAGATTGATCGGAATACCCTCAACGTCACCTGGCGCCATCGTGATTGTCACGAAGCGGCTCTCCAGGGCGGCGTCTTGGTATTCCCCGCGCATGGCGACGATCTTGGGGCCGAAGACCGTGAAGGCGCGTGGATTGAACTCCCGCGTTTCCGTGACGTGGGTTCGCAGAACCGGAAAGCCCTTCACGTTGCCGTTGTTGAGGATCTTCACCAGCTCCGATTTCTCGTCGGTGAAGCGAAAGTCGGCTTCATCGAGGATGAGCGTTGTGCCGAAGGCATCGAGCGTGTGGAAGATCGGAGAGACGGTCGAGGCGCCCGAGGCGAAGAAGGGTTTCTGGCACAGAGAACCCACGACGATGAGCGCCCGGCTCTTGCCGGTGCCGTAGTCACCTTTGAAGCGCAGGTACGGCAGCTCGTTGAAGGCGTCAAACACCCACGAGAGGAGGACGTAGGCGCCGACGATGTGACGATCCGCTTCCGGAAGGTTCACATACCGCGCAACATACGCCGCGATGCTCTCAAGGAGTTCCGCTTCGGTCCCGTATGTACCAACGGCCGAGGGCAAGAGGAGCGCCTGGTGGCGCACCAAGTTATTCTCGGCCGATATGGGGGTGTACCGCAACCCGCCGTCCGTCCAATCGCGCGCCTCTTTGCAGCTATCGCCCTGTACGACGATAAAGCGCGATGTCTTGCCGTCTTCGTCGAGGATCGTCTCGACCATGGTGCCATCATTGGCAACGAGCGATGCCACAACACGGGCCAGTGGTTTTTTCGTACTCATGCCCTAAGGCTAGCAAGCTACTCCGGCGGCGCGAGCGGTGGGAATGTGAAGGTGCTTCGCATCTTCACCTCTCGCAGCGAAGCAGCGAGCGTCATACACTGGCGGGATATGAAACCACCGCGTATTTCAAAATTCGTCGAGCACGTCATGCCCGACGCTAGCCTTGAGGAAAAGGCAGCCGCAACCGAACGATGGTTCTCTCTTCTCCGAACACTTAATCAGATCGCAGCCAGGCGGGAACGGGCCGATTCGGATGAATCGCGGGGAGATGGTAGAGTCGAAGATATTGCCAAAGATGTATGAAAGAGTACTTCGCGTATGTTCGCGTCTCAACTGCCAGACAGGGCGAGAAAGGTACCAGCCTTGAAGAGCAAAGAGCAGCGATCAAGGAATATGCGGCCCGGCAGGGGCTCAAGATAAAGGCTTGGTACGAAGAAAAGGAAACAGCGGCAAAGGGCGGCCGGCCGCTCTTTCTAAGTCTCCTCAAGGCCCTCTCGCAGGGGAAGGCCACAGGCGTCATAACTCACAGAATCGACCGCAGCGCTCGGAACCTCAAAGACTGGGCGGACCTAGGTGTGCTCATCGACCAGGGTCTTGAAGTCCACTTTGCACATGAAAACGTAGACCTCACCTCTCGCGGTGGCAGACTGGCAGCGGACATCCAGGCCGTCGTGGCCGCGGACTTCATTCGCAATCTGCGCGACGAAGTTAAGAAGGGCTTCTACGGGCGGCTCAAACAGGGCATCTATCCACTGCGCGCGCCACTCGGCTATCTCGATCAAGGTGGCGGAAAATCGAAGGCCATCGATTCCGTTTCCGGCCCCTTGGTGAAGCTTGGTTTTGAGCTTTACGCAGCCGGCGATTGGTCGTTCGAACGGCTCGGCGAGGAGCTCTACAAACGTGGCCTCCGCAACAAAGCCGGCAAGCGGCTCTCGCTCAATGGGATCTCAACCTTCCTTAACAACCCTTTCTACTACGGCATCATCCGCCTCAAGAAGACCGGAGAAACCTTCCAAGGCAACCATGAGCCGTTGATCGAAGAATCGCTTTTCAAGCGCGTCCAGGCCGTGCTCCGGCGGCAACAGCCGCATAAGGTCAAGGTGCACCGGTATCGCTACCAGCGCTTCATCACCTGCCAAACGTGTGGGCGTTGCCTGATTGCCGAGACGCAGAAAGGTCACGTCTACTACCGCTGCCATACCAAGAGTTGCCCGCTAACCTCTCTTCGGGAAGAGGAAATCGATGCTGTTATTCGGGGTTCGACCATGCAGTTCCAATTTTCAAAGGAGGAGTGGCGATTGATCAACGCCGAGGTCGATGCCGTGCTCTCTGAAGGCTATGAGCAGGATAGAGTAACGCTCCAATCGATTGCGCTTGCGAAGACGGCAATCGACGATCGGCTGAATCGACTCACCGATGCGTATCTGGACAAGACCGTTGACCGCGATCTCTACCTCATGCGCAAGGAAGCACTGCTCGATGAACGTGCCTCGCTACTCTCCAAAGAACGTGAGCTCGCCGGCGGGCTAGTCGCGACGGAGCAACGCCTCCGAACAAACCTCGAACTCGTAGAAGCGCTTGGCTGCTTGGTAGATTTGGGATCGGACCAAGAATTTCGAGAAACCCTCAAACAGGCAACCTCGAACCTCTCTGCAAGCGGAAAATATGTTGCAGTGACTTGGCAAAATCCGTTGGGTAAGGCGGCGGTTTTGCCGCTTGTCCCTTCATGTGAGCTTCATCGGGGCAAACCTCGAACCGCACGCCGACGACGTATACGAAGGATGCTGGAGGAGTTCTCCAAGTATCCTTGCGGTCCTGAGGGTGATGATATCGCGAGAGCTGCGTAGAGAGAAAGCGGTGAGAATGCGCTGATAGTGCACATAATCTCTTATCGTCGCCGATCATTTAACGCGTCACGTGTCACATTATCTACTAGCGTCTTCGCTAGGCTTGTAAACTCAAATTGCTCATATATCGGCGCCATCAGAGCATGCACTCGCTCTTCTAGAGAAAAGCTAATCTCTGCAACTGTGCCCGACAAACGACTTTCGACTTCATCTTCTGTACAACGCGCACCGTCCCTGACGAGATATCTAAAATTGTGCTGCTGCAAAGTACGCCCAGCCATACCATAGTACTTCAAGATAACGTTGTATTCCGCATTTTCCGTCGAAAACTTCTGGGCGAACGATTCCACAAATTTCAAGAGCTCCACAGCCCTGTATATGGGAATGATCCAATCAAAATGGGGGCCTTCCGGCCTTGGGCGCATATTAGCTAAATAATGGGGCGAGTCTTCTTGCATCGGTCGAAGCAAAAAACCCATCCCACTTCTCGAAACTCGCCAGTAGTCGTGGTGGTCGTGCTGTTCGACTAAGGTTTCTGCATCGTGCGGTTCAGCCAGCCACGCTTCAATTACGTCCCCTCGAGGATGTGGTCGGAGCGGCTCTCTATGAATGTAGGTAAACGGCGGCCACCCGGAGATACTCGGCATTTCTCTCTCCAGGCCTTCGTTTAGCTCCACAAGAGCTGGGCGATCAAATGGCGTTATCGAAAAAGAGAACGTCCAAAAGCCATTCCTCAGGCGCCGGGCATCTTCCTCTTGCAGAGGCTCTATCCTCTGCTTCCAGAGCGCAAGACTCTCTGCGTCCCACTCATCCAATGCCGGTGTCTGAGGAACGATCCTATCAGAGGGGTTAAGAATCTCACGTATTGCATCCAGTTGGTCTGATTGCCGCGCCTTCACCAAACGGTCGAGGAGCTTCTCCCAGTCATCTTGTGTTCGGGCCGGTTCACTCGCGCCACCTGGGCGTCTTACGTAGACACGGGTTATCTCAAGAGTGCGCTCGTCTCCAGCTCCTCCTTGACCTGGACTTGATCTTTTAGCCCAAACCGGAGTGCGATGTTCACCGGGAACAATGATAACCGGATGCCGGATTTCTGAACCGTCGCGCGTATAGAACTCTAAACCACACTGACAAGGCGGCTCTACATATCGTCGAACAATGTCACTGACCGTGTCCTGGGTGAAGGCTTCGAGTTGGCCTTGCTCAGGTTCAATTTCAGGATGTCCCTCGCCTTCATCACTGAAGCCGATGAAGATGTAACCACCACCACTGTTTGCAAGGGCAATAATTTCTTTTGCGAGCTTTGATCTTTCTTCGTTCGTTGCGAGCCCGCCTAGCCAATTTTTAACCTCTACTTCGAGGTTCTCTTGGAGGTTATTTATTAGGAATTGTATTTTTTCGGATGGCATGGCAGCAGAAATCTACAGACAATCCATTATCGGCTTAAAGCTCCCACGCTCTTTTCAGCAGCTGATATTCTGTCTCATAGCCGTATGCTTTCAGATACTCTAGATAGATCTTGCGTGGAGGAATTTTGCTGTAATAGGGGGTAGGACCCGTGGAGAGTCCTCCTCCAGGACCTGTTGAGAGTCCACCCCCGGGGCCGGTCGAAAGCCCGCCTCCTGGTCCCGTTGATAGGCCCCCGCCCGGACCACGGGAAAGGCCGCCGCCAGGCCCTGTTGAAAGTCCGCCTCCTGGTCCCGTTGACAAACCTCCACCAGGTCCGGTCGACATGCCACCTCCAGGCCCAGTGGACGCTCCACCTCCCGGTCCTGTAGACAACCCACCGCCAGGACCCGTGGACAACCCGCCCAGGGGGCCCGTAGAATTGTTGCGAGGCCAACCTTGATTTTGCTCTTCTCGTTCCATGGAGCCATTTTCTCGTTTTCTACCGATTCGCGCAAGTTGGCGATCAGTCGGCCAGCCGCTATGTAGATGTGAAGAGTTCGCTCTTCCGCACGTGTCACTGCGTATCGGAAGTGCAAACTTGAGGGATTATTGATAGTCTTGCCCCATGGCTAATGTACGACTAGCGCGTGGACTCTGTGCTGTCATAGGCGATACGCTCCAAGGATCGCACCAAACGTTGGACGCGCTTTTTATTTCCGCTGGTGCTCCCGGAGATCCGCCAGACCTTGCACATCACTCAAAGTGGAAGGAATGGCTTTTTCGCGCCGGTCAGAATCAAAGTGTTGATAGCCTGGAGGTACTAGGCAATATCCTTGAGGAATTCATGGATACGCCTCCTCTTGACGACGAGGCGAATGCTGAGTGGCAGCGAAGGCGACAGCGTGTAGTAGATGTTCTTGAGGACAACGGATTCCGGTACTTCCGCGGAGGGCGGGTCCTACCGAACGGAGAAGAGCCTCCTGCCCCTGAAGCCAGCGGTGATTCGGTTAGGAAATCAATTCAGCCTTCATCGATTGATGAGCTACTCGAAGTTCTCGTAAAGGGGTTGCCGCGCGCAATCTATCCCTTACAACATCGTCGAAAGGGCTCGCGGAACCTCTCGTTCACTTCTGAGTACGATATCCAAGATCTCTTACACGCGTTGCTGCGCCCTTGGGTGGCTGATGTCCGACCAGAGGAGTTCACTCCAAGCTATGCCGGCTCCAGTACGAGAATGGACTTTCTTTTACCTGAGCACTCACTAGTAATTGAAACAAAGCTAGTCAGGGATAAAACTCACGCTACAAAAATTGGCGACGAGCTAATTATTGACATTGATCATTACCGAACACACCCAAACTGCAGCAAACTCTGGTGCATAGTTTACGACCCAAACCACTACATTCAGAACGTTGGGGGTCTGGTTCGCGATCTTGCAGGCGAGAGCAAGAACGAGAAGGGTGTAGTGTTGACTAAGGTGGTAGTGGTTTAACCGCTTAGAGTGCTGTCTCGAAAAGTTCGATGTCCCCTAGGGGTGTGGCCGAAATCGCTCGATCCGCGGTTCACCGGCGCAAAAGTACACTGAACTTTCGGGCTGCTGTTCCATCACCTCTAGACAAGGCGATGTGTACATGGTGGTGAGCGTCATCGGGGCAAACCTCGAACCGCACGCCGACGACGCATACGAAGGATGCTGGAGGAGTTCTCCAAGCATCCCTTCGATTCTGAGGGTGATGATATCGCAGAGGCTGTGTGAGGCGAAAGCGGTGAGAATGTGTATATAGTTCCCTTAATTTTATTCTTCCGATTTTGCGACGTACTCTACGATAAGTCGGTTCCCTTTGTCGTCATCTGAAAACACAAGTGCGCGGATATTCTCACTCTTAAGATCTTCTTTTGTCACACCTTTCGCAAGCCGGCCGGTCACTTTGCCTGGCGTTTTTATTTTCGGCATCGGGCCTTCCGCTGAGATGACCATCGCTGTGTCGCTGTTTGAGAGAGGTAGGGCGCCAGCCACGTAGACTCCGGTTGTGTCCACTTGGACTTTAGGATCAATCAGTAAGATAGTTGTTTCGATCACGTTTCCTTCGGCAGCAGCCGGAATCTCAACAAAAGCTCTCTCGCCTTCTTGACGAGGGGTTGTTACCGTAGTCCAGGGTGTAAGGATCTTGTATGCGACGGTAACGCCGGGCTTTATTTCCGTGGGTCGTGGCCACTTTTCAATGAACCGGTCTGTACCCTCAGGTGCGACCTCTTTGATGTGCTTTTCGAAAGCTTCCCGTGTATACGCCGAGTGCCAGCTACCTGAGCCATGAAAGCTCGTATGCATGGTACCGCCGAGCTCACGGCAGCTGAGGTATATCTCCGGACCGTTGACCCCCTTACGAGCCGTGAGGTTCCAGGTCGCAGCACGTTTGTCTTTGCCGTCGGTAACGCCGAATCGAAGTACTTGGTTCGCCATGTACACATTGTCTAACATCTGCCCGAAGACGCAAGACAGGCAACGAGTCAGCGCTTTGTCCCATTTCCAAGGTCCCGAGTTCGAGCGTATCCATAGGGGTCTGCGGAAAACGCTAGATACGCGTCTTAGAGCACCGAAAATACGGTGATGTTGAGAGGTCGTACACGCCCACCCCTCGACAAGGTGCCGGGTACATGGTGGTGACCTTCATCAGAAACGGATTCGCTAAGAGTTCGATAGCCACAAAAGGTACGCAACCTTACTTTAAACCTTGCACAAAGAATCTTTAAGTTTTTTGATGAAGTTTGCAGAATTATTACGCCCAAACACGTTTCTTCCAAAAGAGACCCCTGCTGCTCCTGCGGAGCAAGCGTCGATAGCTAATGCTATTGCCTCCTCTTCTTCCAAAAGTGGCCCGCCTGCAATAACTATAGGAACATCTGGAGCAGCGCTGGCTACGTTTGTAAATGTTTCCGCAGTTCCAGTATACTTAGATTTGATAACATCAAATCCAAGCTCCCGACCGACTGCTACACAATGCCTTATCAGTTCTACATAATTTTCTAGCTCATTGTGTTTTAACTTTTCATAATCGGGGTCTTCGCCACCAAATTCACGCCGCGGATATATAATCCCTAAACTCTTCAGCCCACGTTTAAAGCATGCCTCTACTACCTTTGCGCCTTCCCTTATCATTTCTGATTCGTAGGCTGACGTAAGGTTAATATGATAAGCGCAGGCACTAGCGCCCAACTTTTCTGCAAGCTCAACGGAGTGGACGGGAACTTTTCGCGAATGATTTGAGAGAACTGTACTAGCAGACAAATTTGCGATTAAGCGTGTTTGAGAAAGTCCTCCCTTGAAGCGAATTAAGCTTCCGCAGAACGTGAGTATTGCGTCGGGTCGGGCTTCAGATATTTCCATCACCTTTTCACAATATGACTCCAACCCTCCCCGTGGCCCAAAAATCAAATAGTCATCCACTGGGCAGATAATCATTCGCTGTCTAGATTTGGCCCAACGATTAATTAGTTCTTCCATTTTTCGAGTTCCCCATATTTTACTTTAGAAACTGAGGCGCAACAACACGAGACGCAATATACTTCTCCCTTAGATCTACATCCAATGTATAAAAGGAGTTTATATGTCCCCTGCAATTATTTGATCTGCAGTGGCATTTGAATTGTTCATTATTGTCGAACATATATGTCGAGTAGTCATAGCATATTTGATCATCTTTATTAATGTCTTCTATGCTTATCAGCTTGTATCCTTTACCGGTTAGTCTAATTCCGGCGTTAGGCCTGCAAGAGTGATTTATAAAGTCATCAATATTTCCATTTGGGAGTATGAAGCTATCCACCGCTATCTGGAACGCAAATCTTTCTATATCAATTCTACGTTCGATCAGTTCAGATCGAGAAAATATTTCGTCGTAGTAATCCCCATCTTCATCGCAAACAATAACTGTTCCCGCTACAAATGGCTTTGCAGCAAACACACCTATACCGGCTACGCCTGCATCTCCCAAATACAAGTACTTGCATATGGACAACTTCCGTAGAATCTGTATCATACCTACATGCTCCTTGCCGATCCAACGGCAACACACTGGCAGCGGAGGTTCAATGAAACGCGTACTCATTACAGGCATTACGGGCGACATAGGGCGTGCGATCGCAAGCCGATTTATTGAAGCTGAATACGCAGTCGTCGGTTTATATCACAGCAATCACGAGCAAGCCAAGAAGCTTGAAAGCACGCTAGGATGCGAGATGCGATCTCTCGACTTCGGCAGCATGGGGGATGTACCGTCCCTTGACTGCGACGTTCTTGTCAACAATGCTGGAGTAAACTACAGTGATAGGTATTGCCATGAGACACCTTTGGCTGACTGGCGTAAAACTATTGAGATTAATACTATTACACCCATACGACTAGCGGCGGCTGTTATTCCTGGCATGATCGAACGTTGCTTTGGGCGGATCTTAAACATTTCTTCGATTTATGGGCTGGTAGGGTCCGAGTGTAATGGCCCATACAATGTGTCTAAGCATGCGCTCTCGGGCTTTACAAAGTCAATTGCACATGAGTACGCAAGCGCGGGTATTACTGCGAACGAGATCTGTCCAGGGCCAGTTGAGTCAACTCTATTGAATAGAATCGCTTCGGCTCAATCAGATACATCTCCAGAAGATTACATTAAGGAGATATCATCAGAGGTTCCTGCACAGCGTTTAGCCAAGCCAGCGGACGTCGCATCTGCTGCATGGTATCTGGCCTCTGAAGAAGCAGGATACATTAATGGGGTATCGTTAGTCGTTGACGGTGGAATGATATGCTAATTGTTTAGGCGGAGTATTTTATATGAATAAAGTATTTGTGAAATCTTCAGATGACGGTCGAGAGGAAATCGTACATAAACAGCTCGCAGAACGCGTTAAGGAGGAAATACACAATTTACTAGATACTTGCGCTACTTGCAACGTATCTTACATTAATGAAGCAAAGACACCTAGTGCGTTCACTTGTTTTTATGCTTTTGATGGAGATAAGACACTATATTTTATTTCACTTAAGCGTAGTGCCCACATAAAATGCCTCGCCATTAAACCTGAATGCAACATTGCTGTGTGGCGGCCACCAATATCTTGGGATGCCGATCTTTATGGAGCAAACGTCCGTGCTAAGCTTAACTCTCCAGTTCAGGGTGATGATGCAACCCTCTTGAGGGCATACCTTAATAGATTTCCTGAAGCTGTGGAGCATCTTTCTTCTGGTTTTGTTGCGGAGTGGGGTGATTCAGCATTATACTCACTGCACATGATTGAAGGGGATTTAATATCTGAAGAGAGTTTTGGCGAGGAGACGTACCACTTTGAATTCTGAGCCGTCAGAGAATTGGAGGAAAATTCATCACTGGGATTTAGTTATCCCGCCTTCGCGGCCTTCGGTCGAACAGTTACAAATCCTAAGAGCTTTCCTTCGCAGTGATTCTAGAATTGCAACTGCGGCAGTCCTGGGCTCGACCGTTGAATATATAAATTTGTTGCAACAGTTTGAAGTTAAAACGTATGTCTTTGAGAAAGATACTTATTATTATGAGCAAAGGAAGGTGGACCTATTCTCCAAGCAGACCCCATCGCTCGTCGTTGGTGATTGGCGTGGTACATTGGATAATTATCAGGGTCGATTTGACATTATAGTTTCCGACTTAACTTCAGGAAATATACCGTATTTCGAGCAAGGTTTATTTTGGAAAAAGATTTCTTACGCACTTGCTCCTGGTGGGTTGTTCTTTGACAAGATCTTGACTCATCCGAAACCACTGATCCCACTTCGTCAACTTTTCTCTAAGTACTCAGAATTTCCAGTTAATATACAGACTGCAAATTACTTCTCATGTGAAGCTCTGTTTTGCAGCGAACTTTTAGAAGAATTAGGTTATATCGATACTACTTATAGCTATCGTTTGCTAAGCGAGTATTCATCGGAGACTTGGTGGAGCCGGCTTCTAGAAGGGTGTAAAAAGATTACGCCAGAAGATTGCGTTTGGTACTATGGTGAATCTTGGTCCAAGCAATCTGAGCGGTACTTTGCTCATTTTTGTCCAATCTTAGACCGGCCTGATTTTAACGAAAGCCCTTACTATGGTCGAGTGAAGATTATTGCGTCTAAAGCGAAAGGATAAGCTAATGTTGTACTGGAAAATTTTTCTTTCTGTCGTATTGGCGGTAGTAGTTCCATTTATTATTGATTCTTTTGTTGCGCTAAATAATAACGAGAAGATTATTTTAGGCGTTTTAGTCTTCGTTGTGACGTCTCTTGTTATGATTGAGATATATATAGCGTCAATCGCGAACCGCGCAGAAGCGGAAGTAAAGCTGATAGAACAGAAAAATGTATTTCACGAGCTTCTTTTAGAGTTACAGGAATGTCATTCCAAGCTTTTGCAGAAAGCAGGAACTGAGTCTGACTTATTTGTGCGCGCATTTACTGAGGAAATCGAAGAAATTAATCGTAGGATGGCTCAATCTGTTTCTTCTGGTGAACTTAAAGAGAGCAAGAGACACTTGATTCGCACTGACACAATTCTGGATGTATTTTCTTTTACTGAGGCAGATGAATGTATAGATGTTTTTTGTGTGGATCACGAATATGATGTTTTGGATCACTACAGCCTCAATTATTTTGTTAAAAAACTTGAGAAGCTACGATCCCGAGACCTGAAGCGCATTCGGTCCATTTTTGTTTACGACACTAATAATGTTAAAGTTACTGGTGATCTGAAAGAGGTTCTTAATTTCTACGCTTCGAAGAAAGGTTTAGACTTTGTTGTTTTAGACTGCGATCTATACAATGAGCTTTATGAGAATAATCTTTTGGATGAGCAGTGCCTTGATTTTGCATTGTATGGAGACCGCTATATGTACAAAACATTATCTTATGAGCCAGCCATAGAAGGTGTATTCGTAAATAATATAGTTGAGATACAAAGATACAAGCGATTTTTTGACGCTTGCTGGAACTCTCCAGCAGCACACAAGCCCCCTGAAGTCGCTAAGACGCAGTTAATTGATGTACAGGAGTTTACAAGGCGCTTAAAGCTGTCTGGCAATGCTGGGGGCAATGCGCCGAAAGCAACGGGTGACTAGATGGAGGTATCCTGATGAAGTTTGTGAAGCTTACGACTGACGATAATGTCGAATTAAATGGGTTTCACTATTCAGCGAATAACCCTCGAAAAGTAGTTGTGCACATCCACGGTAGCTGTGGCAATTTTTATGAAAACCCGTTTATTCATGTGCTAGGCAAAAAACTTCTTGAAAGTAACGTTGATCTTGTGACAATGAATTTACGGACAAGCGGATGTATTGTTGAGGCTTATGGTGATGATTGGATGGGTTATTTGGGAGGATCCTTAGCTGAGTTTATGTCCTGTATTGAGGATATTTCAACAATAGTACGATACGCACAGGGATATTCTGAACACGTCGTTTTGCAAGGGCATAGCCTAGGATGCGATAGGGTTTTAGCATATTGTATTGAACGTGGTTTCTCCGGACAGATTATACTTCTTTCACCCTGTGATAGCTATCAACTGCATGTTAATCGGATATCACCCGAAGATTTTGACTCTTTTCTTTGCCGCCTTCGGAACTTTATTCCAGCCCATAAATTCGATTTATGCCCTCCGGAGTTTTATGGTATAGAAACTGAGGACGTTTCATATGATATTCCGATATCAAAGAATGCTCTCCTTTCGATAGTGGAAGGTTATCCTTATAAGTTGTTTAGGGTGAGTGACTCTAAAAATTTTAATGTTGATTGTGATTGCTTAGCACTTATTGGAGAGAACGATGATCTACAAACCTGTCCGCCACACATACTATTTAATTTAATTAACGAGCGATGCAGTCGTTTTGTGGGTGAGGTTTTAAGGGGGGCAGATCATGACTTTTTTGGAGCAGAGGCGCCTCTTTCTGATCGTATAGTAAAGTTTGTTTGCTTATGACTGAACGAAAACTAAAAGCATCCGCTTTTGATGATTTTTTACTAAAGTGCGCCTTCCCTTGCATAGAGAAGTGGCGATAGACCGCATTGTGTTGTGATCATATTTACGTATTTTTATTGCAATTTTACGTAGCCTGACGGGTAACGCTATTTTGTTATCGTTAGCGAGTGTTAGACGATTTCAGACCGAGCCTTATTGGAACCACGCACGGGCGCAGTGCCGACCGGCGGTTTGGCATCAAGCAGGCCGATCGCCTCTCGCACCTCTACGTCATCGGCAAGACCGGTACCGGGAAATCGACGCTCCTCCAATCGCTCGCTCTGCAAGATCTCAAGGCCGGCCGCGGTCTCATCTTCGTCGATCCCCATGGGGATGTCGTTAGCGCGCTCGCTGAGAGCAAAGCTGCACAGTCTCGTTCCGACCTAATCTACTGGGACGTCCCCGACCCAACGTCACCATACGGGTACAACCCGCTCAGACGCGTGCGCGACGACCGCATACCGCTTGCCGTCTCAGGCGTACTCGAAGCCTTCAAGATGCACTGGCCGGACGCCTGGGGTGTGCGGATGGAGCATATGCTCCGCAATGCGCTCTACGCCCTCATCGAAACACCAGAAAGTACCCTTGCCGATATCCTTCGTCTCCTCACCGACAAGGAATACCGGCGCACTATCGCCAACGCTCTCAGCAATAGCGTCGTGCAACGCTTCTGGCTCTACGAGTACCAGCAGTATTCGGGGAGATATCGCGCCGACGCCATCGCGCCGATCCAGAACAAGGTTGGCGCCTTTCTGGCCGATCCGCGTCTCCTCCGGTTGCTCACCAGCCCCGAGCAGGATCTTCACCTCCGTAACATCATGGACGAAGGCGGGGTGCTCCTCGTCAACCTGGGGAAAGGCACCCTGGGAGAAGACAGTGCGAACCTCCTCGGGAGCTTGCTTGTCACGACGATAGGATTGGCCGCCATCAGCCGCGCGGACACGCCGGAAGCGTCCCGCAAACCGTGCTTCGTCTATCTCGATGAATTTCAGAGCGTCACCACGCGATCCGTAGCCACGATGATCGCGGAGCTGCGGAAGTACGGCGTTGGCTTCACACTCGCGAATCAGCACTTCGGACAGCTCGATACCGAGGTGCGCCAGGCCGTCCTCGGCAATGCCGGCACGCTCATTTCGTTCCGCGTGGGGGAGGAAGACGCCGCGCTCCTCTCACGCGTATTCGCGCCGAAAATCAGCGCCACGGACCTCACATCGCTCCCGAACTACGAGCTCTACATCCGCCTGATGATCGACGGCACGCCGAGCCGGCCGTTTAGCGCAACAACGCTTCCGCCAGACCATGGGCTCTTCGCTTAACAGCGCGCCTTGACCCTCAGAGCTCGATAAAACAACCATTGTTGTTGATACCTGAAAAGAGCGCTACTTTAGCGAGTCTACTTACCAGGCTGGGGGATACTGACATGAAACTCTTACTTCGCCGCGAGCAGCAAAAAGGTATGTTGGGGCGCGGCATCACCTTCTACCTCGACGCGCGGGCAGAGCTCACGCCCGAGGAAACGGAGAACATCAAGAAATACCGGCTCGGCGAGACGGTGCTCTATGAGCAGAAGACGATGGTTGATCGCGGCTCGGGTCTTTTGGGCGTCGCCTCGCGGTTTACCCACCGCATGCTCAACATCTCAGTCACGGTGGATGATCTCACCAAGGGCAAGCGCATCGACTGCAAGGACATCGTGGAGATGCTCGCCGTCGAGGATCAGATCAAGGAAGCGGCGCAGACCTTCAAGAACGTGCTCTACGCCGCGGCCCACTTCGGCGGCGAGGATGTAATCGAGCTTCCGTAGCCGGTGCGCTGGAACAACCTCGTCAACCTCATCGCGGGCGGGACGCGCGAGCGCGAAGCCCGCGATACCCTTGCGCTCTATACCCGCGTGCGCACGCTCCATGAGCAGTCGCCGTATGCGGGGCTGGAGCTCCACGATTTTGTCTCGGATATCATCCTCGAGGCCTGCCAAGAGGCCGAGCTCACGCCGGTTCCCCGGCTCACCAATGCCATAGGCTTTCTGATCGAGGGTCTTCTGGCCGCCGAAGGCTTCTTCGACGGCCCGCCGGAGTCCCCCGAAATCTCCCGCCTCACCACCGACGAAGCCGTGGCGCTGCGCACTAGGCTCGCACGCGCCGAGCGCTTCCTCATCGACTACAAGCGCAAGGAGGCGATATGGCGAGACAAGGTGATCGTGATCGTCGCCGGCCTCATGCAATACCTCCCGCCGACCGCCTTTAGGGACGACTGGGAGGCTGAAGAAGAGCCCGGAGAGGAAATCGGTGCGGGCGTCGCCCTCATCGATCTTCTTGAGGCGCCGGCGGAAGTCATCGAGCGGCTCATCATCACCTGCTTTGATGAGGATATCACGGCGGCCGACCTCCTCACGCCGATCCGGGAGCAATTCGAGCGCCGGGTCTGCCTGGCCTCCGGCATCGAGTGGGAGAAGCGGCACGAAAGCTCCCGGAAGCTCGTGCTGCCAAGCACGGCGCCGGAAAAGCAGCCCGAGCTCCTCCAGCAGCTGTACTGCGACGGGACGCCCTTTGCGCCTTTCTTCGAGACCGCCTTGCCGTTCTCGATCCCGTTTCCCGCGCGCTTCGAGCACACGCACATCGTCGGCGGCTCCGGCCACGGCAAGACGCAGTGGCTTCAGACCGCAATTGTCCGCGATCTCATCGACAGCGTGGAAGACGGGCGTTCCGTGGTCGTGATCGACTCCCAGGGCGATCTCATCAACACGGTTGCGCACCTCGATCTCCTCTCGCCGGACCATGAGTCGGGGCTTGCCGATCGCGTGGTGCTGATCGACCCCAACGACGTAGAGTTCCCGGCGGCGCTCAATATGTTCGACGTGAGCCGGGAGTCACTTGAGGAGCTGCCGCTTCGCGAGCGTGAACAGCTCCTCAATGCCTCCGTCGACCTCTACGAGTACTTCTTCGGGGCGCTCCTGGGCGCCGAGCTCACGGCGCGGCAGGGCATCATCTTCAAGTACCTGGCGCGGCTCCTCCTCGAGATACCGGACGCTTCGATCCATACCTTCCGGCAACTCATGGAGAACGGGCAGCCCTTCCGGCCGTACATGGAGAAGCTGCCGCCCACGGCACGCGCCTTTTTCGAGGAGCGGTTCTTCGACCGCTCTTTCAACGAGACCAAGAAGCAGGTACTCACGCGGCTGTGGGGCGTGCTCTCCAACACGACGTTTGACCGGATGTTCTCGCACCCGCGCTCCAAACTCGATCTCTTCTCCGCGCTCCAGGACGGCAAGATCATCTTCATCAACACCGCGAAGGATCTCCTCAAGGAAGACGGCGCCTCGATCCTCGGGCGCTTCTTCATCGCGCTCATCACCCAGGCGGCTATGCGCCGGGCGATTCTCCCGGCCCACGAGCGCACGCCGACCTTCGTCTACATCGACGAAGCCGCCGACTACTTCGACGACCGGATCGGCCACCTTCTCTCGCAGGCCCGGAAGTACAAGGTCGGGATGGTGCTCGCGCACCAGAACCTCGACCAGCTCTCTTCCTCCCTGCGCGCCTCCGTCCTCGCGAACACCTCGATCAAGCTCGCCGGCGGCGTCTCCACGAAGGATGCCGCGCTGCTGGGCTCCGAGATGCATACCGACGCGGGCTTCATCCAGAGCCAGCGCAAGCACCGCAACGCCACGTCCTTTGCCTGCTACGTGCGCAACGTGACCTCAAGGGCGCTCTCGGTCTCGATTCCGCTCGGCAGCGTCGAGGCGATGCCGCACATGGACGATGCTGCTTTCGAGAAGCTGCGGGAGGTGAGCCGCGAGCGATACTGCGTACCGCTTGCTGAGATGCCGCAGGAGGCGCCACCACGGGCACCTGAGGCAGCACCACCGCCCGAGGCGCCTGTGCGGCCGTCTGAGGCGCCCTCAGAGCCGATTCCGCCTCGGCAGGCCGAAGAGCCTGAACCGCCGCCCAAGCAACACACAGACCTGCCTCCTCGGGCTCGCACGAAGGTGGCGGCCGAACCACCACCTCTGGGCCGTGGCGGCCGGGAGCATCAGTACCTGCAGAATCTCATCAAGGAATTTGCGATCTCCAAGGGCTTCCATGCAGTTGTCGAGGCGGAAATCCTTGATGGTGCCGGACGAGTGGACGTGGCCTTGAAGCGCGACGATCTTCGGATCGCGTGCGAGATATCGGTAACGACCGGACGAGACCACGAGCTGCAGAACATCGAGAAATGCCTGGCCGCTGGCTATGAGCACGTCCTCTTCGTCTCAGCAGACGCCCGGCATCGGGCCGCGATGGAGAAGCTCACGAAAGAAGGCCTGGAGGAGGCCTTTCACGCCAAGGTGCACTTCCTCGATCCGGAAGGAGCGCTGGCATTCATTGGCGAGCTCGCCGATGAGGAAACGACGGACACAACCGTGCGCGGTTACCGGGTGAAGGTCACGCAGGCTGTAGTTGATGAAGAGGAGGCGGAGCGGCGTAGGGCAAGGGTTGCGAGCGTGATTGTCCGATCAATTAAAGGGGGCGACAGGTAGATGATTGAAGCCTAATTGGCCAAGTGATAAACACATGCTCGGCAGGCATTGACCAGTCGCAGAGGTTTCATGGCTGAGAAAGTAAGGCGACTAGCACCCAAGATGGAAACCCTACGGGAGCTCTTCCTTAAGTCTGGGAATCTTTGTGCATACCCTGGATGCAACGCGCTGATGATGAATTCAAAAGGCGTGTTCATAGGACAAGTCTGCCACATAAAAGCTGCTGAAGAAGGAGGAGAGCGATTTAACTCGAATATGACAAACGACGAGCGCCGCGCAGCCGAAAACTTGATGCTCATGTGCTATCCGCACCACCAAGAGACAAACGACGCGCATGAGTTTCCAGTTGAAAGACTTAAAAAATTCAAAGCTGATCACGAAAAGCGTTTTTCACGCGCTGATCGTGCAATTTTGGAGCGGCTAACTGACTGGACCAGAGTAGATGAGCCAAGCAACGCGTCGTCTCTAAGTCGGATTAACGATGTTCTGAAGTGGGGACTTTCTGAGCCAGAACGAGCCGCGAGCGCGGCAGAGCTCGGCAAGTACATTGAAAATTTACGCATTGTGCCAGTTGAAGTCAGGCGCTTTATAGGTGCCGTCGCACAACGCATGTATCGTGTGAGAGACACCAGGGCAGTTGCTTCAGATATGCATGGCCATATGATTCTTGTCAGGGACGTACATAATGCACTTAAAATTAGAAAAAAAGCCATACTTGATCGGGCAGTAGAATTAGACGCATACAAGCTTGGCGGCATACGTGAAATTGAAGTAGAGCATAGGGAGATGCCAGCTGTATACATTCGCGATCTCAAGAGCGGATGGCCGCTTTGGCTAGACGTGGCTGAATTTTGTGAAATTGAAAAAGAACCCCTGAACGCATTCACGGATGACATGGACTTTTCCCGACTTGACTAGACATACAAGTAAACTATTTTAATTTGAGCGTATTTGTAGTGCTCTTTATGCTGCGGCTATCTGTGGATGTCTAGAGCGCTTTTGGGGTCGCCGTAATGAACTGAGCGGGTCTGCCTGCTGCTGCAGGCGGACCACCGGATTGGCGACGACACGCCAGAAGAGACATTAAACCGGCTGTTACGCAAGCACTTTGCAAGCCGCAAGAAGGACACTGCGCTGCACTCGCCAAAGCAAGAGCCGGGTCCGCGATGATGGCCGGAACGGCAATGGCTTTAAAGAAGAACAGGTTCAACTCCTTTTTCATACACATCTTGTTTTTCCAGCGTCTTCTTTCGGTTTCGAGCATGGTCGGCGAAAACTTTGAGCGCATCTATATCCCGGTCGATGTCATCGCGAGCCGGTAGCTCGCCCGGCATGTCGGCGGCGAGATCATGGCCGGAATAATGAGATGTCCGCTTCATGCCTTCAAAGATCGCGGGGTAGTCGTTCTCCGGATCAAAGCAGGCTGCTCTCAAGCTTTGGGTCATGATCTCGGGACGAAAGCGCTGGACGACTTTGTTGAACAGAATTTCCTCGACGATGCGCTCCCATGTCATGCGCATCTTCGTGTATAGATCAGTCACACCGCTGCGGAAGCCCTCATTATTGCGATCGTAACCGGCATCAGCGAGTTCTTTGCGCTCAAGATCTATGTCATTGAGCCGTTCGGTGACGGGTTTCATATGCCAGGGTTTCCGGCCGGCATCGATGATCCCGAAACGGTCATTGCCAAGATTGCTCATCCATTCTTCGTGGCAGGCGACACCGGTGCGCCGAGCCTCGGTCGAAAGCATGTAATGGAAAAGAATGTTGTGCGTGAAAACGATCACCTGTCGCCCCTTGGCGGCTTCTTCGGCTAGGCGGCGCGCTACGGCTTCCATGCGCGAGTGATCCAGAGATGAAACGGGGTCGTCCACGATGATGCCATGATCCCGACCGATTTCACTAAGTTCCGCCAGGAAGCAAGCGAGTGCAAGTCCCCGTTGCTCGCCCTCGCTTAGCACATCGCTGTTGTTGGCAATGCGTTGCTGGGCCGAAAGCGCTATCTCGACTATGCTATCGCCAAGATCTCCGCGATCGGCCAGATTGAGCGGAATATGCGTCAGGTGTAACGCCTTAAGCTCGTCCTCGAGTGCATTCTTGAGTGTCGGCGTCAGTATGTCCCGGCGCCGCTCCGTTATCTGGCGCGTGATCGCGGTAAGGCGGCACTGCGCGCGACAAGCTGCAACTCTATGTCGCTCTTCGAGCTGGTCGCGTCGAGCGACAACAAAGTCGATTTCTTCACTGAGCTTCTTACGGTCAGTAAGTTCGGCCTGCCGATCCGCCCGGCGCTGCGCGGCTTGGTCATCTTGTTTAATGTGGCCGAGTTCTTCGATGTCAACGTCCAGAGCGGCGATTTTACCCTCGACTAGCGGTGCCGGGGAATCTGGCAGCGACTCAAGAGCTTCTAACTGATCGTAGGTTTGTTCATCGAGGATACGCTTTACGGTACTGTGCCTTTCAGATGCCTTTTCAAAATAGGCCGCAATCGTCTCTGCGTTGGCCTTTTGCGCATCGCTTAAAGCGGCATAGCCCTCAAGCATGCCGGCAACCGCCACTCTAGTCTTTACGGCAAAATTCTGAACAGCGGCGGTGGCGATATCAAATGCCTCTCGCGCTGTAGCAGCGGCCTCTGCAACACGCTCGCCGATATAGGCGTCAAACGCTGCCAATCTAGTTGCAGCCTCTTCGGTGAGGTCTTGCTGGCAGAGTACACATTGCGCCGCCGTGGCGATCTGAGGCGGCGAGTGCTTGGGAAAGACCTCCACTGAAAATTCGCGGGCATATCGAAGCATCTGCCGCCAGACTTCGGAGCCGACATTGGGGATCGGCTCGTCCTTGAAAAGATCGTGGGCGGACGCTTCCGCTGCGGCGTTCTTGGCAACAGCGTCCTGCTGCATCTCGGAAAGCGCTGCAATCGCCGGATCGCCGAGTGTCGTTCCGATACTCCTGATATCGTCGAGAAGCGTCTGAAGCGCCTGACGCTCCTCGCGTCGCAGGCGTAGCAACGTTGCCGGCTCGTACCTGGATTGCTCCACAAGAGCGTCGAGTTCTGCCTGATCCGCATCGGTCCAGTTCGCCAGATCGCGCAGTTCCTGCTCCGAGGGAAGGTCTGCAAGGGCGGTTTCAGGCACGAGCCGTTCGATCACCCGGCAGGCGGTGGTTCCTTGCCTGTATCCCGCAGGGAGCGGCGCGGCGATCGCTGCATTCAGCGCATCCGCGCGCGCCCTGAAACCTTCATCAAGTGCGCGGGCGGCAAGGCCGAGCTTGTTGAGAATATCAAGCTCATACGGAAGAAATTCTATCTTTCGCTCCTTATCGACATAGACGGTCGCCGAAGCTGTATCGAAAACCGATATGCGCGCGAGTTCCGGTGGCGGGGCCGTATTGCCGATCCAGGTCAACTCTGCTTTCTGCTGATCCTCCCCGCCAACGCGATAGGCAAGGCCAACTTCGGCCGGCGGCGGCTGCGCCTCGTCATATACGTTGCCGCGCAAAGCGCGGGTACTGAGTGAACCGCAGAGCTGCTTGGTAATCCGGCAATAGCCGCTTTTGCCCGATGCATTCGGTCCGTAAACAAGTGTTACACCGTTAACGGCAAACCGCATGGCCGGCTGCCTTGCTTCCAAGCGGTCAACATTGGCAACCGGGCCAAGGGAGGCCAGTACAGTCCGGGGCGCATCGCTCGCCGCTTCGGTAAGGTGCTCGGCGGCAAGAGGTACCGGTGCAGGCAGCTCTTCTGCTGCAAGGCCTTCCTCAAATTCAATGAGGCGGCGCAATTCAGAGAGATCGTCGTCAGTCAGCTCCCCGTTTTCTGCCAGGCGGCGGAGCGCATCCCGTTGCCATACCGGGCGGTTTTCACTGGCCGCCCACTCTAGCAGCTCATCAAATGGCATGATCTCCGTTCTCCAAACGCAAAGATGTGATCGCTCCTACAGCTGTTCGTGTCTCGTCTCCCGGACTTAGAATGAGAATCAGGATAACGAGAAAGGAGGCTCTTGCAATCTTCAAGAGAGGAACGCTGATATTATGCTATCGGCAGGTCAGAGCGAATGGCTCGCGGTGACATGCGGCTATCTTTCAGCTCCCATAGCACCATTGTTTCCTAAACGATGTCGCTATCGCTGTTGACGATGTAAACGGCTATTTCTTTGTCGAACATATCGGAGTCGACATAGCATTTCCGAGAATCCTTATTCATTTGCGGATGCTTTCCTGTTCGTGAGTGGTTTGGGATTCTACCATTGAAAGCTCAACAATGACCCGTAAATATTGCAGTCGCTTCAATTTTACAGGAGCATCACAATCCGAACTACGATCTCCCGAAACTCATGCAGAGTGTCTGAATGGGAGTTCGGCCGCAAGCGTGACCCGAGTATCGGCATATGAGGCGCGCCCAACGTCCGTGCTCAATTGGCGAGACCGAATGCGCTTATGGCAGAACTTACGCCTGTGTTTCCGGCGCAATTCAAAATAGTGATGGATTGAGGATAGGACAGGAAATACACAATATGAAATCCTCGCACGTCAAACGCTGAGAATTCTTGCAGTGACAGCTTCCCACTGTTCATGATTCTATTCGCTACAATGAGAAGTCGGATGTCATTCGAACCCACGCACTTTCTGTATCGTGGCAGCTTATCCGACTTCTTCTTAATCTCCTCGACGATGCGGTCTATGGGGTTACGGTCTACCCACCCCACGCGGTCATTCACACTGAACCAGTCAGCTTTCAGAGCTCGTGTGACATGCACACGGAGCCTTGTTTCGCCTTCGTCCACGTCGATGACGTCGTGATGCCCAAACGGCTTGGTTGAGAGATTCAGTGCATCAAGAGCTGGAAGCACCACCGCCACGTTCTCCTCGCACATGTCGCCGACAAACTTAACGATTAGTGGGAAGCTTCTCTTCAACTCGTATTCACGCCGAAGGGCGTTCACGGCTCGCTGTGTATCTGATTCCCTTCGCTTCATGTGTGAACCGGCATTGGTTTGCGCCCCAGTGAAGATTTCGCAAACTTCAAGCCCAAATTGCTGTTCGCCTTCGGTCACGACGAAGTCAGGGGTTTCCCGATCCGGGCCAAGAGACCATCTCTTGCCTAGAAGTTCCGCAGCTTTCTCGACAAAGAAGCGTTCACCCTGTTTCTTTGATGGTTGCGTCATAGTGGTTCCGCGTCTGGAATAGCTCCAATACAATTTTTATCATATCCTGCGCTGCCCCGGCCGTTCCAGATTGAACCATACCTGAACGAGTCCAATACGTCGCTGGCCGAAAGTGGACGTTCGATCCGAGACACTGCCGGTGCTGCGTAATAATTGGTACTTGCTGGCAAGCGAGCCGGGTCGCATCGGGCTGTCAAGGGTCTGCGACCGCCAAAGGCGGCCTCCGGCGACCCTTGACAGCTCGCATCTTGCAACTCGGCATAAGCTCGCCAAGCGCCAATGAAATTTCAGGGCTCGGAAAGCCCCTCGATGACCGAGCTACAGTCCGAGCTTCTCGAAGGTTTCAAGGAGGTGGAACAGACGGTGGGATCCTTGTCTGCGGCGAGCCGCCGGTCCAGTGCGTGACGGCAAGGAAAACCTCCGGGGCTATGGCCGCGAAGGGTCAATTCTCAGCTTCGCTGGATCGCGACGCGCTGGTTGCGAGGGCCCGCAACCACCAAGAGTTGACAGCTTCTATCTAGTACAGAGACATCAGACGGTTGATAGACGAGCTGTATTGTGAATGGCGCTTCCCAGGCATTCTACCCTCCTACACGCAGCTCGAAGAGCTGCTCTCAAACTGGCTGCATTTGAAGGGCAGGTCATTCCCGCATTGACAACCGAACGCGGCGCGATGACTATGAGTAGCGGATTGATCCAGTTAACCGGAGCCTCAAAGGTCGAAAAAACAAATGGAAGCACTCCACCAACCACGTTTTACGAAGCGCTACCACATCGTCACCGAAGAAAAGGCCGGTGGAGCCACCTACACACCCAAAGTCCTCGCGGATTTTGTTGCACAACAGATTGTCGAAACCGCCGGGACACTTCCGTCCGACCGTCCCCTTCGTATTCTTGACCCAGCAATCGGCCATGGAGAGCTGCTCGTCAGCTTGCTAGAGCATCTGGCCGAGCAGCCGGGATTGAATATCGAAGCCTATGGCTTCGAGACTAACCCCAAGGCCCTCGACACCGCCACAGAGCGCCTCCAGCAGGAGTTTGCCGGCGTCTCTCTCCACTTCGAGCCGGACAACTTCCTTGAGTTCGTTCTTGAGCACTTCGGCGCTAGCGGCCACGGCAGCCTGTTCCACCGGGCCGTTCCGGAGGCTTACGACCTCATCATCGCTAATCCCCCCTACGTCCGCACCCAGATCATGGGGGCGACGCAGGCGCAGCTTCTCGCGGAGCAGTTTGGCCTGGCCGGTCGCGTGGACCTCTACTACGCCTTCATTCTCGGCATGTCCCAAGTGCTCAAACCCAAAGGCATTGCCGGAATCATTGTCTCCAACCGCTTTATGACTACCCGCTCTGGCGCGTCCGTCAGGCAGGCCGTTTTCGACCGCTTCAACATCCGCCATGCATGGGATTTAGGCGACACCAAGCTCTTTGAGGCTGCCGTACTGCCAGCCGTGTTGCTCGTTGAGGGCAAGAACGGTCACAAACACGAAACCCCCACCTTCACGTCGATCTACCAGACCACCGAACCGGCGACTGGGACGGCCACTGACCCGATCACCGCCCTCGACACCGAAGGCGTCATCGAGATCGATGACGGTCGGCATTTTCACGTCCAGCACGGCAAACTGAACACCAACGGTACCCCTGACGGCGTTTGGCGCATCGCAACTGACGCCGTGGACACGTGGCTAGCGACCGTCGAGGCCAATAGCTGGGGCACCTTCCGCGACATCGGCAAAATCCGCGTCGGCGTCAAAACCTGTGCCGACAAGGTTTTCATCCGAAACGACTGGCACGACATGCCAGCCTCCGACCGGCCCGAGCTTCTCAAGCCGCTCACCACCCACCACATTGCTCGCCGCTTCAAGCCGCTCGCGTCCGACCAGCCAAGTCAAATCCTCTACCCGCACGAGGTTGTGCAGGGCCGCCGCCACGCTGTGGATCTGCCGCGCCATCCCCGCAGCCAAGCCTATCTTGAGGCTCATCGCCAAGCCCTTGAAGGCCGCCGATACGTCATCGAGGCGGGCCGAGAGTGGTATGAAATTTGGGTGCCGCAAGACCCGAACGCCTGGAACCAGCCCAAGCTCGTGTTCCGCGACATCTCCGAGGAGCCGATGTTCTGGATCGACCTCGATGGTTCCGTTGTAAACGGCGATTGCTACTGGCTCATCAGCCATAACTCCGCCCAGACGGACCTGCTATGGCTGGCAGCCGCCGTAGGTAACTCGACCTTCATCGAGCGATTCTACGATCTTCGTTTCCACAACAAGCTCTATGCAGGCCGCCGCCGCTTCATCACGCAGTATGTCGAGAAGTTCCCCCTGCCCGATCCGCACAGGCCCCTTGGCAAGGCCATCATCGCCAAGGCCAAGCGGATATACGAGTGCGTCCCTTCGCCAGAGGCCGAGCAGCTACAGAGCGAGCTGGATGCCATGGTGTGGGAAGCACTCACCGGCGAGAAACCCGCCTAACGTCGCCCCCGCTTTTCCGTCACCATCGGGCGGCCTTGTCGCGCCGCTCCCGCGCCGCTTAGTCGATCACAGAGGATCGCAACGTCCCGCCAACTACTTCCGTAGATGCGCACAGTGATCAGCCCCCGGCGGATCAACTGCCTGAAAATGCCGGGTATACTACCCGCCGCCATGACCTTCGTGAGCCGGGACGTATTTTAATCGGCGGCGATTTCGACATTGATCGGGCATCGCCGTACTTCCCCTGCCGTCCGTTCGACCAGTGCGTAATCTCGGGCTTCCAGCGCACCCTTCTCTCCCCGTCCCTGCCGAGCCGCGATCATTGATCACTACTCGTCGAAGAAGTCCGCCGGGAGCGGTATCTGGAGCTTCTTGTTCAGCACCTTCCCTTCGAATTGCCGGAACCGCGTGAAAAACGTTTCGCCCGTAGTCAAGAACAGATGTGTGAGGGTGACATTCTGCCCGTCCGTCACCGCGTAGAATAGCGCGTAGCGCACATCGCAGTGGCGAATCTGCTGGCCCTCGATCTTCGGCACGTCCAGGGCTTCGTCGCTGTCCGGACACACCAGACCGAGATCGATCGTCGGTGACGTTTGCAGCTTTACTTCCAGAAGCTGGTGCCGCACGTCCGGGAATTGCCCGTCGTCCCGGTAGTCGGCATATCCCAGGTGTTGGCACACCAGCCGGTGCAACGCCGCACCCCGATTGCGCTCCTGGTCATAGCCGATGTCCGGGAAACCTTCTCCGACCAGCGATTGCAGTCGCTCGAAAACCTCCCAGATCGGCAACAACTGCCCCGCCCGAGGATGGTTCACCGGGCTTGCCACGGCGGCCAGATCGACACCCGACCGCACGAAGGGGCGGAGAAGATTCGTATCCTCGTCAGCGATCAGCTCCTCCTTCGCCTCACCAGGGATCAGCCGCGCCTGGTACTTCTGTGTCAGCGTCCCCGTCGTATCCAGCAGCGCCAGTGTGTCGCCCGTGACCACCTTCACCCTGACGATCACGTCGCCCTCCCCGACCTGGATGATCACGTAGCGCCGCGTGGGCGCAAGTTCCTCGTTCCAGACCTGGAGGTTGTTCGACTTCTGAGCGTAGGTGTCGAAAAATTGCCCCGGAAAGCGCGGCTGCGTCTTCCTGAAACTCGATGGCACCGGGTAGCCAAGCGCCCGGCAGACATGTTCCTTCACCACCTTCGAGCGGGTCCGCAGCGGCAGCCCGGCAAGCGACACGCCCGTCATCGCCGCGTTGAGCAGTTGTTCCAGCTCGGGCGTCGGAATCCAAAGCTCCGGGTCGCCAATCTCGATAGGGTCGTAGATCGACAACCCGCTCCGCCGTATCGCCTCGATGTACCGCTCCGGTCCATTATCGTTTGTCGCCATCCTTAAATGCTCTCTTGGTCAAGAGTTCGGGGACACTCACACCAAGAGCAGCGGCCAAAGTCTCCAACGTGCTGAGGGTCACGTTGCGCTCCCCCCTTTCCACCGAACCCACATAGGTCCGGTGCAGATCGCACATGTCAGCGAGTTCTTCCTGAGAGAGGTGCTTGGCTTTTCTGTAGGCGCGGATGTTATCCGCAAGAATTTGCGTCAACTCCCGGCTCGGTTTTCTAAGCTGCTTCTCGCCCATATGCCCCTGTTGGTGTGGAAAACACAGATCAGGGAATACCTTCCGGGCGATGATGCCTTTGAGTCTACAGACTCTGAGTAGCTCGTTTTATCGTTTCACGTTAGCGCCCCCCTCCCGATTCGTCGCAACCTACCCCATCTTCCCGGCAAGGCCGCAGCTCCCCTTCTCCGGGGACTGCCGAACGCCCCGATTCCTGGCCGGGCGCGCCCCGGTTCAGGGCCGCCCGCACCGCCACCGTGTTGACCTTTGATCCGGCGGCTTCTCCGTCCAACCCTCTCTCTGCCGTGTTCAACAAACCCTCACGAAAGGAGAGACGACGTGACCAGTCCCAACGAACTCGCAAAGGCCGCAACGCCGTGGAGGATGTTCGCAATCCACAACTACCTCGAGTATCAAGCGCCTCGTGCGAGGCGCGTTTCTGGCTCGTGGCAAAGAAAGACCCTCCGGGGCTGGCGCCCTAGAGGGTCAACTCACGCTGATTGCGGAGGCCCGCTTTGAACCTGTGACGGAGGGATTAAACCGACACCGGCGTCCAAATTGAGGCAATTATGTGCTGGGGAGGTTGGCTACTTCAGCCACGATTTTAGCGATCGCTCTCCCTCGGAACGGTAGCGGTTGCGCCGTTCGCATCTGTATCAGACCGCACCGCCTCCTCCAGAAGACCTGTGCTTCCTTGGCAAGCCAACCAAGGGTTCGCGGCAACGAACGCCTCGATTTGTGATCGCAGCTTTTGGCTCGGCCGGTGTCTCCCTAGCTCCCAGTTGCGATAGGTTCCCTCGTCCACTGAGAGCTCTCGCGCGGCCTTCCGGTGGCAGATACCCAGATGCCGGCGGACGGCCACAAGCCGCTCAGGAAGGCTCTGAGGCTCGGGGAAAGGGTAGTAGTTGAGAAATTTTATTATCCGCGGCCACATGCCAATCATCGGCGTCTTCCGGTCCAGCTCCCAGCCGATCAGGGTCCCGTGGCTCACCCCGAGCTGCTTGGCAGCCTCCTTTTGGAATAGGCCGAGCTCATGCCGTCGCTTACTCAGGTGCTCCCCGAGCGTTTGGGGGTCTTCAGGAAAAGCCTTTGGCCGCAAGGCCTTGAAAATCAAAGGGACTGACAACAAAAAGGCAACGCGGCACTGCCGCTGCGGACACCTGGAGGACGCCGCGCTGGCCTGCAACCGGGCGCCGCGCTGCGCGCTCGACTACCAGTCGAAGATCTCCGGGCCGTTGTTCGACCGCATCGACCTCCACGTCGAGGTGCCGGCGGTGGCCGCCGCCGACCTCTCCCTGCCGCCGCCGGCCGAAGGCTCGGCCGAGGTCGCCGCCCGCGTCGCCACGGCGCGCAAACTCCAGACAGCGCGCTATCTGGCCGCCCGGGGCGACGCGGCCGTGAGCTGCAACGCCCAGGCCGACGGCACCCTGCTGGAGGAGATCGCCGCGCCCGAAGCCGAGGGCCGCAGCCTGCTCACCGAGGCCGCCGAGCGCATGAAGCTCTCCGCCCGCGGCTACCACCGCGTGCTGCGGGTGGCGCGGACGCTGGCGGACCTGGAGGGCAGCGAGACAGTGCGCCGGCTGCACATCGCCGAGGCGTTGAGCTACCGGAGAATTGCGCCGGGGCGGTAGCCGCTTTCCCGTCGACCTCGCAAGAAAAGAGAGGTGTTGTTTTTTACGTCTGCGTTGCATACTTCATTTTTATGGAACGCAGATGTAATCCCTTGGGCGTCGCCCTCAGGGCGAGGAGAGACGGCAATGACGGCAGCGGTGGGCGCGGTCACGGGATACCTGGAAGGACTTCAGAGCGACGGCGGCCTGCGCGGCAGCGATATCGCGAACGTCGTGGATGTCTCCAAGGCCACGGTCTCCCGCTGGCGCTCCGGACAGGTCAAGCCGCAGCCGAAGCACGAGCTGATCCTCTCGGACCTCTACTACGTCGTGCGCCGGCTGCAGGAGTTCTATTCCTCGGAGGAGATTCGCTCCTGGCTCTATGCCCGCCATCCGCAGCTCGGCGGGGAACGGGCGATCGACCTGATCCACGATGACAGGACGCTCGAGGTTCTTGGCGCGCTCGACCGCCTCGACAACGAAGTTTACCTCTAAATGGCCCCGGGGCCGGTCAAGCGGCGCGACAGCGCGCTGATCGATGCCATCGAAGCGATCGAAGCGGAAATCTTCGACGGCGCCGTTTGGCGGGTCGTCCGGGAGGGACGCGATCCGGCCCAGTGCAGCGCCTCCGGCGGCCGCTGGGACGATGGGACCTTCAACGTGCTCTATACCTCCCTGAAAGACGACGGCGCCAAAGCGGAGATGTACTTTCATCTGCTGCGCGGCCAGCCGGTCTTCCCCTCCAAAGTCCGCTATGGCCTGCACGAGTTGAAGGTCGCGCTGCGGCGCTGTCTGAAGCTTCTCGATGTGAGCGCCTTGGGCGCTTTGGGGGTGAAGGTGGAGAGATTCGGGGCGCTGTCCTACGCGCGGCGCGAAGCGGAATATCCGACCACCCGTGAAGTCGGGGAGGCCGCCCATTTTCTGGAATACGACGGGCTGCTCGTGCCCAGCGCCCGCTGGGACTGCCTCAATGCCGTCCTGTTCTGCGACAGCGTTACGGTTGAGAATCGGCAAGCGGTCAAGGACCACGGCCTTGTGGATTTGAAAGCGTGGGCTAAGGAAAACGGGGTTTAGCCATATCCTTCCAATGCCGCCCGGAATCGAAAATCGCGCCGCGGGGCAGCTTTTGTTCTAAACTTCCGCTCGGGAGGACACTGCCATGATCGAGCTGAACGCCGAGACCTTTCACCCCACCGCCCAGCGGGTGCAGCGCCTCGCCTGCGTGTTCCATCGCGGCGCCTGGCAGCAGGCCGAGCCCCTCGTCCTCGACATCCAGGGCCGTCTCGAGGATCCGGCGCTGGTTTGGACCCGCCTCGATCTCGACGCGGCGCCGGAGGTGGCCGCCGGCTTCGGTTTGACCGAAGCGACGGAACCGCAGCTGCTGCTGATGAAGGAGCGGGTGGCGCTGCATCTCGAGCCCCTGGCCAGGCAGGGCGCAGCGGAGACGGCGGCGCTGATCGCCAAGGCCATGGGTGTCGATATCGAGGCCGCGCGGCGGACCATCGCGGAAACCCGCAGCGCCCAGTCGCACCTCTTCGCCCGCCGGGTCTGCCCGACGGCGCACCGCGGGAAGAGCTAACCTCCCGCCGCCAGCCCCGCGCGGTAGCGCGCCTCCGCGGCGCGGAAGGTGGCGTGGGTGTTGTCCATGTCCCAGGGTTCCTCGGTGAGGCTTTCGTGGTCCCACTGGCTGCGCGGCTGCGGCGGGTTGAAGAAGTCGCCGCCATAGACATGGATCGTCGAGGTCATCTTGCCGAGCGGATTGGCGACCGAGTGGATGATGTCGCGGCCCAGGGTGGCGACCTGGCCGGGGCCGAGAGACTCGGCGCCGGCGGCCTCGATCTGTGCCCCGTCCGGCCTCGCCTCGGGCAGCTTGCGCCAAAACAGGTTGTCTTCGCGCCCGGCGTAGATGCCGATCACCGCGAAGATGTTGTGGTTGTGCGGCAGCAGGGTCATGTAGGGCGCCCAGACGAAGTGGATCGCCGTGAGATCGGGACCGGAGTAAAGCGGCGTCACACCGGCGTGCTCCGGCGCGCCGAGTTCGCGGGCGATGCCGGCGGGATCGGCGACCGCCTCGGCGACGATCTCGCGCACCGCCTTCTGGGCCTCGCGGCCTTCCGCGACGGCAGCCCTGCAGTCCTCGATGAAGCGGTCCTTGTCGAACATCGCTATTCTCCAGTGTTTCGATCAGGCTAGGCCGAAGGGCCGGCGCTGGCCAGTCCGCGTTCCCAGAGCTCGGCCTCGCGGTCGCGGCGGCCCGTCAGGCCGGCGTTGCCGGGCCACAGCCGCTTCATGGCGCGCAGCTGCGCCGCCACGCCGGGCAGGTCGGCGGCCCGCAGGCAGTCGCGGATCGCCCGCATCTCCCGGCGGCTGTCCTTGCGGGCGCTGAGCGAATTCCCCCGGTTGTAGACCAGGCTCAAGAGCACGGCGCGGCAGAGCGGCGGCAGGTCCTGGGCTTCGGGATAGGCCTCCAGGGTCAGCTCCCAGTAGCGCGGCACGCTGCGCCTGAGATAGACCCGCCAGGCGGCGGTGATGGGAACGCGGATATGGCCCAGACCGGCGACGGCCTCGGCGCTGCCCTGGCGGCCCAGCCAGGGCCGCAGGTCGGCCAGGGCGTCGGGGTCGAGAACGTCGCCCCAGTCGGCCTCGAACTGCGCCTCGCTCTGGAAGCGCAAGTCGTAGCCCATGCCGAGGGTCACGCCGCTCTCGCCGCCGGGCCAGTGCGGCTGGGCGGCGTGGCTGTCGTAGAAGCCGCGACCGCCGACCTCCTCGCGGCAGACGAAGCTCACCCCTTCGGTGGAAAAGCGCGGATCCGGCTCGGGCTGCGCCTCGAGCCAGGCCCAGAGCGCGGCGTCGCTCGCGCCGGTGACCGACAGGCCGGCCAGGGCCTGAACCTCCCTGACCGCCGCCTCGGTGCCCGGCCCGAAGGCGCCGTCGCAGGCCAGCAGCAGGCCGTGGCGGTTCATCAGGTCCTGCAGCTCGGCCACGTCCGGGCCGCGGTCGCCGCGTTCGAGATCGGGTTTCATGCGCGCCCCCAAGCAGCACGTGAGAGGGCGGCAGGATAGCAGGCGGCCGGCTAGTTGTCGGCGGGCTTGATCATGCGGCCGAGCTTCTTCCCGGCGAAGAGATGCAGGTGGAGGTGCGGCACCTCCTGCAGGCCGTCGGGGCCGCAGTTGGACAGCACGCGATAGCCGCTCTCGGCCACCCCCAGCTCCCGGGCGATCCTGCCGGCGGCGCGGGTCAGCGCGGCGATCTCCGCATCGCTCGCCGTCTCGGCGAAGTCGTCCCAGGAGAGGTAGCGCCCCTTGGGGATCACCAGCACGTGGACCGGGGTCTGCGGCTGGATATCGTGAAAGGCGAGGACGTGCTCGTCCTCGTAGACCTTGTTGCAGGGAATCTCCCCGCGCAGGATCTTGGCGAAGATGTTCTGGTCGTCGTAGGCCATCGCGCGTCTTCCTCTCAGTCTCCGGTCGAACCGTCGTCGTCCTCGCCGCCGCGCGCCGCCTTCTCGGCCAGGCCGGAGGTGCCCTTGCGCGCCGCCAGCTTGGCCCAGACGTCGCCGGGAGTGAGCCCGCGCGCCGACCAAAGAACGACGAGATGATAGAGCAGATCGGCGGACTCCGCGGCCAGCGCGTCCTTGTCGTCGCGCACCGCCTCGATCACCGTCTCGACCGCCTCCTCGCCCAGCTTCTTGGCGATCTGGTTCGGCCCCTTGGCATAGAGCTTGGCGGTGTAGGACTCGCTGGGGTCGGCGGACTTGCGCTCCTCGACCAGGGCGAAGAGCTCCTCCAGGATGCGGGCGTCGAACTCGGAATCTTCGCTCATGCGCGGCTTTCCTCCTGTGCTGGCTCGACGGGGCGTACGTGGAGCCCGGCGGCGGCCATATGGGCCTTGGCCTCGGCGATGCTATAGGTCCCGAAGTGAAAGATCGAGGCCGCCAGCACCGCGGTGGCGTGGCCGTCGCGGATGCCCTCGACCAGGTGGTCCAGGGTGCCGACGCCGCCCGAGGCGATCACCGGGACGGTCAGGGCGTCGGCCACGGCGCGGGTCAGCGGGATGTTGAAGCCCTGCTTGGTGCCGTCGCGGTCCATCGAGGTCAGCAGGATCTCGCCGGCGCCGAGCGCCTCCATCTTCCGCGCCCAGGCGACGGCCTCAAGCCCGGTGGCGTTGCGTCCGCCGTGGGTGAAGATCTCGAAGCCGCCGGTCTCCTTCGCCTTGGCGTCGACGGCGACGACGATGCACTGGCTGCCGAACTTCTCGGCGGCGCGGCGCACGAACTCGGGATCGGTGACCGCCGCGGTGTTGATCGAGACCTTGTCGGCCCCGGCGAGCAGCAGCTGGCGGATGTCCTCAATCTCACGTACGCCGCCGCCCACGGTCAATGGCATGAAGCAGACTTCCGCCGTACGTGCAACCACGTCGAGCAGGATTGGCCGCTTCTCGTGGCTGGCGCCGATGTCGAGGAAGCAGAGCTCGTCGGCCCCAGCGCGGTCGTAGACCCGGGCCTGTTCGACCGGATCGCCGGCATCGGCCAGGTCGAGGAAGTTGACGCCCTTGACGACGCGGCCGTCCTTGACGTCGAGGCAGGGGATGACGCGGGACTTCAGCATGGCGCGGCCTCCGCGCCGGCCAGCAGCGCCAGCGCCGCCTTGGGATTGAGCCGCCCGTCGTAGAGCGCCCGGCCGGAGATCGCGCCGATAATGCCGTCGCCTTCGTGCCGCCTCAGCGCCTCGAGGTCCGCCAGGGAGGCGACCCCGCCCGAAGCAATGGTCGGCAGGCCGCTGTCGCGCGCCAGCTTGGCCGTGGCCGCGACGTTGACCCCGGAGAGGGCGCCGTCGCGCTCGATATCGGTATAGATGACCGCCGCCACCCCGGCGTCGCGGAAGCGGGCGGCCAGCTCCCCGGCCTCGAGCTCGCTCTGCTCGGCCCAGCCTTCGACCGCGACCCTGCCGCCGCGCGCGTCGATGCCGACGGCGATGCGCCCCGGGAAGGCCTTGCAGGCGGCGATCACCAGGTCTGGATCCTTGACCGCGGCGGTGCCGAGGATCACCCGGGCGATGCCGAGCTCCAGCCAGCGCTCGATGGTCGCCAGGTCGCGGATGCCGCCGCCGAGCTGCGCCGGCAGGTCGCTGGCCTTGAGGATCGCCTCGACCACAGGGCCGTTCACGGGTTTTCCGGCGAAGGCGCCGTTGAGGTCGACCAGATGCAGCCAGGAAAAGCCCAGGGCGGCGAACTGCCGCGCCTGGTCGGCGGGATCCTCGTTGAACACCGTCGCCGTGTCCATCTCGCCGCGCAGCAGGCGTACGGCCTGGCCGTCCTTCAGATCGATGGCGGGAAAGAGAATCATGCGCCGCCTTCGAGCTCCTCGGCCTCGCTGAGGTCCTTGTAGTAGAAGTGCCCGGCGATCCAGGCGCCCTCGCGGAAAACGTAGCGCGGATGGGTGCCCCAGCGCTGGAAGCCCAGCTCCTCGTAAACCTCGATGGCGCGGGCCTGGGTTTCGCGGACGTCGAGGTTGAGGATCTTCAGACCGGCGTCGCGGGCGGCCCGCTCGACCCCCTGCACCAGCAGCGCGGCGAGGCCGCGGCCGCGTGCCCAAGGCGCCAGGAAGAAGGTGGTCAGGTTGCCGGAGTGACGCCCAGCCTCGTTGTTGACCGGCGGGCGGGCGAGCTGCGCCGAGCCGGCGATCACGCCGTCGAGCCGGGCGACGAAGAGCTCGCGCTCGGGCACCAGCAGCACCCCGCGCCAGTAGGTCTCCATGGTCTGGCGCGGCGGCGGAGCAAGCCAGCCGAAGCCGCCGCCGTCCTCGATCGCGGCCTCGGCGGCGTCGCAAAGATCGTGCAGATCCGGTCCCCGGAACTCGGTCAGGCGTTCGACCGCCGTCTCCGGCGCGCGGGGAAAGGTCTGTTCGCTCATGGGCGCCACCTCAGGAAATTGCGGAGCAGGGCCAGGCCGGCCGCCTGGCTCTTCTCGGGATGGAACTGCGTGCCGGCCAGGTTGTCGCGCCCGGCCGCGGCCGTCACCGCGCCGCCGTAGTCGGCCGTCGCCAGGACATGCTCCGGCGCCTCGGTCCGCAGGTGATAGCTGTGCACGAAATAAACATGGGGATCGCTTCCCAGGCCTGCCAGCAGAGGATGATCGCGCCGGATCTCCAGCTCGTTCCAGCCCATCTGCGGCACCTTGAGCGCCGGGTCGGCGGGCGCAAGCGGCACCACCTCGCCGGGAATCCAGCCGAAGCCGGGATGATCGCCGTGTTCGCGGCCGACCGTGGCCATCAGCTGCATGCCGACGCAGATGCCGAGGAAGGGCCGGGCGCGGACGATCGCCACTTCCTCCAGGGCCTCGCGCAGGCCGTCCACGGCATCGACCCCGGCGCGGCAGTCGGCGAAGGCGCCGACTCCGGGCAGCACCACGCGGTCGGCGCGCGCCACGGCCGCGGCCTCGGCGGTGACCAGGATCTCGGCGTCCAGCTCCGCCTCGCGGGCGGCGCGTTCCAGCGCCTTGGCCGCCGAGCGCAGGTTGCCCGAGCCATAGTCGATCACGGCGACTTGCATGGCGCGGCCTAGAGGGTGCCCTTGGTCGAGGGCACCTGATCGGCCTTGCGCGGGTCGATCTCGACCGCCTGGCGCAGGGCGCGGGCCAGTCCCTTGAAGCAGGACTCGACGATGTGGTGGTTGTTGGTCCCGTAGAGGTTCTCGACGTGCAGGGTGATCCCGGCGTTGAAGGCGAAGGCCTGGAACCACTCCTTGAACAGCTCGCTGTCCATCTCGCCCAGCTTGTCGCGGCGGAAGTCGACCTTCCAGATCAGGTAGGGCCGGTTGGAGACGTCGAGCGCCACCCGGGTCAGGGTCTCGTCCATCGGGATATAGGCCTGGGCGTAGCGGGTAATCCCCTTCATCTCGCCCAGTGCCTGCTTGACCGCCTGGCCGAGGACGATGCCGCTGTCCTCGGTGGTGTGATGGTAGTCGATATGCAGGTCGCCCTCGGCCTTCAGGGAAATGTCGATCAGGCTGTGCCGCGACAGCTGCTCCAGCATGTGATCGAGGAAGCCGATTCCGGTCGAAACGGCGTAGCTTCCCGTGCCGTCGAGATCGATCTCGGCGGAGATGCGAGTCTCCTTGGTATTGCGCTCAACCTTGGCCTGGCGCATGGGGCGATCCTCATGTTTCGAGAAAATCGGCGCCCTTGTAGCAACCCGCGCCGCAAAGGACCAGTGCTAAGGGCTTTTCGCGCCACAGGGGGCTTGCGGCGCTTGTTGCTTGACGCCCCGGCCCGGCTTCGCCATTTGAGGTCCATGACAGAGAGCTCCTCCCCCGCCGTGTGGCACGGCACCACCATCCTCTCGCTGCGCAAGAACGGCAAGGTCGTGATCGCCGGCGACGGCCAGGTCACCTTCGGCCAGACCGTGATGAAGTCCAACGCGCGCAAGGTCCGCCGGCTCGGTCCGAAGGGGGCCAAGGGCGGCGACGTGATCGCCGGTTTCGCCGGCGCCACCGCCGACGCCTTCACTTTGTTCGAGCGGCTGGAGGCCAAGCTGGAATCCCATCCGGGGCAGCTGATGCGCGCCTGCGTCGAGCTGGCCAAGGACTGGCGCACCGACCGCTACCTGCGCCGGCTGGAGGCGATGATGGCGGTCGCCGACGTGGAGAACTCCCTGGTGCTGACCGGCACCGGCGACGTGCTGGAGCCCGAGGACGGGCTGATCGGCATCGGCTCCGGCGGGCCTTACGCCCTGGCCGCGGCGCGCGCCATGATCGACGTGGATCACTTCGAAGCCGAGGAGATCGCCAGGCGCGCGCTGAAGATCGCCGCCGATATCTGCATCTACACCAATGAAAACGTCACCATCGAAAGCCTGAGCGCATGAATGCCACCGGGAGTGAAGCCGCACCCAAGCCGCCCGAAACCGCGGACGGCCCGCGTAAGCAGCAGAGCCCGGTGGACTCCGCCCCGGCCTTCTCGCCGCGCGAGATCGTCTCCGAACTCGACCGCTACATCATCGGCCAGCACGACGCCAAGCGCGCCGTCGCCATCGCCCTGCGCAACCGCTGGCGCCGCCAGCAGCTGCCCGAGGATCTGCGCGAGGAGGTGCTGCCCAAGAACATCCTGATGATCGGCCCGACCGGCGTCGGCAAAACCGAGATCGCGCGCCGCCTGGCCAAGCTCGCCCAGGCGCCCTTCCTGAAGATCGAGGCGACCAAGTTCACCGAGGTCGGCTATGTCGGCCGCGACGTCGAGTCCATCGTCCGCGATCTGGTCGAAACCGCGATCCACATGACCCGCGAGCGCCTGCGCAAGTCGGTCACCGCCAAGGCCGAGGTCAACGCCGAGGAGCGGATCATCACCGCCCTGGTCGGCGAGGGCGCGAGCCAGGAGACCCGCACCAAGTTCCGCCGCATGCTGCGCGACGGCGATCTCGCCGACAAGGAGGTCGAACTGGAACTGCAGGACTCCGGCTCCATGCAGATGCCGACCATGGACATCCCCGGCATGCCCGGCAGCCAGATGGGGATGATCAATCTCAACGACATCTTCGGCAAGGCCTTCGGCGGCAAGACCAAGAAGAAGCGGGTGACCGTCGCCGAGGCCTACGAGCCGCTGATCGCCGAGGAGAGCGACAAGCTGCTCGACGAGGACCAGGTCACCGCCGAGGCGCTGCAGAAGGTCGAGAACCACGGCATCGTCTTCCTCGACGAGATCGACAAGATCACCGCCCGGGCCGAGCGCGGCGGCGCCGACGTCTCCCGCGAGGGGGTGCAGCGCGACCTGCTACCGCTGATCGAGGGCACCACGGTCAACACCAAGCACGGGCCGGTCAAGACCGACCACATTCTGTTCATCGCCTCGGGCGCCTTCCACGTCTCCAAGCCCAGCGACATGCTGCCGGAGCTGCAGGGCCGCCTGCCGATCCGGGTCGAGCTGAACGCGCTGACCCGCGACGACATGAAGCGCATCCTCACCGAGCCCGAGAACTCGCTGATCCGCCAGTACGAGGCGCTGATGGGTACCGAGGAGGTCACCCTGACCTTCGACGAGGGCGCGGTCGACGCGCTCGCCGACCTCTCCGCCGAGATCAACTCCAGCGTCGAGAACATCGGCGCCCGGCGTCTCCACACCGTGCTGGAGAAGCTGCTCGAGGAAATCTCCTACACCGCCAGCGACCGCGGCGGCGAAACCATCGCCATCACCGCCGAGCTGGTCCAGGAACGCGTCGGCGACCTCGCCAAGAACAGCGATCTCTCGAAGTTTATTTTGTAGCCGCCCGATCGCCGCGAGCCCTCAGGCGCAAGGCGTGAATCGGGCGGCCACGAAAGGGGCAAAGCGGTATCACGTGATACCGCTACTTGATCCGAAGCCGGTTCCTCAGCGCCAGACCGATGAGGAAGATACAGAGTAACGACGCGATAGAGTGGCCGAGGGACAGAAAGTCGATCAGCCACGGTATCTGGCTGGTATCGGGACTACCGAACACCTTGTCTGCTAACCAATGCCTTCGCTCTGTGTTCGTATACGTCCCTCCCAGAGAGAGCGCATTTCCTAAGGTGAAGTCGGTGATCGCAGCTCCGTGCTCAAAGGTATAGTGTGGGAAGTGTCCGAGCAGCAGCCAATAATTCGCCGAAAAGGCGAAGAACCATGCTCCAAGCCACCAATAAAGCGGTCGTGAAACACTCCTCCCATAATCTGAAAGTAGTTTATACAGAAGTATTACATTTCGTATTTCAAATGAACTGTGGACCCGTCTTGCATCTAGTTCTCGCCCAAAAAAGTCCATTTCAGCATTGTGGCGTTGGGCGTGGTTCATAGCTAATCGCAGCGAAGACCACGTTCTTTCTGCGCGCTTAGCCTCTTCTTTGTCATTTGTTGCACTCGGCCATTGATCTTCTTCCTCGGGCCAAATGGTATCTGGGTGGATAGTTCTGCCATCAAATGTTGGGGGGATAGCAAAAACGGATGTTGAGAAATCCGCTGTATAATTAAAAGACGCACTCATAAACTCCGCTGAACCAGGGAATCTCGCTTCGTTAAAACCTACATAGCTTGAGAATCTCGCTTTCGAAAAGTCCGCTACCTCTGGAAAATCTGAATTTATAAATGCGGCTTCATCCTCGAAAGAGGATGAAGAGAACGAACAATATTCTCCTATTTTTATACGCGAAAATATTGCAGGGCCACGGAAAGTCGCCTTGTCAAAAATCGCAAAGCTTTCCATACTAGAGTATGCAAAATCAGCGACACTATAGAATGTAGATTCAATAAAAAAAGCTTCATCTAAGAAACACGACCCTCTGAAATCAGCATATCCTTCGATTTTGGCTTTCTGAAGATCTACTTGAACTGGAAATACATATCTTTCGCAAAAAATCCCTCTCTTAAAAGCGATACTCTTCCAATCAATTTTTTCCAGCAATAGTTGGTTATTTAGTATTGGGGGGTTGGCGTTGCCTGGAAGTTCACTATTCTTAATCCTCTTGCCCCAAAGGTCCATTATCTCATTATTATCTATTATCACAGATTCATTTTTAGATATGTTGTTCTCATAAATTATTCTCTGCCTTTCATTTTCTGGAAGGCAGTTTAGAATGCAGCGGTTCCAGAATTCCCTGTTTTCAGAAACAAGGCTTTTATCGTCAACTTCTTCAGGGGCGCCCATAATCGTGGAAAACACATACCAAGGATCCGTATCTGGATTTTTATTTGCCATGGCCTACTCCAAAATTCTGCTCTCGAAAACTTCTTGCAAGCACTTCTTTCACGAAATTTTCCCTAAACCTCCGCCACCCTAACCTCTCCAGCACCCTCCGGCACCAGATCGAACGCCACGCAGATGCGCTCCTTGTCGCTGTGGTAGGGGACGGTGCCGTGCCAGAGGTAGCTTGGGAAGAGCACCACCAGCCCCTCCTGGGGCCGGACGATTTCTCTTAGCGAGCGCGCCTCCTCGGCCTGGCTGTCGGCGAGGTAGAGGCAGCCTTCCTCGCCGTTGCCGCGCGATACCTCCTCCGGGATTTCCAGGTAGTAGACGCCGGAGAGGTAGCCGTTGATGTGCACATGGGGGTCCTGATAGCCCGCAGCCTGCAGCACCACGGCGTTGGAGATCAGCCGCCAGCTTTGCGGCGGCGCGGCGAAGTAGGGGGCGGGCGGCGCGGTGGTATAGGCCCCCAGCGCCGCCCGGACTTCGGCCTCCAGCAGGGTTTTCAGGGCCTGCACGACCGGCGCGGGATCGCCGAAGAGCTCGGCGGTCTGGCTGCCGCCCTTGGTGGCGGCGTCGGGCGCCTCGGCGGTGTGGTCGGGGCGGGCGCGGATATGCGCCGCCAGGTCCCGGTTGAAGGCGGCGAGGCTGTCCCAACCCGGCGGCGGCGCGCTCAGCAAGCGGGAGCGGAGAACCCGGCCCGGCGAGAACAGGGCGGCCGCTTCCTCCGCCCGCCCGGCGGCGCGCAGCAGCGGGGCGAGGCGCGACAGGGCGCGGATCTCATGGGGTGCGGCGGCCAAAGCCTGTTCGGCGGCGGCCAGGGCCTCGGCCTTGCGGTCCAGTCCGGCGAGAATTCCCGACAGCTCGGACAGCAGGCGCGGCGGCGGGGCGGGCAATGCGGCGGCAGCCTCGGCGGCGGCCAGGGCTTCCCCGGTCTTGCCGCCCTTGGCCAGCGCATTGACCAGCCCGGCGTGGCCGTCGGCAAGATCGCCCTTGAGGGCCAGCGCCGCGCGGAAGGCTTCGGCAGCACCGGCATAGTCCTTCGCCCGGTAGAGGGCGTTGCCCAGGCCGAGGTGCAGCAGCGGCTCCTGCGGCGCGGCGGCCAGGCCCTGGTGGTAGCTGGCGATCGCCGGGTCGAGCTTGCCGCGCTTCAGGCGGATGCCCGCCAGGTTGCCGTGCGCCTGGGCGAAGCCGGGGGCCTGCGCCAGGGCTTCCGTGAGCGCGTCCTCGGCGGCGTCGAGCCGCCCGGCCGCGTTGAGCGCCGCGGCGAGGGCGAACAGCAGGCCGGGGCTGCGCGGCGCGGCCTCGTAGAGGGCGATGGCTTCCGCGCTGCGGCCCAGCGCCTCCAGCAGGCTGCCCTCGGCGAGCAAAGCCTGCTCCTGTGCCTGCGCGGGCAGAGTCCCCCGCGCGGTGCGGACCGCGTCCAGCGCCGCCTCGGTCTCGCCCGCCAGACGCAGGGCCTGGGCGAGATTGAGCTGGATGTCGCCGCGCTGCGGCGCCGCGGCCACGGCTTGCTGCAGACAGGCAATCCCCTCGGCCAGCTTGGCGCCGCCGAGCTGCGCCAGCAGCGCGCCGAGCAGGTTCAGCGCCTCGGGCGCGCCGGGTGCGCTTTGCAGGATCTGGCGGTAACAGGCCTCGGCCTCGGCGAGCCGCCCCTGGCGGTGCAGGGCCAGGCCCCGCTGCAGGAGCGTTTGCAGCTCAGCCAAGGCGCGGGAAGCCGCCGCTCGGATCGAAGCCGGCGGCGGTCATCTCCTCTGCGTAGCTTTTGTCCCGCTGCCGCGAGGTCGGGGCGAGACGGCGCAGCAGGGTGACGCTGCCCTGGCGGTGCTTGTGCGGCTCGAGCAGGCTCAGCACCTCGAAGCTGGCGTCCTCGCCGGCGGCGATCTGCTGGCGCTTCAGCTCGTTGAGGATGGCGCTGGGCTGCATCGCCTGGCCCCTGCGGCCCTGAAACTCCATCGGCAGCGACCAATAGGAAAAATGCAGCGCGACCAGCCCGTGGTTGGGGTTGATCAGCGGCCAGTACTCCTGAAAGAAGGCCTGGTATTCCTCCGGCCCGCCGCAGTCGAACCAGACGAAGTCGAGCGGCCGGGCCGCGGGCGGCAGCTGCGCGGCGCAGCCCCGGAAGTCGCCCTCGTGCAGCTCGACGAGACCGCGCAGCCCCTGGGCCTCGAGCACCTCGAGGGTCTGGCGCGCGGTGGCGTTCTCCGCCGAGTAGTCGTCGATGGCGTAGAGCTTCGGCGCGTAGGGCAGGGTGTAGTAGGGCGGGATCAGCAGCGGTTTTCTGCGGTCCCGGCTCTGCGGGTCGGCCAGTAGCGCCCGGTCGGCGGCGTGCTCGGCGGCGGCGTCGGCCAGCGCCCGGGCGATGAACAGCGAGGTGTAGCCGATCCCGACCTCGAGCGCCGCGCGCGGCCGGGTCATGCGGATCAGCGAATAGAGCAGCGGGCCGACCCCCTCCGTGCCCATGCCGGGTTCGCGGAGCGCTTCGGCGGCGGCAAGGAGGTCGCTGTCGAGGGCCATGCCCCGGATTAGCCCGGAAGCCCCCGCACCGCAAGCCCGGCGGAAAGCGGCAGGACAGGGATTCGGCCTTAGGAGATCGCCGCCACCGCCCCAATATGACAGGGATGAAACATTGGCTCCCCGCCTCGCTGGTTCTGGCCGCCGGGACGCTGCTCGCAGCGCCCGCCGTCGCCTACTGTTCGAAACCCATCGAGCCGCACTGCGCCGTGCGCGCCGAGGAGATGGGCAACAGCTACATCAACGCCGCCGACTGCCGGCGCAAGGTCGATGACCATGTCGAGAAGCTGACGCGCTATCAGGACTGTCTGCGCGAGATGGTCGAGGAGTCGGAAGCCCAGAGCGCGCTCTACCGGAGCCTGCTGGAGCGCACGCCGGAGGAGTAACCCCCCGGCGCGCGCACCCGCAGGATCGGATCGCGCCGTCAGATCGCTTTCTGAATGCCGCTTTCGCAGGCGCGCTGGACATCGCGGGTAAGCTCCGCCGCGATCACCGGCATGAACCGCTTGGCCTGCATTTCCCGCGCGTCGCGATTGTCCCAGCCTTCGAGCCCGGCCATCGCCTGGCCGCTGTCCCTCCAGTCGGCGACGCTGTTCGCAGCGCAGACTTCGCCGTAGGCCGCGACCTGGGCGACACGCACTTCCTCGGCCAGGGTGCCGCCGGTGACCAGCCAGCCGGCGCTGAATCCGACGACCAGAGTGAGAATACCGCCGACAACGGCGCCGCCAATCAGCGGCTTGAAGGATTCGAGTCTCTCTTTATTCGTCATAACAATCCCCAATCTTTATTCATCAAGTTGAAGCGTCCATAACGCGCTTGGAATGTGTTGGAACTGTGTTTGTCGTCTTTGGGCCCGGAAAGCCGGGCTTTCCGGCGCGATAGCGGACAGCCCAACAACACCTGCGGGAACTTTTCCGCCGCCAGCGAGTCTGGCGAAAGGGGCGATCTTTTTCGGCCCCGCGTGTTCCCCCGGAGAAGGCCGCGACAGCGCATGGGCGACGCCGCACCGCAAATTATCCCGCAGATGGACCCCTGGCTCGGCGAAGAGGAGCTGGAGGGGGTGACCCGCGTGCTGGCCGCCGGTTGGATCACCGAAGGCCGGGAGGCCGAGGCCTTCGCCGAGAGCCTGCGCGGGCTGATCGGCGCGCCCTACGGCGTCCTCGCGCCGAACGGCACCCTGGCGCTGGCCCTGGCGCTGATGGCCCTGGAGATCGGCCCCGGCGACGAGGTGCTGCTGCCCGACACCACCTTCATCGGTTCGGCCACCGCCGTCGCACTGAGCGGCGCCACTCCGGTTTTCGCCGATGTCGAGCCGGACGGCTATCAGATCGACGTGGCGCGGGCGGAGCGTCACCTCACCGGCCGGACCCGGGCGATCATGCCGGTGCATCTCTACGGCACGGCCTGCGACATGGACGGCGTCACCGCCTTCGCGGCGCGCCACGGCCTCAGGGTGATCGAGGACGCGGCCCAGGGCATCGGCGTCAGCTACCGCGGCGAGGAGGTCTCCGGGCATGTCGGTTCCCTCGGCGACGCCGGCTGCTTCTCCTTCTTCGCCGACAAGACCGTCACCACCGGGGAGGGCGGCTTCGTCGCCTGCCGCGATCCGGCGGTCTTCGACCGGCTGCTGCACCTGCGCAACCAGGGGCGGGCCGAGCGCGGCAGCTTCGTCCACCCGGAGATCGGCTTCAACTTCCGGATCACCGACCTGCAGGCCGCCGTCGGCCGCGCCCAGCTCGCCAAGCTGCCGGAGATCGTCGCCCGCAAGACGGCGCTGCACGCGGCCTATCGCGCCGCGCTTTCGGATATTCCCGAGCTGCGCATCCTCGGCGCCGCGCCGGGCGCCGGGCTGGTGCCCTTCCGCTGCGTGCTGATCGCCGAGCGGGCCGCCGCCCTCGGCGGCTATCTCACCGCCCGGGGCGTACAGGTCCGCGGCTTCTTCTATCCGCTGCACCGCCAGCCCTGCTTCGCCGGCGCCGGGAGCGCGGCGCGGAACGACGCACTCTATCCCAACGCCATCCACGGCTATGAGCACGGCCTCTGCCTGCCGATCTTTCCTCAGCTGGCCGGAGAACAGGTCGCCGAGATCGCGGCGCTGATCCGCGCCTTCTACGGCCGGCCCGCCGCCGGATAAGGCCTTGACGGCGAAGGGTGGTGCCGCTCGGTGCCGGAGTATGCTAGAGCCTGATCGGGCCGCGCTGATAAAGCTTGGGATGAAGGATGCAGCGAGAAGAAGCGATCAAGCGGGTCTGGGACCTCTATACCGTCGGCAACCTGCAGGAAGCCGACATCCAGGCCGCCAGGATCCTGCAGGCCTCCCAGGAAAGCGTCTACAAACTGCCGATCGCGGAGATCCTGCTTTCCAAGGCGCTGCTCTACAGCCTGACCGGGCGGCGGCACAAGGCCGCCCTCTTCGTCCAGAAGGCGCTCAGCCGCTTTCCCGCCAGCGCCTATCCCCAGGAGCTGATGCTGGCGATGCTGCGCGAGGAACTGGCCGAACGCAACGGCGGTACAGAGGCCATCGATCTCAATGCCGATCCGGCGGCGCGCGGCCGCCTGATCCTCGGCCTGGGCACCGGACGCTGCGGCTCGACCAGCTTCACCCAGCTGCTGCAGGCGCAGCCCGGCGGCTGCTTCTCCCATGAGCACCCGACCGTGCTGCCCTGGGCCGCCGCGACCCCTGGGCTGCGCTTCCATCTGCAGCGCTTCACCCTGCTGACCCAGCTGTTCGACTTCACCGGCGACGTCGCCCACTGGTGGCTGCCGAGCCTGCAGGGCGTGATGTCCTTCTTCCCGAATTTCCGGGCCGTCGTGCTGCGCCGCGACAAGCAGGAGACGATCGAGTCCTTCATCAAGGTGAAGGAGGGGGAAGGCAAGGGATCGGTCAACCACTGGGTGGCGCACGACGGCAGCTACTGGAAGCACGTGCCCTGGGACCGCTGCTATCCCAAGTATCCGGTGAAGACGGCGCGCGACGGCATCGCCCGCTACTGGGACGACTACTACGCCGCCGCCGGGAAGCTCGCCGGAGCCCACCCGGACAAGCTGCGCATCTTCGACATGGAGCTGCTGGGGAGCCCTGCCGGCCAGGAAGAAATCCTGCGCTTCTGCGGCTTCGAGAACCCGGTGCTGCCAGGCCAGATCCACGCCAACGCCGGAACCTACGGCGAGGGCGAGGATCTCTGGGGCAACCCCTTCGCCAAGCCGGCGGGGGGAAAGACGCCGCGACTGCGGGCGGAGTAAAAAAGGGCGCCGCACGCCTTCACCGTGCTGGCGGCCTTCCCTCGGCTTCTGGCGCTATTAATCCTCCGCGCCGCCGTCGAGCCGCGCGGCCAGCGCCGCCGCTTCGTGCTCGTCGAGGTCGCGAATTTTCTTGGCCAGGAGGTTGGCGAGCCGGGTGTGCGCCGGGGTCAGGCCGCTGCTATCGACCACCACCCGGGGGTGCGACAGCTCGGCCAGCGCCTGCAGGGCGTCGGCGTCGTCCCAGATCAGGCCGAAGTACTGACAGACCTGGTGCACGAAGCGGCGGTTCGGCATCCCCCGGTGGCCGTGCTCCAGGGCCGAAAGATAGGCGGCCGAGACGCCCAGCATCCGGGCCATCTCTTTGGCCTGGACGCCCTTCTCGGCGCGCAGCGCCCGCAGTCTCTCGCCGAAGGGAGTCACAGATCGCCGAGGCCGTTGGCTTTGTGCCAGTCGGCCAGGGAGCGGTCGGGATAGCCCTCGAAGGTCTCGTCGTCCCGCTCGGTCTGCAGCGGCACCCACTTGGCCTTGCTGTCGAGCAGGATGTGCACCCGCTGCGGCGGCTCCGGCAGCTCGCTGTCGATCGCCGAGGCGTGTGGGTGGACCAGTTCCGGCCAGGTCGGATCCCAGAGCCAGAGCGCCGAGCCGCAGTGCTTGCAGAAGTTGCGCTCGCCGCTGCTGCGCTCGCCATTCTCCCGCTTGGCGCGGTAGAGGCTGAGGTTCTCCTCGCCCGTGACCTCGAGGGTTTCCTTGTCGGCGCCGAGATTGATCGCATAGCCGCCGCCGCCCGCCGTCTTGCGGCAGATCGAGCAGTAGCAGCGCATGTAGGGCGCGGGCGCGTGGGACTGCACCGTGAAGCGCACGGCCCCGCAGTGGCAGGAGCCCTTGAGTTCCATCTCTAACCTCCTTCGCTTAACCGGGGTGGAGTTTAGCGCAGAATCGCGTCAGCAGCCGCTTCTTTGCCGCTTCACCAGCACGTAGAGCGCGCCCTGGCCGCCGTGCTTCGGCTGGGCGTAGGCATAGGCCAGGACCTTCTCGCGCAGGCCGGCCTGGTTCAGCCACAGCGGCACGGCGCGGCGCAGCACCCCGGCCTCGCCGCCCGCCGGGGCACGGCCGACCCCGCCCTTACCGGTGATCACCAGGACGCAGCGCCGTCCCGCCTCCTGGGCCGCGGCGAGAAAGGCCTCCAGCGCGCGCTGCGCGTCGAGCTGGTTGAGGCCGTGCAGGTCGAGCTGCGCCTCGATCGGCAGCTGGCCGCGCTTCAGGCGTTCGGCGCTGCGCCGGTCGAGATCGCGCATCTCGCCGTGCAGCAGCTCCGGCTTGATCTTCGGCGGCGGAGCCTTGGGCGGCGGGCCGGGCTGGACCCTGCGGCGCGCAGGCGGCGGCGCGGCGGCGGAGTCCGCCTTCCCTGCGGACGGCAGGGCGGCCGGCGCGTCGAACTGGGGCCCCGCCAGACTGCCGGAGGGCAAGGGGGTGACGTCGCGCACGACATGCCGCCAGAGCTCGGCGTCGCTCAGCGGGGCCGGTCCGGACTTCCGGGGCCGTTTCCTGTCAGCTTTCTTCGCCATCGTCCCAGAGGATGATGTGCAGCCGCCGCGGCCCATGCGCGCCGAGTTGGATGGTCTGCTCGATGTCGCCGGTGCGCGAGGGCCCGGTGATGCAGTTGACCGTGCGCGGCAGATTGCCCTCGCCGTAGAGCGCGCGCAGGCGGTCCCAGACGTCCTCGTAGCTGCCGCCGATTTCGCTGGTCTTGATCACCACCACGTGGTTCTCCGGCAGGAAGTTGAGGGTGGTCGGCCCCTCGGCGCCGGAGCGCAGCATCAGGGTGCCGGTTTCCGCCACGCCGCCGAAAGCGCGGACCAGGGAAACCTCGTCGCTGTCCACGGCGATCCCCGAGGCCAGGGTCAGGGTTGGCGTCTTCTCGGACCAGGGCAGGGTATCGAGCTCGCCGTGGGGCGCCAGCTTGACCGCGCCGCCGAGGTTGTGGCGCTTGAGGAAATCCGTCAGCGCCTCGGGAATCTCCGCAGCCGAGGAAACCCGCGCCGTGGTGCTCTGCACCTTCTCGGCCATCTCGACGAAGAGTTCGACCTGGGCCGAGTGTTCTCTCTGGCCGCGCGCGGGAAGGATGCCGCGCGGATGGCCGGACAAGCGGGCCTCGACCGCCGCTTCGTCGCCGGGCGCGCGCTTCAGCGACCGGCGCAGCGCCGCCAGCACGGTTTCGCGGGCCTCGGCGCTCATGCCGCCCTCCGCCTTCTCAGCTCCTCCGCCCAGCGCGTCTGGAAGGTCTTGCCCTGGGGTGCTGGAAGATCGCGATACCGGGTCCAGCCGCCCGCCAGGGGCAGACGGCGGAAGCGGCCCTTGGCCCGCCCCAGCGCGCCCAGCAACCGCATCTGCAGCCCGGTCAGGGCCTGGTACAGCCCCGGCCGCTTGGCAAAGAAGGCCCAGAGGGCGATTCCGAAGCGCGCGGCAGCCGGCGAGAGATGCCGCTCGAACTCGCGCTCGCGCCAGTGGCGCATCATCTTCGGCAGAGGAATGCGCATCGGGCAGACGCTTTCGCAGCGGCCGCAGAAGGTCGACGCGTTGGGCAGATGCCCGGCCTCGTCGACGCCGATCAGGCTGGGCGTCAGCACCGCGCCCATGGGCCCTGGATAGACCCAGCCGTAGGTGTGGCCGCCGACCGCGTGATAGACCGGACAGTGGTTCATGCAGGCGCCGCAGCGGATGCAGCGCAGCATGTCCTGGAACTCGGTGCCGAGCATCGCCGAACGGCCGTTGTCGAGCAGGATGACGTGATACTGCTCCGGCCCGTCGGGATCCTCGGCGCGGCGCGGCCCGGTCGAGAAGGTGGTGTAGGAGGAGAATTCCTGCCCCGTGGCCGAGCGCGCCAGCACCCGCAGGATCGAGGTCGCGTCCTCCAGGGTCGGCACCACCTTCTCCAGGCTGGCGACGACGATATGCACCTTGGGCAGGATCTGCGTCAGATCGCCGTTGCCCTCGTTGGTGACGATCACCGAGCTCCCGGTCTCGGCGATCAGGAAGTTGGCGCCGGTGATCCCGACGTCGGCGTCGAGGTACTTCTGGCGCAGCATCTGCCGCGCCTCGTCGACCAGGGCGCTGGGCTCGGTCAGCTGGCGGTCGGCGGGGAGCTTGTCGTGGACCCGGCGGAAGTCGTCGGCCACCTGCTCCTTGGTCAGGTGGATCGCCGGGGCGATGATGTGGCTCGGCGGTTCGCGGCGCAGCTGGATGATGTACTCGCCGAGGTCGGTTTCGATCGGCTCGATCCCCTTGGCCTCGAGGAACTCGTTGAGGCCGATCTCCTCGGCGATCATCGACTTGCCCTTGGTGACGGTCTTCGCCTCGACGGAGCGGCAGATCTCCAGCACCGCTTGGCGGGCGTCCGCGGCGGTCGCGCACCAGTGCACCTGGCCGCCGCTTTCCGTCACCTTTTCCTCGTAGCGCTCCAGGTAGAGATCGAGGTGCTGCAGGGTGTGGTTCTTGATGTCGCGCGCCTGATCGCGCAGCGCCTCGAATTCCGGCAGGGCGTCGGCGACCTTGCGCCGCTTCTCGATGAAGCCGCCCTTCATATTGGCCAGCGCCTTCTTGAGCTGCGGGTCGTCGAGCGCGGCGCGGGCCTTGTTCTTGAAGTTGCGGGAGGTCGCCTGCATCGCGCTCAGCCCTTCTTCCCGCCGGCGCCGATCGCCGGCTCCCCGGTCATGCCCGCCAGCACCTCGGCGACATGGCGCGCCTCCACGCCGCTGCCCTCGCGCTGCAGCTTGCCGGCCATGTTCATCAGGCAGCCGAGATCGCCGGCCAGCAGCAGCGGCGCGCCGCTGGCGCGGATGTTCTCGGTCTTGTTGGAGACCATGGCATTGGAGATGTCGGGATACTTGACGCAGAAGGTGCCGCCGAAGCCGCAGCAGATCTCGGAATCCGCCAGCTCCACCAGTTCCAGCCCCTCGACGCCGGCGAGCAGGCGGCGCGGCTGGGTCTTCACCCCGAGCTCGCGCAGGCCGGAGCAGGAGTCGTGATAGGTCACCTTGCCGGGGTGGCTAGCCGCGACGGTCTCGACCTTCAGCACATCGGCGAGGAAGGCCATCAGTTCGTAGGTCTTGGCCGCCAGACGCTGCGCGTCCGCGAGCTCGTCCGGATCCTCGGCGAAGAGTTCGGGGTAGTGCTGGGAGAGCATCGCGGCGCAGGAGCCGGAGGGCGCGACCACGTAGTCGTAGCCGGAAAAGGCGGCGATCACCGCCCGGGCGATGTCCTTGGTGTCGCGCTTGTCGCCGGAATTGTAGGCCGGCTGGCCGCAGCAGGTCTGGGCGCGCGGCACCTCGACCCGGCAGCCGGCGTCCTCCAGCAGCTTGACCGTGGCGAAGCCGACGCTGGGCCGGAAGAGATCGACCAGGCAGGTGACGAAGAGCGCGACACGCGGCGCCGTCTTTTCCTTGCCTTCCCTCTCCGCTGGCGCCATGGATCCTCTCGCTGCTGCCGTAAATTGGTCCTACCACTTAGAAGCTAGAACGCAAAAGATCAAAGGGCTAGAGCCTGATCGGGTCACTTTGAAACAGAGGACACCGTGAATCTTGCTCTAGCTCGTCCTGTCGCGGCGCTCTGCGACGCTTTTCGGCAGCAGGAGGAAATAGCGGCCGGGCTGCTTCATCCGCCCGGCCTGTTCCAGCGCCGGCTCGCCGGAACCCCAGTAGAAATCGCCGCGCACCGGACCCTTGATCGCCGAGCCGGTGTCCTGAGCAACCATCAGCCGGCGCAGCGGATCGTCGGTCCCCGGCCAGGTGGTGTCGAGCCAGAGCGGCAGGCCATAGGCGAGGAAGGCGGGATCGACGGCCAGGCTGCGCCCGGCGGTGAGCGGCACACCGGCGGCGCCGATCGGCCCCGCGCCCTCGATCAGGCGAAAGAAGATATAGCGCTCGTTGCGCCGCATCAGCGCCTTGCCGTCTTCGGGATGGGCACGCAGCCAGTCGCGCACCGCCTGGGCGGTGACGTTCTCGCGGGTCAGCACGCCCTCGTCGATCAGGGCCCGGCCGATGGCGTAGAAGGGGTGGCCGTTGGAGCCGGCGAAGCCGACCCGGACGGCGGACCCGTCGGGCAGGGTCACCCGGCCCGAGCCCTGGACATGCAGGAAGAAGACATCGACCGGATCGTCGATCCAGATCAGCTCCAGATTTCGTCCGGCGAGCGCTCCCTCTTCGATCTCGGCGCGCACCGGATAGGGCTGCAATCCGCCCTCGCCCTGCCGCGCCGCGGCGACCTCTGCGGGCCAGTCCGCCGGCATCGCCGCGGGATCGACCTTCACCAGGTCCTCCGGCGCGCGATAGAGCGGCGTCTGGTAGGGACCGCCGCGGGTCATGGAGCCGCGCAGTTCGGTTTCGTAGTAACCGGTGAAGAGGCCCTGCGTTTCGCCGCCGTTGGAGGCGAGATAGGGCCGGAACCAGCTCTCCAGATAGCCGCGCAGGGCGCTGTCGTTGCCGGGCAGCACCATTTCCAGCGCCTGGCAGGGCGCACGCCAGTCGGCGGCGGTTCCGGCCAGGGCGCCGGGCCCGACCTCGCGCTCATCGGGCAGGCGCTCGAAGCGCGCGCAGGACTGCTGCAGCGCCGGTAGCGCGGCGCTCACCGCATCGTCGCGCCAGCCGGGCAGATCGGCAAAGCGCGCCGGCGTGAGCAGCAGCTCGGCTTGGCGGGCGGGCGGCTCCGGCGGCGGCGCGGAGACCATCTCGCAGGCGGCGACGGCGGCGCCGAGCAGCAGCAGTGCCGCGATGCCGATCCAGAGCGCTTTGGGATGGCTTCGGAGGGTGGCGAGGAGCGGTCTCACGGCCAGCCCCCGCGGCCTCAGTTCTGGCTGCGCGTCGCCACCAGCGACCAGTTGGGATCGCGGCTGCGGGTGTTGCGCGCGAAGGTCCAGATGTCGGTGATGGCCACGGTCTCGCCGGGCGCACCCTCCAGGATGCGGCCTTCGGAATCCCGGGTCACGTTGATCTGCTGGGAGACGAACTTGACCGTCACGAAGGCGCTCTTGCCCTGCAGCTCGGCCTCGATGATCTCCGCGGAGTCGATGCTGACCAGAGTGGTTTCCAGCGACTGCTCCTCGGACTGGCGCGCGTCGATGGCGCCGGCGAAGTCCTCATAGACGTCATTGGCGAGCAGCGGCCGCAGCGCCTGCTTGTCGCCCTCGGCGAAGGCGGCGACGATGATCTCGAAAGCCTGGCGGGCGCCGCCGACGAAGACCTGCGGATCGAAGCTGCCGTCGAGGTTGTGAATTGCCTTCATGCCCTCGGCCGGGCCGCCGCTGCCGAAATCCGGCGGAGCGGGCTTGGCGGGCTCGGACTCGCGATCGGGCAGATGCACGACCGTGTCCTCGCTTGGGCTTTCGCCGCCGCGCTCCTTCTGCTGAAAGGGGTCATAGCCGGGACGGCCTTCGGTGCCGTCCTTGCGGCCGAGCACGGAACGCAGCCTGAAGATCAGGAACGCCGCGATCGCCGCGATAAGAATGATGTCGAGAAATTGCACGCCCTTACGAACCCGTCCTCTTCGTTACGGCAGTCTCCGGTGTATTCCGGAGCGTCGGTAACGGCCGATTATGGCACCGAAGGGGCGCCGCCGGAAACCTTGGGCGGCATCTCGATCCAATCCGACCGGAAATTATTAGCCCTTGCTCTCGCCAGGGTCACATCCCAGTAAATAAGGGCAATAACCGGAAAGGGCAAGAATGGGCCTCGTCATACTTGCGGCATTTATCGTCGTGCCGCTGATCGAAATCGCTCTGTTTATCCAGATCGGCGGCTGGATCGGCCTCTGGCCGACCCTGGCGATCGTCGTGATCACCGCGATTCTGGGCAGCTGGGCGCTGCGGCTGCAGGGCCTGACGACCCTGGCGCGGGCGCGTCAGCAGCTCGACCGCGGCGTGCTCCCGGCGCACGAGCTTTTCGACGGCGCCTGTCTGCTGTTCGCCGGCGCGCTGCTGCTGACCCCCGGGTTTTTCACCGATGCCGTCGGCGCCCTGCTGTTCGTCCAGCCGGTCCGCGATCTGCTGCGCCAGACCCTTGGGCGCTATGTCGCCGCCCATGCCGAGGTGCGCATGCACGGCGGCGCGGGTCCGCACGGGGCCCGTGGATCGCAGGGGCCGGGCGGGCGCGGTCCGACCATCGACGGCGACTACGTCGACCTCGATGCCGAACGCCAGGGAGAGTCCTCCTCTGCGGAAAATCGGCAGGAGGTCCCGCCCCCGGAACAGCCCGGCCGCGGCTGGAACAAGAAGGACTGAGCCCATGCATCTGGTGCGCCATGGCCAGTCCTGGTTCAACGTGCATTTCGGCAAGACCCGGGTCGATCCGGGGATCGTCGATCCCGGACTGACCGAAGAGGGGCAGGCCCAGGCCCAAGCCGCCGGCGAGGCGCTGCGCGGCAAGGGACTGGTCAAGCTGCTGGTCAGTCCTTACCTGCGCACCCTGGAGACCGCCGAGATCATTGCCAGCACGCTCGAGCTGCCGATCGTGATCAACCCGCTGGTGCGCGAGCGCTGTTTCTTCATGTGCGACATCGGCACGGCGCGCGGCGATCTGGTTCCCGCATCTCGACTTCGGCATGCTGGAGCCGCGCTGGTGGCCCGAGCCGAACGAGACCGAGGAGGAACTGGGCCTGCGCTGCCGCGATTTCACAGCAGCGATGCGCGCGGAGGCCGCGTGGCGCCAGATCTGCGTCGTCACCCACTGGGGCTTCATCCGCGGGCTGACCGGCTACGAAGCGCGCAACGGCGAAATCGTGCAGCACGACCTGGACGCCGAAGCCGCCAGCGCGCGGTTGTGAAACCTAGGCAGCCGTGCTAGAGCAAGATCGCATTGGATCAACTTAGTGCGTGAATCTTGCTCTATTTCAACAGCTTAGAGACCGATTCCCGGGTCACGCCGTAACAGTGTGCCCCGATCGGGCTCTCGCCAACCCGCCACTCAGCAAGGATGAAGAGATTTCGATGAGCGATCAGGCCCAGACACCGCAGAACGTCGGCGGCGGGGCGGCGCCGGAAGCGCCGCAGATGACCATCCATTCCCAGTACGTGCGCGACCTTTCCTTCGAAAGCCCGAACACGCCCGGCGTCCTGGGCGAGCTGAAGGACAGCCCGGAGATCCAGATCTCCCTGGATTCCGCGGCCCGGCGGTTCAAGGAGCGGCTGTTCGAGATCGTCCTCAAGCTCAAGGTTACCAGCACCCTCGGCGGCAAGACCGGCTTCATCGCCGAGCTCGAGTACGCCGGCCTGGTGTCGATCGCCGAGGAGGTTCCGGACAACCGGCTTGAGCAGTTGCTGATGGTCGATGCGCCGACTCAGCTCTTCCCCTTCGCCCGGCAGATCATCGCCGACGCCACGCGCAACGGCGGCTTCCCGCCGCTGCTGGTCAACCCCATCGACTTCAACGTGCTGCTGCAGCAGAAAAAGGCGCAGCAGGCTCAGGAAGCGGCGAAGGGCAACGGGGCGCAGGCCGAGTCCGGGGCCGAGGCCGGCAAGAAAGCGGGCGAAAAGGACGGCGAGGCCAAGGCCTGAACCGCGCCGCCGCGCTCAATCCTTCCAGATCGGATCGGTGATTTTCTGCAGCAGGGCACGGTGCGCCTCGAGCTCCGCGGCGCTGGGCGCATGCGGCCGCGGCGGGCGGGCGCTGCGCGGCGCCGCCTGCACCTGCGCCGCCGATTTCTCGGCGCTGAGCACCAGACCCGGCTGGCGCCCGCCGCGCAGTTCCAGATAGACCTCGGCCAGCAACTGGCAGTCGAGCAGCGCGCCATGCAAGCTGCGCGCCGAGTTGTCGATCTCGAAGCGGCGGCAGAGCGCGTCGAGACTGGCCTGGGCGCCGGGGAAGCGCTGCCGCGCCATGGCCAGGGTATCGATCGCGCGCTCTGTGGGCAGCGGCTCCCGGCCGAGCCCGCGAAGCTCGGCGTTGAGGAAGCGCAGATCGAACTCGGCGTTGTGGATGATCAGCGGCGCGTCGGCGATGAAAGCGAGAAACTCTTCCGCCTTCTCGGCGAAGCACGGCTGCGTGGCAAGGAACGCGTCGCCCAGTCCGTGTACCCGGAAGGCCTCCTCGGGCATCTCCCGCTCGGGATTGAGATAGCACTGGAAGACCTCGCCGGTCTGGACGTGGTTCTCCAGCTCGAGGCAGGCGATCTCGACGATGCGGTGGCCGGACTCCGGATCGAAGCCCGTGGTCTCCGTATCGAGAACGATCTCGCGCATAGCGCCGCCTTCCTAGTCTCGTGAGCCGTTGCGGTAGAGTCTGACAATTCGCGCAAGCTGACGCAAGGTGTGGCCCTTGCTCAAACCTGTGGATACTACAAATTGGGCACGGCGTCGCTTCTCCCGATCGGGAAGCTGCTGCGCCAGGACCTGTTGGAAGCGCGCCTCGGTCATGCCCGGACGGCGCAGCACCCGGGCCCGCTGCACAAAGGGCGGCGCGCTCACCACGATCACCGCGTCGTAGCGCCGCAGATCTCCGCTTTCGAACAGCAGCGGCACGTCGAGTACCACCAGGGATACCCTCCGCCGTCGCTGCCGCCGCAGCCAGGCCTCGGTCTCGGCGCGCACCCGGGGATGCAGGAGCGCCTCCAGCCGGCGCAGCGCTGCCGGATCCCCGAAAACCTGTCCGCCGAGCGCCTTGCGGTCGATGGCGCCGTCGCGCAGCGTGCCGGGAAAGGCAGCCTCGACCGCCGTGACCGCGGCCCCACCGCGCGCCATCAGGCGATGCACCGCGGCGTCGGCGTCGTGGACCGGCACGCCGAGGCGGCGCAGCATGGCGGCCGCCGTGGACTTACCCATGCCGACGGAACCGGTGAGGCCGAGGATCTTCACCCCGCGTCTCCGAGCACCGCGGCGCGCAGTTCCGGCGTCACCTCCGGGGCAATGCCGAACCAGGCCTCGAAACCTGGCCGCGCCTGGTGCAGCAGCATGCCCAGCCCATCGACGGCTGGATTGCCGCGCGCCCTCGCCGCCGCAAGCAGCGCCGTTTCCAGCGGCGCATAGACGATGTCGGTAACCAGCGCCTCCCGCGGCAGGGGGGCGAGGTCGATTTCCAGCGGTGGCTGCCCGGTCATGCCGAGGCTGGTGGTGTTGACCAGCAGCGCCGCAGTTGCGAGGGCGTCCGCAAGGCCGCTCCACGCGACAGGCCGGATCGCGCCCCCCAGGTCCGCGGCGAGAGCCTCCGCCCGCGCCAGGGTGCGGTTGACCAGGCGCACCTCCGGCGCGCCCCGGTCGAGCAGCGCCCAGACCACCGCCCGCGCCGCGCCGCCGGCGCCGAGCACCACCGCCGCTCCGGCCTCGGGCCGCAACTCCGGCTGCGCCTGCTTAAGGTTCTCCAGAAAGCCGAAGGCATCGCTGTTGCTGCCGTGAATCCCGCCGGCGCGGAAGACCAGGGTGTTGGCGGCACCGATGCTCCGCGCCGCGGCATCGATCGTGTCGCAGAGCGCGAGCGCCGCTTGCTTGTGCGGCACGGTCAAGTTGACGCCGGCATAGCCTTCATCGACCAGGCGCCGGAGTTCCTCCTCCAGCTGGCCCGGCGCAACGGGAATCGCCGCGTAGCTGCCGTCGATGCCGTAGCGCCGCAGCCAGTGGCCGTGCAGCTGCGGCGACAGCGAGTGGCCGACCGGCCAGCCGATGACCCCGGCGCGCAGCGTCATCGCGGCACCGCGCCGTGGTTGCGCAGGAAATCGAGCAGCGGCAGCAGCGGCAGGCCGAGGATGGTGAAGTAGTCGCCCTCGATCTTCGAGAACAGCTGCGCGCCGCGGCCCTCGAGCTGATAGGCCCCGACCGAGGCGCAGACCGCGGGCCCGGCCGCCGCCAGGTAGTCCTGGATGAAACCGTCGCTCAGCTCCCGCATGGTCAGCCGCGCTTCCTCGACGTGGTGCCAGAGACGCCGGTCGTCGCGGACTACGCAGACGGCGGAGAACAGCGAGTGACTGCGCCCCGACAGGGCGCGCAGGTGACCGGTGGCATGGTCGAGATCCGGCGGCTTGTCGAACCAGCTGCCGGCGCAGTCGAGCATCTGGTCGGCGCCGATCACCAGCGCGCCGGGATAGCGGCGGGAGACGTGGCGTGCCTTCAGCTCGGCCAAGGCCTCGGCGGTCTCCGCCGCAGCGGCGCCCTCGGCGCGCAGCGAAACCTTGAGTTCCTCCTCGTCGACCGCCGCCGCCTCGAAACGGCAGTCGACGCCGGCATTGCTCAGCAGCGCCCGGCGGGAGGGGCTCGCCGAGGCCAGCACGAGGGTGGGGGCGGCCATTCCATTCACTGTGCCCCGCCCCCGATGTGCCGTTGATAGTGGGTGAGGATCGCCGCCGCCGTCTCCTCTATCGAGCGCTTGGTGACGTCGATCACCGGCCAGCCGTAGCGGGTGTAGAGCTTGCGCGCCGCCGCCACCTCCTGGCGCACCGCGTCGAGGTCGGCGTATTCGGTCTCGTCGTCGCGTTCGGTCATCATCCGCAGGCGGTTCTTGCGGATCTGCACCAGGCGCGCCGGATCCTTGGTCAGCCCGACGATCAGTGGCCGGGTCAGCTCGGATAGCTCGGGAGGCAGCGGCACCCCGGGGACGATGGGGATGTTGGCGGCGCGGATCCCCCGGTTGGCCAGATAGATGCAGGTCGGAGTCTTCGAGGTGCGCGACACACCGAGCAGGATCACGTCGGCCTGGTCGAGGCCGTTCATCATCTGCCCGTCGTCGTGGGCCATGACGTAGTTCATCGCCTCGATCCGGCTGAAGTACTCGGCGTCCATTTCGTGCTGCAGGCCCGGCTTGCCCTTGAGCTCGGTATTGAAGTGGCTGCCCAGGGCATGCATCACCGGCCCGAGCACCGAGATGCAGGGGATGTTGGCCTGGCGGCAGCCGTCCACCAGCACATTGCGCAGATCGTCGTTGACCACGGTGTAGATTACCGGGCCGGGATTCTCGACGATCTTGGCGACCACCTTTTCCATATGCCCGCGGGTGCGGATCAGGGTCCAGCTGTGCTCGATCGGCTCGACGTCCTTGAACTGCACCATGCAGGCGCGCGCCACGGAGTTGACGGTTTCTCCGGTCGCGTCGGAGACGAGGTGAAGGTGATATTTGGTCATCGCTCAACAACCGCCTGCGGATAACTTCTGGGGATCGTTTCCCGGTCTGTGTGGATAAGGCCTCCTGCGCCATCCTACGAGAAAAAACTGTGCAGGTAAGCTCTCGGCGCCAGGGAGAGTCGTCCCGGGCGGTCTTCGCGCATCCCCAGGCTGGGGACAAGCCTGACTTTTCGGCGCCGCGTGGAGTTATCCCCGCGATTCAGGTTTTGCGCCCGGCGGGGGAACACGCTTGTCCCTGCGGCTGCGCACAATACCTCTGGAGGGAGCCTCCTGCGGAGGGAAGCCGGGGTAACCCGCGAACAACTGGGAATTACCGCTATCCACAGGCCCTACTAACAACCACTATTAAGTTAGATTCTTTATTGTATTGAAGGGGAAACATGGAAATTTCCGTGCCCAGCGCCCGCCCGCCCGAGCCCGCCGGGAGGCAAAACGCCCTGCTCCGGGCCCTGGGTGGGGAAGTCTGCATTCCCCCGCCGCTGTGGCTGATGCGGCAGGCCGGGCGCTATCTGCCGGAGTACAGGAAAACCCGTGCTCAGGCCGGCGGCTTTCTCGAGCTCTGCTACACGCCGGAATTGGCAGTCGAGGTCACGCTGCAGCCAATCCGCCGCTTCGGCTTCGACGGGGCGATCCTGTTTTCCGACATCCTGGTGCTGCCCGATGCGCTGGGCCAGAAGGTCTGGTTCGAGGCTGGACAGGGTCCGAGGCTGGAGCCGCTTTCCGGTCCTGACGATCTCGCCAAGCTGCGCCTGGAAGAAGTGGTCGCCCGTCTGGCGCCGGTCTATCGGGCCATCGGGCGTCTGCGCCGGGAGCTGCCCGAGGAGACGGCTCTGATTGGCTTCGCCGGGGCGCCTTGGACCGTGGCCAGCTATATGATCGAGGGTGGCAGCTCCAAGGATTTCGCCACCGCCAAGACCTGGGCCTATCGCGAGACCGAGAGCTTTCAGGCGCTGATCGACCTGCTGGTCGAGGCGACGGCGCAGCACCTGATCGCGCAGATCGACGCCGGGGCCCAGGCGGTGCAGATCTTCGATTCCTGGGCCGGTGTCTGGCCGGAGGCGGAGCTGCGCCGCTGGTCCCTGGTGCCGCTGACGGAGATCGTCGCCAAGGTCAAGGCGGTGCATCCGCATACGCCGGTGATCCTCTTTCCCCGCGGCGCTGGCCTGCTCTACGAAGCCTTCGCCCGGGAGTCCGGCGCTGATGCGCTGTCGCTCGACACCACGGTGCCGTTGGACTGGGCACGGCAGAAGCTGCAGCCTCATGTCGCCCTGCAGGGCAATCTCGATCCCATCGCCCTGGTTGCCGGCGGCGCGGTCCTGGAGCAGGCAGTGGCACAGATCCTCGAATCCCTGTCCGGCGGCCCCTTCATCTTCAACCTGGGCCACGGCATCGTGCCGCAAACGCCGGTCGAGCACGTCACGCGGCTGGTCGAGCTGGTGCGGAAAGGATGACCCAGCAACTCCCCGAGGGACATCCCCAGGTCCGTCAGGGAAAGATCGGCGTCCTGCTGGTCAACCTGGGCACGCCCGATGGCCCCGACCCGGCCTCTGTGCGGCGCTATCTCAAGGAGTTTCTCAGCGACCGCCGGGTGATCGAGCTCTCGCCGCTGCTCTGGCAGCCGATCCTGCGCGGGGTCATCCTGCCGACCCGGCCGCGCAGATCGGCGGAAGCCTACGCCAAGATCTGGGACCATGAGCGGAACGAGTCGCCGCTGCGGGCGATCACCCGGCAGCAGGCGGAGGAGCTTTCGGCATGGTTCGCCACGCGCCACGAACAGGTCGTCCTCGACTGGGCGATGCGCTACGGAAGCCCCTCGATCGCCGAGAAGCTCGGCACGCTGAGCGAAGCCGGCTGCCGCCGGCTGCTGGTGATGCCGCTCTATCCCCAGTACAGCGCGGCGACCACCGCCAGCGTCTGCGACGAGGTGTTCGCACAGCTGGCGCGGCGGCGCTGGCAGCCGGCGCTGAGAACCCTGCCGCCCTACCATGACGAGCCCGCCTACATCGCTGCGCTGGCGGACTCGCTGCGCCGCGCCTTCTCCGAGGAGGGCGAGCCGGAGGTGCTGCTCGCTTCCTTCCACGGCATGCCGAGAGAGACCCTCGACAAAGGCGATCCCTACCACTGCCACTGCCAGAAGACCGGGCGGCTGTTGCGCGAGGCGCTGGGCTGGAACCCGGAGCGCCTGCGCGTCACCTTCCAGTCGCGCTTCGGCCCGAAGGAGTGGCTGCGGCCCTACAGCGACGCCACAGTGAAGCAGCTCGCCGGGGAGGGCGTGAAGCGGATTGCGATGATCTCCCCGGGCTTCTCCGCCGACTGCCTGGAGACCCTGGAGGAGGCCGCCATCGGCCTGCGCGAGAGCTTCCTGGAGAGCGGCGGCGAGCGCTTCACCTATGTGCCTTGCCTCAACGCTGGCGAGACCCATATCGCACTGCTCGCCAAGCTGGCCGAGCGGGAGTTGCGGGGCTGGCTGTGAGACGCTAAGCAGAAGCCATGGACCTGCTGGCGAGTCTCTATCCCTGGATCAAGGCGCTGCATATCGTCGCGGTGATCGCCTGGATGGCCGGGATGCTCTACCTGCCTCGTCTCTACGTTTATCACTGCGAGACCGAACCCGGCTCACCCGAGAGCGAGCGCTTCAAGACGATGGAGCGCCGCCTGCTGAAAGGCATCGTCAACCCGGCGATGGGCGCGGTCTGGATCCTGGGGATTCTGCTGGTCGTGATCTTGCAGGCCTGGGGCGATGGCTGGATGCACGCCAAGTTCGCGCTGGTGCTGGTCATGCAGGCGGTGCACGGCATGTATGTCCGCTGGCAGCGCGACTTCGCCGGCGATGCCAACCGGCACAGCCAGAAATTCTACAAGTGGATGAACGAGGCGCCGGCGGTGCTGATCCTCGGCATCGTCATCCTGGTCGTGGTTAAACCCTTCTGAGATACAGTCAGCCATGAAAATCGAGCCGCTCACCCGCGCCGCCTGGCCGGCCTTCGAGACGCTGATGGGCCCCAAGGGAGGCTATGGCGGCTGCTGGTGCATGCTATGGCGCAAGACCAAGGCGGAACACGACCGGGATTCCGGGGAGGTCAACCGCAGGGATATCGCGCGCCTGGCGGAAAGCGAGCTTCCGCCCGGACTGATCGCCCTCGACGGAGATCGCCCGGCGGGCTGGATTTCCGTGGCCCCGCGCGACGCCTTCGTCCGGCTTGAGAGCTCCCGCGTGCTCAAGCCGGTCGACGCGCAGGCGGTGTGGTCGGTGTCCTGTTTCCTGATCGCCAAGGACTACCGGCGGCAGGGGCTGGCGGTCCGGCTGCTGGAGGCGGCCTGCGATTTCGTGCGGCGGCAGGGCGGGACGATCCTCGAGGGGTACCCCATCGCGCCGAACAAGACGCCCTATCCGGCCGCCTATGCCTGGACCGGTTTCGCTTCCGCCTTCGAGAAGGCCGGCTTCGAGGAGGTTGCGCGGCGTTCGCCGACCCGGCCGATACTGCGCCGGGTCTTGAGCTGAAGCTCGGAAGCCTAGCTGCCGACGGCGGTCGTTAGCTCGCTGGAGACCAGGGAGAAGAGGGAGTCCAGGGAATCGCCCATGGAACCGAGGGCTGTGATCGCGGCAACGGATACCAACGCGGCGATCAGTCCATACTCGATCACGGTCGCGCCGTCTTCGTGCCTCAAAAAGAGTTCGATTTTCTGTAGCATCGATTTCTACCGCTGTGCTTTTTTCCCCATGTCGCCGGCGCAGGGTAGCGCACAAAGCTTACGCGAAGATTAATCGGCTAAATGCGGATTCCTCCTGAGAGGCAACATCACTGTCGCTTGACTTGGGCTGTGGCTTTCAGTATCGACGTTGATCGAAGACCGGTCTTGATGGCGGTTTTCGAACTTCCCACCTGATTAAGGGCGTGACTGCGGGCCGAATCCGGCAAACGCACTTCCGATCGAAAAAAGCGCGCGGGGCATCACGCACGCGCCACCTTCCTAGGAACACCGCCGCCGCGGCGCGCTGAGATCCAACAACAGCAGGCGAACGGACCGTTCCGGTCCTGAAGCGCCCCTCCCGAGCACCATAGCCAGCGAAGTAAGACAAAGTTATGGACCTGCAAGAACTTAAAGCGAAATCCCCGGCCGACCTTCTGGCCTACGCGGAAGAACTGGAGATCGAGAACGCCAGCACCCTGCGCAAGCAGGACATGATGTTCGCGATTCTGAAGCAGTTGGCCGAGAACGAAGTCTCGATCTTCGGCAGCGGCGTACTGGAGGTCCTGCCCGACGGCTTCGGCTTCCTGCGCTCGCCGGAAGCCAACTACCTGGCGGGGCCGGACGATATCTACGTTTCGCCCAGCCAGGTGCGCCGCTTCAGCCTGCGCACCGGCGATACCGTGCAGGGCGAGATCCGTTCGCCCAAGGATGGCGAGCGCTACTTCGCCCTGCTCAAGGTCAACCAGATCAACTTCGATCCTCCGGATTCGACCCGCCACAGGATCAACTTCGACAACCTGACGCCGCTCTATCCCGATCAGCGGCTGACCCTCGAGATCGAGGATCCGACGATCAAGGACAAGACGGCGCGGGTGATCGACCTGATGACGCCGCTCGGCAAGGGACAGCGCGCCCTGATCGTGGCGCCGCCGCGCACCGGCAAGACGATGATCCTGCAGACCATCGCCAAGTCGATCGCCGCCAACCACCCCGAAGCCTATCTGCTGGTGCTGCTGATCGACGAGCGTCCCGAGGAGGTGACCGACATGGACCGCTCGGTGCAGGGCGAGGTTGTCTCCTCGACCTTCGACGAGCCGGCGCAGCGTCACGTCCAGGTTGCCGAAATGGTGATCGAGAAGGCCAAGCGCCTGGTCGAGCACAAGAAGGACGTGGTGATCCTGCTCGACTCCATCACCCGCCTGGCGCGCGCTTACAACACCGTGGTGCCGAGCTCCGGCAAGGTGCTGACCGGCGGCGTCGACGCCAACGCTCTGCAACGACCGAAGCGCTTCTTCGGCGCCGCGCGCAATATCGAGGAGGGCGGCAGCTTGACCATCATCGGCACCGCGCTGGTCGATACCGGCAGCCGCATGGACGAGGTGATCTTCGAGGAGTTCAAGGGCACCGGCAACT
>JBBEAM010000012.1:0-40851 GCA_040882845.1 Rhodovibrionaceae bacterium | reverse complement strand
GGGGGGGTGGGGCGCCGCCCCCCCCCCCCCGCCCGCCGCAACGCTTCCGGTTAGGTCTCCTTGAGGCCTTCCTCGGTGCAGACCTGGTTCTCGTAGGCCTTGTAGGGGATAGGCTCGAGCCAGTCTGAGGACTGTTGCAGGATCTTGAACTGCCCGTCGTCCTGACATTGCCCGATCTTCGGCCACAGCCAGGTGTGCAGGTTGCTGCTCTCGATCTTGACCTTGCCCTGAGGCGCGATCATCTCCTGGCCCTTCACCGCCTCGCGGATCGTGGTCGGATCGATGTCGCTCGCGGCAAGCTGTTCGACCGCCTGCTTGAAGAGGTAGACCTGGAAATAGGTCGGCTCGGACACGAAGTGGGTGACCTTGTCCCCACCCCAGCGCGAGAGATAGGCATCCACGAACTTCTGGTTCTCCGGGGAATCCCAGACCATGAAGTAAGGCGCGGAGGTGAAGTGGCCGGCGGCCGCATCGGCGCCCATCGCGGCGACCTCGTTCTCCGAGGTGGTCAGACTTGCCATTGGCATGGTCTGAGGATCGAGCCCGGCGGCGTGATACTGACGATGCAGCGCGACCACGGAGTCGCCGACCACGGTGGAGAAGATCACGTCCGGCTTTTCATTGCGGAACTTGTTGATCACCGAGGAGAACTCGGAGTGGCCGAGCGGCACGTACTCCTCGTCGACCACCTCGGCGCCTAACTCCCCGAGCAGCTTTTTGCAGTAGTTGTTTTCTTCCTTCGGGTAGATGTAGTTGGACCCGATGAGGTACCAGCGCTTACCGAAATTCTCGACCAGCCAGGGGACGAAATCGTCCTGCTGCTGATTTGGAACGGCGCCGGTGTAGATCACGTTCTTGGAGCACTCGCGGCCCTCGTAGAGCGTGGGGTACCAGTAGAGGTTGTCGCGCTTCTCGAACACCGGCAGCACCGCCTTGCGGCTCGCCGAGGTGTAGGAGCCGAACACGCTGACGCATTTGTCGCCGAGCACCAGCTTGCGCGCCTTCTCCGCGAAGGTCGCCGGATCGGAGGCCGGATCCTCGATGATCGGCACGATCTTCATTCCGTTGATGCCGCCGGCGTCGTTGATCTCCTCGATCGCCATCACCGCCGCCTTGTTGAGCGACTCCTCGATGATCGCCGTCGTCCCCGTCAGGGAGAAGAGAACGCCGACCTTGATTTCGCCGTCGGCCGCCCGCGCCAGCGAGCTGTCCTTGATCCAAATGTGCGGAAAGCCGGTCGCCGCGACAGCGCCTGCCCCCACCGTTCCCTGGAGGAACCCGCGTCTGGTGAACTTCATGCCAATCTCCCTTTCTAGGTTGCTTCGCGGAGCCTTGCTCAGGGCGCAGCTGCCGCGGTTCCAAGATCACAACGTGACGCCTACCCATCGGGAGTTGCCGGAGCCGCCAAAGCTGCGGCGGAGGTGCAACAAAAAAGCCCAGCGGTCGACCGCCAGGTCCTAACCGATGGGCTCTGTTGCCTGTCATTTTTTTTGAGTGGCGCAGTTGCCACCCTGATGGATTGCTCCATCCGAAAACAAAAAACCCCGCACGGAAGGCTTTGGGCCTTCAGCTACGGGGCATCGTCGCTAACCGCGTTGTCAGACGGCTTCGTTGCCGCCGCGATGTCTTGCGACATCGAAATTGATCATAGTTCGAGCAAATCGCTCGAGTCAATGATCGCATTCGCCAGACTCCCTACCGAAACCCGCTTCTGCATCGCGGTGCGCCGCAGGAAGTGATAGGCCTCCTCCTCGTTCAACTTGCGCTTCTCCATCAGCAGGGACTTCGCCCGCTCGACGGCGCGGATGGTGCGCAGATTGTCGTCCAGTTTATCGATCCGGCTGCGCAGACGACGTTCATAGAGGAACTGGTTGCGCGCCAGCATCAGGTTCCAAGTGACCGCGCCGGGCGCGGCGGGAAGCTGCAGCACCGCCTGAGGCGCGCACTTCTCGACCATATCTCCATCCGGCGAACTGCCCTGGCGCGAGACCAGCACCAGTGCCGAGGTGGCGTGACCTGGAAGCCAGGGCAAGCGCCGCGGCAGATCCCGCCAAACCTGGCAGAACACCACGTCGTGCTCGATGGGGATTTCAGCCGGCATCGGCCAAACCGAGGTCACGGAGGCGCGGCTGCGTTGCAGTTCGCGCACCAGAGCGTTGCGTTCCTCGCCGTCTTCCAGGATCACGGCGATACGCAGTGCCGAGGCGTTGAAGGCCGGGCCCTCCGAAACGGAGTTCCTACGCGGAGGCGCTGGAGGGCTCATTTTGCGAAGCTGTGCATTGCGATGTACCGGGTGGCCTAGCTGTAGATCAGCGAACGGCCGTAGGAGATCAGATAGGGATCGGCCTTCACCGAGGAGGAGGACTCCCACATCAGGTCGAAGCGGCCCCGCCTATTGGCCCGGCCGATGCGCGTCCAGAGGTCGGTATGGCTGTAGGTGGCGTTGACCGACACCCGCCCCTGCGGCGCATCGAACTCGGTACCCAGCACCACGGGGCGCAGGATCTCCGTTTCCATGGAGTTGGTCTGTTCCAGCGCCTTGGCGAAGATGTGGAATTGGAAGTAGGCCGATTCCAAGCACATGTTGGTCGTCTGGTCCTCGCCGTAGCGCTTTCGGTAGCGCTGCACGAAGGCCTCGTTCTGCCGGTTCTTGATCCCATGAAAATAGGGAGCGGCCGTGATGTGCCCCTCGCCTACGTCGTGTCCCATGGCGTTGATTTCGGCTTCGGTCGTGGTCAGGCTGGTGATCGGCATGGTCTTGGGATCGAAGCCGGCCTCGGCATAGCTCTGATAGAGATAGACCGTACCGTTGCCAACCACGGTCGAAAAGATCACGTCGGGCTGCAACTCCCGGATCTCGCGCATCACCGGCGTGAAATCATGACGCTTGGCGCGCAGATCGACGTAGCGCTCTCCCACCACCGTCCCCGCGTTGTGGCGCACCAGCTCGCGCATGATCCGATTGGACTCGCGTGGATAGACGTAGTCGGAGCCGATGAAGTAGAAGCGCGTTCCGTAGTTCTCCATCAGATAGGCGCAGAGCTCGACGCTGTTCTGGTTCGGCGCCGCCCCGGTGTAGATCACGTTCGGCGAGAATTCGAAGCCCTCATAGAGGGTGGGATACCAGAGCAGTCCGTTCAGCCGCTCGATCACCGGAAGCACCGCTTTGCGCGAACTGCTGGTGTAGCAGCCGAAGATCGAGGTCAGCCCGTCCTCGACCATCATTTTCTTGGCAAGACGGCCGAATGCGGCGGCCTCAGATGCGGGATCGTAGATCAGGGGTTCGATCGGACGCCCGTTGATCCCTCCGGCGTCGTTGATCTCGTCAATCGCCGTCAAGGTGCCACGCAGCTGCGTCTCCTCGATCAGCGCCATGAAGCCGGTGCTGGAGAAGAGAACGCCTACGCGCCAAGGTTCCGAAGTGTTCGTCGGTTCCGTCAACAAACCTCGCCCCCTGCTCTAGCAGACTGCCTGCCCGCTCGCGCCGCGCGAGTCTTTCTTATCTTGCTATCGCTGTTGGCGGATAGCCTGCTTGGGTGCTGGCCATCGTAGTCCCGCTTTGATAAAATTCAAACGAAGAAAGAGAATCTTCGTTTTATAACTTTTCTATATTGTGTATTGCGGGTCCTTTCCACTTTAAACGATTATTACTAACAGCATGAATTATTTGAATGAATCGTCACGGCTCAGACGCTGTCGCCGCGCTGCAGCAGACTTTGAATCCCGCAGCGACCGCGGCGCGCGCCCTTCGCAGCGAGAGCGATTGCCGCATGGTGATCGCCAATCTTCGCTATCTGCTGCGCCACGACCGTGAGCGATCCGATCTGATCGAACAGACCGGGGCCTATCTCTTCCTCTATTCCGGCGCGCGCGAACTGCGCAGGATCGCAGAGGCCGCAGAAGACTCTCCTGACGATACGCTGGGCCACGCCGTCTGCTGCCGCCTGCTTAGCGGCTACTGGCGCAGTGGGCGTATGGACGACGAGGCAGGAGCAGATCAAAGCGCGCCCGATGCTGGGCGGAATCGCGGCCTCGGCCCTACTCGCCCATAGCTAGGCCGCCTCTTTGGCTAGAAATAGGTTTGGTGGTTGGACAGGCCTTCTCTTGGGGCCTGATACTGATCGCCAAACGCCATGCCAAACGCAGAAGGAGAAGTTGTCTTGGATTTCCTGCTCAGTGACGATCAGACGAAGCTTCGCGACGGTGTGGCCGAGTTCGCCCGCAACGAGGTCGCGCCGCGCGCCGAGACGCTCGACCGCGAAGGCAGGTTCCCAGTCGACCTGTTCCAGAAGGTCGGCGAACTCGGCGTCATGGCCATCCCCTTCTCCGAGGACTGGGGCGGTCTTGGCCTCGGCACCTTCGAAACGGCGTTGGCGATCGAAGCGCTGGCCGAGGCCGACCAGTCGCTCGCGGTTTCGGCGATGGTCAGTATCGCCACCGGGCTGACCCTGGAACGCTTCGGCAGCGAGGAGCAGAAGGCGGCCTACCTGCCGGAGATTGTCAGCGGCCGGAGGATCTGCGCCATCGCCGGCACCGAGCCCCAGGCCGGCTCCGACACCGCCGGCTTTACTACCCGCGCCAAGCTCCACGACAACGGCTGGAGCATCAGCGGCGAGAAAGCCTTCATCACCAACGGCGGCACCGAGATCACCTCCTTTGCGCTGGTGCTCTGCGTGACTTCCCCGCCGGAAGCCGAGAAGAAGTCCTTCACCCTTTTCCTGGTACCTTCCGGCACCCCTGGCTTCGAGCCCGGCGAGCTCTACCGCAAGATGGGCTGGAAGTCTTCGGACACGCGGCCGCTGCACTTCGACGACTGCATCCTCGACGGCGGCAAGGTTGTCGGCGAGGTCGATCGGGGGCGCTACCTGCTGCACAAGGGCTATCAGCAGGCGCGGGTTTTCCTCGCCGCCTGCTCCCTCGGCCTGGCCCAGGCCAGCCTCGACCACGCCGTCGCCTACGCCAAGGAACGCAAGGCTTTCGGCGGCACCCTCGGCAACCTGCAGATGATTCAGGAGATCTGCGCCCAGATGTCGGCCAAGATCGATGCGGCGCGGCTGCTGACCTACAAGGCGGCCTGGCTCAGCGACCAGGGCAAGGCGAGCCTCAAGGACCTCGCCACGGCCAAATACTACGCTACCGAGATCGGCACCGAATGCGCCAACCTGGCGATCCAGGTGCACGGCGGCTGGGGTTTCATGGACGACTGCCCGGTGTCGCGCTACTACCGGGACAATCGTGTCTGCACCATCGACGACGGCTCGAGCCAGATCCAGCTGATGCTGATCGCGCGCGAACTCGGACTCGACGTCGACTTCCACTAGAGAAAATTGCACTACCACCTTCCGGTCCCTTCTGGGGCTGCTTTGGGGCTTCCGCGCGCGCAGTGCCTGACTGGCCGCTGACTATATTTGTATTGACATACTTGCCTTATCTGTAAAGGCTGAAGTCGACAGCTTGTCAGAGGCGGCTTTGGCTCCAGCGACAAAAGCAGCCGGACGGGCCGTTCGAAGAGGCGCAGAAGCGCTAGCGACTCATTGCTTGGGACGGGGTCACTCCGATGCCGAAGCTTGTCCAACAATAATAATGCGCTGGGAACTCGGCGGACTGGTGAGCAAACCTCGTTCTGGGAGCATCGAATAAAATGAATCGCAGAAAATTTCTGAAGTCCACCGCCGCTGCCGGCGTCGCCGCCGGTAGCGTTGGAACTTTCGCAACCCCCGCGATCTCGCAGGGCGTTCGCAAGTGGCGGCTGACACACGCCTATCCGAAGAACTATCCGATCTTCGGCACCGCACCGAACCTGATCGCCGACTACATCCAGCGCGGCTCCGGTGGCCGCATCGAAGTGGAAGTCTACGGCGCCGGAGAAATCGTTCCCGCCTTCGAAGCCATCGAAGCCGTGGGCAACAACACCTGCCAGATCGGATACGGCACCTCCTACTTCTGGAAGGGTAAGGAGCCCGCTGCCCAGTTCATCACCGGCATGCCCTTCGGCCTGACCGCGCAGGAGCAGAACGGCTGGTTCGTCGCTGGCGGCAACGAGCTTGCCCAGAAGGTCTACGACCGGCTGAACGTGAAGTTCTTCGTTGCCGGCAACAGCGGCGCCCAGATGGGCGGCTGGTTCAACAAGGAGATCGCCAGCGCCGACAGCTTCAATGGGCTGAAGATGCGGCTGCCGGGGCTCGGCGGCGAGGTCCTCAGCGCCATCGGCGCGACCATCGTTAATCTGCCGGGCGGCGAGCTGCTGCAGGCGATGCAGACCGGCTCGATCGATGCCGTCGAATGGATCGGGCCTTCGAGCGATCTTGCCTTCGGGTTCCACAAGGTCGCGCAGTACTATTATTACCCAGGCTGGCAAGAGCCGTCGGGCATCTTCGATTGCTTTGTCAACATGGAGGAATGGAACAAGCTCGAGCCCGAGTTCCAGGCCATCATCGAAGCCGCGACGCAGGCCGCGAACGGCTATGTGCTCAACGAGCTGACGGCGAGAAACCCGGCGGCTTTGAGGACGCTGGTCGATGAGCACAAGGTCGAGCTGAAACGTTTCAGCGACGAGACTCTGATCAAGCTCGCGGAGACTTCCGGTGAGGTGATCAACGATATCGCTTCCCAGGATCCGCTGAGCCGCGAGCTGATGGATAGCCTGCTGAAGTTCCGCGCAGACGCCATGGGCTTTTCCAGCATCGGCGAACAAGCGGTCCTGATGGCGCGTTCGCTCGACTACAAGTTCGCGCAACCCAGCTAAAGCGCGCCTTTAGGCGTGGAAACGGGCGATGGTTGAGTGATGCGCTGGCTTGCAGGCATAGCGGAGTCTATCGACGTCCTGAACGATAGACTAGGACGAGCCATATCCTGGCTCGTCCTCCTGCTTGTCGTCGTTACCGCCAGCGTCGCGGTCCTGCGGTACGTGTTCGCAGTGGGCTGGGTGTGGATGCAGGACTCCTACCTCTGGATCAGCGGCTCCATGATCATGCTTGCCGCTGGATACACCCTCCTCCACGACAACCATGTCCGTGTCGATTTCCTCTATGTCAAACGAAGCGAGAAATTCCGCGCGCTAGTAAACCTCCTCGGCGCGGCCTTCCTGCTGCTGCCGACCGTCCTCTTCATCGCAATCGTCAGCTTCCCCTTCGTCTATCGATCCTGGGAGCGGCTGGAGGGTTCGCTCGAGGCCGGGGGCTTGCCGGGGGTGTTTCTTCTCAAGAGCGTCCTGGTCCTCTTCTGTATTCCCCTTGCTGCCCAGGCGCTCTCCATGATGGCGCGCAGCGTTCTGGTCCTGGCCGGCTACGCTTCAGGCAGCAGCAGTGGGACAGGCTCCGGCGATCGACCCCTCCATGATTGAGCCGGCCCTCGTTGGAGTCCTCATGTTTCCGGCCGTGGTCGCCTGCCTCATGCTGGGATTCCCGGTGGCCTTCACCCTGTCCGGTATCGCGCTGATCTTCGCCGCAGGCGGCTATTTCACCGGCACATTCGACTCAGCCATTCTGGGCGGTGCCCCGTCGCGCCTCTACGGCATCATGGTCAACCAGGTCTTCGTCGCCGTGCCGCTCTTCGTCTTCATGGGCGTTGTCCTGGAGCGGTCGCGCATCGCCGAGAATCTGCTGATGACCATGGGCCTGCTGTTCGGCCGTCTGCGCGGCGGACTGGGGCTTTCGGTCATTCTCATCGGCGCGTTGCTGGCCGCTTCGACCGGCGTTGTCGGAGCGACGGTCGTCACCATGGGGCTGCTCAGTTTGCCGGCCATGCTACGGGCTGGCTACGACCCGAAACTTGCGACCGGCATCATCTGTTCGGCCGGCACCTTGGGCCAGATCATCCCGCCCTCGATCGTACTCATCCTCCTCGCCGACATCCTTCAGGGCGCCTATGCCCAAGCCCAAATGGCAATCGGCAATTTCGCCCCGGATTCCATCTCTGTCGTCGACCTCTTCGCTGGGGCGCTCTTTCCCGGTTTGCTGCTCGTGGGCCTCTACTCGAGTTGGGTCATCATCAAGGCCTTTATCCACCCTTCCTCCTGTCCCGCGCTCGTCACCAGCGGCGAGGAAACCGAGAACCTCGGCGCACAGATTCTGAAAGCTCTGCTGCCGCCGGTCGTTTTGATTGTCGCTGTCCTCGGTTCGATCCTGAGCGGGATTGCGACACCGACCGAATCGGCTGCCATCGGCGCGGTCGGCGCACTGGCTCTGGCCTTGGCCAATCAGCAGCTGTCCCTGGAGACTCTGAAGTCGGCTATGAGATCGACCTTGCAGATCACCTCGATGATCTTTCTGATTTTGGTCGGCGCCTCGATCTTCTCCTTGGTCTTTCGCGGCTACGGGGGTGACGTCGCCGTCGAGCATTTTCTCGAAGCGATGCCCGGCGGCCCCATCGGGGCGATGCTGTTCATCATGGTGGTGATCTTTCTTTTGGGCTTCGTGCTCGATTTCATCGAGATCATGTTTCTCGTCGTTCCGATCGTCGGCCCCATCATCCTGCAAAGCGATATCTCACCGATCTGGTTCGGTGTGATGATCGCGGTCAACCTGCAAACCAGCTTTCTGACCCCGCCCTTCGGATTTTCGCTGTTCTACCTGCGCTCAGTCGCGCCGGAGAGCGTGCGAACGACGGACATCTACTGGGGCGTCGTCCCCTTTGTGTTGCTGCAGATTCTGGGGCTGGCGATCGTCTGGAACTTCCCGGAGTTGACGACATGGTTACCGAGCGCGCTCTTTAGATGATCGAACAAAGTAAGTGAACGAGGAATAGCCCAATGGCCGAGAGATCTTTTGCCAAGGAAGTGAAGTCGCTGAAGAAATCCGCCGGCGAGGAGTTCGTCGGCGAAGGCGTCCTGGCGGTCGTCAAAGGCTTGTTGCAGTCCGGCGTGAGCTACATCGGCGGCTATCAGGGGGCGCCGATCTCCCACGCCATCGACGTTCTCAAGGACGCGAACGATATCCTGTCCGAGCTGGGCGTTCAGGTCGAGTTCAGCGGCAACGAAGCGATCGCGGCCGCGATGATGGGCGCCTCGATCAACTATCCGGTCCGCGGCGCCGCCTTGTTCAAGTCCACGGTGGGTACGAACGTCGCCTCCGACGCCATCTCGAATCTCTCCTCGGCCGGCGTGACCGGCGGGGCGATGTTCATCCTGGGAGAGGACTACGGCGAAGGCTCCGCCATCATGCAGGAACGCTCCTATCCCTTTGCCATGAAGTCCCAGGTTTGGCTGCTCGACCCCCGTCCCAACCTGACGACCATCGTCGACATGATCGAACAAGGCTTCGAGCTGTCCGAGGCGAGCAGCACGCCGGTGATGCTGCAGCTCCGCATTCGCGCCTGTCACGTGACTGGGAAGTTCGCCGCCAAGGACAATCGACCGGCGGCAGGGAAGCAGGGAAAGATGCCCCTCGCCCCGCGGTTCGACTTCTCGAAGGTCACGCTTCCGCCCTCCACCTTCGCCCAGGAGATCGACAAGATCGAACGGCGCTTGCCGGCCGCAAAAGCCTTCATCGAGGAGAATCGCCTGAACGAAGTCTTCCCGGGCGATCTCGACCAGATTGGGATTATCACCCTCGGTGGGCACTACAACGGAGTCATCCGTGCGCTTCAGATCCAGGGCCTTGCCGATATGGCGGGCAACAGCCGGGTGCCAATCTACTGCCTGAATGTCGCCTACCCCCTTGTCGATAAGGAAGTGGCCGCGTTCTGTTCCGGGAAGTCCGCCGTTCTCGTCATCGAGGAAGGCCAACCCGCCTTCGTTGAGGATGCCATCGGCAGCATCCTGCGGCGGGCAGATCTGCAGACCAGCCTGATCGGCAAGCAGGTCTTTCCCACGACTGGTGAATACAAAGGTGACGTTCTGCTCGAGGCGCTTACCAGGTTCATCGAAGGCTCGATACCCGAGCGCCTCGACACCGCGGAGATGTCCCAAGCTGTCGAAGGAATCCGCGAACTCAAGAGCCGTGCGGCGGAGCTTCTCGGAAAGCCCGTGACGCGGCGGTTGCCGGCGTTCTGCACCGGCTGCCCGGAACGGCCGGTGATGACCGCCTTGAAGCTTGTCGAACGCGATATCGGCAAGGTTCACGTCTCCGCCGACATCGGCTGCCTCACCATGTCGACCCTGAAGCCCTTCAATATGGGCAGTACGGTCTTGGGGTACGGTTTGGGTCTGGCGGCGTCATCCGCAGTTTCCCCGATCATGGAAAAGCCCGTGGTCACGCTGATGGGCGACGGCGGATTCTGGCACAGCGGACTTTCCAACGGCATCGTCCATCAGGTCTCGAACGGCAACACCGGCGTCCTGGTCATACTGAAGAACGGCTACAGTGCGGCGACGGGGCATCAGGCGATTCCCTCGACCACGTCCGAGCAGCTCGGCAGCAGCACCCGGACTATGGACATCGCCGACACCCTCAAGGCCCTGAATGTCCAATGGGTCAAGACGCTCCGCTCCTATGACCTGCACAGCATGGTCGGAAACCTGAAAAAAGCCATCGCGAGCAAGGCGCCGGGTCTCAAAGTGATCATCGCCGATGGCGAGTGTCAGCTCGCTTTCGCCCGTCGCAACAAACCGCTGGAGAAAGCGAAGCTTGCCTCGGGGAAACGGGCCGCCACCGCGCGCTTCAATGTGGACGAGGAGGTCTGCACCGGCGACCATTCCTGTATCCGGCTTTCCGGCTGCCCCTCGCTCACCATCAAGGACTCGACCGACCCGCTCAAGAAAGACCCCGTGGCGACGGTCGTCGAAAGCTGTGTCGGCTGCGGACACTGCGGCGAGGTCGCACATGAAGCGATTCTCTGCCCGTCCTTCTATAAGACCGAAGTCGTGCGCAACGCTGGCTGGATGGAGCGCGCCGCCTCCCGCCTGGGCCGCTGGGTCATTGCGCGCTCGCAAGGCTGGACATAAAGGCATGGCCGCGAAGTCCGCCTCCCTTCCCACGGCTGGCGCCGAACGGTCCAGCGCCGAAAAGCAGGTGGAACCGATCCGCATTTGCATCGCCGCTCTGGGCGGCGAAGGTGGCAGCGTCCTGACTTCCTGGATCGTTGCCTTGGCGACGGCCGAGGGCTGGCCGGTGCAAAGCACGTCGATACCCGGCGTCGCGCAGCGCACGGGGGCGACGACCTACTACATCGAGATGCTGCCTGAGCGATGGGACCGTCCGGACAGCCCAATCTTCGCGCTCACGCCGACCCCCGGCTTCGTTGACATCGTCGTGGCGACCGAGTTGCTGGAGGCCGGCCGCGTCATCGAGCAGGGCCTGGTGTCGCCAAATCGCACCACGCTTCTCGCCTCGCCCCATCGCGCCTATACGATCGAAGAAAAAAGCGGGATGGCGGACGAACGTATCTCCGGCGAGCGGATCCTCAAGGCCATCGAGGAAGTCGCCGCGCGCGCCATCGTCATCGACATGGCGGACCTGGCGAAGGACGCCCGAGCCATCGTCAGCAGCGTCGTCTTCGGTGCACTGGCAGCCGCCCGGGTGCTTCCCTTCGACAAAGCGAAGTTCGAGGCGGTGCTGAGATCCTCCGAGATTGCAGTGGACGCCAATCTGCGTGGCTTCGAGGCTGCCTATGGCGCGGTCCTCGGCGCGCGCCCCGCCACCACTGACGAGAGCGCGGACCACCTGCCCGAACCCCCGCCGGACCGTCACCTCTTCCCTGCCGAAGTCGAAGCTATCGTCCGCCATGGCGTGGAGCGGCTTAGCGAATACCAGGATCCTGCCTATGCGGAGCGCTACCTAAGCTCGGTCGCCAGAGTCGAGGACGCCGAGCGCGAGATACGCGGCACGGATACGAAGTGGAGCGTCACCCGGGAAGCAGCGCGTTACCTTGCACTGATGATGTCCTACGAGGACATCATCCGCGTGGCCGCACTGAAGACGAAGCGCGACAGGTGGGAGGAAATTCGCTCCGGCAACCCGCAGGGAAGCAAAGACCTGCTGAAGGTTACCGAGTTCCTCAAACCCGGCATCGAAGAGTTCGCGTCGCTGCTGCCCCCGGCACTAGGCCGGCGGATCGTCGAGGGCGCGCGTAAACGCGGGAAGCTGGATGCTTACAACTTCGGCCTGCAGATACGCACGACATCCGTGGCCGGGTTCATGACGATGCGGCTGCTTGCGCGGTTGCGGCCCTGGCGGCCTCGCAGTTATCGCTTCCAGAAAGAAATGAAGGCGATTGAGGAGTGGCTGGATTTGGTGGTCGCCGCAACTCGTATCGATCCGGATTTCGGCTTGCAGGTCGTTGATACAGCCCGCCTCCGCAAGGGCTATGGCGCAACCCATCGCCGTGGCGCCGCGAACTTCTCGGCAATTCTGAAGCACGTCGTGCGGCCGGCAATTGCCGAAGACCGCTCCGCCGCCGATAGGGTCGCCGAAATGAATGGGATCGCGCTTGCCGACCCCGAAGGCGACTCTCTGATAACGGCCCTCCGAGCGTAAATCTCGGCATCGCTGATATCAAAGCTATGCCCCTTCGGCGTGCAACCGACTTGGCTAGGATTTCAGTGCGCCAGCCACGTCATAGACCTGTTCGAGCAAAAGATCCCGAAAGGCCGCTGCAGCGGGCGAGAGGCTGCCGTTGCTGCGTGTCAGGAGGCCGACGACCCGATAAAGGCTGTCGTCGGCGATTCGGGCATAGGCAAGGCCCGCGTCCTGCTGCGATACGGACAGCTCCGGCAACAGCGTGAAACCGAGTCCCGCGCGCACCATGGCGAGCAGCGATAGCACATTGCGCACCATCAACGGCGAACGCGCTGTGAGTTCCCTGCAGACCGCATTGTCCAGGGCCGCCATCGCCCCGTTGGCAATGAAACGCGCCCCGGTCAGGTCCTGCCAGGCGAGAGGTGCTTCCCGCTGGGCGAGTGGGGAGCCCGCCGGGCAGACCAGCACGAAGGCGTCGCGAAACAGCGGCGTAAACACCACGGAGGTACTGCGCTGCGGCAGGCCGGCGATGCCGAGCTCCACCTCCCCCTGCTCGACAGCGCGCAGCACATCCGCTGAATCGCTATCGCGGACATCGCATTCCAAGCGCGGCCGTTCCGCCAGAAAGGCGCCAAGAATATCGGGGAGCAGCCGCGAGGCAACCGAAGGCACGCAGGCGATGTCGAGCCGTCCGATCTCGTTGCGCGCATAGGCCTGCATCGCCGCAATGGAGTTGTCGAAGCGCTGCAACTCCGGTTTTGCCGTCGCGTAGACATAGTCGCCCAGGGCCGTGAGGACCGATTTGCGGTCGGCGGAGAAAAGCCGCCCGCCGAGTTCCTGCTCCAGCTGACTCAGGCTCATCGAAACCGCCGAGGCCGTACGGCCGAGCCTGGCCGCGGCATCCTTGATATTGCCGAATTCGGCGACCGCCACGAAGACGCGCAGCTGTGGAAGACCGATGGCCATTGCGTTATTTCAGTTTTTCTGAAGTTTAAGACATTTGTTTCAATTTGATTGTCGCTGCTTTGTTGTGAAAATCAACATGCGATTCCCCCGCCCCTCCGGCGGCTTATGAAAACACGCAGAGAGAACCAAGCGCTTTATGGCCAGAACCTTTGACAACTACATCGCCGGCGGCTGGGTCGCGGGCGAAGACAGCATCGAAAACCGCAACCCCTCCGACACCGACGAGGTGATCGGTCACTACGCCCAGGCGACTGAGATACAGCTCGACACCGCACTGGCGGCTGCTGCCGAGGCTGGCGCACGCTGGGCGGAAACGCCGCTCGAAACGCGCGCCGCGCTGCTCGAGCGCGTTGGCCGGGAACTGATGGAGAGAGCCGGCGAGCTTGGGAAACTGCTCTCCCGCGAAGAAGGCAAGCCCCTGGCGGAAGGCCGCGGGGAGGTTTACCGCGCCGGGCAGTTCTTCACCTACTCGGCGGCGGAAGTTCTGCGCCTCCATGGCGACACTGCGGACTCCGTGCGCCCTGGCGTTGAAATCGATATCCGGCGTGAGCCCGTGGGGACAGTGGGTATCATCTCGCCCTGGAATTTCCCGACGGCGACGGCGAGTTGGAAGATCGCCCCTGCGCTTGCCTACGGCAACGCCGTGATCTGGAAGCCGGCAAACCTGACGCCGGCCAGCGCCTGGGCTCTGGCGGAGATTTTCTCGCGGCAGGACGATCTGCCGGCTGGCGCCTTCAACCTGGTCATGGGCGGCGGCAGCAGCATCGGTGAGGCCCTGGCCGGTTCCGCGCAGCTCGACGCGGTGAGTTTCACCGGTTCGCTCGATGTCGGCCGCAGGGTCGCGGCCGCGTGCGCGGCTCAGTTGACGAAATTCCAGCTCGAAATGGGGTCGAAGAATCCGCTGGTGGTGATGGAGGATGCCGATCTCGACCTCGCTGTATCGGCAACGGTCGCCGGCGGCTACTCCGGCACCGGCCAGAAGTGTACCGCCTCGTCGCGCCTGATCGTCCACAGCAAGATCCTGGATAGCTTCGTCGAGGCGCTGGCCGCAAAGCTGGAGAGCCTGCAGGTCGATCATGCACTCAAGGAAGGGACCGTTATCGGTCCCGTCGCGAGCGAAGCGCAGCTCGAGTCCAATCTCGCCTACATGGAGCTCGCAAAGCAGGAAGGCTGCGAGGTCGTCACCGGCGGCGCCCGGGTCGAGCGGAAGACGCCCGGCTATTACATGACTCCCGCACTGCTGACCGGCGGACGCAACGACATGCGGATCAACCGCGAGGAGATGTTCGCGCCGATCGCCTGCGTCATCTCCTGCGACAGCTACGACGAAGCTCTGGCGCTCGCCAACGATACCGAATTCGGCCTGACGGCGGGAATCTGCACGTCCTCCCTCGCCCGCGCGACCCACTTCCGGCGCAACGCCAAGAGCGGCTGCGTGATGGTCAACCTGCCGACCGCCGGCACGGATTATCATGTCCCCTTCGGCGGGCGGAAAAACTCCAGCTTCGGGCCCAGGGAACAGGGCCGCTACGCCGCCGAATTCTACACCCAGGTCAAGACCTCCTACATCAGCGCCGGCGCGCCGTCATGAACGATGCCGGCCTGATCGTCGACGGGCTGCAATACTCCGCCTGGTCGGAAAAGATCTTCCACGAGATGCACGAGGGCGGGGTCACCGCCGTTCACGTCACCATCTGCTATCACGAGAATTTCCGCGAGACCGTCGCCAATATCGAGGCCTGGAACCGCCGCTTCGAGGAGCACGCCGAGCTGATTTTCCCTGGCCGTGGGGCGGACGATCTGCGGCGCGCGCAGGAGGACGGCCGCACGGCGATCTTCTTCGGGCTGCAGAACTGTTCGCCGATCGAGGACGACATCGGCCTGGTGGAGATCCTTCATAGCCTCGGCGTCCGCTTTATGCAGCTCAGCTACAACAACCAGAGTCTGCTGGCCACCGGATGCTACGAGGCGGAGGACCCAGGCATCACGCGCATGGGCAGGCAGGTCATCGGGGAGATGAACCGCGTCGGTCTGGTGGTCGACATGAGCCATTCGGCCGAGCGCTCGACCCTGCAGGCGATCGAACTTTCCGCGCGTCCGATCGCCATCACCCACGCCAACCCGGCCTTCTGGCACCCGGCGCTGCGCAACAAGAGCGACGCTGTGCTCAAGGCCCTGGCGGAAAGCGGCGGCATGTTCGGCTTCTCGATGTATCCGCATCATCTGAAGGACAAATCCGACTGCAGTCTCGAGAGCTTCTGCGAGATGGTCGCGCGCACCGCCGAAAAAACAGGCGTCGAGCGCCTCGGCATCGGCAGCGATCTCTGCCAGGACCAGCCCGACAGCGTCGTCGAGTGGATGCGCAACGGCCGCTGGTCGAAGGAAAGAGACTATGGGGAGGGTTCGGCCAAGAATGCCGGCTTCCCGGAACAGCCTGCCTGGTTCCGCGATAACCGCGACTTCGGCGGTATCGCCGCGGGGCTGAACAAGATCGGTTTCTCCAGTGAAGAGGTCGCCAAGATCATGGGCGAGAACTGGCTCGCCTTCTTCGGAACAAGCTTTGGGCCGTCATCCGGCACCTAAAAAAGCAAGCTAGGGGGTAAGCAGCAATGACCGATTCAACGCAACCGACTTCCAGGGGCACTCACATAAACCTGCCCCTCTTCGCCATCACCGGCGGTTTCATCGTCGCGTTCTGTGCGCTGGCTTTGATCGATCTCGAAGCTCTCTCGGCTGCGGTCGATGCAGGCTTCGCTTTTTCCGCCCGTATCTTCGGTCTCTACTGGCAGCTGTTACTGCTTGCCACCTTCTTCATCGGCTTGGCGCTCTGCCTGCTGCCCGGCGGCAAGGCCAAACTTGGGGCGCTCGAAAAGCCCGAGTTTACGGTCTTCCAGTGGGGCGCGATGATCATGTGTACCCTGCTGGCCGGCGGTGGAGTCTTCTGGGCCGCGGGCGAACCGATGGCGCATTTCATTACCTCCCCGCCGCTGTTCGGCGGCGAAGGTCTGACCCAGGCCGACGCCGCTCCCGCTCTGGCGCAGTCCTTCCTCCATTGGGGATTTCTCGCCTGGGCCATCCTCGGCTCTCTGACCACCGTGATGCTGATGTACTATCACTACGAGAAGGGCCTTCCCTTGTCGCCGCGGACCCTGCTTTATCCGGTCTTCGGCGATCGCGCGATCAAGGGGCCGATCGGATTGGTCGCCGATGCCTCCTGCATTATCGCCGTGGTCGCCGGCACCGTCGGGCCGATCGGCTTCCTGGGCCTTCAGGTTTCCTATGGTCTCGACGCGCTGTTCGGCATTCCGGACGGCTTGGCGACCCAGGCGCTGGTGATCGCCGGGTTGGTCGCGATCTACACGGTTTCCGCAGTGACCGGTCTCAGCCGCGGCATCCAGCTTCTCAGCCGGATCAACATCATTCTCGCCTGTGTGCTGCTGCTGTTCATACTGATTGCTGGGCCGACAGCTTTCATCTTCGAAGGCTTTATCTCCGGGATGGGCGTCTATCTTGCCAGCTTCTTCGATCTCGCCCTGTATCGCGGCGAGTCCGGCCTGTTCGGAGATCCCGGCTGGCTCGGCTGGTGGACCGTCTTCTTCTGGGGCTGGTTCCTCGGCTACGGGCCGCTGATGGCGATGTTCATCGCACGCATCAGCCGCGGGCGTTCGATCCGCGCAATCGTCATCATGCTGTCCATTGTCGCACCGATTGTAACCAACTTCTGGTTCACCATCGTCGGCGGAACCGGCATTGCTTTCGAGCTCGCCGAACCAGGAGCGGTCTCCACGGCTTTCGAGGGCTACAACCTGCCCGCCGCCCTGCTGGCGGTCACCCAGAACCTGCCGCTCGGCTTTCTGGTGTCGTTGCTGTTCCTGATCCTGACCACGATTTTCGTCGCGACCACCGGCGATTCGATGACCTACGTCATCTCCGTCGCCATGTCGAACGAGGACCGCTCCTCGACCTGGGTGCGGGTCTTTTGGGGTCTCGCAATGGGTGCCATGGCGCTGATCCTGATCTCCGTGGGTTCCGGAGGCATCGGCAAGCTGCAGAGTTTCATCGTCGTCACCGCGGTACCGGTGTCGTTGATCCTGCTTCCATCGCTGTGGGATGCGGTTCGTATCACACTGATGAAAGGCCGGACCTGAGGTGCCGTGGCCGCAACCCCTGAACACAAAGGAAGGATTTCGCGGATGACGGAAACCGTCACCATGACCGAAGCGGAGGTCGCCGAGCTAGCTTTCACGGCTCTGACCGGCGCCGGCGCGCGGGAGGATCAGGCCCGCGCGCTGGCGCGCGCGGTCGCGGCGGCCGAACGCGAGGGGATCAGCAGCCACGGGCTCGCCTATCTGCCGACCTACTGCGAGCATCTCTCCTGCGGCAAGGTAGACGGCCAGGCCGAACCGAGACTCGAGCGTACTGCGCCGGGCGCAGTGCGGGTCGATGCCGCCTGCGGCTTCGCCCACAGGGCCATCGAGATCGGATTCGAGAGTCTGCTGCCGCTGGCCCGCGAGCAAGGCATTGCCGCATTGTCGCTGCACAATTCCTACAACTGCGGCGTGCTTGGCTATCATGTCGCGCAGCTGGCCGCCGGCGGGCTCGTCGGGCTGGGATTCACCAATGCGCCGGCTTCGATCGCCCCGGCTGGCGGAAAGGCTCCTGTGCTCGGCACCAATCCCTTTGCTCTGGCGGTGCCGGGAAGCGGCGGCGAAGCCGACTTCGTGATCGACCAGAGCGCCAGCGTGGTCGCCAAGAGCGAAGTGGTGATGCGCGCCCGCGCCAAGGAACCGATTCCCGAGGGCTGGGCCCTGGACACCGAGGGCAGGCCGACGACCGATCCGGCGGTCGGTCTCAAAGGAAGCATGGTGCCAAGCGGTGGCTACAAGGGGTTCGGCGTGGCTTTACTGGTCGAGGTCATGGCCGCCGCGCTGTCCGGCGCAACCTTGGGTATCGACGCCAGTCCCTTCTCCGGCAGCAGCGGCGGTCCGCCGCGCACCGGGCAGTTCTTCATCGCGATCGCGCCCGCGAGCTTTTCGGGCGCCCTCTTCACCGAGCGGCTGACCGGGCTGCGCCGGGCCATCGAAACCCAGGAGAACGCCCATCTGCCCGGTAGCCGCCGCGCTGCTATGCGGGCGAGAACGGACGCGCACGGCATTCCAGTTGCGGGACACATTCACGCCGCGGCGGCGGCCCTTGCGCGCGATCCGGCCGGGACTTAGGCAGACCGCTTCACGTAGGCAGTCACCATCTCGCGGACATGCGTTCTTCTGTCGCGCAGCCAGGCCGCATCGCCCAGGTCGGTGCCGTAGGTGATCGAGAGGGTGTACTGGTTCGAAAGATGCAGGTAGCTGAGCGCCAGGATCGAAACGTAGAGCTGCAGGGCGTCGATATCCTCGCGGAAGATCCCACGCTCCTGGCCGCAAGCGAGAATCTTGCGAATCGTCTCGATGTGGTCGAGCGCGGCACTGGGAACCGGCGCGACGTTCTTCAGGAAACGTCCGCGCAGGGTATTCTCGACACCGGCGATCTGCACGAAATCGCGGTTCTCGGCCATGTGGCTGAAAGTGACGTCGACCAGCTGACGGATTGCTTCCTCGGGCTCGAGTTCCAGAAGATTGAGGGCCCGCTCCGCCTCGCGGATATTGGTGTAAACCCGCTCCAGACACGCCAGATAGAGCTGCTGTTTGCCGCTGAAGTAGTGGTACAGCATACGGATGTTGCAACGCGCCTTCTTGGCGATGGTGGCCATCCGCGCGCCGCCATATCCCTTGGTGCCGAACTCGGCGAGGGCCGCCTTGGTGATGCGTTCCTTGGTCGCCGCGGCATCGCGCTTGGCAACCGTGCCGTCCGCATTGCGTTTCATGGGGCTTTCACCCTCTTTCGTTGATCGAATCGAAGCCGCGGATCGTCAGGTCTTCCCTGTCTCTCTCAGCAGCCTCGTCGGGAGGGTCGAAACCTTTACCGGAAAGGCCACCGGAACAGTGACCAAAAAAATCCGTCCGTCTCTGGGCCGCGAGCAATCCGGTATCGCCCGCAGCATAAAGCAGATGCGGCGCGAGATTCAGCCGAAAGGTGGGAAGCTTCGCCGCGCTGCCTCGTACTGATGGGCTCCGGTCCGAGCGGGCCGCGCACAGTCGGGATGGCTCAGTCATGTTCACCTCTCGATTCCCGGCCTCTGGCGGCATGCCTTGCCGCGATGTAGCCGAAGGTCATCGCCGGGCCGATCGTCGCGCCTGGTCCTGGATAGATGCCGCCCATGAGCGACTGCATGTCGTTGCCGCAGGCATAGAGGCCTGCTATTGCGGTCCCATCGGCACGCAACACCCGCGCGTACTCGTCGGTTTGCAACCCAATGCTGGTCCCGATATCTCCGGGGAAGACCCTGACAGCGAAGAACGGCGGCTTGTCGAGCGGTCCCAGGCAGGGATTCGGTGTATGATTCGGGTCTCCAAGGTTGCGGCTATAGGCTTCCTCGCCCTTGGCGAAATCCAGGTCCCGCCCCTCCGCGGCAAAGCGGTTGTGGCGCGCCACGCTCTCCTCCAGGCCCGCAGGGTCGATCCGGAGTTTCCCCGCAAGTTCGCGTAGCGTGGACGCGGTGACCAAATAGCCGTCTTTGAGAAAGGGAGCGATTCGCCGCTGCCGGGGCCGGATCATGCCAAGACCGTAGCGGCGGAGGAACTCCGCGTCGCAGATGAAGGCGCAGGGGATCGAAGCCGCGTCGTCATGAGCGCGGTACATCGCCTCCACGAAGCGCTGATAGCTCGTCGCCTCATTAACGAAGCGCCGGCCGGCTCGATTCACCGCGATCAAGCCTGGCTTACCGCGATCGAGAACGAAATGCGGAAACACCGCAGTCGTGCCGTCGCGCCGTCGCCGCAAGGAAACCGGAGCCCAGAAGGCCGGGTCCGCCTCGGCCTTGCCGAGAGCGCCTCCGGCAGCCAGTCCCAGCTCGATACCGCCGCCTGCGTTGCAAGCCGGTACGACGGAATGCTCCGCCACCGGCTTTGGGAACAACCTTTGGCGCAGAACGCTGTGGTGAGAGAATCCGCCGGTGGCGAGCACGACGCCGCGCCGCGCCTGGATCACCAGACCGGCATCGCCGGGAAGATCTACCGTCAGTTCGAAACCTTCTTTCCCTCTCGAGTTCAGATTGCGTACCGATGCCTCGGTTCGGATCTCGATATCGAGGCTGCGCAGCGCATACAGCAGGCGGGCGGCCAAGGCGTTGCCCATGACCAATCTCGTGCCGCGGGGCCAGCGCAGCCGGTCGAGAAAGTAGCGCCCAAGTAGCCCGCTAACGTGGCGGATCGCAGCCGGCGTTTTCGGAAAGGCGAGCAGATGGCGGATATCGTCCCGGCTGACCATCATGCCGCCTAGCAGCAGGAATTCGGGAATCGGCGGACGCAACAAGGCAAAGGCTTGCCCCAACCTCCGCCCGTCGAAGGGTAAGGGCTCCAGGGAACGGCCGCAGAGAGTCGCGCCGTCAACATGCTGCAGGTAGTCTGGATGGTGCGGATAGGGCGCGAAACGCACGGCAGTCTCCTCGCCGAGCAGCTTGATCATGGCCGGACCCTGGGAGAGGAAAGCTTCGCGCAGGACCGCACTGCCGTGCTCCCCCACCGCGAGGGCGAGATAGCGCCGCGCTCCCTCCAAACTGTCCTCCGAGGTCCCGGGCAGTGCGTTCGGCACCCATACCGATCCCGCGGAGACCGCGGTCGCGCCGCCGAGACAGGCACTGCTCTCAAGCAAAAGCGGCTCAAGCCCATGCAGGCGGGCCGTCAGGGCCGCGGTCATCCCCGCCGCACCGCCGCCCAGTACGACAAGATCATAGGTTTTTCCGTCTCGATCGCTCACTTGCACTCCTTCCACCCAGGCGCCCTGATCGCAGCGAGCTCGACTACCTCATCATCAAGTCTGGCAAAGTTAGAACGATTGCCGGAAAGGCCATCAGAAGGGCGACCAGCAGCAGTTGGATGACAACGATCGGCAGCGCCGCCTTGTAGATCTCAAAAATCTTCAGATGCTGCTGCACCCCCTTCATGACGAACAGCAGGACGCCAAAGGGCGGCGTGATACCGGCCAGTTCGAGCTGAACCAGGATCAGGATGGAAAACCAGATCGGATCGATCCCGAAGGCGAGCACCAGCGGCATGAAGACCGGAATCGCGACCAGCATGATCGAGATGGTGTCGATAAAGCAGCCGAGCAGCAGGACGATCAACTGCATGATGATCACCATCACCAGGGGATGCACGTCGAGCTCGGAGACCGTCGAAACCAGCGCCGAGGTGGTGCCGGTGACCGAGAGCAGCTGGCTGAAACCCTGAGAGGCGACGATCACGAGCAGGATCATTGAGGTTGTCTGCAAGCTCGACATCAGGGAAATCTTGACTGCCGCCCAGGTCAGCCGCCGATAGCCCGCAGCCAGGACGAGGGTCGCGGCAACGCCCATGGCGGCGGCTTCAGAGGGGGTCGCGATGCCGAGGAAGATGAAGCCGGTGACCACGAGGATCAGGCCGAGCAGAGGAAGGATATTGACCAGGCTGAGCAGCTTGGCGCGCAGCGAAATGCGCGGCGCGTCGTAGGGCGGCGCCAGGTGCGGCTGCAGCTTGGCGCGGATCGCGAAGTAGGCGAAATACAGTGCTGCCAGCAACAGACCCGGCAGGATGCCGGCCAGCAGCAGTTCCGAGATCGAAACCTTGGCAAGGGCGCCGAGCAGAACGCCCAGCGCGCTCGGTGGAATCAGGACCGCAAGTCCGCCGCCAGCGAGAATGGCGCCGACCGACATGGGAGCCCGGTAGCCGCGCTTCGACATTTCCGGCACCAGCGTGGAGCCCAGCATCGCAACCGAAGCCATGCTGGCACCGCTCAGGGCGCCGAACAACGTGCCGCCTCCGACCGCGGAAAGCGACAGTCGTCCTGGGATTCGGCCAATCCAGAGGTCGACAGCCTCGACGGTCTTGGCGGCAAGGCCGGTGCGCATCAACAGCTCGCCCATCAGGATGAACAGCGGAATAGGAATGAGCGCGAACTGGCCGACCGAGGTGAAGGTATTGGTTGCGATGAGGGAAAGACCGCTGCCTCCGCCGAAGAACAGGAAAGATCCGGCGATGGTGAGCGTCAGGAAGCCGAAGGCGACCGGCATGCCGCTCAACATGAAAATCATCAGAAGTCCGAAGAAGAAGGTAATGTTGCCAAGCAGGCCGAACTCCATCACAGAGCTTCCTTGGCTTCGATGGCGCCGGCTTCAGGCTCGCTTGCCTGGCCGGCGGCGGCCCGCTCCCGCAGCGCGGCTTCGGGGTTCGGGGCGGTGAAGTAGAGCGCCAGGCGCAATACGAAGGCGATGCCCAGCAGGACGCTGCCGACCGGCAGGATCAGATAGGGCCAGACCTTGGGAATTCGCCAGATCCGCGGCATCATCGCGTCGCCCTGATAGTAGCCGATGGCCGCCTCGGCGGTGATCCAGGCCAGAAGCAGACACACGAAAAAGGCGAGTGTGGACATCGCGATCCCAAGAAGCCGCTGCGCGCCGATGGGCAGCTGCTCCGTCAGCAGTTCGATCCGGATATGGCGATCCTGCAACAGCACCCAGGGCGCCCCCAGGAAGGTGATCCAGACCAGCGCGTACTCCGCCAAGTCGAAAGCCCAGGGCGAGGCGAAATCGAACAGGGTGCGGGTCACGACGTCGTAGGTGATCCAGAAGCTCATCGCCAGGATCAGGAAGGCTGCGATCGCGGCGAGCACGGCGGCAAAGCGTTCGTAGCCGCGGTAGAGCCGCATCACGCTCATCTCTGCGGGTATCCTCTCGATGGCAGGCGAGCCTCTCGCAGATGGAGAGGCTCGCCCATGCGTTGATTGCCTGGTACCCGAAGGATCATGCAGCCTTATCGAACAGCGGCTTCAAGCGGTTGCCGGCCTCGGCATCGAGCTCGACGATCCGCGACCAGAGCTTATCCTCCGTCATCTGAACGAACTGCTGCGCCTGGGCATCCGCCAAGGTGACGATCTCGACGCCGTTCTCGGCCATCTCGGCGTATTCGGCGTCACGCTTTTCCTTGGTCCAGGTAGCGCCGATCAGGTCGGCCGACTTGGAGGCATCGAGCAGAACCTGCTGGAGCGGCTCCGGCAGACTAGCGAAGGAGTTGGGATTGATCAGCGTCGCGGTGCGCAGCTGGTAGAAGCTCGGCGCCATGACGTACTTCGCCTGCTCATAGAATTTGAAATCGGTGAGGCCGAGCTCCGGCCAACCGAGGCCCGCGACAATCCCGCGCTCCATGGAAGTATAGGCCTCCGCCGGCGAGGTCGTCACCGGAGTCGCGCCCAGTTCCTCAAGAATGGCGTCATAGAGCGGGATCGAGCGAATCTTCTTGCCTTTGTAGTAGGTCAAATTCTCCGGCTTGCCGGCAACCTGAAAGATATAGCCGACGCCGCTCAAAGGTACGCCAAGCAGCTTCAGGCCGTGCTGCGCCTGCAGGATCTCGTCGTAGGCCGCGAGGGCGCCCGAGGCATAGAGACTCTCCACCGAAGCCTGTCCGCTGGCCAGCGAGATCGAAGAGGGCATGCGGCCGGCAAAATAGGAATTGGCGGTATGGCACATGTCGAACACGCCGTTGGCGATGGTTTCCGGCGCATCGAAGGCCGAAACCACTTCGCCGCCGCCGGCGTACTCGATCTTCAGCTCGCCCCCGGACATGCTGTCGACCTCCTGCGCGAGGAAGTCGTAAGGCTTGCCCCACACGCTCTCGCGGTTGACGAAGGCGATGTAGCGAAGCTTGCGCGTTCCCGCGCTGTAGGCAGGCGCCCGGCCGGCCAGGAACAAGGCCCCGGCGGTGAGGCCGGCGGTCTTCATGAATTGTCTGCGGTTGGATTTTCGGGTGGTTGTTTTCTGCTCAGTCATTGTCGTCTCCCTGTTTATATTTTACGCTCAAAATGTCGCCACGGCACGCCACCTGCAGGTGAATCGTCCAGGGCGGGTTAGAGTTCCGGCTCCACTGCCGCCTGCGACCCTGCGGCGATGGCGGCCTTGATTCGATCTGGCGTGGCCGGAATGTCACGCACTCTCGTTCCGATTGCATTGGAGATGGCATTGACAATCGCGGGTATCGGCGAGATTCCCGGATGCTCCGCCATGCTTTTTGCGCCGAAGGGCCCTCGCTCAAGCGGATCCTCGACATACAAGCGCGTCACGCTTTCCGGCATCTGCCGGGTCGACGGCAGACCGTAGGCGGTTAAGCTGGGGTCGTTGTCGGGGTGGAAGCGCTCGCTCAAGGCGAAGCCGACGCCGAAAGCGATGCCGCCGTCGATCTGTCCGTCGACCGCCAGCGGATTGACCCGCGTACCAGGATCGCAGACGTTGACATGGTTGAGCAAACGGACTTGGCCGGTTTCGGTGTTGACGTCGAGTTCGATCAGGCCGGCGTTGTAGCCGTAAAGGATATTCGGCGCCTCGCCGACCCACTCCAGCTCGGATTCCGCAAGCAAGCGTTCTCCACGGGCGGCAAATTGACGGCCGATCTCGGCAAGCTCCACGCCGACTTCGGGTTGCGCAGCGACGATCGCCCTGCTTCCCGCGATCGCCACCTTGTCGGCCGCGGTCTGCAGCATCTCCGCTGCGGTTTCCAGAATCTTCCCGCGCAGAGTCTCTGCCGCCATATGCACGGCCCGCCCGGTGCCGACAGTGGAGATCGAACTGAAGGTCGGGACCGGATAGGGGGCAGCATCCGTATCGCCAAGCGTGACCCGCATCCGATCCATCGCGACCCCCACGGCATCGGCGGCGATCTGCGCGAACTGGGTGGTCGGCCCCTGCCCCTGCTCCACCGTGCCGGCCATGACATGAACCTTGCCCTCTTCGTCGAGCTCGCAGCCGGCGGTGATCTTGGTCTTGAGGTAACCGATGTTGCGCCATCCGGCGCCGACGCCGAGTCCGGCGCGCCATGGCCCCTCCGCCGCCGCGCGGCGGGCGTCCAAGCGGGCGCGCGCCTCCTGGTAATGCGGCTTCAACAGCTCCAGTTCATCGACCATCGACACGCTTTCCTTGAGCGTCTGACCGAAGTGCGTGGTCGAGCCGATGCGGATCGCGTTCTTCAGGCGGACGTCGATCGGATCGAGGCCAAGCTTCTCGGCCACCAGATCCATCTGCGATTCATAGGCCAGCGGCAGGTAGTTGGCGTTGGTGCCCCGCAACGGGACATAGCGCGGACCATTGGTCAGAACGTCCCAAGCGCGTGCGCGCACATTGGCGATCTCGTAGGGGCCGGTGACGTGCGAAAGCAACGCGCCCAGCGTCTCGTAGTAGCAGAGCTCGGCGCCCTTGGTCGTCTTGTCGATCATGAAAGGTGCCCAGGATCCAGCACCGTGCAGAATCTCCGCATCGACCGCCACAACCCGGCCGTCGCGCGTCGCGCCGGTGCGGAAGCGCATGTTGACCGAGGGCGCCTTGCAGGACCCGAGCAGCGACTCCGCGCGGCTGAAGACCATCCGTACAGGACGCGCAGTCTTCATGGCGAGCAGACCGGAAACCACGGCGATCAGGGTATCTCCGCGGGTGCCGAAGTTGCCGCCCATGGCCGGACAGACGATCCGTACGTCTTTCTCGGCCAGGCTCAGGTTGTTGGAAATCGAGGCCGTCCCCTGGACGAAAGCGTGATAGAGACCGGTCTGCAAGGTCAGCTTGCCATCTTCATAGGTGGCCAGCGCCGACTCCGGCTCCATCGCGGCGTGCTCGCGCACCGGAACCGTGTACTCGTTCTCCACGATCACGTCGGCCGCGGCGAACCCCGCCTCGATATCTCCGCAGCCGATCTCTTCCGGCGGCGAGAGCCGTGACGAACCTTCATAGAGCGGCGCCGCGCCGGGGTGCGCGGCCTCGATAATCTCCACGGCATGCGGCAGCTCTTCGATCTCAAGTTTGATCTTCCTCAGCGCTGCCTCGGCGATTTCTTCGGAAATGGCGGCGACGGCGGCCAGCGCCTCGCCCTTGAAGCGGATCCGATCCTTGGGAAAGACGAAGACCTGCGGTTGGCAGTTGGGCAGATAGGGCGTACCCGGTATGTCGTCTGCCGTCACCACGGCTTCGACACCGGGCATGGCGGCTGCCTCGCTGACGTCGAGCGAGAGGATGCGCGCGTGATGCACCTCGCTGCGCAGCAGCTTGCCGTAGAGCATGCCGGGCAGCTTGAGATCCGCACCGTACTTGGCCGCCCCGTTGACCGTTGCAGGACTGTCGAACCGGGCGACGCTGCGCCCCACCGCACGACCGTTGGCCAGTTCGATCTCCGAAGCCGAGGTGCTTTGGCCGTTGATGAGATCGGCTGCGTAGCGCACTGCCTCGATGATCTTGGTATAGCCGGTACAGCGGCAGAGATTTTTCGACAGACCTTTGACGATCTCCTCGCGGCTCGGGTCCGGCTTACTCTGCAGCAGAGTGTGCGCCTTCATAATCATCCCCGGAATGCAGAAGCCGCACTGAGTCGCGCCCTTTTCCAGGAAAGCGCGCTGCAAGGGGTGCAGGATCGAAAGATCGTCGCCCGCCTTCAGGTCCTTTGCGTCGGGCGACAGCCCCTCGATCGTCAGCACCGATTTACCGGCGGCGCGGGCCGCCGGCAGCAGGCAGGACTTCGTCGGTTTTCCGTCCATGACGACGATGCAGCTTCCGCACTCGCCGTTGTCGCAGGCCTTCTTCGCCCCCGTGCAGCCGAGATCCTCCCGCAGCACGTCCAATAGCGTCGCCGACCCCGCTCTCACCTCGAGGCTCTCGCCATTGACGGCTAGGGAGATGGTGTCTGCGGAAGCGGTCATCGCGATCTGGTCCTAAGGCTAGAAAGATGAGATTATGTAATGAACTGTTTACTTACTTATTGACTTTGAGTCAATCCGGTTTCTGGCCACATCCTTAAGCGCGTATGATCCTCAAAAATCACTACATTGAAGTGTACCTACCTCTAGTCGCCTGACTGTAATACACCTTTTCAAATTGACGGAAATCAGAATAAGTAATAGCTTACTTACTTATAGAAGCCTCCTCACGAATGAGAAGCGAGCCGATTCCAACATGTCCGACGCCACTCTCGAACGTCTTGAAGAACCCCTGCGTACCCCCCAAGGCGCTGCGGTCACGGCCGTCACGCACTGGACAGACCACTTGTTCTCCTTCCGGGTCGAACGTCCGCAGTCCTTCCGCTTTCGCTCCGGCGAATTCGTCATGATCGGCCTACCCGGCGAGGATGGACGGCCTTTGCTGCGCGCCTACTCCATCGCCAGCCCCTGTTGGGAGGACGAGCTGGAGTTCTTCTCGATCAAGGTGCCTGACGGCCCCCTCACTTCGCGGCTGCAGAACATCGCGCCGGGCGATCGCATCATCCTCAAGACCAAGCCGACAGGGACCTTGATCCTCGATGCACTCAGTCCCGCGCGCCGTCTCTATCTGTTCTCCACCGGAACCGGCATTGCCCCCTTCACCTCGTTGATCCGCGATCCCGAGACCTACGACCGCTTCGACGAGATTATTCTGACCCACACCTGCCGCACCGTCCGAGAGCTGGCCTACGGCGAGAAGGTGGTCGCCGAGTTTCGCGCAGATCCGCTGCTCGGCAGCGAAGTCAGCGAGCAGCTCAGCCACTACACCACGGTGACTCAGGAAGACTATGCAAGGCCAGGGCGGATCACCGACCTGATCGCTTCAGGCAAGCTCTTCGCCGACCTTGGCCGTCCGCCCCTTGATCCCGCCACGGACCGGGTGATGATCTGCGGCTCAATGGGATTGAACAACGACCTGCGGGCGCTGATCGAGGCGGCGGGCTTCACCGAGGGCGCCAACAACCGGCCGGCAGAGTACGTCCTCGAGAAAGCCTTCGTCGGCTGAGCGAACGCAAAGGGAGACTGAGTCTTGACCTATGTCGTCGCCGAGAGCTGCATCCGCTGCAAGTACACGGATTGCGTTCAGGTCTGTCCGGTGGACTGCTTCTACGAAGGCGAAAACATGCTGGTCATCCATCCGGACGAATGCATCGACTGCGGCGTCTGCGAGCCGGAGTGCCCTGTTGACGCGATCAAACCGGACACCGAACCTGGGATCGCGCGCTGGCTGGAGCTCAATGCCGAGTTCGCCAAGATCTGGCCGGTCATCACCGAAGCCAAGACGCCGCCAGCCGACGCCGAGGAATGGAAGGATGTCGCGAACAAACTCGAGCAGCTATCCCGGCAGCCGGGCGGCGGCTAGTTTCAGGCGGCATTTCATGTGTGGAGTGTCCAGGACATGACCTTGAGAATCGAGTACAGGAATGTCGCGCCTGCGGCCGTCGAAGCGCTGAGCGGCCTCAACGCGTATAGCGATGCCACGGGAATTCCCCCCCTACTGCGGCGGCTGCTCGAGATTCGAGTCTCGCAGATCAACGGCTGCCGCTACTGCATCGAGGTCCACCGCCGCCAGGCGCTGTCCGCCGGCGAGACGGCCGAGCGGATCGCTCTGCTGGAGGACTGGCGCGGGTCGGACCGCTTTACAGCTGCCGAGCGCGCCGCCCTCGCTTGGGCCGAGTCCGTCACCCGCATTGCCGAAACCCAGGCGCCGGACTCGGACTATCGAGAGCTGCGCGCGCATTTCGAAGAAAAGGAAGCCGTCGATATCACCTTCATCGTGCTTGCGATGAACGCCTGGAATCGTCTCGCCATCAGCTTCCGCCGCGAACCGCCGTCCGCCAGGCCTGGCAATGGCGGCTGAAGCGCTTCCCAGGGCCAAGCACATGGCGGCGCGGGATCCTTTCCCGCTGCGTCCGCCGCAAACCGTCATGCGCCTGACCCGCCTGGGCGCCTTCCACCAATCCCGCTTGAGCTTCATGCGGGTGCTGCTGCGCCGTCTGAAGCGCGAAGGCTGGCGTTTCGAACGGCCGATCTGGCGGATCGACGCCAAGGGTGTCGGTGTCGCTACCTACGCTGCCATCGGGCCGGAGCGGACCTACACCCTGGTCTGCTTCGCCCACGACCTGCCGCCGGAGCAGCGCTCGGACCGGGTGATCGCAGAGGCCTGGGACGCAACCTTCACCCTCTTCGACGGCGTGCCCAGCGAGGAGGACATTGCCCGCCTCTCGCACAATGTCCCGAAACAGGAAGCAGGCCGGATTGCCGAGTCGGAGCTGGTACTCTCGCGCGCCAATCGCTCGGTGCGGATGTTCAACTACGTCGTCGACTGTCTCGCGCGCGGCATGCAGCCCCTGGAGTCCGAAATCGAGCCGGTCGGCTACCTGATGCGCACCACCGCCGTGTACGGATCGGGCAAGTTCGGTGCCGCCGACCGCGATCTGTGGAAGGATCGCCCGGAGTTTCGCGGTTCTTTCCAGCCGGAACTGCTGACCGTCTGGCTGATTCGCAGCTTTACGCTCGACCTCGTCGAGCATCTCGCCCAGGCCCACGCGCCGGAAACCGCCGTCACGCTGGAGCCAAAGCTGCGCCGCAGCTTTGGCGTCGGCAACTCCACCGGCCTCGGCATGGCGCCCTTTCTGATCTCCCACCCGGCGCTGATCCATAGCTGGATCGCGGCCCGCGAAGAGGCACTCGCACGGGTGCGTGGCGTGACTTCGGCCGAGCCAGCCCAGGCCGAACGCTTTCGCGGTCTGCTCGCCCGCGCCTTCAGCAACGCCGAAAGCTGGCGCTCCGCGCACCCCCTTCAAGCCCCGAAAATCGAAGCCCTGCGGCGAGATCTGGCGCGCGCGCAGCAGCAGGTCGCGGAGGGTGGGCTGGAAGGAGTGCATCCCTGGAATGCTCTGTACCTCTGGGCCGAGAAAAACCTCAGCCTGGAGGGGCAGGAACAGCTCGTTTCCCTGCTGCTGGAGCCCTTCCCCGAACTCGTGGACGAACTGGCCGAGGGCATGTCGGCCGACGAGGCCGCGCGCTTTCGTATCGACGGCGCGATGAAGCTTTTCAAGCTGCGCGCGCTGCTGCGCGAGAACTACAGCTGGGCATTGGCGACCGACTACGGCACGGACAGCGAAATCGCCCGGGTCTGGTACGTCTCAGAAGAAAAACTGGAACCAAGGCTCGGCGAGCGTTTCGCAGAGCCGCTCGACGCCTACGAGCAACCCCTGGCGCCGGGCCGCGACGCCGCGCTGCTGGTCGCTGCCCTCGACGACTGGGACGGCAAAGACAGCGTGGCCGCGTTTCTGGCCGCCCATCCAGAGCACCGCCATTGCGTCAGAAGGGCCCAGATATCGGCGGCCTGCCCCTACGCGGAGATCCGCGACAACACCATCGCGGCGGAGATGCTGCCGATCGACCTGCTACGCTGCAAGCTCTCCTTCTTCGGCGCGACCCGCTTCGATCCCCGCTCCGACCGCTGGGTTCGGATTACGATGTATCAGCAGGCGCCCTTCCCGGAGGAGCTCGCAGCGGCCGATCCCGACGATCTCGCCTATCCGCCGCTGCGGAGCGCTCCGTGAGCTGGTCCTTGGGCGAAGTGCAAGCGCTGGGGATCAAGGCGGCGCGCGGAGCTGGCCTGTCCTGGGGGCTAGCGGAGGAAGCAGGCTTCGCCGTGCGGTGGCTGCAGGGCCATAGCCTACCCGGTGCGGCCGCACTCGCGGGCTATCTTACCTGGCTTGGAGAACAGAGGGAGGATTCGACTGCGGTCTGCCCGTTGAGTACAGGCACCACGATCTGCGATAGCGCAGCGCAACGGTCTCGTGAACTGCCCTTTGAAGTTCGCCGCCTTGCTTTTCCTCTGCTCGCCCTCCCCTTCGCCGCCGAAGCCATGGGCAAACATGATCCGTTACTCGTCCAGTGGGACGATGCGGTCTTCCAGATCGACGGTAGACGACTTGCCCGGAGTGGCGATGAAAGCGGCCTCCTCCAGCAACTGTCCACCTGTTGCCTCAGCCGCGAAACGGCAGCGAGCGTCATGCTGTGTCCAGCCGCAACACGCGTGCCTCAGTCCGCCAGCCAGACGATCCATCGCCTCGAAAAATTTGCGGCGCGCACCTACGCACCAGCGAGCGAGCGCTCACGCCTTACCGGTGCGGGCGCCGGCACCGACGACCAGGATTAGAGGAGTTCGGGCCTTCACCTGGTACTCACCTGGTATCGGGCAAAAGAAAGACCCTCCGGGGCTGGCGCCCTGGAGGGTCGACTGTTGTTGGTTGCGGGGGCTGGATTTGGCTTATACAGAATTCTGAGAATGCACTGAATTTCAGGATCTGAAGCCTTGGCCAGCCTGGGTTTTACGGAGAGACAGAAACGGTGCTACATCGAAGCAGTCTGCGACTGCGCGGCCGCAGGCTTCGATGTGCGCGGGCCCGAATGACGTAGAGACCAGGCTCGTTTCGCTTTGACAGAATCCATCTTCTGGGAATCTTGACTGGCGTACCTCATATTGAGGTAAGAATACCCCTAAGGTGGAGGAGATCTATGACACGCCCGACGGTTCACGACGTTGCCAACGAAGCGGGCGTCAGTCTGGCCACCGTCGATCGCGTTCTGAACGGCAGGCCCGGCGTTCGCGCTCAGACGGTCAAGCGCGTGCAAACTGCGGTTTCAAAGCTGGGGTATGTCCGCGATACCTACGCCGCAAATCTTGCCCGCCAGCGGGAATACCGCTTCGCGGTTCTGCTGCCGCAAGGACCCAGCCAGTTCGTCGATACACTGAAGGAGGCCTTGACGGAAGCCTGCGCAGCGCACGCAGCGGATCGAATCTCGGCGCAGGTCTTTTCAATCCCCCTCAACGATCCGCACAGAGTTGTGCGCGAACTGCGGGCGCTGCAAGCAACGCCCTTGGATGGCGTCGCGATCATGACAACCGAGACGCCGCAGGTCCGCGATGCAATCCTGCGCCTCAAGTCGGCCGGCGTGCCCGTGGTCGCCTTAGTGGCGGACCTTCCAAGCTCATCACGCGACTACTTCGTTGGAACCGATAGCATTTCCGCAGGCCGGACCGCAGGATTCCTTCTCGGGCGATTTCTCAAGGGCGTGTCCGGCGAGATCCTGGTCGTGACGCCTTCGATGCTGGCGCGCGACAGCATTGAACGGCGCCTTGGGTTCGATGCAGTGATCGCGCGCGACTTTCCGGGCCTGCGCGTGCTTCCCTCGGTCGAGACCCACGCCGACCCGGACAGGACCCATGCTGTGATCGCCCGCGCGGCGGAGACGTACCGCGAGATTGCGGGCATCTACTCCATGGGCGCCGGCAATGGGCCGCTGCTCGAGGCCCTGCGGGCCAATCGTTTGACCGAAGGACGCGCGCTGATTGTCCACGAATTGACGCCGGCGACACGCCAGGCGCTGCTAAACGGAGATGTCGATGCCGTCATCGGCCAGAATATCGGCCACCTGGTGCGTAGCACACTCCGCATACTGCGCGCCAAGTGCGACAACACCCCCATCTATGAAGCGCAGGAACGCATCCGCATCGATATCGTGACCCGGGAAAACCTGCCTTAACTCCTGCGGCGCCCGCACCGCCTCGGAGTCAAGCCGCGCGGCACGCCCCGCTCGCTGGCTCCTCTCTAATCTATTGAAATTAATAAAAATTTTCCCCGCACCTCGATGGGGCGGTCGGCGATCCTGCTCGCGGCCGAGACGCACGTCCTGCCGCGGTCACCAAAATCGCTTTACTTGAGGTACGTTCCTCATTTACGCTTCGCGCTGAATGCGGATAGACCGCCGTGGCGAAAATCGATGCCGGAAACAACGGCGGCGCCAAACAGAGGAGGAAGCGTCAAGTGAAACTCAATAAAGTTTTAGCCGTGGCGGCGATTTCAGCCGTTGTCGGCATGCAGGCCCAAACCTCGAAAGCAGACGACCTGACCTTGTGCTGGGCGGCCTGGGATCCGGCCAATGCTCTGATCGAGCTCTCGAAGGACTTCGAAGCGCAGTCCGGCCACAATATGAGCTTCGAATTCGTGCCCTGGCCGAATTTTGCCGACCGGATGCTCAACGAGCTGAACTCCGGCGGTCAGCTGTGCGATCTGATGATCGGCGACAGCCAGTGGATCGGCCTCGGCGCCGAGGCGGGACACTACGTCAAGCTCAACGATTTCTTCGATGCCGAAGGCATCACCATGGACGACTTCATTCCGGCCACCGTCACCGGATATTCGGAGTGGCCGAAAGGGACGCCGAATTATTGGGCGTTGCCGGCGTTTGGCGATGTGGTGGGCTGGACCTACCGCAAGGACTGGTTCGAGCGTCCCGAGCATCAGGCCGAGTTCAAGGAAAAGTACGGCCGCGAGCTCGCCGCTCCCAAAACCCTCGCCGAGTTGAAAGACATCGCGGAGTTCTTCCAGGGCCGCGAGATCGACGGTAAGACCGTCTACGGCGCTGCGATCTACACCGAGCGCGGCTCGGAGGGAATCACCATGGGCGTGACCAACGCGCTCTACAATTACGGTTTCCAGTACGAGAACCCGGACAATCCCTACGAGCTTGAGGGCTACGTCAATTCCCCCGAAGCGGCGGCGGGCCTGGAGTTCTACAAAGAACTCTACGACTGCTGCACGCCTCCGGGATCCTCGGATTGGTACATGTCCGCAAACATCGACGCCTATAAGTCTGGCCAGGTGGCCCTGCAGATGAACTTCGCGTTCATCTGGCCGGGCGTGAATGCCGACCCGAACGTCGGCGGCGACAAGTCGGGCTACTTCCCGAACCCGGCGGGGCCGGGCGGGCACTTCGCCCAGCTCGGTGGTCAGGGCATCTCCGTGGTGTCCTATTCCGACAGCCAGGATGCGGCGCTGGAATACATCAAATGGTTCGCGCAGCCCGCGGTCCAGTCGAAGTGGTGGGAACTCGGCGGGTACTCCGCATTGCGGGCCGTGGTCGAAGACCCGGACTTCGCCACCAGCCAGCCTTATGCCCAAACCTTCCTCGATTCCATGGCAATCGTGAAAGACTTCTGGGCCGAGCCGGCCTACGCCTCGCTGCTGTTGGCGATGCAGGATCATGTCCATAAGTACGTCGTCGCGGGTCAGGGCACCGCTCAGGAAGCTCTCGACAAGCTTGTCGAGGACTGGACGGAAGTCTTCGAGGACGAAGGCAAGATCTAAACCCCGCTGAACGGCGCGCCGTCTCTCCCTCGGCGCGCTCATATGGATTGCGCGGGGCCGCTTATCGAAACCGGCTCCGCGCCATCTCCCTCAATAAACGCCGGAAGGGTGTCTCATGTCCGAGACAGCGATGGACCGGGTTGCCAAGGCAACGCCGCCGAAGGTTGCGCGAAGAATCCGGGGCTTTTCCGATCGAGCGATCGCCTGGACCTTCGTAGCGCCAACGATTTTCCTGCTGCTTGCGGTCAATATCTTTCCGCTGATCTGGACGATCCGCCTAAGTTTCACGAACTACAGGGCTAATCGCCCGAACGCCGATGTCGAATGGCTAGGATTGCAAAACTACCAACGCATCCTGACCGACAGCGACATCTGGATCACGATGCAGGCGACGGCGCACTTCGTCTTCTGGACGCTGTTTCTTCAGGTTGTCATCGGTTTTGCGCTCGCCTGGCTGATCAATAAGAAATTCAAGGGCAGCAACCTTTGGACCACGATCATCGTTCTGCCGATGATGCTGTCTCCGGCGGTCGTCGGGAATTTCTGGACCTTCCTGTATCAGCCGCAGATCGGCCTGTTCAACTACGCGGTCGCATTCTTCACCGGGGTCAACCCGACCAGCTTCAGCATGATCGGCGAGGTCGCGCTTGCGCCCTGGTCGATCGTCATTGTCGATACCTGGATGTGGACGCCTTTCGTGATGCTGATCTGCCTTGCGGGTCTGCGATCCATCCCGGACTCGATCTACGAGGCGGCGGAATGCGACCGGGCGTCCAAGTGGCGTCAGTTCTGGACGCTCACCGTGCCGATGGTGCTGCCGTTTCTGATGCTCGCCGTCCTGTTCCGCGGCATCGAGAACTTCAAGATGTTCGACCTTGTCGTCCAGCTCACCGGGGGTGGCCCTGGATCCACCACCGAGCTGACGTCGATCAATCTCAAACGGGAAGCCTTCGAGAAGTGGCGGACAGGGTATGCCTCTGCCTACGCAATCATCCTGTTCGTGACCGTCTTCGGGCTCGCTTCGATCTACGTGAAGGCCCTCAACAAGGTGAAGGAAAGATGAGCGGCTTCTCCGTGACCGACCCGTCCAAGAGGCAGAAGTGGATTGCCGGCGCTCTTGTCATCACCTATGCGCTGATCACCCTGCTACCTCTGATCTGGATCCTTGCAACGGGGTTCAAATCCTCTCCGGACTCGATCGCCTACCCGCCGAAGGTGTTGTTCGAGCCTACGCTCGAAGGCTACGTGAACCTCTTTACGGCCCAGACCCGGCAGACCCAGGACTACCTCGCGGCCAATCCTCCGGAGACCTGGTACGAAGAGATCGTGCACGACAAGGGCATGGTGATCGCGGGACCTTCGCGGTTCGGCGAGCGCTTCATGAATTCGGTCATCATCGGGTTCGGCTCGACCTTCCTCTCGGTCTTCCTGGGCACGCTCGCAGCCTATGCCTTCTCGCGCTATCGCATCCCCCTAAAGGACGATCTGCTGTTCTTCATTCTATCGACGCGAATGATGCCGCCGATCGCTGTGGCGATACCGATCTTTCTGATGTTCCGCTCGCTGGGCCTGTCCGACACCCATGCCGGAATGATTCTGCTGTACACCGCGGTCAATCTCTCTTTGTCGGTCTGGCTCTTGAAAGGCTTCATCGACGAGATTCCGCGGGAATACGAGGAAGCGGCCCTGATCGACGGCTATACCCGCTTTCAGGCCTTCTACAAGGTGGTGCTGCCGCAGGCGGCGACCGGCATCGCTTCGACGGCGATCTTCTGCCTGATCTTCGCCTGGAACGAGTATGCCTTCGCCGTACTGCTCACTTCCGGAACGGCGCAGACGGCACCGCCATTCATTCCGACCATCATCGGCGTTGCCGGTCAGGACTGGCCGGCCGTAGCCGCCGGCGCAACGATCTTTTTGATGCCCGTCGTGATCTTCACCATCCTTCTACGCAAACACCTGCTGCGGGGCATCACATTCGGAGCGGTCCGGAAATGAACGGCTTCTTGAACAAGCTGCTGCGTCTGCGCCGCGGACCTTGGGAAATCGTTGCCTCGGTACTTATCGCCGTCGGCGTGGTCATGCTGATGCAGCCCCTCGTGCTGTGGGCCTATACCTACTCGTTCATCGTCACGCTGGTGGGCACCGTGATGTTTCTCGTTGTCAGCCATTTCCCCGACTGACGCCCAGCATGGAGAGCAGGATGCACGAAGTGGCGCGCATAAATGGCTGAGATCAGAATTCACAACCTGCGCAAGGAGTTCGGCGACTTCACAGCCGTGCAGTCGTCCTCTTTCAAGATCGAGGACGGCGAATTCTTCATGCTGCTCGGTCCGTCTGGTTGCGGAAAAACCACCACGCTTCGGATGATTGCCGGACTCGAACTGCCGACCTCGGGACAGGTCTACATCGACGGCGACGAGGTCGGCCAGCGGCCCGCGAGCCAACGCGATATCGCCTTCGTCTTCCAGATGTTCGCGCTCTATCCGCATATGACCGTGCGCAAGAACATCAGCTATCCGCTCGTCAGCCAGGGAATGCCGCGGTTGCAGGTCCGCGAGAAGGTTGCTGAGGTCGCCCAGATTCTCGGCATCGAAGGCCTCCTGGAGCGTTCGGTCGGCGGTCTCTCGGGAGGCGACCGTCAGCGCGTCGCCTTGGGGCGGGCGATCGTGCGGGATCCGAAATGCTTCCTGATGGACGAGCCGCTTGGTGCGCTGGATGCAGAGTTCAGGGAACACATGGCCGAGGAACTAAGGAACCTGCACGACCGCATGAGAGCGACCACCGTTTACGTCACCCACGATCAGCTCGAAGCGATGCAGATGGGCGACAAGATCGTCGTCATGAATCACGGCGTCATCGAGCAGTTCGGACACCCGCAGGACATCTATGACAAGCCAGCCACACTGTTCGTGGCGGACTTTATCGGGTCGCCGCCAATGAACTTGTTGAAGTTCCACGGCAAGGTCGAGGAAGGTGCCACCAGTGCCCTACTCCATCATCAGGCCTTGGGCACCCCAGCCCTTCGCGAAGCCTTTGCCGGCGACATGGTCTATGGCGTGCGGCCCGAGCAGGTGCGTTTGTCGGATAGCTCGGGATTCCGAGGCGAGGTTGTCGCCACGGAATATCTCGGCACGACACAGATCGTAACTCTCAAGACCCACAACGGCGAGGTGAAGGCCCGCTTCGCCTCGGATCAAGCTGCCCGAGCAGGCGAGACCGTCGGGCTCGATTTCAACGGCGCCACTGTCACTCTCTTCGATAACCAGTCCGGGCGCGCCCTTAGATCGGCATTGAACGAGGGCGTCTTCGCTCATGGCTAAGGTGGTGCTTCGAAATGTGACGAAGAGCTACGGCTCGACCCTCGCCGTCGACGATCTTACCATAACGATTGAAGACGGCGCCTTCGTCGTGCTGCTCGGTCCGACCGGCGCAGGAAAGACCACGACGCTACGCGTCATTTCCGGTCTCGACCGTCCAGATTCCGGTGACATCCAGATCGATGGGCGCTCCGTCGTCAACGAGACCCCCGCTCAGCGGGATGTGGCGATGGTCTTCCAGCAGTACTCGCTCTACCCGCATATGTCCGTGCGCGACAACCTGGCCTTCCCGCTTCGATCGCCGATCCTCAAGACATCCGAGGCCGAGATCGCCCGAAAAATTCGAGACGTCTCCGAGGTTCTGCACATCGCCCACAAGCTCGACAACAAAGCCACGGCTCTCTCTGGCGGAGAGATGCAACGCGTTTCGATCGGCCGCGCCCTGGTTCGCGATCCCGCAATCTATCTGATGGACGAGCCTCTCAGTTCACTCGATGCAAAACTGCGCTCCGACCTACGCGTCGAGCTGAAGCGCATTCAGGCGAAACTCGGGGCAACGATGCTGTACGTGACCCACGACCAAATCGAGGCCATGACCATGGCAACGGATGTGGGCGTTCTAGACGAAGGCAAGCTGGTTCAATTCGGGTCCCCGCGAGAGATCTACGAGAATCCCGTCAGCCTCTATGTGGCCGGTCGCCTCGGCCTACCGAGGATCAACGCCCTGCCGGCCGAGCTCTTCGCCGGGGCACCCGCCGGAGCAAAGACCATCGGCCTTCGCCCGGAGCACATTCAACACGGGGAAGGCAAGCCGTCCAAGGTCGTTAGGGTTGAGCATCTCGGTGACCAGACCCGGCTGCATCTCTCCCTTGAGGGACGCGATATCGTCACACTTACCGACGCCCATACGGAGCTTGAGCCTGGCGACACCTTGGCCATCCAGCCCCGCAACGCCCTGTACTTCGACGCCACTGGCGCCCGGATCGACTGAGGAGAGATCATGAATCAATTCATCAACAAAAAAGAAACCCTCGTCACCGAGGCTCTCGACGGCGCGCTGCGAACGGCCGGCGGGCGCCTGGCGCGGCTCGATGGCTATCCGCACATCAAGGTCGTCGTCCGCTCGGATTGGGATCGCTCGAAGGTGGCGTTGGTCTCCGGCGGCGGGTCGGGGCACGAACCCAGCCATGCCGGCTTCGTCGGCCAGGGTATGCTGACGGCGGCGGTCTGCGGCGATGTCTTCGCATCGCCGTCAGTCGATGCCGTCCTGGCCGGCATCCTGGCCGTGACAGGCAAGGCCGGATGCCTCCTCATCGTGAAGAACTATACCGGGGACCGGCTTAACTTCGGCCTCGCCGCCGAACGTGCCCGCTCCTTCGGCTTGTCGGTGAATATGGTGATCGTCGACGACGATGTCGCGCTGCCGGAGCTGCCGCAGGCTCGGGGCGTTGCCGGGACGCTTTTCGTCCACAAGGTAGCCGGTGCGCTTGCCGATCAGGGTGCGGATCTCAAAGCGGTTACCAGCGCGGCCCAGAGCGTGATCGACAGGGTCGTATCGATCGGCATGTCGCTCGATACCTGCACGGTACCCGGATCGCAACGCGAGGCCCGTATACCGGCCGGCAAGGCAGAACTCGGCCTCGGCATCCACGGCGAGCCGGGCATCGAGCAGGTCGATTTCTCGGGCGCGCGCAACGCCGTCGCCATGATCGTCGACCGGCTGGCCCCACATATCAAACCGGGCCCCCATGTCGCGCTGGTGAACAATCTCGGCGGTGCAACGCCGCTTGAGATGTCGGTCCTGACGGAAGAACTGATCCGCTCTCGTATCGGTGATCAGATCCGGTGGCTGGTAGGGCCCTCGCCGATGATGACATCTCTGGATATGCAGGGTTTTTCGGTGTCCTTGCTCCCGACGAACAATAGCTTGGAGGCGCAGCTTCAAACCCCCGTGGCACCCTGGGCCTGGCCAGGCTGCCGCGCCGTCGGGGAGGTCGCGGTAGAACCGCTGCCCGATGGTCTTGTTCCGATTCAACCAATCCCATCGAGCAACGATGAGAACCGAGCGTTCCTGGAACACTGCTGCAACATTCTGATCGAGGCCGAGGAGCCGTTGAACGCCCTCGATATAAAGTCCGGCGACGGCGATACAGGCAGCACCCTGGCGACCGCGGCGCGGGCCTTGAGAGGTGCGCTCGACCGCCTTCCTCTCGCCGACGTCACTCAACTTTACCGGGCTATCGGTTTGGAGCTGAGCCAGACCATGGGCGGATCGTCTGGGGTTCTGCTTGCCATCTTCTTTGCTGCCGCAGGGGATGCATCTGCCAGCGGCAAGGACACCGTCAATGCCCTGAAGGATGCGCTCGACCGCATCCAGCAGGTCGGCGGTGCGCGGCTCGGCGACCGCACTATGATCGACGCTCTCGCCCCGGCCCTGGAGGCGCTTCCCAAGGGTCTGCCTGCCGCCGCGGCCGCCGCGCGCGAAGGCGCTGACGCCACAGCGAAGATCACGAGAGCCCGCGCCGGGAGAGCAAGCTATCTCTCGGCAAAGAACCTCGCAGGACATAACGATCCAGGCGCCGAGGCGGTCGCTGTGCTCTTCGAGAAGCTCGTCGGCTGATCTGTTTCAAGGGGCGGATGGGCGATGACTTGAACTGGGGCGTGGGTCCGCTTTACACCCGCCGCGGCGCCGGGAGCCGCGGCGCTGTTCGGCGAGCTGGCGGCCTTTCTGGCGCTGACACACGAACACCCCCGAGGGGCTTCCTCGGGGGTGCAAGTAACGTTGGTTGCGGGGGCAGGATTTGAACCTGCGACCTTCAGGTTATGAGCCTGACGAGCTACCAGACTGCTCCACCCCGCGTGAGGTTCTGAGTTTAGTGTCTTTGGTTGTTTTGAGGGGTTTGTCGTGTCGAGGGGTTTTATCGGGTTTGCAAGACCTGGCAGCGACCTACTCTCCCGCGCCTTAAGACGCAGTACCATCGGCGCTGAGGGTTTTCACGGCCGAGTTCGGAATGGGATCGGGTGGGTCGTCCCTCGCCATTGCCACCAGGTCGTGCAAGCCCGATAAGCTTTTTGTCCGGCCCTATGCCCCGGTGCTGGGATGCCCCAGTGCTGGGATACCCCGGTGTTTGGGGCGCGGGCGGGCGG
>JBBEAM010000011.1:0-41480 GCA_040882845.1 Rhodovibrionaceae bacterium | reverse complement strand
CACCGGCACCGCCGCCGCCACCATCGCCACCGGCACCGCCGCCGCCACCATCGCCGCCGGAACCCCCGCTGCCACCGGAACCGCCGGAACCCCCGCTGCCACCGGAACCGCCGGAACCGCCAGAGCCACCACCCGGAGGATCGGGATCGGGATCGGGATCGGGATCAGGGTCGGGATCCGGATCGACGGCGACATCGACATCGTTGCCCTGCGTATCCGGCGAATCCGCTGCAAGGGCGCAGAGATAGGGGTCGCGCGCCAGCCAACAGGCGAAATCCTCGATTGCGACAGGCGCCTCCACGACCGCGAGCTGCTGTGTGTCGCGGGCGACCCTGACGTACTGTCCGGGATGGACCTCGGCCCGTTCCTCGGTATTCCGGTTGGTCACGTCGACCAGGCCCTTGACCGTTCCAACCAGGGTCGTGCCGTCGCGTTCGTGGCGCACCACGAAATCGGTGCCGCGCACGCCGATCACCGAGGTGGTGGTTGCAAAGCGGATCTTTTCGCTCTTGCCGGGATCGTTGGAGAAGAAGCGGAAGACACCCTCCCCGAGATTTACCAGCTGCCCGTCGCCATCGGGGTCGTCGGAGAAGACGAACTCATCGATCGTCGCCTGGCTCGAGGCGCCGAGGTGGAAGCTCGTACCGTCGATGAAGCGCACCGATAAGCCGCCCTGCGCGAGCGTTTCCAGGAACTCGTCACGGACGATGGAGCTCTTGGGGTTCAAGGCTGCACGCGCGGCATCCGGCGGCGTTCCGTAAGCGCCGCCCTCGACATTGCTGACCACGCCGACCGCGGCGGCGGCCAGCAAAGCGGTGGGAAGCGCGATGGCCACGAACGCAGCGCCGCAAAGCGCGCCCAGTCCTAGAGAGAGTCGCCTGGCAGCGCTTTCGCGCTGCGACGTCTTCGTCATCTGAACCCGCATTTTTCTACTCCTTATGTCGAGAGCCGCCGGTGAAATCGGTCAGGCCCGGTTTCCGCTGCTCTCGAACTTGCAATGTGCGTTTCGTATCGGGGCGTTCGACATGGCGCTCAAGACCCGCAATCGGTCCACATCAGTTTAGATTCGCCCGACCCTTGCTCCACGAGACGCAGGCATGGCTGCCCTTCAGAAGCCGTTTCCGCACCCGCATCCGGGTTCGGGTCGGGATCCGGGTCGGGATCCGGATCTGGATCGGGATTGGCCCCGCCGCCGCCACCGCCGCCGGACCCCCCAGAGCCGCCTGAGCCGCCTGAGCCTCCGGAGCCGCCCGCACCGCCTTCGCCGCCCGTTCCGCCACCGCCTCCGGTCCCGCCGGTGCCACCGCCAGAACCGTCGCCGCCGTCGCCGCCACCGGCGCCATCGCCGCCGGAACCGCCCGAACCACCGTCGGAGCCGTCACCGCCGCCGGGGCCGGAGCCGCCGGAACCGCCGGAGCCGCCTGCTCCGCCGCCTCCACCGCCGCCGCCGGAACCTCCGGAGCCGCCATCGCCACCGGCTTGCGCCTGGGCGGGGCTTATCGAAAAAGGATTGAAAGGTGAGGATTCACTTGGCAACAAGGTGACCAAGCAAACTGCGAACGAAGCTAGGATGCAGACGAAGCATATCCGGAGCATTTTCTCCTCCCCCTCGCCCGCATTCTTATTCTCTTTATAAACACCGACAAGAAGAATCGAATTATATTTATTATAATTTAACAATCTTTTATCTGTTTAGTTTACTTTTCTAAAACAATTAATAACGCATTTAGCTAAAGTACGCCCCTCGACCGCCCCGAAGCATTTAGTAAGTCTGGCAAAGTTTGGGATCGAATGAAATTTATCCGCAACTGCACGCAGAAGCTGTGGTGCCTATATCTGTCCCGGGAGCCATTGACGCGCCATCTTCGAAAGCAGCCAGTTTGCGAGCTACTTTTACGGCTGAACCCGACCCCGAAGTTGGCCGCAGTTCATGCGGCTTTCTGGCGGGCAATACTGTTCCTGGCAGGAGATCGCAGCGCACCACGGGATCGACGCCAGCAACGTCCGGCGCGACCTGCAGCTGGCCTTCCTCGCCCTGGATATCGTTCAGGTCATCTAAGAGGGACGCCAGCCGGTTTCTTTGACGCCCAGGGCCTTACACCGCATCGGCGTTCTCCCCATGGCGTAGGAGCGGCAGCGCCGGCTGCTCGGAGTCGAGGCTTAAACGGCCCCTCAATCCGGGGCGTAAAACCATAAAACGTGAACTCGAATTCCCGCCACAGAGACTTCTCCGCTCTTTGCCCTGAAAGCGCGAGACAACCACCGTCTCTAGCGTATCCTCATGTCCCGGAACCCGCAGAGTTCCGCGACTTTCAGGCGAATAGGGAAGAGACCGCGCGTTCGCGAAAGGTGGGTGGTGGTGGCAGTCCTGCGCGAACCCGTCTCAGGCGCCGAATCCCTGATGAGCAGGGAATCTACAGGGTATTTCGGCGGAATCAGGCCGATTTTTGCAAATCGCCCGTAAGTAGGCTGCTGTTATATAGAGCTTTTTCTGCCGGATTCCCTACGCGGGATCAGGGAGCGAAATCGCAGGATCAGGGACCGGATTCTGGATAACAGGTATCAGATATGCGAGCGGTTGGGCCACACTACGGGGAAGGTCTATGGCGGGGCGAAGTTCGAGGCTGGGGCAGCAACAGGGCTGGATGTAGAGCCGGACGCGGACCCTCTGTCCGCACTCAGACAGACGCTGGCGCGCGGCCGCGCGCCGGGACCGGCCGCGATCAAACCAGAAATTCCTGAACGGCCTCAGGGTCGAGGGCGATACCCAGGCCAGGGCCCTCCGGCAGGGCCATCAGGCCGTTCTCGACGCGCGCGTCGGATTTAACCAGGCGCCGCCTCAAGGCCGAGCGGGAGAGCTCAGGCGCCAGGTACTCGAAGTAGGGCGCCGCCGGGCAGGCCGCCTGGAAATGCCGGCCGCAGGCCGCCGTGATCCCGGTCTTCCAACCATGCGGGATGCAAAGCACGCCGGCCAGCTCGCAGAACTCGGCGATGCGGCGGATTTCCGTCAGCCCGCCGCAGCGGTTTATGTCCGGCTGCACCACGTCGACCTTCCCGACCTCGATCCACTCGCGGATTTCCCAGCGGGTGGCGGCATGTTCGGCGCCGCAGACCCGCATCGGCGCGCGCTCCGCGAGGCGGGCGTGGCCGTGCAGATCGTCGTGCTGCAAAGCAGCTTCTGCAAAATAGATTTCCAGGCCGTCGAGCTTTTCCAGAGTTGCAGCTGCCTGCCGCCAGTCGCGCCAGCGGTAGCCGAAATCGAGCATCAAGTCGACGTCGGGGCCAATCAGGCGTCGGCTCTCCTCGATGCAGGCGACCAGCGTGCGGTCGTCGGCCAGATCCTCGAAGATCACCTCGAGCTTAACCGCCTCGAACCCCAGCTCCAGCGCCTGACCGAGCATCTTCGCGGTAATGTCCATCATCTGCTGCAGGCTGCGCCCCTGAGGCAAGCCCTGGAATACCGTCGCATAGGGCCGCAGGCTGGGCCGCAAGGCGCCGCCCAGCAGCTTAAAGGCCGGCAGGCCGAGCTGCTTTCCGGCCAGGTCATGCAGGGCGATGTCGATCGCAGAGAGCGCGTGGATGCCGAGCCCCCGGCGGCCGGGATACTGAGTTGCGTCGTAGAGTCGGCGCCAGAGCGCGCCGATCTCGATGGGGTCGCTACCGCGCAGCAGCGCTGCCATGTTCTGGCTCATCTGATGCGCAGAGACCTGATTGACGAAGGCCTCCACCGCCTCGGGCGGGGCGTCGCACTCGCCGATCCCTTCGCGGCCTTCCACATCGCGCAGCCGCACCACCACGGTCTCGAGAGCGCCATCCAGATCGCCTTCCTGACTCGTTGCCTCCGTCGGCTCGCGCAGCTTGAGGACTTCCACCTCCTTAATCGGGATCATGGCTCTTCTCCTGACAGCCGTCAGTCCACGGCAAAGCGCGCGAGGGCTTCCGGATCGAGCTCGACGCCGAGCCCAGGGCCCTGCGGACGCGCCACCTTGCCGTCACCGTCGACCTCGAAACGTTCGCGGCAGAGCGTCCAGCGCAGCGGCGACTCGCTGGTCGAATACTCCAGCGGCTCCTCGGTCCAATGCTGGGCCAGAAAGTTCAGATTCATCGCCAGGGTGATGTTGGTCTTGTAGCCATGCGGCACCAGCCGCCGGCCGCGCGTACGCACCTCCTCGCAGAGCCGGCGCAACTCGGTCAGGCCGCCCAGCATCGTGATGTCGGGCTGGGCGATGTCGATGCGTCCGGCATCAAGCATCTCCCGGTACTCGTAGCAGGTGGTCAGGCCGAGATCGCCGCCTCCGATGGGAATTCCTTGGCCTGAGAAGCGCGCATGCCCCTCGATATCGTCGACCGGCAGCGGCGCCTCCAGCCAGGCGAAGCCGCAGTCCTTGAAGACCGGCAGCAGGGGCAACCCCTCCTCCGCCCGGCTCCAGGCCGTGGCTGCGTCGCACATCAGCATCACCTCTTCCCCGACATGCTCGCGCGCCGTGCGGATCAGACGCTCGCTGCGCGCCACGTCCTCGTGCCAGTGCGGGTCTGCGACGATCTTAATCGCCCTCAGGCCGCGGTCCAGCCCGCGGTCGATATTCTTGCGGACCTCATCCGGCGTCTTGCCGAGGGGATAGACGGTCCCGTAAGCGAGCATTCGGTCCCGCTTGGGTGTCCCGAGGAGCTCGGCGACGGTCTTGTTCTCGGCTTTCCCTTTCAGGTCCCACAGGGCGATGTCTATGGCGGAGATCGCATGGATCACCACACCGCGCCGCCCGATGTAGGAGGTGCCGTCGTACATCCGCTGCCAGAGCCCCTCGATGTCGCTGGGATCCTGGCCGACCAGAAGTTCGCGCAGGCCCCGCGCGCCTGTATGGGAGGGACGCGCCTCGACGATGGCGCGGATCACGCCGGGCAGACTGTCGGTCTCCGCCAGCCCGCTGATCCCCGCATCGGTGTGGACGCGAATCACACAGGTATCATAGGAACCGTCGAAGCTTTCCGCCTGCCAGCCCGGCACGCGCAGTTCGGTGACTTCCACATCGGTGATGCGCAAGGGAAGGAGTCCTTCTTCGTGATAGAATTATGTTATTTCGGAATGTATTACATTATACTGTAAAATCCTAAGAGGCTGCGGAGCAGCCGTCAAGCAGCCAGAGACCGCCCGATGAGCAAGCTGAGAAACCGCCCCACGACCAAGCAAGGCACCACGAAGGCTCCGGCCGCCGCACCGACGCGCGGCGCCGCGCGGATTCTTAAAATTCTCGATTTTGCCTTGGCCAACGGCGGCGGCGTGCGAATCAACGAGATCGTCGACGGCCTGCGGATCCCCCAATCCACCGCCTACGAGCTGGTGCGGATTCTCATTGCGGCGGGCTACCTGGAGCAAAGCCGGGAGCGCGGTGTGCTCTCTCTCGGGCGCAAACTCTACGAGCTCGGCATGACCTACCGCAGCCAAGTCGACCTGCTGAAGGACGGCGAGGAGATCGTCCATGCGTTGAGCCGGGAGCTCGGCGAGACGGTGCAGCTCTCGGTCCTCGACAACGACCGCATGCTGGTACTTTTGAAGGAAGAGGGCACCCGTCCGCTGCGAATCATCTCGAAGATCGGCTCGCAGGTTCCAATCAACTGGGCCGCGGCCGGGCGCTTGCTGGTTTCTGATATGGACGCCGCCGAGCTGCGCGACTGGCTGCCGGATAACGTCCTCCCCTCGCCGACCGGGACGGCGCCGCTGGACCCCGATCTTCTGGCCAGTCAGATCCGGGAGTTTCGGGCGCGCGGCTATGGCATCGAGATCGGCGAGGCGAACGAACACGCTGGCTGCGTCGCCGCCCCGGTGCTGGATCGCGGCGGGCGCTGCATCGCGGCGATCAGCATTGCCGCGCCGGAGTACCGCCTGTCGGAAAGCCAGCGCCCGGGAATCATCGACGCCGTCTGCAAGGCCGCGCAAGCCCTGTCGGACCGGCTCGGTGCGCTGCCCGTCAAGGATGCCGGCTAGCGCGCCGCGGCGCCCGAAACTCTGCATTCCAGATCGAGTTTCTTAAGCGCCTCCAGCAGCGCGGTTTCCGCCAGATCGCCGCGCAGGTGACTTTCGATCATCCCTCCGGCACGTTCCTGGAAAGCCAGATAGCCGTCGTAGCGCGGCCGGACCCAACTCCCCTCGATGGTGTCGAGGGTTGCTGAGAAGAAGCCGTTGAAGCGCCCATCGACGGCGGGATCGCTCCAGGCCGAGACATGGGCTGGCTGGCCGTGGTGGGCGGGGAAGATCTCCCGCTGCGCCCGCTGCGAAGCGGCCAGGCGCGCGTAGTCCAGGGCCGCTGCCGCTGCCTCTGGGCGCTCTGCCAGCCGGGCCGAGAGACCGAGCCCAGCGCCGCCGATGGTGGAGCCTTTTTCAGGCCGCGCGGGATCCAGCCCCGGGAAAGGACCGAAGGCCAGGGGATGCGCTCGGTCGGCCTCGCCATAGGCACCGAAACCGTACACCGCCGGGCAGTAGACGAGGTCCTGCGCGGAGGAGAGCGCGTCCTGCAGTTCGATGCTGTTCCAGTCGAGCACCGGAGCACGGCAGGTGGCAACCAGCCGGCGCAGCTGTCCCAGGACCTCCTTCGCGGTGACGGCATCGAAGCCGGCTTGGTCTCCCGCGCCGAAGGGTGCGCCCAGGTTGGCGCTGAGGGAAAAGAAGGTCATCAGGGAATGCACGCCGCGCAGCCCGATGGCGAGAGAAAGCCCCTGGCCAGCGGCCCGTTCGGCCAGGCCGCAAACCTCGTCCCAGGTGGCAGGAAGCTCCGCAGAGAGCTTGGCCAGCAAGTCGGGGCGATAGGCGGCGACCTGGCAGGCGGCATCGATCGGCAGGGCCCAATCTCCGCCACCGTAGCGATAGCTGGCGACACTGGGACCGACGAAGGCCGCCGCGCCGCCGGCCGCCTCGACCAGCGTGCCGAGCGACAACAGGCATCCGGAGGCGGCGATGCGACCGCAGAAAGGATGATCGAAGACGATCATGTCGTTCTCCGCCGCCAGCCGTTCGATCGAGTCGAACTCGAAGCCGGAGAGCGGCCGCGCCTTCCAGGCGATCTCCACGTCCGGCCGCAGCTCCCGGAAGACGGCGTCGAGGGCGTAGAGCGGCTCGGTCGCGCGCCGGTGATCCCAGGTCATGCCCTGCAGCCGGATCATCGCCCCACCCCGAAGACGCTAGACCGACACGACACGCTGGCGCTGTTCGCCGAGGCCGGCGATGCCGAGGCGCATCTCGTCGCCGACCGACAGATACCTGGGCGGCTTCAGGCCCAGTCCGACGCCCGGCGGCGTGCCGGTGGTGACGATGTCGGCGGGCCGCAGGGTCATGAAGCGGCTGACATAGCTGACGATCTCGGCGACCGAGAAGATCATGGTGCCGGTGTTGCCGTCCTGCATCCGTTTGCCGTTGACCTCAAGGAACATGTCGAGGTCCTGCGGGTCCGGCACCTCGTCGCGAGTCACCAGATAGGGCCCGACCGGGCCGAAGCCGTCGTAGCTCTTGCCCTTCACCCACTGGCCGCCGCGCTCCATCTGGAAAGCGCGTTCGGAAACGTCGTTGACCACGCAGTAGCCCGCGACATGGTCGAGCGCCGCCGCCTCGGAAACATGGCGGCAGGTTTCGCCGATCACCACGCCGAGTTCGACCTCCCAGTCCAGCTTGGTCGCGTCGGGCGGCAGGGGCACGTCGTCGTTGGGCCCGGAGATGCAGCTCGCCGCCTTCATGAAGAGGATCGGCTCCTTCGGCTCGGGCTGTCCCGCTTCCTTGGCGTGGTCGGAGTAGTTGAGGCCGATCCCCAGGAAGGTGCCGCAACCGGCGACGCAGGGACCCAGACGCCCCGGCGTCTCGATTCTGGGCAGGCTCTCGGGGTCGGCGGCACGCAGCCGCTCCAGCCCCGCGCCGGAGAGCGCGGCGGCGTCGATGTCGCCGATCAGGCCGCTCAAATCGCGGGGCTGTCCCGCGGCATCGAGGAGCGCCGGCTTTTCCTGGCCCGCAGGGCCGTAACGCAGCAGTTTCATGGTCCGTCCTTGCTGTTGATGCGAACTGTCTAGAGGCTCATCCCGCCGTCGATGACGAAGGTGGTTCCGGTAACGAAGGCGGCTTCGTCGCTGGCCAGGTAGAGCGCCGCCTGGGCGACCTCCTGGGGCTGGCCCAAGCGCCCCATCGGCTGGCGCGCCACGAAGCCCTTCTTGACCTCGTCGGGGTCGCCGAGCGCCGCGATCCGCTCGCCAAGCGAGGGCGTGTCCACGGTCCCCGGGCAAAGCGCGTTGCAGCGGATACCCTGGGCGACGTAGTCGGCGGCTATCGACTTGGTCAGACCGATCACCGCCGCCTTGCTGGCGCCGTAGGCGCAGCGCGACGGCACGCCCTTCACCGAGGAGACCGCCGAGGCCATGTTGACAATCGATCCGCCGCCCGCCGCCAGCATCGCCGGCAGGAAGGCCTGGCTCATCGCAAAAGCCGAGGTGACGTTGACAGCGAAGCTGCGCTGCCATTCCTCCTCGGGACAGGAGAGGATGTCCCCCTGGTGGACATAGCCGGCGCAGTTGAACAGCACGTCGACCGCCCCCAGGCGCTCTGCCAGGGTTGCGATCGCCACAGCGTCGGTGACATCCAGCAGCGCTGTCTCGATGCAGTCTATCCGTTGCAGCGCCTCCAGCTTGCCGCCCTGCAGGTCGCTGGCGATCACCTCGGCACCCTCCGCCGCGAAGAGTTCCGCGGCATGGCGCCCGATCCCTTGCGCCGCACCGGTGATCAGCGCCCGCTTGCCTTGCAATCTTCCCGACATCGTTCGAATCCTCAATAGGTTGCGCGGCCGCCCGAGAGATCGAAGGTCGCTCCGGTGGAAAAGCTGCACTCTTCGGATGACAGCCAGGCGACAAGGGCCGCCGCCTCCTCCGGCTGGCCGACCCGCCCCATGGGAATCTTCGACACCATGTAGTCGATGTGCGCCTGGGTCATCTGCTCAAAAAGTTCGGTCTCGATCACCGCCGGCGCGACGGCGTTGACCAGCACACCGCTCTCAGCCAGCTCCTTGCCGAGCGACTTGGTCAGCGCGATCACCCCGGCCTTGGCAGCGCTGTAGGCCGAGGCGTTGGGATTGCCCTCCTTGCCGGCGATCGAGGCGATGTTGACGATCCGCCCATAGCCGCGCGTGGTCATGCCGGGGGCTACGGCCCGCAGGCAGGCATAGACGCCGACCAGATCGATCTCGATCACCCGTTTCCAATCCGCCGGGTCGTAGTCGGCCACGGTCGCGACTGGGCCGGTGATCCCGGCGCTGGTCACCAGGATATCGCTCGGGCCCTGCGCGGCTTCCGTAGCCTGCAGCGCCGCCTCGACGGCGGCGGTATCGGTGACGTCCAGCGCCTCGACATGCACTTCGCCGTCCAGTTCCTCCGCCGCTTGCCGGGCCCGCGCGTCGTCCCGATCCCAGAGCGCGACACGCGCCCCAGATTTAAGGAAACGCGCGGCAATAGCGAGCCCGATGCCGCGCGCGCCGCCGGTCACGATAGCGCGCTTCCCCTTTAGATCGATGCTGTTGCTTGGCATGTGCGCGGTCTCCTTCATACGCGGTATTTTTCGATGATGGTCTCGTTCAACTCGACCCCGAGTCCGGGGCTGTCCGGCAGCGGGATTTTGCCGTTCTCAAAAGGCAATTCGCGCGACGCCAGGCTGATCCGCAGATCGGAGTCGGCGAGCTCGCGGGGCAGATACTCGATGTAGGGACAGGCAGGGCTGATTGCGGCGAGGTGCGCCGAGGCGGCGATGCCCAGCGCCGATTTCCAGCAGTGGGGCACCACAGCCCGGCCACGGTCCTCGGCATAGCGCACGATCCGCCGCGCCTCGGTCAGGCCGCCGCAGCGTCCGACATCCGGCTGCACCACGTCGATGTCGCCCTGTTCGATCAGGTCTCGGAACTCGAAACGGGTGGTCTGCCACTCGCCCATGGCGAGGCGCACTGGCGAGGCGGCAGCCAGTTTGGCGCAGCCCTCCAGGTCGTCGCTCGGCAGCGGCGTCTCGATAAAGTAGATATCCAGATCTGCGAACATCTCGATAGCACGCAGCGCCGTGCGCCAGTCGGGCCAGCAGTAGGCAACGTCGATCATCAGCACCATATCGTCGCCCACCGCCTCGCGGCAGGCCTGGGCCATGCGCGCGATCTCCCGGTCGTCCTCGACCTGGATGGCGTTGTGCGAATAGGGTCCCTTGATGCAGATCTCCAGCTTGGCCGCCTCGAAGCCGAGCTTGCGCGCGCCGGTGACGCGCTCGACCAGGCTACGGGTGTAGCTCTCCAGGTCGCGGCCCTCGGGCAGCAGGGAGGCATAGGGCGTGATCGAGTTCTGCACCGCGCCGCCGAGCAGCCGCCAGACCGGCTGCCCCTCGCGCTTGCCGCGCAGGTCCCAGAGCGCCATGTCGAGCGCGCCTATGGCATGGATACCCAGGCCGCGGCGGCCGTTCATCGCCGAACCCTCGTAGAGCTTCTGCCACAGCCCCTCGACATCCTCGGCATCGGCGCCGATCAGCATCTCCTTGAGACCAAGCCCCATGCAGTGGGTGCCAGGCGCCTCGATCATCCCCTTCACGGCCCAGGGATTGGCGTCGGTCTCGCCGATGCCGACCAGTCCGTCCTCGCTGTGGATGCGGACGATCAGGTTGTCCTGCGCCGAGCTGCAGGCCTCGGCGTCGAAGTCGGGAATGACCAGGGGGATGCATTCGATATCGGTGATTTTCATGGCAGGTTTCCGGCCTTTCTTTCCTGGGCGGCGGATGGGGCATTCTCTTCCGCCTCCAGTCCGATCCTCATCAAGTCGTCGAGCGGCAGATGGCAGCGGATCGCCAGGCCGCCTTCGGTTCTGTGCAGCGGCGGCGGCTGGTCATAGCAGCGTTCGTCGGGTTGCCAGGGGCAGCGTCCCGCGAAGGCGCAGCCCTGCGGCTCAGGTTTGCGCTCCTCCCGCGCCGCGGGCTCGATCGTGGTCTTGCGCAAGGGCGAGCCCGGCACCGACATCAGCAGGGTTAGGGTGTAGGGGTGATAGGGTGGCGCAAAGACCGCTGCGACCCTTCCCTGCTCCATCATCTGACCGTGGTAGAGTACGCAGACCCTGTCCGCGAGGCGGCGGACCACCGCCAGATCGTGGGAAATGAACAGCATCGCCACCGAGGTTTCGCTGCGCAACCGCTCCAGCAGGTCGAGAACGTTGGCCTGCACCGAGACGTCGAGAGCCGAGAGCACCTCGTCGCAGAGCAAGAGGTCGGGCTCGGCAACCAGCGCCCGGGCGATGGCGATGCGCTGCCGTTCGCCGCCGGAAAGCTGGTCGGGATAGCGGCGGGCGTAGTCAGAGCTCAGCATGACCTCCTCCAGCGCCTTGGCGACCAGCTCTCCTGCCTCCGAACGGCCGCGTCCGAAAAACACCTCGATCGGCCGCGCCAGCGAGCGACCCACGCTCTGGCGCGGGTTCAGCGAGGCGTCAGGATTCTGGAAGATGAACTGGATCTTGCTGACGAGCTGCTTCGGCCGGTCGTCGATTTTCTTCTGCAGCGGCGCGCCGTGAAACCGGATCTCTCCCTCGGCCGGCTCCAACAGCCCACTGATCGCCCGGGCGATGGTGGACTTGCCGCTGCCGGACTCCCCGACCAGCGCCACAACCTCGGCGGCGTCGATCTCGAAGGAGGCTTCGCGCACCACGGCCGGTAGCTCGGCCGCGAGCCCAAGTCTCACCATCAAGCCTCCACCATCGTAGCGCAGCGTCAGATTCGAAACCTCTAACAGCGACTCGCTCGCGGCCGCACGCTCGGGACGGCTGAGTTCCCCGTCGTCGAAACTCAGCGGTGTCACCTCCTGCCAATTGCGGCAGGCCACGGCATGGTTTTCGGCGATCCCACTCAGATACTGCGACTCCACCGGACAGTGCTCATCGGCCAGAGGGCAGCGCGGCTGAAATGGACAGCCAGGGGGAATTTCCCGCCGGTCGAGATAACCCGTCAGCCGGCCCTCGCGCGCCCGGCTGCCGTCGATCCGAGGGATCGAGCCGATCAGCCCCCGCGTGTAGGGATGCCGCGGGTAGGCGAAGAGCGCCTCCGTCGGCGCCGCCTCGACCAGGTGGCCGGCGTACATCACGCTGATCCGATCCGCGATCTCCGCTAGCACGCCCAGGTCGTGAGTGACGTAGAGCATCGCCATCCCGTATTGCGCGCGCAGGCTCTTGAGCAGCAGGATAATCTGCTCCTGCGTGGTCACATCCAGGCCGGTGGTCGGTTCGTCGAGCACCAGCAGATCAGGACCACAGGCCAGCGCCATGGCGATGGTCACGCGCTGCTGTTGCCCGCCGGACAGCTCGTGGGGATAGCGGCGCAGCAGGGTGCGAGGCTCCGGCAGGCCGACATTTTCGAACAGCTCGACGATCCGCCGGCGCAGGGCTTCACCGCCCCGCGCCTTGCCGTGCACCGTGAGGGCTTCGGCGATCTGCGCGCCGACGCGCATGCCAGGATTGAGGGCCGTGGTCGGGTTCTGTGGCACGAAACCGATCTTGTTGCCGCGCAGGCGGGTGATTTCCCGGTTCGGCAGAGTCAGCAGATCCTGCCCCTTGAACCGGATCTCGCCGGAGCGTATCCGCGCCGCCGGATGCCGGAACCCGAGCAGCAACAGCGAAAGGCTCGATTTTCCGCAGCCGGACTCGCCGACCAGGCCGACGATCTCCCCGGCCTTGATGTCCATCGAGACGTGATGCAGCACATCGTTGAGCTGCTGGTTCTGGTGGTAGGCGAGCCCGAGGTCGCGGATCGCGACCAGCGGCTCGCCGCCCGAAGAGAGGGCTTCCGACTGTGCCATCAGCCGTTCTCGTGGACGGAGCTGCGGCCGATCAACCGGGCGACGCCGTCGGTGAAGAGATTCAGGCCGACCACCAGGGTGGCCAGCGCGATGCCCGGGGCGAGCAGGGCCTCCGGCGTGGTGAAGATCAGGTTGCGGTTCTCGGCGATCATCCGTCCCCACTCCGGCAGCGGCGCGCGGACACCGAAGCCGAGGAAGCCGAGCGAGCCGATCAGCACCGGCGCATAGCCGGCTCGCAGCGCGAACTCGACCAGCAGCGGCCCGGAGCAGTTTGGCAGGATTTCCCGGCGCACCACGGAGCCAACGCCTTCGCGGCGCAGCCGGGCGATCAGCACGTAGTCCTGGGTCGCGATGTTTTGCGCCGCGCTGCGCGCGATGCGCCCCACCCGCGGGGCGTAGACCAGAGCGACGACGCCGACCAGCAGCAGTGGATTTCCCGAAGCGACCGGCCCGGCGACCGCGCTCGCCAGCAGCCCGAGCACCAGGAAAGGGATGCTATTGAAGGCGTCGAAAAGACGCATCACGACCTCGTCCAGCCAGCCGCCGAGATAGCCGCTGGTCAGTCCCAGAGTGGCGCCGACGAGGACACCGAGTAGCGTGCCCGAAACCGCCAGCAGGATGACGATATGGCCGCCGTAGAGCACTCGGCTGAAGATATCCCGGGCGTTCTGGTCGACTCCGAAGAGATGCTCCCAGCTCATCCCCGACAGGGGAATGCCGACCCGCGCGGTGTAGTCGTAGGGCGTCCAAATCCAGCCGAGCAAGGCTAGGGTGAGATGAATCGCCAGAATCACCGCCCCGATCCGAAAAGCTCCGGGTGCCTGACGCCAGTAGGCTGCGGCGCGCTCCATTTTCGTGGCGCCGCCGGCTGAGACTGATCGGGCAAGATCGCTCATCGCTCAGGTCTTCCTCAGCCGGGGATTGAGCAGGATCGCGGCGATATCGACCAGGAGGTTGGCCCCGATGTAGACGGCGGCGGCAAGCAGCACCGTCGATTGGATCAGCGGGGCGTCGAGCAGCTTCAGAGAGTCGACGATGAGGCTGCCGAAGCCTGGAAAACTGTAGACACGCTCGACAATCACCACGCCGCCGATCAGATAGGCGAGGTTGAGCGCGGTGACGTTGAGCGTCGGGATCACGGCGTTGGGCAGGGCGTGGCGCAACAGCACCCGCCGCTCGCCGAGCCCCTTGAGGCGCGCCATCCGCACGAAGTCCGCCTCGAGCACCTCGATCAGGCCGTCACGCAGCATACGCACCGCATAGACCGCCATCACGATCGCCAAGGTGACCGCCGGCAGGACGCTGACGTGCAGGATTTCCACGAAGGAGGTCCGCGCGTCGATCGTCGACATCGCCGGGAAGAGAGGGATCGCCACGGCGAAGAGCAGAAGCAAGAAGGTCGCCAGTACGAAGTCGGGAATCGACAGCAGCACCAGGGTCAGAGAGGACAGCGCATGATCGCCTGCCCGGTCACGGCGCACCGCCTGGTAAATTGCTGGGATCAGGACCAGGGGGAAGTACAGGGCGAAGGCCATGCCCGACATGATCAAGGTGTTCTTGACTCGCGGCGCCAGGATCTCGACCACCGAGCGTCCGCTGGTTAGCACGTTGCCGAAATCGCCGACCAGAACGCCTCCGAGCCAGCCGAGATAGCGCTCCACCGGCGGCTGGTTGAGATTCATGCGCTCGCGCATGACCTCGAGCGTCTCCGCGGTCGCGTCGCGCCCGGCGATACGCGTCGCGGCGTCGCCCGGAATGACTTCTATGGCCGCGAAAACGATCAGAGAGACCAGAAGCAGCGTCAGAAAGGCGGTGCCGGTGCGCTTCAGGCAGAGAAGAAAGATCTGCACGTTCGGATCTGTCTCGAATCTTGGCGGTCGCCCGCAGAGAAGTCGGAACCGGCCGGACGCGGCAAGGCGCGTCCGGCCGGTTACAGCTTACAGGTCGATTACTCGCAGGTCAGGGTTTCGAAGTTCAGATTGAAGTTCTGAACGTGCGGCTCGTAGCCGCTGCACTCCTTACGCATAGCCAGGACCTGATGGACGAACATCGGGATGATGACGCCACCCTCTTCGCTCAACATGCGCTGCGCCTCACCGTAGAGGTTGCTCTGCTCCTGCGGATCGATGGTCGAGCCGGCCTTTTTCAGCAGCTCGTCGTACTCGGGACGGTCCCAGTGAGTCTCCTTCCACTTGGCGTCCATGGTGTAGGCCACGGCCAGGGCCGAACTCGGCGGGCGCCGCGACCAGGCGGAGGTCAGAATCGGCTTGGTCAGCCAGACATCGTCCCAGAAGCTGTCGGCCGGCGTTTCGATCACATTCACCGTGACGCCGATGTCGGACATCATCTGGGCAAAGGTCTGCGCCATGTTGACCATGCCCGGCACGCCCTCGGCAGTATAGAGATCGAACTCCAGGCCATCGCCGTGTCCGGCCTCGGCGAGCAGGGCCTTGGCCTTCTCCACGTCGTAGGCCCGCGCTTGCGAGGTATAGGCATTGGGCGAGGTCGGCGGGATCGGGTTATCGTTGCCGACTTGGCCGTAGCCAAGCAGCACCGAGTCGATCATCGCCTGGCGGTCGATGCCGTACTTCAAGGCCTCGCGCACCCGGTTGTCGTCGAAGGGCGGCTCGTCAACCCACATGGAGATGGTCATGGAGTTGGATGCTCCGGTTTCCAGCAGGGTCAGGTTGGCATCGCCCTGCAGCGCCGGAATGCCCGTCGGGTCGACGTTGAGCATCAGATCGACCTGACCGGACTTGATCGCCGAGATCCCGGCGACCGCCTCCTGCGCCACGGAGATTTCCAGGCAGGGCATCTTTGGCAAGCCCTCATCCCAGTAGTTAGGGTTGGCCTTGAGCACACGCACCGGCGCGTTCGGCGTAAAGGTCTCCTGCATGAAAGGACCGGTACCGTTGCCGTTCAACCGCAGATCGTCGTGAGTCGCCCCCTCGGCGACGATGTTGGTGAACTTGTTGGTGATGACGATCGGCAGGTTGACCACCTTCTCGGTGGTGGTGATCGTGAAGGTCTGCGGGTCCGGCGCGCCGAACTCGGCGCCTTCCAGCGCCGACATCACCGCCCGTGCGCCAGAGCCGATATCCGGGTCCATCAGCCGTTCGAAGGTATAGACCGCGTCTGCGGCACCGAAATCGGAGCCGTCGTGGAAGGTCACGCCCTCGCGCAGATTGAAGGTCCAGGTTAGGCCATCTTCCGAGACCGACCAGTCGGAAGCGAGTTCCGGCTCGATCTGGAAGTTCTGATCGACGTCGACCAGGCGATTGTATACCGCGAAGATGTGATAGGCATCATCGCCGGAATGCATGTCTGCAGGGTCCATCGACTGCTTCTCGCCGCTCCATTCGTAGCCGAGTACGCGGGCGCACTCAGCGGCCGACGCCGAGGGCGTGCCAAGGAAAGTGGTTCCCAGCAAAAATGCTGCGGCGGCGCTACCGGCTAGCAAACCCAGCCGTCTGAAGTCCGTGAAATTCATCGCTCTGCCTCCTGGCGCCTGTTGTGCACCGTAACGGGTCGCGCCTTATCCCCATCACTGTTCATCGGAGCGATTCGCTCAGGAAGGCGAAATTCCGATATATTGGAAATAATTCCGATATCTTGGCAATCTTGCTAAGCGTCGGTTTTCTTGTCAAGGGGGCGGCGCTGCGCCGACCCTCCCCAAAATCGCTTGCATTATGCCAAACCATCTAAGAACATCAAATAGATTTATTATTATCAAAGTATGATGTTTTAATGAGGCGGCCGACGCCGGCTTGGCCACGCCGAAAGAGGGGACGCGAGTATGAGTCAGACTGCAGAGCTGATCGCCGCAGGCAATCTCAAGGCTTTGCGCCCTGAAGATCTGGCCTTTGCGCACGAAAGCCTGGCGCGGATGGCCTTCATCCGCGCGTTCGAGGCCAAGGCGCTGGCTCTGACCCAATGCGATCCGCCGCTGGTCGCGGGCTCGATCCACCTCTGCGCCGGTCAGGAAGCCGTGCCGCTCGGCACCCTGGCCGCGCTTGGCGACGAAGATCAAATCCTGGCGACCTATCGCGGCCACGGCTGGGCCCTGGCCGCTGGGCTCGACCCCCATGCGGTGATGGCGGAGATCTGCCACCGCGCGGCCGGTGTGAACGGCGGGCGCGGCGGTTCGGCCTATATGATGGCGCCGAACACCCGCTTCATGGGCGAGAACTCGATTGTCGGCGCCGGCACGACGATCGCCTGCGGCCTCGCCCTGGCCAATCGGGCGGCCGGCACGGGACGGCTGGTGGTGGTTTCGATCGGCGACGGCGCGATGAACCAGGGCGCGGTGCACGAGGCAATGGCTTTCGCAGCGGCGTTCCATCTGCCGGTTATTTTCATCTGCGAGAACAACGGCTGGTCGGAGATGACCGCCACCCGCGAGATGTTCCGGATCGAACGCCTGGCACAACGCGCCAAAGGCTATGGCATCGCCGCGGCGACGCTTTCGGGGACAGACCCCATCGCTGTGCGCGATAGCGTTGCGCCGGCCGCCGAGCGCTGCCGCGCGGGCGAGGGGCCGGTGCTGATCGAATGCCTCGTGCCGCGGCTATGGGGACACTACAACCGCGACATCGAACATTACCGTTCCAAGGAAGATAAGGCGCAGGCTACGGTCGAGGACCCGCTGGTGCTGATGGCGGAACGCCTGGTCGCCGCCAAGGCGATGACCCGCGAAGAGGCCACGCAGACCCAGGAGAGAGAGAGGCAGCGCGTGGAGACGCTGGCCGAGGAAGTCCTGGTCGGCGCCCCGCCGGACCCGGCCAAGGCCCACGCGCAGGTGGTACACCTGCCGGCTGAAAAGACCGGAACTTTTCCGGAACCCGTGGAAACCCGGGAGATGAGCTATATCGAGGCCGTCAACGCGGCGTTGCGGGCCGAACTTGAGACTGACCCGCACACGCTCGTCTATGGCGAGGACATGGGAAAGGCCGGCGGAATTTTCGGCGCAACCCGCTACCTGCAACGCGACTTCGGCAGCGACCGCGTTTTCGACACTCCGATCGCGGAGAATGCGATCCTCGGCTCCGCCATCGGTGCCGCTTTGGGCGGCCTGAAGCCGATCGTGGAAATCATGTGGGCCGACTTCATCTTCGTCGCCCTGGACCAGCTCGTGAACCAAGCCGCCAACCTGCGCTATCTTACCGCCGGGGAGTCCTCCGTGCCCATGGTAGTGCGCACCCAGCAAGGCGCGACGCCCGGCTCCTGTCCACAGCATTCCCAGTCCATCGAGGCCCTACTCGCCCATGTGCCCGGCCTCAAGGTGGCGCTCGCGGCGACGCCGAACGATGCCTACGGTCTGTTGCGCGCCGCCGCCGCCGACCCCGACCCCTGCGTAGTGATCGAGGCACGCGCGCTCTATCAGACGCGCGGCGAGGTCTCAATAAGTGCGACGCCGGAGCAGGTCGGCCGGGCCCGCCTGCACCGCGCCGGCGGCGATGCGGTGATCGTCACCTGGGGGACGATGCTGCCGCGCGCGCTGGAGGCCGCGCAGGTGTTGGAGCAGGAGGGCTTGCAGGTCGGAGTGCTGGATCTGCGCTGGCTCTCGCCGCTCGACGAGCGAGCCCTGGTCGAAGCCGTGAAGCAGGGCGGCGGCCGCGTCGTCGTTGCCCACGAAGCCGTGAGAACCGGCGGCTTCGGCGCCGAGATTGCCCAGCGTCTGCACGAACTCTGCCCGGAGGATCTGCGCGCCCTGCGCCGGGTGACGACACCCGATACGCGCATCCCTGCGTCACCGGTACTTCAGGCGGCGCTGCTCCCGGGCAGCGCCGACATCGCGCAGGCGCTGCGTGAGATCTGTGCCTAGGACGGCCAAGATGCCGCTCGATGTCTTCGCCTTCCTTTGCAACGCGGCGGCGGCCTACAGTGCCGGGCAGACGATTTACGTGAATGGCGGGTCCAGCCTTGGCGACTGACGAGATGACAGAAGACGCGGGAGCGGTAAGCGCGAAACCACGGGTGCAGACGGCCGAGCGCACGGTTACCCTGCTGCTCGCCGTGGCGGGCAGCGAGAAAGGCCTGAAAGCCAAGGAAATCAGCGACCGGCTCGGCCAGAGCCGGCAGGTCGTCTATCACCTACTACATACCCTGGTGCAGACCGGAATCCTGCGCAAGAACGAGCAGAGCCGCTACGTCCTGGGCCTTGCTGCGGCCTCCGTCGCCGAGGGCTTCCGCCGCCAGCTCGCCCCGCCGGAACATCTTGCCCCACGGGTCCGCGCCGCGGTGGCGGAAACCCGGGAGACTGCCTATGCCGGCGGCTGGGTCGACGGGCGGATCGCGGTGCTCGCGACCGCGCGCGGCGAGTCGCCGGTCCAGGCCGCGGAAGTTCCCCATGGCTACAGCAGCCACGGCCACGCGCGGGCCGCCGGCAAGCTGCTACTCGCGCTCGCGCCGCCGAAGCTGCGCGAGGCCTACCTCGCGGCCAATCCACTGGTCGCGCTGACGGCCAGCACGATCACCTCGCGCGAAGCCCTGTACAAGGAGTTGGAAGAGATCGCGGCGCGCGGCTACGCCATCGACGACGAAGAGTTCTCCGAGGGACTCTGCTGCCTCGCGGTTCCGGTCGAAGGCCTGGGCAGCCACTATGCACTCGGCATCTCGGTCCCGACGGAGCGTTTCCACCTGCAGTTCGACCGCTATCTCGCCGCGCTGCGCAAGGCGGCGCGTCTCGGTTTCGAATGAGCCTCGGCAAGGCGAAAGGACGACCGATGCAGACCCTACAGGGACAGCGCGGCCTGGTCACCGGGGCGGGAAGCGGCATCGGCGCCGCCATCGCCCGCGAGCTCGCCGCGCAGGGCGCGAGCGTCGTCGTCACCGATATCTCGAAGGAGGCGGCGCTGCACGAAGCCGAGCGCTTGCGGGAGGAGGGCTATTCAGCGGTCGGCGAAGCGCTCGACGTGACCGAGCGGGAGGATTTGGCGGCGCTGTCGCAACGGCTGGCGGAAGAGGCGCCGCCGCTCTCGATCCTGATCAACAATGCCGGAATCGGCGAAAACCTGCCCTTCGACGATCCGCAGTCGAGCGAAACCTGGGACCGCACGCTTGCCATCAATCTCGGCGGGGTGTTCAACGTCACCTACGCTTTTCTGCCGGCCCTGAAGAAGACTCGAGGCTGTGTCGTCAACATCTCCTCGGTCGTCGCCTTCACCAGCAGCTTCGCCCATGCCGGTTACGCTGCCTCCAAAGGCGGCGTGCGCAGCCTGACGCAAACCCTCTGCCGAGAGCTCGCGCCGCACGGCATCCGCGTCAACGCGGTGGCTCCGGGTTTCATCGACACGCCGATGGGCGGCAAAGGCGACGGCAAGACCGATGCTTGGGTCGACTGGCATTGCCCGCAGCGCCGATTTGGCATACCGGAGGAAGTAGCGCGGCCAGTCGTCTTTCTCGCCTCCCCGGCCGCCAGCTTCATCAACGGCGTCACCCTGCCGGTCGATGGCGGCTACCTGACAATTTAGGAGAGAGAACCGATGATCACGGGGTTCAATCATACCAGCTTCACTGTCGCCAACCTCGAGCGGGCCGTCGATTTCTGGTGTGGCGCACTGGGCTTCGAGCGGGCGCCGATTGTCGAACGCAACGCCGCCTGGGTGGAGAAGGTCACCGGCGTGCCGGGCGCGCGAATCCGGGTCGTCCATCTCCACGGCCACGGCCATCACATGGAGTTCATCGCCTACGCCGACGGATCCGAAGCCCTGGCCACGGCGCTGCCCGACCGGCCCGGAACCGGCCATGTCTGCCTGGAGGTCGACGACATCGATGCCACCTTCGCGGCGCTACTCGCGGCCGGCGCAATGCCGCTGGGCGAGATGACCAAGGTGGAGAGCGCCGACCGCCCTGCGTTCCGCGCCGGATACATTCGCGACCCGAATGGAATCATCATCGAACTGCTCGAGATATGATCGCCGTACAGCCACGCCTTGCGTCGCTCACCTTGTAGGCGCTACGCCATCGCTTAGAGCAAGATTCACGGATCACGCTATTTCAGTGTAACCCAATCAGGCGCTAGCCACCCGCCAGTGGATCGCGACGGTAGCGCGCGACGATCGCTTCGTCGATCTCGACACCCAGGCCGGGGGCGGTTGGGACCCGAGCGATGCCGTCCTCGATCCGAATCGGCTCCTTAGCGAGATTGCGCGCGATGTCGCTCGGCTCGACGCCATACTCCAGGATGATCGCGTTGGGGATCGCCGCCAGGAAGTGCAGCGAAGCCGCAACGTTGATGTCGGTAGTGAAGGTGTGGTTGGCGCAGGGCAGGCCGCGGCGATGAGCCATTTCGGCGATGCGAATCGCCTGGGTCAGTCCCGTCCGCGTGACGTCGACCTGCACCACATCTATCCGCCCCTCGTCCATCAGCCGCCGGTAGCCCTCCACCGTCGCCTCCTCCTCGCCGGCGGCGATCCGAGTGTCCACCGCCGCCGACAGCCGGGCATAGCCGCGCAGGTCGTCGGGGCCGAGCGGCTCCTCCAGCCAATAGAGGTTATAGGGCTCGAACAGCCGGCAGCGCTGGATCGCCGTCTTGGCGTCCCAAGCGAGCCCGGCGTCGATCATCAACTCCGCCTTGGGGCCGATGGCATCGCGGATCGCCGAGATCAGCTGGCAGTCGAACTCGGCATCTGGGCCAAGCGGCTCCCAGCCGAACTTCATCGCCGTGAAACCCTGCTCCACCACCTCCCGCGCTCTGGCCGCGGTCGCATCCGGCGTCATCTGCATCATGTTCGAGGCATAGGCCCGTATCTCGCTGCGGTAGCGCCCGCCGCCGCCAAGCAGCAGATGCACCGGCAGGTCCAGCGCCTTGCCCTTGATGTCCCAGAGTGCCAGGTCGATTCCGGCCATGGCGTGGACCACCGCCCCATAGCGGCCGAAATAGAGCGTCGCGTTCCACATCTTGTCCCAGAGAGAGCCGATCGCCAGCGGATTCTCGCCGAGTAGAAGGTCGCGCAGGCCGTTGACCAGGGTATGCGACGAGGGCGCGGCAACCGTCGCCGCGACAACCGCCGGGCAGCTATCCACCTCGCCCCAGCCGGTGATCCCGGCGTCGGTATCGATGCGGATCAGCAGAGCATCCTGCGAACTGTCCGTGCGCTGGGCGATTTCCGGCAGGCTCAGGTAAATAGCCTCGACTTGCGTAATCTTCATGACTCTCCAACCAATATCGTTGTCGTTCAGGGCTCGGCGCGGGGGACGAGGTGGCAGGCCGCCAGATGGTCCTTTCCGCTCGGCACCAGCGGTGGCTCCTCTTCGCGGCAACGGTCGAAGGCCAGCGGGCAACGCGTGTGGAAGCGGCAGCCTTTGGGAGGATTGATCGCGCTGGGAATGTCGCCGCTCAACGCCATCGGCTCCGTCTTCTGGCTCGGGTCCGGAACCGGCACCGCCGAGAGCAGCGCCTGGGTATAGGGATGTTGTGGGTTCTTGTAGAGTTCGGCCTTGGTCGTCACCTCGACCAGCTTTCCAAGATACATCACGGCGACACGGTCGGAGATGTGGCGGACGACAGATAGATCGTGCGAGATGAAGAGATAGCTCAGCCCGAACTCTTTCTGCAGCCGCCGCATGAGGTTGACGACCTGAGCCTGAATGGAGACATCGAGCGCCGAAACCGGCTCGTCGCAGACGATGAACCGCGGATTCAAGGCCAGCGCCCGCGCTATGCCGATCCGTTGACGCTGGCCGCCGGAAAACTCGTGCGGATAGCGCTCTGCGACCTGCCTATCCAAGCCGACCCGCTCAAGAAGCTCCAGAATGCGCGCGTTGCGTTCAGTGCGACTGAGCTTTCCCTCGATCAGGATCGGCTCGCCGACGATATCACGGATCGTCATGCGCGGGTCCAAGGAGCCGTAGGGATCCTGGAAGATGAACTGGCACTGTCGGCGCTGCTCACGCAGTTCCGCTTTCTCCAGCGCTAGAAAGTCCCGGCCATTGAAACGGATGCTGCCGGCGGTCGCTTCGACCAGCCGGACCACGAGGCGCCCGACGGTCGACTTCCCGCAACCGGATTCGCCGACAAGACCGAGCGTCTCGCCGGGCGCGATATCGAAGCTCACACCATCGACCGCCTGCACGGTCTGCTGATTGCGCCGCAGCAACTTGCGGCCGACACGAAAATGCTTCACGAGGTTGCGCACCTCCAGAAGTGGCGCAGAATCACTCGTCATTTGGAGCCTCGTAGTCCGTATGCCTTATGCAGGCGGCACGATGATTCTGACGCAACTGCATCAATGGCGGCGACCGGCGCGTACAGGAAGGCCGCCCATAGATGCAACGCGGATGGAAGCGACAGCCGGGGGGCATCTCAAAAGGCGCCGGGACGACACCTTCGATCGCCAGGAGTTCCTCGACATCGTGGTGGAGCGGGGGAATGCTGCCGAGCAATCCCTCCGTGTAGGGATGCAGGGGCTCCTTGAAGGCGTCGGAGATCTCCGCGGTTTCAACCACCTTGCCGGCGTACATCACGACCACCCTCTCGGCGAACTGCGCGACGACACCGAGATCGTGCGTGATCAGGAGGATGGCCATGCCGAATTCCTCCTGAAGCGTTTGCATGAGCTGCAGGATCTGGGCCTGCACCGTGACGTCGAGGGCGGTCGTCGGCTCGTCTGCGATCAGCAACTTGGGCTTCGAGGATAGTGCCATCGCGATCATCGCACGCTGGCGCATGCCCCCCGAGAGCTCATGAGGAAAGCTGTCCACTCGGCGTTCCGGGGACGGCACCCGCACCAGGGACAACAGTTCTATGGCGCGCGCACGCGCAGCCCTGCCCCTTAAGCCTTGGTGGAGAGCGAGCGCTTCGGTGATCTGGTCGCCGATGGAGAACACCGGGTTCAGGGAGGTCATCGGTTCCTGGAAGATCATCGAAATGTCTCCGCCACGCAGACGGCGCATCTCGCGCGACGAGAGGCGCAGAAGATCGCGCCCCTCGAACAGAATCTCACCGCTTGAGATACGGCCGGGGTCGGGAATCAGGCCGAGAACGGACAGTGCGGTCATTGTCTTCCCGGAACCGGACTCACCAACGATGGCAAGCCTTTCACCCGGTGAAATTTTCAAGTCCACGCCATCGACGGCCGCGAAGGAGTTCGACGGCGAGCCGAATTCCGTACGCAAATTGCGGATATCGAGCAGGGCTTCGGGATCCTTCAGCATGGCCATCAGTTCTTCACCAAGCGCGGATCCAGAACATCGCGCAAGCCGTCGCCGAGCAAGTTGAGGCCGAGCACGGTGAATGCGATCACCAATCCCGGAAACACGCTGATCCAGGGAGCATCGACCATGTAGTCTCGCCCCTCTGCGATGATGTTACCCCAAGTCGGTGTCGGCGGCGGCGGGCCGACACCGAGAAAGCTCAGGGCGGCTTCGGCGAGAATGGCGTAGGCAAATACGAAAGTCAGATCGACCAGCAGCGGCGCAAGGCAGTTCGGCAGGATATGGCGCAGGATGATGCGCAGGTGCCCGGCGCCGGACAGGCGCGCCGACTCGACATACTCAGCACTACGGATACCGAGGACGGCGGATCGCACGATCCTGCCCGTGCGCGGAGTGTAGGTGATCGCAAGGGCAATGATCAGGTTCGTCAATCCGGTGCCAAGCGCTGCCGCGATGGCGATCGCAAGCATCAACGGCGGGAAGGCCATGAGCGCATCCATGCAACGCATAATCAGGCCGTCCAGCTTTGGGAAATAGCCGGCGGAGGCGCCGACGAGCGTGCCGGAGATCGCGGTAATGCCCACAACGCTCAAGCCGATCAGCATCGACAGATGCGCGCCGTCGATGACGCGCGTGAAGATGCTGCGCCCATAGTTATCGGTTCCAAAAAAGAAGTCTTCCGAAGGGCCGACGAGCCGTGAGGTGTAGTTGATTTTGAGCGGATCTCCGGCAAGTCCAAACAAACCAGCCAGCGTCGCAAGCAAAACGGTGGAGAAGATCGCGATCCCGATGAGAAAGCCGTTGTGACGAAAAAGCCGCCGGAGCTTGAGCTGCCATGGCGGCAGAGGGGTGCTCCGCGCAACTGCGATCGCTGCCTCAGTCATTACGGAGTCTCGGATCGAGGTAGGCGTATAGCAGGTCGACGATTAGATTGATGAGCACCAACAACACCGCGACGGCGAGAAGCGAGCCCTGGATCACCGGGTAGTCGCGCCTGAGGATGCCCTGGACCACCAGCTGTCCCAATCCGGGCAGGACGAAGATCTGCTCGATGACGACGGCCCCCGCAAGCGCAACGCTGACCAACAGCCCGATCACGGTCACCACCGGGATCATGACGTTCGCGAGGGCATGCTTGCCCACCGCCCGCCACTCGGAGACGCCTTTGGCACGTGCCGTACGCACGTAGTCCTGCCTTAGAACCTCCAAGGTCGTCGCCCGTGTCATGCGGGCCAAAAGACCGATCTGGAAGACGGCCAGGGATACCGCCGGCAATGTCAGCGATCTTAGACAGCCAAGCAAATCTTCGCTCGGTGGAATATATCCGCTGGTCGGGAACCACCCCAAGGTTACGGAAAACAACAGGACCGCCATGACGCTAAGCCAGAAGCTCGGTACCGATACCCCGACCAGGGCAATCGTCATGACGAAGGTATCAACCCAACTGTTCTGCCGGTACGCGGCAATCAGGCCGGCAGCTATGCCGAAAGGAATAGTCAGGAGGATCGAATAGGTTGTCAGCAGTAGCGTCGTCGGAAGCCGCTCCTGAATGGCCTGCGCGACACTCCGTCCCAACATGAAGGAATCGCCGAGATCGCCTTGGAACAGGTTCCAGAACCAAAGCCCGAATTGCACATGGAGCGGCTTGTCGAGGCCGAGCACGGCCCGAATGGATTCGACCTGCTCGCTTGAAGCGTCAGGCCCGGCGATCACAACTGCTGCGTCGCCGGGGATGACGTGAATCAAGCCGAATGTGACGAGACTGACACCGAGCAGCACAGGGATCGCGCTGCAGAGTCGGCGAACAATGACATCTAACATTAGGCTATATGCTTGCTCAGAATCAGATCAGGAAAGCCAAACGTTCCACATGCGGATGGCATCGTATGGCTCGAAGTTCTGCAACGCTGCCGTTGATGCCTGCTTAATACCGCGATCGCCGAGCTTGAGGAAGTAAGCCTGGTCGTTGAGACGGAACTCGATCTCGGACCACGCCTTGCGCCGCTCCTCCGGGGTTCCGGCGGAGAGGAGATCGTCCCAAGCCTGCTCCATCACGTTGTCTTCCTCGTAGTAGAACCAGTTCCCCGGACCGGAAATCAGGCGCTGGTACTGGAAGGGACCAAGCATCGGCTGAATGGCATAGGCGGTGCTGAAGATATTGTACGCGGTCGGGTCTTCCCGCATGGCATTCGCCCCCGGCCAATCCAGGACCTTGACATCGACCGGGATTCCGATCGCCTTGATCTGCTCCGCCATGACGACGGCCGCCTCCTCCAGGGAAGCGATGTCCGAACTCGTCAGGAGGACTAACTCCTCTCCCTGGTACCCAGCTTCCTGCAACAGGGCTTTGGCTTTGTCCGCATCGTTCTCGTTGTAGATCATCTGCTCGGCGTTGGAGGGATAAAACTCGCTGTCCGGGTAGACGAAGCAGGGGTTGAGCTGGAATAGACCATCGGTCGCAATGCCCATGATCTCCTCGGTGTTGAGGGCATGCTGGATGGCCTTGCGGACGAGAACATTGTCCGTCGGCGGCCGGGTGACGTTGACCGGCGCCAGGTTCATCCAGATCGGAATGCGGTCGTAGGTCACGATGTCCGGACTGCTTTCCATCCGCTTCGCGGCCGGCACCGGGACCTGATCCGCGATCGTGAATTCACCGGCCTGGAGTCCGCTGACCCGACTACTCGCCTCGGACACCACCTTGAAGGTAACCTCGTCGAGGTAGGCAACGCGGTTGCCGCCGTAGCCGTCACGACCTTTGTAAGCCTCGTTCGGCTTGTAGTCCTCGTAGCGGCGAACACGCAACTGCGTGACCCCGTCCCAATCGACGAACTGGAAAGGTCCGGTGGCGATCGGCTCGATCTCGTTCGGCCCCTTGTCGCACTCCTCGGACGGTATGATGGTCATCGGCGAGGCCGGCGACTTGATGAGCTCGATCCAGCTCGGCATTGGGTTCTTCAGCTTAACGACCACGGTGTAGTCGTCGGGCGTCGAGATGGTGTCGACCGGCTCCAGCCGGACTTTCTCGGGACTGACCTGCGCGTAGCGCTCCAGCGAACGCTTGACGTCTTCGGCTTTCATCTCCTTGCCGTTATGAAAGGTGACGCCCCTGCGCAATCCGAAGGTGTAGGTCTGGTGATTTTCGGAAACCTCAAGGCTCTCGGCGAGCTGCAACTGCGGCGCCCCGGTCTCGTCAATGGTGACCAGGGTTTCGTAGATGTGCATAAGCATGTTGCGCGCCGCTTGGGAACGGGAGAAGTGCGGATCGATGGTCTCGGTCGCCGCACTCATGGCAACCACCGCGCTACCGCCCATTTTCGGCTCGCTTGCCTGCTGCGCGGCAAGCTGGAATGGATAGGTCGAAGCCGGCAGCGTCAGGCCGAGCATCGCACTGGTTTTCAATAGGTCACGCCTTGTCCACGACATTACTATCCTCCTGCTCCTCTAGATCTTCGTTAGAGTTCGTATTTTCGCTGGCTCTTGAGCTTGTTCGAGCTTTTCATAACCTGTAGTATTGTATACAATAATACGACCGTCAATAATAATCCTCTCCTCGCAAAGGGACGCAGATGTTTGCCGCCGCACCCGCCCGAACGCGGCGCCGATCGCAGAAAGGACAGCTTGTGAGCAAACCCGAAGTCGCCCTCGTCGGTTCCGGTCCGGACTGGTACATCGAGCGCTACATGATGGATTTTGCGGTTCACCCCCTGAATGGCGGCGATCCGGCATCGCTTCCGCCGGAGGTCGCGCAGCGGGTTCGCGCGCTGATCTCGATCGGTCCAGTCAAGAAGAATATCCTCGATGGCTTGCCCAACCTCGGCCTGATTGCAAATGCTGGCGTCGGCTATGAAAAGATCGACGTCGAAGAGGCCACTAGGAGAGGAATCCGAATCACCAACACGCCGGAAGTGACCGACGGCTGCGTGGCGGACATGGCCTTCGCGCTTCTCCTCGCGGCGGCACGCCAGATCGTTAACGGCGATCGTTACGTGCGCGATGGCAGCTGGGCTGTGGAGGGAGAGTTCCCCTTGGTTGGCCGTGTACATGGACGGCGCATGGGAATTCTCGGCCTGGGCCACATCGGCAAGGCCATCGCCAAGCGTGCGCAAGCCTTCGATATGGAGGTCGCGTATCACAATCGGCGCCAGGTGCCGGATTCGCCCTATAGCTATTTTGACTCCCCGCGCGCCCTCGCCGAGGCCGTCGATTACTTCGTCGTAGCCTGCCCTGGGGGCGAGGCGACGCGCCACCTCGTCGATGCCGAGGTGCTCGGCGCTCTTGGCGGCAAGGGGATCATCGTCAATATCTCGCGGGGTACGATCATCGATGAAACGGCTCTAGTCGCCGCGCTGCAAGGTGGCCTCATCTCCGCAGCAGGGCTGGACGTTTTCGAAAAGGAACCCACAGTACCAGCCGCCCTGCGCGAGCTCGACAACGTGGTTTTGATGCCCCACCGGGGCGGCGGCACGATCGAAACCTGGGAAGAGGCTAGCGATCTCGTGAAAGCGAACCTTCACGCCTTCTTCTCCGGTAAGGATTTGCTGACACCGATCCCTCAGGACCTGTGAAGGGGCGAGCTGATGCACTCGGCTAGCTTGGCGGGAAACCGGACAACTCTTCCCGAGACGGTCCACGTCTCGTCTCGGCCTACACGCGCGATTCATGATCCGCAGATAGACGCCAATATGCCGCGGGAGACTCAGATACTATGATTGCTCCCATGCCCATGCCGATGGATTAGAGTGAGAATGAAGAACAAGAGTCTCAGCTTGGCTCCACTTGCTGCGAAGACGCGTGTCGACCAGGTGGTCGACGCGATCGTCGAGGCAACGGCGAAAGGCCTCATCCTTCCGGGCGATCGAATTGTCGAAGCCGACCTGGCGCGCTCGCTTAACGTCAGCCGCGTTCCCGTCCGGGAGGCTCTTCGCCTGCTGGAGAGCCAGGGCGTGGTGGTCAATGAGCGTTACCGCGGCATGAAACTGATGAGCGTCAACATCGACCGGCTCGAGAAGACGTTGAAGGTTCGCCTTGCTCTCGAAAAACTCGCCGGAGGCGAAGTCATTGCGCGAACGCAGGAAGACCCGGAGGTTCTCAAGCCGCTCGACGAAGTTTTGCGGCAGCTTCACGCTGCGGCCGATGCCGATGACGGTTTCCTTGTCGCCAAGCTCGATACCGAGTTCCACCGCTGCCTATGCCAGCTGTGCGAAAACGAGGCGCTCTTGGGGGCCTGGGAGCCACTCTCGCGTCAGCTCACAATCATCTTCGGCCTCTCGACCCTAAAGAAGGATCTCAAGGCCATCGTGGCAGAGCACGACGACGTCATGAGTGCTCTCCGGAAGGGCAATCGCAAGGCCTTCGAGGATCTGATGGAAACGCATATCCTCGAGTACTCGCGAGCCGTGGACTACGAACTTCTGGTCGAGCAATTGCGACGCCTCGAGGACCGCAGCAAAACAGCCTAGCGCCGATAGATTTCCGCCACCGGTGTGAACTCCGTATCGAGATCGAGCGGATACATCGGGCGCTGGCAGATGGTGTGTCCGAGATTGGCGATATCCGCAGAGGTCGCGCCAGGCGCATCGATGTTGAAGTTCTTCTCCACCCAGAGGTCGTACATGTGGAACTCAGTATGCGGCGACTTCACTACGGTGAGATTGAAGTCTTGTGGATTACAGCCGTTGGAGAAGTAGAGGGCGCGGTCGAAAAGACTGATAGTCTTGCTGAGGACGACGACGGTGAAATTGTCGAATACCAGCACGGCCGTCGGTCCGGCATCGAGCTCACTGCGCATCGTTTCCAGTCGCGCATGACCGTCAGAAAGCAGCGCGACACGGGCTTTGACTGCCATCGGCGTAAAACGAGCCGGATCCATCGCGCCACCGAGAGTCACGGAAATCGTAGCTCCTATGCCGGCACGGTGCGCCGCCTCTGCTGCTGCCGGGTCGACAATCTGCGCCAGCACCCGTCCCGGATAGCCCTGATCGCGCAGGGCGGCAAGAATCGTGTTGGAGTCCCCGGTCGCGCCGGAGGAGGTCGCGTCCGCAGCATCCGTGAAGATGACCGGGCCATCCATCGTCCGCGCCTGCGCGATCGCGCGGTCGAGCGCGATCAGTTTCGTCTGCATGCGTGCTCTCTGCGGCCAAAACTCCTCTGCGAGACGCAGGGCTTCGGCCTCGGCGCACTCCACATCGCCGTCGCAAGTGATCAGCACCTGGGTGCAGAGCTCTGGCACGTCGGTGAAGGGATTTCCGATCATGATCCCTGCCGCCAGTGCCGTGCCGTCGCGTTCGATCCTCTGGCACTCCCGGATCAGGTCGCCATAGCAGCCGGTGGCGGTGATCAGCTCGTCTCCGCGCACCAGGGCGGGAATCACGGCGCGCGCGATCTGCGGCCGCACCTCGCCTTCGAGAATCTTCAGGAGCAGCCGCAGCGCGCGTTCGCCGGTCTCGGCGAAGTCGACGTGCGGATAGGTGTGGTAAATCGTGACGCCATCGATCTGCTCGAGCATGCGCCTGGTCATGATGCCGTGGAGATCGAGCGAGATGATGATCGGCTTATCCGGCCCTACGATGGTGCGGATCTCCTTAAGGAGAAATCCCTCCGGGTCGAGTTCGCCTTCGGCGCCCATCGCCCCGTGTAGAGCGGCGTAGACGGCGTCAGCCTCCCCGGAACGTGCGCGCACCGCATCGAGGATTTCTGACGACAGGCGCTGCCAACCCTCCCTTGAGAGAATGCCCGCGCTTCCCGCTTCCGCCGCGACCGTGGGGAGGCATTCGACCTCCGCTACGGAACCAACGACCGAGAGCGCTCCCCCCAGCTCGGTGTTCAGTCCACGATGTCGATAGAGATCGTCTCCCACGAGGACCTGGAAGTTCTCGTACTGGGAGGGGAGCGGATTGAAGGAGGAAATCTCCTGCTTGCACCCGAGCATTAGAATCTTCGCCATCTTCACCACATCGCTTTTTCTTGTTCGGTAGAGATGCCCGATTTATCCCTGATTCCAGGCCGTTTCGTCATAGTCGGTCATGACGACGGCGACGGTATCGCCGCGCATCACGCGTCCCGGCCCGGCCGACATCCAGAGAATCCCATCGCGCTTGTACAGAAGCTCGATCGGCGGGTGGTCGACGTCCTCGACGAAGTGCAAGTATCCGGCCGGCGCACCCGCGGCGACCTCCTCACCGACAAGGTTGCAAGGTTCGAAGGTCCCTGTCCGTGGCGCAAAGCTGTAGAAGTCGCCATGATTCACCATCATATGTCGCGTACCCTGGCTTCCGTCTTTCTGTGCGGTTTCGGGCGTACCTTCGAGGACGCCCGCGTGCTTGAGAATGTTCTCGATTCCACGGTGGCCGATGCGCAGGCCTTCGACGCTCACGCGGCCCCAACCGCCAAGCTCCGTGCCTAAGGAGAGAATGCCGCGCCGCTCTACCGAAGACGTCAGAGTCGCACCTTCGTCGACGCCGCCGAATACCACGTTATAGGGGGCGCCGAAGGCTTCGGCGGCGGATAGCGTGCGCGCCACGGTCTGCGCATCCTCGACCTTGTGCATGTTGGTCGAGGGAACGGCGTCGCTGGAATGTCCAGCGGTGTGCATATCGACGGAAAGATCGACCAGTGGCAGGACGACGCTGTCGAGGTAATGAGCGATCATTTCGCTGATCGTACCCTTCGGATTCCCGGGGAAGCAGCGGTTCATGTCCTTGTCGTCCGCGGGCGACAGGCGAGTGTTGTTCAACACTGCCGGCACGTTGACCGCCGGCATCATGATCACCCGCCCCTGGATGGCGCCAGGCTCAAGCTTCATCGCCGCTTCCGAGATCGCGATCTGCCCCTCGTACTCGTCGCCATGGATGCCGCCCGTCAGGAGAACGGTCGGCCCGGTTCCGTTCTTCATCACGGTGATGGGAATCTCGATGATGCCCCAACCCGAGGTATTGCGGGAAAGCGGTGCGCGTAGGTAGCTGGATTGGCGGCCGTTCTTCTCGAAATCGATGTCGCCGACGATGCGGCTCTGTTCGCTGGTGGTCGGCATAAGAGTCCTTCTCGTTGGTTGCTTCGTATAATTGTATACGATATATTTCAAGTCAACCGCGCAAGCCATCACGTCCAGGGGATCTCCATGACCGTGCCTTCGAGGCCAAGCACTCCGCCTGTCCACATCACGAAGGTCGCCGTAGCCCCTCTGTTCGGCAAGAGCCCTCCAGGCGGCTGGAGCAACGAGGTTAAGGCCGAGGATTCAATTCACGCTCTGGTAGCGGTGCACACCGACGCCGGTCTCTCCGGATATGGCAGCGCCTTTACCGACGGTCGCCTAGTGGAAGCCGGGGTCAAGGTGCTCGAACCTCTGCTGCTTGGCGAGAACGCGCTCGAACCTGAAAGGGTCAGCGAAAAGCTACATCAGAACACCTTCTGGATGGGCCGCGGCGGCACTCTGACCCATACGATCAGCGCCATCGACATCGCGCTCTGGGATATCCTGGGAAAGGCGAGCGGGCTCTCCGTCGGCAGCCTTGCGGGCGGCCGCTACAGGGATAGGGTCCTACCCTATTGCTCCCTGCTTATGGACGAGCCGGATCGCCTCTGCGCTGAGATAGACGGCTTTGTCGATCGAGGGTTTCGCGCCTTCAAGATCGGCTGGGGGCCCTTCGGGCGGAGAGACGATCACAGGCTCGACGAGGCCATCGTCAAGGCGGCGAAGCGGAGTCTCCCACAGGGCGGCAAGCTCTTCGTCGATGCCGGCGCCAGCGACGCCTTCTGGCCGAACGGGCTGAAATGGGCCCTGAGGACCGCAGAAATGCTCGCCGACTACGAGGTCGAATGGTTCGAGGAGCCCCTGAACCCCGATGCGATAGAAGACTTCGTCGAGCTGCGGAGGCGCAGCCGCGTCCCGATCGCAGGCGGCGAGGTCCTGACTCGGCGGCAAGCCTTTATTCCGTTCATCACCCGTGGCGCCTTCGACATCGTGCAACCCGACGTGACCAAGGTCGGCGGCTTCAGCGAGCAGCGACGGATCGCTTGGCTCGCGCAGGATTTCGGTGTTCGCTATATCGGCCACGGCTGGAACACCGCGCTCGGTCTGGCCGCCGACCTGCAGCTCGCCGCGGCCCTGCCGAATGTCGAGCTCGTCGAGTACATTGCCGGCAGCGCCTACGTCGACGACATCATGACCGCGCCCTTCGAGCTCGATGAAGAGGGAATGCTGGCGATTCCCCAGGGGCCGGGATTCGGAATCGCTCTCAATCCCGATAAAGTTGGTTGCTATTCGAACGTCTCCTCCCAGTTCTTTTCTGCCACGTAGAGAACATTGGGTGCTCCGCCGCCGCATGCCAGGCCCCCGATTTTGGTCCAGGTAGTTTCGACAGGTTAAGTTGATGGCCGGAACGGGCGGAGGCCATCAACTAACGTGTCAACGCTACCGCCCAGGGCCTGCGCCGGATCGGTGTTCTCCCCATGGCGTGGGAACGGCAGCGCCGGCTGCTCGGATTCGGGGCCTGAACGGCCCCTCAATCCGGGACGTAAAACCTCAACGTGAACTCGAATTGGCACCACAGAGACTTTCCGGCTCTTTGGCCTGAAAGCGCGCGACGGTCACCGTCTCTGGCGCATCCTCATGTCCTGGAACCTGCGGAGTTCCGCGGCTTGCGGGCGAATAGGGAAGAGACCGCGCGTTCGCGGAAGGTGGGTGGTGGGCCCGGCAGGACTCGAACCTGCGACAACACCGTTATGAGCGGCGCGTTCTAACCAGCTGAACTACGGGCCCCGCCAAACCTGCGGGCGGGCATTCAACCCCCTCGCCGCCCGGCGATCAAGCGCCGAGGGAAAGCAGGAGCTCGCCGTGTCGAAGAGAACCCGCCGCCAGATCGAAGCGCATCAGGTCCTCCCCGATCACCACGGGGCCGGTGAAATCCGCGCGGACCTCGGCGAGCAGTGCCTCCCGGTCGCAGGACGGCGGCACGAAGTGGGTCAGCGCCAGGGCCTTGACCCCGGCCTCGGCGGCGATCTTCCCGACCTCGCTGGACAGGGTGTGGTAGGCGGCCACGTTTTTCACGGTCTCGGCGGAGCGTACCCCCTCGACCGGCGGCATCTCGCGGTGAACGAAGACCTCGTGCAGCAGCAGATCGGCGCCGCGCGCGGCCGCCTCGACTGCCGCGCAGCGCCGGGTGTCGCCGGAGAGGACCAGCCGATTGTCCCCGCCCTCGACCGCGAAGCCGAGCGCATGCTTGACCGGCCAGTGTTCGACCGCGAAGGCGGTGACGGAAAGGCCCCCGAAGCCGCCCATCCAGCCGTCGCCGATTTCCTCCACCTCGATCTCCAGGGCGGCCGTCGAGGGCCGCTTCTCGTGGGCGATGCGCTGCTCCAGCTCCGGGCGCCAGAGCGCCAGCAGGCCCTCGACGTAGCGCCGCGTGCCCGGCGGGCCGAAGACGCGCTGCGGCCGGTCTCGGCCCTGGTGCCAGCTCGAGATCGTCAGCTGGAAGAGGTCGATCACATGGTCGCTGTGCAGGTGGGTCAGCAGGACCGCGTCGAGCCGCGCGCCGGGCAGTCCGGCGGCCACCAGCCGCTGGGTGACGCCGGAGCCGCAGTCGATCAGGATCGCCGCGTCCCCCTGGGTCACCGCCTGGGCCGGGCCGTAGCGCCCGGCGTGGGCGACCGGGCAGCCGGTGCCGAGCAGCGTCAGCTCCATGGCCCCACCCTACTGGGTCTTTTCCAGTTCATCGGCCAGACCCCTGGCCTGGGGATAGCCCTGGGCCTCGGCGGCGCGAAACCAGCGGATCGCCGCGTCCTCGTCGCGCGGCACCAGGGTGCCGGTGGCGTAGAGGCGCCCCATCACGAACTGGGCCTCGGCGACAGACTGCTCGGCGGCGCTGCGGATCAGCGCCAGGGCGCGCGCGCCGTCGGGCTCGACGCCGCGCCCCTCGAAGTAGAGATAGCCGAGCACGAAGCGGGCGCTGGCATGGTTCTGTTCGGCCGCCTGCCAGTGCCAGTAGGCCGCCTGCCGATCGTCCTGGGGCACCCCGGCGCCGCGGCGGTAGAGCTCGCCGAGGTTGTACTGCGCGCCGGCCTGGCCCTGCTCGGCCGAGGCCTCGAACCACTGCGCGGCTTGGGCGTAGTCCTGGGCGACGCCGAGGCCGTCGCGGTAGAGCAGGCCCATCACCGCCTGGGCGTTGGGATCGCCGGCCTCGGCCAGTGGCCGCGCTTCGGCCAGCGCGGCGGAATAGTCGCCGCGGGTGAGCGAGTCGTTGACGTCGGCCGCTGCCCCCTGCGGAAGAAACAGGGCAAGCGCCAGAACAGCGGCGTAAAGGCTGCGATGGGGCAAGAAGAAAACTCCGGCTCGGCTGCGAGACTGCTTCTTGCAGCCTAGCACGCCTCGCGCCAAGCGGTCATGCGGCGATCAGGTATCCAGGAAGGAGCGCAGCTTGCGCGAGCGGCTGGGGTGCTTGAGCTTCCTCAGCGCCTTGGCCTCGATCTGGCGGATGCGCTCGCGGTTACATCTCTAGAGATCCCCCCGCCGACTAAGTCGGCGGGGGTAACTCCTCAGAAGAGAAACCTTCTTACCGTGGTTTCCCTGCCGATTTCCCTGATGCACCAGTATTGCCAAGCCCGCGTCTATTGGTCAACCATTGCATTAAGCTTACGAATAACAAGGGGAGGTTGCTGGATGACAGAGTCCATTGGCACACGTCTACGCAAACTCAGCGCTCGCTATCCGATAGATGACAGCCTTGTTATCGGCCTCGACGTGGGAATCGCATCTCTTGGCAGCGGGGCAATCCGGCATGGCGTGAACGGCGGCGCAATCGAGTTTGCCGGCAGTTGGTGCTTCGAGGCGCCGGAGGAGCCGAAAACCAAGGAACTGAAAAACAAGACCCGCCGCGATAGCAGGCTGCTGCGCCGGGTCATTCGGCGGCGGGCGCGACGCATGGCAGATGTCAGGACGCTGTTCGTGGAGACTGGCCTGCTGCTAACGCGCAACCCGGCTGCCTTTCATCATCGCAGAGGTGCGCCCGATCCCTGGCGGGCACGCGCCGATGGGCTGGACCGCCGCCTGAACGACGAGGAGTTCGCTGCCGCACTACTGTACATCGCCAAGCATCGAGGGTTCAAATCGAACAAGAAATCAGACATTGGCCAGAACGCGCCCGACGACAACAAGAAGATGCTAGGCGCGATCGACGCCAATAGGGAGTTGCTGAGCGAATACGGCAGCATAGGCAGAATGGTCGTCAACGACCCGAAGTTTGCCGAGCGGCGGCGCAACAAGGGTGGCGAATACACCCACACCTTCGCGCGCGACGATCTGCTGGATGAAGTAAAACAGCTATTCGCTGCACAGCGGCGCTTGGGGAACGATAAGGCTACCGCAGAACTGGAGAATGGCTATATCGGCATCGCCTTTCACCAAAGGCCCTTGCAAGACAGCGAAGATCTGATCGGGATTTGTCCTTTCGAGCCAGAAGAAAAGCGCAGTCCGCGCCACGCACCTTCATTCGAAAAGTTCCGTTTTCTCGCCAAGCTGAACACCGTGAAGCTACGTGAGCTCGACGGTAGCCTCCGCCGCCTCTCTGGAGAAGAGTTGCGCAGGGCAGCGGCCGATTTCGGGATTGGCAGCAAGTCGATGAGCTGGAACGCGCTGGCGACCAAAATTGGCCTCTCCAAGGGAACCTTCTTCGACGGCATCGACGAAAAGAAAGCGAAAGCGGATATCGTGGCCTCGAAGGGCTGCGCGGCGGGCAGCAAGACCTTGTACGACGCTGTTGGTCCAGCCGGTTGGAATACGTTGAAGGACAAGCCGGAACTTCTGGACCGCATTGCGGCAGTGATCGCGTTCCGGGAAGACCAGGGCAGCATCGAGAAGGGCTTGGAAGGCCTGGACGATCTCGATTCTCTTGTCCGTACCGCACTAATGAAGTCCGTATCGGATGGCAACTTCGGCGCCTTCAAGGGCGCCGGTCACATCTCCGCGAAGGCCGCGCGCAATATTCTGCCGCACCTGCTAGAGAGAAATGTCTACTCGGAAGCCTGCGCGCTCGCGGGGTACGACCATACCCAGAGCCGCAAGGTCGAGATCGACGACATTCGCAATCCTGTAGTGCAGCGCAGCCTCCGCGCGGCGGTGAAGCAGGTAGAGACGCTGGTCCACCATTTCGGCGCCCGTCCCGGACGCATCATCGTCGAGCTTGCCCGCGAGGTCGGCAAGTCAGCCGAGGAGCGGGATCGGATCACGAGAGGCATCGAAAGGCGCACTGCGGAGAAGGATCGCCGAAGAGACGAATTGAAGGAGAAGCTCGAACTGCGCAGCGAGCCGGCGGAGGAGGATCTGCGCCGTTACGAACTGTGGAAGGAGCAGAACTATCGTTGCATTTACACAGATAAATTAATCGAGCCGCGCGACATTCTCGCTACGAGCAACGCCGTCCAGGTCGATCACATCCTTCCTCGCAGCCGTAGCCAGGACAACAGTTACCTGAATCAGGTTCTGTGCATGACCGAAGCCAACCAGGACAAAGGGCAGCGCACACCTTGGGAATGGAAGGGAACGAGCGACCCCGGCTGGTGGGATACCTTCGACGCTCGGGTCCGCGCGCTGAATATTAAGGGCATCAAGAAGCGCAACCTGCTGATGCCCAATTTCGACGAACGCGAGCAAGGCTTCGTCGAGCGGAACCTGAACGACACGAAGTACGCCGCCCGCGCACTGCTGTCCGTACTGCGGGAACTTTATACAGACCAAGGCGAGCCCGATCCGGCCAGCGAAGGCTACCTGGGCAAAACGACGCGAAGGCTCTTCGCCCGCCCGGGGGCCGTTACAGCCATCCTGCGCCGCGCCTGGGGGCTGGGCGGCATCAAGGACCGCGCCGATAGCCGGCATCATGCTCTCGATGCGCTGATCTGCGCCGCCGCGCGCAGCGAGTGGCTGCTGAATGCGTTGACACGGCAGTACCAACAGGTCGAGGTCGAGAATCGCGGCAAGTGGACGCCCTTCGTGCCGCCGCCGTGGGAGGGCTTCCGCGACGATGCGATCCAAGCCCTCGAAGGAGTCTTCGTTGCCCGTTCGGAAAAGCGCCGCGGACGGGGCCAGGGACATGCTGACACGATCTACCGCATCGGCGTCGAGGATGGCCGCAAGGTAACCTACGAGCGCAAAGCGGTCGCGAATCTGACTGAGGGCGATCTCTCGCGCCTGAAGGATGCCGAGGGCGGCAACCGGCCGCTCGCCGCAGCGCTCGCAACATGGATCGGCAGTGGCAAGCCGGCGGAAACTCCGCCGCGCTCGCCGCGGGGCGATATCGTACGTAAGGTGCTGCTCAAGCGAAGGGGCAGCGATCCGTCGGGCCTGCAAGTCAACGGCGGCCATGTCGACAACGCCGACATGATGCGTGTGGACGTGTTCGTAAAGCCGAACAAAAAAGGCAAGGACGAATACTTCCTGGTGCCGATCTACCGCCACCAGGTGATGGACCGGAAGGGCTGGCCGCAACCGCCGAACCGGGCAGTTCGCGCCCACAAGCCGGAAAAAGATTGGGAAGTTGTAAATGCAGATTTTCACTTTTGTTTTAGCATTTACGGTGACTCCTTCCTGGAGGTCGTAAAGCGCGATGGCTCGGTATTTGAGGGCTACTTCCGGAGTATGAATCGATCTACAGGGGCACTGGCAATATCTCCGCATAACCGGCGTGACGAGTACTTCGAAGGTGGTGCAATTGGTGCAAGAACTTTAGCCAGCTTTAGAAAATTCCAAATTGATCGATTTGGCTGTAGGCACGAAATTGAGCAGGAAACCCGCACATGGCATGGCGCGGCCTGCACATAAGCAAGCCGGCGCGCCTCTCGCTGAAGGCGCAGCGGCTGGTCGTGGAGCAGGGCGAGGAGGAGCCGGTCTCCTTCCCTCTCGAGGATGTGGCCTGGATCCTGCTCGATACCCCGCAGGCCACTGCGACGGCCGCCGTCATGGCGGCCTGTCTCCAGGCCGGCATTCCAGTCGTCTTTTCCGACGAGCGGCACACCCCCTGCGGCGTCCTCCTCCCCTTCCATCAGCATTGGCAGCAGGCCGGCGTAGCGCGCGCCCAGGTGGCGGCGGGAGCGGCGCTGAAGAAACGTATGTGGCTGGCCATCGTGCGCCGCAAGATTGAGAATCAGGCCGCTATTCTCGACCGGGCCCAAATCGAGGGGGGCCGAACCCTGCGCGAGATGACGGGGCACGTGAGGTCCGGCGATCAGGGCAATGTCGAGGCGCGCGCCGCACGCTTCTATTGGCAGCGGCTTTTCAACGATTTTCGCCGCCACGACGAGAGCGATCTGCGCAACGCCATGCTCAACTATGGCTACGCTGTGCTGCGCGCTGGCGTCGCCCGAGGTCTGGTGGGCGCCGGCCTGCTGCCAGCCTTCGGTATCCACCATGCGGGCGCGCAGAATGCTTTCAACCTTGCAGACGATCTCCTGGAAGTAATACGCCCACTCGCCGACTGGGCGGCGTTCCGTCTCTCCGGTCAGGGCCAGCGGCCCGAGGAAGCGGCGCTTTCACGCGACCACAGGCAAGAACTTGCCGCCGTCATGACGGAGCCGCTCGTCGTCGAGGGCGAGCAGCTTACCGTCCTGCCCGCGGTTGACCGCATGGTGAGCTCGCTGGTGCGCGCCATCTCCGGCGAAGGCGCCACAGCTCTCGTCCTGCCGCGGGTTTGAAACCCCATGCGCGAAGAGGAGGTCAGGTTCGTGTATCTGTTCGTGTTCTTCGACCTGCCGGTGAAGACCAAGAAGGAGCGCCGGGACGCCACGCGCTTTCGCAAGTTCCTCGTCAACGACGGCTACGATATGATGCAGCTTTCGGTGTATACTCGGGTGTGCCGGGGTCAGGATGCAGCGGACAAGCACCTCGGCCGGGCCGAGAAAAACCTCCCGCCCCAGGGTAGCGTACGGGCCTTGCAAGTCACGGAGCGTCAGTTTGGGCGTATGAAACTGCTCGTCGGAAAGCGAACCCGACAGGAAAAAACAGGGATCGACCAGCTTGTTCTGCTCTAGCCAATCCCCATTTTTCGTTTTCTTTCCAAGAACTTATTCCGCTCGTAGCCTACCTCAGGGAAATCGGTAGGGAAACCACGGCCGCTCTATGTCACCGGGCATTCGATGGGCGAGCCTACCTCAGGGAAATCGGTAGGGAAACCACGGCCCCCAGTTCTTTCTCCCGCAGCTCGATAGGAGCCTACCTCAGGGAAATCGGTAGGGAAACCACGGCCGCGATGATCGAAGGCGTCGACCACGGCGAAGCCTACCTCAGGGAAATCGGTAGGGAAACCACGGCCGCCAGCACCAGCGAGAGGTTCCACCAGGGAGCCTACCTCAGGGAAATCGGTAGGGAAACCACGGCCAGCCTCGCGCCCTTAGCAGGGGAGCGCCTAGCCTACCTCAGGGAAATCGGTAGGGAAACCACGGCTCCGAAGATCAAGGAAAGCGCGGGCTTCATAGCCTACCTCAGGGAAATCGGTAGGGAAACCACGGCGCTTTAGGCGCCGGGCCTGGGTTCGAATATAGCCTACCTCAGGGAAATCGGTAGGGAAACCACGGCCAGCCTCGCGCCCTTAGCAGGGGAGCGCCTAGCCTACCTCAGGGAAATCGGTAGGGAAACCACGGCTCCGAAGATCAAGGAAAGCGCGGGCTTCATAGCCTACCTCAGGGAAATCGGTAGGGAAACCACGGCGCTTTAGGCGCCGGGCCTGGGTTCGAATATAGCCTACCTCAGGGAAATCGGTAGGGAAACCACGGCTGTAGTTCGTCGGCATATCCGACAAAGCGAAGCCTACCTCAGGGAAATCGGTAGGGAAACCACGGCAGAGCAATATCGAGCCACGCTCATCCCATAAAGGGATCGGCGCGGCTCGATGCGCTCCGCGCGGATGGCCATCAAGGAATTTCAGGTATCGAGGAAGGAGCGCAGCTTGCGCGAGCGGCTGGGGTGCTTGAGCTTGCGCAGCGCCTTGGCTTCGATCTGGCGGATGCGCTCGCGGGTCACCGAGAACTGCTGGCCGACCTCCTCCAGGGTGTGGTCGGTGTTCATGCCGATACCGAAGCGCATGCGCAGCACCCGCTCCTCGCGCGGCGTCAGCGAGGCCAGCACCCGCGTCGTGGTCTCGCGCAGGTTTGACTGAATCGCCGCGTCGAGCGGGATCACCGCGTTCTTGTCCTCGATGAAGTCGCCGAGGTGGCTGTCCTCCTCGTCGCCGATCGGCGTCTCGAGGGAGATCGGCTCCTTGGCGATCTTGAGCACCTTGCGCACCTTCTCCAGCGGCATGGCGAGACGCTCGGCGAGCTCCTCGGGCGCCGGCTCGCGGCCGATCTCGTGCAGCATCTGGCGGCTGGTGCGCACCAGCTTGTTGATCGTCTCGATCATGTGCACCGGGATGCGGATGGTGCGCGCCTGGTCGGCAATCGAACGGGTGATCGCCTGGCGAATCCACCAGGTCGCGTAGGTCGAGAACTTGTAGCCGCGGCGGTACTCGAACTTGT
>JBBEAM010000010.1:0-10173 GCA_040882845.1 Rhodovibrionaceae bacterium | reverse complement strand
CCGCCCGCCCGCGCCCCAAACACCGGGGTATCCCAGCACTGGGGCATCCCAGCACTGGGGCATCCCAGCACCGGGGCATCCCAGCACCGGGGCATCCCAGCACCGGGGCATAGGGCCGGACAAAAAGCTTATCGGGCTTGCACGACCTGGTGGCAATGGCGAGGGACGACCCACCCGATCCCATTCCGAACTCGGCCGTGAAAACCCTCAGCGCCGATGGTACTGCGTCTTAAGGCGCGGGAGAGTAGGTCGCTGCCAGGTCTTGCAAACCCGATAAAACCCCTCGACACGACAAACCCCTCAAAACAACCAAAGACACTAAACTCAGAACCTCACGCGGGGTGGAGCAGTCTGGTAGCTCGTCAGGCTCATAACCTGAAGGTCGCAGGTTCAAATCCTGCCCCCGCAACCAACGAGAGTCGACCCTCCAGGGCGCCAGCCCCGGAGGGTCTTTCTTTTGCCCGATACCAGGTGAGTACCAGGTGAAATCCTGACCCCCGAAGGCCCGGTGCGGATATGCCGCCGCGGTGCGCCTCGCCGGCTTCAGCGCGGCTGCAGGCTTTGCGGGGTCTGGTACTGATCGCTGAAGTAGTCGCGGAAGAGTTTCATCGGCGGCGTCATCGCAACGCCCTTACGCCACGCCAGGCCGACATTCATCGGCGGGATGGCTTCGGCCGTGACGATGGTCTCGATGCGTTTGCCCTCCAGCGACCAGGGGCGGTAGACCATGTCCGAGAGGATCGCGACCCCCTGGCCGTTGGCGACGATCGACCGCACGGCCTCGACGGAACTGCTGCGCAGCCGGATCGAAGGTTGGTAGGCCGAGCTGCTCCAATACCGCAGTGCCGTATGCGCCGCCTCGTCGACGGTCAGCATGATATAGGGTTCCTGCGCGATCTCCTCCAACCCGACGCTCTCCCGGGCGAGGAGATGGTGATTGGCCGGCACCCAGAGCCGGCGCTGCGAGCTGAGCAGCGTCTCCGTCGTAAGTTCCGGATTGTTGACGTTCGAGGTCAGCAGCATCGCCATATCGAAGCGGTTGGTGACCAGGCCATCCTCGATCATCTCGCGGCTCTGCTCGTAGAGATGGATCGTCACGTTGGGGTAACGCCGCTCCAGCCGCTCCAAGTGCTGCGGTAGGAAGTAGCCGAGCACGGTGTAGGTCGCGGCAACCGAGAGCGTGCCGGCGACCTCCTCGTCGGTCGCCCCGGGATGCAGGGCCTCCTCTATGGTGGCCAGCAGCCGATAGCTCGTCTCCAGGAAGCGGCGTCCCGACTGGGTCAGTTCCATGCCCTGGGTCGTGCGGTCGAAAAGCCGTGTGCCGACCTCGGATTCCAGCTCCTTGATTGCCGAGGTGATGGCCGACTGCGAGATCGAGAGCTCGACGGCGGCCCGCGAGACCTGGCCCAACTCGGCAGTGGCGACGAAGTATTTCACCTGTCGGAAATTCACGCTTTGGCCTCAGCTTTCTGAATCCACAAAAGGCTCAGTTCGAAAAAATAGATAATGCCGCGTTCTTCGGCAAGCCGTCCGCCGCGCGTTTGTAGAAGAAACCGCAGAATCATAGGCAACTGCGCCTCTTCGAAGGTATCGATTTTTCTGAACTCTTGAGGGGGTGAAATGAAATTTGATCTTCGGGGGGGTCTTGGGGGGACCCTTTTACCCAGGCGTCCGAACCGCAAGGCGCGATCGAGATGCGGCAAGGGAGGTAAAGAGCGTGTCACGACAAACCGTCGACCTGAACTGCGACCTCGGCGAGGGATTTGGCTTCTGGACGATCAGCGAGGCCACCGATGAAGAGTTGATGGATCTGATCAGCTCGGCCAACGTCGCCACCGGTTTTCATGCCGGCGATCCCAACCTGATGGACAAGGTTGTCCAAGGCGCCGTTCAGCGCGGCGTGGCTCTCGGCGCGCACCCCGGTTTCCGCGACCTTCAGGGCTTCGGCCGCCGCGTGATCAACGCCAACCCGGAAGAACTGGTCAACGACATCGTCTATCAGCTCGGCGCGCTGCGCGAGTTCGCCCGGCGCCACGGCGCAAAGCTGCAGCACGTCAAGCCGCACGGCGCCCTCTACATGGAAGCCGCCAAGAACGCCGAACTATCGCAGCTGATGGTGGACGCTCTGTTGAAGTGCAGCCCGGATACCGCGGTGTTCTGCATGGACGTCTCCGAGACCTACCGGATCGCCAAGTCGGCCGGCCTCACGGTGGTCCGCGAGTTCTACGCCGACCGCGATTACGACCGCAGCGGCGGCATCGTCTTCACCCGCCGGATGCGCCGGCTCGATCCCGACGAGGTTGCCGAGAAGTGCCTGCGGGCCTGCCAGGAAGGCAAGGTCCGCACGGTCGAGGGCGACGACATCGAGATCGGCTTCGATTCGATCTGCTTTCACTCGGACACGCCGGGGGCGCTGGGCATCGGCAAGGCCCTGCGCGCCGCGCTGATCGACAACGGCGTCCGGATCATCCCGGCTGCGGAGATCATCGACAAGGCGGCCTGAGCCGCCGCGGGCACTGACAACGCGAACCAAGGGGCAAAACGCATGGCAGAAATCAAATCACCGATCCCCGGCACCTTTTACCGGCGGCCGTCGCCCGAAGACCCGCCCTTCAAATCGGAAGGCGACAGGGTCGAGGTCGGCGAGGTGGTTGGCCTGGTGGAGGTCATGAAGTCCTTCATCGAGGTCAAATCCGACGCGGCCGGCACGATCAAGGCCTTCAAGGTCGAGAACGAGGAGCCGGTGAGCGCCGGCGCCGTGCTGGTCGAGCTGGACGACTGAACACGGCATGCCGGTCCGTCGCATCTTCATAGCCAACCGCGGCGAGATTGCCGTCCGCATCGTCCGGGCAGCGCACGCCCTCGGCATCGAGGCGGTCCAGGCCTACTCGGAGGCGGACGCCGAAATGCTCGCGGTGCGGCTGGCGGACGATGCCGTGTGCATCGGTCCGCCCCAGGCCGCGAAGTCCTATCTCGCCGGCGAAAAACTGATTCAGGCGGCGCTGGACTCCGATTGCGACGCCGTACACCCGGGTTACGGCTTTCTCGCCGAGAATGCCGATTTCGCCGAAGCCGTGGAGCGAGCCGGGCTGATCTTCGTCGGGCCGTCGGCGGCGACCATCCGTAAGATGGGGGACAAGGCGGCTGCGCGGGCGGCGGCGCAGGAAGCCGGCGTGCCCGTGGTTCCGGGCTCGCAAGGCCGCCTCGCCTCGACCGATGCCGCCGTCGAAGCGGCGAAGCAGGTCGGCTATCCGGTGATGATCAAGGCTGCGGCCGGCGGCGGCGGGCGCGGCATCCGCGTTGCCCAGGATGAAGCGGAGCTGCGGCGGTTCGCCCCCCAGGCGCAGTCCGAAGCTGCGGCGGCTTTCGGCGACGGCGGGCTGTACCTGGAACGCGCCATTGTCGCGGCCCGCCATATCGAGGTGCAGATCCTCGGCGACGGCGCCCGCGCGGTGCACTGCTACGAGAGGGAATGCTCCCTGCAGCGCCGCCGCCAGAAGGTCTGGGAGGAAGCGCCGGCGAGCTGTCTCGACAGCGCGGCCCGGGAGGAGATTTGCGCCTCGGCGGTCGCCCTCGCAGAATCCGTGGGCTACCGCGGCGCCGGGACCCTGGAGTACCTCTACGACGAAAAGAAGCGGGAGTTCTTCTTCATCGAGATGAACACGCGCATCCAGGTCGAGCACCCGGTGACCGAGATGGTGACCGGCGTCGATCTGGTGGCGGAGATGATCCGCGTCGCCGGCGGCGCGCCGCTGTCCCTGTCGCAGGGCGATATCGCGCTCTCCGGCCATGCCATCGAGGTGCGCATCAACGCAGAGGACCCGGCCAAGGATTTCATGCCTTTTCCCGGCGTCATCGGGAAGATCGAGCTGCCGGAATTCGAGGGCCTGCGCTTCGACGCGATGATCTACGAGGGCTATGCGATCCCGCCCTTCTACGACTCCCTGCTCGGCAAGCTGATCGTCCACGGCAAGGACCGGGCGGAGGCGCTCGAGAAGCTGCGCCGGGCGCTCGACGGGCTGTCGATCGAGGGGATCAAAAGCACCGCGCCGCTGCACAAGGCCCTGGCACTGGACGGCGACGTTCAGGCCGGGCGGTTTCATACCCAGTTCCTCGAGCCTTGGCTCGAGGCCAATCCGTTGACGGCTGAATAAAGCCGGCGCCGAGGAGGAGGAAAGCGATGCAATCACGGTATTCATTCGGCGGCGATGAGCACATCTTCGTCGAGACCGACGAGGAGATGTCGCTGGATGCGTTTTTCAAGGCGCTGTCGATCTGCAACGCGATTCGCGATGCGAAGATCGAGGGCGTCGCGGAGATCTGTCCGGCCAACGCCGGATTCCAGGTGAAGTACGATCCGGACGTGATCAAGCCCGACGACATGATGGCGAAAATCCAATCCCTGGAATCGTCCGCGGAAGGCGCCGAGAAGCGGCTCGAGACGCGGATCATCGAGTTTCCCGTCTATTATCAGGATCCCTGGACCCACGAGACCCTGATGCGGTTCCGCGACCGGCATCAGGATCCGAACGGGACGGATCTGGATTACGCGGCGCGAATCAACGGCTTCGACTCTGCCGAGGACTTCATCGCCGCGCATCACGCCGCGCCCTGGTTCGTCTCGATGGTCGGCTTCGTCTCCGGCCTGCCGTTCCTCTACCAGCTGGTCGAGCGTGAGCGGCAGCTGCAGGTGCCCAAGTACGTACGGCCGCGTACCGATACGCCGAAGCAGACCGTCGGCTATGGCGGCTGCTTCTCCTGCGTCTACTCCGTACGTGGTGCGGGCGGGTATCAGATGTTCGGCATCACGCCGATGACGATCTTCGATCCGAAGCAGGAAACCAGCTACCTGCGGGATTTCATGGTCTTTCACAAGCCCGGCGACATCGTGAAGTTCACGCCGATCGACCGGGAGGAGTACGACCACCTTCTCGCCGAAGTTCAGGCCAATCGCTACACGCCGAAGCTGCGCGAGGTGGTCTTCGACCTGGCCGCGTTCAATGCGGACATGCAGGGGACGAACGCCAAGCTGATGGGGGCGCTCAATGACGGTTAAAGTACTCAACCCGGGGCTTTTCACCACGATCCAGGATCTCGGGCGCCCTGGCTACTTCCATCTCGGCATTCCGATTTCCGGCGGCATGGACCGGCTCGCCCTGCGCGCTGCGAATCTCCTGGTCGGAAACCCGGAAGATGCGGCGGTGCTGGAGACGGTCTTCATGGGGCCGCAGCTGGAATTCGACCAGGACGCCCTGGTCGCGGTCACCGGGGCCGAGCTTCCGCCCAAGGTGGATGGCGAGGATCGGCCGGGCTGGACGGCCTTCAAGGTCAAGGCCGGCCAGACCCTCTCCTTCGATTACCTGCGCAGCGGCGCCCGGGCCTACATCGCGATTTCCGGGGGCATCGACACGCCGGTCTATCTCGGCAGCCGCTCGACCTATCCGATCGGCGCGCTCGGCGGCATCGAGGGCCGGCCGGTCGCGGCAGGCGACAGCATACCGCTCGGACAGGCGGGACGGGGCAAGGAAGGCGCCTCGGTCCCGGAGAAGCTGCGGCGCCTGCCGGGCACCCCGGCGGAGCTGCGGGTTCTGCCCGGCCTCTACTGGAGGTTGATCACCGAGCAGGCGGGCAGGAACTTCTTCGAGGACGAGTGGAAGGTGGCGCCGGAAGCCGATCGCATGGGCGTACGCTTCCGTGGCGGCCGGCCGATGGACTTCAAGCAGCGCGAGCAGCCCTTCGGCGCCGGCTCCGATCCTTCGAACATCGTCGATGGCTGCTACAGCTACGGCTCGATTCAGGTTCCCGGCGGCACCGAGCCGATCGTCCTGCACCGCGACGCGGTGTCGGGCGGCGGGTATTTCACGCTCGGCGCCGTGATCTCAGCGGACATGGATCTGATCGGCCAGTTGCAACCGCACACCCTGACCCGATTCGTGAAAGTCGACATGGAGCAGGCGCTTGCCGCGCGGGCCGACCGCGCGGCGCTCCGGGGTCGCATCAGAGAGGCCCTCGAATAGCCGCAACGACAGAGAAGTGAAAAACCAACTGGGAGCAGTGGAGCGATGAATATCAAGAGCATTGGACTGGCCTTAGCGGTAGGCATGGTTGCCGCCGCGCCGGCCGCAGCAGAAGACTGGTATCCTTACGACGCCGAACAGGTCACCCCAGCTTTCTCGGCCGACGGCGCGGTGGAAAAGGTGTCCTACGTGCCGCTGGAGAAGGCGTCGCAGCCCTGGGAAATCTGCGTGTCCTTCCCGCATATGAAGGATGCCTACTGGCTTGGTGTCGATTACGGCGTGGTCGAGGAAGCCAAGCGCCTGGGCGTCAAGCTGAACCTCGTCGAGGCAGGGGGCTATACCGAGCTTGTCAACCAGATCAACCAGATCGAGGACTGCGTGGCCAGTGGCGCCGACGCCGTGGTGATCGGCGCGATTTCCTATGACGGGCTGAACAACCTCGTCAGCGAGATCCGCGCGCAAGACATCCCGGTCGTCGACGTCATCAATGGCATGTCCTCGCCGGAACTTTCGGCGAAGTCGCTGGTGTCCTTCTACACCATGGGAGCCGAAACCGGCCGCTACCTGGCCGAGAAGCATCCCGCCGGCAGCGAAAGCGTCAAGGTCGGCTGGTTCCCCGGTCCGGCCGGCGCCGGCTGGGTCGAGGCCGCGCACAAGGGCTTCATGGAGGCCGTCGAAGGCTCGGCGGTCGAAGTCCTCGAGCCGCGCTATGGCGACACCGGCAAGGAGGCGCAGCTGGGCCTGGTCGAGGACGTGCTGCAGGCCAGCCCCGACGTGCGTTACATCGCCGGCACGGCGGTCACCGCCGAAGCGGCTCAAGGCCTGATCCGCGAGCGCGGCCTGCTGGGCGAGGTCGAGCTGCTGTCCTTCTACATGACGCCGGGCGTCTATGAGGGCATCAAGCGCGGCTTCATCCTCGCCGCGCCCGCCGACTCCATGGTCATCCAGGGCCGTATCGCCGTCGACCAGGCGGTGCGGATTCTCGAAGGCGAGGACTACATCAAGCACGTCGGTCCGAAGATCTTCGTCGTCCATCAGGAGAATATCGAAGGGGTGGCGCGCACGGATATCCTGCCGCCCGATGGCTTCAGTCCGGTTTTCTCCGTCGAGTAACCGCAAGCCCGTGGGGCCGGGCGTTTTGCCGCATCCGGCAAGACGCCCGGCCATATTTCGCGCAGTGCAGTTCTTACGCTATCCCCGCCGCCGCGGAGCAGGTGACCTGTGCCCCAGTCCGACACAACGCCGCTGATCGAAACCGAAGGCCTGACGAAGCGCTATCCGGGCATCGTCGCCCTGGACCGTGTCGACTTCGATCTCCGGCGCGGCGAGGTCCATGTCCTCTTCGGGGAGAACGGCGCGGGGAAATCGACGCTGATTTCGATGATCGCCGGCGCCTCGGTCCCCAGCGCGGGCAGCCTGAAGGTGCGCGGCGAAGAGGTCTCCTTCCAATCGGTGGCCGACGCGCGCCGCTATGGCATCTCCGCGGTTTTCCAGGAGTTCTCCCTGGTTCCGACGATGAGCGTGGCGGAGAACATCTTCCTCGGCGACGAGCCGAAGCGCGGGCCCTTCAAGGACCGCGCGGCGATGCAGAGAAGGGCCAGGGAGCTTTTCAAGGAGCTCGCCTTCCCGATCGACCCCGGCGCGATGGTCAGCCGCCTGAGCCGCGCCGAACAGCAGATGGTTGAGATCGCCAAAGCGCTGCACGACGATCTCTCGATCCTGATTCTCGACGAACCCACCGCCTCGCTGACCGACCGCGAAGTCGATCATCTCTTCGCAGTGGTCGCGCAGATGAAGGCCCGCGGCGTGGGCGTCATCTACATCTCCCACCGCATTCAGGAGTTCGCCCGCATCGCCGATCGGATCACCGTGCTGCGCGACGGCGCCAAGATCGGCACTGTCCGGGCCGCGGAGGCTAGCGAGCCGGAGCTGGTCGAGATGATGGTCGGCCGCGCGATCGCCGAGATCTATCCGCAGATCGGCGCCAATCCCCAGGCGCCGATCCTGGAGGTTTCCGGTCTGCGCGCCTCGGGGGTCCATGGCGTCGATCTCGCGATCCGGCCCGGCGAGGTGCTCGGCGTTGCCGGCCTTGTCGGTTCGGGCAAGTCGCGCTGCTTCCGGGCCATGATGGGTTTGATCCCGCTCAACGGCGGCCGCGTGACGCTGAAGGGCGAGGAAGTGACCGGCACCAGCCCGCGCGGGATGATGGACCGCGGCGTCTACTATCTGACCCCCGACCGCAAGAACGAGGGACTGCAGCTGGTTTTTACTGCGCGCGGCAACCTGCGCCAGGGCATTCTCCAGGGCGTCGAGTCGAAATTCGGCCTGCTGCCCTGGTCCGCGATCGATGCCAAGGCAGAACAGGTGGCCGGTAGCGTCGACCTGCCGGAGGACTACCGCGGCCGGCTGGTCGCCCAGCTTTCCGGCGGCAACCAGCAGAAAACGCTGTTCGGGCGCGGTCTGGGGCGGGACTACGAGGTCTATATCTTCGACGAGCCCACGGTGGGGGTCGACATGGGCGCGCGCGCCTCGATCTACAAGCTCATCAAGGCGCTGACCGAGGCCGGCAAGGCGGTCGTGGTCATATCATCCGATCTGCCGGAAGCCATGAACATCGCGCATCGGCTGGCGGTTTTCTCGCGTGGGCGGATTTCGGCCGAACTGTCCGGAGACGAGATCGCCGAATCGACGGTGCTCGCACACTTTTTCGAAGAGCAGGAGGATTCCGCATGAGCGACTCCGCGTCCTCATCGCCGGACGGCGAAGGCGCAGCCCGCAAGGCCCTCTGGACCACGGCCCGGGCGGTTTTCATCCGTCTCGGCGTGCTGCCTTTCTTCCTGATCGGCGCCTTGATCATCTTCACCGGACTGTCCGACCGCTTTCTCACAATCGACAACCTGATCAACGTCTTCCGCCAATCGGTCTATCTGATCCTGGTTTCCCTGGGGCAGATGCTGGCCTTGATCACCGGCGGCTTCGATCTCTCCGTCGGGGCGGTCGTCGCGCTCACCTCCGTGACCTCGGCGATGGCGATGGTGGCGCTTGCTGCAATCTTTCCCGATGCCGTCTGGCTGGTCATCGCGCTCGGCTGTCTTGCCGGGCTGGCGGCCGCCGCCATTGTCGGCGCCGTCAACGGCATGGGCGTCGCCTTCTTCGGCGTCTCGCCCTTCATCATGACGCTCGGCGTCAGCTCGGTGGCCGCGGGAATTTCGCTGTTCCTGACCGGCGGGGTACCGGTTTCCGGCATTCCCTATGCCTTCGGCAACCTCTTCGGCTTCGGGCGATTGTGGGGGATGCCGGTGCCGGTTTTGGTGGCGCTGATCGCGATCGCCGCGATGTGGATCTTCATGACCCGGATGCGCACCGGCGCGCACATCTACGCGGTCGGCGGCAACATCAAGGCGGCGACGCTGTCGGCGGTCAACACCAAGCGGACCCTGATCGTGGCCTATGGCGTCTGCGCGATGCTCGCGGCCTTGACCGGACTGCTGCTGACGGCGCGGGTCGAATCCGGCGAGGCGAACCTGGGCGGGACCATCGCCCTGGAATCCATCGCCGCCTGCGTGATCGCCGGCGTCAGCCTGCGCGGCGGCATCGGCCGGGTCGAGAACGTCGTCCTCGGCGCCTTCTTCATCGTCCTGGCGAAGAACGGCATGAACCTCGCCCAGGTCAGCTCCTACATGCAGATGGTGCTGCTCGGCGGCCTGCTGATCCTGGCCGTGGTGTTCGACCAGCTGCGCTATCGCATGATGATGGGACGGGCGTGACGGCGGCGTTTCGCCGGCCGGTGATGGCTGAATAATTCTGGTTTTGCGGGCCGGACCGCGCGCAACCCCGGCTGTTCGGGAGATCCGGAGGCCGGTCGCGCGGACAGCGCGGAGGGGAAATTCGAAATCCGGCAAGCTTTTGAAAATTCGCGGGTATTTTCCAGCGTCCGGACGACTTGTTGCTTCCCTGCCACAGGGTGTGGCAAAAGTGGCTTCCGATCCCCCGATAAGTGCAATTATCACATTCAAAAGGCACACAGATCCATTTTTGTGATGTAAGCTTAACCGTCCTGGGAAGTAAAAGGCCCAGAGAGTCTTCTTATTTGCGACCAAATTCTGGGGGGTTACCAATGAGTGAGTATCGTTCTTCGTCCGCGTTCCGGGCGCTG
>JBBEAM010000009.1:0-604488 GCA_040882845.1 Rhodovibrionaceae bacterium | reverse complement strand
GCCCGGGACGACCACAACCGCCAAACAACGGACGGGCGCCCCTTGGGGCGCCCGTCGCATTCCTGGAGGCGGGGACACGCGTGCAGGGCAGGCGTAGGTTGCAAGAAAGGTCTTTCCGCCACTCCCCCAGACCTGCTAATTCAATGCCACTGCATTGCTGCAGACATCACCGGGCAATCGCAAAAAGATAAGGCGAAAAATGACGGCCGAATCCAGCTCGCATCAAGATGACCGGCGTGAACGCCATCCAAGCTTCGAACGCCATGGCCAAATCAGCCCGCCGCCGCGCCACAGCAGTGGAAAAGTGTGGATCCTGGCGCTGGTGGTCCTGCTGGCGATTGCCGCCGGCCTGGCCTTCGCGTTCCGCGACAAGCTGCTTCCCCAGGCTGGCCTGACTCCGGAGATTGCCTCCGGCGGAAGCGAGGCTGCGGAAGCGGAAGCCCAGATCAACGGCTACCGCAGCGCCGAATTCGGCATGACCGAGGAAGAGGTGCGTCAGGCCATCGCCACAGACTTCGGTATCGGCGCCGACGGCGTGCGGGTGCAGAACAACGAGCGGCAGAAGACCAAGGTCCTGCAAATCGCGACCGACCGCTTCAGCGCCCAGGTCGCCGACCATCTCGCCATCGTGTCCTACATCTTCGGTTACTCCTCGCAGCGCCTGATCGAGGTCAAGGTGGTCTGGGGCACCGACATCACGCCCGACTTTTCGGCCGCCGACTTCAACACCAAGGCGGCGCTGCTGCGCACCCGCCTGCGCGACCAGAACTTCGAGCCGGCCATGGTGCGGGAAGGCGTCGCGATGGAGGACGGCTCCCAGCTGCTGTTCCAGGGCGAGGACAACAAGGGCCGCGGCGTGATCCTGATCATGCGCGAGATTCAGCGCGAGGTCGCCGGCGAGGGCGAAGGCGCCGAGCCGAGGCAGGAGACGACCTACCGGCTGCTGCTGTCCTATGTCGAGAGCCTGCGCAATCCGGACATCTTTACCGACGGCTGAGCCGCGCCGGACGGGTTAACCCGCCTTGCTGACGGCCGTGGGCGCGCTGCCGGATTTCTTCGCCGCCGCCTGCCGGAACTGCGGTACCGAGACCACGGCGGCGCTGCCGAAGATGGCGACCAGATCGCCGGGCTCCGCCAGTTCGACCGCCCGCTGGATCGCGGCGCCCTGTTCCAAACCAACCTCGATCTTCTCCGCCGGAACCGCCGCATCGCGCAGTCCGCGGCGCAGCAGGGCGGCGATCTCGCCGGCCTTGCGGCCGCGCAGCCAATCTTCGCGCTCGTAACAGATATAGCGGTCGAAATGCCCGGCCGCCGCCGCGCCGCTGGCGACGATCTGTGCGTCCAGGCGGTTGCCCGGCACGGTCAGGAGACAGCTGCGCGCGCCCTCGACGGCACGGCTGTCGAGGAAGGCGGCGACGGTGGCGAGCTGCGCGGGATTGTGGGCAAAGTCCACCAGCAGCTCGAAAGCCATGCCGCCGATCAGGGATAATCGTCCCGGCGAGTGATCGAGGTCCGGCTGGAAGCTCTTCAAGGCTTCGCGGATGGTCTCCAGCGGCTGCTCCATGGCAATCGCCATGGCCGCCGCGAAGAGGGCGTTCTTGGCATTATGCAGCGCCGTCCCCGCGAAAGTCGCCGGCAGCTCCGCGGCAGTCAGCAGGAGGCTGCGCCGTCCGCCATGACGCAGCACGAGCCGGCTTTTGCCGCTGCGGTCTTCTTCCAGCAGCAGAACTTCGCCACCGGCCTTCAGCTGCGCCTCGCAGGCCTCGTTCGCGCCGTCCGGCGCAGCAAGGATGACCCGCGGGGCGGAAAGGCCTTCGCGCTGGGCGAGGCAGAGCGCATCGTTGGCGTTGAGCACCACGGCCTTGCGGGCGCAGCGCAGCAGGCGGCGCTTGACCCGCGCCATCTCCTCGGGCGAGTTCACGCCATGCTCGCCGAGATGGTCGTGGCCGACATTCGTCAGGCAGGCGACATCGCAGTAGTCGAAGGCGAGGCCGCGCTTGATGATGCCGCCGCGCGCGGTTTCCAAAACGGCGGCCTCGCAGCGGCTGTCGTCGAGCACCATGTTGGCGCCGCTGATGCCGGAAAGATCGCCATGGGCGACGATCTCCCCGGCGATGCGGACCTCGTCGGTGGTAACGGAACCGACGGCCATGCCGGCCTGCGAAAGGATCCTTGCCAGCATGCGCACCGTGGTGGTCTTGCCCGTGGTGCCGGTTACCGCTGCGATAGGTATTCGCCCATCATCGCCGTCGGGGTGGGTCTGCGCGAGAATCGGCGAGACGACGTCGCGGTCCGGATTGGCGACCCGGTGCGGGCGCAGGCCGACGGCGGCGTTCACCTCGCAGATTGCGCCGCCGATTTCGAAGTGGGAGCGCGAGATGTCGGCGGTCAGGAAATCGACGCCGGCGATGCGCAGGCCCAGGATCCGGGCGGCACGCTCGGCCATGGCGATGTTGTCGGGATGCACCTGCTCGGTAACGTCGACCGCGGTTCCGCCCGAGGAGATATTCGCCGTGCGCTTCAGTTCGACGATCCGCCCCTTGTCCGGAACGGAGTCGAGCGTCAGTCCGGCCAGCGACAGCAGGCGCTGGGATTCGCCGTCGATGACGATCTCGTTCATCAGGGTGGCGTAGCCGCGGCTGCGCTGGGGATCCCGGTTGGTTTCGGCGACCAGCTGCTTGACGCTGTGTCGCCCAGTGCCGACGACTTGCGCCGGAAGACGCCGCGCCGCGGCGACGAAGCGCCCATCGACAACCAGCAGACGGTGGTCGTCGCCTGGGATGTAGCTTTCCAGGATCACCTGCGTCCCAAGGCGGCTGGCCTGATCGAAGGCGGCGCGGAGCTCCGCTTCGTCCCGCAGCCCGACGAAGACGCCGATCCCCTTGCCCAGGGAGTTGGGTTTCAGGACCACGGGGTAGCCGATGCTTTTGGCTGCGAGCACCGCCTGCTGTTCGCTGGCGACCATGGCTGCTTTGGGGTTTGGCAGCCCGGCGCCGGCTAGAATGCGGTGGCTGAGGAGCTTGTTCTTTTGCAGTTCGGTGGCGAGCAGGCTCTCCTGATCGCTCAGGGTCTCGCGGTAGCGGTGCAGCTTGCAGCCCTGGCCGAGCTGCACATAGGGCGCGTCGTTGGCGATCCGCTTCCAGGGGATTCCCCGCGCGTCGGCCTTTTCCAATATGGCGCGCAGGTTCTGGTTAAGTGTGGCCGCGCCGAGGCGCAGCTTGAAGTCGGCAATGCGGCCGCGCAGCTGAATCTCCGCGCTGTCGAGATCCTCTTCGCGCCAGCGCCGCAACAGGCAGCTCGCGATCTGCAGCGCGCCGGTGCCGCCGGCCCGCCCGACCGCGGGATCCTTGTACTGAAAATGGAATTCCAGCCTTCCCGAGTTTCCCGCATGCGCCCCGAAGCTCTCGATACGCGGATAAAGCTCACGCTGCAGGATCGCCGCCAGCGCGCTCGCTACCCAGGCGAAGCCCCGGGTTTCCCCCGCCAGGACGGCGGGCAGGGGACGCGACTTGCCCTCGATCCGCAGTTCCGTCGCCGCCAGAATGGGAAGCAGCGCGCAGAGCGTTTCGATCAAGCGACTCGGCACCGGCCCCGCTGTCAGTTCGAGGCCCAGAGGAACCTCGATCGCATAGTGCAGCGCGGTCTGCTCGATGAAGCGGTTGTGGGTGCCGAGCTCCTGGATGCTGCGAATCGTTACCTGGCCGCCCGACTCCGACATGCGCTGCTCTGCTCCTCATGAACCCGCCCGCATGCTAGGCGAATCCCCGCGGCCGCGCATCCGGTTTCCCCGGCGCGACGCGGCGGAGACCGGGGGTTATCGGCTAACCGGCCTTTGCGGAGGCGACCGGGAGGCAATGCACCTCGGCGTAGCCGGCGCCGTTGCCGCGCAGGGCGGATAAAGCCGCCTCGTCCCGCTGATCGGCGCGCAGCCGGACCCAGAGCAGCAGCCCGCCACGCTCGAGCTGGGCTGCTAGCTCCTTGGATTCCTCCCGGTCGACGGCCTTGGCCAGGACACCGCCGGCGGCAAGGGTAGCGCCGAGGATCAGCGGCAGGCCGCCTCCGGTCGCCACGGTCGCGCCGGCGGCGGCGATGGCGCCGACATAGAACAGTCCGCCGACCAGGCCGGATTCAGCCTCGGTGATCATGGTCTTGTCGACATAGGCGCGGCGCGGCGTCTCTGGAGAATTCTTCAGATCCTCGACCTTTTCATAGCGGTGGCCGAGCTTTTGCTCGACCGTCTCGTCGCGTGCCAACAGGCTGATCTCGGCTCGATCGAAGCCCTTGGCCTCGAGATCGGCAATCGCCTTTTCCATGGCGTCGGGATCGTGAAATACTCCGACGGCTTCGCGAATTGTCTCGGACATCGTTCTGCCCATCCTTTCTCTCAAACCCGGAAAGCGAGGCTATGCGGTCCCATCATTCGCACTTAGGAAGGCTCGTGAGCGTGGCAAGCAGCGATTCCACCGGTCACGGGGAAGTCTCCTCCCCCGCCGCCGCCCTGTTGCGGGAGGCGCACGCGCTCACGGAGCGTCTGCTGCCGCCGGAACTGCAGGGCCTTGCCGCGGCGCTGCCGAAAGCTCCGCCCGCCCGCTCGCTGGCGGCACGCAGCCTGCCGGTTCTTGCCTGGTGCGGCGGTCTGGAAGCCGCAGCCTCAACCGACACCCGGAGGCTGACGGCGCTGCTCTCCGCCCAGGCCGCCAGCTTGGCCTGGGGGCAGACGTATACCGCCGAGGACATTTCCCAGGCCTTCCAGGAGCGCTACGGCTGGTGCGAGCTGCTTGGCCTGCGCGGCCACTTCGCCAGCGCCGAAATCGCGCTCGGCGTCCTGATGTTGGGGCCGGAGACCGTCTATCCGCTGCACAGCCACGCCGCCGAGGAGGTTTATATCGTCCTCTCCGGACAGGCAGCCTGGCGCAAGGGCAAGGCGGAGGAGGGCTTGCTGCCAGCCGCCAGCGTCGTCCACCATCCCTCCTGGATACCGCATGCCATGCGCACGGCGTCGGAGCCGTTGCTCGCGCTGTATCTCTGGCGGGGCGGAGAGCTTACTCAGAAGTCGCGGTTGACCTGAGGGGCCGCATGCGACAGGCAAAAGCGCTGATAAGCTGGAGTAGCGGTAAGGACAGCGCCTGGATGCTGCATCGTCTGCGCCAGACGGGCGAGATCGAGATCGCCGGCCTGCTGACCACCACCACGGAAGCGGGGGACGAGGATCGGGTTGCCATGCACCGGGTGCGCCGCTCGATCCTCAAAGAACAGGCCAAGGCCGCGCGCCTGCCCCTCGAGGAAATCCGACTGCCGGACCCCTGTTCGGAGGAAGCCTATGCCGCGGCGATGCGGGCTTTCGTCGAGCGCGCTCTGGCCCGGGGGATCACCCACATCGCTTTCGGCGATCTTTTCCTGGAGGACGTGCGCGCCTATCGGGAACAGCGCCTTTCTGGAAGCGGCTTGCAGCCGCTTTTCCCGCTTTGGGGCAGCGACACCGAGGCGCTGGCTGGGGAAATGATAGCCAGCGGACTGCAGGCGCATATCGTCAGCATCGACCTCTGTAAACTGGAGCCGGAGTTCCTTGGCCGCTCCTATGATCGCGCTTTGCTGGCCGCCTTGCCGGTGGGAAGCGACCCCTGCGGCGAATATGGCGAGTTTCATACCCTGGTCAGCGCCGGTCCGATGTTCGACGCACCGCTGCAACTGGAGTGCGGAACGCCCGAGCTTGGCGAGACCCACGGCCACATCGACTTCCGGCCCCGCGATTGCGGCGGCGCGTGACGGGGAAAGTGCGCGCGCGGCTTGGCCGGGCACTTGCTATGCTGTGGCGCGAAGCCCGAAACACTGCTGGATGACCCCCGTGGAAGAAGCGCACAGTAATATCCCCCATCTGCGTGAAGTGGTCGTCTTCCTGGTGGCCGCTGGCATCGTGCTGCCGATCATGCAGCGCCTGCGGATCAATCCTATCCTCGGATATCTGACGGTCGGCGCGGCGATCGGGCCCTTCGGGCTGGGCCTGCTGGTGCCCGAATTTCCCTGGCTGCGCTATGCGGTGATCGCCGATATCGAAGGGGTCAGGGCGCTGGCCGAGCTCGGCGTCATCTTCCTGCTGTTCATGATCGGCCTGGAGCTCTCCTTCGACCGGCTGTGGCGGATGAAGCGCTTGGTCTTCGGCCTCGGCGGCGCGCAGGTGGCGCTCTGCGGCTTGGCCATCGGCGGCCTCGCCTGGGCCTGGGGCAACGACCCGGCTTCCAGCATCCTGCTCGGCGCCTGTCTGGCGCTGTCCTCCACAGCCATCGTCATGCAGCTGCTGATCGACCGGCGGCAGCTGGGCGCGCCGGTCGGCCGGGCCAGCTTCGCGATCCTGCTGTTCCAGGATCTGGCCGTGGTGCCGATCCTTTTCCTGCTCGGCGTGCTGGGCGGCGAGGCCGAAGGAGGGATGACGGTTTTCCTCGCCGTCGCTCTGGCCAAGGCGGTGGGCGCGGTGGCGGTGATCCTGCTGCTCGGGCGGCTGGTCGTCCGGCCGGTCTTCCGGCTGGTCAGCGCCGCGCACAGCCGCGAGCTCTTCATGGCGGTCACTCTCCTGGCCGTGGTCGGCACCGCCGCTGCGACCGGCGCGGCGGGCCTTTCGATGGCGCTCGGCGCGTTTCTGGCCGGCCTGCTGCTGGCGGAAACCGAGTACCGTCACCAGATCGAGGTCGACCTGGAGCCCTTCAAGGGCCTGCTGCTCGGCCTGTTCTTCATGTCCGTCGGTATGGGCATCGACCTGCGTGCGGTCGGCGATCAGCTCGGCTGGGTGCTGCTCGCCGTGGCCGGACTTGTTGTGCTCAAGAGCGTCATTACAATTGGGCTGGCGCTGGCCTTCGGCCTCCCGCGGGCGACCGCCGTGGAGACCGGCCTGCTGCTCGCGCAGGGCGGCGAGTTCGCTTTTCTGGTGGTCGGTATCGCCACGACGCTGGAGGTGATGCCTGGCGACCTCGCACAGTTCATCCTGATCGTGGTCGGCCTGACGATGATGGCGACGCCGCCGGGCGCCGTTCTCGCCCGCCGCGCCGGGAGCTGGCTTGCCGGCCGCGAAGCCTCGAAACCGGGCAACGGCGGACTGGAGGAGCTCGCCGAGACGCAAGGCCACGTCATCATCGCCGGCTATGGGCGGGTTGGGGGACTGCTCGGCGAGATTCTCGACCAGGAGCAGATCCCCTCCGTCTCGCTCGATCTCGACGCCGAGGCGGTCGCCCGGCACTGCAAGGCCGGAGCGCCGGTGTACTACGGCGATGCCACGCGCCCGGAGATCCTGCGCCGCGCCGGCGCCGAACGGGCCTTGGCGCTGGTGCTGACCATGGACAGCTCCGAGGCTGCTTCGCGCGCCGCGCGGGCCGCCCGCCGTCATTGGCCCGATCTGCAGGTCTATGCCCGGGCACGCGATGCCGCCCACGCCCGGATCCTGCTCGAGGCGGGGGCGGATCTGGCGATACCGGAGAATCTCGAGGTCAGCCTGCAGATGGCTGAGGAAGTGCTGCAGGGCCTCGGCGTAACCAGCGAGGCGGCGCGGCAGACGATCGCCGTGCGCCGCGCCGAGGAAGTCCACGGCAGGGGCGCCGCCGCGGGCCGCAAGGCGGGTGAATAAGGACTCCGGGCTCTAGAGCAGGAGGCTCCTATTTCTCGTGCAGCTTGCCGTCGAGCAGGTCCTGCACGCTGCGCCCCTGGAGAACCTCGGCCAGCGCCAGGTCGATGTCGGCGATCACGCCGGAGATGGCAGGATCGTTGGGCAGCATCTCGGTGCCGATGATCATATCGCCGTCGCCGGGCCGCCCCCCGCCGCGCGCCGCCTCCAGAACCTCCGCCACGGCGATGCGTTCAAGCGGCCGCGACGGCATGTAGCCGGGCGGCTCTTCGGCGTTCTTGACGATCAGGCCCTTGTACTCCAGGGCGTCGACGATGCCGCCGATGGCCTCGCTCGGCAGGTTCATCGCCTGGCAGATATCCTCTTCGCTGCGCGCCCCGCCCGGGCCGGCGAAGCTGCGGGCGATCTGCAGCATCGTCAGCAGGGCGAGCTGGACTCGCACCCGGTTGCTGAGGCGCAGCTCACGCTGGCGGGCGCGCAGATACTCGGGGTGCTGATGATAGAAGGAGATCGAAGCGCCGGCGAGCAGGATCAGCCAGGCGAGATAGAGCCAGATCAGGAAGACCACCAGCGTCGCGAAAGTCGAGTAGATCGCTGCGTAGTTGGCCGAGCCGACCACGAAGGCGGCGAAGATCCAGCCCAGGCTGTTCCACAGGATGCCTGCGGCGAGCGCCCCGATGAAGGCGGAGCGCAGGCGCACCTTGGTGTTCGGCATGAACATGTAGATGAAGGTGAAGGCGACGACGATCAGCAGATAGGGCACCAGCCGGCCGAAGAACTCGATCGCGGCACCGACCGGCCGGACCGAGGCGACGCCCTGGACCAGCTCGGCGCTGGTCAGCGAGGCGGTAATGCCGAGCGCAGAGAAGATCAGCACCGGGCCGATCACCAGCACGCTGAGATAATCGCGGAAGCGCTGGCTGAAGCTGCGCTCCTGATGGACCCGCCAGACGAAATTGAAGGCCCGCTCGATCTTCTGCATCAGCGAGACGACGGTGTAGAACAAGAGGACGAAGCCGATCACGCCGAGCACGCCGACCTTGGTGTTGTCGACGAACTCTATTACCTGGTTGGTGATCTCGACGCTCTTGTCGCCGAGGGGCGCCAGGAAGTTGAGCAGGAAGGGCTCGATCTGGTTGTGCGCGCCGAAGCCCTTGAGCACGGAAAAGCTGATCGCCAGCAGCGGCACGAAGGACAGCAGCGTGGTGTAGACCAGACTCATCGCCCGCAGGGTCAGCTGCCCCTCCAGCAGGTCTCTGAGCAGCGCATAGGCCACCCGGGCGACCATCAGCAGGCTGCGCTCCCACCAGGGCTTGGCTGCGCTCTCCGGCTGCCACAGCCAGCCGCTGGCCCTATCGGCGGCCCGGTTGATGGGCGGAATGTTGAAGGGGGGCACGCGGGGCTCCTTGCCGGTCAGTCGTCGCTCTCGCAGGAAAGTATAGCGCGCAATGGCTTAGGTCGAGCCGCCGACTTTACCGCGGCTAATTCTCCTGCCGCGCAAGTTCGCCGACAGCGGCGGTAACGCCGCCTGCGCCATGCGGCACCCCGAGGATGCACAGCGTGGCCTCGACGCAGCCAAGCGCGCCGAGCAGCATCGGGGCGTTGATATCGCCCATATGGGCGATGCGGAAGCCGTGGCCTTCGAGCTGTCCCAGGCCGGTGCCGAGGGAGACGTCGAAGCGATCGTAGCAAACGTTGCGCACTGCGTTCGCATCCTGCCCTTCGGCCATCAGCACCGTGGTGACGGCTTCGGCGCGATCGACCGGTTCGATGACGTTGAAATCTAGGGCGCCGCCCTCGGCCCAGACGGCGACCGCGGCCCGGGCCGCCCGGGCCAGGCGGCGGTGGCGGGCGAAGGTGTTCTCCGGGCCTTCCTCGGCCAGCAGGTCGAGCGAGGCGCGCAGGCCGAAGACGAGATGCTCCGGCGCGGTGCCGCAGAACCACTTGTAGTGATGCTCCTTCAGGCGTTCGCGCCAGTCCCAGTAGAAGCGCGGCAGGGTGGCCTTCTCGCAGGCTGCAAGGGCTTTGTTGTTGGCCGCGACCAGGGCGAGACCCGGCGGCAGCATCAGACCCTTCTGCGAGGCGCTGAGCGCGGCGTCGACGCCCCAGTCGTCCATCCGGAAATCTGTGGTCGCCAGGGAGGCGACGGCATCGATGGCATAGAGCGCCGGGTGGCCCGCTGCGTCGATCGCCCGGCGCACCCCGGCGATGTCGCTGGTGACGCTGGTCGCAGTGTCGGTGTGAACCAGCAGTACCGCCTTGATTTCATGGGCAGAATCCTCGCGCAGCCGCTGCTCGATGCGCGCCGGATCGACGGCGTGGCGCCAGTCGCTCTCGATGTACTCGACGACGATTCCCAGGGCCTCGGCCAGGGTCTTCCAGCTCAGCGAGAACATCCCCGTCTCCGGCACCAGCACCTTGTCTCCAGGAGAGAAGAGGTTGGTCAGCACGGCTTCCCAGGCGCCGTGGCCGTTGCAGGTGTAGATGAAGACCTCTCCCTCGGTACGAAACAGGGTCTTGATGTCGGGATAGCAGGACAGCGCGATGTCCTTGAACTGCTGTCCGGCGAAGTCGATGGACTGCCGCTGCATCGCTTGCAGCACCCGGTCGGGGATATGGGTCGGACCGGGGGTTTGCAGGAAGTTGATCCCGCGCTTGGCTGTCATGGCCTCAGAAGTCCTTGCAGAGCCGCAGGGAGTCGTAGATCGCAGCATGGATGTTACGGCTAGCGACGGCGTCGCCGACACGGAAAAGCTGATAGCGGCCTTCGGGATTGGCCTGCAGGCTCTGCGGCCGTCCCTGGAGCAGTGCGCCGATCTCGGTCTCGCCGAGATTGCTGGAGCCCGGCTTGAGGGCGAAGTAGAGCGCGTCGAGGGGCAGGGTGCCGTGCTCGACCACCACCTGATCGACGAGGCGCTCCTCGATTTGGTCGCTGTAGTCGCTGATCAGTTGGGCGGCGAGGCGATTGCCCTCGCGGCGCAGGCTCTTGAGCCGGCGGTTCAGAGTCACCCGCACGCCGCCTTCGTCGAAAGCCTTGAAATAGCCGGGATAGTTGGTGCCGCCGATTTCTGGCCCGACGACCCGTTCCGGCGTCACGTAGTCGACCTTGGCACCGGCGTCGGCCAGGAACTCGGCGGCCGTAAGCCCGGGGTGGGCGCCGTTGTCGTCGAACACCAGCACGGACTGCGCTGCCGGGACGCCGCCGCTCAGCAGATCCCAGCTCGTGGTGGCGAGCTCCTCGCCCTCCTCCAGGAAGCCGGTATTGGGCAGGCCGCCGGTGGCGATCACGACGATATCCGGGCGCTGGCCCAGCACCTCCTCGGCTTCGGCGTAGACGTTGAAACGCAGCTGGGCGCCGTGACGCTCGGCTTCTGCGAGCAGCCAGTCGGCGATGCCGATAATCTCGCGCCGCCGCTTCAGGCCTGCAGCGAGGCGCAGCTGGCCGCCGTGTTCGCTGGCGGCTTCGAACAGCACGACCTCGTGGCCGCGCGCGGCGCAGACTCGCGCCGCCTCCAGTCCGGCCGGGCCGGTGCCGACCACCACCACCTTCTTCGCGGGCCCCTCGGCGGGCGCGATGCGGTGCGGCATCTCCGCCTCGCGGCCGGTCGCCGGGTTGTGGATGCAGAGCGCCTCGCCTCCCTCGTAGATCCGGTCGATGCAGTAGCCGACGCCGACGCAGGGGCGGATGCGCGCCTCCTCGCCGCGGGCGATCTTGGCGGCAATATGCGGATCGGCGAGGTGGGCGCGGGTCATGCCGACGATGTCGAGCAGACCCTCGGCCACGGCATGGCGGGCGGTGGCGACGTCGTTGATTCGGGCGGCGTGCAGCACCGGCAGGCCAAAGGCGCGCCTGACTTCTCCGCAGAGCTCCAGGTAGGGGGCCGCCGGCGTGCCCATTCCGGGGATGACCTGGGACAGCCCCGCGTCGGTGTCGATGTGGCCCTGTATCACGTTGAGGAAATCGAGCGTGCCGCTGGCGACCAGCTTCTCGGCGATGCGCAGGCCCTCGGCGCGGCCGAGGCCGCCTTGCATCGCCTCGTCGAAGACCATGCGGATGCCGAGCACCGGCTCGCCGCCGATCTCGGTCCGAATCGCTTCCAGCACCTCGAGGGAAAAGCGCACCCGATTGTCCAGGCTACCGCCGTAGGCGTCGCTGCGGCGGTTGGTCGCCGGAGACCAGAAGGCGTCCAGCAGATGACCGTAGGATTCGAGCTCGATGCCGTCGAGCCTGCCTTCGACGCAGCGCCGGGCGGCGGCCGCGTAGTCGGCGATCACCCGGCGGATGTCGTGCTCCTCCATCTCCTTGGGGAAGGCGCGATGCGCCGGTTCGCGCAGCGGCGAGGGCGCGATCACCGGCAGCCAGTCGCCGGTGTTCCAGCCGGTGCGCCGTCCCAGATGGGTAATCTGGCACATCACCGCCGCCCCCTGGGCGTGGACGCCTTGCGCGAGTTCCTGGAGCCAGGGCACCACGGCGTCGTCCCAGAGGTGCAGGTTGCCGAAGGCCGGCGGCGAATCGGGAGAGACGATCGAGGAGCCGCCGATCATGGTCAGCGCGATGCCGCCCTTGGCCTTCTCCTCGTGGTAGAGGCGATAGCGCGCCTTCGGCAGCCCCTCTTCGGAATAGGCCGGCTCATGGCTGGTGCTCATGATCCGGTTCCGGAGCGTGAGATGCTTCAGCCGGTAGGGCTGGAGGAGCGGGTCGCTGGTGGCCATGAAGCGGCTTTCGCTGGCGCAGGTTCCCCATCGCGTTAGAAGCCTTTTGTCCGCCCGTCAAGCTCTCCCGCGCCACCTCGTCCGCCTGGGCCTGCAGGCTGCGCGCGGCGGATTGAGCCAGGGCGAATGTTGCGCTGCGGGCCGATTCTCCGGCGTGCTGCCTAGGTTTGCCTGGCCGGAGGCCCGCCGGCGCGGGCTTGCCGCAGGAGTTGCGCTAAGACCGCGAATTCGCTTGCACTTGACCCCGACGCAAGAATTCTCTCTCATGCATCTGCCGCCCGTTGCCAAGGCATGACCCCGGTCGTTTTCCGGTGGATCAGAAAATATGCCAGTGCTAAGGGGAGGGCCGGGGGTGCAACGAGTTTCCTTACAAGCCTATCAGGCACCCCCTCGAACTGCATAATTCAAGTGACCCACAGGGAAGGCTACAAAATGAAACACAAGATGCTTTCTGTCGTTTTCGGCGCTGTGATCGGTGTTGCTGCTGCGACGCCCGCACTCGCCCAGGACGGCGAAACGCTCGCCCAGGTTAAGGAAAAAGGCTTCGTCCAGTGCGGCGTGAGCCAGGGCCTGCCGGGCTTCTCCAATCCCGATGACGCCGGCAACTGGACCGGTATCGACGTCGATCTCTGCCGCGCCATCGCGGCAGCCGTGTTCGGCGATTCCGAGGCCGTGAAGTACACGCCGCTGTCCGCCAAGGAGCGTTTCACCGCTCTGCAATCGGGCGAAGTCGATGTGCTCTCGCGCAACACCACCTGGACGATGACCCGCGACACTTCGCTCGGTCTGAACTTCGCCGGCGTCAACTACTACGACGGCCAGGGCTTCATGGTCCGCAAGGAGCTTGGCGTGAACTCCGCGCTCGAGCTGTCCGGCGCCGCGGTCTGCACCAACACCGGCACGACCACCGAGCTGAACCTTGCCGACTACTTCCGGGCCAACAACCTGGACTACACTGTAGTCGCCTTCGAGAAGGCCGACGAGGTCGTCCAGGCCTATGACGCCGGCCGCTGCGACGTCTACACCACCGACCAGTCGGGTCTCTATGCGCAGCGTCTGAAGCTCGCCAATCCTGACGAGCACAAGGTTCTGCCCGAGGTGATCTCCAAGGAGCCGCTGGGCCCGGTTGTCCGCCAGGGCGACGATCAGTGGTTCAACATCGTCAAGTGGACTCACTACGCCACGCTGGAGGCCGAGGAACTCGGCATCAGCTCGGAGAACGCTGAGGAAATGATGACGAGCGACAACCCGGCCATTCTTCGCCTGCTTGGCAAGGAAGGCGAGTTCGGCCCGAGCATCGGCCTCAGCCCAGACTGGGCGGCGCACATCATCGCTCAGGTTGGCAACTACGCCGAGATCTTCGAGCGCAACGTCGGCGTCAACACCCCGCTCGGTATCGAGCGTGGCCAGAACGCCCTGTGGACCGACGGCGGTCTGCAGTATGCGATGCCGATCCGCTAAACAGCGACCGGCAGACGATAGCCGTTAAGGTTCCGCGCGGGTTCCGGATAAACCGGAGCCCGCGCGGGGCTTCCTAAAAGAAATCCCGCCGCGTCGGTCTAACAGGGGCCGGAAGATAATCGGCGTGAAAAGACGAAACGTCTGGGAAGCGAAAACGGGGGCCCGATGGCGGATACGACCCAAGACTCTTCCTCTGCGAAGGTCGCGCTCTGGAACGATCCGCGCTACCGCGCGCTGTTCTTTCAACTGCTCTTGGTTGCGGTCGTCGTCTGGCTGTTCTGGGCGCTGATCGACAACACCGTCACCAATCTCCAGAGACAGAACATCGCCTCCGGCTTCGGCTTTCTGGACACGACGGCCGGCTTCGGCATCATCACCACGCTGATTCCCTATTCCGAGACCTCAAGCTATGGCCAGGCCTTCCTGGTCGGCCTGTTCAATACCATCCTCGTCGCCTTCATCGGCATCGTACTGGCGACGATCCTCGGTTTCATTGTCGGCATCGCCCGTCTCGCGCCCAACTGGGTGATCCGCAAGATGGCGATGGTCTTCGTCGAGACCATGCGCAACATCCCACTGCTGCTGCAGATTTTCTTTTGGTATTTCGCGGTGCTGCGTTCGGTGCCGGGGCCGCGCGACAGCCTCGTCATCATGGAGTCCTTCTTCCTCAACAACCGCGGCCTGATCATGCCGCGCGCGCTCTTCGCCGAGGGCAGTAACGTCGTGGTCATCGCCCTGTTGATCGGCATCGTCGCTGCCTATTTCGTTCGCAAGTGGGCCAGGAAACGGCAGATGGCGACCGGCCAGCAGTTTCCGGTTTTCCTCACGGCGCTTGGCCTGATCCTTGGCCTGCCGCTGATCTCCTTCCTGGTAATGGGCGCGCCGATCAGCTGGGAGTATGCCGAACTCAAGGGCTTCAGCTTCGTCGGCGGGCTGCACATCATTCCCGAGTTCATCGCCCTGCTGTTCGCGCTGTCGATCTATACCGCCGCCTTCATCGCGGAGATCGTGCGCGCCGGTATCCTGGCGGTCAGCCACGGCCAGACGGAGGCCGCTTATTCGCTCGGCTTCCGTCCGAACTATACCCTGCGGCTGATCATCATCCCCCAGGCGCTGCGGGTGATCATTCCGCCGCTGACCAGTCAGTACCTGAACCTTACCAAGAACTCCTCGCTGGCGGTCGCGATCGCCTATCCGGATCTGGTCTCGATCTTCGCTGGCACGGTGCTCAACCAGACCGGCCAGGCGGTCGAGGTGCTGCTGATGACCATGGCTGTCTATCTGACCCTGAGCATCCTGACCTCGATCTTCATGAACTGGTACAACGCCCGCAAAGCGTTGGTGGAGCGTTGAGCCATGGATAGCAGCCAAGCCTACGTCAAGACGGAGCTCACGCCCGACATGCCGCCGCCGGCCAGCACGGTCGGCTTCATCGGCTGGATGCGAGCCAACCTCTTTTCCAGCTGGTGGAACACGCTGCTCACCTTCATCGGCCTCTACATCATCTATCTGGTGTTGCCGGGTTTACTCGACTTCACGATCTTCAGCGCGGTCTGGGAAGGCGACAGCCGCGAGGCCTGCCTAGGCCCCGAAGTCGGGGCCTGCTGGCCCTTCATCGAGGCGAAGTTCGGGCAGATCATCTATGGCCGCTATCCTCTCGAGGAGCGGTATCGGGTCGACATCGCCTACTTCGTCGGGCTCGCCGGCTTGGCGGCGCTGGTGATTCCGGGCGTTCCCTACAAGAAGTGGATCGGCCTGTTCATGCTGGTGCCCTACACCGTCATGACCTTTTACCTGCTGGTCGGCGGCGTCTTCGGTATGCCCTATGTGGAAACCGCGCTCTGGGGCGGCCTGCTGGTGACCCTGGTCGTGGCGATCTCCGGTATCGTGGCGTCGCTGCCGATCGGTATCGTTCTGGCGCTTGGACGGCGCTCGCAGATGCCGATCGTGCGTTACTTCTGCGTCGCCTTCATCGAGTTCTGGCGCGGCGTGCCGCTGATCACCGTGCTGTTCATGTCTAGCGTCCTGCTGCCGCTGTTCCTGCCGGAGGACGTCAGCTTCGATAAGCTGCTGCGCGCCGTGATCGGCGTCGCGCTCTTTGCCTCGGCCTACATGGCGGAGGTGGTGCGCGGCGGCCTGCAGGCGATCCCGCGCGGCCAGTACGAAGGCGCCATGGCGCTGGGCTTGAATTACTGGAAGATGATGGGGCTGATCGTCCTGCCGCAGGCGCTGAAGATGGTGATCCCGGGTATCGTTAACACCTTCATCGGCCTGTTCAAGGACACCACTCTGGTGCTGATCATCGGTCTGTTCGACCTGCTCGGCATCGTTCAGCTCAACTTCACCGATTCCAACTGGTCCACGCCGGTGACGAGCCACACCGGCTATCTTTTCGTCGCCGCGATCTTTTGGATCTTCTGTTTCGGTATGTCGCGTTACTCCATCTACATGGAGAACAAGCTGCATACCGGACATAAACGTTAGGAGCAGTTTCGATGGCTGAATCGGCAAGTTACGTCCCTGAAGTCAAGGAAGTCGATCGGAGCAAGCTGAAGATCTCCGACGAGATCGCCATCCAGATTATCGGGATGCACAAGTGGTTCGGCACCTTCCACGTGCTGAAGGACATCAATCTGACGGTCAACCGCGGCGAACGCATCGTCGTTTGCGGCCCTTCGGGCTCCGGCAAGTCGACCATGATCCGCTGCATCAACCGCCTCGAAGAACATCAGCAGGGCCAGATCATCGTCGACGGCATCGAACTGACCAACGATCTGAAGAAGATCGATGAGATCCGTCGCGAGGTCGGCATGCTGTTCCAGCACTTCAACCTCTTCCCGCACCTCACCATCCTGCAGAACTGCACCCTGGCGCCGATCTGGGTGCGCAAGATGCCGAAGAAGGAGGCGGAGGAGACCGCCATGCACTACCTCGAGCGGGTCAAGATCCCCGAACAGGCCATGAAGTACCCGGGCCAGCTCTCCGGCGGCCAGCAGCAGCGCGTGGCCATCGCCCGCTCGCTCTGCATGAGCCCGAAAATCATGCTGTTCGACGAGCCGACCTCGGCCCTCGATCCGGAGATGATCGCCGAGGTGCTCGACGTCATGGTCAGCCTCGCCGAGGACGGCATGACGATGATCGTGGTCACCCACGAGATGGGTTTCGCCCGCAAGGTCGCCAACCGCGTGATCTTCATGGACGGCGGCGAGATCATCGAGCAGAACGAGCCTGAGGAATTCTTCAGCAACCCGAAGTCGGAGCGCACCAAGCTCTTCCTCAGCCAGATCCTGCATCACTGAGTCTTTGCCGGGGTCGTGAGGAAAGGCCGGCCGCTGGTGCGGGCGGCCCTTTCCGCTTCCCGGAGCACAGAAGCTTCGCTCCGGTGGCTGGCTGACAGCCGCCGCAAGAAGGATAGTATCCCGGCTTGGTTCCGCGCTTGGGAGGCAGGACATGGCCGAAGACAAGACCTACGCTAGCGATATCGCCTTCTCTGCCGCCGTCAAGGCGGAGCAGGAGAAGCGCGGGTCCCGTGGCCTCTATGCCAAGATGGCGGAGCGCCGCGACTGGGAGACGAAGGTCACCAACGACCTGACGGAGTTTCTCGCCCAGCGGGACTCCTTCTACCTCGCCACGGCAAACGCCGAGGGCCAGCCCTACCTGCAGCACCGCGGCGGGCCCAAGGGTTTTCTGAAGAAGATCGACGACCGCACCCTGGGCTTCGCCGATTTCGGCGGCAACCGGCAGTACATCACCCTGGGCAATCTCGCCGAGAACGACTGGGTCCAGCTTTTCCTGATGGACTACCCCAATCGGCGCCGGGTGAAGATCTGGGGCCGTGCGCGCCTGGTCGAGGATGACCCCGCGCTTTTAACCAGGTTCGATCCGCCGCCCGGCGGCGCCGTCGAGCGTGCGATCCTGATTTCGGTGGCGGCCTGGGACGTCAACTGCGAGAGCCATATCCTGCCCCGCTTTACCGAGGAAGACCTGGCCCCGGCCATCGGTAAGCTGCATGCGCGGATTGCCGAATTGGAGGCGGAGCTGGCGCGGCTCAAGTGATTCTGGCCGCAAAGCCCGGAATTCTGTGCCTTCCAGGCCATAAAAAGGCTTGTATAGCCAACGAACTAAGACTAAATATCCTTCGCTTTAGCACTCGCCGGAAGGGAGTGCTAACGCCTCTCGACAAGAGGGTTTCGTCAATTCGAACGGAATAAGGAGGCTTATCCATGAAGTTCCGTCCGTTACACGACCGTGTGGTCGTTCGTCGCGTCGATTCGGACGAAAAGACCGCTGGCGGCATCATCATCCCCGACACCGCCAAAGAAAAGCCGATGCAGGGCGAAGCTGTCGCCGTCGGACCGGGCGCCCGCGATGAGCAGGGCAATCTGGTGCCGCTCGACGTCAAGGCCGGCGACACCGTGCTGTTCGGCAAGTGGTCGGGCACCGAAGTGACCATCGATGGCGTGGAGCTCCTGATCATGAAGGAGTCCGACATCATGGGCGTCATTGAAACCAAGAAGAGTTCCAAGAAAGCTGCTTAAGGAGGGCTTTCACTATGAGTGCTAAAGACGTCAAATTCGGTTCCGACGCGCGTCAACGCATGCTGCGCGGCGTCGACATCCTGGCCGACGCGGTCAAGGTGACGCTTGGTCCCAAGGGCCGCAACGTGGTGCTGGAGAAGTCCTTCGGCGCCCCGCGCATCACCAAGGACGGTGTCACCGTCGCCAAGGAGATCGAGCTTTCCGACAAGTTCGAGAACATGGGCGCGCAGATGGTGCGCGAGGTCGCCAGCAAAACCAACGATCTTGCCGGTGACGGCACCACCACGGCGACCGTCCTGGCCCAGGCCATCGTCCGCGAGGGCTGCAAGGCCGTGGCCGCCGGGATGAACCCGATGGATCTCAAGCGCGGCATCGAAAGCGCGGTGACCGCCGTGGTCGGCGAGCTCGGCAAGAAGTCGCGCAAGATCACTTCCGGCAACGAGATCGCCCAGGTCGGGACGATTTCCTCTAACGGCGACCGTGAGGTCGGCGAGATGATCGCCCGGGCCATGGAGAAGGTCGGCAACGAGGGTGTGATCACCGTCGAGGAGGCCAAGTCGCTGCACACCGAACTCGACGTCGTCGAGGGCATGCAGTTCGACCGCGGCTATCTCTCGCCCTACTTCGTCACCGATGGCGAGAAGATGCAGGTGCAGCTGGAGAACCCCTACATCCTGCTCCACGAGAAAAAGCTGTCCAACCTGCAGGCCATGCTGCCGATCCTGGAGAGCGTGGTGCAGTCGGGTCGTCCGCTGCTGATCATCGCCGAGGATGTCGAGGGCGAGGCCCTGGCGACCCTGGTGGTCAACAAGCTGCGCGGCGGCCTCAAGGTCGCGGCCGTCAAGGCGCCTGGCTTCGGCGATCGCCGCAAGGCCATGCTTGAGGACATCGCGATCCTGACCAAGGGCACGGTGATTTCCGAAGACCTGGGCATCAAGCTGGAGAGCGTCGCGCTCGACATGCTCGGCCAGGCCAAGAAGGTCACCATCACCAAGGAAGAGACCACCATCGTCGAGGGCGCGGGCTCCAAGAAGGATATCGAGGGCCGCTGCACCCAGATCCGCCGTCAGATCGACGACACCACCTCCGACTACGATCGCGAAAAGCTGCAGGAGCGGCTGGCCAAGCTGGCCGGCGGCGTTGCGGTGATCCGCGTCGGCGGCGCTTCGGAGATCGAGGTGAAGGAGCGTAAGGACCGCGTCGACGACGCCCTGCACGCCACTCGCGCCGCGGTTGAGGAAGGCATCCTGCCGGGCGGCGGCGTCGCGTTGCTGCGCGCGGCCAAGGTTCTGACCAAGCTCGAGGGTGCAAACCACGACCAGCAGGTCGGTATCGACATCGTCCGCAAGGCGATCCAGTCTCCGGCCCGCATCATTGCCGAGAACGCCGGTGCCGATGGCTCCGTCGTCGTCGGTAAGCTGTTGGAGAGCAAGGACTTCGCCTGGGGCTTCGATGCTGCAACCGATACCTATACCGACATGGTCAAGGCCGGCATCATCGACCCGACCAAGGTCGTCCGCACGGCTCTGCAGGACGCGGCTTCGGTCGCCGGCCTGCTGATCACCACGGAGGCCATGGTCGCCGAGAAGCCGGAGAAGAAAGACTCCGGCGCCGGCGCGCCGGACATGGGCGGCATGGGCGGCATGGGCTTCTAAGCCAAGTCATCCGCGCCACTCTAGCCGATCAAGGAAAGGCGGGGCTTCGGCCCCGCCTTTTTCTTTGCGCTTAGGTCCTCCGCTCCGCCTGGCGTTCGCGGTGGAAGACATACAGGCCGCTGCCGATGATGATCGCCGCACCGAACAGGGTCATCATGTCGGGCAGCTCGCCGAAGATGAAAAAGCCGTAGAATGTGGCCCAGACGATCGAGGTGTAGCCGAAGGGGGTGATCACCGCCGCCGGCGCCGACTCGAAAGCCTTGATCAGGGTAAAGTGGCCGATGCCGCCGAACACGCCCATCAGGCCCATCAGAAGCCAGGCCTCCAGGCTCGGCGGCACCCAGAAGAACGGCACCAGGAGCGAGGTGAAGACGGCGCCGAGCAACGCGGTATAGACCAGGGAGGTCATCGGCGGCTCGGCGGTGCGCGCGACCATGCGAGTCATGATCTGGTAGAAGGCGTAGCCGAAGGCGGCGGTCAGCGGCAGCAGGGCCGCGAGCTCGAAAACCTCGGTTCCCGGGCGCAGGATCACCAGCGCGCCGAGGAAGCCGACGCAGACGCCGCCCCACCGCCGGGGTCCGACATGCTCGCCGAGCAGCGGCATCGACAGCGCGGTGACCAGCAAGGGGCCGATGAACAGGATCGCGCTGGCACTGGCCAGCGGCACCTGGCTCAAGCCCAGGAAGAACACCGCCGTGGTGGCGATCATTATCGCCGAGCGCAGCAGCTGCAGCTTCAGCACCTTGGTGCGCAGCACGGTGAAGGCGCGGCCGCGCAGGTAGATCAGCAGCAGCAGCATATGAAAGGCGTAGCGTCCCCAGACCACCTGGGGCACGGGATACTCTTGAGTCAGGTACTTGGCGATGGTGTCCATGGAGACCATGAAGACAATGGTCACGACCATCAGCAGGATGCCGCGGCTCGCGCGGGGCGTAGGGAGGGCGCTGAGAGCGGTCATGGCGCGGCGGTTGGAGTCTCTTCGCGGCAGGGGGGCTGGACGGCGGCGGGGTGAGGGGTTTCAATACGCCACTTTTCCACGCAGGGGGACCGCAAATCGTGAAGACCAAGGCTGCAGTTCTGCATCGGATGGGCGCGGCGCGGCCCTATGCCGAAAGCGCGCCGCTCTCCATCGAGGAACTGGATCTCGAGGGCCCCGGCGAAGGTGAGGTGCTGGTCGAGGTGGCCGCCGCCGGACTCTGCCATTCCGACCTCTCGGTGATCGACGGGGCGCGGCCGCGGCCGACTCCCATGGCGCTGGGCCACGAGGCGGCCGGTGTGGTCTCCGAGGTCGGCAGAGGAATCGACGACCTCAAGCCCGGCGACCACGTGGTGATGATCTTCGTTCCGGCTTGCGGCCACTGCATCCCCTGCGCGGAGGGGCGGCCGGCACTCTGCGAGCCAGGCGCCCGGGCCAATGGCGAGGGGAGGCTGCTTTCCGGCGCGCGGCGGCTGAGCCGCGGCGGTCAGGCGGTCAACCACCACATGGGAGTCGCCGCCTTTTCCGAGCGCACGGTGGTTTCGCGCCGCTCCCTGGTCAAGGTCGATCCGGAACTGCCGTTGGAGGAGGCCGCGTTGTTCGGCTGCGCGGTAATGACCGGCGTCGGCGCGGTGGTCAACACCGGCCGGGTGCAGGCCGGCCAGAGCGTCGCCGTGATCGGCCTTGGCGGGGTCGGGCTCAACTCGCTGCTCGCCGCGCTGATGGTTGGGGCGGAGCGGGTGGTCGCCGTCGACCTGCTCGACTCCAAGCTCGATCTTGCGCGTCAACTAGGGGCTACCGACGCCTTCAACGCCGGCGATCCGGACTGCGTCGCAGCGATCAAGGAGGCGACCGGCGGCGGGGTCGACTTCGCTTTCGAGATGGCCGGCAGCGTCCCCGCCCTCGACCTTGCCTACAGGATCACCAAACGCGGCGGCACCACAATCACCGCCGGCCTCGCCCACCCGGAGAAGAAGCTGGAGCTTCAGGCCGTCAGCCTGGTCGCCGAGGAGCGGACCCTGAAGGGCAGCTACATCGGTTCCTGCGTGCCGCAGCGCGACATCCCGCGCTATATCGGTCTGTTCAACCGCGGCCGCCTGCCGGTCGACCGCTTGATGAGCGAGCGCCTGAGCTTCGACGAGCTCAATGCCGGTTTCGACCGCCTGGCGGGCGGCAACACCGTGCGTCAGCTCTTGATTCTGAGCCGCTAGGAGCGCCGTGGCGAAAACCGCTCAGGACGAGGTTGTCGCCTTCCTCTCTCGCGCCGAGGCCTATGGCGACGTGGGGACGAAGGTAGAGCGAAAGGAGACGCAAATCTCCTTGGTCTTCCTGGCCGGCGACTATGCCTACAAGCTGCCCCGCGCGATCCGGCTTTCCTTCCTCGATTTCACGCCCTTGGAAGAGCGGCGGAGGGTCTGCGAGGCAGGTCTGAAACTCAACAGCCGCACCGCACCGGGCATGTACCATGCCTGCTGGCCGGTCACCCGCGAGGCTTCGGGCGCCCTGGCGCTGAACGGCTCGGGGACGCCGCTCGACTATGTCCTGGTGATGCGCCGCTTCGATCAGGAGCTGATCTTCGACCGCCTGCTCAAGGCGGAGCGGCTGACGCCGGAGCTCCTCGACCGCCTGGCGGCGCGGATCCATGCCTTTCACGAGGCGGAAGAACCGATTATCGAAGGAGATCTCGGCGGCCCCGGGGCTTTGCGTCGTGTGCTCGACAGCAACATTGAGGAAATCGAAAGCTTTCCCAGGCTGTTTCCGCGGGACGCGGCCGCTGCGCTGCACACCCGCCTGGGGCGGGCGTTGGACGACGCCGCGCCGCAGCTTGCTCGGCGCAAGGCGGAGGGACAGGTGCGCCACTGCCACGGCGACCTGCATCTGCGCAACATCGTGCTTTGGGAAGGCGCGCCGCGGCTCTTCGACTGCCTGGAGTTCGACGCGGCCATGGCGACGATCGACGTCCTTTACGACCTCGCCTTCCTGGTGATGGACCTCGACGCGCGCGGCCGCCGCGACCTCGCCAACCGGGTGCTCGGCCGTTCCCTGCTGTTGAGCGGGGACTATGGCGGCCTTGCCGTGCTGCCGCTGTTCCTCGCCCTGCGCAGCCATATCCGTGCCTTCGTCGCCGCCGGTGGGGCGGCGGTCGCGCAAGAGCCGCAGGAGAAGCAGCGGCTCGAGGAAGAGGCCAGCGACTACTTCGAACGGGCCGGCGGCTACCTCGATCCGCCACCGCCGCGTCTGATCGCGGTCGGCGGGCTTTCCGGCAGCGGCAAGTCGACCCTGGCGGGCGCGCTGGCGCCGGAGATCGGCGCCGCGCCAGGGGCTCTGCATCTGCGCAGCGACCTGCTCCGAAAGCAGCTCGCGGGAGTCTCCGACAGCGAACGGCTGCCGGCCTCGGCCTACAGCCAGGCCAGCTCCGACGAGGTCTATGCCGAACTGCGTCGGCGGGCCGGCGCGGCACTGGCGGCCGGGCATAGCGTCATCCTCGACGCCGTTCACGCCAAGCCGGAGGAACGCGCCGCCGCGGAGGCCGTGGCGCGGGAAGCCGGCGCCGCCTTCACCGGCATCTGGCTGGAAGCGCCGCGCCAAACCCTGTTGGACCGGGTGGAGGCACGTCGCGGCGATGCGTCCGATGCAACCCCGCAAGTGGTTGCAAGGCAACTCGGCTACGATCTCGGGGAGATCTCCTGGCGCTGTCTCGCAGCGGGCGGCGGCTTGCGGGCGACGCTCCGTCGGGCGCGTGCCTGCCTGTTAGAGAATCAGGACTAGGCGCCAGACCAGACTGGCCAGAGCGGCGAAGCTGATCGCCGCGCCGATCGCCGGAACCGCAAGGGGGACGCGCAGACCGCTGAGCGGCGCCGGGCGCCGGAGCTTGAGTCGGACCAGGGCGAGGTTGACCAGGGTAAAGACCGCGAGCACCACGGCCGAGGTGATCTCCGCCAGACGCTCCAGGGAGAGGCTGAACGCGAGCAGCAGGACGAAGGCGCCGACAAGGGCGGTGGCGATCGCCGGCGTGCGCGTACGCGGATGCAGGTTGCCAAGGAAGGCGGGCAGCGAACCCTGACGGCCGAGGCCGTAGAGCACCCGCGAGGCCATGATCATCTGAATCAGGACGCCATTCAGCGTCGCGAAAACGGCGATCACGCTGAGCAGGCCGGGATCGCCGGCGAAGCCGCGCTGCCAGATCTCCGCCAGGGGGGCGCTGCTGGCGGAGAGTTCCGCCGGGGTGAGGACCTTCAGCGCGACCGCGGCGATGGCGATATAGAGCAGGCTCGAGACGACCAGGGTCAGCAGAATCGCGCGCGGCAGGGTACGTTCCACGGCCTTCACCTCCTCGGCGACGTTGACCATGTCCTCGAAGCCGATGAAGGCGAAAAAGGCCAGGGTGATCCCCGCCAGTACGCCGAACCAAGCCTCGGGCCGCAGCGTCGGTGCGAAGTCCGCCGCGGCGAAATCGGGCCGCGGATCGGCGAGCAGGCCGGCGGCGAGCACCAGCAGCAGCCCGGAGATTTCCACCACCGTGACGATGCCGGCCAGGGTCACGGATTGGGTGATGCCCCACACCGCGACAGTGGCCAGGATCGAGGTGACCAGCAGGATGCCAAGGTTTGCGTTCAGCGGGAAAAGCTGTTGCAGATATCCCACCGCGCCCTGGACGATCACGGCGGAAGAGATGACGCCGGCGGCGACGACCATCAGGCCGACGATCAGCCCGAGGCGCGGCGCGCCGAAGGCTTCGCGGACATAGAGCGCTTCGCCGGCGCTTTTCGGCATGCGCACCGCGAGCTCGGCGAAGGACAGCGCGCTGAAGGCGACCAGCACCGCAGCACCGAGAAAGGACAGCGGCGCCCCCATGCCCGCGTGGCCCGCCACCTTGCCGACCAGGACGTAGATGCCGGCACCGACGGTGACGCCGAGGCCGTAGAGGGTCAGCAGCGCCAGGTTGAGGCTGCGCTTCAGCTCGGTCTGCGGCGGATTGGCGGGTGCGGGTTCTGTCATGGCGCCTGATGCTTGCCAACATATCGCCTCCTCTGAAAGAGTGCAGCGGCCGTAACGTCGTAGCGCCGCTTTCAGGGAGTTTTTCATGCCGCAGGACCTTCCATCCCACGCCGAGGTGGTGATCGTCGGCGGCGGCATCATGGGCTGCTCGCTGGCCTATCACCTGACCAAGCTGGGGGTGAAGGACGTCGTTCTGCTGGAACAGTTCGAGCTGACCGCCGGTACCACCTGGCACGCTGCCGGGCTGGTCGGCCAGCTGCGTTCCTCGGAGAACCTGACCCGCCTGGCGCGCTACAGCCTCGACCTCTACGGCCGCTTGGAGGGAGAGACCGGGCAGGCCACAGGCTTCAAGCAGAGCGGCGCGATCACTGTCGCGCGGACGCCAGAGCGCCTGACCGAGCTGCAGCGCCACGCTTCCATGGCGCGGCGCTTCGATGTCGAATGCCACGTGATCGGGCCCGCCGAGGTGAAGGAGCTCTATCCCCTGGCCGAGGTCGGCGATCTGGCCGGGGCGATCTGGCTGCCCAAGGATGGCCAGACCAACCCGATCGACGTCACCCAGGCCCTGGCCAGGGGTGCGCGGATGGGCGGCGCGAAGATCATCCAGCGCACCAAGGTCACCGCCCTGGAAACCCGCAACGGCGCGGTTGTCGCCGTTGAAACCGAGAAGGGGCGGATCGCCTGCGACAAGCTGGCGCTCTGCGGCGGCCTCTGGTCGCGCGATCTGGCGCGCCCGGCGGGGGTGAACATCCCGCTGCACGCCTGCGAGCACATGTACATCGTCACCGATCCCATCGAGGGCGTGACCGACACCACGCCGGTGCTGCGCGACTACGACGCCTACATCTACGTCAAGGAGGACGCCGGCAAGCTCTGCATCGGCGGTTTCGAGCCGGAAGCCAAGCCCTGGGCGACCCACGGCGTGCCCGAGGGCCACGAGTACGGCGTCTTTCCCGAGGACTGGGAGCATTTCGAGGTCTTCATGGAGGGCGCGCTGGAGCGCATTCCCGCCCTGGAGACCGCCGGGGTGCGCCAGTTCCTCAATGGCGCCGAGTCCTTCACCCCGGATTCCACCTACTATCTCGGCGAAACGGTGGAGGTGAAAAACCTCTTCGTCGGCACCGGCTTCAACTCCATCGGCATCGCCTCGAGCGGCGGCGCCGGCATGGCGCTGGCGCAGTGGATGGTCGACGGCGCCATGCCGATGGATCTCTGGAGCGTCGATGTGCGCCGGGTCCAGCCCTATCAGGCCGCGCTCGACTTTCTCAGCGAACGCGCCACCGAGATGGTCGGGCTGATGTACGCCATGCACTGGCCCTACCAGCAGCACCGCACGGCGCGCAACCGGCGGCTCTCGCCTTTCCACGAGAAGCTGAAGGCCGCGCGCGCCTGCTTCGGGGTCGCCGCTGGCTGGGAGCGGCCGCTGTGGTTCGCGCCCGAGGGCGTCGCCCCGGAAATGGCGTACAGCTATGGCCCGCAGGCCTGGTGGCCCTACGCTGAAGCCGAGGCCAAGGCCTGCCGCGAGGCCGTCGCGCTCTTCGATCAGACCGCCTTCGCCAAGTACCGCCTGGAGGGGCCGGATGCCTGCGCACTGCTGCGGAAGCTCTGCATCTCCGACGTCGATGTCGAAGCCGGCAAGGCGGTTTATACCCAGATGCTGAACGCCAAGGGCGGTATCGAGACCGATCTGACGGTGACCCGCCTCGGCCCGGACAGCTACTTCATCGTCACCAGCGGCGCCACCGGACGCAAGGACGCCGACTGGATTCGCCGCAACGCCGAGGACGCCGCTTTCGCGTTGATCGAGGAAACCGAGGACTGGGCGGTGCTCGGCGTGATGGGGCCGAAGTCCCGGGAGCTGCTACAGGGGCTGAGCGAGGCGGATCTCTCCAACGCCGCCTTCCCCTTCTCGGCCTGCCGGGAGATCGGGATCGCCGGGGGACCTGTGCGGGCGCTGCGCGTGTCCTACATGGGCGAACTGGGCTGGGAGCTCTACATCCCCTGGGCTCGCGCCGCGGCCGTCTACGACGCCGTGGCGGCCGCCGGGGCGCCTCTCGGGCTGGTCCCCGCCGGGGCGCTGACGATGGATGCCCTGCGCCTGGAAAAGAACTTCCGCCACTGGGGTCACGACATCGGCTGCGAGGATACGCCGCTGGAGGCCGGGATGGGCTTCCTGGTCGACTGGTCCAAGGATTTTCTCGGCAAGGCGGCCCTGGAAAAGCAGAAAACCGAGGGCCTGCACAAACGCCTGGTGCTTTTCACCATCGAGCAGGGCGCGCCGCTGGTGCTCCACGAGGAACCGATCTACCGGAACGGCGAGATCTGCGGCGCGGTCACATCGGGCAACCGGGCCCTTACCCTCGGCAAGCCGGTCGCGCTCGGCTACGTCCACCGCGAGGATGGCCTTGCCGACCGAGATTTTATTCTTTCCGGCAGCTATGAAATCGAGATCGCCGGCGCGCGCTTCCCCGCCAAACCCCGCCTCTCCGCTCTGATCGACCCCAAGGGCGAGCGGCTCAGAAGCTAGCTCTCACAGAGCTGGGCGAAGCGGCCCAGAAAGCGCTGCTTGGCCTCCTCCGGCGAAACCGCTTCCAGGCGGCGCTGAGGTGGCGGCGCGCTGGGCGCGAAGAGCCGCTTCGCCTCCTTCTCGGCGAAGCCGGCAAGCTGGGTCGCCTCCAGATAGGCGGCCAGGCGGTCGGCCCTCTTGATCGCCCGCGCGATCTTGACCGGCAGCTCTCCGGGCAGGCCGAAGCGGATATGCACCGCCGCCTGAAGGCGGTTCTCCAGGGCCTTGTAGTCGCTGCCCACCGTCGCCTTGAAGGGGGTGATCAGATCGCCGATCACGTACTCCGGTGCGTCGTGCAGCAGCGCCGCGAGACGCCACTGGCGGTCCAGCGTGGCGTCAGCCCCGGCGGCCAGGGACTCCACCAGCAGCGAGTGCTCGGCGACGCTGTAGGCCCAGGCGCCGCTGGTCTGTCCGTTCCAGCGGGCGACCCGGGCGAGGCCGTGGGCGATGTCCTCGATCTCGATGTCGAGCGGCGAGGGGTCGAGCAGGTCGAGCCGCCGCCCGGACAGCATGCGCTGCCAGGCCCGGGGCTGGGTTCGGATCGAAGCCTTGGGCTTGGCGCGTCCTGCCATGGGGCTCCCTTTAGCTGCCGGCGTCGTGAGTCATCTCGTGGCCGCTCTCCATCTCGGCGACGCCTTGAATGTGCACATCAACCTCGATTCGCCCGGCCTTTTCGAACACCAGGGTGGCGGGAAAGCTCTCGCCCTCGACCAGCGGCGCCTTGAGGTCGAACAGCATGATGTGCAGCCCGCCGGGTTTCAGCACCGCGGGCGAGCCGGGCTCGACCGCAATTCCCGCAACGGGGCGCATCTTCATCACGCCATCGACCATCTCGTGGGTATGAATCTCCGCCCGTCTGGAGGCCGCGGTTTCGACGGCGATCAGCTTATCGGCGTCTTCGCCGCTGGTGTTCACCACCAGATAGGCGGCGCCGTTCCTGGTTTGGCCGATGGTGGCGCGTGCCCAGGGGTGCTCGATGGTCAGCGCGCCGAGCTTGTAGTCGTGGGCCTCCGCGGCCGCCGGCAGGGCCAGGGCGGTGAGCAGAAGGACCAGGGGGAGGTGGCGGAACATCGGGAAACTCCTATCCGGTTGCGCCGCCAGAATAGCCTGCCGGCCCGCTCTGTCAGCGCGGCGCGGTGACGCAGACGCTGTGGCCTCGGGGCGCCGGCTCAGGCTATACCGTGGCGATGACCGCCGTCGAACGGGATAATACCGCCGCGCCCCTCGACCGCCGCCTTTCGGTGGCGCCGATGATGGACTGGACCGACCGCTATGACCGCTATTTTCTGCGGCTGATCACGCGGCGCACGCTGCTCTATACCGAGATGGTGCCGAGCGGCGCGATCCTGCATGGCGACCGGCAACGCTTTCTCGCCTTCGATCCCAGCGAGCGCCCCCTGGCGCTGCAGGTCGGCGGCGCCGATCCGGCGGAGCTGGCCGAGGTGGCCCGGATCGCCGAGGGCTTCGGCTACGACGAGATCAACCTCAACGTCGGCTGCCCCAGCGACCGGGTGCAGAACGCGCGCTTCGGCGCCTGCCTGATGGCCGATCCGCCGCTGGTCGCGGCCTGCATCGCGGCGATGCAGCAGGCGGTGGCGATTCCGGTGACTGTCAAATGCCGGATCGGCATCGACGACCGGGATTCCTACGAGCACCTGCTGGAGTTCGTCGATCGCGTCGCCGCGACCGGCTGCCGCAGCTTCACGGTGCATGCCCGCAAGGCTTGGCTGCAGGGCCTCAGCCCCAAGCAGAATCGCGAAATTCCGCCGCTGCGCCATGGCGAGGTGCAGCGCCTGAAGGCGGAGCGGCCACAGCTCGAGGTAGTAGTCAACGGGGGAATTCTCGGCTTGGAGGATGCCGAAAGCCAGCTCCGGCTGGTCGACGGTGCGATGATCGGCCGGGCGGCCTATCAGAACCCCTACATCCTGGCCGCGGCGGACCGGCGGATTTTCGGCGATTCCCGGCCGATCCCCAGCCGCCACGCCGTGCTTGAGGCTTTGCTGCCCTATGCCGAGCGGGTCTGTTCCGAGGGACGGTCGATTCAGTCCATAACTCGCCACATTTTAGGTCTATTCAACGGTCTACCGGGCGCCAGGGCCTGGCGGCGGCATCTCTCCGAGACTGCGCCGCGCCCCGGCTCCGGACCGGAGGTGATCCGGGAGGCGATGCGTAAGGTGCCAGAAAACACGGAGGCGTGAGTCGGCGATGCGGGTGCGAGCGAAAACAGGGCTACGGCGGTTGTTTTTTGCCGGAACGCTTGCTGTATCTGCCCTGTTTGCCGCGCCGCTCTCCGCCCAGGTCAACGAATGCCTCAAGCAGGCGGGCAATCCTCAGCGCCCGCCGATGATCGTCAAATTCGACGTCGATTCGACGGCGATCCAGCAGGCCGACCGTCAGGAGCTGCAGGACTTCGCCAGCCGGATGCGCGGCAATCCTGGCGCGATCATCTGCGTCATCGGCCAGGCCGACAAGCAGGGCGACGAGGACTACAACCGAGATCTCGCCCGCCGCCGCGCAGAGGCGGTCGGACAGCTGCTGCTGACCCACGGGGTCAGGCAAGCGCGGATGACCGTGGCCGTGCGCGGCGAGGCTTTCGGCGACGATGTCTTGGGCTTCATCGCCCCCTTCGACACCGACCGCCGGGTCGAGGTTCTGCGTTGGGATCCGACTCAGGAGAAATAGCCCCGCTGGCCGCAAAGCCGCAGGGCGGTTAGGCTTCACGGCGGCCGCTGAAGGAACGCGCCAGCCGATTGACAAGGGCCCCCTCGACAGCTTCTATTCAATGAAGACGCGCCGTTCAGGCACCGCAAATCGCCGTGGAAACCGCGGCCAACAGGGAGACTGCCGCTTATGAAATTCAATCCGAGAAAACCCCTCGGCCGCCGCTCGTTTCTCGCCGGAACCGGGGCCGTGGCCGCCGGCGTCACGCTGCTGCCGAAGATCGGCTGGAGCGCCGAGGAAGCCCTCGTCAACTTCTACAACTGGGACACCTACATCGGTGAGACCACGCTGGATGACTTCGAGGACGCGACCGGCATCGAGGCCAAGATGGACCTCTTCGCCGACAACGACGAGCTCTTTACCAAATTGAAGGAAGGCAATCCGGGCTACGACCTGATCGTGCCGACCAACGACTACGTCGAGCGCATGATCGTGGCCGGCATGCTGCAGGAGATCGATCACTCGATGATCCCGAACTTCGAGAAGAACGTCTCTCCGGTCTTCCAGGACGCGGTCTTCGATCCCGGCCGCAAGTATTCCATGCCCTACATGTGGGGCACCATCGGCATCGGCTATCGCAAGTCGCGGGTCGAGGAAGAGCCGAACAGCTGGGAGTGGCTCTACGATTCCGACGCCTTCGCCGGGCGTCTGGCGCTGCTCGGCGACGGCAATACGGTGATCGGGATGGCGCTCAAGTATATGGGCGAATCGCTCAACACCACCGACGCGGCGAAGCTGCAGAAGGCGGCCGACCTGATCATCAAGCAGAAGCCGAACATCAAGGTTTTCGCCGATGACAACGGTCAGGACCTGCTGCTCTCCGGCGAGGTCGACGTCACCATGGAGTGGAACGGCGACATCCTGCAGGTGATGGCCGAGGACGACGACATCGGCTACACCGTGCCCAAGGAAGGCGGTCTGCTGTGGCAGGACTGTCTCTGCATTCCCAACGACGCGCCGCACCCGCAGAACGCGCATAAGCTGATCAACTACATCCTCGATGCCGAGGCCGGGCGCGACATCGCCGAGTTCATCTACTATGCGACGCCCAACCAGGCGGCCCGCGAGCTGACCTCGCCGGATTACAAGGACAATGCGGCGATCTTCCCGCCGGATTCGGTGATCGAGAAGTGCGAGCCTTCGGTCTATCTCGGTCAGGAGCACGTCGAGCTGATCGACTCGCTCTGGACCAAGATCAAGGCCGCCTAGCCGGCCTAGCCAAGGGGAGCGGTATCGGCGATACCGCTCCCTCCCTATCGGGTTTCGCCTGGCCGCCGGAAAGGACGATGCTTCCGGCGGCAATCCTCGGGGGGATTAGGGATGGAAAGCTGGCGGCGCAACCCGCTGGTATTTTGGGTGATTTCTCTGCCGCCCAGCTTCTGGCTGGCCGTCTTCTTCCTGATTCCGCTCGCCATCGTCTGGCTTTTCAGCTTCGGCGAGAACCGGGACATCATCAATATCGACATCACCTGGACGCTGAAGAACTACCTGCGCGTCTTCGATGCTCCCTATCCCCAGATCTTCGTCAAATCGCTATGGATGGCCGGTATCACCACGGTGATCTGCCTGCTGATCGCTTTCCCGGTCGCCTTCTCGATCACCTTCGCGCCGGCGCGGATGAAGCCCTGGCTGCTGCTGCTGATCATCCTGCCGTTCTGGACCAACCTGTTGATCCGCACCTACGCCCTGATCGCCGTGCTGCGCACCCGCGGCTTCGTCAACTTCGGCCTGGAATGGGTCTGGGAGCAGGCCAACGGCGTGCTGGTGTTTCTCGGCCTGGGGCAGATGCAGCTGCTCGGCGAACGCTTCGAGCCCTGGGGGATGCTCTACAACAACACGGCGGTGGTGATCGGCCTGGTCTATGTCCACCTGCCGTTCATGGTGCTGCCGCTCTATGCCTCGCTGGAGCGGATGGACAAGTCCTACATCGAAGCCAGTCTCGACCTCGGCGCGGGGCAGCTGCGCAGCTTCTATAGCATCGTCGTTCCCCTGGCCAAGGCGGGGGTGTTCTCCGGCATCATCATCACCTTCATTCCGGCGCTGGGGTCCTTCCTGACGCCGGATCTGCTCGGCGGCACCGACAGCCAGATGATCGCCAACGTGATCGAGAGCCAGTTCAAGTCGGCCAACAACTGGCCCTTCGGCTCAGCCCTGTCCTTCATCCTGATGTACATCACCTTCTTCGCCTTGGCGCTGCGCGCGCTCTTCGCCAGGGGTTCCTCCTCGATGCAGGCCGGCTGATGATTTGGCGCCGCGAAAAGGAGCCGATCGGGCCGCTCGATTATCACCGCCGCACCTCGCTGCGCGCGATCTTCCTGCTGACCATCGTCTTCCTCTACGGCCCGATCCTTACGCTGGTCGCCTTTTCCTTCAACGACAGCCGCCGCAATATCGTCTGGAACGGCTTCACTCTCAAATACTACGAACGGGCGCTGGAGAACGACGAGCTGATCCTCGCCTTCGCCAACTCCCTTACCATCGCTGTGATCACCACCGTCGTCGCCACCATTCTCGGCGCCATGGTGGCGGTGATGCTGTGGCGCTTCCGCTTTCCCGGAAAGCCCGGCTACGAGGGGTTGATGGCGCTGCCGATCGTGGTTCCGGAGATCTGCATGGGAGTCGCCATGCTGGCCTTCTTCAGCCGCATCGGTTGGCCCAGCGATATGGTCTGGCCCTTCAACCTGGCCGCCATCACCATCGCCCACATCTCCTTCTCCTTCCCCTTCGCGGCGATGGTGATTCGCGCCCGGCTGGCCAACTTCAACCGGGAGCAGGAGGAGTCCGCTCGCGATCTGGGCGCCTCGGAGTGGCAGACCTTCCGCGACATCCTGATTCCCTACATGAAGCCGGGGCTGATCGCCGGCGGCATGCTGGCCTTCACCCTGTCGCTGGACGACTTCGTCATCACCTTCTTCACCTCCGGGCCGAACACCGTCACCTTCCCGGTGAAGGTCTACTCCATGGTGCGTTTCTCGGTGACGCCGGAGGTCAACGCCGCCTCCACGGTGCTGATCGTCATCACCGTGGTGGTCACCGCGCTCGCCATGCGGATGCAGCAGAAAAGCGAGAAGAAGGATTAACCCCTTGGAATTCGCGCCATGAACGATGCCAAGCCGATCATCTCGATCAACAATGTGACCAAGCGCTTCGGCGGCGCGGTGACCGCGGTCGACAACGTCAACCTGGAGATCGAGTCCGGCGAGTTCTTCGCGCTGCTCGGTCCCTCGGGCTGCGGCAAGACGACCTTGCTGCGGATGATCGCCGGCTTCGAGATTCCCAGCGAGGGGCAGATTCTGATCGACGGACAGGACATGGCCGGCGTCGAGCCCAACCGGCGGCCGATCAACATGGTGTTCCAGTCCTATGCGGTCTTTCCGCATATGTCGGTGCTCGACAACGTCGCCTACGGTCTGAAGGTCACCGGGGTCGGCGGCCGCGAGCGCAGACAGCGGGCCGAGGAAGCCCTGGAGCTGGTCAAGCTCGGCGGTTATGGCGGGAGGATGCCGGACCAGCTTTCCGGCGGCCAGCGCCAGCGGGTCGCCCTGGCCCGCGCCCTGGTCAAGCGGCCCAAGGTGCTGCTGCTCGACGAGCCGCTTTCGGCGCTCGACGCCAAGCTGCGCGAGGCGATGCAACTCGAGCTGGTGCGGCTGCAGGAAACCGTCGGCATCACCTTCATCATCGTCACCCACGATCAGAGCGAGGCCCTGTCGATGGCCAACCGCATCGCGGTGATGCAGGGCGGGCTGGTGCAGCAGGTGGCAGCGCCCTCGGAGCTCTACGAGTTCCCCAACAACCGCTTCGTCGCCGATTTCATCGGCAAGACCAATCTCTTCGAAGGCAAGGTGATCGGCCTCGAGGGGCGCGAGCTGCTGGTCGAGGTCGCAGGAATCGGCCAGCTGCGCCTGCCCCATGCCGAGGCGGCCTCGGGCGAGGTCGGCATCGCCGTGCGGCCCGAGAAGCTGCGTCTGCACGACAGCCGGCCGCAGAATGAGCAGATTTCCTTCAAGGGCACGGTGATCGAGGTGGCCTACTACGGCGAAACCAGCTCGATTTTCATTGCCGATCCGGCGGGCCACACCCTGCTGACCAACATCCAGAACACGGCCCGCGACACCGCTCCCCGGGTCAAGGTCGGCGACGAACTTTGGTGCTCATGGAACCCTGAGGATACTCTGGTGTTAGATAGTTGAGACAAAAAGTAGTCTGACCTCCGGGTTAGCGATGTGTTAAGTTTTGTTAATCACACTCGGTGTAAGGCCCATCCGGCGGCTATCCATTCTGGGCGATGAATATGCCCTGAAACCTAGACGCTCAGGGGAAGGCCACAAATTTATCACAAGCCGCTCTGGGCGGCAGGACCTTAGGGTCCGGTGGTGTTTTTGGGGCCGAATTGAGACGGGCTGAACTGGTTAAATAGTTAATGAGAGCTTCGTTGTGGGGGCGGAGCGCAAGGCGGGATTCACCGCCTTGGGAGCAGGTGTCATGTACCGCAGATTTGCTGTGCTGAGCGTTGTCGCCCTCGGTTTGTCCGGCTGTCTGACGGATGGCCAGAACGACCAGAATCTCTACGCAGATGAACCCGTGCCAATCGTCGAGCCGGCGCAGGACACGCAGCTTGCCGCCTTGCCGCCGGTTCCGGCGCGCCGACCGACCGACATGAGCGGCTTCATTCCACCGGGGGACGCGCATCTGTCGGAAAAACGGATCGACGATCTGGTCGGGCTCAGCCGGCCGGAGATCGAGGATCTGCTCGGCGGCCCCTCCATGGAGGAAGTCCAGCCCCCGGCCAGGGTCTGGTCCTACCACGGGCAGGAATGCGTGCTCTCGATCTTCTTCTATCCCAGGGTCGGCGGGGAGGACTTCCGCGCCCTGGCTTATGAAGTCAAGGGCCCCGGTCAGAATCAAGTCGCGCCGCAGGCCCCCCGGGATGCCAGCGCGGCTGTGGAACAGCCGGCGTCGGCGGGGGACGCCGACACCGAAGCTGCGATGACCGTCGAGGACCGCAGCCGCTGCTTCACCACCCTGATCGCCCAGAACGCCAGTGCCCGGCGCGCCGCCGCGGAAGTGCCCGCGGCGCCGCAAGCCCCGACAAGCCAACCCGTGGAGTAATCGAGCCGTGTCTCTGCAACCCGCCTCTCAGGAAGGCAGCGCCAAAAAGATCGCCCTGGTCGACGACGACGATCTGTTCCGCGAATCCCTCGGCCTGAACCTGGTCGAGGAAGGCTACGAGATCGTCGATTTCGACAACGGCGACGACGCTCTGGACTATCTGCTCGGGCGCAACGGCCGCTCGGCCGGCGAGGCAGACGCCGTGCTGCTCGACTGGCGCATGCCGGTGCTCGATGGCCTCGGCGTGCTGCGCCAGCTGCGCGAGGCCGATCACAACGTGCCGGTGATCTTCCTGACGGTGCTCAGCGACGAGATCTACGAGGAAGCCGCCCTGAAGTTCGGCGCCGTCGATTTCATCGATAAGTCGCGGCGCCTGCCGATCATTCTGCAGCGCCTGAAACTGATCACCAACGGCCCGAAGGCGACGCCGCAGGAATCCTCCCTGGGAGCGGTGATCCAAGGGCACCTGGAGCTCAAGCACGATATCAAGCGCGCCTTCTGGCGCGACGTGCAGGTCGACCTCACCCTGACCGAGTTCTCCATCGTCTCCTTCCTGGCAGAGCGCCCTGGCGAAGACGTCACCTATCGTCAGATTTACGATCTGGTGCGCGGCAAGGACTTCATCGCCGGGTATGGCGCCGACGGTTTCCGCGCCAATGTGCGCGCCTTCATCAAGCGGATCCGTAAGAAGTTTCGCGATGTCGACAGCGGCTTCGACCAGATCGAGAACTATCCCGGTTTCGGCTATCGCTGGCGTTCGGCCGAGGAGGAGCGGGCCGCGGACGCTTCGGTGGACGACGATAAGGACGACGACTGATGGCCGTCACGGTCAGCGAGCACCGGGCTAGCCGAAGCCGCTCCAAGCTGGCCCTCAAGCTCCCCGGGCTGGCGGCGTTCTTCGATGGCCTGCGGCGCTTCTCGCGCTCCCTGGTGACCAAGCTGATCCTGCTGCTCTTCGTCTTCCTGGCGATGCCGGCGGCGCTCTATATCGAATTCCAGAAGGCCGACGCCGAGAAGCAGGCGCTGCTGCTGGAAAGCCTGCGCGAGCAGGGCCGCTTGATCGCGGAAAATCTGGAACCGCTGCTGCAGCTCGAAGGTTCGCAGCCGCTCACCGAGCTGCCCAAGGCGGTGGCCAAGCTGGCGACCGTGCAGACCGGGGTCAAGGTGCTCTTCCTGCCGCGCGCCGAAAGCGGCGTGGAGGACTTCTATTTCGTCGCCGCCGAGCCGCCGGTGCCGCCCGCAACCCTGGAGGAGGAACGCCAGCGGCTGATCGAGCGCGGCGTGCTCGACAAGCTGGTCGAGACCTGCGAGGGCAACGCGCCCATCGCTCTGCGGCATAAAACGGCCGAGGGACAGGAGGAACTGCTGACCTCGATCTCCCCGGTGACCACGGAGTCTGGCTGCTGGGTGGTGGTGACGGCGCACGCCAGCGGCGCCTTCCTCGGCACTTCGATCGGCCAGCCCTATTGGAAAACCTGGGAAGTGCGCGTCGCCGCGATGATCTATGTCGGCATTGCGCTGCTGACCATTGTCATCTTCTTCGGCATCTGGCGCAACCTGATGCGCTTCCGCAATCTGGCCCGGGGCATCTCCATCGGCAAGGCGCCGGTCGAGGGTTTCGTCACCGCCAACCGCGTGCCCGAGCTTTCTGTGGTGGCCGAGGAGCTCGACCGGATGACCCGCTCGCTGCAGGACTCGGCCGACGACATCCGCCGCGCCTCGGAAGACAACGCGCACGCCTTCAAGACGCCGATCGCCATCACCCGGCAGTCTCTCGAGCCGCTGCGCCGTATCGTGCCGGAGGATAACAGCAGGGGACAGCGGGCGCTGGAAGTGATCGAGAAGTCGCTCGACCGCCTCGACCACCTGGTCGCCTCTTCGCGCGAGCTCGACGAGACCGTGGCGGAGCTGCTCGATCCGCCGCGCGAACTGGTCGATCTCTCGCGTCTCGCGAGCCGGCTGCTCTCCTCCTATCAGGAGCCGGCGGTCAGCCGGAACCTGCGGATCCGCGCCGATCTGCAGCAGGGCGTGGTGGTGCGCGCCAGCGAGGATCTGCTGGAAACCGTGCTGGAGAACGTGATCGACAACGCGATCAGCGTCTCCAAGTCGGGCGGCGACATTCAGGTCGATCTCAAGATCTACGGCCGCCAGGCCGTGCTGTCAGTGCGCGACCGCGGCCCCGGCGTTCCGGCCCAGCACCTGGAGCGGATCTTCGAGCGATACGTCTCCCTGCGCGCCGAAGCCGAAGCCGAGTACCAGGGGCGCGACGAGGACGGCCAGCACCGCGGGATCGGCCTGTGGATCGTGCGCCGCAACCTCGAGGCGGTTGGCGGCGGCGTGCGCGCCGAGAATGCGCCGGGCGGCGGCCTGCGCGTGATCGTCCGCCTGCCGCTTTCGCGCTGATTCCAAAAATAAAATTCAATGTCACAGCCATGGCACAACACAGCCTGGCACTGCCGTTCTAGGGTTTGCTTGCACCTGCGGCGGGAGAGAGCCCGACGTTCTTCCTGGAAGGCCCCAACACCATCTTTCCAGGGCGCTCGCAAGAGCAAGAACAGTCACCCCACCAGCCAATGTGACCCATTGGGCTCAGTCAGGCTCCCGGCGCCCCCAACAGCCGGCCGGATTCCCCAATCCGGCCGGCGCCTTTTTGGGGAAGCGTCTTAAAAAAATCAGCCCGCGCTCGCGCGCTCCAGCCTGGGATAGAACAGGCCGAGGGTGACGCCCCTGGCCGCCATGAAGATCAGGAAGGCGATCCACAGGCCGTGATTCCCCAGCGGCGGCACCAGCAGAGCGGCGGCGAGCAGGAAAATCAGCAGCGAGGCGATCATGGCGTTGCGCATGTCGCCGGTACGGGTGGCGCCGATGAAGATGCCGTCGAGCTGAAAGGACCAGACCGAGACGATCGGCGAGAGGGCCAGCCAGGGCAGGTAGGTCAGCGCCGCCGCTCGGACCTCCGGGATGTCGGTGAACAGCGTCAGGAGGACGCCGCCAAAAAGGAAGTAGAACGCGCTGACCGCCAGGGCCAAAGCGGCCGCCCAGAGAGTCGAGACCTCGACCATCCTGCGGAAGGTCGCGCGGTTTCGCGCGCCGAAGGCGCTGCCGGCCAGGACCTCGGCGGCGTGGGCGAAGCCATCCAGGCCGTGCGCGACGAAGGTCTGCAGCTGCATCAGGATGGCGTTGCCGGCCAGCCGGGTATCGCCGAACTTGGCTGAGATCGTCAGGAAGACCGCGAAGGCGGCCTCCAGGCAGAGGGTGCGGACGAAGATATCGAAATTGACCCGCAACAGGGCGATCAGGCGTAAGCGATCGAGTATCCGCGGCAGTTCCCAGCGACCGCCGCGCCGCCGCAGCTCCGACGCGGCGAGGCCGAAACCCAGCGCCAGCGCCAGGTACTCGGCGATCAGCGTGCCCCAGGCGGCTCCGGCGATCCCCCATTCCAGCTTCAGCACGAAAAACAGAGTCAGCGCGATGTTGATGCCGTTCAGGGTGACCGTCAGCAGCAGCACGTCGCGCGCCCGCGAGACGCCGAGCAGCCAGCCGAGCAGCGCGTAGGTCATCAGGGTCGCCGGCGCGCCCCAGATGCGGATTTCGAAGTAGATCCGCCCGAGGCTGTCGACCGCTGCGCTTGGGCCGATCAGGCCGAAGGCGAGCTCGGCGATCGGCCACTGCAGCAGCAGGATGGCCAGGGCGAAGGCCCCTGCGAGCAGCATCGGCCTGGCCAGGGCGGCGCGCAGCTCGGCATCGTCGCCGGCGCCGTCGGCCTGGGCGGTAAAGCCGGTGGTGCCCATCCGCAGGAAGCCGAAACTCCAATAGACGAGGCTGAAGATCAGCGCACCGACCGCCACCGCGCCGACGAAGGCGGCGTCGGGCTGGTGACCCATCACGGCGGTATCGACGGCGCCGAGCAGAGGTACCGAAAGATTGGACAGGATGATTGGTCCGGCGAGGCGCCAGACCCTGCGGTGCGGCCCGGCAGGAGTCCCAGCAGGAGTACCGGCGGGAGGCGGAGGCGGGCTCATCGCGCCACGGCGTAGCCCTGCATGAAACGGGGATTGGCCGCCGCCTTGATCTGGATCGATCCCGAGGGATCCTTTTCCCGGGCCACAGCGGAAACCCGGCCGAGCGACCAGGGATCGACCCGCTTCACCCGATGCCCGCGCACCTCCAGCGCGGTCATGGTCTCTTCCGGGAAGCGCTCCTCCAGCGACAGGCTGCCAAGGTCGGCGGCGCGTGGCCAGAAGGAGGAGGGCATGTGGTTGGTCTGGAAGGCCGGGGTGTCGATGGCCTCCTGCAGGTTGAGGCCGCAGTGGATGTGGCGCAGGAACATCGCCAGGGTCCACTGGTCCTGGTAATCGCCGCCCGGCGTGCCGCAGACCATGGTCGGCTCGCCGTCCTTCAGCATCAGGTTGACCGAGAGGGTGGTACGCGGCCGCTTGCCCGGCGCCAGGCTCGCCGGCAGACCTTCCTCGAGCCAGAACATCTGCGCCCGGCTGTTGAGGCAGAAGCCGAGCGCGGGGATCACCGGCGAGGACTGCAGCCAGCCGCCCGACGGCGTGGCCGAGACCATGTTGCCCCAGCGGTCGATCGCGTCGATATGGCAGGTGTCGCCCTTGCTGGCGCCGTTGGCGCTGGTGGTCGGCTCGCCGCTGCCCAGGGCGTCGAACTTCTCGGCGTCGGGGCGCTCCGCCAGCAGGTGGTCCATGGCGGTCTGCCTGCCGGCAATCTCGCCGGGGCGCAGCTCCAGGGAGGCTTCCGCGCCGATCAGCTTGCGCCGCGCGTCGTTGTAGGCGTCGGAGAGCAGGGTCTCCATCGGCACTTCGGTGAAGGCCGGGTCGCCGTAGTAGACCTCGCGGTCGGCGAAGGCGAGCTTGGCGCATTCGGTCAGGGTATGGACGAATTCCGGGCCTTGCGGGTCCAGGCCGTCGAGATCGAAGCCCTTGAGCAGGGCGAGCTGCTGCAGGAACACCGGACCCTGGCTCCAGGGGCCGCCCTTGCAGACGGTCCAGCCGTGGTAGTCGTAGGTCAGCGGCGCCTCGTAGCTGGCTTCCCAGCCGGCCATGTCGTCGCCGGTCAATACCCCGCGGTGGCGCTCGCCGGAGGTGTCCATCGCCTCGGTCTTGCGGCAGAAGCGTTCGATCTCCTCGGCGACGAAGCCTTCGCGCCAGGCTTCGCGCATCGCGTCGATCCGCCGTTCCCGGCTGTGCCCCGCCGAGTCGCCCTCGGCGATCAGCCGCCGGTAGGTGCCGGCCAGGGTGCGGTTGCGGAACAGCTGCCGCGCCTCGGGCAGTTTGCCCTTGGGCAGGTAGAGATCCGCCGAGGTGGTCCATTCGTCGCGGAAGAGATCGGCCACGGTCTCGATGGTGTCGCGGATCAGCGGTACCAGCGGAAAACCGCCTTCGGCATAGCCCAGGGCGAACTCCATCACCTCCGAAGGCTCCAGGGTGCCGTGATCGCGCAGCATCAGCATCCAGGCGTCGAAGGCGCCGGGGATCACTGTCGCCAGCAGGCCTGAGCCGGGCACCATGTCCAGGCCTTCGCTCTTGTAGTGGGCGATGGTGGCGCCGGCCGGCGCGCTGCCCTGGCCGCAGATCACCTCGATCTTGCCGGTTGCGGCGCTGCGCAGGACGATCGGCACCTCGCCGCCGGGGCCGTTGAGATGCGGTTCGACCACCTGCAGCACGAAGCCGGCGCCGACCGCGGCGTCGAAGGCGTTGCCGCCGCGCTCCAGCAGGGCCATGCCCGCGGCCGAAGCCAGCCAGTGGGTCGAGGCGACGGCGCCGAAGGTGCCGCGCAGTTCCGGGCGGGTGGTGAACATCTCTGCGATCTCTCGGGATTTCATTCGGATCTGGCGACTATAACCGCTTGCCTGCACACCTCGAAAGAGGCCGCGCATTCACAACAGCCTTGCGCTATAAGGGCGGCGTTCAGGCTTGGATTTACTGCTTTGGGAGGGCCCGCGGCATGGCGATTGCGCACCCCTATCTGATGTTTCTCGGCGATGCGCCGGACCAGCTCGGCGCCAAGACGGCGATCGGCGTCGCGCACTGGCGCCCCGACTGGTGTCTCGGGCAGCTGAGCCTGCCCGGCTGCAAGGCCGATCTCAGCCTGCCGGAGATGACGGTCGAGGCGGCCGCCGCCGCCGGCGTGAAGACCGTGATCGCCGGGGTGGTCAACCGCGGCGGCGTGATCTCGGAAAGCTGGATCGAGGTGCTGGAGGAGGCGCTGTCGCGCGGCATGGATGTCGCCGCCGGGCTGCACAACCGGCTCAACGACGTCCCGGCGCTCAAGCAGGCGGCGGAGAAGTACGGCCGCAAGCTGTTCGACGTGCGCCATCCCACCCAGAATTTCTCCGTCGCCAGCGGAGAGAAGCGCAGCGGCAAGCGCCTGCTGGCGGTCGGCACCGACTGTTCGGTCGGCAAGATGTACACCACCCTGGCGCTGGAGCACGCCATGCGCGGCCGCGGCATGAAGGCCGATTTCCGCGCCACCGGGCAGACCGGCATCTTCATCGCCGGCAGCGGCGTCTCGGTCGATGCGGTGGTCGCCGACTTCATCTCCGGCGCGGTGGAGTGGCTGGCGCCGGCCAACGACGACGACCACTGGGACCTGATCGAGGGGCAGGGTTCGCTGTTCCACGCCTCCTTCGCCGGGGTCAGCCTCGGCCTGCTGCACGGCAGCCAGGCCGACGCCCTGGTGCTCTGCCACGAGCCGACCCGCCCGCATATGCGCGGCCTGCCCGGCTACAAGCTGCCGCCGCTCGATCTCTGCATGCAGCGCAACATCGAGTGCGGGCAGCTGACCAACCCCGAGGTCCGTTTCGTCGGCATCGCCGTCAACACCTCGGGGCTGGCGGCGGGCGAGGCCGAGGATTACCTGAAGAAGCTCTCCGATCAGCACGGCCTGCCGGCGGTCGATCCGGTCAAGCAGGGCGTCGATCCTATCGTCGACGCCCTGGCCTAGGCATGACGCGGCTCACCCTGCGCCGCGAATCCTGGCCGATCCGCGGCAGCTTCCGGATTTCCCGCGGCGCCAAGACGGCGGCCGAGGTGGTGGTCGTCGAGCTCAGCCGCGGCGGCGCGCGCGGGCGCGGCGAATGCGTTCCCTACAGCCGCTATGGCGAGAGCCTGGATGGCGTGATCGCGGCGATCGAGGCACAGCGCGGCGAGATCGAGGGCGGCATGGATCGCGCGGCGCTGCAACAGGCGCTGCCCGCCGGCGCGGCGCGCAACGCCCTGGACTGCGCGCTCTGGGATCTGGAGGCCAAGCTGGCGGGTACCCCGGTCTGGCGGCTGGCCGGCTTGGACAAGCCCGGCAGCGTGACCACCGCCTACACCCTCTCGCTCGACAGCGCCGAGATCATGGCCGAGGCCGCCGCCGCCCAGGCCGAGCGGCCTCTGCTCAAGCTGAAGCTCGCCGGGCCGGAGGATCTCGACCGGGTGCGCGCGGTGCGCAAGGCGGCGCCGAATCCCAAGCTCGTGGTCGACGCCAACGAGGGCTGGACCCTCGAGGCGTATCAGGCCACCGCGCCGGAGCTGCGCGCGCTCGGCGTTGCGATGATCGAGCAGCCGCTGCCCGTGGGCGAAGACGCCGGGCTGGCCGGGATCGAACGCCTGGTGCCGCTCTGCGCCGACGAGTCCTGCCACGACCGTGCGACCCTGGCGGCGCTCGAGGGGCGCTACGACCTGGTCAACATCAAGCTCGACAAGACCGGGGGGCTGACCGAGGCCCTGGCGCTCAAGGCCGAGGCCGAGGCGGCGGGCTTCGGCATCATGGTCGGCTGCATGCTGGCCACCTCGCTGGCCATGGCGCCGGCGGTGCTGCTCGCCCAGGGCGCGGAGGTCGTGGACCTCGACGGCCCCCTGCTGCTCGACCGCGACCGCCCCGAGGCGCTGGACATCACCGGCAGCGAGATCGCCCCGCCCAGGCCGGAGTTGTGGGGGTAGGGGCGAGTGTTGAGGACCCTACCTTGAGAAATTCCTAGAAACGAGATCGCTTTCGACCGTTACTCCATTCGTCCGATTGACATCCTGCGGTGGATGTGTGCGTGCTTATCCAGCACAGGCTGAAGTTGCGGACGCATCTGCTCGAATTGTGAGTAGTGAATTGAGCGCTCGCCCCACATAAGCCACACGATGCGTTGTCGGGTCTGCCGTAGGTATGCATAGAGCAGATCCTTTCGCAGGTACAATAGGTGCGATTTGCTGAAATCGGAATCCTTATTGAACACGCGATATCGCGTAGCCGGCTTTCCCCTGGGGTCGACTAGGTCAACCATATCATCAGTGTTTCGTAGATCTAGTCTTTTGCATATAGAAGGAGAAGGATAGTCAATCGCGCCGGCTTTGTTCTGAGTACTGTGATAGCTTTCCCATGCGTATGAAACGACTGGTAGCTCGACGGGAACGCCTGGTATCTTCTCATTCCAACGAAATTCCACGTTATCCTGAGTATTGCTCTTAGGGGAGCTGGTAGCACCCTCATCACCGTGAGTTATCATGGATAGATGTTGCAGGAGTTCGGCTTGGCGCTGTTGTTGCCGAAACGTCTTGCGCTCTTCAGGGTTTAGTTCACCCCTCCTTTTACGAACGAACCTAACTTTATAGCTTTCAAAGACATTCCGCATGTCGCGATGCACACGACCGCTTCTGGTGCGCAAATCACCAGCAAAATTGTTCGCCCATGGAATTTCACCGGCATAGATATAATGATGTTGTGGAATATCAGGAATCGCCTGATTCCCTGGATACTCGATGGACATGAAACGTGAACGCAAGCGTGCGATATAATTCTCCGCAATCAGCAAACCCCTCAGAAAGGTGAAAACTTCCCTTCCATCTTCGGGTGCGTTTTCCAAGATAAAACCGCCAAGGAGTACCCACGGCCCAGCAGTAGCATCGACTTTCGGCATCTGGATAAGAGGCTTATAATTTGGCGTTGCACCACTACGCATCCACCTAACTGGATCTTTCGTAGACCGCCGGAAGTACGGTTTATGTGGTGGGCGCCACACGGGAGCTGGCTCGGGAAAACTCGGATCGATGTCACAAGCTGATGTCCGTCGATCTTCGTTGTAGTGTGGCAGCATATCTCGATCTGCGCGCATACCGCTAACCTCGAAAAAGGCGATCCAGGAATATTTCTTCCCGTATCGGTCTATCTTATGTCCATTCTCAGAGCGGCCATGGTGAAAGTTGGCAGAGCTGACGTTGGCGTCGATCTGTTGAAACCTCGCCTCAGAGTATCCTAAGTCCAGTATCCGCCATTTAATCTGACGAAGGACACCTCGATACTCCTTGTGCTCAGAATCATAGTTTCTGCGAGAAGCTAACAATCGACCGACAGTGTAGTTCCCAAAGTCCATCCTGATAGCGCTATCGGCAGCTACACAGTAGCCTTCCCGGATCGATCTTGGAGGCGGTATCGGAGCGTGGCTCTTAGGAAAAGGTGGAGTGATCCGATCAAGACTTCGCCGCCCTAAGCATTGGGTGTCCATCTTCTGTGCGAGATGGATAACGCCCAAGGCATAATCCCTCGTTAGAATGTGGGTAGTTGCGTGCGGAGCTCTTGGAGCAAACATCGCATCATAGAGCGCGGTTGCTAACTCAGTAGCCTCTCGAATAAAACCGTGGTCTGCGACGGCCCAACGTCGCATGACGACGCCGTATGCGGCTGCGAGCATACGCTCTTGCACGTAAGGATCATTAAACGTTAGCAGCTGCAATACTGTCTTGAACAAGGCTTTTGGTGATACCTCTCCCAAGAGTACGAGTGCTTTGGTGGTCCGATCCCTGAGTGGCCTATTGGTGGTTGTCAAGAACATTGCACAAAGACGAGCCAGATTGAGCGCTGTGGGGCCTGTCAAGGTAACTCGGTTTTTGATATCCAGCCAATCCAAGAGCCTATAGACGGCAGACGATGATTCTGCCGATCTGAGAAACTCACTCCAGTTGAGGTCACGATCCGGAAGTGAGAAACCCTTCAAATATCTAACCAAACGCTTCGCCGAGTATGGATGGTTTTGCCGCGAGGCGAGGCACACCAATGTTTCGAGTGTCTGTACCTGGATATCCCGATCATTCACCTTGAGGAGCGTAGAAACGACATGATTTGTTTGTCGAGAAAAGGAATCTTTCGTCCGCCAGAGCAAGCCTTCTAGGAAGGTATCAACCAAAGGCATCAATAGCTGCACCCTTTTGGGTAGATAAAAGACTAACTCGCGTTCTGCAGCTGGCAGGACCCGTTTAACTCGCTCTGGAAACTCAAGCATGATCGCAGAGGCAATGCCTGGCATGCGGTAGGTGCCTCCCCAATCGTCTGGCTCAAAGATCCTCCCCAGTGGGCGGTTCCGAAAGAATGACTGCCGAATTTCGAGCTCGGTATTGGAGCGGAGATGAGTTTCAAGAAGGTGGCGACAGATGAGGTGGTCGCTGAATCGTTGGTAGGGCAGCCGAACGATGTCTTGGGCTGCTTCATCCTCCCACATGACATCCTCAGCGAGCAGGCCATCTGTTATGAGGCGCTGGAGAAGTTTTTTGATAGATTTTATATCATTCCATCCTGTCCATACTTGCAGGATGGTTTCGCACTCAGCGCGCGTCACATAGTCACGGGGTCCGTTCGCCATCGTGACGGCGATACCAACCTTTGCATTTCTTGCGTCAACGAAATTACCTTTGAGAACGTTCCAGCAGGTCTTGTGTGGTAAATTAAAATCCGCTTCAATTTTATTTCCGATATCTACGACGAAGTCCTCAAATATTTTTGTCATCCCTTTCTGACCGGATGCAATCGCGTTAATGCCTCGGCTCTTTGTCGTTTTCGTTTTTCCAGAAAGTGACAAGCAAAAGATTTTTAGGAATAGCGGACGAGAAAACTCAGAAACAAGCAGGGGTACATGAGGATTGGGAATACGATAGTATCGGAAGAATTCGCGCTGGGCGTCGAATTCGATCTCCTCGAAGCCAATGTGCCTAGTGTGGACGTAGAGCTTCCTCGACCGCTCGTCTAGCAGCTGCTGCTGGAAGGGCGTGCGACAACTGAGGACGAGTCCGACGTGCGCGTAACGTCTTACCTGCCTCGCGAGAGGTGCTATCACCTTCCGCCAATTTGCGCGATCCGCTTCGTTGATGCCGTCGATAATGATAAGCGCACGCCCATCCGCCTTCTTTCCCAAACGGTCTAACTCGTTCAAAAGCTCTTCGGGGTTGGGCGCCAAGCTGGTTACGCGACAGATAGCATTGAGGGGGTTTGGTTCGTTTGGGAGATGATGTGCTAGCAAGAGCAGCGTCGGCATACCTTTTTGCTGCCGCTGCTCTGTAAAATCGCATAGGAAATGTGTCTTTCCACTGCCCCATTCCCCGCGCATGAACATCCTGTTTGTCATAACAAGCTCGAACTCTGGCGAGCGGACCCATTTTGCGACGTCAGATACAGCCGATATTATCTTTCGCAGCCAGTAGAGCTCGGACTCCAACTGCTCTTTTTGTTTCCCGTTGAGATCGCCTTCTTTTTCGCTTTGTTTCTCCCATAATCTTTGTTGGTAGCTACTTAGCCGCTCGTCTATGATGCTCAAGGTTCGTTTAATCAGGCTTAGCGTGCGTTCGGACGTTCCAGGGGTCTCCTTGACGAGTTGCGTTAGGAGCGCGATCAGTTTTTTAGGAGTGAGCCTCCGGCGAGAGAAGAGCTTCTTGATAGATTGTGGCGATTGCTTCCAGGCTTTTTCAAGATCTTCAGCGAGTGACGCCAAGTTTTTGCAGTGCGAATCGGATAACGCCAGTGCTTCGATTGCGTGCAAAAGGGATTGGATTTCGAGATTAGGAGCAGCTTCGTCCAATGAAGGGGTGTAGCGCGCACCGGCCGCGCTAATCGTTGCAGCGTTGACCCTTTGGAGTTTCAGCGATGTGATGCGAGCCATTTAAAATTTCCGAACATGTCTATTAGGTCTTCTCCAAATGCGAGTGTTAAGACTTATCATCCTAGCCTGGAATCGAGCGAATAAAATATTCGCTTGAGGACACACCTACAGAGCGCACAAATGACGTGAGATTCGCCTTCGAATCGAGATTGATATCCCGTTTCGAGTGCCAATTATCAGATAGTTATCCTCAAACCCGCCGAAACCGCATCAGCCTACTCGGCTGGGCGAAGTGGTAGCCGTCGGCGCGCTTCTCGGCGTTTTGCTCGAACAGCCCGGCGACCAGGCTGCGGACCTCGGCCAGCATCTCCGCGCGGGCGGGGTCGACGGCGAGGATCTCCCTGACCCAGTTCTCGAAGTCGTCGTAGCGGCTTGGCGCGGCGTAGACCCGCTCCTCGATCGGGGAGAAGGCCGGGCCGATGTTCTGCAGCGCCGCGTAGGCCAGGGCGCGCACCTCGGTCTCGTCCTCGACTGGGCGCATCACCTCGAAATAGGGGCCCTCGGCGATCGGCTCCAGCACCCAGAGCTCGCCGCCGGGCCGGAGAACCCGCGCCGACTCCGCGAGGCAGGCGGCCATGGCCTCGCCGGGAATGTGATGCAGCGAGTTGAAGATCACGACGGCGTCGAACTCGCTGCTGTCGAAGGGCAGGCTTTCGCCGCCGCCCTCGACGTAGCTGGCGCCGGGAAGGGACTCCGCGGCGCGGCAGGCTTTCAGACGCTCCTGGGAGGGTTCCAGTCCGACTGCCTCGGCGCCGCGATGCGCCATCATCCGCACCAGCTTGCCGTCGCCGCAGCCGATGTCCAGGATCCGCCTGTCCTCGAGTTCCAGGGTTTCGAGCAGTACGTCCTTGTGGGGCATCACCGGCAGGCCGGACATCGGGTTTCTCTCCGTTTTCGTTCCGCGCCAGCCTATAGGCGGGATGCGGGCGGCTCAATCCTTCGCTAGACTCGCGGCATGAGCGAGGACTTCGAGGATATCCGCCGCGGCGTGCGCGCCCTCTGCGGGCAGTTCCCCGGCAGCTACTGGCAGGAGAAGGACCGGGCGCGCGCCTATCCGGAGGAATTCGTCGCCGCCCTGACCGACGCCGGCTATCTGGCGGCGCTGATTCCCGAAAGCTATGGCGGCAGCGGTCTGCCGCTCGCCGCCGGGGTGGCGATCCTGGAGGAGATCCACGCCTCCGGCGGCAACGGCGCCGCCTGCCACGCCCAGATGTACACCATGGGCACGCTGCTGCGGCATGGCAGCGCGGCGCAGAAGGATGCCTACCTGCCGGGCATCGCCGAGGGGTCGCTCAGGCTGCAGGCTTTCGGCGTCACCGAGCCGGGCAGCGGCACCGACACCCTGAGCCTGCGCACCACGGCGGTACCCGAGGAGGGCGGCTACCGGATCGACGGCCAGAAGGTCTGGATCAGCCGGGCCGAGCATTCCGACCTGATGATCCTGCTGGCCCGCACCACGCCGCTGGAGGAGGTGGAGAAGCGCGGCCAGGGGCTCTCGGTCTTTCTGGTCGACCTGCGCGAGGCGCTCGGCAACGGGGTCGAGATCCGGCCGATCCGCACCATGCTGAACCACGCCACCACGGAGATCTTCATCGACGACCTCTGGGTGCCGGAGGACAGCCTGATCGGCGAGGAGGGGGAGGGCTTCCGCTACATCCTCGACGGCATGAACGCCGAGCGCATCCTGATCGCCGCCGAGTGCATCGGCGACTGCCGCTGGTTCGTCGAGACGGCGCGCGACTACGCCAGCGACCGTCAGGTCTTCGGCCGGCCGATCGGCCAGAACCAGGGCATCCAGTTCCCGATCGCCCGCGCCTACGCGCAAGGAGCGGCGGCGCGGCTGATGGTGCGCGAGGCGGCGGCGCTGTTCGACGCCGGCGCGCCCTGCGGCAAGGAAGCCAACATGGCCAAGCTGCTGGCCTCGGAAGCCTCCTGGGCGGCCGCGGAGATCTGCCTGCAGTCCCACGGCGGCTACGGCTTCGCCGAGGAGTACGACGTCGAGCGCAAGTTCCGCGAGGCGCGGCTCTATCAGGTGGCGCCGATCTCGACGAATCTGATCCTGGCCTACATCGCCGAGCATGTCCTCGGCCTGCCCCGGAGCTACTGAGGTGGCCGGCACGCCGCTGGACGGGCTGCTGGTGGTCGCGGTCGAGCAGGCCGTGGCCGCGCCCTACTGCTCCTGCAGGCTGGCCGAGGCCGGCGCGCGGGTGATCAAGGTCGAGCGGCCCGAGGGCGACTTCGCGCGCGGCTACGACACGGCAGCCAAGGGCGAGAGCGCCTACTTCGTCTGGCTCAACCGGGGCAAGGAGTCCGTCGCCCTCGATCTGAAGACGGAGGAGGACCGCGCCGTCCTGAAGCGAATGATCGCCGAGGCGGACGTGGTGATCCAAAATCTTGCGCCCGGCGCGATGGCGCGGCTCGGCTTCGGGAGCGAAGCGCTGCGCGCCGCGCGGCCCGAGCTGATCACCCTGGATATTTCCGGCTATGGCGAAGAGGGCCCCTACGCCGAGATGAAGGCCTACGACCTGCTGGTGCAGGCGGAGACCGGCCTGGCGGCGATCACCGGGCGGCCCGAGGGGCCGGGCCGGGTCGGCGTCTCGGTCTGCGATATCGCCGCCGGGATGTATGCCTATATGGCGGTGCTGGAAGCCGTGATCGCGCGGCGTGAGAGCGGCGAGGGCCGAGCCTTGTCGGTTTCTCTCTTCGATGCCCTGGCCGATTGGATGACCGTGCCGCTGCTGCACCAGATCTACGGCGGCGGGGCGCCCCAGCGGGTCGGGCTCAACCACCCCTCGATCGCGCCCTACGGCGCCTATGCGGCCAGCGACGGCGAGCTGGTGATCTCGATCCAGAACGAGCGGGAGTGGACCCGGCTCTGCGCCGAGGTGCTGGAGAAGCCGGAGCTGGCCAGCGATCCCCGCTTCGGCAGCAACAGCAGGCGGGTTGCCAACCGGGCAGCGCTAGACGCCGAGATATCCAGCGTTTTCAGCCGCTTCGATCGCAGCGCTCTGACCTCGAAGCTGCTGGCGGCGAAGATCGCCTTCGGCACGCTCAATGAAGTTGCCGACCTCGCGGTCCATCCCCAGCTGCGCCGCGCCACCCTGCCGACGCCCTCCGGCGAGATCGAGCTCGTGGCGCCGCCGGCGCGGATTGCCGGCGAGGAGAGCGCTGCGCTGCGGCGGGTCCCGGCCCTGGATGAGCAGGGCGCCGCGCTGCGCCAGGAGTTCGCGACATGAGCGCCTTCGAGAGCTGGATCGGCACAACTCGCGACGCCGAAGACACCCTGGACCTGGCCCGGGCGCAGGCGATGCAGGCGGCGCTGGGCGATCCGCGGCCGCCGCTGACGGCCGGCGACGCCCTGCCGCCGCTCTGGCACTGGCTGTACTTCTGGGAGGTTGCGGCGAGCGAAAGCCTGGGCTTGGACGGCCATGCAGCTCGGGGCGAGTTCCTGCCGCCGCTGCCCTTGCCGCGCCGGATGTGGGCCGGCGGGCGGATCGCCTTCCATGCGCCGCTACGCCTCGGCGAAGCGGTGCAGCGCCGCTCGGCCATCGCCAGCGTAACGCAGAAGCAGGGCCGCTCCGGCCCGCTCGCCTTCGTCACGGTGAAGCATGAAATCGGTCCTCCCGGCGGGCAAACCGCCGTCAGCGAGGAGCACGACATCGTCTATCGCGCGGCGCCGGACAGGACCGCGCCGCCGGCCCGGGCTCAGACGGCGCCGGAGCACGCCGATTGGCGGCAGGAGGTCACGCCCGGTCCGGTGCTTCTGTTCCGCTATTCGGCCCTGACTTTCAACAGCCACCGCATCCACTACGATGCCGACTACGTGCGGGAGGCGGAGGGTTATCCCGGCCTGGTCGTCCACGGCCCGCTACTGGCGACCCTGCTACTCGGCGCCGCCGGACGCGCCACCGGAACGCCGGCCCGGCGATTCTCCTTTCGCGTGCAGAAGCCTGCCATCGCCGGCCGGCTGCTCGCGCTTGCCGGCAAGGGCGGCGATCTCTGGGTCGCCGATACCGAGGGCGAGATCGTGCTGCGCGGGAGCCTCGCGCCCTAGCGGACGACGTAGACCGAGCACTTGCTGTGCAGGGCGACCTTGGCGGCGTTGGAGCCGATCAGGTCGTCGGTCAGCTTGGGATCGTGGGAGCCCAAGACGATCAGGTCGGCGTTCACCTCCTCGGCGGCGGCGCGAATCTCGCGATGCGCCGAGCCGGCGCGGATCACGGGCTTCGCCTCGATCCCTTCGGGCAGCGTCTCGGCAATGAATTTCTTCAGCTCCGGCTCGTTGTCCTCGGGGTGCTTGTTGAGGTTCCACTCGATTTCCGGAACCACCCAGAGCACATGCAGCGTTGCGCCTTCGCGCTGGGCGATCTCCGTCGCCGTGTCGATCGACTTCTTCCAGGACTGCGCCTTGGAGATATCCACGGGGAGTAGGACGTTTTTCATGAGTCACCTCCTTCCTCCCAAACAGGTGGGGGCGGTACAAGTTCGCTCAATGCGGAAATTCTAGGCCTGCGCCGGGACCTCCCGGACACGCCGTCCCGCGGCGGCCCTCACGCCGAGTCCGCGGTTTCCCTGTTGCACGGTGCATAGACCGTGACTTCCGCCGCGCGGCCCTTGACGGCGATCCGGCCGATCTCCTGGAAGGCGAAGGCTTCGCCGCAGGCGGCGCGGGTCGTTTCGCTGACCAGGATCTCGGTGCCCTGTTCCTTGTTGGCGGACTCCAGACGCGCCGCCAGGTTCACCGCGTCACCCATCACCGTGTAGTTGAAGCGCCGCGCGGAGCCGATGTTGCCGATCAGCATCTGCCCGGTGTTGACGCCGATCCGCATATGCAGGTCGAGCCCTTCCTCTTCGCGCAGCCTGGCGAGGCGTGCCTGGCAGGCCAAGGCCGCCGCGACGGCGTGGCGGGCGTGGTCGGGATCCTCCAGCGGCGCGCCGAAGACCGCGATCACCGCATCGCCGACGAACTTGTCGACGAAGCCGCCCTGGGCTTCGATGGTATCGGTCATCGCCGTCAGATAGCGGTTCATCAGGGCGACGACCTCGGCCGGCGGCAGAGTCTCGGAGAGACTGGTGAAGCCGGCGAGGTCCGAGAACAGCACCGAGAGCTCCTTGGTCTCGCCGCCCAGCTCGGGCAGGCGGTTCTCCGCGGTCATGCGGTCGATCACCGCCGGCGGCAGGTAGAGCGCGAAGGCGCGGCGCAGCTGCCGCTTCTGGCTGTCGAGCAGCCCGTAGCGCTGGGCGAGGACGAGGCCGAAGGTCAGTGCCGCGGCAAGGATCGGCTGGTAGAGCGGCAACTCCTGCCGGTACTGAAAGGCGACCGTGGCCAGCGCCGTCCAGGCGAGGCAAAGTCCCAGCGCCAGGGCGGCCGCCCGGCCGGCCCGCCGCTCGAACGTCAGCACCAGTGCGGCGGCCAAGGCCAGCAGCCAGATCGCGCCGGCCGTGACGCCGCGCCCGGCCGGCTTGAGCTGGGTGCCGTCGGCGAGGTTGTTGAGGGCGGTGGCGAAGACCAGCGTGCCGGGGATCGAGGGTCTGACCGGGGTATCGGCATAGAGGCTTTCCATCACCGGGTGGACGCAGCGCGGCGCGAACCAGACGCCGTCGGCGGCGGTGACGAAGCGGGCCGAGGTGAGGATGCGGTCCTCCTTGTCCAGGGCCGCCCCTAGGATCACCGCCTTGCCGCCGAAATGCTTTCGCAGATAGTCGTTATCTCCGGCTTCGGCGCAGGCCAGGATGTCGGCGAAGCTGTGCACCGGGATGTCGCGCCCGCCGCCGGAGAAGTTAAGCAGCAGCCTGGGTGTTTCCGGCTGCAGAGCCTCAGGCGCGCTGTCGAGATAGCGCGCGGCCAGTTCCAGCGCGAACCCCGGCTCTTCGCCCTTGCGGTCGCCCTGGCGCAGCTGGAAGCGAGTCGGGACCCCGCGCACGATGCCGTCGGGGTCGCTATGCAGGTTGAGCAGACGGATGTTCTCCGGCCCGACGGCATAGGCCTGGCTGGGATGCGGCGAGACCGGCTGCGCGCTGTGCTGGATGCGGCCGAGAACGATCCGCCCATCCTGCGCGCCCCGGCGCAGCGCCAGCAGGTAGTCCCGGTCGCGGCCTGGCAGGAAGGCTTCGGCCATGGTCGGCAGCACGATGTCCTGACCGATCACCTTGGCCCCGCTGTCGAGCAGCGCAGCGATCACCGTCGCCAGCTGCGGCGTCCACAGCACCTTGGGCAGGCCTTCGAGCGGCGGCCGCCGGTAGCTCTCCTCGTCGATGGCGACGACCACGGCGTGGGAGTCCTCCGGCTGCTGCTGCGGTTCGAAGACCTGGTGACGCAACCAGAACAGGGAATCGATAGACAGACTGCGCAGGCGCTCCGCCGGCGGCAGCAGCATCAGGACCGTCATCGAGAGCGCGGCGGCGACGGCGAGGAGGGCGCTCCTGCGGGTGCCCATCGCCGCTAGAGCGGAACCAGCCTGCCGATCATGGGGCCGCCGCGGTGGCGCGCGCGCGGGTCGATTTCGAAACGGACGCTGCGCTCGCCGTAGCGGGCTTCGTAGAGACCGCCCATCCGCAGCGCCTGGCCGGTCTGCTCGAGATCGAGCGCGCCGTCCTGGACGCGAAGCATGACATCCTGCGCCGCGCGGTCGAGGCGGCGAATCGTCAGCTCGCCGGACTCGGCGCCGGAGATCAGGAAGATCGGCGTCGCGGAGAAGACCTTGAGCGGCTTCTCCTCCCCGCCTTCCGGCGGCGCGCGCAGCACCAGGGCGCCGCTTTCGGCAGCTTCGCTGTCGGCAAGGGTCGCCTCGCCGCCGGCGCAGGAAACCGTCTCGCGAGTCACGGAGCCTTCGGCGATCCGGCTTTCCTCCTTGCCGATTACCACCTGGCCGCCGGAGATGCTCTCGCGGATGCAGGAGCGGAAATAACCGATCACCAGGGAGCCGCCATCCTGCAGCGCGATTTCCTGGCCTTCCGCCAGGGTATCGAAGAGCTGCAGCGCCGGTTCGCTGCCGGTGGCTTCCTCGACGATGGCGACGGGCTCCTGCGCCAGGGCGCCGCCGCTGGCGCTCAGAACGCCGAGCGCGCCAGCCAGCCAAAATGAGCATCTGTGCATCGTTTCCCCCGCACCGCTTGGTTGCAGCCGGAGTATGGAAAGACCCAGGCCGACAGGCAAGCGTAGTGGTGGGCTGCTAAGCGGCGATTTCGGCCAGGGCGGAGATGAAGCGCTCCACCTCCGCTTCGCTGTTGTAGTAGTGGACCGAGGCGCGCAGCACCGGCGGCAGGTTCCGCTTGCGCGTATCCAGCAGGGTCGAGGTCTGCGGACTGACCGAGGTATTGATGCCGCGCTCCGTCATCCTCGCCTTGATCTCCTTGGAGTCCACGCGGTCGCTGGAGAGGCTGCAGATGCCGCAGCGCTTGGTGCCCAGGTCATGCACCGCGATGCCGGGGATCTCCGCCGCCTGCGCGCGCAGGCTGTCAGCAAGGCCGATAACGCGCGCCTCGATCGCCGGCAGGCCCCAGGAGAGCGCATAGTCCACGGCGACGCCGAGACCGATCACTGCGGCATAGTTGAACTCCCAGTTCTCGAAGCGGCGTGCGTTTGGCAGCACCCGGTAGTCGTCCGGCTCGACCCACTCGGCGCCGTGCATGTCGAGGATTGCCGGCTCCAGGTTGCGCGCCTCGAGGAAGGACTGCCGGACATAGAGAAAGCCGCTGCCGCGCGGTCCGCGCAGATACTTTCGGCCGGTCACCGACAGCAGGTCGCAGCCGATCTTCTCGACATTGAGGTCGAGCTGACCGGCCGACTGGCAAGCGTCGATCAGGTAGGGGATGCCGGCCGCGCACGCCACCTGGCCGATCTCTTCGGCCGGATTGACCAGGCCGCCGTTGGTCGGCACATGGGTGACGCCGATCAGCTTCACCCTGTCGTCGATCATGTTCTGCAGCGCGGCGACGTCCAGCTGGCCGTTATCCTCGCTCGGCACCGGCTCGATCTTTACCTCGCAGCGCCGTGCCGCCTGCAGATAGGCGATGAAATTGGCCGAATATTCGGCCTCGGCGGTCAGGATGCGGTCGCCCGGCTCGAAGGTGAAGGCCGAGAAGGCGCCGGACCAGGCCGCCGTGGCGTTTTCCATCAGCGCCACCTCGGTCGGGGCGCAGTTGAGCAGCCGGGCGACGGCGGCATAGGCCGCGTCCACCTTGTCCTGGGCCGCGGCATGGGCCTCGTAGCCGCCGATCTCGGCCTCCAGGCGCAGGTGGGCGATCTGCGCGTCGAGCACCGCCTGCGGCATCAGCCCGGCGCCGGCGTTGTTGAGGTGGGTGCGCTGGGCGCAGCCGGGCGTTTCGGCGCGGGCGCGCGCGACGTCTATGGTCATTGCGGATTTCCCCCCGAGGAACTGTGCGAGCGCCCCCTTATAGCCGAGGCCTCCGCGCCATGCCACAGGGCCGGGCGAAGGGACTTGACCGCTGCAAAAACCCTGCCGCATGTAGGGGGCATGGAGAAAGCCGAACTCTTCGCACTGATCGACCGCGGCGACGCGGAGGGGCTGCAACGGGCTCTCGATGCCGGGGCGGATGCCGGGACCCGCGACGGCAGCGGCGTCAGCCTGCTTTACGCGGCCGCCGGCAAGGGCGATCTCGCCCTGGTCGCACTGCTGCTGGAGCGCGGCGCCGAGAGCGGACGCAGCTGCGATGCCGGCAATACGCCGCTGATGGCCGCTGCCGCCAAGGGCGATGCCGAGGTGGTCGCCACCCTGCTTCAGGCCGGCGCCGACCCGGCGCAGGGCAACAGGTGGGGCCTGACGGCCCGGGACTGGGCGAAATGGGCGGAGTCTCCGCAGGAAATCCTCTCCCTGCTGCGCGGCGCGGGCTCAGCCTAGAGCAAGCCTGCAGCAAGCCGACGCAGCCGGCTGTGGAGATCCTGCTCTCCTTGCTCGGGGTCTTGCGGCATTTAGCGAAGGGTATTCATCATGCTGCGCCGCAAAATACTTTGTCATGACAGAGACTTGGCTTTTTCCGAGATGGAATAAAAACAAATAATTTCAGCCGCATACACTTTTTGTTTGCCAGAATCTCACGCGGCAATCATATTGTGCAGTGCGGTATGGGGCGATAGCCGTCCGCCATCGCTCCATCCGTAACGTCTCTATGGCGTTTCCTCCCTAGACTTGGGCCGCGCCATGTGCGCGGCCCTTTTTTCTTCCTTTTTCCAAAAGCTTAGAGATTTTGTGGCAGAGTCTGGCCGCCACCGCCGAGGGCGCGCTGCATCAGCACGGAATCGACCCAGCGTCCGTGCTTGAACCCGACATCCTTGAAGGTGCCGACCTCCACGAAGCCGCGGGAGCGGTGCAGGCCGATCGAGGCGGCGTTGGCGCTGTCGCCGATGATCGCGATCATCTGGCGGAACTCCGCCGCCTCGCAGGCCGCGATCAAGGCGTCGAGTAGCCTGCCGCCGAGGCCGTGACGGCCGTTGTCCGGCGCCACGTAGACGGAATTCTCCACGGTGAAGCGGTAGGCCGGGCGCGGCCGGTAGGGTCCGGCATAGGCGTAGCCCAGGACGTGCGCGCCCTGCACGGCGACGAGGTAGGGATAGTCTTTCTCCGTCAGGGCCAGCCAGCGGCGGCGCAGCTCCGCCGCGTCGGGGGCGACCTCCTCGAAGGAGGCCAGGCCGTGCAGCACGAAATGCCCGTAGATCTCGGCGATCGCGTGGAAATCCTCCGCCGCGGCAGGGCGCAGCGAAACCGGCGGTGAGGAAGGTGAGCTGTGCCGTGCCTGAGACATGGCTTAGGGCCGCAGCGTCTCCGGCGGGATCTCGCCCAGCGCCCGGACCACCTCGTTCATCTGCTCGGCCAGGAAGCGCAGGCCGGATTTCCGCGTGATCTCCTCCTCGTCCATGTAGAGGGCCCGGTTGATCTCGATCTGCAGGGAGTGCAGCCCGGCCTCGGGCCGGCCGTAGTGGCGGGTGACGAAGCCGCCGGAATAGGGGACGTTGCGCCCGACGCTGTAGCCCAGCCGCTCCAGCGTCGCCGCGACGCTGTCGGTGACCCGCGGCGCGCAGGCCGCGCCGTGGCAGTTGCCGAGCACGACGTCGAGCGCCTTGGGCCCGCGCGGCCGCTTGCCGTCGCTGTCGGGGTTGACGTCGTTGCTCGACGGCATGGAGTGGCAGTCGAGCAGGATGCAGCAGCCGAAGGCGGCGCGGGTTTGCTCCACCAGGTCCTTCAGGGCGGCGTGGTAGGGCCAGTAGTGGCGCTCGATTCGCGCCAGGGCCTCGGCGAAGTCCAGCGGCTCGCGATAGATCTCGGCGCCGTTGGCGACCACCCGGGCGATGGTGCCAAGTCCGGCCGAAACGCGCGGCGAACGGCGGTTGACATAGTCCGGCAGCGGGCCGGCGAACATCGCCGGGTCGAGCTCATAGGGTTCGCGGTTGGGATCCACATAGGCACGCGGGAAGAGCGCACGCAGCAGCGGCGCGCCAAGCTTGACGGCGCCGAGAAAGATCTCGTCGACGAAGGAATCCTCGGAGCGGCGCAGGTCGAGCGGCGACAGCCTGGAAGCCGCGAGGAAGGCCTCGGGATAGGCGCGGCCGCTGTGCGGCGAGGCGACGACCAGCGGCAGGCTCTGCGCCTCTGGACGCAAAACCTCGAAGGACGCGGCTTCGCGCGCGTCTTCCCCTCTCGGGTCGCCCCCTCGGGGCTCGATGGCGGGCAGGTCGTGCACAGTCCGTTTTGGATAGCCTAAAGTGGGCGGGCTGTCACCTGGATCGCGCGCGAATTCGGCGGCAGCGGCGGGTTTTCCGGAGCCGGCGGAGGCGGTGTGCCGGCGCGCGCGGTAACTGGCCCGCGACACCCCTCCGGGACATGCCCTGGGACATGTCAGGTGGACTTGCCAAGCCGCGAGGCAGGTGCTATCTCCCCGTTCCGGTTCGGGCAGCGCTTGCCGCCCCGGCCGCCTGCCATGGTGAGGGCGCGTAGCTCAGCGGGAGAGCACTACGTTGACATCGTAGGGGTCGCTGGTTCAATCCCAGCCGTGCCCACCATGAAACTTCCAAACATAATCTAGCCGGCACCCCGCCGCGCTGTGGGAAACCGGAGCGCCGCGCCGTCGTCGCGCTCCGCTCGCCCGGCCTCATATCGAGATTCAGTATCCTCCGATCGTCTTCTCCCATTCTGCGGTGGGGTTTGTAGCGGGCGTATCTCCACCGGGAGGAAGATATGCCTTACGCGGGAATCTGCCAGCTCGAGCAGCAGGAGTGGCGCGAAGACCGGATCGATTGTAATCCCTGTAACGGCGCCCGTGACAAGGAGCCGGGCGAACAACCTCAACGCATGCCGCCGAACACCACCGATGCCCAGATCTGACAGGGAGCGACCCTGCGCAGAAAGCGGCTGATTCAAGGCATCCGCAGGCGCAGCAACCGGCAGCCAGGCGTCCCACCGCTTGCGCTGCCGCGCGAGGAGTAGAAATGGCTGCCCCGAGTATCACTCTGGAGGTAGGAGGCAATTGCAAGTATGCTTCTTAGATTCAGTAAGTTTCGGACCAGATGTTCCGGCAAGGTGGAGCAGGCTGGGCTGAATGGGGCCCGAGGCCAGTTGACGCCGCGCCCGCGATATCGTTTTTTGTTGTCATAATTCCGTTGCCAGACCGGCCAGGATAAAAATGGACTCGAAGCTCGCGAAACTACCGATGGCGCTCGCTTTCGTCTTCGCGGCGGTGGTGCTCGCGGCCTTTGCGTTGCAGGTGATGACGGGAACGCCCCTGTGGTCGGAACGCGGGCCGCTTTCGGTGGTGCAGGCGCTCCTGCTCGGTCTGCTCGGTCTCCCCTGCCTCTCGATCTGCCTGCACCACAGCCAAGAGCAAAAACAGCGGATTGTTTGGGGTATCGCTTCGCTCGGCTTGGTCTTGGTTGCCCTGGCGTTGCTCACCGAGGTGATCTTCGAGACCTTGCCCGAGTCGGGCTCCTTCGACTATCCGGCCCTGGCGGCCTGGAGCGCGGCCGCCACCGCGATCCTGCTGATCGAGCGTACTGCCCACCCGCTCGGGCGGTGCCGCAGCTTCCTGTATGCCGGCTTCGTCATGCACTGCGTGGCTTTCCTGGCCGATCTCGCCGATGGCGGCCTGCTCCAACTCACCTCGATCTCGCTCGGCCTGCTGGGCTCGGCGGACGAGGTTCTGGAGCTGCTGTGCCTGGCGGCCTATTTCATCGGTCTGACCCTGCTCGCGCTCGATCTCGTCGCCGGCGCGCTATGGCGGCCCTTCGACACGGCGCCGCGGCCCCTTGCCAAGGTTTTCGCCGTCGCCTTCAACCCGTCGCGCAGCTATACCGAACGCTGGCTGGCACGCAGTCCGAGCGTCGCGCGCGGCAGCGCCTCCAACGCCGCATTCCTGCACGCTGCCTATCGTCATACGCGCTGGCGCCTGGATGACCGGAATGCGCGTGTCAACCTGCTCTGCCAGATCGCTCTCTGGCCGCTGCAGGTCTGCGCCACGGCGCTTTACTACACGCTGCTGATCGGCCCGGCGATTAGCCGGCAGCATGGCAAGGGGCTGCTCCGCCAGGCCGGCGAGCAGCTTGAGCTCGGACTGACGAAATCGATCGCGCCACGCGCCTACTACATGTTCGAGCTTTACCTCGACGACCGCCGTGGCCGCGCCGCCGGCTATCTGCAGCGCTACGAAACGAAGCGCGGTCTTTACCGTTTCATCAAGCGGCAGAGGAGCCTGAGTTCCCGTCTCTCGCCGCTGACGGACAAGGCGGATTTCATCGACCGCTGCCTCGACCACGGCCTCCCGACGCTGCCTTATTTCCTGTTGGTGGCGGAGGATGGCTGCCTGCGCGGCGGCGTTGCGCGCGACGGCGCGCTGCCCCGGGAGGATCTCTTCGTCAAGCCGAACAAGGGCAAGGGCGGCAGCGGGGCTGAGAGGTGGCAATTCCTTGAAGACGGCAGCTATCTCGGCGGCGACGGCGCGCGGATGACCGCAACGGATCTGCTTAGCCGCTTCAGAACGCGCCGCTACAAGGGAGGGTGCCTGGTTCAGCCCGCCGCCAGAAACCACCCGCAGCTTGCCGGCCTGAGCGGTGGCGCGCTGGCAACTGTCCGGGTCGTCACCTGCATCGACGAACGCGGCGAGGTTGAAATCACCAACGCGGCGATGCGCTTCAGCCGCGGCACGCGCAGCGTGGTCGATAACTTCCATGCCGGCGGCCTCGCCGCGAAGGTCGAGGTCGGCAGCGGCATGCTCGGCGCCGCCACCAGCATGGGCCTGCGCGCCGCGCCGGCTTGGTACGAAGTTCATCCCGACAACGGCGCGCGGATCGCCGGCAGGGTCCTGCCGCGCTGGGAGGAGGCGGTTTCGCTCGCCCGCCGCGCGCACGAGGCCTTCGATACCCGGGTCTTCGTCGGCTGGGATATCGCCCTGTTGGAGTCTGGCTGGTATCTGGTCGAGGGGAACGCCGCGCCCGATCTCGACATTATCCAGCGCACCCATGGCATGCCGATCGGATCCGCCCGCTTCGGTCAACTGCTGGCCTACCACACGGCCAGCTTGCTGCGCGAGCCGTAGGCCGAACGGGTGCCAGCTCCGCGGCCCTGGCCTGCCGCACCCCTCCGGCGAGCAGAAACCTGCCTCATTTTCCGCGCATTTGCAGAGTGTTAACCAAACGCTGTTAGACCCATGGTTGCCGTTCCGCGCGTCTTTGGAAGCGGCGGAATTCCGTCGAGCGGCTCAGAGCAGGATCGCATTAGGTAGAATGCTGCCTCCTGCGTGAATCTCGCTCTATTTGAATAGCTTAGGGGCTGGTTGACAGGTCAGGCAGTTTCAGAGCGGCCCGATCAGGCTCCAGGGGCGAGATAGGTTGAACAGGCAAGAACTCTCGAATTACGAGCAGGCCCAACAGGCGCTCGCGCTTTCCGAGGCCCGGCTACGCGATGCTCTGGCGGCGATCAGCGAGGCTTTCGTGCTCTACGGGCCCGACGGCTGCCTGATCGCCTGCAACCAGAATTTCCGCGATCTCTACGGTTACAGCGAGGAGGAGGCGAAGCCCGGGGTCCACTTCCAGGAGCTTGGGCTGATCGACATCGCCCGCGGCAACGTGGTCACCGGCGACGAGCAGGGCGACGGCGAGACCTACCTCCAGCGCAAGGCGGAGTACCGTCGCAAACTGCAAGGCTCCTTCATTGTCCAGCTCAAGGATGGGCGCTGGCTCAACACCACCGACCGCCGCACCACGGAAGGCGGCTTCGTCAGCATCCAAAGCGACATCACCGAGCTGAAGCGGGCCGAGGAAGACATGGCTGAGGCCAAGCGGCAGGCCGAGATCGCCAACCAGGCGAAGTCGGAATTCCTTGCCAACATGAGCCACGAACTGCGCACGCCGCTCAACTCCATCCTCGGCTTTTCAGAGCTGTTGGCGCAGCAGGATTTCGCTCTGCGCCATCCGGAGAAATGCCAGGACTATGCGCAGATGATCAACCAGGCAGGCAATCTGTTGCTCGACCTGATCAACGACGTTCTCGATCTTTCGAAGATCGAGGCCGGTCAGGTCCGGCTTCAGGAGGTGCCGGTCGATCTCCGCGAAGTCCTGGAGCACAGCCTGTCGCTGGTGCGGCCGCGCGCCGAGAACATGGAAGTGGCCCTGCGGCTGGAGCTGCCGGAGACTTTCCCGCGGCTGCTGGCCGATCGGCGCTATCTGCAGCAGATTCTGCTCAATCTGCTATCCAATGCGGTCAAATTCACCCCGGAAGGCGGCGAGGTGAAGATCTCCGCCGAGACCGATCCGCAGGGCGCCTGCCGCATCGCCATATCTGACAGCGGCATCGGTATCGCAGCGGAAGACATCGATAACGTGCTGCAGCCCTTCGGCCAGGTCGCCGAGAGCTATCGCCGCGGCCACGAGGGCACCGGCCTCGGCCTGCCGATCTGTACGTCTCTCATGGCGCTGCACGGCGGCGACCTGGAGATGACCAGCACCCCGAAGCAGGGAACCACGGTCGTCATCGCCTTTCCGCCGGAGCGCACCCACGCGTGCTAGCCTCGCCCTTCCCTCACTGCCTTCCGTTCACGGGCTATAAGTGCTCCGAGAGGGCGCGTGCGTAGGCGGGCCGCGCCTCGACAGCCGCACACAGCTTTGCCAATCGTGGATTGCGCGCGAACAGGCCCGGCTTGTCGGGATGCCAGACGGTCAGCATCGCGAGGTACTCGGCCGTCTGGTGCTCGCCGGCCTCCATATCGACCGGCCGCTTCTCATAAGCAACGCCCATTTCCTCGAACATCGCCTGCGGTGCGATCGCCCCGGACTGCGCTTCCCAGAAGAGAACGTAGCTGGCGTCGGTCATCGGGTTCTTCTCTCGCACTACACCGGCCGCTCGCCGGCGAAGGTGGTACGGGTCAGCAGCCTTCGATACCCGTCGTAGTCGTTGACCGCGTAGTGCAGCGTCGTGCGGTTGTCCCAGATCACCAGGTCGCCAAGGCTCCAGCGGTGGCGGCAGCCGAACTCCGGCCGGGTCATGTGCCGGTAGAGCCGGTCAAGATGGGGCGCGCTCTCCTCGACGCTCATATCCTCGAAGCGGGTGGTGTAGATCGGATTGAGGAACAGCGCCCGCTTGCCCGAACGGGGGTGGGTGCGCACCGCTGGGTGGAAGCGCTCCTCGTCCGCCGTGGGATCGCCGCGCGACATCTTGATCGAGCGGCCGGAACGGGCCTCCTCCGGCGGCGCGTGCTTGACGCCATAGGGCGCGCCGAGGTGCACGGCCCGCTTGCCTTCGACCAGGCGCTTGAGATCGTCGGGCAGGGTCTCGTAGGCACGCACCTGGTTGGACCACAGCGTATCGCCGCCATAGGGCGGCAGCTCCTTGGCGTGCAGCAGGGAGCCGGCGGGCGGCTTCTCGAGGAAGGAGAAGTCCGAATGCCAGTCGCCGCCGAAAACGCCGACGTTGATCTCGTCGGCCTCCTTCAGCACCGCGATGACGAGGTCGTCCTCGGGCATCGGCTCGACGTAGGGCAGCTGGCAGAGCGGGCCGAAGATCTCGGTGACCTCCTTCTGCCGCTGGCGGTCGATCTCCTGCCCGGGGATGAAGAGCACCAGGTAGGTGTCGAGGGCGTTGCGCAGAGCCTCGCTATCCTGCTCGGAGAGCGGCTTGGAGAGGTCGAGCCCGGCGATCTCCGCGCCGATGTTGCCGGTGACGGGAGTGATCTGCATGGCACCTCCAGTTTCCAGGGAGCTTAGCCTCGTATTTTTCCCACGCCGATGCCAAGGTGAATCCGGACTATTCTGGGGGAAACATGAGATCTCGGGACGATGGCTGACAAGGTGCCGCCGCGCGGCTTTCCGCCTGAGGAGTTCGAGGCGCGTACCGCCAAGGCGCAGGCCGCAATGGCCGAGCAGGGGCTCTCCGCCCTGTTGCTGACCACCGAGCCGGAGGTCCGCTACTTCACCGGCTACCTGACCCAGTTCTGGCAGAGCCCGACCCGGCCCTGGTTCCTGATCCTTCCGGCCGCCGGCAAGCCGGTGGCGGTGATCCCGACCATCGGCGCCGCCTGCATGCGCCGCACTTGGCTGGATGACATCCGCACTTGGTCCTCGCCGCAGCCCAGGGACGAGGGGGTATCCCTGCTGGCCGAGACGCTGCGTGAGCTGGCCGGTCGGCAGGCAAGGCTCGGCATGCTGCAGGGGCCGGAAACCCACCTGCGCATGCCCCAGGCCGACTTCCGCAAGCTTCTGGAGCTGCTGCCGGAGGTGGAGATCGCCGATGCGACGCGGATCCTGATCGATCTGCGGGCGGTCAAGTCGGAGGCGGAGATCGCCAAGATCGCGCATATCTGCGATCTCGTTTCGGGTGTGTTCGAGGACTTGCCGAAGCTGCTGGCCGTGGGCATGAGCGAGGTCGAGATCTTCCGCCGCTTCAAGATCGCCTGCCTGGAGCGCGGTGCCGACGATGTCTCCTATCTGGTCGGCGGCGCGGGACCGGGCGGCTACGGAGATATCATCTCGCCGCCGGGGGATCGTCCGACCGAGGCGGGCGACGTGCTGATCCTCGACACCGGCGCGGTGTTCGACGGCTACTTCTGCGACTTCGACCGCAACTACGCCTTCGGCCGCGCCGCGGAAGAGGTGCGCAACGCCTACCGTCTGCTGTATCGGGCGACCGACGCCGGATTCGCCGCGGCGCGCCCCGGCGCCACGGCGGCGGGCGTCTATCAGGCGATGCAGGACATCCTGAGCGCCGGCGGGGCGCCGGAGGGCAACGACGTCGGCCGCATGGGTCATGGCCTCGGCATGCAGCTCACAGAGTGGCCCTCGAACCGCCCGGACGACAGCACCGTACTGCAGCCGGGTATGGTGCTGACCCTGGAGCCGGGTCTGTCCTTCGCGCCGGGCAAAGTGATGGTGCACGAAGAGAACCTCGTGATTCGCGAGGACGGCGCCCACTATCTCAGCCGCCGTGCCCCGGCAGAGATTCCAATCATTTAGCAGGGCCGGCTTCGAGCCCTGCCGCTCTCTTTCCTTCCACATCTTTGTGATTGGACGTGATTCGCCTCTTCCTGGGGGCAGGCGCACTTTCAGGGCGTGCGGCGTATAAGCCGCATCCATGAACACTGTGAGAGAGGAGAACCCCAGATGTTCGATAAGAAATTCAGCGCCACCACCGCTGCCTTCGCCCTGGCCAGTGCCGTCGCCGTTGGCGGCCTGTCCCTCGCCCCGGCCGCGCTCGCCGCCGATGGCGTGAAGTGCTACGGCATCGCCAAGGCCGGCGAGAACGACTGCGCCAACGCCGCCGGCACGCATTCCTGCGCCGGTCACGCGACCAAGGATTTCGACGGCGGCGATTGGAAGGCCGTCGAGTCCGAGGCTGCCTGCACCGAGGCAAAGGGTCAGCTCGAGCCCTTCGAGGGCATGAACGAGATGAAGTCCAGCTAAGGCCGATCGGTTCCAAGAAAAGCCGGAAGGCGCAGATGACATCCCAAAGCAGCGCGGCGCCGAGCGAATTCGGCGCTGCCCGGGCTGTCGGCCCGATCCCCTCCGCTGCGGGGATCGGGCTGCGCCATCCGCATCTCCCCGATTTCCTGTCGGGCCGACCGGAGGTCTCCTGGCTGGAAGTGCATTCCGAGAATTTCCTTGGTGCTGGCGGCCCGCGCCGCCGCGCCCTGGAACGGATCCGCGCCGACTATCCGATCTCCTGCCATGGCGTCGGTCTGTCGCTGGGCTCCGCCGAGGGCCTGGATGGCGCGCATCTCGCCCGTCTCGCAGAGCTCTTCGACGCCATTCAGCCCGGAGAGGTCTCGGAGCATGTCTCCTGGTCCGTGAACCAGGGCACCTATCTCAACGACCTGCTGCCGCTGCCCTATACCGAGGAAGCGCTGGGCGTCCTCTGCCGCAATATCGCGCGCGCGCAGGAAGCCTTCGGCCGGCGCATCCTGATCGAGAATCCCTCGAGCTACCTGACCTTCGCGGCTTCCGAGATGAGCGAGGCCGAGTTCCTCGCCGAGGCCGTGAGACGCAGCGGCTGCGGCCTGCTGCTCGATGTCAACAACGTCCATGTGACGGCCGAAAATCACGGCCAGGACGCCGAGACCTATCTCGACGCCCTGCCGGCGGGGAGCGTCGGCGAGATTCACATCGCCGGCCATGCCGTGACCGAGGTCGAGGGCCGGCGCCTGCTGATCGACGACCACGGCAGCCGCGTGCCGCCCCCGGTCTGGCGCCTGCTCGACTCGGCGCTGGCGCGCTGCGGTCCGGTTCCAGTTCTGGTGGAGTGGGATAGCGCGATCCCGGCGCTCGCAGTCTTGCTGGAGGAAGCCGGCTTGGCGCAGGCCGCCCTCGACCGCCAAACCGCGGGGAGCCGCCGCCATGCTGGCTGAGCTGCAAAACGCTTTCCGCCGGGCAGTGCTGCAGGGCGAGGATACGGAGGCTCTGCGCGCCATCGAGGCCCGCGGCATCGCTCCGGCGGAACGCCTCGCCGTCTATCGCAACAACAGCTTCGGCTCCTTGACCGGCGTCCTGGCGGCCGCCTATCCCGCGCTGCAGCGCCTGCTGAGCGCGGACAACTTCCGGATCCTGGCGCGCGCCTATATCGCCGCGCATCCGCCGCGGCTGCCCCAGTTGCTGAGCTACGGCGGCGAGATGGCGGAATTTCTGGGCGTCTTCACCCATACCAAGGGCGACGTCTTCTTCGCCGAACTCGCCCGGCTGGAATGGGCCCGCAACGAAACGCTGTTCGCCGCCGACGCGCCGATCCTCACCGCGCAGAGCCTGCAGGGCCTGCCGCCGGAAAGCTTCGGCGGCCTGCGGTTGCCGCTGCATCCCGCCACCCGTCTGATCGAAAGCGACTACGCCATCTTCCGGCTCTGGCAGGCCGAGAAGCTCGGCCCCGGCGTAGCCCTTGGCGCCGAGACCGTGCTGGTCACCCGCAGCGCCGAGGGAGCGATCCTGCAGCGCCTGGCCCCGCCGGGCGATGCGGCGCTGCTGCTGGCCCTCGCCGCCGGCATGACCCTCGACGAGGCGGCGGAAGCCGCCTTTGCCGAGGAAGCCGGCTTCGACCTGCAAGCGGCGCTGGCCGACCACCTGGCGCGCGCCACCTTCACGCGGCCCGAACTTCCGGCCTGACCGGCCGAAACCAAGGGAAAAGAGATGTCCGATTCCACTGTCAACATCAACGTTCGGGCGCGCGGCGCCTTGAGCGCCTTGGCGTCGTCCTTCGAGCCGCTGCGCGCGGCCCTCGACGGCTATGCCCGACCCGTCGTGCTGCTGCTCGCCCGGGTCTGGATGGCCAAGGTCTTCTTCGATTCCGGCTGGGCGCGGGTGCAGAACTGGGGCAGCCAGGAGTTTCTCTTCTCCAGCATCCATCCCGTTCCTTTCCTTCCGGCGTCCCTCGCCGCGCCGCTGACCACCGGTGCAGAGCTTGTGCTTCCCCTGCTGCTGACGCTCGGTCTCCTAAGCCGCTTGTCTGCGACTGGGCTGCTGATCATGACCATGACGATCCAGTGGATCGTCGGTGCGACTCCCCAGGGGATCGAGAACGGCATCGCCAATCCGGTCCACTACCTCTGGATGCTGATCCTGGCCTTGCTGATCGTCGTTGGTCCCGGAAAGCTCAGTCTGGACCGGGTCTTCTTCCGCGGCGGGCGCTAAAGCGCGCCTAGCTCCGCCGGCACGGCAGAGGCATCTTGCCTTCGCTAGAAGAAGCCTTTATGCGCAAGATCATGCAGAAGGTGGTGATCCTCGGTGCCTGGGCCAGCGGCACCAGCGCGATGGCGGGCATCCTGGAACGGATGGGCTTCTACACCTGTCCCTCCCATTGGATCACCTACGACGAGCGCACGCCGATATCCTACGAGCCCAACGCCCTGCGCGACATCGTCCTGCCCTGCATGGAGGAGGCCAAGCTGGCCTACAAGCCGGGGCTCGACCGCAAGGCTCTGCAGGGCAGGCTCGCCGCGTGGTCCCGTGAAGAGGAGGAAAAGGCGCAGCAGGGCGGGTGGCGCGGCCTGGCGATCAAGCTGCCGCATCTGGCATTTTTCCTTCCCGAGGTCAGCGAGGCCTGGAAACCCGACTTCCTGGTCGTCACGCGGCGACTGGCGGATATCGAGACCACCCGCCGGCGCCGCGCCTGGCAGCCCTATCTGGGCAGCGAGGGCGCTAAGGCGATCTACAGCAAGCTGTTCGGCGACCTGCTGGCCTTGCAGCGCGGCTACCTGACCGTCGCCTTCGAGGAGCTCCGCGGCGCCCCCGAGCCGCAGATCGAGAGGATCTCGAGCTTCCTCGACCTGGACCCCGCAAGCTACGATCGCGGCAAGGTGCTCTCCTGGGTGCGGCGGTAGAGCTTTTCCCGCAAGCATACTTAATAGTTTCTATCGATTAATCCCTTGGTAGGCATTCTCGGCGCAGTTTGGTGGCACTGCGGCCAGGGTGAACTTCCTGCGCGCGCCAGGATCTCGCCGGGTCCGGCCTCGTGCGAAGTGAACCGCGCAACGAGAAACACTCATCGATAGATTTCAGATAATAGAGTTCGTTCATTAGATGAATTCCAGCGCGGCATACTCCAAGCGGAGATCCAGGCAATCGATCCTGGTTCCTGTCGTCTTCATTGCCGTGCAGATTGCGATTCTCGCGATCGCACTGGGCGGACTCGAAATTACAAACATCGTGCGCGCCTACGTCGCCGGGGAAGGACAATATTCCAAGGCGCAGAAGGGGGCGGTCCACGGTCTGGGCGAGTTTACTCGCACCGGGCACCCCTCCGACTGGTCGACCTATCTCTGGCAAATCAAGATTCCCCGCGGCGACCGCATCGCCCGCGAGGCAATGGAGCTTTCCCCGCCGGACGAGGAGACCGCCGCCCGGGCCATGATCCAGGGCTTCAATCATCCCGACGATGTCCCTGGAATGATCTGGCTGTTCCGCAACCTTGGCGATACCTGGCTGATGCGCGATCAGATCGGGGTGTGGCGCCACGCCGACCGCAACGTCCAGCGAATCGAGGCCCTGGCCTGGCAGATCAAGGGTGAAATGGATGGCGCGCGCGATCCACGCCGCCTGGACGATCTGTTGAATCGCGTCAACCATCTCGACGCCGAACTGACGGTTTACGAGCACGCTTTTTCCGCAGCGATGCGGCGTAGCGCCGATGGGCTGCTCACCATGGTGTACTGGGCAGGCGGCGGCGCATCGCTGTTTCTCTGGGCCGGCGCGCTCTGGCTTTGGGATCGTCATGCACGTCAGGCGGCACGCTCACGAGCCCGGCTGATCGACAGCGAGCGCCGCTTCCGCGATGTGGCCGAGACTGCCGGCGACTGGATTTGGGAGACCGATGCCGAGCTCAGGTTCACTTACCTCTCCGAGCGTTTGGAACAGGTCGCCGGCATCGGCAGGGGCGATGTGATCGGTAGAAACCGCCTGGAACTGGCACGCGACGGCAGCAGCTCTGCGCAGTGGCTCGAGCACGCCCGGGATCTCGAGGCGCGCCGGGCGTTCCGCGATTTCAGGTTTAATTTCCACGCCCCGGACGGGCGCCGCTTGGACTTCCTGGTCTCCGGCCGGCCGGTCTACGACGATGCGGGACGCTTCACCGGCTATCGGGGAACCGGGCGCGACGCGACCAAGGAGGTCAATGCGCAGAACCGGATCGCCGAGCAGCACCGCATCCTTAAAGCGACTCTCGAAAACATGAGCCAGGGCATCAGCGTCGTGGATGCCGATTTGAATCTGATCGCCTACAACTCGCGCTTCGTCGAGTTGCTGGAGTTTCCCGAAGGCCGCTTTGCGCTGGGCGATTCCTTCGAAAAGTTCATCCGCTACAACGCCGAACGCGGCGAATACGGCGTAGGCGACGTGGAGCGGCTGGTGCGCGAAAGGGTCGAGCTGGCGAAACGATTCGAGCCCCATTCCTTTCAGCGCAGCCGGCCGGACGGCAGGGTGCTGCAGGTCCAGGGCGCGCCGCTGCCCGGCGGCGGGATGGTGACGGTGTATAGCGACATTACCCAGCAGGAGCGCAGCAAGCTGGAGCTGCGCCAGGCTGTCGAGACCGCCGAGCAGGCGGATCGGGCAAAAAGCCAGTTTCTCGCCAACATGAGCCACGAGCTGCGCACGCCGCTCAACGCCATCATCGGCTTTTCCGATCTGATGCGGCAGGAAATGCTCGGCCCGATCGGCAACCCCGCCTACCGAGAGTATCTCGACGATATTCAAGCCTCGGGCCGCCATCTCCTCGCGGTGATCGCGGATATCCTGGATCTCTCGCGAATCGAAGCCGACCGCCTGGAGATCGACAGGGAGGAAGTTCAGCTCGCAGAGGTGGTCGAGGATGCCCTACGCCTGCTAAGCGCCGAAGCGCAAGACGCCGGCGTCGAAGTGATCCCACATCTCGCCAGCGGTCTGCCGCCGGTCCTTGGCGACCGCAAGCGGCTTTGTCAGATACTGGTCAACCTCGCGGGCAACGCCATCAAGTTCTCGCCTCCCGGCGAGACGGTCGAGCTTCGCATCCGGGAGCGCGCGCGCGGCGGCATCGAAATCCTGGTGGCCGACCGGGGACCCGGCATCGACGCGGAGGACATTCCAACGATCCTGGAGCCGTTCAGGCAAGCGGAGGCGACCGTTGCCTACAACAAGACCGGCAGCGGCCTCGGCCTGCCCCTGGTCAAGCGTCTGACCGAGCTGCACGGCGGCCAATTCGTCATCGAGTCCGGCCTGGGAAAAGGCACGCGGGCTCTGGTGCGCCTGCCGGCAGCGCTCGTCTGCGGGGCCTCGCCGGGTGGAAAGGTCATGGCCCGATAGCGGGCGCGTGCTTCACTCTTCGGTAATCTCCGCAGAGCTAGGCTTTCCGGAGGGAACGCGTCGACGAGGGTCGTGGAACGATGGCCAAGGGATTTTTGTTGCTTCTGATTGCTGTGGCGGCGTTCGGCTTCTTTGCAGTCGATATCTCGGCATTGGGCGGCGATACGGTCTTCAATTGGCTCTGCCCCGATAGCTGGGGGCGCTGCCGCGCGGCGGGCGATTTCCTGCGCCGCATGGGACCCTGAACGCTTTGCCGCTTGCCTGCGCGCCCGCTCCCGTGGCAAGCGGAGGCGCCCACATTCCTGCCCGCGAGGAGAAGACGACGTGCCGCCGCGCGACGACCCGCCCGCACCCGGCCTGCTGGCGCCGGAAAGCCTGCGCCTGCTCGGCTTCGGCTTCCTGCTGTCGTTCTTTTCCAGCTTCGGCCAGACCTTCTTCATCGCCCTGTTCAATGCCGAGTTCCGCGACACCTTCGGGCTGACCCACGGTTCCTTCGGCTCGCTCTACTCGGCGGCGACCCTGGTCAGCGGGCTGTCGATGCTGTGGTTCGGCGCGCAGATCGACCGCATCGACCTGCGCGTCTATGCCGGCGGCGCCTGTGCGGTCCTTGCAACGGCCTGTCTGCTGCTCTCCTTCGCCGAGCATCTGGCCGTTTTCGCGGCCTGCCTGTTTCTGCTCCGCCTTTCGGCACAGGGGGTGATGAGCCACGCCTCGGTGACCTCCATGGCGCGCTATTTCGAGCGCGGGCGCGGCCGGGCCATCGCCGTCGCGACCATGGGGCATCCGGCGGGCGAAGCCTTGTTCCCAATCCTCACCGTTGCCGCCATAGCCGCCTTGGGATGGCGCAGCGTCTGGCTCGGTCTGGCGGCGCTGCTTGCTGCGGTCGTCCTGCCGGCGGTGGTCCTGCTGCTGCGCGATCAGCGCGCGCGTCACGATCGCATCCTGGCGCGCGAAGGCGGACAGCGGCCGCGCGGCAGCCTGCTCAGCCAGTATGCCCTGCTGTTCAGCGAGCGCCGCTTCCTGCTGATCCTGCCGGCGATCATCGCGCCGGGGTTCATCAACACCGCGATCTTCTTCCATCAGGTGCCGCTGGTCGAAGCCAGGGGCTGGTCCCTGGCGTGGTTCGCCGGCAGCATCTCGGTCTACGCCGCGGCTTCGATCGCCGGCACCTTCGTCAGCGGCTATCTGGTCGACCGCCTGCGCGCGGTCCGCCTGATGCCTTTCTACGAGCTGCCCTTCGCCGCCGGCTGCTTCGTTCTCGCCCTGGGGCAGGGCATCGCCACGGCGCCGATCTACATGCTGCTTGCCGGGATTAGCACCGGCTTCGCCGCGACCATCACCACCTCGATGTGGGCGGAGCTCTATGGCCTTGCCAGGCTCGGAACGATCCGCTCGGTGGCGGCGACCCTGATGGTACTTTCGACCGCGCTGGGGCCGGTCATTTTCGGCGTGCTGATCGATCTTGGGGTCAGCTTCGAAGCGCTCTTTGCGGCCTGCGGGTGTTACGTGCTCGCGGCCAGTGCGTTGCTGTTCGTGGCCTTCGGCAAGGAGCTAAGGGGCACGGCCTGATCCGCATCCGCTAGCCGTTCAGGCGCGCGCGCAGCAGCTGCCACGCCATCGCCGCGGCAATAACCGGACGGCGCAGGCCATGGAAGGGGATCGGCTGCAGCGCGGTCACCGGGAAATCCAGCTCCGTATCGGCACTGCCGGTCAGCTTGTCGGCCAGGACTCTGCCCATCGCCGTGGCCATGGCGACCCCGCGGCCGTTGTAGCCGAGGGCGGCGACCAGGCCGGGCAGGGGTTCGTGCAGGTGAGGGTAGTGATCGGGAGTGAGGGCGACCAGCCCGCCCCAGTGGTAGCGCCAGCTCTCTGCGCCGAGCTGCGGGAAGAGCGCTTGGGCCGCGCCGCGCAGCGCACGCAGGCGTTTGGCCACCGAGGCATTGCGCTCGGCGCCGCGGCCGCCGATCATAAACCGTCCTTCGGCATCGAGCCGGAAATAGCTGAGCAGCGGCCGGGTATCCGAGGCGACCTGACCCTGAGGCAGGATGCTGCGCCGCGAAGCCTCGGGCAGCGCTTCGGTGGCGACCTGCAGGGAGCGCAGCGGCAGGACGCTGCGCCGCAGTTCGGGAATCAGGTTGGAGGTATAGCCGTTGGTGCAGAGCGCGACGCGGCGTGCCGTGACCTCGCCGCCCGGGGTCTTCAGCAGATAGCGCTCCTGCTCGCGCTCCAGGCTGAGCACCGGGGAAGCACCGTGCAGCCGCGCACCCAGGGCCTGGGCCGCATGGGCCAGCCCAAGGGCATAGTTGAGCGGGTGCAGGCCGCCGCCGCGCCGATCGAGCAGGCCGCCGTGGTAGCCGGAGCAACCGAGCAGGGACTCCGCCGCGGTGGCGTCGAGCAGCTCGATCGGCGCACCGCGCCGGCCCCACTGTTCGACGCGGGCTTCCGAGAGCTTCAGAGCTTCCAGGGAGTGGGCCGGCTGGATCCAGCCATTGCGCCGTGCGTCGCAGTCGATGCCGTGGCGCCGGATCAGGTCGAAGACCAGGTCGGGCGCGCCGCCGGCCAGCGCGACCATGCGTGCGCCGGCCTCGCCTGCGAAGGCCGCCTCGATGCTGTCGGGATCTTCCTTCAGGCCGGGGATGACCTGCCCGCCGTTGCGCCCCGAGGCGCCCCAGCCTGGGGCTTCCGCCTCCAGCAGCAGCGGCTTCTCGCCGCGCTCGGCCAGATGCAGGGCGCAGGACAGGCCGGTAAAACCGCCGCCGACGATGGCGATGTCGCAGGCGATAGCATCGCGCAGCGGCGGGCAGTTGGGATGCGGATTGGCCGTTGCCGACCACAGGGAGTTGGCCAGTTCTGGGGCTTCGTTTTCGATCATCAGCGTCAGCCTCCCCGAATGCCGGGCCAGGTCAAGCGCCGATATCGAGTCTCCGCAGCCGTAGGGCGTTGCCGATCACCGAAACCGAGCTGAGGCTCATCGCCGCCGCGGCGATCATTGGACTGAGCAGAAGTCCGAAGACGGGATAGAGAACCCCCGCGGCGATCGGCACGCCCAGCGCGTTGTAGGCAAAGGCGAAGAAGAGGTTCTGGCGGATATTGCGCAGCGTCGCCTGGCTGAGCCGGCGGGCCTTGAGCAGGCCGTTGAGATCGCCCTTTACCAAGGTCATGCCCGCACTCTCGATGGCCACGTCGGTGCCGCCGCCCATGGCGACTCCGACATCCGCCTGGGCGAGGGCGGGGGCGTCGTTGACGCCGTCGCCGGCCATGGCCACCACGCGGCCCTCGCGCTGCAGCGCCGCGACGGCCGCGTGCTTGTCTTCGGGCAGGACTTCGGCCCGGACCTCGTCGATGCCCAGCGCGCGCGCCACGGCCTCAGCGGTGCTGCGGGAGTCCCCGGTCAGCATGACGATGCGCAGTCCTTCCTCCTGCAGTGCCTTGACCGCGGCCGGCGTCGTCTGCTTGAGCGGATCGGCGACGGCGATCAACCCGGCCGCCGCAGAGTCGATGGCCAAGAACATGACCGTCGCGCCTGCGCCGCGCAGTTCCTCGGCCTGGGCTTCGAGGCTGCCGGGATCGATCCCCAGATCCCGCAGCATCCGGGCGTTGCCAAGAACGATCCGCTTGCCCTCGAGGCTGCCGGAAACGCCCTTGCCGGTCACCGCTTGGAAATCCTCGACAGCGCTCAGGGGGAGGCCCGCGCTCTTCGCGCCGGCGAGGATGGCCGCGGCCAGGGGGTGCTCGCTGGCGCGCTCCAGACTGGCCGCGAGACGCAGCAGCTCGTTTCGCTCGAAGCCCTTCGCGGCGATCACCTGGGTCAGCTTCGGCCGGCCTTCGGTCAAGGTGCCGGTCTTGTCCACGACCAGGGTATCGACGGCGGCGAAGCGCTCCAGAGCCTCGGCGTTCTTGATCAGGACGCCGGCCTGGGCGCCGCGCCCTGTGCCCACCATGATCGACATCGGGGTCGCCAAGCCCAGCGCGCAGGGGCAGGCGATGATCAGCACGGACACGGCGGAGATCAGCGCATAGGACAGCGCCGGCTCCGGCCCGAAGGCGGCCCAGGACAGGAAGGCGAGGGCCGCCGCAGCGACCACCGCCGGCACGAAGTAGCCGGCGACCTTGTCGGCCAGGCGTTGAATCGGCGCGCGGCTGCGCTGTGCCTCGGAGACCATGCGCACGATGCGCGCCAGCAGCGTGTCCTCGCCGACCTGCTCGGCGCGCAGAATCAGGCTGCCGCCGCCATTCAGCGTCCCGCCGATCGCACGATCGCCCTCGGTCTTCTCGACCGGAACGGCCTCGCCGGTGACCATGGATTCGTCCAGGGAGCTGCGGCCTTCCAGCACCACGGCATCGACAGGAACGGCTTCGCCGGGGCGCAGCCGCAGCCGGTCGCCAACCTCGATCCGCTCCAGGGGGACCTGCGTTTCCTCGCCGTCCTCGCCGATCCGCCGCGCCGTCTTGGGCGCCAGGTCGAGCAGCGCGCGCAGGGCGTCTCCAGTGCGCTCGCGCGCCCGCAGCTCCAGTACCTGGCCAAGCAGTACCAGCGTGACGATCACCGCCGCCGCTTCGAAATAGAGCGCCAGGCCGTGACCTTCGCCGCGAAAGCCTTCGGGGAAGATACCGGGCGCCAGCAGGGCCGCCAAGCTGTAGAGATAGGCCGCCCAGGTACCCAGGGCGATCAGCGTGAACATGTTGAGGTTTCCGGTGATCAGCGAGCGCCAGCCGCGCTGCAGGAAGGGCCAGCCGGCCCAGACCACCACGGGCGTCGCCAGGCCCGCCTGGACCCAGCCGTTCCAGGCCCCGTGCAGCAGGCCGGATAGGCCCGGCAGCATCTCTCCCATGGAGAGCACGAAGAGCGGCGCCGTCAGCAGGGCCGCGATGGCGAAACGGCGCGCCATGTCCTTAAGTTCGGGATTGGGCTGCTTGTCCCGCGTCACCGCGACGGCTTCCAGCGCCATGCCGCAGATCGGGCAGGCCCCGGGTTCGTCCTGAACGATCTCGGGGTGCATCGGGCAGCTGTAGCGGACCTGGCTTCGGGTTAGAGGCTCCGCCGGTTCCAGTGCCATGCCGCAGCGGGGACAGCTCCCGGGCTGCGCGCTTTCCACGCCGGGGCACATCGGGCAGAAATAGGCGGAAGCGCCGCCGCGCGGGAGGCTGCTTTTCGCGCGTTCAGCGCCGTGGCAACAGTCCCCATGGTCCTTTGACATTGTTCACTTCGCTTCCGTAAGAGCTTGCGGTTCCGCTGCTAGAGATAGAGATTCCAGCAACTGGAAGGTCAAGGCCTTACGTAGCGGCAAGACAAACTGCGGGGAAATGCTGCAATCGCGACTACAACCAGTCGTGTTAAGCCTTTAGACACCTCTACTCGCTAGTATCTCAGCCGTTCTAATGGGATTACGAAGCATGCCTGCGTCTATCTCGACCCGAATTGCGGTAGAGGGCGATACGCGCCGCCGAGGCGCGTGGCGCTTGATGCGGAGCTATCTCCGCGGCGAGGAGGGCGTAACCCTGGTCGAATTCGCACTCTCCATCCCGATCCTAACGCTTGCGATGGTCGGCATCATGGAGGTTTCCATGGTGCTGTTCGTCAGCAGCATGATGGAAGGCGGTGTGCGCGAGGCGGCGCGCTTCGGCATCACCGGCGGAGCGCCGGACGGCCAGACCCGCGAAGAGCGGATCATCGAAATCGTCTCCGACCGTACCCTCGGGCTGCTCAAGCTGAGCGAGGAGGATATTTCGATGCTGATCTATCCTAGCTTCGATTCCGTCGGAAAGCCGGAGCCCTTTACAGACAACAGCCCGGAGAACGACGTCTACGACGAGGGCGAGGACTTCCTCGACGTCAACGGCAACGGGGTCTGGGATGCCGACATGGGCGCCGCCGGCCTGGGCGGCCCCGGCGATATCGTGCTCTACCGGATCGACGCGCAGTGGGAACTGATGACTGGCCTGCTCAACAGCATGTTGGGCGAGGACGGTAAGGTCTCCTTGACGGCATCCATCGTGGTGCGCAACGAACCCTTTGGCGAGCCATGATCGCTGCGCGCTTTCTCAAACGCTTCAAGCGCGATCAGCGCGGCTCGGTTTTCATCGAGCTTGGCGTCAGCATGGTCGTGCTGACGATTCTGATTCTCGGCGGTGTCGAGATCGCGCGTTTCGTCCTGTTGCAGCAGAAGCTCGACCGCATCTCCAGCTCCATGGGGGATCTGGTCTCGCGCGGGCAGGTGCTTACGGAAACCGAGGTGAACAACATCTTCGCCGCGGTGGTGCACCTGGCCGAACCCTTCGATTTCGCGGAGCGCGGTGCCGTCGTCCTGACCTCGGTGCATCGCGATGCCGGCGAAGACGTGGAAATTATCTGGCAGCGCAGCGGGGCAGGGAGCCTCTCGGTCACCAGCAAGATCGGCGGAGATGGCGCCGCACCCGACCTGCCGGACAACTTCCTGGTGCGCGACAACGAAACCGTCTTCGCGGCAGAAGTCTTCTACGACTTCGAACCGATCCTGACCGACCGCTTTGGGAATTTCGGGCAGCTCTATCATAGCTCCTGGTTTCGTGCCCGTTCGATCGACCAGTCGATCTTCCAGTAAGCAGGCTGACAGCCCCCTCCCGGATATCCCTGTTTCGCGCGGCGTCAGCCAGAGCGTCTGCGAGGCACAAAAAAGGGGGGTGCCGCGGATATGCGGCACCCCCCTTTTCTACCGCATGCCTTTACTCGTAAATCCGCAGGTTCGAGAGTTGACTGGCGATCGCCCGGAAGGTCTCGCGCAGGTCTTCGGACGAGGGGCTGTCGAAAAAGTAGCCAGGGTTGGTGGCGCAGTTGCTGAAGATATCGCGGATCGCATCGCCCCCGGAGTTGTTCGCCACCGCGAAGGTGATGGTATAGATCACGATGCCTTCCGCCTTCATGTCCACGCAGGTCTCGGCCATGCGGTCGTTGAGTTCGTTGCGCGCGGTGGTGAAGTTGGAGGTGGTGCCGAGGCGCCCCTCGCTGATCCGGCCGTGAGAGGTGTAGTCGCTGTCGTTGAACCAGCCATGGCCGTAATAGGACTTGGCGGCGCTGTAGAGCTGGTTGTAGCCGTCGGTGAGGATGATGACGACCTTGTCCATCAGCGGCTCGTCATAGTCGAAGGGCATTTCGTCAGGGGTCGGTGCGCCCCAGAGGCCGCGCCACCGCGGCGAGATCGTCCGCCAGCCCCAGACCAGGCCGAGATTCGTCGTGGTGCCGCCGCGATGCCAGGAATCCATGGCTGCGATATTGTCTTCGATCGCGCTGCGGCTCTGGGTCAGGGGCGTGATCGGCGGGCCGCAGCCGAGGTTGGGGCCTGTCCCGGCATTGCTGGTGGTGTTTGTGCCCTCGCTCTCGTCGATCGGCGGGAAGTCGTTGTCGATGTTGTGGTAAGCGTAATAGTAGGGCTGGAACAGTTCGTCCGCCGGCGGGTCGTCTGTGACGTCGCGGTCGCTTGTCTCGTCGCGCGCCTCGACGCAGCCCTTCCAGCCGTTGGGACTGTAGTCGAAGCCGGCCAAGGCGGCGGGGTCCACCCAATCGCTATGCTGCGCGCCAGCGTTGATGGCTGCGGTGTAGGGGACGAGACTGACGAAGAGGTTTGGGATCTCAGTGCGTTCGCCGTAGAGGATGTCGATGAGGTCCTGCGCAGACTGCTTCATCACATCGATTTTTCGCTGCCCCCCTGTTTTGCCGTACATGGAGCCGGTGTTGTCCATCACCAGCGCCAGCTCCATACCGCGGTCGGCGCGCTTGACGGTGGCCCGTGCGGAGACGTCCATTTCGTCGATGCCCAGCACCCGCATGAAGGTGGTGCTGAGATTGGCGTCGATCGCGACGGTCAGCGTGCCTTCGTCGACGTTGTCGCTGATCTGCAGCTCGCCGAGCTGCGCTTCCATGAAGCCTGCAGGAAAGTTGGCATCGAAGTACATCTGGATGTCGCCATCGCGCTGTGCCTGGAAGTACACCCGGCCGCCGGCCAGTGCCGCGGCGTCGAGCGCCTGCGACAGCCGCGCCTTGAGGAGGTAGCCGCGCCCGGTATCGACCGCCAGTCCGGTGACGCCGACCAGAGGAATGATCAGCGCGGCGACCAGCACCGCCACGGCGCCGCGGTTGCCGCCGAAGAAGCCTTGCGTGTGCCGGCACAGCTTCGTGAATCCCTGTGACATCGCTTTTTGCACCTGAAAAGGAGAATGACCCACCAATACTAAAGATTAGACATGAAGTTTCCCTTTACGCGAAAGCGCCAGGAGGTTGAATTTATTTGTCTTCCGTATCGCCATATCCGCGAGCCAGTCTCCGGGTCGCTTGAAGATCCGCAGGTTGGAGAGCTGGCTGGCGATGGTGCGGAAGGTCTCGCGCAGATCCTCGGCGGAGGGGCTGTCGAAGAAATAGCCGGGGGTGGTGGCGCAGTCGCGGAAGATATCGCGGATCGCATTGCCCCCAGAGTTGTTCGCCACTGCGAAGGTGATGGTATAGATCACGATCCCCTCGGTCTTCATGGCTTCGCAGGTCTCGGCCATGCGGTCGTTTAGCTGGTTGCGCGCGGTGGTAAAGTTGGAGGTGGTGCCGAGGCGACCGGCGCTGATCCGGCCGTGCGCCGTGTAGTCGCTGTCGGTGAACCAGCTATGCCCATAGTAGTCCTTGGCGGCGCTGTAGAGCTGGTTGTAGCCGTCGGTCAGGATGACCACGACCTTATCCGCCGCGATCTGCAACGTGCCGAGCTCGGCGTGCATGAAACCGGGAGGGAAGTTGGCGTCGAAGTAGATCTGGATGTCGGCATCGCGCTGCGGCTGGAAGAACACCCGGCCACCGGCCAGCGCGGCGGCGTCGAGCGCCTGGGACATCCGCGCCTTGAGCAGGTAGCCGCGCGCGGTGTCGATGGCAAGTCCGGTCGTGCCGACCAGGGGAATACTCATCGCGGCGACGAGAATGGCGACCGCGCCGCGATTGCCGCCGATGAAGTCACGTGGGCTTCGGAGAAGCTGACGGAAGATGCCGTGCATGGTCGTTTTCTGCTAGAGATGCTCCTGGCACACTAAAGAGGCTCGGTAAATTGTTGATTGATGGCAGCTGAGTATTTTCAATAAATCCTCTGAATACTTGATGTTGTTTAGGAGTCGTTATCTTTTCGGAGTTAGCGTCTCGGGATCGATGACGCCATTTCTGCTGCGCGCCGCGGGCCCAGAGCCTCGTGGGAGGGTAAAAAGGGGGCGGCGAGGTATTTAGTTAATTCTCGTTAATATTTGTAAACAGAAAGTAATGATCTGCTCTAATCAATATTGATCAGAAAAAAGTTCTGAGATTAACCCTTGCGTAATGTTTCTCCTCCAATATCCCCTCATCGCTGCGGCATCAAGTCCGCTTTCGGTAGCCAAGTAACGATCATTCAACAGGAGATCACAATGTTCAGCTTTGTCCGTCACTTCGTGAAAAGTGAAAAGGGGGCAACGGCCATCGAGTACGGTCTGATTGCCGCTCTGGTTTCCGTCGCCGCCATCGGCGCCCTGGGCGCTATGGGCGACTCGCTCACCGACATCTTCACTTTCGTTTCGACGACTCTCGAAGACGCTGCTTCCGGCACTCCCTCGTAAGTAGCCGCGTTCGTAATCATCCCGCGGCTGGCTTCCCCGTTTGGGAGCATGGCCGCGGGATGATTTTTCTCAAGATGCCTTGGTTTTTAAACGCTTTCTAAACTTCTCAAGATGCGAGGCGATGTTCGAAACTCTTTCCCCTGCCATGTTGTCTGCCGCCGTGTTGCTGGTAGCGGCTTGCGGCCTGTTTCTCTGGGCCGCGGCAAGCGATCTGGGCGCCTATCGGATTCCTAATCTTTGTGTCGTTGCGATCGTCCTCTTGTTTTTTCCTTATAGCTTGCTGGGTACGGGCCTGGCGCCGCTGCTGCCGCATCTGGCGGCCGGCGGGGCCGTTCTGCTGGTCGGTATTCCGCTCTATGCCTTCGGGTTGGCCGGCGCCGGCGACTTCAAACTGCTGGCCGCGGCCGCACTCTGGGGCGGGCCCGGCGGCCTTGCCGCGCTGCTGCTGGTGATGGCGCTCGGCGGCGGCGTCCTGGCGGGCATCTGCTGGCTGCGCAGCCGCCGCGGCATGAAGACCGCCGGTCCGGCGCCCCAGGAAGGCGGCGAAGCGGAGAGCGCCGACCCGGCCATCCATCTGCCCTACGGCGTCGCGATTTCCGCCGGCGCCTTGTTCGTTCTGACGCAGCACCTGCAAACCCTGTTGGCCTGAGCGCCATGAAGGAGTCCTGGTATGACCGCCCGTAAGTTGATCCTGATCGTCGTTGCCCTGGTAATCGTTGCCGGAACGGTGCAGTTCATCCGGGTCTTCCTCAATCAGCAGCAGCCGTCCCAGCAGCAGGTGACCGAAGCGCCGCCGCCCGAGCCGAAGTACCAGGTTCTGGTCGCCGCCGAGGACCTGCCGACCGGCAGCCTGGTGCGTCCCGGCCAGCTGCGCTGGCGCGCCTGGCCCGAGGACCAGTGGAACGATGGCGCCTATATCGAGATGAAGTCGAACGACATCGAGGCCTTTACCGGCGCCGTGGTGCGTCAGGGTCTGCGCGCCGGCGAGCCGATCACGCCGGGCCGCATGGTGCGTCCGGGCGAGCGCGGCTTCCTCGCCGCGGTGCTCAACCCGAACATGCGTGCGATTTCAGTGCCGATCAACGCGATCACCGGTATCGCCGGCTTCGTCTTTCCGGGAGATCGCGTCGATCTGATCCTGACCCACGAGATTTCACGTCCCGAAGATCCGGTGATGCCGACGCGGCGCGCCAGCGAGACGGTTCTTACCGGCGTGCGAATCCTCGCCATCGACCAGACCGCCAGCGATCAGCAGGACAAGCCCAAGGTCGGGCAGATCGCAACCCTCGAGTTGCTGCCCAAGGAAGCCGAACTGGTGATCCTGCTGGTCGAACTGGGTCAGCTCTCGCTGTCGTTGCGCAGCCTCGCCGACGAGCCGGAGGAGGCGATCATCGCGCGCCGCCAGGACGCGGCCGAGCAGGCGCTGACGCGGGTCGATCAGCAGCGGTTGATCCGCGACGACCCGGAGCGCGGCTTCACCTGGGACAGCGAAGTTTCCATGCTGCTGCCCTCGCCGACTCAGAGCAATCGTACCAACCGTAGCCGCGTGCAGGTTCTGCGCGGTGGCGAATCCATCGAGCTGTCCTTCTAAAGGGACCAAGGGGACCGGATCATGCTTACCCGTCTGACCTTCGCCATCGTGCTGTTTTTAACCGCTTGGGCGGGCTCTAGCTCGGCCATGGCGATGGAGATCGCCGTCAACCAGGGTGAGGTGATCCGCTTGCCGCGGCCCGCTGCCTCGGTTTTCGTCGCCAACCCCGAAATCGCCGACATCCAGGTGATGTCGCCGACCCTGGTCTACATCTTTGGCAAGAGCGCCGGGGAAACCACGCTGTTTGCCGTGGACGAGGAGGAGGAGATCCTCTTCAACCGTACCATCATCATCACCCATAACCTGCCGGCACTGCGGCGAATCTACGCCGACCTGCTGCCCGGCTCCAATGTCAAGGCGCAGAGCGTGGGCGCCGGAATTCTGCTGACCGGCAGCGTCGATTCGCCGGTCGAGGCGGAAGATGCCGTGCGCGTGGCCAGCCGCTATATCGGCGAAGGCGGCGACGTCATCAACCGCCTCTCCGTGCTCGGCTCCGATCAGGTGCATCTGCGGGTGCGCGTGGCGGAGGTGTCGCGCACGGTCAACAAGGATTTCGGCATCAACTGGGAAGCCATCGGAACCGTGGGCGACTTCACCTTCGGTCTGGCCACCGGCGACGACATCGTGATCGACGCCCTGGGCAACGTGCTCCGCAGCCCCGATGCCGACAATCTTTTCGGCAGCTATTCCAACAGCAACCTCGATATCAACGTGCTGGTCGATGCCCTGGCCGCCGAGGGTCTGGTGACTCTGCTCGCCGAGCCGAACCTGACGGCGATGTCCGGCGAGACCGCGAGCTTCCTGGCCGGCGGCGAGTTCCCGATTCCGATCTCACAGGACGATGACGGCGGCATCTCGATCGAATTCAAGCAGTTCGGCGTGTCGCTCAGCTTCACGCCGACGCTTGTGACGCGCAACCGCATCAACCTGCGGGTGCGTCCGGAGGTCAGTCAGCTTTCCCAGCTCGGCGCCGTGACCATCGACAGCATCAACATTCCGGCCCTGACGACCCGACGCGCCGAAACCACGGTCGAGCTGGGCAGCGGGCAGTCCTTCGCCATCGCCGGCCTGCTGCAGAACACGACGCGCCAGAGCATCGACGAGTTTCCGATCCTCGGGGATATCCCCATACTCGGCGCATTGTTCCGCTCCGACAACTGGCAGCGCGACGAGACCGAACTGGTGATCATCGTCACCCCTTATCTGGTCAAGCCGGTCGACGACCGTCAGATCGTGCTGCCGACCGACGGTTTCGAGCCGCCAGACGATGTCGACCGCGTGCTCTACGGCCGCACCACCGGCAAGCAGGGAACCGCTTCGCCGAGCGTCGAGAGCGCCCCGCTCGCCCCGCGCGGGGCGGAGGAGCAGACCGCGTCTTCGCCGGCGGCGCAGCCACAGCTGCCCGTCCAGCAGGCCCCGCAAACGGACGCGCCGACGCAGAGCGCCGAACAGCGCCTGCCCGGCAAGTTCGGCTTCGCCTGGGATTGAGGAGAAAGCAGATGTCCATCAGCAAGATCGCATACGGTTTCGCCCTGAGCGCCCTGCTTGCCGCTTGCCAGGTGCCGGAAGGTCCGCCGCCGCCGCCCAAGAAGATCGAGGTCATGGAACTGGATTCGCGCCATGCCGTGGAGTTCCTTCCGGGCAGCGCCATGGTCACCGAAATCGAAGCCGCGCGGCTCGAGCAGTTCGCCCGGCCGTTACTCGCCGACAGCACTTCGGCCGCTACGGTGATGGTCGAGCTGCCCCGTGGCCTCGGCGACCCGCTGCTGGAGCGCGATCGCGCTTTCGCCGTGGTCGAGGCCCTGGCCGACCGTGGAATCACCTCGCGGCTCGTCGATACACCGGAGTCCGCGCCCGATCTGGTGCGGGTAACCGTGCGGCGCTTCACCGCGATTGCGCCGAACTGCCCGGATTGGGAAACGGTCCAGCCCAATCCCTATACCAATCACAACGCCAGCAACCACGGCTGTGCCACGGCGCAGAATCTTTCGGTAATGATCGAGGATCCGGCGGATCTGATCGAAGGCCGCGATCCCGGCGACGCGCGGGGCGATGCCAACGCCGACGCGGTCAAACGCCTGCGGACCAGGACCACGCCGGCCCTTCAGGCCCCTAGCACGGGAGGAATCTGACCGATGGCTGAAGCTCTACGCCTGGCCGCGGAAAGCGACCCCGCGGCCGAACATCTGCCGATCCTCGCCTATGCGGGCGACGACGTCAGCCTCAAGGTGCTGCAGTCCGTGGCGACGGATTTCGGACAGCCTTTCGACATCATTCGCCGCGGCAATCTGGAAGACGCCTGCGAACGCGCGGCCGCCGGCCTGTCCGTCGGCTATGCCCTGCTCGATATCGACGAAGTCGACGAGCCGAGCGACCTGTTGCACATGTTCGTCGCCGAAGCGCAGATCACCTATGGCGTCGTCGCCTTCGGCAGCAAGAACGACATTCACCTCTACCGCGAACTGACCGATGCCGGGGCCATCGACTATCTGGTCAAGCCGCTGAGCAAGAACGCCATCGACGCCGCCCTGAGCGCCGCCGAGAGCAGGATCGAACAGCGCCGCCACATCGAAGCCATGTCGGCGGCCACCAGGGCGGCGAGCAATCCCGCCAAGCTGACGCTCTTCGTCGCCGCACGCGGGGGGGTCGGCTGCTCGACCATCGCCGTCAATACGGGCTGGTGCATCGCCCACACCCTGTCGAAGCGCACGGTGCTGGTCGATCTCGATCTGCAGTACGGCATCAGCGCACTTGCCCTCGATCTGGACCCGGGGCGCGGCCTGCGCGAGATTCTCGGTCATCCCGACCGCATGGACAGCCTGCTGCTGTCCAGCGCGATGGTCCGCGAGAACGAAAACTTCTCGGTGCTCGGCGCCGAGGAGCCGATCGAAGACGTCATCTCCTTCGAGCCCGAGGCGATCGACGCACTCATGCTGCAGCTGCGTGGCGACTACGACCAGGTGCTGGTCGACCTGCCGCGCGCCCTGCTTCCGGCTTACCGGCCCCTGATCGATATGGCCGACCGGATCGTGTTGATCACCGACCTCACGCTGGCGGGCATTCGCGACTCCAGCCGTATCCTCCACATGCTGGAGAACGCGGGCAAGAGGGACAACGTGACACTGCTGGCCAGCCGAGTCGGGCCCGAGCGCAAGGCGCAGGTCGGCAAACCCCAGTTCGAAAAGGGCGTGAAGCACAAGATCGACCTCGTCGTGCCGGAGGATTTCAAGCATGTTTCGGCTTCGGCCAACGCCGGCCGCAGCGTGCCGGCGCTGTCCAAAAGCGCCCCTTCGGCCAAGGCATTCCAGGCGCTCGCTGAAATCTTGGCGGGCGAGCGGCCGTCCAAGGGCGGACTTCGCTCCCTGTTCAAAAGCAAGCCGAAAACGCAGAAGAACCGCGGGGACGCCGATCTCGGCGAGGCGCTGAAGGTATCGTGATGGGGTGGCTTTCGGGAAAGGGGCCGGCGGACGGCGAGAGTAAGCTGCGGCGCGAGCCGCCGCAGCTACTCGAGACGCCGGATGGCGGTGCAGCCGAGAGCTCCAGCGAGGGCCTCGCGGAGCGCTTGCTGCACGGCGTTTTGGAAAAGATCCCGCCGGAACAGGCGGCACAGTGCACGCGCGGCGACTTGGTGCGCGAGGTCAAGGCGGCGGTGATCGAGATCCTGGCCGGGGAGGACTACCAGCCCGACCTTCTCGAGCAGCGCAATCTGGTTTCGCAAATTGCCAACGCCTTGCTCGCCAAGGCCTCCGGCGCGGCTGCGGCGTCACAACCGGGGCGGACCGCTGGCTCTGGCGGCAATGGCGCCAGCCAGCCGCGCGGCTCCGCTGCCTTGCGCGCCGCGGCTGCCAACGGCGAGGCCGCGACCCCCGATTACTGCGCGCCAAAAGGCCAGAGCGCCAGCGGCGGCGCGAGCTTCACCTCCATCGAAGGTGCCAAACGGACCATACAGCCGCATCTGATGGAGCGTATCGACGCCTCGGTCGCTGCGGCGATGACCCGTGTCGAACTCAGCCAGGAGATGCATGTCGTGGTCGGCGAACTGCTCGCCGAGCATGGGCTGACCCTGAACCGCTCCGAGCGTGAGCGCCTGATCGCCTGGCTCCTCGACGACATGCTGGGACTGGGGCCGCTGGAGCCGCTGCTCGCGGACGAGGCGATCACCGACATCATGGTCAACGGCCCGAAGCAGGTTTATGTCGAGCGCGGCGGCAAACTCGAGCTGACCAACGTCGTGTTCCGCGACAACTCCCACGTGCTGTCGATCGCCACGCGCATCGTCACGGCGATCGGCCGCCGGGTGGACGAAAGCTCGCCGCTGGTCGATGCCCGCCTCGCCGACGGCAGCCGCGTCAACATCATCATTCCGCCGCTGGCGATCGACGGCCCCTCGATCTCGATTCGTAAATTCGCCAAGAAGAAGATCACGCTCGAGGTCATGGAGCGGCAGGCCAACCTGTCGCCGGCGATGGCGTCGGTATTGCGCATCGCCGGCCGCTCGCGGCTCAACATTCTGATCTCCGGCGGTACCGGCTCGGGTAAGACGACCTTGCTCAACGCCATCTCGCGGATGATCGACCCCGGCGAACGGGTCGTCACCATCGAGGACGCGGCCGAGTTGCAGCTGCAGCAGCCGCATGTTGTGCGTCTGGAGACGCGCACCGCGAATCTGGAGGGCGGCGGCGAGATCTCGATGCGCGATCTGGTCAAGAACGCCCTGCGTATGCGCCCCGACCGCATCATTCTCGGCGAGTGCCGCGGCAGCGAAGCGATCGACATGCTGCAGGCGATGAACACCGGCCATGACGGCTCCTTCTCGACGATTCACGCCAATCGGCCGCGCGAGGCGCTGATGCGTCTGGAGAACATGGTCGGCATGGCCGGACTGAAGCTGTCCAGCACCGCCATCCGCACCCAGATGGCCTCGGCAATCGACCTCGTCGTGCAGGTGAGCCGGATGCGCGACGGCAAGCGCCGGATTACCCACATCAGTGAAATCGTCGGCATGGAGGGCGATGTCATCACCATGCAGGAGCTCTTCACCTACGATTTCCGCGGGGAGGATGAGCGCGGCAATCTGCTCGGCGAGTTCAGGTCGTCCGGAATGCGGCCGCATTTCGCGCCCAAGGCCGCGTACTTCGGTCTCGAGAAGTCCCTGCTGGAGGCGATATAATGGAAAACTGGCAGGTCGTCGTGGCCGCGCTGGGCGCCGCGCTCGGCGCCATCCTTCTGCTCTATGCCTTCCTGGGCGATGCCAACGAGGCCGCGGTCAAGCGGCGGATGTCGCGGGTCTCCTTCCGCGATCCGATCCTGCAGGCGGCGGCGAAGCGCTCGCTGCGAATCAGCGACGAGGCCAGCAGCATTGCCTCGCTCGACGACCTGGCGAAGCGCCTGCTGCCGAATCCTGAGATGCTGCGCCAAAAGCTGGCGCGCACCGGGCGGCGGATTTCCATCGGTCAATTCGGCCTGCTGATTCTCACGTTGACCGGCGTTTCGGCGACGGCCTTTCACTATGGCGCAGCTTTCCCCTGGCTGCTGTCCTACCTGGCCGGCGCCATCGTCGGCATCGCACTGCCCTACAAGATGATCGGCTTCCTGGGCAACCGCAGGGTCGCGAAGTTCCTTAAGATTTTTCCTGAAGCCATCGATCTGATCATTCGCGGCCTGAGATCGGGACTTCCGGTCTCGGAATCCATTTCCACGGTGGCGACCGAGATGCCGGATCCCATCGGTATCGAATTTCGCCGGATTTCCGACGCGGTGCGTCTGGGCGACAGCCTGGAAAGCGCAATGTGGAAGGTGGCGCGGCGGATCGACGTTCCCGAGTACAAGTTCCTGATCATCGCCATGTCGATCCAAAGGGAAACCGGCGGCAATCTCGCGGAGACCCTGCACAACCTTTCGGAGCTGCTGCGCAAGCGCCAGCAGCTCAAGCTGAAGATCAGGGCGATGTCCTCCGAGGCGCGGGCCAGTGCCTGGATTATCGGCTCGCTGCCGTTTCTGATGTTCGGCATCCTGCTGCTGATCAACCCCGAGTACGTGATGCTGCTGTTCAGCGATAACCGCGGCCTCTTCATGGTCGGCGGCGCGCTGTTGATGATCCTGATCGGCATCCTGGTGATGGCGAAGATGGTGAGGTTCGAGATATGAACGCGCTTGACGGCGTTTTCGGCACTCTCGACACCGTGGATGTCATCTCAGCGGCGGTCGGCTTCGCCCTGCTGATGCTCTTCGTCGTGATCTGGTACGGCCTGCTGGAGCGCGACCCCCTGCCGGCGCGGATCCGGATGCTGGGCGATCGCCGCCGCGATCTGAAGTCGGATCTGCTCAGGGGAGGCGACCAGGGTCATAGCACCCGGCGCAAGCGCGACTCCCTGATGATGATGGAGCGCATGGTCACCAAACTGAGGCTGATGAAGTCGAAGAACGCGGCGGCCGCCAAGATCAAGCTGACGCAGGCTGGTTGGCGGAGCAACCAGGCGCTGACCACCTTTCTTTTCGCCAAGGCGGTTGTGCCAATTTTCTGCGCGCTGTTTGCGGTCGGCCTGTTCTACGGCCTCAAGGTCGGCGGGTTCGGCAAGCCGATGAATGCCATGCTGGCGATAGGCTCTGTGCTGCTCGGCGCCTTCGCGCCGGACATCTACGTCAAGAACGCGATCCAGAAGCGCCAGCACGCGATTCGCATGGCGCTGCCGGATGGCTTCGATCTGATGGTCATCTGTGCGGAAGCGGGTCTGAGCCTCGATTCGGCGCTGGAACGGGTGTCGCGCGAGATGGCCGGCTCCTGTGCCCAGCTTTCCGAGGAGATCGGATTGACCGCCGTCGAGCTGAGCTTCCTGCCCGACCGGCATCTGGCGCTCGACAACCTTGCCATGCGCGTGCCGCTGCCCAACATGCGCGCGCTGATCAATACCCTGATTCAGACCGAGCGCTACGGCACGCCGCTGGCGCAGTCGCTGCGGGTGCTCTCCGCCGAGATGCGCAACGAGCGCATGATGCGCGCGGAGGAGAAGGCCGCCCGCCTGCCGGCGATCATGACCGTGCCGATGGTGGTCTTCATCCTGCCGCCGCTCTTCGTCGTGCTGATCGGCCCGGCCATTCTCAAGACCATCGACGCGCTCAGCGCCCTGTAAGTCCCGACCGCTAGAGACGGATTCCCGCGTTAGGTCGATTCGATCTGACGCGATCTCGCCCTAGCGGCGCGCAAAAAAGGCGGGGCCGAAGCCCCGCCTTGATACGCCTGCCGCGCTTGAAGCGCTGCCGGGACCGCGCGCTATTCCGCTGTGGTATTGCGCGCCGCGCCGGAGGGCTGCAGATTGGCATCGCCCTGCCGCAGATCCTGATAGTAGGCGACCGACTGGGCAGCGATGTCGTCGGTATAGTCGCGCAGCAGCAGGCTGCGCGCGTCGGTGTCGCGTCCGGCCAGGCCATAGGCCAGCGCCAAGTTCTGGCGGTGCTGATTGGTCGCAGAGGGCGAGGCGACGACCTGCTCCAGAATCGCGGCGGCCTCGCGGTGATCGCCGGTGAGAATCAGGGAGAAGGCCAGGTTGTTGCTGAGATTGAGGTTCTCCGGCTCCAGCGCCAGACCCATGCGGTAGCTCTTCTGGGCGGCGGGATGGTCGCCGGCCATGTCCTGGGCGATGCCGAGGCCGTTGTAGGCGCGCGCCTGCTCCGGGTGCATCTCCACCAGGATGCGGAACTGCTCCTGCGCGGCCAGCGGCATCTCGATGTCGATCAGCGCCCGGCCGAGGCCGTGGCGGGCCTCGAGGTCTTCGGGATCCATATCCAGGAGTTTGCGGTAGGCCTGGGCGGCCTCGCGCGGCGCCCCGGACTCAGAGGCCAGCGCGGCGATCGCCATCAGCGGCTCCTTGCGGTCAGGCGCCTGGCTGTGCGCGCGCTTGTACACCAGCATCGCCATGCGGGAGTCGCCCTTTTCGTGGGTGGTTTCCGCAACCTGCATCAGAGTCTGCCAGTCGCCGGCGCTTTGCGGCGCGGAGGCCGTGGCGACGGGCTGCTGGCTGTCCTGCAGATAAGCCTCCAAGCTGGCGCAGGAAGACAGCGACAGCGCGACAGCCGTTCCCGCGAGCAAGCGCACGGCGAAGGTCCTGGTCAACATGGTGCTCCCCCTTTCCGGAGTTTGCGGGGCGCGGCAGAGCGCACCGCCGATAGCTTTGATCTATCGCAAATCCTAGAGAACAAAGGTTAATTTTAGGTTCAGCAGGGCCTGACGCCGCACAGCCGTTGTCATGCACTATGCTGCAGGTTATTCGGTGTTGCGATGAAAGATCATTCACGCCGTATCTGGCCCGCACCGCTAATGACTTGGCGTAACACAGGAAACTTCGGCGGTTTACGAAGTTCGCGCAGCGCACTCGACAGAGGTGCAACTTCGGCAGTATAGTTCATGGGCGGTTATCACAGAACAACGATAAGCGATCCAAATCAGGCATCGAACAGGAGGGAACAGACTGATGGCCAAAGCCATAAAAACGGGCGTTTCGCGCCGAGGTTTCATGAAAACTGCCGGCGCGGTGGCCGGGGTAACGGCGGGCGCCGCTGCTTTGGGCGTGCCGACGCGCTTCGCGATCGGCCAGACCACGCCGGTCAAGGTCGGCATCCTGCTGCCGTACAGCGGCACCTACGCGCAGCTCGGCAACGCGATCACCAACGCCATGCAGATGCGCTTCGCCGAACTTGGCGGCAAGCTCGGCGGACGCGACATCGAGATCGTTCGCGTCGACAGCGAGGCCAAGCCGCCGCTGGCGACCGAGAACACCACCAAGCTGATTTCCGGCGAGAACGTCGATTTCCTGGTCGGGCCGGTGCATTCCGGCGTTGCGATGGGCATGGCCAAGATCGCCACGGAGGAAGGCGTCATCACCATCGTGCCGAACGCCGGCGCCGGGCCGCTGACCGGGGCACTCTGCGCGCCGAACATCTTCCGCACCTCCTTCTCGAACTGGCAGCCTTCCTTCCCGATGGGGCAGGTGATGCTCGACCAGGGCAAGAAGAACGTCGTGCTCTGCTACTGGGATTACGGCGCCGGTCAGGAATCGGCCCAGGGCTTCAAGGACGGTTTCGAGCCGAACGGCGGCACCATCGTCCAGGAAATCGGCGTACCCTTCCCGGAGGTCGAGTTCCAGGCGGTGCTGACCCAGATCGCCTCGATCGGGCCGGACGCGGTCTACGTCTTCTTCGCTGGCGGCGGCGCGGTCAAGTTCGTCACCGACTACGCGGCAGCAGGCCTCAAGGACTCGATCCCGCTTTACGGATCCGGCTTCCTGACCGAGGGCGTTCTCGGCGCTCAGGGGGCGGCGGCCGAGGGCATTCAGACCTCGCTGCACTACGCCGATACCCTGGATACTCCGGAGAACAAGTCCTTCCGGGCCGCCTACAAGGACTCCTTCGGCGATGAGGCCGATGTCTATGCTGTGCAGGGCTATGACACCGCGACTCTGATGTCGGTCGGCATGGAGGCGGTGCAGGGAGACATGGATGCCCGCGACGATCTGATCGCGGCGATGGCGGCGGCCGAATTCACCAGCCCGCGCGGTCCCTTCAAGCTCTCCGCCGCGCACAACCCGGTGCAGAACTTCTATCTGCGCGAAGTCAAAAACGGGGTCAACGAGGTGGTCAAGGTCGCCTACGAAGGCCTGGCCGACCCCGCCACGGGCTGCAGCATGGGCTGACCGGTCCGAAAAGCTTTTGCAGGCGGGCCGCTCTGCGGATACACAGAGCGGCCCGCCGCTTTTCCGGTGCAGGCAGTCTGTGAACCCACGAGGGGCGGCTTCACGTGTTGGATCCCGTCTTCATCCTGATTCAGCTCTTGAACGGCGTGCAGTACGGCCTGCTGCTGTTCCTGATCGCCAGCGGTCTGACCCTGATCTTCGGAATCATGGGGGTGATCAACCTGGCGCACGGCTCGTTCTACATGATCGGGGCCTATCTGGCGCTGTCGCTGACCCAGTTCACCGGCAGCCTGTTCCTCGCCGTCATTCTGGGCATCCCGATCGCCATCGTGCTGGGGCTGATCGTCGAGCACGTGCTGATCGCGCATCTCTATGACCGGGATCACCTCTATCAGGTACTGCTGACCTTCGGGTTGATCCTGATCTTCAACGAGTTGCAGTCGGTGATCTGGGGCGACGATCCCCACGGCGTGCCGATTCCTGAGATCCTGCAAGGCTCGCTGCCGCTGACAGATGTGCTGTCCTATCCCTATTACCGGATCTTCGTTTCCCTCGCCTGCCTGGCGCTGGCGGTGGGGATGTACTTCGTGATCCAGCGCACCCGCCTCGGCATGATGATCCGCGCCGGCGCCAGCAACCGCGAGATGGTCGAGACCCTGGGCATCAATATCCGCCTGCTCTACGCCGTCGTCTTTTCCATCGGCATCACCCTGGCGGCGGTGGCCGGCATGCTGGCGGCGCCGATCGAGTCCGTCTATCCGGGCATCGGCGAACAGGTGCTGATCATCTGCTTCGTGGTGGTGGTGATCGGCGGCATCGGCTCGATCAAAGGAGCTTTCCTTGGCGCCCTGGCGATCGGCATCGCCGACGTCTTCGGCCAGGCCTTCCTGCCGGACTTCGCCTCAGTCGCGGTTTACGCCTTGATGGCGGTGATCCTGATCTGGCGGCCCTCCGGCCTGTTCGGACGGAGCTGAGGCGATGATCGTCACCCCCAACCGCAAGCTCTTCGCCGTGATCGCCGCGGTGATTCTGCTGCTCGGCCTGGTGCCGGTGTTCGCCGACACCTACTTCCTGAAGCTCTTTACCCGTATCCTGATCCTGGCGATTTTCGCCATGAGTCTCGATCTGCTGATCGGCTACACCGGCCTGGTCAGCTTCGGCCATGCCGCCTTCTTCGGGCTGGCGGCCTATATGCTGCATCTGGTTTCGCCGGAGTACGACGCGGCAAATGCGCTCTGGGCGCTGCCGGTCTGCGTTCTGGCGGCCGGCGTGGCCGCCGCCGCCATCGGTTCTCTCTCGGTGCGCACCAAGGGCATCTACTTCATCATGGTGACCCTCGCCTTCGCTCAGATGATGTTCTACCTGTTCCACGATTCCAAGTTCGCGGGCGGGTCCGACGGCGCCTTCATCTACGTCAAGCCGGTGGTGGCGCTCTTCGGCGTGACCTTGCTCGATATGGGGGATCGGGTCGTCTTCTACTACCTCTCTCTGGGTTTCCTGGCGGTGACCTATCTGCTGCTGCTGATGGTGTTGCGCTCGCCCTTCGGGCAGGTGATCCAGGGCATCAAGGTCAACGAGCAGCGCATGCTCGCGCTCGGCTACAACACCTATATCTACAAGCTGGTCAGCTTCGTCATCGCCGGCATGTTCGCCGGGCTGGCCGGCTTCCTCTTCGCCGCGATCGACGGCTTCGTCGCGCCGCAGCTGCTGTCCTGGAGCGAATCCGGCGTCGCCATGATGATCGTCATCCTGGGCGGCATGGGCACGCTGTTCGGTCCGATCCTCGGCGCCGTCGGCTATGTCGGCCTGGAGGAGGTGCTCAAGAGCCACGGCCTGGTAGGATTCGTCGCCGATTACTGGCAGATCCCCATGGGCCTTTTCGTCATCGCCGTGGTGCTGTTCCTGCCCAGCGGCCTGGGCGGCGCGGTGGCGCGCCTGGTCGCGCCGGCGCGGGTCGTCAAAAGCGAGGACGAGGATGACTGAGCCTCTGCTCGCTACCGAGAAGCTGTCCAAGAACTTCGGCGGCCTGGCCGCGGTCAAGGAGGTGACCCTCGACTTCGCGCCCAGCCAGGTGCATGCCGTCATCGGCCCCAACGGCGCTGGCAAGACGACCTTGATCAATCTGCTGAGCGGAGAACTGCTGCCTTCAGGCGGGCGGATCACCCTCGGCGGGCGCGACATCACCCGCCTGCCGGCCCACCGTATCTCCCATCTCGGCATCGGCCGGAGCTTCCAGAAGACCAACATCTTCCCCAGTTTCACCTGCTTCCAGAACTGCTGGCTGGCGGCGCAGTCGCGCCTGCCATCCTCGCTGCGCTTCCTGCGGCCGGCGCACCGCGACGAGAGTGTGCGGGCACGCACTGAGCGGGCGATGGAGCTCGCTGGGCTGACGGCGCGCGCCACAGACCTCGCCTCGGAGATCAGCCACGGCGAGCAGCGCCAGCTCGAGATCGCGATGATGCTGGCGACCGAGCCGGAGATCCTGCTGCTCGACGAGCCCATGGCCGGCATGGGTCTGGAGGAGTCCGAGCGGGTGGTGGCGCTGATCAAGCGCCTGGCCGGCGATCACTGCGTGATCCTGATCGAGCACGATATGGACGCGGTCTTCGCCGTCGCCGACCGCCTGACCGTGATGGTGGATGGCGCGGTGCTGGAAAGCGGCGCGCCGGACGCCATCCGCAACAGCGCTGCGGTCAAGGAAGCCTATCTCGGCGAGGAGATGCTGGAGGAGGGGGCATGAACGCCGCCGCGCCGGTCATCGAGGCCCCGATCATCGAAGCCAGCGGGCTGCACAGCTACTATGGCGCCAGCCATATCCTGCACGGCGTCGATTTCCGGGTCGGTCGTTCGGAGACCGTCAGCCTGCTCGGCCGCAACGGCATGGGCAAGACCACCACGCTCAAATCCATCGTCGGCCTGGTGAAGCCGCGCCGCGGGACGGTGCATATCGCCGGAGGGGAGATGACCGCCGCGCCGCCGCACCGCCTGGCCAAGCGCGGCGTCGCCTATGTGCCCGAGGGGCGTGGCATCTTCCCCAACCTGACGGTGCGCGAGAACCTGGAGATGGCCGCCTGCGCCGGGCCCGATGGCCAGCGCGACTGGACGATGGAGCGGGTGCTCGACACCTTCCCCAGGATCGGCGAGCGGCTGAACCACTGGGGCAACCACCTTTCCGGCGGCGAGCAGCAGATGCTGACCATCGGCCGGGCGCTGATGACCAACCCCTCGGTGCTGTTGCTCGACGAGGCGACCGAGGGCCTGGCGCCGCTGATCCGCGAGGAGATATGGAAGGTGGTGCGCGCCATCAAGGCAAGCGGCATCGCCTGCGTGATCGTCGACAAGAACATCAAGCGCCTGCTGGAGATCGCCGACCGCCACGTCATGCTGGTCAAGGGCCGGGTGGTCTTCGACGGCGACAGCGTGGCACTGCTCGCGGACCCGGAGCTGCTACACCGGCACCTGGGGGTGTAGGCGGCCCTCTTGCCTCGCCTTAAAAAGAGGTTCAGACTCAAGGCAATAGCTTTCGGGCCGTCAGCGACCGCCCCGAAGCGTTGAACACTGAGGGATGGCCGCGACCGCCCGGAAGGTCACTTTCCGGAGGAACGCTTATGGCCACCATCCGCAATCCCATCGAGTGGGGCGCCGACCATCTGAAGGAGGCCGGCGCCAGTCTGAAGACGGCGGGGCACGCCGTGCACGGCGACGACGCGCTGCGGGCACGCGAAGCGCCGCAAGTCCGCAAGATCTCCTTCGACGATCTCAAGGCGGCGCTCGCCAAGGGGGTCGAGGACTTCGGCGCCAACCGCAGCGACGTCATCTTCCTCGCCGTGATCTATCCCATCGCCGGCCTGCTGCTGGCCCGCGCGGCCTTCAACTACGAGATGCTACCGATGCTGTTTCCGCTCGCCTCGGGCTTCGCACTGCTGGGCCCGGTGGCTGCCATCGGCCTCTACGAACTGAGCCGGAGGCGCGAGCGGGGGCTGGAGACCTCCTGGTCGAAGGCCTTCGCCATGGTCGCCGCCCCCTCCTTCGGCGCCATCGTGGCGCTGGGTCTGGTGCTGCTCGGCATCTTCTTTCTCTGGCTTGCCGCCGCTCAGGCCATCTATCAGGTGACCCTGGGCCCGGAGCTGCCGGCCTCGACCTCGGCCTTCGTGGCGGCGGTGTTCACCACCGGAGCCGGCTGGGCGATGATCCTGCTCGGCATCGGTATCGGCTTCCTCTTCGCGGTGATCGTGCTGGCGATCTCCGTGGTCTCCTTTCCGCTGCTGATCGACCGCGATGTCGGGCTGTTCACAGCCATCGGCACCTCGCTGCGCGCAGTGCGGGCCAATCCGGTACCCATGGCTGCCTGGGGCCTGATCGTCGCCGGGGGACTGGTGCTCGGCTCGCTGCCGCTGCTGCTCGGGCTGATCTTCGTGATGCCGGTGCTCGGCCACGCCACCTGGCATCTCTATCGCAGGGTGGTGGAGTAAGCTCAGACCTTGCGGTAGCGGATCCGCTCCGGGCTCCGCGCGACGGAGAGTTCGCCGCGATTGGCGAGATAGTCGAGATGGGCGATGGCCTCGCCCAGGGCGAAGAAGACCTGATAACCCTCGAGCGTGCGGTCGAACAGCACCGGCAGCATCTCGGCGGCGGAGAACTCCGCTCCGCCAGCGGCCGCGGCGTGGACGCGCCCGAGCCGCTCCTTGTGGTGCGCCGCGATCTGGTCGATCCGCGTGTGCAGGCCGCGATAGGGCAGGCGGTGCGAGGGCAGCACCAGGGTATCTTCCGGCAGCGCCCGGAAGCGCTCCAGGGACTCCAGGTAGTCGGCGAGGTGATCGGACTCCGGGTCGAACCACTCGGTCGAGATGTTCGGCGTGATCTCCGGCAGCACCAGGTCGCCGCAGATCAGCACCCGCAGCGCCTCGCAGTAGAGCGCGGCGTGCTCCGGGGCGTGGCCGCGCCCGACGATCACCCGCCAGGGCCGTCCGGCGATCTCCAGGACCTCGCCGTCCTGGATGCGCCGGTAGTCCCGGGGCGGCTGATCGACCGAGCGGGCATAGGCATTGCCGTAGCTGGCGAGCTTGGCCATCGCATCCGGGGCGAGCCCGTGGGGTAGCAGGAAGTCCGCAAGCCGCGCGACGAAGGTTTCCTCGTCGAGGTTCTTGAACATCACCGCCGTGCGCTGCTCGGTCTCGGTCATCGAGACGGGAAGGTCGAATTCCCGCGTCAGCCAGCCGGCGAGACCCATGTGGTCCGGATGGAAATGGGTGACGATCAGATCCTTCGGCGGCAGCTTTGCCGCCGCGCCGGCCAGCAGCTCGCGCCACAGCTCCCGGGTTGTCTCCGTCGCCATGCCGCAGTCGACCAGGGTCCAGCCCTCGGGCCCGGCCAGCATCCAGAGATTGATGTGGTCGAGGGCGAGCGGCAGCGGCATGCGTAGCCAGAACACGCCCTCCGCGACCTCGGTGATTCGGGCGGGTTCGGGGGGCCGCGGGAAGGGATACTCCAGCCCCCGGGCGTCCTTGACAGCTGCATCCATGTCAGAGGGCTTCTATGAAACGCGCGATGGCGTCAAGCGTCGCGGCTTCCTGGTCGCGGTGCGGCGAATGCTTGCAGTCGGGCAGGATGACGCTTTCGCAGCGGCCGGAGACCTGGGCCTCGATGGCCCCGACCTGTTTCAGGGTGCCGTACTCGTCGTCGGCGCCCTGGATCACCATCACCGGGCAGGCGATCTTCGGTAGGACATCCTCGATGTTCCAGTGGAAGAACTCGGGCCGTAGCCAGATGTCGTTCCAGCCCCAGAAGGTCGCGTCGGGATCGTCGTGATAGCGGCCGAGCTTCTTGGCGAGATCGGTGGTGGCATAGACCTGCTTCGCCTGGGCGATGGAGGCGATGCTCAGATCCTCGACGAAGACGTGCGGAGCCATCGCCACCACGCCCCGCGGCACCGGCAGCTTGCCGCCTCCGGCATAGATCAGCGCGATCGAGGCGCCGTCGCTGTGGCCGAGCAGGACGGGATCCTCGATCTTCAGCGCCGCCAGCACCTCGGGCAGGGCGTCCAGCGCCTCGCGGTGCATGTAGTCGAGGCCGCGGCTCTCGGCGAGGCGTTCCGACCCGCCATAGCCGTAGCGCGAGTAGGTCAGCACCGCACAGCCGGTCGCCACCGCGACCTTCTGCGGGAAGTCCTTCCACAGCGCCAGCGAGCCGAGCCCCTCGTGCAGCAGCACGACCGTGGGGCGGCCGGGTTTTTCCCCCGGAATCAGTCTGTATTCGAGACTGCGCCCCGCGGCGCTCAGGCTTTCCACGTCGCTTGTCCCGTCTAGCCGCGCAGCTTGAAGCGCTGGATCTTGCCGGTCGCGGTCTTCGGCAGTTCCTCGACGAACTCCACCCAGCGCGGGTATTTGAAAGGCGCGAGCTGGCTGCGGACGTGGCTCTTCAGATCTTCGGCGAGACTGTCGGCGGCGGCGAAGCCGCTTTTCAGCACCACGAAGGCCTTGGGCTTGGTCAGGCCCTCCTCGTCTGCCTGGCCGACCACGGCGGCTTCCAGCACGGCCTCGTGGGTGATCAGCGCGCCCTCGACCTCGAACGGCGAGACGTAGATGCCGCCGACCTTGAGCATGTCGTCGGTGCGCCCGCAGTAGACGTAGTAGCCGTCGGCGTCCTGCTGGTACTTGTCGCCGCTGCGGGTCCACCAGCCCTGGAAGGTGTCGCGGCTCTTCTCGCGCTGGTTCCAGTACATGATGGCGCTGCTCGGCCCCTTGATCTGCAGTTCTCCCAGCTCACCCTGGGGCACTTCGCGGCCGTCGTCGCCGATCAGCCGGATCTCGTAGCCGGGTACCGCCTTGCCGGTGGTGCCGTAACGGATATCGCCGGGCTGGTTGGAAATGAAGATGTGCAGCATCTCCGTGGAGCCGATGCCGTCGAGGATGTCGACTCCGGTCTGCGCCTTCCAGCGTTTGCCAAGCTCCGCCGGCAGGGCCTCGCCCGCCGAGGTGCAGATGCGCAGCGCCAGCTCCTCCCTGGCAGGCTTGTTCTCGTCGGCGAGCAGGATGCCGAACAGCGTCGGCACGCCGTAGAAGATCGTCGGCTGCTCGCGCTTCAGCAGATCCCAGACCGCATCCGGCGTCGGGCGGCCGGAGAACAGCACCGCCGTGGCGCCGACCGAGAAGGGGAAGGTCAGGCCGTTGCCCAGGCCGTAGGCGAAGAACAGCTTGGCCGCCGAATAGACCACGTCGTCCTCGCGGATGCCGAGGATCGGTTGGGCGTAGAGCTCGGCGGTCTGGATCATGCTGGCGTGGAGGTGGACAGAGCCCTTGGGCTTTCCGGTGGTGCCCGAGGTGTAGAGCCAGAAGCAGATCTCGTCGGCCTTGGTCTCCGCCGCCTGGAAACCCGGCGTCTCGGCTTCCAGGAGCTGCGCGAAATCCTGGTGCGTGCCGGGCTCTCCGCCCCCCGCTTCCCCATTGGAAACGATGACATGCTCCAAATCGGGGCAGTCGGCCAGCACTGGCTCCAGCTTGGCCAGCAGCGCCGCCGAAACCACCAGCACCCGCGCGCGGCTGTCGCGCAGCATGAAGCGGTAGTCCTCGGCGGTCAGCAGGGAGTTGACCGGGACCGCGACGACACCGGCCTTGATCGCCCCGAGGAAGGCGGTGGGAAAGTCGACGGTGTCGAGCAGGCAGAGCAGGACGCGCTCTTCCTGGCGCACCCCGAGACGAATCAGCGCCGCGGCGAAGCGGTCGATGCGGTCGCCAAGCTCGGCATAGCTGGTGGAGCCGGTTTCGTCGCGCACCGCCTCCTTGCCGCCCCGCCCCGCGTCGAGGTTGCGCCCGATCAGGTCGCAGGCGGCGTTGTAGAAGCCCTCGCCCGGCTGCGTGAAGCTGTGCATCTTTTCCTCCCCCGGTCTTGCCGCTCGCCGGGCTCTAACCCCGGGCGTGCCCGTTTGCTAGCGCGAGAACTCGATCGCCCCCTCGGGCAGCATGTAGAGGACGATGGCCTTGCCCTTGCTGACCGTGGGGCTGTGCGCCGTGCCGGGTTCATAGACCAGCCAGCCTTCGCCATGGCCGTCGAAGACGGCGCCTTCGCTTTCGGGAACGATCATCACCACCTCGCCGTTGGGATGGGCGTGGTGCGGTCCGGCGACGTCGTCCATCTCGACCACGTCGACGCTGAAGCCATGAGTCTCCGCGCCGGGCTTGACCGCCCGGCCGAACTTGACGCCGCCGTGTTCGCGCTGGCACAGCCAGCCCGCCGCGATGCCGCTGCGGCAGGCCTCGGCCAGTTGCTGGAAGGCCGCGCCTCCGGCCGGAAAGTCGCGGTTCATTTCCGCCATCAGCGTCGCGTCGATCGGCTTGCCGGCGATCTTCGCCGTGATGCCGCCGATCAGGTCGCGGAATTCTTCGATCTGCATGCCGTTCTCTCCCTTGGGCTGTTCTAAGCCGCCTTGTCCAGTGCCGCGCTGACCTCGCCGGCCCAGTCCTGGGCCCAGGCGCCCGCCTCGTCCTCGGGAAGGGTGCCGTCGCTGGCGTTGTGCAGCATCGGCTCGCCGATCCGCCTCGCGCCCAGCGCCGCCAGTTCCTTGTCGAAGGTCTTGCCGCCGAAACAGAAGGTCTGGGCATAGGTCATGTCGCCCAGCGCGATCACCCCGTAGCGCACCCCGGAGAGGTCCGGTTTCGCCTGCTTCAGCGCCTCGAGGAAGCTCTGGCCGTTGTCGGGCACGTCGCCCTGGCCATAGGTCGAGGAGCAGATCAGATAGACGCCGCCCGCCTCGAAAACCTCGGGGCCGAGGTCGTCCATCAGCAGCATCTCGACCTTCCAGCCGGCTTCGGAGAGGACGTCGCTGACCTCCTCGGCCACCAACTCGGCGGTACCGGTCATGGTGCCGACCAGAATCTTCAGGCTTTTGCTCATCGGCAGGGGCTCTCGTTTGCGTGCGGACGAGGGCGCGCCGCGCGGCGGCGCGAAACTCATTCGTCACTATAATGCAGGCCGCTCTCCATATAGGCAAGATAGTACATGATTTTGGCCCAAGGCGCTTCCGTGCCGCCAGTGCAGCGTGCTATCTTTGCCATGCATTATATTTCCGGAGCGGAACGATGGCTGAGACTTCCGGCCCAGAAACGCCCCTCGGCCGCGGTGCCAAGCGGGAAATTGCGGAGGCCGACGCGGACTACCTGCGCCTGCTCGGCCAGCGGGTGCGCAAGGCGCGCGGCCAGCGCGGCATGTCGCGCAAGATTCTGGCCCGGGATTCCGGCGTTTCCGAGCGCTACCTGGCGCAGCTCGAAAGCGGCACCGGCAACGCCTCGGTGCTGCTGCTGCGGCAGATCGCCCGGGCCATGGACATGCAGCTCGCCGATCTGGTCAGCGACGCGCCGGAGCGTCCGGTGGACACCACCCTGATCCTGCAGTTCCTCGGCCGTCTGACGCCGGAGCAGCTGGGCGAGGCGCGGCAGCTTCTGCAGCAGTCCTTCGAGGCCGCCGAGGGAGCCCAGGCGCATGGGCGGATCGCTCTGATCGGCCTGCGCGGCGGCGGCAAGTCGACCCTCGGCAAGCGTCTGGCGCAGCACCTAAGGGTGCCTTTCGTCGAGCTCAACCGGATGATCGAGGAGGAGTACGGCGCCAGTGTCGGCGAGATCTTCAACCTCTACGGTCAGCCGGCCTTCCGCCGCTACGAGCGGCGCTGCCTGGAGACCATCGTCGAGCGCTACGACCGGGTGGTGATCGCCACCGGCGGCGGTATCGTCGCCGAGCCTGCGACCTTCGATCTGCTGCTGTCCGCCTGCCGCGCCGTCTGGGTCCAAACCTCTCCCGAGGAGCATATGCAGCGGGTGATCGACCAGGGCGACCTGCGCCCCATGGCCAACAACGCCGAGGCCATGGAGGACCTGAAGAACATCCTGGCCGCGCGCGAGTCCTACTACGCCAAGGCAGAAATCCATCTCGACACCTCCGGCAAGGCGGTCGAGGTCTCCTTTGCCGACCTCTGCGCCGCGCTCGCCGTGTGATCTCTCCGGATATCATGCGCTATAGTGCATGATAATCCTTGCTTTCGCGCTCATATGCATTATTATGCACATCTCCCGGTGCGGGCCGGGAGAAGCTTTAGGGCAAGGAGAGATCGAGGGATGATCACCTACGACACCCATCCAGATCGCTACAAACATTGGAACCTCGCCGTCGACGGCGAAATCGCGACGCTGACCCTGGATATCCAGGAGGAGAATGGCCTCAAGCCGGGCTACAAGCTGAAACTCAATTCCTACGACCTCGGCGTCGACATGGAGCTGCACGACGCGCTGCAGCGCATCCGCTTCGAACACCCGGGCGTCAAGTCCGTGGTGATGACCAGCGGCAAGGAGCGGATGTTCTGCTCCGGCGCCAACATCTACATGCTCGGCCAGTCCTCCCACGCCTGGAAGGTGAACTTCTGCAAGTTCACCAACGAGACCCGCAACGGGATCGAGGACTCGAGCAAGCACTCGGGTCTGAAGTTTCTCGCCGCGGTCAACGGCATCTGCGCCGGCGGCGGCTACGAGCTGGCGCTGGCCTGCGACGAGATTATCCTGATCGACGACCGCTCCAGCACCGTCAGCCTGCCGGAGGTGCCGCTGCTCGGCGTGCTGCCGGGCACCGGCGGCCTGACCCGCGTGGTCGACAAGCGCAAGGTGCGCCGCGACCTGGCGGACGTCTTCTGCACCAATTCCGACGGCGCCAAGGGCGCGCGCGCCAAGGAGTGGAAGCTGGTCGACGCGGTGATCCCGCCGAAGGACTTCGAAGCCGGGGTCAAGGCCCGCGCCGAGGAGCTGGCGAAGCTCAGCGACCGCCCGGCGGACGCCAAGGGCGTGGACCTGCCGCCGCTCGCACGCGAGGCCGACGGCAGCGACTACCGCTACGGCTTCGTCACCGTCGGGATCGACCGCGCCAGCCGCACCGCGACCGTGACCGTCTCGGCGCCCGAGGCCGATCAGCCCGCCGATCTCGACGGCATCCTCGCCGCCGGCGCCGCCTGGTGGCCGCTGCAGATGGCGCGCGAGCTCGACGACGCCATCCTGCTGCTGCGCACCAACGACAACGACATCGGCACCCTGGTGTTCAAGACCCGGGGTGACGCGGCCAGGGTGCTGGCCTGCGACGACGCCCTTCAAGCCCACGCCGGCAACTGGTTCGTGCGCGAGGTTACCGGCATGCTGCGCCGGACCCTGGCGCGGCTCGACGTTACCTCGCGCTCGCTGCTGGCGTTGGTCGAGGAGGGCAGCTGCTTCGCCGGCACGCTGTTCGAGATCGCCCTGGCCGCCGACCGCATCTACATGCAGGACCTCTCCGAAGCCGAAGAGGGCGAACAGCCCCAGGTGACGCTCAGCGCCATGAACTTCGGCCCCTATGAGATGGTCAACGGCCTGACCCGCCTGGCTACCCGCTTCAACGAGGACGGCGAGGTGCTGGCGGCGCTGGAGAAGCGTAACAAGACCGCGCTCGACGCCCAGGAGGCGCTGCAGCTCGGCCTCGTCACCTTCGCCCCCGACGACCTCGACTGGGACGACGAGATCCGCCTCGCCATCGAGGAGCGCGCCAGCCTTTCGCCCGACGCGCTGACCGGGATGGAGGCGAGCCTGCGCTTCGCCGGCAGGGAAACCCTCTACACCAAGGTCTTCGGGCGGCTGTCCGCCTGGCAGAACTGGATCTTCAACCGCCCCAACGCTGTCGGCGAAAAGGGTGCCCTGAAACGCTTCGGTAGCGGCTCCAAGGCCGAATTCGATTGGGAGAGAGTGTGATCATGGCCATCGACTATCAGGAACGCATCCCCAACAACGTCGACCTCGGCAACGACCGCCGCCTGCAGCGCGCCCTGGAGCACTGGCAGCCGAAGTTCCTCGACTGGTGGCAGGGGCTCGGCCCCGAGGGATTTCAAGGCGCCGACGTCTACCTGCGCACCGCCACCTCGGTCGACGCCAAGGGCTGGGCGAGCTACGGCGCGGTCAAGATGCCCGACTACCGCTGGGGCATCTTTCTGAGCGAACGCGAGCAGGACCGGACCATCGGCTTCGGCGACGAGATGGGCAAGGCGGTCTGGCAGGAGATCCCCGGCGAGCATCGCTCGACCCTGCGCCGCCTGATCGTGACCCAGGGCGACACCGAGCCGGCTTCGGTGGAGCAGCAGCGCCTGCTCGGCCAGACCTGCCCCTCGCTCTACGACCTGCGCAACCTCTTCCAGGTCAACGTCGAGGAGGGGCGTCACCTCTGGGCGATGGTCTACCTGCTGCACGCCTATTTCGGCCGCGACGGCCGCGAGGAAGCCGAGGAGCTGCTGCATCGCCACTCCGGCGATGCCGACAACCCGCGTATCCTCGGCACCTTCAATGAGCCGATCGGCGAGTGGCTGTCCTTTTTCATGTTCACCTACTTCACCGACCGCGACGGCAAGTACCAGCTGAAGAGCCTGGCCGAGAGCGCTTTCGATCCACTGTCCCGGACCTGCAGTTTCATGCTGACCGAGGAAGCGCACCACATGTTCGTCGGTGAGACCGGCATCGGCCGCATCATCAAGCGCACCCTGGAGGTGATGAAGGAGACTGGCAGCGACGATCCCGAAACGCTGCGCAAAGCCGGCGTGATCGACCTGCCGACCCTGCAGCGCTACATGAACTACTGGATGTCCTCGGCACTGGACCTCTTCGGTGCCGACCAGTCCTCCAACGCGGCGACCTACTTCGCGAGCGGGGTCAAGGGCCGGCCCGACGAGGCGAGCTACGAGGATCACGACTGCGGAGACACCACGACCGGGATCGACACTCCGGGCGAGAACGGCAAGGCCGAGACGATCCAGGTGCCGACCCGCAACGCGATGAACGAGATCACCCGCCAAGCCTATATCCGGGATTGCGAAATCGGCGTGAAGCGCTGGAACCGCCTGATCTCCAAGGCCGGCTTCGACTTCGAACTGAAGCTGCCCAGCCCGCGCTTCCGCCGCCAGATCGGCAGCTGGGCCGGCCATACGGTGACGCCGGAGGGCGCGCAGGTCGCGGCCGAGGCCTGGGAGGCCCGCAAGTACGACTGGATCCCCTCCGAGGAGGACCGCGCCTACATCCACAGCCTGATGAAGCAGGTGATCGAGCCGGGCAAGATGGCCGCCTGGATCGCCCCGCCGGACCGCGGCATCAACAACCTCGGCGTCGACTACGAGTATGTGCGCCTGGCCTGAGCGATCCGCGATGACCGAGGCTTCCACCCTGAAAGTCGCCGTGGTCGGCAGCGGCCCGGCCGGCTGCTATCTCGCCGAGAAGCTCGGCAAGCTGGCACCGGAGGGCGAGGTCGACGTGATCGACCGTCTGCCAACTCCCTTCGGGCTGGTACGCGCCGGGGTCGCGCCCGATCATCAGGGCACCAAGGCGATCGCCCGGGTCCTGGCCCGCAGCCTCGGCCGCGGGCCCTGCGCCTTCTGGGGCAACGTCGAGGTCGGCAGGGACGTCACCCTGGCCGAGCTGCGCGCGCTCTACGACGCCGTGGTGCTGGCCACCGGAGCGCCCGAGGACAGAAAGCTCGGCCTGCCGGGCGAGGAGCTCTCCGGGGTCCATGGCTCCGGCGCCTTCGTCGGCTGGTACAACTGCCATCCCGAGCATGCCGGGCTCGCCCCGGATCTTTCGCAGGTCAGATCCGCCGTGGTGATCGGCAACGGCAACGTCGCCATCGACGTCGCCCGGGTGCTCGGCAAGACCGTCGAGGAGATGGCCGCCTCGGACATCGCCCCGGCGACGGCCGCCGCGATCTCGGCCGCGCCGCTCGAGCATATCCACCTGGTCGGCCGCCGCGGCCCCGCCGAGGCCAAGTTCACCGCTGCCGAGCTGCAGGAGATGGGCACGCTGACGGCGCTGAAGCCGGTGCTGAATCCGGAAGATTTCTCCGGAGCGGCGGGCGAGGAAACTCCGGTGCTGGAGATTCTCCGGGGCTTTACCGGCGATGCCATGGCGGAAAAGCCGGTTTCTCTGCATTTCGACTTCATGCTTCAGCCCGAGGCCTTCCTGGGGAGGGAACGGCTGGAGGCGGTGCGCTTCCAGCGCATGCGGCCGGACGGGCAGGGCGGCTACGCGGCGACCGGCGAGGCGGTCGAGATTCCGGCCCAGCTGGCCGTGACCTGCGTCGGCTACGAAAGCGTCGCCTGCTGCGCGCGCAGTCCCGAGGCTGGGCTCTTCCCCAACCGGGATGGCCGGATCGAGGACGGCCTCTATGTCGTCGGCTGGGCGAAGCGCGGCCCCTCTGGTACCATCGCCACCAACCGCGCGGAATCCCACGCCGTGGCGGAAAAGCTCGCGGGTGAGATCGCACCAGCAGACAAGCTGGGCCGCGCCGGCCTGCGCAGCTTGCTCGAGGGACGCGGCGTCCGGGCGGTCGACTTCGCCGCCTGGCAGGCGATCGAGGCTGCGGAAGCGGCACAGGCAAAGCAGGGCCGGGTGCGGGAAAAGTTCGCGCGGATCGAGGATATGCTGGCCGTCCTCGACGGCTAGCTGGAGGAAGGGAAGAAAGCCGTGGCCGAATGGGTGGAGACCTTCAAGGGCGCCGTGCTCGCCGCCGAGTACGACCGCGAAGCCTTCATGAATTCCCAGATCTACGTCTCGCGCTTCGATCAGGCGACCTGGTTCCTGCTTGGCACCATCGGCCTGACGCCGAAGACCTGCAAGAAGCGCAAGCGGCGTATCGCCGTAGTCCGCCAGCACTTTCAGTATCTGCGGGAGCTGCAGGGCGGCGAGCTGGTGGTGATTAAAAGCGGCTTCGTCGCCGTCGGCAGGAAGCACTTCCGCTTCATCCATCAGATGTACGACCAGGAGAGCGGCCGTATGGTCGCAACCAGCGACGTCACCGCGGTCGAAGCCAGCCTGTCCAGCGGACGCACCGACGCCCTGCCGCCGTCCTACCGCAAGGCGGCGGAACGACTCCTGGTGACCAGCAACGTCGATGCCGATAAGGTCGAGGCGCGGACGACCGGTCCCGCCGACCCTTCGCCTTCCGGCAAAAAGAAAAAGACGGGCAGGAAATGACCACGCACTACTTCGAGGATTTCTCGCTCGGCGACGTCTTCGAGAGCGGCTGGAGTTCGCTCTCCGAGGAGGAGATCGTCAGCTTCGCCGAGCGCTATGACCCGCAGCCGATGCATGTAGACCGCGAATGGGCGCGCCAGGGGCCGCACGGCGGTATCATCGCCAGCGGCTTCCAGACCGTCGGCGTGACCTTCCGCCTGTTCTGGGACCTCGGGGTGTTCAAGGGCTCGAACATCATCGGCATCGGCCTCGATGAGATTCGCTGGCACAAGCCTGTCAAGCCGGACCAGCGGTTTCGCAGTAGGGTCGAGGTGATCGATCTGCGCGAATCCAAGTCCAAGCCCGATCGCGGCCTGGTGCGCATCCGCCTGGCATTGCTCGACGAGGACGGCGAGGAAATACTCTCCTACCAGGATCTCTCCCTGACCAAGAAGCGCCCCGTCGCCGAGACGGCTTAGAGTTCCTGCGTTCGCGCGCCGATCACCGAGAGGAAAGCGCGGATCAGGGGCGAAGCCTGCCGCTCGGCCAGGCAGACGACCTGCGCTTCGCTGGTCAGCGTGGCGTCGGTGATCGGCAGCAGCTTCAGGCGGGGGTGGGGGACGAACTCCACGGCGTTGACGATGCCGACGCCGAGGCCCTTTTCCACCGCCATCCAGACCGCCTCGCGGCTGCCGATCTCCATCGCCGGCTCGGCGGAGAGACCGGCTTGCGCCATCGCCTGTTCGATCAGCCGCCGGGTGGTCGAGCCCTGCTCGCGCAGGATCAGCCGCTCCCCGGCGAGTTCCGCCAGGGTGATGCCGCGGCGTTTGAACCAGCGGTGGTCGCGATTGACGAAGGCGGAGATGGGATGCCGGCCGACCGGCAGGGTGTAGAGCCGCTCGTCCGGCTCGACGTTGTCGAGCACCGCGATGTCCACGGCAAAGCCCTGGAGTTGGCGCAGCATCTCGCGCGAGTTTCCCTGGTTCACCTGCACTTTGAGCCCCGGGAAGCGCTCGCCGAAGGCGGACAGCATCTCGGTGACATGGTAGGGGCCGACGGCGCCGATCTTCAGGCTGCCGGTCTCCAGCCCGCCCAGCGCCTTCAGCAGGTCGATGGCCTCGGCCTCGAAGCTCAGCATCTTCCGGGTCACGGTGAAGAGGTCGCGGCCGGCCGAGGTCATCTCGACCTGCCGGCCATGGCGGTGGAACAGCTCGACCCGGAACTGCTCCTCCAGCGCCTTGACCTGGCTGGTGATCGTCGGCTGGCCGACATGCAGCACCTTCGATGCGGCGGTGAATCCGCCCTCCGCAGCGACGGCGTGAAAGGAGCGGAGCTGGGTATAAAGCATGGCTAAAACCAATCGATCGCAGAGAATTCGGTATTCCAAGCAATAATCTGCCCGGCGCTTCGCCGCAAGTCTCCACGCAGGGCAGGCTGCCTAGAGCGGTTGTTGGACAGTGGAGAAATCGCTCCCGGCTGTGGTACAGCCTCCAGCGAGCGGAGAGTCCTCCGTGGGGCGTGGCGCAAGACTGTCGGGTCGATGGGGAAATCGGGAAAAACGTATCGCGAAGGCGCGCGCGCCGCCTATTGGGTGGCCAAGCTGCGGGCCGGTGCGCTGTCGGAAAGCGACCGCCGGCGCTTCGAGGCCTGGCGCGCCGCCCACCCCAACCATCACGCCGCCGTCGATCCGCTGCTGCGCGTGCAACGCGAGGAGCGCGGCCGGCTCAGCCGGGCGCGGAAATACAGCGCCCGGCGCCGTGACGGCCGGACCAGGCCGCAGTCCGCTGCTTCGCTTGAGCGGCGTTTGGGAGACTATCTGCCGCGCATCCTCTTCGTGGCTCTCGCGGTGCTGCTGGCCGCGGTATTCCTGTCCCGCGAGCAGGCCGCCGACTACCGCACGGCGCCGGGCGCGCAGGCGAGCTTCGCCCTGACCGACGGCAGCGTCGTGTTCATGAACACCGACACCGCGCTCGACGTTTTCGAGGAGGGGGAGCGCCGCCGGATGGATCTGCTGCGCGGCGAAGCCGATTTCACTGTCCTGCCGGGCGGCGGGCCGATGGAGATCGCCGTCGCCGCGGCCGTCGTCTCCCTTGCCGAAGGCCGGCTGCTGCTGCGCAAGGATTGGAGCGGCATCACCCTGAGCGTGATCGACGGCGTGGCGCAGCTCAAGTCGCGCGCCGGCGGATCTCCGGCGGTCGAGATCGGAACCGGCGATACGGTGATGCTGAGCGAGGACGGCACGGCCGTCGTGCCCAGCGAGACGACGATCGCAAGCATCGCCGCCTGGCAGGAAGGCGCCGTGGTTTTCGAGGCGACGCCGCTCGACGAGGCGCTCCGCCAGGTCGGCCGCTACCGGTCCGGACGCCTGGCGATTCTCGGCAGCAGGCTGGCGGCGCACGCAGTGCAGGGCCGCTACAGTCTGAAGGATCCCGATGCGCTGATGGCCAGGCTTCTCGAGGAGGGCGGCGGCGGCAAGCTGGAGTTCTTCGGACTGCTGACCCTGGTCTATTGACGCTGCTGTCCTACTCGACGCGGGCCCTGGCGGCGGGCGCCATTTCGACCGGCGTCTGTCTCGCCTCCGGGCGGCGGCGCAGGCTGCTGAGACTGTAGATCGCAAGCGCCGTCCAGATGCAGGCGAAAGTCACCAGGTGGGTATCGGTGAAGCGCTCGCCGAACAGGAAGACGGCCAGAAGAAAATGCCCCGTGGGCGCGATGTACTGAAAGAAGCCGACGGTGGAAAGGCGCAGCCGGCGGGCGGCGCTGGCGAACCAGATCAGCGGTGTCGCCGTCATCACGCCGGACAGCACCAGCAGCAGATCTGTGGAGAGGTCGAGGCGGCCGAAGACCCCGCTGCCCTGGCTGTCGAGATAGAGCAGGTAAACCAGTGCGAAGGGGCTCATCAACATGGTTTCGACGAACAGCCCCTCGATCGGGCGCACCGGCGCGATCTTGCGCAGCAGGCCGTAGAAGCCGAAGGTCACGGCCAGGGAGAGGGAGACCCAGGGGAAACCCTCGGTCTGCAACGCTAGATTGCCGACGCCGGCCGCGGCCAGCAGGATCGCCAAGGCCTGCCAGCGGCCGTGGCGCTCGCGCAGGAAGACCATGCCGAGCAGGATGCTGACCAGAGGATTGATGTAGTAGCCGAGCGAGATCTCCAGCACGCGCCCGGCTTCGATCGCCCAGATGAAGGTGAACCAGTTGACGGTCATCAGCAGAGTCGTCGCCGTCAGGATCGTCAGCTGCCGGCGGTCGCCGAACAGGGCGCGGACAATCGGCCAGCGGCGCATCAGGCTGAGCAGGCCGGCCAGCAGAACCGCCGACCAGATCGCCCGCTGCGCCAGAATCTGATCCGCGGGTACGTGGCCGACGGTCTTGAAGTACAGCGGCACCAGCCCCCAGAAGGTGAAGGTCGCCGCAGCGTAGAGACCGCCTACCAGGGCTGTACGTTCGGGCTGCTCCATGGCCGGGAGATTAATCCCGTCAGGCGCCGCGCCGCGAGGGGCCTCACGGCATAGCAGCCATGCTTGCGGGAATTAGATCGAGCGGTCCTGCAGGGCCTGTTCCAGCAGTTCGATGTTGGTTTTCGCGCCGGGGGAGTTGGGATGAACCTCCAGGGTCTCCTCGAAGGCCTGCACCGCCGCTTCCAGCTCGTCCATCGCCGAAAACACCAAGCCCTTGCCGGCCAGCGCGCCGAAGTGGCGCGGTTCGCGCTTCAGGGTTTCCTCGATGTCGGACAGGGAGGCCTCGTAGTTGCCGAGCGCGTATTCCACCGTGGCGCGCTTGTTCCAGGCCTCGGCATAGCCGGGGTCGAGTTCGATCATCCGGTCGAAAGCTGCCCTGGCCTCCTTCAAGGCGCCGACGCTCATCGCCGTGGTGCCGGCCGCCATCATTTTCTCGATATCGGGGTCGTCGTGCTGCAGCCAGATCGCCCAGATCCGCCGCTCCGCAAGAATGGCGGATTCCACATCCTCGGTGGTGCGCAGCATCTCGAACAGGGGGGCGAGGCGCGAGTCGTCCTGATCCGCCCGGGCGGTTTGCAGAGCAGCCGTGGCGGCGTAGAAGCCGGTCAGCGCAAGCAGCGCGAAGGCGGCGATCATGCGTCGCATGCGACTATCATGGGGCAGAAGACAGCCCGGGCCAAGCGGCTGGCGTTCAACAATCGGTGACTCCCCAGCCGGAGCGCGCCCGACCCCGCTTGTCCGGCGGCCGCGTATGGCTATTGTTGCAGCGTCACATCGATAGGAGCAGGACCCATGACCGCAGCGCAGTATTTCCCCGCCAGCTACGACGAAGGCCGCGCCAACTTTCGCGCGGCGGCCCAGGCCGAGGGCTTCCAGACCCAGGCCTACGCCAATCCGACCAAGGGGCCGCAGGGCCAGGAGTTGACCACCGATGTCTGCTGGATCGGGCCGCGCGATGCGGAGCGCGTGCTGGTCGCCATGTCGGCCACCCACGGCAACGAGGGCTACTGCGGCTCCGGCGTCCAGAACGCCTGGCTGCGCGAGGGGCTCTACAAGGAGATGCCCGAGGGGACGGCGCAGCTGCTGATTCACGCCGTCAATCCTTCGGGTTTCGCCTGGGTGCGGCGGGTGACCGAGGAAAACGTCGACATGAACCGCAACTTCGTCGACTTCACCGGCCAGCTTCCGGAAAATTCCGGCTACCAGGATCTGCATCCTTTCATCTGCCCCAGGAATTGGGACGACGCGACCCTGGCCGAATGCGACAGAGTCTTCGACGCCTACGTCGAGGAGAACGGCCTTGCGGCCCTGCAGCACGCGATCTCCGGCGGTCAGTACAGCCACTCCGATGGTCTGTTCTTCGGCGGCCAGGGCCCTACCAATGCCCGCAAGACTCTGCTGCGAATTATCGAGGATTACTTGGGTCAGGCGAAGAAAGTCGCGGTGGTGGATTACCACACCGGCCTCGGTCCCTACGGCCATGGGGAGCGCATCGTGGTTCACGATCCGAAGAGCCCGGCCTTCCAGCGGGCGCGGGAGTGGTACGACGACGACATCACCTCGCCCTTCGACGGCAGCTCGACCTCGGCGCCGCTGACCGGCGTCAACCTGATGGGCATGGAGGAGGCGCTGGGCGATACCGAGTTCACGGCGCTGGCGCTGGAGTACGGCACCTACGAGTTGATGGAGGTGCTGAACTGCCTGCGCGCCGACAACTGGCTGCACCAGCACGGCGATCTCGACTCCGAAAAGGGCAAGGCGATCAAGAAGGAAACCCGCCGCTGCCTCTATCCGGACAAGGACGACTGGAAGGAGATGATCTGGGAACGCGCCGTCGAGACCCAGCGCGCGGCGCTGCGCGGCCTGACACAAGGCTAGCCCCCTGCGATGGACAGCGAAGCGACACGCGGTCTGCTGGCCGAGGCGGCGCGCCGGGCTGCCGACTATCTAGAAGGTTTGGACGCCCGTCGCGTCTCCGCCCTGCCGGGGGCGGCGGAACGGCTCGCCGCCGCCATCGAGGAGCCCTTTCCCGAGGGGCCGAGCCAGGCTGCGCAGGTGCTGGCCACGCTCGACGACTACGGCTCGCCGGCGACCGTCGCCAGCGCGGGAGGGCGCTATTTCGGCTTCGTAACCGGCGGCGCCCTGCCCGCGACCCTCGCCGCGCAGACCTTGGCCACCGCTTGGGATCAGAACGCCGCCAGTTTCGTCAGTTCGCCCGCGGCCGCGATCTTCGAGGAAACCGCGCTGCGCTGGGTGAAGGAGGTTCTGGGTTTGCCGCCGGGTGCCGCTGGATGCATCGCCACCGGCGCGACCATGGCCAACTTCGCCTGCCTCGCCGCCGCCCGGAATCGGGTTCTGGCTGAGGCCGGCTGGGACGTCGACGCCAAGGGCCTGTTCGGCGCGCCGGCGCCCAGCGTCGTAGTCGGAGAGGAGGTCCATGCCTCACTGCTCAAAGTTCTCTCGATGCTCGGCTTCGGCCGCGAGCGGGTGATCCGTCTCCCGGTCGACAGTCAGGGACGCATCCGGGCGGAGGGACTGCCGGAGCTTTCCGGGCCGGCTATCCTCTGCATCCAGGCCGGCAATGTGAATTCCGGCGCCTTTGACCCGGCGCCAGAGCTGATCGGCTGGGCGCGGCGCCACGACGCCTGGGTCCATGTCGACGGCGCCTTCGGTCTTTGGGCCGCTGCCTCGCCGGAGTTGGCGCCGCTCGCGGAAGGCTACGGCGAGGCCGATTCCTGGGCGACCGATGCCCATAAGTGGCTGAACGTTCCCTACGATTCCGGAATCGCCCTGGTCCGTGATCCCGAGGCGCTGGCGGGCGCGCTTTCGATCAGCGGCGCCTATTTGTTGCCGAGCGGCCGCCGCGACGCGCTACAGATCACGCCGGAGAGCTCGCGCCGTGCGCGGGGGGTGGAGGTTTGGGCGGCACTTAGAAACCTTGGCCGCCACGGTTTGGCCGAGCTGCTCGAGCGTCATTGCCGCCAGGCCCGGCGCTTCGCGGCAGCGCTTGAGGAGGCCGGCGTAGAGGTGCTCAACGAAGTCGTGCTGAATCAGGTCGTCGCGGTCTTTGGCAGCGAACGGGAGAATGCCGCCGTGATCGCCCGGCTGCAGGAGGATGGCGTGTGCTGGTGCGGCGGCACCTCCTGGCGCGGTCGTGCCGCGATGCGCATCAGTCTGTGCAACTGGCGGACCGGCGATGACGACGTCGAGCGCTCGATCGAGGCCATTCTCGCGGCCCTCGAGGCGGTCCTCAGCCGAGCTTCCTGACGAGGTAACGCACCGTCTTGGCGCCCTGGTGAATTTCCGCGCGCCCGACTTCGGTGAAACCCAAAGAGGCATGGAAGGCGTCGGAGCCGGGGTTGGGCGGCTGCAGGTTGACCTCGCAGGCGACCAGTTCCCGGCCGCTGGCCCCCGTTCTGGCGAAGAGGTCTTCGTAGAGCCGGCGGGCGAGACCGCGGCCGCGGGCCTGCGGCGCGACGATCACTCGGTCGACATAGACGAACCTCGGGTAGCGCGCCCGAAACCAGAGATAGTTGGGGCTGGCGTAGTCCGCGGTCTCGTCGAAGGTGAGCAGGAAAGCCTCGCCGCCGCCGGTTCCGCGCGCCGAGAAGGCCGTGGCGACCAGGTATTCCAGTTCGCCGAGTGTGAGCTCCGAGGTTTCCGCGACATGCGCGGCGTTGAGCGCCAACACCGCGTCCAGGTGCTCCGCCGCGAGGTCGTGGAGCGCGGTCATGACGGCCGTGCTACTCGGCGGCCTGCGGGGAGCTCGGCGCAGCGGAGAGCCGGGCGAGGTTCAGGCCTTCCAGCGCCTTGGGCAGCGGACCGCCGGTCGCCCAGTCCAGCAGCATCGCAGTGTGCAGGATCGGCATCCCGGCGTGATCGGCGATCTGCGCCATGCAGCCGATGTTACCGGTGGCGATGACGTCGGCGCCTGTGGCCGCCAGGTTGCGCGCCTTGCGATCGCGCAGCCGGGTGGCGAGCTCCGGCTGCAGCAGGTTGTAGGTCCCGGCCGAGCCGCAGCAGATGTGTCCCTCCGCCGGTTCGGCGATGGAGAAGCCGGCGGCGCGCAGCAGCGCCTTGGGCTGCTCGGTGATCCGCTGGCCGTGCTGCATCGAGCAGGCCGAGTGATAGGCGACCTTCAGGCCAGGTGCCTCGCCGGCGGCGTTGAGGCCGAGCTCGCTCATCAGTTCGCTGACGTCCTTGGTCAGGGCCGAGATCCGCGCCGCCTTCTCGGCATAGTCCGGATCCTCGCGCAGCATGAAGCCGTAGTCCTTGACCGTGGTGCCGCAGCCCGAGGTGTTGATGGCGACGGCGTCGAGACCCGCGCTTTCCAGCTCCCGCCACCAGGCGTCGATGTTGCCCCTGGCCGAGGCTAAGGCCGCCTCCTCCCTGCCCATGTGATGGGTCAGGGCGCCGCAGCAGCCGGCGCCCTTGGCGACCACCACCTCGGCGCCGTGGCGGGTCAGCAGGCGCACCGTCGCCTCGTTGATCTCGGGGTCGAGGACCTGCTGGGCGCAGCCGTTGAGCAACGCCACGCGGGCCCGGCGCGGTCCCTCGGCCGGAAAGACCTGCGGCCGGTCGACGTTGGAGGGGGCCGGCAGCCTGGCCGGCGCCAGGCCGAGCATCGCCTGCAGACGCCCCGGCAGCAGACCGCGCAGCGGCCGCGCCAAGCCGGCGCCGATCAGCGCCAGGCGGAAGCGGCCGGGGTGCGGCAGCACCCAGGCAAGCAGGCCGCGCAGCAGCCGCTCGGGCAGCGGCCGGGTGTAGGTCTCTGCGATGTGCTTGCGGGCGTGATCGACCAGATGCATGTAGTGCACGCCCGAGGGACAGGTGGTCATGCAAGACAGGCAGGACAGGCAGCGGTCGATGTGCTTGACCGTATTGGCCGGGGCCGGGCGGTCCTTTTCCAGCATGTCCTTGATCAGGTAGATGCGCCCGCGCGGGCTATCCAACTCGTCGCCGAGCAGGATGTAGGTCGGACAGGTCGCCAGGCAGAATCCGCAGTGTACGCAGCTGCGCAGGATCTGCTCGGAGGCTTGGGTGTCGGCGTCCGCCAACTGCGCCAGGGAAAAATTCGTTCTCATCGATCTCTGTTGCCGTTGCTCTGCAGCTTGCTTTCAATCGTGGCGTAGAGCTGCCCCGGCGCGGATGTCCGCAGTTGCGCCTTCAGCTCCTGGCTGTCCGGCTCCTGCTCGGCCGCCTGCAGCAGGTTCTCGAACTTGCTGCGGTAGCTTTCCAGCAGCTCTGCGTTGCCGACTTGGCGCAGCTTGGCCAGCGCTTCCAGCCCGTCGCGCTCCAGCCGGTCTATCAGCAGGTGGAAGAAGCTGTCGTCCTGGCCGTCGTTCAGCGCCTCGCGGCTGTCCTGGTAGGACTCCGGCTCGCAGAGCAGGACGGCGGTATCCATGGCGATGGCGTTGAGTTCCTTGATCCTGTGGTTCAGCGCCGCGGCGTAGTTCTCGGCGCCGCTCCTGGGATTTTTCGGCGGCAGCGTCCCCTCGGCGCTGCGCGGCAGGGCGGCGACGTTTCCTTCCGGCGGCCGCTTCGGGGGCAGCGGCCCGGCCGGTGTGTCGGGCGCCACCGCTTCCAGCTCCAGCTTCTGTTCGGGGGTCATGGCATGGCTCGGCCGCTTCGGCGGCAGCTTCGCCTCGGCTTCCGGCTCTGGCATGGAGGGCTGCGGCGTGCCGGCGGGGCGTTTGGGCGGCATGCCCCGCTTGGAGCCGCGGGCCTCGAAGTCTGCCGTATCCTGGCTGGAGTCGCGGCCCACCGCCCTGGCAATGGCCCGGGCCGGACCGCTCCCGGAAACGGCGCTGTGCTCGACCGTGCGCAGCGTCGTGTTGCCGGCCGCATCGCTGGTCCGCACCGTGGCAGAGGCCTGGGCCCGGCTGGCGCCTTTGGGGCGGCTCTCGGCGGGTTTCTCCACGGGCTTTTCAGGCTTATCCCGCGGCTTCACAGGGTTCGCATCAGGGGAGTCCGCCACCGCAGAGGTTTCTTGCGTTTTCGTCTCTTGCGCTGTCGTCGCGGCGGAGGCCGGTGCGGGCGACGCCTCACGCGCGCGCGGCTCCAACTGCGGTTCGCGCGGGGCAGGGCCGCTGCCGCCGCCCGGGGACGGCGGGTTCAGCCGCGCGACCCGGCGCAGCAGATGCAGCAGCGCGATCAGGATCCACAGCAGGAACAGCGGCGTGAAGAAGCCGATCGCGAACTGGCCGATTTCGTGCGGCAAAAACAGCAGCAGGTTGTCGAACCCGATGGCCATTTCCAGGTAGTACCAGCCGGCCCAGCACCACAGCAGGCTGAGAACCACACCGAGCAGGATTACGAGCATCGGCGCCCTCTCCCAAGATCGACGCGCGCCGCGATCATACCCCCTCGTACATCCGGCCGCGATTGATCACCCCACGGGGATCAAAGCTGTCCTTGATACGTTTCGTCAACGCCGCTTTGGCTTCGTCCAGGGGTTGAAAAACACCGACGGCGCCGCGGACCGCGTCGGACGCGCGCAGCAATGTAGCATGTCCGCCGGCCTCTGCGACCGCCGCACGGATCTCGCCAGCCGAGGCTTCCGTGCCGGCCTCGACCGCCAGCCAGACCAGTCCGCCGGCCCAGTCGAAGAACCATCGCGCGCCTGGCAGCTCTGCCAGCCGGGCGGCCAGCCCCGGGCCCTGCTGCGGCGCCGTGGAGAGCCGCCAGATCGCCTTGTCCGGCGTATCCAGGAAGGGTTTGGCGTCGCGCACTTCCTTCCAGAAGTTCGCCGAGTTCATGGAATGCAGTTCCTCGGTTTCGCCGAGCCCGGCCAGAAGCTTGTGCAGCCCGGCGCAGCGGGAGACGACCGAAGGCCCAGGGCCTTCGACGCGCAGCGCCGTAACCGCGCCGTCGGCCTTTTGCACATAGCCGACCTCGGACTTTGCCGCCGCCCAGGCCGGCAGATGCGCGGCGCCGGACACCTCGTAGGGCGACTGCATGGCCAGGGTCATGGCCTTAAGGGCGGTGGCGTCGTCGAGGCCGAACAGCAGCACGCTGCGGGTCTTCTCCGCGGCCGGCAGCACCTTGACCGTGACCTTGGTCATCGCCGCCAGGGTGCCGAAGGATCCGGCCATCAGCTTGCAGATGTCATAGCCGGTGACGTTCTTGACCACGCGACCGCCGGACTTGAACAGTTCGCCGCGCCCGGAGACGCCCTCGATGCCGAGGAAGTGGTCGCGCGCGGCTCCGGCCTTGATGCGCCGCGGGCCGGAGAGATTGCAGGCGATCACGCCGCCGATGCTGCCGCTGCCGGCCGTGCCGCCCCACAGCGGCGCCAGGTCGGGCGGCTCGAAGGCGAAGGCCTGGTTCTGCTCGGCGAGCAGGACTTCCATCTCGGCGATCGGGGTGCCGGCGCCGGCGGACATCACCAGCTCCTCGGCCTCGTAGAGGCTGACCCCGGTCAAGGCCGAGAGGTCGAGCACCTGCGGCGTCTGCAAGGGGCGGCCATAGCCGCGCTTGCTGCCGTGTCCGAGAATCTCCAGCGGGGTTTCCTCGGCCACCGCCCAGGCGACGGCCTCGCCGGCCTGCTCCGCCGTTTCCGGCTTCAGGGTTTCCGCCATGGCGCGCCGCTCAGAAGCGCGGGATGTCGGGGAAGGGCAGCTTCCCCTTGTGGATGTGCATCTTCCCGAGCTCGGCGCAGCGGTGCAGGCTGGGGAACATCTTGCCTGGGTTGAGCAGGCCCTCGGGGTCGAAGGCGCATTTCACCCGCTGCTGCTGCTGCAGGTCGCTTTCGGTGAACATCTCGCCCATCAGGTCGCGTTTCTCGACGCCGACGCCGTGCTCGCCGGTCAGCACGCCGCCGACCTCGACGCAGAGCTTGAGAATATCGGCGCCGAACTCCTCGGCGGTCTCCAGCTCCCCGGGAACGTTGGCGTCGTACATGATCAGCGGATGCAGGTTGCCGTCGCCGGCGTGGAAGACGTTGGCGACCCTCAGGCCATAGTGCTCGCTCATCTCGCGCATGCGCTGCAGGACATAGGGAAGCTGGCGCCGCGGAATGGTGCCGTCCATGCAGTAGTAGTCCGGCGAAAGCTGGCCGATCGCCGGGAAGGCGGCCTTGCGGCCGGCCCAGAAGGTTGTGCGCTCCTGCTCGTTCTGGGAAACCCGCTCGTAGACCGCGCCTTTGGCCTTGGCGATCGCGCTGACCCGCTCGATCAGGTGATCGACTTCGGCCTGGGGGCCGTCGAGCTCGACGATCAGCAGGGCCTCGACGTCCAGCGGGTAGCCGGCCTTGACGAAGCGCTCGGCGGCCTGAATCGCCGGCTTATCCATCATCTCCATGCCGCCGGGGATGATGCCGTCGGCGATGATCGCGGCGACGCAGTCGCCGCCGGCCTCGCTGCTTTCGAAGCCGAGCAGCAGGGCGCGCGCCGTCTCAGGCTTCTGCAGCAGCCGCACGGTGACCTCGGTGACCACGCCGAGCAGGCCTTCCGAGCCGGTCAGCAGCCCGAGCAGGTCGTAGCCCTCGCAGTCCAGGTGCTTGCCGCCGATGCGCAGCACCGTGCCGTCCATGGTCACCAGCTGCAGGCCGAGCAGGTTGTTGGTCGTCAGGCCATACTTCAGACAGTGCACGCCGCCGGAGTTTTCCGCGACGTTGCCGCCGATCGAGCAGGCGATCTGGCTGGAGGGGTCGGGGGCGTAGTAGAAGCCGGCGTGCTCCACCGCCTGGGTGATCGAGAGATTGGTGACCCCCGGCTGGACCACGGCGCAGCGGTTGTCGAAGTCGACCTCGAGGATGCGGTTGAACTTGCCGAGTCCGAGGATCACGCCGTCCTCGAGGGGCAGGGCGCCGCCCGACAGCGAGGTGCCGGCGCCGCGCGGCACCACCTTGATCTTGTGTTCCAGGCAGTAGCGCAGCACGGCGCTGACCTGCTCCACGGTCTCCGGCAGCACGACGATCAGCGGCAGCTGGCTGTAGGCGGTCAGGCCGTCGGTCTCGTAGGCGCGCAGCTCGTCGATGTCGGAGACAACCCCCTCGCCGGGGACCAGGCGCTGCAGCGCCGCGACGATCTCATCCTTGCGGCCGATCACCCCGCGATCCGGTTCCGGCATCTTCATGGTTGCAGCCCTCGCATGGCGGGTCGGGAGAAGTGGTAATACCAATTACTCTATATGACCCGAAGCCCAGCCTGCGTCAAACCCTGGCCGAAAAGCAAGAAACCGCGCGGTCCGGAGACGGCGCGGTTTCTTGGGGAAAGCCGGGACAAGCCCGGCTTCGCGCGGCTTCAGCCCTGACGGGCCTTGAAGCGCGGGTTTTTCTTGTTGATCACGTAGACGCGGCCGCGGCGGCGCACGGTGCGGCAGTCCTTGTCGCGGCGCTTCGCGGTCTTCAGCGAGTTTACGACCTTCATTTTCCGTCACTCCGGCCCTTGCGGGCCCTGTTTTTCCTGAAAAGCGAGCGCGGAACATACTGAGGCGCTCCCGGGGTGTCAATGGGGGTGTCGCCGCTTGAAAGCGGAGTTCGATCCGGGCGGAAGAGACAGCTCAAAGCCACTGCCTAGGACTTTCTTCGCGGGTGGATTCTTTTTGAAAGATAGGCCTTGAGACGGTCGAGCTCAGCTTCCTCCCAGCCTTCGGGGGCGGTCACCGCATACCAGGCCTCGACATAGTCTTCAGGCGCGTAGACATGGCCATAGCCAACCGGCGGCGCCGTCGCAGAGGCCATGTCTACGGTTAGCTGCAGCAGTGTCACGATGGGGAACCATTGCAATTCCGCCGAAACGTCCTGGCCGCGGCGGCCCCGCATCCACTCCGGTTCCCGATAAAGCGCTGCCGGATCGAAGAAGGTGATCGGGTCGCTGGCGTACTGCAGATAGACGATACGGATCGGACCCCAGGGAGATCCGGACTTATTCGGCACGTCCTGCTGGTTGGTGAAACGGATGATCGAGGCATCGCGAAAGCCCGGCCGCCAGGCGGGCGAGCCCGGAACGCGGTTGTTCGTCGCGAAACGCCAGGTCTCGCTGGAAAACGGCGGGCCGGCCCAGAGGGCGCCCTGGAAGGGTTCGCCGATGACGTCGTAGAGATCGGCGGAACGCTCGGAATTCAGTGCGCCGAGGCTCAGGCCATGGAGATAGAGCTTCGGCCGGCTCTGCTTGGGCAAATCCCTCCAGTAGCTATAGACCTCGTTGAACAGGGCGCGTGCCGTTTCCGCCCCATAGTTCGGCTCGAGCAGCAGCGCCATCCAGCTCTGAAGATAGGAGTATTGAACCGCGACGCTGGCGATGTCGCCGCGATGGAGATATTCGATGCTATCGACTCCGCCGGGGTCGATCCAGCCGGTCCCGGTCGGCGTAACGACGACTAAAATCTTGCGCTTGAAGGCACCGCTGCGGACCAGCTCCGCCAGGGCGAGTTCCGCGCGCTCCTCCGGTGTATCCGCGGAATTCAGGCCGACGTAGACCCGGATCGGCTCCTTCGCCTCCCCGCCGAGAAAGCGGCCGATCTCATCTTGCCGCGGACCGGAGGTAACGAAGGCGCGCCCGGTGCGGCCGAGATCCTTCCAGGCGACCAGCGAGGCCGCGCTTCCGGTCTTGCGCGGAGCGCTCGGCTCCTTGACCCAGGCTTCCTCGAGGCTATCGAGCTTCTGGAAGGAGGCATCGGCGGCGCGCAGCCCGTAGTTGATCAGGACCCCATTGCCCAGCGACCAGAACAGGGCGAGCGCCACGGCGATGCCGACCACGTGGGAGATGCGCGGCGGGATATGGTTCCTTAGCCAGGAGGCGGTCACGTCGAAGATGAAATGGAACAACCAGCCAAGCAGATAGAGTACGGCGAAGATCGGCAGGGCGATGGCCCCGATGCGCAGCGGCTGTGCCCCGTCCACCGGTTCCATCTCCATAAGCAGGCGTATCGAGTTCTGCCAAGCCGCCGCCTGCCAGAGGAAGGCGATGGCGATGACTGCGCAGGTCGCCGCGGCGAACAGGGTGACGAAGCGCTCGACCCGCAGGCTTGGATGCGGCAGTTCGAGGTAGCTCCAGAGCCAGACGCTGGCGACGCCGATGCCGTAGCCGACGGCGAGGCAGACGCCGGAGACGATGCCTTGGGTTAGCGCGGTGCGCGGGATCAGGCTCGGTGTCAGGGAGGCGGCCAGGAACAGCGTGCCGATCAGCAGTCCGGTGGCCGAAAAGGACCGGGCGAGGCGGAGTAACCAGTAGCGGGTGACGCGAACGAGCATCTGAAGGCGAGGCAGCTGAAACCGCATCGGTACCGGTGAACTATGGTCACAAAATGACGCGGCGCCTGCAGGCCGGACCGCGGAGCGCGATCACGCGTCGAGCCAGGCGATCCGCAGCACGTTGGTCGAACCGGGGGTGCCGAAGGGCACGCCGGCGGTGATCACCAGCTTGTCGCCGGGCTTGGCGAAGCCTTGCTCGTGGGCGATGCGGCAGGCCTTGGCGACCATTTCCTGGAAGTCGCTGACGTCGGCGGTGTAGACGCAGTGCGCGCCCCAGACCAGCGACAGGCGGCGCGCCGTCTTGAGCTGCGAGGTCAGCGCCAGGATCGGCACCACCGGGCGCTCCCGGGCGGCGCGCAGGGCGGTGGAGCCGGAGGTGGTGTAGCTGACGATGGCGGCGGCGGAGATGGTCTCGGCGACCTGCCCGGCAGCGCCGGAGATGGCGTCGGCCGAGGTCGGCTCCAGATCGGGGTCCAGCGCGGTGATGATCGGGCGGTAGGCGCGGTCTTCCTCGGTGCGGGTGATGATGCGGTCCATCATGGTGACCGATTCCACCGGATAGTGACCGGCGGCCGATTCGGCGGAGAGCATCACCGCGTCCGCGCCGTCGTAGATCGCGGTCGCCACGTCGGAGGCCTCGGCGCGGGTCGGGGCCGGGGCGTTGACCATGGAATCCAGCATCTGGGTCGCCACCACCACCGGCTTGCCGGCGAGACGGCAGGCGCGCACGATCTCCTTCTGGCGGCCCGGGACGTCCTCGGGCGGCAGCTCGACGCCGAGGTCGCCGCGCGCCACCATGATTCCGTCGGACAGCTCGACCAGCTCCTGCAGGCGGTCGATCGCCGCCGGCTTCTCGATCTTCGACATCACCGCCGCGCGCCCGGCGATCAGCTTGCGCGCCTCGGCGACATCCTCGGGACGCTGCACGAAGGACAGCGCGATCCAGTCGGCGCCGAGCGTCAGTGCGAATTGCAGATCCTTGCGGTCCTTGGCGGTCAGCGGCGAGACCGGCATCACCACGCCCGGCACGTTGACGCCCTTGCGGTCCGACAGCGGTCCGCCGGTGATCACCCGGCAGTTGGCGAAGTCGGGGCCGTGATCCTCGACTTCCAGGCGCAGCTTGCCGTCGTCGAGCAGCACGTGGGTGCCCTTCTCCAGCGCGGCGAAGACCTCCTTGTGCGGCAGCGGCGCGCGGCTGGCATCGCCCAGCGCCTTGTCGAGATCGAGGCGGAAGCTGTTGCCGCGTTCGAGCTGAATCTCGCCGCCGTCGATGCGCCCGATCCGCAGCTTCGGTCCCTGCAGGTCCATCAGGATGGCGACCGGGCGGTCGATCTCCTGCTCCAGCTTGCGGATGATGTCGTAGCGGGCCTGGTGCTCGGCATGGTCGCCGTGGCTGAAATTCAGGCGGAAGACATCGGCGCCGGCCAGCAGCAGCTTGCGGATCGTAGCCTCGTCGGAGCTGCTGGGCCCCAAGGTGGCGATGATCTTGGCTTTTCTCTTGCTTCGCATGGCGCTCCGTTTTCAGGCTGGCCTAGAGGACGAGAATCGCCCTGAAATCGTTGACATTGGTGCGTGTCGGGCCGGTCGAGATCAAGTCTTCGAGGGTCTGGAAAAAGCTGTAGGCGTCGTTGTCGGCCAGGAGCGCCTTGGCGTCCAGCCCCTTTTCCCGGGCGCGCGCCAGGGTGTCCCCGGAGGCGTAGGCGCCGGCGTTGTCCTCGCTGCCGTCGATGCCGTCGGTGTCGCAGGCGATCAGGTGCAGGTTCTCCGCGCCGTCGGCGGCGATGGCGAAGGCCAGGGCGAACTCGGCGTTGCGCCCGCCGCGGCCCTTGCCCTTCACCGTCACCGTGGTCTCGCCGCCGCTGAGCAGCAGCGCCGGGGCAGGGACCGGCTGGCCGTGGCGGCGCACCTGGGCGGCGATCCCGGCCAGCACCCGCGCCACCTCGCGCGCCTCGCCCTCCAGCGAGTCGCCCAGGATCAGCGGCGTCACCCCGGCCTGCTCGACCAGCGCCGCGGCCGCTTCCAGGGACTGCTGCGGGCGGGCGACGAGGATGTTCTCGACCCGCTCGAACAGCCGATCGCCGGGCTTCGGGCTTTCGGTGCCGTAGCGTTCGATCTGGTGCAGCACGTGGCTGGTCTCGTGGATGCCGTAGCGCCGCAGGATCTCGACCGTGTCCTCCAGGGTGGTCGGGTCCGGCGCCGTCGGCCCCGAGGCGATCGTCGCCGGGGAATCGCCGGGCACGTCGGAAACGATCAGGCTGACCACCCGCGCCGGATAGGCAGCGGCGGCGAGGCGCCCGCCCTTGATCGCCGAGAGGTGCTTGCGCACGCAGTTGATCTCGCCGATCGTCGCGCCGGAGCGCAGCAGCGCCTCGTAAACCGCCTTCTTCTCCTCCAGGGAGAGGCCGGCGGCGGGCAGCGGCAGCAGCGCCGAGCCGCCGCCGGAGATCAGGCAGAGCAGCAGGTCGTCCTCGCCGGCCGCCTGGGCCAGCTCGAGGACCCGTGCGGCGGCCTTCTCCCCGGCCTCGTCGGGCACCGGATGGCCGGCCTCGACCACCTCGATCCGCCGCGGCCCTTCTCCCTCGGGCAGGCCGTGGCCGTAGCGGGTGATCACCAGGCCTTCGAGCGCGCCCTGCCAGTTGTCCTCCACCGCCTTGGCCATGGCCGCCGCCGCCTTGCCGGCGCCGACCACGACGGTCTTGCCTTTCGGCGGCTGCGGCAGGTGCCTGGGCACCGCCCGGTCCGGCCTGGCGGCCGCCACCGCGGCCTGGAAAAGCTCGGTCAGGAAGGCTTTCGGATCGTCCTCGGGGCGGCGGCTCATCGCGGTCTCTCTTCGGGTCGGTTCTGGCGGATGAAGAAACTCATAGCCAAACACAAGGCAAGGTAGACGACCAGCACGCTGAAGGCGAAGGCGTAGGCCTCGGCGGAGTAGACCCGCGCACCGTCGAGCATCGCGCCGTCCCACTTCAGGTCGAGCAGCAGGCCGATCACCGGCTGGAACACCGCCCCGGCGCCGACCGACATGCCGTTGGAAAAGCCGAGCGCCGCGCCGGTCACCTGCGGCCGGTTGGCCTGGCGGATCAGGGCGTAGCAGACCACCATCGAGCCGAGCCCGCAGCCGGCCAGGAAGAACAGCGCCCAGAGCAGCGGCTGCGGCAGGCCGGGGATGTAGAGCAGCGCGCCGAAGCTGACCAGGCCGAGCACCATGCCTGCCTGCATGGTGCGCTTCGGCCGGTCGAGCCGGTCGGAGATGCCCCCGGCCAGCGGCGAGCCGACGGCCCAGCCGATCAGCAGCAGCGAGGCGGTGCCCGCCGCCTCCGGACGCGACAGGCCGTGCGCCTGGATCAGCCAGGCGACCCCCCACAGCCCGGCGAAGGAGAGCATCGGCGCCGACATCGCGGCGGCGCAGAGCGAGATCAGCCAGTTCTGCCGCTTGCCGAGCACCTCGAGCAGGCCGCGCAGCAGCTGCGCCGGACTCTGCCCCTCGCCGTGGCGCGGCTGCGGGCTGCCCGGCGGGGTGTCGCGCACCGCCAGCCAGATCGCGGCGGCCAGGGCCGCGCCGAGCGCGGCGGCGGCGATCAGCACCGGGCGCCAGCCGGTCACCTCGACCACCGCCGCCAGCGGCGCCTGGGCGGCGAAGCCGCCGATCATGCCGACCATCATGGTCATGCCGCTGAACTGGGCGAAGCGGTTGGCCGGGAACCAGGCCGCGGCCAGGGTCAGGCTGCCGACGAAGGAGAAGGCGGCCCCGGCGCCGATCAGCAGCCGGCCGAGATAGGCCAGGGTGAGGGTGTCGGCGAAGCCGAAGGCGAGGCTGCCGGCGGCGCAGAGCCCGGCGCCCAGAGTCAGCATCCGCCTCGCGCCCCAGCGGTCGAGCATCAGCCCGACCGGGATCTGCAGCGCCGCGTAGGCGTAGAAATAGACCGCCGAGAGATTGCCCAGCACCGCGCCGCTGGCCATGAAGTCGCGCATCAGCGAGTCGATCATCACCGAGGGGGCGATGCGCTGGAAAAAGCCGTAGAGGAACAGCGTCGCGCCCAGCCCCCAGGTCAGCCAGGGCAGCCAGGCGGGAAAGGCGCGTGGAGAGGGATCGGCGGGAGGCTCTGCGCTTTGGGCCACCGCTCAGCCGCCGTTCTTGAAGCCGTACTTGTCGAGGATGAAGCCCAGATGCGCCCGCATCGCCGCCGCCGCGCCGTCGCCGCAGCGCGCCTCGATGGCCTCCAGGATCGCGGCGTGCTGGCGCTGGATCGCGCGGCGGTTCTCCGGTGCGCGCAGGATGGTCTCGCTGTTGACCGCGAAGAGATCCTTCAGCACGTCCTCCAGCATGTCCATCAGGTGCAGGTAGATGGCGCTGCCGCTGGCCTTGGCGATGGCGAGGTGGAATTCCATGTCGCGCTCGGCGAAGCCGGGATCGTCGGCGGCCAGGACGTCCATCCGGGCGAAGGCGGCGCGGATCGCCGCCTGCTGCTCCGGGGTCGCGTCCTCGGCGGCGCGCCGCGCGGCCCAGACCTCGAGCATCGCGCGGATCTCGATCAGCTCGAAGAGGTTGTCGCTGTTGGCCCGCACCAGGGAGGACAGGCCGCGCTCGATCTCCTCTGCGGCCTTGGCGATGCGGGTGCCGCCGCCCTGTACCGAGGTGATCAGCCCCTTGGCTTTGAGCTGCTGCAGCGCGGCGCGGATCGACACCCGGCTGACGTTCATCATCTCGGCGAGCTGGCGTTCGCCGGGCAGCCGCTCGCCCGGCGCCAGGCGGCCGCTGCCGATCAGTTTCAGCAGCTCCTGCGCCACCCGGTCGGACACCCGCTCGCGCTCGATCTGCTGGAAGCGCAGGTCCTCGGGCAGCCCCGTGGAGTTCCCCGTGGAGTTCGCCGGGGAGGAGGCGGCCTTGGTCAGTCCGAGGCTGCGGGTGGCGGACAAGGGCGGTTTTCCTCCGGGAAGGGGCAAGCGGTTGCGATTGGTCAAGTGGTAACACCACTAGTCTGGAGGCTTTCCCCGGGAGGTCAAGCGGGACTTGCTGGCCGGGCGGGGCCTTCCAGGGGGGCGGCGCCGGAAAGACGCGCAATTGCGGCCCCCAAGCCCTACCTTAGGAGGGGTGCGAAGCCGGCTTTGCGGAAAAGCCCGCGGCGCGGCAACTTTCGCCCCCGCCGGGCGTTATGGCTTAGCGAGACTCGAGTTTTCGCGGCCAAGGCCCTAGGCTCGCCCCTATACAGCGGACACCCCGCAGAGGAAGAGACCGCCATGCTGCTCCGCTTCGGCTACGACATTACCCTGTCCTGTCCCCATGAAACCCCGATGATCGCCCTGCTGGCGGTGCATCCCGACCGCCGCGGCGACCTGCAGGATGAGGAGCAGGTGATCCTGACGCCGGAGGTGCCGAACACCGTCTACCGCGACCTCTACGGCAACCTCTGCCGCCGCTTCACCGCGCCGGTCGGCGACATGCGGATCTGGGGCGACGGCACGATCGCCGACGACGGGCTGATCGACCCGGCCGACTACGCCGCCGAGGAAATCCCGGTGGCCGAGCTGCCCGACGACTGCCTCGGCTATCTGCTCGGCAGCCGCTACTGCGAGACCGACCGGATGAGCCAGATCGCCTGGGACCGCTTCGGCCAGCTCAGCCCCGGCTGGAACCGGGTGCAGGCGGTCTGCAACTTCGTCCACGATCACATCAAATTCGATTACATGGAGGCGCGCGACACCCGCACCGCCTATGAGGCCTATCAGGAAGGCAAGGGCGTCTGCCGCGACTTCACCCACCTCGCGGTCACACTGTGCCGCTGCCTCAACGTGCCGACCCGCTACGTCAACGGCCACCTCGGCGATATCGGCGTGCCGATCCAGGACCCGATGGATTTCAGCGCCTGGATGGAAGTCTACCTCCGCGACGGCCAGGGCCAGGGCCGCTGGTTCACCTTCGACCCGCGCAACAACATGCCGCGCCTGGGCCGCATCGTCATCGCCCGCGGCCGCGACGCCGCCGACGTCCCCCTGGTCCACTCCTTCGGCCAGCACACCCTCAAGGACTTCCGCGTCTGGACCTATGAGGTCGAGAAGGACGGGTCGGAGATCAGGGAGCGGGCGCAGATGGAGCAGGAGGGGTAGCCTCACCTTTTGGCTATGCCTTAATCTGCTAGAAACCAACGATAGCGTTTCGGCAGTAAGGAATCCCATCCATGCCCACCCCTGCACTCGACTGGTCCGGCGTTTTTCCTGCCGTGACGACGCAGTTCCACCACGACGAGAGCCTCGATCTCGAGGCCTCGATGGCGCATCTGGAGTGGCTGCTGGCCTCGGGAGTCGACGGCTTCGTGCTGCTCGGCACCCTGGGGGAGAACGCGGCGCTGGAGCCGGCCGAGAAGCGGGCGCTGCTCGAGGCTGCGGTGCGGACCGTCGCTGGCCGGGTGCCGCTGCTGGCCGGGGTCGCCGAGTGCTCGACCGCCGCGGCCTGCCGCTTCGCCGCCGACGCCCAGTCCCTGGGCGCCGACGGGCTGATGGTGCTGCCGGGCATGGTCTACCGGGCCGACGGGCCGGAGGTCCTGGCCCATCTCCGCGCCGTGGCCGGGGCCAGCGACCTGCCGATCATGATCTACAACAATCCGGTCACCTACGGCGTCGACATCGCGCCGGAGATGTTCGCCGCGCTGTCCGACGAGCCGCTGCTGGCGGCGATCAAGGAGTCCTCGGACGATATCCGGCGTTTGAGCGACATCCACAACGCCGTGGGCGAGCGCTACACGGTCTTCTGCGGGGTCGACGACATCGCCGTGGAGGCGGCGCTGAACGGCGCCGCGGGCTGGGTCGCCGGGCTGGTCAACGCCTTCCCGGAGGAGACGGTGCGCCTCTGGCGGCTCTGCCAGGAGGGCCGCTGGGAGGAGGCGCGGGCGCTCAACCGCTGGTTCATGCCGCTGCTCCACCTCGACTGCCACCCCAAGCTGGTGCAGTACATCAAGCTCGCCCAGGCGATGGCGGGGCGGGGGACGGAGACGGTGCGCCTGCCGCGCCAGACGATCTCCGGCGCGGAGCGCGAGCGGGTCACCGGCATCGTCCAGGCCGCGCTCGACAGCCGGCCGAAGCTGGCGGCGGCGTAGGAGCCGGTGCGCATGGGCTGCGGCCGATAGCGTCCAACACCACGTCGTGGCCATTGGCTCTCGGCCAGGCCGCATCGTCATCGCCCGCGACGCCGCTGACGTGCTGCTGATCCACTCCTTCGGCCAGCACGAACTCGTCCGCTTCCAGGCCTGGACCTACGAAGTGGAGGAAGGCAGCGCGGAGATGAGGGAGAGGGAGAAGGTGCGGGAGGGGTAGGATTTACGCAATCTCGTTCACCGCCTCTCTCTCGCAAAGAGATTCAGGCGCGCGGCTATTGAATCTTTCAGAAAACTCTTCATCTGACCACGGAGCTAATCCATAATCATCAAAGTCAAAAAATTTTGCCCTTTGCATTTCATCAAAATCCATCGAAAAAAGAGGGCCAACAAACGGGCAGGTTGGCTTAAAGTACGTTTCGATAAAAGGATGGTTTTCAAACTCTTTCTTTATGAACTGATGGCCCCTAGTCCCAGATATTAGCCATGGTTTTATTCCAAATGTACCAAACTGCCCATCGATAATTTCACGCAAAAGTTTTATTGCACTCAAAGCATCTTCTCGAACAGAGCTATATGTATTTGGATTAAAATGTATAGATTTATTCCTTATTCCTTCAAAAGCATAAAACGCTCTCCAACGCAGGGCAGTATAATATTCCATTTTGAAAGAATGTCTATTGCAATGTTCCAATCATCAAAAGATTCTTTTCTATAAACTTTTTTGTATTCTGACGTTTTTTTAAAAAAGTCTCTCAGGTCAATAATTAAATGATTCAAAATGCGTTCACCTAAAGCGCAAGATGCGGTTAGAGCAGGAAAGTACGACCCCATAACAAATGCCTCTCTCGCTTGAGCATGGAAATGGTTGTGATGGGATAAGATTGAGAACGGTTTACTATCTATATCAACAAAATTAGATATCTTCTGTTCAAAATTAACTACCCCATATCTTAGCTTAATACCTTCTATTATTTTTCTTTTATTATTTATCCATTGTTGTTTAACTTCTTCTTCCCAGCCATCGTCTATCTTAATATTCAAAATGTTACTTGTTGTATCGAAATCTGGCGACCAGCTAAGCAACCTCCTTCGCCCATTGTCAGAGTAATCCTCTAATTTTTTTTTAGTCATGTTGGTTCCTATGTAGTAAGAGATCAAAATTCTACTATAGGGTTCTTTTCAGATCCTGGTTCTCATCCATGGCGCATTCTGTATATGTTGCAAGCCTCCTAATAAATCCTAAGCCACCTGAAACCCCGCGACATAGGGGTCGCGATCGTCGAGAAAGATCGTGTTGAGGCCGGTCATCCGCGCCCAGCCCTCGATCGAGGGGATGATCCCCGCGTGGCTGCCGACCTGGGTTTCCGCCTCGACCCGCCCGGTGAAGAGGCTGCCGATGATGGACTCGTGGACGAAGCTGTCGCCGAGCTTCAGTTCGCCGCGCGCCGCGAGCTGGGCCATGCGCGCCGAGGTGCCGGTGCCGCAGGGGCTGCGGTCGATGGCGTTGCCACCGTAGAACACCGCGTTGCGCGCGCTGGCGCCAGGCTGCGTCGCCGTGCCGGTCCACATCACATGGGTCACGCCGCGAATCGTCGGGTCTTCCGGGTGGACCACCTCGACCGCCTCGTTGACCGCTTTCCTGAGCTTGGGGGAGAGGCGCAGGATCTCCCCCGGCGTCATGGCGTCGAGGCCGGGGGTGGCCGCCTGGGGCTCGACGATGGCGTAGAAGTTGCCGCCGTAGGCGATGTCCAGGGCGAGCGGTCCCAGCTCCGGGCAGTCCACGGCGAGCCCCTGCAGCGCCAGGTAGGCGCCGACGTTGGTGAGCTTCACCGACTCGATGTGCCGGCCCGCCTGCCGGTAGGCGGCATCGACCCGCCCCGCCGGGGTGTCGAGCTTCACCACCCCCGGCTCGCTCGGCTGCACCAGCCCGCGCTCCAGCATGAAGGTCACCGCGCCGATGGTGCCGTGGCCGCACATCGGCAGGCAGCCGGTGGTCTCGATATAGAGAATCCCGGTATCGCAGTCGGCGCGGGCCAGGGGATAGAGGATCGCGCCGGACATCATGTCGTGGCCGCGCGGCTCGAACATCAGTCCGGTCCTGATCCAGTCGTAGCGGGCGAGGAAGTCCTGCCGCCGCTCGGACATCGTGGCGCCGTTCAGCGCCGGGCCGCCGCCGGCGACCAGACGCACCGGGTTGCCGCAGGTATGGCCGTCGATGCAGAAGAAGGTGTTGGGCTTGATGGGGTCCACGCGCCGCGTCCTTAGCCGGAAAAATCAGCCCGCAGGATAGCCCGGGACAGCTTCCCCCTTCGAGTCCTCAGGCAGACTCGCTATAGTCCGCCTCATGTCGAAGCGCGAAGTGAAACAGGATAGCCTGGCCGCGCCGGGCCTGCTGGCGCCGGACGAGCCGGGGCCGATCCGGATCGTCAATCCCTGCGGCCAGGCGCCGCTGGTGCTGGTCTGCGACCACGCCAGCCGCTTCGTGCCGCGCAGCCTGGGCGGCAATCTGGGTCTCGACGAGGCCGACATGAGCCGCCACATCGCCTACGACATCGGCATCGCCGGGGTGGCCGAGACCCTGGCCCGGCGGCTCGACGCGCCGCTGGTGCTCAGCCACTTCTCGCGCCTGGCGATCGACCCCAACCGCACCCTGGGGCTGGAGTCCTCGATTCCCGGCGAAAGCGACGGCATCGCCATCCCGCGCAACCTGGAGCTCAGCGACGGCGAGCGGGCGGCGCGGGCGGCGAGCTTCTTCACCCCCTATCACGCCGCCATCGCCCGGATGATCGAGGCCAAGCTGGCGGCAGATCAGACACCGGCCTTCGTGTCGCTGCACTCCTTCACGCCGATGATCGGCGGGCAGCAGCGGCCCTGGCAGGTCGGCATCCTGTGGAACCAGGACCCGCGCCTGCCGCTGCCCTTGATGGAGGCCTTCCGGGCGCGCGGGCTCACCGTCGGCGACAACGAGCCCTATACCGGGCGCGACAACCACGGCTACACCATCCATACCCACGCCGAGCCGCGCGGACTCGCCAACGCGCTGATCGAGCTGCGCCAGGACCTGATCGACACCCCGGCCGGGGCGCGGGAGATGACCGACTGCGTCGAGGCGGCGCTGGGCGAGGCCTTCGCCGCCGCCGGCCTCGCCCTGCCGGCGAGCCGGGCCGCCTAGCGCATGCCCGGCAAGATCCCGCCCTTTTCCCTGGGGATCGAGGAGGAGTACCTCCTGGTCGATCCCAAGACCCGCGACCTGGTGATCGACGTGCCCGAGCAGCTGATGGCCGACTGCGAGGCGCGGCTGGAAAGCCGGGTCAGCCCGGAGTTCCTGAAATGCCAGGTCGAGGTCGGCACCTCGGTCTGCAAGACCGTCAAGCAGGCCGCCGAGGAGGTCCGCTTCCTGCGCCGCAGCGTCGCCGAGATCGCCGAGGCCTACGGCTTCGCGCTGGTCGCCGCCTCGACCCACCCGACGGCGGCCTGGAACACCCAGAAGCACACCGACAAGGAGCGCTACAACATCCTCGCCCGCGACATGCAGGCGGTGGCGCGCCGCCTGGTGATCTGCGGCATGCATGTCCACGTCGGGCTCGACGACGACGACCTGCGGATCGACCTGCTGGGCCAGATCGCCTATTTCCTGCCGCACCTGCTGGCGCTCTCGACCTCCTCGCCGTTCTGGCGGGGGGAGAATACCGGGCTCAAGTCCTACCGCCTGGCGGTGTTCGACGAGCTGCCGCGCACCGGCCTGCCGGAACACCACGATTCCTGGGGCGAATACTCCCGGCACATCGAGGCGATCGTCGGCGCCGGGCTGATCGAGGACGCCAGCAAGATCTGGTGGGACGTGCGGCCCTCGGCGCGCTTCCCGACCCTGGAGCTGCGGATTCCCGACATCTGCACCCAGTACCGCGACGGTGTCGCCATCGCCGCGCTGTTCGTCTGCCTGCTGCGCATGCTCTACCGCCTGAAGCTCAACAACCAGCGCTGGCGGCGGTATAGCAACATGCTGATCCAGGAGAACCGCTGGCGGGCGCAGCGCTACGGCTACGACGAGGGGCTGGTGGACTTCGGCAAGGGCGAGGTCGGCGGTTACGCCGGGCTGCTCGAGGAGATCATCGAACTGACCCGCGAGGACGCCGAGGCGCTCGACTGCGTCGAGGAGATCCTGCACGCCCGGGAAATCCTCAGCCGCGGCACCAGCGCCCATCGGCAGCTCGCGGTCTACGAGGCGGCGCTGGCCGCCGGCGCCGCCAAGCCGGACGCGCTCAATGCCGTGGTCGACTTCCTGATCGAGGAAACCCGCGCCGGCCTGGAATAGCCGCCGGGGAGAAAGCAGCCTTGGCAGGGCGCGGTTCCAGCCCCTATCTCTAGGGCAGCAGGATACGACAAAAGGAACGAAGGCCATGGACAAGCAGACCCAGACCGAACTCGAGGCCGCCGCCTTCCGCCGCCTCTGCGAGCATCTGCGCGAGCGCAGCGACGTGCAGAACATCGACCTGATGAACCTGGCCGGTTTCTGCCGCAACTGCCTGTCGAAGTACTACCTGGCCGCCGCCGAGGAGCGCGGCGTCGCGCTCGACTACGACCAGGCCCGCGAGATCGTCTACGGCATGCCCTACGACGAGTGGAAGGCGCGCAACCAGACCGAGGCGACGGCGGAGCAGAAGGCGGCTTTCGAGAAGCAGGCGGGAACCCACGAATAGGTCAGCTATCCACAGGAAATCGCCCGGCCGGGATCGCCGGGCCTTGCCGCAGGCCTTGCCGAGCGGCTAGCGTCCCCCTGCCGCGAGTCGCGGCTTCACCCTTGCTGAGCACATCATCCCGGAGGAAACGCCATGTCCGACGCTGGCGGCATCGCGGCGGATCGCCTGAAGTCCTTCATCGAGCGTATCGAGCGCCTGGAGGAGGAAAAAGCCGCCCTGGCCGCGGACATCAAGGAGGTCTACTCCGAAGCCAAGGCGGCGGGTTTCGACTCCAAGATCATGCGTCAGATCGTGCGGCTGCGGAAGATGGACAGCGACGACCGGCAGGAGCAGGAAGCCCTGCTGGACGTTTACAAGCACGCCATAGGCCTGTAAGCATCGCAGAATGCGTCGCTATCGGGTGATTTGACGTCTGCAACAAGGCAGTTCACCCTAGGGACGCTGTTTCACGATCTCCGCTGGACTGGAGGAGCCGGTTCGGACCGGCACAGGCCGGGCAGGTCGCACGCCGCCGCCGGGCCGGAAAGAAGGAGCGTGGACGTGAAACAGGAGACGGCCAGCATCGTTACGGCAGGCCGAGAAAGCTCCACTCAAACTCTTAGGGGGGCCTCAAGGGCATGAGCGACATTACCGAGACCGACTACGAGGTCGGACAAGACAACATCCAGACGAAGATCGGACCGTTCGGGATCGACATCCATAATCCGGTGTTCCTGATCTCCGGCGTCACCATCGTCCTCTTCGTGATCTTCACGCTGGCGCTGCAGGAACAAGCGGCGAGCGTCTTCAACGGAATGCGGGCCGGCATCACGGAGGTCTTCGATTCCTTCTTTCTGATCTCCGCCAACATCTTCGTCGTTCTCTGCCTGGTGCTGGTGGTCTCGCCTTACGGCAAGATCAGGCTGGGTGGCAAGGACGCCAAGCCGGAGTTCGGCTATCCCGGCTGGTTCGCGATGCTGTTCGCCGCCGGCATGGGCATCGGCCTGATGTTCTACGGCGTGTCCGAGCCGATCTCGCACTTCTCGACCTCGGTGGCCGAGGGCGCGGGCTCGCCCGACAGCTGGGCGCCGCTGGCCGGCGCCGCCGGCGATCAGGAGACGGCGCGCCGTCTCGGCATGGCGGCGACGATCTACCACTGGGGCCTGCATCCCTGGGCGATCTACGCCGTGGTCGCCCTGGCCCTGGCGCTGTTCTCCTACAACAAGGGCCTGCCGCTCACCATGCGGTCGATCTTCTATCCGATCTTCGGAGACCGGGTGTGGGGCTGGACCGGCCATATCATCGACACCCTGGCGGTCTTCGCGACGCTGTTCGGCCTCGCCACCTCGCTCGGCTTCGGCGCCGCGCAGGCGAACGCCGGCCTCGACTATCTCTTCGGCATTCCCGCCAACGACGTCTCGCAGGTGGTGCTGATCACGGCCATCACGGCAGTCGCGCTGATCTCCGTGCTCGCCGGCCTGGACGCCGGGGTGAAGCGGCTGTCGGAAATCAACATGGTGCTGGCGGCTCTGCTGTTGCTCTTCGTCGTGATCGTCGGGCCGACCGTGGCGATCCTGACCGGTTTCTTCCACAACCTGGTTTCCTACGTCGAGTATCTGCCGGCGCTGTCCAATCCCTTCGGGAGAGAGGACGACAACTTCCGTCAGGGCTGGACCTCGTTTTACTGGGCCTGGTGGATCTCCTGGTCGCCCTTCGTCGGCATGTTCATCGCCCGGGTCTCCAAGGGACGCACGGTGCGCGAGTTCATCACCTGCGTGCTGCTGATCCCTTCGGTCGTCTCGGTGTTCTGGATGACCACCTTCGGCGGCACTGCCATCACCCAGATCGTCAGCGATGGCTACACCGCCGTGGCCGATGCTGATCTCGAGCTGCAGCTCTTTCTCATGCTGGAGGCGCTGCCGCTGGTCTCGATCACCTCCTTCATCGGCATCGTTCTGGTGATCGTGTTCTTCGTCACCTCCTCGGACTCCGGTTCCCTGGTGATCGACACCATCACCGCCGGCGGCAAGACCGACGCCCCGACCTCGCAGCGGGTGTTCTGGTGCATCTTCGAGGGCCTGGTGGCCATCGCCCTGCTGCTGGGCGGCGGTCTCGCCTCGCTGCAGGCGGCTTCGATCGCCACCGGCCTGCCGTTCACGGTCGTCCTCCTGCTGGGCTGCTTCGCCATTCTGAAAGGACTGGAAAGCGAAAGACGGGCCTTGAAGGCAGCCGCCTGACGCGCGCCGTCACTTACAAACGAGAAAGGCCCCTGGTTTCGCCAGGGGCCTTTTTCTTGAGCTACTGGGTCTCGACCAGGCGGTAGCCGCAGTCGAGCTCATCGCGGGCGAGCAGATCGGCGTAGCGCTTTTCCCAGGCGCCGCTTTTCAGGTCTTCCTCCAGCCGCGTCAGCCCATGCTCGACGCCGCCGATGGCCCAGAAGGAAGACATTGCGGCGCGCACCCTCTGGTCGAGATAGGCGGCCGGACGCCGCCAGTAGCCGGCCAAGAAGCCGTCCGTACAGTCGTGCGGGATCGGTACGGACGAAACCGAGACCGGCCCGAGCCAGTTCTCGAACTTCGTCATCCTGGGCATCTGGCCTTCGTCCAGGCCGATCAGGGCCGGGAAGTAGTCGGCGAGCCAAAATCCGCGGAACGAGGGGTCGTATGTCAGGAAGACGACCTTCCCGCGGGTCACGCGCCGCAGCTCGGCGACCCCCTTCTGCTTGTCAGACCAGTGGTGGATGGTCAGAACGGCCATCGCGGCGTCGAAGGATCTGTCCTCGAAGGGCAGACTTTCTGCGCTTCCCCGGATGACGAGGGCATCCGAGGCGGGGCGCTGGCCGATCATCTCCGCCGAGGGTTCGACAGCCGTCACCCGGCGGCCCGAAGGCTCGTAAGACCCCGTACCGGCGCCGACGTTCAAGACGGTTTCAGCGGGGCCAAGGGCAGCGTCGATCCGCTGCGCAATCCTCGGATCGGGCCTGCGCAGGTGGGCGTAGTTCAGACCGATGGTATCGTAGAGCGCCGCCATGAGATTGAGTACTGCAATACGGCCAGTCTGTCAGCAGCGAGCGTTTTACTCGGCGGCAGTCTGCGCCTGAGCCGCCCGGGGGTCGCGGAAGGCGGCGAGCAGTTCGGTCTCGCGCGCCTTGGCCCGGTCGATGCTGGCCTCCTTGATGTGGCCGTAGCCGCGGATGTCGTCGGGAAGCTGCGCCAGCTCCACGGCGAGGGCGTGGTTTTCAGCGTCCAGCTTGGCGCTCAGCTCCTCGATCAGCGCGACGTAGTCCTCGATCAGCTTTCGCTCGTGCTTGCGCTCTGCGGTATAGCCGAAGATGTCCCACTTGGTGCCGCGTAAGCCCTTGAGCTTCGCCAGAACCTTGAAAACCGGCAGGATCCAGGCGCCGAACTCCTGCTTCCGCAGGTGCCCGGTTTCGGGATCGCGCTTGGCCAGGATCGGCGGCGCCAGGTGCAGCTTCAGCTTGTAGTCCCCGGCGAACTGGCGCTGCAGGTTCTCCATGAACTCGCCGTCGGTGTAGAGCCGGGCGACCTCGTACTCGTCCTTGTAGGCCATCAGCTTGAAGGCATAGCGCGCGACGGCTTCGCTGTAGGCGCTGCTGTCGGGCTTGGCCGCGCTTTCGGCGCTCCGCGCCTTTGCCACCAGCGCTGTGTAGCGCGCCGCGTAGGCGGTGTCCTGATAGTCGGTCAGGAAGCGCTCCCGGCGTTCGATCACCTCCTCGAGGCTCTCCGAGAGATGATGGGTCGGGGTCGGGGCCTTGGGCTGCGCCACCTTCTCGACGGCGGGCAGGTTGTGCGCCGCGCGGCGGCCCCAGAGGAAGGCCTGCTTGTTGAACTCGATGGCGACGCCGTTGATCTCGATCGCCTGCTCGATTGCCGCGTGGCCGATCGGGATCAGGCCCTTCTGCCAGGCATAGCCGAGCATGAAGAGGTTGCTGGCGATGGAGTCGCCGAGCAGGGCGGTGGCGATCTCGTTGGCGGCGATCACCTCGGCCTTGTTGTCCGCGGCGTCCTGGATGACGTCGATCAGGCCCTGGGCCGGGAAGCTGTATTTCGGGTCGCGGGCGAAGTCGCCGGTGATCGCCTCGTGGCTGTTGATCACCACGGCGGTCTTGTCGCTGTCGATCTTGGCCAGGGCATCCTGGCCGGCGGCGACCACCATGTCGCAGCCGAGCAGCAGGTCGGCGCCGCCGGCGGACACGCGCACGGCGTGGATCTCCTCCGGCGTCTTGCCGATGCGCACGTGGCTGACCACGGCGCCGCCCTTCTGGGCGAGACCGGCCATGTCGAGCACGGTGCAGCCCTTCTCCTCGATATGCGCGGCCATGCCGATCAGCGCGCCGATGGTCACCACGCCGGTGCCGCCGACGCCGGTGACGACGATGTTGAAGGGATCGTCGAGCTCCGGAACCTTCGGGTCCGGCAGGGTCTCCCAGGCGGCGACGCCCTCGGCCTTGCTCTCGCGCTGCTCCTTGCGCAGCTCGCCGCCGTGCACGGTGACGAAGGAGGGGCAGAAACCGTTGACGCAGGAGAAGTCCTTGTTGCAGCTCGACTGGTCGATGGCGCGCTTGCCGCCGAACTCGGTCTTCACCGGGACCACGGAGACGCAGTTGGACTTGACCGAGCAGTCGCCGCAGCCCTCGCAGACCATGTCGTTGATGAAGGCGCGCTTCGGCGGGTCGGGATAGAGGCCGCGCTTGCGGCGGCGGCGCTTCTCGGCGGCGCAGGTCTGGTCGTAGATCAGCACGCTGACGCCCTCGATCTCGCGCAGATCGCGCTGCACGCTGTCGAGCTGGTCGCGGTGCTTGATGGTCACACCCGGCGCCCAGGCGGTGCCGATTGGATACTTGTCGGGCTCGTCGCTGACCACGACGACGGTCTGCACGCCCTCGGCGGCGACCTGCTGGGAGATCAGCGCCGGGCTGAGCGGGCCGTCCGCCGGCTGTCCGCCGGTCATCGCCACGGCGTCGTTGTAGAGGATCTTGTAGGTGATGTTGACCTTGGCGGCGACCGCGGCGCGGATCGCCATCAGGCCGGAGTGGAAGTAGGTGCCGTCGCCCAGGTTGGCGAAGACATGCTTGGTCTTGCTGAAGGGCGCCTGGCCGATCCAGGGCACGCCCTCGCCGCCCATCTGGGTGAAGGTGACGGTCTCGCGGTCCATCCACTGCGCCATGTAGTGGCAGCCGATGCCGGCCAGCGCGCGGCTGCCCTCGGGCACCCGGGTCGAGGTGTTGTGCGGGCAGCCGGAGCAGAAGGTCGGGATACGCTTGAGCGGCGCCTGCTCGCGGCTCAGGGACTGCTCCTTCTTCTCCAGGAACTTCAGGCGCTTCACGATCCTCTCGCTGGTGGCGTGGCGGCCGATCAGCTGGGCGATGGCGCGGGCCACCTGGGCCGGAGTCAGCTCGGCGGTCGAGGGCAGGATCCACTTGCCCTGTTCGTCGAACTTGCCGATCACCGTCGGGCGGACGTCTTCCTTCCAGTTGTAGAGCTGTTCCTTGAGCTGATTCTCGATCAGCGCGCGCTTTTCCTCGACCACCAGGATTTCGCTCAGGCCCTCGGCGAAGTGGCGGATGCCCTCGCGCTCCAGCGGCCAGACCATGCCGACCTTGTAGACCGAAAGGCCGATGTCCTCGGCCATCTTCTCGTCGATGCCGAGGTCGTCGAGCGCCTGGCGCACGTCGAGGTAGGACTTGCCGGTGGTGACGATGCCGAAGCGGCGCTTCGGCGAGTCGATCACCGTCTTGTTGAGGTTGTTGGCGCGGGCGAAGGCCAGCGCGGCGTAAAGCTTGTAGCGATGTAGGCGCTCTTCCTGCTCGAGGATGTCCAGCGCCCCTTTCCAGCGGATGTTGAGCCCGCCCTCGGGCAGCTCGAAATCCTCGGGCAGCTTGATGTCGACGCGGTGCGGATCGACGTGGACCGAGGCGGTGGAATCCATCGTCTCGCCGATGCACTTGAAGCCGACCCAGCAGCCGGAATAGCGGCTGAGCGCCCAGCCGTAGAGGCCGTAGTCGAGAATCTCCTGCACCCCGGCCGGATGCAGCACCGGCGTCATCGCATCCATAAAGGCGAATTCGCACTGATGCGCGGTGGTCGAGGACTTCGCCGCGTGGTCGTCGCCGGCGAGCAGCAGCACGCCGCCGTGCTTGGAACTTCCGGCCATGTTGCCGTGGCGGAAGACGTCGCCGCTGCGGTCGACGCCCGGCCCCTTGCCGTACCACATGGCGAAGACGCCGTCGTAATTCGAATCGCCGAAGATGTCGCCCTGCTGGCTGCCCCAGACGGCGGTGGCGGCGAGGTCCTCGTTGACCCCGGGCTGGAAGTGGATGTGGTGCTTGGCGAGGAATTTCTTGGCCCGCCAGAGCTGCTGGTCGAAGGCGCCGAGCGGCGAGCCGCGGTAGCCGGAAATGAAGGCGGCGGTGTTCAATCCGGCGGCCTCGTCGCGGCGGCGCTGCATCATCGGCAGGCGCACCAGCGCCTGGGTGCCGGTGAGGAAGACGCGTCCGCTTTCGAGGGTGTACTTGTCGTCCAGATTGATCGCTGGCTTCGCCATCGTGATCGGCTCCCGTTTCTAGTGCCTTGGCGGCTTAGCCGTAAAGGTAATCAAAGCTGACCTAACCAACAATCGCCGCCGCGCGCTCCCTAGAGAAACGCAACAAGCTTCCCGCTGTCCACTTCCGCAGGATCGTTTCTGTCTTGCCGGGGACGCGGAAGTAATTTCCTTAATGGCGCGGAACCGCCAGCGTTCCTGCATCCGCATATGGGCCGTGCGAGTCGCATGTGGGAGGGAGCGAAGCGGCCCCGCTCAGGTGTGCGGCTTCTGGTCGAACAGCCGCTCCATGGCCTCGCCGTAGGCTTGCCGGATGACATGGCGGCGCAGCTTCATGGTTGCTGTCATCATCTCGTTTTCCACGGTGAAGCGTTCGGGTACGACCATGAAGCGGCGCACCCGCTCCAGGTTGGACAGCTCCTCGTTCGCCGTGGCGATGCTGGCGGCCAGGGCCTTGCGCAGCTCCGGGTCTTCCGCCAGTTCGCTCAGGTCGTGAGACTTGCCGTTGTCGTGTGCCCAGGACTTCAGCCACTCCTCGTCGGGCACGATCAGCGCGGCCAGGGCCGGCTTCTTGTCGCCGAACACCAGAGCCTGGTCGATCTGGGTCTGCAGCGTCAGGTAGCCCTCGACCCGGGCCGGGGAGACGTTGTCGCCGCCGGACAGCACCACGATGTCCTTCTTGCGGTCGGTGATCTGGATGTAGCCGTCCTCGTCGATCTGTCCGACATCGCCGGTGTGCAGCCAGCCGTCCTGCAGCGCCGCCGCGGTCGCCTCCTCGTCGCGCCAGTAGCCCTTCATCACCATCTCGCCGCGCGCCAGGATCTCGCCGTCCTCGGCGATCCGCACCTCGACGCCTTTCAGCGGCGGGCCGACGGTGTGCATCTTGACCAGTTTGGTGCGGTTGGCGGCGATCACCGGGGCGGCCTCGGTCTGGCCGTAGCCCTGCAGCAGCCGCAGGCCCAGCGCGGTGAAGAAGATGCCGATGTCGGGGTTGAGCGCCGCGCCGCCGGAAACCATCGCCTTGAGCCGGCCGCCGAAGCGCTGGCGCACCTTGTCGCGCACCAGCTTGTCCAGGAAAAGATCGATGAAGCGCTCCCAGAGGGTCAAGCTCTTGGGGTCGCGATAGCGCTTGGTGCCGATCTCCTCGGTCAGCTTGAACAGCTTCTGTTTCAGCGGCTTCTCGCGCAGCAGGCCGCGCTGCAAACGCTGATACATGGATTCATAGAGCCGGGGCACCGCGGTCATGATCGTCGGCCGCGCCTCGGCGAGGTTAGCAAGCAGGGATTCCACGCCTTCGGCATAGTAGATCTGCGCACCGATGGTCATCGGGAAGAACTGGCCGGCGGTATGCTCGTAGGAATGGGACAGCGGCAGAAAGCTCAGAAAGACCTCGTCCTCGAGCCCCAGTTCCTGGAGCAGGTCGTAGGCGCCCAGGCAGTTGCACAGGATGTTGCCGTGGCTGAGCATCACGCCCTTGGGCGTGCCGCCGGTGCCCGAGGTGTATATGAAGCAGGCGGTGTCGCCGCGCTCGAGATTGGCGCAGTAGGCTTCGACGTCGTCCTCGTCCTCCGCGGCCGCGGCGATGGCGGCGTCCCAGTGATGGATCTCGACGGCGCTGGACTGCTTGCAGTCGAGCGGCTCCATGCCGAGGACCCACTTGCATTTCGGCGCCTTGTTGGCGGCCGGCAGGAGCCTGGCGTTGAGGGCGTCGCCGGAGACGATGGCGCCGACCGCCTCGCTGTTGGTCAGGATGTGGCGGTGGTCGCTCTCGGTGTAGGTGGTGTAGGCCGGGACGGTGATGCCGCCTGCGGCCAGGATCGCCAGGTCGGCGATGAACCACTCGGGCCGGTTCTCGGCCACCAGGACGATGCGCTCGCCGCGCTGCAGACCCATGCGGCGCAGCGCCAGCGACAACCGGCGCACGCGATCGTCGACCTCGCGCCAGCTCAGCGATCGGTAGTGTCCGTCACGTTTTTCCCAGAGAAAGGGCGTGTCGGCGCGGACCTTGGCCTGGCGGAAAAAGATCTCCGTCAGGCTGCGTTCGGCTGTGTAGTCGATCTGCAGCGTGGCCTCCCGGTCTCGTTCGGCCGCGGCTTTTTATCGGGTGCGCACGCCGCGGCGCATTCCTTCATTGGTCCGGCACCCTCGGCAGACTATATCCCATGGTTCAAGGGAGCAGCAAAGACATGCCGGATACAGCCAAGACCCTCAGCCAGAAGCAGGACAAAGACCTGGGAAAACTGCCTGAATGGGATCTGTCGGATCTCTATTCCGGGCAGGATTCGCCGGAGCTGGCCGCCGATCTGAAAGAGGTTGGGGCCGCCGCCGAGACCTTCAAGCAGAGCTATGCCGGCAAAGTGGCCGGCCTCAGCGGCGCCGAGCTTGCCGCCGCGGTGGCGGAGTACGAGCGTCTGCAGGAAACCCTCGGCCGGGTGATGAGCTACGCCCAGCTGGTTTACAGCAGCGACATGAGCGAGGCGCGCAACGGCCGCTTCTACCAGTCGATGCAGGAAACCGCGACCGCGGTTTCCTCGAAGCTGCTGTTCTTCACCCTGGAGATCAACCTGATCGAGGAGGCGCGGATCGCCCGGCTGCTGGAGGACCCGGCTCTGGCGCGCTATGAGCCCTGGCTGCGCGACAGCCGCGCCTTTCGCCCGCACCAGCTCTCCGAGGAACTGGAGCGCCTACTCAACGACAAGTACGTCTCCGGCCGAGCCGCCTGGAACCGGCTGTTCGACGAGACCATGGCGGCGCTGAGCTTTCCCTTTCGCGGCGAGGAGCTGGGTAGCGCCGAGATCCTCAATCGCCTGACCGACAGCGACCCCACGGCGCGCGAGGAGGCGGCCAAGTCCTTCTCCAGCGTGCTCTCCGGCAATCTGCGGATCTTCACGCAGATCACCAACACCCTGGCCAAGGACAAGCAGATCGAGGACGACTGGCGCGGCTTTGCCCGGCCGGTTTCCTCCCAGAACCTGGCCAATCTGGTCGAGGACGAGGTCGTCGATGCCCTGGCCGGCGCAGTCACCGAGTCCTTTCCGGAGCTGTCGCACCGCTACTATGCCCTGAAGGCGCGCTGGCTGGGCAAGAAGACGCTGCCCTATTGGGACCGCAACGCGCCGCTGCCGGACTCCGTGGACCGGGTGATACCCTGGCCGGAGGCGGAGCGCATCGTGCTCGGCGCCTACGGCGACTTCTCCCCGGAGCTGGCGGAGGTCGGCAAGCGCTTCTTCGCGGGCGGCTGGATCGACGCGCCGCTGCGCCGGGGCAAGGCACCGGGCGCCTTCGCGCATCCCACCGTGCCGACGGCGCATCCCTATCTGCTGCTCAACTACCAGGGCAAGCAGCGCGACGTGATGACCCTGGCCCACGAACTGGGCCATGGCGTGCATCAGGTGCTGGCCGGCCGGCAGGGGCTGCTGATGGCCAATACGCCGCTGACCCTGGCCGAGACGGCCTCGGTCTTCGGCGAGATGCTGACCTTCCAGGCCTTGCTGCGGGCCGAGAGCGACCCTGCGAAGAAGAAGGCGATGCTGGCCTCCAAGGTGGAGGACATGCTGAACACCGTGGTCCGGCAGATCGCCTTCCACAACTTCGAGACCCGGGTCCATGCCGCGCGTCGCGAGGGCGAGCTGCTGAGCGAGGAGATCTGCGAGATTTGGATGCAGACCCAGCGCGAGGCCCTGGGCCCGGTGTTCGACCTCACCGAGGACTACCGGGTCTTCTGGGCCTACATCCCCCACTTCATCCACGTGCCCTTCTACGTCTACGCCTACGCCTTCGGCGACTGCCTGGTGAACTCGCTCTATGCGGTCTACCAGGACGCCGAGACGGGCTTCGCCGAGAAGTACCTGGAGATGCTGGCCGCCGGCGGCACCAAGCGCCACGGCGAGCTGCTGGCGCCCTTCGGCCTCGACGCCTCGGATCCGGCCTTCTGGCAGAAGGGGCTCTCGGTGGTTAAAGGCATGATCGACGAGCTCGAGGCGCTGGACTAGGCAGCGGATGGCGCGCAGACCCAGCGATCGCGAAACGGACGATGACGAAGGCGGTTTCGCCGATGAGGCCTCGCGCTTTTCCGGGCGGTTCCGCCGCTATACCTCGGTCGGCAGCTCGGTCGGCGGCCTGGCCGCGCAGCTGGTCGGGGCCCGCGTGTTCGGGCGCAAGCTGGACCGGAGCAAGCATTCCCAGGAACTGACGGCGGCGCTCGGCGGCCTCAAGGGGCCGCTGATGAAGGCGGCGCAGATCCTGGCGACCATTCCCGAAGCGCTGCCGCGCGAGTACGCCGAACAGCTGCGTCAGCTGCAGTCCAACGCGCCGCCGATGGGCTGGGCCTTCGTCAAGCGCCGCATGCGCACCGAGCTGGGGCCCGGCTGGCAGTCCAAATTTCAGGACTTCGGCCAGACCGCCGCCGCTGCGGCCTCCCTGGGCCAGGTTCACAAGGCGACGGCCCACGACGGCCGGGCGCTGGCCTGCAAGCTGCAGTATCCCGACATGGCCTCGGCGGTGGCCGCGGACGTACGGCAGCTCAAGCTCGCCTTCAGCGTCTATCGCCAGTACGACCGGGCGATCGACACCTCCGACATCTACAAGGAGCTGTCGGACCGCCTGCGCGAGGAGCTCGACTACATCCGCGAGGCGCGGCACATGCGGCTATATGCGCAGATGCTGTCGGGCGAGGATTCGGTCTTTGTGCCCGAACCGGTGGAGGAGCTGACCACGGCGCGGCTGCTGAGCATGACCTGGCTGGAGGGCCAGCCGCTGCTCGACTTCATCGCTGCGAACGAGCAGGACGTGGAGCTGCGCAACGCCGTGGCCCGCAACATGTTCCGGGCCTGGTACGTGCCCTTCTACGACTGCGGGATCATCCACGGCGACCCGCACCTGGGAAACTACTCGGTCAAGCCCGACGGCGCGGTCAACCTGCTCGATTTCGGCTGCGTAAGGGTGTTCCGGCCGGATTTCGTCAAAGGCGTGATCGACCTCTACTTCGCGCTGGAGAACGACGACGAGGAGCTGGCGGTCGAGGCCTACCGTTCCTGGGGATTCGACAACCTCGACCGCGAGCTGCTGGACACGCTCAACCTCTGGGCGCGCTTCCTCTACCGGCCGCTGCTCGAGGACAAGGCCCAGGGCATCGTCAGCGCCAGCGATCCCAACGAGGGGCCGCGCACCGTCGGCCAGGTCCACAAGGCGCTGCGCGAGAAGGGCGGGGTCAAGCCGCCGCGCGAGTTCGTGCTGATGGACCGCGCCGCCATCGGCCTCGGCTCGGTGTTCCTGCACCTGAAAGCGAAGGTCAACTGGCACCGCAACTTTCACGAGCTGATTGAGGACTTCGACGTCAACGCCCTTGCAAGGCGGCAGGAAGAGGCGCTGACCGCGGTCGGCCTCGGCGAGGAGATCGCACAGCTGCGCGGCTGAGCCGGGGCCCGCGAAAATGCCCCCATTTTACTTGTCGATCCGCGTCTTTCGCGGGTCACGTACTTGAATGGGCCGTGGGCAGCAGGCATGTTAGCCCCTAGACATCTGCCGGCCGGGAGTCGGAGCCGGATTTTCACGACCATGGGGGAACCACCCAGTATGAAGATTGCCATTCCCAAGGAACGGCGACCGCAGGAGGCGCGGGTCGCGGCCTCGCCGGAAACGGTCAAGAAGCTGGTCGCCCTGGGCCAGCAGGTGACCGTGGAGAAGGGCGCGGGGACCGCCGCCGGTCTGCTCGACGCCGCCTATGAGGAAGCCGGCGCCACGATCGCCAAGGACGCCAAGACCGCGGTCTCCGGCGCCGACGTCGTGCTCAAGGTGCAGGGCCCGACCACCTCCGGCAAGGACGCCGAACTGGCGGATTACAGCAAGGGCGCCCTGCTGGTTGCGATTCTTGACCCGCACCGCAGGGGCGACGACATGGCGGCCCTGGCCAAGGCCGGGCTGACCGCCTTCGCCATGGACCTGATGCCGCGCATCACCCGCGCGCAGTCGATGGACGTGCTGTCCTCCCAGGCCAATCTCTCTGGTTACAAGGCGGTGCTCGACGCCGCCGCCAACTTCGGCCGCGCCTTCCCGATGATGATGACGGCGGCCGGCAAGGTTAATCCGGCCAAGGTGCTGGTGATGGGCGCCGGCGTCGCCGGTCTGCAGGCCATCGCCACCGCCAAGCGCCTCGGCGCGCTGGTCTACGCCACCGACGTACGCCCGGCCGCCAAGGAGCAGGTGGAGAGCCTGGGCGGCAAGTTCGTCGCCGTCGAGGACGAGGAGTTCGCGCAGGCCGAGGCCGAGGGCGGCTACGCCAAGGAGATGTCCGAGGCTTACAGGAAGAAACAGGCCGAGCTGCTGGCGGACACGATCAAGGACATGGATATCATCGTCACGACGGCGCTGATTCCCGGCCGTCCGGCGCCGAAGCTGGTCGACGAGGCGATGATCAAGTCGATGAAGCCGGGCTCGGTGATCGTCGACCTGGCGGTCGAGAACGGCGGCAACGTCGCGCTTGCCGAGCTCGGCAAGGTGGTGACCAAGCACGGCGTCACCATCGTCGGCCATGCCAACGTCCCCTCGCGCCTGGCCGCCGACACCAGCGCGCTCTATGCCCGCAACGTTTACAACTTCCTGGAAGTTCTGATCGACAAGGAGAGCGGCAAGCTCGCCATCGACGCCGAGGACGACATCGTCAAGGGCACCCTGGTCGCCAAGGACGGCAAGATCGTCCACCCGGCCCTGGCTGCCAAGAAAGCAGATGCCCCGAAGAAGGAAGCGGCGGCGAAGAAACCGGCGGATAAGACCGCGGCGAAGGAGGACGGCAAGCCCGCCTCCGGCAGCGCCGACAAGGAGGGTTAGATGGCGAACGAAGCATTCATCGACAGGGCGACGGAGCTCGCCACTCAGGCCAGGGAACTGTCCGGCGAGATCGCCGGCCTGGCCGCCGAGGCCAGCCGCCTGGTCGCCGAGGGCGCGGCCCACGCCGGCCCTTCGCCGCTGGTTTTCGGTCTGACGGTCCTCGTGCTCGGCGTCTTCGTCGGCTACCACGTGGTCTGGAGCGTGACGCCGGCGCTGCACTCGCCGCTGATGGGCGTCACCAACGCCATCTCCTCGGTGATCATCGTCGGCGCGCTGATCGCCGCCGGGCCGGCCAACTTCAATTTCAGCGAGATCATGGGCTTCATCGCCGTGACCCTGGCCAGCGTCAATATCTTCGGCGGCTTCATCGTCACCCAGCGCATGCTCTCGATGTTCAAGAAAAAGCAGAAGAAATAGGCGGGGATTGAAAACATGAGCCAAGACGTCTCCGCCCTTCTTTACCTCCTCGCCTCGATCTTCTTCATCCTGGCGCTCAAGGGCCTGTCCCATCCCGAAACCAGCCGCCGCGGCAACGTCTTCGGCATGGTCGGCATGGTCATCGCCATCCTCACCACCCTCGCCATGCCGGGCGTGGTCAGCTACTGGCTGATCGTCGCCGGCATCCTGATCGGCGGCTCCATCGGCACGGTGATCGCGCTCCGGATCCAGATGACGGCGCTGCCGCAGCTGGTCGCCGCGTTCCACTCCCTGGTCGGCCTGGCCGCCGTCTTCGTGGCGGTCGCCGCCTTCTACAACCCCGGCGCCTATGGCATCGGCGTGGCGGGGGAGATCAGGGTTTCCTCGCTGATCGAGATGTCCATCGGCACCGCGATCGGCGCCATCACCTTTTCCGGGTCGATCGTCGCCTTCGCCAAGCTGCAGGGGCTGGTCAGCGGCAAGCCGATCGTCTTCCCGGGCCAGCACTTCCTCAATCTGGGCCTCGGCATCCTCACCGTCGCCCTGATCTACTGGCTCTGCGAAGGCCAGTCCTCGACCGCCCTGTGGCTGATCATCGCCGTCACCCTGCTGCTCGGCTTCCTGATCATCATCCCGATCGGCGGCGCCGATATGCCGGTGGTGATCTCGATGCTGAACAGCTACTCCGGCTGGGCGGCCTGCGGCATCGGTTTCACCCTCGGCAACTCGCTGCTGATCATCACCGGGGCGCTGGTCGGTTCCTCCGGCGCGATCCTCAGCTACATCATGTGCAAGGGGATGAACCGCTCCTTCTTCTCGGTGATTCTCGGCGGTTTCGGCGGCGACTCCGTGGCCGCGGCTTCCAGCGGCGACGACGGCGACAAGACCTACCGCCAGGGCTCGGCAGACGACGCCGCCTTCCTGATGAAGAACGCCGAGAAGGTGATCATCGTCCCCGGCTACGGCATGGCCGTGGCTCAGGCCCAGCATGTGCTGCGTGAGATGGCGGAGCTGCTGAAGGAGTCCGGAGTCGAGGTGAAGTACGCCATCCATCCGGTCGCCGGGCGCATGCCGGGCCACATGAACGTCCTCCTCGCCGAGGCCAACGTGCCCTATGACGAGGTCTTCGAGATGGACGAGATCAACCGCGAGTTCGGCGAGTCTCAGGTCGCCTTCGTGATCGGCGCCAACGACGTCACCAATCCCTCGGCCAAGAGCGATCCCAGCTCGCCGATCTACGGCATGCCGGTGTTGAACGTGGAGGACGCCGAGCATGTGCTCTTCGTCAAGCGTTCCATGGGCTCGGGCTACGCCGGCGTCGACAACCCGCTGTTCTACATGGACAACACCATGATGCTGCTCGCCGACGCCAAGAAGATGTGCGAGGACATTGTCAAGGCGCTGGAGCACTAGCTAGACAGCGTCAGGCGAAGGCGTAGGCGTCCATGGCGAGCACGGCGTGCTCCATGCTGCGATGAAGGCGTTTGCCTGCTGTGCCTGGCGTCGCGGCTCCGAGGGCGACGAAGAAGGGCAGGAAATGCTCTTCGCTGGGGTGGTTCTGGACGGCCGAGGGCGCTAGCGCGCGGTAGTCGCGGATGTCTTCTCGACGATCTTCATCGACGGCTTGGGTAAGCCACTCGGCGAAACCCTCGGCCCAGGCTTCGGCCGGGCTGTCCACCGGCTGGCCGCGGAAGGCGCCTAGGTTGTGGGTGACGTTGCCCGATCCCAGGATCAGCACGCCGTCCTCGCGCAGCGGCCGCAGGGCCTCTCCCAGAGCCAGGTGGTGCGCCGTGTCCTGGCCGGGCTGCACAGAAAGCTGGACCACGGGGATCTCGGCCGCCGGATAGATCAGCTGCAGCGGCACCCAGGTGCCATGATCGAAGCCGCGGGTTTCGTCGAGCTCGGGAGCGAGATCCGCCTTTTCCAGCAGTTCGGCCGCCCGCGCCGCCAGGTCCGGATCGCCCGGCGCGGCATAATTCAGGCGGTAGAGATGCTCCGGGAAGCCGTAGAAATCGTAGATCATGCCCGGCCGGGCGGCGGCGCTGAGGCGTGGCGCGACGGTTTCCCAATGGGCGGTGATGCAGAGGATCGCCTTGGGCGCCGGCAGTTCCTGCGCCAGGCCCTTGAGAAACAGGCTCGCCGGCGTCTCCGTGATCGCGATCATCGGCGAGCCGTGGGAGACGAAGAGGGCGGGCAGGGTCGTCATCGGGCGGAGCTCGCTGGTTGTATGCCGTTCATATGCGGGGCCTGCCGGCGTGCTGCAAGTCGAAGCTGCTGTGTATCAGCAGCACAAAAGGCCGCTCGAGGCTTGCGCCTCCGCGGCCTTTGGCGGTGGTTGAAAGGTCCGGGCGCGACGCAGCCCGGCGGAGAGCTAGAAGCCCTCGCGCTCCAGCCGCTTGCGGAGCAGCTTGCGGTGCCGGCGGACGGCCTCCGCGCGCTCGCGCTTGCGCTTCTGGGACGGCTTTTCGAAGTGGCGGCGCAGTTTCATCTCCCGAAACACGCCTTCGCGCTGCAGCTTTTTCTTCAGGGCGCGCAGCGCCTGGTCGACATTGTTGTCGCGAACGTGGACTTGCACGGGCGTTCAGACTCCTTTCGGTTTCGTCTCTCGATCAGCGCAAAGCCGACCGCTCTCGTGCCTCCTGGCACGAAAGGAGGCTCCGTCTAGCACAGCCGCCGAGCCTTGTGAAGCCCCGCCTTCGCCGAAAAGGCACCGCTTCGCCTGGCGATCAAGCCGTTGAATTCTCGGCCAGGGCCCGCAGGACGGCGGCGGTTTCCGGGTCGGCGGGGAAGAAGGTTTCGATGGTCAGCTCCGCCAGGGTGTTGTCGAGCGCGGTGCCGAACACCGTCGTTGTGCTGAGGAAGCGGAGCTTGCCGGCGTCGCTCAGCAACTCCAGAGGGACGGCGATGCCGGAAGGCTCCTGTGCCGGCCGATAGGGCTTGGCGTTCGACGGCGTCGGATAGCTCTTGAACTCCTCCAGGAGCGAGATCAGCACTGTATCTCCAGAGCTGTCGATCTGCTGGGCGAGGCGGCTGAAGATATGCGCCCGCCACTCCCGGTAATTGCCGATCCGCGAGGCCAGACCGTCGGGATGCAGGCTGAGCCGCAGGACGTTGACCGGCGGCTCCAGCAGCTTCTGGTCGGCCCCGGCCATCAGCGCCCCGGCGGCGGCATTGGCGAAGATCAGATTCCAGTGCCGGTCGAGGGCGAGCGCCGGGTGCGGCGCATGGCCGTCCAGGATCGCCTCGACGGCCTGCCGCGCGGCGGCCAGCGCGGCGTCGTCCAGGGGCCGGGCGCTGTAGAGCGGCGCATAGCCTGCCGCCACCAGCAGCGCGTTGCGCTCGCGCAGCGGGACATCCAGGTGCTCGGCCAATCGCAGCAGCATCTCCCGGCTCGGCCGGGCGCGGCCGGATTCGACGAAACTCAGATGCCGCTGGGAGATCTCCGCCTCGGCGGCGAAGTCGAGCTGGCTGAGGCGGCGGCGCTTGCGCCAGTCGCGCAGCAGGCCGCCGACCGGCGGCGGCGAGGTGGGAGCTGTCATCGTCATGCCTGGAGCTTAGCGCCGGTGGCCGCTGCGAACCATTACCTGCGAGGTAATCGTCCAGTCTCCCCCGGCTATGCAGACTCCGCGACAGCCGCCGGCAACCCGCCGTCGGCGACTGGAAACAGGAGTTCTCGCTATGACCAGAATGTCTCCATCCATCTCCCTGCGCGGCGTTTTGCTGCTGGATGCCGTCACCTGCGCGGCCATGGGCGCGCTGCTGGTGCCTGCCGCCGACCTTGCCCACCGCCTCACGGGCCTGCCGTCCGGCTTGCTGTTCGCCGCGGGGCTGGCGCTGTTTCCCATTGCGGCCTTCCTGGCCTTCGCCGGGACCCGCAGGACGCTTGCACCGGCGCTGGTTTTGGCTGGCGATCCTCGGCAACCTGCTGTGGATCGCGGCCAGCCTCGCTCTGGCGGTTTCCGGCTGGGTGTCTCCCACTGCCTTGGGACTCGCCTTCCTGCTGGTCCAGGCGGCGGCAGTTGCCCTCCTGACCGTGCTCGAGTTCGCCGCCCTGCGCGGCGGGCGGGCCGCGGCAGCCATCTGAAACGCACTAACAGGGGAGATGTCTTATGACCAGCTATGCCGTGGCCCATCTGCGAGAGGTGTCCCTGGGCGAGGAGATCGTCGCCTACGTCAGCCGGATCGACGCCACACTGGTGCCCTTCGGCGGCAGGTTCCTGGTACATGGCGACAAGGCCGAGGTGCTGGAAGGCGCCTGGCCGGGCGACCTGATCGTCATCGCCTTTCCCGACCGGGCGTCCGCGGAGGCCTGGTACGCCTCCCCCGCCTATCAGGAGATCCTGCCGCTGCGGCTCAGGAACTCCCAGGGGGACGTCGTTCTGGTGGACGGCGTGGGGCCGGAGCACCGCGCCACGGATATCCTCGCCGGCTGAGGCGCGGCTGGGGCCGGGTGCAGCGCCCGGCTCCCGCTGGCCAGATCCTGGCTTTACTGCGGTCGCCAAGCCCTCCATATAGTCGGCATGGCTATTCTCAAGATCGCCCGCATGGGCCACCCGATCCTGCGCCAGCGGGCCCAGGAAGTTCCCGATCCCATGGCGCCGGAGGTGCGGCGCCTGGTCGCCGACATGCTCGACACCATGAAGGACGCCGCCGGCACCGGGCTGGCGGCGCCGCAGGTTCATGTGCCGCAGCGGGTCGTGGTCTTCTTCGTCGAGGCGGAGCGGGCCGAGCGCGAGGGCGACGAGGAGGTCGCCGCGGTGCCCCTGACCGTGCTGATCAATCCCGAGATCGAGCCGCTGACCGAGGACACCGAATCCGGCTGGGAAGCCTGCCTCTCGGTTCCGGATCTGATCGGTGAGGTGACCCGGCCGCGCGCCATCCGCTATCGTGGTACCGGCCTCGACGGCCAGGCGATCGAGCGCGAGGCCGAGGGATTCCACGCCCGGGTGGTGCAGCACGAATGCGACCACCTCGACGGCATCCTCTATCCGCAGCGTATGGACGACTTGTCGAAGCTGCTGTTCCACTCGGAGATGAAGCACTATGCCCAAGGCTAAAGGCGCAGCCCGCAAAGCGGCGGGCGAGACCCTGCGCGCGGATCTCCTGGCGGCCGCGCTGCCGCACGTCGCCTTCGACGGCTGGAGCGAGGCGGTGCTGCGCTCCGCAGCCAAGGACCTGGACGTCGATCCGGCGCTCGCCGCCAACGCCTTTCCCGGCGGCGGCCGCGAGCTGATCGCCTTCTATTCTCAGGAGATCGACCGGCGCTGCCTGGAAGCCCTCGAAGCGCTTCCGCTCGAGGAGATGAAGGTGCGCGATAAGATTCATACCGGGGTGATGACCCGGCTCGAACTGCTCGAGCCGGACAAGGAGGCGGTACGCCGCGGCCTGAGCTTCCTGGCGTTGCCGCACAACGCGCCGCTGGCGGCCAAGCTGCTCTACCGCACGGTCGATGCCCTATGGTACGCGGCCGGCGACCGGGCCACCGACTACAACTTCTATACCAAGCGCGGCCTGCTGGCGGGGGTCTATTCCTCGACCCTGCTGTTCTGGCTCAACGACAGCAGCGCGGACTACGCCGCCACCCATGGCTTTCTCGACCGGCGCATCGCCGAGGTGCTGAAGATCGGCGGACGCCTCGGCAAGGGCATGGCCGGGCTGATGAACTTCCCCGACCGCCTGGCTGCGCGGATGACTCAGCCAGGCGCCCGCGGCCCGCTCGCCGGGCTGCGGTCCGGACTGCGCGGCGGTTTTCGCGCCGGACGCTTCCGCTAGCTCTTTTCTAGAGGGTCCAGTTGCGCGGGCTGAGCCGGGTGACGTGGCCCATCTTGCGGCCCGGCCGGGCTTCGCTCTTGCCATAGAGATGCAGCCGCGCCGCCGGATCTGAGAGAATCTCCGCCCAGCTTTCGCATTCGTCGCCCAAGAGGTTGCGCATCACCGCGTCGGAGTGGCGTTCGACCGCGCCGAGCGGCAGGCCGGCCACGGCGCGGATGAACTGCTCGAACTGCGAGGTGACGCAGGCGTCGATGGTCCAGTGGCCGGAGTTGTGCGGGCGCGGCGCGATCTCGTTGACCAGAACCTGTCCAGCCGCTGTGACGAACATCTCGACGCCGATCAGGCCGACCAGACGGATACCTTCGACGATGTGCCTAGCGATCGCCTCGGCCTTGCCGGAGATCTGCTCGCTGACCCGCGCCGGAACGATGGTCTGGTCCAGGATATGATCGCGGTGGTGGTTCTCGACCGTGACGTAGTTTGTCACCTGGCCCTCGGCGCTGCGTGCCGCGATCACCGAAATCTCGGCCGAGAAATCGACGTAGGCCTCGAGGATTCCGGGTCCGCCGTCGACCGCGCCGATCATCCGCTTCCAGGCGCTCTCCAGGTCGTCGCCGGTCTTGACCAGGGTCTGGCCCTTGCCGTCGTAGCCGCCCTCGGAGGTTTTCAGTACGCAGGGACTGCCCAGATCGCGCAGCGCCCGGGCCACGCCCTCGGGCCCAGTGACCTCGGCATAGCGGGTCGTCGGCACCTCGATGGAGGCGAGGAAGTCCTTCTCGCGCAGGCGGTTCTGGCAGATTTTCAGGACCTTGGGGTCGGGCCGCACGGTGACCCGTCCAGCCAGGAAATCGGCCGTCTTGTGGGGCACGTTCTCGAACTCGTAGGTCACCACATCGACCGCCTCGGCGAAGGCGGCGAGCGCCACCTCGTCTTCATAGGGCGCGATGTGCCGTCCATCGCAGACCTGCAGCGCGGGGTCGTCGTCCTTCGGGGTATAGATATGCACCCGGTAGCCGAGCGGGGCCGCGGCCAGGGCCGCCATGCGGCCGAGCTGACCGCCGCCGAGGATGCCGATGACCGAGCCGGGAGGCAGCGGTTTATCGAGTGTCTTGCTCATTTTGTTCCTAGGAGTCCGAGGGGTGTTCGGCGACAGCCTCGCTCTGGGCCGCGCGCCAGGCATCCAGCCGTTGTGCCAGACCGGCGTCGCTCAGAGCCAGCACCGCGGCGGCGAGCAGCGCCGCGTTCTTCGCCCCGGCCTTGCCGATGGCCAGGGTTCCGACCGGAATGCCGCCCGGCATCTGTACGATGGAGAGCAGGGAGTCCATGCCCTGCAGCGCCTTGCTTTCGATCGGCACGCCGAAGACCGGAAGCGCCGTCTGTGCGGCGACCATGCCCGGGAGGTGGGCGGCTCCGCCAGCGCCGGCGATGATCACCTTGATGCCGCGACCGCGCGCCCCGGCGGCGTAGTCGGCCATGCGGCTCGGCGTACGGTGTGCGGAGACGATGCGCACCTCGTGGCCGACCTCCAGCTCCTCCAGGGTCGCCGCGGCGTGCTGCATGGTCGGCCAGTCGGACTGGCTCCCCATGATGATGCCGACCGGTATCGCGGACTCGGCCATTGGCTTCCCCTCTCAGGCTGTGTCGCGGGCGCGAAAAGGCGCGCATTATCGGGATATCCCCCCAAGCTGGCAAGCACGGGGGCGGTGCCGCGGGGCACCGGCCGCCCGCCGCGCTCTAGGCGATGATATCCGGGTAGAGGCGGTCCTCCAGCCTCAGAATGTGATCCTTCAGCAGCAGCTTGCGCTTCTTCAGCCGTTGGATCTGAAGCTGATCGTAGGGTGCCGTTTCGTTGATCCGCGCGATCACGTCGTCGAGATCGCGGTGTTCGCTTCTCAGTTCCTCCAGCCGGGCCAGCAACTCCTGCTGCTCGACCGGAATCGTACCGTCGTCCATTTCGATCCAAACTTGCTTCGACTGCGGTCATGATACGCCTTTCGCGGCGCATCGTGGAGTCCCCTTGCCGGGACGGAGCGTGACCTGTTTCGGGCCTGCAAGTCCTTGATCGCCCGGTAAATATTCCGCAAGACTGCGGATGCGGCGGGCAAGGAGGGCGATTTTGACCAAGCGACTCGGGATTCTGACCAGCGGCGGCGACTGCGCCGGGCTCAACGCGGTGCTGCGCGCTGTGGTGCTGCGGGCGCATCACGGCTATGGCTGGCAGGTGCTCGGCATCCATCAGGGCACTGCCGGGCTGCTGGCCCGCCCGGCCCGGGCCGAGGCGCTGGCCCCCGAGATCTTCAGCGGACAGGTCCTGCGCCAGGCCGGGACCATTCTGGGCACCACCAACAAGGGCGACCCCTTCGCCTACGCCATGCCGGACGGCGATCTCCGCGACCGCTCCGAGGAGGCCATCGAAGGGTACCGTCAGCTCGAGCTGGACGCGCTGATCGGCGTCGGCGGGGACGGCTCGATGGCGATCCTGCGCCGTCTGGCGCAGCAGGGCGGCCTGAACTTCGTCGGCATCCCCAAGACCATCGACAACGATCTCGGCCACACCGAGGTGGCGATCGGCCATGCCACGGCGCTGGGCGTCGCCACCGACGCCCTCGACCACCTGCAGCCGACGGCGGCCAGCCACAGCCGGGTCATGGTGCTGGAGGTGATGGGCCGCGACGCCGGGCATATCGCGCTGTCGGCCGGGATCGCCGGCGGCGCCGACGTCATCCTGATTCCCGAAATTCCCTACCGCGTCGAACGGATTGCCGCGCAGATCGAGCGGCTGCGCGCGGCCGGGCGCAACTTCGCGCTGGTGGTGGTCGCCGAGGCGGTGAAGACCGAAGCCGGAGCGGCGGTGGCGGAGGAGCAGGCCGCGGGCCCGGAGCGCTATGGCGGCATCGGCCACTACATCGGCGCCAAGATCGCCGAGGCGAGCGGCGCGGAGACCCGGGTTACGGTGCTCGGCCACGTCCAGCGCGGCGGTACGCCGGTCGACCGCGACCGGCTGATGGCCTCGATCTTCGGCGTGCATGCCGTCGACCTGGTCGCTGCGGGCAAGTTCGACCGCATGGTCGCCTGGCGCGACCGCGACGTCACCGATGTCCCGCTGGAGGAGGCGATCCAGGGCTATCACTGCGTCGACCCCGGGGGCGCCCTGGTGCGCACGGCCAAGGCGCTAGGAATCGCCTTCGGCGATGCCTGATGCCGCCAGCCCCAAGCCGGAAAAGCCCGCGGAAGTCCGCTTTTGGGACTTCTCGCTCGCCGCCTACGCCAAGCCCGGCGTGGCCCCCGCCTGCCTGGCCCTGCAGGAGCGTCACGGCCTCGACGTCAACCTGCTGCTGTACTGCGGCTGGAGCGGCCGCCGGGGACGGCGGCTCGGGCGGGAGGAACTCGCCGCGCTCGACGCCAAGGTGGCGGCTTGGCGCAGCGAGGTGGTGCTGCCGCTGCGCGGCGTGCGCCGCTGGATGAAAACCCAGGAGACCGCGCCCGGCGAGCAAGCTCAGGCCTTGCGCGAGGAGATCAAGCGCTTGGAGCTGGAGGCCGAGCGGATCGAGCAGGACCTGCTGTCCGCCAGCGCAGAGGAGTCTGCGGGAGAAGCCTCGCCACAGGCCGCTGCCAGCAACATGAGGCTCTACCTGGGCTTCCTCGGCGCCGAGATTTCGATCACCGACATCGCCGATCTCGCCGCCGTGCTGACCGGCTGCTTCGGGGAGGTGCCGCCGCTCGAGGCGGTGTGGCTGTTTGAAGACTAGCGCCGCCGCCTTCTTTACCTCCGACAGGCCGCTGCTGCTCTGCCAGGGCGAGGCGCGTCGGGTTCTGGCGCGCTTTCCCGAAAGCTCTGTCGACTGCTGCCTGACCTCGCCGCCCTACTGGGGTCAGCGCGACTATGGGGCCGGCGGGATCGGACGGGAGCAGACTCCCGAAGCCTATGTCGCGGCGCTGCTGGATATCTTTCAGGCTGTCGCGCGGGTGCTCAAGCCCGAGGGCTCGCTGTGGCTCAATCTCGGCGACGCCTACCGGCAGAAGCGGCTGCTCGGCCTGCCCTGGCGGGTCGCCCTGGCGCTGGGCGACGAACAGGGCTGGATCCTGCGCAACGCCGTGGTCTGGAACAAGCTGAAGGGCGGCCCGGACACCGCACGCGACCGCCTGCGCAATCACCACGAGATGGTCTTCCACTTCGTCCGTCAGGCCGATTACCGCTACGACCTCGACGCCATCCGCAACGCGCCGCGCGCGGCCAGGGTGGTCGGCGGCGCGGTGGTCTCGGCAACCGGCGTGACCGGCGTGCGCTACCGCCGCCAGATCGAGCTCTCGACGGCCTTGAGCGAGGCCGAGAAAGCCGCCGCACTGGCGGCGCTGGAGGGGGAGCTGGCCGCGCTCCGGGACGGCCGCCTTTCAGATTTCCGCATGGTGCTGCGGGGGCAGCAGCGGGCCACCCACTCCGATCGGGCCAGCGTCTCGGGCCGGGCGCGGGAGCTGCGCGACAAGGGCTTCTACGTGCTGCGCTACCACCCCAAGGGCAGCAAGCCGGGCGACGTCTGGGAGATCCTGCCCGAGGACAGCCAGGGCCGGGCTCAAGGCCGGGACGGCCACTTCGCCGCCTTTCCCGAGGATCTCTGCCGCCTCCCGATCCTCGCCACCTGCCCGCCGGGCGGGATCCTGCTCGATCCCTTCTGCGGCAGCGGCACGGCGCTCAAGGTGGCGCGGGAGCTGGACCGCCGGGCCGTCGGCATCGATATCTCCCCGGATTACCTGAAACAGGCTCGTCGGCGCCTCAAGCGCTAGGCGCGGTCCCGCGCCGGCGCTCCGCTGCCGGGGCGTGCGGCACGGGAAAGATCAGGTCGTAGAGCCAATTGAAGACGAAGGCATAGACCAAGTAGAAGAGCGTGAAGGAGACATCCATGTAGAATGCCTCCAGCAGGCCGATGCCGAGATACCAGGCGATGAAGGGCAGCAGAACGATCAGCAGCCCGCCTTCGAACAGCAGCGTGTGCAGGATGCGCAGGGCCAGCGTCTTACGCACATGCCCAGCGATCCGCAGCATCGCATGATCGAACAGCAGGTTGTAAAGGTAGTTCCAGAGGGTCGCGATGGTCGCGCTGACGATTCCGACGACTCCGATGTCGTGGATCGGCTGATCGAAGGCCCAGGCGCCGGTCGGCGTGACGATGAGAAGCGCGATGACCTCGAAGCTGATCGCGTGACGAATGCGGTCTTTGGTGGCGCGCATGCCGCCCCCGTGAAGTCCTCGGGTCGTCCCGAATCAGCGTCCCGACTGGGGGAGGTCGTCCTCGCTCTGCACAGAAATATAGGGGTTCCGCCGGGCGGCGCAAGGAAAGCCCGGAAAGGGCGCCGGCGCGCTAGGCCTTCTTCCTGCGGGCCGTCTTGCCGCGCGCCTTGGCGGGCTCCCCGTCCTCGCCCCAGCGCCCGACGATCAGCGGCGAGTCGAGGCCGAAGAGGTCGAGCACCCGGCCGACCGACTGATCGACGATGTCCTGCACGCTCTTGGGCTTGGCATAGAAGGCCGGCACCGGCGGCGCGATCGTCGCGCCCATTTCCGATAGCTGCAGCAGGTTGCGCAGGTGGCCGCTGTGGAGGGGTGTCTCGCGCAGCATCAGCACCAGCGGCCGCCGCTCCTTCAGCACCACGTCGGCGGCGCGGGTCAGCAGCGAGGAGGTGACGCCGGTGGCGATCTCCGACATCGAGCGTATCGAGCAGGGCGCGACCACCATGCCGAGCGTCCGGTAGGAGCCGCTGGCGATCGGCGCGGCGATATCGCCAGCCGGATGTACCACGTCGGCCAGGGCGTGAATCTCCCGGATCTTGAGGTCGGTTTCGTGGGCCGCGGTGATCTCGGCCGACCTGCTCATCACCAGGTGGCTTTCCACCGGCAGCGCGCGCAGCGCCTCCAGCAGGCGGATGCCGTAGATCACCCCACTGGCGCCGCTGATGCCGACGATCAAGCGCTGTCTTGAACCGGAAGCCATGGATACCGACCTGTGAATAAGGGCTGATTGGCAGACGCTGCCAGGAGAGTTACCATATTTCATTCACAAAAGAAGGGGAGGTAGATGCGATGTCCCTCAATGAGCATGTGGAAGCCTTGAAGTCCAAGCATGCACACCTTGAGCAAGAGATAGATCAGGAGAACCACAGACCCCATCCCGACGAGAACCGTCTCGCCCAGCTGAAGCGCGAGAAACTGCGCATCAAGGACGAGATCGCCGGCATCGGCCACCACTAGGCCGGGACCGGAATCTAGAGAAAAGCCGCACCGCGCCCCCCGAACCCGGAGGCGCGGTTTTGTCTTTCAGGGTCGCCCGGCCGTGACGCTTAGACGCTTTCGGCCTGGCGGCGCAGCACGAACTTCTGAATCTTTCCCGTCGAGGTCTTGGGCAGCTCGCCGAAGACCACGAAGCGCGGACACTTGTAGTGCGCCAGGTTGTCGCGGCAGAAGGCGATCAGCTCCTCTGCCGTGACCTCGGCGCCCGGCTTGAGTTCGACGAAGGCGCAGGGCGTCTCCCCCCATTTTTCGTCCGGTTTGGCGACCACCCCGGCTGCGGCCACCGCCGGGTGCTTGTAGAGCGTATTCTCGACCTCGATCGAGGAGATGTTCTCGCCGCCGGAAATGATGATGTCCTTGGAGCGGTCCTTGAGCTGGATGTAGCCGTCGGGATGCACCACCCCGAGGTCGCCGGTATGGAACCAGCCGCCCGAGAAGGCCTTCTCGCTGGCCTGGGCGTTCTTCAGGTAGCCCTTCATCACGATGTTGCCGCGCAGGAAGACCTCGCCCAGGGTTTCGCCGTCCCAGGGCACCGGCTCCAGGGTCTCGGCGTCGGCGACCATGGCGCCCTCCAGCACCGGATAGTTGACGCCCTGGCGGGACTTCAGATCGGCCTGCTGCGCGATCGGCAGACTGCTCCACTCCGGATGCCAGGCGCAGACCACGGCCGGACCGTAAACCTCGGTCAGGCCGTAGACGTGGGTGACCTTGACGCCCTGGGCCTCCATCGCCGCCAGCACGCTTGCCGGCGGCGGCGCGGCGGCGGTCATCATCTGCACCTCGTGGTCGAAGCTCGCCTTCTGGCCGTCGCTGGCGTTGAGGATCATCTGCATCACGATCGGCGCGCCGCAGAGATGGGTCACCTTATGCTCGGCGAAGGCGGCGTAGATGGCGTCGGTGTCGACTCTCCGCAGGCAGACATGGGTGCCGCCCAAGGCGGTGATCGTCCAGGGAAAGCACCAGCCGTTGCAGTGGAACATCGGCAGGGTCCAGAGATAGACGGGATGCGGCGGCATCGCCCAGGTCTGGATGTTGCCCAGCGCGTTCAAGGTCGCGCCGCGGTGGTGATAGACCACGCCCTTGGGATCTCCCGTGGTTCCGCTGGTGTAGTTGAGGGAAATCGCCTCCCACTCGTCATCCGGCAGGCGGGGCGTGAACGCGGGCTCGGCGGCGGCCAGGAAGCTCTCGTAGTCGGTCTCGCCCAGGCGCTTGCCGCCGGGGCCTTCCGGATCGTCGATATCGATCACCAGGATGTCGCGGCCAAGTTCGGCCAGGGCCTGCTCGATTGTCGGGGCGGCTTCCGTGTCGGTCAGCAAGACCTTGGTCTCGCCGTGGTTCAGGATGAAGGCGATGGTCGCGGCGTCGAGCCGGGTGTTGAGCGCGTTCAGCACCGCGCCGGTCATCGGCACGCCGAAATGCGCCTCGAACAGCGGCGGGATATTCGGCGCCAGCACCGCCACGCTGTCGCCCTTGCCGATGCCGCGCGCCGCCAGGGCGGAGGCGAGGCGCCGGCAACGCTCCTCGGCTTGCGCCCAGGTGTAGGATGTCGAACCGTGGATCACCGCGGTACGCCGGGGAAAGACCGCCGCCGCCCGCTTGAGGAAAGTCAGCGGCGTCAACGGCGCGAAGTTCGCGGCGTTGCGCTCGAGATCGCGTTCGTAGATCGACATGCGCGCTGAGGCTCCCCCTGGAATGCATTGTCACCGGGAGTTTTGCGAAAGCGGCGGGCGAAGTCCAGGCCAGCCCTATGGGTCGGGCTCCGTCAGAATCAACGATCTCTAAAAATCCTCGATCTCTAAATTGATTCCCGACCGCCTTCGCCTGCATGATGCGCTGAACGGACCGGCCAGCGGTCCGCAGAGCAGATGACGACGGAGGAGATTTCGCCAGATGGGCCGTTTCGATGAGGTTTACGCCGAGGCCAAAGCCGACCCCGAGGGCTTCTGGGCCCGGGCGGCGGAACAGATCGACTGGAACCGGAAGTGGGACAGGGTCCTCGACGACAGCGGCGCACCCTTCTATCGCTGGTTTACCGGCGGCGAGCTCAACACCTGCTACAACTGCCTCGACCGCCACGCCGAAGGCGCGCGCGCCGGGCAGGCGGCGCTGATCTACGACAGCCCGGTCACAGGAGCCAAGAAGAGCTTCACCTACAGGGAGCTGCGCGACGCCGTCGCCAGGCTGGCCGGCGCCATCGCCGCCCAGGGGGTGGGCAAGGGCGACCGGGTGATCATCTACATGCCGATGGTGCCCGAGGCAGCGATGGCGATGCTCGCCTGCGCCCGGCTTGGCGCGGTCCACTCCGTGGTGTTCGGCGGCTTCGCGGCGAACGAGCTGGCGACGCGGATCGACGACTGCCAGCCGAAGCTGATCCTCTCGGCCTCCTGCGGCATCGAGCCCGGGCGCGTGGTCGCCTACAAGCCGCTGCTCGACGGCGCCATAGAGCGGGCCAGGCACAAGCCCGACGCCTGCATAATTCTGCAGCGCGAGGCTGAGGGCTGCGAGCTGATCGCCGGGCGCGATCTCGATTGGCAGGAGGCCGTAGCAGCGGCCGAGCCCCACGGCTGCGTCTCGCTGGCCGCGACGGACCCGCTCTATATTCTCTACACCTCCGGCACCACCGGGCAGCCCAAGGGCATCGTCCGCGACAATGGCGGTCACGCCGTGGCTCTCAACTGGTCGATGAAGAACATCTTCAACATCGACCCCGGCGAGGTCTTCTGGGCCGCCTCCGACGTCGGCTGGGTGGTCGGCCACAGCTACATCGTCTATGCGCCGCTGATGTGGGGGGCGACCGCGCTGCTCTACGAGGGCAAGCCGGTCGGCACCCCCGACGCCGGCGCCTTCTGGCGGGTGATCGCCGAGCACGATGTGGTCACGCTGTTCACCGCGCCGACCGCCTTCCGCGCGATCCGCCAGCAGGACCCCGAGGGCAAGCTGATCGGCGGCTACGATCTGTCGCTCTTCCGCGCCCTCTTCCTGGCTGGGGAGCGCTGCGATCCCGATACGCTGTACTGGGCGGAGGAGAAGCTGAAGCTGCCGGTGATCGATCACTGGTGGCAGACCGAAACCGGCTGGCCGGTTGCCGCCAACTGCCTCGGCATCGAACAGCTGCCGGTCAAGCCCGGTTCCCCGACCCGCGCCGTACCCGGCTGGAACCTCAAGGTGCTCGATCCCCAGGGCAAGGAGATGGAAGCGGGCCAGATCGGCGCCATCGTCGTCAAGCTGCCGATGCCTCCGGGAACCGCGCCGACCCTGTGGAACGCCGAGGACCGCTTCAGGACGGCCTACCTGGAGACCTATCCGGGCTACTACCAGACCGGCGACGCCGGGATGATCGACGCCGACGGCTACGTCCACGTCATGGCCCGCACCGACGACATCATCAACGTCGCCGGGCACCGCCTCTCCACCGGCGCCATCGAGGAGGTGCTGGCCAGCCACCCGGACGTCGCCGAGTGCGCGGTGATCGGCGTCGCCGATCAGCTCAAGGGCCAGCTTCCGGTCGGCTTTCTGGTGCTCAATGCCGGGGTCGAGCGCGATCCAGCGGAAATCGCCGCCGAAGTGGTGCGCATGGTGCGCGAGCGGATCGGCCCGGTCGCCGCCTTCAAGTCGGCCACGGTGGTCAAGCGTCTGCCCAAGACCCGCTCCGGCAAGATCCTGCGCGCCACCATGCGCTGCATCGCCGACGGCGAGGACTACAAGGTGCCCGCGACCATCGACGACCCGGCGATCCTCGAGGAGATCGGCGGCAGTCTGAGGGGAATCGGATATCCGAAGGGAGTGTAAGCGCCGCTTGTTGCCAAAGCGAATTCATGGGTTGAGGAATATGGTGGAATCACAATATTGAAGCATGGGCCTGGATCGTCTCAAGCCGCTCGCCTGGGTCGGGTCGAGCAAGACTACGAGAAACATCATGGCAAAGCGTAAAGATGGCGGCAGCGGGGATGTGAAAATCGAGCAGGGCGAGGGCAATGTCTTCGGCGATCTTGGCCGTCCCGATGCCGAAGCGCAGCTGCTCAAGGCCGAGCGGGTCACCCGGATCGACCAAATTCTGCGCCGCCGCAAGCTCACCCAAACCCAGGCGGCGAAGTTGCTCGGTTTGTCGCAGCCGGATGTATCGCGCCTGCTGCGAGGGAATTTCAGGGAGTATTCGCTCGAGCGGCTTCTGCGTTTGCTGACCGCGCTCGGCCGCGATGTGGATATCGTTATCAGCAAGCCGAGATCTCGCCGTCCGGGAAAGCTCAACGTGGAAGCCACTTGAGGCCTGTTGGCCATGCCTTAATTTTTTTTTACTCACACGCCGTCACGCATCTCTCAATTCTTGAGTCCTCAGGGCGCGCAACGCAAGAGAGCCATGGGTGGTTGCTTATGGTAAAGAGAAATACGGTAGTCATAGTGAATCGAGCTTAGAACATGATTGGTTCATCACTCTCTATTATCCGCTATAATATGGATGTTCAGAGATATCTGAGGGAAAGCCGTTGTCTATTTTTACTGCGATCATCACCATTGGAGCCAGCGGAGTTCTGGCTACGATTGTAGCTTTCCGACTTAATGCAACAAAAGAGCATGTAATTTTTATGCGACAAAAGATCGAGTCGTTATACATGAATGTAGAAAAATATGAGAGATCAATGAATGGATATTTTGTATCCTACTATATCTTATTTAAAAATGAAATAAGCTATAATGAGTTATACGATATTCAGAAGAATAGCTTTGAAGATGGTAAGGGGCCTGGAGAGGCTCTTGAGAAATCAAAGATGCTAGTCAGTGTGTATTTTCCAAGCCTTAAGCCTAATTTTCATAAGTATCTGGAACATAGGAAAAAATTAAACTCCATAATAGTCAAGCACAAGCGTGCGTACGAATGTGGCGAAACTGATGGCACTCCTTGGCTTGAGCCGTTCGACAGAGCATTTACGAGTATGGATCTCGCTGCGGAAGCTCTAAAGCAAGGTATATTGGAGGAGGCTATACATCTGGCATCAACAGATAATTTTTTACCTAGTCTAAAAGAATTAAAGAAATCTCTGGGAACGCTTAATCATTTATTCCAGAGAAATCGCGACTAGGCCTGATGTAGCAATGTCCTCACAAAGAGATTGACTATTTGAATTGATCCCTGAGACGAAATTATGTCTACCCCCAGAACCGTCCGCTGGCCCCAATCGCGGCGGTGATCAGGCCGAGGCCGAGGTTGGCGGCGACGATGCGGCGCATCTGGCCCATGTTCTTCGCCGCCTCGGCCCAGTCCTCGGCCTCCGCGGCGCGGTGCATCCGCTTCCAGGGTGCGAAGTAGAGATGCAGGAAGATCAGGATCATCAGCAGCCCGGTTCCCTGCATGATGTGGATGTGGAGCGGCGCGTTGGCGAAGCCGGCGTAGGCGCCGAAGACGATCCAATAGCCGCTGGCCAGCAGCAGGACGATGGCGATCCAGACCCAGATGAAGAACCGCTGGAACACCCCGGCCATCAGCTTGATGCGCTCCGGCGGCGGCAGCACCGTGTGCGCCGGACGCAGGCAGACGTAGATCAGAAACATGCCGCCGACCCAGACCGTGGCTGAAAGGGCGTGGAGGGCGGTGGCGAGGGCGACGCTGAGCAGTTGACCGGACATGGATCTCTCTTGTTTTTCGCTGCGCGGATTTCGCTTTCCGGGCAAGACTAACACGCGCAGCGCGCGCCGGAGATGGTAAGATCGGGCGAAGTTCGAAGCCCACGCGGGCGACAGACAGGGAGACGAAAATATGATCGCTTGGGGGAGAGGTTTGCTTCTCGCCGCGGCGCTGCCGCTGGCGCTGTTCGCCGGCGCCGCCGAGGCGCTGGCCAAGGAGTGCGCCGCGCCGCCGGGCCTGAAAAAGTCCGCGGCCCAGGTCGCCTACTTCGACGTCGACAGCACCGAGATCGGCGCCGAAGACCAGACTTGGCTGATCGAGCTGGCGGAACGCTATCGCGGCAACCCCCAGGCGCAGCTCTGCGTCCTCGGCCAGGCCGACAAGACCGGCGACGTCGGCTACAACGAGGATCTGGCGCTGCGCCGTGCGCAGGCGGTGGTCGACTTCCTCAAGACCCATGGCCTCGGCAGCAAGAAGTTCCAGATCCTGACCCGCGGCGAGGCCTTCGGCGACACCTTCGTCGGCCGGCTGCTCGGCGGCGAGCAGTTCGAAAGCGACCGCCGGGTTGAAGTCGTCGTCATGAAATGACAGGGAGGACGCCATGGCAGGCATGATTCCCCAGAACCATCCCATCGCCGAGATCTACGTGCCGGTGAAGCGGCGGCAGACGCTGGACGAGGACAAGGTCGCCGCGCTTGCCGAATCGATCCTGGAAAAGGGCCTCGAGGCGCCAATCCTGGTGCGCCGCGACGACAGCAAGGGGCTGGTGCTGGTCGAGGGGCTGCACCGCATGGAGGCCTGCCGTGCCCTGGGCGAGGAGAAGATCGCCTGCCTGCTGGTCCAGGCCCGGCAGCGCTAGAGCAGACTCTGAAGCTTCAAGACATCTCGTCGAGGTCGGCGATATCCCCGAGCCAGGCCTGGGCCGAGCCGCACCAGGCCTGCGCCTTGGGCGGCAATCGGTCGCGCTGCTTGATCGCGCCGACGCGCAGGCCGATCAGAGGATCCTCCTCACCGTAGTCCGCGGCAAGGGGAGAGGAGTAGATCGGGGTGCCGCAGGTGGCACAGAAGGTCTGCTCCCGCCCCCGCCCGCTGTCGGCCCGCTTGACGTAGACCGTCGGTGCGCCCCGGGTCAGCGTGAAGCTGCTCTTGCGGGCGAAGGCGACGCTGCGGAAGGCCGAGCCGGAAAGGGTCTGGCAATCGGTGCAGTGGCAGACGATGACGTCCTTGGGGTCGACCTCGGCGCTATAGGCGATGGCGCCGCAGTGGCAGCCGCCCTCGATCTTCATGGTGCATCCTCCTTGTTCGCCGTGCCGGGCGACACTAGCAAAACCTGCCGAGAGGTTTGCGGCAAGGGCGTTGAAGGCGGCGGGCCGCCGTGGCAGGTTCCAGCGCTTGATCGAGCAAAGACCGAGGAGACAGGCATGAGGCTCAAGGACAAGGTTGCCATCGTCACCGGCGCGGCGCGGGGCATCGGTCTCGCCTGCGCCCAGCGCTACGCCGCCGAGGGCGCCAAGGTGATGCTCTCCGACGTCAATACCGAAGATGGCAAGGCCAGGACCGGGGAGATCGTCGCCAAGGGCGGCGCCGCCGCCTTCCAGGCCTGCGATGTCGGCGACAAGAGCCAGGTCGAGGTACTGATCGCCAAGACCGTGGAGACCTACGGCCGCCTCGATATCCTGGTCGCCAACGCCGGCATCGTGCATGCCGCCGAGTTTCTCGACTTCGCCGAGGAGGATTTCGACCGGGTCATCCGGGTCAACCTCAAGGGCGTCTTCCTGACCGGCCAGGCGGCGGCCCGGCAGATGGCGGAACAGGGAGATGGCGGAACCATCATCAACATGTCCTCGGTCAACGCGGTGATGGCGATCCCCTCGATCACGCCCTACGTGGTCGCCAAGGGAGGGGTCAACCAGCTGACCAAGGTGATGGCCCTGGCGCTGGCCGATAAGGGCATCCGGGTCAACGGCATCGGCCCGGGCTCGATCGCCACGGAACTCGCCCAGGCGGTGATCAATGACCCGGAAAAAGCCAAGGGCGCGATGATGCGTACGCCGATGGGCCGCTTCGGCGAGCCGGAGGAGATCGCCTCGGTCGCGGTCTTCCTGGCCAGCGAGGACTCCAGCTACATCACCGGGCAGACGATCTATCCCGACGGCGGGCGCCTGGCGCTCAACTACACCGTGCCGGTCAAGCAGTAGCCAGCGCCGGAAAGCAGCCATGGACGCGGTCTTCGAGATCGTGCTGCCGCTCTTCGCGCTGGTCGCGGCGGGCTACGGTTCCGCGCGGCTGAAGCTGATCGGCGATGCCGGGCTGAAGGGCCTGACCCGCTTCGTGCTCTACCTGGCGATCCCGGCGCTGCTGTTCCGCACCATGGCGGGCGGGGCGCTGCACCGGCATCTCGATCTCGACGTGCTGGTGGCCTACTACCTGGCGACCTTCACGCTGTTCGCACTCGGCTACCTGCTGTCGCGCTACGGCTTCCGCCGCAGCGCGCGGGAAGCGCCGATTTTCGGCCTCACCACGTCGTTCGGGAACATCATCATGATGGGCACCCCGGTGATCTACACCGCCTTCGGGCAGGAGGGGATGGTGTCCTTCCTGCTGATCGCCACCTTCCACTCGATGCTGCTGCTGACCCTGGCGACACTCTTCCTGGAAAGCGCTCCGGGCCAGGGCGGCGGCTTCGCCGACGCTGGGCGCAAGGCTCTGGGAGCGTTGCTACGCAATCCCGTGGTGCTGTCGATTCTGGCGGGCATCGCCTTCGGAATGACCGGCTGGGGCCTGCCGCGGCCGGTCGATCGCTTTGCCGAGCTGCTGGCCGGGGCGGCGGCCCCCGCCGCTCTGGTTGCCCTGGGCGGCAGCCTGGCCGCCTTCCGCGTCGCCGGGGAGTTGGGCCAGTCGCTGCCGCTGGTCGCCGCCAAGGCCCTGCTGCATCCGCTGCTGGCCTGGGTCCTGGCCTCTCAGGTTTTCGCGCTCCAGCCGCTGCCGGTGGCGGTTATCGTCATCGCCGCGGCGATGCCGACCGGGGCGACGGTCTTCGTCATGGCGCGGGAGTACGACACCGCCGTGCCGGCGGCCTCGACCACCGTGCTGCTGAGCACCGGACTGTCGGTGCTGACCCTGGCGGCGCTGCTGATCCACTACGCGCCGCTGGGGTGAGCCTGCCGGACGATCCTACTCTGGGAGCTTGAAGGGGTAGTCCGCGTCGAGGCCGGATTCGGAAACCGGCTTTTGCGGTTGCGCCTCGGGCTCGGGGATTTTCTCGCCCCGGCGCTCCGCCGCGCGGCGGGATTTCATCACCTGGGCGTTGAGATCGGTCTGGCTGCACAGCCCGGCCAGCACCGGATCCTTCGGCCGGATGTTCGGCGAGTTCCAGTGGCTGCGGTCGCGCACCGCGGAGATGGTGTTCTTGGTGGTGCCGATCAGCCGCGAGATCTGGCTGTCCTTGAGCTCCGGGTGGTTGCGCAGCAGCCAGGAGATGGCGTCCGGCTTGTCCTGGCGCTTGGCGACCGGCGTGTAGCGCGGCCCCTTGGTGCGCTTGGCCGGCTGCGGCAGCTCCTGCTTCTTCATCTTGAGCTCGACCGTGGGGTCCTTCTCGGCTTTCTCCAGCAGCTCCTTGTCGAGCTGGCCGTTGCCGACCGGGTCGATGCCCTGAATCCCCATCGCGACCTCGCCGTCGGCGATGCCCTGGACCTCCAGCACATGCAGACCGCAGTAATCGGCGATCTGCTGAAAGCTGAGCGCGGTGTTATCGACCAGCCAGACGGCCGTGGCCTTCGGCATCAAGGGTATCGCCATGATCTCTCTCCTTAACTGCCGGCCTTCGACCGGCAAAGCATCTTCGCCCGGCGCCGGGACCCTGGGACCCGACGCCTGCGCCATGGAACGAACTCCAGCAGCGCAGCAAGGCGATGTACGGAAAACGCGCCCCGTATATAAGCCTTGGCAGCCTGGAACGAAAGGATGAAATCGGCGTTTTGTTACAAATCCTCGCGGCCTTTTCCGGGGGATGCGGATAAGCTCTCGGCATCTGCGGGACCAGTCTGAGGAGGTTCGCTTGGCGGAAGTCCGGCGTCTTACGGTCGTCACCGGCGACCATACAAAGTCCGACAGCACCAAGCTCGGCGCGGCCTGGCGCGAGGAGGACCTGACCGCGCACCGCAAGATGGTGGAGGCCCTGGAAAGCCTGGGGCGTTTCGAGATCGACGTGATCGACGACCATGCCCGGCTGTTCGCGAGCCTGGAGCAGCGGCGCCCCGATCTGGTGGTGAATTTCTGCGATACCGGAATCTTCAACCTGCCAACCCGCGAACTCAATCTGCCAGCCTGGCTGGAACTCCGGGAGATTCCCTATACCGGCGCCACGCCGCAGGCCATGGTGCTCTGCTTCGACAAGCAGGCGGTGCGCCTGATCGCCCAAGCGCTGGGGGTCGAGGTGCCGGCGGAGGTCTACATAACCGCCGGCGACTGCTTGGATCGGCTTCCCGATCTCTACCCCGCGCTGCTGAAGCCGAACCAAGCCGACGGCAGCGTCGGCATCACCAAGGACGCGGTGGTGCGCGACGAGGCCGAGGCGCGTGCCTATCTCGACTTCCTGCGCCGCGAGCTGCCGGGGCGCGATCTGCTCTGGCAGGAGTATCTTCCCGGACCGGAGTACGGCCTCGGACTGATCGGCAATCCGGCCGAGGGATTGGAGGCGCTGCCGCCCCTGGTGGTCGATTTCTCCGGCCTGCCAGCCGGGCTCAATCCGATTCTCTCCTTCGAATCCAAGGTTGATCCCGACTCGCCCTACTGGACCGAGATTCGCTTCAAGGCGGCGGAACTGGACGGCGCGACCGAGGCGCGGATGATCGAAGGGGGTAAAAAATTGTTCCGCCGCTTCGGGCTGCAGGACTATGGACGTTTCGATTTTCGCTGCGCCGCCGACGGCCGCGCGAAGCTGATGGAGGTCAATCCCAATCCGGCCTGGGGCTATGACGCCAAGCTGGCGATCATGGCCGGGGTGGCCGGAATCTCCTATCCGCGGATGCTGGAAAAGGTGATCGACGCCGCGATCGCGCGGCTGGCCGCAACCGAGGGCGGCTAAAGCAGCTTGCGCGGGATCGCCAGGTCCCACTCCCGGGACTCGAAAGTGGCTTCTCCTTCGAAGGCCAGCAGCTCACCGGTAAACTTGAAATCCTCGGCCGTCGAGGTCATCCGGGTGCGGCATTCCAGGCGCACCGACCAGTCGCCGCGTATCAGGGTAGCGGTCTGCAGCAGCTCGGTCTCCGCCGACAGCGGGTCGTCTTCCCGGATGCGGTAGCGCTTGGTCAGGGTGTAGCCGATGTCGAGGCCGATCTCCTCGATCCGCGCCAGCGCCGCGCCGCCGAATTCGCCGCCGTCGCCGTGCAGGGTATAGAGCCATTCGTTGGCCGCGAGGTCGATTTCGATGATCCGGCGCATCGGCAGCGGGCTGAGTTTCTTGTGCTGCTTGGTCGGCGCGGAGAGCGGCGGCTCGAAGGGGCGCAGCGCGGCATCCTCGGCACGCGGCGGACGCTCCGGCAGCTCGAGGGTGCCGCTGCCGAGCTCGACGTTCAACGCCGCCGTCGCGGGAGCCGGCCAGATCATCGGCCAGTAGCCGGTCGAGAGACTGAGACGCAGGCGATGGCCAGCCGGCACCGCCTGCGCCAGATCGTCGAGCTGCAGGCGGATGTCGTACCAGCGCTCCGGCTGCAATGGCTCGGGATGTTCGTGGCTGTCGCGGTGACAGAGATTGAGGATGCCGTAGGAAATCCGCGTCGAGGCGCCGTCCGGGCTGACATCGCCGAGCCGCGCCACCAGGAAGGCCACCGGCTTGTCGGACTTGACCCTCAGACGCAGCACCGGCGCGCCGAACAGCTCCAGCGGCTGCTTCAAGGCGTCGCCGTCGAACACCAGCGAGCCGCCGTCGTCGGCGCGCTGGTCGCGCGGCGCCTCGCCGTCGGCGCCGAAGCCGCACCACTCGCCGCCGCGCACCCCCAGGGTCTGCGGCGAGGAGAAGCTGGTCTCGTCGATCTCGCCGGGCTCCTCCGCGAGATAGCCCCAGGTGAGGTAGTAGCGGCGCGGCGCGATGCGCGGGCTGGGCCAGCTTTCCTCGGCGATCCAGCGGCCCGGCCGCTCCTCGTAGTGTGGCTGGGGCGGCACCGAGTCCTGCATCCAGGCGCGCATCACCGGCTCGTCCATGATCCCGGTATCCCGGCCCTTCAGCCAGTAGTCCCACCAGCGCAGCGCCTCCTGCAGGTAGCCGATCTCCGGCCCGGGCCGCGCGTCGTGCGGGAAGTTGTGCGCCCAGGGTCCGATCAGACCCTTCTTCGGTGCCTCCAGATTGGCGAGCAGCCGCGAAATCGAGTTGGTGTAGCCGTCGGCCCAGCCGCCGATGGCGTAGACCGGGCACTTGATGGCGCGGTAGTTCTCGCTGATCGAGCCGTGCTGCCAGTAGAGATCGCGCCAGGGGTGGCCCATCCACAGGGCAGGGAAGGGTTCGAGCGCCTCAATCCGCTCCCGCCACATCTCGCGCCAGGCTTCGCCGACGATCTCGCGGTCCGGCGGCAGCGCGTTGTAGAGGGTGAGGATCGAGCCCCACTGCATGTTCTCGTTGAGCAGGCAGCCGCCGCGGTAGTGGGCGTCGTCGGCATAGCGGTCGTCGGAGCTGCACAGCGTGATGATCGCCTTCAGCGCCGGCGGATTGAGGGCGGCGACCTGCAGGGCGTTGAACCCGCCCCAGGAAATGCCGGTCATACCGACCGCGCCGGAACACCAGGGCTGATCCGCGAGCCAGGCGATGATCGCCAGGGCGTCGCTGTGCTCGGCGGTGGAATACTCGTCGTGCAGCACGCCGTCGGAATCGCCGCTCCCGCGCAGGTCGACCCGCACGCTGACATAGCCGTGCAGCGCGAAGTAGCGGTGCATCGGCTCGTCGCGCGAGCGCATGAAGTCGCGCTTGCGGTAGGGGATGAACTCCAGGATCGCCGGCACGGGAGCGCTGTCCGCGTCGCGCGGTTTCCAGATTCGCGCCGCCAGCCGGGTGCCGTCCGGCATGGGAATCCAGAAGTTCTCGATCTCCTCGATCCCCGAGAGGTCGCTGGCGTCGATGGGGTCACGCACCAGGGGAGCCCGCTCCCTGCTCGGCGGCGGCGCCGTCCTTGCGGCCGCGGCGCGCGCGCAGCTGCTGGGTCGACCAGAAGCTGAGCGCCAGTTTCTCGCGGGCGCGGATGCCACTCTCCAGGTCCCAGGTGTTGACGATGGCGAGGCGGAAGCCGCCCGGCGGCATGGAATGCCAGGAGGGCGGCCGATCCTCGTGGAAGGTGACCTGCACGCTGGTCACCTCGGGCATCTCCAGCACCTCCTCGAGCAGCTCGTGCGGCGGATGCCGGTACTGGATGCCGTGGGCGCCGAACAGGACGACGCTGTAGCCGTCCCTGCGTCCGGAATCGTCGTAGTTCCAGCGTCCCTCGCCGTAGAGCCGGATCAGCGCCTCGACCCAGGGCCGCCCGCCGTAGAGATCGGGCCACTGGTCGGAAAAGCGCAGATGCGCCTCGATGATCCGCGCGCCGATGGTCTCCAAGTTGGCCATGCCGGTGTATCCGGAGAGGTTCTCGCGGATCCAGGCGGCGCAGTAGTCCTCGACCTCGGGACGTTCTTCGGCCAGCACCGTCCAGTAGTCGAACATGCCGCCCGCCAGCGGCTTACCGATGGCATGGCGCCACCAGCGCACCTCGCCGTCGACCACGGCGACGTCGGAGGAGACGTGCTCGCCCTCGAACAGCGGCATCCAGATGTGGCCGGGCCGCTGGAAGGCCTTGTATTCCTTGAGCGTGCGCAAAATGCGGCTGCCGACCCCCATGCCGCGCATGTTGAACACCGGCTTGGAGAAGACCGGGAAGGCGGGCGGCTCAAGCCCATGCGGGCCGCAGGTCAGGCGCTGCCGTTCGGCCACCTCCAGCTTGTTGTAGACCCACTTGTAGTGCGGATACCAGGCCCAGGCGTCGCCATCCTCGGTCGGCACCTTGACGTCCTCGGGGCAGGGGATGCCCTCGAAGTACTGGACCCTCCAGGGGTCGGCTTCACAGATCGGCATGGTTCCGGCTCACTTCCTGTCGCAATCCCCCGCTGACGATTTCAGGCCCAATCCTAGGGGTTCAGCCATCCAGGGTCAGCACGATCTTGCCGATGTGCTGCGAGGATTCCATCAGGGCATGGGCCTTGGCGGCCTCAGCCAGCGGAAAACTGCGATTCAGCACCACCTTGATCTGGCCGCTTTCCAGCAGCGGCCAGACCCGGGCTTCGAGGTTGGCGGCGATCGCCGCCTTGAAGGCGACGTCGCGGGCGCGCAGCGTCGATCCGGTGATCGTCAGGCGCTTCAGCATCACCGGCAGGAAGCTTACTTCCGCCTTGGGCCCGCCGAGGAAGGCAATGAAGACCAGCCGTCCGTCGGGCTTGAGCAGTTCGATGTCCTTGGCGATGTAGCCGCCGCCGACCATGTCGAGCACCACGTCGGCGCCGCCGGCCGCCTTGACGATCTCGACGAAGTCCTCCTCGCGGTAGTTGATCGCCCGTTCGGCGCCCAGCTCCTCGCAGGCCTTGCACTTCTCGGCGCTGCCGGCGGTGGCGAAGACCCGCACCCCGAAGGCCTTGGCGAGCTGGATCGCCGTGGTGCCGATGCCTGAAGAGCCGCCGTGAATCAACAGAGTCTCCCCGGCGGCGAGCCTGGCCCGGTCGAAGAGATTGGACCAGACGGTGAAGTAGGTTTCCGGGATCCCGGCGGCGTGCAGGTAATCCACTCCCTGGGGCACGCGCAGGCACTGGGCCGAGGGGGCGGCGCAGTACTCGGCGTAGCCGCCGCCGGTAACCAGGGCGCAGACGCGATCGCCGAGGCCGAAGTTCTCGACCCCCGCGCCGAGCGCTACAACTTCGCCGGCGATCTCCAGTCCGGGAATGTCCGAGGCGCCGGATGGCGGCGGATACCCGCCGGCGCGCTGCAGCGCGTCGGGGCGGTTGACCCCGGCTGCCGCGACTTTGATCAGCACTTCGCCCCTGCCGGCTTCGGGCGTTTCCCGCTGGGCCGGGACCAGCACCTCGGGGCCGCCGGGCTCGCGGATTTCGACAACGCGCATGGTGGCGGGCAAGGTCTGCGACATATCGGTGCCTCGTTTCGTTCGGGGGTTACGCTGGTTTACACTGCGCGCAGCAGTGGAGCCAAGTGGCGCCACGCAACAAGGGACCCGGAAAGCATGGACAGCGACGATCTGGAACCGCGCAAGCCGGCGAAGAGCCCGCCCAAGGACCTGGAGTCGCTGGGCGTCGAGGAGCTCGAGGACTACATCGCCGACCTGCAGGCAGAGCTCGAACGGGTGCGGGCCAAGCTCGCCACCAAGAAGGACTACAAGGCCGGCGCCGAGGCCTTCTTCAAGAGCTAGAGGTCTTCCGCCTGCGGAGGTAGAGCAGCCAGCCGAGCGGCCCGGCGAGCAGCACCACGACCAGCCAGCCGGTCCGGGGGCCGAAGGGACAGCGCGTGCCCGGCGGCGGACTCCAGCGGCCGCTGGACGGCGCCAGGGCGACGTGGAGCAGGGGCAGGGCCCACCCGAGGAGGAGGATTGCCCAGGCCAGATAGGGCTGCATCGCGGGACTCCCTTCGCTGTGGAAAGCGCGGCGCCAAGGCGCTATCAACGCTCAGCCAAGTCCAACACGCAAGTCTGTCGCAGGGAGAAACTGCATGCTGCAAGGGAAAACCGCACTGGTCACCGGCTCGACCAGCGGCATCGGCCTGGCCATCGCCACGGTGCTGGCCGAGCAGGGCGCCAACCTTGTCCTCAACGGCTTCGGCGACGCCGGGGAGATCGAGAGCCTGCGCAAAGGCATCGAGAATAAAGGCGTCGAGGCCGCCTACGACGGCGCCGACATGCGCGATCCGGCGGCCATCGAGACCATGATGCACGCGGCCGCGCAGCGCTTCGGCGCCGTCGATATCCTGGTCAACAACGCCGGCATTCAGCACGTCGCGCCGCTGGAGGACTTCCCGACCGAGCGCTGGGACGCGGTGATCGCGATCAATCTTTCGGCGGTTTTTCATACCACCCGCCACGCCATTGCCGGGATGAAACGGCGCGGCTGGGGCCGGATTGTCAATATCGCCTCGGTGCAGGGGCTGATTGGCTCGGTGCACAAGGCCGCCTACGTCGCCGCCAAGCATGGCGTCAACGGCCTGACCAAGGTGACGGCGCTGGAAGCCGCCGGGACCGGCGTGACCTGCAACTCGATCTGTCCGGGCTGGGTGCTGACCCCGCTGGTGCAGAAGCAGGTCGACGCCAAGGCCGAAGCGCTGGGACTGAGCGACGAGGAGGCCAAGGTGGCGCTGGTGGCCGAGCGCATGCCGAGCAAGGAATTCGTCACCCCGGAGCAGATCGGCGGCCTGGCGGTCTTCCTCTGCTCGCCCGCCGCCGACAACATGACCGGGACCCATCTGCCGATCGACGGCGCCTGGGTCGCGCAGTAGCTGCGCCCGGAGTTGTCACGGCACGTTAACCAATTCTTAGCCATGTTCGGCTAGCGTAAATCGGGAATACGACTGCGCTGTGCTTGGCTAGCGATTGCGTCGATTTCGATCCCTCTGCCTCCCTGTTCGACTTGCCGCTGGGCCTCTGCCCGGCGGTTTCTTTTGAAGCTTTTCCAAGTGGCAGTTTTACCAGAGTCAAGCAGATTCATCGCTTGATTCCCTCTTAGGCGGTGCTACGCTCGCCTCCGTCGGAAACGGCAAGTTGAACAAGAGGCTTACGGGAAATCGAGAAGGTCGCCGCACCCACCAGGGGCGAGCGGCCTTCCGCTTTTCAAGGCCCGCTTTCCGGGCGTTTTTCCGGCATTTCCCGCCTGCCAAGCCCGCGCATTTGCGCTAGTCTGCGCCCGGATTCCTCGGATCAGGAAGAGGCCATGGCCGATCCCAAGTTCCTCAAGTTCGACACCCTAGCGCTGCATGCCGGGCAGCAGCCCGATCCCGTGACCGGGGCACGGGCGGTGCCGATCTACCAGACCACCTCCTACGTCTTCCGCGATACCGACCACGCCGCCGCGCTGTTCAATCTGGAGCGGCCCGGCTACATCTACAGCCGGATCGGCAACCCCACCGTGGCGGTGCTGGAGGAGCGGGTGGCCGCCCTCGACCGCGGGGTCGCCGCCATCGGCACGGCCTCGGGCCACGCCGCCCTGCATCTGATGATCGCCACCTTGATGGGGCAGGGCGCGCATATCGTCGCTTCCTCCTGCCTCTACGGCGGCTCGGTCAATCTCTTCACCCACACCCTGCCGCGCTTCGGCATCGAGACGAGCTTCGTCGATCCCCGCGATCCCAAGGCCTTCGCGGCGGCGATCCGCCCGGAGACGCGGCTGATCTTCGCCGAGCTGGTCGGCAATCCCGGCTTGGAGGTGCTCGACCTGCCGGCGGTGGCCGAGGTCGCGCACCGCGCTAAGCTGCCGCTGGCCATCGACAACACCTTCCTGACGCCCTATCTGGCGCAGCCCATCGAGATGGGCGCAGACATCGTGCTGCATTCGGCGACCAAGTGGCTCGGCGGTCACGGCCTCGCCATCGGCGGGGTGCTGGTCGACGGCGGGCGCTTCGACTGGGAGGAAAGCGGTCTCTTCCCGACCCTGACCGAGCCCTACGAGGGCTATCACGGCATCGACTTCGCCGAGGAGTTCGGCCCCTCCGCCCTGGCCATGCGGGCGCGCTCGGAAGGGCTGCGCGACTTCGGCGCGGTGATGGCGCCACAGACCGCTTTCTATCTGCTGCAGGGGATCGAGACCCTGCCGCTGCGCATGGAGCGGCACATGTCCAACACCCTGGCGGTCTGCGCATATCTGCAGAGCGACGAGAACGTCTCCTGGGTGCTGCATCCGGCGCTGCCGGAGCATCCCGACCATGGCCTGGCGGAGAAGCTGCTGCCCAAGGGGGCGGGCTCGATCGTTTCCTTCGGGGTCAAGGGCGGCCGCGAAGCCGGGCGGAAGTTCATCGAATCCTGCCGCCTGGCCAGTCATCTCGCCAATGTCGGCGACGCCAAGACCCTGATCATTCACCCGGCGAGCACCACCCACAGCCAGATGGAGCCCGAGGAGCTGAAGCGCAGCGGCGTCGGCGAGGACATGATCCGGCTATCGGTCGGCCTGGAGGATTCCGACGACATCATCGCCGACCTGAAACAGGCGCTGCGCGCCGCACAGAAGGTCTGAGCCGATCATGGAGCTGCAGGTCGCGGGCAAGCGCGTCCATGCCGGCAGCGGCGGCCGGCGCTTCGATACCGCCCTGCCCACGGTGGTCTTCCTGCATGGCGCGGGAATGGATCACACGGTCTGGGCGCTGCAGGCGCGCTATCTGGCGCACCATGGATGCGGCGTGCTGGCGCTGGACCTGCCCGGACACGGCGGCAGCGAGGGGCCTCCCCTGGCCAGCGTCGAAGATCTGGCGGTCTGGGTCTGGGCGGCGCTGGACGCCGCCGGGGTTGAGATGGCCGCGCTGGCTGGACATTCCCTGGGCGCACTGACGGCGCTGGAGGCCGCGGCGCGGCAGCCGGAACGGACCACGGCCCTGGCGTTGCTCGGCGTCGCGGAGGCCATGCCGGTGCATCCCGACCTGCTGGCCGCCGCCGCGGCCAACGACCACGGCGCCATCGACATGGTCAATGCCTGGGCGCATGGCGCCGGCGCGCACATCGGAGGCCATCCGGCGCCGGGAACCTGGCTGCTCGGCGGCGGCAACCGCCTGCTGGAGCGGGCCGCGCCCGGCGTGCTGCACGCCGGGCTCGCCGCCTGCGATGCCTACAAGGCGGCGCCGCGGCGCGCCGCCGAGGTGACCTGCCCGGTCCTGCTGCTGCTCGGCGCCCTCGACAAGATGACCCCGGCCAAGGCCGGGCGGAAGCTGGCCGAGACCTTCTCCGCCGCCGCCTCGACCCGCGTCGAGGTTCTTCCCGCCTGCGGCCATATGATGATGACCGAGCGTCCGGACGCGACCCTCGATGCCCTGATAACCCTTCTCTGAGACCGGATAACGATGAGCGACACGGACCTTGGCAGCCGCGCCGACTACCCGCATTTCCTGGCGATCCCGACCCGCTGGATGGACAACGACATCTACGGCCACGTCAACAACGTGGTCTATTACAGCTACTTCGACACGGTGATTAACGCCTTCCTGATTCGCGAGGGCGGGCTCGATATCCACGGCGGCGAGATCGTCGGCATCACCCCGGAAACCCACTGCAACTTCCACGCCTCCCTCGCCTTCCCTGAGGTCGTCGAGGCGGGATTGCGAGTCGCTCGCCTGGGCGGGCGCAGCGTCCGCTATGAGATCGGGCTGTTCAAGGCGGGGCGGGAGGCACCGGCGGCAACCGGCCACTTCGTCCATGTCTTCGTCGACCGCAAGACCATGAAGCCGGTCGAGATCCCGGCGGCGATCCGCGCCGCTCTGGAGCGGATCGAGGCCGGATAACTCCAACAAAAACGGCCGGATCCTGCGATCCGGCCGTTTCCTGAGTCGAAGGGTCCGCCTAGGCGGCCCGGTTTTCGATCACGCGGGAAGCCTTGCCCGAGGTCTTGGCCTCGATGGCGATGCTCCGCGGCTTCTTGGCTTCGGGAATCTCCCGGGCCAGATCGATGTGCAGCAGACCGTTCTCCAGCTTGGCGCCGGTCACCTTGATGTGGTCGGCGAGCTGGAAGCGGCGCTGGAAGGACCGGGTGGCGATGCCACGGTGCAGAAAGGCGCTTTCGCCGTTTTGCGAGGGGCTCTCCTCCGCGGTCTTTTCCTTGCGGCCCTCGATCAGCAGGGAGTTCTCCTGCACGGTGACCTCGAGCTCGTCCTCGGCAAATCCGGCCACGGCCATCGAGATGCGATAGTCCTCATCGCCTGTCTTCTCGATGTTGTAGGGCGGATAGGTCGGAACGTCGCTGCGGGCAGCGGTATCCAGGAGGTCCATCATGCGGTCGAAACCGATGGTGGCACGAAGCAGGGGGGAATAGTCGGTACGCATCATCCATATCCTCCTCAAAGCGATACGGGTTGTACTCGGCTCACGGAACCCACCGTCGCGGTCGGGTCCCTGCCGTATGACGCCGGTCTTGCCGGGAACCCTGGTTCGGCGTTCCCACCGGCAAGAAAAAAGATAGGGTGGCGCCAGAGGCCTTTCAAGACCTCGAAGCCAGCCCTAAGCGACTGAATTGGCTGTGATATGGAGAGAGAATCAAAAAAGGCGCCCGCTTGCCGGGGGCGCCTTTCGGATTGCTTCGCCCCTGAGGGGCCGGCCGCTTACTCGCTCTTCAGGCCGAAGCCCTGGAAGCGCTTGTTGAACTTGGCAACCTGACCGCCGGAATCGACCACGCGGTGCACGCCGGTCCAGGCCGGGTGGGTCTTGGGATCGATGTCGAGACGCATGCTGTCGCCTTCGGCGCCCCAGGTCGAGCGCGTCTTGAAGGTGCTGCCGTCGGTCATCGTCACGTTGATCTCGTGATACTCCGGGTGGATGTCTTTCTTCATTGCCAGCTCCTTGGGGCGGCTCGTTCGCTATTCGAGGCCGGGGGTATAGCCGACCGCCGCCGCGAAGGCAAGACCGCAGATTACCTCGCGTTCTGCGGCGCGGCGAATCCGCGCAAAGCGGCGAATGGCTTTGCTTGCAGGGCGCTTCGGCTCTATGTGATAGAGGCTTTCCGCGAAGGATTTCCATGTCACGCATGCGACAAGCCGGGCCCGGCGAGGCCAGACTGCGCGAGGAGCGCCCGAAGAGCCGCGACCTCGGCGCGCTGCTGCATGTCTGGCGCTTCGTCAAACCCTACAAGCTGCAGATCGCCGGAGCGGTGGTGGCCCTGGCGGTCGCCGCCGGCACCCTGCTCGGGCTTGGCATGGGCCTGAGGATGCTGATCGACCGGGGGTTCGCCGCCGGCGACGCCGCGCTGCTCGATCAGGCGGTGCTGGTCCTCTTCGGCGTCATTCTGCTGCTGGCGCTGGCCAGCTACTGCCGCTTCTTCCTGGTCTCCTGGATCGGCGAGCGGGTGGTGGCCGATATCCGCCGCGCGGTTTACGACCACGTCATCGAGCTGTCGCCCGCCTACTACGAGATTACCCGCACCGGCGAAATTCAGTCGCGTTTGACCACCGACACCTCGGTGCTGCAGGTGGTGGTCGGCACCTCGGTCTCGATCGCGCTACGCAACACCCTGCTGCTGATCGGCGGGCTGGCACTGCTGATCATCACCTCGCCGAAGCTGACCGGGCTGGTGCTGCTGGTGGTGCCGCTGGTGCTGGTGCCGATCCTGGTGTTCGGCCGCCGGGTGCGCCGGCTCAGCCGGGAAAGCCAGGACCGGGTCGCCGACATCGCCGCCTATAGCGACGAATCCCTCGGCGCGATCCGCACCCTGCAGGCTTTCAATCACCAGGGCCTGGACCGGCAGCGCTTCGCCCAGCGCGCCGAGGGCGCCTTTTCCACCGCAGTGCGCCGGATCCGCATGCGCGCCCTGCTGACTGCCGTGGTGATTGCCCTGGCGTTCGGCGCCGTGGCGGTGATCCTGTGGATCGGCGGCCATGACGTACTGACCGGCGAGATTACGCCGGGCCAGCTTTCCGCCTTCGTGTTCTATGCCGTGGTGGTGGCCGGGGCGACCGGCGCCGTCAGCGAGGTGATCGGCGATCTGCAGCGCGCCGCCGGCGCCGCCGAGCGGCTGGTCGAGCTGCTGTCCACCGAGCCGGAGATCGCCGCGCCGCAGAGCCCGCAGAGTCTGGACGAGCCGGTCGAGGGCCGCGCCAGCTTCGAGAAGGTGGTGTTCCACTATCCCGCCCGCCCGGAGCTGCCGGCCCTGGAGGGTCTGGACCTGGAGGTCAAGCCGGGCGAGAAGCTGGCGCTGGTCGGGCCCTCGGGGGCCGGAAAGACCACGGTGTTCCAACTGCTGCTGCGCTTCTACGATCCGAGTTCAGGCGTCATCCGCTTCGATGGCCGGGATATCCGCGATCTCTCGCCGCAGGAGCTGCGCCGGCATATCGGCCTGGTCCCGCAGGAGCCGGTGATCTTCTCCGCCGATGCCTGGGAGAACATCCGCTACGGCCGGCCCGAGGCCAGCGACGCGGAGGTCCTGGCGGCGGCCGAGGCGGCGGCGGCGCGCGAGTTCCTCGAAGCGCTGCCAGAGGGCTTCGGCAGCTTCCTCGGCGAACGCGGCGTACGGCTGTCCGGCGGCCAGCGCCAGCGCATCGCCATCGCCCGTGCCGTACTGAAGAACCCGCCGCTGCTGCTGCTCGACGAGGCGACCAGCGCCCTCGATGCCGAGAGCGAGCGCCTGGTGCAGCGCGCCCTGGACGACCTGATGCAGCAGCGCACCACCCTGGTCATCGCCCACCGCCTGGCGACGGTGCTCAAAGCCGACCGGATCGTAGTGCTCGACAAGGGGCGGATCGTCGCCAGCGGCACCCACCGCGAGCTGATCGCCGAGGAAGGCAGTCTCTACGCCCGCCTCGCCGCGCTGCAATTCGATGCGGCGCAGGAACTGCGCGGAGAAGCGCCGCAGAGCGAGCCGCCCGGTCTCAGGACTATTGCTGGTCGAACTTGATCTCGATCCGGCGGTTGCGCCGATAGGTCTCGGGCGTCTCGCCGCTATCGAGCGGCTGGAACTCGCCGAAGCCGGCCGCCGCCAGCCGTTCGGCCGGGATGCCCTGCTGGTTGAGGAACTTCACCACCGAGACCGCGCGGGCCGTCGACAGCTCCCAGTTCGACGGGTACTGCGCGTTCGAGATCGGCACCTTGTCGGTGTGGCCGTCGACCCTTAGCAGCCAGTCGATGTCGTCGGGAATCTCGGCGCCGATCTCCTTCAAGGTCTCGGCGAGCTGGCGCAACTGCTCCTTGCCGTCGGCGCCGAGCTCGGCCTCGCCCTGGGCGAAGAACAGCTCCGACTGGAAGACGAAGCGGTCGCCGACGATGCGGATGTTGGGGTTGTCGCCCAGCACCTCGCGCAGCCGCCCGAAGAACTCCGAGCGGTAGCGCGCCAGCTCCTGCACCCGGGTCGCCAGGGCGACGTTCAGCCGCTTGCCGAGATCGGCGATCTTCACCTCCTGCTCGCGGTTCTTTTCTTCGGAGGCCTCGAGCGCGGCGCTGATCTGCGCCAGCTGCTCGCGCAGGGCGAGGATCTGCCGGTTGAGCAGGTCGATTCGGAGCTGCGCCTCCTCGGTCAGGTTCTCCTGCTTGATCAAGGCGTCCTGGGTCGCCTGGCGTTCGCTCTCCGCCGCCGCGGCGCTGCGTTCGGCCTGCTCGGCCCGGCTCAGCGCCTGGTCGCGCTCCTGTTCCGCCTGCTCGGCGCGCTGCTCCGACAGCAGCCGCAGGTCCTCGATCCGCCCGAGTTCGCGTTCGGCCTCCTCGGCACGCTCGGCGGCGAGGCGGCGTGCGTCCCTGGCTTCGCTAAGAGCGGCCTCGGCTTCCTCGACCCGGGCCAGGGCGGATTCAGTCTGGCGCTGCTGATCGACCACGAAGTCCTGGGTCTGCTCCAGTTCCTTCCTCAGGTCGTCGCGCAGGCTTTTCAGGATCGCCAGCTCCTGGAGCTGCGCCTCGATCTTGGCCTTGTCCGCCTCGATCGTCTTGTAGGCGTTCTCCAGCTCCTGGCTGACCCCGGTCAGGGAGCCTTCGAGCACGTCGCGCTCGGTGGTCAGGGCGGCGAGCTGACTGCTGAGGTCGTCCTGCTGGTTGAGCGAGGCCTGCAGCTGGGAAGACAGCTCATTGACGTTGCTGCGCAGTTCCTGGTTGGCCGATCGCTCCAGCGCCAGGAGGTTGGAAAGCTGCTCGATCTGCTGGTTGAGGCGGGTCAGCTGCTCGTCGCGGCCGGTCAGCGCCACCGAGAGGAAGAACTGCGCGACCATGAAGACCATCAGCACGAAGATCACGACCAGCAACAGCGACGCCAGGCCGTCGACGAAGCCGGGCCAGATATCCGTGGTGCGGGTGCGGCCGGTGCGGTTGAGCGAGTACATCTAGGGTGGCGTCCGCCCTTTCCCGGCGATTACTCGGTTTCCTCGGCCAGCGCGGCGATGGTCCGGGTCAGGATGCGGATTTCGTTTCGCAGCTGCTCGATCACCTCGCGGCGGCCCGAAGCCGTGTCCTCGGAGAGATGGCTCAGCGTGGTGTGGATGCCGCGGATATGATCGCGGGTCGCGGCGTCCATGCCGCTGCCGCTGGATTCGGCCATGCGGCGCATCACCTGCTGCAACTGGTTCTGGCCCTCGGCGAGATGCGTCATCAGCTCCTGCTCGGTGCGCATCTGATCGGTGAAGGTGTTGAGCCGCTCCAGCATCGCCGTCAGGTTGCGATTGATGCTCAGACGCTCGCTCTCGCCGCTGGCGATGGTGCGCTGCAGGTTGTCGAGGCTGTCGGCGGTCTGCTCCAGCAGCGCCGAGATATAGGCCGGCACGCCGCCCTCGCCCTCGCTGACTCCGCTCCCGGAGCCCGACAGACGGGTAATGCCGGAAAGCCATTCCTCGAGCTCGTTGACGAAACGGTTGTGGGCCTGCCCCGCCTGCAATTCGAGAAACCCGAGCACCAGCGAGCCGGCGAGGCCGAACAGCGAGGAGCTGAAAGCCGTGCCCATGCCCGAGAGCGGCTCCGAGAGACCGTCGCGCAGCTGCTCGAAGAGGGTCACGGCGTCGCCGCTGCCGCCCTCCAGGCTGGAGATCGTGCCGCCGACCGCGTTGACCGTTTCCAGCAGGCCCCAGAAGGTGCCGAGCAGGCCGAGGAAGATCAGCAGGCCGATCAGGTAGCGCGAGATGTCGTGACTCTCGGCGATGCGGATTTGGATGCCGTCGAGCAGGGTGCGCATCGACAGGGTGGACAGCGACATCCGCCCCTTCTTCTCGCGCAGCATGGTCGCCATCGGGCGGAGCAGACGCGGCGGCGGGCGGTGGCCGTCCTCCTCCGGGTACATGATGCCGCCTTCGCTTTCGGCGCGGAGGTGGTCGAGGTAGTTGACCTCGGCGCGCAGCACCACGACCTGGCGGAAGATATAGACGATGCCGAAGAGCAGCACGCCGATGATCATGCCGTTGAGCACGGTGTTGGCGAAAAAGGCTTCCTGCAGCCGCGGGAACAGCAGCGCGGCGGCGATCGCCACCAGGCCGAGGAAGATCCCCATCCGAATCAGATAGACATAGGGCCGCGTCATGAGGCGCGGCTCCGGCGCCTAGCCGTCGCGTGAGGGAAGATCGGCGGATCGCTAGGCTTCATGGCTGGGCACGCTAGGAGCATTCTGCGGCGAAACTGTGGCCTCGCCCGGCGATCCGGGCCGGTGAGGGGCATGCGGGGTTATCTTGCCGCCGCCTGGATATCGACCCTGTCGGCCGGCCCGTCGGGGATATTGTTGCCGAGCGCCCGCACGTCCATGCGGGTCGAGCGGATACCCTGATCGATCAGGTAGCTGCGCACCGCCAGGGCGCGCGAGAGCGACAGGCGCCGGGCGCGGCTGGACTCGCTGCTGTCGCCGGAGGCATAGGCGAGCAGCTGGACGCGGGTGTCCTCCTCCTGCAGCAGCTTCTGCGCCAATTCCTTGAGCGGCGGCTTGGCATCCTCGGGCAGGTCCGATTCGGTGGAGTCGAAGACCACGCGCAGGACGCCGCCCTGCATCGGACTCTGTCCGGTGGTCAGCGCCGCCGTCTGGGCATCTTCGGAGCCGGAACCTTCGGTCTCGGCGCCTTCGGTCTCGGCGGCATCGCCGGAGGCGGCGTCTTGTTCTTCGGGCGCTTCTTCGGTGGCGGCCTCTGCGGCCTCCTCTGTGACCTCCTCTGCGGCCTCCTCGGCGCCCTCCTCGGTGGCGTCGGCCGTTACGGTCTCTGCTTCGCTTTGCGGCGGCGCTTCGGCGGGGGTCGCCGAGGCGGGCGCAGCCGGCGGCTCCGGCGCGGCCGGCGGCTCCGGCGTATCGACTGCGGCGGCATCGGCGGTTTCGCTTGCCGGCACCGCTGCTGGGTCGGAGCTTCCCTCCGCACTCGCCGCAGCGGTGCTGGGCGCAGCGTCCTCGGGCTCGACCATGGTCTTTTCGGGTTCCGGCTCAGGCTCCGGTTCGGATTCCGGCACGGCCGAGGCAGGCGCGGCGGGCGCTTCGGCCTGGGCGGCGGAGGCCACCGCGGTCTCGGCTTGGCTGGCCGCCGGCGCGGCCTGCTGCGGCTCGTCGACCGTGGCGGCCGGGTCGGCGGACATGTCTTCGGTCCCCGAGGCCTGCGTTGCGGCGGGGCTGGCCGCCGTGGCCTGCGCCGGCTGGGTGCTCTGCTGAAGGCGCTGGCTCGGCGTCAGTCCGGCGGTCGAGGCGGAGGTGCCCTGCGGCGGCTGCGGCGCCGTCGTATAGCTCGGCTGGGGCGCCTGCGGCTGGCTCGGTTGCGGCACCTGCGGCGCGGCCGTCTGAGTCGGCTGGGCCGGGGGCGTATAGGCCGGCTGCGTCGCGGCAGGCGCGCTTTGCGGCGGGGTCAGATTGCCGAGGTTCGAGAAGCTGCGCGGCATCTGCTGCGGCGGGAAGTTGCCATAGGCCGGGTCGCCGTAATAGGCACCACCGGCCTGTCCGTCGTAGGCCGGCGTGCCGCCTGGTCCGAGCTGATCCAGCACCGAAGTATTGACCGTCACGGAATCGTCGCTGCCGCCGACGATCACGGTCTGCGCGCTAGCCTCTCCCGCCGCCAGGCCGACACAGAGCGCGAGGGTCGAGGCGGTCGTTGCGAGGCGGAACCCGAGACAGCTCCGGCGTCGAACGGATGTATGGCGTTCGTCCGTCAAATGATTTGGTCCCCAGCCGTTCACTTCGCTCCGCAGCGCGGATTTATCCCGTAGCGGAGCGCCAAAGAGTCGCAACTAGATTACGGTGCGCGGGCAAGACAAACAACCGTTTTCCCAGCAGTTTGAAGGGCTTTTCCGAGGCGGTTGAGAAGCCTTGGAAATTATGCGCGTCCGGCCAGGATCGCTGCCAGACTGTCGTTGATCTCGGAGTTGCTGGCCAGGATCGAAGGGCTGTCCAGCTTGATCTCGCGCTTGTCGATCTGCGAGACCAGCCCGCCGGCTTCGCGCACGATGATGATGCCGGCGGCGATGTCCCAGGGGCTGAGGCCGCGCTCCCAGTAGCCGTCCACCCGGCCCGCTGCGACATAGGCGAGATCGAGCGAAGCGACGCCCCAGCGGCGCAGACCGGCGGTGCGCGCCATGACCCGTTCGGCCTCCTCGAGAAACTCCTGGTGTCCCTCGCGGCCGAGGAAGGGGATGCCGGTGGCGATCAGGCATTGCGCGGGGTCGCGGCGGGCGGAAACCCGCATGCGCTTGTCGTTGAGGAAAGCGCCCTGGCCATTCTCGGCGTAGAACATCTCGTCCTTGATCGGATCGTAGATCACGCCGGCGACGATCCGGCCCTTCTCTTCCAGGCCGATGGAGATGGAGAAGTGCGGCAGGCCGTGCAGGAAATTGCTGGTGCCGTCCAGGGGATCGACGATCCAGCGCCGGCCTTCGGTCGAGCTGCCCTTGGTCTCGCCGGATTCCTCCATCAGGAAACCGTAGTCGGGGCGCGCCTTGCGCAGTTCCTCGCGCAGCACGCTCTCGGCCTTGAGATCGGCGTTGCTGACGAAATCCGCCGGGCCCTTGCGCGAGACCTGCAGATTCTCGACCTCGCCGAAGTCGCGCTTGAGACTGCGCGCCGCCTTGTCGGCGGCGCGGATCATCACGTTGATCAGGGGACTGCGGGGAAGCGCCACGGCTAGTCTTTTGCCCGCTCGACGTAGCTGGCGTCGGCGGTGTTGACGACGATACGGGTCCCGGACTCGATATGCGGCGGCACCAACACCTTGACCCCGTTGTCGAGGATCGCCGGCTTGTAGGAGGAGGAGGCGGTCTGGCCCTTGACCACGGCGTCGGCCTCGGCGATCTCACGGGTCACATGCTCGGGCAGCTGCACCTGGATCGGATCGCCCTCGAAGGACTCGATGGTGACCGCCATGCCTTCCTCGAGGAAGGGCAGGGGCTCGCCGACCATATCCTGATGCACCGTAACCTGGTCGAAAGTCTCGTTGTCCATGAAGGTCAGCATTTCGCCCTCGGCGAAGAGGAACTGGAACTCCTTCTGGTCCAGCCGCACGCGCTCGACCGTCTCGGCGGAGCGGAAGCGCTCGTTCAGCTTGGTGCCGTCGCGGATGTCGCGCAGCTCGACCTGCAGATAGGCGCCGCCCTTGCCGGGCTGGGTGTGCTGGATCTTGACCGCCCGCCAGAGCCGGTTCTTATGCTCGATGACGTTGCCGGGGCGAATGGCGTTGCCGTTGATTTTCATCGCCGTTGAAACCTGTGTTCGATTGTTCGGGGGCCGCCGGGATGCCGCCGGGGCCGAAGGCGCGCGGAAGCTAGCAGAGGACGCCGGACTGGGCAACGGCGTCTGCGCGCTTAGCCGCCATGTCGTGCGATCGCCGCCTCGAAGCCGGCGATGGCCGCCGCCGGGCCCTGGGGATGGTTCCAGACCGCCATGCCGACGCAGAGAAAATCGCTGCCCGCCTGAAGCAGTTCTTCGGCGTCCTCCAGGCCGATGCCGCCCAGCGCCACGCAGGGCACCTCCATGATCTCCGCCCACCAGGAAATCGCCTCGGGATCGGGCGGGCTGTGGCGTTCGTCCAGCTCGCCGAAGCAGACGTAGTCGGCCCCGGCCTCGGCGGCCGTGATCGCCAGATGCTTGGAATTCCCGCAGGCGGCGCCGAGGATCATGTCCTGACCCAGCGCCTGGCGCAGCGCCTTCACGTTCTGCTCGTCGGCCCGGACATGGATGCCGTCGCAGCCGGTCTCCATCGCCAGGTCGGCGCGGTACTCCAGGATCAGCGCCGCGTCGGCGGCATGGGCGGCGGGCTGCAGTGCGGCGATCGCTTCGCGGTGGGCGTCGTCCCCGGATTCGGCATCGGAACGCAGCAGCACCGCCGCGACGTCGTTGGCCGCCAGCGCCGCCTCGTAGAGCGGCAGGAAGCCGGACAGCGGCCAGTCGCCGCGGACCAGGCCCGGCGGGGTGACCAGATAGAGCCGCGCACGCACGGGCCGCGCCGGGTCTAGAACTTGCCCTGGTAGATCTGAACGATGTTGCCGAGCATCTCCAAGGCCTCGTCGCGCGGCCGCTGGAAGGTGTTGCGGCCGATGATCGAGCCGTTGGCGCCGCCCTTGGCGATCTGGCGGATCTCGTCGTAGACCGCGTCGATCCCCTTGGCGCCGCCGCCGGAGAAGACGACGATGCGCCGGCCCTTGAAGGCCGCCTGTATGACGTGGGCGATCCGCCTGTCGAGGCTGGAGAGGTCGGTCCCGGCCTTCTCCAGGGCCTGCTTGGCCTCTTTCTGCTCGATATGGTCGGTCGGCGGCTTGACCTTGATGACATGGGCGCCGAGCAGCGCGGCGAGATGCGCGGCATAGGCGGTGACGTCGATCGCAGTCTCGCCGTCCTTGGAGAGATCGCCGCCGCGCGGATAGGACCAGAGCACCACGGCGAGGCCGACCGCCTTGGCCTCCTCGGCCAGTTCGCGGAACTCCTCCATCATCTCGAACTGGTCGTCGGCGCCGGGATAGATGGTGAAGCCGATGGCCGCGCAGCCGAGCCGTAGCGCGTCGTTGACCGAGCCGTAGACCGTCTGGTCCTTGCTCGTCGCATGGCTGTTGGAGCTGTTGAGCTTGAGGATGGTCGGGATGGCGCCGGCGAAGCTGTCGGCGCCGGCCTCCAGCATGCCGAGCGGCGCGGCGTAGGCGTTGAGCCCGGCGTCGATGGCGAGCTGATAGTGATAGTGCGGGTCGTAGGCCGCCGGATTTGGAGCGAAGCTGCGGTCCGGGCCATGCTCGAAGCCCTGATCGACCGGCAGGATCACCAGGTTGCCGCTGCCGCCCAGCTTGCCGTGCATCAGGATCCTGGCCAGATTGGCCTTGGTTCCCGGACAGTCGCTTTCGTAGTTGGCGAGGATTTTCCTAACCCGCTGGGTGACTTTCATCGCTCGGCGTCCTTTTCCGAATTTTTCTGGCGCTGTTGCATAGCCGAGCGCCGGGGCTTTTTCAATCGCCCGGCTGCGGCGCGAGCAGCCAGACGCGGCAGGCGTGCTCGGGCTGCGGCGCTTCCGCCAGGTCCAGCGCTTCGGCGGGGCGCGGCAGGAGCGTCGCGCCCATCTGGGTGAGTTTGACCACCTCCGCGGCGCTGCCGTGAAATGATAATTCGGTGATCCCGGCGGCCAGCGCCGCCATGACGGCGCCGGGCGCGGCGCCGCAGTCGAGCAGGTCGCGGGCGTCGGTGGCCGGGTGAGCGGCGCGGGCGAGAGCGATCACCTCGCGCCACCAGGCCGGCCCGGCGGCGCCGGCGGCGCCCTCGGCCGAGAGCAGCAGCACCGGCACGCCGGGCGCGAGCGCGGCCTTTGCCTGGGCGAGCGAGTGGACGATGACGGCCTTGCGCGACATGCCCCGCAGTCTAGAGACGCGTGGCGACGCTCAGAAGCCCGGAGTCGTGCGCAGTGTGGAAGCACACTGCCAACTGGCGATGACGATGCGCTGAATTCTACAGGTGCGGAACAATGAGATTATGAACATACTTTTTATAAAAGTAAGTTGATGTTACGCCATAGATCCGGTAACAAAGGCATATATTATCTTATGAGGGAGACATGATTATGGATGCTATCAAGGTTTTTACGGCCAAGTCTGTTGAGCGAATTCTCGCCGAAGGGGGCACGTCTTCTTGGAAGTTGGATCAACGCAGGGCGCGCCAAATGAACTATGTGGTTTGCTTTCGCAATACGGTCCGCGTTGCGGATATTGCCGGTGGCGAAGCCATGGAAGATCATGGCGCCGCTTTTTTGATCGGCAAGGTTGATGATGTCGTCACATGCCCGCGAGTTAAGGGTCGCTGGCTAGTGAAATTCTCAGATTACGCAATATTGAACGGCGAAGTTACCTGGGCCGGAGACCGTAACCCGGTCATCTACGATGAGATTTCCGATCTTGGGATCGAACTAACTGAATTGAACTGGAGGCCAATGCCCGCAGTCGAAGAATTTGCGAACGAGCGGGATGACTCTGGCTGGACCATAGCCGAAGCAAAAATGCGTCTAGCTCGTGCGTTTGGTGTTTCGGAAGATGCGGTGGAAATCACAATCCGCGGATAGATAATTTCTAACTGCAGTATGGACACGGAAGAGCGGGACCGCACTGCGGTTCCGCCCATCGAGCGCCTGAAATTGCAGTTTTCTTAGAGCAGCTTGCCCATGGCGACGGCGGTGTCGCTCATCCGGTTGGAGAAGCCCCACTCGTTGTCGTACCAGGTCATCACCCGCACGAAGGTTCCGTCGATCACCTGGGTGCCGTCGAGATCGAAGGTCGAACTCGCCGGATTGTGATTGAAGTCGATCGAGACCAGCGGCTTGTCGTTGACCTCCAGGATACCCTTGAGCTTGCCCTTGGCGGCCTTCTCGATGGCGGCGTTGATCGCCTCGACCGTGGTCTTCTTCTTCGCGGAGAAGGTCAGGTCGACCAGGCTGACATTGGGCGTCGGCACGCGGATCGAGGTGCCGTCCAGCTTGCCGGCCAGCTCCGGCAGCACCAGGCCGACGGCGCGCGCGGCGCCGGTCGAGGTCGGGATCATCGAGACCGAGGCGGCGCGGGCGCGGCGCGGGTCGCTGTGCAGCGTATCCACCGTGCGCTGATCGCCGGTGAAGGAATGTATCGTCGTCATGAAGCCGTGCTTGATGCCGACGGCCTGGTGCAGCACATGGGCGACGGGCACCAGGCAGTTGGTGGTGCAGGAGGCGTTGGAGACCACGGTGTGGCTTTTCTTCAGCTTGTTGTCGTTGATGCCGTAGACCACGGTCAGGTCGGCGCCGGAACAGGGCGCGGAAACCAGCACCTTCTTGGCGCCGCCTTCGAGATGCGCCGAGGCCTTGTCCTTGGAGGCGAAGATGCCGGTGCACTCCAGCACGATATCGACGCCGAGCTTGTCCCAGGGCAGCTTGGCGGGATCGCGCTCCGACAGCACCTTGATCGCCTTGCCGCCGGCGATCTGAATGCCCGACTTGGTCGCCTTGACCGCGCCGGGATAGGTGCCGTGCACCGAGTCGTACTGCAGCAGAAGCGCGTTCGCCTCGGCCGAGCCGAGATCGTTGATGGCGACGAATTCGATATCCTTGCGGCCGGATTCCAGCGCGGCGCGCAGCACCAAGCGGCCGATCCGGCCGAAGCCGTTGATTCCCACCCGAACTGCCATGTCTCGTCCTTTCGTTCTCTCGATCGTTTCCGGATCGGGGCCCCTAGAGCCAGTCCCGCACGGTGGTGGCGACGTCTTCAGGGGTGATGCGGAAATGCTTGAAAAGTTCCCCGGCGGGCGCCGAGGCGCCGAAACCGCGCATGCCGACCACGGTGCCCTCGAGCCCGACCCATTTCTCCCAGCCGAAGGGCGAGGCCGCCTCGACGCCGACCTGCAGGGTGCCGGGACCGAGCACCTCGTCGCGGTAGTGCGCCGGCTGCTGCATGAACAGCTCCCAGGAGGGAATCGAAACCACGGCGCAGGCGATGCCCTCTTCCCCGAGCAGGCGCTTGGCCTCGATCGCCACGGAGACTTCGGAGCCCGAGGCGAGCAGCGTCGCCTGGCGATGGCTGTCGGCGGCTTCCAGGATATAGGCGCCGTGCTGCGACCAGTTGTCCGTATTGTGCTCGCGGCGCAGGACAGGCACGCCCTGCCGGGTCAGCGCCAGCACCGAGGGGCCGTCGGCGTTTTTCAGCGCCAGCTCCCAGCACTCGGCGGTCTCGACGCTGTCGCAGGGGCGGAAGACCTTGAGGTTGGGTATGGCGCGCAGCGCCGCGAGATGCTCGACCGGCTGATGCGTCGGGCCGTCCTCGCCCAGGCCGATGGAATCGTGGGTCATCACGTAGATCACCCGCTGGCCCATCAAAGCCGAAAGCCGAATCGAAGGGCGGCAGTAGTCGGTGAAGACCAGGAAGGTGCCGCCGTAGGGGATCACGCCGCGGTGCAGCGCCAGGCCGTTCATCGCCGCCGCCATGGCGTGCTCGCGCACGCCGTAGTGGATGTAGCTGCCGGAGAAGTCGCCGGGCTTGACCACCTGCTGGCTGCCGGCCTTGGTGTTGTTCGAGCCGGTGAGATCGGCGGAGCCGCCGAGCAGCTCCGGCGCCAGCGGCGCCAGCACGTCGAGCACCTTCTGGGAGGAGACCCGCGTCGCGACCTTCTCTCCAGCCTCGCTGGCCTGCTTCTTGAAGGCGACGATGGCGGCTTCCAGGCCTTCGGGCAGCGTGCCGGCGAGACGCCGCTCGAACTCCGCGCGATCCGCTGCGGAAAGCTGCGCCAGGCGCTCGGCCCAGGCGGCGGAGTCCTTGGCGCCACGCGCGCCGAAGCCGCGCCAGGCCTCGGCGATCGGCGCCGGGATTTCGAAGGGCGGGCTGCTCCAGCCGAGCTGCTTGCGCGCCGCCGCGATCTCCTCGTCTCCGAGCGGCGCACCGTGGGCCGCCGCCGTGCCCTGTTTGTTCGGAGCGCCAAAGCCGATTGTCGTCTTGCAGGCGATCATTGCCGGCTTGTCGCTCTTTTGGGCTGCGGCGATGGCCTTCTCGATGGCTGCGGGATCGTGGCCGTCGATGCTCTGGACATGCCAGCCGCAGGCCTCGAAACGCTTGGCCTGGTCGACGCTGTCGGCCAGCTCGACCGGCCCGTCGATGGAGATCGCGTTGTCGTCGAAGAAGACGATCAGCTTGGCCAGGCGGAGATGTCCGGCCAGCGCGATGGCCTCGTGGCTGAGGCCTTCCATCAGGCAGCCGTCGCCGGCGATTACATAGGTGTGGTGGTCGACCGCCTCCGCGCCGAAGCGCGCCGCGAGCAGACGCTCGGCCAGCGCCATGCCGACGGCGTTGCCCAATCCCTGGCCGAGCGGCCCGGTGGTGGTCTCGATCCCGGCGGCGTGGCCGTATTCGGGATGGCCGGCGGTGCGGCTGCCGAGCTGGCGGAAGTTGCGCAGCTCCTCGAGGGTCATGTCCTCGTAGCCGGTCAGGTGCAGCAGCGCGTAGAGCAGCATCGAGCCGTGGCCGGCCGAGAGCACGAAGCGGTCGCGGTCCGGCCAGTCAGGCTGCTTGGGATCGAACTTGAGGAACTTGCCGAACAGCACCGTGGCGACGTCGGCCATGCCCATGGGCATGCCGGGATGCCCGGAATTCGCCTGCTGCACCGCGTCCATCGCCAGGGCGCGGATCGCGTTCGCCAAGTCTTGGTGAGTTACGGCCTTCTCGGCTGCGCGGTCAGACACCACGGTGTCCATTTTTGCTGTCCATGTCTCGTGCGGGTCTTTTCGAATGGCCAAAACGCAGTGAAGCGTTTCTGCGCCGCGGGCACTTCTCAGGCTGCGGCGCGAACTATACAGAATCCGGCGGAACGGCCGGGAGATCGACTCTGCTCCGCCGTCCCACGTCGGTGCTGGATGGCGGCGGGCGCACTCTGCCCAAGCGCGCCGCGACTTGCAACCGGGAAAGGCCCGGACGCGGCGGTGGTTGACCCCCTGGCGCGGCGGCGCGTAGTTTTCGAAAGCCCGCCGATGACACCTTCGTGACGAGACAGATGGATCGCCTGAAGCAAGCCAGCCGCAAACTCGATGCCGCACTCAGCCGCCTCGACCAAGCCGTTGCCCAAAGCGCCGGCCCGGGCGGCGGCGGCGGGGACGCCGAGCTGCGCGCGGCGCTCGACGCGGCCAAGGCCGAGCACAAGGCGCTGCGCGCTGCCGCCGGCCAGGTAACCCAGCGCCTCGACGCCACCGTCGCGCGGCTGCAGAAACTTTTGGAGGACTGAGTTTTGGCCCAGGTCGCGCTGACCATCAACAAACGCAGCTACGACATCGCCTGCGACGACGGTCAGGAGGATCACCTGCGCAGCCTTGCGGGGGATCTCGACGCCCGGGTGCAGAAACTGCGCCAGTCGATGGGCGAGATCGGCGACCTGCGCCTGCTGGTGATGGCGGCGCTGCTGCTCGAGGACGAGCTGAACGAGCTGCGCGCGGCCGAGGGGGCAGAGGTATCCGCCGGCGACGGCGCGGCCGAGAGTCATGCCGCCGAGGCTCTGGAAAGCGTCGCCAAGCGTATCGAGTCTATTGCGGCTCGCCTCGAAGGGGCCTAGGTAAAGGTTTAAGAGCAAGCATCGGCGCTGCGGAGTGCGTCAGGCCCTTCGATCCCTGGGGCCAATACCGAAACTCTAGGGAGCTGCCTCTGACGGGGCCCTGGTCTCGTTATTGCGGTGCCCACCTGCTTAGGCAGGCCACAGAGGACGATCCCGGGTCAACGGCTCACGCGGCGTCGCCTTGCTCTCGTCTCGAATGCTCCCGGCGGGAGCGCGATCGCGATAGGTCATGAGCGAAATCCTCGAACGCGAGAAGAAGCAGCTGCGCAGCAGCGCCAGCGCGGCGCGCGCCACGGCGGCCGGAGCGACGCCCGGCGCCGCACAGCAGCTTGCCGAGCAGGTTCTTTCCGCCGCCGTCATTCCCGAGCAGGTCGCGGTTTCCGGCTACTGGCCGATGGGCAGCGAACTCGACGTCCGGCCGCTGCTGCAGCGGCTGCACGAACGCGGCCAGCGGCTCTGCCTGCCGGTGGTGGTGCGCGCCGGAGCGCGGCTGATGTTCCGCCTCTGGCAGCCTGGCGACGAACTGGTGCCGGCCGGCTTCGGTACTCAGGTGCCGCCGGACAGCCAGCCCGACGTGATCCCCAATGTGCTGCTGGTCCCGCTGCTCGCTTTCGACCGGCAGGGATACCGCCTCGGCTACGGCGGAGGCTTCTACGACCGCACCCTGGCGCACTGGCGAGAGAAGCGGAAGATTCTGGCGATCGGCGTCGCCTATGCCGGGCAGGAGATGCCGGCGGTGCCGCGCGGCGCGCATGATCAGGCGCTCGATCTGATCGTCACCGAGGAAGAAATCGTCACGCCGCAGCCGGACGAGAGCCCGGACGGCGGAGCGCGCGGCGGATGAGGCTGCTGCGATGAGGCTGCTGTTTTGCGGCGACATCGTCGGCCGTTCCGGCCGCGATGCGCTGGCCAAGCATGTCCCTGAGCTGCGCCGCGAGTTCGGCCTCGACTTCGTTGTCGCCAACGGGGAGAACGCCGCCGGCGGCTTCGGCATCACCGCAAAAATCTGCGAAGAGCTCTTCTCCGCCGGGATCGATGTGATCAGCGGCGGCAACCACTCCTGGGACCAGCGCGAGGCGCTGGAGTATATCGAACGCGAGCCGCGGCTGCTGCGGCCGCAGAACTTTCCGCCGGGCACACCGGGGCGCGGCGCCGCCGTGTACGACGCCGGGCAGGGCCGCAAGGTGCTGGTGCTCAACGTCATGGGGCGGCTGTTCATGGACCCGCTGGGCGATCCCTTCGCCTGCGTCGATACGGAGCTCGCCAAGTACCGGCTCGGCGGCAGCGTGCAGGCGGCAATCCTGGATTTCCATGCCGAGGCGACCAGCGAGAAGATGGCGATTGGCCACCACGCCGACGGCCGGGTTTCCCTGGTGGTCGGCACCCACACCCACGTCCCGACCTCCGACAGCATGATCCTGCCGGGTGGCACCGCCTATCAGAGCGATGCCGGGATGTGCGGCGACTACGACTCGGTGATCGGCATGGACAAGGCCGTGCCGATCCAGAAGTTCATCCGCAAGCTGCCGACCGAGCGGATGTCGCCGGCCACCGGCGAGGGCACCTTCTGCGGCGTCTTCGTCGAGACCGACGACAGAAGCGGGCTGGCCAAAACGGTGTCGCCGGTGCGGCTCGGCGGCCGGCTGCAAGCGGCCAGGCCCCAGGTCTAGGCGATGCCCGGCGCCAGCGGGATCGTCCTCTACGGCGCCGCCTACAGCGTCTATGTCCGGGCGGTGCGTCTGGCGCTGGAGGAGAAGGGTCTCGACTACCGGCTCGAGGAGATCGATATCTTCGCGCCGGAGACGCTGCCCGCCGGCTACGCCCGCCGCCACCCCTTCGGCAAGATCCCGGCCTTCGAGCACGAGGGCCTGGCGCTCTACGAGAGCGACGCCATTCTGCGCTACATCGAGGAGCGCTTTCCGCGGCCGGCGCTGCTGCCGGAAGCGATCGCGCCCCGCGCCCGTGCCAACCAGCTTCTGGCGGTGCTCAACAACTACGCCTACCGCGCGCTGGTCTGGGACATCTATGTCGAGCGCTGCGTTCTGCCCCAGGAGCGCGGCGCGGCCGACGAGGCGAAGATCGACGCCGCGCTGCCCGCCGCCCGGCGCTGTCTCGGCGCACTGGAAGACCTGACAGCAGACGCGGCGTTCCTGCTGGTCGAGCGACCGCTGCTGCCCGACCTCCTGGCCTATCCCATCCTGCGGCTGTTTCGCGCGGCCCCGGAGGGTACAAGGATGCTGCTGGATTACCCGCGTCTGGCCGCCGCCCACACCGCGATGGCGGCCCGCCCTTCGGCACAGGCGACGCGCTTTCCGGTAGAAGGAGAAGGCTAGGCCGCCAGGGCCTTCTCCGGCCGCCGTTTACCTGCTAGAAGCGCCTTCAAGTCGCCATATTGGCGGGCTAGGAAATCCGCGCTTTTCCGCAGATTGCCCGCAAAATGTGGTAGAACCTCACAAGAGTTCTTACAGCATTTGGGGTCGAGGGGTCATGGCCGGCCATTCACAGTTCAAAAACATCATGTTCCGCAAGGGCGCGCAGGATAAGAAGCGCGCCAAGCAGTTCGCCAAGCTGTCGCGCGAGATCATCGTCGCCGCGAAGGAGGGACTGCCCGAGCCCGACAAGAACCCGCGCCTGCGCGCGGCGATCGCCGCGGCGCGCACCGCCAACATGCCCAAGGACAACATCGAGCGGGCGATCCAGCGCGCTACCGGCGGCGGCGATGGCGAGACCTACGAGGCGATCCGCTATGAGGGCTATGGCCCGGCCGGGGTGGCGATCATCGTCGAGGCACTGACCGACAACCGCAACCGCACCGCCTCTGAGGTGCGCACCGCCTTTTCCAAGCACGGCGGCACCCTGGGCGAGACCAACAGCGTGTCCTTCATGTTCGAGCGGGTCGGCCTGATCCTCTATCCGCCGGAGACCGCCAGCGCCGAGGAGATGTTCGAGGGCGCCGTGGAAGCCGGCGCCACCGACTGCCAGTCGAGCGCCGAGGGCCATGAGATTACCTGCATGCCCGACGACTTCTCCGACGTGCGCGACGCCCTGACCGAGAAGTTCGGCGATCCCAGCGAAGGCCACCTCGACTGGAAGGCGCAGACCACCGCGCCGGTCGACGAGGACCAGGCCGCCACGCTGCTGAAGCTGATCGACGTGCTCGACGACAACGACGACGTGCAGCGGGTCTCGACCAACTTCGAGATCTCCGACGAGGTCATGGAGCGGCTGACGGCGTGATCGAAACGGCCTGCCGCGAGGGCCGAGAGCAAGATCGCCTTGGATCGAATCGATCTAAGGCGTGAATTTTGCTCTATTTCATAGTGTTAGAGCCTGATCGGATCGCACTGGTTCAGTATGATCCGATCAGGCTCTTGAGGGACTGCGACGGAGATGGCTTTGCGAGTGATCGGACTTGATCCCGGCCTGCGCCAGACCGGCTGGGGCGTGATCGAGAGCGCCGGCAGCCGTCTATCCCATGTCGCCAACGGCGCGATCTCGACCGACGCCGGCCTCGACCTCGGCCAGCGCCTGATGCAGCTCAAGCTAGGGCTGGAGGAGATTCTCGCCGTCTACGCACCCGACGAGGCCGCGGTCGAGGAAACCCTGGCCAACCGCAATCCCTCCTCGACCCTGAAGCTCGGCATGGCGCGGGGCATCGCCCTGCTGGTGCCCTCGCTCGCCGGCCTCGCGGTCAGCGAGTACCTGCCGATGATCGTCAAGAAGTCGGTGGTCGGCACCGGCCACGCCAAGAAGGAGCAGGTGGCGATGATGGTCGGGCGTCTGCTGCCCGGCTGCACCATCGCCAGCGCCGACAGTGCCGATGCCCTGGCGGTGGCGATCTGCCATGCCCATAACCGCTCGACCCGCGCGGCCTGGGCCAAGGGCGTGGCGGATCCCCTGGCCGCGGCGGTGGCGCGCGCCGAGGCCAAGGCGGCCTCCGGTGCGGGGGGGGGCGGGCGATGATCGGCAAGCTGACCGGCCTGCTGGATTCCACCGGCGATGGCTGGGCCCTGGTCGACGTCGGCGGCGTCGGCTACGTCGTGTTCTGCTCCGCGCGCACGCTGTCGCAGCTTCCCGTCGGCGGCGGCAAGGTTTCGCTGCTGATCGATACCCATGTCCGCGAGGATCACATCCATCTCTATGGTTTCGCCGAGCTCGCCGAGCGCGACTGGTTCCGCCTGCTGTCGAGCGTGCAGGGCGTCGGTGCGCGCATGGCCCTGGCGATCCTCAGCGCGCTGCCGCCGCAGGAGCTGGTGATGGCGGTCGCCTCCCAGGACAAGGTCCTGCTGACCCGCGCCAACGGCGTCGGACCGAAGCTGGCGCAGCGCATCGTCACCGAACTGAAGGACAAGGCCGGGGGCATGAGCCTCGGTTCCGCAACGGCCGGCAACGGCGAGGCTGCGCCGGTCGCCGGCGGGGTGGCCGACGACGCGGTCTCCGCCCTGGTCAGCTTGGGCTACCGCCGTAGCGAGGCTTTTGGCGCGGTGTCCCAGGCGCTGCGCAGCCTGGGCGGCGACGCGCCGCTCGACAAGCTGATCAAGGAAGGGCTTAGGGAGCTGGCGACGTGAGCGATCCGCGCGTGGTCTCGGCCGAATTCTCCGGCGACGAGGGCGAGGTCAGCCTGCGTCCCCAGGTGCTGGCCGAATTCATCGGCCAGGAATCCCTGCGCGCCAACCTCAAGGTCTTCATCGAGGCGGCCAAGACCCGGGGCGAGCAGCTCGACCACGTCCTCTTCTTCGGTCCGCCGGGCCTGGGCAAGACCACCCTGGCGCAGATCGTCGCCCGCGAGCTTGGGGTCGGCTTCCGCGCCACCTCCGGACCGGTGATCGCGCGGGCCGGCGACCTGGCGGCGATCCTCACCAACCTGCAGCCCAACGACGTGCTGTTCATCGATGAAATACATCGCCTTAATCCTGCCGTAGAAGAAATCCTTTATCCCGCAATGGAGGATTTCGAGCTCGATCTCATCATCGGCGAGGGACCGGCGGCGCGCTCCGTGCGCATCGACCTGCCGCCCTTCACCTTGATCGGCGCGACCACGCGCTCGGGCCTGATCACCACGCCGCTGCGCGAGCGCTTCGGGATTCCGCAGCGGCTGCAGTTCTATTCGCCCGAGGAGCTACGCCTGGTGGTCGAGCGCGGCGCCCGCGCCCTGAAGATGCGGCTGACCTCGGAGGGTGCCGGCGAAATCGCCCGCCGGGCCCGGGGCACGCCGCGGGTCGCCGGGCGGCTGCTGCGCCGGGTGCGCGACTTCGCCGCCGTCGAGGGCGTCGCCGAGGTCGATTCCGCCGACGCCGACAAGGCGCTGCGGCGTATGGAAGTTGACGAACACGGCCTCGACGCCATGGACCGGCGCTATCTCGGCTGCATCGCCGGGAACTACGGCGGCGGCCCGGTCGGGGCGGAGACCCTGGCGGCGGCCCTGTCGGAGCAGCGCGACGTGATCGAGGAGGTGATCGAGCCCTACCTGCTGCAGCAGGGCCTGATCCAGCGCACGCCGCGCGGCCGCATGCTGACCCAGTCGGGCTACGGCTATCTCGGCCTCGACACGCCGCGGCACCTCGCCGAGCAGCTCGATTTCCTCAGCGCTGACGACCGCGCCGCCGAAGGCCGGGGCGGGGAGGACGCGTGACGCTGGAGACGCCGCCTTCCGGGTACCTCGAGGGGGACGAGCACGTCCTGCCGATCCGGGTCTACTACGAGGACACCGATGCCGCCGGCATCGTCTACTACGCCAACTACCTGAAATTCGCCGAGCGCGGCCGCACCGAGCTGCTGCGGCTGATCGGAGTCGATCAGACCGCGCTGCGCCGCGACCACGGCTTCGCCTTCGCGGTGCGCGACTGCGCCGCCGACTACCGCCAGCCGGCGCGGCTCGACGACGCGCTGCAGGTCCGCAGCCGCCTCGCCGAGCTGCGCGGCGCCAGCGTCCGGCTCGATCAGCGCGTGGTCCGGGCAAGGGGAGTCGCAGATGAAGCCACAGAGCAAACACTGGTCCAGATCGGCGTGCGCGTGGTCTGCCTGCGGCTTGCCGACGGGCGGGCGGTGCGTCTGCCGCGGGAGCAGCACGATATCTTTCAGGCCTTCGGCGATGCCGGCCTGAGCCAACTCAAGAATGCGACGGGGTCATAGGAGAAGGTTACGATGGAGCAATCTGCGGTCGATGCCGCGGCCCTCGCCGGGTCCGTATCTGGGGATATCACGATCTGGGGCCTGTTCTGGCAGGCCGATGTGGTCGTCAAGATCGTGCTGTTGATCCTGATCGCGGCGTCCTTCTGGACCTGGGCGATCATCTTCGACAAAGCCTTCCGTATCCGGCGGCTGCGCCGCCGCGCCAATCAGTTCGAGGAGGCCTTCTGGTCGGGCGGCTCCCTGGAGCAGCTCTACGACCGGCTCGACGACCGCCCGCCCGACCCGATGTCCGCGGTCTTCATCTCGGCGATGAAGGAATGGCGCCGCTTCACCTCGCGCGGCGCCTCCAAGGCTGGCGATTCCAAGCTCAGCGTCAAGGAGCGGATCGAGCGGGTAATGGGCATCTCCATCGGCCGCGAGATGGACAATCTGGAAAAGGGCATGGTGTTTCTCGCCTCGGTCGGCTCCTCGGCGCCCTTCATCGGTCTGTTCGGCACGGTCTGGGGCATCATGAACGCCTTCACCTCGATCGCCGCCGCCGCCAACACCAGTCTGGCCGTGGTCGCGCCGGGCATTGCCGAGGCGCTGTTCGCCACCGCGCTCGGTCTGGTCGCGGCGATTCCCGCGACGATCGGCTTCAACAAGCTGAACAACGATCTGGCGACCTACGCAGCGCGGCTCGAGGCCTTCGCTGGCGAATTCTCGGCGATTCTCTCGCGTCAGCTCGAGGAGGACTGAGCTATGGCCGCCAATCTGGTCAGCCGGGGGCGCCACGGCGGCATCCGCCGCCGCTGGCACCCGATGAGCGAGATCAACGTCACCCCTTTCGTCGATGTCATGCTGGTGCTGCTGATCGTCTTCATGGTGACGGCGCCGCTGCTGACCGTCGGGGTGCCCGTCGATCTGCCGCGAACCAAGGCGCAGAACATCTCCGAGCCGGTCGAACCCCTGGTCGTCACGGTCAACAAGGAAGGCGCGATCTTCATTCAGGAGACCGGGGTCGAACTCGGTCAGCTGGTGGCGCGGCTGCAGGCGATCACCGACAACAAGCCGGACACGCGGATCTATATCCGCGGCGACCGCGCGATCGCCTACGGCCGGGTGATGCAGGTGATGGGCCTGCTCAACGCCTCGGGATTCACCCGGGTCGCCTTGATCACCGAAGTGCCGCCGGAGGGCGAGGACGCGCAGTAGGGCGAAGTCCAAACGATGGCCATGTTCACAACCGCCAGCAACTCCGGAGTGTCGATCCCGGGCCAGGTCTTTTCCGGCCTGCTGCATCTCGGCGTGCTGGCTCTGGTCGTCTTCGGCCTGCCGTCCTTCGCCGACAAACCCGAGCAGATCACCATCACCTCCGTGCAGATGGTGACCGAGGAGGAGCTTGAGCTCGAAGCGATCCAGCCTGACCCCGAGCCCGAGGAAACCCCGGAAACCGAGGTGACCGAGGCGGCTCCGGAGCCGCCGAAACCGCCGGAACCTGCACCTGCGCCGCCGCCGACCCCGGAGCCGCGGCCCGCGCCGGAACCGGCCCCGGAACCCGAGCCCGAGCCGGAACCTGAGCCCGAGCCGGAACCCGAACCCGTTCCGGAACCGGAGCCCGAGCCGGAGCCCGAACCTGTGCCGGAGCCCGAACCGGAACCCGAGCCTGAACCGCAACCCGAGCCTGAGCCGGAAAGGACGGAAAGCGCGCCGCCAGTGCCGTCGCCGCGGCCGCAGGCCAACCTGCCGAAACCTCCGACCCCGGAGCCTGCAGAGGAAGAGCCGCAGAACGCGCTGACCTCGATCCTGAAGAATGTCGAGCGGCTCAAGGAGCAGCAGCCGCAGGCGACCCAGCAGGCCGAGGGCCAGGCGCGGCAGCCGCAGAACTCGGCCGCGGTTCAGCAGCAGGCGGCGGAGCTTGCCTCGATGATCCGGCAGCAGATGTCGAGTTGCTGGCGAATCGATGCCGGCGCGCAGAATGCCGACGATCTGGTCGTGGAGATCAGAGTGCAGTTCAATGCCGACGGCAGCGTGCGTGGTCAGCCGGAAATCCAGGATACGCGGCGCTTGGCACGCGATGCCTTCTTCCGCTCGGCTGCGGAGAACGCCCGCCGGGCGATTATCGAGTGCAGCCCCTTTAAATTGCCACAAAGTCGATATGAACTGTGGCGCGACATGATCTTGAGATTCAATCCAAGGGAGATGTTCGGCAGATGATCAAATCCAGCTCACAATCGAGCGCAGCAAAGACCTTCTCCTTCCTTGGCGCGCTGCTGCTGGCCGTGGTTCTGGCGGTTCCGGCGCGCGCGCAGATCACGGTGGATATCACCCAGGGCTTCGTCGAACCCCTGCCGATCGCGATCACGGACTTCTACAGCGAGGATCCGCAGCTCGCCCAGACGGGCGCGGAGATATCCCAGGTGGTAGCGTCGGACCTGGCGAGTTCCGGCCTGTTCCGGCCGATCGACCGCGGCGCTTTCATCCAGGAAACCTCCTCGATCCAGGTCGGACCGCGCTTTGCCGACTGGCGGCTGATCAATGCCGATGCCCTGGTCAGCGGCTCGATCACCCGTCAGGCCGACGGCCGCCTCAGGCTGGAATTCCGTCTCTGGGACGTGCCGGCGGAGAGCCAGCTGACCGGCCTGGCCTACACCACGACGCCGGAGAACTGGCGCCGCGTGTCCCACATCATCGCCGACGCCATCTACAAGCGGCTGACCGGCGAGGAGGGCTATTTCGACACCCGGATCGTCTATATCGCCGAGGAGGGGCCGCAGACCCGGCGCAGCAAGCGCCTGGCGATCATGGACCAGGACGGCGCCAACCACCGCTTCCTGACCGACGGCTCCAACCTGGTGCTGACCCCGCGATTCTCGCCCAGCACTCAGGAAATCACCTATATGTCATATGAGAACGACACGCCGAGGGTGTACCTGTTCAACTTGAATACAGGACAACAGGAAGTTCTTGGCGATTTCCCGGGCATGACCTTTGCCCCGAGGTTCTCGCCGGACGGCGATAGGGTGATCATGAGTCTCGCGCAAGACGGCCAGTCGGACATCTACAGCATGGACCTGCGCACCCGCCGGGTCAGCCAGATGACCGACAGCAACGCCATCGACACCTCGCCCAGCTATGCGCCCAACGGCGACCGCGTGGTCTTCGAATCCGACCGCGGCGGCACCCAGCAGCTCTATACGATGAACAGCAACGGCAGCAACGTGCAGCGGATTTCCTACGGAAACGGCCGTTACGCGACGCCGGTATGGTCGCCGCGCGGCGATCTCATCGCCTTCACCCGCATCCATCAGGGCACCTTCTATATCGGCGTGATGCAGCCCGATGGGAGCAACGAGCGAATGCTGGCATCCGGCTACCTGGTGGAGAGCCCGACCTGGGCCCCCAATGGCCGCGTGCTCGCATTCTTCAGGCAGGACTCGCCCTCCGGCGCGCAGTCCAGAACCCGACTCTATACCATCGACTTAACCGGCTTTAACGAGCGTCTTGTGGAGACACCGACCGATGCTTCAGACCCAGCCTGGTCGCCCTTGATTCCCTAGGGTTGTGCGGCTATAGTCCGCGGAACTCCAGGGATTCCCGGCGGTTGCGCCTTGGGGTCAGGATAGTCCTGTTGGAGCATTTCAAAAGTCAACTCCACGCATAGGCGGATTTGACAACAGGGGATCAAGAGAATGCGTTTCAAGTTGCTCATGGTTCTTGCGGCGGGCCTCATGCTGGCGGCCTGCGGTAGCTCCGACCGCGAGGCGGCACCGACCACCACCGGCGGCAACACGACGGGTAGTACCGTTTCTTCCGGCGCGGCTCCTGGATCCCAGGAGCAGCTGGTTCAGCAGGTGGGCGACCGGGTCTTCTTCGACACCGACCGCAGCGAGATCAAGCCGCAGGCGCGTTCGACCATCGAGGCCCTGGCGGCCTGGATGAACGAGCATCCCGGCGTTGCACTGACCGTCGAAGGTCACTGCGACGAGCGCGGCACCCGCGAATACAACCTGGCGCTGGGTGAGCGCCGGGCCAATGCGGTGCGCGACTACCTTGTCGCGCTCGGCATTTCCGGCAATCGCGTCGGGACGATCAGCTATGGCAAGGAGCGGCCCGCCGTTCCCGGCAGCAGCGAGTCGGCCTGGGCCCAGAACCGCCGCGGCGTCTTCGTCGTTCGCTAAGGACGCCGACCCGCCCTTTCCAGGGTAGGTCGCAGGACATCGCGCCCGTCCGCGCCCATTGAGAGGCGCAGACGGGCGCTGTTGTTTGCGCGGCTGCCGGAACCGCGCGGCCGCGCCATATTTCTGACAACTTGGTCCGGCAGCTAGAGGACTGGTTTTCTGCGGTCCCACCCCCGGTGGATCCAAACAAGCAGGTATGGAGTTTGGCGATGACGGTGCGGAAACTGTGCAGGCGATCTCTCCCGATGCTGGGCCTTCTTGCGGCGCTGTTCGGCGCGGGGCCGCTCGGCCTCGTTTCGAGCGTATCCGCGCAGACCCAGCAGCTCGCGCAGACCGAAACCGCGCGGCTCGAACTGCGCATCCAGCAGCTTGAGGACCAGGTGCGCAGCCTGACCGGACAGGTCGAGGAGTTGAGCTACAAGCTCAACCAGCTGCAAGCCGCCAATTCCGCGCCGCAGCCCCAGTCCCAGCCCCAGTCCCAGTCCCAGGGTTACGGCGCCTCGACCGGCGGCACCTCGCAGAGCGCCGCAGCCAACGCGCAGGGCGCTACCGGGCAGGCCGAGCCCGGCCAGCCCCAGGTCTTCGGTACGGTTAACCAGTCCTCGGTCGATGCTGTGCGCTCCCAGGCGCCGAGCCAGGATCAGACCCAGAGCCAGACGCAGTATCAGGAGCAGCAGAGCGCCGCCAATGTGCAGCTCCCCTCCGGCACCCCGAAGGAGCAGTACGACTACGCCTTCGACCTGCTGCGCCAGGCCAACTATCCGGCGGCCGAACAGGCCTTCCAGGCCTTTCTGCAGCGGCATCCCAGCGATCCGCTGTCTGGCAACGCCAAGTACTGGCTGGGCGAGTCCTACTACGTGCGCGGCGACAACCAGAACGCCGCTATCGTCTTCGCCGAGGGCTTCCAGGAATATCCCAACAGCAGCAAGGCGCCGGACAACCTCCTCAAGCTCGGCATGGCGCTCGCCAATCTCGGCAGCACCGAGGATGCTTGCGGCACCTTTTCCGAGCTGCAGCGGCGCTATCCCAACGCCGCCTCGACGATCCTGCGCCGTGCCGAACGCGAGCAGAGCCGCCTCGGCTGCGGCTGACGCCGCCGCTCCGCTGGACGGCGCGGAGTTCGCCGCGCTCGTCGCGCACTGCGCGCCCTTCGAGAATCGCCCCGAGATCGCCGTCGCCCTGTCCGGCGGGCCCGATAGCCTGGCATTGACCCTGCTGCTCAAGGACTGGGCCGCGGTAGCGGGCGGACGGCTGCATGCCTATACCGTCGATCACGGACTGCGCCGGGACTCCGCCAGGGAAGCGGCCGAAGTCGGGGCCTTCTGCGCCGCCCAGGGCATCGCCCACCGCATCCTGGTCTGGCGCGGCGACAAGCCGCGCAGCGGGGTTCAGGCGGCGGCGCGGGCGGCGCGGCTTTCGCTCCTGGAAACGGCCTGCAGGGCGGACGGCATCCTCCACCTTTTCCTCGCGCAGCACGCCGACGACCAGGCCGAGACTTTTTTGCTGCGGCTGGAAAGCGGCAGCGGCCCGCAGGGCCTGGCGGCAATGCAGCCGGTCGTCCACCGGCCGCAGCTGCGCCTGCTACGCCCTCTGCTGGCGCAGCCCAAGGCCCGGCTGATCGAGACGCTGCGGCAGCGCGGCGTCTCCTGGCTTGAGGATCCGAGCAATAGCGCGCCGGCGTACCGGCGCAGCGTCCTGCGCGGGCTGCTCGCCGACTTGGCGCAGCTCGGCCTGCCCGCCGAACGCTTTGCCGAGACCGCGGCCGGCTTCGCCGTCGCCCGGCGCGGCTTGGAAGGCCGGACGGCGAACCTGCTGGCCCGGAGCGTGACGCTCTCTCCCGCCGGCTACGCCTGGCTCGATCCCGCCGCCTGGCAGGCCGCGCCGCGTGAAGCCGCCCGGCTGGCGCTGGCGGCGCTGCTCAAGACGCTGTCGGGCGCCGCCTATCCGCCGCGCGGGGCGCGGCTGGACTCTCTTCTGACGCGCATTCTGGCAGGCCTGGACCGCGGCGCCACGCTTTCGGGCTGCCGCATCCTGCCGCGCAAGCAGGGCCTGTTGGTCTGTCGCGAGGCGAGCGCCACAGCGCCCTCGGCTGCGCTCTCCGGGGGTGCGGCATTCTGGGATGGGCGCTTCCGCCTCGCGGTGGAGGGGGCGGCGCTTGCAGGGGCCACGCTCGGGCCCTTGACCGCAGAGGGCTGGAAGGCGGCGGCCGGGCTGTCCCCCGAGCTGCGAGACCTGCCGTTGCCGGGCGCGGTGCGGCCTAGCCTTCCGGCGCTGCGCGCGGGCGCGCAACTGCTCGCCCTGCCGGTTTTGGGCTGGCGCGGTCCCGATCTGCCGCCCTCTGCCACGATTCGCTGCGATTTCGCCCCAAAGAATCCCTTGACCAGCGCCCCCTTTACAGTTGCCTGGGCGCCAATGCACATTATCTGATAGGCAGGAGACGAGCGCGCGACCTTCGCCGCGCCGCCGACTGGCAGCCGACCTTTGGCTAGAATGTAAGGAGCCCGCGTTGAACTTCAGCCGCAACGCCATCCTCTGGGTGATCATCATCCTGTTGCTCTTCGCTCTGTTCAACCTCTTCCAGGGGTCGACCACGCAAGGGCCGCAGCAGCAGATTTCCTATTCGCAGTTCGTCAGCTCCGTGGAGCAGGGCGACGTGAAGGAAGTCACCATCAAGGGTGAGACCGTCACCGGCCGGATGGGGAGCGGCCAGCAGTTCACCACCGAGGCGCCGAACGACCCGAACCTGGTGCAGCGCCTGCTCGACGCCGGCGTCGAAGTGAAGGCCGCGCCGCCCGAGGACAGCAATCCTCTGTTCATGATCTTCATCCAGTGGTTCCCGATGCTGCTGCTGATCGCCGTGTGGATCTTCTTCATGCGGCAGATGCAGGGCGGCGGCGGCAAGGCCATGGGCTTCGGCAAGTCCAAGGCGAAGCTGCTGACCGAGCGTCAGGGCCGGGTCACCTTCGACGACGTCGCGGGCATCGAGGAAGCGAAGCAGGAACTGGAGGAGATCGTCGAGTTCCTGCGCGATCCGCAGAAGTTCCAGCGCCTCGGTGGAAAGATTCCCAAGGGCTGCCTGCTGATCGGCCCTCCGGGCACCGGTAAGACGCTGCTCGCCCGCGCCATCGCCGGCGAGGCCAACGTCCCCTTCTTCACCATCTCCGGCTCCGACTTCGTCGAGATGTTCGTCGGTGTCGGCGCCAGCCGTGTGCGCGACATGTTCGAGCAGGGCAAGAAGAACGCGCCCTGCCTGATCTTCATCGATGAGATCGATGCCGTCGGCCGTCACCGCGGCGCCGGACTGGGCGGCGGCAACGACGAGCGCGAGCAGACCCTCAACCAGCTGCTGGTCGAAATGGACGGCTTCGAGGCCAACGAGGGCGTGATCCTGATCGCCGCCACCAACCGGCCCGACGTGCTCGACCCGGCGCTGCTGCGCCCGGGCCGCTTCGACCGCCAGATCGTGGTGCCGAACCCGGACATCCTGGGCCGCGAGCAGATCCTGAAGGTGCATATGCGTAAGGTGCCGCTGGCGCCCGACGTCGATCCCCACGTGATCGCGCGCGGCACGCCCGGCTTCTCCGGCGCCGATCTCGCCAACCTGGTTAACGAAGCTGCCCTGCTGGCGGCGCGGGCCGGCAAGCGCGTGGTGACCATGAAGGAGTTCGAGGACGCCAAGGACAAGGTGATGATGGGCGCTGAGCGCCGCTCCATGGTGATGACCGAGGAGGAGAAGACCCTGACCGCTTACCACGAGGCGGGCCACGCCCTGGTCGGCCTCTTCGTCGAGGGCAATCATCCCCTACACAAGGTCACGATCATTCCTCGTGGACGCGCATTGGGTTTGACGATGCGCTTGCCCGAGCGGGATCAGATCAGCGTCAAGAAATCAGAAATTGAGGCTGAGCTGGCCATGGCCTATGGCGGTCGCGTGGCGGAACAATTGATTTTCGGCGACGAGAACGTGACCACTGGCGCCAGTAGCGATATCCAGATGGCTACCAGCAAGGCGCGCAGCATGGTCACGGAATGGGGCATGTCCAAAAAGCTCGGCCGGCTGCGCTACAAGGACAATCAAGAAGAGGTTTTCCTTGGCCATTCCGTGGCAAGGAACCAGCAGATCTCGGAAGAGACGGCGAACATGATCGACAGCGAGATCCGCCGGATCTGCGAGGAGGCGGAGGCGCTGGCCCGCGAGACGCTGGAAGCGCACATGGACGACCTGCACACCCTTGCCAAGGCGCTACTCGAGTACGAAACTCTGTCCGGCGACGAGGTCAGGGCGGTCCTGCGCGGCGAGTCCATCGACCGCAGCGAACCGGACTACAGCTCCAAGACTGGCGGCAAGCGCTCCTCGGTGCCCTCCAGCGGCAAGTCCGCCAAGGGCGAGGACAAGGGCCCCGGCGGCGGTCCCGAACCGGAACCGCAGCCGAGCTAACACCGGCCCCAGCCGAGTTTCCGAAAGCCCCGCTCGCTGCGGGGCTTTCCTTTGGGGGCTGTCCTGTTCTAGAAGCGCGTCATGGAAACGCCACGCTTCTTCGCCGGGTTCTCCTTAGAGCGGCGCCCGCTGGTCATGGGCATCGTCAACGTGACACCCGACAGCTTCTCCGACGGCGGCGACCGCTATGACGCGGCGGCGGCCATCGCCGCCGGACGGGAAATGCTGGAGGCAGGCGCCGACATCCTCGACATCGGCGGCGAGTCCACCCGCCCCGGCGCCGAACCGCTTGGCATCGAAGAGGAATGCGCCCGCGTGCTGCCGGTGGTTGCGGCCCTCGCCGAGGCCGGCGCCGCGATTTCGATCGACAGCCGTCACGCCATGGTGATGCGGGCCGCGATGGAAATGGGTGCGCGGTTGGTCAACGACGTGACCGCCCTGACCGGCGATCCGGACAGCCTGGAAACCGTCGCCGAATTGAAGGTCCCGGTGGTGCTGATGCACATGCAGGGCGAGCCGCGGACCATGCAGTCCGATCCGCGCTACGGCGACGTGGTGCGCGAGGTGCGCGACTACCTGGGAAGGCGCGCCGAGGCCTGCACGGCGGCCGGGATCGCCCATCATGACATCGCCATCGATCCCGGCGTCGGCTTCGGCAAGACCGTGGAGCATAATCTTTCGTTGTTGCGCCATCTCGACAGCCTGGCCGAGCTCGGCTACCCGGTGCTGCTGGGCGCCAGCCGCAAGGCCTTCATCGGCAAGCTGTCGCAGGGCGAAGCGCCGAAGCAGCGGCTTGCCGGTTCCTTGGCCGTCGCTTTGGCTGCAGCGGAGCGTGGGGCGGCGATTCTGCGCGTTCACGACGTCGCCGAGACCGTTCAGGCCTTGAAAATCTGGCGGGCCATCGCCTCCGCGCCATAACTTCGCTTGGTTTGGCGGCGATCCTCGGGGCTTGATATAGTCTTTCAGGAATTCGAATTTTGGAGAGCGCATGGTGCGCAGGTTTTTCGGCACCGATGGGGTGCGTGGCACGGCCAATTGCGAGCCGGTGACGCCGCAGCGCGTCTTGGCCCTGGCCATGGCGGCCGGCGCGGTCTTCAACCGCGGCGACCACCGTCATCGCGTGGTGATCGGCAAGGACACGCGGCTCTCGGGCTATATGCTCGAACCGGCGCTGACCGCCGGCTTCACCTCCGTGGGGATGGATGTGATGCTGACCGGGCCGCTGCCGACGCCTGCCATCGGCATGCTGACCCGCTCGATGCGCGCCGATCTCGGTGTGATGATCTCCGCCTCGCACAATCCTTACCAGGACAACGGCATCAAGCTCTTCGGTCCGGACGGCTACAAGCTTTCCGACTCCGCCGAGGCGGAGATCGAGGCGCGCATGGCCGCCGGCCCCGATCCCGACCGCGCCGCGCCGGCGGCGCTGGGCAAGGCGAAGCGCCTGGACGACGCACTCGGCCGCTACATCGAAGTCGTCAAGAGCGCCTTCCCCAAGGAACTCAGACTCGATGGCCTGAAGATCGTGATCGACTGCGCCAATGGCGCCGCTTACAAGGTTGCGCCCACCGTGCTCTACGAACTGGGCGCCGAGGTGTTGCCGCTCAGCGTCGCGCCCGACGGTTTCAACATCAATGCCGGCTGCGGTGCGACTGCGCCGGAGGCGATGCAGCGCGCCGTGGTCGAACTGGGCGCTGATCTGGGCATCGCTCTCGATGGTGACGCCGACCGGCTGATTCTTGCCGACGAGACCGGAGCCATCGTCGACGGCGACCGGGTCATGGGGCTGATCGCCGCGTCCTGGCTGGAGGCCGGGCTGCTGCGCGGCGGCGGCGTGGTCGCCACGGTGATGTCAAATCTGGCGCTGCAGCGTTACCTGGAAGAACTCGGCCTCGGCCTGGAGCGGACCGCTGTGGGCGACCGCTACGTGCTGGAGCGGATGCGCGCGGGCGGCTTCAACCTCGGTGGCGAGCAATCCGGCCACATCATCCTCAGCGACTACAGCACCACCGGCGACGGCCTGATCGCTGCGCTGCAGGTGCTGGCCGTGGTGATTCGCGGCGGCCGTCCGGCAAGCAAGGCTGTGAATATTTTCACGCCGCTGCCCCAGGTGCTGAAGTCCGTGCGGGTCAACGGCACGGCGCCGCTGGAGGACGAGCGGGTCAAGCAGGCGCTGGAGGCCGGCGAGCTGCGTCTCGGCGGCAAGGGACGCCTGCTGGTGCGCGCCTCGGGAACCGAACCGCTGATCCGGGTCATGGCCGAGGGTGAGGATCTGGATCTGGTCGAGGCGGTGACGGCGGAGGTGGCGGAGGAGATCGCGAAAGCGATCGGCGGCGATGGCGATCAGTAACGGCAACGTCCTGATCGTCGCCGGATCGGACTCCGGCGGCGGCGCCGGCATCCAGGCCGACATCAAGACGGTGACGGCGCTGGGCGGCTACGCCGCCACCGCGATCACGGCTCTGACGGCGCAGAACACCCAGGGCGTGCAGGCGGTACTCGGCATCGATCCCGAGTTCATCCGGCAGCAGATGCAGGCGGTGCTCGACGACATCACCATCAACGCCATCAAGACCGGCATGCTGCATGAAGCGCCGGTGATCGCCACGGTGGCCGAGGTATTGAAGGCCTACCGGCGGCATATTCCCATCGTGGTCGATCCGGTGATGATCGCCCAGAGCGGCGATCCCCTGCTGGCGGAGGAGGCCATCGCCGACATCGCCGAGAAGCTGCTGCCCTTGGCGACGGTGCTGACGCCGAATCTTCCCGAGGCCGAGAAGCTGCTTGGGCGCGAGATCGGCGATGTCGAGGCGATGCGCGCCGCGGCGCTGGAGCTGGCCGGGCGCGGGCCTCAGGCGGTGCTGTTGAAGGGCGGGCATCTTCTTGAGGGCGGCATGGTGACCGATGTCCTGGCGTCGCGCGGCGGCGTCGAAGTCTTCGCCGATCCGCGGATCGAGACCCGCCACACTCACGGCACCGGCTGTACCCTGGCCTCGGCGATTGCCACTGGACTGGCCCAGGATCTCAGTGTCGGCGAGGCGGTGGCGCGGGCGCGGCGTTACCTGCGCCTGGCGCTGGCGACGGCGCGGCCGCTCGGCAAGGGGCAGGGGCCGGTCAACCACGGCCACACGGTGCGGCCATTCTTCTGAGTCCGATTACATGATCCCCGAATAGGGCTGCTTGGGGCCTTCGCGCAGGATCTGCGCTATGCTGTTCAGGCCCTGCTCCAGGGCCTGGCTGCCGCGTGGCGAACCCAGGCCGATGCGCACCGCCTGGAGCTCCGCCGTGCGTCCGACGGCGAAGGTGTCGGAGGGGGTCAGGCGCACGCCGCGCGCCAAGGCTTCGGCGGCGAATTCTCCGGCCCGCCAGGGCTCCGGCAGCTTCAACCAGAGATGCAGCGAACCCAGCGGGCAGAGCGGCAGCCAGGGCGCCAGGACCTCCAGCGCCGCCTGCCGCCGCCGCTCGGCCTCGGCGCGCAGCGACACCAGAATCCGATCGGCGGTGCCGTCGCCGATCCAGCGGCTGGCGATCTCGCCGGTCAGCGGCGTCGCCATCCAGCAGGTGCTACGCACCGCCTGGGACAGCCGGTCCATGCTGGCGGCCGGCGCCGCCACGTAGCCGATCCGCAGGCCGGGACTGACCGTCTTCGACAGCGAGGTGACGTAGTGGCCGAGCTCCGGCGCCAGGGAAGTCACCGGCGTCGGCGTCTCGGCATCGAGCAGGCCGAAGAGGTCGTCTTCGACGAAGGGCAGGCTATGGCGCCGCGCGACCGCCGCGACATCCCTGCGGCGCTGTTCGGACATCGTCGCCGTGGTCGGGTTCTGCAGCTTGGGCACGAAGTAGAGCCCGCGCGCCTCGCCGTTGCGGCAGGCCGCCTCGAGCGCCTCAGGCACAAGGCCTTCCTCGTCGATGGCGACCGGCTCCAGCCGCAGACCGAGCAGCCGCGCGGCGGCCTGCAGACCGGGGTAGGTCAGCGCCTCGGTCAGGATGCGCTCGCCGGGGCGGGCAATGGCGGCAAGTGCCGCGACGATGCCGTGATGCGCGCCGGAAACCAGGGCGATGCGCTCCGCCGGAACCGCGAGTCCGGAGCGTGCCAGCCAGGCACTGCCGGCCTCGCGGTGGCTGCGCCGGCCGATGTGCGGCTGGTAGCCGAGGGTCTCCAGGATATCCGGCTGCTGTCCCAGGGCGGTCAAGGTGGCGCCGAAGGACTCCAGCTCGCTGTTCGGCGTCGGCAGGATGAAGTTCATGTCGATGATACCGGAGGAGTCCTCCTCGCCGCCGCGCATCATCCAGTTCTCGACCGCGCCAGTCGGGCGGATGTAGGTGCCGCGTCCAACCTCGCCCTTCACCAGGCCGCGGCGCTCCGCCTCGCTGTAGCCCCGGGTCACCGTGCCCACTGTGACGCCGAGCTTCCAGGCCAGGTCGCGTTGCGGCGGCAGGCGGTCGCCGGAAGTCAGCTCACCGTCGGAGATCGCCTGGGCCAGAGCCTGGGCGATGGCGGCGTAGCGCGGACCGGGGAAGCGTTCCAGATCGGGAAGCCAATTTGTCATCGTGACAATATTCCATTTGACCAGTGCAATAGGTGCAATCTATCTCTTTGTCATCATACTTGTTTGAATTGCACCTGAAAAGCTTTGAATTGTACCCCTGGTGTACAGAATACGGGGGTGGCAATCCGGACTAAGGAGTAGGACGATGCTTAAAACCTCTGCAGTGCAGCTCTGGAAGCTTTCGGGCCGGTCTCGGCGGAATCGCGGCCTTGCCGCAGTGATCGCCGTGGTCCTGGTCTGGCTGCAGCGCGCGGAGAGCCGGCGGGCGCTGCGGAGCCTCGACGCCCGCTTGCTGCGCGACATCGGGCTGGAACGCCAGGATGCGCTGAATGAGGCGCGCAAGCGCTTCTGGCAGCTATGAGGAGCACGGCGATGGAACTCGATCTCTATCAAGTCGACGCCTTCAGCGCCAAGCCCTTCGGCGGCAACCCGGCGGCCGTGGTGCCGCTGGAGAGTTGGCTGGACGACGCGTTGCTGCAGGCCATAGCGCTGGAGAACAATCTCTCGGAGACAGCTTACTTCGTGCGCCGGGGAGAGCGCTACGACCTGCGCTGGTTCACTCCGGCGGTCGAGGTCGATCTCTGCGGCCATGCCACCCTGGCCAGCGCCTATGTCATCCTGACGCATCTGCAGCCGGAGGCTGGGCGGGTCGATTTCGAGTCGCGCAGCGGGCCCCTGGCGGTGACCCGCGACGGCGCGCTGCTGACGCTCGACTTTCCGGCCAAGCCGCCGGCGCCGGTCGAGGACCCCGCCGTTGCCGAGGCGCTCGGCGCCGCGCCGCTGGAGCTGCTGCGCAGCGACAAGACCCTGGCGGTGCTGGCCGACGAGGCGGCGGTGCGCGCTGCCAAGCCCGATCTTGGCATCGTCGCCGGGCTGGACAGCGACGGCTTGATCGTCACCGCGCCGGGCGACGAGGTCGACTTCGTCTCGCGCTACTTCGCACCCCATGCGGGCATCCCCGAGGACCCGGTGACCGGCTCGGCGCACTGCGTTCTGACGCCCTACTGGGCCGAGCGTTTGAACAAGCAGGAGTTGACCGCGCGGCAGGTTTCGGCACGCGGCGGCGAGCTCCGCTGCCGGCTGGAGGGCGATCGCGTCTTGATCTCCGGGCGCGTCGCGGCCTATCTGAAGGGCCGCATCAGCATCTAAAGCGAGGTTTCGTGCCCGCGCCCTTTTTCCATGTCTCGGTCTTTTCCCGGGGGCCCTACAGCGGCAATCCCTGCGGCGTGGTTCTGCTGGAGTCCTGGCCCGAGGAGACCGGGCTGCGCGCCCTGACCGCCGAGATCGGCCTGCCGACCGTCGCCTTCATCGTCACCGGGGAGGGCCCTATCCAGCTGCGCTGGTTCGAGGGTCCGGAACTCGAGGTGCAGCTCTGCGGCCATGGCACCCTGGCCGCCGCCAAGATGCTGCTCGACCACATCGCACCGGGCGACGCCGTGACCTTCGAGACACGCTTCAGCGGCGCGCTCCGGGTCAAGCGCAGCGAAAACGGCTTCTCTGTGGGCCTGCCGCGTCTGCCGGCGGAACCGCTGCCGGATCCGGCGGCGGTGGAGTCGGCCGTGGGCAGCCCGGTCGAGGAGGCGCTGATGGCGGTCAAGACCCTGGCGGTGCTGCCCGATGCCGCGGCGGTGCGCGCTGCCAGCCCGCGCGGCGAGCTGATCGGCGGTCTGCCCGCCGACGGCCTGCTGATCACCGCACCCGGAGACGAGGCGGGCATCGACTTCGTCGCCCGTTTCTTCGCGCCGCATCGCGGCGTCGCCGAGGATAGCGCCACCGGTTCGGCCTACTGCACCCTGGCGCCCTACTGGGCGGCGCGGCTCGGCAAGACAGATCTGCGCGCGCGCCAGCTGTCGCCGCGCGGCGGCGAGATCTTTTGCAGCGACGGCGACGAGCGCGTGGAGGTCGGCGGCCGGGTCACCGCCGTGGTGCAGGGAGAGCTCCTGATCTGAAGTCTGGCCTCGGCTAGACCGGCCAGACGACCAGGATTGCCGGCACGGCGACGACCAAGATCAGTGCGTCGAGCGGCAGGCCCATGCGCCAGTAATCGCCGAAGCGGTAGCCGCCGGGGCCCATCACCAGCAGGTTCGACTGATGCCCGATCGGCGTCAGGAAGGTGGAGGAGGCGCCGATCGCGACCGCCATCAGGAAGGGATCGATGGAAAGCTCCATGCCCTTGGCGATGGAGATGCCGATCGGCCCCATCAGCACCGCCGTGGCGGCGTTGTTCATGATGTCGGAGACCAGCATGGTCACCAGCATCAGCAGACCGAGGATCAGCCAGACCGGTGCGTCCCCGGCCAGCGCCAGGATCGGGGCCGCGATGGTCTGGGTGCCGCCGGTCGTTTCCAGCGCCATGCCGACGGGAATCAGGCTGCCGAGCAGGACGATGATCGGCCAGTCGATGGAGTCGTAGAGCTCGCGCAGGGAGAGCTCGCCGGTCAGGACGATGCCCAGCGCCGCCGCGACGAAGGCGACATGCGGCGGCAGCAGCCCGAAGACCACCAGCAGGATGGCGGCGGCGAAAATCAAGGGCGTGGTGACCAGACCGCGCGAAGAGCCGAGGTTCAGGCCGCGTTCGGCCAGCGGCAGGCAGCCCAGCGCGGAGAAGGCCTCCGGCATGGCATCGTGCTCGCCCTGTAGCAGCAGCACGTCGCCAGCCTGGAAACGGAGCTGGCCGAGGCGCTCGTTGATCGGCTCGCCCTGACGCGAGACCGCCAGCAGGTTCACGCCGTAGCGGGTGTGCAGGCGCAGGGAGCGGGCGGTGCGGCCCTCCATCCGCGAATTCGGCGTGACCACGGCCTCGACCAGCCCGACCCGTTCCGATGTGAGGCTCTCGGGTCCCGTGGCCCCGGCGCCGACCATCTCCAGCTCGGCCTTTTCGACCAGGCGGCGCAGCGAGCCGGCATCGGACTCCACCGTCAGGATGTCGCCGGCCTGCAGGCGCAGAAAGCCGGAGGGCGCCAGCATCCGGTCCTTGCGGCGCAGCAGGGCGACCACGGAAACGTCCGCCTGGGACAGGGTTTCCAGATCGACCAGCCGCCGCCCGACATAGGGGCTCTGCCTCGGCATGCGGACCTCGGCGATGTAAGCGCCGATATCGTGGATCGGGCGCCCGCCGCTGCTGCGTCCGGCGCGGGTCGGCAGCAGCCGCCAGCCGATCAGCGAGATGAAGGCGATGCCGGCCAGGGCCACGGCGATGCCGACCGGCCCGAAGTCGAACATCGCGAAGGGCTCGCCGGTCTCCTGGCGGCGCAGCGAGGAGATGACGATGTTCGGCGGCGTGCCGATCAGGGTCATCAGCCCGCCGAGCAGCGAGCCGAAGGACAGCGGCAGCAGCAGCGTGCTCGGCGCGCGCTTTGTGCTGTAGGCGCTCTGCAGCGCCACCGGCAGCATCACCGCCAGGGCGCCGACGTTGTTCATGAAGGCCGAGCAGACCGCGACCATGGCGGTCAGGCCGAAGACATGGGTCGTGGTGTTGCGGGTCAGCGGCTGCAACAAGCGGGTGATGGCGTCGACCGCGCCGGAGTTGCGGATCGCCCGGGTGATGATCAGGATCGCGGCGACGGTGATCACCGCCGGGTGGCCGAAGCCGGAGAAGGCCTCGGCGCTGGGCACGATGCCGGCGATGGTCGCCGCCAGCAGGGCGCCGACCGCCACCAGGTCGTAGCGGAACCGCCCCCAGGCGAAGAACGCCAGGGCGGTGCCCAGGATCGCAAAGAGGATGATCTGTTCGACGGCCATGCCCTGCGCGGCGGTCCCTCGTGGTTGCGGCTGTTATGAATATAGGCGCGCGCGGGTGCAACTGCAGGTTTTGTGCTACGCGAGGCGCCGTCGATAAGCGGCTCCGAAAGCGACGTCAAGGCCCTCTGCAGGGAGGGATCTCTCCCGTGACCCTGCGGAAATGGGTCTTGGCCGGGATGGCGCGTTGACGCACTGCAACATGTCCCCGTAGTATCCCGCCAAATTTGTCGCAGGTGCGACGCGAAACCGCGAAGGCACGACCCAGAAAATGGCAGAGAATCTCTCTACGGCGGCCAAGCCTGAAACGCGGCCGCAGACCCCTTTGTTTTCCTCTGGCCCCTGCGCCAAGCGGCCGGGCTGGCGGCTCGATGCGCTCAGCGACGCCTTTACCGGGCGCTCCCACCGGGCGGCCGGGGGCAAGGCGAAGCTGGTCGAGGTGATCGCCCGCTCGCGCCGCGTGCTCGGCCTGCCGGAGGACTGGAAGCTCGGCATCGTCCCGGCTTCGGATACCGGCGCGGTGGAGCTGGCGCTGTGGTCGCTGCTCGGCCCGCGCGGCGTCGACATGCTGGCCTGGGAGTCCTTCGGCAAGGCCTGGGTCACCGACGTGGCGAAGCAGTTGAAGCTGAAAGACGTTCGCATCCTCGAAGCCGACTACGGCGCGCTGCCCGACCTGTCCCAGGTCGATCCGGCCCGCGACCTGGTCTTCACCTGGAACGGCACCACCTCGGGCGTCAAGGTACCCAACGGCGACTGGATCGCCGCCGATCGCGAAGGTCTGGCGATCTGCGACGCCACCTCGGCGGCCTATGCCATGGCGCTGCCCTACGACAAGCTCGATGTCGTCACCTGGTCCTGGCAGAAGGTGCTGGGCGGCGAGGCGGCGCACGGCATGCTGGCGCTCAGCCCCCGCGCCGTGGCGCGCCTGGAGAGCTATACGCCGCCCTGGCCGCTGCCGAAGCTTTTCCGCCTGACCAAGGGCGGCAAGCTCAACGAAGGGCTGTTCAGCGGCGAGACCATCAACACCCCCTCTATGCTGGCGGTCGAAGACGCGCTCGACGGTCTTTCCTGGGCCGAGGAGGTTGGCGGCCTTGAAGCGCTGATCGCCCGTTCCCAGGCGAACTACCAGGCGCTCGCCGCCTGGGTCGAGACGACCGGGTGGATCGATTTCCTGGCCAGCGATCCCCGGACCCGCTCCAACACCTCGGTCTGCCTGAAGATCGTCGATCCCTGGTTCGACCGGCTCAGCGAAGAGGCGCGCGCGGCCGCGGTCAAGCGCCTGGCGGCGCTGGTCGCAGAGGAGGAGGCCGGCTACGACATCGCCGGGCACCGCGACGCCCCGGCCGGCCTGCGCATCTGGTGCGGCGCCACGGTCGAGACCGCCGACATCGAGGCGCTGACCCCCTGGCTCGACTGGGCCTTCCAGCAGATCAAGCAGGACTCCGCCGCCGCGGCCTGAATCCCACCCTCCCGAGCAGAAAGAAACAGCGCATGCCGAAAGTCCTGATCTCCGACGTCCTCAGCGAGCAGGCCGTCGAGATTTTCCAAGGCCGCGGAATCGAAGTCGAGGTCGCGACCGGCCTGTCGCCGGAGCAGCTCTGCGAACGCATCAAGGGCTGCGACGGCCTGGCGATCCGCTCGGCGACCAAGGTCACGGCGGAAGTGCTGGAGGCCGCCGATAGCCTGAAAGTCGTCGGCCGCGCCGGGATCGGTGTCGACAACGTCGATGTCCCTCTGGCGACCCAGAAGGGCGTAGTGGTGATGAACACCCCGGCCGGCAATTCGATCACCACCGCCGAGCATGCCATCGCCATGCTGATGGCCCTGGCCCGGGAGATTCCCGCCGCCGACCGCTCGACCCAGGCCGGCAAGTGGGAGAAGTCGCGCTTCATGGGGGTCGAGATCACCGGCAAGACCCTCGGCGTGATCGGCTGCGGAAACATTGGCTCGATCGTCGCCGAGCGGGCCCAGGGCCTGCAGATGCAGGTGATCGCCTACGATCCCTTCCTCTCGCCGGATCGCGCCATCGACCTCGGGGTCGAGAAGGTCGAGCTCGACGCGCTGCTGGCCCGCTCCGATTTCATCACCCTGCATGTGCCCAAGACCGAGCAGACCGCCGGCATGATCGGCAAGGCGGCCCTGGCCAAGACCAAGCCGGGTGTGCGCCTGATCAACTGCGCGCGCGGCGGGCTGGTGGTCGAGGCGGACCTCAAGGCGGCGCTGGACTCCGGCCAGGTCGCCGGCGCGGCGATGGACGTCTACGACAGCGAGCCGGCCAAGGAGAATGTCCTGTTCGGCCGCGACGACGTGATCTGCACCCCGCATGTCGGCGCCGCCACCACCGAGGCGCAGGAGAAGGTCGCGGTGCAGATCGCCGAACAGATGTCGAACTACCTGCTGACCGGGGCCATCGCCAACGCCCTCAACATGCCCTCGCTGACCGCCGAGGACGCGAAGCGGCTCAAACCCTACATGACCCTGGCCGAGCAGCTCGGCTCCTTCGCCGGGCAGCTGACCGAGACCGGCATCACCGAGGTGCGGATCGAGTACGAGGGGCATGTCGCCGAGCTCAACTGCCGGCCCTTGACCCAGGCGATGCTGCACGGGCTGCTCAAGCCGATGCTGGACTCGGTCAACATGGTCAACGCCCCGGTGCTGGCGCGCGAGCGCGACATCGACGTCTCCGAGGTCAAGCACGACCGCGACAGCGACTACCAGACCCTGATCCGCCTGACGGTCAAGACCGAGCGGCAGGAGCGTTCGGTCGCCGGCACGCTGTTCGGCGGCGACAAGCCGCGCATCGTCGAGATCAAGGGCATCAAGGTCGAGGCCGCGCTGGGCCCGCATATGCTCTACATCACCAATCGCGACAAGCCGGGCCTGATCGGCGGCCTGGGCAGCATCATCGGCGACGCCGGCATGAACATCGCCACCTTCCACCTCGGCCGGGCCGACGTCGGCGGCGACGCCATCGCCCTGCTGGAACTCGACTCCGCGGTGCCGCCCGAGGTGCTGGAAAAGCTTCAGGCCCTGCCGCAGATCCTCCAGGCCAAGCCGCTGCGGTTTTAGCCCTGCGCGAAGCAGGACATCGCCAAAATTTGGAGTTGAGCCGAGCCCAGTGACGCATTTTGAACGCCATTCGTGACTGCCGCCGTCGTCTTCTGTCCTGTCGCTGTAATGAAGAGAGGGATATCACCTGGACTTATGGCCTGCGCAATACCGCAGAAGTTTGCACTAAATTGCTAAATTTAACAACATACTATGACATCTTCTTTACCTTAATTGTAAAACTTTGTATCCTGTATACACTCCAACAGAATTGACATCTTCTACAACAAGACGTAAATCAAATGGCATGATATGTTCAAATGGTGAATTGCACAATTTACGCAAAGTTTCATTTGCATAATATGGAACCTGCTCTTCTGAGCATAAATTAGCTGTAAACGATTTTAAAAAATATTTAATTTTTTCATCCGCGTATATGTTTGATCGCGTATAGAGAGCGTAGCATCTGCGGCCAAGCCACCAAAAATTGCAATGCTGGTGTGCGGGAGCTGCGTGCACGATCGCGCAACTTGCGTTCGCAGCAACAACTCTTGAAGATAAAATTTTTTCGGTGGCCTCTTTTGAACAAAATGGAGTAGATGCATTTGGTTCAAATTGATTTCCACCGCTTTGCGATAAAAACTTTTTATTGTATTCTGATGCAATAGCTCTTGTAGATACATAACTTCTATCATTGTAAGAAATTAGATAGAATATATACCACACTGAAAAAAATATACAGAATAAAACTAACATTAATAGTTTGTTTTTTCTCCATTTATATTGCAAAGCATTTACCTTTTTAATATATTTTTATGCTTATATTACCTTGTAGCGTTTAGCTTAGCTTAAAGTTACTTTCACCACTCCACCACCGCGAGTGACTTCCCGTCCGGTGCCGGCTGCAGGGCCTTGAGGGTCTTGCCCGGAAAGACCTGGGTGCGGACTTCCTGGATCGGCTCTTCCAGGCCGCCGTAGGGAAAGATGAGGTCCATCAGCCAAATCGTGTTTCCGCCTTTCCACTCGTTGGGACGAAGGCGCTGGCTAGGTTCCTCGCGCATGCAGGCCTGGGCCTCACCGGCGTTAGGTGCGGCGGCTTGGGTGAATTTCTTGCTGTCGGTCATGAGGTCTTCCATTTCTCGGATGTTTCTCCTCGTACCATGGTCCCCGCTCGCCCCGCCGGGGGCAAGACATGGCCTTCCTCGTGGCGCGCCTTTTGCCGGTCGTCAGCTGCCGGGCACCCGCCGTGGTTGCAGGAAGCTTACCTCGGCCGACCAAGCTTGCAAAGCTGCTGGGGGTCTTGCCGGCGGCCTAGCGTCCGGCCAGGGTCAGCACCCGCCGGACCAGGACCATCGAGAGGATCGCCGCCAGCGTGAAGACGTAGATACCGGCATGCACCTCCACATCGCTGACCAGGGAGACGTTGAGCGCGACCACGGTCAGCGCGACGACGAAGACGTCGAGCATCGACCACTTGCCGAGGCTGTCGAGCAGCCGCAACAGCCCGCCGCCGCGCAGCGCCGCCGGATCGGCCAGGAACCAGAGATAGAGCGCCACCGAGAGCTTGAGCAGCGGGAAGACCACGCAGAACAGGACGACCACCAGCAGCAGACCGTAGGCTCCGCTGTCCCAGAGCTCGCCGATGCCGCGCCAGACCGTGACCTCCTCGGACAGCCAGAGGAAGCGCTCGACGGTCATGAAGGGCAGCGCCCAGGAGGCGACCAGTGCCGCCAGGGCGGCGAGGATCGACGGCCCGATCAGGCGGTCGGCGCCGCGGGCGCGGGCGGCGAGGGTCGGGCGGGGCGGGCTGTCCTGCATGGCGGCGCGATGATAGGCCCAAGCCGGCGTCAACCCAAGGCGGGGAATGCGGTTTCGGGGCTTCCCGCGCCTAGCTGTTGCCGCGCCGCGGCAAAGCGGCTAGTAACTCTGCGGATACAAAAAGCGACGACCCCCGACATCCGCGATGGACCATGACCGCCTCTGGTGAAAAAGCCCTCCTGCCCGCCGGTCTGGGCGACGGCCTGCCGCCCGCCGCGGCCCAGGAAGCCTGGGCGATCGAGCGGCTGATCGCGATCTTCGCCGCGCGCGGCTACGCGCGGGTCAAGCCGCCGCTGATCGAGTTCGAGGAGACGCTGCTGGCCGGCGCCGGCAGCGACCTGGGGCCGCAGACCTTCCGGCTGATGGACCCGGTCAGCCAGCGGATGATGGGGTTGCGCGCCGACATGACGCCGCAGGTCGCGCGCATCGCCGCCACCCGCCTGGCCAGGGAGCCGCGCCCCTTACGCCTCTGCTACGCCGGGCAGGTGCTGCGGGTCAAAGGCAGCCAGCTCCGCCCCGAGCGGCAGTTCGCCCAGGTCGGCGCCGAGCTGATCGGCAGCGCCGCCGAGGCGGCCGACGCCGAGGTCGTGCTGCTGGCCGCCCAGGCGCTCTCCGAACTGGGCGCCAAGCCGCTGACCGTCGATCTGACCCTGCCGACCCTGGTGCGCAGTCTCGCCGAGGGGCTGGGCGTCGCCGAGGCGGAGATTCCGGCGCTGCGCGACGCCCTGGACCGCAAGGATGCCGCGGCGACCCAGGCGGCGGCGGGCGGCAACGCCGAGCTGTTCCTCAAGCTGCTGCGTCTCGCCGGACCGGCCGACCGGGCGCTGGAGGAGCTGGCCAGGCTGCCGCTGCCCGAGGCTCCGGCCCGCGAGCTCGCGGCCATGGCGCGGATGGTGGCTCGGATTCACGCCGCCGCGCCCTATCTGGCGCTGACCTTCGATCCCAGCGAGCACCGCGGCTTCGAGTACCAGACCGGCGCCAGCTTCACGATCTTTGCGCGCGGCGTGCGCGGCGAGCTCGGCCGCGGCGGCCGCTACGAGGCGAGGCAGAGCGGCGCTGGGGAAAGCGAGGGGGACGAACCGCAGCCCTCGACCGGCTTCACCCTGTTCATGGACACCGTGCTGCGCGCCCTGCCGGCGCCGCAGGTCAGCCATAGCGTCTACCTGCCGGAAGGCACCGCCGAGGAGACCGCCGAGGCGCTGCGCCAGGAAGGCTGGGTCACCCTGGCCGCGCTCGACCCCGAGGGCGAGCCCAAATCCGATCCAGAGGCCGAGGCGCGCCGCCTCGGCTGCGCCGCGGTGCTGCTGGACGGCACGCTCAAGACTCTGAAGGACTAAACACTATGGCCAACGTTGCGGTGGTCGGCTCCCAGTGGGGCGACGAAGGAAAAGGCAAGATCGTCGATTGGCTGTCGGAGCGCGCCGACGTGGTGGTGCGCTTCCAGGGCGGTCACAACGCCGGGCATACCCTGGTGGTCGGCGGCGTCACCTACAAGCTCTCGCTGCTGCCTTCGGGCGTGGTGCGCAAGGGCAAGCTGTCGATCATCGGCAACGGCGTGGTGGTCGATCCCTGGGCCCTGATCGAGGAGATCGAGCGGGTCACCGCCCAGGGCGTCGAAGTCACGCCCGAGACCCTGAAGCTCGCCGAGAACGCCGCCCTGATCCTGCCGCTGCACGGCGAGGTCGACCGGGCGCGGGAGATCGAGCGCGGCGACGAGAAGATCGGCACCACCGGCCGCGGAATCGGCCCGGCCTACGAGGACAAGGTCGGGCGCCGCGCCGTGCGGGTCTGCGATCTGGCCGATCCCGAGCTGCTGCGCCGCCGGGTCGACGGCCTGCTGCGCCACCACAATGCGCTGATGCGCGGCCTCGGCCACGCAGAGTTCGATGCCGCGGAGATCGTCGAGAAACTCACCGAGATCGCGCCGAAGATACTGCCCTTCGCCGACCGGGTATGGCACCGCCTCGACGCCGCGGTGCGCGCCGGCAAGCGGGTGCTGTTCGAGGGCGCGCAGGGCGCGCTGCTCGACGTCGACCACGGCACCTATCCCTTCGTCACCTCCTCCAACACCGTCTCCGGCCACGCCGCGGCGGGCGCGGGGGTGGGCCCGCACGCCGTCAGCTACGTGCTCGGCATCACCAAGGCCTACACCACCCGGGTCGGCGCCGGACCCTTCCCGACCGAGCTCGAGGACGAGGTCGGCAAGCGCCTCGGCGAGCGCGGCCGCGAGTTCGGCACGGTGACCGGGCGGCAGCGCCGCTGCGGCTGGTTCGACGCCGTGCTGGTGCGCCAGGCGGTCAAGACCGGCGGTATCGACGGCATCGCCCTGACCAAGCTCGACGTGCTCGACGGCTTGAAGGAGCTGAAGATCTGCACCGGCTACGAGATCGAGGGCGAACGCTTCGACCACCTGCCGGCCCGCCCGACCCTGCAGTCCAAGGCCAGGCCGGTCTACGAGAGCCTGACCGGCTGGGAGGAAAGCACCCAGGGCGCGCGCTCCTGGGCCGAGCTGCCGGCCACCGCGGTCAAGTACGTGCGCCGCATCGAGGAGCTGATCGAGGCGCCGGTCGCCCTGCTCTCCACCTCGCCGGAGCGCGACGACACCATCCTGATGAAGGACCCCTTCTCGGGGTAGAATCGAAACGGCCCGCGCCGGGGTGGCACGGGCCGCTGCTTGTGGCGCCGCAGAAGCGCGGCGAAGCCTTTAGGCTTCTGCCGGCACGGCCAGCTTTTCGTCGATGGCCGCGTTCTTGATCGCCTTCTGCAGCTTCTCGAAAGCGCGCACCTCGATCTGACGCACCCGCTCGCGGCTGATGCCGTATTCCTGGCTCAGGTCCTCGAGGGTGGTCGGATTCTCCTGCAGGCGGCGTTCCTGCAGGATGTGCTTCTCGCGCTCGTTGAGGCTTTCCATGGCGCGGGCCAGCAGCGCGCGCCGCTTGTCCAGCTCCTCGCGCTCGGCGAGCAGGGTTTCCTGGTCGTCTTCCTCGTCGACCAGCCAGTCCATCCACTCGCCGTCGCCGTCGATGCGCAGCGGCGCGTTGAGCGAGGAATCGGGGGCGGCGAGACGGCGGTTCATGGAGATCACGTCGGCCTCGGAAACCGCCAGCTTGGTGGAGATCTCCTGGACCTGCTCGGGACTCATGTCGCCCTCCTCGATCGCCTGCATCTGGCCCTTGAGCTTGCGCAGGTTGAAGAACAGCTTCTTCTGGGCCGCCGTGGTGCCCATCTTCACCAGCGACCAGGAATGCAGGATGTATTCCTGGATCGCGGCGCGGATCCACCACATCGCATAGGTCGCCAGGCGGAAGCCGCGGTCAGGGTCGAAGCGCTTGACCGCCTGCATCATGCCGACGTTGCCTTCGGAGATCAGCTCGGACACCGGCAGGCCGTAGCCGCGGTAGCCCATGGCGATCTTGGCGACCAGGCGCAGATGGCTGGTTACCAGCTGATGCGCGGCGTCGATGTCGTCATGCTCCTGCCAGCGCTTGGCCAGCATGAACTCCTGGTCGGCCTCGAGCATGGGAAACTTGCGGATCTCCTGGAGATAGCCGCCAAGGTTGCCTTCTGAAACCGCTGGAAGTCTGGGTGAAGCCATGATCGCAACTCCCCTGCTGCTTGAGGTGCCGGCCCGCGCGAGAGCGGCCCGGGTGCCGTGTTTTTGAGCCTAGAGTTCCAGGCTGGAGGAGGAATGTGGCAAATTCACGCCCGCCCTCTTCGGCACTGCAATATATATATTAGATGCTTTCTAAATTGTCAATCAAGCGGCTGAGATCGGGGGGCAAAGGACTTGAGAAATTCAGGATTTCGCCGTTCGCGGGATGCTGGAATCCCAAGGTCCTGGCGTGCAGCGCCTGGCGGCCGAGCCCGGCGATCGTCTGCTGCGCGGCCTGCGGCAGCCGCTCCAGCGCCGCCGGGGCCTTGCGGCCATAGAGCGGATCGCCGAGCAGGGGATGGCCGAGATGGCTCATGTGCACCCGGATCTGGTGGGTCCGGCCGGTCCGCAGGCGGCATTCGACGCGGCTGACCAGGCCGTCGGCATAGGCCGCGAGGCTGCGGTAGGCGGTGGCTGCTTCCCGCCCGCCATGGCCGAGCACCGCCATCTTCTTGCGGTTGCGCGGGCTGCGCCCGATGTTGCCGGAAATCTCACCGTCCGGCGGCTTCGGACGGCCCCAGACCAGGGCCTCGTAGAGCCGGGAGATCGAGCGCGCGGCGAACTGCGCGGTCAGGCCGGCGTGCGCCTCGGCCGTCTTGGCGGCGACGAGCAGGCCGGAGGTGTCCTTGTCCAGGCGGTGGACGATGCCCGGGCGCGCCTCGCCGCCGATCCCGGTCAGGCCCGGCCCGCAGTGGGCGATCAGGGCGTTGACCAGGGTGCAGTCGGGATTGCCCGCTGCCGGATGCACCACCAGCCCGGCCGGCTTGTCGATCACGATCAGCGACTCGTCCTCGTAGACGATGGCGAGCGGAATGGCCTGGCCCTCCAGGCGCGGCGGCGTGGCCGGCGGCACGCTGAGCGCGAAGACCTCGCCCGCCTTGATCTTGCGGGAGGGCGCGGTCAGCGCCGCGCCGCCGGCGGTCAGGCAGCCGGCCTCGATCAGCGCCTTGATCCGGCTGCGCGACAGCGCCGGCAGGCGTGCGGCCAGGAAGGCGTCGAGCCGCTGGCCCGCGTCGTCTTCTGCCGCTTCGATGCTGTGGCGTTCCGCCGCCGCTTCGTCCATAACACCCTTCTAGTTCACCCTGCGGTATCGGCATAGACGGGAGAAACGCGTGCAGGCCCTGAAGATCCTGGTCATCGGCATGGGAGTGCTGATCTTCGCGCTGCTCGGCGCCGTGGTCTACGGCATGATCGTCAAGTTCGGCGGCGAGGATGCGGACGGCGGCGAGTCCAGGCAGGAGGCGGGAATGGCCCCCGGCTTCGGCGAGACCAGCGTGGACATTCCGCCAGGCTGCCGCATCGCCGTGGCGGAGCCCCAGGGCGAGAGCCGCATCCTGTTGCGCCTCGACGGCGGGGAGGCCTGTCAGCAGGTTCTGGTCCTCGACGCCAGGAGCGGGGAACTGCTGGGCCGAATCGTCGCCGCGCCCAGCCAATGAGAGAGGGCGCATGAGCAACTTCGCCTCCGACAACACCACCGGCGCGGCGCCGCAGATCGTCGCCGCTCTGGCCGAGGCCATGGCGCCGGAGACCGCCGGCCCGGCCATGCCCTATGGCAACGACCCCTGGACCGAGAAGCTGCGCGCGCGGGTCAACGAGCTGTTCGAGTGGGACTGCGCGGTCTTCCCCGTGGCCACGGGCACGGCGGCCAACTCCCTGGCGCTGACCGCGCTGACGCCGCGCTACGGGGCGATCTACTGCCACCGCGAGGCGCATATCAACGAGGACGAGTGCGGCGCGCCGGAGTTCTTCACCGGCGGCGCCAAGCTGGTGCCCCTGGAGGGCGCGCATGCCAAGCTCGATGCCGAGACCCTGGCCGCCGCGGTGACCGGCGGCGGCGACATCCACCACGTGCAGCCGGCCGCCGTGTCGATCACCCAGGCGAGCGAAAAGGGCGCGGTCTACCGGCCCGAGGAGGTGGCGGCGCTGTCCGAGGTGGCGCGGAGCAAGGGTCTCGCCCTGCACATGGACGGCGCGCGTTTCGCCAACGCCGTCGCGCGCCTGGGCTGCAGCCCGGCGGAGATCACCTGGAAGGCCGGGGTCGACGCGCTGTCCCTCGGCGGCACCAAGAACGGCTGCCTGGCGGCCGAGGCGGTGGTGTTCTTCGATCCCGCCCGCGCCGGGGAGCTCGGCTTCTACCGCAAGCGGGCGGGGCACCTCTTCTCCAAGGGGCGGGTGCTCTCGGCCCAGCTGCTGGCCTATCTGGAGGACGATCTCTGGCTCGCCAACGCGGCCCATGCCAACAGCATGGCGGCGAAGCTGGCCGAGGGGCTGACGGCGCTCGGCATCGAGCTGCTGCACCCGGTCGAGGCCAACGAGCTGTTCCCGCGGATTCCCGAAGCCGGGCGCAGGGCGCTGCAGGCCAAGGGCCATGTCTTCTACCACTACCCGGCCGAGGACGCGGTGCGCCTGGTCACCGCCTTCTGCAGCCGCACCGAGGAGGTCGAGAGCTTCCTCGCCGACCTCGCCGCGGGGCTGGGCAAAACCGGCGATGCCGGCAGGGCAGACCTGCGCCAGGCGCGGTAATCTCCACGAAATCGCCTCTTGTCTCAGGGCCGCGGTTTCGCTACAACGCGCAGCTTCCGGCCCACGACGTCCCCTTCGTCTAGCGGTCCAGGACGCCGCCCTCTCACGGCGGAAACAGGGGTTCGATTCCCCTAGGGGACGCCAAGTTTTATTCCATTTTTTCGGCGCTACGCCGGCTGCTTCTCCCTCTGGTCTGCCTCCGCGCGCCGGTTCGGCGTACGCGTTCGCGCGTCGCCAGGAACTCGGGGCGCGGCTTGGCTCCGCCGCCCCTTTGTTCTTATAAATCCCAGAAAATCTAAATAAAAGCTGATCTATGTTATTGTATTGGTCTGCCGGGAGCCCAATATTTATTCCTGAGGAACTTCATTTCCGCTTACTTCATGCAATCTATTATTTGCGAAGTGATGCTGACCGGTGGCCTTCGCCGCCGGTGAATGCAAGCCGCGTTCGTCCTCAAGGAGAAAGTCATGCGACAGCTACGCACCAAGAAATTTTCGATGCGGCAGATCTACGGGCTAGCAGCGGCCGCGGTCGCGGCCGGCGCCCTGTCCGTTTCCGCACCGGCTCTTGCGGCGCCGAACGGCGAGGCGCCCACGATCTCGATCTCGGAGATCGTCCTGGCCGACGCGAACAAGGCGGTCGGCAAGCAGGGGCAAAGCAAGGACCTCGACCGGAGCCGCAAGACGGAGAAAAACGAGACGCGCGCGAATAGCGCTGACGACGACGATCGTGACGACGACGACCGGAACTGGGATCGCGGCGATGACGACGACCGCGACGATGACGACCGGAACTGGGATCGCGGCGATAACGACGACCGCGATGACGACGACCGGAACTGGAGCCGCGGAGACGACCGTGACAGTGACGAAAGCTGGCGCCGCAATCATCGCGGAATGTCCGAGAGCCGTCACGACCGTGGCAACCACTATGGCTGGGAGCGCGGGAATCACTACGGTTGGAACAAGAACACCGGGCGTAGCGGATATGACGACGACCGGACTTACGATCGCGAGGATTGGCGCGCCGAGCGTCGGGAAAGCCGATGGACGGGTCAGCCGATCGATCGCGTCGATTCCCAGGTGATTCGCGATTACTGGACTTACGGCCTGCCGCGGCCGGAATCAGGCCAGTACTACGCGCGTTCCAATAACGACGTCTATCTGGTGACCGAAGAGACGCAGCGGATCCTCGACAGCTTCATCCTGCGCTAAACGCGCGGGCTGATGAAAGCAGACTGAAGACCTAAGACCGGCGGGCGGCGCGACGGGCGACTTCCCTGCGCCGCCCGTTTTCGTGTCCGCGGCCGCCGTTCCGAAATGAAGCGCTACGCCGGCTGCTTCTCCCGTTCTCCCGCCTCCGCGCGCCGGATCGGGCGAACGCGTTCGCGCGTTGCCAGGAACTCGGGGCGCGGCTCGGTGCCGCAGAAAGGCGCTTCCAGCCGGTTGCTCACCGCGTTGTAGACGAAGAAGAGGTTGTTGCGGGGCCAGGGCGTGATGTTGCTGTTCGAGCCGTGCAGGGTGTTGCAGTCGAAGATCAGTACCGAGCCGGCCGGCCCGGTCGGCGCGACGATGCCGTGGCGCGCGGCCATCTCGCTCAGCGTCTGCTCGTCGGGCACGCCGAAGCGCTGGCGCTTCAGGGACTGCGCGTAGTTGTACTCCGGCGTCTTGCCGAGGCAGGAGACGAACTGCCTGTGGCTGCCGGGGATCAGCATCAGCGGCCCGTTGTGCGGGGTGTTCTCCGACAGGGTGATGGACATCGACAGCGCGCGCATCCGCGGCATGCCGTCCTCGCTGTGCCAGGTCTCGAAATCCGAGTGCCAGTCGAACTCCTTGCCCTTGAAGGCCGGTTTGAAGTTGGCCCGCGACTGGTGGGTGTAGACCGCGTCGTCGAGGATGTGCTCGGCGATGGCGAGCAAGCGCTCGTCGGCGATCAGGCGCTCGAAGACCGCGCTCATCTCGTGCAGGCGGAAGATGCTGCGCACTTCTTCGCTGCCCGGCTCGACGATCACGTCGTGACGCCCGTCGCTACTATGCTCCTGCTTCAGGCGGTCGCCCTCGGCGTGCAGCCCGGCGAGTTCCTGCTCGTTGAACAGGGCTTCCAGGAAGAGAAAGCCGTTCTCCTCGTAGAAGTCCTCCTCCCTGCGGCTCAGGGCGGCGGTCCGTCCCTTGGCCGACCAGATCACCGGCTCCTGGCGCTCCAGGATCCGGACCTCGTCGCCGGAGCGGGTGGGATAGGGGTCCGGGGCGGGGTTTCGATTTTGCATCGCTGCTCCTCCTTAAACATATGATATGTTGGGGTTAATCCCTTCGGCCCGAAAACAACGCGGGGCTGCGGGAAAAGTTCGGGCGCGGCAAAAACCGTCACGCAGCCAAGCCGGGAAGCGCGCGGCTTCGGGCTGGGGTAACCCGGATTGTGGGTGCCCTCGCGATGTGGGTGGGCAGGACGGCAGTGCAAGCCCTGTCACGGGTTTGCCCCAGAGCGTGCCGCGGCGGACGCCCTGCGGAGAACCGGAAAGGCTAGAGATATGCAGGCAAGCTTCTGGACCGCACTGGCCGCGACGTTACTGCTCCTCGCCCTGCCGGGTTGCGCGCAGGGGGGCAAGGAGATGCCCGAGGACGGCGCGGCACAGACCAGCTGCGGAGGAACGGCGGGGGCCGCCTGTGCCCAGGACCAGTGGTGCGACCTCCCGGAGGCGGCGGGCTGCGGGGAGGCTGCGGCGCTTGGCCAGTGCCGGCCGCGGCCCCAGGCCTGCACCATGATCTATGCCCCGGTCTGCGGCTGCGACGGCAAGACCTATGGCAATGCCTGCCAGGCGCAGGCGGCCGGCGTCGAGGCCGCCAGCCAAGGCGAATGCCGCGCAAACTAACGGCAAATTCCCGTGCGGCGGCGCTCAGGCCGCGGCGGGCGCGAGGATCGCCAGCACGGCGAGATAGGCGCCGTAGCCGGCCAGCAGCGCGGCGCCTTCCCAGCGGCTGATGCGCTGCCCGGTGGCGGCGAAGACGAGCAGCAGCAGGGTCGCCCCCAGCATCACCCAGACGTCGAAGCCGGCAATCTCCACCGGCACCGGGATCGGCTTGACCAGGGCCGTGACTCCCAGGATGCCGAGGACGTTGTAGATGTTGCTGCCGAGCACGTTGCCGAAGGCGATGTCGCCGTGCCGGCGCAGGGCGGCGGCGACCGAAGTCACCAGTTCCGGCAGGGAGGTTCCCACGGCGACGATTGTCAGACCGAGCAGGGTCTCGGAAATCCCGGCTGCGCTGGCGAGATGGATCGCCCCCTTGACCAGGAGATCGGCGCCGAGGATGGTCAGCGCGATCCCGCCGAAGGCGAAGAGCAGCGCGAGCGGCAGGCCTTTCGGTCCCGGCTCGGCGATCTCCACCTCGCCTTCATGCATGGCCGCGGCCGCACCTCCGCTCCGGCGCTCGCGCAGATAGCTGTAGAGCACATAGGCGAGCAGCAGGACGACGAGGATCGCGCCGGCGGAACGGAACAGCTCTCCATGGAGCACGATCGCAACCGCCGCGAGCGCGGCGAAGAGGACCGCGCCGCCGTCGCGCAGCAGAGCGTCGCGGGCGGTCGCGACCGGAAAGATCACCGCGGCCACGCCCAGGATCAGCAGAATGTTGGCGGTGTTGCTGCCGATCACGTTGCCGATCGCGATCCCCGGAGATCCGAGGAAAGCCGCCTGCAGGCTGGTCACCAGCTCGGGGGTCGAGGTGCCGAAGCCGACCAAGGTCAGCCCGATCAGCAGGGGCGAGACGCCGAAGCGCCTGGCGACGGCGACGGCGCCGCGAACCAGGGCATCGCCGCCCAGGACCAGCAGCACCAGGCCACCGAGAAGTTGGAGATATATCATCCTTGAGGGGCGACTTCAGCAGTTGCGCGCTGATGCATTAGGGGGTTCGCCGCCTCGACTTCAAGGGGTGGGCCGATCTACCGGACTGGCCTGCGCCTAGCCGAATTTCTCTAGAGCTGCTTGCGCAGCAGCGCCGCGCCCTCGGCCAGGGCGTGCAGCTTGCCGGCGGCGACCGCGCGGGACAGCGGCGCCATGCCGCAGTTGGTGCAGGGGAAGATCCGCGCCGGATCGACGAACTCGGCGGCCGCCTTCAGGGTCGCCGCCACCTTTTCCGGCGTTTCCACCTCATTGGAGGCGACGTCGATGGCGCCGACCATCACTTCCTTGTCCTTGAGCAGGCCGAGCAGCGACAGCGGCACCTTGGAGTTGGCGCACTCCAGGGAGACCTGCTGGATCCGGCTGGCGTTGATCGCCGGGAAGATGCCTTCGTACTGCCGCCACTCGCTGCCCAGGGTCTTCTTCCACTCGATGTTCTCGGTGATGCCGTAGCCGTAGCAGATATGCACCGCGGTCTTGCACTTCAGGCCCTCTGCGGCGCGCTCCAGGGCGGCGATGCCCCAGTCGTTCACGTCCTGCATGAAGACGTTGAAGGCTGGCTCGTCGAACTGGATCAGGTCGACCCCCTCGGCCTCGAGCTCCTTCGCCTCCTGATTGAGCAGCTCCGCGAAGGCCATGGCCATGTCGCCGCGCTTGCCGTAATGGGCGTCGGCGATGGTGTCGCAGATCGTCATCGGGCCGGGCAGGGTGAACTTCAGGCCGCGCTTGGTGTGACGGCGGCAGTAGCGCGCCTCCTCGACGTGCACCGGCTTCGGGCGGCGCACCGGCGCGGTCACCGTCGGCACGTCCACGACATAGCGGTTGTCGCGGATGCCCATCTTGGTCTTCTTTTCCCAGTCGATGCCCTCGACGTGCTGCAGGAAGCCGTGCACGAAGTGGACGCGGAACTGCTCGCCGTCGCTGACCGTGTCGATGCCGCAGTCCTCCTGCTCCTTGACCCAGAGCAGGGCGGCGTCGCGCTTGGCCTGCTCCAGCTCCGCGCCCTCCAGGCGCCAGGGCGCCCAGAGCTTCTCAGGCTCGGCGAGCCAGGAGGGCTTGGGCAAGCTGCCCGCGATGGTCGTTTCCAGCATTTCGCGCTCCCTATCGTCCGCGCCTGTTCCCAGGCCGCCGCTTCATCTCAAGCCTAGCATAGTTCCTTGAAAATCGGTCCTGTCCGGCGCTGCGCTAAACACTTCTTAACCCTACCCGGCTAGCCTTTAGGCGGTATTCCCTTCGGTGCGTAGATGAACAAAGATTTCGACCAGATTCCGGCCTGGCATGCGGTGACCATCGTGCTGGTGCTGATTTTCGGCATCGCCGCATCGGTGTACGGCGGGCGCGAGATCGGCAAGCAGGCCGACGCGGAGCGGATGGAGCGGGCGCAGCATCAGGCGGTTCGGGTGACCACCGAGCTCGATCGCGCCCTGAGCCAGACCGAGGCGACGCTGCGCGCCCTGGCAGCGATATTCTACAGCTCCGATGAAGTTACCGAGGGCGAGCTGATGGAGGCGGAGCGGATCTCCCAGGGGGAGAGTTCCGAATACAGCTTTGCCAGCCTGGCTTTTGCGGTGCGGGTGCTTCGCCGCGAGCGCGAATCCTTCGAGAAAGCCGCCGGCCAGAACTTGACGGCCCTGGATCGCCGCCCCGTCACCATAGACAGCTATGAGAGCTTCCCCATCGTGCTGGCGACCGATGACGGCATTCTGGCTCGGCATGTCGACCTGTCCAGCAGCGACGCCACTCGCGCCGCAGTGGCCACGGCATATCGCCTGCCCGGCAAGGTCATCATGGGGCCGGCCTTTTCTCTCGACGGCATCTGGTGGTCGGTGATGGCAGTATCGGCGCCCAACAATTACGAGGACGGCGTGCTGGTCGGGCTGCTCAATGTCTCCGAACTCTTTGCCGGGATCACCGGCAATATTCCCCAGGGCCTGGAACTGCAGCTGCATCAAAACGAAACGGCGTGGGATTCCATAGATATCGAGCATCTCATTCTGGGTAAGGAAACTACGACGGAGAACGTGGAAAGCGAGTTTTCCCTGCGGATCAACCATGGCCAGGCACACTGGGAGTTGAAGTGGTCCGTTCTGCCCACCTTCGAGGTCGGCCCGCGCACACAGCTTGCCCGGGTGCTGATTCTCGGCGGCAGCCTGCTCAGCCTCACCGTCGCCCTGCTGCTGGCGGTGCTGCTGGCACAGAACCTGCGGATCCGCAGCCGCGTCAAGCAGCGCACCGAGGAGCTCGCCAGGGCGCGCGACGAGGCGGAGACCGCCAACCGCACCAAGACCGAGTTTCTCGCCAACATGAGCCACGAGCTGCGCACGCCGCTCAATGCCATTCTCGGTTTCTCGGAGATCATCCGCGATCAGGTCTTCGGGCCGGATGCGCGCGAGCGCTATCGGGAATACGCCCAGGATATCCACCGCAGCGGCGCTCACCTGCTGGAAATCATCACCGACATCCTCGACATCGCCAAGGCCGAGGAAGGCAAGCTCGATCTCGCCGAGGACAATTTCGATCTGCAGCGCCTGATGGATGGCGTGAGGCAGTTGATGCGAGAGCGCGCGCTGGCGGAAGGCGTAACCTTGGAGCTGGATACGGGTAGCGGCGTCCCGGCCCTCTTCGCCGATGGGCGGCGGATCAAGCAGATCCTGATCAACCTGCTGTCCAATGCGATCAAGTTCACGCCGGAAGGCGGGCGCGTCGCCCTGATTTCCAGGCTGCGCAAGGACGGCGGCGTGCGCATAGAGGTCACCGATACCGGGATCGGCATGGCCGAGAGCGATATCCCCACGGCTTTGAAACCCTTCGGGCAGGTCGATAGCGCGCTCAGCCGCAAGTTCGACGGCACCGGCCTCGGCCTGCCGATCAGCCGGCATCTCGCCGAGCTGCATGGCGCGAACCTTTCGGTCAAGAGCGAGCTCGGCAAGGGCACCACCGTCACCCTGGACTTTCCGGCCTCCCGCAGCGTCCGCCTGGAGAAGGTCGCCTAATAAGGACCGGTTTCTACTCGGCGGCGGCCTGATAGGCCTCCATCGGCGGGCAGCTGCAGACCAGGTTGCGGTCGCCGGCGACGTTGTCTACCCGCCCGACCGGCGGCCAGTACTTGTCGTGCCGCAGGGCCGGCAGGGGGTAGGCCGCTTCCTCCCGGCTATAGGGATGGGTCCAGGCGTCGCCGGCAAGGACCTGATCGGTATGCGGGGCGTTGACCAGGGGATTGTCCTTGCCGTCCCATTCTCCGGATTCGACCCGGGAGACTTCGGCCCGAATCGCGATCATCGCGTTGCAGAAGCGGTCCAGCTCGGCCAGGTCCTCGCTCTCGGTCGGTTCGATCATCATCGTTCCCGCCACCGGCCAGGACATGGTTGGGGCGTGAAAACCGTAGTCGATCAGCCGCTTGGCGACGTCGTCGACGGTGATCCCGCTCGCTTCCTTCAGCGGCCTCAGATCGACGATGCATTCGTGGGCGACCAGGCCGGACTGGCCGGTATAGAGCACCGGGTAGTGCGGCCCCAGGCGCTTGGCCAGGTAGTTGGCGTTGAGGATCGCCACCTTGGTCGCCTCGGTCAGGCCCTCGCCGCCCATGGCGTGGATATAGACCCAGGAGATCGGCAGGATCGAGGCTGAGCTCCAGGGCGCGGCCGAGACCGTGCCAAAGGCCTTCTCGCCGCCGCAGGCCACCACCGGATGGCCGGGCAGGAAGGGGGCGAGATGCTCGGCGCAGGCGATCGGCCCCATGCCGGGTCCGCCGCCGCCATGCGGAATGCAGAAGGTCTTGTGCAGATTGAGATGCATCACGTCGGCGCCGAACTCGGCCGGTTTGCTGAGTCCCACCAGCGCGTTGAAGTTGGCGCCGTCGAGATAGACCTGCCCGCCGTTGTCGTGAACCAGCTTGCAGATATCCTTGATCCCGGTTTCGAAGACGCCGTGGGTCGAGGGGTAGGTGACCATCAGCGCGGCCAGCTTGTCGCGATGCTGCTCGGCCTTGGCCTGGAGATCCTCGAGATCGATGTTGCCGTCCTCGTCGCAGCCAACCACCACGACTTCCAGTCCGGCCATGATGGCGCTGGCCGGGTTGGTGCCATGCGCCGAGGAGGGGATCAGGCAGATGTCCCGTTCCGCCTCGCCGCGGTCGGCGTGATAGGCGCGGATCGTCAGCAGGCCGGAGTATTCGCCCTGGGACCCGGCGTTGGGCTGCAGCGACACCCCGGCGAAGCCGGTCAGTTCGCGCAGGTCGGCCTCCAGGCTTTCCAGGAACTTGCGGTAGCCCTTGACCTGGTCCTCAGGTGCGAAGGGATGCACCGCGGAGAACTCCGGCCAGGTGATCGGCGTCATCTCCGCCGTCGCGTTCAGCTTCATGGTGCAGGAACCGAGCGGGATCATCGCCCGGTTGAGCGCGATGTCCTTGCCCTCGAGGCGGCGCAGGTAGCGCAGCATCTCGGTCTCCGAGCGGTAGGCGTTGAAAACCTCGTGGGTCAGGAAGGCGGACTCGCGCCGCAGGGTCTTTGGCAGGGCCTCGGGCGTAGCCTTGTCGAGCCTGTCGAGATCGGCGCCCGTCGCGCCGAAGACCTGCCACAGCGTCTCCAGGGTGGCGATGCCGGTCGTCTCGTCGAGGGCGATGCCCAGAGTCTCGCCGTCGATACGGCGCAGGTTGAAGCCCTGCTCGGCCGCGGCTGAGAAGAGCTTATCCGTGTCCTTGCCGGTCTTCACTGCCAGGGTGTCGAAGAAAGACTCGTGGCACAGTTTCCAGTCGGCGGACTTCAGTCCGGCAGCCAGCACCGCCGCCGAGCGGTGGACCCGCCGGGCGATGGTCTTCAGGCCCTCGGGGCCGTGATAGACGGCGTAGAAGCCGGCGATCACGGCCAGAAGAACCTGCGCCGTGCAGATGTTGCTGGTCGCCTTCTCGCGGCGGATATGCTGCTCGCGGGTCTGCAGCGCCATGCGCAGGGCGGGTTTGCCGCTGCTGTCCTCTGAGACGCCGATGATCCGCCCGGGGGTCGAGCGTTTGAACTCGCTGCGGGTGGCGAAAAAGGCGGCGTGGGGGCCGCCATAGCCCATCGGCACGCCGAAGCGCTGGGCGGAGCCGACGGCAATGTCTGCGCCGAGCTCGCCTGGCGGACTCAACAGCACGAGAGCGAGGATATCGGCGGCCACGGTAACCAGGGCGCCGCAGTCGTTCTTGGCTGTCTCGATCAGCTTGCCGAGATCCGGGATGCCGCCGTCGGAAGCGGGATACTGCAGCAGCACGCCGAAGAAATCGCCGCCCTGCATCTCGCTGTTAGGGTCGCCGATCTTCAGCTCGATGCCGAGCGGCGCGGCGCGGGTCTGCAGCACCGCGACGGTCTGCGGATGGCAGCCTGAATCGACGAAGAAGACCTCCGACTGGCTGGGGGATAGACGGCGGGACATGGCCATGGCCTCGGCGGCAGCCGTCGCCTCGTCGAGCAGCGAGGCGTTGGCGAGATCGAGCCCGGTCAGATCCATGATCATCTGCTGAAAATTGAGCAGGGCTTCCAGGCGGCCCTGACTGACCTCGGCCTGGTAGGGGGTGTAGGCGGTGTACCAGCCTGGGTTCTCCAGCACGTTGCGCTGGATCACACCGGGCAGGATGCAGCCGGAGTAGCCCATGCCGATCAGCGAGGTCTTGACCTCGATCTCCTCGGCCAGGCTGCGCAGCTTTCTCAGCGCCGCCGTCTCTGACATCGGCGCCAGGCGGTCGATCGCCTCGCTGCTGCGGATGGCCTTGGGCACCGCCGCGTCGATCAGCGCGTCTAGGCTGTCGTAGCCCAGCGCCTTCAGCATCTCGGCCCGGGCAGCGGGGCCGGGGCCGATGTGACGGCGGATGAAGTCGCTCTGCTGCTGCAGATCGTGCAGGCTTTCAGCCATGGGTCTCTCCTTTACGGCGGCGGTTCAGCCGGCGAAGTCCTTGTAGGCGGCTTCGTCCATCAGCCCGTTCAGCTGGCCGACGTCGCTGAGTTTCATCTTGAAGAACCAGCCCTCGCCCTGGGCGTCGCGGTTGACGGTGCCGGGATCGTCGTTCAGGGCCTCGTTGACCTCGATCACCTCGCCATCGGCGGGAGCGTAGACCTCGCTGGCCGCCTTGACCGATTCCAGCACTGCGGCCTCCTTGCCCTTGGACAGCTTCTTGCCGACCTCCGGCAGCTCGACGAAGACCAGATCGCCGAGCTGTTCCTGTGCGTGATCGGTGATGCCGACCGTGGCGGTTTCGCCTTCGAAGCGGACCCACTCGTGATCCTCGGTGAACTTGATCGTGGTGCTCATGTCCCAGCCTTTCTCAAGCTTTGCGATATTTGGTTTCGATGAAGGGCAGCCGCGCGACCTCGGCTTCAAGCGGCTTGTCGCGGACGATGGCGGTAAGCGCCGTGCCCGGCTTGGCGTAATCGCGTTCGACGTAGCCCATGGCGACCGGGGCGCCGACACTGGGGCCGAAGCCGCCGCTGGTCACCTTGCCGATCTCGCGGCCGCCGGGGTCGGTCAGCACCGCACCCTCGCGCACCGGCGCGCGTCCCGCGGCGCGGATGCCGACGCGGCGGCGCGGCGCGCCTTCTTTCAACTGCTTCAGGATTATCTCGGCACCGGGAAAGCCGCCGTCGGCGCGGCGGCGCTTGCCGATCGCCCAGGACAAGCCGGCTTCCACGGGAGTCGTGGTTTCGTCGATGTCGTGGCCGTAGAGGCAGAGGCCGGCCTCCAGGCGCAGGGAGTCGCGTGCGCCGAGCCCGATCGGTTCGACCTCCGGGGCGTCGAGCAGCAGCTTGGCCAGGCTCTCGGCCTGCGAGGAGGCGAGGGACAACTCGAAGCCGTCCTCGCCGCTGTAGCCGGAGCGGCTGACCAGGCAGTCGATCCCGGCGACGGCGAGCGGGGCGACGGTCATGAACAGCAGGTCTTCGGTCTGTGGGCAGTGCCGGGCCAGCACCTCGGCGGCTTTCGGGCCCTGCAAGGCGAGCAGGGCGCGGTCCTCGAGCCGCTGGAGTTCCGCACGTCCGGCAAGCTGCGCTTCGATGTGCGCGAAGTCGGCGTCCTTGCAGGCGGCGTTGACCACCAGGAAGAGGCTGTCGTTCTGTCCCTCGCCGCGCGGCCGGGTGATCATCAGGTCGTCGAGGATGCCGCCCGCTTCGTTGAGCAGCAGGGAGTAGCGGGTCTCGCCGGGCGCCAGGCCGCGGATGTCGCCGGGAACCAGGCTTTCCATCGCGGCGGCGGCCTTGGCGCCGCGCAGCGTCGCCTGACCCATGTGGGAAACGTCGAACAGCCCGGCGGCGGCGCGGGTGTGCAGATGCTCCTTCAGTATCCCGAGAGGGTAGCTGACCGGCATCTCGTAGCCTGCGAAGGGCACCAGCTTGGCGCCCTGGGCCTGATGCAGCGCGTGGAGCGCGGTACGCTTGAGGGGAGGGTCGCTGGTTTCAGCTGGCGGCATGATCTCTCGTTTCGGTCCGAACGCTAGGGGGCACGCCGCTTCACCGAAGCAGTCATGGCCCCCTCTGTCGTTGGACCTGAGAGATTGGCGGCCGCAAGAGCGGCACGCTTACCCCGTCGGTGAGGATGCCTTTCGGCAGCCTGCTTTCCAGAGGCGCTTCAACCCAGCGGTCCTTTTGCCTGAGAGTTTCCGGGGCGGTTGCTCCTTCGGCGCCGTTCCGGCGAACTCTGTGCCGGACCGATCTCTCCCGCTGGGCTTCTTCAGCCTGATCGGAAGCATACGCCCTGCCGCGGCGCTGTCAATCGAGGGTGCCAGGCTGCGCCAGAAAGAAAAAGCCCCGCCGAAGACGGCGGGGCAAGGTCGCAATTGGGGTAACGCTGGGGATTAGGACCAAATCGGCGCGTAGAACGCCTGCCAATTCCCAACCCCTCGAGGATGAGACCCTTCCGGAGCAAAGACAATTTCCCTAAGAGCACTTCTGCTCTGCGTAGAGCGCATGAACGCCAGGGGCGTCGCCCTGGCCCGGCGGGAGCGCTAGAGTGCCGGGATGAATCGGGCGGAACGCAGAAAGCAGGCCAAGTCCAGGCGCGGCGGGGCGCCGAGTCTGGCCCAGGCGCAAGCCCTGCTGGAGCGCGGCAGGGACGGCGAGGCACGCCGTCTGCTCGACCGGCTGCTTACCCAGACGCCGGAGGACGCGGCGGCCTGGCAGCTGTTCGGACTGCTGGCGCTGCGGCAGGGGGAGGCGGCGCGCGCCGTCGAGGCCCTGCGCAAGGCCGACAGCCTGACGCCGGGGGATAGCGGCCTGCGCACCAACCTGGCCATCGCTCTGGGACAGGCGGGCGAGGGCGAGGCCGCCCTGGAAACCTTGGAAGCCGTGCTCTCCGCCGCCCCGGACTATGCCCCGGCGCTGTTCAACAAGGCCGTGCTGCTGCGTGAAACCGGGCAGGAGGCCGCGGCCCTGGCGGCGCTGGACGCCGCCCTGGCGGCGCGGCCGGATTACCGCAAAGCGGCCGGCGAACGGGCGCGGCTGCTGCGCGATCTGGGACGCTACGCGGCGGCGGCGGCCGATTACGCACGCGCGGACAGCGCGGACGCCGAGAGCCTGCTCGACTGGGGGCGCTGCCTGCAGGAAAGCGGCGATCTGGAGGGCGCCCTGGCGCTCTACCGCCGCCTGTTGGCGCAGAACCCGGGCAGCTACGTTGCCGTGGTCAAGACGCTGTCCATGGCTTCAAAGGGGATGGTTTATCTGCACCCCTCGGAGCTGCGCCGCCGCCTGCTGGAACATGGTTAGGACTTCGTAAAGCCCTGCTGTGCGAAAACCTTCGCTGCGGCGGAATCAGCGGGGATTCGCCCGCGCGGAGCTTTGGAGGTCTCCCGAAGGCATGGTCGATGTCGCCCTGAACCAGACGCGCCCGCTTGGCGCGCGCCGCGCCTTCATGGCGGCGCTGCTGACTCTGCTGGCGCTGGCCGTGGCGGCCCAGGCGAGCGGACTCTTCCTGAAGAACCTGCACTGGGACGAGTTCATCTTCCTGAAGAACATCTTCCTGCATCTGCAGGGCGAGATGACCCGCCTGATCCAGACCTCCTACGTGCATCTCTTTTCCTGGCTGCCCCGGGTGGCGGAGACCGAGGCCGGGCAGATCGTCGCCGGCCGCTGCATCATGTTCGCCGCCTGGCTGGTGTCCCTGGGGCTGCTCTACCGGCTGGGGCTGCGCTATCTCGACCAGCTCGGCGCGCTTGCCGCCGCGGTCTGCTTCGCGCTGTTCTCCTACAGCCAGCACCACGCCGCCAGCTTCCGCGCCGACAGCCTGCTGCTGCCGCTGCTGCTGGCCATGGTGCTGCTGCTGAGCGACCCCACGCCGCGCCGGATCATCGCCGCCGGAGCGCTCGGCGGGCTCGGCCTGGCGCTGTCCATCAAGGCAGTGCTCTGGGCGCCGGCGGCGCTGGGGCTGCTGCTGGTCGCGCTGCAGGAGCGTCCGCAGGCGCGGCGGGGGACGCTGCTCGCCACGGCGCTGGCCGGGGCGGCGGCCCTGGCGGTCTTCGCCGCGATCCTGGGGCTGCACAGCCTCCTGCTGAGCGTGGCGCCGGCGCGAGGAACCAGCGTCAGCGGTAATTCCAGCTTCGGCTCGATCTTCTGGGAGATGTTCGTCGCCGAGGGGTTCTTGCCGCGTTGGCGGACGCTGGTCACGGCGGTGCTCTCCAGCTTCGGCATCTGGGTTCTGATCCTCGGCGGCCTCGTCCTGGCGTTGCGCGAGCTGCGCGGCGCGGAGACGCGGCGGCGCGCCCAGCGCCTGCTCTGGCTCGCGACGCCGCTGCTGTTCGTCGCCCTCTATCACAACGCCTGGCCCTACGCCTATCTGGTGCTGATCCCTACCGCCTGCCTGCTCGCCGGCCTGGCCTTTTCGGCCCTGCTCGCGTCCGGCGGCGCCTTGCGGCGCGTGCTCGCCGCGCTGCTGCTGGCCGGCATCGCGCTGCAGGGCGCGACGGCGGCGCGGGTCAATCTGGCCGACAGCCAGAAGCTGCAGCGCCAGGTGCTGGGCGTGGTCCACGAGATCTTTCCCGAGCCGGTGCCCTACATCGACAAGACCGGGATGGTGGCGAGCTTCCCGCGCCAGATCTTCACCATGACGACCTATGGCCTGCGGGTGTATCGCGCCCGTGGCGAGGCCGGGATCGCCGCCTACATCCACGCGGCCGAACCGCCGCTGCTGATCGTCAACTGGCGGGTGCTCGATGTCTGGCCGGGCGGCGCGGCGGAGCTCTATCCGCAGGACGACCGCCTGTTCCCCGAGGACGAGGCGCTGCTGCGTGCCACCTATGCGCCCTTCTGGGGACCGCTGTACCTGGCGGGGCGGGAGTGGCGCGACCTGCCGCAGCACAGTTCCGCCGACTTCGCGCTGACCTTCGCCGGCAGCTACACGCTGTTCGCCGAGGCGCCGCTGCGCATCGACGGCCGCGCCCTTGCCCCCGGCGAGTCGCGCTATCTGGAGGCTGGATCGCACAGCCTTTCCAGCCCTGTGGCCCAGAGCCGCGTCCGCCTGCTGTGGGGCGAGAACCTGAAGCTGCCAGACGAGCAACCGGCGGCCATGCCGCTTTACGGCTACTAGGCGGCGGCGATGCGGGTCCTCTTCGACATCGTGCATCCGGCGCACGCCCTCTTCTTCAAGCGGGCGGTCGAGACGCTGCAAGCGCGCGGCGACGAGGTGCTGATCCTTTCGCGGCACAAAGACATCACCTGCCAGGTGCTCGACGACCTGGGCTTTGCGCATCGTCCGGTATCCCGCGCCGGTAAGGGGGTGCTCGGTCTCGCCGGGGAGCTGCTCGGCCGCGACTGGGCGGTTATCCGGGCGGCGCGGCGTTTCAAGCCGGACGTGATGATCGGCTTCGGCGGACTGGCGATCAGCCACGCCGGACGCCTGCTCGGCATTCCCTCGGTCAGCTTCTACGACACCGAGGAGGCGACCTTGCAGAACCGGCTGACCTGGCCCTTTATCACCCAGCTCTACGTTCCGCAGTGCTATGACGGACCGACTCCGAAAGGCCGGACGACGCGCCTGGCCGGGGTCAAGCCGCTGTCGCATCTGCATCCCGATTACTTCACGCCGGATCGCGAGATCGCCCTGGCCAGCGGCCTCGATCCCGAGCGCGACAACTTCCTGCTGCGCGCCGTCTCCTGGGAAGCCAATCACGACATCGGCCTGACCGGCTGGTCCGAGGGACATCTGCGCGCGCTGGTCGAGCATCTCTCGGCGCGGGGGCGGGTGCATGTTTCCAGCGAGGCGCCGCTGCCCGCGGACCTGGCCGCCACCCGCTATGCCGGCAAGCCGACGGATATCCTGCACCTCATGGGGCACTGCCGGCTCTACGTCGGGGAGAGCGCAACCATGTCCACCGAGGCGGCGATCCTGGGTATACCGAACATCTTCAACAGCGACGTGCACCGCAGCTATGTCGTGGAGCTCAGCCGCGCGGGCCTGACCCGCTGTGTCGCCGACTACCGGAGCCCAGCCGCCGCGCTCGCCGCCATCGACGAGCTGCTGGGCGAGCCTGCCGCCGAAATGCAGGCGCGCCGCGACGCCTATGTTGCCGACTGCCCCGATTGGGGCGAGGAGATCGTCATGGCGATCGAGCGGCATGCGAAGGCGAAAGTGGCCGAGCTGGCGTCGCGCGGCGCCCCCGGGGCAAAAGCGCAATAGGGGGACCGGAGAATGCCGCTGCTTTCGAAATCCATCGCCAGGACCCGGCAGAGCAAGGCTCTCGGCCTCGTGCGCGGCGACGTCCTCGAGCTCGGCTGCGCGGACGGCCGGCTCTACGGCCTCTGCCGCGAGCGCATCGGACGCTACGTCGGTGTCGACTACTCGGAGACGGCGCTGGCCAGGGCGAGAGAGCGCTATCCCGAGGCCAACTTCCTGAAACGCAACATCGAACACGAGGAGCTCGGCTTCGAGGCGGAGTTCGACAGCATCCTGATGGTCGCGCTGATCGAGCACATCTTCAATCAAGGCTTCCTGCTCGGCCAGTGCGCGCGGGCGCTCAGGCCCGGCGGACGGATCGTGCTGACCACGCCGACGCCCTTCGGCAACGACGTCGTGCATCGAATCGGCGCGCCGCTCGGCCTGTTCCATAGAAGCGCGATGGACGACCACATCGTAATCTACAACAAGAAACGGCTGCAGACGGCAGCGAAGGAATTCGGCCTCGTGCTCGACCGCTATGAGACCTTCCAGCTCGGGTGTAACCAGCTGGCTGTGTTGGAGAAGAGAGTGGAATAGAAATGATGAGTGCCTGTTCGAGAGCCTAGATATGCGAGGAGCGAAGAATGCTGCGTAGAATGATCAAGAACACGCCGGTACTGGGGTCTTGGGCGCATCGAATCTATGGTAAGGCCAAGAGGCTTAGGTTTTCGGGCTCTTCAGCCTATTGGGAGCAGCGTTATCGTACTGGCGGGAACTCCGGGCAAGGCTCATACGGTCGCCTGGCGAAATTCAAGGCAGAGACGCTGAACAGCTTCGTCGCTGAACACGGCATCGAGACCGTAGTCGAATTCGGATGTGGCGACGGCGCACAGCTGGAGCTCGCGAACTATCCTCAATACCTAGGTCTCGATATCGCGCCAAAGGCTGTCGATCTCTGCCGCGAGCGCTTTGCTCAGAACCCCGGCATGAGTTTTGCCGTACTAGGCACAATCGAGCCCGGAAAGCACGAGCTGTCGATGTCGCTGGACGTGATTTACCACCTTGTGGAGGACGAGGTGTTCGAGGCGCATATGGCCGCAGTCTTCGATGCTTCGTCGAAGTACATTGCGATTTTTTCAAGCAACGTAAACTGCTCCTCTCCCGAACCGCATGTCCGGCACCGCGCCTTTTCTCGCTGGGTCGAGAGTGAGAGGCCGAACTGGCGCCTCTTTAGGGAGGTTTCGAACGCTTTTCCGCCGGGCTCGGACGAAAGTGAAACTTCCTTCGCCAACTTCTACTTCTATGTACTGGATCGCGAGGTCCGGCAACCGGAACTTAATCATGTTCGCAGTACGGTGACGTCATGACCAACGCCATGGCCTCGAAGAATCTATTGTTCCAGTCGGAACAACACCCGCTGGTCTCGCAATATTTCGACAAGCCCGAGACCTACCTGCTGTCCCTGATCCATCGGCGTGCCTATGGCCGCGCCTCCGATCTAGCCGAGGGCAAGGAGGTACTCGATCTCGGATGCAACAATGGCTATGGCACGGCGATCCTGGCGGAGCGGGCACTCAAGGTGTGCGGTGTTGACGTATCCCACTCGGCCGTCGAGGCCGCCCGCTCCAGGCACGCCGCAGCAAACATCGACTACAAGGTTGTCGACGGCGGCTCGCTACCTTTCTCCGACGATAGCTTCGATCTTGTCACCAGCTTCCAGGTGATCGAGCACGTCGACAACGTCGATAGCTACCTCCGCGAGATTTCGCGGGTGCTCCGCAAGGACGGGCACGCTGTGTTCACGACACCTAACCGCTGCATACGCCTGCGCAAAGGGCAGAGGCCATGGAACCCTTTCCATCTTCGAGAGTACGAGGCGAGCGAACTCGCCACGACCCTGTGCGCAGTGTTCTCAAAGGTTGCGGTCGAGGGACTCTTCGCGCCGCCGCAGCTCCAAGCTATCGAGGAGCGACGGGTGGCACGGGCTCGGCGCGCCGGAAGGAGCGGTCTCGCACTGCTCCGAGCCGTCAGGTTGGCAATGCGGCGGGTTACGCCGGCGCGCAGTGGCATGCAAAAGACGCCGGAGGAATTGCGGTCCTTCATGACGCAGTGGACTACGGAAGATCTCTTCTATCTCGACGAAGGGATGGATCGGGCGCTTGACTTGATCGCAATCTGCCAGCGCTAGCTGCGGCCCTATCGATCAGAGGCCGCGAGGCCGGCTAGCAACGCTTCGAAGGTCTCGACGTTTTTTCGCCAATCGTAGTGGCGTTCGACCATTTTCCGGCCCGCTTGCCCCAGGCGTTTGCGGAGATCGGAATCCTTGGTCAGTGCGATGATCGCATCGGCCAATGCAGCCGGGTTTTCCTTGGGCACGAGCAGACCTGTCTCGCCATTGACCACTGTCTCCCGCACGCCGCCCACATCTGTTGCCACCACGGGGAGTCCTGTGGCAGCAGCCTCGCAGATGACAACGCCGAAGCTTTCACTGTTCGAACAGTTGACGAGGATATCGAAGCTTCGCATCAGCTCCGGGACATCGTCGTGCTGAACGAATCCAGGAAAGACGACACGCTTGCTGAGTCCAAGGTCTTCGGCGAGAGCTCTGCATTCCGCGAGCAGCGGCCCTCGCCCGGCCATAACGAAGCGGAGATTTCCTGCCTCCTTTGCAGCAAGGGCGGCGGCGCGGAGGAATATCTCAGGCGCATAGACTGCGCTGAAGGTCTTCACGAAGCCGACAGTGACGGGCGCGTCTTCTTGGGGTAAGTCGGCGCCTTCGAGAGGGGCGGGCTTAAAGCGATCCGTCTCGACACCGATTGGAACGACATGAATTTTCGGCTGCCGGTCGAGAATTCCTGACGCAACCTCCGCCATGTAGCGGCTGGTGGAGACTACGATGTCGGCTCCGGACAGAGAGTAACGAAGGAGTACGCGGCGCCAAAACGCCATCTTCCGATCGCCGGAGCCAAGGACATCGCTTCCCCAGAGGTTGACTACGCGCGGCCGCGCCTTGGAGAAGCGAGCGATGCTGCCGTGGGTGATGCAGTAGTGGGCGTTGACCACATTCGGCCGCAGCCTTGCTAGGACATAGCGCGCGACGATTGCCAGCCACATGTAGCTCAGTAGGGACCAGAACCTGCTCGGCGAGTTGATCGGCCCTACGGATTTAGTGACGACCTGTACGCCCGGGATTTCCGCGTGACGGATGCTGAGTACTGTGACGTCGTGGCCACGTTCCGCCAGGGCTTTGGCCCAGCGTTGCGTATGCACCGCCCGCGCATTAGCCAAAATGCAGATTCGGATCACGCCAGCTCCGGGCGGAGGAATGCGGCCGGGACCACGCGCAGCAGCGGCGAGGAATAGAGTCCGGTCCGGCGAATCACGAAATAGGCTGCCACAAGGTTCCAGGAGAGCAGGGCACCGATATTTGCGAACGCTGCACCTTCGATGCCTAGAAGTGGAATGAGCGTAACGGTGAGGACAATGGACAGGATTGCGCCGCCCGCTGTGAGCAGCGCAACCAGATAGCCGTAACCGAGCATCATCAGGATCATGGCCGCAGGCCCCAAGGCGACTGTAGCCAGGGAACCGGCCGTAAGTATCCAGAGAGCCGGTGCCGCTGCGGAGAACTCGGCGCCGTAGATCGAAAGTGCCGCCGCCCCCCAGAGGAAGAAGCATAGCGAGACGACGAGGGAGAACGCCGCACAGATCACAGCGACCCGAGTGATTAGCTGCTGCAGCACCTCTAGTTTGCCCTCCGCGAAAAGCTGCGCGATCCTTGGACCAAGCGGCTGATTCACCATGTGGAAGGCGAGCATAACAAAAGCGGCAAGCTGCGCCGCAGGCTGATATATCCCCGCCGCCGCTTCATCCAGCAGAGCACCAAGGAAAATGACGCCGACGTGGGCGATCACAATGGAAAAGCCACCCGCCATCATCAAGGGCGCTGCCGCCTTTGCCCAGGAAGGTGCCCTATAGGAGCGGGCAAGGTTCCGGTAGCTGGGCTCAAGGCTGGCGTGCATGAAGACGAAGGATAGGCCGCAGACGACGAGCATCGATGCCGCGAAGAGAGCTTGCGAGAGCAAGCCGTCCAGTGCCTGCTGGTTCACTGTGATCGCTGCGCCAGTCAGCAGGATCGCCGCCAAGGGTTGGATCACTACGATTGGCAGCTGCCCGGCAACGGTCTTGTGCTGGCCGCGCAGTACGCCGAGGCGGCAATGCAGCAGGGCCAAGAATGGCAACCCGCATAGCGAGATCATGGTCGAAAGCCAAAGGTCGAAAGCCAAGAGGGATGGGACTAGAGCCCAGGCAGCGGCCCATGTCGCTGCGATGCCCAAGGAGATGCCGAAAGTGACCAGATATGCCCAACTGACCAGACCCTTGACCTCTGCGTACGCCTGCTTGTGGATCAGCGCAGGAATCTCGCTGGCAAGATACTGATCGAAGCCAAAGCGCGCTGGCACCACGGCGATCATCAGGACCGCCAGGCCGAATGCGAAGACGCCGTACTGCTCTGCGCCGAGGGTACGGCTGAGCAGGATGGAGAGCAGCAGCATGATCCCGAGGTTGAAGAATCGCATGACCAGCAGCCAGAAGCTGTCGCGCCACAGCGCATCGATCCGGCGGATTTTAGCGAAATCCATGATTTTGGCTTTGCTGGGGGAGCTCATGTGCCCGGCTTGATTCGGATGGAGACCTGGGTTTAACGCTGCGCCCTGGCGTCTCCGCCGGCAACCACCTCGAGCCGCGAGACCGGGGCGGGCGGGGCCTGACGCTCCTCTTCCAGCGTGCGCAGGCGCAGCAGGGTCATCTCCAGCAGCTGGCGGTTGCGGCCGACCAGGTCGGCGACCACGCCGAACATGATGCAGAGCACGCCGATAATCACCAGCGCCCCGCCGAGCACCAGCGACTGCAGGTGGCCGCCGCCGTCGCCGGCGAAGTAGAAGTAGAGGAAGCGCGCGATCGGCAGGACGCCGATCAAGGCGGCCAGCGCGCCGGCGGTGGCGAAGACCTTCAGCGGATTGTACATCGCATAGGCCCGCGCCATGGTGATCCCGGTGTTGCGGATGAAGTGCGGGATCGAGAGGAAGAGGCGCGAGGGCCTGAGCGGGGCATTGGTGCCGACCGGAACCGAGGTCACGGCGAGGCGCATCCGCCCGGCCTGGATCAGCATCTCCGTGGTGTAGGAAAAGCTCGAGACGATGTTGATGCGCCGCGCCGCCTCGCGGCTGATGGCGCGGAAGCCGCTGACCGCATCGGGAATGTCGAGGCCGGAGAGCCGGCGCATCACCGCGCTGCCGAGGCGCTGCAGCAGGCGCTTGTGGGCGCGGAAGTGCGGGTTGGAGCCGACCTGACGGTCGCCGACCACGATATCGGCGCGCTGCTCCAGGATCGGCTGGACCAGCGCCGCAATCGCGCCGCCGTCGTACTGGTTGTCGGCGTCGGTGTTGACGACGATGTCGGCGCCGGCCGCCAGGGCCGCGTCGATGCCGCTCTGGAAGGCGGCGGCGAGGCCGCGGTTGCGCCGGTGGCGCACAACGTGGTGCACGCCGAGCCGGCGCGCGACATCGCTGGTGCCGTCGCGGCTGCCGTCGTCGATCACCAGGATCTCGATGCTGTCGATGCCCGGAATCCGCCGCGGCAGGTCCCGAATCGTCACCGGCAGGCTGTCCGCCTCGTTGTAGCAGGGAATCTGAATGATTAGCTTCATGGCGCGGCTTTCTCTGTGAGCGCCTCGAAGTCTAGGGAGCAAATCGTTAAAAACCGTGAAGATCGCCGAGATTTTTATAAATTTTAAAGGCTGTTCTCGCTGCCGCGGTCTCTACCGCCGTTTGGCGCGGAAACGCTTGCGATAGACTCCGGGCTGCTCGGCCAGGGCGGCCTGGACCTCGCGGAAGGCGGCGGCGCCTTCGCCTTCCAGCCCCTCGAACGCCAGTTCCAGCGCCTCGCGGCGGAAGGGAATGCACTGCGCGACCGGCGTGCCGCGTTGCAGGGTTCCCTCGAAGCCGGGGTCGCACCAGCGCGCCGGGAACTGGATGAAGGCGTCCTTGTAGAGATCGGCGTCGACCACGCCGGTCAGGCTGCGGAAGGGCAGCTCCTCGCGGTTGATCGGATGCAGCACCAGCAGCGATACCCCCTCGGGCAACTCCACGGTCCAGAAGTTGTTGAACTTGATCACGGCGGTGTCGGGCGCGTGCAGCGGCGTGCCCTCGACCTGCGCCGGATAGTGGAAGGACAGCGGCGCCCGCGTCGTCTCGCCCAGGGAGGAGGGTGGCAGGTCCCAGTCCCAGGAAAAGCGCCCCTGGGAGACCTGGACATCGGCGGACAGGGGAACCAGAAAGCCCGTGCCCATGGCGTCGACGAAGGGTGGGCAGTGCTTGAGCGTGCGCAGCTCGAAGCCGAGATCGGGCTCTTCTGCGAACTGCGGCATGGCGCGCAGCCACGCGGGCAGGCCCTCGCGCGCCGGGATCGGCCGGGGTAAGAGCGCCTCGAGTTCGGGCGGGCAGCGGAATGCGATCTTCATGGCGGCATCCTACCGCCGCGGGGGCGGCAACGAAAAGCTCAGGCCCGCTGCGGCTTGGCCAGCAGGGCGGCCGGCTCGCTCACCGTCTCGATCATCTCGGCGTCGGCGCGCGCGGCCGCCTCGCGCTGCATCTCCTGCTTGATCCGCTCGGCCCGGCGTTTCAGCTCGTAGAGAATTGCGATCACCACGGTCAGGCCGATGAAGATCACCGCCAGGGCATTGACCTCCGGCGTGAGACTCAGCCGCGCCATGGAGGCGAGCTGAATGGTCATGGTGGTGTCGGTGCCGATGGCGAAGACCGTGGTGTTGAAGTTCTCGAAGGACTGCAGGAAAGCGATCACCGCGCCGGTCAGGACGGTCGGCTTGAGGAAGGGCAGGGTGATCTTCCAGAATACCTGCTGGTGCGAAGCGCCGAGGTCCAGCGCAGCTTCCTCCAGATCGTGGTCGAAGCGCTGCAACCGGGCCATGAACAGCAGCATGCAGTAGGCCGAAATGAAGGTGCTTTGAGCCAGGGTGGCAAGGAGCAGGCCGCCGCCGACGCCCAGGTTGTTCCAGAACACCAGGGTCGAGATGCCGAGAATGATGCCCGGGGTCAGCAGCGGCGAGACCAGCACGCCGTAGATGAAGGTGCGCGCCTGGGTATGCAGGCGGGTCAGCAGCAGGGCTCCTGCGAGGCCGAGGAAGATCGACAGGCAGATCACGCCGATGCCGATGATCAGCGAGTTGAGCACCGCCGACCACAGCGGCTCGTTGGCGAACAGCCGGGAGAACCACTTCAGGGTGAAGCCCTCGAAGGGCACCGCCCGCGGAATGCCCGGCGTGTTGAAGGCGGCGATCACCATGAAGACCAGCGGCAGGAACATGTAGGCAAAGAACAGGATCAGATAGCCGCGCGTGGCGAAGCGCAGCAGCGCGTTGGAGTCGAGGCGCCCGGTCATCCCTGCCGGCCCCTACTTCGCGATGTCCTGCAGGCCGACCCGGAACAGCTTCATCATCGCCAGGATGAAGACGATACAGGTGGCCAGCAGCACGAAGGCGTAGGCGGAGCCGAGGCCCCAGTCGTTCGCCTCGTAGAAGTTGTCGTAGATGATCTCGGTGAACCACTTCGACTGGGTTCCGCCGAGGATCAGCGGCACGGCGTAGGAGCCTGCCGCCAGCATGAAGGTCATGATGCAGCCGACGGCGATGCCCGGCTTGGCGTGGGGGATCACCACCCGCCAGTGAATCCGCCACCAGGGCGCGCCGAGATCGCGCGCGGCCTCGAGCTGGTTCCTGTCCAGGGTGTCGATGGTGTTGTAGATCGGGAACACCATGAAGAGGATGTAGGCGTAGACCATGCCGATCACGACGGCGGCGTTGCCGGCGCGGTAGCGGATCGGTTCCGAGATCGCGCCGAGCCAGAGCAGCGCCGAATTGAGGATCCCGCCGTCGGAAAGGATCATCAGCCAGGCGAAGGTGCGCAGGATCTCGTTGACCCAGTAGGGCACGACCAGCGCCAGCATCAGCAGCGCCGCCTGTTCGCTGGGCGCCGCCTTGGCCAGGTAGAAGGCGATGGGATAGCAGACCACCAGCGCGACGAAGGTCACCATCACCGAGGACCAGATGGTCTTGAAAAAGATTGCGCGGTTGAGATCGTTTGCAATCAGTTCCGCGTAGTTGGCGAAGCCGTATTTCGGCTGAGCCTCGACCATCAGGTCTTTCAAGGCCGCGTCGTTCTCGGCGATCTCCTGCTTAATCGTCTCGATCCGCGCCGTCAGGGCTGCCATCTCGGCCTCCAGTTCCTCGGCGGAGAGGGCGCTCTGCGGGGACTGGCTGGCGAAGGGGTTGAGGATCGAGCCGGTGCTTTGCTGCTGTTCCCCGCCTTCGCCGCTCTCGATGCTCTCGATCTGGCGGTCCAGCTCGCGGATGCGGGATTCGGCGCGGCCCATCTCGACGAACAGCCGGTCGGTCTCGCCCCGCGTCATCGCGACCTGGGCGCTGGCCGCCTTGTCGGCGTAGATCAGCGACTTTTCGACCATCAGCAGCTGCGGCAGAACGATCATGCCGATCATCCAGATGCCGCAGCCGGCGAAGATGTAAGCGGTCATCAGGCCACCGTAGCGGCGCAGGAAATCGCGGGCGGCTTCCATGGCGCTGCGCTCCCCCTCGGCCTAAGGCTGCTCTCTGGAGATCGCGCCTTCCGGCAGCGCCACGGCGGACTCGGCGCTAAAGCCGATCTGGACGTCGGCGCCGGGCGAGAGGAACGACAGGTCCTGGTCGTTGGTCAGGTGGACGATCAGGTCGCGCGGCCCCTCGCCCTTGACGAAGAGATTGAGATAGGCGCCCTCCAGGTCGATGCGGTCGACCTTGGTGGCGAAGGCGTTGTCGGGCGTCTTGCCGTTGACCAGGTGGCAGCGCTCCGGCCGCACGAAGACGATGGCGGAATCGCCGACCGCCATCCTGGCCTTGTTGCGGGCGCGGAAGCGGCCGAGCCCGGTTTCGATCACCGCGAAGCTCTCCGGCGTCTCGACCACCCGGCCGTGGAAGGGGTTGTTCTCGCCGACGAAGGTCGCGACGAAGGCGGTCGAGGGGTCGTTGTAGATGTTCGCGGGCGTGTCGACCTGCTCGATCACGCCGGCCGACATCACGCCGACCCGGTCGGACATGGTCAGGGCCTCGCCCTGGTCGTGGGTGATGTAGATGAAGGTGACGCCGGTGGCGCGCTGGATGGCGCGCAGCTCGGCGCGCATGTGCTGACGCAGTTTGAGATCGAGGGCCGAGAGCGGCTCGTCGAGCAGCAGCACCTGCGGCTCGACCGCGAGCGCGCGGGCGATGGCGACGCGCTGCTTCTGGCCGCCGGACAGTTCGGAAACCATCTTATCGCCCTGACCCGGCAGGGCGATCAGCTCGAGCAGTTCTTCGGCTTTCTTGTGCCGCTCGGCCTTGCCGACGCCGCGCACCTCCAGGCCGAAGGCGATGTTCTCCCAGACCTTCATCAGCGGGAAGAGCGCGAGGTTCTGGAAAATCAGCGCCGTCGGCCGCTTGTTCGGGCCGATGCCGCGCATATCCGCGCCGCCGATGCGCACTGCGCCTTCGCTGGGGTCGATGAAGCCGGAGACCATGCGCAGGATGGTGGTCTTGCCGCAGCCCGAGGGGCCGAGGAAAGAGAAGAACTCGCCGGCTTGGATTGTCAGATTGGCGTCTCTGACGGCGGTGAAATCGCCGAAGCGCATGGTGACGCTCTCAAGCTGAACGTCCTGCCCCATGGAATCCCCCTCCGTGCGGGCCTAGGCGAAGCCTTCTTTTGGCCTCGTTTCCCCGGCGCGCCTCTCGGCACGAAGTCTTACAAGTTGAGTGACCGGCCCCGGGCGTTGCGTTCCGGGGCCGGCCTAAAGTCCCGGCGCCTAAGCCGTTTCGTAGCGGGTGATGTACTCGGCGCGAAGCTGCTGGAACCAGCCCGGCTCGGGCTTCCACCAGTACAGCTGGGAAATCGCCTCGCCGTTCGGGCCGTACATGAACTTGAAGCGCTCCTGCGCCTGGTCGTCCAGGTACTTCTCGGCGCCGATGGCGGCGGAGTTGTAGCCCGAGTGGGCGGTGTGCATGCCGCCGCCTTCCTCGGACGCCAGCCAGTTGATCAGCTCGTAGGTCTGATCGACGTTCTTGGCGCCGGAGGGGATGCACATGGTGTCGAGCCAGGTCAGCGCACCCTCGTTCGGAGCGACGTACTTGATCTTGCCGTCGGTCTCCTTCCACATGTTGATCGCGGTGCCGTCCCAGGACTGGCCGATCACGCAGCCATCGGTCAGGTAGGCGCCGGTCAGGGCCTGGGCGTCCTTCCAGAAGGTGCGGATCCATTCCTTGTGGGAGACGGCGAAGTCGAGCGCCTGGTCGAGCACCTGCTTGGCGACAGTCTCGTCCTGATGCGCCTTGTCCATCATCTCGCCGGTGCCGTCGATCATCACGCCGATGGCGGTGAGGCCGGAGCGGGGGCGCACCGTGACCAGCCCCTTGTTCTCCTCCTCCCACAGCGTGTTCCAGGAGACCTCGCCGTACTTGAGATCGCGCTCCTCGCTGTTGAAGGCGACCGCCTCGGTGCCCCAGTTGAAGGGCACGGCATAGCGCTCGCCGCGGCGCGAGGCGCCGAGGTCGAGGGACTTTTCCCAGATCGCCGGCTGAAGCTGCGAAACCTCGACCCGGCTTTCGTCGATCGGCTGCAGCAGCTCGACGCCGTCTTCCTCGCCGGCATCGAACCAGGCGACCAGAGTGGTCACCGAGGGGAACACCAGATCGTAGCCCTCGCCCTTGCCGGCGCGGACCTTGCTGAGCACTTCGTTGTTGCTGCCGAAGACGGTGAGGTTGAGCTTGATACCAGTCTTGTCCTCGAAGGCCTTCTGCATGTCCTCGCTGATGTACTCGCCCCAGGCGTAGACATCGACCTCGCCGGAGGAGGACAGGGCGGACTTCGGCAGGATGAAGGGCGCCGCGGCGGCGATAACGCCGGTCGCGGCCGCGCCCTTGAGCAAAGTGCGCCGCGTGAAGCTGCGCGCGGCGGCGTGGGTAATTTCTGCGGATGATTTCTTGATCACGAGTTAGGACCTCCCAAAAGCGCTCTCTTGAGGGATGCCGACCGCATCCCAGCGGAGCGAAAATAGTCTGCAAGCGTTACAGGCCGAGCCTGTTGCTGTTACAGAAATATGACAGATTCTTCGGGAGATGCGGAGTCCTAGATAAGGATCTTCCCCTATAGGTGGCCGCCGCGCAAAAATCCTGCGCTATCAAGGCTTAGTGCTGGATTGCCGCCTCGGTCAGCGCGTCCAGGGCGTCGGCGACCGCCTGCACAACCTCGTGATCGGGAGACAGGCCGCGGCGCTCGGCGAAGACGGCGGGGCTCTCGTAGCCGATCCAGATCTGCCCTTCCGCGTCTTCCCAGGCCAGCGCCTTCATCGGCAGCTCGAGCCCCATGGTCTGCTCGGCCTGCATCAGCTTGGTGCCGACCGCGGGATTGCCGAAGATCAGCAGCTCGGTCGGGCGCAGCTCCATCTCGACCGACTTGGCGTTGGCCGCGTGATCTATCCGCGCCATCACGCCGATGTCCTTCTGCGCCAGCGCCTTCTCCAAGCGGTCGAGGGTGGTGGACACGCTATGCGGGCTGCGCTTGACGATCAGCTCGGCGGCCAGAGCCGGCTGGGCGATGAAAAGCAGGGCGAGGGCGACTCCCGGCAGAAGTTTCCACATGATCTCTATCCTTCGATTCTCAGGTGTCATGTCTATGACATGGGGCTTGGCGGCAGCAGATGAATTCACGGCTTTGCGATGCCGCCTTCCGCGCCGGCGGGCTTCCGGCCGCGAAAATTTCATGCGTTGCGGGGAAAGCTCCGGTTAGGCTTCGGCCAGAGCGACTCCGGGGAGGGGAAGAATGGCCGAGAAGCCGAAGAAGGTTCTCTTGATCGTCGGCGATCAGTGGCGCTGGGAGTGCCTCGGCGCCATGGGGCATCCCCTGGTGAAGACGCCGCATCTCGACGCCCTGGCGGCCGAGGGGGTGCTGTTCCGCAATCACTACACCCAGGCTTCGCCCTGCGGTCCGGCGCGCACCAGCCTGCTGACCGGGCTTTACGCCATGACCCATCGCTCTATCGCCAACGGCACGCCGCTCGACGCGCGCTTCGGCAATCTCGCCCTGGAGGCGCGCAAGCTCGGCAGCCGGCCGCTGCTGTTCGGCTACAGCGACACCACCATGGACCCGCGGGCGCACGCGCCCGGCGATCCGGAGCTGCGCGGCTACGAGGGCATCCTGCCGGGCATGGAGCCGATCTGCCGCCTGACCGAGGACTACCGCCTGTGGCAGGCGGCGCTGGCGCGCCAGGGTTACCGCCTGCCAGAGACGGCCGAGGGTCTGTTTACGCCGCTCGACGATCCGGCCCAGCGGGGACATCTGCACAGCCTGGCGCCCGCCTTCTACAAGGCCGAACACAGCCTGACCGCATTTCTGGCCGACGCGCTGCTCGACTACATCGGCGTCAACCGGGACCTCTCCTGGCTCGCCTACGTCTCCTTCATGCATCCGCATCCGCCGCTGACCGCGCCGGCGCCCTACCATGAAATGTACGATCCTGCGGATACGATGGCGCCGCAGCGCGCCGAGAGTCCGCAGGCCGAGGCGGCGCAGCACCCCTTCCTCGACTACTACCTCAACCGGCCGCGCGAGCTCTTCTACTTCGCGGGGCAGGGGGCGAAGACCGCGGACATATCGGAAGAAGTGGTCCGGCGGATGCGCGCCACCTATCTGGGGCTGATCAGCGAGGTCGATGCCCATATCGGCCGTATCGTGCAGCAGCTGAAGGACCAGGGCGATTACGACGACACCCTGATCGTCTTCACCGTCGACCACGCCGACATGCTCGGCGACCACTGGATGTTCGGCAAGGACGGCTATTTCGATCAGGCCTTTCACATCCCGCTGATCGTCCGCGATCCGCGCAAGAAAGCCGATGCCGGCCGTGGTTCCACGGTCGAAAGCTTCACCGAGGCGGTCGACCTGATGCCGACCATCCTGGAGTGGCTCGGCGGCACGCCGCCGCGGCAGTGCGACGGCGCCTCCCTGCGGCCCTTTCTCGAGGGACGGACGCCGGAGACCTGGCGCCGCGCCGCGCACTGGGAGTACGACTTCCGCGACGTGGCCGGCGGCAAGGCGGAGGCGGCCCTGGGGATCGATAGCGACCGCTGCTCCCTGGCCGTGCTGCGCGAGGAGCGCTTCAAGTATGTCCACTTCGCCGGCCTGCCGCCGCTGCTGTTCGACCTCCAGGCCGACCCCGGAGAGTTCCAGGATCTCTCCCAGGCGCCGGAACATCAGGCGACGCTGCTGCGCTGCGCCCAAGAGATGCTGTCCTGGCGCATGGCGCACGCCGAGCGAACTCTGACGAACATCCTGGTCACCCCCGCAGGACCACTCGGCTTCTAAGTTAGAGAAAGAGAGCTTAAGTCACTTCTTGACTATAGAAGTACATTCCACTATATTCCCTGTTACCTGATGAAAGACGGAGTCCATATCATCGAACCATGGTGAGCTTGGTCATCTCGGAAGAGGATTTCACGCGGCTCAGCGCCGAAACCCGCCAGGAGCTCTTGAGCTTCTTCGGTATGGCGGAGGCGCCGATGATCAACGGGGGCGCAAAGCCTGCATCTCAGGCCCAAGGCCATACCGCCGGACAGTCGGTGGGGCAGGCCTGGGATCCCGATGGGGATACGCCCTATCCGCTCAATCCGCGCGAAGCCAAGGAACTGATCCGCGGTCTCTCGCCGAGCTCCCGGGCGATCCTCAAGACCTTTTGTCAGCACAGCGACGGCAAGATGGGCCGCGCCGATCTCGGGGAACTCCTCGCGGTCAGCGGCCACAAGGACCCGCAGCGACTGATGAAGGCGATCCCGGGGATCACGCGCAGACTGCGCACCGTGACCAACAACCGGGAAGCCTGGCTGATCGATTGGTTCGACGAGGACTGGGAATGGGACGACGCAGGCAAGACCTGGACCAAGGGCGCCTACTTCATTCCGGCGCCTGCGATCCAGGCGCTCTGCCAAGCCTTCGGCACCTGACGGCCTGAACGCCGCCGCCGCGGGCCCGGCGATCCCAGCCGCCCGCGCTGCATCGCCAGACAAGAGACCGGTCGAGGCGTGCCGCAATGGCGCGGTTCGGGAATCGGTCTTGGAACACACAGCAAGAGGAGACCAGACATGAAGGGCCTTGCCTTTGCATATCTCGTCGACGTCTTCTCCAAGAACGAGAAGCGTCGGAAGCGCCGCAAGTAGGCACTTCGAGACCGGCCGCCCCGCGACCCGCTGTAGAGCGTCGCCGGGCGGCCTTTTCATTTCCGCATCCAGGCGCTAATTGAGTCTGATGGATTTCTTCCGCCCCTCCGATTTCACCGGCCAGTCGGCTTGGGACGCCCTCGACATCGCCGAGATCGAGGGCGCGAGCGTCCGTCTGCACTGGACCGACCGGCCCTACGTCTGGCATCGCAACGACGGCGATGAAGTCTTCGTCGTGCTGGAGGGGGCGGTCACCATGCACTACCGCAAGGACGGGCAGGAACATCGCCGCTTGCTCAGCGCCGGCGAGTTCTGCCACGCCGCCGGGGGCGACGAGCATGTCGCCCATCCCGAGGGCGCGGCGCGGATTCTGGTGATCGAGAAGAAGGGCAGCGTCTAGGCGTCTTCCTTCGGCAGCACGACCATGGCCTCTTCGGACCAGGTCACCCAGACCTTGGCTTGGCTTTGCAGACGGTCGCTCAGCGCGTTGTCGGCGTTCTGCGCCGAGACCGCGATGGGCGTATCGCTACCGGCGACGTGCACGTAGTAGTGGCTGCGATCGCCGAGATAGGCGGCGTTGCGGATCTCTCCCTCGACGGCATAGTCGCGGCCGCTGTTTTCGGCGGAGACATGCAGCTTCTCCGGCCGCATGGCAACGACGATCGACCTGCCGCCGCCGGCCAGTTCGCCCAGCCGGCATCTGACCTGACCGATGCGCTCGGCCTGAATCACCGCGGTGCCGCCGTCCTCGCCGGAAATCTCGCCGGGAAAGAAGTTCATCTGCCCGATGAAATTCGCCACCTCGACGTTGGCCGGCCGCTCGTAGAGTTCGCGCGGCGTCGCGATCTGCCGCACCACGCCGCCCGACATCACGGCGATGCGGTCGGACATGGTCAGCGCCTCCTCCTGGTCGTGGGTGACGAAAACGAAGGTGATGCCGAGGCTCTGCTGCAGGGCGCGCAGCTCGAGCTGCATGGCGTCGCGCAGCTTTTTGTCGAGCGCGCCCAGGGGTTCGTCGAGCAGCAGCACCTTGGGCCGCTTGATCAGCGCGCGGGCCAGGGCGACGCGCTGGCGCTGGCCGCCGGAGAGCTCTGTGGACTTGCGGCCCTCGTAGCTCTCGAGCTTGACCATGGCCAGGGCGTCGTGGACCCGCTGGTCGACTTCCTGGCGCGGCAGCTTCTCCTTGCGCAGGCCGTAGGCGACATTGGAGCGGACGTCGAGATGCGGGAAGATGGCGTAGCTCTGGAACACCATGTTGGTCGGGCGGTGGTGCGGCGGCACCTGCGACATCGCTTGGCCGTCGATGTAGATCTCGCCTTCGCTGGGAGCCTCGAAGCCGGCCAGCATGCGCAGCAAGGTGGTCTTGCCGCAGCCCGAGGCGCCGAGCAGGGAAAAGAATTCGCCGCGCGCGATATCGACCGCGACCCGGTCGACAGCACGGAAGTGCCCGAAATCCTTGGAGACTCGGTCGATGCGAATGAAGGCGGAGGTATCTGTCATGGCTTAGAGCCCCGTATCGGCTTGGCCGCCGTAGCTGCCGCGGCGGCGAACCCATTCCGCGAAGGAGATGACGATAAAGGAGACCATCAGGATGGCCGCGCCCATGGCGAGCACGCCCGGAAGCCGCTGCGGGAAGCGCATCTGGCTGTACATGAAGACCGGCAGGGTCGGTTCGCTGCCCGCCAGGAAGAAGGCGATGATGAACTCGTCGAAGGAGATCACGAAGCAGAGCAGGAAGCTCGACAGCACGCCGGGAAAGACCAGCGGCAGGGTGATCCGTCGGAAGGTGCCCCAGGCGTTCTCGCCGAGATCGGCCGAGGCTTCCTCGATCGATTTGTCGAAGCCTTCGAAACGCGAGATCAGCACTGCCACGGCGAAGGGCACAGACAGCAGCATGTGGCCCATGGTGACGCTGATCAGCGACAGCCCGAGGCCGATGTTGTTGACCAGGATCAGCAGCGAGGTGCCGAGGATGATCTCGGGGATCACCAGCGGCAGCATGATGATGCCGATCACCGGCTTGCTGCCCGGCATGCGGAAGCGGGTGAAGGCTTTGGCCGCGAAAATGCCGAGCAGAGTGGAGAGGCAAGCCGAAACCGCGGCCACCTTGATCGAGTTCCACAGCGCCTGGTGCATCGGCCCGCTGTGCCACATCTCCTCGTACCAGCGCAGAGTGAAGCCCTTGATCGGAAAGGCGATGTATTGGGAATCGTTGAAGGAAAACAGCGGCAGGAACATCACCGGCACGTAGAGAAACGCCAGGCAGAGGATGGCGTAGATGAACAGCGGCGTGTTTCTGCGCGACATGTAGGATCCGCTGCTCATGAGATCCTCTTGGTCAGGAAGCTGGTGATCAAAATGTAGCCGAGCGAGATGATCGTCACCGCCAGCATCATGATCAGCGATAGCGAGGCGCCGAGCGGCCAGTTGTTGGCGCGGCCGAACTGCGCCTGGATGATGTTGGCGATCATCCGCCCGTCACGGCCGCCGACCAGATCCGGGGTCACGTAGTCGCCGACCGTGGGAATGAAGATCATCAGCGAGGCGGCGATCACGCCGGGCAGCGACAGCGGCAGGGTGACCCGCAGAAAACGCATCACCGGCCCGTCGCCGAGATCGGTCGCGGCCTCGAGCAGGGAGCGGTCGATCTTCTCCAGGGAAACGAAGATCGGCAAAATGGCGAAGGCCGCCCAGGCGTGGGTCAGGGTGATGATCACCGAGGTCGGGTTGTAGAGCAGGACCGCCAGCGGCTCCTCGATCAGACCGAGGCCGATCAGGCCGGAGTTGATTACCCCCTCGTAGCCGAGGATCACCTTCCAGGCGAAGACCCGCAGCAGGTAGCTGGTCAGGAAGGGAATCGACAGCAGGATGATCCAGCCAAGCTTGTTGGTGTGGACGTGGAAGGCGACGTAGTAGGCCATGGGATAGGCAATCACCACGGTCAGCACGGTCACCGTGCCGGAGATCATCAGCGAGCGCAGCAGCAGGGCCCGGTAGATCTCCCGCGACATCGCCTCTTGGTAGTTGTCCAGGGTGAAGCTGGTGTCCATCGCCAGGTAATCCTGAGTCCAGAAGCTGTAGGCGATGGTCAGGCCGATCGGCACGCACATCGTGCCGATCATCACGATCATGGTCGGGGAGAGCAGGAGGTAGCCGCGCAGCGCCTCGCTGCGGAGGAAAAGCGCGTTCAGGCGGCGGGGCAGAAACCCCGTCGGTGCGTGCGTTCGCCCGGCGGCCTCAGCTTCGCTGGCCACGTTTCAGCTTCCCCCTGTTCCTGCCCTTGCTGCTTGGAGTCACTCAGGTCTCCTGCTGATTGGGCGCATTCATCCTTTCCGACTCCGCGCCCCACTGCAAGCGGTGCGCCGCGGCGCCGCGGCTATCCCCATCAGCCGATCAGGGCCTCCTGTCCGCGCTTGCCCAGGGAGTGGGCGACGATCAGCCGCTGCACCTCGCTGGTGCCTTCCCAGATGCGGTCGACGCGCAGTTCCCGGAAGAAGCGCTCGGCGACGTTTTCGCGCATGTAGCCGCGGCCGCCGAAGATCTGCACCGCGCGGTCGGCGACCCGGTTGGCCATCTCCGAGGCATAGAGCTTGGCCATGGAGCACTTGGCGTGCAGCACCTTGACGTCCTCGCCGCGGTCGTGCGCCTCGGCGGTCTCGTAGGTCATCAGCCGCGCCGCCCACAGCTCGGTCAGGCTATCGGCCAGCATGAACTGGATTGCCTGGTATTCGGCGATCGGCCTGCCGGAGACGATGCGCTGACGCGCGAAGGCGCCGGCTTCCTCGATCAGCCGTTCGGCCGCGCCGCAGCAGCGCGCGGCGATCATCAGCCGTTCCCGCCGGAACCAGGCATAGGCGAAGTCCATGCCCGCGCCTTCGGCGCCGATCCGGTTGGCTGCCGGCACCCGCACCTCCTGGAAGCGGTAGGTGGGATGGTGCGCCGCGTAGGTGTGGCTGAAGGGCGGATTGCAGATCATCTCGATGCCCGGCGTGTCCATGTCGATGAAGAACAGGGCATGGGCGCCGTCGTTCTCGCCGCCACTCAGCTTGGCCTGGAGGATGAAGAAGTCGGCGTGGTTGGCGCTGGTGACGTACCATTTCTCGCCGTCGATCACGTAGTCCTCGCCGTCGCGCCGCGCCGTGGCCGAGATGCCGTCGACGTCGGAACCGGACTCGGCCTCGGTGATGGCGTAGCACTCGTGGCGCTCGCCGCGCAGGATCGGCAGCACGTAGCGCGCGATCTGCTCCTCGGAGCAGGCCTCGAACATCCACTTGTGGGCTTCGCTGAAGCACCAGCCCAGCGCGTTGGTGACCCGGCCGATCTGCTCGTAGATCGCGACCTGCTCCAGGTTGCTGAGCTGCAGCCCGCCGTAGCTCTTCGGTGCGTCCATGCCGGACAGGCCGAATTCCTGGGCGCGTGCATAGTGGCCGTTGCGCACGGACTTCGGCAGCTCGCCGCCGTTCAGTTCGGCCTCGACCTCGTGCGGAATCAGCGCCTCGTCGACGAAGCGCCGGATCTTGCTCTGCCAGGCCCTGGCGCTCTCGGGGAGAGGGAAAGACATGTTCGAGACTTCCTAAACTAGGCGGCAGTCAGCCGGCCGAAGGTCATGTGCTTGGGAAACAGCGCGGCGAGGATGGCATAGACGTTCTGCTTGGCCTCGCCGCGGTCGAAGGACTGGGGATGGATCAACAGATTCTGCCACAGGCCGTCGGTCGTGGCGGCGATGGCCGTGGCGATCTGGTCGGCGCTGGGCCCGCTGTGGTCGCCCAGGTCGATCAGCTCCTGGCAGATGTCGCGCAGCGCGGTGTGGTGCTCGCGGTCGAAGTCGGCGCAGATCTGCTGATAATAAGGGCGCGACTTTGCCTCGCCCCAGAAGGCGTACCAGACCGCGACCTTCTTCTTGTTGCAGACCTTGGGGTCGAAGTCGGCGGCGACCAGCGCCTTCAGCCGGTCAACCGGGCCAGGGCCGGCGCGCTCCAGGGTCCCTTTCCAGACCTCGCGGTACTCCTTGGCCAGGTAGTTCAGGGTCTCGTTCAGCAGCATTTCCTTGCTGACGAAGTGGAAGTTGACGATGCCGCGCGACAGTCCCGCGCCCTCGGCCACGTCCGCCATGGTGGTCTCGGCGAAGCCGCGCTTGGCGATGGATTCAATAGTCGATTCAATCAGTTGCTGACGACGGAGGATCTTCATCTGGCTGCGGCTGATCGGCCGGTCGGGGCGATTCTGTTTCATCGTCTAGGCGTCTGAATCCATTGAATGTTTCTCGAATATTATCAGCAGCATTTCGAAAAACATAACTGAAATAGATGGCTGGAGCAATTATTTGGTTGAACGATCATTCAAAAATTTCTGGACCCACCGCATCGCGGCTGTCATGATCGATGAATAAGAAAGTCATCGAAACAACAAGAGGCCTTGAGACTCATGCGCCCGAATGGACGCTCACTCGACCGCAGTAACGCTCACTTCAAGAAGGCGATCGGCAAGCTCCCCCTGGGGGTGGCGTCGAACTTCCGCTACTGGGGCAAGGAGAAGACGATCTACATCGACCGGGGCAAAGGCGCCCGGATCTGGGACATCGACGGCAACGAATACATCGACTACCGCCTCGGCTACGGTCCGGCGATTCTCGGCTATGCCGACGAGCGCGTGGACGAAGCCGCGCGTGCCGGCATGGAGATCGGCGGCGTCTTCGCCCTGGCGACCGAGCGCGAGCTGGCGGTGGCCGAGCGCATTTCCAGGATGGTGCCGGCGGCCGAGCTGGTGCGCTTTTCCAACTCCGGCACAGAAGCCGTGATGGCGGCGCTGCGCCTCGCTCGCGCCTACACCGGCAAGGACTCCTACGTGGTGGTCGAGGGCGGCTACCACGGCCTCTTCGATTCGGTGCTCTGGTACACCGAGGTGGAGGACTGGGATCCCGCCGACGGCGCCCCCGACCTGCTGCCCTACAGCGAGGGTGTGCCCGGCCTGCTCAAGCGGCTGATCTATCAAACTCCGCTCAACGACGCCAACCACCTCGAAGATCTTCTCAAGGTGCGCGGCAACGATATCGGCGCCTTGCTGATGGAGCCGATCATGGGCAACTGCTGCTCAATCGCCGCCGATCCGCAGTACGTGCGCGACGCCCGCGCGCTCTGCGACAAATACGGAGTCGTGATGATCATCGACGAGGTGAAGACCGGCTTCCGGGTGGCGCGCGGCGGCGTGCAGGAGCTGATGGGCGTTCAGGCCGATCTCTGCACCTTCGCCAAGGCGGTGGCCAACGGCTATCCGATTTCGGTGCTGGCCGGCCGGGAGGAGATCATGCGCATGATCGGCGACGGCGTCGCCCACGGCGGCACCTATACCGCCCACTCGGTTTCCCTGGCGGCCGCCGAGAAAACGCTGGAGATTCTCGACGAAACCTCGGCGCTCGAGGACATCGAAGCCTACGGGAAGAAACTTCAAGCCGGCATGACCAAGGTGCTTTCGCGCCGCGGCATCGCCCACTCCTTCGTCGGCCATCCGTCGATGATGGGGCTGTTCTTCAGCGCGACGCCGCCGCGCGACTACCGCGACTGGGTCAACAGCGACTACACCTTCTACGACACCCTGGCGCAGTTCCTGCATGAGAACGGCGTGCTCTGCGAGCCGGACTCCCGCGAGCCCTGGTTCATCAGCGCCGCCCACGACCAGGCCTGCCTCGAGGAGACCCTGCGCGGCTTCGAGACGGCGGTCGACGAGACTCTGGAGTATCTCAAGGATAACCCGCCCTTGGCAGCGGAAGGCGCCAATTGATTTCGGGGGCAGGCGGAGACGCGGCATGAAGCGCTACGACGCCATCGTCGTCGGGGCCGGGCACAACGGTCTGACGGCAGCCTGCTATCTGGCCAAGGCCGGGCTCGATGTCGTGGTTGTCGAACGCAACGACTTCGTCGGCGGCGCCGCGGTCAGCCGCGAGCTCTACGAGGGCTGGACCTACTCCAACTGCTCCTATGTTTGCAGTCTGCTGCGGCCGGAGATCGTCCGCGACCTCGATCTGCCGCGTCATGGCCTGCAGGTGATCCCCTACGAGGGCGGCCTCACCTTCATGCAGAACGGCGACTACTTCGCCAACTACGACGACCACGACGCGCACTATCGCGAGATCTACCGGCATTCGCCGCGCGACGCCGAGGCCTACGAGCACTACGCCGCCGAGCTGATGCGCCAATGCCGCTTCATCAAGCCCCTGCTGATGCGCCCGCCGCCGGACCCGACTTCCTTCCGGCCGCGCGACATCAACGAGCTGCTCTATCTCGGGAAGGCCTTCCACGGCCTCGGCGAGCTGGAGATGTACGACACCCTGCGCTTCTGGACCATGTCGATCGCCGAGTTCCTCGACGAGTATTTCGAGAGCGACGTGGTCAAGGCGCATCTCTGCGGCAGCGGCATCATCGGCACCGCGCTCGGCCCCTATTCGCCGGGCTCGGCCTACGTGCTGCTGCACCACTACATGGGCGAGGTCGACGGCAACATCGGCGCCTGGGGCTTCGCCCGCGGCGGCATGGGTTCGATCACCAAGGCCATGGCCTCCGCCTTGCAGGCGGAGGGGGGAGAGATACGCACCGGTTCCGGCGTCGAGCGGATCCTGGTGCGCAACGGAAAGGCGCGCGGCGTCGTGCTGGAGAACGGCGATGAAATCCACGGCAAGACCGTGGTCTCCAACATGGACGTGAAGCGCACCTTCCTTAAGGCCGTCGAGGCGAAAGAGCTTCCTGGCGAATTCCTGACCGCGGTCAGGAACTTCAAGATTCGCGGTTCCTCAGGGAAGCTCAACATCGCTCTCGACGGCCTGCCTGACTTTCCGCAGGTGCCAAAGGACTGTCCGGCGCTGCGCGGCGACACCCACTTCTCCGACAGCATGGAGCGGATGGAGCGGGCCTACGACGACTGGAAGCGCGGCACCTGGTCCAAGGATCCCTATCTCGACACCCTGATTCCGACCCGGATCGATCCGACCATGGCCCCGCCGGGCAAGCACTACATGACCGTCTTCGTGCAGTACGCGCCGCCTCACCTTGCGGACGGCGAGGTCTGGGACGGCCCCAACCGCGATGCCTTCGGCGAGACTGTGCTCAACCAGATCGCCCAGTACAGCCCCAACTTCCGCGACCTGATCCTGCATGCCGAGGTGCGCACACCCTGGGACCTGGAGAACGAGGTCGGCCTCACCGAGGGCAACATCTTCCAGGGCGAGCTGACCTTCGACCAGCTGCTGTTCAACCGCCCGGTGCCCGGCTATGCCGACTACCGCAGCCCGATCAAGGGGCTCTATCTCTGCGGCTCCTCGGCGCATCCCGGCGGCGGCGTGATGGGCGCCCCCGGGGCCAACGCGGCGCGCGAGATGCTGCGCGACCTCGACGCGCCGCAGACGGTGCGGGAGCCGGTGCAATGAGCGCGGGCTACGATGTCGCGATTGTCGGCGGCGGCCACAACGGCTTGGTCTGCGCCGCCTATCTGGCCAAGGCCGGCCGCAAGGTGGTGGTGCTGGAGACCGCCAAGGAAACCGGCGGCGCCGCCAAGACGGAAGTCTTTTCGCCCGGATTCAAGGTCTCCAGCGGCGCCCACCTGCTCTATCAGCTGCACCCCAAGGTGCTTGCCGATCTGGCGCTGGAAAAGCATGGCCTGAAGCTGGCCGCCGACGATCTGGCGACCGTCGCACTGGCGCGGGACGGCGCGCATGTCACGCTCAAGGGGCCGAGCGTCGAGGGCGTCTCGCCCGACGATGCCCGGGCCTATGCCAATCTCCACGAGCGCCTGCTGCGGTTTGCCGCGGCGCTGCGTCCGATGCTGTCTCAGGTTCCGCCGCGGCTGGGCGAAGGCATGGGCCTCGCCGACAAGATCGCCCTTGCCAAGCTCGGCTGGAGCATCCGCAGGCTCGGCCGCGTCGAGATGCGCGAGTTCCTGCGCATCGTGCTGATGAACGTCGCCGACCTGGCGGAGGAGCGTTTCGAGAGCGACCTGCTGAAGGGCGCCCTGTCCTTCGACGCCGTACTCGGCACCCACCTGGGGCCGCGCTCGCCGAGCACGGTGCTGACCCTGCTGTATCGCCTTGCTGGAGAAGTCTCCGGCGGGCAGGGGCGGATCGCGCTGCCGGCCGGCGGGATGGGGAGCGTCACCGCTGCCCTGCGCCAGGCTGCCGAGGCCGCGGGCGCGGAGGTCCGCACCGGCAGTCCGGTGGCGCAGATCCTGGTCGAGCAGGACCGCGCCGTCGGCGTCGGTCTCGACGGCGGCGAGGTGGTGACGGCCAGGACGGTGGTCTCCAACGCCGATCCCAAGACGACCTTCCTCTGCCTGCTCGGCGCGCGGCATCTCGATGCCGGTTTCGTGCGCCGGGTTCACAAGCTGCGCAGCCGCGGCGACGTTGCCAAGCTGCATCTCGCCCTCGACGGACGGCCGGAAATCCCCGGCCTTAGCGAAGCGCAGATCAGGGGCCGCTTGGTGATCGCGCCCTCGATCATGGAGGTCGAGGAAGCCTTTAACGCCGCCAAGTACGGCGAAGCTTCCGCGGCGCCGGCAATGGAGCTGGTGATCCCGAGCCTCGGCGATCCCTCGCTGGCGCCTGAGGGCAAGCATGTCCTCTCGGCCGTGGCGATCTATGCCCCCTATGCGCTGAAGGCGGGCTGGGACAGGACAAGAGAGAGCTTCAAGCAAAGGCTGATCGACCGCATCGCTCTCTACGCCCCAAAGATCGAGCAGCAGATCGTCGCGGCCGAGCTGCTGACGCCGATCGACCTGGAAAAGCGCTTCGGCATGACCGGCGGCCACTGGCATCATGGCGAACTGGCGGTCGATCAGCTGCTGATGAACCGCCCCGTGCCCGGTGCCCATCAGTACGCGGCGCCGCTGCCGGGCCTCTATCTCTGCGGCGCCGGGGCGCATCCCGGCGGCGGGGTGATGGGCGCGGCCGGAATGAACGCAGCGCGGCAGGTGATCGCGCGGGAGAAGCGCTGATGCCCCTCGACGTCGAGCAGGAGCACTACAAGGTCCGGGTCCGCGGCACGCCCTTCCACGAGCGGACGGCGGCGCTCAACCTCAACAACGACTGGCAGCGCTGGGCCGGCTACACCGTGCCCAACAGCTATTTCAACAGCGAGCTGGAGTACTTCGCGATCCGCAACGCGGCGACGCTCTACGACGTTTCGCCGATGATCAAGTATCGCATCTCGGGCGCCGAGGCGGAGGCCTACTGCAACCGCCTGGTGACTCGCGACGTCGCCAAGTTGAAGCCGGGCCGCGTCGCCTACGTGGTGTGGTGCAACGATGCCGGCCACGCGCTCGACGACGGCACACTGTTCCGGCTCGGGGAGAGCGAATTCCGGCTCTGCTGCCAGGAACGCCATCTCGACTGGCTGCTCGACTGCGCCCTCGGCTTCGATGTCGCGGTAGAGGAGGTGACCTGGGACATCGCCGGCCTGGCGCTGCAGGGGCCGGCGAGCTGCGCGCTGCTGAGGCGCTGCGGACTGGAAGGCCTAGAGCAGCTCAAGCCCTTCGATGTCCGGGACTTCGATCTCGACGGCCAGAAGCTTTCCATCTCGCGCACCGGCTTTACCGGCGATCTCGGCTACGAGTTGTGGATGGCGCCGGAAGCGGCGCTGCCGGTCTGGGACAGGCTGTTCGAGGCCGGGACGCTGCACGGCCTGCGTCCGGCCGGCTCGGCGGCGCTCGATCTGGCGCGGATCGAGGCGGGCTTCATTCTGCCCACCGTCGACTTCGTGCCGGCCGATCAGGCGCTGCGCCATACCCGTGGGCGCTCGCCCTTCGAGCTTGGCCTCGAGTGGCTGGTGGATTTCGGCAAGGGCCACTTCAATGGCCGCCGCGCGCTACTCGATGAGAAGAAAAAGGGCTCACAGTACTGTCTCGTCGGCCTCGACATCCAGGGCAACAAGGCCGCGCCCCATGCCCTGATCTACCATGGCCAGAACGTCGAGGTCGGGCAGATCACCTCGGCGATGTGGTCGCCGACCTGCAAGAAGAACATTGCGCTGGCTTCCTTCCGGCGGCCCTATGGAGACAGCATCAGGACGGACCTCTGGGTGGAGATCTACGTGCTCAAGGAACTGAAGTGGGACAAGCTGATGGTCCGCTGCAAGGTGGTGGACCGGCCGTTCTTCGCCCCCGAGCGCCGCCGCGCGACGCCTCCGGGGGATTTCTGAGCCGGAGCCGCGCCATGCTGCCGCATCGTCTCGATCCTCTCCTGCGCTCCACCTCGCTCGCCGTGGTCGGCGCCTCGACGCGCCCGAACTCCGTCGGCAACGAAGTGATCCGCCAGCTTGTCCATGGCGGCTACGCGGGCAGCCTCTATCCGATCAATCCCCGCTACGACGCGGTCGAGGGGGTCGCCTGCTACGGCGCGCTTAGCGATCTGCCGGAGGCCGCAGAACATGTGGTTCTGGCGGTGCCCAATTCAGCGGTCGAGGAGACCTTGAAGACCGCCATCGCGCGCGGCGCCAAGGCGGCGACGATCTATTCCAGTCTCTATCTGCCCGAGGACGGCGATCCACCGCTGACCCGTAGGGTCGCAGAGATCGCCAGGGAGGCGGGGGTCGCCCTCTGCGGCGCGAACGGCATGGGCTTCTACAACTTCGCCGACAAGATCTGGTGCTGCGGATTCCGTACCCGGCCCGACCATCGCGCCGGCAACGTCGCCCTGATCACCCATTCCGGTTCGGTGTTCTGCGCCCTGGTCGATTCAGAGGCGCGCATCGACTACAACCTCGCGGTCTCGCCGGGGCAGGAGCTGGTGACCACGCTCGCCGACTACCTCGACTTCGCCCTGGAAATGCCGACAACCCGGGTGGCGGCGCTGTTCATGGAGACCGCGCGCGATCCCGAGGGTTTCGCCGCGGCCTTGGAGAAGGCCTCGGCCAAGGGCATTCCCGTGGTGGCCCTGAAGCTCGGCCGCAGCGCCAAGTCGGCGGCCTTGGCGACCAGCCACAGCGGCGCCCTGGTCGGCGACGACGGCGCCTACCAGGCGCTGTTCGAGCGCTACGGCGTGATCCGGGTGAACTCCATCGACGAGATGGCGATGACCTTGATGGTCCTGGCCCAGCCCAACGCCGTCGGCCCTGGCGGCCTGGCCGCGATCCACGATTCCGGCGGCGAGCGCGAGCTCTTCATCGATCTTGCCGAGGACGCCGGGGTACCCTGTACGGAGCTCTCTCCGGCCACTGTCAGCAAGCTGGAGGCTCGCCTCGAGCCGGGCCTGCCGGCGGTCAATCCGCTCGACGCCTGGGGGACCGGCAACGACTACTATGGCATCTTCACCGACTGCTTCCGGGCGATGATGGAGGACGAGGGAACTTCTCTCGGTGCCATCGTCGCAGACCGCGCGCCGGGCGGCGAGGTGCACAGCGAGTATCCGATCTTCGCCCGTGCCGCCCAGGCGGCCACCGGCAAGCCGGTCTTCATCGTCTCCAATCATCAGGGCAGCGGCTTTTCCGAGCTGGCGGTGGAGCTGACCCGCGAAGGCATCCCCGTGCTCGACGGCGTTCCGCTGTTCCTTTCGGCGCTGCGGCATGCCTTCGCCTACCGCGATTTCCGCACCCTGCCGCCGATGCTGCCGCCAGAAGTGCCGGAAGAGATCGTTGCCGGCTGGCGCCACCGGCTCTCGGTTGGCGCGGCGCTGGACGAGGCAGAGGGGCTGCGGCTGCTCGCCGACTTTGGCATTCCGACAGTCCCGGCGCTGGTCGCCGAAAGCCTGGAGAGCCTGGGCGAAGCCCTGGGACAGCTCTGCTTCCCCGTGGTGCTGAAGACCGCGATGCCCGGCGTGCTGCACAAGTCCGACGTGGATGGCGTGCGCCTCGGTCTGTTGAGCAGCGAAGCCGTTACCGAGGCTTATCAGGAGATGGCGCTGCGGCTCGGCGAACGGGTGCTGGTGGCGCCGATGGTCGAGGGCGGCGGCGTCGAGATGATCCTCGGCGTCAAGACCGACGCGCAGTTCGGCCCCACGGTGTTGTTGGGGATCGGCGGGATTCACGCCGAGCTGCTGCGCGATGTTACGCTGTTGCGTCCGCCCTTCGACGCCGCGGTGGCGCGGCGGGCGCTCGACCGGCTGAAGATGCGCCGCCTGCTCGACGGCCTGCGCGGCGCGCCGGCCTGCGACATTGAAGCTTTCTGCGAGGCGGCGGCCCGGCTTTCCGTGCTGGCCGCCGGCCTCGGCGATCTCGTCAGCGAGATCGACGTCAACCCGATCATCCTGCGCAGCGACGGCTGTGTCGCCGTCGATGCGGTCGTGCTGCGTGCCCAGGATTCTGCATAGAGGAGAAGCAAAATGGATTTCGACACCCTCACCGGCTACGACAGGGCCAAGTGGCATTCCCTGGCCGAAGCGGCCAAGCCGGAGACCCGCCTGTTCATCGACGGCGCCTATGTCGACGCCAAGGCCGGCGGGCGCTTTGCCACGATCAATCCCGCCAACGGCGAGGTGATCGCCGAGATGTCCGAGGGGACGGCCGAGGATATCGACATTGCGGTGCAGGCGGCGAAGCGGGCCTACCGCTCCGGTGTCTGGGCAAAGATGGCGCCGCGCGAGCGCATGGCGGTGCTCTACCGCTTTTCCGAGGTGCTGGAGGAGCATGCCGCGGCGCTGGCGGTGCTCGAGACCCTCGACATGGGTAAGCCGATCTCCGACGTGATCGGCATCGACCTGCCGGCGGTCTGCGAGACCTTCTGGTGGTTCGCCGAGTGCATCGACAAGGTCGAGGGCGCGGTGACCGCGACCGAGGCCGACGTGCTGCACTACATCCTGCGCGAACCGCTCGGCGTGGTTGGCGCGATATCGCCCTGGAACTATCCCCTGCTGATGGCGACCTGGAAGGTCGCGCCCGCCCTGGCCGCCGGAAACTCCGTGGTGCTGAAGCCCGCCGAGCAGTCGCCGCTGTCCTGCATTCGCATGGCCGAGCTCTTCGTCGAGGCCGGCGGTCCCCCGGGCGTCTTCAACGTGGTCAACGGCTACGGCGAGACCGCGGGCAAGGCGCTGGCGCTGCACAACGACGTCGCCAAGGTGACCTTCACCGGCTCGACCGAGGTCGGCAAGCTGATCCTGCAGTACAGCGGTCAGTCGAACATGAAGAAGGTGAGTCTGGAATGCGGCGGCAAGACGCCGCAGGTCTTCATGGGCGACATCGCCGATATCGATCGCGCCGTGGAGGGCGCCTACAACGGCATCTACGCCAATATGGGCGAGGTCTGCAATGCCGGCTCGCGGCTGCTGGTCGACAAGAAGATCGCCCAGGACTTCATCGGCAAGTTCATCGAGAAAGGCAAGACGGCCTACGCGCCGGGCGACCCCCTCGATCCCGACACCACCATGGGGCCGCTGGTCACCAAGGAGGCGCAGACCCGGGTACTCGGGTTGATCGAGGCCGGCAAGTCGGAGGGTGCGAAACTGGAGTTCGGCGGCGACGTGCCCCAGGACCTCTCGGCCGGCGCCTACGTCAATCCCACGCTGTTCACCGGGGTGAACAACAAGATGAAGATCGCCCAGGAGGAGATCTTCGGCCCGGTCGCCTCGCTGATCGAGGTCGACGGCCTGGAGAACGCCATCGAGATCGCCAACGACACCATCTACGGCCTCGCCGCCGGCGTCTGGACCAGCGACCTCTCGACGGCGCACCGCCTGATCCGCGAGATCGAGGCCGGGGTAATCTGGGTCAACTGCTTCGACGAGGGCGACATGACTCAGCCCTTCGGCGGCTACAAGCAGTCCGGCAACGCCAAGGACAAGTGCTTCGAGAGCCTGCTCAGCTATACCCAGTCGAAGTCCGCCTGGATTCGGCTGGGCTAGGACATGGCTTGCCTGGCGCGGGAGAGATCAGACCAGTTCGGCGAGAGCTTCCTCGGCGGCGCGGATGCCCGAAAGGTGGGCGCCGGCGACGGTGGCCGTCCACTCGGGAATCGTCGCCTCGCCGGCGAAGAACAGCCGGCCCTCGAGCGGCTCGGCGAGCGTGAAGCGCGCGTCGGCCCGGCCCGGCCTGGCACCGCTGTAGGCGCCGCGGGTCAGCGGATTGGTCCACCAGCGGGTCTCGTCGCTCTTGATCAGGCGCTTGCGGACCTCGCTGCCGAAGGCGGCGGTCAGACCCTCCAGCGCGAAGTCGGTGGCCGTACCGGGCCCGGCTTCCTCCAGGGCGATGCCGAAGCCGCCGCCGGTAAAGCAGATCGCGAGGTCGCTGCCCAGGTAGTTGGCCCGCACGCCCATGCCCTGTCCGGCGGCCGGGAAGTAGCTGTAGCGGTCGTCGGGGCCGGCGTCGGGCAGGCCGCCGTCGAACAGCAGCGCGGTCTTGTTGAGCACGCCGCAGGGCAGGTCGGCGATGGCCTGGCGCTTGCGATCCGGCAGCTCCGGCGTAAAGCGGATCTGCCCGGCGCCAAGCACCCCGGTCGAAACCGTGACGATCACGGCTTTGGTCTCGATCGCGCCGTGGTCCGTGACGACGCGCGGCGTGGCGCCGGTCAGGTCGATCTCGGTGACCGCGGTGGAAAGGGCGACCGGCACCTCGGCGCCGTGGCGGGCGATCGCCGTGCCCAGCCCCTCGCGCAGCAGCCACTCCCCCTCGGCCTTGACGAAGCGGCTGTAGTCGAGGGTCGAGAGGCCGTCGGGGTCGATACTGTGGATCCAGGACAGCACCGTTTCTGCGCAGTGACGGTAGGGGCTTTGCGGCAACAGGCTGCTGCCGGCGACATCCTGCCCGGCGTCTCCGGCTTCCTGCAGCAGCGCATAGACCCGGTCGTTGTAGGCGATGTAGTCGGCGATCTCCCGCGCCGACAGCAGGCGGCCGTCGGCGTGAACCAGGCGCGGGATGTGCTGGTCCTCGACGATGGTCAGGCCCAGCCCCCGGGCGATCGGGGTCAGCGGATTGGCCGTGGCGCAGTGCAGCCAGGACCCTCCCCGGTCGAAGGGGATCGGGAAGGTCGCCGTATCGGTGATGCAGCGTCCGCCGACCTGCGCCGCCGCTTCGACCACGATCGCTTCGCGGCCGGCTTCCATTAGGCGGCGTCCGGCAGCCAGGCCGGCGGCGCCGGCGCCGACAACGACAACGTCGGGGTTCAGAGGCAGGGCAGGCATGGAAAAGACCTCGGGGGAAATCGGGCTGGAACGCCCAGGAATGAATGCGAGAAAGCGAGGATAACCGATGAAAAGCAAGAGCGACAGCGCGACCGGGAGCAATCCCGGGAACGGCAGTGACGACATCCAGGAAAAGCTGCGTCACGTCGTGCATCCCTGGGAGGATCTGAATCAGATCGGCACCTGGGAGCGCACCGTCATCGGCCACTCCGAAGGTATCTTCGTCTACGACACCGAGGGCAATCAGCTGATCGACGGCCCCGGCGGCATGTGGTGCGTCAACGTCGGCCACCGCAGCGAGGAGATCGCCGACGCCATGGCCGATCAGGCCCGGCAGATGGCCTACTACAGCCCCTGGAGCCTGGCCAATCTGCCCTCGGCCAATCTCGGCTCGAAGCTGGCGGAGCTGGCGCCGAGCGATCTCAACAACGTCTTCTTCACCACCGGCGGCTCGACGGCGGTGGACTCCGCCCTGCGCTTTGTCATGTTCTTCAACAACTACCTGGGCCGCCCGGAGAAGAAGCACATCATCTCGCGGGCCAACGCCTACCACGGCTCGACCTACCTGGCGGCCTCCTGCTCCGGCAAGGAGCGGGACAAGAGCTATCTCGATTTCGAGCGCGGCTTCGTCCACCACCTGCCCTCGCCCAATCCCTACCGCCGGCCCGACGGGATGAGCGTCGAGGACTTCTGTGCCGAGAAGGTCGCGGACCTTGAGAACAAGATTCTCGAGCTGGGGCCGGACAAGGTCGCCGCCTTCATTGCCGAGCCGATCATGGCCTCCGGCGGGGTGATCGTGCCGCCGCCCGGCTATCACAGGAAGTGCTGGCAGGTCTGCAGGAAACACGACGTGCTGTACATCGCCGACGAGGTGGTGACGGCCTTCGGCCGGCTCGGCCACTGGTTCGCCTCGGAGGCGGTTTTCGACATGGTCCCCGACATCATCACCATCGCCAAGGGGCTGACCTCCGGTTACGTGCCGATGGGCGCGGTGCTGATCTCCGACCGCCTGATGGATGCGGTGCGGGCGGAAGACGATACCGGCGCCGTGTTTTCGAACGGCTTCACCTATTCGGGACATCCGGTCTCCGCCGCCGCGGCGCTGAAGAACATCGAAATCATCGAGCGCGACGGACTGCTCGAGCATGTCCGCGAGGTCGGCCCCTATTTTCAGGAGCGCCTGCAGGAACTGCACGACATTCCCATCGTCGGAGACGTGCGCGGCATGGGCCTGATGGCCTGCGTCGAATGCGTCATCGGCCGGGACAGCAAGGAGGCGCTGCAACTCGACTACGAGATCGGCACCCGCATCGACGAGCACTGCCAGGCGCTGGGCCTGATCGTGCGGCCGCTGATCAACATGTGCGTGATGTCGCCGCCGCTGGTGATCACCAAGCCGCAGATCGACCGCCTGGTCGAGCTCCTGCGCGAGGGAATTACCAGGGCCCAGGAGGACGTGCGCAGGGAAGGCCTGTGGAAGGGGTGAGATGGAAGGGGTGAGATAGCCTTGGACTTCGCGACCATCCGCTATGCCGAGGACGGCGGGCTCGGCATCATCGCGCTGAACCGCCCGGACAAGCTCAACGCCGTCAATGCGGCGATGATCGACGAGCTGCACGCCGCGCTCGATCAGGCGGAAGCGAGCGACGCGGTGCGCGCCATCGTGCTCCACGGCGAAGGCCGCGCCTTTTCCGCCGGCTTCGACCTCGGCGGCGGCGACTGGTCGAGCGAGGAAAGCGCCCGCGCCGAGTTGCAGCACGACTTCGACATCATCCTGCGGTTCTGGCATTCGCCCAAGGTGACCGTCGCGGCGCTGCACGGCTACTGCCTCGGCTCGGCCTGCGAGATCGCCATCGCCTGCGATCTGGCGGTGGCCGCCGAGAGCACGCGCCTGGGCTGGCCCGAGGTGAAATTCGGCAGCGGCATCGTCGCCCTGCTCCTGCCCTGGATCACCGGCGCCAAGGCGGCCAAGGAGCTGCTGCTGACCGGCGACGACCGGGTGAGCGCCGCGCGGGCCTTGGAGCTGGGGCTGATCAACCGCGTCGTCCCCGACGGCGAGCAGCTGCAAGCGGCGTTGCTGATGGCGCGCAGCGTCGCCGCCAACGACCCCACGGCGGTCAAGCTGACCAAGCAGGCGATCAACCGGGCTTACGAGGCCATGGGCTTCTCCGCCGGACTCAAGGAGGCGCTGGAGCTTGACGTCCAGGCGGAAATCGTCGAGACCGAGGAATCGCGGGAGTTCGACGCCCTGGCCGCCGAGCACGGCCACAAGGCGGCGATTGCCTGGCGCCGGCGGAAATACGGTCTGGACCAATGAAGACGCTCTATCACCCCGAGATCTACGACGATTCCCAGCCGGTGCCGAGCTACTGGGAGGCCTCGGCGCCGCCGCCCGACTTCGACGAGACGCCGCTCACCGGCGAGGAGAGTTGCGAGGTGGCGGTGATCGGCGGCGGCTACACCGGCGTCTCCGCGGCATTGCACCTGGCCAAGGACCACGGCGTCGACGTGCGGCTGCTGGAGGCGGGGCATGTCGGCTGGGGCGCTTCGGGACGCAACGGCGGCTTCGTCTGCTTCGCCGCGACCAAGCTTTCCATCGGGAAGATGATCAAGCGCTATGGCCTGGAGGAGACCAAGGCCTTCTGGGCGGCGCAGCTCGAGGGCGCCGCGCTCGATGCCGCGCTGATCGCTGACGAGGAAATCGACTGCGACAAGGTCGGCGCGGGTAACTTCGACGTGGCGCACGCCCCCAACCGCCTTCCGGAGCTGCGCGCGCACGGCCAAGAGCTGAGCGAGTTCTTCGGAATCAAGACCAGGCTCTATTCCCGCGAGGAGTTTCTGGAGATTGGCCACGAGTCGACGGAGCAGTTCGGCGCCCTGCATGTCGATGCCGGTTTCGCCCTGCACCCGCTGAAGTTCGCGCGCGGCCTCGGCGCCGCGGCGGCGCGGCGCGGCGCCAGGCTGCACGGGCACAGCAAGGTGGTCGGCTGGCGCAAGGAGAAGGGCAGGCATGTCCTCACCACCGAGAGCGGCGCCAGGCTGCGCGCCGACAAGGTGGTGCTGGCGACCAACGGCTTTTCCCGCGACGGCCTGCATCCCGCCTTCGACTCCCGTTTTATGCCGGCGCTGTCCAACATCCTGACCACCCGGCCGCTGAGCGAAGACGAGCTGGCTGCCCAGGGCTTCAAGGCCCGCTCGCCGATCTGCAACACACGGACTCTGCTGTTCTACTACCGCCGGCTGCCGGACGACCGCATCCTCTTCGGCGCGCGCGGCGATACCACAGGGCGGCCGCAAGACGGCGCGCGATTCCGTGCCTGGCTGGAGCGCCGTTTCGGCGAGGTCTTCCCGGCCTGGAAAGACATAGAATTCAGCCATTTCTGGCGCGGACTGGTCTGCCTGACGCCGAAGCTGACCCCGGCGGTCGGCCAGCTGGAGGAGGATCCCAGCGTCTACTTCGGCTACGGCTATCACGCCAATGGCGTGAACACGGCACCCTGGGTTGGCCGCAAGCTGGCCTGGATGATCGCCGCCAGCAACTCCGGCGAGGCGGCGCTGCCGGCGGTCATGGCCGGGCAGAGCGGGCGCTTTCCCGGCGGCGGGCAGCGGCTCTGGGGTCTGCGCGCCGCCTATCTCTACTACCGCTTCCAGGACGCAAGGTGACCGCCGCGAGCCAGTGGCGCACGCTTGTCCGTTTGACTGACCGGCGCGGGATGGTAACTCTAAGCTGATGAAGCCGGATCAACGCAAAATCGTCCGCATGAGCGAAACCGTCTTCGGGCCCTACGACCTCGATGGGCCCGTGCAGGACGAGATGTCGCTGCTGGAGTTGAGCTACAGCCGCAAGAGCGGCAACGGCTGCTATCTGATGCGCATGGACCCCGGCGCCGTCACCATTCCGCACGAGCATGACGGGGTGGAGGATTTCCTGGTGATCGACGGCGACCTGATCGAATCCGACGGGACCGTGCTCGGCCCTGGCGACTTCGTCTCCTATCAGCCGGGGACCTATCACAATTCCCGCACGGAAAAGGGCTGCATGCTCTTCGTTTGCGAATGGGGCAAGCCCGAAGCGGACGAAGACTGAGCGAGGCCGCGCATGCCCGCAGACGCACATAGCGACGAATATCACGACTCCATGGTCGCCATGCTGGAGCTGATCTGGGGCGAGGGCTTTCTCGCGCCGGGCGGCGCCGCGCTGGTGAAGGAGACCGTCGGCGGCTTCGATCTCGCGGGCAAGCGCGTGCTGGACATCGGTTCGGGCATCGGCGGCGGCGACATCGTGCTGGCCCGCGATTGCGGCGCCGAGGTGGTCGGCACCGACCTCGAGCCGCCGCTGGTCGAGAAGGCCAGAGGCTACGTCGCCGAGGCCGGCCTGTCCGACCGCGTCTCCTTCAAGGTCGTCGAGGCCGGGCAGCTGGAGTTTCCAGACGGCTCCTTCGATGCGGTCTATAGCTCCGGCGCCTTCACCCAGATCGCCGACAAGGCCGGCGGTTTCGCCGAGGTCTACCGGGTGCTGTGCCCCGGCGGCGCTTTCATGGTCTACGACTGGATGCGCGGGCCCGAAGCCTATAGCGACGACATGAGGTACTGGTTCAAGCTCGAGGGGCTGACCTACGCCATGGAAACCCTGGAGCGTCATGGCGCGCTGCTTTCCGAAGCCGGTTTCGCGGCTATCGAGCTGGAGGACGACGGCGGCTGGTACCGGGATCGCTGCCGAGAGGAGTACGCGGCCCTGAAGGGGCCGTTGAAGCCGCGCATGCTGGAGCTGATCGGCCCCGAGCAGACCGATCACTTCATAGAGAACTGGCGCGCCATGCTGGTGGTTCTGGAAAAGCGCGAGCTCCGTCCTGGGCGCTACCGCGCGGTCAAGCCGGTTTAGGTCAGGCGCTTGCCGCCCTGTGCGACGGCGGCCTTGCCCATCCAATCCTCCAGATCGAGTTCGGGCTTCTCCGCGTGGAACTTGGCGTAGAGCGCGATACCCATCTCGTCTTCCAGGATATCGACCTGCAGGCCCTTGCCGCGCAGCATCTCCTCGTTGCCCGAGGCCGAGGTGACGTCGCCGACCACCAGCCGCGCGAACTGCCGCATGTAGAGCAGGGTGGCGCAGACATCGCATGGACTGAGCGAGGTGAACAGCGTCGTCCTGCTGAAATCCAGGCGTCCGGCATCGCGGATCGCCGCCGTCTCGCCGTGATTGTAGGGATGGTTCTCCTGCACCAGGGTGTTGTGCCCCTTGCCGAGAATGCGCCGGCTGGCATTGTCGACGATCACCGCGCCGATCGGGCAGCCACCCTCGTCATAGCCCTTCTTCGCCAGCAGCACCGCCAGGCGCATCAGGTCGCGGTCCGTGAGCTTGCCATAGAATCCGTCGCTGACAACCGCCGGCAGGCTCGCCGTTGGCAGGTGGGCGAGCGCGGTCAGCGCGGCATCGTCGACCGGGGTCGCTTCGGTAAGTAGCTGCGTCATGCGCCTAGCTTGCCCTGATCCGGCCGAAACGCAAAGGGGCCGCGGTTTGCCGCGGCCCCTCGCTTCGCGAAGATCGTCGCTTCGATTTAGAAGCCGGCGATAATCTCTTCCCAGTCGCGGTTGATCGCGGTCTGCACCGTCGGATCGACCGCGTTGACGAAGTGACCCTTGGCGATGGTTTCCATGGGGTTCTTGGTCAGGCCGCGCGCGGTGAGATCCTCTTCGGCCACCAGCTCGAAAGCCTTGACGTTGGAATGGCCGTAGCCGAACTCCTCGATGCAGTACTGGCCGACTTCGGGTGAGACCATCGCATCCATCAGTGCCAGCGCCTTCTCAAGCGCTGGTGCCTCGCTATGCAGCACCAGTCCGCAGCACCAGGTCAGCGCGCCTTCCTTGGGATCGGCGAACTTGACCGGGATGCCCTCGCCCTGCAGCGCCAGGGGCGATTCGTTCCAGGTCATGGCAGCGACCAGCTCGCCGGAAGCCAGCGCCTGTTCGATCGTGGTCATGTCGCTGGAATAGAGGCGGACCAGATCGCGCTGATCGGTCAGCAGCTTGCGGACCCGCTGGATCTCGGCCTCGGTGACCGTGATCAGGCCGTCATCGTTGGTCTTGGTGACGTCGATCCCGGCGTAGATCGCGGCGCACCACCAGGCGTCCTCGGCGGCGGCCATCATGTGGATCTTGCCGGCGTAGTCCGGGTTCCACAGCATCGACCAGGATTCGCCTTCCGGCGGCACCTCAACCAGGTCGGTGCGGTAGGTGATCGAGGTCTGGCCCCATTCCCAGGGCATGAAGTACTGCTCGCCGTCGAACTGCGTGCCGCCGATTTTGAGCAGCGCGGGATTTATGTCCGGGAAGTTCGACAGCTTGGAGGTGTCGATCGCCTGGATCAGGCCGGCTTCCTTCCAGCGCGGCGTATCGCCGCTGCAGGGGTGGATTACATCGGCGACGAAACCGGCCTGCAATTTCTGAAAGGCCTCCTCTGCGTCGGCGAAGACCGGCATTTCGGGCGATTTGCCGTATTTTTCTATGTAGCCGGGATGCATTTCAGGGAGGTCATATCCTCCCCAAGTAAAGTAGGCCGCATCTGGAGTCGGCGCCGGGCGGCGGAAATACCAGTATCCCAAACCTCCGATGCCAGCGGCTGTGGCAATGGCACCGAGCGTTAATAGTCTTCTTCTAGAGACGCCGCGACGGCTTGGAGCCCCACCGTTATTATCTGAACCCATCTTTGGTTTCCCCTGTTTTTCCTGCTGAAATAGCTCTGCGATTGATGCGGTTCCTCAGCTTAAGTCTAGCTGTTGGCGCTTTGCCTTGGCAAATCCGTAGAAATCGAATGACTTGCTGCAAGTTCCCGCGTCATCGCCAGCGGCTATCTGCTCGCATGATAAGTGCCACCGTCTTCCCGGCCGCTGCCTGAAGGGATACATCCTGGCTTCGAATTCTGGCATCCTGAAGGCATGAAGACCGTTACCCTCCTTTCGCTGCTCGCGGTCCTCGCCCTCTGCGGCGGCGCGCTCGCCTACTGGGCGCTGGACAGTGGCGGCCCGGCGGCGGAAGCCGGCGCCGGCCTGCCGGCTTTCGAGGAGGGGCAGGCCTGCGAGACCTGCAGCCTGCGCCACCAGCGTCTGCAGCGCGATAGGAGCTGGAGCGAAGACTAGCCCGGCGCTTCTACTTGCTTCGGCGTGGGGGACGGCTATATCTGCAATCGCCGTCCGGCGCTTTTTTATCGCCCTCGCGAAACAGGATCCCCCGTGCAGCTCGAAATCATCGACCGACAGCCCGCTTCGGCTGCCGGCGGCGGGCGCCCGCCGCTGCTCTTCGTGCATGGCGCCTTCGTCAGCGCCTGGGTCTGGGACGAGCACTTCCTGCCCTACTTCGCCGCAGCGGGCTATCCGAGCTACGCGCTCAGCCAGCGCGGCCACGGCAACAGCGCGGGGCGCGAAGACCTCGCGACGGCCAGCCTCTTGGACTACAGCGCCGATGTCGCCGCGACCGCGCAGGCCCTGGATGCCGCGCCGGTGCTGATCGGTCATTCGATGGGTGGGGCCGTGGTCCAGAAGACCCTGGAGACGCTTTCAGCGCCCGCCATGGTGCTGATGAATTCGGTTTCGCCCTATGGGCTGGCCTCCTCGAACATCTACCTCGCCCTCGGCAACCCCTGGCTTTACCAGCGGCTGATGCTGATCCACGGCTTCGGTCCCTCGGTGGTCTCGCCGGAGGGGATGGATGCCCAGTTGTTCGCGCAGCCGCTGCCCGATGCGCGGGGCCGCCGCTATCTGGCGGGGATGCAGCGGGAATCCAAACGCGTGGTCTGGGATCTGCTGGGCTTCGATCTGCCGCGGCTCGATCCGGGGCGCCTGCCGCCGGCCTTGGTGCTCGGCGCCGAGGCGGATGCCATGCTGCCCTGGAGCGATATCGCGGCCACGGCGCGGGCCTATGCGACGGAGCCGCGGCGCATTCCCAAGCTCGGCCACGCCATGATGCTGGAAAAGGACTGGCGCGCGGCCGCCGAACCGCTGCTCGCCTGGCTGGAGTCCCGCTTCGTCTGAGCCTGCGATTCCGCCCCACCTCTGCTAGGCTCGCAAGCAGGAGGCGCGATGGACTTCATCTTCATGCTGACCCGCAGCGATCAGACGGTCGAGGACTGCCTGGAGGTGCTCGACGCGGTCTCGGGCCTCGGCATCGGCCATCTCGGCTTCAAGGACATCGGCGTCGAGCTGGAAACCCTGAAGACCCTCAACCGGGCGATCAAACAAAGCGGCGCGATCAGCTACATGGAAGTGGTCAGCACCACGCCGGAGGACTGCCTGCGCTCCGCCCGTGCGGCAGTGGAGATCGGCGTCGACCGCCTGCTCGGCGGCAGCGACGCGGCGGCGATCCTGAATGTCCTGGCCGGCAGCGGCATCGCCTTCTATCCCTTCCCCGGCCTGCCGATCGGCCATCCGACGTTGCTCGGCGGCGCGCCGGAACAGATCGCCGAGCATTGCCGGGATTTCCTGAAAATGGGCTGTGCCGGCGCCGATCTGCTGGCCTTCCGCGCGATCGACGCGGAGCCCCTGGAGCTGATCCGGGCCGCGCGCGAAGCCCTCGGCAGCGGCCCCGGCGCGGGGGAACTGATCTGCGCCGGCTCGATCGATTCGGCTGAGCGGATCGGCCAGCTGAAGGCGGCCGGCGTCGATGCTTTCACCATCGGCTCGGCGGCCTTCGACGGCTCCTTCTCGCCCAGCAAGGGCCTGCTGCGCAGCCAGCTGCGGGACATCGTCGCGGCCTGTTGAGGCAACGCCGGGCCCGGCGTCTGCGTACAACGGGCAGGAGAACACGAAGGAGCGTGGAGAGATGGCAGTGACGACGAGGCTGGTCCGCACGGCCGCCGTGGCAGCACTCGGACTGCTGCTCTGCGCTCCGGCCCTCGCCGAGGAGGAACTGCGCGATCTCGCCTACGGCCAGCACGAGCGGCAGAAGATCGACGTCTATCTGCCGGATCTTCCCAAGGCCGCGCCGGTCATCTTCATGGTCCACGGCGGCGCCTGGGCGATCGGCTCGAAGACCAGCCGCAACGTGGTCGGCGCCAAGGCCGAGCACTGGCTTTCAAAGGGCTATATCTTCGTTTCCGCCGGCTACCGTCTGGTCCCGGACGCCGATCCATTGCGGCAGGCCGAGGACCTCGCCCGCGCGCTCGCTTTTGCGCAGAACAGCGCCGGGTCCTGGGGCGGCGACCCGGAGCGATTCGTCCTGATGGGACACTCCGCCGGGGCGCACTTGGTGACCCTGCTCTCTGCCGACCCCGCCTATACCCGGCGGGCCGGCGCCCGGCCCTGGCTCGGGACCGTGGCCCTCGACAGCGCCGCCTACGATGTCGTCGCGATCATGCAAGAGCGGCATTTCAGGCTCTACGACCGGGCCTTCGGGGAGGATCCCGATTTTTGGCGAATGGCCTCGCCGACTTTGATCATGGAGCAGGCGCCGCCGCCGATGCTGATGGTCTGCTCCAGCCGCCGTACGACAGCCTGCGCCCAGGCGGAGGGCTTCGCCGCGCGGGCGGGCTCCCTTGGCGGGCGGGCGGAGGTGCTGCCGATCGATCTCTCCCACGGCGACATCAACGCCGAGCTCGGTGAGGAAGCCGCCTACACCGCTGCGGTGGACCGCTTTCTCGGTTCGCTCAGCCTGCCGTAAGCTAGCTTCGCGTCCGGGCTTCGAGCGCGCGCACCCAGAGCAGCGACAGCAAGGCAAAGGTGGAACAGGCGAGCATCAGCGCGAGCAGGGCGGGGGCCGCGTTGCCTTCGGTCACGATCAGGCCCGTGACCGTGGCGACCAGCGCACCTATTCCGACCATCAGTGCGCCGGCAAGTCCTGAGGCGCTGCCGGTCAGCTCCGGGCGGACCGAGAGTGCGCCGGCGTTGGCGCTCGGGATGGTCAGGCCGTTGCCCATGCCGACGCAGAGCGTCGCGCCGAAGATGGTCAGCTCGTTGATCAGCCCGGAAAACACGAAGATCAGGCCGAGGCTCGGGCCGAGGCAGGCGAGGATGCGGCCGCAGAGGATCGTCGTGGTCAGCGCGAAGCGCTTGGCATAGCGTCCCGAGAGGAAGCTGCCGAGGAAGAAGCCGCCGGTGATGCTGCCCATGTAGAAGCCGAGCTGTTCCGGTGGCAGGTTGAGCGTCCCCCGGGCGACCAGCGGCACGCCGCTGAGAAAGGCGTAGAAGGCTGCGGTCGAGAAGGCCATGCAGAGGGCGTAGCCCCAGAAGCGGCCGGAGCCGAGCAGGGCGGGATAGCTGTGCAGCTGCTCGCCGAAGGTTGCGGCTTTGGAGGTATTGGTCTCGCCGAGGTCGAGCCAGGTCAGGACCAGCAGTGCCACCCCGAAGCCGGTAAAGGCATAGAAGCTCGCGCGCCAGCCGAACAGCGCGTCGAGCACGCCGCCCAGCATCGGCCCGAGCATCGGCGCGACGGCCATGGCCATGCTGAGATAACCCATCAGGCTGGCCGCCTGCTGCGCCGGGACGGTGTCGCGGATCACGGCGAGGGAGAGCACCCAGCCGGAGATGATCGCCCCCTGCAGGATGCGGAAGGCAAGGAAGCTCCAGACGTCCTGGGAGAGCGCGCAGCCCAGCGAAGCGGCGACGAAGAGGGCGACGGCGATCAGCAGGATCGGCCGCCGGCCGTAACGGTCCGACAGCGGGCCGATCACCAGCTGCAGCACGGCGGTAACCGCGAGATAGCCGGCGATCGAGAGATTGACCACGGCGTAATCCGCCTGGAAGTCGGCGGCGATGTTGGCCAGCGAGGGCAGGAAGAGATTCAACGAGAGCGTCGCCAGCGCGGCGAGCAGGATCAGCGTGATCAGATGGGGCGGCGAGGCGGAGGAGAGCTTCATGGTTCTGTACGTTGTTCCGTCGAAGACCGCCCCCCGATGGCGGCGGGCACAAAAAACCCCCGGGCGAGAGGCCGGGGGCACGCGGCGGCAAGGGGCGGCTGCCCGTTACCGCTCTCTGCGGCGTTTTCCTGGGATAGCGACTGTCACGTTCCGACTTTCATATATTAGAACTCTAACGTTAAGCGCGCTCCCTGGCCGCGTCAACGGGCCGGGCGGTGCGCTCCGTCTTGCTCTCCGCCACGAGATCGAGCCAGCGGCCGGTCACCGCCTCGGCGAAGAGCCGGGAGTCGTGCATATGCGCCTGGATCTGGCGGTCGAAGTCCTCGAGGAAGCCGGGGTGCTTCTCGCGCACCGCCTGGCCATAGAGGCGCAACCACTCGCGCACGATGTCGGCGGTGACCTCGAAGTGGCACTGGAAGCCGTAGGTCCGCGCGCCGAGGCGGAAGGCCTGGTTCGCAACCGTCTCGCCGGTCATCAGCAGTTCGGCGCCCTCGGGCAGGTCGTAGGTGTCCTGATGCCACTGGAAGATATGTGGCCGCTCGGCCAGACCCTGCAGCAGGCGATCCCTCTTGCCGGCCCCGGTGGTTTCGAGCGGCAAGAAGCCGACCTCCTCGGCCGGCAGGCGGTAGACCTTGCCGCCGAAGGCGCGGGCGATCAACTGGCAGCCGAGGCAGATGCCGAGCACCGGCTTGTCCGCCGCCGCGAAATCGCGGATCAGCGCGACGGTCTTGCCGAGGTGCGGATAGACCTCGTCGTTCCAGGCGTCCATGACGCCGCCGAGGATCAGCAGGCCGTCATAGCCCTCCGGCGTTTCCGGCAGGTCGCGCAGCTCGTGCGGCGCCGGAGAGGCGTAGCCCTCGGTCGGCAGGTAGCTGTCGTAGAAGCCCGCGCGCTCCAGGATGGCCTGGCCGCAGACCCCCGACGGCGCGTTGTTGTGATGCATGACGACGAGGATTCTCATGGGCAAAAGCCTCGCCGCGCGGCCCGGCGGCGTCAAGCGCCGCCGGGGCATAGCAGCTAAGCTTTCTCAGCCACGCTCGGAGATCGGCTTCACCGCGCGCTGCGGCACGCCGTTGTAGGCCGACAGCGGGCGGATCAGCTTGTTGCCGTCGAGCTGCTCGATGATGTGCGCGGTCCAGCCGGTGATCCGGCTCATCACGAACAGCGGGGTGAAGAGGTCGATGTCGAAGCCCATCATGTAGTAGGCGGGGCCGGTCGGATAATCGAGGTTGGGGTAGATGCCCTTTTTCTCGACCATGGTCTTCTCGACGATCTCCTCGATCCTCACCCAGTCCTCGCCGCCTTTGATCTTGGCCATGTCGAGGAAGGCCTGGTGCATGGTGGGAACGCGGGAATCGCCCTTGCGGTAGACCCGGTGGCCGAAGCCCATGACCACCTTCTTGTTCTCCAGGGCGTCGTCGATCCAGGCCTGGGCCTTGTCCGGCGAGCCGACCTCCAACAGCATGTGCATCACCGCCTCGTTGGCGCCGCCGTGCAGCGGGCCCTTCAGCGAGGCGATGGCGCCGGTCACCGCGCCGTAGATGTCGGCGAGGCTGGAGATGATGGTGCGCGCGGTGAAGGTCGAGGCGTTGAAGGAGTGCTCGGCGTAGAGAATCATCGAGACGTCGAAGCAGCGCAGCACCTCGGCCTCCGGCACCTCGCCGAAGCACATGTTGAAGAAGTTCTCGGCGTAGCCGAGATCGCCGCGCGGGGCGATGCGCTCGAGGCCCTTGCGAAAGCGGTAGTCGGTGGCGACGATGGTCGGGATCCGCGCCAGCATCTTGATCGACTTTTCCAGGTTTTTCTCCGGCGCGTTGTCCCAGCAGTCCGGGTCCTCCATGCCGAGGAAGGAGACGCCGGTGCGCACCGTGTCCATGGGGTGGGCGTCCTTGGGGAACTTGCCGATCACCGCGATCAGCTCGGGACTGATCTCGCGGTAGCCGACCTCCTTCTGCTTCAGGGCGTCGAGCTGGGCCTGGGTCGGCAACTCGCCGTGCCACATCAGGTAGGCGGTCTCCATGAAGCTGGCGCTCTCGCTCAGCTCCTGCACCGCATAGCCGCGGTAGGTCAGGGAGTTGGTCTCGGGCATCACCTTTGAGATGGCGGTCTCGTCGGCCGTCACTCCCGCGAGGCCCTTGTAGATCTCTTCGTCGCTCATGGCGTTCTCCTTACGCTGCCGTGCGTTGCGCCTCGAGGGGCGGTGGCGCGGTCAAACCTTGAAGTTGAAGATCGAGGTGTCGAAGACGTTGTAGTCCTCGTAGCCGATCAGTTCGTAAAGCCGCTTGCGGTGCTGCATCTTGTCCAGCAGCCCCTCCTGCGTGCCCTTCTCCATGATCTCCTGGAAGCCGTCGCGCACAGCGCCCATGGCGAGCCGCAGCGAGGTCACCGGATAGATCACCATGTTGATGCCGATCTCCTCGAGCTGCCTGGCGGTGAGCAGATCGGACTTGCCGAACTCGGTCATGTTGGCGAGCAGCGGCGCGGGAATGGCTTTGCGGAAAGCTTCGAACTCGCCGGCATCCTGCATCGCCTCGGGAAAGATCATGTCGGCGCCGGCGTCGATGTAGGCCTTGGCCCGGTCGATTGCGGCATCGAGCCCCTCGCTGGCGCGCGAGTCCGTCCGCGCCATGATCACGAAGTTGGCGTCCTTGCGGGCGTCGGCCGCCGCCTTGATCCGCTTCGCCATGTCCTGCGCCGGGACCACGGACTTGTTGTCGAGATGGCCGCAGCGCTTCGGCGCGACCTGGTCCTCCAGGTGCATGCAGGCGAGGCCGAGGTTCTCCATCTCGAACATCGTCCGCGCCGCGGACATCGGCTCGCCGAAGCCGGTATCGACGTCGATGATCGCCGGCAGGTTGGTCGCCCTGGCGATCTGGTAGCCGCGCTGGCTGACCTCGGTCAGCGTGGTCAGGCCGATGTCGGGCAGACCGAGATCGGCGGAGAGCACGGCGCCGGAGATATAGATGGCGTCGAAACCCAGCTCCTCCAGCTCCATGGCGACCAGCGGCGAGAAGGCGCCGGGCACCTTCAGCAGCTTGCCGCTGTCGAGGCCCTGGCGCAGGGCCTTGCGCTTCTCGGCCGGACTCGTGTGGACTTTCAGCATCAGGCTCCTCCTCGGCGTTAGAAGATGCCGCGGTCGTCCCGCGTGTTGTGGGTCAGGCTGTCCTGCCGCGCCTGGACGTTGAGCTCGGCCATGTCCTTGGCGGTGAGCTCGGGCAGTTTCTGCACCACCTCGAGGAAGCGCGCCTGCTCTGCCTCGGGAAGCACCTCCTCGGCCAGGATCTTGAACTTGCGGATGTAGTCCGGCCGCTTGAAGGGGCGGGCGCCGAAGGGGTGGGCATCGGCGACGGCGATCTCCTCGACCATCTTCTCGCCGTTCTTGAATGTGATCTCGACCTTGGCGCCGAAGGCCTTCTCGTTGGGATCGCTGGAATGATAGCGGCGCGTCCACTCCGGGTCCTCGGCGGTGCGGACCTTGTGCCACAGCTCGACGGTGTCGGGCCGCTGGGCGCGCTCCGGCGCGTAGGATTTGACGTGGTGCCAGGCGCCGTCCTGCAGCGCCACCGCGAAGATGTACATGATCGAGTGGTCGAGGGTCTCGCGGCTCGCCGTGGGATCCATCTTCTGCGGGTCGTTGGCACCGGTGCCGATCACGTAGTGGGTGTGGTGGCTGGTATGGATCAGGATGTCCTCGATCGCCGCGAAGTCCTCGATCCGCTTGCCCATCTTGGCCGCCAGATCGATCAGCGCCTGGCTCTGATACTCCGCCGAGTGCTCCTTGGTGTAGGTGTCCAGGATCGCCCGCTTGGCCTCGCCAGGTTCGGGCAGCGGCACGACGTAGTGGGCGTCGGGGCCGTCGAGCATCCAGGCGACCGGGCCGTCCTCGCCCTCGTAGATCGGCGAGGGCGCGCCTTCGCCGCGCAGGGCTCGGTCCACGGCTTCGATCGCCATCTTGCCGGCGAAGGAGGGGGCATAGGCCTTCCAGCTCGAAATCTCGCCCTTGCGCGACTGCCGGGTCGCGGTGGTGACGTGGAGGGCCTGCTGGATCGCCTGATAGACGGTCTCGGTATCGAGGCCGAGCAGTGCGCCGATGCCGCCTGCGGCCGAGGGGCCGAGGTGGGCGACATGGTCGATCTTGTGCTCGTGCAGGCAGATCCCCTTGACCAGGTTGACCTGCAGCTCGTAGCCGGCGGCGATGCCGCGCAGCAGATCCTGGCCCGAGCGGCCCTTGACCTGCGCCACCGCCAGGATCGGCGGAATGTTGTCGCCGGGGTGGGAGTAGTCGGCGGCGAGGAAGGTGTCGTGGTAGTCGAGCTCGCGCACCGCCGTGCCGTTGGCCCAGGCCGCCCATTCCGGACTGTAGCCCTTGTCGTTGGGCATGCCGAAGACCTGCGCACCCTTGTCGCGCGGGTGGCAGAGCGCCTGGCTGCGGGCGTTGGCGACCGGCCGCCGGTTGAGCGAGGCGACCGCCACCGAGGCGTTGTCGATGATCCGGTTGACGATCATGTCCTCGACCTCGGGCTCGATCGCCACCGGGTCGGTGCAGACCGCGGCCATCTTCCAGGCGAGCTGCGCCTCGCGCGGCGGGGTCTGCTTGGAGGGGTAAACGCGGAGGTCGTGGTTCTTCATGCTTTCGGGTCTCGCTTTCTCGTCGTTACGCGTCTTTCGGCGTCAGGCGCACGGCCCTGCCGTCCTCGTCCACCGCGACCAGCGTGAACCTGCCGGTGCAGCAGGAGCGGCGCTCGCCGGTGGTCAGGCCCTCGGAGACCATCTCCACCTCGACCTGCACCGAGGAGTTGCCGCGTTCGGTCACCCTGCCGATCAGCTCGATCAGCTCGCCGGCACGCACCGGGGCGAGAAAGTCGGTCTCGCGGGCCGAGCGCAGCACCATGGCCTTGCGGGCATAGCGGGTCGCGGTGATGAAGGCTGCCTTGCCCATCAAGGACATGCCATTGCCGGCGAAGAGCGTGCCGTAGTGGTTGGTGTTCCCAGGGAACACCATGTCCAGCATCCGGGTCTCGCTGGGCCCGAAGCCCGCCGCCTCGACGTCGTTTTCGGCCATGGCTAGCCTGCCTCCTCTGCGCGCGCAGATCGGCGCTGGGGCTTTACAAGTTTCGCATTTAGAGCGTGACAGCCCCGGATAACAACGATATTCGTGCAAAGCTCTTCACAGGATTTCCGCGTCGTTTGCAAAGATTGCGAAGGATACGATGCCGCAGAAGGTCTTCCTCGGCGCCCGGATGCGCCGTTTCCGCGAGGCCAACCGCCTGACTCAGGCAGCCTTCGCCGAGGCCCTGGACATCTCGCCGAGCTACCTCAACCAGATCGAGCACGACCAGCGGCCGCTGACCCTGGCAGTGCTGCAGCGCCTGGCGGCGCGCTTCCGCATCGACCTGCACGAGTTCTCGGACTCCGCCGACGACCGCCTGGTCGCCAACCTGCAAGACGTGCTCAACGACCCGCTGCTGGCCGGCAATCGTATCGGCCTCAAGGACCTGCGCCGCGTCGCCTCGGCCGCGCCGGAGGTTGCCCAGGCAATGCTGACCCTGCACCGGGCCTACCGCCAGTCCCACGACGACTACCGCAGTCTGGCGGAAAAGGTGATCGGCGACGAGAGGCTGCACGGCCTGGAAGGCGCGCAGTTTCCCTACGAGGAGGTGCGCGACTACTTCTACTACCGCAACAACCATATCGAGGAACTCGACGAGGCCGCCGAGGCGCTGCAGGCGAGCGAGGGCTTCCGGGTCGGCGACATGGAGGCCGGCCTGGCCGCCTATCTGCACAGCCGCCACGGCATCGCGGTCGCACACTTCACCCCGGGCGAGGCCGAGGCCCGGGGCGCCGCGCCGCTGCGCCGCCTGGATGAGCGGGAGAAGACGCTCTATCTGGCGGACAGCCTGACCAGCGGCCAGCGCGCCTTCCAGCTTGCCTACCACATCGGCCTGGCGAGCCAGCGGGACGGCATCGAGCAGCTGGTCGCCAAGGCGGGGCTGTCGAGCCGCGAAGCCGGCGCGGTCTGCCGCATGGGCCTCGCCAACTACTTCGCCGGGGCGCTGCTGATGCCCTATGGCCGCTTCCGCGAAACGGCCGAGGGTCTGCGCTACGACATCGAGCAGCTGCAGCTGCGCTTCGGCGCCTCCTTCGAGCAGGTCTGCCACCGCCTCTCGACCCTGCAGCGGCCGGGCGCCAAGGGCGTGCCCTTCTATTTCCTGCGGGTCGACATGGCCGGCAACATCTCCAAGCGGGCCAGCGCCGGGCGCTTCCACTTCGCCCGGGTCGGCGGCGCCTGTCCTCTGTGGAACGTCCACGAGGCCTTCGCCGCGCCGGGCCGCATCCTGACCCAGCTCGCCCAGCTGCCCGACGGCACCACCTATCTCTGCGTCGCCCGCACCGTGACCAAGGGCGGCGGCGGCTTCCTCAGCCCGGAGAAGCGCTTCGCCGTCTCCATCGGCTGCGAGATCGCCCATGCGCCGAAGCTGGTCTACTCGTCGGGACTCGACCTCGACGACCCCAGCGCCATCGTCCCGATCGGCACCTCCTGCCGGGTCTGCGAGCGCGCCGACTGCGCCCAGCGTGCCTTTCCGCCGCTCGGCAAGGCGATCTCCGTGAACGTCGATGAGCGGCGCTTCACGCCCTTCGCCTTCAGCGCCGAAGAGATTGGTTAATCAAACCGTCAGGAATCAGTAGGTTAAGTTGACTACGTAAAGGAAAATAACTATCAAATAGAAAGTGGCAGGCGGCGATTGCCGCCTGCCGGGATGGAAATGCTACAATAGGAGCGGTTGTTGATAACCAGCCGCTGCCCTGGCCCTGGAATCCATTTCGGTACCGTATTGAAGCATTTTTTTACTCCTTCCCCCGAGGCTACGGCTCGGGTCCGCCTGTGCTGAGCAGGACATCAGCCACCACCAGACTTATCTGGTTTGGCTCTCGTTTGACGGGGCATCTTCCCCGTCGCTTTCAGAAGCGTCAGACGTTGCAGCGTCTGGCGCTTCATTGTTTGAGGACCCTTCACCGGCATCCTCATCATCTTCGTCTACGTCATTTCCAGATTTGTTAGCAGCCGCAGCTCGCTTTTGGTCTGGGTACCAGGAGAGCAGGCCATACGTGCCTTTCCCAACCTTGACGAAGACGTTGGTTCTTTTTCTGAGCATCGCTCGAAGGCCAACCAGGGCTGTTTCGTCATCTTTGGCCTCGTACTTGAAGCCGCCTGCAACAAGGGCTTCGTAAATCTCGCGGGGCGTCGCGGGGCCGAGGTCTGCTGCTTGGCGCATTTCCAGAAATTCGCGGACTGCTGTTTGCTGCGGCCTGCCGAAGAACGTATCGGTGCGAATGCTCATCGTGGACTTGGCCTTGTTATCATTGCCCCCTGAGCCAAGCTCACGGGGGGGCATACCCGCCTCGGCGCGAAGAACATTAAGAACACTAAGCAATTCCAATGCTTTGCGCTCTGCCTCAGAGACTTTTCTCTCTAAGACGTTTATGGCGGGTGTCAGTTCATGGTCAGCCATCTTTTCCTCCGACCAAGTTAGCCTAAGGGAAGCTTCTACACCCAACCAATACCGATGGCAATATCATTTATGCAAATCGCCCCCGATTTGCCCCCAATCTGCCCCTCATTAAACAAATCAGAGACGCTGCGCCAACTGGAGGCAACTATCCCGTGCGGATCGAGCCGCCCTCGCCCCAGGCGTCGTAGGGAGTAAATCCCAGCCGCTCCAGGGTCGCCTTGGCGGCCTTGGTGGTGACCTCGATCACCGGCGTCTCGGCGCCGAACTTGAGGCGCAGGGCGGCGGCGACCAGGGGACGCAGGGGATAGAGCTTGCCCTCGATGACGAGGGCCCAGCGCAGCGGCGCTGGCTGAATGCCAGAGAAGGCGAAAAGCGCCTCCTCGTTCTCGGCGGCGGCCCAGGCGGCGGCAGCCTCAATGTCCTGGCGGGTCAGATCCTCAAGCATGGGGCCTGATAGCGGCCCAGGCCGACAGACGCAATGACCCAGATCAGAACACCGGGCCCTCGAAGGGATGCCAACCCTCGCGGTGTTCGATCTCAACCACCCAGAGGTCGGGGTCGCGGCCGCTGGCGCGTTCCACATAGGCGCTGGCGTCGGCGTCGGGTACCGGGTCCGGCCCCAGCACCTTCATCCAGCCGAGCACGCCGTCGAGGTTGCGCTGCTGCACCAGCACCTCGCTGCTGCCGTCGAGACGGTTGAGCTTCAGCATCACCAGGCCGCCGGTCTTCTCGCCACGGCGCAGCAGCAGGGCCGGTACGTTGGCGTCGTTGCAGCGGCGGAGGTTGGCGCTCACCCAGAGATGCGTCGGGAGGCGGTCGTCGTCCATCGTCTAAAGCGAGCCGTAGAGCAGGCTGCAGATCAGCACCGCCGCGATCACCCCGGCGACGTCGGCGGAGAGCCCGGCGGCCAGGGCGTGGCGGATGCGCTTGACCTGGATGGCGCCGAAGTAGACCGCCAGCACGTAGAAGGTGGTCTCGGTCGAGCCCTGCAGGGTGCTGACCAGGTAGCCGGTATAGCTGTCCGGGCCGACCGCCGGATCCTCGATGATCGAGGCCATGACCCCGTAGGCGCCGGAGCCCGAGAGCGGGCGCAGCAGCGCCATCGGCAGCGCCTCGGGCGGCAGGCCGACCAGGTTGGTGATCGCGCCGAGCGGCCGGATCAGCAGGTCGAGGGCGCCGCTGGCGCGGAACATGCCGACGGCGACCAGGATGGCGACCAGATAGGGGATGATGCGCAGCGCGACCTGGAAACCCTCCTTGCCGCCCTCGACGAAGGCCTCGTAGACCTGCACCTGCTTGGCGACGCCGAAGCCGAGCAGCGCGACCATCAGGCCGGGAATGATCCAGGGGGCGATGACGTTGCCGTAGGCGACGGTCAGCGGCACGAAGGCGGCGATGCCGCCGAGCACTAGCATCGACACCCAGGTGGGATAGGCCTCGCTGCCGCCCTCCATCGACGGCGCTTCCGCGGTGTCGCCTTGCTTCGCCTGCTCCTCCTCTGCCTGGGCGTCCTGCCGGGCCTGCTCCTCCGGCGGCAGGGGACGGACCGGGAAATGACGCTGCAGCAGCTTCGCCACGGTGATTGCGATCGCGGTCGAGCAGATCGTGGCGAAGAGGGTGGTCGGGACGATGCCGGCGGGATCGCTCGACCCGGCCGCGGCGCGCAGCGCGATCACGCCGGTCGGCAGAATGGTGACGCTGGAGGTGTTGATCGCCAGGAACAGCGCCATGGCGTTGGTCGCCGTACCCTTCTGCGGATTGAGCTTGTCGAGCTCCTGCATCGCCCGGATGCCGAAGGGCGTGGCGGCGTTGCCGAGGCCGAGCACGTTGGCGGAGATGTTGAGGATGATCGCGCCCATCGCCGGGTGATCGGCGGGGACCTCCGGGAAAAGGCGGACCATCAGCGGCCGCACGGTCTTGGCGATGATCACCAGCAGGCCGCCCTTCTCCGCCACCTTCATCAGCCCGAGGAACAGCGCCATCACGCCGACCAGGCCGAGCGCCAGTTCCACGGAGCCCTTGGCGGAATCGATCATCGCCGTGGCCAGGAGGTCCATCGGCGCAGCGTCGCCGGTGCCATCCCAGATCACCTGCCGGACGGCGGCGACCAGGAAGGCGATCAGCACGATGGCGAAAAAGATGGCGTTCACGGAAGCGACTCGGCAGCCTGTGATCGTTTCGCTGGCGATTCGATGCCAGCCGGATGAGTTTGACCTGTCGAGGCCGAGTCGGGGGAGGGGAATGCGCCGTTTCGTTTTTCTAGGATTGCTGTCGCTGCTGGCCGCCTGCAGCACCACGCCCTTTCAGGTGCCGGCGCCGGAGTCCCTGCACGACAAGCTCGACGCCGCGGTCCAATCCAATCCCGGCTCGGTCAAGCCGCGGGTGATCGCCTACTGCTACGGTCCCCGCAAGGACGGCTGGGAGGCCTTGATCGAGAACGTCAGCCAGCACTGCAGCGGCGAGACCGAACGCCTGGTTCATCTCGGCGGCGACTTCTTCACCAACGACTGCCCGATGTTCCAGCCCGACCGCGCGGTTTTCCTCTGCGTCGACAAGACCGAGCGCACGGTCCTGCCGCCCGGCGTCTCCGTGCCGGACTGAACTCTTGGGACGCCTGTTCGAGGAGATCGACAGCCGCGATACCCCGATCGGCCTGCTCAGCCTGCGCCGCCGGAGGGAGCTCAAGCTCGACGTCGATGTCTTCGAGATCAAGCTCGGCGAGGAGTTCCTGATGTCGAGCCTCTTCACCGCCTCGGAGATCGCCCTGGCGGAGCTGGGTCTGGCGGAGTTGGACGGCACGAACCTGGACGTGATCGTCGGCGGGCTCGGGCTCGGCTACACGGCGCAGGCTGCGCTGGCGGACGGCAGGGTCAGCGCGCTCACCGTGGTCGAGTACCTGGACGCCGTGATCGCATGGCACCGGGAAGGGCTGTTGCCGCTCGGCCCGGAGCTGACAGCCGATCCGCGCTGCTGCATCCAGGAGGGCGACTTCTTCGCCCTGGCGGCATCGGAGCAGGGTTTCGACCCGCAGACGCCGGGCCGCCGCTACGACGCCATTCTGCTCGACATCGACCATTCGCCCGAGGCCTTGCTTGATGCGCGCAGCGAGTCCTTCTACCGGCCGGAGGGGTTGCGGGCGCTCGCCCGGCACCTCAAGCCCGGCGGGGTCTTCGGCCTCTGGTCGAACGACGCGCCAGACGACCGTTTTTCCGACCGCCTCGCCGGGGTGTTCGCCGAGTCCAAGGCCGCGCCGGTGAGCTTCCACAATCCGCTGCAAGAGCGTGAGGTCGTCCAGACGGTCTATCTGGCGCGCTGCGACAGCGGATCGCAGCGATGAGCGCGCAAGCAGGTTCACGCCGTCCCCCGGCACCCAGTGCCGTAGCGCCGGCCTGTCCCCTGTGTCGGAGTCCGGAAGCGCAGCCTCTCGTCAGCGTGCAGGAGCGGGACTACTGGCGCTGCGGAACCTGCGAGGTGCGATTTCTCGACCCCGAACAGCTACCTATCCCGGAAGAAGAGCTCGCGCACTATCGTCAGCATGAAAACGATCCCGGAGACGCAAGGCACCGCAAGTTCCTCTCCCGACTGGCCGAGCCCCTGCTGGCGCGGCTGGAGCGGGGGCGGCAAGGCCTCGATTACGGCTGCGGCCCAGACCCGACCCTGGCGGCGATGCTGCGCGAATCCGGGCAGGAGGTGGCGCTCTACGATCCCTTCTTCCGCCGCGATCGAGCGGCGCTGGAGCGGAGCTACGATTTCATCGTCTGCAGCGAGACGGCGGAGCATTTCCATCGTCCGGCGGAGGAATTCGCGCGGTTTCGCACCCTGCTAAGACCGGGTGGCTGGCTCGCCGTGATGACCTGCTTCCAGAACGACGACGCAGCTTTCGCCGACTGGCACTACCGCCGCGACCCGACCCATGTGATTTTCTACCGCGAGCTTAGCTTTCGCTGGATCGCGGCGCGCTTCGGCTGGCGCTGCGAGATACCGGGCAAGGACGTTGCCCTGCTGCGAAAACCGCCGGAGGACGCTGCGGTCTAGCGTCTAGAGCGGCGGCAGGTCGCCTTCGGCCTGCCGGGCGCGGAAGGCGGCGGCGAAGTCGGCGAGGCTCCCGGCCTCGATGGCGCCGCGCAGCCCGCTCATCACTTCCTGAAAATAGCTGAGGTTGTGCAGGGTCAGCAGGATCGGGCCGAGCATCTCGCCGGCCTTGAAGAGGTGGTGCAGGTAGCCGCGGCTGTAGGCGGCGCTGAAGGGACAGCGGCTCTCGGGATCGAGCGGGCGGGGGTCCTCGGCGTGACGGGCGTTGCGCAGGTTGACCGTGCCGCGCCGGGTGAAGGCCTGGCCGGTGCGGCCGCTGCGGGTCGGCAGCACGCAGTCGAACATGTCGATGCCCCGCTCCACCGCGCCGAGGATGTCCTCGGGCTTGCCGACGCCCATCAGATAGCGGGGACGCTCGCTGGGGAGGAAGGGGACGGTGACGTCGAGCATGCGGAACATCTCGGCCTGGCCTTCGCCGACCGCGAGGCCGCCCACGGCATAACCGTCGAAGCCGGTGGCGATCAGACCCTTGGCACTCTCCTCGCGCAGCGCCGGATAGGTGCTGCCCTGGACGATGCCGAAGAGGCCGTAGCCCGGCCGCTCCACGAAGGCTTCCCGGCAGCGCGCCGCCCAGCGCAGGGAGAGGCGCATGGAGTCGGCGGCGTCCTTTTCGCTGGCCGGATAGGGGGTGCATTCGTCGAGCACCATGGTGATGTTGGAGTCGAGCAGCCGCTGAATTTCGATCGAGCGCTCGGGAGTCAGCTCGTGCATCGACCCGTCGACGTGGGAGCGGAACACCACGCCCCTTTCCGACATCTTCCTCAGATCCGTCAGGGACATCACCTGGAAGCCGCCGGAATCGGTCAGGATCGGTCCCGGCCAGCGCATGAAGTCGTGCAGTCCGCCCAGGGCCGCGACCCGCTCGGCGCAGGGGCGCAGCATCAGGTGGTAGGTGTTGCCGAGCAGGATCTGGGCGCCGGTCGCCGCCACCTGCTCGGGCAGGATGCCCTTGACCGTGCCCGCCGTACCGACCGGCATGAAGGCGGGGGTGTCGATGACGCCGTGGGCGGTCGAAATCCGCCCGCGCCGCGCCGCGCCGTCCTGGGCCAGCGCCTCGAAGCCGAAGGCGGTCATGCGGCCTCCATCCGATGCAGCAGACAGGCATCGCCGTAGGAGAAGAAACGGTAGCCCTCGGCGATGGCATGGGCGTAGGCGGCCTGCATCCGCTCCAGGCCGGAGAAGGCGCTGACGAGCATGAAGAGAGTCGAACGCGGCAGATGGAAGTTGGTCATCAGCAGATCGACGATCCTGAAGCGGTAGCCGGGCAGGATGAAGAGACGTGTCTCGCCGGAGAAGGCGCCCAGGCTGCCGTCCTCGGCCGCCGCGGACTCCAGGATGCGCAGCGAGGTGGTGCCGACCGAGACGATGCGCCGGCCTTCGCGGCGCGCGGTGCCGATTATCCGCGCCGTCTCCGCGCCGATCTCGCCGACCTCGGCGTGCATTCTGTGCTGGGTCACGTCCTCGACCTTGACCGGCAGGAAAGTGCCCGCGCCGACGTGCAGGGTGACGCTGACCCGCTCGATGCCGCGGGCGTCGAGGGCGGCGAGGAGTGCCTCGGTGAAGTGCAGCCCCGCGGTCGGCGCGGCTACCGCGCCCTCATGCCGGGCATAGATCGTCTGATAGCTGGCCGCGTCTCCGGCCTCGCTGCCTTCGGGACGGCGAATGTAAGGCGGCAGCGGCATCTCGCCGTGGGCCTTGAGCGCGGCGATGAGCGCAGCGCCGCCGCGGTCGAAGCGCAGGCGGATCTCGCCGGCTTCGCGTTTTTCGGCGATCTCGGCGGAAAAGCCCACGGCGAAGCTCAGGGTATCGCCTTCTTTCAGGCGCTTGGCCGGGCGGGCGAAGGCGTCCCAGGTATCGGGCGCGTGCTGCTTGTGCAGGGTCGCCTCGACCTTGCCGCCGCTGGGCCGCGTCCCCTGCAGGCGCGCGGGGATCACCTTGGTATCGTTGAACACCATGACGTCGCCGGGGCGCAGCAGGCCAGGCAGATCGCGCAGCCCGCGGTCGGCGAGAGTTTCGCCGATTTCCAGCAGCCGCGCGGAATCCCGCGGTTCGGCGGGATGCTGGGCGATCAGCTCGCTGGGCAGGTCGAAGTCGAAGGCGCGGATGTCCATGGCGGCGTTCCCTAGCACCGGTGGACCAAGCCCCGCTAGCGGAACCTTGCTAGTGGAATCTTGCGGGGCGCTTCTCCTTGAAGGCGGCCAGGCCCTCGGCGAAGTCCGGATCGGCGGCACAGTCCACCTGCAGCCGCGCCTCAAGATTCAGTTGCTCGGGTAGCGAAGCCTCCTGCGACACGGCCAGGGCCCGCTTGGCGTGGGCCTGGGCGCGGCGCGGCCCGCCGGCCAGCTTGCCGGCCAGGGCCTCGGCTTCGGCTATCAGACGTGCGTCGGGAACGCAGCGGTTGATCAGGCCCCAGTCGCGCGCCTGGGAAGCGGGCAAGGCCTCGCCGAGCAGGGCCAGCTCGCGGGCGCGGGCTTCGCCGATCAGCCGCGGCAGGAAGTAGCTGCTGCCGCAGTCGGGCTGCAGGCCGATGCGCCGGAAGGCCTGGAGGAAGCTCGCGGACTCGGCGGCGACGATGAGGTCGCAGGCCAGCGCCAGGGACATGCCCGCCCCGGCGGCGATGCCGTTGACGGCGGCGACCACCGGCAGCGGCGTCTCGCGCAGCTTCAGGATCACCGGGTGATAGAAGCGCTCGAGGGACTCGCCCAGGATCGCCGGGCGTTCGCCCTCCGGCGCGTCGATCACGCCGGCTTCCGCGAGGTCCTGCCCGGCGGAAAAGGCGCGCCCGCTGCCGGTCAGAATCAGCGCCCGGACTCCTTCGTCCTGCTCGGCCGTCTCCAGGGTTTCGAGCAACGTGCCGAGCAGGGCGCGGTTGAGGCCGTTCAGCCCTTCGGGGCGATTCAAGGTGATGCGGCCGATCGCCCCCTCCACCTCGTAGAGCACCACCGGATCCGCCATGCTTGTCTCCCGATTTGCTTTGCCCGCCGCCGCATCCCAGATGTACAGCAGGGCCAGGATCGCAGGAAGGGAGAAGCCGTCTTGAACCGCTTTTGCATCGTCGCCGGCGCTCTCGCCGGGTTCCTGGCGGTGGCGCTGGGCGCCTATGCGGCGCACGGTCTGCCGCAGGACATGGCGCCCCAGGCGCGGGGCTGGATCGATACCGGCCTGCGCTACCACGGGCTGCACGCGCTCGCCCTGCTCGCCGTCGGGCTGCTGCCGCGCGCCAACCTCTGGAGCCGGGTCGCGGCCTGGGCGTTCCTGATCGGCACCCTCGTGTTCAGCGGACTGCTCTATGTCATGGCCTTCACCAGCCTTTCCGATCTCGGCGCCATGGTGCCGGTCGGCGGCCTGCTGCTGCTGCTGCTTGGCTGGGCCGCGTTGATCGGCTATGCCGTGACCTATCGGGACGAAAGGACGAAGCAATGAGCGACGACCAGCTGCTCGACGCCAAGGGCTTGAAGTGCCCCCTGCCGGTGCTCAAGGCGGGCAAGGCGATCAAGGCCATGGACCCGGGGGCGGTCCTGATCGTCGAGGCGACAGACCCCAGTGCGCCCGAGGATTTCAAGAACTTCTGCGAGACCACGGGCCATGAGCTGATCGATCTGGAGGAAGCTGAGGGTGTCTATCGCTTCACCCTGAAGAAGGTCTGAGGCGACAAAGCCTGTGGCCTTCCCAAGCCGCCGCGACTATCACTAGGGCCCCATGACGACGCTGCTTTACACCCACGAAGACTGCTTCAACCACGACACCGGCCGGATGCACCCGGAGAATCCGTCGCGGCTGAAAGCTGTGCTGGCGGCGCTCGACGCCAAGGAATTCGACGAGCTGCTGCGCCGCGAGGCGCCGGAGGCGAGCCGCGCGCAGCTTGCCCTGGTGCATCCCGAGGATTACGTGGAGCGGGTGCTGGCGGCAGTGCCCGCCAGCGGCTACGCCAACCTCGACGGCGATACCACGCTGTCGCCGGGTTCCGGGGGGGGGGGGCGGCGCGCCGCCGGCGCGCTCTGCGCCGCAGTCGATGCGGTAATCGCCGGGGAGGGGGACAACGCCTTCTGTGCCGTGCGCCCGCCGGGTCATCATGCCGAGCCGGACACGGCGATGGGCTTCTGCCTGTTCAACAACGTCGCGATCGGCGCGCTGCATGCGCGCCACGCCCACCGCCTGTCGCGGATCGCCGTGGTCGACTTCGACGTCCACCATGGCAACGGCACCCAGGCGGCCTTCTGGAACGATCCCGACCTGCTGTTCGCCTCGACCCACCAGTCGCCGCTCTATCCTGGGACCGGCCGGCCCGAGGAGCGCGGCGCCGCCGGCAACATCATCAACCTGCCGCTGCCGCCGATGGCCGGTTCCAAGGAATTCCGCCGCGCCATGAGCGAAGGCGTCTTCCCCAAGCTCGCCAATTTCCAGCCGGAGCTGATCCTGGTGTCGGCCGGTTTCGACGCCCACGAGGAGGATCCGCTGGCCTCGCTGCGCTTCCACGAGGACGATTACGCCTGGGCGACCAGCGAGCTGCTGCATATCGCCGAAAGCGCCTGTGGCGGACGTCTGATCTCGACCCTGGAGGGCGGCTACGATATCCATGCCCTGGGCCGCTGCACGGCGGTGCATGTCCGCGCCCTGATGAACGCCTAGGACCGGAGCTTCCAAGGAGACGCCACATGGCAGAAAACAAGATTCCCGCCGAGGTTCAGAAGATGAGCTTCGAAGAGGCCCTGGAGGAGCTCAAGGCCCTGGTCGCCAAGCTGGAAAGCGGCGAGGGCAAGCTCGACGACGCGATCAAGTCCTACGAGCGCGGCTCGCAGTTGAAGGCCCACTGCGAGGCCAAGCTGCAGGAGGCCCAGGCGAAGATCGAAAAGATCACCTTCAGCGGCGAGGGGACGCCGAAGACCGAGCCTTTCGACCCCGAGTCGTGACCGGCGGTCTGGCCATTTCCCTCCCGGCAGCATTGGCATGAGCGATTTCGCGCAGGATCTGGCCCGCACCGCGGCGGCTCTCGAGCCGGTGCTCGAAGCCCTGCTGCCGCCGGCCGTGGGACCGCGCGGCCGTGTGGTCGAGGCGATGCGCTACGCGGCCCTGGGCGGCGGCAAGCGGCTACGGCCCCACCTGCTGCGCGCCAGCGGCGCGCTCTTCGATGCGCCGGAGCGCGCCGTGCTGCGCGCCGCTGCAGCGCTGGAAATGGTGCACTGCTACAGCCTGATCCACGACGATCTTCCGGCGATGGACGACTCGCCGCTGCGCCGGGGCCAGCCCTCGGTGCACAAGGTCTATGGCGAGGCCATCGCGATCCTGGCCGGCGACGCCCTGCTGACCGATGCCTTCGGCGTGCTGGCCGATCCCGCGACGGCGCAGGACCCGGCTTTGCGCGGGGAACTGATGGCCGGACTGGCTGAGGCGGCGGGGACCCGCGGCATGGTCGGCGGGCAGGCCATCGATATCGCCCCGGAACGTGGCGAACTGGACCTTTCGGGAATTACCGAGCTGCAGGGGATGAAGACCGGCGCCCTGATTTCCTTCGCCTGCGCCGCCGGCGCAATTCTCGGCGGCGCCGGAGCCGAGGCGCGCGAGGCCTTGGCCGGCTACGCCAGGCATCTCGGGCGCGCCTTCCAGATCGTCGACGACCTGCTGGACGCCGAGGGCGACGCCGGCGACCTGGGCAAGCCGGTCGGCCAGGACGAAGCTCATAAAAAAGCCACCTTCGTCGGGCTGTTGGGAGCGGAGAAAGCCCGCGAGCGGGCCGAGGAAGAAGTGGCCGCGAGCCTGCGCTGCCTTGAAATCTTCGGGGAAAAGGCAGATTCTCTAGGTAACACCGCTCGCTTTGTGCTGCAGCGCCGCTCCTAGGGCAATCGGATCGGGCTCGGGAAGGCGCTGTGTTTGGTTGGAAGGGGCAGTTTCTTGGACAAAAACAGTAAGACGCCGCTGCTGGACCGGGTGAAGTTCCCGGCGGATCTGCGCGGCCTGCCGGAAAGCGAGCTGCGCCAGCTGGCCGCAGAACTGCGTGCGGAGCTGATCGATGCGGTGTCCCTGACCGGCGGCCATCTCGGCGCCGGACTTGGCGTGGTCGAGCTGACCGTCGCCCTGCACTATGTCTTCGAGACCCCCGACGACAAGCTGATTTGGGACGTCGGACACCAGTGCTATCCGCACAAGATCCTGACCGGACGGCGGGATCAGATTCGTACTCTGCGCCAGGGCGGCGGGCTGTCCGGTTTCACCAGCCGCAAGGAAAGCCCCTACGACCCCTTCGGCGCGGCGCACTCCTCGACCTCGATCTCTTCGGGTCTCGGCTACGCCGTTGGGCGCGATCTGGCGGGCGGCAGGAACAACGTCATCGCGGTGATCGGCGACGGCGCGATGTCCGCCGGCATGGCCTACGAGGCGATGAACAACGCCGGATCCAAGGACAGCCGCCTGATCGTGGTGCTGAACGACAACGATATGTCGATCGCCCCGCCGGTTGGCGCGATGAGCGCCTACCTCTCGCGGTTGCTCTCCTCCAAGTCCTATCAGTCGCTGCGCCACCTGGGTAAGGAGATCTCCGGCAGGTTCCCGCGGCCCTTCAAGATGGCCGCGCAGCGCGCCGAGGAGTTCGCCCGCGGCATGCTGACTGGCGGCACCTTGTTCGAGGAACTGGGCTTCTTCTACATCGGGCCGATCGACGGGCATAACCTGGATCACCTGCTGCCGGTACTGAAGAACGCCCGCGACACTACCTGGGACGGGCCGATCCTGATCCATGCGGTGACCCAGAAGGGCAAGGGCTACGAACCGGCCGAGCAGGCCGCCGACAAGTATCACGGCGTTGCCAAGTTCGATGTCGTCACCGGCAAGCAGGCCAAGCCCGCGCCCAAGGCGCCGGCCTATACCTCGGTTTTCGCCGATGCCCTGATCGAGGAAGCCAGGCACGACGACAAGATCGTCGCGGTCACCGCCGCCATGCCCTCGGGCACCGGCCTGAACAAGTTCCAGGAAGCCTTTCCGGACCGCACTTTCGACGTCGGCATCGCCGAGCAGCACGCCGTGACCTTCTGCGGCGGTCTGGCCTGCGAGGGGTTCAAGCCCTTCGCCGCGATCTACTCGACCTTCCTGCAGCGCGCCTACGATCAGGTGGTTCACGACATCGCCATCCAGAGCCTCCCGGTGCGCTTCGCCATCGACCGCGCCGGCATGGTCGGCGCCGACGGAGTCACCCATCAGGGTTCCTACGACATCACCTATCTCGGCTGCCTGCCGGGCTTCGTGCTGATGGCGGCGGCCGACGAGGTCGAGCTGATGCACATGGTGGCGACCCAGGCGCAGATCGACGACCGCCCCTCGGCGCTGCGCTATCCGCGCGGCGAAGGCATCGGTCTCGAGCGGCCGCAGCGCGGCACGCCGCTCGAGCTCGGCAAGGGCCGGGTGCTGCGCGAGGGCAGCACGATCGCGATCCTGTCCTATGGCACACGGCTTCAGGAAGCCTTGGCCGCGGCCGACGACCTAGCGGCACGCGGGCTGTCGACCACCGTCGCCGACGCCCGTTTCGCCAAGCCCTTCGACGAGGAGCTGGTGCGCCGCCTGGCCAGCGAGCATGAGGTGATGATCACCCTGGAGGAAGGCGCCATCGGCGGCTTCGCCAGCCAGATCATGCATTTCCTGGCACGCGAGGGGCTGCTGGACAGCGGCGTCAAGTTCCGCCCGCTCTGTCTGCCGGATGTCTTCATCGATCACGACAAGCCGGAGAAGCAATGGGAGCTGGCCGGACTGACCGCGCCGAGCATCTCGCTCGCCGCGCTGCAGGCGCTGGGCCGGAACGATACCGAGATCGCGCCGGCGCGCGCCTGAGCGCAGCCCTGCCGCCGCATAGCTGATCTGCAGCGGCCCGCTCTATCGGGCCCTGTTCAAAATCGGCATAGTTCGGCGGCTATGCCACAGCCGCATGCAAGCTCTTATCCGGCGACCTTGCCGCCGCCGGGGGCGAAACCTTGGCTCATCGAGGCCAAGGCGACCTTGGCGCTTGCGCTGCCGCTGATCGGCGCGCAGCTCGCCCAGGTCGGGATTCAGACGATCGACATCGTGATGATCGGCTGGCTGGGTCCGCAGGAACTGGCCGCCGCCGCCCTGGGCAGCAGCATTTTCTTTGCATCCTGGCTCTTTGCCATGGGCATCTGCAGCGCCGTTGCGCCGCTCGTCGCCTATGCTCGGGGCTCCAAGCAGCCGCGGCAGGTCCGGCGGTCCGTGCGCCAGGGATTCTGGGTCGCCCTGACCATCGGCCTCCCCCTATCTCTCGCCTTGTGGCAGATGGAAGCGATCCTGCTCAGCCTTGGACAGCTGCCCGGGAACGCGGCGCTGGCCGGCAGCTACATCCAGGCAATGCTATTCGGTTTTGTGCCCAGCCTGTGGTTCGTCGTCATGCGCTCCTTCCTCTCGGCGATGGACAAAGGCCGGATCATCCTGGTGGTCTCGCTGCTTGCGCTCGGCCTCAACGCGCTCTGCAACTATGCCCTGATGTTCGGTAACTTCGGGTTTCCGCGCCTGGAACTGGTCGGCGCCGGAATTGCCAGCGCCCTCGTCGCCTGCTTCATGTTTGCCGGTCTGCTGTTCTATACGCTGACCCACCGCAGGCTGAAGCGCTACGCCCTTATGATCCGGCTCTGGAGGCCCGATTGGCCGCTCTACCGGGAAATCTTCTTCATCGGCACACCGATCGGCGCGACGATCTTGATGGAGGCCGGCATGTTCGCCGCCGCCGCGCAGATGATGGGCCGGATCGGCACCATCGAACTGGCGGCCCACACCATCTCCCTGCAGTGTGTCGCCGTCGCCTTCATGCTGCCGCTTGGCTTGGGTCAGGCGGCCACCATCCGGGTCGGCCTGGCCGATGGCCGAAGGCAATGGGCGACGATCGGCTATGCAGGTTGGAGCGCCATGGCGCTGGGCATGGTCTGTGTCGTGCTGACCGTGATCGCCTTCTGGTTTTTCCCGGTGACCCTGGTCGACTTCTTTCTGGATCTCGATCTGGCGGAGAATCGGGCCGTGCTGGACTACGCGGTGATCTACCTCGCCATCGCGGCAATCTTTCAACTCGCGGATTCCGGGCAGGTGATCGCTTCCTGCAGTCTGCGCGGCCTCAAAGATACGCGGAAGCCGATGCTGCTCGCCGCGTTCGGCTACTGGGGCATCGGTGTGCCGGTCGCTCTGTGGCTCGGTTTCCGGACCGATCTCGGTGGAACCGGAGTGTGGATCGGCCTGGCGGTGGGCCTGATGGTGACGGCGGCTATGCTAATCTTGCGCTTCGCGTTGCGCGAGCGCATCGGTCTCACCCACCGGACTTGAGATAGACAGGATGGCGGCGGCCAAGAAACAGCGAGCCGATCAGGCTCTAGTCGAGCGTGGCCTGGTGGAGAGCCGCAGTAAGGCCCAGGCCCTGATCATGGCCGGACTGGTGTTCAGCGCCGAGAAGCGCATCGACAAGCCCGGACAAGCGGTGACCGAGGCGCAGCCGCTGGAGGTGCGCGGTCAGGAGCATCCCTGGGTTTCGCGCGGCGGCCTCAAGCTGGAGAAGGGCCTGGAGGCTTTCGCCATCGATCCCGCCGGCCTGGTCTGCCTGGATATCGGCGCCTCGACCGGCGGCTTCACCGACGTCCTGCTCACCCAGGACGCGGCCAGGGTCTATGCCGTCGATGTCGGCCACGGCCAGCTCGCCTGGAAGCTGCGCCAGGACGCGCGGGTTGCGGTGCTGGAAAAAACCAACGCCCGGCACTTGACGGTTGAGCAGGTTCCCGAGGCCATCGACCTGGTGGTCTGCGATGCCAGCTTCATTGGTCTGGAGGTCGTGCTGCCTGCAGGTTTGGCGCTGACACGCCCTGGCGCCCGCGTGGTTGCCCTGATCAAGCCGCAGTTCGAGGTCGGCAGGGAGCGGGTCGGCAAGGGCGGCGTGGTGCGCGATCCGCAGCTCCACCGGGAGGTCTGCGAGCGCATCTCCGCCTGGCTCGCCGCGCGGCCCGGCTGGCGCACACTTGGCGTGGTCGAAAGCCCGATCACCGGCCCCGAGGGCAACGTCGAGTTCCTGCTCGGCGGCGTTCGGGACGCCTAGTGTGCGGTCCGGTAGGGGCGGGGCAGCATTAATACGGACTCGCGCGGGTCGCGCTGCAGCGCCTCCACGGACTCGATCAGCGGCGCGGCGATGCGGACCAATCCGGCGAGGGAGCGCAGCAGTTCGCGGCTCGCCTGGCTCGAGGCGCGCAGGCCGAAGAACTCCGAGGCCATGGCTTCGAAGGGATCTTCTACCGCCGGGTAGTCGATCAGGCGCAGCTCCTGATCGGCGCCAAGCTCCGCGGCCTCACGGGCCAGCGTGAGTGCCGTTTGGAAGCCGCCGAGTTCGTCGACCAGGCCGACCGCGCGGGCATCCTCGCCGGTCCACACCCGGCCGCCAGCGATGGACAGAACGGCGTCGATGTCCATACCGCGGCCGGCGGCGACCTTGCCGGTGAAGTCGGCGTAGATGCGGTCGAGACCGTCCTGGAGCTGGTCCCACTGTGCTTCGGAGAAATCCTCGCTGCCGCTCCAGAAGTTCGCATTGGCGCCGGCCTGAGGGCCTTCCAGAGTAACCCCGATGTCCCGCAGCAGCTCTTCGAACACCATCTTGCCGCTGACCACACCGATCGAACCGGTCACCGTCGCCGGCAGGGCGACGATCTTTTCCGCCGGTATGGCGGCGAAGTAGCCGCCCGAGGCGGCGACGCCGCTCATCGAGACGATCACCGGCTTGCCGGCGGTCTGGGCCTGCTGCACCGCGCGCCAGATGGCGTCGGAAGCGACGTAGGAGCCGCCGGGACTGTCGATGCGGAAGACGATGGCTTCGACCTCCGGGTCGTCCACGGCCTGGGCAAAGGCTTCGACGATGCGGCCGGAGGCCATGACGGTCTCGCCGAAGCCGCTGGCGTCGCCGGCCCCCAAGGTGACCGCCCCTTCGCCGGTGATCACGGCGATGGCCGGGCCTTGCTCGGGCTGCGGCCGCTCCCGCTCCAGGCTGCGGACATAGTCGCGCAGATCGTAAAATCCGGCGTCGGGCCCGGCCTCGGCGGCGAGCGCCGCCGTAACCTGATCCTGATAGCCGAGCTCGTCGACCAGCCGTTCGGTCTTGGCATCGGAAGCAGAGAAGGGTGCGCGGTCGATGGCCTTGAGCACCGCTTCGCGCTCCAGCGCCCGGCTGTCGGCAATCTCGGCGGAGACCTGGGTGAGCCAGGATCCGACGAGCTGACCGAGGTTCTCGCGCACCGGCTCTGGCATCTCGCGGTCGGTGAAGGTGTTGGCGAAGCCCTTGTATTCCTCGCGCTGGGCGAGCCGCGGCAGCACGCCCAGCTCGTCGAGCGCCTCGCGCAGATAGGGCGTTTCCAGGGAGAAGCCGGTCACGGCGACCTCGCCGGAGGGCTGTATCCAGACCTCGTCGAAGGCGCTGGCCAGGTAGTAGTGCACCGTCCCGTCTCCGCCCTCGCCGAAGGTTTCGGCGAAGGCGATCGCCGGCTTGCCGGATTCCTTGAATTTCAGTACGGCGGCGCGCAGCTCCTGAGCTTGGGCCAGAGAGATATCGCCGCTGCCGAGATGGGCGTAGAGCGACTTGATCCGCTGGTCGCCGGCGGCGCCCTCCAGCGCGGCGACGGTCTTGCGCAGCGGCAGCGCGGTGTCGAAACCGAGGCGCGCGAAAGGGTCGTCCGAAGGGGTTTCGATCACGCCGCCCGCCAAGTCGAGCTGCAGCACCGCGGCTTCCGGCACCGCGCGGCTTTCCGACCAGCCGTCGCGCAGCGATTCGCCAGCCCAGAAGCCCAGCCCGATGGCGCCGACGACGATCAGGCCGAGGGTGGCGAAAATGCCGACCAGGCATTTCAGAATGAAGAGGACGATCCGCATGAGGCTTTCTCGCTGAGGTTACTTCTGGTCCGCGCCGCGGTTGCGCGCGTGGTACTCGGGATTGGGCATCATGTCCACGCCGCTGGCGACCCGGTTGGACATGTTGAAGAAGCCGACGACGTTGCAGATGTCGAAGATATCGCTATCGCCGAAGCCGGCTTCGCGCAGGGCGGCGCGGTCGGGATCGCCGATCTCCCAAGGAGACTCGGTCATCTTCCAGGCGAAGTCGAGCATCGCCCGCTGCCGCGACTCCAACTCGGCGACCCGGTAGTTCATCACCAGCATTTCGCCAAGCTGCGGGTCGCCGGAGAGGGCGCGCACCGCCTGCCCGTGGGCGACCAGGCAGTAATAGCAGCAGTTCACCGAGGACACGACCACCGCGATCATCTCGCGCTCCAGCTTGGACAGGCCCGAGTCGCCGAGCATCAGCTCGTTGTACATCTTGCCGAAGCAGCGCAGTTTCTGCTGATCGAAGGCGTAGGCCTGGAGCACGTTGGGCACCATGCCGAGCTTCTCGCGGCAAAGCTCGAAGTAGGCCTTGGTATCCTCGTCGAGCCCGGATTCCTCAGGCAGCGGCAATTTCATCACGTGTTTGGGTTGCGGCATAGGGCGGTCTTCCGGTTATTACTGCGGCGGGTTCAGCGCGACAGCTTGGCGGCTTTCGCAAGCGAAGGGTAGGAGACAATGCGCCGCAAGGCACGCAAAGGCGGAGGACGGCAGATTGCGCTGCGAATCGAGGCGATCGGCGCGCGCGGCGACGGCTATGGCGACCTCGAAGGCAAGCCGGTTTTCGTGCCGTTGACCCAGGCGGGCGACAGCGTCCTGGCGCGGATCACCGGGGAGACCGCCGCCGGCTATCGCGGCGAAATCATCGAACTGGAACAGCCGGGCCCCGGCCGGCAGGAGCCGCCCTGTCCCCACTTCGGTCCCTGCGGCGGCTGCGCGCTGCAGCATCTCGATCAAGTCTCCTACCGCGCCTGGAAGGACAGCCTCTTGCCCCGGGCCCTGCGCCAGCGCGGCCTGGAGGCGGAGGAGATTCGCCCGACAGCCTGGATCGGCCCTGGCACCCGGCGCCGGGTCGTGTTGACGGCGCAGGGCGCGGGGCAGGGCCTGCGGCTCGGCTTCAACGAGCGCTATAGCCACAAAGTGGTCGATCTAAGGCACTGCCTGCTCGTGACCCCGGCGATCTTGGAGGTCCTGCCGGGGTTGCGCGCGGCGCTGGCGGGGGTTCCCAGCGGCAAACAGGGCCTGACGGTCACGCTCAGCGAAACCGAAAGCGGCCTCGACCTGCTGCTGGAAGGGGAGAAGCCGCTCGATCTCGCCGCCCGCGAGGCTCTGGCGGCTTTGGCTGAGGCTTGGGACCTGGCGCGGATTTCCTGGCGCGAGGCGCGAGGCGGAGAGGGGGGCGAACCCGTGGCCCAGCGGCGGGCGCCCAAGCTGACCTTCGGCGGCGTGGCGGTGACCCCGCCTCCGGGCGGTTTCCTGCAGCCCAGCCGCGAGGGCGAGGCGGCGCTGCGCGGCCTGCTGCTGGAAGGACGCCCGAAGGGCGCGGCACGGCTGCTCGACCTGTTCAGCGGCTGCGGCAGCTTCTCCTTCCCGCTGCTCGGGGAGGGCGCGCTGAAGGCGGTGGACGGCGATGCCGCGGCCATCGCCGCTTTGGCGAACGCGGCGCGGCTGCCCGCCCTGCAGGGCCGTGTCGAGAGCGAACGACGCGATCTCTTCCGGCGCCCCTACCTGCCCGAGGAACTGAACGCTTTCGATACCGTGGTCTTCGATCCGCCGCGCGCCGGGGCTCAGGCCCAGGCCGAACAGCTGGCGGCTTCGCGGGTGCCGGTGGTGCTCGCTGTGTCCTGCAACCCGGCGACCTTCGCGCGCGACGCCCGCCTTCTGGTGGACGGCGGCTATCGCCTGCGCTGGGTCGCCCCGGTCGACCAGTTCGTCTGGTCGCCGCACCTGGAACTGGTCGCGCTCTTCGCGCGCTAGGCTTCCCTGGCGAAGCGTTCCAGGCTGCGTCCGGCCTGCATGTAGACGGTCTTGCTGAGCGGCCGGACGCCGGGAAGCTGGCGGTAGAACTGCTGCGCCGGATCGTTGTGGTCGTCGACGGTCCAGACCACGCGGGTCCAGCCGCGTTGCACGGCGGTCTTCGCCAGCCGGGCCATCAGCTTCCGCCCGATGCCCTTGCGCCGGGCGCGGTCGAGGATGAAAAGCTCCTTGAGGAACAGGGCGATCTCGCAGTCGCTGGTCCAGAACACCGGCGCGAAGACCGCGACGCCCAGGGCCTCGCCGGCCCCGGTCTCGGCGATCACCGCCTCGAAGCCCGGCGCTGCGCCGAGATAGCGCCGCAGGCGGGTGTCGAGCTCGGTGGCGCTGGGGGTGTTGCTGTCGCCATAGAAGACGTAGGCCTCCTTCAGCAGGCGCACCAGCAGGGCGATGTCGCCGGCTTGCGCGTCCCTGAGGACGATATCAGCCAAGCTGGGCCCGGTGGCGCAGCAGGTGGTCCACCAGCACGATCGCCATCATCGCCTCGCCGACCGGCACGGCGCGGATGCCAACGCAGGGGTCGTGGCGGCCCTTGGTGGCGATCTCCGTGTCCTGGCCGTTCTTGTCGACCGTGGCGCGCGGCGAGAGAATCGAGGAGGTCGGCTTGACGGCGAAGCGGGCGACGATCTCCTGGCCGGTTGAGATCCCGCCGAGTACGCCGCCGGCGTGGTTGGAGAGGAAGGTGATGTTGTCGCCTTCCATGCGCATCTCGTCGGCGTTCTGCTCGCCGGTCAGCGCCGCGGCGGCGAAGCCGGCGCCGATCTCCACACCCTTGACGGCGTTGATCGACATCAGCGCCTTGGCGAGATCGGCGTCGATCTTGTCGTAGACCGGCTCGCCGAGCCCTGCGGGGATGCCCCCGGCGACCACCTCGATCACCGCGCCGGCCGAGGAGCCGGCCTTGCGCACGCCGTCCAGGTAGCCTTCCCAGGCCTTGGCGGCCTTGGCGTCGGGACAGAAAAAGGGATTGTTGCCGACCTCGTTCCAGTCCCAGTTGCCGCGGTCGATTTGGTTCGGCCCCATCTGCACCAGGGCGCCGCGAATCGTCACTTCGCTGCCGAGCACCGCGGCCAGGACCTTGCGTGCGACGGCGCCGGCGGCGACCCGCATCGCCGTCTCGCGGGCGCTGGAGCGGCCGCCGCCGCGGTAGTCGCGGATGCCGTACTTGGCCCAGTAGGTGACATCGGCGTGGCCGGGGCGGAACTTGTCCTTAATCTCGCCGTAGTCCTTGGAGCGCTGGTCCTGGTTCTCGATCAGCAGGGAGATCGGCGTGCCGGTGGTCAGCCCCTCGAAGACGCCGGAGAGGATTTTGACTTCATCGGCTTCGCGCCGCTGGGTGGTGAAGCGCGACTGGCCCGGCTTGCGCTTGTCGAGCCAGACCTGGATGTCGGCTTCGGCCAGCGGAATGCGCGGCGGCACGCCGTCGACGACGCAGCCGATCGCGGGTCCGTGACTCTCGCCCCAGGTGGTGTAGGTGAAGCTGTGGCCGAAGGCGTTACCGGGCATGGCGCCCTCAATCCTGTGACTTGAAGCCCTCAAGCAGCCGGGAAACTTCCGCCGCCTGATCCACCGCCATCATGCCGACGATGTTGTAGCCGCTGTCGACGTGATGCACCTCGCCGGTGACGCCGCCGGAGAGCTCCGACAGCAGATAGAGGCCGGCGCTGCCGACCTGCTCGATGGTCACGTTGCTGCGCAGTGGCGAGTTCAGCTCGTTCCAGCGCAGGATGTAGCGGAAATCGCCGATGCCCGAGGCCGCGAGGGTGCGGATCGGCCCGGCGGAGATTGCGTTGACCCGGATATTGTTGTCGCCGAGATCGGCGGCGAGGTAGCGCACGCTGGCCTCCAGCGCCGCCTTGGCCACGCCCATCACGTTGTAGTGGGGCATCACCCGCTCGGCGCCGTAGTAGGTCAGGGTGACCAGGCTGCCGCCTTCGTTCATCATCGGCACGGCGCGCTGCGCCACGGCGGTGAAGGAGTAGCAGGAGATGTCCAGGCTGTGGACGAAGTTCTTGCGGCTGGTCTGGACGTACTTGCCCTTCAGCTCGTCCCTGTCCGAATAGGCGATGGCGTGGACCAGGAAGTCGAGACCGCCCCAGCGCTCCTGTAACGCCGAGAAGGTGGCGTCGATCGAGGCGTCGTCGCTTACGTCGCAGGGCAGGACGATGTCCGAGTCCAGGCTTTCCGCCAGGGGGCGCACCCGCTTCTCCAGCGCTTCGCCCTGGTAGGTGAAGGCGAGCTGCCCGCCGTGCTCGTGAACCGCCTTGGCGATTCCCCAGGCGATTGAACGCTCGTTGGCGACGCCCATGATCAGGCCTTTTTTGCCCGACATGAGGCCATCAGACTGGGACATATATCCTCGCTACTCGAAGTTGCCGCGCCGCAGTGAATCGGCGGCTTCCAGGATTCGTACGGCATCCTACACGCAAGACTGAGGCGGGGCAAAGCGCCCGGGTCCTAGGGTTCATCGCTTTTCGTGGAGATTCGTCGCGGCGGGACGCCGTTCTAGGCCGCCATTGCCTTGGCGTTTATCCTTCCTCAACCAAGACGCGCTATTGCCTTGGCCACATTTAGGATAGGACCGGATTTTTGGCCAAGGCAATCCGAATCAAGGGGCGCTGGAAGTACGTCATCGTTGGCGCCGTTCTGGCGCTGATCCTGGGGAACTGGATCCTACCCGACCTGCTGGCGGACACCACCGGCTCCGGCGGCCGGAGCTATCGCCTGCTGCGCAGCGGCTTTACCGAGCAGCACAAGACCAACGTGTTGAGCGACCACTGGATCACCGCGGCGAAGGGGACCTGGAGCACCTGGCCGATCCCCGCCCTGGCCGGCGAGACTCTGGTCATCGACTATGACGTGACGGTCGATGAGGGGCGGGTCGCTCTACGTCTCTGGCAGTTCGTCATTCCGCCTTTCAGAGAGATCGACTGGAGCGCCGGTTTTCGTGCGGCCGACCGCGGCACGCTCCGCGTGCCGATCAACGAAAGCGGCCTCTACCAAATCCGGCTCAGCTACTTCGCCTTCGGCGGCGACATCGTGCTGGACTGGCGGGTCGAGTAGGCGCGCCTAGGGCTTTTCGCCGGCTTTCTTCATCGCCGCGTCGAGCTCGGCGCGGGCGCTGTCCGACAGCGCCTCGATCCCGCTCTGCAGTTCATCCACGGCATGGCGCAGCGAATACACCTGGTCGAGCAGCTGCAGGATGATCGGCACGGCCTCATCGTTGACCGCCATATCGCTGCGCAGCTCTACGATCAGGCGGACTCGCGCCACGTCGGCCTCGTCGAAGAAATACAGCCCATCCTCCTGCACCGGCAGGATCCAGCTCTGCTGTATGAAGTGATGGATCTCCGTGCGGTTCAGCTCGGTGCGGACTTCCACTTCCTCCAAGGTCAGCAGCATCAGTTCATTCCCGTCTTGCGGCGCGGATTGTAGCTCTGCGATTTACTCCAGGACTTGACGAACTCGGTGAGTTCGCCGTCCGGCTCCTCCGGCAGCATGATCTTCAGCTTGACGAACTGGCTGCCGCGGGTCCCGGTCCTGCGGTCGGCCACGCCCTTGTTCTTGAGGCGCAGCACCTTGCCGCTGCTGGATCCCGGCGGCACCTTCATGGTGACGTTGCCCTCGATGGTCGGCACCGAGATCGGCCCGCCGAGCACCGCCTCGGGCAGGGAAATCGGCACCTCGATATGGATGTCGCTGCCCTTGCGGGTGAAAAAGGGGTGCGGCTCGACGGTGATCTCGACATAGGCGTCGCCGGCCTGGCCGCCGTTGACGCCCGGCAGGCCCTGGCCCTTGAGGCGCAGTGTCTGCTTGTCCTCGGTTCCGGCCGGGAGGTTGACCTCGAGCTGCTTGCCCTCGGCGAACTGGATGCGCCGCTTGGCCCCGGCAGCGGCTTCGAGGAAGGGCACCGAAAGAGTGTAGGAGACGTCGGCGCCACGCTGGCGTAGCGGCGCTCCCCGGCGCCCCGCCCGCTGACGGCCGAAGAGATCGGACATGATGTCTTCGGAGGAAAAGATATCGCCGATGTCGAAGGGGTCGTACTTGCCGCCGCCGCTCGAGGCGTAGGTCTTGTAGAACCCGCCGGGACGCTGGCTTTCCTGTCCGGAGGCATCGATCTCGCCATTATCGTAGAGCTTGCGCTTTTCGGAATCGGAGAGGATCGAATAGGCTTGGCTGACCTCCTTGAACTCCTTTTCGACCTCCGTGTTGCCGGGATTGAGGTCGGGATGCAGCTTTTTCGCCAGCTTGCGATAGGCGGACTTGATCTCCTCCGCGGAGGCGGATTTCGATACACCGAGGACTTTGTAGAGATCCTGCATGGCTGGGATGGAAAGGTCCAAATTATCCTGAGATCGCAAGGCGCAATGCTAACGGCTAAGGCCCGGGGGCCAAAGCAGATATAGGACGGCGGCCCGGTCCATGCCAGGGCCGAGTCAGTCTGCGCTTTCCCTTGGTGCTGGCTTGCAGTGTTCTATACTGGCCGCCACATAAAACCATGAGATTCCGAGTCTTTCCCTCGCACAGGCCTTGTCTGGACAGATGTTCGCCGATTTGCCCCCCGCAGACCCGCTGACGCTCTTCGAGGACTGGTTCGCCGAGGCCAGGGAGCAGGAGATCAACGACGCTAATGCCGTGGCCCTGGCCAGCGTCGGCGAGGACGGCATGCCGTCGCAGCGCATGGTGCTGCTGAAGCACGCCGACAGCGAGGGATTCGTCTTCTATACCAACTACGAAAGCCGCAAGGGCAGGCAGCTTTTGGCGCATCCCAAGGCGGCGCTGCTGTTCCACTGGAAGTCGCTGCGCCGTCAGGTGCGGGCCGAAGGAGCGGTCGAGCAGGTCACGGCCGAGGAAGCCGATGCCTACTTCGCCTCGCGGCCGCGCCAGAGCCAGATCGGCGCCTGGGCGAGCGAGCAGTCCAGGCCTCTGGAAAGCCGCTACGCCCTGGAAAAACGGGTGGCCAGGTTCGCCGCCAAGCATGCCGTCGGCGCCGTGCCCCGGCCGCCCCACTGGTCCGGCTTCCGGGTCGTTCCGCTGCATATCGAGTTTTGGAAGGACGGCGCTTTCCGGCTGCACGATCGCCTCGTCTACACCAGGGCGGAGCCAAGCCAGCCCTGGCAGACCGAGCGCCTCTACCCATGACCCCGGGCAGCGCAGCCGCGCAGCCGGGGATGCAATCGGTCGCGCGCCTGATGCGCTTGGCGGCCTATGCCTCGGTCACCACCGCGGGTCTGCTGATCCTGGTCAAGCTTGGCGCCTGGTGGCTGACGGATTCCGTCAGTCTGCTGTCGAGCCTGATCGACTCGCTGCTCGACGCCACGGCCTCGGTGATCATGCTGCTGGCGGTGCGCACCGCGACGACCCCCGCGGACGAGGAGCACCGCTTCGGACATGGCAAGGCGGAGGCCCTGGCCTCCCTGGCCCAGGCAGCCCTGATCACCGGATCGGCGATCTTCCTGTTGGCCGAGGCCGGACAGCGGCTGTTCTCACCGCAGGGCATCCAACACAGCGATATCGGCATCGCGGTAATGGTTTTCTCCATCGTGCTGACCTTTGCCCTGACCCGCTTTCAGGCCTATGTCGTCAGGCAAACCCGGTCCCTGGCCATCGAATCCGACTCGATCCACTACCTCTCCGACCTGCTGATGAATGCCGCCGTGATCCTGGCGCTGGTGCTGACCGCCCAGTTCGGCTGGCGGTTCGCCGATCCGGTGATCGCGCTGGCGATCGCGGCGTTCATCCTGTTCAGCGCCGGGCGGATCGGCTGGAAGGCGTACAACATGCTGATGGACCGGGAACTGCCGCCGGAGGAGCAGGAGCGGATCCGCGCTATCGTGAAGCAGCACGGTGACGTGCGGGGCCTGCATGACCTGCGCACCCGGCGCGCCGGACCGCAGGTCTTCATTCAGCTGCATCTGGAGATGGATGGCGGCATGTCGCTCTATCGCGCCCACGCGGTCGCCGATGCCGTAGAAGCGGACCTGCAGACGGCTTTCCCCGGCGCCGAGGTGATCATCCATCAGGATCCCTCACTTTTGGAGGAGGAGCGGACCGGCTTCGTGTAGCGGTGCGGCCATTGACCTGGATCAAGCGGTCGTGTCGTCTGATAGGACATAGTGAGAGTCGCAGAAGCGCTCTGCGGCGGAAAGGATGGACACATCATGGCGATGACTTCGATTCTGGCCGTGGTCGACGGCGGATCCGGCAGCGAAGCGCTGCTGAAAGGCAGCTTCGCTCTTGCCAGGAAACTGCAGGCCTATCTGGAGGTGCTGCATGTGGAGCCCGACCCGCGCGACGCACTTCCCGTGGTCGGAGAAGGCATGACCGGCACCCTGGTCGAACAGGTCAGCGCCGATATCGAGGCGCGGCGGGAGGCGGCCCTCAAGGCGGCGCGGAGCGCGTTCGAGGCACAGTGCGAAGCCTTCGGCGTTGAGGCGAAGAGCGCCGACGGCAGCCGCAGCTACAAGACTTTCGGCGTCGCCTGGACCCAGGTGCAGGGACGCGAGGACGAGTTCGTCGCCGATCTCGGGCGCTTCTTCGATCTTATCGCGGTCGCCCATCCCGGCGGCGATGAGGGTTCGGCTTATGCTCCGGCCCTGGAGGCCGGCCTGTTCCAGTGCGGCCGGCCCGTGCTGGTGCTTCCGAAAAGCGGGCCCGATTTTCCCGGCGACAAGGCCGCGATCGCCTGGAACGGCAGCCGCGAGGCAGTGCGCGCCATAACCGCCGCGATGCCGCTTCTCGAGGCGGCGAAGAGCGTTCAGGTGATCTCCATCGATGGCGATGGCGAGGCCGCCGCGCTGGAACGGCTTTCGGCCTTCCTTGCCGGACACGGCATCGAGCCCAAGTACCGCAAACTCTCCGCCGGAAACTCCGAGGTCGGATCGCTGCTGTTGCGCGAGGCGCAGGACTGCGAGGCCAGCCTGGTCGTCATGGGCGCCTATGGACACAGCCGTCTGCGCGAATTCGTGCTCGGCGGCGCGACCCGCAGCGTGCTCCACGAGTCCTCCGTCGCGCTGTTGCTGGCGCATTGAGGGCCGAACCTTGGTTTTGACCCTGCAAGACTGCATCGCTCTATGCGACCTTACCGAGGCAGAGGTCGATGCCGTCGCGGAACACGAGCATGTGCCCGAGATGCTGGCGGCCGAGATGGCCAACTACATTATCCACTCCCCCGATGGGGTGCCGAAGATGCGTAGGATCATCGAGGACGATATCCAAGCCGCCGTGGCGCGCGGGGATCTAGCGCACGCTGCGCAGCTGCTTGCAGTACTGCGGCACTTCATCGAGACCCATCCCGATGAACGCGGGGCCGCAGCGCGGGGCTAACAACAGAATCTGGAGAAAGCCGACATGACCTTCATGACCGTTCGCCTGGAGCTTGCCCGCAGCGAGGATTTCCCCGAGGGCAGCGCCGCGCATGGCTACGAGTTTCGCGCGCCGCTCGATGCCGAGGGACATATCGACGCGGAGGCCTGGCGCGAGCACAGGAAGCACTGCCGTGTCTGGCGTTTCTGGGAAGGAGAGAACGACGAGTTCGGCCACCTGGTGCATCACCGCGGCGGCTGGTCCTTTCACTACGATATCCAAGGTGACGCGGAGAACGACGAGACCGGGTTCCGCTTCGACACCCATAGCTTCAAGGAAGGCGAATACGTGACCCTGCGGGAACAGGATGGCGATACCCATACCTTCCGCGTGGTTTCGGTACGCCCGGGCCCGCCGCACGCCAAGCTGCTGCTGCAACAGGACTGAAACGCTCTCCGAAATGCGGAACGCCCCCGAAGCGGTTTCGGGGGCGTTCGTGCTTCTTGCTTGCGTGCAGCCGCGATCAGCCGGGCGACAATCCGCGCAGCCGCTCGGACCGCCGCCGCAGCAGCTCGATGGTGGTCAGCAGGGTGACCGAGAAGAGGATCAGCAGGCTCGCCACCGCCAGGATCGTCGGACTGATGTTCTCACGGATGCCGGAGAACATCTGCCAGGGGATGGTGCGCTGCTCGATGCTGCCGACGAAGATGATGATCACCACCTCGTCGAAGGAGGTGATGAAGGCGAAGAGCGCGCCGGAGATCACCCCAGGCAGGATCAGCGGCACGATCACCTTGAAGAAGGTGCGCACCGGATCGGCGCCGAGGTTGGCCGCGGCGCGCGTCAGGCTGTGATCGAAGCCGACCAATGTGGCCGTGACAGTGATCACCACGAAGGGGGTGCCCAGGGCGGTGTGGGCCAGAATGATGCCGAGGTAGGTGCCCTGTAGCCCGATCGTGGAATAGAAGAAGTACATACCCGCCGCCGAGATGATCAGCGGCACGATCATCGGCGAGATCAGAATCGCCATGATGACGGTGCGGTAAGGCATCACGGAACGGCTGAGGCCAAGCGCCGCGACCGTGCCAAGGAAGGTCGCGAGGATGGTGGAGAAGATGGCGATGATGATGGAGTTCTCGACCGCCTGCTGCCAGTTGGTGCTGTTCAGGAACTCCTTGTACCACTTCGTCGAATAGCCGGCCGGGTCGAAGGACAGCATCTCCGGCGTGAAGGTGAAGTAAGGCTGGGCGTTGAACGACAGCGGGATGATTACCACGATCGGCGCGATCAGGAAGAAGAAGATCAGACCGCAGATCACGCGAAAGCTGTAGTACCAGGTACGTTCAACCGGTCCTGCATAGATTGGTGGGGGCATGGTTCCTATCCCAGCTTCATATTATCGATGCCGACGATCTTGTCGTAGAGCAGGTAGAGCGCCAGCACGACCGCCAGCAGGATGCTGCCGAGCGCAGCTGCCAAGCCCCAGTTCAGAGAACTCGACATGTGGTAGGCGATGAAGTTGCTGATCAGCGTGCCCGAGGTGCCACCGACCAGGGCCGGGGTGATGTAGTAGCCGATCGAGATGATGAACACGAGGATGCTGCCCGCGCCGATGCCGGCGACGGTATTCGGCATGTAGACCCGGACGAAGGCCAGCAAGGGATTGGCGCCGAGCGACATGGCGGCACGCATGTAGCTCTTGGGAATCGTCTTCATCACGCTGTAGAGCGGCAAGACCATGAAGGGCAGCAGGATGTGGGTCATGGCGATGATCGTGCCGGTCTGATTGTGGATCATCGCCAAGCGTCCGCCGTCGCTGATCAAGCCTGTCCAAACCAGGATGTCGTTGATCACCCCCTCCTGTTGCAGCAAGGCGATCCATGAGGTCGTGCGCACCAGCAGCGAGGTCCAGAATGGCAGCAGCACCATGATCATCAGCAGGTTGCTGGTTCGCGTTGGCAGTATCGCCAGCAGGTAGGAGATCGGATAGCCGAGCAGCAGACAGAGCCCGGTGATCAAGAGGCTCAGCCATAGCGTTCGGATGAAGAGGTTGACATAGATTTGAGCGTATTCCGGCTGGGAGACGATTTCGCCATCTGGCGAGAGGGCGTAATCGACTGCCGCGAGATAATAGGAAATCGTGAAGGGACCGCTTTCCCGCTGGATCAGCTTCCAGACGTCGGGATCGGCCCAGTCCTCGTCGATCTCGATCAGTTGTTCACTGTAGGGCGGGCCCTCGATGTCCTCGACTCCGCGCGCCGATTTGCGGAACAGGCTCGACATGCCGCTCAGCTCGTAATTCAGCCGTGTACCGACGCGGCCGATGGTGCGATTTGCGGCGCCTACCTTGATGTCTTCGACCATGGCCTGGAACACCGGTTCCGGCGGCAGGTCGCTGGCGGCGGGGTCCCAGTCCTCGATCGCCTGGACGGTCAGCGGCAGACTGTTGGCGACGATCTGGTTCTCGACGCTGCGGAACAGCATGTCGAAGATCGGAACCAAGAAGGAAAACAGGATGAACAGGAAAAGCGGAGCGACCAGCAGGATGGCCTTGGTCTTGCTGCGCCGAAGCGCGCGGTCGAGGCTCACCTTGAGCGGCGTTCCGTCTGCCGTGGTCATCACGTTGTAATCGGTGGAGGCGGCTTCCGCCATGGCTCGGCTCCCCTGCTACTCGCGAACGCTGTGCTTAAAAAGGAATAAAGGGGCAGGGGGCGGGGCTGCCGCCCCCTGCCGTAAAAGCTTCTCCGACCCTACTGGGACAGCCAAGCCTGGAAGCGCTCGTCCAACTCCCCCTTGTTGTCCGCCCACCACTCGTAGTTGGTCAACAGCGTGTTCTTCGCATTCTCCGGGCTGGTCGGCATGTGCGGCTTCATGTCGATGCCGAGTTCGGCATGCTCGCCAACGAAGGGAGCGGAGGAGTAGCGCGCCGGGCCGTAGGAGATGTATTTGGCCTGATCCGCAAGACGCTGCGTGTCGGTGGCCCATTTCACATACTCCAGGACCGTATCGACATTGTTGCCGTCGGCCGGAACGACCCAGCCGTCGAGGTCCAGCATCTGCCAGTCCCACATCATCGCGATCGGCTGATTTTCCTCGGCAATGGCGGAGAACAGACGCCCGTTGTAGGCCGAGGCGACCACGACTTCGCCGTCGGCGAGCAGCTGCGCGGGCTGTGCGCCCTTGGTCCACCAGACGATTTCGTCCTTGATGGTGTCGAGCTTGGCGAAGGCACGTGCAACGCCTTCGTCGGTCTCGAGCAGATCGTAGATTTCATCGGCCGGGACGCCGTCGGCGAGCAGGGCCCACTCGAGATTGTTGATGGCCCGCTTCTCCAGGGAGCGCTTGCCGGGGAACTTCTCGAGGTCGAAGACGTCGGCGATGCTCGTGGGACCGTCGCCGTCGAAGGCGTCGGTGCGATAGCCGAAGGTCGTCGAGTAGACGATCTGCGGAATGAAGCACTCGAACAGCGAGCCCTCGACGAAGTCTCCGCTCGGCGGGGTGCCGTCCGGAGCATCGGCGAGCATCTCGTCATGATCGATCTCGAGCACCAGGCCCTCGTCGCAGGCGGAGATGGCATCGGCAGCCGTCATATCCACCAGATCCCAGGTCACGTTGCCGGCCTCGGTCTGGGCCCGCAACTTGGCCAGGGCTTCCGCGCCGGAGTCGTCGTTGGTGATCGAGATGTCAGGATGCATTTCCATGTAGGGCTCGTGGTAGGCCTTCTGCTGGCTCGCCGTATAGGCGCCGCCCCAGGATACCACCACCAGGTCGGCGGCTTGGGCTGTGCCCAAGGACGCCATGCCTAGCGCCGCGACGCCAACCGCCGCGAGCGAGGTGTTTCTTAAGGTCTTGTATAACATTCACTATCTCCCTGTTATTGTAGCCTTCGGGTGTGAAGGGTTAGGTCAAACTTTGGCGTCTTCGACGCCGGTGGGATGTTCCCCCATCCCCGCTTCCAGGTGCACGCAATGAGATTTCACCTGGGTGAAAACGCCGTCGCCCGCGCCCATCTTCAAGCGTCGAGCGCCCGGCAATCTTCGGCCTGCCAGCCGACCTTGACCGTCTCGCCGGGTTTCAGGTGAACGTGGCCCGAGGAGTTCGGCACCTTGACGACGAATTCGTCGTGGCCGAGCAGGCTGACCCGCGTGCGCATGTGATCTCCGAGGTAGATCAATTCCTCGACCTTGGCCTCGAAGATGTTCGGACACTGATTTTCTTCTGGATTGATGAAAACCCGTTCGGGACGGAGCGACAGCGTGGTCTCGTTGCCCACTCCGTTGTGGTTGATCGACAGGGCCTTGATGCTGGCGCCGCCGACATCGACCGAGCAAAGCTCGCCGTCCTCTCCGGAAACCTTGCCGACCAGCTTGTTGTTCTCGCCGATGAATTTCGCGACGAAGGCGTTCTGGGGCTTCTCGTAAAGTTCGTCGGGGGAGGCCAGCTGCTGGATGATACCGTCGTCGAACACCGCGATCCGGTTGGACATCGTCAGCGCTTCGGTCTGGTCGTGGGTGACGTAGACTACGGTGACGCCCAGGCTCTCGTGGATGTGCTTGATCTCGTACTGCATCTGCTCGCGCAGGTTCTTGTCGAGCGCGCCCAGCGGCTCGTCCATCAGCACCAGCTTCGGCTCGAAGACCAGCGCGCGGGCCAGGGCGACGCGCTGCTGCTGGCCGCCGGAGAGCTGTCCGGGACGGCGCCCGCCCAGGGCGCCGAGCTCGACCATGTCGAGCGCCTTTTGCACCCGTTCCTCGATCTCGCTCTTGCTCATTTTGCGGACCTGCAGCGGGAAGGCGAGGTTCTCCGCGATGGTCATGTGGGGAAAGAGGGCATAGTTCTGGAAGACCATGCCGATGTTCCGCTTATGCGGCGGAACGTGGTTGATCGACTGCCCGTCGAGGATGATTTCGCCGTGGGTGGCGGGTTCGAAGCCCGCCAGCATCATCAGACAGGTGGTCTTGCCGGACCCCGAGGGGCCAAGCATCGTGACGAACTCGCCACGTTCGATTTCCAGATTGAGATTTTTTACGACAAGTGTTTCGCCGTCGTAGCTCTTCTGAACTTCTTTGAAATGTACAAGAATGTCATTCTGGTCACTCATCGCCCAGCGCCTTACCCCGTGAAGTACTCTGTTCTTCTTTGTTCTGTTTGCCCGAGCAGCGCTTTGATCAGCATTTTGCCTGGGTTTTTTCTATTCGTTGATCGAGAGAAAAACTCGCGCGGGCTGCGATGTCAAGCCGCGCGTTCCCGCCGGACCTGCAGAAAAGTGCGGTTCGCCAGGGATTCCGCGGGCTTGAGAAAGCCCGGCCGGGGCTTCGTAGGGGCGATCCTAAGCCGCGATCGGCAGGTCGAGATCGATCCAAACCTGCCGCAGGGCATCGACGAGTCGGGCCATGTCGGCATCGCTGTGCAGCGGCGTCGGCGTCAGCCGCAGCCGCTCGGTTCCCCGGCGCACCGTGGGATAGTTGATCGGCTGAACGTAGATCTGGAAGCGGTCGAGCAGCATGTCGCTGGCCTGCTTGCAGCGCACCGCGTCGCCGACCAGGATCGGCACGATATGGCTTTCCGAGGGCATCACCGGAAGCTCGGCCTCGGCCAGGCGGCGCTTCAGGGCGGCGGCGCGTTCTTGATGACGCTCACGCTCGGCGCTGCTGCTCTTAAGATGGCGCACGCTGGTCAGCGCCCCGGCGGCGATCGCCGGCGGCAGCGAGGTCGTGAAGATGAAACCCGGTGCGTAGGAGCGCACGAAATCGATGCAGGCCGTGGAACTGGCGATGTAGCCGCCCATGATGCCGAAGGCTTTGCCCAGGGTTCCCTCGATGATGGTCAGGCGGTCCATCAGACCCTCGCGCTCGGCGATGCCGCCGCCGCGCGCACCGTAGAGCCCCACAGCATGCACCTCGTCGAGGTAGGTCATGGCGCCGTGCGCTTCCGCGACGTCGCAGAACTCGGCGATCGGGGCGATGTCGCCGTCCATGGAATAGACGGATTCGAAGGCGATCAGCTTCGGGCGGTCGGGATCGGCGGCGCGGATCTGGCGGTCCAGATCGGCGGGATCGTTATGCCGGAAGACATGCTTTTCGGCGCCGCTGTGCCGGATCCCCTCGATCATCGAAGAGTGATTCTGGGCGTCGGAATAGACGATGCAGCCAGGCAGTTCCTTGGCCAGGGTGCCCAGCGTGGTCCAATTGGAGACATAGCCCGAGGTGAACAGCAGGCCGGACTCCTTGCCGTGCAGGTCGGCGAGTTCCCGCTCCAGCAGGACATGGTAGTGGTTGGTGCCGGAGATGTTGCGGGTTCCGCCGGCGCCGGCGCCGCAGCTGCGGATCGCCTCCTGCATCGCCTCCAGCACTGCGGGGTTCTGCCCCATGCCGAGATAGTCGTTGGAGCACCATACCGTCACCGGCTTGGCGCCGTCCTTGCCGTAGCGCATGGCGGCGGGAAATTCCCCGGCCTTGCGTTCGAGGTCCGCGAAGATGCGATAGCGGCCTTCCGCTTTCAGCGCGGCAATCCGGTCGGCAAAGAAAGTTTCGTAGTCCATTGCCTCGAAGGAATCTGCGGTTTCGACGGAAATCCAACTGCAGGATAGCTGCAAACACTTTATGACGCCACGCAACACTCCCCGTGGCGCCGTTCATCGGCCGAATCGGTTCGGGCGTCAAGGCCGCACGCGCCACGCCGAAGACTGGGCGGCAGTCTCGTTCCCCGGAGTGGGCATCGCTTTCCCCGATTCGCATCAAGCTAGCCTGTCAGCGCCAAGCCGCCAAGCGGGCGCGACACATGGCCGCTATGCGCAGAGGGGCCGGGCGGTTTGCACTAAATCAATGCGGCGGCCAGTTGGCTGGACCTCACCAGCCCCCACCTCCGCCGCCGCCGCCGCCACCGCCGGATGAGCCGCCGCCAAAGGAGCCGCCGGAGCCGGATTTGCTGGGAGCGCTCGAAGCGCTGGCCAGCGAGGAGGAGAAGCTGTTGGAAAAACTGCCCAGATCGTGTGCGGAGAATCGATGCCCGACATACCACCGTGGCCGGTAGGGCGTGCCTTGGCGTTCGATCGCAGCGAAGACGGAATCGAATTGCTCTGCCCAGCGGTGTTCGACGCCCAGCGCCAACGCATAGGGCAGGAGTGTTTCGAAATGCTCCGGCGTGCGCTCTGGCGGGTTGTGAAACTCCAGGCGGTCTTGCTCGGCGACGGAGAGATAGAGCTTCAGGCCCTCGATCTCGTCGGCGGTTTCCTGGCCGAGCGGCGTGCGCGCCTCCAGCAGTTCGAAGAACAGGATATTGACCAGCGCGACCAGCACCAGGAAGACCGCCGGCACCAGGCCCAGCGACGAGAACAGGAAGCCCGCGCCGACCACCCAACCGACGGCGAAGGGGACGCTGAAGAGCGTCATGAGGACGGCACCGGGTGCTTCGCCGACTGCGCCCCTGGCCACTTCTCCCCAGGCGCGAAGCGCGCGCAACACCAGTTGGCCGCTGCCAATGGTCCAAATGGACAGCCAGACTGCCATGAAGATGGCGGCGACCTCGTCCTGGGCGGTCAGGGCGACGGCCAGGCAAGCGATGAGGGTGATGGCCAGTCCCCCGAAGAACCAGAAGCGGTTGTTGCTGAAGAAGGTTTTGTCGAAACTCACGCGCAGATGATCGCTCAAACTCGTCTGTGCCTTGGTCAAGCGCTTGCGGTTGGCCTGTTTTAGCTCGATTGCCCGATCGAAGGCGAAGAGCCGATCATGAACCTTGGCCTCTCCGGCCGAGAGGCGGGCGTGCGCGTCGCTTTCGGTCTTCTCCAGCCAGTAATCGCCGCCACGTTCAACGATTCGCAGATGGCCCTTCACAGCCATGTTGATCAATGCCGCGACGAAGGCGGTGCGGTCGAAGGCCTTGCGCTGGATGAACCGCATCGCCGCCGGTGGCAGCGCGGCCTCGTAGACCGCCACGATCGGGCCTTTTCGCGGATCGCGTCCGACGAAGTGCCAGACCACTAGGTAATAGACAAGTATCAGCAACACCCCACCGAGCGCGATCAAGGTGCTGCGGCTTTGCAACAGCACGGTCAGCAGGCGCCCAGCGGTGTCGGGCTCGCTGACCAGGCCTTTCTGCCAGGAGACGGCGACGGTCAAGCCCTCGCCGGGGGCGAGGCGCGCGGTGGTCTCCCAGCGGGGGTAGCCGAGATCGTCGCGGCGGAAGGCGACCTGCCGGCCCGTTTCGCCGCGCCGGCCGGTGTAGGCGGCCTGGCTGACCATTGCATAGCCGTAGGGCGGAATGACCGTTGCGGCGGCGCGCTCGATGGGAAAGCTCCAGGCGTCGCCGGTGACGTTCCAATAGACCTCGTCGTAGTCGGCATGAAAGCCGATCTGGCCGCCGAGTCTGTAGCGCAGCAGATAGCTGTAGCGTCCCGGACGCAGCAGGACGTCCTTGTCGCCGAGATAGATGCGGTAGCCCTCGCCCGTGCTCTCGACGCGATAGGGCTCCGGATCGCCGCCGCGCGTTACCTGAAGGATCTCGAACTCGGGACGCAGCAGTCCATAGGCCGACTCGGTGAGCGTGGTGAGGTCGCGGAAGATGCCGCGCTTGATTGCGCGGCCCTCGGCTTCGACCTCGATGCGCTCGCTGACAACCAGGTCGCCGTCCGCTTCGACCTGGATCTCAGCATCGAACTGTAGAATGCGCTCGTCCGCCAGGGCCTGCGCCGCCGGTCCGGTCAGCAGTGCGAACAGCAGGATGCCGGCGCAAGCCCGCCAGCTGGCTGCTGGGCCGCGCACCGTCAGAAGTCGACCTTGACCGGCTGCTGCGCCGCGGCGTCGGCCTCGTCGAGTTCGAAGAACTCCCAGGCTTCGAACTTGAACTGCCCGGCCACCAGGTTGCTGGGGAACTGCTGGATCTTGATGTTCAGGCTGCGCACGTTGCCATTGTAGAAGCGCCGCGATTTCTGGATGTGATCCTCGATGTCCGAAAGCTCGTTCTGCAACGCCAGGAAGTTCTGGTTCGACTTCAGGTCGGGATAGGCTTCCGACAGCGCGAAGAGACTTTTCAGGGCGCCGGTCAGGAAGTTCTCGGACTCCGCCTGGGAGGAAGCCGGCCCGGTGTTGGCCATCGCCTCCGCACGCGCCCGGGTGACCCGCTCCAGCACCTCGCGCTCCTGGCTGGCGTAGCCCTTCACGGTCTCCACCAGGTTGGGAACGAGGTCGTAGCGCCGCTTCATCTGCACCTGGATGTCGCTCCAGGCTTCACGGGCGCGGTTCACCAGGCTGACCAGGGAATTGTAGGTCAGCCAGACGTAGCCGGCGATCAGGGCAGCCAGGCCCAGAACGATATAGACAGCGGTCATCGGGCCGATCCTCCATCGATTGTACCTTGAGACTACGGCGCGGAGTTCACCGGGCGCAATCGCATGCACGATCCAGTGCCTGCAGATCGTGACTGTGATTGGTAACCGGAATCGCTTAAGAAGTTCTGTAATGGTCAGCTTCGTCCTCTTGATTAAAGCCATACTGATCGGGTTCGTGGTTGCCATTCCGGTGGGGGCTTTGGGGGCTTTTACGGTTCAGCTCGCCTTGAGCGGCCGTTGGCTGCGCGGCTTTGTCGCCGGTCTGGGCGGCGCTCTGGCGGACACTGTCATCGCCGGGGCCGCTTTCTATGGCCTGTCGCTGTTGCTGAGCTGGCTCAACGATCACGGCGACAGCCTGCAGCTTCTCGGCGGCGCCTTTCTGATCGTCTTCGGCATCGCGATGATCGCCAAGAAGCCAAGGCATCTTACGGAACAGCAGCTTAGTATCTCCGACCTCTCGCTGGGCATGGGCCTGCGCGACGTGCTGACCGGCTTCAGCCTGACGATCTTCAATCCGACGACGCTGATGGCTTTCCTTGGCATCTTCGCCGGTTTCGGCCTTTTCGGGCCGGAGAGGATCGGCGAACTGAACGAGCTCTGGGCCTCTTCGCTGCTGGCGTTCGGGGTCTTTGCGGGCGCCGCGCTGTGGTGGCTGCTGCTGAGCCTCGGCACGGCCTCGCTGCGCCATCACCTGCCGGAGAACATGATCGCCTGGGTCAGCAGGGCACTCGGCTTGGTTGTCGCGGGCTTCGGAGTCGCCGCGCTGCTCAACACGCTCTGAGGTGTGCGGGAGCGGCTACGGGATATTGCAAAGAGTGTAAGATACGGATACCCATAGTTGCTCGGTTAAGAAAGACAACTGTGCGCGAGCACGAAAAAACGAGGCATCACGTCTAAGGGGAGAAAAAGATGCGTTTCAAACATGCTTTGCTGGTCGCCGCTACCGCCGCCACAGTCTGGCTGGCGGCCCCGGCATCCCAGGCGGAAACCCTGCGCTGGGCTTTCCAGGGCGACGCCAAGTCGCTCGATCCCTACACCCTGAACGAAACCTTCACGCTCGGCTTCCTCGGCAACGTTTACGAGGGACTGACCAAGCGCGATCAGGACCTGCAGATCGTTCCCGGCTTGGCGACGAGCTGGGAGATCGTCGAACCGACGCGCTGGCGCTTCCATCTGCGCGAGGGCGTGACCTTCCACAACGGCAATCCCTTCACCGCCGACGACGTCGTCTTCAGCGCCAACCGGGTGCGCGCCGAGGGCTCCGACCTGACCACCCGCATCGGCGCCGACGTCGAGGTGGTCAAGGTCGACGACCACACCGTCGACTTCGTCACCCAGGAACCCAATCCCATCATCCACTACGAGTGGGATACCTGGTACATCATGGACAAGGAGTGGGCCGAGGAGAACGACGCCGTCGCACCGACCACGGCCTCGGGCGAGCAGGAAAGCTTCGCTTCCTATAATGCCAACGGCACCGGTCCCTTCCAGATTCAGAGCCACGAACCCGGCGTGCAGAGCGTCTTCGTGAAGAACGACGACTGGTGGGACGAGCCGAAGCACAACATCGACGAGGCGATCTTCACCCCGATCGGCTCCGACGCCACCCGCGTCGCGGCGCTGCTCTCCGGCGAGATCGACGTGATGTATCCCGTTCCTGTGCAGGACCTCGAGCGGGTCAACAACAACGACGGCACCACCGCGCTGACCGGGCCCGAACTGCGCACCATCTTCCTCGGTATGGATCAGATGCGCGACGAACTGCTGTACTCCGACGTCAAGGGCAAGAACCCCTTCAAGGACGTGCGGGTGCGGCAGGCCTTCTATCACGCGATCGATATCGAGGCGATCAAGGACAAGGTGATGCGCGGCCTGTCGGAGCCCTCAGCGCTGATGATCTCTCCGCTGCTGTTTGCGCATTCCGATGAGTTCGAGCGGCCCGCCTACGACCCGGACAAGGCCAAGGCGTTGCTTGCCGAGGCCGGCTATCCTGACGGTTTCGAAGTCGGCATGGACTGTCCGAACGACCGCTACGTCAATGACGAGGCGATCTGCCAAGCCATTGTCGCCATGCTCGCGCGAGTTGGCGTCAGCATTGACCTTCTCGCCCAGCCCAAGGCGCAGTATTTCGCCAAGGTGCTGGCTTCGGGCGGCTACGACACTTCCTTCTACCTGCTCGGCTGGACCCCGGGATCCTTCGACTCCTGGAACGTCCTGTCGAACATCGAGCACTGCCGCAACGAGAAGGGCGAAGGCAGCCCCTTCAACCTCGGCGGCTACTGCAACGAGGAGGTCGATGCCCTGACCAAGCAGATCCTGGTGGAGACCGATGAAGACAAGCGGAACGATCTGATCCGCCAGGCCTTCAAGATCACCACTGGCGAGGCCGCACACATCCCGCTGCATCAGCAGGGTCTTGCCTGGGGCAAGGCCGACAAGGTCGAACTGGTTCAGCGGGCCGACAACCAATTCCTGATGTACTGGGTGACAGTTAACGAATAAGCCGTCACCGGGTTGTCATTTGACCGGCGCCTTCTCCTTCGGCCTCCTGGCCGAAAGGGAGGCGCCGGCCCTGCTTTGGCCCACTCCGGCTTGAACCCTTCGTGACGCGGAGCGGATTGGCATGGCTTCCTTCGTCGTTCGCCGTCTCTTGCAGTCGATCGCCGTGATGCTCGCGGTCGGCCTGCTGGCCTTTATGATGTTCCGCTTCGTCGGCGATCCCGTGAACCAGATGGTCGGGATCGAGACCACGCCGGAGCAGCGCGAGGCACTGCGCGTCAAGCTCGGCCTGCGCGATCCGATCTACGAGCAGTTCGGGCGCTTCATCTGGAAGGCCGTGCAGTTCGACTTCGGCATCTCCTACCAGTTCAAGCAGCCGGTCAGCCAGATGCTGGCCAGCCGCCTGCCTGCGACCCTGGAGCTGTCCATCGTATCGGCGATCATGGCGGTGCTGATCGGCATTCCCATGGGGGTCTACACCGGGCTGAGGCGCCATTCCTGGCTGTCGAAGATCTTTCTCACGGTTTCCCTGATCGGGGTTTCCCTGCCGAGCTTCCTGATCGGTATCCTGCTGATCTTCGTCTTCGCCGTGCAGCTGGGCTGGCTGCCTTCCTTCGGACGCGGCCGCGTGGTCGATCTCGGCTTCTGGACCACCGGGCTGCTGACCCTCTCCGGGCTCAAGGCGCTCATCATGCCTGCCTTCACCCTGGCTTTGTTCCAGCTCACCTTGATCATGCGCCTGGTGCGCGCCGAAATGCTCGAGGTGCTGCGCACCGACTACATCAAGTTCGCCCGTGCAAGGGGTCTATCGAAGCGCGCCGTCAACTTCGGCCACGCCCTGAAGAACACCCTGGTACCGGTGATCACCATCACCGGCCTGCAGTTCGGCACGGTGATCGCCTTCGCGATCATCACCGAGACGGTGTTTCAGTGGCCCGGCATGGGGCTGCTGTTCCTGCAGTCGGTGCAGAACGTCGATATCCCGATCATGGCGGCCTATCTGCTGCTGATCGCCTTCCTTTTCGTTTTGATCAACATGATCGTCGACATCCTCTACTACGTCGTCGATCCACGGCTGCGTACAGAGCGCGGGCTGGCGGTCTAGATGGCGCAGCAGGATCTCCCCGCGGGCGGCCAGGGCGGCGTGGTGCGCGGCCGCGGTGCGCTGCTGGCCGACCGGCTGCGCCGCGCCCTTGGCAGCGACGTGGTCTTCAGCTTCAAGCAGTCGAAGGTCACCATGGTCGCGGCGCTGATTACCCTGATCATGGTCGCTGGAGCGATTCTGGCACCCTGGATCGCGCCGCATAACCCCTTCGATCTCTCCACCATCAGTCTGCTCGATGCCCGGGTGCCGCCGGTCTGGGCGGAGGACGGCGATCCGCGCTTCCTGCTGGGGACCGACGACCAGGGTCGAGACATGCTGTCGACCATTATGTACGGCGCGCGCCTGTCGCTGCTCGTCGGCTTCGCCTCGGTGCTCTTCGCGGCCACGCTGGGGATCACCCTCGGCCTGGTGAGCGGCTATCTCGGCGGCGCGCTGGACTCGGTCATCATGCGGATCGCCGACGTCCAGCTGACCTTTCCGGCGATCCTGATCGCTCTGCTGATCGACGGCGTCGCCCACGCCCTGCTCGGGGTGTCGAGCAAGGAGGACTCGGCCTTCTATGTCCTGGTGTTCTCTATCGGCCTGTCCTTCTGGGTGCAGTACGCGCGCACAGTGCGCGGCTCGACCATGGTCGAGAAGAACAAGGAATACGTCCAGGCGGCGCGGATCATCGGGGTGCCGCCGGTATTGATCATGATCAAGCACGTGCTGCCGAACGTGACCGGGCCGGTGCTGGTGATCGCCACCATCAATCTGGCGGTGGCGATCATCCTCGAGGCGACGCTGTCGTTTCTCGGCGTCGGCATACCGATTACCCAGCCCTCGCTCGGTACCCTGATCCGGGTCGGGCAGGATTTCCTCTTCTCGGGCGAGTGGTGGATCACCATCTTTCCCGGCATCGCGCTCGCCGCCCTGGCACTTGCAGTCAATCTGCTGGGCGATTGGCTGCGCGATGTGCTCAACCCGAAACTGCGGTAGGCCGGCGATGTCCGACAGCAAGAAGCCGCCGCTGCTCGAGGTCCGCAACCTGCGGATCGAATTCCCGACCCGCCACGGCACGCTGGTCGCGGTCGACGACATCTCCTTCCAGATTGCCGAGGGCGAAGTGCTGGGTGTGGTCGGCGAGTCCGGCGCCGGGAAATCCCTGACCGGCACCGCGATCATCGGCCTGCTGGAGCCGCCCGGGCGGATCGCCGCCGGCGAGGTCTATCTCGAGGGGCGGCGCATCGACAATCTCAACGACGACGCGCTGCGCAAGATCCGCGGCCGCGAGATCGGCATGGTGTTCCAGGACCCTTTGACCAGCCTGAACCCGCTCTATACCGTCGGCGAGCAGCTCACCGAGACCATCCAGACTCACACCACGCTGGGCGACAAGGCGGCGCGGGAGCGCGCGCTGGGCTTGCTCGGCGAGGTCGGCATACCTTCGCCGGAGCGGCGCATCGATCAGTATCCGCATCAGTTTTCCGGCGGCATGCGGCAGCGCGTGGTGATCGCGCTGGCGCTCTGCGTCAATCCGCGGCTGGTGATCGCCGATGAGCCGACCACGGCGCTCGACGTTTCGATCCAGGCGCAGATCATCAAGCTGCTGAAGCGGCTCTGTCAGGATCATGGCGCCGCGGTGATGCTGATCACCCACGACATGGGTGTGATCGCAGAGACCGCAGATCGGGTCGCGGTGATGTACGCCGGCCGGATCGCCGAGGTCGGCCCGGTGCGCGACGTCATCATGCAGGCGAAGCACCCCTATACCCATGGCCTGATGGGCTCGATCCCGATGGTCGGGCAGCATCTCGACCGCCTGACTCAGATCGAGGGTTCGATGCCCCGGCTGACCGAAATTCCCTCCGGCTGCGCCTTTCATCCGCGCTGCCCCAAGGCCTTCGAGCGCTGCCCGAAGGAACGTCCCAACCTGGTGCCGGCCGACAACTCCGATGTCGCCTGCTGGCTCTACGATCAGGCTTCGGCCAAGGCGGTGGGGCATGGCTGAGCAGGCGCTGAGCGGTCATGCGCCGGAGAATGTCCTGGTTTCGGTGCGCGACCTCGTCAAGCACTTCGACGTCTCCGCGACCTTCCTCAACCGGGTTCTCGAGGGGGGCGAGAAGCAGTTCGTCAAGGCGGTCGACGGCGTTTCCTTCGACATCCCGCGCGGCAAGACCTTCAGCATCGTCGGCGAGTCCGGCTGCGGCAAATCCACCGTGGCGCGGCTGATCGTCGGCCTATACACCCCGACCGAAGGCGCGATCTCCTTCGAAGGGGTGGACATCGCCAGCCTCAAGACCCGCAAGCAGATGCAGCCAGTGCGCCGCCGGCTGCAGATGATCTTCCAGGATCCCTTTGCCAGCCTCAATCCGCGCTGGCGCGTGCGCGATATCGTCGCCGAACCGATCCGCTTCCACCGCCTGATCGACGACGAAGCCGCGATCACCCGGCGGGTCGCCGAGCTGCTGGAGCAGGTCCGCCTGTCTCCGCACGATGTGATCAAGTATCCGCACGAGTTCTCCGGCGGGCAGCGCCAGCGCATCTCCATCGCCCGGGCGCTGGCCAGCAATCCCGAATTCCTGGTCTGCGACGAACCGACCTCGGCGCTCGACGTTTCGGTTCAGGCGCAGATTCTCAATCTGATGCGCGATCTGCAGCGCGAGCTAGATCTGACCTATCTCTTCATCAGCCACGACCTGGCGGTGGTCTATCACATCTCCGACTACGTCGGGGTGATGTACCTCGGCCGGCTGGTCGAGTGGGGCAGCGCGCGGGAGATCTTCGATCGCCCGCAGCACCCCTATACTCAGATGCTGCTCGATGCCATCCCCGACCTCGAAATGAGCGGCCGGCCGCGTATCCCGGTCGCTGGGGAGGTGCCGAGTCCGATCTCGCCGCCGAGCGGCTGTCACTTCCACCCGCGCTGTCCGCTCGCCAACGCGCGCTGCGAGACCGAGACGCCGCTGCCGCTGAGAACCCGCAGCGGCGAGGTGCGCTGCCACGCCTTCGAGGAAGGCCGCCTGCCGGAAATCCGCAATCACGTCCGCAAGACCGGGGATTAGGAAGGCGTCACGCTCTTTCCGGCGGCGCGGGTGCGCAGTGCCCGGCGGCTGATCGTGGAGCGCGGGTCGAGAGCATCCTGCAGGCCGTCTCCGAGCAGATTGAAGCCGATTACCGTCAGGAAGATGAACAGTCCCGGCCAGACCGCCAGCATCGGATTGGACCAGATCACCTCCTGCGCACCGGTCAGCATGTTTCCCCAGGAGGGGATCGGCGGCTGGATGCCGAGGCCGAGGAAGGACAGCACCGATTCCAGCAGGATGATGTTGCCGACCGACAGTGTGGTGGCGACGATGATCGGCGAGACCGCGTTGGGCAGGATATGCACCGCCATCAGCCGAAGGTGACTGGCGCCCAGCGCCTCGGCGGCACGCACGTATTCGCGCTGCTTCAGGCTGAGTGTCGCTCCGCGCACCAGCCGGGCGACCGTGGTCCAGCCGACCAGGGCAATCAGGAAGACGATCCGGTAGAGGCTGACATCCTCAGACTGGGCGATGCTGGCCGGGATGCCGAGCTCGCCGAGGTCGACCGCGGCGAGCACGATCAGCAGCGGCAACAGCGGCAGCGCGATCACGGAATCGGCGAAACGCATCAGCAGGGAATCGAGACGGCCGCCGAAGTAGCCGGCCAACAGCCCCAGGGAGGTGCCGATCACCGCCGCGCAGAGCGCCGCCATCAGCCCGACCGCGAGGGAAACCCGCCCGCCATAGAGCAGGCGCACCAGCAGGTCGCGGCCCAGCTCGTCGGTCCCCAGGGGATGCGCCAGGGAGGGCGGTTGGCCGATCGCCAGGAGATCGATCTGGGAGGGCGCGCCGAACAGCGCGGCGGCCAAGGGCGCAGCGAGGGCGGCCAAGGCCAGCAGAACCAGGAAAATGCCGGCAGCGACCGCCAGGCGGTTGCGCAGGAATCGCCGTGCCAGCAGGCGGGAGAAGGAGACCGCCTCGCCGGAGACGCCGCGCGCCGCGGCGGCCAGCGCGCTCTCGCCGGGTTGCGCGCTCACCGGTAACTCACCCGCGGGTCGAGCCAGCCGTAGGCGAGATCGGCCAGCAGATTGGCCAGCAGCACCACGATGGTCGCCAGCAGCAGGCCGACCAGGGCGAGGTTGTAGTCGTTGCCCATAATGGCGTCGTAGATCGTCTTGCCCATGCCGAGCCAGCCGAACATCGTCTCGGTGATCAGCGCGCCGGAGAACAGCGTGCCGAAGTCGAGCGCCAGGATGGTGACGATGGGAATCATGGCGTTGCCCAGGGCGTGGCCGTAGACCACCTGGCGCTCTGACAGGCCTTTGGCGCGGGCGGTGCGGATATGATCCTGGCGCAGCGCCTCCATCATCGCCGCGCGGACGAAACGGATGTGGCTGCCGACCGCGGCCAGGCAGAGCGTGGCGACCGGCAGCACCATATAGAGCAGCGTGCTGCCGAGGCCGCCCTGGCCCATGCCGCCGGCGGGCAGCCAGCCGAGGCTGACCGAGAAGAGGATGATCAGCAGGATCGCGAGCCAGAAGGGCGGGACGGAGATCCCAGCGAAAGCAGTCAGGTTGACCAGCCCGTCGACCGCGCTCCATGGACGCCGCGCGGCGGCGATCCCGGCCGGCAGGGCGATAGCGAAGGCGAGGACGAAGGCTGCGCCCATCAGCAGCAGGGTGTTGCCGAGGCGCGGCAGCAGCACCTCCTCAACCGGCACGGCGAAGAGCCGCGAGTAGCCGAGATCGCCGCTCAGCGCGCTGCCGAGCCAGGCGAGGTAGCGCTCCAGGATTGGCCGGTCGATGCCGTGGATCTCACGCAGCTGTTGGATGTCGCCGGCGGTCAGGTTGGGATTGGCCTGCACCATCATCTCGACCGGGTCGCCGGGCATCAGCCCGAGCAGGCCGTAGATGACGAAAGACATGATGAAGAGGACGAGCAGGGATTCGCTAGCGCGGCGCAGCAGGTAGCGCCCCATCAGCCGCCCTCCGCACGGGTCCACTCCTCGACCCAAAGACTGCTCGGGCCGAGATGCCCGGTCGGGCGCACGCCCTTCAGCCAGTTTGGCAGGACATAGGCGTCGGAGCGCCAGTAGAGCGGCAGAACCGGCAGGTCGGTCGCGTAGATGCGCTGCAGCTCCCGCCACAAGCCCTTGCGCTCGGCGGGGTCGAGCTCGCGCTCCAGCCGCTCGAGCAGGGCATCCATCTCGGGATTGGCGTAGCCGTTGCTGTTCTGGCCGCTCCAGCCGTTCTCGGCGCTGGGGATCTGGGTGGAATGCAGGGTCGAGTAGGGCACGCTCTCCGGCGCCGAGATCCAGGCGTACATCGCCAGAGCCTCGTACTCCCGCTTGCGTACCGTCTCGCCGAACAGCACGCGCGGCGGCTGGTTGCGGATGACGATCTCGATGCCGGCCTCGCGCCACATCGACTGCAGCACCTGCTGCACCAGTTCGCGGTTGCGGTTGCCGGCCGTGGTCATGATCTCGAAACTGAGCTCCTCGCCGGCCGCGTTGTGGCGGATGCCGTCCTTGATCTCCGTCCAGCCGGCCTCCTCGAGCAGCGCCGCCGCCTTCGCCGGGTCGTGGTCGTAGGTCGGAATATCCTCGCTGTGCATCCGGTCGAGCGGACTGACGCTGCTGTGCGCCACCGGCTGGGTGCCGGCGAAGAGTTGCTCGACCAGCAGCTCGCGGTCGATGGCGTGGAGCAGGGCCTGGCGCACCCGCCGGTCCTGCAGCACCGGATTGTCCAGCATCAAGTCGATGTGCTCGTAGATCAGGCCCGGCTGAAACAGGATGTTATAGGCCTTGCCCCGGCCCTCGGCGAAGGGCACGGCCTGGTCCGCCGTCAATCCCAGCTCGCCGGAGATCATATCGATCGCGCCGGACAGCAGATTGGCCTGCAGCGCCGCGGTGTCCTCGATCACCCGCAGGACGATGCGGTCGAAGGCCGGCTCCGGGCCGTACCAGGTCGGGTTCGGCTCCAAGGTATAGCTCGACCCGCGGTCCAGCGAGGCGAGGCGATAGGGACCGTAGTGCAGGCCGGGGTTGGTGGGATCGTTGTCGAAGGCGGTGCGATTGCGGTAGCTGGCCGGATCGGCCTCGAAGACCGGCCGCTCGATTTGCGCCGGCAGCAGCCCGAAATCGCCGAAGGAGTTGTAGCTGAAAGTGATCCGGTCGCCGGTGACGCGGAAGGTCTTCTCGTCGACGACCTCGATCTCGACGATGCGCTTGTAGAGCTCCGTGGTGGCTACTCCCGACTGCGGCGTGCTGCCGACGTCGTAGGTAAAGACCACGTCTTCGGTGGTCACCGGCGTCCCATCGCCCCAGGCGGCTTGCGGATGGATCGTCCAGGTGGTGCGGATCCCCTCGTCGCCGTTGTCGAGTTCGACCTTCTCGGCGAGACCGTTGTCGAAGGTCGGCAGGGTCTCGGCCAGCATGTTCACCAGCTTCCAGTCCTGGTCGTACTGGGTCAGCGGCCGGCGAAGGAAGCCGAGCAGGTAGCTCTTCGCCAGCATGGAATCGATGTTGGGGTGCAGGGTCGAGGGGGCCTGGGTGATGCCGATGGTCAAGCTGCCAGCGCCGCCGGCGAGGGCGGGGGCACTGCAGCAGAACAATGCCCAGGCGAGCAGGAGCGGAAGCAGTCGTCTCATGGAGCGCAGTGTAACGCAGCGCGGCCGCAGGGCCAGCGTCTCTCTGGCCGGAATGTCTAGGCCAGATCCTCGCTGGTCTTGCCGCCGTGGGCCTTGGACCAGCCGTTGGGGTCGGTGAGGAAGGCGCGCACAGTCTCGATGCCCTTGGCGTCGAGGTAGCCGCGCTCCTCGGCGACAGCCAGGGCGTCCCACCAGGTCGCCAGCGCATGCAGCGCCACGCCTGCATCGGTCAGGCGCTGCAGTCCCTCGGGAAAGATGCCGTAGTGGAAAATCACCGCCGTGTGGGCGATCTCGCCGCCGGCCTCGCGGATCGCGTTGACGAAGTTGAGCTTGGAGCCGCCGTCGGTCGCCATGTCCTCGACCAGCAGGATGCGGTCGCCGTCTTTGAAGGCGCCCTCGATCTGGGCGTTGCGGCCGAAGCCCTTGGGCTTCTTGCGGATGTAGATCATCGGCAGGCCGAGCCGCTCGGCGATCCAGGCGGCGAAGGGGATGCCCGCGGTTTCGCCGCCGGCGACGACGTCCAGGGACTCGTGGCCGATCTGCTCCATCACCTCGTTGACCAGCAGGTTCATCAGCGTCGCGCGGGCGCGCGGAAAGGAGATGATCCTGCGGCAGTCGACATAGACCGGACTCTTGCGTCCGGAGGTGAAGGTGAAGGGGTCCTCGGGCCGGAACAGCACCGCCTCGATCTCCATCAGGATGCGGGCGGTGGTGCGGGCGGTCTGGGTGATCTCGGTCGGGCTGGTCATGGCGGTGGACTCCGGGGCGCGAAAAGCTGGTCCTTACTATCCGCTCGCACCCGCCTGGGCAACGCTTCGCAGCATCGGGCATTGACAAAGCGGGGGCTGCCTGCCCATCTGCCTGGGTAAGGCCGGGGTGTCACCGCTCCGACGAAAAGGATGCGGTGGCTGAGAGAATACCCGTTGAACCTGACCTGGATAATGCCAGCGAAAGGGAGCCGCCCTTCTCTGCAAAGAGTCGCGTTCGGCAGGTTCCCAGGGAGAACCGCGATGACGACTCTGACCCGACGACATCTTCTGGCCGGCGGCGCCGCCGCGTCGGTCTTGCCGCTTCGGCACGCGCGGGCGCAGGACGCCCTGCGCTGGCGGATGGTGACCTCCTGGCCCAAGGATGCGCCGGGGCCGGGCACCACCGCGCGGCGCCTGGCCGAGGCGATCACGCAGCTCTCCGGCGGGCGTCTTACCGTCGAACTGCATGCTGCCGGCGAGTTGGTCCCGGCTTTCGAGGTCTTCGACGCGGTGCAGAACGGCACCGCCGAGCTGGGCCACAGTGCCAGCTTCTTCTGGGCCGGCAAGATTCCGGCCGCGCCCTATTTCACCGCCGTGCCCTTCGGCCTGATTCCCGAGATGCACAATGCCTGGCTCGACTTCGGCGGCGGGCAGGCGCTCTGGGACGAGCTCTACGGCGCCTTCGGTGTGAAGCCCTTTGCCGCCGGCAATTCCGGGATGCAGATGGGCGGTTGGTACAACCGGGAAATCGAGTCGCTCGACGACCTCAAGGGCCTCAAGGTGCGGATGCCGGGGCTGGGCGGCGAGGTGTTGCGCAAGCTCGGCGGTTCCGCCGTCTCGATCCCGCCGGGAGAGATCTACCAGGCGCTGGCCAGCGGCGTGGTCGACGGCGCCGAGTTCCTCGGCCCCTGGAGCGACCAGGCCATGGGACTCGCCGAGGCGGCGAAGTACTACTACTGGCCGGGTTTCCATGAACCCAATGGATCGGCGGAATGTCTGGTCAACCGCGAGGCTTTCGAAGTCTTGCCGGAAGACCTGCGCGCCCTGGTCGCCCAGGCCTGCGCGGCAGAGAACCTGCGCGGCCAGGCCGAGGCCGATTGGCGCAACGCCGAAACCCTGCTGGAGATGCAGCGGGACGGCAAGGTCGCGCTGCGCCGCTTCCCCGAGGAAGTGCTGCAGGCGGCGCGAACGGCGGCGCAAGAGGTGCTGGCGGAACTCGCCGCGACCTCCGAACTCGCCGGCCGCATCTCTCAGTCCTACGAGGCGGCGCAGGAGGCGGCACTAGCCTGGGGCCGCGTCTCCCGCCACGCCATACTCGACGCCCAGCTCAGCGAGGAAACATGATCGACGTCACGCCGCCTGCCGAGGTGCTCTTGCGCATCCGTGATCAGGCGCCCTTGATCCACAACATCACCAACCTGGTCGCCATGGATCTGGCGGCCAACACCTTGTTGGCAGTCGGCGCCTCGCCGGCCATGGCCCATGCCGTCGGCGAGGTCGGCGAGTTCGTCGGCATCGCCGCTGCGCTGACGGTCAACAGCGGCACCTTCGACGACGACTGGGTCGAAAGCGCCTGCATCGCCGCCGACACCGCCGGCAAGCTCGGCAAGCCCTGGGTCTACGACCCCGTGGGTGCGCCGGCCACGGCGTACCGCCGGGCCAATGCCAAACGCCTGATGAGTCTGAAACCGACGATCCTGCGCGGCAACGGCTCGGAGATTCTGGCGGTCGCCGGCGAGGTCGAGCAGGGCGGCAAGGGCGTCGACTCCACCGTCGGCGCCGATGCTGCGGTCGAGGCCGCGACCGGACTCGCAAGGCAGCAACGTCTGACGGTGGTGGTTACCGGAGCCACCGACTTCATCACCGACGGGGTGCGCCACGCGCGGCTCTCCAACGGCTCGCCGCTGATGGCGCGGATCACCGCCGTCGGCTGCGCGCTGACCGCGCTCACCGGAGCCGCCGCAGCGGTCGAGGAGGATGCCTTCGCCGCCGCCCTGGCGGCCACCGCGATCATGGGCGTGGCCGGCGATATGGCGGCGGAAACAGCCGCGGCGCCGGGCAGCTTCCGTGTCGCCCTGCTGGACGCGCTCTATGCGATGACGCCGGAGGAGTTGGAGCGCCGGGCGAAGATCGAGGCATGAGCGGCAAGCCGGCCTTCGACCTGCGGCTGTACCTCGTGCTCGGCAGCCAGGACACCGCGCCGGGGCGGCTGGAGGATACGCTGCGCGCCGCGCTGGCCGGCGGCGTCACTCTGCTGCAGCTGCGCGAGAAGAACGCCGGTAGCGAGCAGACTGTCGCGCTCGGCAAGCGGATCAAGGCGATCCTCGATCCGCTCGGCGTGCCGCTGATCGTCAACGACGATATCGAGGCGGCGCGGGCGCTCGGCGCGGCGGGGGTGCACCTTGGCCAGGACGACCTGCCGGCGGCAGAGGCGCGGAAACTCCTCGGCCCCGATTCCATCGTCGGGGTCTCCACCGGGACGCCGGAGGAGGCGCGAAGGATTGACATGAGCCAGGTCGACTATCTCGGCATCGGCCCGGTCTTCGCCACGTCGACCAAGGCCGACGCCGGCGACGCCATCGGCGCTGAAGGCATCCGTGCGGTCCTGGAGACCGCGCCGCTGCGCAGCGTCGCCATCGGCGGCATCACGGCGGAGAACGCCGCAAGCTGCATCGCGGCGGGGGCGGAGGGCGTCGCCGTGGTTTCGGCGATCTGCGGCGCGGCGGATCCGGAAGCTGCGGCGCGCAGGCTGCGCGCTGCGGTGGCCGGCGCACGCGATTAGCGAACCTGGCTCCTGCGGTAGCGGAAGGCGCCCTGTCCGGCGCCGACCGGGGTTCCCTCCTGGTTGCGAACCTCGCAGAGGGCATAGAAGATCTTGGCGCCGCCGCCGTTTTTGCGCGCTTCCGCGGTCAAGGTGGCGCCCTGTTTCACCGTCGCCAGGAACTGGGTCGAAAGCTGCAGGGTGAAGCCGCGCACCGGCCGCTCTGGGTCCGGAGAATAGGTTCCAGCGTAGCCGCAGGCCGCGTCGATCAGGGTGACCAGCGCGCCGCCATGCAGCAGGCCGCTGCGGTTCATGTGCTTGGCCCCGACCTCCATCTCGACCTTGGCATAACCCTCCCGCCACTCGATCACCCGGTAGCCGACGAGACTGCGGAAGCCGCTTGGAAGGTCGTCCTCCATGCGCGGCCTACTTCAGGACTTCGACGTTGCCGTCGATCGACAGCGCCTGCCCGCTGATGGTCGCGCCGGCGGGCGAGGCGAGATAGACCGCCATGTTGGCGATGTCCTGGGGGCTGACGAAGCAGTTCAGCGAGACGTCCTTCAGCAGCTCGGCCTCCATCTCGGCCTCTGAGATGCCGCGCTGCTCGGCCTTGGCGGCGATCACCCGGCGGATCCGCTCGCCGTCCACGGCGCCGGGGCAGAGGCAGTTGACGCGAATCCTGTCCTTGCCGAGCTCCATGGCCAGCGACTTGGTCATGCCGACGATGGCCCACTTGCTCGCGACGTAGGGTGTGCGCAGGGGAAAACCGAAGCGTCCCGCGGCCGAGGAGAGGTTGACGATGGACCCCCCGCCGCTGGCGCGCAGCAGCGGCACCGCCTTGCGGATGCAGTAGAACTGGCCGTCGAGATTGACCGCCAGGGTCTGCCGCCACTCGGCATCGGCGATCTCCTCTACCGGCTTGGTCGGGCCGGAGATGCCGGCGTTGTTGATCAGCACGTCGAGACCGCCCAGCCGAGCGACGCCCTCCGAGAAGAAAGCGTCCACCGCCTTGGGGTCGGATACATCGCAGATCTGAGTGGAGACCTCGGGCAGCGCCTTGGCGGCCTCTTCGAGCGCCGCCGCCTCGATGTCGCTGAGGTGGACATTGGCGCCGCCGGCTGCGAAAGCCTCGGCCATGGCGCGGCCGATGCCGGCTGCGCCGGCGGTAATCAGAACCCGCAGGCCGGACACTGTGAGATCCATCAGGACGCGGCCAGCCCCGTGCGGAACAGCCGGCCGTAACCGGGAATGGGATCGTCGTAGCCGGCGAGCCGCAGGCAGTGCCAGGCCATGGCGTGGTTGCTCGAGGTGACCGGCTTGCCGAGTTCGGCCTCGATCGCCTCGACGGTGAGCGCGATCCGTACCGAGCTACAGGAAACGAAAACGGCATCGACAAGGTCGGAACTGCCGAGATCGAGCACGGCGGCCGCCACGGTCTCCGCGGAGATGCGCGCCGCCTTGTCGTCGTCGGGCTCGTTCCACGAGCCCATCTCCGGGACCGCGAAGCCATGCTCCTCGATCTCCTCGCACATCCGCACGCAGAGCGATTCGCTATAGGGCGCGATGTAGGCGATGGACTTGGCGCCCAGCGCCTCGAAGGCGGCGTAGGCCGACTTCATCGGCGTGGTGTAGGCGATGCCGGGCCGGGCGGCGCGGATGCATTCGCCGACCCGTTGATCGCCAATCACCATCGCCCCGGAGGTGCAGCCGTAGGCAACCACGTCGAGGTGGCAGCCGGGCATGATCACCTCCGTGCAGGGGGTGATCCCCTTTTCCATCTCGGCCAGGGTCTCCTCGGTGATCTGCTGGGCGTTCTTGATCCGGCTTTCGTAGAAGGCGACGCCCTCGAGCGGCGTGATGATCTGCCGGAATTCGTGCTCCACGGTCTGATCCGTGGCCAGCACGATCAGGCCGATCCGGGCGCGGGCGCCGAGCCCCTCGTCCAACTCGTAGGGCATGCCGATCTTGCGGATCGCCGGGCCTTCGCTGGTCTTCTTCGCGGCTTCGGCCATGGCTGCCTCCTTTCGCTGCGCCCAGTGTAGCCTCAGCGCGCCGCCGTCACCATGATCTCGACGATCAGCTTGGGGGAGGCAAGATTGGCGGTGACGCAGGCGCGGCAGGGCGTATTGCCTTCGGCGACCCAAGCGTCCCAGACCTGGTTCATCTCCTGGAACAAGGCCATGTCGGTGATCCAGATCGTGGCGCTGATCAGCTTGCTCTTGTCGCTGCCTGCCTCGGCCAGAAGCGAGTCGATGTTGGAGAGGATTTCCAGGGTCTGTTCGGCCATGGACATCGGCTGGTCCTTCTCCAGCGCGGACATCGCCACCTGGCCGGCGGTATAGACGGTGTCGCCGTGAATGACGGCCTGACTCATGCGCGGGCCGACGTGCAGCCGTTCTACGGACATGTTCTTCCCCTCTTTAGTATTTTTGCGGATTCGGATTGCGAAGCGGGGATACTGCCCGCGCAGCTACGCCGCGGTCAATCCGCAGGCTTTCAATTCGCCGCGACAGGGATCTCCATGCCCTGCTTGACCGCCTCCATCACCACGTAGGTATGGGTCTCGCGCACGCTGGCCAGGGCCGTCAGTCCCTCGCCGAGAAAGCGCCGGTAGGCGGCCATGTCCCGCACCCGGACCTTCAGCAGGTAATCGTAGCCGCCGGCGACCATGTGGCACTCGGCCACCTCTTCCAGGCGCTGCACCGCCTCGGCGAAGCGGTCGAAGATGTCCGGCGTGGTGCGTTCCAGGGTGACCTGCACGAAGACCAGCATCCCGGCCTCCAGTTTTCCGGCGTCGAGCCGGGCGCCGTAGCCGAGGATGTAGCCGTCGCGCTCCAGACGCCGCACCCGTTCCAGGCAGGGGGTTGGGCTCAGGCCGACCTGTCTGGCAAGCTCGACGTTGCTGAGGCGGCCGTCGCCCTGCAGGATGCGGAGAATCTTGCGATCGATCCGGTCCAGAGTCTTCAAAGTCACTATGCTATCCCGAAATAATAGAAGAATATTCTGGATAGTAACAAAATTCCCATACAATTCAGGAGAAAATTCTTCACCAGGCAGCGTATTCTCCGGATCAGAACCGATTTGATAGGGAGGCCCGCATGATTATCGACCGCCGTCTCGCCGAGGTGCCGCCACTCCGCCAGGCGTTGCGCGCCGACTACCGCACCGAGGAAACCGAGGTCGTGCGCCGGCTTCTGGAAGAGGCCGAACTGCCCGCCGAGACCCGCGAGCGGATCAACGAACGGGCGCGCCAGCTGGTGGCCGAGGTACGGCGCAGCCGGGTCGGGCAGGGCGGCATCGACGCCTTCATGCACGAGTTCGAGCTCTCCTCGAAGGAGGGCGTGGTGCTGATGTGCCTCGCCGAAGCGCTGCTGCGGGTGCCGGATTCCTACACCGTGGACAAGCTGATCGAGGACAAGATCAGCGGCGCCGATTGGGAATCCCATCTCGGCCACAGTGAGAGCCTCTTCGTCAACGCTTCGACCTGGGCGCTGATGCTGACTGGGCGGGTTGTGCGCGTCGACCCCGCCGACCGCAACGATCTGGGCTTCACCCTGCGCAAGCTGGTGCGGCGCAGCGGCGAGCCGGTGATCCGCCGCGCAGTGACCCAGGCGATGCGCATTCTCGGCCGTCAGTTCGTGATGGGCCGGACCATCGAGGAAGCGCTGGAGCGTGCCCGCTCGGCCGAGGCCAAGGGCTACCGCTACTCCTACGACATGCTGGGCGAGGCGGCGCGCACCATGAAGGACGCCGAGCGCTACTTCGAGTCCTACAAGGCTGCCATCAAATCCATCGGTAAGGCCGCCAAGGGGCGGGGACCGGTCGAGGCGCCGGGCATCTCGGTCAAGCTCTCGGCGCTGCACCCGCGCTACGATTTCTCCCACCGCGACCGGGTGATGGAGGAGCTGGTGCCGCGCCTCAAGGCGCTGGCCGTGGAAGCGAAGAAACAGGACATCGGCCTGACCGTCGATGCCGAGGAGGCCAACCGGCTCGATATCTCTCTCGATGTCATCGAGGCGGTCTCCGGTGATCCGGAGCTGTCGGGCTGGGGCGGCTTCGGCCTCGCCATACAGGCCTATCAGAAGCGTTGCAGCCGCCTGATCGACTGGCTGGCGGAGATGGCGGAACGGCATGAACGCAGGCTGATGGTGCGTCTGGTCAAGGGCGCCTACTGGGATACCGAGATCAAGCGCAGCCAGGAAGCGGGCCTGGAAGGCTATCCCGTCTTCACCCGCAAGGCCTCGACCGACGTGTCCTATCTGGCCTGCGCGCGCAAGCTGCTGGCCAAGCCCGAGGCCTTCTATCCGCAGTTCGCCACCCACAATGCCCATAGTCTGGCGGCGATCCTGGAAATGGCGGGCAACGACCGCGGCTTCGAGTTCCAGCGTCTGCACGGCATGGGCGAGGCGCTCTACGAGCAGATCGTCGGCAAGGACAAGCTCGGCATCCCCTGCCGCATCTACGCGCCGGTCGGCAGCCATGAGGACCTGCTCGCCTACCTGGTGCGCCGCCTGCTGGAGAACGGCGCCAACACCTCCTTCGTCAACCGCATCCAGGACGAGAAGCTGCCCCTCGACGAGATCGTCGCCGACCCCATCGTCAAGGTGAAGTCCCTGGAGCGGGTGCCGCACCCGGCGATCCCGCTGCCGCGCGATCTGTTCGGCACGGAGCGCAAGAACGCCGAAGGCCGCGACCTGACCGATGTTCCGGCGCTGGCCAGGCTGTCCGAGGCGATGGAGAAGGCGGCGTCCACGCCTTGGTCCGCTGCGCCGCTGGTTGGCGGCGCCGAGCTGCGTGGCGCTGCCCGCGAGGTCAAGGATCCCAGCGACAACCGCCGGATCGTCGGCGAGGTGGTGGAAGCCACCGCCGAGCAGGTCGAGGACGCCATCGCCCGCGCCGTCAAGGCGGCGCCGGACTGGGACGCCGCGCCGGCCGAGGCGCGCGCCGCCTGTCTCGACCGCATGGCCGATCTGATGGAGGAAAACCTCGGCGAGCTGATGGCGATCTGCAGCCGCGAGGCCGGCAAGGCGATCTCCGACGGGGTCGCAGAGGTGCGCGAGGCCGTGGACTTCTGCCGCTACTACGCCGCCCGCGCCCGCGCCGACTTCGCCGGGCCGATGATCCTCCCCGGGCCGACCGGGGAGCGCAACGAGCTCTCCCTGCACGGCCGCGGCGTCTTTGCCTGCATCTCGCCGTGGAACTTTCCGCTGGCGATCTTCTGCGGCCAGGTGACGGCGGCACTGGCCGCCGGTAACGCGGTGATCGCCAAGCCGGCTGAGCAGACGCCGCTGATCGCCGCCGCCGCCGTGCGCCTGCTGCACCGCGCCGGGGTGCCGGAGTCGGTGCTGCAGCTGCTGCCTGGCGACGGGGCGACGGTGGGCGGGCGGCTGGCCGCCGACGAGCGCATTTCAGGCATCGCCTTCACCGGCTCGACCGACACCGCCAAGACGATCCAGCGGGCGCTGGCCAAGCGCGACGGGCCGATCGTGCCCTTTATCGCCGAAACCGGCGGGCAGAACGCGATGATCGTCGACTCCACCGCCCTGCCCGAGCAGGTCGTGCAGGACGTGGTCTTCTCCTCCTTCCAGTCCGCCGGGCAGCGCTGCTCGGCGTTGCGGGTGCTCTATCTGCAGGAGGAGGTCGCCGACGGCATGATCGAGATGCTGACAGGCGCCATGGAGGAGCTGTCGATCGGCGACCCGACGCTGCTGTCGACCGATGTCGGCCCGGTGATCGACGCCGAGGCGCGGGACATGCTGCTCGGCCACGTCAAGCGGATGACCAACGAGGGCCGGCTGATCAAGGCCTGCGAACTCGGCCCCGAGCACGAGCACGGCACCTTCGTCGCCCCGGCGGCCTTCGAGATCGGCGGGTTGCACCAGCTCCAGCGCGAGGTTTTCGGCCCGATCCTGCATATCGTGCGCTACCGCGCCGAGCGCCTGGACTCGGTGATCGAGGAGATCAACGGCGCCGGCTACGGCCTGACCCTCGGCATTCACAGCCGGGTCGATTCGACGGTCGGTCATATCGTCGAGCGGATGAAAGTCGGTAACGCCTACGTCAACCGCAACATGATCGGCGCCGTTGTCGGGGTGCAGCCCTTCGGCGGCGAGGGACTGTCGGGGACCGGCCCCAAGGCCGGCGGCCCGCGCTACCTCTACCGCTTCGCCACGGAACGCTCGCTGTCCATCGACACCACGGCGGCCGGAGGCAACGCCTCGCTGATGTCCCTGGACGAGGAGATGCCGGTTTAGGAACGGGGGTGAGCTACGCCGCGTCCGCTTTCGCCTTGGCGCCCTTGAAGCGGCTCTCGGCGATGCGGTCGGCGGCCAGCGAGGTGGCGATGCCCTCGCGCTCCGCCAGTTCGAAGATCTGCGTCAGCGTGTCGCCGATCCGCGCGACATGGGCGAAGGCCTTGGCCTTGTCGTAGGTTTTGCCGCCCGGCCGGGTCTCGTGACTGATGTTGATCAGCCCGCCGCCGTTGATCACGTAGTCGGGGGCGTAGAGCACGCCGCGTTCGCGCAGGATCTCGCCGTGACGCGGCTCGGCCAGCTGGTTGTTTGCCGAACCGGCGACGATCCTGGCCTTGAGCGTTTCGATGGAAGCATCGTCGATCACCGCGCCCAGGGCGCAGGGGGCGAAGACATCGGCCTCGGTGCGGGCGATTTCGTCGACGGCGACGGCCTTGGCGTCGAATTCGCGCTTGGCGCGTTCGACGGACTCCAGGTCGATGTCGGAAACGAGCAGCCGGGCGCCCTCGGCCGCCAGGTAGCGGCAGAGATTGTAGCCGACATGACCCAGGCCCTGCACCGCGACCCTCAGGTCCTTGAGATCGTCCTGGCCCAGCTTGTGGCGCACCGCGGCCTTGATGCCATGCAGGGTTCCGTAGGCCGTGGCCGGGGAGGGGTCGCCGGCGCCGCCGGCGGGGACACCGGCGATATGGCTGGTGTGACGGCCTATGATCTCGACATCCTCGACGGAGGTGCCGACGTCCTCGGCGGCGGTGTAGCGCCCGCCCAGGGTTTCGACGAAGCGGCCCATGGCCGCGTAGAGCGCGCCCGTGTCCTGGTTTCCTTCCGCCAGGATCACCGACTTGCCGCCGCCGAAGGGCAGCTCGGCCAGGGCGGCCTTGTAGGTCATGCCGCGCGACAGGCGCAGCACATCCGTCAGCGCCTCGTCCTCGCTGGCGTAAGACCAGCGGCGGCAGCCGCCGAGCGCGGGACCGCGGTTGAGATTGTGGATCGCGATGATGGCCTTCAGGCCGCTTTCCGGGTCGCTGCAGAAGACGACCTGCGCGTGGTTGTCGAACTCGGCATGCTCGAAGACGGACATGGAACCCTCCTTCCCGTTCCCCTGAAATCTGCGGCAGCGGGCGGCCGGATTCAACGGCTCAGCGGGGGGCTCGGGAAAAACGCAGCAATGCGGCGGCGGGCGGCGGAGAGAGAAACATCCGCTGCCCGCGCCGCGAAGAGCGCGAAATATTCTTTCGCGGGAGAGTCTAAGCCAACTGGCCCTCATAGGTGGCGCGGAACATCTTGAGCGCCGAGTCGGTCGTGATCGGAATCGGATTGCCCGGCGCTGTGGCGTCGTTCACCGACATCGGCGCCATCTCCTCGAAGCGCTCCTCGCCGACGCCGAGATCCTTCAGGGTGTGCGGAATCTGCAGCTCCTCGCGCAGCGCCAGCACCCACTTCAGGAAGGAGCCGAAGGAGGGGTCGGGGATCTGCAGCCAGGCCGCCAGACGCACGATCTTGTCCTCGATGACGCTGCGGTTGTTGACCAGGACATAGGGCATGAAGACCGCGTTGGTCAGGCCGTGGTGGGTGTCGTAGAAGGCGCCGATGGGATGGGACAGGGCATGGATCGCGCCCAGCCCCTTCTGGAAGGCGGTGGCGCCCATCGATGCGGCGGCCAGCATATGCGCCCGCGCCTCGATATTCTTGCCGTCCTTGGTTGCCGTCGGCAGCCAGTCCTTGACCAGGCGCATGCCCTCGACGGCGATGCCTTCGGCCATGGGGTGATAGCTCGGCGCGCAGTAGGCCTCCAGGCAGTGCGCCAGGGCGTCCATGCCGGTCGCCGCGGTGATAGGCGGCGGCAGGCCGACAGTCAGCTCGGGATCGGAGATCACCGTGACCGGCAGCATCTTGGGATGGAAGATCACCTTCTTGGTGTGGTCGGACTCGTCCAGGATCACCCCGGCGCGGCCGACCTCGGAGCCGGTGCCGGCGGTGGTCGGCACGGCGATCACCGGGGCGATGCCGTCGGGATCGGCCTGTTTCCAGTTGTCGCCCTTGTCCTCGAACAGCCACATCGGCTTGCTCTGCCCGGCCATGAAGGCGATGCACTTGCCGGCGTCGAGCGCCGAGCCGCCGCCGAAGGCGATCACCCCGTCGTGGGCGCCGTCGCGATAGACCTTGAGGCCGTCCTCGACGTTCCTGCCGACGGGGTTGCCCTTGATCTCACTGAACAGGCCGGTTGGCACCCCGGCGGTGCCGTTGCGCTCGATCGTCTCCTTGACCATCGGCAGGGCGGCCAGGCCCGGATCGGTGACCAGTAGCGGCCGGGACATGCCGGCGGCCTTGCAGGCCTGCGGCAAGGCCTCGATGCGCCCGGGCCCGAAGAGAACCTGCGTCGGGAAGCTCCAGTTCGCCTTGAGGTGATCGAAGTTGGTCATGTCATGCTCCAGTGAAATTCGCCCCGCGTTTACCGCCTCAGACGGCGGTGCGCAAATGGAAGGATTTTGGCCGCGTGAGCTGCTCGTAGCCGACCGAGCTGAGGGTGCAGCCGCGCCCGGAATCCTTGACTCCGGTCCAGGCCAGCGCCGGGTCGAGATAGTCGGCTCGGTTCATGAACCAGGTGCCGGTCTGCACGGCGTTGCCGATCTCCAGGGCGGCGTCGGCGTCCTGGGTCCAGACCGAGGCGGTCAGACCGAAGTCGCTGTCGTTCATCAGCGCGATGGCTTCGGCATCGGACTCCACCTTCATGATGCCGACGACGGGGCCGAAGGATTCCTCGGTCATCACCCGGTGGGAGTGATCGACGCCGGTCAGGATCTGCGGCGCCATGTAGGGCGTGCCTGCGGCATCGGCGGGAAACTTCGCGGGATCGATATGCGCGGTCGCGCCGGCGGCGACGGCCTCGGCGATCTGGCCGCGCACGAAGTCGGCGGCGCTGGCGCGCACCATGGGGCCCAGGTTGGTTTCCGGGTCGAGGGGATTGCCGAGGCGGTAGGCGCTGGCCAGCTCCACCGCTCCAGCGACGAAGTCGTCGTAGACCGCGCTATGGACGTAGATTCGTTCGATACCGCAGCAGGACTGCCCGGAGTTGAAAAAGGCGCCGTCGAGCACGTTCTCCACCGCGTGCGGCAGATTGACGTCGGCGCGGATATAGGCCGGGTCCTTGCCGCCGAGCTCCAGGCCGACGCCGATGAAGCGTTTGCTGGCGGCCTCCTGGACGGCATGGCCGGCGGGAACCGAGCCGGTGAAGGCGACGTAGTCGATGCCCTCGCTGCCGACCAGCTTCAGGGCCGCGTCATGGCTCATGTGCAGGTGCTGGAACACGCCTTCGGGCAGCTTGGCGGCGGCGAAGGCCTCGCTGTACCGCTCGGCGCAGAGCGGGGTCTGGGCGGAATGCTTCAGGATCACGGCGTTACCGGCCATCAGCGCCGGGATCACCGCGTTGACCGAGGTCAGATAGGGAAAGTTCCAGGGGGCGACGACGAAGGCCACGCCGAGGGCCTCGCGGCGGATGAAGCGCGAGAAACCCTGCTTCTCGCCGACCTCAAGGTCGGAGAGGGCTTCCGGGGCGATGGCGATCATGTGCCGTGCCCGCTCCTCGAAGCCGCCGAGCTCGCCGGGCGCCTGGGAAACCGGGCGGCCCATCTGCCAGGAAATCTCCTCGGCGATGGCGTCGCGTTGGGAGAGAAAGGCGTCCACTGCCTGGGTCAGAATTTCCTGCTTTTCCGAGATTGGCACCAGGCGCCAGGCTTGCTGCGCTCTACGCGCCTTCTCCAGGGCGGCCCCGATCTGGCCGCTGTCGGATAGCGGGCGTTCGACATAAACGCTGCCGTCGACCGGCGTGATGCACTTCAAGCTTTCGGTCACGTTTCTTCTCCCTTAGCGGTTTCCGCCCGCCTTAGATGATTTCGAAGTAGCGGTCCATCTCCCAGTCGGTGATGGCGCGGCGGAACTCGCGTTCCTCCCACTGCCGGGTCTGGGCGTAGTGGCCGACGAAGTCGTCGCCGAAGAGGTCGCGCGCCGGTTTTGAGCGCTTCAGCTTCTCCGCCGCCTGGAACAGCGTCGCCGGCAGGGCGCGCTTGATCGGCACGCTCTTCTCGTAGGCGTTGCCGGTCATCGGCGCATCGGGCTCGATCTCGTTCTCGATGCCCCAGAGCCCCGATCCCAGAGCCGCGGCCGTGGCGATGTAGGGATTGATGTCGGCGGCGGAGATCCGGTACTCGACCCGCTGGGATTTCTCGCCGCCGGGGATGGCGCGAAGAGCGCAGGTCCGGTTCTCGATCCCCCAGGTCGCCGCGGTCGGCGCCCAGAAGCCGGGGATCAGCCGGGTGAAGGAGTTGACCGTCGGCGCGACCATCGCCAGCAGCTCGGGCATCAGCGCCTGCTGCCCGCCGATGAAGTGGCGCATGGTGTCGCTGATGTTGTGCTTCTTCTTGGCGTCGTAGAAGGCGGCCTTGCCGTTCTTGCCGGTCAGGGAGAGGTGGATATGGCCGCTCTGGCCCGGCCAGTCGTGGGACCACTTGGCCATGAAGGTCGCCATGCGGCCCTGGCGCTGGCAAATCACCTTGACGATGGTCTTGAACAGCGCGGCGCGGTCGGCGGCGGCCAGCGCATCGCAGTACTGCAGCGCCGCCTCGAGGACCCCCGCGCCGGTTTCCGTATGCAGGCCCTCGATTGGCATGTCCATCGCCGTGCAGGTCTCGAGAATCTCCTCGTAGAGCTCGGCGTGGACCGAGCTGCGCAGCAGGGAGTAGCCGAAGTGCCCCGGGGTGATGTTCTGCAGGTTGCGGTAGTTCTTTTCGCGGATCGAATGCGGGGTTTCGTCGAAGACGAAGAACTCGAACTCGCAGGCGGCGCTGGCCGTGAAGCCCAGCTTGGCGGCGCGGTCGATCACCCGGCGCAGCAGGCCGCGCGGGCAATAGGGCTCGGCCGGCCCGGAGAACTGCGCCAGGAACAGCAGCATGCCGTCCTCGAATGGGATTTCGCGGCAGGTACCCGGCAGGATTTCCACCTGGGCGTCGGGGAAGCCGGTGTTCCAGCCGGTCAAGCTGGAAAAGTCGTAGAGCTGGTCGTTGGAATCCCAGCCCATGACCACGTCGCAGAAGCCGAAGCCCTTGTCGAGCGCGCCGAAGAACTTGTCGCGGCCCATGTACTTGCCGCGCAGCACGCCGTCGATATCGAAGACGCCGACCTTGACGTAGTCGAGCCCGCGCTCCCTGACGATCTTCTTGGCGTCAGCCGCCGTCTTGACCTGGCTGGCTTCCATTCCGCTCCCCCCGAAGGTCTAGGTTTCGTAGCGATTCCGGGCGGAATAAGAGCACTGGCGCGGGCGGAATGCCAGCGCTCCGGAAGCTGCGCGCGAAGATAGCTGTTTACAGCGGCGGCGGGCTCGGAAACCCTTGCGCCTCGGCGCAGCAGAGGAGGGGAGGGCGAAGATGATCCGCACGGGCGAGCAGTACCGGGAGTCGATCCGCGACGACCGCGAGATCTGGATCAACGGCGAGCAGGTCAAGGACGTGACCGCGCACCCGGCCTTCAAGCCGATCGTCGATGTGCGCGCCCGGATCTACGATATGGCGCACGACCCCGAAACCCGCGAGACGATGGCCTACACCGACCCCGAGACCAAGGAGGCCAACGCCATCGGACTTAAGCTGCCGCGCGAGGAACAGGACTGGCACGACAAGCGCCGCGCCGTGGACTGCGTGATGAAAGACATCGGTGGCGTGGTGATCCGGGTCGGCGACGAGACCATCGGCGAGATGTGGTCGCTCTACGACGGCCAGGACGTGCTCAACGAGGTCGATCCGCAGTTCGCCCGCAACATCGAGAATCATATCTTCAAGGCGCTGCACGCCGATCCCTTCCACGTCTCGGCCAACACCGATCCCAAGGGCGACCGCTCGAAACGGCCGCAGGATCAGGATCCGGACATGCTGCTGCACGTGGTCAAGGAAACCGACGCCGGGATCGTCGTGCGCGGCGCCAAGTACGAGACCGCGGCGGCCTATGCCAATCAGGCCTTCGTCAAGCCGACGATCGCCAACTGGGGCGACCAGGAGCTCTCCGACTACGCGCTGGGCTTCATCTGCGAGATGGGCCAGTTGGGCGTCAGGCATATCTGCCGCAGCGGTTTCGCCGGGCGGGCGCCGGAAAGGGACTACCCCCTGGCCAACCGCTTCGACGAGGTGGATGCCCTGGTGATCTTCGACGACGTGGAGATCCCCTGGGAGAATGTGCTGTTCTACCGCCATACCAAGGCAGCGACCTTCATCCGCGGCACCCTGCACCGCTACTCCGCCTTCGCCTTCGTCCAGCGCATCCTGACCACCGCCGACATGATGATCGGCGCGGCGCTGTTCAACGTCCGCCAGACCGGCCTCGATAAGCAGCCGGCGGTGCGTGAGAAGCTGGCGACACTGGCCTGCTACCGGGAGACCATCAACGCCCACCTGACCGCGGCCGTCGCGGCCGGGCAGCGCAGTCCGGCGGGTCTGCTGATGCCCAACCAGTCGCTGCTCTATACCGGCCGGGTTCACGCTTGCAGCAAGCTGCCCGAGGCCATGCATCTGGCGCGCGAGCTCTGCGGCGGGCAGATCTGCATCACCCCGGACTCCGCGGCCTTCGAGGCCGAGGGCAGCGCCGCCTGGCTGGAGAAGTACTACAGCGTCAACGAGGACTGGCTGGCCGAGGACCGGCGCAAGCTGCTGGCCTTCGCCCGCGACCTGCTGAACAGCGACTACGCCGGTCACCGCCTGACCTTCCAGCTCTTCGCCCAGTCGCCGCCCTTCGCGCACTTGAACGCGGTCTATAACAACTTCGACTTCTCCGGCCCGCTGGAGTTCGTGCAGAAGGCGGCCGGGCTGTCCGAGCGGGTGCTGCCGAAGCGGGAAGGGAGCAAGTAGCCATGCCGACCCATACCCGAATCCGCATGTTCAACACCAAAGACACCTATCCGGAGCAGGCCCTGGACAACGACCTTTGCCAGGCGGTACGCGCCGGCAACACGGTCTATCTGCGCGGCCAGGTCGGTTCGGACTTCGACGGCAAGGTGGTCGGCGAGGGCGATCCGCGCGCGCAAGCCGAGCAGGCGATGAAGAACGTCAAACAGCTGCTGGAGGAAGCCGGCAGCCGCCTTGAGCACGTGGTCAGGATCGTCGTCTACATCACCGCTCGGGAGTACCGAGAGCCGGTCTACCGGGAGATCGGCAAGTGGCTAAGGGGCGTGTTTCCGGTCTCCACCGGCCTGATCGTCTCCGGCCTCGCCAAGCCGGAGTGGCTGATGGAGATCGAGGTCACCGCCGTGATTCCGGAGCAGGAAGCGTGACCTTCTCGATCCTCGGCCGCTGCCCCAAGACCGGGATGCTCGGCATGGCGGTGTCCTCCTCCTCGCCCTGCGTCGCCGCGCGCTGCGCCCATGCTCGCGCCGGGGCCGGCGTGGTCGCCAGCCAGAACATCACCGACCCGAGGCTGGGACCGAAGGGTCTCGATTTGATGGCGGCTGACGTGAGCGCTGAAGATGCCTTGCTGGAGTTGCTGGATGGCTATCCCACTGCCGCCTACCGCCAAATCGGCATGATCGACGCCAAGGGCGGCAAGGCCTGGCACAGCGGCGGAAAGACTCTCGGGATTCATGCGGTTGCGCAGGGAGAGCGCTGCCTCGCCCTAGGTAACCTGCTCGCGCAGGAAGGCGTCCCCCAAGCGATGGCCGCGGGCTTCGAGGCCGATTCCGGCGAAAGTCTCGCCGACCACCTGCTCGCTGCAATGACCGCGGCGCTTGAGGCCGGCGGCGAGGAAGGGCCGGTGCGCTCGGCCGGGCTGGTGCTTGTCGAGGGAGTGGCCTGGCCGGTCGCCGACCTGCGGATCGACTGGAGCGCGGGCGACCCCATTGCCGAGTTGGCTGCGCTCTGGGAGCTCTGGCGGCCACAGCTCAGGGACTACGTCACCCGCGCCCTCGACCCCTCGACCGCGCCGGCCTACGGCGTACCGGGCGACGCCTGAGCGCTACTCGGCGGAAACGGCGGCGATCTGCGGCGGCGCTTCGGTCTCGCCCGGCACATCCGCCGAGGCAGACTGCTGCAGCTGCAACGGTCCGAGCGCCTGCAGGCTCGGGGAGGCGTGGCCTTGGGTGTAGGGCGGAAAGCTGACCGGGCTATCGCGGAAGGATTTCAGCACCTGGCCGAGGCCGAAGATGCCGCGCTCGCGCACCCGGCGCACCCGCGCCAGGTCGAGCTCGTAGGCCAGGACCTCCTCGCCGGATCCGGCCTCGTAGATCACGTCGCCCTCGGGGCCGACGAGTCCGGAGCGGCCGACGCCCATGGCGCCGCCGGCGTTGTTGACGTCGACCACGTAGCACTGGTTCTGCACCGCCGTGGCGCGGACCATGGTGCGTTCGACGTCGCGGTCGATGGAGTTGGTCAGGGTCGGGTGGAGGATGACCTCGGCGCCCATCCAGGCCAGAGTCCGGCTGGTCTCCGGGAACCACATGTCGTAGCAGATCGACACCCCCAGACGCCCCACCTCGGGCACGTCGAAGACCAGGAACTCCTGGCCCGGCGCGACCCCGGCTTCATAGGGGTAGAAGGGAAACATCTTGCGGTAGCGCCCGACGATCTCACCGGAGCGGTCGATCACCGGCGCCGAATTGAAGATCTGGCCGTTCTCGCGGATGAACAGCGAGCCGGGTAGCAGCCAGACGCCATGCTTCGCCGCGGTTTCCTGGAAGCGCGCCTCGGTCGGGCTCGGCAGTTCCTCTGCGTTGAGCGTGGAATAGCCATGCGGCGCCAGCTCGCCGAACAGAATCATGTCGACCCAGGGAAAACGCGCCTTCACCCGGGCGACCATCCGGCAGATGGCTTCGACGTTGTTTTTCGGTTCCAGGACGAGCTGGACGGCGGCGATGGAGAAGGTGGTCATAGGGTTCCTAGCGGTTTGTCGCGCGGCCCTGCTGGGTCGCCGCGAGTCGGGGCTCGATTTTAGCCTTCGGCGAGCGCCCGGTCGAGGAAGTCCAGACGGTCCTGACCCCAGAACAGCTCGCCCGCATATACGTAGGTGGGCGCGCCGAAAACGCCAGCTTCGAGCGCTTCCTCGGTATACTTCTCATAAGTCGTCTTGGTGGTCGGCTCGCCGGCCGCGGCCATCAGCGCCGTGGCGTGATGCCCGCTTTCCTCCGCGATCTCCTGCAGGGTGCCGAAGTCGGCAATGTTGCGCTCCTCGGCCCAGACGGCCTTCAGGATGGCATGGGAAAGCTTCAGCGGGTCGCCGCCGGTCTGGTCGGCCGCGATCACCGCACGGGCGGCCTCGATGTCCGGCGCCGGGAAGTAGGCCGGCTTCAGGGTCAGCGGCATCTCCAGGTACTTCGACCAGCGCTCCAGCTCGACGAAGCGGTAGGCCTGGCGCTCCGGCGCGCGCTTGGCCGGTGGCACGCCGCCGGTCTTGGGGAAGATCGCCGCGAGGCTGACCGGCTTGACCCTAACCTCGGCGCGGTGGCGCTGCAGGATTTCCTCGAAGCGCCTGCTGCCCAGGTAGGTAAACGGGCTGATCAGCGAGAAGTAGTAATCGACAACCTTGGCCATGCTGCGGCTCCCATCCTTTGCGTCTCAAGAGTCCATTGGCTTTGGACAGAGAGCGCCTGCCCGGTCAAGGGAAAAGGTCGCTTGCCGCTGCCCGGCGTTCCGCACAGTCTAAGCCCTGATTTTGACGGAGTCGCAGATGGCCTTGGAATCCCTCGCAGTCCTCTTGATCGTCGGGCTGATCGCCGGCTGGATCGCCGGGCAGCTGATGCGCGGCCGCGGTTTCGGCGTGCTCGGCAACATCGTCGTCGGCGTGGTCGGCGCGGTGATCGGCGGCTACCTCTTCCAGTTCCTCAGCGTTCCGATCGGCGGCATTCTCGGGCAGATCGTCGCCGCCACCATCGGCGCCGGACTGCTGGTTTTCCTGATCAACCTGGTGCGCCGCTAAGCAAGCCGTGACATCGGCTGCAGCTTCGGCGCCGGGGGCTGACGCCAGAGCAGCGGAGCGTTAGGCTTCGGCTTTCCTCCCCAGCCAAGAGTTCCGCCTTGCCCGAAATCATCCCCAGCCAGCGCCATCTCTTCGACGTCCCCCAGGATATCGCCTATCTCAACTGCGCCTACATGTCGCCGCTGCTGCGCGCCGCGGCGGCCGCGGCCGAGGGCGGCCTGCAGACCGAATGCCATCCCTGGTCGATCGTTCCCGGCGACTTCTTCGAGCCGGCTGAACGGACCCGCGAGAACCTGGCGCTGCTGATCGGCGCCAGCGGCGAGGACGTGGCGCTGACCCCCTCTGCCAGCTTCGGCATCTCCACCGCGGCGGCCAACCTGCCGCTCGAGGCGGGGCAGAACATCGTGATGCTGGCCGAACAGTATCCCTCCAACGTCTATGCCTGGCAGGCTCTGGCGGCGGAGCGCGGCGGCACGATCAAGACCGTGCCCCGGCCGGCAGACGGCGACTGGACGGCGGCGGTGCTGGAGACCGTCGATTCCGCCACCGCTATCGCCGCCTTGCCGCATAACCACTGGCACGACGGCGGCCTGCTCGACCTGGAGCGGATCGGCGAAGCGCTGCGCGCCCAGGGCACAGCGCTGGCGGTCGACGCCAGCCAGTCGCTCGGCGCCCTGCCGCTGGACGTGCGCAGGGTGCAGCCCGACTTCCTGGCCTCCTGCGGCTACAAGTGGCTGCTCTGCCCCTACGGCTTCTCCTTCCTCTACGTCGCGCCGAAGTGGCAGCAGGGCAGGCCGCTGGACGAGTCCTGGCACGCCCGCGCGGGGGCCGAGGACTTCGCCCGGCTTGCCGAGTACAGCGACGACTACATGGCCGGCGCCCGCCGCTTCGACCAGGGGGAGCGGGCGCGCTTCATCCAGCTTCCCGCCGCCACTGTGGCGCTGAAGCAGCTCAATGCCTGGGGCGTTGAGAACATCCAGGCCACGCTGGGCGGGATCAACGCCAGGATTGCCGAGGCGGCGCGCGAGCTCGGCCTGCGCACCCTGCCCGAGGACAGGCGCGCCGGGCACTTCCTCGGCCTGATCTTCCCCGAGGGCGTGCCGGAGGACCTGCCGGAGAAGCTGAAGGCGCAGCGGATCTACGTCTCCGTGCGCGGCAAGTCGGTGCGCGTGACGCCGCATCTCTGGGTCGATGACGAAGACGTGATCCGCTTCGTCACGGTCTTGAAAGCGGCGCTGTAAGGGCGGAAACTTCGGAGCGTAACTGCGCTGAAACGCCCTTCAAGGAACCCAGGCCATGACCGACGACAACCCCAGCATCCTCAACCACGTTTCCCTCGGCACCAAGGATTTCGCCCGCGCCGTGGCCTTCTACGACAAGGTGCTGCCGGCGCTGGGCTGCCGCCGGATCATGGAGCACGAGGGCGCGGTCGCCTATGGCAAGGTTTTTCCGGAGTTCTGGATCCAGACGCCGCTGGAGGGCGAGGCCTCGGTCGCCAACGGCGTGCATGTCAGCTTCAACGCCGCCTCCAAGGACGAGGTCGACGCCTTCCACGAATCGGCTCTGGCGGCCGGCGGCAGCGACGACGGCGCGCCCGGCCCGCGGCCCGAGTACGGCGAGCCCTACTACGGCTGCTTCGTCCGCGATCCCGACGGCCACAAGATCGAGGCCACCTTCTGGGACATGGGCCTGGCGCAGAAGCTGGGAATGGGCTGAGGCGCTAGCTCCGCTCCCGGAGTTCCCTGCGGATGATCTTGCCGGTGGTGGTCATCGGCAGGGCGTCGATGAACTCCACTTCGCGGGGGTACTCGTGGGCGGCGAGGCGAGTTTTTACGAAATCCTGGATTTCCCGGGCCAAGGCCTCGCTCGGCTCCTGGCCCTCGGCCAGTACCACGAAGGCCTTGACCCGTTCGGTCCTCAGTTCGTCGGGGACGCCGACCGCGGCCGCCATCTGCACTGCCGGGTGTTTGATCAGACAGTCCTCGATCTCGCCCGGGCCGATGCGGTAGCCGCCGGAGGTGATGACGTCGTCGTCGCGGCCGACGAACCAGAGATAGCCCTCCGCGTCCATCCGTCCCCGGTCGCCGGTCAGCAGCCAGTCGCCGTGCTCCGCCGAGCGCGCGAACTTGGCTTCCGTGGCATCGGGGTTGTTCCAGTACTTCAGGAACATCACCGGGTCCGGCGCCTTGACCGCCACGGTGCCCTCCTCGCCGGCGGGCAGGGGGCTGCCGTCCGGGCCCAGGATCGCGATCTCGTGGCCGGCGACCGGACGGCCCATGGAGCCGGGCTTGACCGGCATCAGGCTGGCGCAGTTGGCGACGATCAGGTTGCACTCGGTCTGGCCGTAGAACTCGTTGATCGTCAGGCCGAAGGTCTCGCGGCCCCAGTCGAGCAGCTCGGCGCCCAGGGTCTCGCCGCCGCTGCCGATCGAGCGGAGGCCGGTGTTGTGCCGTTGCTTCGGGTTTTCGACGCTACGCATCATCTTCAGCGCCGTCGGCGGCATGAAGGCGTTGCGCACGCCGAACTGGGCCAGGATCGCGAAGGCCTCCTCGGGATCGAACTTGGCGAAGCGGTGGGCCAGCACCGGAACGCCGTGGTGCAGGCTGGGCAGCAGCACGTCGAGCAGGCCGCCGATCCAGGCCCAGTCGGCCGGGGTCCAGAAAAGATCGCCTGGCTGCGGGAAGAAGTCCTGGGGCAGCTCGACCCCCGGCAGGTGGCCAAGCAGGACGCGGTGGCCATGCAGTGCGCCCTTGGGCGGGCCGGTGGTGCCTGAGGTGTAGATGATCAGCGCTGGATCGTCGGGGCCGGTATCCTCGGGCGTGAAGTCGCCGCTGGCGTGCTCCAGTTCGCCGTGGAAGCCGAGCGTATCCTGGCCGGGCCCGTCGATGGAGAGCACCAGAGCGAGCTCCGGCAGCTGGGGCCGCAGCGGCAGGATCTTCTGCAGGCCGCCTTCGTCGGTGATCAGCACCTTGGCGCCGCTGTCGGAGAGGCGGTACTCCAGCGCCTCCTCGCCGAACAGCACGAACAGCGGCACGGCGATGCAGCCGAGCTTGTAGGCGGCGAGGTGGGCGATGGCGGTCTCCGGCGCCTGGGGCAGCAGGATGCCGATTCGCTCTCCGCGCGCGATGCCGCGCGCCTTGAGCGCGTTGGCCAGACGGTTGGACATCACCTTGAGATCGTCGAAGGAATAGCGCGCGATGCCGCCGTCTGCCTTGAGGTGGATCAGCGCCAGGCGGTTCGATCCATCGGCCCACTTGTCGCAGGCGTCGACGCCGATATTGTAGCGCCCTGGAATCCGCCAGCGGAAAGCGGCCGTCAGGCTCTCGTAGTCGGACGCTCTTTCCAGCATGCTGTCCCCTAGCGTGACCCCGCGTAAACGCGGCGAAGGAGTTAAGATGTACCAGCCCGATCTCTTGAAAGACAAACGCATCCTGATCACCGGCGGCGGCAGCGGCTTGGGCAAAGCCATGGGCCGCAGCTTCCTGGAGCTGGGCGCCAAGATCGCGATCTGCGGCCGCCGCGAGGAGGTGCTGAAGGAAACCGCAGCGGAGTTCGCCAAGGACTTCGGCGCGGAGCGCGTCGCCTGGCAGCCCTGCGACATCCGCGATCCCGAAGCGGTCGAGGCCATGGTCGCCGCCTTCTGGGAAGACGGCGGCCTCGACGTGCTGGTCAACAACGCCGCCGGCAACTTCGCCGCCAAGAGCGAGACCCTGAGCCACCGCGCCGTCGATGCCGTGCTCGGCATCGTCCTCCACGGCACCGCCTACGTGACCCTGGCGGTCGGCAAGCGCTGGGTCGAAGCAGGCCGCAAGGGCACGGTGCTCTCCATGCTGACCTCCTATGCCTGGAGCGGCTCGGCCTACGTGCTGCCCTCGGCCATGGGCAAGGCCGGGGCGCTGGCGATGACCCGCAGCCTCGCCGCCGAGTGGGGGCAATACGGCATCCGGCTCAACGCCATCGCGCCGGGGCCCTTCCCGACCGAGGGCGCCTGGGAACGGCTGATCCCCAACGACGAGATCGACCGCGCCTGGAAGGAGAAGATCCCGCTCGGCCGCTTCGGCGAGCATAAGGAACTCACCAACCTCGCGGTCTTCCTGGTGTCGGAGCTTTCCAGCTACATGACCGGCGAACTCGTCCACCTCGACGGCGGCGAGTGGATCGGCGGCGCCGGGCAGTTCAACCTGCTGAAATCCCTCAGCGACGCCGACTGGGAAGAGATGAAGGGCCGGGGCCGGAAGGGGTGAGTTACGCCGCGACTTCGATTGCCCGGCGCCGCGCTCTCCCGTAGATTCCGCCCATGCCTCTCGACGCTCAGACAAAGCCGGAGACGGTCTATTCCGTCTGCCCGCACGACTGCCCCTCCACCTGCGCGCTGGAGGTCGAACGCCTGTCCGAGACGCGGATCGGCAAGGTGCGCGGCCTCAAGGGCCATCCCTATACCGACGGCGTGATCTGCGCCAAGGTCGCGCGCTATGCCGAGCGGGTGCACCACCCGGACCGCCTGATCCAGCCGCTGCAAAGGGTCGGGGAGAAGGGCGGGGGCCCGAAGGCCTTCCGGCCGATCTCCTGGGACGATGCCCTCGACATCACCGCCGAGGCTTTCCTCAAGGCCGAGGCGCGCTACGGCGCCGAGACGGTCTGGCCCTATTTCTACGCCGGCACCATGGGGCACGTGCAGCGCGACGGCATCGAACGGCTGCGCCACGTCAAGGGCTACTCCCGCCAATGGTCGACGATCTGCACCATGCTGCCGGAATCCGGCTGGCTGGCCGGGGTCGGCGCCAAGCAGGGGGTCGATGCGCGGGAGATCCAGGACAGCGACCTGATCGTGGTCTGGGGCGGCAACCCGGTGAACACCCAGGTCAACGTGATGAGCCACATCGCCAAGGCGCGCAAGACGCGCGGCGCGAAGCTGGTGGTGATCGACCCCTACCGCACCGGCACCGCCGAGCAGGCCGACATGTTCCTGGCCGTGCGCCCCAGTACCGATGCCGCGCTGGCGGCCGCCGTGATCCATATCCTGCTGCGCGACGGCCATGCCGACCGCGACTACCTGGCCGCGTTCACCGACTGGGACGCAGCAGCCGAGGCGCACTTCCGCGAGAAGACACCCGCCTGGGCGAGCGAAATCACCGGCCTGGCCGTGGCGCAGATCGAGGCCTTCGCCAAGCTCTACGGGGCGACGCCGCGCAGCTTCATCCGCGTCGGCTACGGCTTCGCGCGGACCCGCAACGGCGCCGCCAATCTCCACGCCGTCTCCTGCCTGCCGGCGGTGACCGGCGCCTGGAAACACCGGGGCGGCGGCGCGCTCTGGGGCAACGGGGTGATCTACCATCTCGACAAGACGCTGATCGACGGCTCCGACAGGCTCGACAAGTCGGTGCGCAAGCTCGACCAGTCGCGCTTCGGCCCGGTGATGACCGGCGACCCCAGAGACATCGGCGAGGGCCCGCCGGTGACGGCGCTGCTGGTCCAGAACACCAACCCGGCGGTGGTCTGCCCGGAAACCCGTAAGTGCCTCGACGGCCTCGCCCGCGAGGACCTCTTCACCTGCGTGCACGAGCAGTTCCTGACCGAGACCGCCGAGATGGCCGACATCGTGATCCCGGCGACGATGTTCCTGGAGCACGACGACTACTACACCGCCAGCGGTCACACCTTCCTGCAGGTCGCGCGCAAGGTGATCGAGCCGCCGGAGGGCTGCCGCGAGAACCACTGGGTGATTTGCGAACTGGCCAGGCGCCTCGGCGCCGAGCATCCCGGGTTCGGGATGAGCGCCTGGGAGCTGATTGCCGAGACCTTCCGGCGTTCCGGCCATCCGCCGCCGGAGGAGGTGCACGACAAGCGCGGCCACGACTGCGCCGTCCCCTTCGAGGAGATGCACCATCTCAAGGGCTTTCCGCAGCCCGACGGGCGGTTCCGTTTTCGCGCCGACTGGGCCGGGGTGGGCCGCGACCATGCCGGCATGCCGCCGCTGGCCGACCACTGGACCTCGATCGAGCAGGCGGACGCGGCGCAGCCTTTCCGCCTGGTCGCTGCCCCGGCGCGCGGCTACCTCAATACCTCCTTCAACGAGACCCCCGGCTCGCAGAAACGCGAGGGGCGGCCGGCTCTTCTGCTGCATCCCGAGGACTGCGCCGAACTCGGCGTCGAGGAGGGCGCGCGCCTGCGGATCGGTAACGCCCGCGGCTCCCTGGTGATCCATCTCCGGCCCTTCGACGGCCTGCAGCGCGGAGTCGCCGTGGTGGAGTCGATCCATCCCAACAAGGCCTTCGAGGAGGGCCTCGGGATCAACCTGCTGACCAGTGCCGACGCCGGCGCGCCGCGCGGCGGGGCGGTGTTCCACGACACCGCGATCTGGATCCGCCCGGCATGAGCGAGGCGGCGGTTTCAAATCCTTCGGTACGCATCGGCAGCACTGGCAACCCCCGGCGGATCATCGTGCTGGGCAATGAAAAGGGCGGCTCCGGCAAGTCGACAACGGCGATGCACCTGATCGTCGCCCTGCTGCAGACCGGCAAGCGGATCGGCGTGATCGACCTCGATGCCCGCCAGGGGACGCTCAGCCGCTACATCGAAAACCGCCGCGCCTTCGTGACCGGAGACGGCCCGAAGCTGCCGCTGCCCGAACTGATCCGGGTGGAGCGCTCTGAGCTTCAGAATCTCGGCGAGGCCAAGCTGGACGAAGGCGAACGCCTGGAAACCGCGCTGGCGCAGCTCAAGGACTGCGACCTTGTCGTGGTCGATACCCCGGGCAGCGACAACACGCTCTCGCGGCTCGGCCATGCCCTGGCCGACGTGCTGGTGACGCCGCTCAACGACTCCTTCATCGATCTCGACCTGCTGGCGCGCATCGATCCTGAGGGGAACAAGGTGCTGGGTCCAAGCGTTTACAGTGAGATGGTTTGGGAACAGCGTCAGAACCGCGCCCGTGCCGGGCGGCCGCCGCTCGACTGGATCGTGATGCGCAACCGCCTGGCGCATGTCGATGCCCGCAACAAGCGGGAGATCGGGCGGCTGCTGAAGGACCTGGCGAAGCGGATCGGTTTTCGCCTGGCCCCCGGCTTCGGCGAGCGGGTGATCTTCCGCGAGCTCTTTCCCAAGGGCCTCACCCTGCTCGACCTGCGCGAGCGCGGCGCGGGCGTGGAGTTGACCATGAGCCATGTGGCGGCGCGCCAGGAGGTACGCCAGCTGCTCGACACCATCGGCCTGGAACGCGCGGAAATTGCTTGAGGGGTCTGCCGCATGAACGAGGAGATCAATATCCCCTTCCGCCTGCTGCTGCAGGATCTCCCGCGGGACGGCTTCGAGGGGTTCGAGGGCTACAGCGCCATCGTGCCCGGCATACAGCGCGGTGCGGAGGTGGAACTCGGCGCGGATGCCGCAGAGAACGCCCTGGGTTTCGCCTTCACGCTGCGCGTGCGCAGGCACGCCGACAGCGGCCGGCCGAATTTTCTCGGCGACTACGCCTACGGCACGCCCAAGGCGCGCTTTCTCTACGTCTGCTGGTGCGGCGAGAAAGCCGGCGAGCGCAGCAGCTTCCGGCGCATGAAGGTGTCTCTGGAAACGATAGAGTGGCAACAGATCGAGGCGGTCGCCGCCAGCGAGGAGGATCTGCTGGAGGCCGCGGTTTCGGCTCAGGATAGGCAGGGGAGGCCGGCCTGTGCTTCGGTGCCGCTGCTCGGCGATGGCTGGCATATCGCCAAGGCGTGAAGCGCCGCGGCGCGTGCGCTGGACGCCAGGACCCTCCGGCCCCATGTTCTGCTATAGAAGGGGCTGAAATGAACGACGGCAAGAAACTTCAGAACGAGACCGCGAAGGCGCTAGCGGAAGGCCGGGAGATCGACGCTTTCCTGGACAAGGTGCGCTCGGCCCCGCAGCCGAGCGGCGGCGGACGCGGACGCCTGATCTTCGCCATGGACGCGACCGCCAGCCGCCAGCCGACCTGGGACCGCGCCTGCCATCTGCAGGGCGAGATGTTCCTCTCGACCCAGGCCCTCGGCGGGCTCGAGGTGCAGCTCGTCTTCTACCGCGGCTTCAAGGAGTGCAAGACCAGCAAGTGGATGACCGACTCGCCGGCTCTGCTCAAGGCCATGACCTCGGTCGCCTGCCTCGCCGGGCAGACCCAGATCGGCCGGGTGCTGAGCCACGCCTTGACGGAGACGGAGAAGCGCCAAGTCAACGCCCTGGTCTTCGTCGGCGACGCCATGGAGGAGGATGTCGACCACCTCGGCCATCTGGCCGGGCAGCTTGGGCTCAAGGGGCTGCCCTGCTTCATCTTCCACGAAGGCCGGGATCCGATCGCGCGCAATGCCTTCGAGCAGATCGCCAAGCTGTCCGGCGGCGCCTGTTGCAGCTTCGATGGCTCCTCGGCGCAGCAACTCAAGGACCTGCTGTCCGCTGTTGCGGTTTACGCCGCCGGGGGACGCAAGGCGCTGGCCGACTTCTCCAAGGCGCGCGGCGGCGCCACTCTGCAGCTGACTCATCAGATCAGATGAGCGAAGTGGCGGTGGCGGCATGATCGCCTATTTCCTGCTCGGGATTACCCTGCTGGTGGCGGCGGTGCTGCTGATCCGCTGGTTCATGAGCGCCGAGCCGAAAACGGTGGTGGTCGCCCTGAAGTGGACGTTGGCGGCCGTCGGCATCGCCCTGGCGCTGTTCCTGCTGCTCGGCGGCGCCCGCTACCTCTCCTTGTTCGCCTTACCCTTTCTGCTGCCGCTGCTGTTTCGCTCCGCGATGCTGCTGCGGATGCTGCGCCGGGCCCAGCGGGCGGCCAAGGGGCCCGAGCCGGGTCAGACCTCCGAGGTGCGCACCCGCTTTCTGCGCATGACCCTCGACCACGACACCGGGGCCATGGAAGGCACCGTGGTGGAGGGCGATTTTCGCGGCCACCGCCTGGCGGAGATGGCTCCGGAGCAACTGGTCGAGCTCTGGCGGACCTGCCGCGCGGAGGACGAGCAGTCGGCCCAGGTTCTGGAAGCCTATCTCGACCGCATGCAGGCCGACTGGCGCGAGGCCGCCGGCGCCGGGGCGTCCGACCGCGCCGAGCAGGAGGCCGCCGGGCGCCGCGGCGCGGGTGGCGGCGAGATGACAAAGGCGGAAGCCTACGAAATTCTCGGGCTCAACAAAGGCGCCAGCGAAGCCGAGATCCGCGAGGCGCACCGCAAGCTGATGCAGAAGCTGCATCCCGATCACGGCGGCTCCAACTATCTTGCGACAAAGCTGAATCAAGCGAAGGAAATTCTGCTACGCAGCGAGGGCTGAGTTGTTTCCCTCCAGGCCCTATGGCAAGAGAATGCACCCTCTCGTGTCCGATTGAGCGGAAAGCTAGATGACAAACAAGCTTCGCAAGGCGGTCTTCCCCGTGGGAGGCCATGGAACCCGTTTCCTGCCGGCCACCAAGGCCGTGCCCAAGGAAATGCTTCCAGTCGTCGACAAACCCTTGATCCAGTATGCGGTTGAGGAAGCCAGGGCGGCGGGAATCGAGCACTTCATCTTTGTGACCGGGCGCGGCAAGAGCGCCATCGAGGATCACTTCGACCAGGCCCTCGAGCTGGCGCAGGCGCTGGAGGCCGGCGGCAAGAGCGCGTTGCTCGCGGCCCTCAACGCGCCGGTGCTCAAGCCGGGCGAGATCTCCTACACCCGGCAGCAGGAACCCCTGGGGCTCGGGCACGCGGTCTGGTGCGCCCGGCATCTGGTCGGCGACGAGGCCTTCGCCGTGATCCTGCCTGACGATCTGGTGCAGGCGCAGACGCCCTGCATGAAGCAGATGGTCGAAGCTCATGGCGAGATCGGCGGCAATCTGGTGGCGGTGATGGACGTTCCGAAGGAGCACACCAACCGTTACGGCATCCTCGATGTGACCTCGGACAACGGCCGCCTGGCCCGGGCCAAGGGCCTGGTCGAGAAGCCGAAGCCCGAGGATGCGCCTTCGACGCTGTCGATCATCGGCCGCTACATCCTGCAGCCTGAGGTCTTCCGCGAGCTCGACAAGCAGAAGACCGGAGCCGGCGGAGAGATCCAACTGACCGACGCCATGGCCGGCACGATCGGCGAGCTGCCCTTTCACGGCCTGCGCTTCGAAGGCACGCGCTTCGACTGCGGCAACAAGGCCGGCTTCCTGGAGGCGACTGTCGCCTTCGCCCTGGCGCGCGACGACCTTGCCGGCGAGATGCGCCGCATCCTCGACGATTACCGCGTCTAGGCCGGGAGAACCCCCATGCGCATCGCGATGATAGGAACCGGCTACGTCGGGCTGGTTTCCGGAGCCTGTTTTTCCGAGTTCGGCACCCAGGTGATCTGCGTCGACAAGGACGCCGCCAAGATCGCCCGGCTCGAAGCTGGCGAGATCCCGATCTTCGAGCCGGGCCTCGAAGGCCTGGTGACCGGCAACGTCGAGGCTGGCCGGCTGACCTTCACCACGGAATTGGCTCCCTCCGTCGCAGGCGCCGACGCGGTGTTCATCGCCGTCGGGACGCCCTCGCGGCGCGGCGACGGCCATGCCGATCTCAGCTACGTCTACGCGGCCGCCGAGGAGATCGCCAAGGCGATCACCGGCTACTGCGTGGTGGTGACCAAGTCGACCGTGCCCGTGGGGACCGGACGGGCGGTCGCCAGGATCATCTCCGAAGTCCGCCCCGATCTGAAGATCGGCGAGGACTTCGACGTGGTCTCCAACCCGGAGTTTCTGCGCGAGGGCTCGGCGATCGGCGATTTCATGCGCCCCGACCGGGTGGTGATCGGCGCCGAGACCAGACGTGCCACCCAGGTGATGCAGTCGCTCTATCGTCCGCTCTATCTCAACGAAACGCCGATCCTGGTGACCAACCTGGAGACCGCGGAACTCACCAAGTACGCGGCCAACGCCTTTCTGGCGACCAAGATCACCTTCATCAACGAGGTCGCCGATATCTGCGAGAAGCTCGGCGCCGACGTGCAGCAGGTCGCCAAGGGCATTGGCCTCGACGGCCGCATCGGCTCCAAGTTCCTGCATGCCGGTCCCGGCTACGGCGGCAGCTGCTTTCCCAAGGACACCATCGCCATGGTGCGCACCGCACAGCAGGCCGAGGCGCCGATCCGCATCGTCGAGGCTGTGGTCGAGGTCAACGAACGGCGCAAGACGCGGATGGCGGCCAAGATCGTCGAGCACTGCGGCGGCGACGTGCGGGGCAAGACCGTCGCCCTGCTCGGCCTGACCTTCAAGCCGAACACCGACGACATGCGCGAGGCGCCGAGCCTGGCGATCATCGCCGCCCTGCAGCAGGCCGGGGCCACGGTGCGCGCCTTCGATCCCGAGGGCATGGAGGAGGCAGCCAAACTGGTCGAGAAGGTCGCCTTCTGCGCCGACGCCTATGAAACTATGCAGGGTGCCGATTGTTTGGTTCTGGTGACCGAGTGGAACGAGTTCCGCAACCTCGACCTCGGGCGCATCAAGAGCTTGCTGAACGAACCGGCGATGGTCGATCTGCGCAACGTCTACGACCCCGTCATGATGCGCGAGGCAGGCATTCGCTACCGCTCCATCGGGCGGCCGGACGGCATTCCAGAGACGAAGGGCTGATCATGACCGCACACCGCTTCGATCCCTCGATCCTGCGCGAGTACGACATCCGCGGCGTCGTCGGAGAGACCCTCTCCCCGGCCGATGCCGAGGCGCTGGGCCGCGCCTTCGGGACCGTGGTGCGCGGCAAGGGCGGCGAACGCGTCGCCCTGGGCTATGACGGCCGGCTGTCCTCGCCGGAGCTCGAGGAGGCGGTGGCCCGGGGTCTGCGCGCCAGCGGCGTGACGGCCCTGCGCATCGGCCGCGGGCCGACGCCGCTGCTGTATTTCGCGGTCTACGAGCTCGATGCCGACGGCGGCATCATGGTGACCGGCTCGCACAATCCGCCGGACCATAACGGCTTCAAGATCATGCTCGGCAAGGCGAGCTTCTTCGGCAAGCAGCTCCAGGAGCTTGGCGCCCTGGCCGCCTCGGGCGACTTCGCGGCGGGCGAGGGCGGCGAGGAAACCCACGACCTCAGCGAGATCTATCTGGCGCGGATCACCGAAGGCATGAAGATCGGCCCCGATCTCAAGGTGGCCTGGGACGCCGGCAACGGCGCGGCGGGGGAGATCATGTCCCGCCTGACCCAGCGGCTGCCGGGCAGCCACGCGCTGCTCAATGCGGAGATCGACGGCAGTTTTCCCAATCATCATCCCGATCCGACGGTGCCGGCGAACCTGGAACAGCTGCAGCAGGCCGTGCGCGAAGGCGGCTGCGATCTCGGCATCGCCTTCGACGGGGACGGCGACCGCATCGGCGCGGTGGATCAGAACGGCGGCATTCTTTGGGGCGACCAGCTGATGCTCTACCTCGCCCGCGACATCCTGAAGGAGCGTCCCGGCGCGACCATCATCGCCGACGTCAAGGCCAGTCAGGTGCTGTTCGACGAGATCGCCAGGCTCGGCGGACGGCCGCTGATGTGGAAGACCGGGCACTCCCTGATCAAGGCGAAGATGCTGGAGGAGAACGCGCCCTTCGCCGGGGAGATGTCGGCGCACCTGTTTTTCGCCGACCGCTACTATGGCTTCGACGACGCGCTCTATGCCGCGGTGCGCCTGCTGACGGCGCTGACCCGCTCGGGCGAGAGCCTGGCCGATTTTCGCGCCGCGTTGCCGCCGGTGGTCAACACCCCTGAGCTGCGCTTCGATTGCCCGGCCGAGCGCAAGCTGGCGGTGATCGAAGAGGTGCGCGCGCGCCTCGATGCCAAGGGCGCGGAGGTCAGCGGCGTCGACGGCGTGCGGGTCAAGGATTCGGCGGGCGGCTGGTGGCTGCTGCGCGCCTCGAACACCCAGGACGTGCTGGTCGCGCGCTGCGAGGCGCCGGATCAGGAGCATCTCGATTCGCTCTATGCGGAGCTGTCGGCGCAGCTGCGGGAGAGCGGATTGGAGCCGCCGCCACTGACCTGAGTGCAAAGCTGAAAATCCAGTTTGACAGGCCCCCGCGCGATCTCTAAATCACGCGGCCCGGCCCTCATGCCGTAGACCTCGCTCTTCGCAGATTCGGGAGAGATCCGATGGAGTTCTTCTTCTACGGCACACTGCTCGATGCCGACGTCCGTGACCTCGTGATGCCGCACCTGGCGGGCTCTCTGAGCCTGTGTCCGGCGACCCTGCCTGGCTTCCGACGGGTGCAGGCCAACTGCGGCTATTTCCCTGTATTGTCCCGCCATGCCAACGGGCGGGTCGAAGGGGCTGTGGTAGCTGGTCTCGACGCCCGTGCGTTGCTGCTGATGGCGCACTTCGAGGGCGACGAGTATCTGCCCCGGCGCCTGCCGGTGGTCGAGGCGGGGCAGCGGCGCTTCCTCTGGGTCTTCATGCCGGCGCACGGCGGCTACGCTACAGGCCGCGGCTGGAGCTTGGCGCGCTGGCAGCGCGGTCATAAGCGCCGGCTGATCCGCCAGACCCATCGGTGGATGTCGGAGTTCGGCGCCCGCAGCCTGGCCAGCGGCGACGTCAGCTGGCGGGCCCGGCGCACGCTTTTGCAGATCGCCCGGGCCGAAGCCCAGCCGCGGAGTGAGGAGCGGGAGTCAGCGCGGGAAGAAAGCTACGCGATCGCTGCGGAGTAGGGTTCAGCCGCCGCCCTTGACCACCAGGCAGTCCATCGCGGCCGCTTCCAGCCTGCGGCAGGCTTCGCGCGCAAGACCCTCGGAAAAACCGCCGAGGCGCGCGCGATAGAGCGTGCCATCGTCTCCCTGCTCCGAAGGAATCTCGATCTTGCCGCTGTTGGCCAGATCGGGCACCCGCTTGACGGCGGTTTCCGCCATCGCCTCGGCCGGCGCGTAGCTGTGGAAGGCGCCGACCTGCACCGCCCAGTCCCCGGCGGTCTCTGCGGCCGCGGCGGAGGAAATCAGGCTGAAGCTGTTCTCCGCAGGTTCGGTGGAGGCAAGCTGCACGCTTTGCGGTTCGGAGCGTGCCGCCGCGATGGCGGTGGTCTCGCGGAAGGGGTTGCGCGTGCCGGGATGCTGCGGCGGGGTGTCGAGCTTCGCCACGCGGATGTACCCGCGGTCGAGCAGCTCGACCATGTGGGCATCCCGGGTTCGCGCGGTGCGGCCGCCGAAAACGATGGCGATCAGGCGCCGTCCGTCGCGCACCACGGAGGTGGCGAGATTGAAGCCGGAGGCGCGGATGTAGCCGGTCTTGATGCCGTCGGCGCCCTTGTACTCTTTGAGCAGGTTGTTGTGCCCGCTGTAGGTCCGCCCGTCGTACTGGAAGGAGCTGTAGGAGAAGTAATGGTAGTAGTCCGGATAGTGACGGATCAGCGCCGCCGAGAGCCGCGCCATGTCGCGGGCGGTCGAGAGTTGGCCGCGGTTCGGCAGGCCTGAGGCGTTGCGGAAAGTGGTGTCCTCCATGCCCAGGGCATGTGCCTTGGCGGTCATGATCCGGGCGAATTCGATCTCGGTTCCGCCGAGATACTCGGCGACCACGACAGCGATGTCGTTGGCCGATTTCACGGCAAGCGCCATGATCGCAGTTCCGACGTCGATGCTGCTGCCGCGCGGCAGACCGAGCTTGGTGGGGGACATGCCGGCGGCGCGCGCCGAAACCGGCATCCGGGTGTCCATGGTGACATGCCCCTTGTCCAAGGCTTCGAACAGCAGGTAGAGCGTCATCATCTTGGTCAAGGACGCCGGGTAGTTGCGGGTATCCGCGTTCTCCTCGTGCAGCACCTTGCCGCTCTCGAAGTCGATCACAATTGAGGCGTATTTCGCCTGTACCGTTCCCGTGCTCGCAAAAACGATTGCGACCGCGAAGAAAAGATATAGGCCACCGTGTCTCACGGAACGCGCGATATTCTGCATGATGCCCCCGCGAATTAGCTGGACAACCGTAGCTATCCCCCGAAGAGTCAGGCCTAAGGCAATGACTTGCCTGTGATTCTAAGGAATGGAGGACTCGCTGTCTAGCGCTTATCGTGACTCAAAGATGCTGATGGAGCGTTAACTCGGCGAAAGCTATCTTCCCCGTGAGGTCCGCAATGCACTTTCGTTTCATGCATCTAGCCGTTGGCGCGGGACTCTGCGGCGCCTTGGCGCTCGGCGGCTGCACCTACCAGGGCGATCTTTCGACCCCCGGCGCGCAGAAGCTGACCTGGTTCAGCTATCTGAATGGCGACGACCTCCGCGCGGGCTGCAGCGCCGAGGGGCCGGACCGTTACCGTCTGGTCAACAACGCGGTCTACGAGGAGCAACTGCGCAGCTACGAGTTGCGGCTCGAGTCCGACAGCGGCGGATACTACACCGCGCGGGCCCAGGGCGTGGCTACGCTGACCCGCGTCACCCTGGACGATCCCCTGGCGCCCTGGCGCTGGCAGACTTCGGAGACCGCGCTGACGCCGGCCCAAGGCGCGGCCTTCACGGCATCGCTGCGCGAGAGCGGCTTTTACGCCGCGCCGCCGGTCGGAAAGCGCTTCTACTCGGGATTCTTCTACTGGTGGCTGGTCGCCTGCGAAGACGGCGAAATGCGTTACAACGCCTGGGAATACGGCATGCCCGGATACGACACCCTGAAGTTCCCCGCCTGGCTCTACGCCCTGGACGAGACCGGACTGGCGGTCAATCCGCCGCGCGAGATCGACCTCGACAAGCGGCTGCGCGACAAGAACTCCGGCGGGCGCGCCGGCGACGACGATCCTTCGCTCAATTTCGAGATCGAGATGGGCCGCGACGGCATGGTCGGCCGCGGGCCGCTGTTCTAGATCTCAGCCCGCTACCGCGTCGGCCTCCCTCATGACCGCCTCCCCGGAATACACGGTTTTTGAGCTGACAGCAGTCGACGGCGCGCGGATGGAGGCGCTACTCACCGTCTTTGGCGAGGCCTTCAAGGATCCGGCCACTTACGGCAAGCGGCGGCCTGGAGCGAGCTATCTTCGGAAGCTGCTCGGTAGCGAGACTTTCATCGCGCTGGTCGCAGCGGTCGGATCGGAAGTCGTCGGCGGGCTGGCGGCCTACATCCTTCCGAAGTTCGAGCAGGAACGCAGCGAAATTTACATCTATGACCTTGCCGTCGCCGAAGCTCACCGGCGGAGGGGCGTGGCAACCGCCCTGATCGGCAAGCTGAAGGAGATTGCAGCCGAGCGCGACGCCTACGTGATCTACGTTCAGGCCGACCTCGGCGACGCTCCGGCCATTGCGCTCTACAGCAAGCTAGGACTGCGCGAGGACGTTTTGCACTTCGATATCGAGGTGGAGCGCGGCGGGGCCGGTTGAGCCTGGTCGCATCGCGCTGAAGCTGTGCGCTGCGTCAACCGGTCTCTAAGATTTTGCCCTAGCGGCAGCCTTCAGTCGTCGCGGACCAGCGAGAGGGAGGCGGGCCGCAGTTCGCGCGGCAGCAGCTTCTCGAGCCAGGGACCGTCCGGCATCCGCGCCGCAAGTTCGGTCAGGTGCTCGTTCCACCACACCCGCTGCTCCAGCAGGTCGTCGTAGTCGTACTGTCCCTGACGCCAGCTCCGCTCCTCCGCCAGGAAAGTGCAGAGGTCGATGGGAAAGCCCACGTCGGCCGAGGAGAAGCGGGTCGAGTCGAAGGAGAGGTAGGCAAGCTTGAGCGCCGTCTGCAGCGTGCTCTCGCTGGTCAGCGCCCGGTCGAGGATCGGCTTGCCGTAGGCGGTCGAGCCGATCGAAAGATAGGGGGTGCGGGAATCCACCTCGATCCAGTTGCCCTCCGGATAGACCAGATAGAGCGCCGGCTCCGGATCGTCGGTAAGCTGGCCGGCGATGATGCTGTGGATGTTGAAGTTCAACTCCGACTTTTCCAGCGCCGCGCCGTCCTCCTGCTCGACCTGCCGCAGGCAGCGGGTGTAGCCATGCACCGCATCGAGCAGCGTCCGCGGCTTCTCGGCCTTGCCGTCCCGCAGCTCCCGGTCGAGATAGGCGAGAGTCTTGTCGCGCAGCGAACGCAGACCGGACGTCATGATCAGGAAGCGATGGCCTTCGGCGCCATGCAGGCTGAGCTTGCGGGCGTTCGACACTTGGCTGCCGCTGGTGATCCGCCCATCGGCGAGGCAGATCAAACCGGCGCGGACCTTGATGCCGAGACAATAGGTCATTTTTCTCCTTTCCTCGGGGCCAGACCGGGGCGACTCGGGCCGGCCGAGCGAGCGGGGGCGACTGTGACAGAGGGGCGGCACGGCAGCAAGCCGCAAGGCGCAGGGAGGAGCTGAGAAACGGAATTTGTGCACTGCACAATAATCCTTGACTCGGCTTATGCGCTTCCTATCTTTAGGCTATGCTGCACTGCACAAAACCATCGATGGGATGGAGGCTGCAGGGCGCAAGAAACATCCACGACCCGCAAGCAAGGAGCCTGCAGATGAGCACCAAGAAAACCGCTGGCGCGGCCAAGTCCGCCGCCGAAACCCAGTCCAAGGCTGTCGAGACTGCCGCCGAGAGCGTCGTCGCCGCTAGCCAGGAAGTCACCGAGAGCATGGTCAAGGCCGGTTCGGATGCCGCCACCAAGCAGTACGAGCAAGCCGTTGCGAAGACTCAGGAGCAGGTCGAGAAGACCTCCAACGCCATGTTCAAGGGCTACGATGAGTTCTCTGCGATCAACAAGCAGAACCTCGATGCGATGGTGAAGTCCTCGACGATCTTCGCCAAGGGCTTCGAGACCATCAGCAAAGAGTTCTTCTCCTACACGCAGTCCGCCCTGGAGATGAACGTCTCCGGCACCAAGGCGCTGCTCGGCGCAAAGTCCCTCAAGGACGTCGTCGACCTGCAGTCGGAGATGGCCCGCAAGTCCTTCGACTCTGCCCTGGCGGAGAGCGCCAAGCTGACCGAAATGTCGGTCGAGGTCACCAACAAGGCCTTCAAGCCGCTGCAGGACCAGGTCAACGTCACCGTCGAGAAGATGACCAAGCCGCTGGCCGCCTAAGACTGACGGATAGCCGCAGCCGCAAGTCGGTTGCGCCGGAATGACGCAGGCCCGCCGGGTATCCTCCGGCGGGCCTGCGCGCGTTCTGGCGGAGGGAATGCGGGATCGGGCAAAGGCGCTTTGCCTCGGAAGGCGGTGCGATTTGCATTTCCAGCCCTTTTCCGGCCATCTTCCACCACCAATATTGTGGAGTATGATTTCTTTGCGAAAATCCAGCGACTCGGGTCACGAAGCCAAGGACAGATGCGGGAGCTGAGGATCTTTCCGCCGCGCCTCGCCGGCGACAGGAAGGACGGCGGGGGCGGCTCCGATACCGGCGTCATTGTCGAATCCAAGCCGAAGACCAAGAAACCGTCTCTCTACAAGGTCTTGATGCTGAACGACGACTACACGCCGATGGAGTTCGTCGTGCATGTGCTGCAGCGCTTCTTCGGCAAGAGTCATGACGAGGCGATGCAGATCATGCTGCACGTGCATCAGCGCGGCGTCGGCATCTGCGGGGTCTATACTTACGAGATCGCGGAGACCAAGGTTACGCAGGTGGTGGACTATGCACGCAAGCACCAGCATCCTCTTCAGTGCACCTTAGAAAAGGAATAGGCGCGCAACATGCTTTCATCGAATCTGGAACAGACCCTGCACCGTGCGCTGGCCGTGGCCAACGAGCGTCGCCACGAGTATGCGACGCTCGAGCACCTGCTGATGGCTCTGACCGAGGACAGCGACGCCATCGCCGTGCTGCGCGCCTGCGGCATCGATCTGGAGCAGCTGCGCGGCAGCATCGCCGACTACATCGACAACGAACTCTCCAGCCTGATCTCGGCGCTGGCCGGCGACGCCAAGCCGACCGCGGGTTTCCAGCGGGTGCTGCAGCGCGCCGCCATCCATGTGCAGTCCTCCGGCCGCGAGGAGGTGACCGGCGCCAATGTCCTGGTCGCGATGTTCTCCGAGCGCGAGAGCCACGCCGTCCACTTCCTGCAGCAGCAGGAGATGAGCCGTCTCGACGCGGTCAACTACATCAGCCACGGCATCGCCAAGGTGAAGGGGCAGGAGGAGCCGCGCACCATCAGCGGCGCCGACGAGGGTGCCGAGGCCGAGCACGTGGTGCGCCAGGGCAGCGAGGCGCTGGACGCCTACTGCGTCGATCTGAACGCCAAGTCCGAGGCCGGCAAGATCGACCCACTGATCGGCCGCGCCGACGAGATCGAGCGCACCATCCAGGTGCTCTGCCGCCGGACCAAGAACAACCCGCTCTACGTCGGCGAACCCGGCGTCGGCAAGACCGCCATCGCCGAGGGGCTGGCCAAGCGCATCGTCGAAGGCGAGGTGCCCGAGGTGCTGCTGGGCGCCACGATCTATGCCCTCGACATGGGCGCGCTGCTCGCCGGAACCCGCTATCGCGGCGATTTCGAGGAGCGGCTGAAAGCGGTGATGAACGAGCTCGAGGAGCACCCGAACGCAATCCTCTTCATCGACGAGATCCACACGGTCATCGGCGCCGGCGCGACTTCCGGCGGGGCGATGGACGCCTCCAATCTGCTGAAGCCCGCGCTGCAGAGCGGCGGTCTGCGCTGCATCGGCTCGACCACCTACAAGGAGTACCGCAACTACTTCGAAAAGGACCGCGCCCTGGTCCGCCGCTTCCAGAAGATCGACGTGGTCGAGCCCACCATCGAGGATACGGTGAAGATCCTGCGCGGCCTCAAGCCCTACTACGAAAAGCACCACAACGTGCGCTACACCCAGGAGGCGATCCGCTCCGCGGTCGAGCTTTCGGCCCGCTACATCAACGACCGCAAGCTGCCGGACAAGGCGATCGACGTGATCGACGAGGTCGGCGCGGCCCAGGCGCTGCTGCCGGAATCCCGGCGGCGTAAGCAGCTTGGCGTCAAGGAGGTCGAGGCGGTGGTGGCGAAGATCGCACGCATCCCGCCGAAATCGGTCTCCAAGGACGACAGAACCGCGCTGCAGAACCTGGAACGCGACCTGCGCACCATGGTGTTCGGCCAGGACAAGGCGATCGACGCCATCTCGGCGGCGATCAAGCTGGCTCGCGCCGGGCTGCGCGAGCCGGAAAAGCCGATCGGCTCCTATCTTTTCTCCGGGCCGACCGGGGTCGGCAAGACCGAGGTGGCGCGCCAGCTCGCCCATACCCTGGGCGTGCAGTTCACCCGCTTCGACATGTCGGAGTACATGGAACGCCATGCGGTCAGCCGCCTGATCGGAGCCCCGCCGGGCTACGTCGGCTTCGACCAGGGCGGCCTGTTGACCGACGCCGTCGATCAGCACCCGCACTGCGTGCTGCTGCTCGACGAGATCGAGAAGGCGCATCCGGATATCTTCAACATCCTGCTGCAGGTGATGGACTACGGAAAGCTGACTGACCACAACGGCAAGACGGTCGACTTCCGCAACGTCATCCTGATCATGACCACCAATGCCGGGGCTTCCGACATGGCCAAGCCGGCCATCGGCTTCGGCCGCGGGCAGCGCGAGGGCGAGGACGAGGAGGCGGTGAACCGGCTGTTCACGCCGGAGTTCCGCAACCGCCTCGACGCCATCATCGGCTTCGCTGGCCTGTCGCCGGAGGTGGTCAGCCGGGTGGTCGACAAGTTCGTGATCCAGCTCGAAACCCAGCTCGCCGACCGCAACGTCGCCATCGAACTGAGCGATGCCGCGCGCGAATGGCTGGCCAAGAAGGGCTACGACGCCGCCTTCGGCGCCCGCCCGCTGGCCCGCATGATTCAGGAGCACGTCAAGAAGCCCCTGGCCGAGGAGCTGCTGTTCGGCCGCCTGTCCAAGGGTGGTGTCGCGCGTGTCGATGTCGCCGAAGGCGGGACCGCTTTGACCTTTTCCTATCCGGAGGACGAGTCCGGTGGCGGAAAGTCCGGCGGCAAGGGCGGCGAAAAAAAGAACAAGCGCGGCGGCAAGAAGGTGCCCGAACCGGTCGAGTAGGCCGCGTCCGCAGCGGGCTTATTTCCAGCCCGGCAGACCGCGCGCCGCCTCGGCGGCCTGCCGCCGCCAGTAGACCGCGCCTTCGGGGTCCTTTGGATCGCCGAAGGCGCCGCTCTCCAGCTTGGCCGCAAGCACCGTCATGGCGCCGACGTGGCCGGCCTTGGCGGCTTCCTCGTACCAGTGCCGCGCCGCGGGCTGGTCGTAGCCGGCGCCGCGTCCCAGGGCGTAGTCCTCCGCCAGGTCGAACATCGAGGTGCGATCCCCGGCCGCCGCCAGCTTCACATGCATCGCATGGGCTTTTTCGTAGCTGCGTGAGTTGAGATAGATCGCCGCCGCCAGCTTCTGGGTCCGCGGTTGCCCGGCGGTCAGGGCCAGGGCCCGTTCGATCGGCGGGGTCGCGGCCTCGTAGGCGCTGACCGAGGCCAGCGCGCCCGCGAGATTGAAGTGGGCGTCCTCGTTCTCGGGTTGGGCCTCGGCGAGCTGGGTGAAGAGTTCGACGGCGTCGGTCTCCCGGTTGTGGCCAAGCATCGCCCAGGCCAGCTTGAAACCGCTCTCCAGGTCGCCGGAATCGGCTTTCAGGGCGCGTTCGCAGGGTTCGATCGCGGCTTTGCCGGTCGCGGCCCGGCAGGCCGCCGCAGGATCGCTCTCCCCGGCCAGGATCGCAGCGGGCCAGAGTAGAAAGGCGGCGGCAGCCAGGACGGGGCGGAGGGTCACTTCTCCTCCTCCTGCCGGAAGGGGCTGTGTTCGGCCAGCGCCGCGATCTCATGCCGGATCGCCTGGCCTTCGCGCCGCAGATAATCGGCAACCGCCTCTTCCAGTCCGGGATCGCGGATCAGATGGGCGCTGTAGGTCTCGCTCGGCAGGTAGCCGCGCTGAATCTTGTGCTCGCCCTGGGCGCCGGCCTCGACTCGCTGCAGGCCGTGTTCGATGGCGTAGTCGATGGCGGCGTAGTAGCAGGTTTCGAAGTGCAGGAACTTGAACTCGGCGAGACAGCCCCAGTTGCGGCCGTAGATCGCCTGGCTGTCCCTTAGGTTGAGCGCGCCGGCGACCGGCTGTCCATCGGCCTCGGCCAGTATCAGCACAACCTGCTCCGCCATCCGCTCGCCGAGCAGGGAGAAGAATTCCCGGGTCAGGTAGGGTCGCCCCCACTTCTTGTCGGCGGTGGCGAGATAGAAGGCGTAGAAGGCGTCCCAGTGGTCCTCCTTGAGATTCTTGCCGGACAGCGCGCGCAGTTCGATGCCGCTCTCGGCGACCTTGCGCCGTTCCTTGCGGATCGCCTTGCGTTTTCGCGAGGCCAGAGCCCCGAGAAAGTCGTCGAAACTTGCGTAGCCGTGGTTGTGCCAGTGGTACTGCAGATCGAGCCGCTGCAGGAAACCGGCTTCGCCGAAAGCCTCCCATTCGGTCTTGGTCGCGAAGGTGACGTGCAGCGAGGAGACGCCGTGGCGGGTGAAGATCTCGCGCAGGCCGGCGATCAGGGTTTCGCGGACGGCGGTTTCGTCGGTGCCGCCGCGAACCAGCAGGCGCGGGCCGGTCACCGGCGTAAAGGGCACGGCGCACTGCAGCTTGGGATAGTAGCGTCCGCCGGCGCGTTCATAGGCATCTGCCCAGCCCCAGTCGAAGATGTACTCGCCGTAGGAGTGGTTCTTGAGATAGAGCGGCACGGCGCCGAGCAGGCGGCCGGAGGCGTCCTCCAGGCAGAGATGCTGGCCGAGCCAGCCGGTCTGCTCCGTGGCCGCGCCGCTTTCCTCGAGCGCCAGGAGAAAGGCGTGGGAAACGAAGGGGTTGTCCGCACCGGCGCAGGCGTCCCACTCGGCGGCAGGAACCTCCGCCAGCGCGCTGACGACCTTGAGGACAGCCGGTTCCGATCCGTCGGGCATAATCCAGAATGTGTGCCGCCGCGGCTTCGGAGCAAGCGGCAAATCCGCGACGGCTCAGCAGCCGCCTGTATTGCCCTGTTCTGGATGCTCGGGATGCGGTGCAATCTCGAAACTGGCCGCCCCGCCGGGAATCGCGCCGAGCCGCTGGGTCAGCTTCCAGTCCTCGCCGTCATGAAAAAGGTAGACCGCGCGGCCGCGTTCCCTGGCACGGCGCCGGGCCCTCGCGACAATGTTATCCGGCGGCGGCTGCATGGCGGCAGGTTATCACAGCATCGAGGCTTCACGCAGGCATCCGCTGCCGATAGTCTCGAAGCCGCCTCCGCAACCAATGGGACGAAGCCATGACTCTTCTATGCCGCCGCCTCGCGCCGCTGCTTCTCTGCGCGCTGCTGCTGAGCCCGGGCCTCGCAGGCGCCGAGGACTTTCCGAAGCTCACGACCTCCTACAGCGCCGATCAGCTGATCGAGACCACCCAGGGCGACATCGTCTCGAAGGTCTATCACGACGGCGGCAGGCAGCGCACCGAGATGCAGCTCCAGGGCATGCAGCAGATCTCCATCGTACGCCCCGATCAGCAGCGCATCGTAATGGTGATGCCGCAGATGAATATGGCCATGGAGATGCCTTTCAACAACGAGCTGACGCAGCGCAATCCCGAGTACCGGATCCGCGATTACCCGACCGAAGCGCTTGGCCGCGAGACCCTGCAGGGCGAGGAGGTGACCAAGTACAAGGTGACCGATCCCGGCGGCAGCATCGGCCACGCCTGGGTCACCGACGACGGCATCTTCGTGCGCATGGAAGGCGGCGAGGGGCAGGAGCAGGTGGTGATCCAGCGTAGCAACATCCAGCGTGGCCCCCAGGACGCCGCGCTGTTCGAGCCGCCGGCCGACGTTCCGGTCACCAAGATGGACCCGGCGATGCTGCAGCAGATGATGCAGCAGATGCAGGCGCAGTAGGTTCAACTACTCCGACTGCAGGTACCACTCGTACTCGGCCGGGCTGGCGCGGTCCTCGAAGGCATCGTACTCGGCTTCCTTGCAGGTCGCGTAGGTCCGCAGGTACTCCTCGCCGAGGTATTCCTTGAGGATTTCGCCGCGGCGCAGCCGGTCGAGTGCCCGGCGCGGGCGCAGCGGCATCTCGCCGTCGGGGGTTTCCCCGGCGTTGCCTTCGAAGGCCGGTCCGCAGTCGGTCCGCTTGTCGATGCCGTGATGCAGCGAGGCCAGGAAGCTGGCCAAGGCCAGATAGGGGTTGGCGTCGGCGCCGGCGACCCGGTGCTCGATGCGCCGGCTTTCGGGGCCGCCGGTGGGGATGCGCAGCGCCACGGAGCGGTTCTCGTGCCCCCAGGAGCGGCGCAGCGGCACGAAGAGGTTGGGCCGGAAGCGGCGGAAGGAATTCGGGTTGGGGGCCAGGAAGGCCATGGATTCCGGCAGGCCCTCCATGGTGCCGCCCAGGGCGTGGCGCAGCAGCGGGCCGATGTCGTCCCGGCCGCCGTCCTCGCCCTTGGCGAAGGCATTCCCGCCGGACTCGTCGAGCAGGCTGCAGTGCAGGTGCAGGCCGCTGCCGGCCTGGTCCATGTAGGGCTTGGCCATGAAGGTGGCCTGATAGCCGTGTTTGCGCGCGCAGCCCTTGACCGCCCGCTTGAACAGCGCGCAGTCGTCGGCGGCGCGTAGCGGATCGTCGCTGTGGTGCAGGTTGATCTCGAACTGCCCCGGCGCGTACTCGGCGGAGATCGCGCCGGTCTCGATGCCCTGCAGGGCGCAGGCCCGGTGAACGTCGTCGAGGAAGGGATCGAAGGCGTCGAGCTCGTTCATGCCATAGACCTGGGTGGCGTGGTCGCGCTCCCCGGTCAGCGGCGAGATTGGCGGCTGCGGCTCGCGCTGTGCCGTGCGCTCCCGATCGATCAGGTAAAACTCCAGCTCGAAGGCGACCACCGGCCGCAGCTTCAGCTCTGCGAAGCGCGCCAGGACGCCGCGCAGCAGGTTGCGCGGCTCGAAACGGTAGGGCGCGCCCTCCAGGGTCTCGAAGCTCAGCAGCACCTGGCCCAGCGGGCGCGGCGCCCAGGCGACCGGCCGCAGCGTGCCGGGGACCGGTTTGGCGATTTCGTCGGGGTCGCCGTCGGAAAAGCCGAAGCCTTCGGGGTCCATGGACTCGCCGTTGGCGGCCAGCAGGAAGACCGAGCCGGGGAAGTTCAGGCCGGAGGTAAAGATCTTGTCGAGCTGCCCGACGGGATAGCGCTTGCCGCGCGTCACGCCGGACAGGTCCGGGTAGATCGCATCGACGGATTCGATCTCCGGGTGCCGCTTCCGGAAATCCGCCACTTCTGGCGGCAGGGAGGCGCTTGCGTCAGGCATGGCGCGGATTTGGCCTCGACCGCACGATGCGGTCAAGGCCATTCAGCCGCTACTCGATTTCGGCGATGGCGTCGATTTCCACCGAGACGCCGATCGGCAGGGCGCCGGCGGAGACCGCGGCGCGGGAGTGCTTGCCCTTGTCGCCGAAGACCTCGACCATCAGGTCGGAAGCGCCGTTGATCACCTGGGGCTGCTTGGTGAAGTCGGGGGTCGAGTTGACGAAGCCGCCGAGCTTGACGATCCGCTTCACCTTGTCGAGGTCGCCGCCGCAGGCGGCCTTGAGCTGGGCGATGATGTTGATGGCGCAGATCTTCGCTGCTTCCTGGGCCTCCTCGACGGAGATCCGGTCGCCGACCTTGCCGACGTACTGGAAATCGCCATCCTTCATGGGGACCTGGCCGGACACGAAGACCGTCTTGCCGGAAATCACGTAGCCGACATAGTTGGCCACCGGGGCGGCGGCGTCCGGGACTTCGATGCCGAGTTCGGCGAGCCGCGCGTCGATCTGACCTGCCATTTCATACCTCCTGGGTGCTGCGGGATCGTAAGCTGGATTGAATTTCCGGCGGACCATAACCGCTGGCCCGCCTGCGCGGCTAGTCTTCTCGCGACCCTTCCCGCACAATAGCGCGACGCCGCGGTGTCGCGCGGCGGTCAGGGTCCGAATGTCGCTTAAAAAATCGGGGTGCCGCAACGCGCAACACCCCGCAAGGTCACAGGGAGAACTTCATACCCCTCTGGCGGCGTTCGGGTGCGGCTGGTCCGTGCCCCGCCCTTTCGCCGGCTCCCCCTCACGGAGCGTGCTGTCGCCGAAGACTCCGCGCGTCCTCATTGCTTTTCCTCCGAGGGATCGCGGGGCTGACCCGCCGGGCGCTCCGCCTCTTCGTGACGCTCGGCGTAGAGATCGCGCGCCGTGCTGCTTGCCCCTTGCTGCGCGCCGATACCGCCCTGGAAGACGGTGAACTGGTTGCGGACATAGCCGGTCGAGGCGACCTGCCGGATTATTTCCGACTGCGCCTCGCCCTTGCCGGTGGCGTCCGGCATCAGATCGCTGGGCTCGACGTTGGCGAGGTCCGTACGCCCCAGGTAGCTGACCGCCAGTTCGCGGAAGAGATAGTCGAGCACCGAGGTCGCGACCTTGATCGCGTCGTTGCCCTCGACCTCGCCGGCGGGATCGAAGCGGGTGAAGGTGAAGGCCTCGACGAATTCCTCGAGCGGCACCCCGTACTGCAGTCCGAGCGACACGGCGATGGCGAAGTTGTTCATAAGACTGCGGAAAGCCGCGCCTTCCTTGTGCATGTCGATGAAGATCTCGCCGAGCTGGCCGTCGGCGTACTCGCCCGTACGCAGATAGACCTTGTGGCCGCCGACCTGCGCCTTCTGGGTATAGCCCTTGCGGCGCTGGGGCAGTCGCGTACGGCTGGCATTGCGGGCGACGATCCGTTCGACGATCCTTTCGGGGACGGGCGCAGCGCCGCCCTGTCCGGCGGCGGGCAGCCTGTCGGCTTCGATCTCCGCGTCCCAATCGGGATTCTCGCTGAGTCTGGCGCCCTGCCTGTGGATATGCAGCGACTTCAGCCCGGCTTCCCAGGCGCTCTGGAAGAGCGCACTGCAGTCCTCGGGCGCCGCATCCTGGGGCAGGACGATGTCGAGATCGATCCCGCCGGTGAGGAAGGGTTGGATGGCCGCGGCCATGGCAAGCTTCGCCGCAGTGTCGACCACCGGGCCGCGTCCGCTTTCGCCCGGCTGCGCGCAGGCGAAGACGGCGAGATGTTCGGGCTTGAGGCCGGGCGCGCCCTCCAGGGTCATGGCGCCGCAGCAGTGGATGTTTGCGGCGGCGATCTCCTCCTCGGTAAAGCCCAGGGCCGGTAGCAGCTCGTAGCCGGGATCCTCGAGGCTGTCTTCGGGCAGGCCGAGCACCTTGGTGCAGAACTCCCCGCCAAGGATCCACTTGTTGAACACGAACTTGATGTCGAAAGCGCTGGCCAGTGCGGACTCCACGGCCTCGATGGCCGCCTCGGTGAAGCCCTTTTCCTTGAGCCGTGCGGGGTCGATTCCCGGCGCATCGCGCAGGCTGCCGTGGCCAACGGCGTAGCCGATGATCTTTTCGGTCTCCGCCTCGCTGTAGCCCAGCGCGCGCAGGGCCTGGGGCGCGGAAGCGTCGATGAGCTTGTAGAAACCCTCGTCGCTGAGCCGCGCGAACCTGATCAGGCCGGGCAGAGCTTCCAGGCCGAGGCAACTGCAGTCGAGCAGGCGGTGCAGATCAGGGGCGGCGGACAGCAGGCTGATCTGGGCATTGCGCAGGCCATGCGCTTCGGCGGCGGTCAGCGCGCCTGTCCAGGCTTCTGCACAGCGTTCTGCCAAGCCGGTAATCGCCACGTCCTGTGGCCGCAGCGCCGCTTTCCGCGCGGCAGACGTCTTGGTCTTGCGGGGGCCTTCGCTGGCGCGCTTCATCCCGCCCAGCTGCCGCAGCATGGCATCCCGGTTGGCGTCGAAGCGCGGGAAGGCGCCCAGTTCGCGCGCCATCTCGGCGGAAACCCTATAGGCGGTCGCGGTCATGAATCCGGTCAGCGCCGCCGCCGTCTGCCGCCCCTCCGCGCTGTCGTAGGCGAGGCCGAGCGACATCAGCAGGGCGGCGAGATTGCCGGGGGCGATGGCGATCGGCCGGTAGGCGAAACAGCGCTCGGCCATGCGGCGCGACGGCGTTGCCGCGGACAGCACCGAAAGCTCGAGCGCGACGGTCAGCAGGGTGACGGCCTGGCTTAGGGAGTCGAGATCGAGCCCGGCGGGTTTTCCACGCAGGGCGAGCAGGTTGACGGCGGCGAGCGGCGCGGCGCTGTCTTCCAGGAAGTGGTAGGCGCCGGAGGGATCGCAGGCCGTCATCTCGCCGTCGGCGGCGCACCCATTGGCCGCCTCGACGGTTTCGGCGAAGAGGACTCCGGGATCGCAGGCGCGCCAGGCGTTCTCACCCAGGCTCCGCCAGAGCTGCTGGGGTTCGGCGTTGAGCGTGGCTCCGCCGCGCTGGGCCGCGAGGAAAGCGCCGCCGACCCGCAGATAGCAGCGGCTCTGGCTGGCGCTGCAGGCATCCTCGATCAGGCTTTCCCAAGCGGCCGCCTCCTCGCCTTGGGACTCGAGTTGCTTGCCGTAGAGTCTGGCGCCGAGGGAGAGCGCGGCGGCGCGGCGTTCCTCGGCGGCTTTCCAGGCGATGAAGGCCGCCGCTTCGGGATCCCCGGAATCGAGGATCACGGCACGGCGCGCACGCCGGGTGGCGCCTTGCTGGCGGACCGCGGCGGCCGCGGCGTCCCCGGCCTGGAGCTGTGTGAGGAGGCCGGCGCCGCTCGTGGCGCTGTAGTTGCAGCCGGAGCCGAGTTCCTCGGGCAGCAAAACGGCTTCGCGCGAGAGGAGGTCTTGCCCCGCTGCCTGCAGATAGAAACTGTGCAGTAGGGGGTGCCGCAGGCCGGCGTCGTTGACGGCGGCTTCTCCGCTGCCAAAATCGACATGATAGGTCGCAGCCGCGCCGCCGTCTTCCAGGCCATAGGCCCAGTAGAGGCCGTTGTTGCGCCACTGTACCAGATCCGGCCCGGCGATCTGGTAGGCGAGCAGGCAGCCGATCTCGTCGAAGAAGGCGCGCGCATCCTCCTCGGTGTCGAAGTAGCCGGCTTTCCAGCCCCAGTAGGTCCAGGCGCCGGCGATACGGCGAAAAACCTGCCGCGCGTCGGTTTCGCCGGTTTCGCGCTGCTCCGCGGGCAGGGACTCCAGCGCGGCCGAGTCCGGCGCGCAGCGCCACAGCCATTCCGGAACGTCGGCCTCCTCGACCGCGCGCAGGCGTGTCGGGATGGCCTGGCGGCGGAAAACCCGCTCCACCAGCAGGCCGCTGGCCTCCTGGCTCCAGTCGGCGGGAACGCGGATTTCCCGTTCTCCGGTGGCGCCGTCTGGGTCGAGATAGCGGCGCAGCGGCAAGGCCTCCAGGGCATCCCGGTCGGCGAAGCTGAAATGCCGCCCTATGCGCATTTTTAAATTCCCCCTGGCTGCCACCGCAGCCGCAGATACATCCTAGAGTTAGTATTATGACAACAGTCAAACACAAAATAGCGGAGGTCGCACCATATTTTGTGTTAACTGAGACTTAACGCGCAGTATTTGGCGTATTCTCGGAAGAATTGGGACAGGAGGCTGAACAGGGTGGAGCGTCTGAAGAAGATCGAGAATGGCGACAAGGCGGTGCCAAGTTTTACCCAAGAAGAGATGGCGCGGCGGCTACAAGCGCTACGCGACTGGATGGCGGCGCAGGGCGTCGACCGTGTCCTTTTCACCTCCTATCACAACATCAACTATTTCGCGGACTTCCTTTACTGCGCCTTCGGACGGCGCTACGGCCTGGTGGTAAGCCAGGACCAGCTGACCGTCATCGCCGCGAACATCGACGGCGGGCAGCCCTGGCGGCGCAGCTTCGGGGACTGCCTCACCTATACCGACTGGGAGCGGGACAATTACTTTCATGCCGTCGCCAGTCTTGTGCCAGACGGCGGGCGTCTGGGCGTCGAGCTGGATCACCTCCCGGTCGAGACCTTCAGCAAGCTCACTGCACTCTTGCCGAAGAGCGAGTTCATCGACGCCGCCACGCCGGCAATGCGTCAGCGGATGGTGAAGTCTCCCGAGGAGCATGCCTGGATCCGCGAGGGCGCGCGGATCGCCGATCTGGGGGGCGCGGCCTGCGTCGAGGCTATCCGCGAAGGCGCCGGCGAGCATGAAGTGGCGCTAAACGCGACCCAGGCCATGGTGCGGGAAATCGCGCGCAGCTTCCCCGATGCCGAGCTGATGGATAGCTGGACCTGGTTTCAATCGGGACTGAATACCGATGGTGCCCACAACCCGGTGACCAGCCGCCGCCTGCGGCGCGGCGACATCCTCAGCCTCAACTGTTTTCCGATGATCGCCGGATACTATACCGCCCTGGAACGCACCTTGTTTCTTGGCGAGGCCAGCCCGCGGCATCTCGAGCTCTGGGAGATCAACTGCGCCGTGCATCGCCGCGGCCTGGAGCTGATCCGTCCTGGCGCGCGCTGCTGCGATATCGCGCGGGAGCTGAATGGGATCTACCGGGACGCAGGCCTGCTGGCGCACCGCAGCTTCGGCTACGGCCACTCCTTTGGGGTGCTATGCCACTACTATGGACGCGAGGCGGGCCTGGAATTGCGCGAGGACGTGGAGACGCTACTGGAGCCGGGCATGGTGGTCTCGATGGAACCGATGATCATGATCCCCGAAGCGATGGCCGGGGCCGGCGGTTACCGCGAGCACGACATCCTGATCGTTACCGAAGGCGGGGCCGAGAACATTACGGGGTTTCCCTTCGGCCCGGACCACAACATCGTCGCGGCTTAGCCCTCGACCAGCTTTCTGCGCCGCTTGAAGCTGGTCAGCGCGACGGCGGCGACGACCAGGGCCGCCCCGACGAATTGCAGGGGCGTCAGACGCTCGCCGAGCAACGCGGCCGCGACTCCGATGGTGATGACCGGCTCCAGGTTGAGGATCATCGAGCTCTTCGCCGCGCCGGCCAGGCGGGTGCCCAGGAACATCAGGTTGATCGCCACGACATAGCAGACGGCGCCGCCGGCGAAGGGGAGCCAGCCCTCCGGAAGCGAAGGCAGCGCCCAGGATCCGGTCAGGAGGATCAGGACGATCATTCCCGGCAGGCTGAAGGCATTGGTCCAGAAGGTCAGTCCGAAGCCGTCGATCCGGGTTCCGAGACGTCCGGTGAACAGCAGCGCGCCGGCCGAGCCTGCCGCTCCGGCCAGGGCGAAGACGATGCCGCGCCAATCCAGACCCTGAAAGCTCGGCCCCAAGGCCAGCGCCAGTCCGGCAAAGGCGGCGAGAAAGGCGAGCTGGCCGAGCCTTCCGATTCGCGCACCCTCGGTAAAGCGCGCCAGCACCGCCACCATCAAGGGAAAGGTATAGAAGATCAGGGCCGCCAGACTGACCGGGATGAAGTTGACCGCCGCGAGATAGCAGTTGCTGGCGATGAACCAGGAAAAGGCGGCGCCGAGCACGTTCGCGGTCGCCCAGCGGGGCGGCAGCAGCGGCCGTCGCAGCACCAGCAGCAAGACCAGCAAGGCCAGCGAGGCGCAGGCGTAGCGCGCGAGCAGCACCGCCGTAGGGGTGGCGCCGCTGTCATAGGCAAGACGCGCGAAAGTCGTCAGCGGTGCCAGGCTGCTTGCCGCCAGCAGCACCACGATCACACCGGTCGTAGCCGCTGCCGCGGGCGTCACCGGGAGCGCGGGGCCGGGTTTCGCGCTCATCGCCGCGCCGTCACACGCGCGAGGCCAGGGGCAGATTGACCAGCAGGTTCTGCGGCTTGAGGCGGAGCAGCGAGGCCTCGTCCATGCAGAGCGCCAGGTACACCGGCCGGCCGGCGATGTCCTCGCGCATCTCCCGGGGATTGCGGAAGTCGAGGCGGAACAGTGACAGCAGCCGCGCCAGCCGCAACTCGCCGACCTCCTCGCCCTGGTAGAGATCGTTAAGCAGGCGGGTCGCTTCGGCGTCGAGCCCGATGTGCCAGACCCAGCGTTCGTCGCTGATCTCCTGCACCGGCTGGATCGAGACGGCGACCTTCAGGAAGTGGGCGATCCAGGCCTCCAGGACCCGGCAGAGGGCGTCGAGCCCGGAACCGGAAAAGTTGAGATTGAGCACGGTGTCGTGGCGCTCGTCGCGCTGCCAGTAGAGCTCGGCGTTGGACTCGTCGAGCACGTCGAGATCGACGGTCCTGAGCGGCGTCTGGGCCTCGGCGACGAGGCGGCCGAGATCGCCGAAGCCGCCGCTGGAGGCGTACATGTCCACGGTCTCCGCGTCGGCGGCCATCAGGAAGCCGTCGTTGATGGTGATCTTCTGTTCGCGGAAAAACAGCTCGCCGGCCCGCGCGCGCAGCGGATACTCGGTTTCCGCCAGGATATTGCGCAGCACCAGATGCGCCATCTGGTCGATGAACAGCGGCGGCACCGGCACGGCGCCGGGCGACTCGAAGCAGCTCAGATAGGTGGCCTCGACGGTTTCCTCTGCGGCGAGGCGGTCGCGGAAGGCGAGGACGATACGGTAGTTTTCCTGGGCGTCGGGGTCGGCCAGCGCGCCGATCTCAGCCTCGCTCACCGCACGGCGCGGCGCCTCCAGCAGCGCCGCGTGCAGGGCGCGCTCGGCGGCACAGGACTCCGCGACGGGGCGGACCTCAGGGCGGTTAAGGTAGGCGCGCAGCAGCTCGTCGCCGACCGCCAGGTGCCCCTCGGGCGTGCGCGACACCAGATGAAAGCCGGAGTTCCGCCAGAAATCTCGTGCTTGGTCCTGCATTCTGCCCCCATCGCCTTGCGAGAACGCCACTTTAGACGGCGGTGCAGGCGGTTTGTCCAGAAGTCCTGTGCCGGCCCCGCGTGACTGGACGGACCTGCAGCAAGGTGACATATTCGCCCCACCCCGGCGCGCTGCGCCAAAGGGGGTAAAGGGCTGAAAATCTGGGGTGAAGATGGTCTCGATCGGAACCAAACTCTACACTTGGCTGCGCGGCGAGGAGGTCGGCAGCGATGGCGCCGGAAACCGCTATTTTCGCGGGCGCGGCGGCGGCACGGTGCATCGCGACTCGCTGCGGCGCGAGCGGCGCTGGGTGCTCTACGACGGTGAGGTCGAGGCCAGCCGCGTGCCCGCCGAGTGGCACGCCTGGCTGCACCACACCAGCGACGAGATTCCGCCGGCCGGCGGACCGGCGCGGCGCCCCTGGATGAAGCAGCATCAGCCGAACCTGAGCGGCACCGAGTTGGCTTATCGCCCGCCGGGGCATACGCTGCGCGGCGGCAAGCGCGCGGCCAGCAGCAGCGACTACGAGGCCTGGGCGCCCGATCGGGATGCCTGAGCGGCGGCCGGCTTTGCGGAGGTAAGCATGCGCAGAAACATCATCGAGACGATCATGGGGGCCGTGGTGCTGGTGGTCGCCGCCGCCTTCATCATGATCGCCTTTTCCAGCGGCGAGGTGTCCCAGGTCAGCGGCTACGAAGTGGTCGCCGAGTTCGACGACGCGACCGGCGTGGCCGCAGGCAGCGACGTGCGCATGGCCGGGGTCAAGATCGGCAGCGTGTCCGGCCTGAACCTCGATCCCGAGACCTTCTTCGCCAACGTCACCCTGAGCATCGACAAGTCGATCCAGCTGCCGGTCGATACCTCGGCGCGGATTCTTTCGGAAGGCCTGCTCGGCAACACCTATATCGCGCTGGAACCGGGCGGGGATCTCGAGAACCTCGACCCCGGCGCGCGCATCGAATATACGCAAGGCGCGGTCAATCTGGTCGACCTGCTCGGCCGCTTCGTGTTCGGCGCCGCCGACGGCCCTGCCGGCGGACCCACGGGAGGGCCGCAGTGAGCCAGGCGCGGCAAAGCTGGGATCCGCAGCGCTACCAGGACAACGCCGCCTTCGTCGCCAAACTCGGCGAGCCGCTGCTCGACCTGCTGCAGCCCCGGTCCGGCGAGCGGATCCTCGATCTCGGCTGCGGCGACGGCGTGTTGACGGAAAAGCTGGCGGCCAGCGGGGCTAAGGTCCTGGGCATCGATTTCTCCGCCGCGCAGATCGCCGGTGCGCGCGAACGCGGCCTGGAAGCGCAGGTCGGATCCGGCGAGGATCTGCGGTTTTCGGCCGAGTTCGATGCGGTCTTCTCCAATGCCGCCCTGCACTGGATGCTGCGGCCCGATCTGGTGATCGACGGCGTCTGGCGGGCGCTCAAGCCCGGCGGGCGCTTCGTCGCCGAGATGGGCGGCGCCGGCAACGTGCAGAGCATCCGTGCGGCGCTGATCGCGGCGCTCGACCGGCGCGGCTATGACGGCCAGGACGCCGTGCCCTGGTACTTCCCCTCGCCGCAGGAATACCGCGGCAAGCTGGAAAAGCAGGGCTTTGCGGTGCCTTATATTGAGCTGATTCCGCGGCCGACGCCCTTGCCGGGCGATATTTCCGGCTGGCTGGCGACCTTCGGCGAGAGTTTCGTCAACCGCCTGCCGGAGGAGGAGCGTCCGGCCCTGATCGCCGAGGTCACCGAAGTGCTGGCCACGAATTTGCGGGACGCCGAGGGCAACTGGACCGCGGACTACGTGCGCCTGCGATTTCGGGCGGAAAAGCCTGCGGTCTGATGCGCCTTGCGCCGCGGCTCCGGCGTCGCTAGGTCATGTCCATGAGTAACCCCGGCAAGCAGCCCTTCGACATACCAGTCTGGACCCAGCCCGACGGCGAGCCGGTTTCCTGCCATGAAAAGATCAAGATCTTGAACGAAAACCTCGAGGAGCTGCGCGAGATGGCGCAGGACGCCTTGGAGGACGGAATCCTGATGGGATGCGACGAAGACCAACTGCGCCAGGTTCTGCGGGCGCTGGTGGACAGTCTCGAGAATCCCTACCCTGGGGAGAAGGGATGAGCTGGCGCCTTCTGCTCTCGCTGGCTCTCTGCGCCGCTTCCGCGCCGGCCTTCGCGCAAAGCGAGACCATCCCCCGGCAGATCGCCGTGCTGCAGGGCCTGGACAAGATTACCGCGCGGATCTCGACCTTCGAGGCGCCAATCGGCGAGGCGGTCACCTTCGGCAGTCTCGACATCGTCGCCCGGACTTGCCGCGAGACGCCGCCGGAAGAACCGCCTGAATCGGCTGCCTTTCTCGAGGTCGTCGACAAGCGGCCGGACGGCCCCGAGGTGCAGGTCTTCTCCGGCTGGATGTTCGCCTCCTCCCCTGCGGTCTCGGCGCTGGAACACCCGGTTTACGATGTCTGGGTAAAGGCCTGCCGCGACGAAAGCGCGGAGGCGCCATCCGAGCAGGAAGAAGACGCTGCGGAAGGAGAGGCCGCCGGCGGGGAAAGCGCCACGCAATAACAGGTCATACCTCCTCGCTGCCGCCCAGCGTTTCCAGCACCTGCCGCAGCGTCGCGTCCGGCAAGTCAGGCTCGAAGACCGCTGTTTCCATCAAAGCCTTGGAGAGTTGCGCCTTGTAAGCCTCCCGCGGCACGTCGATGGCGCCGAACTGGCGCAGGTGCGGCGTGGTGAACTGGGTGTCGAGCAGGCGAAAGCCGCTGTTGATCAGCCGCAGCACGAGGTGCACCAGCGCCACCTTGCTGGCGTCGGTCGCCCGGGTGAACATGGACTCGCCGAAGAAGGCGGCGCCCAGGCTGACGCCATAGAGCCCCCCGGCCAGCTGCGGGCCTTCCTCGCTGTCGCTCCAACATTCGACGGAATGTGCAAAACCCATGCCGTGCAGCTCGGTATAGAGAAGTTCGATCGTCGGATTGATCCAGGTTTCGGGCCGGTCGGGTTGCGCCTCGGCGCAGGCTTGGATGACGTCGGGAAAGGCCTGGTTGCAGGTCACGTGGAAGTCGCCGCGCAGCACCCGCCGCCGCAGCTTCTTCGGTATATGGAACCGTTCCAGCGGGATGACGCCGCGCAGTTCCGGGTCGATCCAGTGGATCTCCCGGTCCTGGCGGCTTTCGGCCATCGGGAAGATGCCGACGGCGTAGGCGCGCAGCAGCAGCTCCGGTGTCAGATGCATGACACCAGTCTAGCCGCGTCGCGGCAGATTTCCAGTGGGCGGTGGTGGCGCCTCAGCGCGCCATGAATTTTTCGAGCCAGTGGATGTCGTAGGCGCCGTTGATGAAGTCCGGTTCCATGATCAACCGGCGGTGCAGCGGGATCGAGGTGTCGATGCCGTCGATCACGATCTCGTCGAGGGCCCGGCGCAGCCGCATCAGGCATTCGTTGCGGGTGGCGCCGTGGACGATCAGCTTGGCGATCAGGCTGTCGTAGTGCGGCGGTACGCGGTAGTTGGCATAGATGCCGGAATCGACCCGTACGCCGAGTCCCCCCGGGGGGTGATAATCGGTGATCAGCCCCGGCGAGGGGGCGAAGGTCTCGGGATGCTCCGCGTTGATGCGGCACTCGATGGCGTGACCGACGAACTTGATGTCGTCCTGGGTGAAGGACAGCGCGTGGCCGGCGGCGACGCGGATCTGCTCGCGCACCAGGTCGATGCCGGTGATCGCCTCGGAAATCGGGTGTTCGACCTGCAGGCGGGTGTTCATCTCGATGAAGAAGAACTGACCGTCCTCGAACAGGAACTCCAAGGTGCCCGCAGAGGCGTAGCCGAGCTCGCGCAGGGCGTCGATGGCGACCTGGCCGATCTCCTCGCGCTGACGGCTGTTGAGAGCCGGGGAAGGGGCTTCCTCGAGCAGCTTCTGATGGCGGCGCTGCAGCGAGCAGTCGCGCTCGCCCAGGTGGACCACGCCGCCCTTGCCGTCGGCCAGCATCTGCATCTCGATATGCCGCGGCTTGGAGAGATACTTCTCCATGTAGACCTGATCGTAGCCGAAGGCGGCCTTGGCCTCGTTACGGGCCATGCGGAAGGCGTCGCCCAGTTCCTCGGGCGCCCAGGCGACCTTCATGCCGCGTCCGCCGCCGCCGGCCGCCGCCTTGATCAGCACGGGATAGCCGGTATCCTCCGCCACCCGTTTGGCTTCTTCCTCACTCTCGATCGCGCCGTCGGAGCCCGGGACCACAGGAATGCCGAGCCGCACCGCCGCTTCCTTGGCCGCAACCTTATCGCCCATCAGCGCGATGTGCTCCGGCGCAGGTCCGATGAAGGTGAAGCCGTGCTCCTCGACCATGGTCGCGAAGCTGGCGTTCTCTGACAGGAAACCGACACCGGGATGGATCGCGTCGGCGCCGGTGATCGTCGCCGCCGAGAGAATCGCCGGCATGTTGAGATAGCTCTCGCGGCTCGGCGGCGGGCCGATGCACACGCTTTCGTCGGCCAGGCGCACGTGCATGGCGTCGGCGTCGGCGGTCGAGTGCACTGCCACCGTGCTGATGCCCATCTCGCGGCAGGCGCGATGGATGCGCAGCGCGATCTCGCCTCGGTTCGCGATCAGGACTTTTTCGAACATCCGGGCGGCCGTCCCGGCTACTCGATGACCATCAGGGGCTCGCCGAACTCGACCGGCTGGCCGTCGCTGACGAAGACCTCCTTGACGATGCCGCTGCGCGGCGCCGGTAGGGTGTTCATCACCTTCATCGCCTCAATGATCAGCAGGGTCTGGCCTTCCTTGATCTGGTCGCCGGCCGAGACGAAAGGCGGTTTGCCCGGTTCCGGGCAGGTATAGATTGTGCCGACCATCGGCGAGGTGACGGCATTCTGCGGCACACCGCCGGAACTGGCGGGTGCCGATCCGCCTTGCGGCGCAGCCGCCGGGCCGGCTGCCGGGGCTGGCTCGCTATAGGTCACGGCCTGCGCCTTCTGCTTGGCGACGCGGATGCGATGGCCTTCGGATTCGACCTCGATCTCGGTCAGACCGGTTTCCTCGAGAATAGCCGCGATCTTTCGCAAGGCCTCTTCGTCCAATTCAAATTTTGCCATCAAACTTCCTGTTCGCTGCCTAACTTGCCGGCCAGCGCGCGTAGCGCCAGAAGGTAGCCTTCCATTCCCAGTCCGCAGATCACGCCGTCGGCCGCCTGGGAGATATAGGAGTGGTGCCGGAAGGCTTCCCGCTTATAGATGTTCGAAAGATGAACCTCAATCAGCGGCAGGTCCACTGCCTGCAGGGCGTCGAGTATCGCCACGGAGGTATGGGTATAGGCGCCGGCGTTGAGGATCAAGGCGTCGAAATCCTCGGCCGCGCCCTGAATCCACTCGATCAGTTGGTTTTCGGCGTTGGACTGCCGGAAATCGACGCCGAGCCCGAGCTGCGCCGCCTGCGCGCGGCAGGCGGCTTCGATATCGGCCAAGGTTGTGCGGCCATAGACCGCAGGCTCCCGAGAACCGAGCAGGTTCAGGTTCGGACCGTTCAGAATCAGCACTTTGGGTGCAGCCGCCACCCTGAATCCTCCCCCAAGCCGGTGGTTTATCGGGACTTTAGCGGTAGCATAAGGGCGGGAAGGGGCAAAGCGCTAATGGCGCCTCAGCTTGCGCCCGCGCGCGCCTCGGCTACCCTCTGGCGCATGGCATCGATGGAGAGCGCCCCGGGAATGATTTCGTCGCCGATCACGAAGGCAGGGGTTCCGCGGATTCCAAGCCGGTCTGCCAGTTCGGAAACGTCATCCAGGGCGGCCGCCACCTCCGGCGAGTCCATGTCGCGGCGCAGACGCTCGAGATCCAAGTCGAGATCCTTGGCAACCGCGAAAATCGACGCCTCGCTGAGGGTTCCCGGCTCGGTCATCAGTGCGAAGTGGAAATCCTCGTAGCGGCCCTGTTTCTCCGCCGCCAGGGCGGCGCGGGCGGCTAGGTAAGACTCTGCGCTGAGGATCGGGAGCTCCTTCATCACCAGACGGATATTGCCGTCCTCCTTTACGACCTCGAGCAGAGGCTCGGTCACCTGCTTGCAATAGGGGCAGCGGTAGTCGAAGAACTCGACGATCACCACGTCGCCGTCCGGATTGCCGATCACCGGAGATTCCGGGTCGTAGCGCAGATCGGCGCTTTGCAGAGTCTGGGTCTGCCGTTCGGTGGCACGGGCCTGTTCGCGGCGCTGAAAGGACTCCAGCGCCTCGACCACCACCTCAGGATGCTCCAGCAGATAGTCGCGGATCATGGCATCGAAGGCGGCCTTGTCCTGCGGCGGAAAGGGCGCGGAGTCCTGGGCGCCGGCGCCCTGCGGCATGCTCAGCAAGAGGGCGGCGGTAAGCGCGGCGGCCATTGCGCCAATGGCGGCGCCACGCAGAAGGCGGTGTGCGAAAGCGTACATTGTTTGTCTCCCGTAGCGCGCGCGGCGCGCGCTTCCTAGTTCTTGCGGTCTTGTTCGCGGCGGAACTCCCGCTCGGCGTACTGTTCCAAATCCTGGGCGCGCAGCCAGGCCGGGGTATGTTCCTCGAGGATTTTCTGCGCGGCGCGGGCCTGGCCCACAGCCTCACGAAAGGCCCCCTTGGCAAAGCTCATCTCGGCCAGGGCCAGCTGGGTCTGGCCCTTGTCGCCGAGGCGCGCGTGCGCCACCGAGGCGAGCCGCCAGCCCCGCGCGCTGTCCGGCTCCTCGGCGAGGACGTAGGAGAGGTTGTCGAGTGCCGGCTGCACCAGCTCGGGGGTTTCCAGCGCCAGCTGCACCTGCGCCAGCCGCAGCCGCAGCTGCGCTTCGCGCGGCAGCAGGTCGACGGCCTTCTGGTAAGCGGGCAGGGCCTCCTCGATCTGCTGATGCTCGAACAGCATCTGGCCGCGCAACTCGTGGAAATAGGGATCGTTGGGGTACTCGGCGATCAGACCGTCGATGATCGGCAGCGCGGCGTCGATGTCGGAGCGGCGGTAGTGGGCGATGGAGCGCGCGTAGCGCGCATAGAGGCTGTCGTCCTCCTCGGGATAGGTGCGGAAAACGCTTTGGGCCGGCTCCAGGAAACCGATCAGCTTGGCCTGCATGCGCTTGTGCTTGACGATCAGGGCGTCGCTGACGCCCTGGCCCGCGTAGGGGCTCGCTTGCACCGCCTGATTGAGGAAGTTGATCCGGTCCTGGGTCAGCGGATGCGTCGTCAGATAGGGGTCCTGATTGATGCCCTGAAGGACCATCTGGTCGCTCAGAACTTCGAAGAAGTCGCGCAGCCCGGTCGGGTCCAGTCGCGCGGCCTCGAGGTAGCGTGCCGCCGCCTGGTCGGCGCCCGCCTCCTGCCCGCGGGTAAAGGAGAGAAAGCCCTTCAAGGCGATATCGGCGCCGCCGCTGATCACCGCCTGGCCAAGGCCGGGTTCGCCACTGAGAATCGCCGCGCCGAGGCCCAGCAGATAGGCGGCCAGCGCCGTCAGGCCTGCCCGGTCGAGTTCGTCGCGGCGGCCGAGGTTGTGGCCGGCGGCGATATGGCCGGTTTCGTGGGCGATCACCCCGATCACCTGAAGCGGACTATCCGCCTTTGCCAGCAGGCCGGTGTTAATGAACATCCGCATGCCCGGCGTGACGAAGGCATTCAGGCTTTTGTCGTTGATCAGGAAGATGTCGACGCTGCTTGGCGTAATGCCCGCCGCCTGGAATATTGGCGTGGCGTAATCGCGAATGGTATTTTCGATTTCGGCATCCCGAATCAGGGACACCTGCGCTTCCACCCTGGCCGGCAGCAGGACGGCAACAACCACCAACATGGCGGCTGAAATGGCACGAGTGCGTCTTAGCAAGGCAAATATCCTGAACTCTGGGTCGAGAGCGGCCGAGCCGGGCACCCGCGACGGTCACGCAAAACCTAGAGTGCTCTCCCGCCGCAATCAATGCGCGCGGGATGACAATGCCGCGACTTCAGCACGCCAAGATGACCGGTTTAAGGCAGGCCGGCTTGCCCTGGCGGGCGCCCTCTGCCTCGCGGTAGCGGCCTGTACCCCGGATCCTGAGATCGGCGATATCGGATTCGTCGAGGAGGGTTTCGCCGGCATCGTCGCGGCCGACGAGCCGAACGCGGTGCGCATCGGGGTGGAAGTGCTGACCCGCGGCGGCACTGCCGCCGACGCCGCCGTGGCGATGAGTTTCGGACTTGCCGTGACCCTGCCGTCACGCGCCAGCCTGAGCGCTGGGGGCGCCTGCCTGCATTTCTACCAACCCGACAAGGGCGCCGAGTCGATTGTCTTTCCGGCCAACGGCACCGCCTCGGGTGGGGTGGTGCCCTTGATGCCGCGCGCGATGGCGGTGCTGCACGCCAGCGGCGGCTCGGTTCGTTGGGAGGAACTGGTGGCTCCGGCCGAGAATATGGCGCGCTCGGGACATCGTGCCAGCCGCGCCCTGCTGCTCGACCTCGAGGCCGCGGTGGCCCGGGGCATGCGGCCCAATCAGGAATTCTCGGATATTTTCCTGCCGGGAGGGCGGCGGCTGTCCGAAGGCGACAAGCTGACCCAGGGCGAACTGGCCGGGGTGCTCGGCGGCATCCGCCTGCAGGGCGCGGGCTATCTGCATGGCGGCTCCTTTCCCGAGCGCTATGCGGACGCCTTGAGCCAGATCGGCATACCGCTCACTCCGGCTGAAGTCCGGGACGCCTTTCCCGACCGGCAGAAGCCGGCGCCCTCTGCGGCGCTCGGCGATCACCGGCTCTATCTGCCGCAGCCTCCGTCGGTCAGCGGCGTGATGAGCGGGCAGATCGCCAGTATGCTGCTGGAGGAGGGCTATGCCTCCGCCGGGTCCGGGGAGCGCGCACATCTGCTGGCCGAGGCCAGCCTGCGCGCGGTTTCCGCCCGCACCGCCTGGCTGAGTGCCGGAGGCGGCAGCGGCGATCCGCTGGAGAACCTGCTGGCGGAAAGCCGGGCCCAGCAGATGATCGACGGTTACCGCGGCAATCAGAACACGCCTGCGGCGAGCCTCAGTCCGCCGCCCAGGCGTCTGCCCCTGGACATCGACGGCACCGGCTTCGTGGTCGGCGACCGCTACGGCAACGCCGTCGCCTGCGCCTTCAGCATGAACAACCTTTTCGGCATCGGCTTGACTGCGGCGGGCACCGGCATCGTCGTCGCGCCGCCGCCGAGCCCGGAAAACGGAGGCGGGCTGCCCTATCCCGTGGCACTGGTCGGCAACGAAAACACCGGCCGTCTCAGCTTCGCCATCGCCGCCAGCGGCGGGCCTGCGGCGCCGGCAAATATCGCCCGGATCGTGATCGAGGTTTTCGAGGCGGAGGAGCCGCTGGACGCAGCCGTGGCTGCCCCGCGCCTGGTGCATGTCGGCCAGCCCGATGGGGTGGCCCATGAGCCCGGCCTTGCGGAAGACCAGCGCGCCGCGCTGCGCGAGCGTGGCCACCAGCTGGGAGAATCTTCCGGCTTCGGCAGGGTCAACGCCTTCTACTGTCCGCGCGGACTGCGCGACGATACCGAGCGCTGCGAGGCGAACACCGACCCCCGCGGGGCCGGTCTGTCGGTACGGGTGCAGTAAAGCGATGGCGTTCAAACTCTCGCAGCGGGGCGATGTCCCGCCCTTCATTGTCATGGATGTCCTGCGCGAGGCCAATGCGCGCGAAGCGGCGGGCGAGGACGTCCTGCATCTCGAGGTCGGCCAGCCGGGCAGCAGCGCCCCGGAAGCGGTTCTCCAGGCCGCCCGCACGGCGGTCGACCGGGGCCGGATCGGCTACACCGACGCCCTCGGAATTCCGGAGCTGCGCCATGCCATCGCCGGCCATTACCAGCAGGCCTATGGCGTCGATCTCGACCCGGAGCGCGTCGCGGTCACGACCGGATCCTCGGGCGGCTTCCTGCTGTCCTTCCTGGCCGCTTTCGGGCCGGGGGACAGGGTGGCGCTGGCGGCGCCCGGCTATCCGGCCTACCGCAACATCCTGGCGGCGCTCGACATCGAGCCGGTGCTGCTGGAAACCGACCTGGAGCACCGTTTCCAGCCGACACCGGAACTGCTCGAGTCGCTCGACGAGCCGGTCTGCGGCCTGATCGTCGCCAGCCCCTCGAACCCTACCGGCACGATGCTTGGCGCCGCCGAGCTGCGTGCGCTGACGGACTACTGCGCGGCGCGGGATATCCTGCTGATCTCGGACGAGATCTATCACGGGCTAAGCTTTGGCGAACGAGCGCACAGCGCCCTGGAGTTCTCCGACCAGGCGGTAATCGTCAACTCCTTCTCCAAATACTTCTGCATGACCGGCTGGCGGCTCGGCTGGATGGTCCTGCCCGAGGCTGCGGTGCGGCCGGTGGAGCGGCTGGCGCAGAACCTCTTCATCTCGGCGCCGACGATCTCGCAGGAGGCGGGAATCGCCGCTTTCGGCTGCAAGCAGGAGCTGGATCGCATCGTCGCCGGCTATGGCCGCAGCCGCGCGCATCTTCTCGAGGCTCTGCCCAAGACCGGCTTCGACCGCTTGGCCCAGGCCGATGGCGCTTTCTACGTCTATGCCGATGTCACAGCGCTGACCGACGATAGTCCGGGGTTCTGCCGGCGCATGCTGCAGGAGATCTCCGTCGCCACAACCCCGGGCGTGGATTTCGACCCGGCCCGTGGCCACCGCTTCCTGCGGTTTTCCTTTGCAGGGCCCTATGAAGAAATCGCCGAGGCGACGGAACGCCTCGGCGATTGGCTTCGCGGGAGCGACAAGAGCAGCCGCTCGGCTTAATTTTCTTTCCGGGACTTAGCCCAGGGCGCGGTTCCACCAGCCGCGGCGTTTCGGCTGCCCGTCCTTCTCGTCGTCCTTGCCGCTGTCGGCTTTGTCGGCGGGCTGCGGCGCGGGAGAGGCCTCTGCGCTCCCGGCCTTGGCGGGGGCGCGGTCTTCGTTGGCAGCTGCCGTGGGCTGCGCCGCCGCAGTATCCTGCTCCGGTTTATCTTCCGCCTTGGACTCGCTCTCCGCTTCTTTGGCGTCGTCCTGTTTCGCCTTGGGCTTGCGGCTACGGCTGCGCTTCGGCTTTTCCGGCTTATCCGCCGTTTCGCTCTCTGCCGTTTCGCCCTTTGCCGTCTCGGCCGAATCGGGTTCGGCGGCGTCCTGCTTGGCGGCGGCCTTCTTACGCGGCGTGCGGCGGCGGCCCCGGCCGCTCTTGGTTTCGCTCTTGGCTTCGGAGTCGTCCTGGCCGTCCGCGGCCGGGCTTTCCCGATCCTCCGCAGACTCTCCGGACTGCTTCTCGGCCTGCTGTGGGGCCTGCTGCGGGGCGGAGTCAGGCTGCTCCTGCGACGAGTCGCCGTGCGGCTGGCCGTGCCGGTGCGCGCCGTCCTGGCGCTCCCCCTCCTGGGCCGTCTGCGGGTTCTCCTCGGACTCCTCCCGCCGCTTGGAACGGCGGCGGCCGCCACGCTTGCCACGGCGACGGCGACGGGCGCCCTTCTTGTCGTCCTGTTCGTCGTCGTCCGCCTGGGGCGCGGACTCGCCCTTTTCCTCAGGCGCGGCTTCTTCCTTCGCCTCGATCTCGGAGTCGTCGTCCTTCTTGCGGCGTCGGCCGCCGCGGCGGCTGCGCTTACGATCGCCGTCGTCCTCGCTGCGCACCGGCTGGCTCGGCCGCTCCCTCGCCTCGCTCTGCGGCTGCGATTCCTGGCTCCGGCCCTCGGCATCGACCCGGCCGACGACGAAGTCCGATGGGCCGAGCTCATCGTCGATCTTGACCAGCAGGGCAAAGCCGTAGCGCCCCTCGATCTCGGCGATGCGCGTGCGATGCTCATTGAGCAGATAGAGCGCCAGATCGGTCGAAAGGCGCAGGGAAATGCTTTCCGCGCCGCCCTTGATCGCCTCTTCGGTGACGGCCCGCAGCAGCTGCAGGCAGGTCGACTCCTTGGAGCGGATGAATCCGGTCCCGGCGCAGGTCGGGCAGGCTTCGTTGGAGGTTTCGAAGAGGCTCGGGCGCAGCCGCTGGCGCGACAGCTCGAGCAGGCCGAAAGGCGAGATCCGGCCAAGCTGAATACGGGCCCGGTCGCTCTTCAAAGCCTCCTTCAGGCGCCGCTCCACGTCGCGATTGTGGCGCGATTCCTCCATATCGATGAAATCGATGACGATCAGACCGGCGAGGTCGCGCAGCCTAAGCTGCCGGCCGACTTCCTCGGCCGCCTCGAGGTTGGTCTTCAGCGCCGTCTCCTCGATATGGCGCTCCTTGGTCGCCTTGCCCGAGTTGACGTCGATGGCGACCAGCGCCTCGGTCTGATTGAGCACGATCGAGCCGCCGGACTTGAGGCGCACCTGGGTCGAGTACATCGCCTCGAGCTGGCTTTCGACCTGATACTTGTGCATCAGGGGAATCGCCTCGTCCTTGTAGAGCTTGACGTGGCGGGCATGGCTCGGCATCAGCATCTTCATGAAGGCCTTGGCGGCCTTATGGCCTTCCTCGCCTTCGACCAGCACCTCGGTCATGTCCCGCGCGTACTGATCCCGGATCGCCCGCTTGATCAGGTTGGCTTCTTCGTGGATCAGCTTCGGCGCGGTCGATTCCAGCGTGGTGGTGCGGATCTCGTCCCACAGCCGCAGCAGATAGTCGTAATCGCGGCGGATTTCCGCCTTGGTGCGCTGCGAGCCCGCGGTGCGCACGATCACCGCCATGCCCTGCGGGATTTCCATCTCGGCAAGGACTTCCTTGAGCCGGCGGCGGTCGGAAGCAACGGCGATCTTGCGGCTGATGCCGCCGCCCTTGCCGGTATTGGGCATCAGCACGCAGTAGCGTCCGGCGAGCGAGAGATAGGTGGTCAGCGCCGCGCCCTTGGTGCCGCGCTCCTCCTTGGTCACCTGGACCAGAAGGACCTGGCGGCGCTTGATCACTTCCTGGATTTTGTATTTGCGCATCAGCTTGGCACGCCGGCGCAGGGCTTCCTCGATCTCGTCGCCGCCGACGGTGTCGACCGAGGTTTCGGACTCGAGCTCCTCGACTTCGCCGCCGTTCTCTTCGCCGCCGTTCTCCGTGTCCGTGGCGACCTCGTCCTCGGCGGCGATCTGGGCGGCGATCTCTTCCTCGCGCTCGTGCTGATCGGCACGGTCGAGAGCGCTTTCCGGGATCGCGTCGCCGTTCTCCGAGGGAGCCTCGCCTTCCTCGGCGCGCAGGTCTTCCTCCTCGGCGATCAGCGCTTCGCGGTCGGCAATCGGGATGCGGTAGTAATCCGGGTGGATTTCGCTGAACGGCAGGAAGCCGTGACGGCCGCCGCCGTAGTCGACGAAGGCGGCCTGCAGGGAAGGTTCTACGCGGGTGATCTTGGCCAGATAGATGTTGCCCTTGAGGGACTTCTTACTGGCGATTTCGTAGTCGAACTCCTCGACGCGGTTCCCACTGACGACGACCACCCGGGTTTCTTCCGGGTGGCTGGCGTCGATCAACATGCGTTTGGTCATGAACTAAAAGCTCCGTAGCGCGACCGGCGACGGATCCCATGTGAGCAGATTGCTGCACAGGTTTTGGGATCGGCGGCGCGCGAAATGGGTGATGGAAGATTTGGCGATGCTGTTCCGGCAGCTGCCGGAGGCAGGGCCGGGATGCAGGTGAAAGAGCCATCATGTCAGTCGCTGGACGAATGCGGGACGGCACGGGGAAGCGAAAGGCTCGCGTCTCGGATGGAAGGTTCCGTGCCTGCATGTCGTTTGCGCACCTCGTGGCGCTCTTTCCGGTGGTTTCCGCCGCAGGGACGAACCGCTTCGGCGGAATGCGACCGTGGCTTCCCGGACTTAGGGATGGGAAGCAGGAACGGCCGCAGGGTGTTCCTTAGTTTGCTATACGGACGCAGCGGCGGATTGCGGCTGTCGCCGTCAAGCTCTGCGTCGCTGCGCTGAAAGCGTTGCTAGAATACGTCATCTCGCCTGTCGGAAACAATCAATTTAGCGCCCCCCGCTGCACAAAACCGCTTTGTCGCAGCGCAGCCCAGTCGTCTTCGCCCGGACGGCAGGGAGCGAGCGGTATTTATTTCTAGATTCCAAGGAGTCAGGGGGAATTTTTCGACTGGTACCGCAGAATCTCGTCAGGTATATTTGCCCGGATAGCATTTCTATTGAGGATAACCTGGCGGCACAAAGAAATGCCAAAGGCTTTTCACGCGATAGCAGCGATGCTGGCCGTCCTGGGGGCGCTCGCCCTGGTTTGGCCGGCCTCGGCTCAGCCCAGCGTCACCGATGTGCGCCTCGGTGCGCATGCGGATAAGACGCGGTTTGTCGTCGAGTTGACCGAGGCGCCGCGCTATCGCGTGTTCTCCCTGCCGGACCCCTACCGTGTGGTGATCGACCTGCCGCAGCTCGACTGGCCGGAGGCGCACAGCGAGATGACCCAATCGAAGGGGTTGGTCTCGGCGCTGCGCTTCGGACTGTTCACACCGGGGACCAGCCGCGTGGTGCTGGACCTGACCCAACCCTCGGCCATCGAGGCGGTCTTCGTGCTGCCGCCGCGCGAGGGCTTCGGGCATCGCCTGGTGCTCGATCTGGCGCCGGTCTCGCGCCAGGCCTTTCTCGGCGAGGAAAACCGCAAGACCCTCGAATCCGAGCAGCCGCTGCCCAGTTTCGACACCGCCATGCCGACCCCGGCGCCGCGCGACCCCGTCGACTTCCGCCCGACCGTGGTGATCGATGCCGGCCACGGCGGCGTCGATCCCGGCGCGATCGGCGTCTCCGGCCTCTACGAGAAGGATCTGACCCTGCGCTACGCGCGCAGCCTGAAGCAGGCGCTCGAGGCCACGGGGCGCTACCGCGTGGCGATGACCCGCGACAGCGATGTTTTCCTGGAGCTGCGCGAACGCCTGACGCTCGGCGAACACGCCGCCGGCGATCTCTTCCTGTCCCTGCATGCCAACACCAATCCTTCCGGCAAGATCCGCGGCGCCTCGGTCTATACCCTCTCGGAGACTTCATCGGACGCCGAGGCCGCTGCCCTTGCCGCCAAGGAGAACAAGGCGGACATCATCGGCGGCGTCGACCTGACGAATCAGACCGAGGTGGTCTCGCAGATCCTGATCGATCTGGCGCAGCGCGAGACCATGAACCTGTCGAAAACCTTCGCCAACACTTTGGTCGGGGAGCTGGGTCAGCGCACCGAACTGCTGCGCAACACCCACCGCTTCGCCGGCTTCGCCGTTTTGAAATCGCCGACGGTCCCCTCGGTGCTGGTCGAGATCGGCTACATGTCGAACCGCGAGGAGGAGCGCCTGCTGCTGTCCGATGGCCATCGCGCCAAGATCGTCGCGGCGATCATCGATGCCGTGGACCAGTACTTCAAGCGGCAGCAGGCATTTCAGCAACAGTAGCGCGAGAAAACGCTGCGCCTTATGGGCGCGCCACATTGCCTCCCCATTGTTTATGTTATATCTGCCGCTGTGGGGGAGATGCTTGGCTAGGTGAGCGAAGATGTGGAAATGGATAGCCGGTTTCTTTGCCCTGATGGCGCTCGGCGGACTCGTCGCGGCGGGGGTCGTGGGCTATCTGATCTACGACTACGGTCGCGATCTGCCGGATATCGATCAACTCGCCAACTATGAGCCGCCGACGGTCAGCCGCGTGCATGCCGGCGACGGGCGGCTGCTCGCCGAGTACTCCACGGAAAAGCGGATCTTCGTCCCCTTCGAGGCACTTCCCGCCCGCATCGTGAACGCTTTCCTCTCGGCCGAGGACAAGGGCTTCTACAATCATCCCGGCGTCGATTTCCAATCGATCGTCGGTGCGGCGATCACCAACCTGCGCAACCTCGGCACCGACCGCCGTCCGGTCGGCGCCTCGACCATCACCCAGCAGGTGGCGAAGAACTTTCTGCTGACCAACGAGACCACGCTGGAGCGCAAGATCCGCGAAGCGATCCTGGCGATGCGTATGGAGCGGGTCTATTCCAAGGACCAGATCCTCGAGCTCTATCTCAACGAGATCTACCTCGGCTTCGGCTCCTATGGGGTCGCCGCCGCCGCGCTCAACTACTTCAACAAGTCGCTCGACGAGTTGACCCTCGGCGAGGCGGCCTACCTCGCCGCCCTGCCCAAAGCGCCGAACAACTATCATCCGGTGCGCCGCTACGACGCCGCGGTCGGTCGCCGCGACTGGGTGATCGGGCGCATGGAGGAGGATGGCCGGATTACGCACGAGGAGGCGGAGGCTGCCCGCGCGGAGCCCCTGACCATCCGCGAGCGCGCGCCGACCGAGGTGACCCGGGCCGACTACTTCGCCGAGGAAGTGCGCCGCGAAGTCCAGAATCTTTACGGCGACGACAAGCTGTACGGAGGCGGGCTCTCGATCCGCACCACTCTGGTTCCCGAGCTGCAGGCGATCGCCGACCGGGCGCTGCAAGAGGGCCTGATCGCCTATGACCAGCGTCACGGCTGGCGCGGCCCCGTCGCCAAGCTGGATTTGGGCGACGGCAGCGGCTGGCGCGACAAGCTGAACGGAGTCGAGAAGCCGGTCGCGGCGCTCGATAGCTGGCGTCTGGCGCTGGTCCTGGAGGTGACCGGCGAGGCGGCCAGGATCGGTTTCAAGGAAGAGGCAGAAAGCGGCAGCATCCCCTTCGATCAGATGTCCTGGGCCCGTCCCTGGCTGGAGGGACAGCAGGTCGGCGCCGCGCCCAGCAAGCCCGCCGATGTGCTCGCCCCCGGCGATGTCGTGCTGGTCGCGCCGTTGACAGAGGAGGGGGGGGGGGACGCCGATAACGCCGCGCCGCGCCTCTACGCGCTGCAGCAGATTCCGGAGATTAGCGGCGGCATTGTCGCGCTCGATCCCAATACCGGCCGGGTGCTGGCCATGACCGGCGGCTTCTCCTTCGCCGAGAGCGAGTTCAACCGGGTCACCCAGGCCGACCGGCAGCCGGGCTCCTCCTTCAAGCCTTTCGTCTATCTTGCCGGGCTGGACCATGGCTTCACGCCCTCAACGATCATTCTCGACGGGCCCGTCGTGGTCGACCAGGGGGCGGGGCTGGGAATGTGGAAGCCGAGGAACTATTCCAACGAATACTACGGCCCGACGCCGCTGCGCATCGGTGTCGAAAAGTCGCGCAATCTGATGACCGTGCGCCTGGCGCAGACCATCGGTCCCGAGGTCGTTTCGGAGTATGCCGAAAAGTTCGGCATCATCGAGGACATGCCGCCGTTGCTGTCGATGGCCCTGGGCGCCGGCGAGACGACGCTGCTGCGCCTGACCACCGCCTATGCGATGCTGGTCAGCGGCGGCAAGCGGGTCGAACCAACCGTGATAGACCGTATCCAGGACCGCCACGGCGCGACCATCTACCGCCACGACGATCGTGCCTGCACCGCCTGCAGGGAGGTTGCCTGGGACCGGCAGAGGGTGCCCGAACTGCCCGACGACCGCGAGCAGGTCGCCGATCCGCGCAGCGCCTATCAGATGGTTAACATCCTGCAGGGGGCCGTCACCCACGGCACCGGGCGGCGCCTGGCCGAGCTCGACCGGCCGATCGGCGGCAAGACCGGCACCACCAACGATTCCAACGACGCCTGGTTCATGGGCATCACCCCGAACCTGGTGGTCGGCGCCTACACCGGGTTCGACAGTCCGAAATCCCTGGGGCCGCGCGAAGCCGGGTCCAGCGTGGCGCTGCCGATCGTCAAGACCTTCTTCGAAGCAGCCCTGGAAGGCACCCCGAAGGTGCCCTTCCGCATTCCCCCCGGGATCAACCTGGTGCGGGTCAACCACGATACCGGCCTGCGCGCCCGCCCCGGCGATAGCGATGTGATCCTCGAGGCCTTCAAGCCCGGCACCGCGCCGCCGATCGACCAGGTTCGGATCGACAGCGGTATTGGCGTCAGCGACGGCCAGGGCGTGAGCAGCCCCGGCACCACTGCGCCGAGCAGCTCGGGCTCCGGCAGTACCGGCGGCCTCTACTGAACGCCGCGCTGTTGACCGCCGCCGCGGGCTGGCCTAAGTAGCCCGCGAGACCGAACGCGCGCCTAGCGCGCCATCGACAGAACACGCGAGGCAAGACGTTCCATGCGGGCAGAAACCCAAGCGGTGGTGGACGAGATTCGACAGTCCATGACTCTGCTGAGGAGGCACCTTTGACTGGGAGAATGCGGTCAAGCGCCTGGATGAGCTGAACCACGAAGCCGAGAATCCCGATCTCTGGAACGATCCCGGCGCCGCGCAGAAGGTGATGCGCGAGCGCACCCGGCTGGATCAGGCGATCGCCGGCTACCGCGACCTGGAGCAGGAGCTGGAGGATGCCCAGACCCTGATCGAACTGGGCGAGGGCGAGGAGGACGCCGAGAGCGTCTCCGAGGGGGAAGGGCAGCTCGCTTCGCTGCAGGCCAAGGTCGAGAAGCTGCAGCTCGAAAGCCTGCTGTCGGGCGAGGCCGACGCCAACGACGCCTACCTCGAGATCAACGCCGGCGCCGGCGGCACGGAGGCCCAGGACTGGGCCGAGATCCTGCTGCGCATGTACCTGCGCTGGGCCGGCGCCCAGGGCTACAAGACCGAGTTGCTGGAAGAGAGCCCGGGCGAGGAAGCCGGCATCAAGTCGACCACCATCACCATCAAGGGGCACAACGCCTACGGCTGGCTGAAAACCGAATCCGGCGTCCACCGCCTGGTTCGCATCTCGCCCTTCGACAGCCAGGCGCGGCGCCATACCTCCTTCGCCAGCGTCTGGGTCTACCCGGTGATCGACGACGCCATCGAGATCGAGATCCTCGACAAGGATCTGCGCATCGACACCTACCGCGCTTCGGGCGCCGGCGGGCAGCACGTCAACCGCACCGATAGCGCCGTGCGCATGACCCATCTGCCGACCGGCATCGTGGCGCAGTGCCAGAACGACCGCTCGCAGCACAAGAACCGGGCGACCGCGATGGCCATGCTGCGCGCGCGGCTCTACGAACACGAACTGCAGAAGCGCGAGGCCGAGGCCCAGGCCGAGGCCGACGCCAAGACCGACATCGGCTGGGGACACCAGATCCGTTCCTACGTCCTGCAGCCCTATCAGATGGTCAAGGACCTGCGCACCGGGGTGGAGAAGGGCAACGCCCAGGGTGTGCTCGACGGCGACATCGGCGACTTCCTGCAGGCGGCCCTGGCCTCGCGGATCGAGGGCGGCCTGTCTTCCGGCGAGCGGGAGAGCGGCAGCTAGCGCCTAGGCCTCTCGCCGCAGATGGCAGTCGGCGCTGTGGTCGTCGACCATGCCGGTGGCCTGCATGAAGGCGTAGCAGATGGTCGGGCCGACGAAGCGGAAGCCCTTGGCCTTCAAGGCCTGGGACATGGCCTTGCTCTCGGCGGTTTCGGCCGGAATCTCTGCCAAGGCCTTCCAGCTATTGACCTTGGGCGCGCCGCCGACGAAGGACCAGAGATAAGCAACCGCTCCGCCAGGCTCTTCCTCGCGCAGTTTCAGCCAGGCCTTGGCGTTGCCGATGGTGGCATCGATCTTGGCCCGGTTGCGCACGATCCCGGCATCGTCGAGTAGGCGGGCGCGTTCGATGGAGTCGAAGCGGGCGACCACTTCAGGGTCGAACCCGGCGAAGGCGCTGCGGTAGTTCTCCCGCTTGCGCAGGATCGTCAGCCAGGAGAGACCGGCCTGCGCGCCCTCCAGGTTGAGCATCTCGAAGAGATGGCGCTCGTCGCGCTGCGGCCGGCCCCACTCCTCGTCGTGGTAGGCGATGTAGAGCGGGTCGTCGCCGACCCAGGCGCAACGGGCTTTATCCGGCACGCGTCTCCTCCGGTGCATCCTTGTACCAGTCGTTGGCGGTGTGAAAGGGGCCGGGATTGGTGTAGAGGCCGTCATACTTGCAGAGAACCGGTTCTTCGCCCAGGGGGATCGAGCGGCCGCCCTGGAAGGTGAGTTCGCCGCGCGTGCTGGCCGCGGCGCGGACATAGGAATTGATGTTGAAGGCGCGGTCGTGTTCGGAGCGGTTGGCGCCGCTGCCGTGCACCGTCAGAAGGGACCAGAGCACGGCGTCGCCGGGCTCCAGTTCGCAGGTGACGATCGAGGCGGGGTCGAGCCCGGCCTTGCGCAGTTCGCCCTCTGCGGTCTGTCCCTTCATCAGCGCGCCGCCGTCGTCGCTGAGGCCGAGGTAGCCGCGTTTGTGGCTGCCCGGTACCACCTGCAGCGCGCCGTTGGCGGCCGTGGTTCGGTCGATGGCCAGACCCAGGGTCACCGAGTTGGCGAAGGGATCGCCGTCAAGGCTGTCCTTGTCGCGGAAGCGCAGATCCTGATGAAAGCGGAATCCGGTCAGCCGCGCGCCGGGCGGCTTCCAGTGGATCTGGTTGGCGATCTGCTTGATGTCGCCGCCGAGCAGCGGCTGCAACACTTCGAAGACCTTGGGGTGGCGGCGGTAACGCTCCAGGGTCGCGTCGATCCAGGAGAACCAGTGCGCCTGCAGCATCACGTGGCCGCCGTCGGGATCGTCGATCACCTCGAAATACAGGTTCTTGTGGCGATAGCTGCTGGGGTGCGCGACCCCCTCGGCATAGACGGCACGGGCGGCGTCCTGGATCTCCGCCATCTCGGCGGCGTCGAACAGGCCGCGGAAGATGGCGTAGCCCTGCTCGCGGAAATCTTCGGCGTGGCTGCTGTCGCGCATGGGTTTGCTCCCTGGTCGTGGAGAAGGGAGAGTGATCTCGGCGTAACTTTCAGGCAAATTCATAATTATCTACATATACATGAAAATAGTTTATATAATGCGGAGATGACGACGCAACTCGATATCCGGCATCTGGCGCTGTTGCTCGCTCTAATCGAGGCGCCGAGCATGACCGTGGCGGCGGAGCGGCTCGGTCTGACCCAGTCGGCGTTGAGCCACCGCCTGCGCGAGGCCGAGCGGCGTCTCGATGTTGCGCTGTTCTTTCGCGACGGCCGCCGGCTGCGCCCCACCGAGGCGGGGGAGCGCCTGGCGCTGACCGCGCGGCGGCTGCTGTCGGAGCTGGCGGCGGCCGAGGCGGTTGCCATGGGCCGCAAGGGCAGCGAGCGACAGACCGCTGTGCGGGTCGGCCAGGGGCTCTATTCGGCGGCCGGCTGGTTCCCCGACTTCGTCGCCCTGACGGCGGCGCGGGCCGCCGATCTGCGGCCCATCCTGGCCGGCGACGCCGGGGACGAACCCCTGAAGGACCTGCTGGCCGGAGAGATCGACCTGGCGCTGGTTCCCGGAGACTCAGAAGCTGCCGGAGTGGACCGCCGCGCGGTGTTCGGCGATCGGTTGGTGGCCGTCCTGCCGCGCGGCCATGCCCTCTTGGCCAAGTCCTATCTTGAGGCGGCCGACTTCGCCGGCGAGACCTTCCTCGCCTATGGGTACCGGCCGCTCCCGGGATTCGAGTACGAGCAGCTGATGCGTCCGGCGGAGACCTATCCCGGGGAGGTGCTCCGCGTCGGGCCGCCGGAAGTAGTGGCCGGACTGGTTGCGCGCGGCTTCGGCGTTTCGGTGCTCAGCCGCTGGATGCTGCGGCCATTTCTGCGCGAGGGACGCATCGCCGTGCGCCGCCTGACGGCCCAGGGCCTGCCGCTGACCTGGTACGCCGCAGTGCGCAGCCGCGATGCGCCGGATGCCGGCAGCCGCCGCCTGGCCGAGTTACTGGCGGCCTGGGGCGCCGGGGCCGAAACTCAGCCGCCGCCGGACACGGGCGCGAGCGGAAGGTAGAATTCCGGCGGAAAGCCGGCGGCGTTGCGCCCCTGCTCGTTGAAGGGCGGTTTCAGGCCGCCCTTGAAGTGGGTCTTCACCAGCTCCTGCCAGGTGGCCACAGGGTCCAGCCCGCGTTCCTGGCAGAGCCAGCCGAACCAGCGCCGGCCGATGGCGACGTGACCGATCTCGTCGCGGTAGATGATCTCCAGAACGCCTGCGGAGTCTTCGTCTTCGGCGGCGCGCAGCTTGCCGATCATCGCCGGGGTGACGTCGAGGCCGCGCGCCTCCAGCACCAGCGGCACGATGGCGAGCCGGGCGAGCAGGTCGCCGGCGGTCTTCTCGGCGGCTTCCCAGAGCCCCTCGTGGGCCGGCAGGTCGCCGTAGGCCGCGTCGAGGGCGTTCAGCCGCTCGCTCAGCAGGCCGAAATGCACGGCTTCCTCGCTCGCCACCTTGACCCAGTCGTCGAAGAAGGCGCGCGGCAGCTCCTCTTCCGTAAAACGGGCGACGATGTCCCAGGCGAGGTCGATGGCGTTGAGCTCGATATGCGCCAGGGCATGCAACAGGGCGACCCGCCCTTCGCGGCCGCGGTTGATCCGCCGCCGTTTGACCTTGCCTGGCGGGGTGATCTCGGGCCGCGCCGGACGGGCCGGCTGGTCCGGCGGCACCGCGGTGCCGATTTCGGCGATCCGTCCGCCGCGCCAGTCGTTGGCGATGGCGCGGCTGCGCCGGACCTTCTGCTCGGGATCGGCCGTGTCGAGCACAGAGAGCGCGGCGCCGGCCAGGGTGAACTGCATGGTTAGAGGCTCCGCGCCGCCTCCAGCACCTCCTCGACATGGCCCGGCACCTTGACCTTGCGCCAGACCTGGCGGACTACGCCCTTCTCGTCGATCAGGAAGGTCGCCCGGTCGATGCCCATGTACTTCTTGCCGTACATCGATTTCTCGACCCAGGTGCCGTAGGCCTCGCAGATCGCGCCGTCTTCGTCGGAGACCAGGGTGAAGGGCAGGTCGTACTTATCCTTGAACTTGTCGTGCTTGGCGGCGCTGTCCTTTGAGACGCCGACGATCTCCGCTCCGGCGCCGCGGAAATCCGGCAGGGAATCGCGGAAGCCGCAGGCCTCCTTGGTGCAGCCGGGGGTATCGTCCTTGGGATAGAAGTAGAGAATCACCTTCTTGCCCTTGAGGTCCTTGAGGGAAAGTGTGCCGCCGCCGTCGGTCGGCTTGCTGAAGTTCGGGGCGGGCTTGCCGATGTCCACGCTCATGCTGGTCTCCTGCTCGGTCGCGTTGCTGTTAGGGTCGATCGTAATCTGCGCGCGCGGCGGCTCTTTTCAAGCGCCTTGCGGGTTTTGCGCCGCAGGCTGCGCGACCCTGGCGTCGTAGGAGGCCTTGGCGGCTTTGCGGGCGGCCTTCAGCGCCTTGCGCACGGCGGCGATGTCATCGAGGCCGCAAGCCCGCGCCAGGGCATCCTTGAGTCCTTGCGGTGCCTCCTTCTCGGCGAAATCGCTCCCGGCGCTCAGGCGCAGGAAGCCCTGGATCCGGCGCAGCAGCCGGTTGGCCTCGACCAGTCTCTCGGCCTCGTCCTGCGGCAGCACGCCCTGCTTGGCCAGAGCCTGCAGGGCCGCCTGGGTGGAGGTGGCGAGAACCCCGGGCTTGTCGTGGGCGTGGCAGAGCTGTAGCGCCTGGGCGACGAAATCGAGGTCGAGCAGCCCGCCGCGCGCGTTTTTGACGTCCCAGCGGTTGCGCGCCGGAAACTCCTTTTCCAGCCGGCGCCGCATCTCTGCAGCGTTGCGCAGCACCTCCGCCGGATCCCGCTTCTGGGTCAGCACTTCGCGCAGGCCGTTTTCGATCTCCGCCATGAAACCGGGGGCGCCAGCGACCGCACGGGCCCGGGTCAGCGCCATCAGCTCCCAGGTCCAGGCGTTTTCCCGTTCGTAGTCGAGCAGGCCCTTCAGCGAGGTGGCGATGGCGCCGGAAGAGCCCGAGGGCCGCAGACGCGGATCGACCTCGTAGAGCCGCCCCTCGCCGGTCGGCGAGGAGAGGGCGGCGATCAGGCGCTGCGCCAAGCGGCCATAGTACTGGCTGGGCGGCAGGGGCTTCTCGCCATCGGAGGCCGCCGTCTCGCCCGGCGAATCGTAAACGAAGACCAGGTCGAGATCCGAGCTCACGGTCATCCGCCGGGCCCCGAGCTTGCCAAGAGCGAGCACGGCAAGCCCCTGGCCGGGCAGCTTGCCGTGGCGCTCCGCCAGCTCCTGCTCCATCTCGGGCAGAAGTCCGGCGATCGCGGCCTCGGCGATATCGCTCAGCGCCGCTTCGGTTTCCTCGATTTCGGCCGAACCGCGCAGGATCTGCACGCCGACCTGGAACTTGTGGTCGTTGGCCCAGCGGCGCGCCAGATCGAGCGTGTCCTGGACGTCCTGGGCGCGCGACAGCATGTCGTCGAGCTGGCGCTGCAGGGCCGCGCGTTCGGGCAGGGGATCGAAGAACTCCGGCGAGAGCACGGCTTCCAGCATCGAGGCGTTGCGGCTCAGATGCTCGGCCAGCGCCGGCGCCCCGCCCATGATCTCGGCCAGCAGTTCGAGGAGTTTGGGGTTCTGGTACAGCATGGAAAACAGCTGCACGCCGCTCGGCAGGCCGCGCAGGAAGTCGTCGAACTTCAGCAAGGCCTTGTCCGGATTGGGTGTCTCCGAGAGCTGCTGCAGCAGGGTCGGCATGATCTCGGTCAGCAACTGGCGGCTGCGCTCCGAACGCATCGCGCGGTAGCGTCCGTGGTGCCAGGTGCGCACCATGTTGAAGACCTGCGCCCCGTCCTTGAAGCCCAGCTCGCTCAGGGTCTTGAGGGTGTCGGGATCGGGTTCGCCGCCGGTAAAGACCAGATTCCCGGGGCCCGAGAGGCTGGGGGCTTCCTCGAAGAGGTGCGCATAGCGGTCTTCGACCGCGTGGAGCTGCTTGAGCAGCTCCTTGCGGAAGGCGTCGGCGGTCTCGAAGCCCATCGAGGCGGCGGTCTGCGCGATGCCCTCCTGGTGTTCCGGCAGGCTGTGGGTCTGCTTGTCCTCGGCCATCTGCAGCCGGTTCTCCAGCCGGCGCAGGAAAACATAGGCGTCACTGAGCAGGACGGCGTCCTCCTCGGCGATGCGCTGCGCGGCGGCCAGGGCCTTCAGCGCCTCGAGCGTACGCGGCACTCGCAGCTCCACCTCGCGGCCGCCGAAAATCAGCTGCTGGGTCTGGGCGTAGAATTCGATCTCGCGGATCCCGCCGCGGCCGAGCTTGACGTTGTGGCCTTCGACCGCGACCACGCTTCCGCCCTTGCGCGCGTTGATCTGGCGCTTGATCGAGTGCACGTCCTGTATCGCCCAGAAATCGAGATTGCGGCGCCATACGAAGGGCGTCAGCTCCTTCAGGAAAGCCGCGCCCAGCGCCTTGTCGCCGGCGGCGGCGCGGGCCTTGATCATCGCCGCGCGCTCCCAGTTCTGGCCCAGGGATTCGTAGTAGTTGACGGCGGCTTCCATATCGATCGCCAGCGGTGTTGCCCCGGGATCGGGCCGCAGACGCAGGTCGGTGCGAAAGACGTAGCCGTCGCGCGTCCGTTCCTCCAGCAGACGCACCAGATCGCGGGTGATGCGCACCATGCCCTCGGCTACGCCGCGCGAGTGGCGATAGTCGATTTTCTCGGAATCGAATAACAAAATCAGGTCGATATCGGAGGAGTAGTTGAGCTCCCGGGCCCCCAGCTTGCCCATCGCCAGGACGCTGTAGCCGCAGCCCTCCAAGGGGCTCTCCGAGGTGCGCAGTTCCAGCTCGCCGCGTTCGGCGGCGCGCAGCAGCAAGTGACTCACCGCGGCGTCGAGCGCGCCATCGGCGAGGTCGGAGAGCGCCTCGCAGACCCGCGGCAGGCTCCAGCGGCCCGATAGGTCGGCGAGGCCGATCAGCAGCGCTGCCCGGCGCTTGGCACGGCGCAGTTCCGCCATGACTTCGCTCTGGTCGCTGTTGCGCGCCGTTTTCGCGGCGAGATCGCCGAGGATTTCGCTGAGACAACTTTCCGGCCCCTGGTGAAGGAGCTTGGAAAAGAAGGCGAGATCGGTCAGAACGCTTTGGGTGAGAAAGCTGCTGGTGGAGAAGATGACGCCCAACAAGTGGTGGCCCGCCGGATCGTCTGATAGCTTTTGAGCGAAATCGCGCAGCTCGCGATCCGTGACCCGAGAGAGGCCTTCCTTCCAGTGTTCGAAGCCGAGAGCCGATCTTTCAGCATCGCCAAGATGAGGCAGGTCGTTCTTTGAAGGCAGGAATTCCAGATTCATTTTCTTCCGCACTGCTGTCAGCCGGCAGACTGCGAAAGCGCAGCAAGCGGGTCAAGGCCGCTGAACCGCCGGGTGGGCCGGCATGATCGGCCATTCCGGAAAACTTGTCATCGAAGCGTTGATCGGCGTCATCGCGGGGATCGCGATCCTGCTCGGCGTCGCCTTCTGGCGTTTGAGCGAGGGGCCGATCTCCGTCGAGTTCCTCGACGATCAGCTCGAAGCCGCCTTCAATTCAGACGATTCCGAACTCGAGGTCGTGGTCGGCGAGACCCTGATCGCCTGGGGCGGCTGGGATCGCAGCCTGGAGCTCTGGACCCGGGATTGGCGGGTGCTGGCCCCCGACGGCGCAGTGGTCGCGGTGTTGCCCGAGATGCATGTGCGGGTCAGCATTTCGGCGCTGTTCAACGGCGTCCTGGCGCCGACCGAGATCGATCTGGTGGGGATCGAACTGGACCTTTTCCGGCGGGAAGACGGCAGCTTCGGCATGACGCCGAAGATCGATCCAGACGAGGACCGCGCGGGGCAGGATTTCGGTCTTGTCGCGCCGGTGGTGCTGCAGCAGCTGCTCAGCGAGCGCGACCCTGAAGAGCCGCTGTCCTACCTGCGCCGGGTCACGATCACGGATGCGGTCTTGAACCTGCGCGACGAGCCACTCGGGCTATCCTGGACGACCCCAGCTTCGACCATCGTGCTGGAACGCGCCGAGCCGGGTCTGCGCGCCTCCGCCAGCTTCGATTTGCAATACGAGGAGGGGCCGAGCGCGAAGATCGACGGCGCCCTGCTTTACGACCGCGCGATCGGATCCTTGGAACTGGTGCTGTCCTTCGACAATCTCAATCCGCAGCAGCTGGCCGGGCTGGCGCCGCAGCTCGCTCCCCTGGAAGGCGTGAACCTGCGCGCCGACGGGTCGGTGAGCGGAGCGATGTTCCCCGATGGCCGGATCGAGACCGTCAGCATCGCCCTGACCAGTCCGGGCGGCACCGCGGCCCTGCCGGAGGTCTATGCGCAGCCCTTCGTGCTGCAGGATCTGGCCTTGGCTGCGACCTATACCGGCGCCGACAGGCTGCTCGCCGTCGAAAACCTGTCCTATAGGCTGGACCTGGGCGCGCAGCCCGGCCCCTCCATGGCGGTCAGTGCCAACCTGCAGTGGTCCGAGGCCGGCTTGGGCGTTGCGATCGAGGCCAAGGCAGCGGATATCGGTAGCGACGACATTCCGCTCCTCTGGCCGGTGGACAGCCCCGGCAACGGCCGCAGCTGGGTCAGCGAGAACGTCACTGCGGGCGGGGCGACCGACGCCGCGGTGCATGTCAGCCTCAGCCTGCCGGACATGGATCCCGAGAAGCTTTTGGTCAAGCGTCTGGATGGCAGCTACCGCTTTGACGATCTGGAGGTCCACTTTCTGCGTCCAATGCCGCCGATCACCGGAATCAACGGGACAGCCGTCTTCGATGCGGACAGCATGACCTTCTCGGTCGAGCAAGGCGGTATCGGCGAGATCCGCAGCCCGGGCTCCACGGTCACGCTCTACGACTTCGATACCGAAGTCTCCAAGGCCCAGATCGATTTCGCTCCGCGCGGTCCGTTGAGCGCGGCGCTGGAACTGCTCAATCACCCGCGTCTGCGGCTGATCGAGGGGCTCGGCCTCGATCCGGCGAGCATTAGCGGCTCCGCCGCGGCGCAGGTCAAGATGGGCTACCCTCTGATCGACGAGCTGACTTTCGACGGCGTTCAGGTTGAGGCAAAAGGTGAACTGAGCGAGGTCGCGATTCGCGAGCTGCTGCTCGGTCAGGGCGTCACCGACGGCGACCTCGATCTGGACCTGCAAAAGGACGGCATGACCCTACAGGGGGGTGCGGTCTTCGGCGGAATTCCCGTCAACATCCACTGGGAAGAGTTTTTCGAAGGCGGCAGGGAATTCACGACCCAGCTCGATGTCGACGCGCCGCGGGTCGAAGCGGCGCAGCTGGCGGACTTCGGCCTGGAGACAGGCGACTACCTGGCGGGGCCCTTCGCCGCCGGCTTCGAGGTACGCGAACGCAGCGACGGCTCCGGCGAGGCGGGGGTCTCCGCGAACCTTGCTTCCGCGACTCTGGCGCTGCCTCTCCTGGAGTGGGAAAAGCCGGCCGGCGAACCCGCCTCAGTCGCCGCCGTACTCCTGTTCGACAACTCCGGTCTGCTTGCGATCAACGGCGTGGACTTCAATGCCGGAGACTTCATCGCGCGCGGCGCTTTCTCGGTCGACCCCGAGAGCCAGGATGTAATCTCCGCCAGCTTTTCGGAACTGCGGCTGCAGCAGAGCTTTCTAGTCAATACCACGCTGCGCCGCTATGGCGAGGGCGTCGAGGTCAACATCGGCGGCGGCGAGCTGGACCTCTCCGGCCTGCTCTCCGAGGATGAAGAGGGCGACAGTCCGCCCGAGGAGGCTGCCCCGGAGCAGGCCGCAGAGGAAAGCTATACGCCGCTGCGGGTCGCCGGGGAGCGCTTGCAGAAGGTCGTCTTGGGCGAGGGACGCTATCTCGAGAATGTCGGTTTCGAGCTGCAGCGCGGCACCCAGGGTTGGGAGGTGATCGAGATCGATGGCAGCGTCCCGCGCCCGTTGTGGCGCGCCGACGGGCAAAGCGTCGCCGAGGACTCTGGCATCGCGGAAAAGCGCTTCGAGATCGACTTCGGTCCAGGCGTCGACGCCACCCGGCCCTCGGAGTACGGACTGCTGGTCCGGGCCGACGATGCCGGGGCAGTGCTGCGCGCCATGGACTGGGTCGATACGCTCGAAGGCGGGCAGCTTGAGGTCCGCGGGCATTCTCCCGGGCCGCTCCCCAAGGGTCCGCTGCAGGCGAGTGTCGAGGCCGTCAACTACCGCCTGGTCGAAGCGCCTCTCCTGGCGCGCTTGCTGAGTGCGGCGCTGCTGACAGGCATCGGCGACCTGCTGTCGGGCGATGGCATCGGCTTCAACCGCTTCACCGGGGACTTCACGCTGGAGGACGGCGTGATGCGGACCGACCTGCTGCGCGCCTACGGTCCCGGTCTGGGCATCACCATCAAGGGCACGGCGAACTTCGAAACCGACAGGCTGGATTTGGGCGGAACCCTGGTGCCGGCCTACGCCGTCAACCAGATCCTGGGGTCGATCCCGATTCTCGGAGACATCCTGACCGGCGGCGAGGGTGGCGGCGTGATCGGCGTGGTCTACGCCATCGAGGGTCCGCTGGACGATCCGGATGTCAGCGTCAATCCGCTCTCCGCGCTGACGCCCGGCTTTCTTCGCGGTCTCTTCGAGGTGCAGAGCGAGGACGACGGCGAGGAGAACCAGTTCGTACCGCAGGCCTATCCCGATGGAACGGGCACCAGTGTCAGGTAAAGCTTAACGCAGCTTGATCAGGGCGTGGCGCTTCTTGCCGGCCGAGAGCTTCAGGATGCCATCGCTATCGAAATCCTCGGCTTGTGCAGGCTGAGCTTCGTCGCCGATCGGCTTGTCGTTGAGACGGGCACCGCCGCCCTTGATCAGCCGCCGCGCCGCGCCATTGCTGTCGGTCAGCCCGGCCTCGGTAAACAGCACGAACAGCGGCACCCCTTCGCCGAGCCGGTCCCGGGACAGTTCGATGCTGTGCAGGTTCTCCGCCAGGCTGCCTTCCTCGAAGGTCTGGCGTGCGGTTTCGGCCGCCTGCGTAGCGGCCGCTTCGCCGCGGCAGAGCTTGGTCGCCTCGAAGGCGAGAATCTTCTTCGCCTCGTTGATCTCCTGGCCCTGTAGTGCCTCCAGCCTGGCGATTTCCTCCAGCGGCAGATCGGTGAAGAGGCGCAGGAAGCGGCCGACGTCGGCGTCCTCGGTGTTGCGCCAGTACTGCCAGTAGTCGAAGGCCGAGAGGCGCTCGGCGTTGAGCCAGACCGCGCCGCTCGCGGTCTTGCCCATTTTGGCGCCCGAGGCAGTCGTGATCAGCGGCGTGGTCAAGCCGAAGAGCTCCGTGCCTTCGACCCGGCGCGCCAGGTCGATGCCGTTGACGATGTTACCCCATTGGTCGGATCCGCCCATCTGCAGACGGCAGCCGGTGCGGCGGTTCAGCTCCATGAAGTCGTAAGCCTGGAGAATCATGTAGTTGAATTCCAGGAAGGTTAGCGGCTGCTCCCGGTCGAGCCGCAGCTTGACGGAATCGAAGGTCAGCATGCGGTTGATGGTGAAGTGCCGCCCGACATCGCGCAGGAAGGGAATGTACTCCAGGGCGTCTAGCCAGTCGGCGTTGTTGACCAGCAGCGCCGAATTTCCGCTGTTTCCGAAGTCGAGGAAGTTCTCGAAGCTGCGGCGGATGCTGGCGATATTGGAGTCGATCTGCGCGTCGTCGAGCAGCTGCCGGCTCTCGTCCTTGCCCGAGGGGTCGCCGACCTTGGTGGTGCCGCCGCCCATCAGCGCGATCGGCCGGTGTCCGGTCTTCTGCATCCAGCGCAGCATCATGATCGACACCAGGTGGCCGATGTGCAGGCTGTCCCCGGTGGCGTCGTAGCCGACGTAGGCGGTCACCATGGACTCCGCGGCCAGCGCGTCGAGCGCCCCCAGATCGGTGCACTGGTGGATGTAGCCGCGGTCTTGCAGGATGCGGACGAGGTCGGAACGGGGCATGGCCATGGGATGCTGCGGTAATTCAGGTTGCGGAGAGCGCGGTCATTTAGCATGAACGGGGGACCGGAACAACGCGCCGCGAGAGTTTCCCGCCGATGACCGCCCCATGACCAGCTCGACCAGCAGGATCGCCCTTGGGCTGATGAGCGGAACCTCGCTCGACGGCATCGACGCCGCACTGATCGAAACCGACGGCTGGAGCTACGTCCGCCCAGGTTTGGCGACCACTGTCGTCTATGAGAAGGATTTCCGCGAACGGCTGCGCAGACTGCTCGACGGCGAGGGCAAGGTGGCGCAGATCGAGCGGGAACTAACCCTGCTGCACGCCGAGGCGGTCCGCCGCCTGCTCGACTACGCCGGCCTGCCGCGCGAGCGGGTCGAAGTTCTCGGCTTCCATGGACAGACCATCCTGCACGCCCCGGCGCGCCGCCGGACCTGGCAGATCGGCGATGGCGGCCTGCTGGCGCGGGCGACCCGGATTCCCGTGGTCAACGACTTCCGCAGCGCCGATGTCGCCGCCGGCGGTCAGGGGGCGCCCTTCGCGCCGCTCTATCACGCCGCGCTTTCGGCCGAACTGCCGCGCCCCCTGGCGGTGCTGAATCTTGGCGGCGTCGGCAACGTCACCTGGATCGGGGAAGGCGAAGGCAATCTGCTGGCCTTCGATACCGGACCGGCGAACGCCCTGATCGACGACTGGGTGGCGCGCAGAGGCAAGACCGGATTCGACGAAGGCGGGCGCCTGGCCAAGGCGGGTAAGGTCGATACAGAGGCTCTGCAAAGACTGTTGGACCATCCCTATTTCGCCGCGCCGGCGCCGAAGTCCCTCGACCGCAACGCCTTCGATCCGGCGCCGGTGGAATCGCTCGCTCTGGAGGATGGCGCGGCGACGCTGACCGCCTTCACCGTCGAGTCCGTCGCCCGGGCGCTGTCCTTGCTTCCCGCGCCGCCCCGCCGTTGGCTGGTGACCGGCGGCGGACGGCACAATCCGGTTCTGATGGACTCCCTGGCGTCACGCCTGGAGGTCGCGGTGGAGCCGGTCGAAGCCGTCGGCTGGAACGGCGATGCCTTGGAGGCCCAGGCCTTCGCCTATCTCGCTGTGCGCTCCCTGGAGGGCTGGCCGCTGTCGCTGCCGGGGACCACCGGCGTTGCCGAGCCGATCACCGGCGGCATCTATCATGCCGCGCGCCGCGCGGGCAGGCCGCCGGCCTGAAGCCGCTGTCGCCCGCCGGCAGTTACCGTTTCGCGGTCTTCTGCTTGCTGCCGGCAGCACCCATGGCGCCGTCCAGATAGCCGCCGACCTCACTGCCCAGGAGGTCGAGCTTGCCCTGATAGAAGTGGTTGGCGCCCTTCATCACGCGATAGTCGATTTCGATGCCCTTCTGGCTCGAGAGCTTCTCGACCAGCTTGGCGGCCGCCGGCTCGGGCACCAGATCGTCGTCCTTGCCCTGCAGGATCAGGCCCGAGGAGGGGCAGGGCGCGAGAAAGGAGAAGTCGTACATGTTGGCCGGCGGCGACACCGAGATGAAGCCGCTGATCTCCGGCCGGCGCATCAGCAGCTGCATGCCGATCCAGGCGCCGAAGGAGAAGCCGGCGATCCAGCACTGGCGGGCGTTCTCGTTGAAGCCCTGGAGCCAGTCCAGAGCCGAGGCGGCGTCGGAGAGCTCGCCCTCGCCGCGGTCGAAGCTGCCCTGGGAGCGGCCGACGCCGCGGAAGTTGAAACGCAGCACCGAGAAGCCACGCTCTGCGAAGGTATGATAGAGCGTGTAGACGACCTTGTTGTTCATCGTCCCGCCGTGCTGCGGATGGGGGTGCAGCATCAGAGCGACCGGCGCAGTGGCCTCGGCTCCATGCTGATAACGCCCTTCCAAGCGCCCTTCGGGTCCGTTGATGATGACGTCGGGCATGATTTTCCTGATTTTCGTTCGAGGCTTAATAGAGGTCGTCGTACTTCGAGAAGTTTGCCGCCGATTGTTTGCCTTTGCGCATTACATATTTGACCTGTGCGCCCGATTACTTGACCGAAATATCGGGAAGTCCCATCTCCCTTGAGATAGGCTGTCGAGGCGAGCAGGATCGGGTCGCGGCCTCCCTTCTCGAAGAAGCGGCGGAGAGTATCTGACGAGCCGAGCGATGTTCAAGACTTTACGCGAAGAAATCGACGCCATGATGGAGCGGGATCCCGCGGCGCGCTCGCGTGCCGAGGTGGTCTTTGCCTATCCGGGGTTTCAGGCGGTGATGTTCTACCGCCTGGCCAATGCCTGCTGGCGCAGAAACTGGTACTTCCTCGGCCGCCTGATTTCCCACTTCGGTCGCATGATGACCGGTATCGAAATCCATCCCGGCGCCAAGATTGGCAAGCGGTTCTTCATCGACCACGGCATGGGCGTGGTGATCGGCGAAACCAGCGAGATCGGCGACGACGTCACCATTTACCATGACGTCACTCTGGGCGGCGTCGCACCTTCGGTGGACAGCCAGAGCCAGCGCGACCAGAAGCGCCATCCGACGATCCAGGACGGCGCCATCATCGGGTCCGGCGCGCAGGTGCTCGGTCCGATCACCGTCGGCCGGGACGCCCGGGTCGGCGCCAATTCTGTGATCACCAAAGACGTCGCCGACTGTGCCACGGTGGTCGGCAATCCAGGCCGCGTCGTTGGTCCCTCCAAGAAGACCGGCGAGCAGCAGCCCTTCGTCGCCTATGGCACGCCCGTCGGCGACCTGCCGGACCCGGTCGCGCGCGCCCTGCAGGGTCTGATGGACGAGGTACACAGCCTGCGCGGCCGGATCACCGAGCTGGAACAGCAACGCGACGCGGCCTCGGCCGAGGTTGCCGAACTGAAGCGTTCCGGCGACGGCGACGGCGAAGTGGTAAAGCCGAGCCGGGCCAGCGGCTCCTCAAGGTAATGGCAGCGGCGGCGGCCCCGGTCTATCTGGACTACAACGCCACCGCTCCGCTGCGGCCGGAGGCCCTGGCTGCGATGACAGCGGCCTTGGCCGAGACCGGCAACGCCTCCTCGGTGCATCGCTACGGCCGGGCGGCGCGCAAGCGGGTCGAGGATGCCCGCCGAGGCTTGGCGGAACTGCTGAACTGCCGCGCCGCCGATCTGATCTTCACCAGCGGCGGCACCGAGGCCAACAATCTTGCGATCCGCGGTGCCGGACGCCAGCGGCTGCTCGCCTCGGCCGGAGAGCACGACTCCGTGCTGGCGCTGCAGGGGGTCGAGACGCTGCCACTGAGCGCCGCGGGTCTTTTCGACTTGGATGCCTTGGAAGACAGGCTGGCGGAGAACCGGATGCCGGCGCTGGTCAGCCTGATGTTGGCCAACAACGAGACCGGTGCGGTACAGCCCGTCGCCGCCGCCGCCGAAATCTGCCACCGCCACGGCGCTCTGCTTCACTGCGACGCGGTGCAGGCTTTCGGCAAGATGGAGGTCGACGTCGCGGGGCTCGGCGTGGACCTGCTTTCGATCTCCGCGCACAAGCTGGGCGGGCCCCAGGGCAGCGGCGCGCTGGTGCTGCGCCCGGGCCTCGAATTCGCCAGCCAGATCAAGGGTGGCGGACAGGAGCGCCGCCGCCGCGCTGGAACCGAGAACGTCGCCGCGATCGCCGGCTTCGCCGCGGCCGCCCAGGCCGCTGTCGCAGCGCTGCAGGACTGGCGGCAGATGGATGCTTGGCGGCTGGCGCTGGAGGAGGAAATCCGCGACCTCTGTCCGAAAGCAAAGATCTATGGCGCCGAGACGGCGCGCCTGCCCAACACTACCTGTGTTCTGATGCCGGGCGTCTCCGCGGAAACCCAGGTGGTCGCCTTCGATCTCGCCGGAGTGGCGATCTCCGCCGGTTCCGCCTGCTCCTCGGGCAAGGTCGCGCCCTCCCACGTGCTGCGCGCCATGGGCGCCAGCGAGGAGGAGGCGCGCAGCGCGATCCGGATTTCCAGCGGCTGGGCGACGGCCCGCGCCGATCTCGTCCGCGCGCTGGAGGTTTGGCGGGAGATTTATCGGCGCAATGCGGAGTCCTCGGCGGCATGAGCGAAAACCGCGCCAGGGACACGATCTATCTCGATTACCAGGCCAGCACGCCCTGCGATCCGCGTGTCGTCGAGGCGATGCTGCCCTACTTCACCGAGCAGTTCGGCAATCCGCACTCCGTGGAGCACGCCTACGGCTGGGACGCCGCCGAGGCGGTCGAGAAAGCGCGCAGCGATCTCGCCGCCCTGCTCAAGGCCGAGCCCCGCGAGGTGATTTTCACCTCCGGCGCAACGGAATCCAACAATCTGGCGGTCAAGGGCGCGGCGCGTTTCCTCAAGGACCGTAGGCCGCACCTCGTGATCGCCGAGACCGAACACAAATGCGTGCTGGAATCGGCCAAGCGCCTGGAGCGCGAGGGGCATCGCGTCACCTGGTTGTCGGTCCAGGCCAGCGGGCTGGTCGAGCTTGCGGAACTGGAGGCGGCGATCACCAGCGAGACCGCGCTGGTCTCGATCATGGCGGTCAACAACGAGATCGGCACGATCCAACCGCTGGCCGAGATCGGCGCCCTCTGCCGCGAGAAGGGCGCGCTGTTCCATACGGATGCCGCCCAGGCCGTCGGCAAGATCCCGCTCGACGTCGGCGCCATGAACATCGACCTGCTCTCGGTCTCCGGCCACAAGATGTACGGGCCCAAGGGCATCGGCGCGCTCTACATTCGCCGCCGGCCGCGGGTGCGCCTCGATCCCATGATGGACGGCGGCGGGCAGGAGCGGGCGACCCGTTCCGGGACGCTGTCGCCGGCGCTCTGCGCTGGCCTGGGGACCGCCGCGGCGCTCGCCGCGCGCGAGATGGAGGACGAGGGCAAGCGCCTGCTGGCCTTGCGCGCGCGCTTCCTGGAAGACCTGCGCAAACGCCTGCCGGATCTGGAGGTGAACGGCGATCTCGACTACCGGGTGGCGGGCAATCTCAATCTGCGGATTCCCGGCTTGCGTGGCGAGGAGCTGCTGAAAGCCCTGCCGCGCCTCGCGCTCTCCACCGGCTCGGCCTGCAGCTCCGCCTCGGTCGAGCCCTCCTACGTGATTCGCGCGCTCGGTGTGCCGGAGGAATCGGCCTCGCAAGCCTTCCGCATCGGCCTGGGGCGCTTCACCACGGGCAGCGAGCTGGCCCGGGCGGCTGAGATGATCGCGGCGGCCGCTGCGCATCTCCGGGACGGCGCCGGGCGCGCGCAGGGGTGACGCAAAAATTTGTGCTAAGGTCTTCATTTAGGCACAAGGACGCTCGGAGACGACGGGGGCGGGATGGCTTTGGACTATGAGATCTGGGCGCTACTGCTGTGCCTGGCGGCGGGGCTGGCGTGCGGATTTCTCAACACGGCGGCGTCATCGGGCTCGGCGGTGTCGTTGCCGATCCTGATGATGATCGGGCTCGATCCGCTCTCAGCCAACGCCACCAACCGCATACCGGTGCTGATCGGTGCACTGTCGGCCACCGCCAGTTTCCAGCGCAGCAAGGTGCTGCTGTGGGGCCTTGCCGTCAAGATCAGCCTGCCGGTGGCGATTGGCGGGCTCGCCGGCGCCGGACTTGCCGAACTGGTGCCCGGCCGCGACCTCGGGCTGGCCATCACCGCGGCGGTGCTGGTGGCGCTGGTGCTGCTGTTCACCAAGCTGAAGCAGGCGATCGCCTCAGCCGTGCCCGGTCCGGTGCGCTACGGCTTGCGCGAGTTCCTGCTTTTTACTGGCATCGGCGTTTGGCTCGGCTTCATCGTGCTCGACGGCGCGACCTACCTCCTGCTGGCGCTGACCTTGACTGTGGGTCTTCCGCTGGTGCAGGCCAATGCCATCAAGAGTGCGGCGCTGATTCCCACCACCCTGGTCGCCATGCTGGTGTTCGCCTACAGGGGCGATATCGATTGGACGTTGGGGGTGGCACTGGGCCTCGGCAGCATCGCCGGCGGTATCCTGGGCGCGCGGCTGTCCCTATCGCCTGAGGCAAACAAGTGGATCTTCAGGATTCTCGTCTTCGTGATCTGCGCCGAGCTGGTGCACCTGTCGATCCACTACATGTTCCCAACGCATTCGGCCGGTGCCTCCTAGCCGGGCATCTCTTGGCCGGCTAGGAGGCATGGTGGTAAGAGATGAAGCATTTCCGATAGGGTCAAGAAACGAATCAGGACTTAAGTAGCGGGCGTCTTCTCAGCTGCAGTGACACGACCAGAGCGGAATCCGGCATGCCCAAGATGACCTTTATCGAACGCGACGGCACCCAGCGCGAAGTCGAGGCGCCCGAGGGCCTCTCGGTGCTGGAGATCGCCCACCGCCACGACATCGACATCGAGGGCGCCTGCGAGGGCTCGCTGGCCTGCTCGACCTGCCATGTGATCGTCGAGTCGGCGTGGTTCGACAAGCTGGAGGAGCCCTCCGAGGACGAGGAAGACATGCTCGATCTCGCCTTCGACCTGCAGAAGACCTCGCGGCTCGGCTGCCAGATCGTGATCACGCCGGAGCTCGACGGCCTGACGGTGAAGCTGCCTGGCAGCACCCGCAACCTGCTGCTCGGCTAGGGGTGGCGGACATGCCCCTCTTCGAAGCGCTGAAATCGCACGCGCATGAGCCATGGCAGGCCTATACGCGCCATGCCTTCGTCCGGCAGCTGGCGCGCGGCACGCTGCCCGAAGCCTGCTTCCGCCACTACCTGAAGCAGGACTACCTCTTCCTCAAGCATTTCGCACGGGCCTGGGCGCTGGCCGTGGTCAAATCCCAAAGCCTGGAGGATATGCGCGCCTGTACGGCTACGGTGAACGGTCTGATCGTCGAGGAGATGGCCCTGCACGTCGGCTACTGCGCCGAGTGGGGGATCGGCGAGGACGAGCTGCAGTCGGTGCCCGAGGCTCCGGCCAACATGCTCTATACTCGCTACGTCCTCGACATCGGCCAGAGCGGCGACCTGCTCGATCTGCTGACGGCGCTGGCTCCCTGTTTTCTCGGCTATGCCGAGATCGGCGCCTGGATCGCCGCAAACCCCGATACCAGACTGGATGGCAATCCCTATCGGGCATGGATCGAGATGTACGCCGGTGAGGATTTCCAGGAGGCCGCCACGCGCTCGCGGCAGCAGCTCGACCGGCTCGCCGGGCAGCGTGGACTTGCCGGTAACCCCAAGTCTTCGCCGCGCTGGCCGTCCCTTGCCCGGATCTTCACCACCGCGGTGGAGCTGGAGATCGGTTTCTGGGACATGGGCCTCGCAGCGCCGGCGGACTAGGTTCCCAAAGAGCCTTTCGATCTTGGTCGGGATCGTCAAAGTCCATATTTTCTCCATATTTTAGGGAGTAAAATATGATAACTGATTCTCGTAAGCTGATTAAGGCCCTCAAGGATGACGGCTGGTTTGAGATTAAGTCGGGCAGTGGCACCTCCCATCGCCAGTTCAAGCACCCCACGAAGAAGGGGCGAGTGACGGTGGTGTACCCGGCTAAGGATCTTCCGAAGAAGACGGTTCGCTCGGTTTACCGGCAGGCCGGTTGGGCCTGGCCGCCCTAAGTAGCCAGGTTCGACGCAGGGGCAACGCACCCCACGTGAAACCCAAGGAAGGGATCTAATCTGATGCGTAAATTTTACATCGCCTTGCTGCGGAAGGAACCAGATAGCTGCTATGGCGTTGACTTTCCGGACTTCCCCGGATGCATCACTGCAGGAGATAACGCTGAGGAGGCGCAGCGAAAGGCGGAAGAGGCCTTGCAACTCCATATCGAAGGTATGGTTGAGGATGGCGACGAAGTTCCGGAGCCGTCGAGCCTGGACGAGGTCCTGGCAGATCCGGAGAACGAGGGAGCCCTGGCCGTGTTGGTCGAGGCTCCTGTGCTCGACGATCCGGCGGTGAAGATCACCCTCGACGTGCCCAAGAGCCTGCTCGAGCGGATCGACACGATCGCTAAGGCCCGAAAACTCCCTGGCCGCAGAAGCGGCTTCATCATCGAAGCGGCGCGACGCCGCATTAAGCAGGAAGAGGTCGCCTAGCCGGGTTATCGTGCCCTGCCTTTCCCGGCCACCGTTTCGGCGAGCCGGGTGAGGCAGACGGCCACGTCGTCTGCTTCCCGAAAACCACCTGACCTCGCGGCTTCGCCCCGTTAACCTGTCGCCGAATGCTGTTGTCGAAAGAGACGTCCCGTGGAGCTGCATGACGCGCGCGCAATGCTGGCGGCCTTGCTGCCGCGCCTGCGGCGTCTGGCCGCGGCGCTGACAGGCTCGACCGAGGCTGGCGATCCGCTGGTTGCTGCCACGCTGCAGCGCGCCTTCGTCAGCCTCGATAGCTGGCCGCAGGGGATGCGTTTCGACAGCTGGGTCTTTCGCCTGCTGCAGGGCATTTCCGATCGGCCGGAATGGCGGGCGGGGCGCGGCGAGGGGGTGGCCTGGCGGCGCGAGGACCGGATGATCCTGCACAACGCGCGCCTGGCGGTCGCCGAGCTTCCGGAGGCACAGCGTCTGGTCCTGGCCTTGGTCGATATCGAAGGCCTGAGCTACAGTGAAGCGGCCAGGACCCAAGAAATCCCCCTCTCCGATCTTACCGTCTATCTGGCGCGCGCCCGCGCCGGACTGGCGCATGCCCTCGATCTCGGTCTGGAGGTGGCCCCGCGCGAAGCGGGGCGGGCCGGCTTTCCCGACGATCTGCTGATCGCCGCGGCCGACGGCGAGCTGACCCCGCAACGTCTTTCCGAGGTCAAGGCCGCTATCGACCGCAACCCCGAGCTGCAGCGGCGCAGCGCGCTCCTGAGCGAGGCCGGCAAGCTGGCTGAGGAAGCTTTCCAGGATCTGCTGCAGGAAGATATCCCGAGCTGGCTGGAAGCGGAGCTTACGCCGGACGGTGGAGGGACGCAGGAGCTGGAACGGAGGGAACTTGCATCGCCGCCTTGCAATGACGTCGCCGGACCGCGCCCGGGCCGCGCTCTGCTGCTGGCCGTTCTGGCGGCCGGGTTGCTGATTCTGGCGCTAGTTCTCGCCGCGCCCGAGCTGGAGGAGCTTGCCACTCCCGCCGCGCTCGATGCTGGCAGGGTCGTCGCCGCGGAGCGCCAGCTGCTGGAACGCAAGCCGCTCGGCACCGCGCTGGATCGCCGCGCGAGCAGCCAGGCGCACCGCATTGCCGGCGGCGAACTGCGCGTCTTCATCAGCTTCCTGGACGGTGACGGCCGCTACTGCCGTTACTACGAGGCGATCGAGGAGCAGTCCCGGCGAGGCGTGATCGGCGTTGCCTGCCGCGAGGAACAGGGCTGGCGCAATGTCCTGGCGCTCGCAGCCAGCGGCGCGAGCCTCGATGCCCTGCGGCCCGAGGCGCGCGGCACGGCGCGTCTGGAATCCGAACTCGACCGCTTGATGCGCGCGGCGCCGCTGCTGGGTGAGGAGGAGGGTCGCCTGATCCGCACCGGCTGGCCCGCGATGCCGCGTTGACGGCCATAACCGGGCAAATCGCCCATGGCGCCACGCTCGCCGTCCCGCTTATTCTAGCGCGGCACTCCCCATGACTTGAGGTCTTCATGCCGCGCGATCCGCGATACGACATTCTTTTCGAGCCGGTCCGCATCGGGCCCGTGACCGCCCGCAACCGCTTCTATCAGGTGCCCCACTGCAACGGCATGGGGCACGAGCATCCGACCGCGATCGCCGTGTCGCGCGGGGTCAAGGCCGAGGGCGGCTGGGCGGTGATCTGTACCGAGGAGTGCGAAATCCACCCCAGTTCCGAAGTCACCCACGTCGAAGCCCGGCTGTGGGACGAGCGCGATATCCCGGCGCTCAGGCGCTCCACTGACGCGATCCACGAATTCGGCTCCCTGGCAGGGGTCGAGCTGGTTCACAACGCCCACACGACGGCCAACCGCTATAGCCGCGAGCCGCTCCTCGCGCCCTCCCACATGCCCTATGACGGTTACGATCCGGTCCAGGCGCGGGCGATGTCGCTTTCGGACATCCGCGATTTCCGCCGCCGCCATCGCCAGGCGGCGCTGCGGGCACGGGAGGCCGGGTTCGACATCATTTATGTCTATTCCGGGCACAATCTCGCCCTGCCGATGCACTTCCTGTCGCGCCGGACCAACCACCGCAGCGACGAGTACGGCGGCAGCCTGGAGAATCGGGTGCGGCTGATCCGTGAGCTGCTGGAGGAAACCAAGGACGCGGTCGGACACGACTGCGCCGTCGCCTTCCGCTTCGCCGTCGATGAGCTGCTCGGCGAGAACGGCATCGCCAGCGATGCCGAGGGCCGCGAAGTAGTGGAGATGCTGGCCGAACTGCCCGACCTCTGGGACGTCAACGTCAGCAACTGGAAGAACGACTCGGTCACCGCCCGCTTTCAGGACGAGGGCGGCCAGGAAGAGCAGGTCGCCTTCGTCAAGCAGGTGACCAGCAAGCCGGTGGTCGGCGTCGGCCGCTTCACCTCGCCCGATGCCATGGTCCGCCAGGTGAAGCGCGGCGTGCTCGATATGATCGGCGCCGCCCGGCCCTCGATCGCCGACCCCTGGCTGCCGCGCAAGATCGAGGAGGGACGGCTCGAGGCGATCCGCGAGTGCATCGGCTGCAACATCTGCGTCTCCGGCGACTTCACCTACTCGCCGATCCGCTGCACCCAGAACCCGACCATGGCCGAGGAGTGGCGCAAGGGCTGGCATCCCGAGCGCATCGCCCCCAAGACGAGCGACGCGAAGGTGCTGGTGGTCGGCGCAGGTCCGGCCGGCCTTGAGGCCACGCGCGCCCTGGCGCAGCGCGGCTACGAAGTAGTGCTGGCCGAGGCGCGCGAGGAGCTGGGCGGCCGGGTGACCGATGAGGCAAGGCTGCCGGGGCTCTCGACCTACAGCCGGGTGCGCGACTACCGGGAGCAGCAGCTGCTGGTCGCGCCGAACGTCGAGATCTACCGCCAGTGCGCGCTCTCGGCGGCCGAGATCCTGGAGTTCGGTTTCCAGCACGTGGCGCTCGCCACCGGCGCAACCTGGCGGCGCGACGGCGTCGGCCGGCAGCATGCCTGGGCGATCCCCGGGGCCGGCGAGCTCGAGGTCTTCACCCCCGACGACATCCATGCCGGCCGGCTGCCGCAAGGGCGGGTGCTGATCTACGACGACGACCACTACTATCTCGGCGGCGTGCTGGCCGAGCTGCTGCGCGAGGCCGGGAGGGAAGTCACCTTGCTGACTCCGGCGGCCGATGTCTCGACCTGGACCCACAATAGCATGGAGCAGGGGCGCATCCAGACGCGGCTGATCGAGCTGGGGGTCGAGATCGAGCCGCTGCTGGAACTCAAGCGCCTGGCGCCGGGCGAGGCGACGGCGGCCTGCGTCTACAGCGGCCGCGAGCGGAGAATCGTCTTCGACTCCCTGCTCATGCTGACGGCGCGCCTGCCGAAGGAAGAGATCTACCTGGAGCTGGCGTCGGACGAGGTGCGGCTGAAGGAGGCCGGCATCGAGAGCCTTCACCTGATCGGAGACGCCTACGCGCCAGGCGCGATCGTCCACGCCGTCTACAGCGGCCACCGCTATGCCCGCGAACTTGACGCCGAGCCGCCGGGCGACGCCGTGCCCTTCCGCCGCGAGATCAAGGCGCTGTCCGACGAGGCCTGGCCGGGCGTGCCGCGATGATCCGCCGCCGCGCGACCGACGCCGGAGTCCTGCCGCCGCCGCTCGCCGCCGGCTACCTCGACGGCGCACTGGGGCGCATGCTGTTGAAGCCCTGGTTCGATCAGGCGGCGCTCTGGTACATCACCACGCGCTACCTGCCGCTTTCGCGGGCCTGGGCGGCGGCGACGCTGGCCGATGGCGATCCTGTCCGCTTTCAGGAAGAGCTCGGCTGGCGCAAGCCGCCGAAGCTGCGCTGGCGTCTGGCGCTGGAGGAGGTGGCGCGCCGCCGCGCCGCCTATGACAAGGTCCTGCTGCGCTGGGACGCGGCCTTCTATGCCAAGACGCCGCCACAGCCCGAAACTCTGGTCGATGCCGAACTGACCCGCCAGCAACTGGCGACCTACTACGCCCTGTCGCGCGCGGCTTTCATGGGCATCAACAGCCGGGTCGAGCCGTTGCTCTGGCGGGTTCCGGAACCGGAGGAGGTGATGCAGCGGCACGGCCAGCGGCTCGCCGACCCCGACGGCGCCTATACGCCTGGACCGCTGCCGCGGGTCGAAGTCTCCCACGCGGTTCCCAGCACTCTTGGCCGCGAGTACTTCATCCGTTTCCCCTCGCCGGTGCTCGGCGATCTGGCCCGCGCCCGCGTGCTGGAGCCCGCTCCGGATGCCGAGCGCACAGTGATCTTCCTGCACGGTATTTTGATGGAAGAGGAGATGTGGCCGCAGCGCGACGACCCAAGCCATGCCCTGGTGCGCGAGGGGGTGCGGGTGATCCGCATCGAGGGACCCTGGCACAACCGCCGCTGCCTTCCGGGCATCTGTCCGGCCGATCCGGTGATCGGGCGCGGCCCGCTCGGCCTGATCGAGCTGTTCCAGGCCTGGCTGGCCGAGGTCGCGGTGGTGATCGCCTGGGCGCGCGGCCTGGGCAGCACCCGGGTGGCGACGGCCAGCGTCTCGCTCGGCTCGCTGACCAACCAGCTGATCCTCAGCCATAGCCGACACTGGCCCCAGGCCTGCCGGCCCGACGCCGGGCTGCTGATCGCGACCAGCGGCGAGCTGATGAACCTTGCCTATCGCGGCGCGCTGACCCGGCGGCTCGGGCTGAAGCGGCGGATGGAGCAGGCCGGCTGGAGGGAACGCGAGGTCGAAACCTGGAAACCGCTGCTCGAGCCCGGAGACCTGCCGGAGGAGCTGCGTGGAAAGGTCGTCATGGTGCTCGGTCAGGCGGACGTCATCACCCCCTACACCGGCGGCCGCCGCCTGGCGCGGCGCTGGGGCGTCACCGGCGACAAGCTGCACATCTATCCGCGCGGCCACTTCTCGGCCAGCCTCTCGGTGCTGGTCGATTCCGGTCCGATCGATCAGCTCAAGGCCCTGCTGTCCGACTGACACGGCCTTTGCAATGCCCCGCCGCATAGCCTATATGCCTGCGGCATGAACGAGCTCGGTTTCGATAAGCCCCCCGCCGAGACCCGCGTCGTCGTCGCCATGTCCGGCGGCGTCGACTCCTCGGTCACGGCCGCCTTGATGAAAGAGGCGGGCTACGAGGTCGTCGGCATCACCCTGCAGCTCTACGACCATGGCGCGGCGGTGGAGAAGAAGGGCGCCTGCTGCGCCGGACAGGATATCTACGACGCCCGCAGGGTCGCCGAGACCCTCGACATCCCGCATTACGTGCTGGACTACGAGAGCCGCTTCCGCGAAGCGGTGATGGAGGACTTCGCCGAGAGCTACCTGCGCGGCGAGACGCCGATCCCCTGCGTGCGCTGCAATCAGTCGGTCAAATTCCACGATCTGCTGGGCCAGGCGCGGGCGCTGGGCGCCGACGCGCTGGCGACCGGCCACTATGTGCGCCGCGAGGCCGGAGCGGACGGGCGGGGGCAGCTCTTGCGCGCCGTCGACGACAGCCGGGACCAGAGCTACTTCCTCTTCGCCACCACCCAGGCGCAGCTCGACTTCCTGCGCTTTCCACTGGGCGGTTTGCCGAAGCGCGAGACCCGCGCCCTGGCCGAACGCTTCGCCCTGCCGGTGGCGGCAAAGCCCGACAGCCAGGATATCTGTTTCGTGCCCAACGGCTCCTACGCGCGGGTGGTCGAGCGGCTGCGCCCCGGAGCCCTTGACGCTGGCGAGATCGTCGATCTGGAAGGCCGCGTGCTGGGCCGCCATGAGGGGATTATCAACTACACCATCGGCCAGCGCCGCGGGCTTGGCATCGGTGGCGTCGAGGAGCCGCTCTACGTGGTGCACCTGGAGCCGGAGGCGCGCCGCGTGGTTGTCGGCCCCCATGCCGCCCTGGCCCGCGACGTCGTGCGCGTCGGCGAGCTCAACTGGCTTGATGGCGCAGTCTTGAGCGCCGCGCCGCGCCGCGTCTCGGTGAAGCTGCGCAACACCCAGGCGCCGGTAGACGCCGAGGTCGTCGCGGCGGGTGACAGCGGCGCGGAGATCCGCCTTCCGGCGCCGCAGCACGGCGTTTCACCTGGGCAGGCGGCGGTATTCTATCAGGGCGATCGGGTGCTGGGCGGCGGCTGGATTGCCGCGGCCGAGCTGCGCCGCGCAGCCTAGCTTGCCTTAACCGCCGTTCGGGAAGGCCAGGAATCCGCTGGAATCCGCCGTCAGGTTGAATCCGGGAATGAGGGGGAACCAGGGCCTGTACTGGAAGGTCACCTCGATGGTGATCAGACTGGTGTTGGTGCCTGGATCGACCGGCGCGGTGGCCGCGAAGACCGCCATCTGGTCATCGACAACGCCGAGCATGCGCGAAGAGGCGTAGGCTTCGATCTCCTCCGTGGTGACTTCGCCATCGCGCACGATGGCGTAGCGCGTGCCTTCCTGCGCCGCGAAATCCAGCGCCGCCTGTGTGTAGACGATGCGCCCGACTTCGACCAAGCCCATTAGCAGCATCAGGATAATCGGGATAGAGAGCGCGAACTCGGCTGCGACGACGCCACGGATGTCCTCTCGAAAGCGGGGCAGCAGTCCCGGCCAGGGGCGCCGTAGAAGCCAGAGAGATTGCATGTTGTCAGCCCTACTTCAGCCGAATCGAGTTTTCGGCCACCAGCTGAACGCTGCTGCCGATACCCGGATAAGGCACCATGTAACTGTAGGGCAGATCGAGCTTGATGTTGGCATAGGTACGCGTGTCAGCACAGGGTTGGGACATCCCCGCAGGCGGCACGCATTGTATTGCTTGCCCGTCGGGACAGGTGCAGGACAGCCAAACCTGTAAGCTGTCCTGACCGGGATCGCCGGTCAGGAAGGAAGCCGAGGAGATCACAGCCTGGCGGATCTCACCGATCGATGTCAGCGCCTCTTCGACATCGGCACTGGGGTCAAGTGAGGGATGGCGTACCAGCGCCAACTGGGTGCCGGCGCGCGTGGCGTTCAACATCTCGAGCTTCTGGACATAGGCGAGGCCGAAGTCCAAGACCGCCATCATCAGAGCAGCGAGGATCATCGATCCGATCGCCACCTCCGCCAGAATTACGCCATCCTGCTCTTCGCGGAATCGCCGCAGCGTTGCGGGCAGGCGCAAGGGTAGCCTGAAAACATGCATGCTCTTCGCTTTCCGTGTTTTTAGTTGAGCAGTACGACTTGGCGCTGCTGGGTCGAGGATTCCACGGAGATCCCGACATCGGTGCAGACGGCTTCGTCGTTGCGCAGATAGGAGTTGCCCGAGAAGTCGATCATCCGGGCGATCAGGTGGATACAGCCTGGCAGATCGGCGCCGCCGCGGAAGTCGACCGTCTGGGTTGGCATGTAGATGGCGCCGCGCAGCTCCATGGTGCTGCCGCCGTTGAGCAGATTGTTGCCATCGGCATCGGCGATCCGCTGCTTGTAGATCACGATCCCGGCAAAGGGGCCACTTGCCGGCGCTTTGATGTCGATCACGGCGCCGCCATTGATGTGGATGTCACCGACGTTGCCGGGAGCGTCGCCGCTCAGCACGATGGTAACGCCTTCCGCTCCGCTGCAGGACGGGCAACGGATGTTTGCCTGCGAGTTGATCGTGATGTCGGCTTGGTGAATGTAGTAGGTGCCCGGCTCCATGTTGAGGTTGCCTTTGATCGTAAACGACCCGCAGATCTTCATCGCACCGCCGGCTGTGGAAGGTCCGATCGATTCCGTGCGGTTGGGCTTCAACTCGTAGCCGTTGTTGTCGCAGGCAGCCGGCTCTTCGGGAAAGGTCATGCCGGCATAGGGATCGGGATTGTTGATTGCGTTGAAGGGCATCAGGTTGCCGTTGGCGGAGTAGATCTCTCCGCTGCCCGAGACGATGATGTCGCCGCGGGCCTGCGCCGGATTGGCATAGAGCGTCGCGTTGCCACCGACATAGAGGGACTCCGCGGCCTCAGAATGGGAATAGACGCCACAGCCGACGTTCACCGTGGTGTTGCCCATGAAGTTGACCGTGTGCGGCGCATAGGGGTCGAGCCCGATGATGCAGTTCGTGCCGTTGCCGCGGACACCGCCCATGGCGGAGGCTGCGACGGCAGGCTGGTAGTCGACGAAGAGGCTGGTGAAAAAGACCGGAGCGCTGCGGTGCACCAGAACTTCCACCTCGGCTGTCGCCGCACCCATCGAGGTACCGCCAAGCAGCGTGACGACCAGTTCGTCACCGGGGCGGGCTTTGTAGCCATTGCGCTGCGCCTCGGCCATGGCCTCAGCCTCGACGCCCTGCTGGTCCTGGCCGGCCATGACCGCGTGGGTTGCCGCGACCACCGCCGAATCGGCGATATTCTGCGTCATGCGCCGTTCCGCGTACCAACTCGATAGATCGATGCCCAGGCCGGCAACGCCGACCACCACGGGCAGGCTGAGCGCGACCAGCACCATGACGGAGCCTTTGGTTTCTTTCACCCAGGTCTTCACGCCGTCGATCGCTCTGTGGCCGAACGGGGCCTCCGAAACTTCAGTCTTCATATCGACCTCTCACACTTTTTTGCCACGTCGGAATCCATGTGCTGGCAAGATTTGGTTAATTTTTATTAACTAAAGAAATGCATGGAATTTTATCTATATTTGTTAACCTATGTAATAACGACCATGATTCGGTTAAATAGGTAAAGTTCGTATTAAGAAACAAGATCTCATTTTAGATTTTTTCTTGCGGGCTGCGAAAAGCTGCCACGCAGGCAAGCGCTGCGCTGCCAGGTCAGCGGCGCTGAAGAAAGCTTGGAAAGATGCGGATCTTGGCTGAGGGCCGCGGTCAGCCTGGCTTTTGCGGTCTACGGCGTTCCCTGCGCGCGGCCGCGCGGCTGCAGGTTCTGCTGCGGATGATACGCCGGCTGCAGTATGAGGACCACTTGAGGCGAGGCCTCCGGAGCGCCTGAGGCTTCGCCTGGCCGCGAACCTGGCGCGGCGATCACCACCGTCCAGACGTCGCTGGCGATGCCTTCCTCCAGGATCAGCGTCCCGGCGCTATAACCGAGGCCGATTTCCGAGGCCTCGGCGAGGCGCAGATTGTGCGCGTGCGGCGGGCTATTCAGCCAGGCCGCGAGCACCGTGTCGGGATCGTCCGGTCCGGCGGCGATGTTCTCGGCGAGCAGGCGATAGCTATAGCCCGTATCCTCGACACGCAGCTCAAGATCGCGCCCATCCGGCCCGCTGTGCCCGATGAAGTCGGAGCGCACCATGTAGTCGCTGTGCGCTTGGGAGATCCCGTCGAGCTGGGCATTGCGGTTCAGCGGCTGAAGGCCTTCCTGGGCCCGCAAGGCGTTGATCGCCGCCAGCAGTTCGCTGGCGAAGTCGGGCTCCGCCGCCTGCGCCGGGACGGCCAGAAAGCAGAACATCAGGGCGGCTGAGAGCCTTTTTATCCATAGCATCCGGCGATTGTGGCGCGTTGCCGCACCAATGCCAAGACGGTATCGATCGCCGGGGTCGAAACCTCGACCAGACGGCCGAGCTCCTGTACCGCAGCGACCAGGGCGTCGATCTCCATCGGCCGCCCGCTCTCCAGATCCTGAAGCATCGAGGTCTTGTGCTCCCCGACTTCGCCGGCCCCGGCGATCCGCCGCTCGACGTCGATGGGAAACTTGACGCCGAGCTTCTCGCCGATCGCCTGGGCTTCGAGCATCATCGCACGGACCACGGCATGGGTGCCCTCATCCTCGACGATGGCGTCCAAGGTTGCGCCGGTCAGCGCCGAGATCGGATTGAAGGAGAGGTTGCCCCAGAGCTTGATCCAGATGTCGTCGCGGATTCGCGGCCGCACCGGCGCCTTGAGGTTGGCGGCGACCATCGCCTTGGACAGCGCCAGCAGCCGCTCCGTTTTTTCGCCGGAGGGCTCTCCCAGAGGAAAGCGGTTGGAGGCGATATGCTTGACCACGCCGGGTTCGGCGAGTTCGCAGGCCGGGTAGACGACGCAGCCGATGGCGCGTTCCGGCCCGATTTTGTCCCACAGCGTGCCGCCGGGATCGACGCTTTCCAATCGCCGGTTCTCGTGATCGCCCTCGAGCTTGTAGAAATACCACCAGGGCACGCCGTTCTGCGCCGTCACCACGGCGGTGTCCTTGCCGAGCAGCGGCTGCATGGCGTCGACCGCGCCGGGCACGGAGTGGGCCTTCAGCGCGACGATGACGTAGTCCTGCGGTCCGGCGTCCGAGGGATCGTCGGTGCAGTTCACCTGCGCGACCTTTTCCTCGCCGCCGATCAGCAGCTTCAGGCCGTTCTCGCGCATCGCCGCCAGATGCGGGCCGCGCGCGATCAGCGTCACCTCGGCTTCGCCTGCTAGCGCCAACTCCGCGCCGATGTAGCCGCCGATCGCCCCGGCGCCGAAGACGCAGATCTTCATTCCGCTCCCGCCTCCAATTCGGGTTTGCGCGCGACGACATGGAAGATGTGCCAGTGCTTGGCCTCGCCGCGGACGGTGACCGAGTCCTCTTCCTCTTCCCGCAGCATCTCCAGCTCGAAGCTGCGAAGCAAGGCCTCGACCTCTTCCCTGTCGTGGAAGGTCAGGTTCTTCTCGCCGTTCCAGGAATCCCGCTGCCCGAAGAACTGGCCGGCGAAACGGCCGCCGGGCAGAATCGCCGCTGTGACCTTGCGCCAGACGGCGCGGAACTGCTCCGGCGGCACCAGCGGCAGCGCGAAGCTGGCGTTGATCAGCAGGGCCGGGGAGAGGCTCATCTTCTCGAAGGCGTTGCAGCAGGTTTGCAGCTTCGCGCCGCAGGCGGTCTTGTCGTGCAGGCGGCGCAGCCCCTCGATCTCGCGGTCGATCGCCAGCAGCTCCCAGCCGCGCTTCAGGATCTCCAGGGAATCCCGGCCGCTGCCACAGCCCAGGTCGATGGCCAAGCCCCTGCGGCCTTCGGCATCGAAGCGATTCAATGCCTCGAGCAGGGTGGCGCGCGGCGGCCGGCCTTCGGTCTTGGCGTAGTAGTCCGGCCAGGACAGCGGATCGGCGGTTTCCGGCATCAGACCAGCCCCAGCTTTTCGGCCAGGCCGATGCGTTGCAGCTTGCCGGTGGCGCCCTTGGGGATCTCTTCGAGGAAGAGGATCCTGCGCGGCACTTTGAAGTCCGCGAGCCGCTCGGCGGCAAAGTCGCGCAGCGCCCGCTCGCTCAGCTCCTGGTCCTCGCGCAGTACCACGGCGGCGGCGACCTCCTCGCCGAGCTTGTCGTGGGGCAGCGCGAAGGTCACCACCTGGGCGACCGCCGGGTGATCCATCAGCACCTCATCGACCTCGCGCGGCGAGATCTTCTCGCCGCCGCGGTTGATGATCTCCTTGAGGCGCCCGGTGATCCGCAGGTAGCCGGCCTCGTCCAGCACCCCCTGATCGCCGGTGTGGAACCAGCCGTGGGCGAAGGCTTCCTCGTTGGCCTTGGGGTTGTTCTCGTAGCCGGAGGTGACGTTGGGGCCGCGAATCACGATCTCGCCGGTTTCGCCGGCGGCGCGCAGCTTGCCGGCAGAGTCCATCACCGCGACCTCGGGACCGGCGGCGATGCCGACGCTGCCAGGCTTGCGCTCGGCCGGGGGCAGGGGGTTGCTGGCCATCTGGTGGGCGGCCTCGGTCATGCCGTAGGACTCGATCACCGGGCAGCCGAAGGTCGCCTCCAGCTCGGTCATCACCTGCGGCGGCAGCGAGGAGGAGGAGGAGCGGATCAGCCGCAGCTTCAGCGCCGCGACGGCCTCGGCGTTGCGCGCGGCGCGCGAGAGGATCGCCTGATGCATGGTCGGGACCGCCGTATACCAGCTCGGTTCTGCCTCGCCCATCCACTGGAAGACCTTCAGCGCGTTGAAGCCCGGGGTGCAGAACACCGAAGCTCCGGCGGCCAGGGAAGACAGCACCGCGGCGATCAGGCCGTGGATGTGGAACAGCGGCATGATGTTGAGGCAGCGGTCCTGCGGCGTCAGCGCCAGCGCCTCGCCGATATGCCGGGCCGAGGCGGCGAGGTTGGCCTGGCTCAGCGGCACGAGCTTCGGCCGTGAGGTGGTGCCCGAGGTGTGCAGGATCAGGGCGATGTCCCCGGCCTCCGCCGGGCCGGTCTTGGCCGCTGCGCCGATCTTCTCTCCGGAGAGCTCGAAGGCGCCCGCGGCGGCGCCTTCCGGCAGCGTCAGCTCGATGGTTGGAATGCGGTGCTTCGCCGCGACCTCCAGAGCCGGGCTCTCGCTGCCGGCCTCGACCAGCAGGGCCTTGGCCTTGAGGTCGGTCAGGTAGAAGTCGAACTCCTCGGCGCGGTAGCCGGGGTTGAGCGGCGCCGTGGTCGCACCCGCACCGACGGCGACGAAGGCGGCCGCCATCTCCGGCCCGTTGGGCAGCACCATGGCGACCCGGTCTTCGCGGCCGATGCCGAGCGCGTTCAGCCGCTCGACCGTCGATGCCGTCAGGGCGCGCAGGCCGCCGTGAGTCAAGGGCTTGCGGCCCGGCGCGGAAATCGCCGGAGCGCCGTCCTCGCCCTTGGCGAGCAGCGAAAGGAGTGTGGTGTCGGTCATGCGGTCCCAGGCTTTCTTGTCGTCTTCGTTGCAGGCGAGAAAACGGGATTCCGCCGGATATGACAAGTGGCCGCGAGGGAAATGCTACAGTTCCGGGACGGGGGAGGGACGCCGCTACTCCGGCGCCATGCCCTTCTCGGCCAACTCGCCGATCGCCTCCTGGGTCTTCTCCAGGCCGTCGAGGCCCATGCCGCGCAACACGGAGGGCGCCTTGGTGAACTGGATCGTCCGGTAGTCGACGATTTCGATGCGGTTGCCCCAGGGGTCGAGGAAGTCGAGGAACTTGCCGGGCAGAACCTCGACCCCGTTGTCCCGCAGCGCTTGGCGTACGGCCTCCTTGTCGCTGACCACCAGGCCGAAGTGGCGCCCGTCGTCGGCCGGCTGTTCGCGGCCGGCGGAGAGCGCCAGGAACTGATCGCCCATGTCGATGAAGGCCATGGTCTCGCTCCTGCCGCGCAGTTCGAAGTCGAACAGCTTGCCATAGAAGGCCAGCGCCTCCTCGATGTCGCCGACCTCCAGGGCGATATGGTTGAGGCCGACCAGCCGGGCTTTCTCGGTTTCCGCGGGCATTGCTTTCCTCCGTTGCGCTGCTTCCCTAGCTTCTTCTCGATATGGGCAGCCCTGCGGCGCGCCCCAAGCCGCTCTCCTCATCGCCGCTCGACTTGGCTATTCTCCCGGGAGTTCACCCAGAGGAGCCGCAAGCATGCATCTCAGCCGACCGCCGAAAGCTGTTCTGCGTCCCTTCGTGCAGACGCTCTGGGCGAGCGACGGGGCGGACGGCGCTGTCCAGGCGGCGCGGGAGCTGGTGCTGCCGACGGGCGCGCTGCATCTGGTGCTGCGGCTGGAGGAGCTTCCCCTGCGTGTGTTTTCGGGGCTGGCGGATACCAGCGGGACGCGTATCGGCTGTGCCGTAGTCGGCGGCGCCCGGGCTGCGCCCTACCTGCGCGATGTCGCCCGCCCGGTGGCCAGCGTCGGGGCCCTGCTGCGTCCCGGCGTGTCCGGCCTGCTGCTCGCCGCGCCGGCCGCGGCGTTTTCCCAGCAGCACACGGAACTGGCGGCGGTCTGGGGCGAGAGCCCGGTGGCGGAGCTGCGCGAGCGCCTGGCCGCTACCGGCAGCCTGGCGGATCGCCTCGATCTCCTGGAGGCGGTCCTGGCGGCGCGTCTGCCCGAGCCGGGCGGCGTCGATCCGCGCATTGCCCTGGCGCTGCGCTGCCTGGAGGCGGCGCAGCCGGTGCGCGCGGCGGTCGCGGCCAGCGGCTACAGCCAGCGGCACTTCACCCAGCTTTTCACCTCGGCCGTCGGCCTGAACCCCAAGACCTACAGCCGCCTGCGCCGCTTCGGGCGGACTTTGGACGCCCTCTCGGCACGGCCGGAGTCAGCCTGGAGCGCCCTGGCGCTGGATCACGGCTATGCCGACCAGGCCCACTTCACCCGCGAGTTCCGCGCGTTCGCCGGGATGACGCCGGGCGCCTACCGCCGAGCGGCGCCGGCCAACGCCCGCCATGTTCCGGTTTGAGGGGCTTGCAGGTCAGATTCCTTCAAGACGCTGCCCGCCGCGCGCGGCATTATCGGCCCAGCTTGTCGGCAAGAGGAGAAACCCATGGCTGTTCACGAGCTCTATGTCTATCTGCGCGCCAAGGATGCCGAGGCCGCGGTCGGTTTCTACAAGCAGGCTTTCGGCGCCAGGGAGGTCTTCCGTCTGACCGAGCCCGGCGGCCGGATCGGCCATGTCGAACTCAGGTTCGGCGATGCGATCGTCATGCTCTCCGCCGAGTTCCCCGAGTTCGGCATCCACGCACCGGACCCGCAAGCGCCAAGCACTTTCGTCATCCATCTCCACGTCGACGACGCCGATGCCATGATGAGCGAGGCGGTGGCGGCGGGCGCGAAGGTGATCCGCGAGCCCCAGGACCACTTCTACGGCGAGCGTTCGGGGACCCTGCGCGACCCCTTCGGCTACGATTGGATGATCGGTCATTTCATCGAGGAGGTCTCGACCGAGGAGATGCAGCGCCGCTACGATGCGATGATGGCCGGCGAGTGTTGACCGGGGCGGCTTCCGGCCCTGCGCTTCGCCCCGAGGATTTCGACGATCCCTGCCTATATAGGGGTTAGGGAAATGCAACCGAACAGGCGTCAAGCCCAGCGGAAGGATGCACGATGCTGTCTCTCGAAGAAGCCTACGAACGGATCACCGATCAGGAAAAGGAACGCTCGCTGGTGGTCACCGACAGCACCCGGGACGACAATCCGATCGTTTATGTGAACGACGCCTTCCTGCGCTTGACCGGCTATGCCGCGGAGGAGGTGCAGGGCCGAAACTGCCGCTTTCTCCAAGGCAGCGACAGCGATCCCAAGACCGTGAAGGCGATTCACGAGGCTCTGGACGAGGTCCGCGAGATCACCGTCGATATCCTGAATTACCGCAAGGATGGCAGCGCCTTCTGGAACCGCCTGCGTATGCGGCCGACCTACTCCCAGACGGGCGAGCACGACGGCTTCGTCGGGCTGCAAAACCCCATCTCCTCTAGCGAAGTGCGCGCCAAGCCGATCTACCGCTTCCAGGAATAGGGTCTTCGCAGATGACCGCCGCCAATCCGCAGTTCCGCGACTATCTGCTGGAGCTGCTCGCCCCGCTGGGGCCGGTCGGTACGAAGCGCTTCTTCAGCGGCAGCGGCCTGACCTTCGAAGACAGCCTCTTCGGCTTCATCATGGGCGATACCGCCTATCTGCGGGTCGACGACAGGACGCGCCCGCGTTTCGCGGCGGCGGGCGCCGCGCCCTTCGCATACACCACCAAGGCGCGGCGGGTGACGGTCGAGGCCTACTACGAACTGCCAGCCGAGCTGCTCGACGCGCCCGAGGAGCTGATCGCCTGGGCCCGCGACGCCATCGCCGTGGCGCAGCGGGTCGAGGCGGCCAAGCGGGCGAAGCAGCGCGCCAAGGCCGGGAAGTAAGCGACTGCGGGGTTCCTGCGTGCGCAAATCCTCCCATTAATTGGGTTGCATTTTCAATTAACACGCTATCATCGAATAAAGATTATCGCGTAATCTAGGCTGCCTGTTCAGTGCTCGACGACCTTGAAATGGGTTTGCAGCCAGGCAGAGCGTCGGAGGTGCCAGCGGAGGGGGAGGAAGCATGCCGTTCCTGGTCGTAGCTTCGTTGCTTGCGCAGTTTACCTGCGGTTATCACGCGGTTCGGACGAATCGTGTAAGCCCATGGCTATACATCATTATCTTCTTTCCAGGCCTCGGCTGCCTGATCTACTTCTCGACCCAGATGCTGCCGGAGCTGCTGCACAGCAGAGTAGCCCGCAAGGTATCCAGCGACGTGACGCGCGTGGTCGATCCAGATCGCGAACTGAGGCGCCGGATCCAGGCGCTCGGCATTGCCGATACCGCAGAGAACAAGCGGCAGCTGGCAGAAGAATGCCTGGAGCGGGAAATGTATGCCGAAGCCGCCGAACTCTATGAGCGGGCTCTCGAGCCGCCGCTCGACACCCATCCGCCATTGATGATGGGATTGGCGCGGGCGCGTTTCGGCATGGACGATTTTACGGGAACGATCGAGGTGCTGGACCGCCTGCGGGAGTCCAATCCGGAGTTTCAGTCGGCGGACGGTCACCTTCTTTACGCCAGGGCGTTGGCAGAAAGTGGACAGCTGGCTGGCGCCGTTCAGGAGTATAGCTATCTGGTCGAATACTATCCGGGCGAGGAGGCGCGGGCACGCTACGCCTCCTTGCTGGAAAAGACGGGTGACAGCGTCAAGGCGCAAGAGCTTTACCGAGAAATCGTTCAGCGGGTTGATCGCGGCAACAAGCATTACTTCCGGGTTCAACGGCTGTGGTACGACGCCGCCAAGGAGCGCTTGCGCAGCTAAACTCCGCGAGGCAAGAGCAAACGCCCCTGGATTTCCGGCCAAGCGCTTGACAGCGCGGGCGGAAGAACCATAAATGCGGCTCTTTCCGGGGCGGAGTAGCTCAGCTGGTTAGAGCAGCGGAATCATAATCCGCGTGTCGGGGGTTCGAGTCCCTCCTCCGCTACCAAATTCTCCGAAAATCAGATCACCGCAGCTTTCAGCGCCCCCAAGGTCCTCCCAATCTCCTCCTCCGTATTGTAGTGCGCCATGCCGATGCGCAGCACGCCCTCCTCCTCGGGGATGCCGAGCTGGCGGACCACCTCCAGGGCGTAGTTGTGGCCGGACCAGAGGAAGATGCCCTGCTCCGCGAGGGCAGAGGCGATCTCGGCGGGTTTGCGGCGGGCGTGGCGGATCGAGACCGTGGGGACGCGGCGGGCGGCCTCGTTGGGATTGGTGACGCCGAAGACCTCGATCTCCGAGATTTCCTTGAGACCGGCCAGCAGCTGGCGGGTCAGCCCGGTTTCGTGGGCATCCATGGCCGCGTAGGCGGCGGCGATCTTCTTCCGCCGGGAGCCCGATGCACCGCAGGCCTCGCCCAGCCAGGCGAAGTAGTCGACCGTCGCCGTGAGGCCGGCCAGCAGCTCGATCTGCGGTGTGCCGGTCTCGAACTTCACCGGCAGCTCCTCGCCGACGCAGCGGCACTTGTAGGCGTGCAGCGCCTCGAGCAGCGCCCTGCGGCCCCAGGCGATGCCCAGGTGCGGCCCGAAGAACTTGTAGGAGGAACACAGCAGCAGGTCGCAGCCGATCTCCTTGACGTCGATCAGGCGGTGCGGCGCCGACTGCACGGCATCGACCGCGACCAGCGCCCCGGCGCGCTTGGCGACGGCGGTGAGCGCGGCGATATCGTTGACCGTGCCGAGCAGGTTGCTGGCGTGGTTGAGGGCGACCAGGCGGGTGCGTGGGGTCAGCGCGGCTTCGAGCTCCTGCGGCTCCAGGCCCCAGGTCTCCCGGTTGAAGGACAGCCAGCGGATCTCCAGCCCCTTATCTGCGGCGATCTCCAGCCAGGGCGCGACGTCGCCCTCGTGGTCCATCCGGGTGACCAGGATCTCGTCGCCGGGCGAAAAGTCGCGGCAGAGGCTGCGCGAGAGGTGGAAGTTGAGGCTGGTCATGTTGGCGCCGATGACGATCTCCTCGGGGCTTTCGGCACCGAGGAAGTCGGCCATGGCGGTATGAGCGTCCTCAACCACGGCGTCTGCGGCCCGGCTGGTGGGGAAGCAGCCGCCGAGGTTGGCGTTGCTCTCGACCAGACAGCGCGCCACGGCCTCGACCACCGCCTGCGGCACCTGGGTGCCGGCGGGGTTGTCGAGGTAGATCCGCGGCCGCCCGCCATCGGTCAAGGCCAGGGCGGGAAAGCGGCTGCGGATCTCATCGAGGGGGTAGGGCATGGCGGGCTCGTTTTCCAGGGAGATAGGCCGCGATCAAGCCCGAGCGTTAAGCGGATTTCAACCCTATCGGTGCTATCCACTGCCGCTCGGATCACGCGAGGGCGGGATGGTGGATGTGACGCAGAACGGGGCGGCGGCTGCCGGAACCTGCCGGGGGGAGACTCCCTGGCGGAAGAAGCTCGCCAGCCTGGGCCGCGAGCTGGTCGAGGGCGCGCGCAGCCAGTGGCTGATTCTCGCCGCCGTGGCGGTCTATCTGCTTGCCTCCTATGCCGCGGCCAGCCTGGCCGGCGCGGGCGCGCATTTCTCGATCTCCCTCTACAGTCTGCTGTGGGTCAAGCTGACCGGCGTCTTCGTGTTCGGCGTGGTCTGCATCCTCTATCCGCTGGCGGTTCTGATTCTGGTGCGCCCGGCGCGGCCGCTGCGCCACATCTGGGAGGGCTGGCGGCGGCACTTCTTCAACGTCGAGCGGATCAAGCGGGCTCTGCCGCTGCTGATCCTGCTGCCGGTCTTCATGTCCGGTTTTTCCTCGATGAAGGCGATGATCCCGGTCTTCGATCCCTACACCTGGGATCTGCCGCTTGCCCAGCTCGACCGCTGGCTGCACGGCGGCGTCGATCCCTGGCTGCTGCTGCAGCCCTGGCTTGGCAAGCCTGCGGTGACCCACGCGATCAACGCGATCTACAATCTCTGGTTCTTCATCATCTACGGCGTGACCCTGTGGCAGATTTTCCGCACCCGGGATCTGCGCACCCGGGCGCAGTACCTGCTGAGCTTCGTGCTGGCCTGGGGCGTGCTGGGGACCTTGATGGCCAGCCTCTTCGCCTCGGGCGGGCCCTGCTATTACGAGCACTTCGCCGCCGGCGAAAACCCCTTCGCGCCGCTGATGAGCTATCTCTACCAGGTCGATGAAACCCACTCGATCTGGGCGCTGCAGGCCCAGGAGATGCTGTGGCGCGCGCACAGCGAGAACGACTTGGCCCTGGGCGGCGGAATCTCGGCTATGCCCAGCCTGCATGTCGCCTGCGCCCTGCTCTGCGCCCTGGTCGGCTGGCGGACCAATCGCGTGCTCGGCTGGATCATGACCGCCTTCGTGGTGGCGACGATGATCGGCTCGGTGCACCTCGGCTGGCATTACGCGGTGGACGGCTACGCCAGCCTGCTGCTGCTGCCGCCGCTGTGGTGGGCGGCGGGCTGGATGGTCGACCGCTGGGGGGCTCGCTGGGGCGGCCTGCGCGCAGCAGCGGCCTGAAGCCAGCCGCGTTACTCCGCCGCCGCCAGCCGCGCCGCCGGCACTTCCTTGATCATCATGTGCAGCGCCGTGGCGACGAAGCCGCTGGCGATGGTCAGCCACCACATCAGGTTGTAGGACCCCTGCAGGTCGTAGAGCAGCCCGCCCATCCAGGCGCCGAGGAAGGAGCCGACCTGGTGGGAGAGGAAGACGATGCCGTAGAGCATCGAGAGGTAGCGGGTGCCGAAGAAGACCACGATCAGGCCGCTGGTCAGCGGCACGGTCCCCAGCCACAGCAGACCCATGATGGCGCCGAAGATCACGGCGGAGGTGCCGGAAATGGGCAGCAGAAGGAAGGCGATCATCACCACAGACCGCGCGGCGTAGATGAAGCCGAGGCAGTTGCGCTTCGACATCCGGCCGCCGAGCCAGCCGGCGGTCAGGGAGCCGACGATGTTGAACAACCCGACCATGGCGAGCGCCCAGGCGGCGTAGCGCTGATCGATGCCGAAGTCCTGCAGGTAGGCGGGCAGATGGGTGGCGATGAAGACCACCTGAAAGCCGCAGACGAAGAAGCCGATGGTCAGCAGCACGTAGCCGCGGTGGGTGGTCGCTTCGCTGAGGGCGGCACGCAGGGTCTGCGCCATCATCCTGCCGCCGCTGCCCTCCTCGGGCGGGCGCAGGCCGAAGGCGAGGCCGATCATGGTGCTGGCGATCGCCGCCAGGCAGAGCATCGCCGTCATCACCCCGAAGCTGTCGAGGAAGAAGCTGGCGATCGGCACGAAGGCGAACTGTCCGAAGGAGCCGCCGGCGGTAACGATGCCGAGCGCGAAGGAGCGCTTCTCCGGCGGCGCGGCCTGGCCGACCGCGCCGAGCACGACCGAGAAGCCGGCGCCGCCCAGGCCGATGCCGACCAGGAACTGTCCGACCAGGATCGTTTCGCTGGAGATCGCCAAGCCCATGGCCAGCATCCCGAGCACGTAGATGAAGCCGCCGAGGGAGGCGATGTAGCGCGCGCCGAAACGGTCGGCCAGCGCGCCGAAGAAGGGCGAGGAGGCGCCCCAGGCCAGGTTCTGGATGGCGATCGCCAGGGCGAAGAGCTCGCGCCCGGTGCCGAGCTGCTCGGAGATCGGCGGAAGGAAAAGACCGAAGCTCTGCCGCAGCCCCATATTGATGGTGATCAAGATCGATCCGCTGAGCAGGATCAGAATCCAGGTGCGCGACACCGGCGTATCCTTCCGAGAGGTGGGAGAGCGCGATGCCGCGATCATCCCGGAATTGCGGCGCGGGTCAATCCTTGCCCCGTGGCGCGGCGGGAACAGCTGAATTTCCGGTCGAAAACCCGCGCGCCGGCGCTAGCGGGGATGGCTGCGCCGGCGAAAGTCTAGCCGCGCGGACCGAAGAACAGCCAAATCAGCAGGCCGACGACGGGGAAGATCAGGATGACCACGACCCAGGCCACCTTCACGCCGGTCGTGGCGCCGCTTTGCACGGTCTTGATGATCGCCCAGATATCGGCGATCAGGATCAAAAGGCCGATCAGCCCGCCAACTTCGATTCCCATACTCTTTTTCTCCTCAGCGGCGACGGGGGGATGGAGTCGCTATCCCCATCTTAGCCTGAACCCTCTCGGAGCACGAGACGGGCAGACGACTGCATAACGAAAAAGGGCCGCCCGGAGTTCCCGGACGGCCCTTCTCGAAACGTATCGCTTCGCGTTAGGCGACGCGAAGATTCTCGGCGGCGGACTTGCCGTTGCGGCCGACTTCGATATCGAACTCGACTTCCTGGCCTTCCTGCAGATCGCGCAGACCGGCGCGCTCAACCGCGGAGATGTGGACGAAGACATCGGCGCCGCCGTTGGACGGCTGAATGAAGCCATACCCCTTCGTGCCGTTGAACCACTTCACAGTACCTTTAGACATTCCTAGTTCCTCATAGTGTCGTTCTAGCCCGGCAAGATGCCGTAGCAGATTAGCAGTCGTACGATGTCTTGGAGTAGCGTAGCCAACCATTGAGGAGGCGGAAATACCCGAAGGCAGTAGCAACTGGTAGTCTACGCATACACTTTTTTGCAGGTTTTCGCCACCCGCAAAATTCACCGGCAGATCCTGCGAGAATTCGATGGCTCGGAGGCGGCGGCGCCGGAGCGCGCTCTGGCGTTCGACCAGCCGCCCTAGTAGCTGCCTTTCTTCTTGTCCTGCCAGCGCGCCAGGGCCTCGGCGGCGGGCAGCGCCTCGCCGTCCTTGCCGGTCTTCGCCGTCAGCTCGACGACGTAGCCGTTGGGATCGCGGAAGTAGATCGAGCGGATGAAGCCGTGGTCGGCGATGCCGCGGACCTCGCGGCCCGACGATTTGCCCCGCTCGAACATCCGCTCCAGCGTGGGGTTGTCGACCTCCAAGGCGATGTGCAGATCGTAGTCGTGCTGCTTCTTGAAGGTGAAGTCCATGCGCGGCGCCTCGAAGAAGGCGAGGTGGGAGCCGTCGCGCATCTGGTAGAAGCTGTGCAGCACGCCGGCTTCCCGACCGGTTTTGGTGACCTCGATCTCGAAGGCGCGGACCAGAGGCAAGCCGAGAAAATCCTCGTAGAACTGCCGGGTCTCCTCGAAATCCCGGCAGCGGTAGGCGGCGTGGTGCAAACCTTGAATCTCGGGGTGCTCGGTCATGTCGTCCTCCCCAGCGTAGCGCGGTGAGCCCTAGTTGCCCGGCAAGGGCTTCGGTTCCAGGGAACGAATGTAACGAATTAGCGCCGCCATGTCGGCCTCGTCGATGCTTGCGTAGTAGCGGTAGCCCATCGGCGGCATCATCGGCGCGCCGTCGGGGCGCTGGCCCTGCCGGATCATCTGCGCCAGCTGGGCGTCGGTGATCTCAGGATCGATGCCGTCCCGGGGATGCGGGGTGATGTTGGCGGAGACGGAGATACCCCAGGGGCCGGGCAGCACGTTGCCGCCGGCGCCGAGCTGGTTCTCGAGGTCGGCGTGGCCCTCGACGAAGGGGGTGTGGCACTCGACACAGTGGCCGAGCGGCCCGGCCAGGTAGGCGCCATAGGCGAGCCGATCCTCGCGCGCCGGCGCCGCGACATTCTCGACCGGCGGTCCGTAGCTGGGCGGCAGGGGAATGCGGTACACGCTCTTGGGAACCTCGTTGCTGACAGCGGGCACCGACAGCACGTAGGCCGCGATGGCTTCGACGTCCTCGTCCGAGATGCCGCGGTAGAGGCCGATCGGCATCGGTGGGCCGATCAGGCTGCCGTCCGGGCGTAGGCCCTCGCGGATCGCCCTGATAACATCTTCCTTGCTCCACCCGCCGATTCCAGTCTCGGCGTCGGGGGTGATGTTCGGGGCATAGGCGGTGAATGGCTCCCAGTCGATCACCAGCTGCCCTGCGAATTCCATCCCGGCCAGCGGTCCGTCCGGTCCCTGCGGCGTGTGGCAGTTGCCGCAGGCGACGATGCCGTTGACCAGGTAATCCCCGCGCTCCAGCAGGGTTTCTGCCCGGGCAGGAGAAAACAACATACCCCCAAGCAAAGCGATCACGACAACGCGCAGCATGCGATCTCCCCCTCTCTTGCCCGTCTTCTCGGCGTCGGGCTTTGGGAGATATTGATCCTCAGAATCCTAGCGGGAACAAGTGCCAACTGCGCGATTGGCGTTCCGGCCTTCTTCCCGCCGGGGCGAGGCTATTCCGGTCGGTTCATGATGAAGACCTCTTCGACCACCGCGTACTCCATGTAGCCGAGCCGGGCGATCGGCTTGAAGCGGGTGATGTCGACATGGCCTTTATCGTCGATCACGGCGTCGTCGATATGGATACCGACGACTTCTCCGAAACAGACGTAGCAGCGTCCTTCAGGCCGGTTGGTCGGAAACTCGACTGTCTTGATGTACTTGCACTCCATATGCACCGGCGAGGCGGCGACCCGCGGCGGCTTGACGAAGTTGGAGGGGATCATCTCCAGCCCGGTCATCTCGGCTTCGTCGACCTCCGGGTCGACCATGGCGGAGGTCTGGTTCATCTGCTCGTGCAGGTCCCAGGTCGCCATGTTGCACACGAATTCGCCGGTCTCCTCGACGTTGCGCAGGGTGTCCTTGATCCAGTCGTCCCGCTGCCGCCCGCTTGGTGCGAAGAGCACGATCGGCGGATCGTCGGCCACGGCGTTGAAATAGCTGAAGGGCGCGAGGTTCAAGGTTCCGTCGCCGGCCAGCGAGGTGATCCAGCCGATCGGCCGGGGCACGACCAGGGACTTGAAGGGGTTATGAGGCAAGCCGTGGTCTTTGTGCTCGCCGGGGCGAAAGAACATGCGTTTTGCTCCGCTAGTGTTACTGGACGGGCGAACCGGCCTTGCGGGTCTCCCCAGCCGTCGCGTTGCGCGCCACGGGCTGGCCGAGGCGGGTCTTCTGCGGCGCCTGGGAAAACATCTCGCGGTAGCGCTTGGCGAAGTGAGAGGCCGAGACGAAGCCGCAGGCGAGGCCAATCTCCATGACCGACAGCGACGAGTGGGTCAAGAGCATGTGCGCCCGCCGCAGTCTCAGTTCCAGATAATAGCTGCGCGGCGGACAGCCGAGATACTTCTGGAACAGCCGCTCCAGCTGCCGCGAGGAGATGCCGGTCTGGGCCGCCAGTTCCTGGCTGCTCAGCGGCAGCTCGAGGTTGTCCTCCATCAGCTTGATCGCGGCCAGCAGCTTGGGGTGGCCGACCCCGACGCGCAGGCGCAGCGACATCCTCTGGTCGTCGTCCTGGGTGCGGATGCGGTCATGCATGAACTGTTCGGCGACGCGCACCGCCAGGGCGCGTCCGTGATCCTCCTCGATCATATGCAGCATCAGATCCAGCGAGGCGGTGCCGCCCGAGGAGGTGAAGCGGTTGCGGTCGATCTCGTAGAGCTCATAGCGCACGTCGAGGTCGGGGAAGGTCTCCTGGAAGCCGTCGAGGCAGTTCCAATGGATGGTACAGCGATAGCCGTCGAGCAGCCCGGCGCGCGCCAGGATGTAGCTGCCGTCCGACAGCGACCCGACGCGCGCACCCTCGCGGGCGCTGCGGCGCAGCCAGGCGAAGACCGCCTTGTCCTGGAACAGGTGGGCGTCGAGGCCGCTACAGATCACCACGTTGTCGAACTCTCCGGCCTCCTCGACCTTGGCGTCGGGGATCAGGCGGGTGCCGTTGGAAGCGGCGACCGGGGCGCCGTCGGCGGTCAGGGTCTTCCAGCGGTAGAGCTGCCGGCCGCTCAGCAGGTTGGCGGCGCGCAGCGGCTCGACCGCCGAGGTGAAGGCCAGCATGGCGAAGCGCGGCACCAGGAAGAAACCGAAGGATTTCGGCTCCGCGTCCCGGGGCGTGGTGGTGGGGATCTCTGCCGCGCTCATCCTCTGTCCTCGCCTCCGGCCTTGCCCGACATGAAGGGGCTGGCCGGCCAGGTCGCGTCCCATTCCTCCCAGGCCAGGGTCGCGCGGGCGCGCTCGCAGTCCTTGGCCATCTGCGCCTTCAGGGCTTCGATGTCGTCGAAGTTCTGCTCCGGCCGCAGGTAGTCGACCAGGGCGACGCGCATGTGCTCGCCATAGATATCCCGATCGAAATCGAAAATGTACGCTTCTAGGCAAGGTGCCGGATTGTCGAACACCGGACTGATGCCGATATTGGCCACCGCCGGATACCAGGTCGTGCGGCTGTCGTGGCGTCCGACTTCGCGGTCGAAGGCGACGCGTACGGCATAGACCCCGTAAGCCGGCTGCAGGATCTCGCCAAGCGCGATATTGGCGGTCGGATAGCCCAGGCCGCGGCCGCGCTTGTGGCCGTGGGCGACCCGGCCCTCGATCTCCCAGTAGCGGCCGAGCAGCAGCGCCGCCCGGGTCGGATTGCCGGCCTTGAGGTAGTCGCGCACCAGGGTCGAGGAGTAGATCTCCTCCTGCGGACCGGTGACCGGGCTGACGGCGGTAACTCCGAAACCGCTGGCGTGGCCGAGACGCTCGAGCAGCGCGATGTCCCCTTTGGCCTGATAGCCGAAGCGGAAGTTGTCGCCGACCACGACGTGGCGCACCCCCAGGCCGCTGCGGTCGCTGCCGCCCAGCACCCGGGCGATGAACTGCTCGGCGGTCAGGCTGGAAAAGCTGCGGGTGAAGGGGATGACGAAGAGGCAGTCGACGCCGAGGGCCTCGATCAGCCGGGTCTTGACCCGGAAGGGGGTCAGGCGGAAGGGCGGCAGCTCCGGCTTGAAGAAGCGGCGCGGATGCGGCTCGAAGGTCATCAGCGACAGCGGCGCTGCGAACTCCTCGGCCAGGCGCCGGGCCTTGGCGATCACCGCCTGGTGGCCCCTGTGGATGCCGTCGAAGTTGCCGATCGCGACGACGCTGCCGCGGGTGTCTTCGGGAACCGACTGGTAATGCCGCAGGATGCGCATGGCCGCAGCTATAGCAGATCGCGCCGGAAAACAGGAAAGCGCATCGCCAGGATCAGCCCTCCTCGGGTAGGCGGGCGTAGCCGCCGTAGTCCCCGCCGAGAAAGATCAGCGGCTGGCCGCCGGGATCGCAGCGCATGCGCTGCACCTCGCCGACGAAGATCACGTGATCGCCGCCGTCATAGGTGTTGCGGATACCGCATTCGAAGGCGGCCAGCGCCTTGGGCAGCACCGGGCAGCCCGACTCCCAGACCTCGTAGTCGATACCGGCCCACTTGTCGCCCAGGGCCACGGCGAAACGGCCGGACAGCGCGCGCTGCTCCCGGCGCAGCACATTGACCGCGAAGTGCTCGGCGGAGAGGAAGGCCTCCAGACTGTAGGCATGACGGCCGAGGGTGAAGAGAATCAGCGGCGGGTCGAGGGAAACCGAGGAAAACGAGTTGGCGGTGATGCCGACCATCTCGCGCTTCAGGCCCAGCGTCGTGATCACCGTGACGCCGGTGGGGAAACAGCCGAGCGCGTTGCGGAACTGCCGGGCGTCGAAGTCGGCTGTGGGCTCGTTCATAGTGCCATCCTGCGCGTCATCCTGCTCGCATCGACAGGCAAAACCAAAGTAGGACCAATTCTAGGCCAAACGCCAGACCACCGCCGACCATTCTTGATTCCGCCTCGCGGACATGTCTAAGCTTCCGCTGGACGGAGGCTTCACTTTCCAAGGCGTGCGTGGACGGGTCAAGGGGCTGGAGATCGAACCGCGCTTGAACGCGCCGGTACGCTTTCCACCTTACTAGTGGCGGAGAAGAGCGATGTCGACGGTTCTCAATCCCCAGGCAGTCGCAGAGCGGCTCGGCGGCCCGCGGCCGACGCGGTCGCTCAGGCCGGGCCTGCTCGACCTGCCCCCGGGTGTCGAGCTGTACCGCATCAAGGGCGGCGGTTCGCTCGTGGTGCCGCTCCGCGCCGGCGACAAGATCACCGTGACGGATCCCGAAGGCCTGCAACCCTGCGAGATTGCCGTCTTCGACGATGGGGGACGCAGCGTCCCCGAGGCGCTCGGCGCGCGGCAGGCTGTGGAAGCCACCGGCCTTCATGCGGTGCTGGCGGCCAGGTCCGAAGATGCCGGCCGCGCCGTCGCGGCCCTGAAGCGCCGGGGCATCGATCTCGGCACGGCCAGGGTGCTGCGCGCGCTGGAAGGCGAGCGCGCGCCGGGAACCGCCGAGAGCTTCACCTGCGACCGCGAGGCGATCTGCATCGTCGCGGCGCCTGGCGCGGCGATGTCGGTTCACGAACAGGCGCCGCCGACCGATCTCACGCTGCGCATCGACCGGGCCCGCGTCGAGGGCAAGGCGCCGCCACCACCGGTTGCCGAACCCCTTGCCGATCCGCGTGTCGACTTCAGGATCGCCGCCGGGACCGCCCAGGCCTACGAGGTCAAGGCCGGCGAGTACATCCAGGTGCTGGACATCGAGGGGCGCGAGTGCAGCGACTTCCAGTCGCTCGACCGCCGTCTGCTCGACCGAGGCATCGCGCGGCCGCTCGACGCGACCACGACCCGCACCCTGATGGGCGCGATCTATCCCTCTCCCGGCCTCTACGGCAAGTACTACGACGTCGACCAGCAGGCGCAGGTGGAGATCATCCGCGACACCGTCGGCCGCCACGACACCTTCGGGCTGGCCTGCGCGGCGAAGTACTATGAGGATCTCGGCTACCCTGGCCATGCCAACTGCTCGACCAACTTCAGCAACGAGCTGGAGGCCTACGATGTCGAACGCCGGCGCGGCTGGGAGGCGATCAACTTCTTCTTCAACACCGGGATCGACGACACCAACGCGCTCTACATGGAGGAACCCTGGTCGCGGCCGGGCGATTACGTGCTGCTGCGCGCGCTGACCGATCTGGTCTGCGTGTCCTCGGCCTGCCCCTGCGATGTCGATCCGGCGAACGGCTGGCAGCCGACCGACATTCAGGTCCGCGTCTATCCGGAGACCGATCTCTTTTCCAAGGCGGTGGCTTTCAGAATGACTCCCGATGCTGTTCCCGAACTGACCAAGCAAACCGGCTTCAACGAGCGAACCTCGGCGCTGACCCGCGATTTCGTCGAGTACAACGGCTACTGGATCCCGAACTCCTATCGCGACCATGGGCCGCAGAGCGAGTACTGGGCCTGCCGCGAGGCCGCGATCGTCATGGACCTCTCGGCCCTGCGCAAGTTCGAGATTCTGGGGCCGGACGCCGAGGCGCTCTGCCAATATGGCCTGACCCGCAACGTGCGCAAGCTGGCGGTCGGCGAAGTGGTCTACTCGGCGATGTGTTACGACACCGGCGGGATGATCGACGACGGCACCCTGCTCAAGCTCGGGGCCGACAACTTCCGCTGGATCGGCGGCAGCGACACCGGCGGCATCTGGCTGCGCCAGCAGGCCGAGAAGCTCGGCCTCAAGGCCTGGGTCAAGTCCTCGACCGACCAGATGCACAACCTCTCGGTCCAGGGACCCAAGAGCCGGGACATTCTCAAGCAGGTGATCTGGACCGCCGACACCCAGCCCAGGCTGGAGGAGATCGGCTGGTTCCGCTTCACCGTCGGCCGGATCGGCGACCATAACGGAGCGCCGGTGGTCGTCTCGCGCACCGGCTACACCGGCGAACTGGGCTACGAGGTTTGGTGTCATCCGCGCGATGCCGTGGCGGTTTGGGATGCAATCTGGGAGGCCGGCGAACCGCACGGCCTGACGCCGCTGGGCCTCGCCGCGCTCGACATGCTGCGCATCGAATCCGGTCTGATCTTCGCCGGGGCGGAGTTCGACGACCAGACCGACCCCTTCGAGGCCGGCATCGGTTTCACCGTGCCCCTGAAGAGCAAGGACGACGACTTCATCGGCCGCGAGGCGCTGCTCGAACGCAAGGCGCATCCGCAGCGCAAGCTCGTGGGCCTGGAGCTCGACGGCAACGAGGCCGCGACCAACGGCGACTGCGTCCATGTCGGGCGGGCGCAGGTCGGGACGGTGACCAGCGGGGTGCGTTCGCCGGTCCTCAAGCGCAACGTCGCGCTTTGCCGCATGGACGTGCGCTATGCGGAAGCGGGCACCGAGGTCGAGGTGGGCAAGCTCGACGGCCACAGCAAGCGCCTGCCGGCCAAGGTCGTGCCCTTCCCCTTCTACGACCCCAAGAAGGAAAAGCCGCGCTCCTGATTTGCCGCTTCATCTGGCCGCCGCGGGCGCGGACCAATTCCGTGCGGCGGCGGCCTTTTAAGACCAATTTCAGACCAATTTCCGAAAATCGGATTGAACGCCGTGCGACAACTGCCTTACAGTTGTCATTACGTCGTCCTGGGATGACCCGTGCTGATGGCCGCCTCGCGGCCTGAAAAAACCGGAATAAAAGCGCGCGGGCGGGCGGTCGAAGGACAGAGCGGCGGAGAACGCCGCGATGCTCACGAACAAGGAGGCCAATCGATGTCAGAACTATTCTACAAGAAGGGTTTGAACCGGCGCAGGTTCCTGCAGGGCACCGCTGTCGGCGCCGCGATGGCGGCCACCAGCGTGCCGCGCAAGACCTTCGCTCAGGGAGAAAGCGTGAAGATCGGGTTCCTCGCCCCGCTGACCGGCGAGGTCGCCGCCTGGGGCCTGCCGGGCCTTTACGGCTGCGAGATCTGGGCCGAGTGGGTCAATGCCGCCGGAGGTATCGACATCGGCGGCGAGAAGCGCATGGTCGAGTTCGTTTCCTATGACAACGAATACGATCCGAGCAAGGCGCGCGCCGGCGCCCAGAAGCTGATCAACGAAGACAACGTCAAGTTCATCATGATGCTGGGCGGCGACACCATGCCGCCGGTGGTCGACATCTCCAACCGCTCCGGCATGCTGGTCTCCACCCTGCTGCCGAGCGACCTGACGCCCGACACCCCGAATCTGATCGCGCCCTGCGAGGTGCATCCGATCTACAACGTTACCGGCGTCGAGTGGCTGGCGGAGAATCATCCCGACGTCAAAACGGCGGTGATCTGCGCGCAGGACGACGCGCTCGGGCGGCCCTCGGTCGCGACCTATCTGGCGGCCTTCGAGGCGGCCGGGATCGAGGTGATCTCCGATCCGCTGTTCTTCGACTACAGCACCACCGACTTCGCACCGGTGATGACCTCGCTGATGTCCAACAACCCGGACGTCATCTGCCTCGACACCAGCTATGCCGACTTCGTGCATCCGCTGATGGAGCAGGCCTACCTGCAGGGCTACGAAGGCAAGATCATCTCCTGCACCGCGGACTTCTACGAGCAGATCATCGAGAAGACCTCCCAGGAATTCGTCGAGGGCATGATCTTCCAGTTCCCCGATTTCGACGACGAGGCGCTGAACCAGAGCCAGGTCAACTTCCAGAACCCCAACGACTTCTATGCCGAGTACGCCAAGCGCTGGCCCGGCGAGTGGGGCGCGGTCTCCTGGGAATACGCCTCGATCATGGATCTCTGGAGGGCCGGTGCCGAGAAGGCCGGCTCCGTCGAGCCGCAGGACGTGCTCGCCGCCATGAAGGAAGGCGGCACCGGGCTGCACGCCTTCGGCGAGGCCCAGTGGTGGGGCGAGGATCTCTTCGGCATCAACAACGCCTTGGTCGGCGACTGGCCGGTCGTGGTGATCGAAGGCGGCAAGGCCAAGATCAAGGAGTTCAAGTCGATCCCCGCCTGGTGGGACAAGCACGGCGACATCCTGGTCAAGCACATGGATGCCATGGGCGAGATGTACTACCAGCGGACGTGATGCGCTCCGTTAGGATGTAACCTGTCGTCACGCCGGGGCCGTCCCTTGTAGCCGGTCGGCCCCGGCAGTCATTTCGCCGGATAGGATTCGATGCTCGAACTGCTGTTGCAGACCGGGGTCAACGCCGTTTACGCGGCCAGCTACATGGCCCTGATCGCGGTTGGCCTGGTGCTGATTTTTGGCGTCATGGGCGTAATCAACTTCGCCCACGGCGAGCTCTACATGCTCGGCGCCTACTCGGTCTTCTTCTTCTATGTCGAGCAGGGCCTGAACTTCTTTCTGGCGGTGGCCATCGGCATGGTCTTCGTCGGCGCCGTCGGCCTGCTGATGGAACGGGCGCTGTTCCGGCCGCTGCGGGACAACCCGCTCGGCGGCCTGATCGCCTCGATCGGACTGCTGCTCTGTCTGCAATCCGCCGTCACCCTGGGCTTCGGGGTGCGTTCCAAGAACGTCAACCCGCCGATTCAGAAGGCGGTCGGTTTTGGCATCGACGGCGTCTCGGTGCCGCTGCAGCGGCTCTATGTGGTGATCGCCGCGGTAGCTCTGCTGGTCGCCCTCTGGCTGTTCCTCAAGCGCAGCCGCTTCGGCTGGGCGCTGCGCGCGACGGCTCAGGATTCCGAGGCCGCGGCCCTGCAGGGCATCTCGCTCAACCAGACCTCGCGCATCGCCATGTTCATCGGCGCCGGGCTCGCCGGAGTCGCCGGCGCGCTGACCGCGCCGATCGTGCCGACCGAGCCGCTGATGGGGCATGGCGTGATCGTCACCGCCTTCATCATCATCATCGTCGGCGGCATCGGCAGCCTCGAAGGGGCCGTGGTCGCGGCCGTGCTCTATGCCTTCGTGCATACCTTCGTCACCACCTTCTTCGACGGCACCGTGGCCGACATCACTGGCCTGCTGCTGATGCTGATCGTCCTGGTGATCAAGCCGACCGGCCTGTTCGGCACCAAGGAGCGGGCCTGATGCCGAACCGTCTGCCGCTGCTGCTGGGCGCCGCCGCGCTCGCCGTGGCGTTGATCCTCTTGCCGCATCAGCTCTCCTTCTCGCAGCAGGAGGTGCTGGTCTTCCTGGTGATCAACGTTCTGGTGGTGGCCAGCTACCGCCTACTGACCCTGACCGGCGAGTGGTCCCTGGGCCACGTCGTGATGGTCGGTGTCGGCGCTTACGCCAGCGCGCTGATCAGCAAGCAGTTCGGCGTCTGGGTTCCGCTCTCGATGGTGCTGGGCGCCGCCGTCGCCGGGGTCGTCGCCTTCATCCTTTCCTTCCCGCTGTTTCGCATGAAGGGCTTCTACTTCCTGATCGGCTCCTTCGCCGCGGGCGAGGTGATCCGGCTGTGCTGGAAGAAGTTCCGCTATCCCTTCGGCGGCCCCAAGGGGCTGAAGTCGATTCCCGGATTTCCCGACATCACCATCGGCGAGACCACCTTCGCCTTCTGGAATGCGGTCAACTTCTATTATCTGGCCTTGATCGTCGTCGCGGTCGCCCTGGTCTTTCTCTACCGGATCGAAAAGTCGCGTCTCGGCCTGACCTTCCATGCCCTGCACTGGCAGGACAAGCTGGCGGAGTCCGTTGGCGTCAACGCCTGGCGGATGCGCATGACGGCCTTCGTCGCGGCCTCCTTTTTCGCCGGCCTCGCCGGGGCGCTGCAGGCGCACTATCTGACGACGATCAACCCGACGATGTTCGATGTCGAGCCCATGGTCTATGTCCTGATCTGGGTGATCGTCGGCGGCACGGCGACCTTTTACGGACCGATCCTGGGGGTCGTCATCCTGACGGTGATCAACGAGATCGTGTTGCGCGAGCTTGGTGTCGATCAAGCGCGGCCGCTGTTCCTCGGGGCGATCCTGATCCTGTCCATCCTCTTCCTGCCGAAGGGCCTGGAATCCCTGGTGCCGAAAATCGGCGGGCTGTGGAAACGCAGAAACAAGGACGACGGCAACAGCCCCGGCGGCGAAACGGAGAAGGCCTAGACTGGATTGGGTCCGGTCAGCAGCACCGCCGCCAAAAGCTTACGCAGGTCGTTGAAACCGGCCGGGCGTTCCCTGTTCCAGCGTTCGCGCTGGTCGGGCCAGGCTTTGCCGGCGGCGTGGGCGTCCGCCGCCTGTAATCCCTCCGCCGCCAGCTTGGCGTATTTTTCCTCGGAGAAGCGGTCGTAGCCGCCGGGGTACTTGGCTTCCATGCGCAGGTGGTAGGTGCTGCTGCGCGCCCGCCACTCGGGTTTCAGCGCCTCCAGCCAGGGGCCGCAGCCGCGCCACACCGCCTGAGCCTCCCGGAGCAGGGCGGCGCGGGCAGGATCGTCTTTCGGCAAGGCCGCGGCGTGATTGACTAGGCTGCAGGCCAGCCGTGGATCCTGGGCGGTGAAATGACCGCGCGCCAGGCGCAGGGCTTCGACACGATCATCGGGGGCGCCGTTGTACTGCAGGTTTTCCCAGCGCAGGTCATCCTGGGTCCAGCCCGCGGCGAGCAGACTGCGCGGATCGACCTCGCCGAAATCGCGGGACATGCAGGCGCTCAGCCGCCGAGGTAGGCGCGGCGCACGTGGTCGTTCTCGTGCAGCTCAGCCGCCTCGCCCTCAAGCGCCATGGCGCCGGTTTCCAGCACATAGGCGTAGCGCGCCAGGCGCAGCGCCAGCTCGGCATTCTGCTCAACCAACACCACGGGCACGCCACGCTTGGAGATATCGACGACGATCCGGGTGATCTCCTCGACCATCACCGGGGCGAGGCCCATCGAGGGCTCGTCGAGCAGCAGCAGCCGGGGTTTCGCCATCAGGGCGCGGCCGATCGCCAGCATCTGCTGCTCGCCGCCGGACAGCGTCTTGCCGCTTTGCTCGCGGCGTTCGCGCAGCCGCGGGAAGTGGTTGAACACGGTCTCCAGATCCTGGGCGACGCCGGCCTTGTCGCGGCGCAGGAAGGCGCCGGTGTAAAGATTCTCCAGCACAGTCAGATCGGGGAAGATACGGCGTCCCTCGGGAACGTGGGCGAGCCCTGCGCCGACGATCTTCTCCGGGGCCCAGCCGTCGATGCGCTGACCGTCGAAATGGATCTCGCCGGAAGTCAGGCGGCGCAAACCGGAAATGGCGCGCAGCGTCGTGGTCTTGCCGGCGCCGTTGGCGCCGAGAATGGTGACGATGCCGTGCTCGGGCACCTGCAGGGAGATGCCCTTCAGCGCCATCACCTTGTTGTAGTGGACGACGGCGTCCTTGACCTCAAGCAGCATCGGTTTCGGCTCCTTCGACGCCGCCAAGATAGGCCTTGATGACCTCGGGGTTGTTCTGGATGTCCTGGGGCGAGCCTTCGGCTAGCAGGCTGCCGAAGTTCATCACCGTGATCCGGTTGCAGAGGCCCATCACCGCCTGCATGTCGTGCTCGACCAGCAGCAGGGTGACGCCCTTGTCGCGCACCTTCTCGATCAAGCCCATCATGTGCCGCGTCTCCTCCGGGTTCATGCCGGTGAAGGGTTCGTCGAGCAGCAGCACCTTGGGATCGGCGGCCAGCGCCACCGCCATGCCGAGGGCACGCTGCAGGCCGTGCGGCAGATTCATCGCCAGCTCCTCGGCCAGGGGATCGAGACCGAAGAAGGCGAGGCACTCCATCGCCTTTTCCTCGGCCTTGCGCTGCACCGTGCGGTCGCTGCCGAGCACCCGCGCGATGAAGGGGCTTTCGGCCTGCAGATGACAGCCGATCAGCGCGTTCTCCCGGCAGGTCATCTCGTGGAACAGGGTTGTGCCCTGGAAGGTGCGCACCAGCCCGAGGCGGGCGATCACGCTGGTCTTCATGCCGGAGATGTTGCGACCGTCATAGACCACGCTCCCGCCGGAAGGGGGGTAGAAGCCGCTGATGACGTTGAAGGTGGTTGTCTTGCCGGCACCGTTCGGGCCGATCAAACCGCGGATTTCACCCTCCTCGACGGCGAAGCTCAGACCATCGACGGCGGTCAGTCCGCCGAAGCGGCGGGTCAGGGATTGCACCTCGAGAATCGGCATGAAATCTCCCTTTGCCTCCTGTTTCTCCTAGCCTACCGCGCCACCGCCCCGGCAAGCTAGACTGCGAGCGACAGGAATCGCTTCATTTCACGGGCTGGGGGGCGTCGAGGCAAGCGCATGGCGGAAGATCGGGAGGGGCCTGTTCCCCCGCGCGCGGCGGAGATGCCGGAGGATAGCGCGCAGCGCCTGCTGAAGCTCTGCCGGGAGGGTCGGCTGGGCGAGGTCGAACGCGAGCTGTCAGGCCTGCCGGAGACGGCCCGGGACTGGCGCATTGCCTTGGCGCGGGGTTGGGCGGCGGCGCGCCATGGGCGCAACCGCGAGGCCGAGACGGCCTTGCAGCGGGCTGCCGAGCGCGCCGGACGGGAAACCGAACCGGCGCTGCTGCTGGCGCGGCTGTATCGCTCGGAGCGGCGTTTCAGCGAGTCTGCGGCGGTTTACCGCCAGGCCATCGAACTCGATGCCAAACACGCCGAGGCACGCGCCGAGCTGGCCCAGTGTCTCCACGCGTTGGGCGCGCTGTCGGACGCGCGCGAGACTCTCGAGCCGCTGCGTGAAGAGGCCGCGCGGCGCCACTGGCCGGCCGAGCGCCTGCACTGGCTGGCGGCGGCCTATACCAGGATCGCGCGGGAGCGCGACGCGATCCCCCTGCTGGAGCAGGCTGCAGAGAAGGCGCCGACGCAGTTCGGGATCGGTCATGCTTTGCGCCACCTGCGCGGCCAGGTCGCGCCGGCCTGGCACTTCGCGATGATGCGCGACGAAAAGCGCCACGCGGCCTATGCGGAGGCCCTCGCCAAGACCGTGACGCCAGAGAGTCTGGTCCTGGAGATCGGCACCGGCTCCGGCATCCTGGCGATGCTCGCCGCCAAGGCCGGCGCCCGGCACGTCTATAGCTGCGAGAGCGATCCGCTGATCGCCGAGACCGCGCGCGGGATCGTCGCCAAGAACGGCCTGGCCGGGAAGATCACGGTGATCGCAAAACCCTCGCAGCAGCTGAGGATCGGACAGGATCTGCCGGAACCGGCTGATATCCTGCTGTCGGAGATTCTCGGCGACACGGTTTTTTCAGAGGACTTGCTGGCGATTACGGCGGACGCCCGAGCGCGGCTGCTGACGCCCGGGGCGGTGCTGATCCCCTGGAAGGTTGCGGCCATGACCTGCCTGGCCGGGGGAGACAAGCTGGCGGCGCTGAGCCGCGTCGGAAGGGTGGCCGGCTTCGACCTCTCGGCCTTCAACCGCTTCGCGCCCAGCATGCTGGCGCTGGACCTGACGCAGCACGATTTCACGTCCTTGAGCGCGCCAAGGGAAATCTTCGCGGCGGAGCTTGCGGCGCCACCTGACCAGCCGCGCCAGGAGCGCTTTACCTACTGGGCAAGCGGCGAAGGCCGGGCCGAGGGTTTGCTGCAGTGGAATCGGCTCTATCTGGCGGAGGATCTGGTCTTCGAGAACGCGCCGCCGGAAGACTGGCGCCCGTCGAGCTGGCGGCATTGCTTTTTCAGCTTCGAGCGGGCAATCGCCCTGCGGGCTGGCGACAGTGTCGAGGTGACCGGCCTGCACAACGGGAAAATATTGTCTTTCCTCGAAGGCCGCTGGCGCTAAGCCCGGAAAAAGAAGCGCCCGCCCCAACGAAGTGGAGCGGGCGCAGGTTCAGCGACGGGGTCGCTGGCTAGAGCGTGAAGATCTGGTTGGCCGCGAAGGCGACCGCCGCGCCGGCGGCCAGGGTCACCCAGGGCAGGATCCCGGCTTTCTTGCGGGTCATGTCCTGGGCGTCGACATGCAGATCCTCGAGCATCTCCTTGGGGAACTGCCCCTTGTCCTGCACATAGTGGCGGAACATGAAGACCGGGATGATCAGCGCCGCGGCAATGATGCCGGACATCAAGGTGCCAGGCCCCCAGACGTTGGCGCCGGCGCCGAGCAGCGCCATGTTGACGAAGGACAGGCCGACGCCGACCGCCATCAGCGGGGTCGGGCAGCGCCAGGGACGCGGCGTATCGGCGTTGTCGATGCGGTGGATCCAGCCGGCGTTGAGGTTGAGGAAGTTGAAGATCAGGTAGCAGCAGTTGGATACCGCCAGCACGAAGAGGTAGTCCGACATCATCAACAGGATCAGGTTGAAGCCGAGATCGGTCCACATGCCGCGGGTCGGCGCGCCGTGCTTGTTGGTGCCGGACAGGTAGCGCGGTAGCCAGCCGTCGCGCGAGCCCTGATAGAGGGTGCGCGAGGAGCCCGCCATCGACGTCATCACCGCCAACAGCAGGGCGAGGATAAGCATGACCACCATCAGCCCCTGGATGAAGCTTCCGGCGCCGACCATGCCGGCCATGGCGGAGGCGACGCCGGAGCCGTCGACGATGCCTGGCTGAAGCATGCCCTCGACGCCGAGCACGCCCTGGAAGGACAGCGGCACCAGGGTGTAGACCACCAGGCAGAGACCGCCCGCGTAGAGGATCGCCTTGGGCGTATCCTTACCGGGATCGCGGAACTCGCTGGTGTAGCAGATCGCCGTTTCGAAGGCGTAGGCCGACCACGCGGCGATGAACAGACCGCCGAGGAAGAGGGTCCAGCCCTCGCCATCCCAGGCTCCCGTCAGCGGTTCGAGCGGCAGCAGGTTCTCGGTCAGGACGTCGCCGGTCAGCAGCGGCACGATGCCGACGATCAGCAGCGGGATGATCACCGCCAGTCCGACGATGGTTTGAATCCGCGCGGTGCGCAGGATGCCGTGATGCTGGGCGATGAAGACCGCGAACAGGATCACCGCGCCGATGCAGAAGGTGGCGTCGATCCGCAGTGCCAGGTCGGCCTTCAGGAAGGAGAGGTCGGCGAAGACGATGCTCCAGGAGTTGATCGCCGCGTCGGCCGGGAAGAGCGCGGTCAGGATGTAGCCCGCGCCCAGGCCACCGCCGATCGCCAGCACCGGCGTCCAGGCCAGCCAGTTGCACCACACCGATAGCGGCGCGATGAAGCGGCTGTAGCGCACCCAGGCCGCCGCACCGTAGACCGAGGCGCCGCCAGACTTGCTGGGAAAGAGTCCCGCGATCTCCGCATAGGTGAAGGCCTGCAGGAAACCGAAAGAGACCGAGAGAATCCACACCACCCAGGAGGGTGAGCCGATCGTCGCGGCGATGCCGCCGATGGAGAACAGCACCAGAGCCGGAACGCCGCTCGCCACCCAGAAGGCGTGCTTCCAGCCGATGGTTCGGTGCAGCGCGTTATCGCTGGTTTGGCTGCTCGCAGCGGACCCGCCGGTCCCTTCGGTTTTCGTTGTCATCTGTTCCCCCAGGTTTCGCGGTTGCGCGCGGAATTTCGTGCTCTAGAACCAATCCGGACCAAAACCGCAGGGTGCCGGCAGTATTGGACTGCGATTGGTTTCGCTTCCCTGCTCCGTCCCGAATGCTCGCTTTCGATCCGGGCTTGCGGCAATGTCTCAAGCGGGGGAAGGCTCCAGCTAAAGAAGGAGGCGAATGCTTCTCAAGAGGGAGGGACAGCGTCGCCGCGGCAAGCTTCAATGGACTCGATTGGTCGCAAGAAAATGGAGGGCGCAGACGCGATGGCGCGGACCGACCACCTGTTCGAGACCATCGCCAACTACACCTACGATTGGGAATCCTGGCTTGGCACCGATGGCGCCCTGCTCTGGATCAATCCCGCCGTGGAGCGCATGACCGGCCATGCTCCGCGGGACTGCCTGGCGATGCCGGACTATCCCCTGTCCCTGGTTCATCCTGAGGACCGCCATAAGGTCGAGGGCCTACTCGCAGCGGCGCGCCAGGGCGGTAGTGGCAACGACGTCGCCTTTCGAATCGCCTGCAAGGATGGCTCGGTCCGCTGGGGCGCGATTTCCTGGCAGCCGATCTTCGACAGCGGTGGGGAGCGCCTCGGGGTGCGCACCTCGGTGCGCGACATTACCGAGCGCAAGCAGGCCGAGGATGCCGTGACCGACGCCCTGGCCGAGGCGGAACGGGCCAATCTCGCGAAGTCTAAGTTCCTTGCCGCAGCCAGCCACGACCTGCGGCAACCGCTGCAGGCGGCATCCTGGTTCCTGGCCGCCATCGAGCGCGAGAAAGGGGCGGCACGCGGTGAGTTGCTGGCCTCGCTGCGGCAGTGTCTCGACAGCACCGAGGACCTGCTGGCCTCGCTGCTCGACATCTCGCGGCTCGACGCCGGCATCGTGCAGCCGGAAATAGCGAGCTTCGCCGCTGCCGACCTTCTGGAGGCGGTCGAGCTGGATTTCGCGTCCGCCGCCGCAGAGCAGGGCGTTGAACTGCGGGTCGTGCTCTGCAGCGCCTTTCTGCGCAGCGACGCCATCCTGCTGCGCCGGATTGTCGAGAACCTGGTCGCCAATGCCCTCCGCAACAGCCCCCAAGGCAAGGTGCTGCTTGGCGCACGGCACCGCGGCGCGAAGCTAGAGATCGAGGTCTGGGATAACGGCGCCGGCATTCCGCCGGACAAGCAGGAGCTGATCTTCGAGGAGTTCTATCAGCTCGAAAATCCCGAGCGCGACCGCGCCCGCGGCCTCGGGCTGGGACTTTCCATCGTTCGCCGCCTGGCGCGGCTGCTCGGGCATGAGATCGCTTTGCGCTCGACGCCGGGACGGGGATCGGTGTTTTCTGTTGCCGTACCGCTGTCGGAAGCCGTTGTGGATGACGCGGCGACGGAGCAAGCGCCGGCCCTGGACAACCGGGTCATCGCGGTGCTGGAGGATGACGAGACTCAGGCTCTGGGCCTGGAAGCTCTGCTTGGGAGCTACGGCTGTAAGGTGATCGCCGGCGCCTCGGCGGCTAAGGTCGGGGAGCGGCTGCTCAACCGCGACCTGCGGCCCGATGCGATCCTGGCGGACTATCGTCTGCGCAATGGCCAGACCGGCGTCGAGGAAGTCGAGCGGCTGTGTCGGATGCTGCGGCAGCGGCCCCCGGCGCTGCTTCTGACCGGCGATACCGAACCGGCGCGGCTCGGCGAGGTGCGCGCCAGCGGGCTTCCGGTCTTGCACAAACCGATTCGGGCAGAGGCCTTGCTGCAGGCGCTCGGCGAAGCCCTGAAAATGGCCCCGCCGGCCGATTAGCCTTCGCTTCCCGTCTTCAGCGGCCAGCCTCGCTGGCTGGCCAGCATTGCCGCCTGGGTCCGGTTCGAAACGTCGAGCTTGCGCAGGATGATCTTGACGTGCGTTTTCACCGTGGACTCGATCACGCCGAGCTTGCGGGCGATTTCCTTGTTCGAGCAGCCCTCGACCAGCAGTGCCAGGGTATCGAGCTGACGTGGGGTCAGCGCCCGCAGGGGCGAATCCTCGGCGAGCGCGCCGCGCGCCGTCACTGGATAGCCTTCCTCAGTGTTGAGGATCTCAGGCGGAATGTAGCTGCCGCCTTCGCAGAGCAGCGCCAGCGCATGACGCAGCACGCTCTCGCTGGAGGCTTTGGGAATGTAACCCTTGGCGCCTTCGCGCAGCGCTTCGGAGATCAGCTCGCGGTCGCTGTAGGCGGAGAGAATGGCGACCGGCGTGCGCGGCGCGAGCTGCCTGACCTGGCGCAGCCCCTCGAAGCCGTTCATCCCCGGCATCCGCAGGTCCAGGAGGATGACGTCGAGCGGCGGGTTCCGCCGCAATAGCGCGAGCGTCTGCGGCAGGTCGGCGGCTTCCGCGATCTCGGCGGCCGGAAAGGCGTGTTTCACCACCATGCCGAGGCCCGAGCGGAGCAGGGCATGGTCGTCGGAGATCAGGATCCGCAGCGGCGCCTCAGCTGTGCTATGCGCGGGCCTGCCATCGTCCGCATGTAAGGCTTCGTCCATGACGTCACACCTTCTTCAGGATCGAGTCCGGCGCGCAGGTCGCGTTGCGGCCGAAGAAATCGGTGTAGCGGCTGTCGACCCGGTAAGAGAACCCGGAATCGGAAAAGATCTGTGCCAGCTCCCGCTTTTTCATTTCGCTGTCCTCGACGATGAGGTAGTCGCCGGCTTCCATAAAGCCGTCGAGATAGCCTAGCACGCCGGCCACGTTCTCGTGGGCATCCTCGATCGCCAGCCAGGGGTGCGGCAGCGCCGCGAGCGCCTCCGCCGGCATATGCGCACCGTGGTTTCGCCGTCGCGGTCGGTGGAGCTGGGCGCGCGCCGTGCGTCGGCCTCGAAGCGGCGGATGATCTCCTGGCAGCGCTCCGGCGACAAGACATCGGGATAGACATGGATGAAGTTGGGCGCCTGCGGCGGCGGGGAGGGCATGGCTGGACCCGGCTAGGGCAAAGAAAAACTGGCCGGAATCTAGAACAGTCCGGCCAGTTGAGGAAGTCTTTATGGCTGTGCGCGGCTAGCAGTCGAGGGTGTGGTCGCGTTCCCACTGCGAGACGGAAGAGGTGAAGCTCTTCCATTCGGCATGCTTCAGCTTGGCGTAGGAATCGACCAGATCGTCGCCGAAGCCCTCGCGCAGGAGCTTCGATTTCTCGAACAGGCGCACGGCGTCGAGCAGGTTCAGCGGCAGCTTCTTCACGCCCTTCACCTTTTCGCCTTCGGTGTACATGTTGATATCGAGGCGCTTGCCCGGATCGCGCTTGTTCTTGACGCCGTCGAGGCCGGCAGCCAGCACCCCGGCCTGCAGCAGATAGGGATTGGCGGCACCATCCATCAACCGCAGCTCGAAGCGGCCGGGGTCGGGAATGCGCACCATGTGGGTGCGGTTGTTACCAGTGTAGGTGACGGAGTTCGGCGACCAGGTCGCGCCCGAGAGCGTGCGCGGCGCATTGATCCGCTTGTAGCTGTTCACCGTCGGATTGAAGATCGCGCAGAGCGCGTCGGCGCTGTTGATGACGCCGCCGAGGAAATTATAGGCCATCTTCGACAGCCCCATCTCGTCTTTGGTATCGAGAAAGAGGTTCTTCTTGCCGGTCTTGTCCCAGACCGAGATGTGGGCGTGACAGCCGTTGCCGGTCAGGTTGCCGAAGGGTTTCGGCATGAAGGTCGCGCGTAGGCCGTGGTTCTCTGCGATGGTCTTGACCATGAACTTGAAGAAGACTTGGCGGTCCGCGGTGAGCATGCTGTCGTCGTAGTCCCAGTTCATTTCGAACTGGCCGTTGGCGTCCTCGTGGTCGTTCTGGTAGGGTCCCCAGCCAAGCTGCTCCATGGCGTCGCAGATCTCGGTGATCACATCGTAGCGGCGCATCAGGGCCGACTGGTCGTAGCAGGGCTTTTCCTGGGTGTCCTTCTCATCGGAGATCGCGGTGCCGTCGGCGTTGATCAGGAAGTACTCGTTCTCGGTGCCCGACTTCATCCGGTAGCCGGACTTTGCGGCCTTTTCGATCTGCCGCTTCAGGGCGACGCGCGGCGAGGCCTCGACCTCCTTGCCGGACATCCAAAGGTCGGAGGCGAGCCAGGCGACCTCGGGCTTCCAGGGCAGAATGATGAGGCTCTCCGGGTCGGGAACGCCGAACATGTCCGGATGCGCCGGCGTCATGTCCAGCCAGGTCGCGAAGCCGGCGAAGCCGGCCCCGTCCTTCTGCATGCCGGCGATGGCGCGCGCCGGTACCAGCTTGGCCCGCAATACGCCGAAAAGGTCGACGAAGGAGATCAGGAAATATTTGATCCCCTTGTCTTTCGCGATCTTCGCCAGATCCTTCGCCATTCTTGCCCCCTGTCTATCTGTGTTTGCGCTCAGTTTAGCTGTTGCCCCAGCCGGGTATCCAGCTGGTTCCGGCCAGGGGAACGCGCGCCATCGCCGCCGCCTCGACGGTCAGGGCGCGCAGATCCTCGGGCTCGAGATTGTTGACGTGGCTCTTGCCGCAGGCCCGGGCCAGGGTCTGAAGTTCCAGCACCATGGTGTTGAGATAGTTCTTCAGCAGCCGCGCGCCCTTTTCCGGCGGCAGGCGCTCCTCCAGCTCGGGCCGCTGGGTGGTGATGCCGACGGGGCAGCGCCCCGTATGGCAGTGATGGCAGTAGCCGGGCTCGGTGCCAAGCTTGTGGTAGTCCTTGTGGAAGACCGGCTTGTTGCAGCCGAGTGCGACCATCGCCGCAGTGCCGATGGAAACGGCGTCGGCGCCCAGCGCCAGGGCCTTGGCGGCGTCGGCGCCACTGCGAATGCCGCCGGAGACGATCAGCTGCACCTTGCGGTGCCAGCCGAGCTCCTGCAGCGTCTCGACCGCCTCGCGCACCGCCGGCAAAGTCGGTATGCCGACATGCTCGATGAAGACGTCCTGAGTCGCGGCGGTGCCGCCCTGCATGCCGTCGACCACGATGACGTCGGCGCCGGCCTTGATCGCCAGGGCGACGTCGAACTTCACCCGGGTCGCGCCGACCTTGACGTAGATCGGCACCTGCCAGTCGGTGATCTCGCGCAGCTCGGCGATCTTGATCTCCAGGTCGTCCGGGCCGGTCCAATCGGGATGGCGGCAGGCGCTGCGCTGGTCGATGCTGACCGGCAGGTCGCGCATCCCGGCGACGCGTTCGGTGATCTTCTGTCCCATCAGCATGCCGCCGCCGCCGGGCTTGGCGCCCTGGCCGACGACCACTTCCAAGGCGTCGGCCTTGCGCAGGTCGTCGGGATTGAGGCCGTAGCGCGAGGGCAGGACCTGGTAGACCAGGGTCTTCGAGGACTGGCGCTCCTCCTGCGTCATGCCGCCGTCGCCGGTGGTCGTCGAGGTGCCCATCATGGTGGCGGCGCGGCCGATCGATTCCTTGGCGTGGGCGCCGAGCGCGCCGAAGGACATGCCGGCAATGGTGATCGGAATCTTCAGCTCGATCGGCTTGGCGGCGTAGCGGGTGCCCAGCGTGATGGAGGTGTCGCAGTGCTCGCGATAACCCTCCAGCGGGTAGCGCGACATCGAGGCGCCGAGCAGCACCAGGTCGTCGAAGGACGGCAGGCTGCGTTTGCCGCCATGGCCGCGAATCTCATAGACGCCCTCGTTGGCGGCGCGCTGGATCTCGGCCACTACCTCCGGCGGGAAGGTCGCGGAACGCTTGAGCGCCCGGGGGTCGGGTTTCTTGATCTCGGTCATCGGAGCCTCAGAGGGAGTCCACGTTGTCGACGTGGAAGTTGTAGAGCTTGCGGGCGGAGCCGTAGCGCTTGAAGTCTTCCGGCTTGGCATCGCTGCCGGCGGCGGAGAGCAGTGCGGCGAGCCTCTCCAGATGCTCGGGCCGCATCTCCTTCTCGACGCAGTCGGAGCCCAGGCTCGCGACGCTGCCGCGCACGAAGAGCCGTGCCTCGTAGAGCGAATCGCCGAGGTCGGGGCCGGCGTCGCCACAGACCACGAGGTTGCCCTTTTGACCCATGAAGGCGGCCATGTGGCCGACCGAGCCCTTGACGACGATGTCGATGCCCTTCATCGAGATGCCGCAGCGCGAGGAGGCATCGCCATCGATGACCAGCAGGCCACCGTGGCCCGAGGCACCGGCCGACTGGCTGGCATTGCCATGGACGTGGATTCTACCGGACATCATGTTCTCGCCAACTCCCGGCCCAGCATGGCCGTCGATCACGATTTCCGCCTGCTGGTTCATGCCGCCGCAGTAGAAGCCGGCGTGGCCGTCGACCGTGACCTTGATCGGCTGGGTCAGGCCGACGGCGATGGAGTGGGTGCCGAGCGGGTGCAGGACCTTGAACTCGCGCTCGTTGGCGCCTTCCTCGATCCCGTGCAGCCGATGATTCAGCTCGCGCAGCGAGGACTCCCTCAGATCGACCTCGATCATGCTGCGCGGCTCCAGCTGTAGATCTTGCCCGGCGCCGGTTCCCAGACCTTGGCCTTTTCGGACCCCGGCAGGGTGGCGATGGAGCGGTATTCTGTCGCCATGGCCACCCAGTCGTCGGTTTCGGCCAGCACGGCGTGCTTGCAGGCGATCGGGTCGCGCAGCACCGCGAAGCCGTCCTTGGTGCCGATGGCGAAGGTGTAGAAGCCGTCGAGATCCTGGATCCCGGCCTCCAGGGCTTCCTCCAGGGTCGCCCCCTCGCGCAGCTTCAGGGTGAGGTACCCCGCGGCGACCTCGCTGTCGTTGTCGGTCTGGAAATCAACGCCCTGGCGCCGCAGCTGGCTGCGCAGCCAGTTGTGGTTGCTGAGGCTGCCGTTATGCACCAGGCAGAGGTCGAGGCCGGTGGAGAAGGGGTGGGAATGCTCCGTCGTGACCGCGCTTTCGGTCGCCATGCGGGTGTGGCCGAGGGCGTGGCTGCCAGTCAGCTTGCGCAGCTCGAAGCGGTCGATGACATCCTTTGGCAGGCCCTTTTCCTTGAAGATCTCGATGGTCGAGCCGGCCGACATCACCCGCAGGTCGGGATGCTTGTCCGTCAGCCAAGCCTGAATCTTATCGAAGGCAAGCTGCGTGACCACTAAGGCGTGACTGCCGCGCACCTCAAGGCTCGCCTTGTCGTCGAGTTCCTTGGCCAGTTCGGCGACCAGCGTTTTCCAGGGGTAGTCCGGGTCGCTGGAAAACAGCGACAGCTTGGTGCCCTCGCCCTCCACCGGGTTGCGATAGAAGGCGACGCCGGCGCTGTCCGGTCCGCGATCGGTCATCTGGATGAGCATCGAAGAGAGGTGCTCGCCGAGCGCCCCCTCAAGCTCAGGATTCTTTATGAAGAGGCCTACGATTCCACACATTTCCAGCCTAGCCACAGGTTTTGTTGTCGTTGTCCGCAAGCTAAGCGAAGCCGTTCGGAAATTCAACTGTGATTTAAGGAATATTCCTATCAGGAATAGAATTTATTCGCCTTCGTCACGGGCGTAGGCGATGATCGAGAGGAAGCGGATCGGCAGTTTTATGAGATTATCCGGGCCGTGCGGGGCGTCGGCGTCGAAGAACAGCGAATCGCCGGGCAGCATCCGATAGGTGCGGTCCGAGTGGCGGTAGTCGAGTTCGCCCTCAAGCATGTAGATCAGCTCGACTCCGGCATGCTGGAACAGTGGGAAGACATCGGCCTCGGCGTCGAGCTTCAGCAGGTAGGGCTCCATCACCACCTGCTTGCCGGTGGAGTGGCCGAGCAGCACGTACTGGTGCCCCGCGCGGGTGCCACGGCGCTCGATCGCCAGGCCCTGGCCGGCCTTGACGAAGGTTGCCTCGCGCGCCTCCTCGAACCTGCGAAAGAAGGAGGTGACGGGGATCTGCAGGGCGCGGGACAGCGCCTGTAGGGTCGCCAGGGAGGGCGAAGTGACGCCGTTCTCGATCTTCGAGAGCATGCCTGCGGACAGCCCGGAGGCCTTGGCCAGTTCCGTCACCGTCATGTCGAGGTTCTTGCGGAAGGTGCGCAGCTCGCGGCCGATCGCCACCTCGAGGCTGTTCTCGCGGGCGCCCGCGACCTCGTGGGGCTCCTGATAGCCGAAGGTGGACTTCGCTATGTCCTCGCGGGGCTTGTCGCTCACGCCTGGCCGCTTCCTTTCCGTGCCTGCGCCAAACCCGCTTGTAACACGGAAAGCAGCTCGGCAAAGGAGGCATCGGCGCAGGCGTTGGGCAGCAGCAGCTGCGGCTGCTTGTAGTAGGGGCCGGCCTTGAGCTTGCGGACCCGCTCGGCCGGCAGGCTGTCGAGGAAGCCTGAGCTGTCCTTGAGCTGCAGGGCGATCAGGGGATTGAGGCGGCTGCCCTTGGCGTAGATGTCTGCGACCTCGCGCCAGGGCAGGGTGAAGCCCCACTCCTTGTACCAGATGCCGTCTTCGTCGAGCTTCAGGGAGAGGCCGGAGGCTTGGCTGGATTGCCAGGCATAGCCCGCCACGATCAGCGCCAGCGCCAGGTTGACCCCGCCCACCAGGCGGTGATCCGGGATCAGCGCACCGGCGAAGAACAGCACCCAGAAGCCGAGCGCGGCGACCAGCGCTGCGATCAGCAGGCCATGCCGCAGTTTGGTTTTGCTGGCGGCGAATTCCCGTGTCATGGCGTTCAACTCTGGTGCGGAAGTAGAAATGGCGGAGAGGTATAGCACGCCCTCTCCGCCATTCCGATTTTCAGCCCCTTATCAGGGCGCGGCCGTTAACCCTCTTCGATCGATTTTCGAATGTTGTCCTCGGACGCGTGGGTCAACTTCTCCTTGAAGTAATCGTTCTCGTGCTTGATCTGCCAGACGTGCCAGAGCAGCCAAAGGACGACGCCGATCACCACCATGAGCACTTCGCTTCCCTGGAAGGGATAGATCGTCGTGACCTCGGCCAGATCGACAGCCCAGCTGTCTATTCCTGTAGTCGACATGATTTACTCTCCTTTCCGACGCTTCAGTGCGCGGCCCGTTCGGTTGCCCGAACGTCGGCTGCGGCTTCGGCGGCTGCCTTGTTGTCGATGAAGTCCAGGCCAAGCAGCTCAACCTCCTTGGGGATCCTGAGCAGATTCAAGGCACTGAGGATCTTCGCCAGGATGTAGGCGGGCAGGAAGCCCAAAACCCAGAACATGATGATTGCGCCAATGGTGTTGCCCCAGGGCGTAATCGTCGCGAAGCCCTCGTAGGGCGAGGAAGGATGCCCCCAGAGCATGAAGCCGCAGATGACCAGGCCGATGAAACCGGCATAGCCGTGCACGGCGACAGCCCCGACCGCGTCGTCGATCTTGAAGCGGTTCTCCACCCAGAAGTGCAGCTTGTAGGCGAGATAGGCGCCGACGCCGCCGATGATCATGGCCTGGATCGGGTGATAGAGATCGTTGCCCGCCGAGGCCGTGATGATGCCGGCGAGACCGCCCGAGTAGGTCCAGAAAGCGTCGCCCTTGGACACCATGTAGGCCGCCAGCATGCCGCCGGATAGCGACATCAGGAAGTTCATGGTGATCGCAGAGAGCGTGGTTGGCGTCAGGTAGATCGAGGTCGCCGTCTGCGTGGTGCCTACGATCTCGCCCGCAATGTATTCGGGCGTGGCCACCGGCACGTTACAGGCGACATAGAAGCCCCAGAAACCGGTGTAGATCAGGAACAGGCCGATGCAGACCATCCAGGGATTGTGCGGCCGGATATCCCGGGGCGTGCCGTCCGCGGCGAACTTGCCGAGGCGCGGCCCGAGAACCACCAGAACACCGAGGGCGCAGCCGCCGGCGATGCCGTGGATCACGCCGGAGGCGTAGGCGTCGTGGTAGCCGAGAATCTCGACCATCCAGCCGCCATAGCTCCAGCCCCAGGAGGCATCGATCGACCAGGTGACGGAGCCGATCAGGATCGCGAAGAGCCAAAAGGCGAAGGAGCGGATGCGCTCGATCACCGCGCCGGAGACGATCGACGCCGCGGTCCAGGCGAACAGCAGGAAAGCGGCCCAGAACACGCCGCTGATACGGTCGGCCAGGTTCGGAGCCATGCCCTCGGCGCTCCACGGCGTGTAGTAGTCGTGGAAGCCGTCGGGATGGCCGAGCGGGCCGGTGATGCCGGGGCCGCCCATCATAGCCCAGTAGATCCACCAGCCGAAGAAGAACCAGGTGATGGTGACCAAGGGGATCAGCATCGAGTTCTTCATCAGGGTGTGCAGGTGGTTCTTGCGGCGGCTGGCGCCGACTTCGTACATGCAGAACCCGACGTGAATCAGGAACATGAGCGCTACTGTGACCCAGTAGTAGAATTCCGTGAAGACTGTTGTAAGCGCAGCAATATCGCTATCCATTACTTCCCCTCCCGAAGCTTCGTCGCACGTTGCCAGGTACCCTGGTCTGCCCCTGCGAAAGCCAATAACGACGTGCGAAAGACATTGGACAGTTATGTGACTGCATCCGAGGAAACTAACTTTCCTCACATGACAGGATTCAACGTTACACTTTAGGGGGAGTCCTCCACAAGAGGGAGGAGGTGCGGAAAGCGAAAAAGGTCTGAAATGCGCCGAATGCGGTATGGAATTGGTCTGAATGCAGCGTTCTGTCGTGACCAGGGATAGGCGTCGCGGCAGCCGGATTCGCCTTTAGGGTGTTGCGCGCAGCGATCATTCGACTCGGGCCGCCGCTAGCTTACTCGGCGTGCGCACCTTGCAGCTGACGGCGCGCCGTCGCCAGGTGCGCCAGAATGATGCGCACCGCCCGGTCGGGGTCGCGGGTCTTGATCGCCTCGTAGATTCCGCGATGCTGCTCATTGTAGTCGGCCACCCGCTCCCTCGTCAGGATGAGGTCCTTCATGGCGCTCCACTGGGCATGGTTGCGCACGTCGTTGACGTGGCGGTAGAGCCAGACCATCAGCGGATTGCGCGAACACTCGGCCAGCGCCAGGTGGAACTGCGCGTCGTAGCGGGAATAGGCCTCGCGGTCGTTGCCGCAGGCCTCTAGTGCCTGCAGCGCTTCGCTGAGCCGTTCCAGATCGCGCTGCGTAGCATTGGTGACGGCCAGGCGCACCATGTGCGGTTCGACGGCCAGGCGCACCTCGATCAGCTCCAGAGGGGAGGTCAGCTCGGCAATATTGCTCTCGCCGGGCAGGGTCCGGTAGTTGACGAAGGTGCCGCTGCCGATCCGGCGCACCACCATGTTGCTTTCCTCGAGCTGACGCAGCGCCTCGCGCACGGTGCTGCGCGACGCGCCGAAGTGGGTGGCCAGTTCGCGCTCGGCGGGCAGGCGTTCCCGGTAGCTGTAGACGCCCTCCATGATGGCACGGCGCAGCTGCGCCGCGATGGCGGCGGCGCCGCCGGAGGTGCCGGCGGGGGGCAGGTCTTGCTGCTTTGCGGCGTGCGGGTCGGTCATTGCGGGTGAGGGCACGAGGATGTTCAAGGGGTCAGAACAGCAACTATACCAATTTAGACCATTTATGGCCATTTATAAAAAATTGGTTTTCAAGCGATCCTGAATATGGTGTCATATTTTAACCGCAAGAGAAACGCCGCTCTTGGATCGATCCGACGTGACCGAACCGATCGAGCGGCAAAAAACTTTGCCAAAGCCGTTCTTATTCGACAGACAACGGGGAGAATCCAATGGCCAAAAAGCAGGCCGCCAAGGCATCCAGCAAGACCGCCAGCAAGGCCAAGAGCAGCACCGCCGCCGCGCGCCGGCCAGCCGCGAAGGGGAGCGCCAAGGGGAGCATGGACATCGAGCGCCACGTCAACGCGCCGGGCCGCGACAAGATGGTCAAGGATGTCCGTAAGAAGATCAACGCACTCGGCATCGAGTACATCTACTACCAGTTCATCTCGGTCACCGGCCGCATCGTCGGCAAGGGCATTCCCGCCGACCATTGGGAGCGGACCGCCGAGCGCGGCTTCCAGCTGGTCTACGGCTCGACCGCCAACCTCTTCATCGACCGCTATGGCGACTACATCGGCTATGGCCCAGAGGCCTCCGAGCTGGTCGGTATTCCCGACCCGGAGACCTTCGTGCAGCTGCCCTGGGACAAGCGTGTGGCGCGGGTGTTCTGCACCTGTTTCCGCAACCGCGAGGAGCGGGTCAATCCCGGCGGCTATCTGACCTCCGATTGCCGCGGCAACCTTCGCCGAATCCACGATGAATTCAAGGCCAAGCACAACGGCCTGCATCTGCGTCATGGCACAGAACCTGAGATGATGTGGCTGAAGAAGGGGGAGGACGGCCGCCCCGCCGGCGGCTTCTCGAAGCCGTACTGCTACCACATCGACCAGTTCGAATCCCTGCGCCCGGTCTTCATGAAGGTGATCGAGTACTGCCGCGCCATGGGTCTGGATATGATCCAGGGCGATCACGAGGACGCGCCAGGACAGCTCGAGCTCAACTTCCAGTTCGACGATGCCCTGCGAACCAGCGACCGACTTTCGACCTATCGCCAGATCTGCGCCCAGGTCGCGCGCGAGCACAACCTGATCGCCTGCTTCATGTCGAAACCCTTCATGGGTGTCTCGGCTTCGGGCTGTCACCACAACATGTCGCTGTGGACCGGCGGTACGGAGAGGGTGAATAAGCTCGGCAACTCCACCCTCCCGGGTCACGAGGGCAACTACACCTATCTCGAAGGCGGGACCAATCACTTCATGCCCGACCCGAAGATCGACGCCAAGAAGCCAGGCCCGATCGGCCTCTATTCGATTGGCGGCGTGATCAACCACCTGGGCGCGCTGACCGCGATCGGTTCCTCGACGGTCAACTCCTACCGGCGGCTTTGGGATACCGGCTTCTGGGCGCCGGTCTTCGCCGATTGGGGTTATCAGAACCGGACCTGCGCGCTGCGCGTTTCGGCGCCCGGGCGCTTCGAGTACCGCTCGGTCGATTCCATGGTCAATCCCTACCTGATGGCCGCCGGCCTGCTGAAGGCCTTCGACGACGGGATCAGCAACAAGATCGATCCCGGAGAGCCGGAGGAGCGCAACATCTACGCGGCGATGGAGGCCGGTAAGAAGGTCAAGAAGCTGCCGATGTCCCTCGGCGAAGCGCTCGAGCGGCTGGAGAAAGACGATGTCATCAAGTCGTCGATGCCGGACGAGATGTACAAGGTTTACACCCACTACAAGCGGGACGAGTGGGAGAGGTTCATGGCCACGGTCACCGACTGGGACCAGGAAACCTATTGGAACGTGCTTCCGTAAGAAAGAAGGAGAGACCAACCACCATGTGCGGAATCGCTGGACTGATTCATCGTGGCAAGAGCTCCAATATCGGGGGCGAAATGACCGCGATGCTAAAGGCGCTGAAGCACCGCGGACCGGACTCCACGGGGTTTGCCGTTTACGGCACGCCGCAGTCCGGCGAGTGGGTGCTGCGCTTCAAGATTGCCGAGCAGGAAGACCTGGTTAAGGGCTTCGCCCTGCGCGGCCAGCTGGCCGACCGGCAACAGCAGGTCGACAAGCGGATCGAGGAGCTCGGCGGCGAGATCGTCAAGGCGGAGGCGGCGACGGAGTACGCCTTCCGCTATCGCATCAAGTACGACGGGGATATGCGCAAGTTCGCGGATTACCTTGAGGACTTGGACAGCGTGGAAATCCTATCGCTGGGCGCCGGCTTGGAACTGATCAAGGATCTCGGCGATGCCACCGTGGTCTCCAATCAGTATTCCCTGGGCGATTTCCAGGGAACCCACGCCATCGGCCACACCCGCATGGCGACGGAGTCGGCGGTCGATATCCGCTCGGCGCACCCCTACTGGGCCTATCCCTACAGCGATATCTCGGTGGTGCATAACGGGCAGATCACCAACTACTGGACCAAGCGCCGGGAGCTCGAGCGCCGCGGCCACCGCTTCGTCTCCTCCTGCGATTCCGAGCTGCTGGCGGTCTACACCGCCGACAAGCTGGAGCGCGGCTTCAAGCTCGAGGATTCGCTGGCGGATTCGATCGAGGAGGTCGACGGCGTCTTCACCTATCTGGTGGCGACCAAAGACCAGCTCGGCATGGCCAAGGACGTGATGGCGGCCAAGCCGCTGGTGCTGTTCGAAACCGACGACGTGGTGGCGCTCGCCTCCGAGGAGATCTCGATCCGCGCCGTCTTCCAGGATGAAATCGATACTTTCGACCCCTACGAGGGGGAGGTGCGCGTATGGCAGGCATGATGGAACAGGAGCAACGCTCCCATGAGCTGGGGATGCACACGGAACAGCTCCGTGGGCGCAGCCAGCAGGTCTTCTTCAAGCCGGACGAGGAGGAGAACTTCGTTTCGCCCGACGCTTACGACGTCGACTTCAACAAGCGCGCCGAGTTCGACGCCGCGGAGATGGAGCCCAAGGACATCAACCTGAAGATCCGCGAGTTGATGCAGCAGGGCCACGGCACCATCGTGCTGAAGAACCCGCGTGCCCGGCATGCCATCGGCGTCGGCATTCTCAACCGTCTCAATCTCTACATCGAAGGCAGCCTCGGCTACTTCGGCGTCGGGCTGATCGACGGCCCGAACGTCAAGGTCAGCGGCCGCGTCGGCTGGTCCTGCGCCGAGAACATGATGAGCGGCACGGTGGTGATCGAGAAGAACGCCGGCTCGACCTTCGGCGCCGCGATCCGCGGCGGCGACCTGGTCTGCAAGGGCCATGTCGGCGCGCGCACCGGCATCGACATGAAGGGCGGCACCATCATCGTCGGCGGCGACACCGGCGCCTTCTCCGGCTTCATGATGCAGCGCGGCCGGATGGTGATCTGCGGCAACGCCAGCCACAACCTGGGCGACTCCATGTACGACGGCACGATCTTCGTCGGCGGAGAGATCAAGTCGCTCGGCGTCGACTGCGTGGAGGCCGAACTCACGGACCTCGACCGGGGCTGGCTGAAGCGCAAGCTCGGTCTCTACGACCTGCTGCCCGAAAAGGGCGTCGACCACTTCACCAAGCTGGTCGCCGGCAAGCAGCTCTGGAATTACGACAACCTCGAGCCTTCGGAGAAGAAGCTGATCCTGTGATCGCTTCCCACCCCTAGGTCTCGACAGAAAAGAAAACCGAAAGAGGCACGCATGGCCATCCACGAACAGCCGCTTCCCGAGGAACAGAAGAAGAAGTCCAAGCGCGACCACTATCGCCTCGGCGACTCCTTCATGTTCCCGCCGAACGTCATCGACGATATCCACATCAAGTCGGAGCTCGGCCGCTATCGCATGCGCGGCTTCTCGCTCTTCAAGAAAATCCCCAGTTGGGACGATCTGACCTTCCTGCCGGGCACCCTGACCCGCTTCGTCATCGAAGGGTACCGCGAGAAGTGCGAGACCAAGACGGTGCTCGGACCCCGGGCCAAGCGGCCGATGACCTTGGACATCCCGATCTACATCACCGGCATGTCCTTCGGCGCCCTGTCCTATGAGGCGAAGACCGCGCTGGCGCGCGGCGCCACCATGGCCGGCACCGCGACCTGCTCGGGCGAGGGCGGCATGATCCCCGACGAGCGGCGCTACAGCTCGAAGTGGTACTATCAGTGCATCCAATCGCGCTACGGCTTCAATCCGCATCACCTGCGGCTCGCCGACGCAGTGGAGTTCTTCATCGGCCAGGGCTGCAAGGTCGGCCTCGGCGGCCATCTGATGGGCCAGAAGGTGACCGACCAGGTCGCCGAGATGCGCTCCCTGCCGGCCGGCATCGATCAGCGGTCCCCGGCGCGCCATCCCGACTGGCTTGGCCCGGACGACCTGGCGCTGAAGATTCAGGAAATCCGCGAGGCGACCAACTGGGAGATTCCGATCCAGTTGAAGCTCGGCGCGGCCCGCGTCTTCGACGACGTGCGCATGGCGGCCAAGACCGATCCCGACGTCATCTACATCGACGGCATGGAGGGCGGCACCGGTGCCGGCCCGCATCTGGCGACCGAGGAGACCGGCGTGCCCGGCATCGCGGCGATCCGCCAGGCCCGCCGGGCGCTGGACGAGGTCGGCAAGAGCGGCGAAGTCTCGCTGGTCTATGCCGGCGGCATCCGCAACGGCGGCGACGTCGCAAAGGCCCTGGCCCTGGGTGCCGACGCGGTGGCCATCGGCCATTCCTCGCTGATGGCGCTCAACTGCAACAAGGACATCCCCGAGGCCGATTTCGAGAGCGAGATGGGCGTCGAGGCCGGGCACTGCTACCACTGCCACACCGGGCGTTGCCCGGTCGGCGTGGCGACGCAGGATCCCAAGCTGCGCAAGCGGCTCAATCCCGATGCGGCGGCGGAGCGGGTCTACAACTTCCTGCACTGCCTCGCCATCGAGTGTCAGATGATGGCGCGGGCCTGCGGCAAGACCAATGTCCATAGCCTGGAGCCGGAAGATCTTGCGGCATTGACCATGGAATCTTCCGCCATGGCTGGCGTTCCCCTCGCGGGCACCGACTTCACCGTCGGCGTGCCCGACTACCACCACCTCTAGAAGGAGACGAGAGATGGCTGGAACGAGCTACAAGGGCAGCGAGATCAAGGACGTCGATCAGTTCATCAAGGGCGACGGCCTGGACTCGGCGCGCGAGAAGGAAATCGGACAGCACATCGGCTACCGCTACGATGTCAATCTGCTGCCCGACTACAACAAGCTCACGCCCTTCCTGAAGACCTACATCGAGACCATGGGCTGGGACGACCTCAACTGGCTCGAGGACGTCCACATGGGCTACGAGGAAGGCCGCCCGGCGGTCTTCGACCGCAACATCAACGGCTGGGTCAGCATTCCCGAGGACATGGCGCTGCCGGACAATCAGCAGGATCGCGACATGATCGCGCGGGAGATGCTGATCAAGTTCCAGATGTCCAAGCGCCACCCGATGGTCGAGCTGAATAAGGCTTACAGGAAGTTCTAATCCGTAAGCTGTCTGTCGAAGCTGGCCCCGCGGAACCTCCCGCGGGGCTTTTTTCTTGGCGCGTCAGGGGCTAGAACTGAGACCGCTGCGTCAAGCACAGGTATTTGGACGATTCCGGACTTTGCGGCGGCGCAGGCTTTCCTTATTTAACGGTCTGTAATGCCGATAAAAATCGCCAACGATCTTCCCGCGGCCAAGACCCTCGAGCAGGAGGGCGTGCCGCTGATTCGCGAAAGCGACGCGATCCGCCAGGATGTGCGTCCGCTGGAAATCGCGCTGCTCAATCTGATGCCCCAGAAGATCAAGACGGAGACGCAGTTCGCGCGGCTGCTCGGCGCGACGCCGCTGCAGATCGAGCTGTCGCTGCTGTTCCTCTCCTCGCACGACCCCAAGAATACGCCGCGCGAGCATATGGCCTCCTTCTATCAGACCTGGGAAGAGGTCAAGAACCGCAAGTTCGACGGCCTGATCGTCACCGGGGCGCCGATCGAAAAGCTGCCCTTCGAGGAGGTAACCTACTGGGACGAGCTCTGCGGGATCTTCGATTGGACCCAGACCAACGTCCACAGCTCCTTCGACATCTGCTGGGGCGCCCAGGCGGCGATGCACCACTTCCATGGCGTGCCCAAGTACGAGCTGCCGGAGAAGATGTTCGGTGTCTATCCGCACCGCGTGGTGAGCGACGGGCGGCCGCTGCTGCGCGGCTTCAACGACGTCTTCAACATTCCGGTGTCGCGCTATACCGAGGTTCACCGCGAGGATATCGTCAAGCACCCCGACCTCAGGATCCTTGCCGAGGCCGAAGACGCGGGCATCTGCCTGGTCGAGGATGAAGCGCACCGCCAGATCTACATGTTCAACCACCTGGAGTACGACGCGACGACTCTGAAGGAGGAGTACGAGCGCGACATCGGCGCCGATTTGCCGATCCAGGTCCCCAGGAACTACTTTCCCAAAGACGATCCGAGCCAGACGCCAATCAACTCCTGGCGGTCTTTCGCGCATCTGATGGTGGCGAACTGGATCAACGAGGTCTATCAGACCACGCCCTTCGATCTCGCCAATATCGGCGGTGGCGCGGGCGAGCAGGTGGAACTGAGGAGAGTCCCATGAGCATTGCCCAGGCGAGCGAATCCAGCGAGCAGGCCTGGAGCGCCGAGGAGTGGAAGGTGCGCCGCGATCTCGCCGCCTGCTACCGGCTGATCGATCACTTCGGCTGGACCGACCTGATCTACAATCACATCACGGCGCGGGTGCCCGGCGAGGGACATCACATTCTGATCAACCCCTACGGGCTGCACTACGAGGAGATCAAGGCCTCCAACCTGGTGAAGATCGATCTCGACGGCAACAAGGTCGAGCCCTCCCACTACGGCATCAACAAGGCGGGTTACGTGATCCATAGCGCCGTTCATGCCGCCCGTCAGGACGTGCGCTGCGTGGTGCATACCCACAGCCGCTTCGGCGTCGCCGTTTCCTGCCTCGAGGAAGGCCTGCTGCCGATCACCCAGGGCGGGCTGCAGTTCTACAACCGCCTCGCCTATCACGACTACGAGGGCATCGCCCTGGACCTCGACGAGCGGGCGCGTCTGGTTGCCGATCTCGGCGACAGGAACGCCATGATCCTGCGCAACCACGGCCTGCTGACCTGCGGGCGCAACGTCTCCGAAGCCTTCGGCCGGATGTACTATCTGGAGCAGGCCTGCCAGGTGCAGATCGACACCCGCGCCGCGGGCCAGCCGGTCAACAAGCTCTACGAGGCGGTTAGCGAACACACCGCCAAGCAGTGGGAAACCGGCGACGGCAGTGTCGAGGAGGACGAGACCCGCAGCGAGTGGGGTGCCCTGCTACGGCTGCTCGACCGCCGCGACCCCAGTTACCGCGAGTAGAACCTTTCCCTAGACTGCCGGCGGCGGATCGGATTCGGCCCGTGCCCAGTCCGGCTTGAAGCCGAGGATCAGGGACTCCTCGGACAGACCTTCGTTGAACAGCGAATTGTGCCAGAAGGTCGCCTGGAAGAAGGGATCCTGCCGGGTCAGCCGCCGCACTTCGCAGGGCAGGGTGAAGCTCTGGCTGAACTGCGCGAAATGCAGGGTACAGGCTTCGGCCCTGGCAATCCGTTCGCCGCCTTCCGAGCCGGGCCGGAACAGCGCGGTTATCAGATCGCTGAAGCTGGGACTGTCCTGGTAGTAGGTGGAACTCAGCAGCTTCAGGGCGGATTCCAGACGCTCGCGCGGATCGTGTGTCTGCTTGACCATGTGCTGGAAGTGCATCGTGGTCTCATAAGGGTCCTGCGGATGGATCAGCGTGATGATTGCGCCGAGCGGTTCCTCCGCGCCGGGCAGGATCACCTCCGGGCAGATGCCGGGGCTGGGTTTGCCATCCTCCTGGCGCATCGCGATCTGGCGCACCCGGCACTGCCAGCCGAGAAAACTGGCCTTCAGAGCTTCCTGCTGCGCTTCGTGGAGCAGCACCTCGGCGGACATTGCGCCTCCTTGGTTTCATGGCGTGGCGGGAAGAGGTTAGGTCGGCTGGAAGGCTGGCTCAATGCCGGGGCCGCCGCTAGCTTGTATGCGAACATTTCGGATTTCGCGAGGGGGATATGGGGCCCGCCACCTGGGGCTTGATGACCGCATTCGGCTGGGGCACGGCCGACTTCATCGCCCGCTTCACCGGGCGGGCGATGGGCCATGCCGTGGCCCTGGTCGGCATGCTGCTGATGTCCGGCGTGGTACTGACCGGCGCCGCGCTGGCGATGGGCCTGCGCTTCGACTGGACCTTCCAGGGTGCCGAGCTGCTGCTGCTCGCCGGGGTCGGAATCATGGCCGGAACCCTGCTGCTGTACTGGGGACTGAGCCGAGGTCCGGTGACCATCGTCGCCCCGATCGTCGGCAGCTATCCGGCGCTCAACCTGCTGATCGCCGTGACGCTGGGTGTCCGTCCGACGCCGCTGCAGTGGGGCTTGATGCTGCTGGTGCTCGCCGGAGTGGTGGTGGTGTCGCGCGCCAGCAAGTCCTTCGAGGACGGCAATGAGTTCACGCCGGCGGCGCTGCGCAAGACCGTGATCATCTCCTTGGGATCGGCGGTCGGTTTCGCCCTTGGCGTCGCCGGGGCGCAGTACGCGACGCCGATCTACGGGGAGTGGCAGACGGTGATCCTGGCGCGCTGGCTCAGCCTCGCCTTCGCCGTCGCCTTTTTGCTGCTGCAGAGCCGCCGCCTTCCGGCGGTGCCGCTGCGCTGGACGCCGCTGCTGCTGCTCCAGGGCATCCTCGACGGCGGCGCCTACCTGGCCCTGGTCTATGGCAGCAGCGGGATCGGTGCGGCGCTGACCGTCGTCGTCGCCTCCAGCTTCTCGGCGATCACCGTGCTGCTCGCCCGGCTGATCCTGCGCGAGGCGATGACCTGGGGGCAATGGGGCGGCATCCTGACGATCGTCGGCGGCGTCGCCGCCCTGGCGTCCTTCGGAGGCTAGATGGGAAAGCTCATGCTGGATCCCGCGCCGGAACAGATTGCGGATTTTGCGCGCGACGGCTTCCTGATCGTCGAGCGCTTCCTCGACCCTGCCCGGGCCGAGGCCATCGCGGCGCGTTTTGCGCCGTTGTTTCGCGGCGACTTCGAGGCCGGATTGCAGCCCGACGAGTGGAACTGGCGCGAGGGGCGGGACGATCCTGGATTAACGCGTCAGATCTGCAATGCCTGGAAGGCCGACCGCGCGGTGGCCGGGGCGGTGCTCGACGAGGCGGTTGGCCGCTGGATCGCGCTGCTGATGGACTGGCCGGGCGCCCGAATCAACCAGGACAATGTGATCTGGAAGCCGCCAGGGGCGAAATCCCTGGGGTTTCACCAGGACGACAGCTACCAGGACTGGATCCGACCCCAGGCCATGGCGACCTGCTGGATGGCCCTGGACGACACCAGCGCCGCCGGTGGCACCATCGAGTATGTGCGCGGCTCCCACCTTTGGGATCTCTCCGGTAAGATCGAACAGTTCCACGCGCCCGAGGACGAGAAGTCCGACCTGAAGCGGGCCGCGGCGGCGGCCGGTGCCGACAGTGTCGAAGTGGTGCCCATCGAAGTGCCGCGCGGCGGGGTCGTCTTCCACCACGGCCGCACCTGGCATGGCTCCGGCCCGAACCGGGGGACTACGCCACGGCGCTCCGTGGTCGCCCATTGCATGCGCTCCGACGCCGAGCATCACCCGACGATTCGCAGTGCGGTCTACAGCCGCTACAAGCGGGCCGGCGAGACGCGGATGGAGGAGAGCTTCTTCCCGATCCTCTGGACCCGGGACGGCTACCGCAGCGGCTGGCTGCGGGACTATCTCGGCTAGCTACTCGCCGGCCAGCTGGATCCGGTTCGGCCGGCCAAGTTCGAAGCTCGGCTTCTGGCCCCAGGCCGGAATCATGCCACGCGCTTTCTCGACCTCGGCCGGATCGATCTCGGCGGTGACCACGCCGGGCGCCTCGCCACCGTCGGCCAGCACTTCGCCCCAGGGGGCAACCACCAGGGAATGACCGAAGCTCTTTGCGCCGCCGGCGTGGGTGCCGCACTGGCAGGGCGCGAAGACATAGGCCGAGTTCTCGATCGCGCGGGCGCGGTTGAGGATATGCCAGTGCGCCTCTCCGGTGGTCTTGGTGAAGGCGGCGGGCACGGTGAGGTAGCGGGCACCGGCCTGGGCCAGGCTGCGGTAGATCTGCGGAAAGCGGAGGTCGTAGCAGATGGTCATGCCGAGCGGTCCCCAGGGCGTTTCCGCCAGGACCGCCTCCGCGCCGCCGGCGATGGTGTTGGATTCGCGGTAGCTCTCGCCGCCGGCGAGGTCGACGTCGAACAGGCAGATCTTGTCATAGCGAGCTTCGATCTTGCCGCTACGGCCGATCAGGTAGCCGCGGTTGAAGTTCTTGCCATCGCCGCGCGCGATCGCCAGGGAGCCGAGCTGGATGACGATGCCGAGCTCCCTGGCCAGCGCCGTGAAGGCGGGCAGGGCGGGATGCCCCTCCTCCGGGAAGGCCGGGGCGACGATGGTCGCGCCGTCGGTGTCGAGGCCGGTGAAGTACTCCGGGGTGATTACCAGTTCCGCCCCCTCGGCGGCGGCCGCGCGGGTCATCTCCACGGTCTCGGCGACGTTGGCCCCGGTGTCCGGTGTGGCGCAGTTCTGAATCAGGCCGACGGTGAATTTCTCGCTCATGGTTTTCCTCCTTGGCCGCCAGTCTGGCCCAGTCGCCCCGGGTTTGTCGAACTACACGGATCCCTCGCGCAGATCCTTGATGCGGTACCAGGCGCTGACGAAGGGCAGGAACCAGGGCCAGCCCCAGTAGAACGGCACTGCTGGATGCGGCAGGCCGTCGAAGGCGGTGTCGCCCTCGCTGTCGCCCAGCAGCTTGTGGGCGATGCGGTAGCCGAGATAGGGCGCCATGGCGACCCCGGAGCCACTGTAGCCCAGCGCGAAGTGAACGCCGGCGAGCGGCCCGGTCTCCAGTTTCCCCAGATGGGGTATATCGTCGTAGCTCATCCCGGTGTTGCCGCGCCAGGCGTGGGAAACGGCGACGCTTTTCAGCTCGGGGAAAAGGTCCACCAGAATTCGCCGGTTGATCTCGCCGCCCTTGACCGGGTCGATGTGATGAGCCGCCGGACGGGCGCCGAAAAGGATGCGTTTGCCATCTGGAGAAGGACGGTAATAGCAGTGCCGGGCCCGGCTCTCGACGATCATCCGCCCGCCGGGGATCAGCCCCTTGACCCGATTCTCGCCAAGCTCTTCGGTGGCGATGACGTAGCTCGGCACCGGAACGATGCGGCGGCGGAAGTGGGCAAGCAGCGGGCCGCTGTAGCCGTTGGTGGCGACGACGACCTCCCCGGCGGCGATGGTGCCGCGCGGCGTCGTCAGCCTGAACCCCTTGCCGTCCTTCTCCAGCCGGGTCACCGGGGTGCGTCCGATCACCGTGGCGCCGGCCGCCTCCGCCCTGTCCAGCAGGCCCTGGTGGAACAGCCCGGGGTGCAGGCCGCCGTGCTGCAGGTAGATGCAGCCGCCCTGGTACTTGTCGGTGGCGACTTCCTTCCGTACCTCGGCCTTGGATACCATCGCGGCTTCCAGACCGGTCAGCTGCGACAGCTCCTCGATCTCGCGGGCCATGGCGTCATAGGCGCCGGCGGTCCAGGCGCCGCGGAAGCGCCCGCAGCGCCGGAATCCGCACTCGATACCTTCCTGTTCGATGAAGCCGGTGGTGAAGGCGAGCGCGTTCAGGCCCTCCTTGAGAACTGCCACGCCGCGATCGCGCCCGTAGCGCTTTTCCAGCAGCGCCAGACCGACCCGGTGGCCGCTGCCGATCATGCCGCCGTTGCGCTTGCTGGCGCCGCTTCCGGGATCCTCCGCATCGAGCGCCACGACGCTGCGCCCTGCGCGGGCAAGTTGAATCGCCGCACTGAGGCCGGTATATCCGGCGCCGATCACGGCGACGTCGATCCTGCCGGGCAGTGCGTCTCCGCGTTCCGCCGGCGGGGCGGCTTCCCACCACCAGGGGGTCGTCTTTACAGCTTCCGCCATATCGCAGCCATTGTTCCGTCTATCCTGGGTCCACCGATTCGGGTCTCTGGCCCGCTCCGCCCGTGGCATGTATTACTATGCGAACCAGGGAAGCAATGCTCTCGAAAGGACGTAAATGGACCTGCAAAAGGTATCCGTCGGGCGCAATCCGCCATTCGAAGTGAATGTCGTCATCGAGGTTCCGATCGGCAGCGATCCGGTGAAGTACGAGCTGGACAAGGACTCCGGCGCGATGTTCGTCGACCGCTTCCTGCATACCTCGATGTTCTATCCCTGCAATTACGGCTTCATCCCGCACACGCTGTCCGACGACGGCGATCCGGTCGATGTCCTGGTCGCCGGCCCGCATCCGGTGGTGCCCGGCGCGATCATCCGGGCGCGGCCAGTCGGCGTGCTGATCATGGATGACGAGAAGGGTCAGGACGAGAAGCTGCTTTCGGTTCCGGTGGACGAACTGCATCCCTATTACCGCAACATCAACAGCTACCGGGAACTGCCGGATATCCTGACCCGGCAGATCGCGCACTTCTTCGCCCACTACAAGGACCTGGAAAGCGGCAAGTGGGTCGACGTCAAGCATTGGGGCGAGCCGGGCGAGGCGCACCGTATGATCGAAGCGGCCATCGCGCGCGCGGCCGATAACGATAAGGCGAAGTAGTATGGCGGACGACGAAGAGGAAGGCTGGCCGGGACCGGCCAAGGCCTACGAGAACCCGCGTTTCATGAACAGTCCCGGCGCCCGCGCGCTGCGTATCCTGGCCGAGTATGTCGAGCCGCGCGACCGCTTCAATCGCCACCAGATCGAGGACACCGTCGTGTTCTTCGGCTCGGCGCGCCTGGTCTCCAAGGAGGAGGCCGAGGCCGAGATCGCCGCCGCCAAGGGCAAAGGCGAGGAGCTCGAGGCCCTGGCCCAGACGAAACTCAGGAATTCGCGCTACTACGAGGCGACCCGGGAGCTCGCCTACCGCCTGACGGAGTGGTCCAAGGGCTTGGGCGGCGACCACAAGCGGTTCGTGGTCTGCAGCGGCGGCGGCCCGGGCATTATGGAGGCGGCGAATCGAGGCGCCTCTGAAGCCCGCGGCATGAACGTCGGGCTCAACATATCGCTGCCCTTCGAGCAGATTGACAACCCCTACATCACGCGGGAATTGAATTTCGAATTCCACTATTTCTTCATGCGTAAATTCTGGTTCATGTACCTGGCCAAGGCGATGGTTATCATGCCGGGTGGCTTCGGCACGCTGGACGAGCTCTTCGAGGTGCTGACCCTGCAGCAGACCGGCAAGATCCGCAAACCCATGCCGGTGATTCTCTTCGGGGAGGACTACTGGTCGAAAGTGGTCAATTTCAAAGCCTTGGTGGAATTCGGTACGATCAGCCCCGAGGATCTCGACCTTTTTTTGCTGACCGATTCCACGGACGAGGCGTTCGACTACCTATCCGAGCAATTGCTCAAGCACGCCTTGCCGCAGCCCGGCGCCAGCCTGTAGCGGCGAGACCGCGTGGCGGCCTGCGGTCTTGACAAGTAGATACAACGTCTCTGTCATAAAAGTGTAACGATGCGGAGGCATGCTGCTCCCGCATCCGCTAAGTTCGGGGGTGAACGGTCCGGCTCGACCCCGACCTGACAACGAGCCGGTTTACGCGAGACAGGGATCTTACACATATGAAACAGCGCTTTCTTAGCTGCGTCGCCGGCGGCCTTTTCGCCGTCACGGCGCTGACACTTTCCGCAGGCCTGGCGGCCGCGGAAACGGAACTGACCGTCTATACGGCGGTCGAAGCCGAAGACCTCGAGAAATACGCCTCCCGCTTCAACGAGGCGCATCCCGACATCAAGATCAACTGGGTGCGCGATTCGACGGGCATCGTTACGGCCAAGCTGCTGGCCGAAAAGGACAACCCCCAGGCCGACGTGATCTGGGGCTTGGCAGCGACCTCGCTCATGCTGATGAAGTCCGAGGGCATGCTGGAGCCTTACGCTCCTGCCGGTCTCGATAAGCTCTCGCCGAAATTCCGCGACGCGGCCAATCCGCCGACCTGGACCGGAATGGACGCCTGGGTTGCGGCTATCTGCTACAATACCGTCGAGGGCGAAGCCAACGACCTGCCGATCCCCACCTCCTGGGAAGACCTGACCAATCCGGTATATCAGGGCCACGTCGCGATGCCGAATCCGAACTCCTCGGGTACCGGTTTCCTTGACGTTTCCTCTTGGCTGCAGCTGTTCGGAGAGGACGGCGGCTGGGGCTACATGGACCGCCTGCACCAGAATATCGCATACTACACCCACTCCGGTTCCAAGCCTTGCAAGGACGCTGCACGCGGCGAGGTCGCCATCGGTGTATCCTTCGCGTTCCGGGCGGCGGCCTCGAAGTCCGAAGGCGCTCCGCTCGAAGTGGTGATTCCTTCCGAAGGCATCGGTTGGGATATGGAAGCCACGGCCCTCGTCAAGGGCACCGATAAAATGGAAGCGGCCAAGACCCTGATCGACTGGTCGGTTTCCGAGGATGCCAATCGGATGTATAACGAAGGCTATGCCGTTGTGGCCATTCCGGGCATCGCCAAGCCGGTCGAGCACTTCCCCGAGGGTATCGAGGAAGCGATGATCGACAACAACTTCGAGTGGGCGGCGCAGAATCGCGAAGCGATCCTGCGGGAGTGGCAGAGCCGCTACGACAGCAAGTCGGAGCCCAAGAGCTAAGCCACAATCACGTCGCGGTAGTTTAAGGCGGACGGGCCGTCGCGCGTTGCGCGGCGGCCCCTCCCTTGGTTATTCTGGGGGGCTGCGCAGAGGCGCATCATGACCGACAGTATATCCACACCTCAGCAGGACGAGACCGGACACAGCTATCTCGTCGTCAGGGATCTCACCAAGAACTTCGGGGACTTCACCGCGCTCAAGGATATTTCCCTGGAGGTGATTGAGGGCGAGTTCCTCTGCTTCCTCGGGCCCTCGGGCTGCGGCAAGACGACTCTGCTGCGCGCCATCGCCGGTCTCGATATCCAGAGCTTCGGCGAGATCCATCAGGGCGGGCGGGAGATTTCGACCCTGCCGCCGGCCGAACGGGATTTCGGCATCGTCTTCCAGTCCTATGCGTTGTTCCCCAATCTTTCGGTAAAGAAGAACGTCGCTTACGGCCTCGAGAATCGCGGCATGAACCGCGCGGCCATCGACAAGCGCGTGACCGAGCTGCTGGAGACCGTCGGCATGCCCGAGCAGGGCAGCAAGTATCCGGCGCAACTTTCCGGCGGCCAGCAGCAGCGTGTGGCCCTGGCTCGCGCCCTGGCGCCCTCGCCGGGCCTGCTGCTGCTCGACGAGCCGCTGTCGGCGCTTGACGCCAAGGTGCGGGTGCGCCTGCGCCACCAGATCAAGGATCTGCAGAACCAGCTCGGCATCACCACCATCATGGTGACCCACGATCAGGAAGAGGCGCTGACCATGGCCGACCGCATCGTGGTGATGAACCACGGCGTGATCGAGCAGATCGGCACGCCGGAGGAGATCTACCGCGATCCCGCCTCCGCCTTCGTCGCCGATTTCATCGGCCAGATGAACTTCGCCCCGGGCACCATCGCGGAGCACGGTGGCGTGCGCCTCGGCGATATCGAGCTCGCCTGCGAGATCAACGGCTTTGCTCCGGGCGCGGAGGTGACGCTGGCCGTGCGGCCAGAAGACATCCGTTTCGATCCCTCCTCGACCGAAGGCGGCAACGTTTTCAAGGTCCGGGTCGCGGAGATCGAATTCCTCGGCTCCTTCTTCCGCGCCACTTTGGAGTCCCCGGGGCTGGGTTCAATCCGGCTGATCGCCGATCTGCCGATCAACACCGCGCGGCGCCTGGATATTCGCGAAGGCTACGAGATCGCGGCGACGATCCCGCCGGAATTCATTCGCCTCTACGAGGGAGAAGGCCGGAGTGGCTGATCTCGCCGAGGCCAAAGCCGTCGGCGTCACAGCAGGGCCGCGCGGCAGAGCCGTCAAGCAGAAGACCGGACGCGACGATTGGCTGATGCGCGGCTTCATGCTCGTGATCGGCCTGTATCTGCTGATTGCACTCGCCTTTCCGCTTTTCGCGATGCTCTCGAAGTCCTTCGAGGCCTATGAGTTCCGCCTCCAGCATGTCGAGATCGAACTTTGGCAGGATGGCGCATGGAGCCCGGCCGAGACCTTGCAGGATTATGCCGCGCGCATGGAGGGGCCGCTCAACGACGGTCTGGTGCCATCGGAGCGGACCCGGATACAGGCCCTCGAACTGATCCCCAAGGAGCTGCGCGAGGCGACGCCGCGCTACCGCTTCCGCGACCTATCGCCGGAAAAGGAGATGATTCTCTACGACGGCGTGCTCTCCCAGGACGAGTCCTGGCTGGAGGCCGAGGCGGAGAATCTGCGCCGCGTGCTGATTCGGCCGGTCGCCCACTTCAGCGCCGGCAACTACCTGCGCTATTTCTCGACGCCGACATTGCGGCAGTCGATCACCAACAGCCTGTTCATCTCGACCCTGACGATGCTGATCGTGGTGCCGCTGGCCTTCTTCTTCGCCTATGCGCTGACCCGCAGCCGGATGCCCTTCAAGGGCGTGTTCAAGACCGTGGCGATGATGCCGATCCTGGTCCCCTCGATCCTGCCCGGAATCGCGCTGATCTATCTCTTCGGCAAGCAGGGGATCATCAACTGGGTCCTCTTCGGCGCCGATATCTACGGGCCGATCGGCATCGTCATCGCCGCCTCCTTCTTCACCTTTCCGCACGCCTTCATCATCGTGCTGGTCGCCCTGTCGATCTCCGACGCGCGGCTCTACGAGGCCTCGACGGTGCTGCGTGCCAGCCGATGGCGAACCTTCTGGACCGTCACCATCCCCGGCGCGCGCTACGGCCTGATCTCCGCCGCCTTCGTGGTCTTCACCCTGACCATCACCGACTTCGGCTCGGTCAAGGTGATCGGCGGCCAGTACAACGTCCTGGCGCTCGACATCTACAAGCAGGTGGTGGGCCAGCAGAACTTCCAGATGGGCGCGGTGGTCTCCATGGTACTGCTGATTCCCGCGGTGATCGCCTTCGCGGTCGACCGGCAGGCGCAGAAGCGGCAGGTGGCGCTGCTGTCCGCGCGCGCCGTCCCCTTCTCGCCGAAACGTCACCGGCGTTTCGATTTCGCCATGCTCGGCTACTGCTCGCTGATCGCAGTGTTCATCGCCGGAATCCTGGCGATCTGCCAGTATGCGGCCTTCGTCAAGCTCTGGCCCTATAATCACACCATGGTGCTGGAGAATTACGACTTCAACCGCATGGACGGCGGCGGCTGGTCGTCCTACGGCAACTCCATCGTGATGTCCCTGGCGACGGCGGTGATCGGCACGCTGATCGTGTTCACCGGCGCCTACATGGTGGAAAAGGGCAGGGGCTTCCAGCACGGGCGCTCCGCCTTCCAGCTGCTGGCGATGATGCCGATGGCGATCCCCGGGATGGTGCTGGGCCTCGCCTACGTCTTCTTCTTCAATAATCCAGACAACCCGGTCAACTTCATCTACGGCACGATGATCATCCTGGTCGTCTCGACGGTGACCCATTTCTACACCGTGGCGCATCTGACAGCGGTGACCGCGCTGAAGCAGATGGACAACGAGTTCGAGGCCGTTTCGGCCTCCCTGAAGCAGCCCTTCTACAGGATGTTCAGCAAGGTCACGGTGCCGGTCTGTCTGCCGGCGATCCTCGACATCTCGATCTATCTCTTCGTCAACGCCATGACCACGGTCTCCGCCGTGGTGTTCCTCTACAGCTCGGACACGCAGCTGGCCTCGATCGCCGCGCTCAATATGGAGGACGCCGGCGACACCGCGCCGGCAGCGGCGATGTGCATGATGATCTTCTATGTGAACGTCTTCGTGCGGCTGCTGCATGCCGGGGCGACGCGGGGCATCTATACGACAACCCAGGCCTGGCGGACGCGCTGAGGGCGGCCGCCTCTCCCATACGCGTAAGCGATGCTTCATATTATAATTATCGATTTGAACAATGGATGTCACCTCGTGCAACTATGATTGCCTGAAGTCTTTCCATTGCATTCCATCGGGTTAGTCATGAACAGCGACCGTAAGACCGCTTCTCCGACAGGCGACCCCTGGCTGTTGACGCCGGGGCCGCTGACCACCTCGCCCACGGTCAAGGAGGCGATGCTCCACGACTACGGCTCGCGCGACAGCCACTTCATCGAGGTCAACCGGCGGATGCGCGAGCGTCTGGTCGGCATCGTCGAGGGCGGCGAGGACTTCGTCGCCGTGCCGCTGCAGGGCAGCGGTACCTTCTCGGTCGAGGCCATGCTGGCTACCTTCGTACCGCCAGACGGCCGCCTGCTGATCCTGGTCAACGGTGCCTATGGCCAGCGCATGGCGAAGATCTGCCGCACCGCCGGCAATCCCTTCCGCATGCTGGAGTGGCCCGAGGACACGCCGGTCGATCCTGCCGAGCTGGAGCGTTGCCTGACCGAGGACGGTGAGATCACCCATGTCGCCGTGGTTCACTGCGAAACCACCTCCGGCGTGCTCAACCCCATCGCCGAGGTCGCCGAGGTGACCCGGCGCCTGGGCCGCAAGCTGCTGATCGATTCCATGTCGGCCTTCGGCGCGCTGCCGATCTCGGCAAGGGAAATTCCTTTCGACGCGGTCGCCGCCTCCTCGAACAAGTGCCTCGAGGGCGTGCCTGGGATGGGCTTCGTGATCGCCCGCAGGTCTGCCCTGGAGGTCTGCGAAGGCAACTGTCACTCGCTCAGCCTCGACCTGCATGACCAGTGGGTGAACATGGAAAAGACCAAGCAGTGGCGCTTCACCCCGCCGACCCACTGCATCCTGGCCTTCGATCAGGCGCTGAACGAGTTCGAGGCCGAGGGCGGCGTCGCCGGGCGCGGCGGCCGCTACCGCTCGAATTGCAAGATACTGGTCGATGGCATGCGCGCACTGGGATTCGAGACGCTGCTGCCCGACGAGTTGCAGGCGCCGATCATCGTCACCTTCCACATGCCCGCCGATCCGGGGTTCGACTTTCAGGCCTTCTACGATGCCCTGCGCCAGCACGGCTATGTGATCTACCCCGGCAAGCTGACCGTCGCCGACTCCTTCCGCATGGGCTGCATCGGCCGGCTCGGCGAGGCCGAGATGCGCGGCGCGCTGGCGGTTGTGGAAAAGGTGCTTCGGGAGATGGGCGTCAGCAACTGCGCGCCCAAGGCCGCCTAATCGCCGCGCAGCGGCTTGAGAACTAACCCTGCGGAAAACAGTATCGCGGCAGCAACGATGATCGAGGGCCCGGCGGGGGTGTCGAAATTCAGCGACCCCAGGAGCCCCAGGACCGCGGCCAGCGCCGCGAGGCCCGCGGCGATCAGCGCCATGGCCTCCGGGCTGCGTGCGAAGAGCCGGGCGGTCGCCGCCGGCAGAATCAGCAGCGAGGTGATCAGCAGGATGCCGACGATCTTCATCGCCACGGCGATGACGATCGCGATGGTCAGCATGAAGACCAGGCGGACGCGCAGCACGGCAATGCCTTCGGCGCGGGCCAGCTCCTCGTGCAGCGTGGCCGTCAGCAGCGGCCGCCAGACCGCCATCAGCGCTACCAGCGCCACCATGCCGCCGAGATAGACCTGCAGCAGCTCGGCTTTGCCGACCGCGAGTACGTCGCCGAAGAGGTAGGACAGCAGATCGACCCGGACCTGCGGCAGGAAGCTCAGTGCGACCAGCCCCAGCGCCAGACCCGAGTGGGCGAGGATGCCAAGCAGGGTGTCGGTGGCGATCTGTCTTTGCTGTTGCAGCGCCACCAGGAGCAGCGCCAGGACGATCACCGTCGCAGCGACGCCGAACACCGGCTCGATGCCCAGCAGAACGCCCAGCGCCACGCCGAGCAGGGCGGAGTGGGCGAGGGTATCGCCGAAGTAGGCCATGCGGCGCCAGACGATGAAGCAGCCGAGCGGCCCGGCGACCAGGGCGATGCCGACCGCGGCGAGCAAAGCGCGGAAAAAGAAGTCGTCGAGAAGCTCAGGCATCCGGGACCGGCTTTCCTTCGAGGTCGTGATGGTGGTCATGCTCGTGCTGATAGATCGCCAGCGCTTCCGCCGCGGTGCCGAACAGCTTGAGATACTCGGGATGCCGCTCGACCGCCTCCGGCTTTCCGGCGCAGCAGATATGCTGGTTGAGACAGAGAACGGTATCGGTCGAGGCCATCACCAAATGCAGGTCGTGGGAGACGATCAGCACGCCGCAACCGCGCGCGTCCCGAGTGCGCGCGATCAGTTCGTAGAGCTCGGCCTGGCCGGAGAAGTCGACAGCCTGCGCGGGCTCGTCGAGAACCAGCAGGTCCGGCTCGCGGAGCAGTGCGCGGGCAAGCAGCACGCGTTGGGTTTCGCCGCCGGAAAGACTTTGCAGGGGGGCATCCAGAAGGTGCGCCACGCCGACCTCGGCAAGGCTCTCGCGCAGCGCGGCCGACGGCCTGGGTTTGGGCAGCGCAAGAAAGCCCCTGACCGATAGCGGCAGGCTGGGGTCGGCGTCGAAGCGCTGAGGCAGATAGCCGACGGTGGAACCTTGCCGGCGCTCCACGCGGCCGGCGCTGGGCTTTATCAGGCCAAGCAGTAGGCGCAGAAGCGTGGTTTTGCCCGCGCCGTTCGGTCCGATCACCGTGACGATCTCGCCGGCGTGGAGGTCGATGTCGACGTTCCTGAGCAGCCAGCGGCCGCCGGCTTCATAGCCCAGGCCTCGGGCCGAGAGCAGACTGTGAGCCGCGCTCATCGCGCCGCCTCGCGGCAGCTGGGGCAGCGGCCCTTGATTTCCACGGTCTGGTCCGCGACGGAGAACCCGAGGCTTTTCGCCTGCCGGTGGATCGCCGCGGCGACCCCGTCGTCGTGCAGCTCGGCGGCTGTTCCGCAGGCCTCGCAGATGAAGAACTGACTGGCGTGCGGCTCCGCGCCGCCGTGATCGGGCACCGGGCAGCCGATGAAGGCGTTGAGGCTCTCGATGCGGTGCACGAAGCCCTGGGCCTGCAGCCACTCGAGGGTCCGGTAGATGGTCGGAGGCGCCTTGGCACCCGGCGTCTCCTCGCCGTCCAGCCGTTCCAGCAGGTCGTAGGCGCCCTGCGGCTTGTGACTTTCCCAGATCAGCTCCAGTACGCGGCGGCGCAGCGGCGTCAGCCGCAGGCCTTGATCGGCGCAGAGCGCCTGGGCGGCGGCCAAGGCATCCTGGACGCAGCGGCCGTGGTTATGGTCCTGCGGCTGAAAAGGACGGGGCTGGTGCTTCGCCAATCTGATGCTCCGGGCTTGCCTTCGGGTTGCTGAAGGCATAGCATGTTTGTGTTATGTTATAATATAACAATTCAAAAAGGACCGCTATGCTACGCGCGCATTCCATCTTGCTCCGTGCTCTGCTCACGCTTGTTCTTCCGATACTCGGCTGCGCCACCGCCGCTGCCGAACCGCCGCGAGTGGTCGTCAGCCTGCTGCCTCTGCACAGCCTTGCCGCCAGTGTCATGGGCGATCTGGGCGAACCGCGTCTCCTGGTGCAGGGGGCGGCCTCGCCGCACAGCTTCGCGCTGCGCCCCTCGGACGCGGCGGCGCTGCAGGACGCCGACCTCGTGATCTGGGTGGGGGAGGGCCTGGAGAGCTTTCTTGCCAAGCCGCTGGAGAATCTCGCCGGCCGCGCGCGTGTGCTGGAACTGGCGGAAGCTGAGGGCGTGGCCTTGCTACCGACGCGCGACGGATCCGGCTGGGCCGCCCATGGGCACGAGCACGAGCATGACGACGAGCATGATCATGAAGACCAACATGCACATGAAGACGAGCACGATCACGAAGAACATGGTCACGGCGCCACTGAAGACTCCGGTGAAGCTGCCCATAGCCACGGTGCCTACGACCCGCATATCTGGCTCGATCCAGCCAATGCCGAAGCCATCGTCGAGGTCATCGCGATGGCCCTCGCGGAGATCGATCCCGCAAATGCCGCTACCTACCGGAGCAACGCCGCGGAGACCGTCGGCGCGCTGCAGGCGATGGACGAAGGTATGGCGGCGCGGCTCGCCCCTGTCGCCGAGCGGCCCTACCTGGTTTTTCACGATGGCTACCAGTACTTCGAGGCGCACTACGGCCTCTCCCCGCTGGGCGCCGTGGCGGTCTCTCCGGAGCGCTCACCGGGAGCCGGACATCTTGCGGAACTGCGTACGCAGGTACAAAGCCAAGATGTCGCCTGCGTCTTCAGCGAGCCGCAGTTCGAGCCGCAGTTGCTGGATGCCGTAATCGAAGGCAGTGCCGCGCGCAAGGCCGTGCTCGACCCGCTCGGCGCGACATTGGAGCCGGGGCCGAAGGCCTACTTCCTGCTGATGGATCGTCTCGCAGAGAGCCTAGCCGCCTGTCTTGCGCCACGCGGCTAGCCTCAATATTCGATAAGTAAGCGTCGGGGGTCGCGAAGTGATCCGCTCCGCCCCGATTTGCGTAGTAAACAGCGCAACGGAACAGGGTGGATCAGCCATGCGATCGATCGGTCGAGCGAAACCTTTTGCGGCCGCCGCGCTCTGCGCCGCGGCGATCCTGGCAAGCCCGGCGCTGGCTTCGCTGCCCGGCAACGGGAGCATCGTCTTCGAGGTGCTGCGCGGCGGCGAGCCCATGGGCACGCACAGCCTGCGGTTCGAGAAGCGCGGCGAGGATCTCCATGTCTTCATCGATATCGATCTCAAGGTCGATCTCGCCTTCGTCACGGTCTTCCGCTATGAGCACAGCAATCACGAAATCTGGCGCGACGGGAGGCTGATCTCCATCGAAACCACGACGGACGACGACGGCGAGACCTACTTCGTGAAAGGCGAGGCGACCGCGGCAGGTTTCCAGGTGACCAGCTCCGAAGGCAAGGCTGCCCTGCCGGCCGATATCCTTCCGACCAGCTACTGGCACCCGCAAACCGTCGCCCGCGACCGGCTGCTCGACACCCAAAAGGGCCGTATCGTCGAGGTCGCTACCCGCGAGCTGCGCCAGGAGGCGATTTCCATCGACGGCCTGCGGATCGAGGCGACACACTACCGCATGACCGGCGATCTGGATCTCGAGCTCTGGTACGCGCCCAACGGCGAGTGGGTGAAAATCGCCTTCGAGACGCGCGGCGCCGAGATTGTCTATGCCAGGGAGAACGGCGGACCTCAGCTCACCAAGCGCGCTGCTGAATGAGTGGCGATTCTTTGCCGCAGAACGACGTCGTCTGGATCACCGGAGCCAGCTCCGGGCTCGGCCGTGCGTTGGCGCTGCGTTTTGCGCGGGCGGGCGCAGCGGTTGCCGCCTCGGCGCGCGACGCGGCGGCTTTGCAGGCCCTCTCGAATGAAGCCGAGAACCTGCGGGGCAGCATCGCGGCGCTGCCTCTTGACGTGACCGATGAGGCAGCTTTTGCCAGCGCCGCCGAGGAAATCGAGAGGGAGCTCGGCCCGATCGCAACGCTGGTGCTCAATGCCGGCACCCACAGACCGGTCGATGCGCGCGCCCTGCATGCCGAGGATTTCCGGAAACTGCTCGAGGTCAATGTGATGGGCGTGGTCAACGGTTTGGCGGCCGCGCTGCCCGCGATGCGCGAGCGCGGCAGAGGCCGGATCGCCGTGGTGGCCTCGCTGTCGGGATACCGCGGCCTGCCCTCGGCCTCTGCCTATGGCCTGACCAAGGCCGGCCTGATCAACCTCTGCGAGGCGCTGCGTCCGGAACTGGCCTTGGACGGCGTCATCCTGCAGCTGGTCAACCCCGGCTTCGTTAAGACGCCCCTGACCGACAAGAACACTTTCCGGATGCCCTTCCTGATGGAGCTCGAGGACGCCGCAGAAGCATTTTACCGCGGTCTGCACAGCAGCCGCTTCGAGATCGTCTTTCCGCGCCGTTTCGCCTACATCCTGAAGATTATGCGATGCCTGCCCTATGCGCTTTACTTCCGCCTGACTCGGCGGATGGCGCGCAGCATTCGGGAGCGCGACACATGACCCGCGAGGACGCGCTGACGCGCTATGCCCGCTTCTATGCGGAGATGTCGCCGGACAGCATCGGGAAGCTGCCTGCGCTGTGTAGCGCCCAGGTCCGCTTCCGCGATCCCTTCAACGACTTCACCGGTGTCGACAAGATGATCGCTCTGTTCGAGGAAATGTACCGCGAGCTCGAAGCGCCGCGCTTCGAGGTGACGGACCGGGCGGTGGGGACCGAGGCCTGCTATCTGCGCTGGACGATGTACTTCAGGCGCAAGGGGCGAACCTGGAAGATCCTGGGCCTTTCGGAAATCCACTTCGACGAGGCGGGACGGGTCACCGCGCATTTCGATCACTGGGACTCGGGGTCGCAGTTCTATGCGCGGCTGCCGCTGCTCGGCGGTGTCATCCGCTGGATCGCCCGCAAGCTGGCGGTGTAGCTGGCGTTTTCCCCGGTCTCGCCTTCATGCTGTGGTTTCCAGACGTTCGCGCAGCCTGGCCTGGCTTTCGGCGGTGATCGGAAAGCCGTGGAGCAGGCTCATGGCTGTCAATTTCAGGACGATCGGCAGGCCGGCATAGAGCAACGCCAGGACGAGCAGGCCGCCGCTCGCACCCGGTGCGGCAGAGGGGTCGAAACCGAAGAGCTGCAGCACCGGCAAGGCGATGCCGGCGGCAAGCGCCAGCGCCAGTTTCGTCGCCATGCCCCAGAGTGCGAAGAACTGGCCGGTACGCTCCTGGCCCGAGCGCAGGCGGTCGAGATCGACCACGTCGGCCTGGATCGAAGGTGGCAGGGCGAGCTCGGCGCCCAGCGCGAAGCCGGTCAGCATGCAGACGCCGAGGAAGATCCAGCGGTCGCCCTCGCCGAGCAACGGCACCGGCAGGAAACAGAGCGAGGCCATCGCCATGGCGAGCATCCAGGCTTGCGCCTTGCCAATTCGGCGTGCCAGCGCCAGCCAGCAGGGGACGGCGCAGATCGCGCTGAGAAAGTAAACGAACAGCAGCGGTCCGGCCCATGTCTCAAAATCCAGTCTCAGTACGTGAACAAGGAAAAACACGAAGAGGGTGGCCGGTAGACCGTTGGCGATGCCGTTGAGAAGATAGGCGGAGAGCAGCCGCCGGAAGGGCGCGTTCTCCAGCATGATCTTCAACCCAGCGCGCAGGGGCAGCGCCGGTTCGGCGCCCCGTTTCCTGTCTGGCACCCTTACGATACAGATACCTACGCAGAGCGGCAGCGAGAAGATCAGTCCCCAGGCAAGAAGACGCATCGACCCGGCGAGGTCGGAGGCCAGCAACGGCGGCAGTCCGGTCGCCGCCAGGACCCCGAGCACGACCAGCCCCTCGCGGGCGCCGGCGATCCGGCTACGCTCGTGATAGTCCGCCGAGAGTTCGGCGCCCCACGCCTGATAGGGCACCAGGACCATGGTGCCGCCGAGGGTGATCGCGAAGGTCCACAGCAGCAGATGGCTGAGCCCTGCTTGCGGGCCGGGCGCGAGCAGGAACCAGGCGGCGACCAGTAGCAGGGGGGTGCCAAGCAGCATCCAGGCCTTGCGCCGGCCCACGGCCCAGCGCGTGCGGTCGGATAGCAGGCCGATCAGCGGATCGGTCGCCATGTCCCAGAGCCGCGCCAGCAACAGCACCATGCCGACCGCGGCCAGCCCGAGGCCGAGATCCTGGGCGTAGAAGGCTGGGATGTAGACGAACAGCGGCAGCTGCAGCGCCGCCAGGGGAAGGCCCGGCAGGGCGTAGGCGAGCAGGATCGGAGCCGCGACGCGGCCTTGGGAACTCTGCGCCGTCATGCCGGTTCAGGCGCGGGCCAGGGCAATCTGCCGGACGTCGATGCGCCCGCTCAAGAAGCCGGCTTCGCAGTAGGCGAGATAGTAGGTCCACATCCGCCGGAACCGCTCGTCGAAGCCTCCGCCTCGTCCGGCCCCGCTTCCCTCCTCCGCGCGCAGCTTCGGCCAGGCGCGCTCGAAACGCGCGTGCCAGCTCGCCAGGGTGCGTGCGTAGTCCTGCCCGAAAGCCTGCTCCTGCAGCCAGGTCAGCCCGGCCGTCGAGGTTTCCTGCTTGAGCACCGGCAGGCTCGGCAGCATGCCGCCGGGAAAGATATAGCGCTGGATGAAATCGGCGCCGCGGCGGTAGCTGTCGAAGGCGGTTTCATCGATGGTGATGATCTGCAAGGCAGCCCGGCCGCCGGCCTTCAGGCTGTCGTGCACCTTGCGGAAGAACAGCGGCCAATAGGCTTCCCCCACCGCCTCGAACATCTCGATCGACGCGATGCGGTCGAAACGCTCCTCGACGTCGCGGTAGTCCTGCAGCCGGATCTCGACCTGGTTGTCGAGATTGGCGCGGCGGATGCGCTGCTTGGCGTAGGCATACTGTTCGTGCGAGATGGTGACGGCGGTCACCTCGACGCCGGCTTCGCGCGCGGCATACTCGGCGAAGCCGCCCCAGCCGCAGCCGATTTCCAGCAGCCGCTGCCCGGGTTGCAGGTCGAGCTGCGCCGCCAACCTGCGGTACTTGGCCAGCTGTGCGTTCTCCAGGCTCTGCTCCGGCGCTTCGAAACAGGCCGCCGAATAGGTCATGCTGGGATCGAGCCAAGCTTCGTAGAAGCCGTTCCCCAGATCGTAGTGATAGGCGATGTTGCGCTTGGCGCCGCGCTGGGTGTTCGGCCGCGCCAGATGCAGCAGACGTTGCAGGGCGCGATAGAAGGCGCTGCCGCTGAGGATCTCCTGCCAGTGCTCGTAGTTGCGCGCGGCGAGCGCGAGCAGGGCGGAAAGATCCGGCGTGTCGAAGTCGCCGTCCATATAGCACTCGGCGAAGCCGAGATCGCCGCTGGCGACAAGGCGCCGCAGCACTTTTCCGGGGCGGTGCAGACGGACCTCGGCATCCGGCCCCGCCTGAGGGCCGGCGAGATCGAGGGCCCCGCCGTCGGGGAAGACGACCCGAAGGCGGCCGGCATGGATCTGGCGGCCGAGGGCGGCGACAAGGGGGTGGACCTTGGCGGGGGCCGAGTCGAAGGTCTTCTGCAAGGCCATCTTCAACTCCTATTCCGCGGCATGGGCCGGCTGCGGCCCGACCAGTTCGATGTCGTCAGCCGGTGGCTGTGGCCGCTTGTGGAAGCGCGCACCCTTGCGCCAAAGCTTCAGGGCCTGCCAGTGGATCGCAGCCACAATCTTAAGGGTCATCAAAGGGTAACGGAAGAAGGCGAATGCCAGGTTCCGCCCCGTCAAGGCGTGGCGCTTGCCGGTCCAGGTGGCGAGCAGCAGCTCCCCCTCGGGCACCGACTGGCGGATCAGCACCGAGAGAGTCTCGTCCGGCTGCTTCACGCGAAAGCGGTAGCGGGACTCCATGCCGATGAAGGGCGAGACGTAGAAGCGCTTGTCGCAGCCTTGCAGAATCGGTGCCCCCGGCTTCAGCGGGGTCTCCAGCGGGATCAGGTAGCCGTGCTTGTCGCCGAAGGTATTGCGCACCTCGTAGAGCAGCGCGCGCAGGCTGCCGTCACGGTGATGGCAGAACCAGATCGACAGCGGATTGAAGACATAGCCGAGGACGCGGGGAAAGCAGAGCAGGCTGATCCTGCCGCCTTCGAGGTCGATGCCGCGCGAAGCGAGTTGGGCTTCGATCCAGGGACGCAGCGCCGAACCGTCGCGCGGGCCATGATCCCGATTCTGAAAGGAAAACACATTCCAGCGGTTGTGCGAGAACAGCGGCAGACGGTGCGCCAGTTCCGGCAGTTCGTCGAGATCGAGCAGCATCGAGAAGACGCGGTAGTCGAAACGGTGGCCGAAGGGCCGCAGCCGCCGGTGCATCACCCGACCGAAGTAGAGGCAGGAGGCTCGGGTGGGGGTCATTCCGCCGCCACCGCGAAAGCGTCGCGCTGCGGATCCGGCCGCGCCGTCCAGGCGGCAGGGGAGATCGGCGTCACCGTGCCGCTCCAGGGCGCCGGACTGCCGAGCGCCTCGGCGACGGCAAAACCGGCCTGCAGACCGTCTTCGTGAAAGCCGTAGCCGCAGTAGCTGCCGCAAAACCAGATCCCCTGCTTGCCCTGGATCGCCGGCAGCGCGCGCTGCGCCGCCAGAGCTTCCGTATCGAACAGCGGATGATCGTAGCTCAGCGTCGCCCAGGTCTTTTCGGATTCGGGCGCCTTCCGGGTATTGAGGGAGACCAGCACCGGCGTCTCGGTCTGCAGGTTCTGCAGGCGGTTCATCCAGTAGGTGACCGAGGCCGGGCTGCCGCTGGCGCTCCCGCTCTGCCCGAGGTAGTTCCAACTCGACCAGACGCCGCGGCGGCGCGGCATCAGCGCGGTGTCGCGGTGCAGATAGACCCGGTTCTTGTGGTATCGGAAGGCGGCGAGCAGCGCAGCGGTTTCCGGCGCCGCCGCCTCGCCCAGGATGGCGCGGGCCTGGTCGCCGTGGCAGGCCAGGATCACCTCATCGTAGTTCCGGCTCTCGCCCCGGGCATCGACCAGGCAGCGGGCGCCGGGCTGCTGATGCAGTGCGATCGCCGGGCAGGAGAGCCGCAACTCGATCGCGCTGTCGGCCAGCAGCCGCTCGACGTAGCTCCAGCTGCCGCCTACGACGCTGCGCCACTGCGGCCTTGCGTTGTAATTCAGCAGGCCGTGGTTGCGGTAGAATTCGAGGAAGGCACGGGCCGGAAAGCGCAGCATGTCCTCGGTGGCGCAGGACCAGATCGCTGCGCCCATGGGCAGCAGATGGTCCTTCGCGAAGCCCTGCGAATAGCCGCGCCGCTGCAGGTAGTCGCCGAGCGCCAGGCTCTCAGTCAAACTGGGGATATCCGCCTCGGCCTCGCGGAAGAAGCGCAGCATGTCGGCGGTCATCCGCCACATCCGCGGGCGCAGCAGGTTGCGCGGCTGGGCCAGCAGCCCGGCCGCGCTGCCGGCATACTCCAGGCGCCCCTCGTCGAGGGAGACCGAGAAGGACATTTCGCTGGCGTGAGTCTCGATCTCCAGCGCCGCGAGCAGCCGTGTCAGGTTCGGATAGTTGGGCTCGTTGTAGACGATGAAGCCGGTATCGACGGCAAGCCGCCGGCCGTCGTCGTCGATCTCCAGCGTGTTGCTGTGGCCGCCGGGGCGGGCCGCGGCTTCGTAGAGCGTGACCTGATGATCGCGCGACAGCAGCCAGGCCGCTCCGAGACCGGAGATGCCGCTTCCGACAATGGCAATGCGCATCAGCGCTTCTTGACCGTCGCGAAGGCGTCCAGCGCGCGCTTGCGCGCCCACCCATGGTCGACAATCGGGTTGGGATAGGATTCGCCCAGCTTCACACCTGCCTCCTCGAGAACCGATTCCGGTGCCGCCCATGGCTCGTGCAGCGCGGCGTCCGGCAGATCGGCGATTTCTGGTATCCACTTACGCAGATATGCGCCGCTTGGATCAAAGCGCTTGCTCTGGGTAACGGGATTGAAAATCCGGAAATAGGGCGCGGCGTCGGCGCCGCAGCCGGCGATCCACTGCCAGCCGGCGGCGTTGTTCGCCAGGTCGGCGTCGACCAGGGTGTCCCAGAACCAGGCTTCGCCCTGCTGCCAAGGAATCAGCAGATCCTTGACCAGGAAAGATCCGGCGATCATCCGCACCCGGTTGTGCATCCAGCCGGTGGCGGTGAGCTCGCGCAGGCCGGCATCGACGATGGGATAGCCGGTGCGGCCCTGCTGCCAGGCCTTAAGGGCCTGCTCGTCCTCGTTCCAGGGGAAATTCCGAAAATTCTCCCGCCAGGAGACCTCCGGCAGATCCGGCCAGTGATAGAGCAGGTGGTGGCAGAACTCCCGCCAGCCGATCTCGCTGAGGAACTTCCAGGCGGCGGTCTCGCCGCGTCCCGCCTTGTCGACACGATGCAGCACAGCCTGCCAGACCTGACGCGGCCCGATCTCCCCCCAATGCAGATGCGGCGAGAGGCCCGAGGTGCCGTCCTCTCCGGGAAAGTCCCTGCCGCGCGGATAGTCTTCGATCCGCGAGTCGAGGAAGCGCTCGAGCCGGGTCTTGGCACCGGCTTCGCCCGGCGTCCAGGTCTCGCGCAGGCCGCCGGCCCAGTCGGGCGCCGTCGGCAGCAGGTTCCAGCTTTCCAGCGCATCGCCCTGCAGCGGCTTGGCAAAGGCCAACTTTCCCGGCATGGCAAGAGGCGCGGCCGGCGCCGGCTTGGCCTGCAGGGCTTTCCAGAAGGGGGTGTAGACCTTGTAGGGCTCCCCTTGGCCGGTCTCGACGGTCCAGGGTTCGTGCAGCAGGGCGGCATTGTGGCTGGCGACCTCAAGCCCGCGAGCCTTCAACCTTGCCTTCAGCGCCTTGTCGCGCGCGATGGCGTAGGGCTCGTAGCAGCGGTTCCAGGCGACCGCGGCCGCACCGCTCTCCTCGATCACCCTGTGCAGGACCTCCTCGGCCTTGCCCCGGCGCAGAACCAGGCGCCCGCCGCGCGTCGCGATCTCCGCCCCCACGGCTTCCAGGGAGCGGTGCAGCCACCAGCGGCTGGCGCCCCCCGGCCTCCAGCGCCCTGGCGTCTCTTCGTCGAGAATGAACAGCGCCAGGATCGGGCGGCCGCTGCTGGCGGCCTGCTCCAGGGCGGGATTGTCGGAAAGGCGCAGATCCTGGCGGAACCAAAGAAGGAAGGGCGCGGTGTTGCTCATCGTCTCCAGCAAAGCATGTGTCAGGGAGTCGTGTACGCGCCCGCATGCCGCTTGGATCGCCGCGGTCAGGCTTTCGGTCAGGCTTTTGTCAGGTCGGCTTCGCGGTAGCGATAGACCCGCTCGCGGCCGAGCAGCCAAAGCTGCGGCGGGCGGGAGAACAAGCCCCTGATCTGCGGTGCGGAAACGTCGAGACCGCCGGTGTAGGCGCCGAAGGAGGGCAGGATCAGCCGCGTGCCGTCGCCGACGAAGCAGCGCAGGGAGATGCTGCGGCCGCGGCGGCGCAGCGTCGCCTTGGGATGGAAGTGGCCGGACAGCTCGCCGGGCGCGGCGCGCTCCAGCGCCTGGTGGCGGAAGACGATGCCGCCTTCGACCAGTTCCTCGAGAACGCGCCCTCCCAGCTCTTCCGGCGGAGCTGGGTCGTGGTTCCCCGCGATCCAGACCCAGTCGCGCCCGCGCATCATCTCCGCCAGCCGCTGCCGCGCCTCGGCGGACATGCGCGCCGGGCCCTCGCCGTCGTGGAAGGAATCGCCGAGGCAGACGACTCGCGCCGGACAAAACTGGTCCAGGCACTCCTCGAGCTTGGCGAGGGTGGCGGCGGTGTCGTAGGGCGGCAGGAACTGTGCGGAGCGCGCGTAGCTGGAGCCCTTTTCTAAATGCAGGTCGGCGACGGCAAGCAGGCTGCGCTCGGGCCAGAACAGCGCTCCGCGATAGTCGGCCTGAAAGCCGGTCCCGTTTACGCTGACTCCCCCGGCCATCGCGAAAAAGCTAGTACACGGGCGCGGCGGTGGCCTTGGCCCGCTTGCCCTGGTCGAACAGCAGGAAGGTCATTTCCAGTGGAACCATGCGATCGCAGACATCGACCTCCCAGGTTTCGGTCCAGCCGCCTGAGGCACCTTCGGTGATCGCCGGATCGCCCTCCGCCAGGGCGGCGTCGAACTCGGCGTACTTCACCCAGACATCGGCGCAGCTGGCCAGGGTCGGGTCTTCCTCCGCGGCTTCCTCGGAAGCGGTCTGGATCGCCAGTTGGAGGGTCTCGCGCTGCAACTGCGGGTCGGTGTTGGAATCGCCGGGCAGCAGGGTGGCGATCTGCGGCGTGCCGTCCTCCTGCGCCGAAATCAGGAAGTTGTAGATCATGGTCCTGCCGCAGTGCTCGACGGACAAGCGGTCCTGCCACTTGCCGCCGGTCGGCGGCCCGCTCTCACTGTCGAAGCGTAGCTGCTCCAGGATCCAGAGGCTCACCCGGTTGAAGCTGCCTTGGTCGCTGCAGTTCTTGATACCCTGCTTGGCCTCCTCCGCGGCGATCAGCTGCATCAGGGTCTGGGCATAGGGCTGGGAGATGACGAACTGCGCGAACTGCTCCGACACCTCCTGGCTGGCGTCCTGTACCGATTGCTGTGCCAGAGCCTGGCTTGCACCGGCCAAGAGGCAGAACGGCAGCATGGCCAGGCTGAAAATCAGTGTTCTTGGGTCTCGCATGGGTCTCCTTGCGGTCATATGGGAAGCGCGCCCTGCGCCGGGCGGCCCGCGGACGCTTCTTCGATCAGCGCGGTCTCGCCTTCGCCGAGGATCTCCTCGAGCGCCGAGCCGTACACCTGCTCCCGACCGATCTCAAGCAGGATCGGAACGGCCAGCGGCGACACCCGGTCGAGCCTGCGGTGCAGGATCCGCCCCTGGACGCGGATCAGCAGTTCGCCAAGGCGCTCGACGTCGGTCAGGCCGCGCGCCGCGTCGGCGCGGGTCGCCCGCAGCAGGATATGCTCCGGCTCGTACTTGCGCAGCACGTCGTAGATCAGGTCGGCGCTGAAGGTCACCTGCTTACCGCTCTTCTCCTGTCCCGGCAGTCGGCGCTCAATCAACCCGGAAATGATGGCGACATTGCGGAAGGTTCGGCGCAGCAGGGAGGACTCCGCCATCCAGGCTTCCAGGTCGTCGCCCAGCATGTCCTGGTCGAAGAGGGCATCCGCATCCTCGACCGGCTTCAGGCTCCAAACGGCAATCACATAGTCGGTGGCGACGAAGCCGAGCGGCCCCAGTCCGGCGCGCTCCATCCGGCGGGTCAGCAGCATGCCCAGCGTCTGATGCGCATTGCGTCCGGCGAAACAGTAGGCGACGGTGAACTGCTTGCCGCCGCGCGGGAAGGATTCGATCAGCAGGCCATCGCCCGGCGGCAGGACCGAAGCCCAGCGCTGCAGCTCCAGCCAGTGTTCCACCGCCTCGGGCAGGCCCTTCCACTGGCGGGGAGATTCCAGGATCGCGCGGACCCGCTCGGCGAGGTGGGTGGTCAGTGGCAGCTTGCCCCCGGCATAGGCCGGAATCTTCGGCTCGCCGGTACCGCCGCGCCGGGCGATCGCGGCGTTCTCGCGCAGCCCCTCGAAGACCAGCAGCTGCCCGGCGAAGAGGAAGCTGTCGCCGGGGACCAGACCGTTGACGAAGTACTCCTCGACCTCGCCCAGGGTCCGCCCGCCGCGCAGCCGCACCTTGACCACCGGCGCTTCGACGATGGTGCCGACGTTCATCCGGTAGCGCTGCATGTGCTTGAGATGGGTCAGGCGCCAGAGGCCGTCCTTGCCCTTGGCGAGACGGCGGTAGCGTTCGTAGCCCTTGAGCGCGTAGCCGCCGGTGGCGACGAAGGCGAGGGTATCGTCAAAATCCTTGCGGGAGAGCCCGCCATAGGGTGCAGTGCCGACGATTTCCCCATAGAGACGATCCGCGTCGAAGGGGCCGCAGCAGGCCCGCCCCAGGATGTGCTGGGCCAGCACGTCGAGACCGCCGGGCCGTGCCGGATCGCCGTCCAGGGTGCCTTCGCGCACGCCGTCGGCGGCGGCGCGGCACTCCAGTACCTCGAAGCGGTTGGCGGGCACCAGCAGCGCCTTGCTCGGCTGATCCAGGCGGTGGTTGGCGCGGCCGAGGCGCTGCAGCAGGCGCGACACCCCTTTCGGCGCCCCGATCTGGATCACCAGGTCGACCGCCGCCCAGTCGATGCCGAGATCGAGGGAGGAGGTGGCGACGACCGCACGCAACGCTCCCCGGGCCATGGCGGACTCGACCTTGCGCCGCTGTTCGACGGCGAGGCTGCCGTGGTGCAGGGCGATCGGAAGGGCTTCTTCGTTGAGGCGCCAGAGCTCCTGGAACACGATCTCCGCCTGGGCCCGGGTGTTGACGAAGACCAGGGTGGTACCGGCCCGCTTGATCCGTTCGTAGACCTCGGGCACGGCATGGGCGGCCATGTGTCCCGCCCAGGGCAGGCGCTCCTTGGTAGTCAGGATCTCGACCTGGGGCTCGGCGCCGCCGCGGCCCAGCACCCGCCGCACCTGGGGGTCGCCAGCCTTGCCCTGAGGCGAGAGCCAGGCGTGCAGTACTTCAGGGTCGTGCACCGTGGCCGAGAGACCGACCCGGCGCAGCGCGGGATTGATCGTCTGTAGTCGGCTCAGTCCCAGCGCCAGAAGCTCGCCGCGCTTGGTGTTATAGAGTGCGTGCAACTCATCGATCACGACGCAGGAGATCCTGGCGAAGACCTCCGGCGCGTCGGGATAGCTGAGCAGCAGGGCCAGGGACTCCGGCGTGGTCAGCAGGAGGTTCGGCGGCTTGCGCCGCTGCCGCTGGCGCTTGCTGTGCGGTGTGTCTCCGGTCCGCGTCTCCACCGTGACCGGAAGCCCCATCTCCTCGAGCGGTTGAGTCAGATTGCGGTGGATATCCACCGCCAGGGCCTTGAGCGGAGAGATGTAGAGGGTATGCAGTCCCGCCTGCGGGTCTTCCGCGAGTTCGGCCAGGCTGGGCAGGAATCCGGCCAGGGTCTTGCCGCCGCCGGTAGGCGCGATCAGAAGCGCCGACTGGCCTTCCCGCGCCGCCGTCAGCATCTCGATCTGGTGCGGGTGCGGCCGCCAGCCGCGCGCCTGAAACCAGGTCTCAAAGGCTTCAGGGAGGGCGGCGGGCGCGGTCATTCCAGAACTATAGTGATCCTGCCGCGCGCCTTGTAGGCTTGCCCGCATGTCCGACACGCCCCTCGGCCTGATTTCAGCGATTCCCCAGGAGCTGGCCCACTTCGGTACAGCGCTGGAGCTGGAATCCAGTCGGGAGATCGCCGGGATCGCTTTCAAGACCGGCCGGCTGGATGGCCTCCCGGTGGTGGCCGTGGAGGCAGGCCTCGGCAAGGTCAACGCGGCCCTGGTCTCGACCCTGCTGCTGGCCAAGTTCGGCTGCCGCGGTCTGATCTTCTCCGGGGTGGCCGGCGGCCTCGACCCGGCGCTGCAGGTTGGCGACGTGGTGCTGGGCAAACGGCTGATCTGCCACGATTACGGCCGGCTGAGCGCACAGCGGATCGTGACCTACCAGCCGGGCAACATGCCGCTGCCAGGCTGTTCCGAAACGCACGGCTACGATCTGCCGCCGGAATTGCTGACCCGCATTCGGCAAGTCCTCTCGGGTTTCGAGCTGCCCAAGGTGACGGCGGAGGGCGGCGGCGCGCGCCGGCCGCGCCTGATCGAGGGGACCATCCTGACGGGCGACACCTTCCTGTCCTGTGCCGCGACGCGGATAGAACTGGCCGAGCGTTTCGCCGGTCAGGCGGTGGAGATGGAAGGAGCCGCCGTCGCCCAGGTGGCCGAGCGATTCGAAAAACCGGCCATCGTAATCCGCGCCTTGAGCGATCTCGCGGGGGAAGAGAGCCACCTCGACTTCGGCCGCTTTCTGGAAGACGCGGCCGGCTCTGCCGCGCGGATCGTCCGCCGCATCCTGCCCGCTATTTAGCCAGCTCCACCGCAATTTCAGCGGCGACCCGGGCGTTGTTTACGATAAGCGCCCGGTTGGCGGCCTGGGTCCGGCCTTCGGAAAGCTCCGCCAGACGGCCGAGCAGGAAGGGCGTCACCTGCTTACCGGAAACCCCCTGGTCTTCTGCCTCCGCGACGGCTTGGGCAATGAAGCTCTCGGCGTCGGTCATCTCGGCGGCTTCGGGGATTGGATTGGCGATCAGCACGCCGCTCTGCAAGCCCAGCGTCCAGTGCGCGCGGAGCAGGGCGGCCGCTTCTGCGGCGTCCGCGACGCTGACGCTGACCGGCAGGCCGCTGCTGCGGCTGTAGAAAGCTGGAAAATCGCCAGTGCCATAGCCGGCCACCGGGACGCCGAGCGTCTCCAGCACCTCCAGGCTGCGTGGCAGGTCGAGGATCGCTTTGGCGCCGGCGGAGACCACGGCGACCGGGGTGCGGCCGAGTTCGGTCAGATCGGCGGAGACGTCGAAACTTCGCTCGGCGCCGCGGTGAACGCCGCCGATTCCGCCGGTGGCGAAGACCCGGATGCCGGCCAGATGGGCGGCGATCATCGTCGCGGCGACGGTGGTGGCGCCGTTGCGGCCGGCGGCGATCACGGCGGCGAGGTCGCGGCGGCTGACCTTCTCCGCGTCGTCGCGGCGGGCGAAGTCCGCGATCTGTTCCTCGCTCAGCCCGGCGATCAGTTCGCCGGCGACGATGCCGATCATCGCGGGCAGGGCGCCGGCAGCGCGCACGGCGGCCAGGGTCTCCCGCGCCACCTCGAGGTTGACGGGGGAGGGCATGCCGTGGGCGACCACGGTGGACTCCAGGGCGACCACCGGCCGGCCTTGGGCCTGTGCCGTTGCAATCTCGGGGGAGAGGGATATCCGCATGGCTTCTTCCTAAACCGGCCTCTGCCTGGGGTCTAGGCCCGCGCGGCGGTCTGCGCCATATAGGAAGCATGACCGCTCCGCATCCTGAAAGCTGGCTGCAGGTGACCAAGAAGGGTCTCTACTGCAAGCCGGGGGATTTCTACGTCGACCCGCACAGCCGCGTGGATCGCGCGGTGGTGACTCACGGTCACGCCGACCATGCCCGGGCCGGCAACGCCAAGGTGCTGGCGACGCCGGAAACCCTGGCGATCATGCGCAGCCGCTATGGCGCGGATGCCGGCCGGATCTTGGAGCCGCTGGGCTATGGAAAGTCGATCAAGATCAAGGATGTGGAAGTCAGTCTTGCACCGGCGGGTCACGTACTGGGGAGCGCCCAGGCGGTGCTGAGCTGGCGCGGCAGCCGGGTTGTGGTCTCCGGCGACTACAAGCGCCGCCGCGATCCGACCTGTGCGCCTTTCGAGCCGGTGCCATGCGATGTCTTTATCACCGAGGCGACCTTCGGGTTGCCGGTCTTCCGCCATCCCGACGACGCCGGTGAGATCGCCAAGCTGCTGGAGTCGATGAAGCTTTTTCCAGAGCGCAGCCATGTCGTCGGGGTCTATGCCCTGGGCAAGGCGCAGCGGGTGATTTGCCTGCTGCGCGAGGCGGGCTACGACCGGCCGATCTTCATCCACGGCGCCCTGCAGGGCCTCTGCGATCTCTACGAGTCTCTCGGCGTGGCGCTGGGGCCGCTGGAAGCTGCGACCGCGGCGGAGAAAGTACGGCTGAAAGGCGCGCTGGTGCTGGCACCGCCCTCGGCGCTGACCGCGGCCTGGGCGCGGCGGCTCAGCGACCCCGTCTCGGCCATGGCTTCGGGCTGGATGCGGGTGCGCGCCAGGGCAAGGCAGCGCGGCGTCGAGCTGCCCTTGATTATCTCGGATCACGCCGACTGGGACGAGCTGACCCGGACCCTGGAAGATGTCGCCGCGCCGGAGGTCTGGGTCACCCATGGCAGCGAGGAGGCGCTGGTCCACTATGCGACACAGCGTGGCCTGCGCGCCCGCCCGCTGCATCTGGTCGGCCGGGGCGAGGAGGAGGGGCAATGACCCCCTTCGCCGAACTGCTCGACCGCCTGTCCTATCTTCCCGGACGCAACGACAAGCTGCGGCTGATAGCCGATTACTTCGCGACCACTCCGGATTCGGACCGGGGCTGGGCCCTGGCGGCGCTGACCGGCACGCTCGACTTCAAGGCGGCCAAGCCGGCGATGATTCGCGCGCTGATCGCGGCGCGCTGCGATCCGGTGCTGTTCCGCTGGTCCTACGACTACGTCGGCGATCTGGCGGAAACCGTCTCCCTGATGTGGCCCGAGCGGCCGAGCGCCAACCGCGCGCCGGAGCTGGGCGAGGTGGTGATCCGGCTGCAGGAGGCCAAGCGCACCGAAGTTCCGAAGCTGGTCGAGGGCTGGCTCGACAGCCTCGACGCCAACGCCCGCTGGGCGCTGCTGAAGCTGATCACCGGAGGCCTGAGGATCGGCGTCTCTGCGCGGCTTGCGAAGACCGCTCTGGCACAGTTTGGTGGTAAGGATGTCAGCGAAATCGAAGAGTTATGGCATGGCCTTGAGGCGCCTTACGAAGATCTCTTCGCCTGGCTGGAAGGCAAGGGGCCGATTCCGGAGATCGCCGACAGCCTGACCTTCCGGCCGCTGATGCTGGCGACGCCGCTCGAAGAGAGTGAGCTGGAGAAGCTCGATGCTTCCGCCTATCTCGCCGAGTGGAAGTGGGACGGCATCCGGGTGCAGCTCGTTGCCCGCGACGGCGAGGCGCGGCTGTTCAGCCGCAGCGGCGACGACATTAGCCGCGCCTTCCCCGATCTGCTGGAAACCATCGACTTCGACGCCGTGCTGGATGGCGAACTTCTGGTCGCCCGCGACGGGGCGATCGCGCCCTTCAACGACCTGCAGCAGCGCCTCAACCGCAAGACCGTCGACGCCAAGACGCAGGCCGCCTATCCGGCGCACCTGCGGGCCTACGATATCCTTTTCCTGGAAGGGGACGATCTGCGCGATATGACTTTAGAACAGCGCCGTAAGATACTGGAAAAACTGCTTTCCGAGCCGCGTTCTCGGATCGATCTTTCGGAGTTGCTGTCTTTCGAGAGCCTGGAGGATCTGACGGCTTTGCGCGCGAGCGCCCGCGAGAATTCCATCGAGGGGTTGATGCTGAAGCGCCGCGACAGCGTCTATCTCGCCGGGCGGCCCAAGGGGCCCTGGTTCAAGTGGAAGCGCGACGCTCTGACCCTCGATACCGTGCTGATGTACGCCCAGCGCGGCCACGGCAAGCGCTCCTCCTTCTACTCCGACTACACCTTCGGCGCCTGGCGCGACGGCGAGGACGGCGCGCCCGAACTGGTTCCCGTGGGCAAGGCCTACTTCGGATTCACCGACGAAGAGCTGAAGCAGCTCGACAAGTGGATCCGCGACCACACCGTCGACCGCTTCGGGCCGGTGCGCGCGGTCAGCCCCGGGCTGGTGCTGGAAGTCGCCTTCGATGCGGTGCAGCGCTCCAAGCGGCACAAGTCCGGGCTTGCCCTGCGCTTCCCGCGCATCCACCGCATCCGCTGGGATAAGCCGGCCGCGGAGGCCGACCGGGTCGAGACCCTGGCGGCGATGATGGAGACTTAGGAAAATAACAGCTTAGAACGCGACCTTGTCGGCGCCCTTGAGGTTGAGCATCTTGCGGGCCTCGGTGGGGGTGGCGACCTCGAGGGAGAGATCCTCGACGATACGGCGGATCTTGGCGACCTGGGCGGCGTTGGATTCGGCCAGCTCGCCCTTGGCGATGTAGAGGCTGTCCTCTAGGCCGACGCGCACATGGCCGCCGTTGATCGCCGCCATGGTGACGAAGGGCAGCTGGTGCCGCCCGGCGGCCAGCACCGACCAGTGGTAGTCCTCGCCGAACAGCTTGTCGGCGATCCGCTTCATGTGCATCAGGTTTTCCGGATCGGCGCCGATCCCGCCGAGGATCCCGAAGATGGTCTGCACGAAGAGCGGCGGCTTGACCAGGCCGCGCTCGAGGAAGTGGGCCAGGGTGTAGAGGTGGCCGACGTCGTAGCATTCGAACTCGAAGCGCACGCCGCGCTCCTCGCCGAGGTGTTTGAGAATGTACTCGATGTCCTTGAAGGTGTTGCGGAAGATGAAGTCGCGGCTGTTCTCCAGGAACTCCGGCTCCCAGGCGTGCTGGAAGTCCTGCATCTTGTCGAGGATGGGAAACAGGCCGAAGTTCATCGAGCCCATGTTGAGCGAGGTGACCTCGGGCGAGGCCTGCAGGGCCGCGGCCAGGCGCTGCTCCAGGCTCATGCCGTGGCCGCCGCCGGTGGAGATGTTGACCACCGCGTCGGTGGACTGCTTGATCCGCGGCAGGAACTGCATGAAGACCTCGGGGTCCGGGGTCGGGCGGCCGTTCTCGGGATCGCGCGCGTGCAGGTGCAGGATCGAGGCCCCGGCCTCGGCGGCGCCGATCGCCTGCTCGGCGATCTCGTTGGGGGTGATCGGCAGATGCGGCGACATCGACGGCGTATGGATAGATCCCGTGACGGCGCAGGTGATGATCACCTTCTCACGCTTGGCGGACATGCTTCCTCCCTCCCTTCGCGTTGTTCCGCAGCCTGTCTAGCACAGCCCGCCGAGAGGGGTCATGGCGCAAACGAAAAAGGGCGCCTGGAGGCGCCCTTCGTTTCGCAAGACTTCACAGGGGGTCAGCGATTCTTGCGGTCCCGCTGGTACTGCACGAAGAGAGTCACCGCGAAGGCGGTGGCCGCAATACAGACCATCGCGAGGTAGGCGATATTGCCATCGGTCATGAGAACCTCCGTCAACAGAGCATGACCGGAGGATGGGCAGTGCGTCGTCAAGCGGCATTGATCTGGATCAATCTTCCTAGCGGTTTCAGCGCTGCTGCGTCCGCCATTCCGGGTGGATCCAGACCGGCACCTCGGCGGCGGGCAGCGGCGCCTTCTCCTTGATCGCATCTGCGGCCTTCTCGGCGATCATGAGGGTGGGCGCGTTGAGGTTGCCGCTGGCGATGCTCGGCATCACCGAGGCGTCGATTACGCGCAGTCCTTCGACCCCACGGACCCGCAGCTGTGGATCGACCACGGCCCGATCGTCGCTGCCCATCCTGCAGGTGCAGGAGGGGTGGTAGGCGCTCTCGCCGTGTTCGCGCACGAAGGCGTCGATGTCCTCGTCGCTCTGCACCGCCTCGCCGGGGGCCAGCTCGCGGCCGCGGTAGGGATCGAAGGCCTTCTGGGCGAAGATCTCCCGGGTCAGGCGGACGCTGCTGCGCATCTCCGCCCGGTCCTGCTCGCTGCCCATGTAGTTGAACAGGATCTCCGGGTGGTCCTTGGGATCGCCCGAGCGGAGTTTCACATGACCGCGGCTGCTCGGGCGCATCGGGCCGACGTGGGCCTGGTAGCCGTGGCACTTCGCGGGGTTGCGGCCGTCGTAGTTAATCGCGATCGGCAGGAAGTGATACTGCAGGTCGGGATGCTCGACTCCTGCGGCGCTGCGGATGAAGCCGCCGGCCTCGAAGTGGCTGGTCGCGCCGGGCCCCGACTTGGCGAGAAACCACTGCAGGCCGATCCGGACCTGGTTCCAGGGCTTGAGCGCCGGATAGAGGGAGACCGGTTTGACGCTCTCCATCTGCACGTAGATCTCCAGGTGATCTTGAAGGTTCTCTCCGACCTGTGGGGAGTCCTGCAGGACCTCGATGCCATGTTCCTGGAGCTGCGCGCCAGGGCCGATGCCCGAAAGCATCAGCAGCTGTGGCGAGTTGATCGCTCCGCCGCAGCAGATCACCTCGCGGCGCGCCGCGACGTTGCATTCCCTGTCGCCGCGGCGATAGGCAACGCCGGTGGCGCGCTTGCCTTCGAAGAGGATGCGGTCGGTGAAGGCGCCGGTCTCGACCTCCAGATTCGGCCGCGCCATGGCGGGTTTGAGATAGGCGACGGCGGCGCTCCAGCGGCGGCCGTTGTGCGTCGTCATGAACATCGGCCCCACGCCTTCCTGCTGGTAGCCGTTCATGTCCGCGGTGAAGGGATAGCCGGCCTGCTGCCCGGCTTCGATCCAGGCCTTGAACAGCGGGTTCTGCGCCGGCCCGGTGGTGGTATGCAGCGGACCCGAGCCGCCGCGGTAGTCGTCCTCGCCGCGGTCCGAGGTTTCGGCCTTCTTGAAGTAGGGCAGGCAGTCGGCATAGCTCCAGCCGACCGCGCCCTGCTGCGCCCAGCGGTCGTAGTCCAGCGCGTGCCCGCGCACATAGGCCATGCCGTTGATCGAGGAGGAGCCGCCGAGCACCCGGCCGCGCGGGCAGTACATCCGCCGGCCATCCAGGTGCGGCTCGGGCGCGCTCTGATAGTACCAGTTGAGCTTGTCGTCGGCGAGCGGGTGGGCGAGGGCCGCCGGCATGTGAATCTTCCAGCCACGGTCCACCGGCCCGGCCTCCAGAACCAGCACCGTGACCTTGGGATCCTCGGTCAGGCGGCTGGCCAGGACGCAGCCGGCGGAGCCGGCGCCGACGATGACGTAGTCGAATGCGCGGGTTTCGGCCATCAGTAGGGCGCCTCCACGTCGCCGAGCTCGACATAGACGCTTTTCAGCTGGGTGTAGTGCTCGAGCGCCGCCTTGCCGTTCTCGCGGCCGATGCCGGACTGCTTGAAACCGCCGAAGGGCATCTCGATCGGGGTGACGTTGTAGGTGTTGATCCAGCAGGTGCCGGCCTGCAGCCGCGCCACCACGCGGTGGGCTCGGGGCAGATCGCGGGTGAAGACCCCGGCGGAGAGGCCGAAGGGCGTATCGTTGGCGCGGCGGATCGCCTCTTCCTCCTCGTCGAAGGTCAGCACCGACATCACCGGGCCGAAGATCTCCTCGCGGACGATGGACATCTCGTCGCTGCAGCCGGCGAAGGCGGTCGGCTCGACGAAGGCGTCGCTGTCGAGGCCCTGCAGCGCCGGCTGCTTGCCGCCGAACACCAGCCGCGCGCCCTCGGCCTTGCCCTGCTCGATGTAGCCCATGACCTTGGCCGCATGTTCGCGGGAGATCAGGGCGCCGACCTGGGTTTCCGGGTCGAGCGGGTCGCCGATCCGCATCTTCTTGGCGCGGGCCGTGAGGCGGTCGAGGAACTGATCCTCGATGGCGCGCTCGACGAAGACCCGGGTGCCGTTGGAGCAGATTTCGCCCTGGGTATAGAAGTTGCCCATGATCGCGCCGGAGACGGCGTTGTCGATGTCGGCGTCCTTGAACACCAGGATCGGCGACTTGCCGCCGAGTTCCATGGTGACGTACTTGAGGGTGCTGGCGGCGTCGGCCATCACCTTCTTGCCGGTGCCGACCTCGCCGGTCAGCGAGACCTTGGCGATACCCGGATGGCGCGACAGCAGCTGCCCCGTGGCGCCGAAGCCCTGGACGACGTTGAAGACGCCGGGCGGCACTCCGGCCTCGGTGTAAATCTCGGCCAGCTTCAGCGCGGTCAGCGGGGTCAGCTCTGCCGGCTTGAAGATCATCGCATTGCCGCAAGCCAGCGCCGGGGCGGATTTCCAGCAGGCGATCTGGATCGGGTAATTCCAGGCGCCGATCCCGGCGCAGATGCCGAGCGGCTCGCGCCGGGTGTAGGCGAAGGAGCCGCCGAAATCGATGTGCTCGCCGGAGAGCGAGGCGGCGAGGCCGGCGTAGTACTCAAGGCAGTCGGCGCCGGAGGCGACATCCACCGCTTCGGCTTCCTGGATCGGCTTGCCGGTGTCGAGGACCTCGAGGCGCGCCAGCTCGTCGTTGCGTTCGCGCAGCAGGGCGACGGCCTTCATCAGGATGCGGCCGCGCGCGGCGCCGGTCATCGCCGACCAGACGCGGAAGCCCTGCTCGGCGGCAACAACCGCGGCATCGACGTCTTCCGGGCCGGCAATCTGGACCTTGGCCAGGACCTCGCCGGTGGCGGGGTTGACGGTCTCGAAGGTCTCGCCGCTCTTGGCGGAACGGTAGTCGCCGCCGATGTAGAGGCGCTGTTCAGGCAGTGCGTTCATGCTGCTCTCGATCCCAGATACTTTGAAAGATAGTTGCGGGCGATGGCGCGGGCGTCGGCGCTGGAGAGGCCGTCGCCCTTGCCGTAGGCGTGGGCATGCGCGCCGCGCAGCCAGAGGCCGTCGATCAAGGCCGAGAGACCGGCCGCCAGCTCGGTGGCCTCCTGCTTCGGTACCAGTCCTTTCAGGGCATGGGTCAGGTTGCTGTGCAGCCGCGCCTCGTTGATTCGCTGGATGCGGGCAAGGCGGGGCGACTGCGGGATCAGCGCCCAGAAGGCGAGCCAGGCGGTGGTCAGCTCCGGCCGGAATTGGATCGGCCCGAGATTGGCCTCGATGATCGCTTCGAGGCGCTGCAAGGGCGTCCGCGCCGCCTCCAGTTTTTCCACCGTGCTGGCGTGCAGTTCGTTGGCGATGCGCAGCATGGTTGCCTCGATCAGTCCGGTCTTGTCGGAAAAGTAGTGCGCGACGAGGCCCGGGGAGAGGCCGGCGCGTTTGCCGATTCGCTGCAAGGTCGTCGCGGCGAAGCCGTCCTCGTGGATCGAGGCGATGGTGGCCTCGATCAACTGACCGCGGCGCAACTCTTCCATTCCTACCTTGGGCATTGCTCCATACCGCAGTTTCTTCGCCTGCGTCCTTCCTAGCATTTTTTATTGATTGATCAATCAAAAAAGATGATGCAAATCTCCAGCGCATCGTTATGCTGTGCAGCCGTAGCGCGCGGCAGCATAATGCCGCGTAAGAATTCCGGGCGCGGCCTTAATGCGCCCGAGGCTTGCGAACCATCAGGGAGATAGCAGACATGCGATCCAAAACTTTCTTTGCCGTGGCGACTGCCGCCGGTGTGTTGATCGGCAGTTCGGCCCTGGCGGCCGACCCCGACTCCTGCAAGACCGTCCGTTTCTCGGACGTCGGCTGGACCGACATCACCGCGACCACCGCCGCCACCTCGGTCGTCCTGGAGGGGCTGGGCTATTCGCCGACGACTGATCTGCTGTCGGTGCCGGTGACCTATGCCTCGCTGAAGAACGGCGATATCGACGTTTTCCTCGGCAACTGGATGCCGACCATGGAGGCCGACTTGGCCCCCTACCGCGACGACGGCACGGTCGATGTCGTCGGCGTCAACCTGGAGGGGGCGAAGTATACCCTGGCGACCCTGACTCCGGCCGCAGAGAAAGGCCTGAAGTCGTTCGAGGATATCGCCAAGTTCCGCGACGAACTCGACGGCAAGATCTACGGCATCGAGCCGGGCAACGACGGCAATCGCCTGATCCAGGACATGATCGATCAGGACGCTTTCGGGCTCGCTGGTTTCGAGGTGGTGGAGTCCTCCGAGCAGGGCATGCTGGCGCAGGTCACGCGTTCCGAGCGTAGCGACGACCCTGTGGTTTTCCTCGCCTGGGAGCCGCACCCGATGAACGCCAACCACGACATGACCTATCTCGCCGGCGGCGACGACTGGTTCGGCCCGGACTACGGCGGTGCCACGGTCTACACCAACGTGCGCGCCGGCTACGTCGAGGAGTGCCCCAATGTAGGTGCGCTGTTGAACAACCTGGAGTTCACGCTGGCGATGGAAAACGAGATCATGGGCGCGATCCTGAACGACGGCACCGACCCTGAAGAGGCGGCCACCGCCTGGCTGCAGGCCAATCCGGAAGTGCTCGAGACCTGGCTTGCAGGCGTTTCCACCTTCGACGGCGGCGATGGCACTGCCGCGGTCAAAGAACACCTCGGGCTCTAGTCGGCGCTCGAAGCCATGAACTGATGCGCGGCCAGGCCCGGATAAGGCCTGGCCGCCGTCGTATCCTGGGGGAGGCTTGAACATGGAAAACTGGCTGACCGCCTGGAAGATTCCGCTCGGCGCCGTCGCCGAGGCCTTCTTCGATTGGCTGATCGACAACCTGGGCTGGTTCTTCGATGGCTTCGCGGCGCTGTTCGAGTTCCTGATCGATGGGCTGACCGATATCCTGCTGTTCCCGCCGCCCCTGGTGCTGGTCGCCCTAATCGCGGCGCTGACCTATTGGCTGCAGCGCTCGCGCTGGTTGACCGTCGGGGTTGCGCTGAGCCTGCTGCTGGTGATCAACCTCGGCTATTGGGCGGATACCATCCAGACCCTGTCGCTGATCGTATTCGCGACCGCCTTCTGCATGGTAATCGGCGTGCCGCTCGGCATCGCGGCGGCGCACCGCAAGTGGTTGTGGACGGGGCTGCGTCCCGTGCTCGACCTGATGCAGACCCTGCCGACCTTCGTCTACCTGATCCCGACCCTGATCCTGTTCGGCCTCGGGGTGGTGCCGGGCCTAGTCTCCACTGTGATCTTCGCGATCCCGGCGCCGATCCGTCTGACCTACCTGGGCGTCTCCTCGGCGCCCAAGCATCTGGTAGAGGCGGCCGAGGCTTTCGGCGCGACCAAAAGCCAACTGCTCTGGAAAGTCGAACTGCCGCACGCCCTGCCGACCATCATGGCCGGCCTGACCCAGGCGATCATGCTGTCGCTCTCCATGGTGGTGATCGCCGCCCTGGTCGGCGCGCCGGGGCTCGGCAAGCCGGTGGTCCGGGCGCTGACCCAGGTTAACGTCGAGATGGGCTTCGAGGCCGGGCTGGCCATCGTCATTCTCGCCATCATCCTCGACCGGGTCTGCAATGCGCAGCGGCGCAAATCGCCGGGCGGCCCGGTCAAGCCGGCGGAGAAGTAGTCCATGGCCGCGGTCGAATTCAAGAATGTCGATATCGTCTTCGGCGACGAACCGGAGGCGGCGCTCAACCTGCTCGATCAGGGCAGGACCCGCGACGAGATCCTGGAGGCTACGGGCAACGTGCTCGGCGTTGCCGACGCTTCTCTGGCGGTCGAGCAGGGCGAGATCTGTGTGCTGATGGGGCTGTCCGGCTCCGGCAAGTCGACGCTGCTGAGGGCGGTCAACGGGCTCAACAAGGTGATCCGCGGCGAGGTCCTGGTTCAGGACGAGGGCAAGCAGGTCGATGTCGCGCGCTGCAACGCCCAGACCCTGCGGCACCTGCGCACCAACCGCATCGCCATGGTGTTCCAGCAGTTCGGCCTGCTGCCCTGGCGCACGGTGCGCGAGAACGTCGGCTTCGGGCTGGAGCTGCGCGGCATGGCAGAGGCCGAGCGCAACAAGATCGTCGACGAGAAGCTGAAGCTTGTCGCCCTCGACCAATGGGCCGGGAAATATGCCCACGAGCTCTCCGGCGGCATGCAGCAGAGGGTCGGCCTCGCCCGTGCCTTCGCCACCGACGCCGACATCCTGCTGATGGACGAGCCCTTCTCGGCGCTCGACCCGCTGATCCGCGACCGCCTGCAGGACGAATTGCTGGATCTGCAGCAGTCGCTCAACAAAACCATCCTTTTCGTCAGCCACGACCTCGACGAGGCGCTCAAGCTCGGCAATCACATCGCCATCATGGATGGCGGCAACATCGTGCAGTACGGCAAGCCCGAGGACATCGTCCTCAACCCGGCCAGTGCCTACGTCGCCGACTTCGTCGCCCATATGAATCCGTTGAACGTGCTGCGCGGCGGCTCCCTGATGACTCCGGCGGAGGCCTTGAGGCGCGAAGGCGAGACGGTGATCCTGGATCAGGATGGGCACCTGCGCCTGAGCCTCGATGGCAAGGGTGCGCCGAAGGAGGTGACCCTGGACCGGCGTCCGGGCAAGATCCTGCCCTACCAGGACGGCATGGATCTCTCGCAGCTCGGTCACGACGTGATCGTCACCGCCGATCCGGACATGAAGATGCGCACGGCCATCGAGCTGCGGCACGCCACCGGGCGTCCGGTGATCCTGGTCAGCGACGGCAAGATGGTCGGCATCTGCGGCGACGAAGAAATCTACCAGGGCATCCTGCGCCAGACCGGAAGCATGGACTGACGCGGCGATCCAGCTAGGCTGTCTTAGGATAGCGCGGGGCGAAACGAATTGGCGATCAAAGGCATCCTCTTCGATAAGGACGGCACACTGCTGGACTTCGACGCGACCTGGAGTCCCGTCCTGCAGCAGGCGGCGACGGTGATCGCCGGGCGCGATCCGGTTCTGGCGCGGCTGCTGCTGACGATCGGTGGCTTCGAGGTCGAGACGGGACGCACCGCGCCGAACTCCCTGCTCGCCGCCGGCAACACCGTGGAGATCGCCGAGGCCTGGGCCGAGCAGCTGCCCGGCAGCGATCCGGCGGTCCTGATCGAGGAACTGGACCGCATCTTCCAGGAAGGCGGGGTGATCAACGCCGTGCCGGTCACCGACCTGGAGCCGCTGTTTCGCCGCCTGAAGGCGCGCGGGCTCTCCCTCGGCCTGGCGACCAGCGACAGCCAGGCCGCCGCCGAGGCGACCTTGGGGCGCTTCGCCCTGCTGCAGCACATGGACTTCATCGCCGGCTACGACAGCGGCCACGGCTACAAGCCGGAGCCGGGGATGTTTCACGCTTTCTGCAAGGCTTGCGATATCCTGCCGGGCGAGGTCGTGATGGTCGGGGACAACAACCACGATCTGAAGATGGGACAGGCCGCCGGCGCGGCGGCGCTGATCGGCGTGCTCACCGGCTCCGGAACGCCGGAGCAGCTTTCCCTGCTGACCGGCGACATTCTCGGGTCCATCGCCGAACTGGAGGCCTGGCTCGAGGCGCGAGAGGCCGCGGCATGATTCTGGTGGTCGGTGCGGGTCCGACGGGCCTGACGGCGGCCCTGGAACTGACGCGGCGCGGCCGGAGAGTGCGGATTATCGACAAGGCGGCGGAGCGGAGCCGGCATTCCAAGGCGATCGGCATCAACCCGCGCACCCTGGAACTGCTGGAAGCTTGCGGCGCCAGCGGGCGGATTCTCGCAGAAGGCCGGCGGATGAACCGCCTGGCGATCCATACGTCCCAGCGCTGCCTGTTGCGCGTCGACTTCACCAAGCTGGATCACCGCTATAACCGGATGACCGCGCTGCAGCAGTCGCGGACCGAAGCGCTTCTGGAAGACCTGCTGGCCGCCCAGGGCGTCGCGGTCGAGCGGGGCTGCGAAGCGCTCGGTGTCGAGCAGGATGACTCCGCTGCGCGCGTCCAGGTCCGGCGCGGCGAGATTGAAGAGGAAATCGCGGCCGAACAGGTGGTCGCCGCCGACGGCGCCCACTCGGCCCTGCGCAAGTCCTTGGGGATCGGTTTCCCGGGAGAGCGCTATCCCGGCGACTGGCAGCTCGCCGACGTCGCCATCGCGGATTGGCGCTATCCGCAAGACCAGCTCAACATCTTCTTTCAGCCGCGCGATCTGCTGCTGGTCATCGGGCTGGAAAAGGAAGGCCTCTATCGTCTGGCCTGCAACGCCGGGGGCCCGATCCCGCGATTGCAGAAACTTGGCATCGCCATTGATGAGGTCGTTTGGTCTTCGCGGTTCCGCATCGGCCACCACTTGATCGATCGCTTCTCCCAGGGGCGGGTGCATTTCGCCGGGGATGCCGCGCATCTGCACTCGCCGGCCGGCGGGCGCGGCCTCAACCTTGGCGTCGAGGACGCCTGTGTGCTGGCGATGAAGCTCTGCGAAGGCGGCTTGGAGGACTATTCGGAGGAGCGGCGGAAGATCGCCATGGGGGTGATCCGCATGACCGGCGGTTTGACCCGCGTGGCGACGCTGTCGAACCCCTTGGCGCAGGGTCTGCGCAACCTGCTGCTGGAAAAGCTGCTGTCGCGGGAGTTCCTGCAGAGGCGGCTGCGGCGCAGCATCGCCGGCATCGCCTATCCCAATCCGGTAACGGGATAGCTTCCCGCGCTTAGGCTTCGCGCCGGCGCCGGCGCTCGCCGCGGCGGCCCTCGCCGCTACGTACCACTTCCTTGCCTTCCGCGCCGTAGGAGATCGGGCCGAGTTCGGCGACGATGGTCTCGATGCTCGGCGCTGCGCCGGGCTCGTGCGCTTCCAGCGCCGCGCGCATGGCGCGCACGTGGGCCGGCGTGGTGCCGCAGCAGCCGCCGACGATCCGCGCCCCGGCATCGCGCGCCATGGCGGCGTAGCGGGCCATCAGCTCCTCGGTACCGCTGTAGACGATCTTGCCGCCGTGATACTCGGGGATGCCGCAGTTCGCCTTGGCGACGACGACATCGCCGTCGCCCGCCGCCTTGCCGATCTTGACCAGCGCAGCCAGCAGCTCGGCGGCGCCGACGCCGCAGTTGCCGCCGTAGGCAAGCGGATGCGGGATCGCTTCATGCACCAGATCGACCAGACCTTCGGGAGTGACGCCCATCATGGTGCGGCCATTGGTATCGAAGGAGAAGGTGCAGACCACCTCCAGCCCGGCCTGCTGCGCGCCCTGGATTGCCGCCTTGAGTTCGTCCGGGCTCGACATGGTCTCGATCCAGGCGACGTCCGCGCCGCCTTCCCTGAGACCTTCGCACTGCGCCTTGAAGGCGGCGACGGCCTCGTCGAAGGTGAGCGGGCCCAGGGGTTCCATCAGATCGCCGGTCGGGCCGACCGAACCGGCGCAGACAACCTCGCGGCCGCTGGCTTCGATCTCGGCGTTGAGCAGCTGCGCCGCCGTGGCGTTGATCTCCCGGACGCGGTCTTCGGCCCGATGCAGGCGCAAGCGATTGGCCGTGCCGCCGAAGGTGTTGGTCAGCACGATGTCCGAACCGGCCTCGATGAAGGAGCGGTAGTGCTGCCGCACCTTTTCCGGCTGCTCCAGGTTCCACAGCTCCGGCGCGTCGCCGTGCTCCAGTCCCATGGCGAAGAAGTTGGTGCCCGTGGCCCCGTCGGCGAGCAGCCAGGGGCGTTCGGATAGCAGCTTTTTCAGGCGGTTGGCTTCGGCGGTCATCGCTTTGTTCGCGTGGTTGGGAGCCGGATTCCGCAATTGCGTATCACGCTGCCTGCGCTGCCGCTAGCGGAATAGTATCAGCTCCGCAACCGCGCACCCTGGGGGTCAAGGGGTGCTTCCGCGAGCAGGGTCGCCGGGCGCCGCTGACCGAGGATTTCGATGCTGTAGCCGGGGCCGGGCTCGGCAGCGCCGTGGGTGACGTAGCCCAGTGCCAGGGACTGCCCGACGGTGTGTCCATAGCCGCCGGAGGTGACGAAGCCGACCCAGTCCTCGCCGCGGAAGATCGGCTCGTCGGAGACCGCGTCGGCGTCCCCGGCCTCGACGGTGAAGGCGCAGAACTGCTGTGCCGGGCCGTCGTCGCGGGCCTTGAGCGCGGCCTCGCGGCCGATGAAGGCGTTCTTGCGGAAATCGGTGAAACGGCCCAGGCCGGCGCCGACCGGGTCGTAGTCCGGGGTGTACTCCCGGGTCCAGGAACCGAAGGCTTTTTCCAGACGCAGAGAGTTGAGCGCGCGGCCGCCGAAGTGGGTCAGGCCCAGATCTTCTCCGGCCTCGACCAGCAGATCGTAGAGCGCGATCTGGTACTCCGGCGCGACCCAAAGTTCGTAGCCGAGCTCGCCGGTGAAGGAGACCCGTCCGAGCAGCGCCGGAACCATGCCGATGTCGATCCGGCGGAAGGCCATAAAGGGCAGGGCCGCGTTGGCGACGTCCACGGCCGTGACCCGGGACAGCAGTTCCCGCGCCTGGGGCCCGGCGATCTGCAGGCCGACGAGCTCCCTGCGCAGGGAGCGGAGGGAGACGCCCTTGTCCGGCAACTGGCTCTCGAACCAGCGCAGATGGTATTCCTCGGCGATGCCGGAGCCGAAGATGTAGAAGCGCTCGTCCTCCAGCTTACCCAGGGTGAAATCGCCGATCAGCCGGCCGTGCGGATTGAGCATCGGGCTCAAGATCAGTTTACCGGTGCGTGGCGTGCGGTTGGCAAGCAGATGGCTCAGCCAGGACTCCGCCTCCGGGCCGGTCACCTCGTACTTGGCGAAGTTGGAAATCTCCAAGAGGCCGACTGCCTCGCGCACCGCCCGGCATTCCCGGCCGACCGGGTCGTGGGCGTTGGAGCGGTAGTAGGTCACCTCCTCGACCGGTTGCATCCCTTCGGGCGCGAACCACAAGGCATGCTCCAGGCCGTAGGCGGCGCCGAAGACGGCATTCCTGGCCTTCAGGCGGTCGTAGATCGGTGTGCTGCGCAGCGGCCGCCCGGCGGGGAGTTCCTCGTTGGGGAAGGAGATGCGGAAGCGGCGGGAGTAGTTCTCGCGCACCTTGGCGTTGGTGTAGGCGAGCGTCGCCCAGTCGCCGTAGCGCGCCGCGTCCATCGCCCAGATGTCCATGCCGGGATCGCCCTCGACGATCCAGTTCGACAGCGCCAGGCCGACGCCGCCGCCCTGGCTGAAGCCCGCCATCACGCCACAGGCGAGATAGAAGTTGGGCAGGCCGCGCACCGGGCCGATCAGCGGGTTGCCGTCGGGGGCGAAGGTGAAGGGGCCGTTGATCACGTTCTTGATCCCGGCGCGCTCGAAGGCCGGAAAGTGCTGGAAGCCGACGGCGAGGCTGTCGGCGATGCGGTCGAGGTCCGGCGGCAGCAGCTCGTGGCCGAAGTCCCAGGGCGTGGTCCGCTCCGACCAGGGCACGCCCTGGCGCTCGTAGGTGCCCATCAGCATGCCGCCACGCTCCTGGCGCATGTAGATCTCGGCCTCGAAGTCGATGACGTGCATCAGCTCCTCGTCCAGGGCCGTCACCTCGGGCATTTCCTCGGTGATGATGTACTGGTGCTGCATGGCGAGGATCGGCAGTTCTAGCCCGACCATGCGGCCGACCTCGCGGGCCCAGAGGCCGCCGGCGTTGACCACGATCTCGGCGGTGAGGGTCCCCTGATCGGTGACCACCTGCCAGTGCCCTTCGGGGGTCGGGTTGAGTTCGATCACCCGGGTCTTGCGGTGGATCTCCGCGCCCTTGATCCGCGCCGCCTTGGCGTAGGCGTTGGTGACGCCGGAGGGATCGACGTGGCCCTCCATGGGATCGTAAAGGGCGCCGAGAAAGTGCTTCGGCTCCATCAGCGGAAACAGCCTCGCCGCCTCCTCGATCGAGACCAATTCGGTCTGCATGCCGAGGTTCTTGCCCTTGGCGTGGGCCGAGCGGATGAAATCCATGCGCTCCGGCGTGCCGGCCAGCATCAGCCCGCCGGTGATGTGGGCGCCGCAGGACTGGCCGGAGATCTCCTCGATCTCCTTGTAGAGCTGGATGGTGTATTCCTGCAGCTTGGCGACGTTAGGATCGCTGTTCAGGGTGTGCATGCCGCCGGCGGCATGCCAGGTCGAGCCGCAGGTCAGTTCGTCGCGCTCCAGCAGCACGAGGTCGCTCCAGCCCTGCTTGGCGAGGTGGTAGAGCACGCTGCAGCCGACGACGCCGCCGCCGATCACGGCCACACGGACATGAGATTTCATCACGGCCCCCTAGAGGCAAACGGGACTCGGACGGAGCTTGCCGTCCAGCCGCAGTCTGCCGCAAGTCCTCCGCGCGTCTTGCACGGAATCGCCGTCCGAGGTCGTCCCTAGACCAGTCGCAGCTCTATCGTTACGACTTCGGCCGCTCGTTCTTCGGGTCGTAGAGCGGCTTGTAGCCGATCGCCTCGACCTTCAGCGGGAAGTGCTCGTGGAAGTATTCCAGGGTCAGCGTCCGGCCTTCCTCGCAGTAGCTGGCGGGCAGATAGCCGAGAGCGATGTTCTTCCCGAGGGTCGGGCCGTAGGCGATGGAGGTGGCGTAGGAGAGGCGGCCGAGTTCGTCGATCAGCACCTCGCCGCTTTCCGGGTCGAGGATCGGCCACTGGCCGACCGGGTAGCGGGCCACGCCCTTGGCGTCGACGTTGTCCTGCATCGTCATGGTGCAGAGATAGGCCGGCTGGCGCTCCCGCGCGCGCTGCTCCAGGTAAGCGGCCTTGCCGTGGAAGTCGGCTTCCTTGACCTTGGCGCGGGAGAGCCCGGCTTCGTAGAGGTTGTACTCGGTCAGCAGGTCGGCGTTCTGCAGCCTGAGACTCTTCTCCAGCCGGCGGCTGTTGGCGTAGGTCTCGATACCGATGGGGGTCACGCCGTTCTCGTAGAGCAGATCCCAGAGCGGCAGGCCGTGGCTGAAGGGGAAGTGCAGTTCCCAGCCCTGCTCGCCGACGTAGGAGATGCGGAAGCCCGACACCGGGATGCCGCGCAGGGTGAAGTCGCGCGACGCGGCGAAGGGGAAGTTCTCCGGGTCGAGGGCTTCGGGACGGTCTGCCAGCGCCTGCAGGGTCGTCCGCGCATTCGGGCCCCAGACGCCGAGGCAGCCGTAGTGATCGGTGCGGTCCTCGATATGCACCTTGAGGTGCCGGTCCTCGGCCATGCGCTTCATCCAGACGAAGTCCCGGTTGCCGGCATCGCCGCCGTCCATCAGCCGGAAGCGGTCGGCGGCCAGGCGGAGGATGGTGACGTCGGCGCGAATGCCACCGACCTCGTCGAGGAAGTTGGTGTAGACGCCCTTGCCGATGGGGGTGTCGCCGCCGACCTTGGCGACCGAGACGTACTCCATCAAGGCTTCGGCATCCGGTCCCGAGATGTCGTAGAGCGCGAAGTGCGACAGGTTGATCATGCCGACGTTCTCGGAAATCTCGAGATGCTCGGCATTGGAGACGCGCCAGAAGTGGCGGGCGTCCCACTCGTTCTGCCGCTCGGGAATCCGCTCGCCGTACTTGGCCAGCAGCTTCTCCTCGTTGGCGGCGTAGCCGTGCGCCCGCTCCCAGCCGGCCAGTTCCATGAAGTAGCCGCCGAGCTCCTGCTCGCGGGCATAGAAGGGGCTGCAACGCAGCTTGCGGCCCTTGGAGTAGGGCTCGCGGTTGTGCACCGGCGGATCGTAGATCTTGAAGGCCGTCTCGTAGCAGCGGTCCTCGATGTAGCTCGGCGTCTTCTGGATCGGGTAGTAGCGGGCGATATCGATGCCGAAGGGATCGAGCTCGGTGCGTCCGGTGGTCATCCAGTCGGCCAGCACCTTGCCGATCCCGGGGCCGTCCTTAACCCAGACCGACTCGCCGTACCACAGGCCCCGGACGTCGGGGGACTCGCCGATCGAGGGACCGCCGTCGGCGGTCACCTGCAGCAGGCCGTTGAAGGAATGCTTCTCATGCCAGCCGAGCTCGCCCAGGATCGGGGTCAGCTCCATGGCCCGCTCCAGCGCGTCCATCACCTGCTCCATATCCAGGTCGCGCTGGGAGGGCGACAGCCGAGCCTCCTCCTTTTCCAGCAGGTCGCGCGGATGCACCATGCGGGGGTTCTTGGTCTCGTAGTAGCCCCACTCGATCTGGCCGCCCTCGGAGGTCTTGGGGTCGCCGGTGTCGCGCAGATAGGCGGAGTTGCCCTGATCGCGCAGCAGCGGATAGCCGATCTCCTTGCCCGTGCCGGCGAAGACGTCGTAGGGCCCGAAGAACAGCAACGGGTGGTCGACCGGCATGATCGGCAGCTCCTCGCCGGCCATCTCTGCGATCAGCCGGCCCCAGAGCCCGGCGCAGACCACAACATAGGACGTCTCGATAGTGCCGCGGGGCGTCTCCACGCCGACGATCCGGCCGTTCCGGATATCGAGGCCGGTGGCGGGCGTATTGGCGAAGGCCTGCAGTTTGCCGCTGGCTTCGGCCTTCTGCACCAGCTCGCCGGCCACGGTCTGGGAGCGCGGGATGACGAGACCAGCGTCGGGGTCCCACATCGCGCCCTGGATCATCTCCTCCTCGACCAGCGGCATTAGCTCCTTCACCTGCCTGGGGGTGATCAGGGAGACGTTGCTGCCGAAGGCCTTGCCGGAGCCGACCTTGCGCTTCAGCTCTTCCATCCGCGCGTCGTCGTCGTGGCGGGCGACCTCGATGCCGCCGATCCGCGCGTAGCGGCCGAGCTTTTCGTAGAAGTCGACGCTGTAGGCCGTGGTGTAGACCGACATGTGGTCGTGGGAGGTCAGGAAGCAGAAATCCGAGGCATGGGCCGTCGAGCCGATGTCCGTGGGAATGCCCGACTTGTCGATGCCGACGATGTCGTCCCAGCCGGCCTCGATCAGGTGATGGGCGACCGAGGCGCCGACGATGCCGCCCTGGCCGACGATCACGACCTTTGCGCTCTTGGGGAATTCCGCCATGTCTTGCCTCTCGGGCTGGAAGGATTGTCAGTCAGTCTGCGTCATCGCGAAGCTAACCTGAGCGAAGCCTCGCGGCGGCGCGAGACAGAATGCGACCGGGCCGTTCGTTATTGCGACATCGCCCCGGCTGCGGATTGTCGCGGCACTAGCCACCCTTGACTAGGGTCATGGCGATGGAGTTGATGCTGGCGGTTGCGGCGTGCCGCGTCACAGCGCCTTGGCGAGCGCCTCGTCCTTGTCCGCGCCCGGCCGGTACATCCAGAACAGCGACAGCAGCAGTCCGGCGAGGACCAAGCCGAAGGCGGTCTGGTAGGCGGCGGTGGGGTAGGCGCCCGCCGCGTCGCGCGGCCATTGGTCGATGATCACGCCCATCGCGAACTGAATGAGGAAGGTGCCGGCGAACACCAGCAGCGTGTTCGCGGTATTGCCGCGGCCCGCGAAGGCGCTTCCGAAGTGGCGCGCCAGCATCGCATAGACGATCGCAGCGACATTGCAGGTGAACCCGAAGGCGGCCCAATGCAGCCACCCCGCCGGATCGATCCGCAAGGCAATCGCCAGAAGCGCCACCATAGACACCAAGGTGCCCCCGGCCAGTACGTGGAGGGTGGAGAGGCCGCGCGTCCGCATGGTGTCGGCAATCCATCCGGTGGCGATGAATCCGATAGCCATCGCCGCGTTCATCACCAGCAAGCGCGTCGCGACCTCGTCGCGGGCGAGTGCGACCGAATCCGTCAGCCAGGGACCCGCCCAAAGCGTCTGAATCGCTTGCGACCCGCCCATGCCGAAGATCGACACTGGCGCCACCCGCCAGAACAGCTTGTCCTTGAAGATCTTCGAGATCTCCCGGGTTTGGACCTTCAGGTCGGGTGGGTTCTCGGCGGCGTCGCCGCGCGGCGCGAGCAGGAAGATCGCGGTCGCCGAAATCAGGGTCAGCACGGCCAGGCCCAGAAAAAGGCCGCGCCAGTCCGTCAGCTGCAGCGCCAATTCCGCCGGTTTCGTCGCGGCCATCGCGCCGAGACCTCCGATGGCCATGTAGCAGCCGTTTACCAGCGCGAGACGATTCGGCGGGAACCAGCGCATGATCGCCTTGAAAGCCGCCATCAATCCGCCGGCACAGCCGACACCGATCAGGGTGCGGGCCAAGATCAGGGCCGCTGCGTTCGGGGCGAAGGCGAACAGGAAAGCGCCCACCGCGGCCACAAGCAGCAGGACGCTTTGCACCCGCGCGGCCCCGTAGCGGTCCAGCATAACGCCCAAGGGCAGCTGCATGGCGGCGAAGCCGAGGAAGAACGCGGCGGTGAGCAGGCCCAGGGTGGACGAGGTCGCCCCGAGATCGAGCACCAGGTCTGGCGCGATAAGGGCGTTGATCGAGCGATAGAGGAAAGACAGGAAGTAGCCGGTCGCGAAGGGCGCGAAGACGAAGACGAAGAGGGCGAGAGGGCCGTAGGGCCTGTCGCTCTTCGAGGCGGCTGCGGAGTTTCGGCTCTCGTCGTCGGTCATCTGCGCCACGTCCCCTAGGGCTGTTTTTCTACGGTCGAACGCAACTCTTAGGAACTGCGCGCCTGCGCCGCCCGGCTGGGCAGCGGGCGACGTTAGGGCAGATCGCCGGCGGGTCCAATTCCGCAAGGTAGAAAAGAAGCTTTTCCTGCTGGGACACCCCCGAAAGATCCCATGGCGTCGGAGCTCACGAAGGGATAGGGCCACAACCCTGGCCGGAAAAGTTCTAGAGGTGTGGAGGCGGAGACTTAGGCTGCCGCTAGCCGCACTTGACGATAGTGAGGCCGTACTCCCGGGCGGCGTCTTCCAGCCAGGCCCAGAGGTAGGCGGCGAAGGAGCGCCGCACCCAGAGCTCGAATGTGGGGCCAACCTTGCCGTCCTCGACCAGCAGCAGGGTGATGTCCGCCTTGGCGCCGAGCGACTGGGCGCAGTGCCCCACGGGGAAGATGCTCGGGTGCAGGTCTAGGGGGCAGGCCTTGGCCAGCAGGTCGCGGGCGCGCGGGCCGGAGAGCTGCAGGGTGGTCCAGTTCTCGCCGATGTCGGTGACCGCGGCATGGTGCTTGGCCAGCGCCTTCTTCAGCTTCTCGGCCAGCTTCGGGCCGTCGGCGGCGATCAGCCACCACTCGTCGGGGCCGAGGCAGAGCGCCGTCACCTTGCCCGCCTTGCCGCTGCCGCCGCTCGCCGTCTCGCCGACTTTAGTAGGAAGGCTGCAGGGCAGGGCGCCCTCGGCGGCGTTCTTGATAGCGCTGTCCTTGGGATCGAGGCGCAGGTTGACCGTGCCGCGAAAGGCGATCTCGCCCAGGGCGACGCCGGCCTCCTTGGCGCGCTTTTCGGCGCCGTGGCCCTCCAGGCCCAGGTGGGCCAGCGGGCTCCGTCTCAGGTAGGTCTCAACCACGCAGCCGCTCTCCCTCGGGATCGAAGAATACCGGCGAAGCGATGCTGCACTTCACCGTTTTGCCGCCCTCCAGCGGGGCGAAGATCGTCTGGCCCTGCTTGCCGAGCCCGCCCTTGACCAGAGCCAGCGCGATGGAGTGGCCGCAGTTGGGACTCCAGTAGCTGGAGGAGACATGGCCGACCATCTCCATCGGCGGCTGGTCCTTCAGCCGCTCGACCAGCTGCGCGCCCTCGGGCAGCACCTCCTTGGGATCCTCGGTCAGAATGCCGACCAGCTGCTTGCGGTTCGGATCCTCCATGTCGCTGCGGTAGAGCGAGCGCTTGCCGATGAAGTCCTTCTGCTTGGAGATGATCCAGTCCATCCCCAGATCGCGCGGGTTGACCGAGCCGTCGGTTTCCTGGCCGACGATGATGAAGCCCTTCTCGGCGCGCAGCACGTGCATGGTCTCGGTGCCGAAGGGGGTGATGCCGTACTTCTCGCCGGCGGTCATCAGCTCCTGCCAGAGCGCCAGACCATAAGAGGCCGGCACGTTGATCTCGTAGCCCGGCTCGCCGGTGAAGGAGACGCGGAAGACCCGCGCCTGGATCCCGGCCACCTCGCCCTCGGTCATGGACATGTGCGGCAGGTTGTTGGAGGACAGGTCGATCTTGGTCATCTCCGACAGCAGGTTGCGTGCGTTCGGCCCGGCGATCGAGATGGTGGCGTACTGCTCGGTCACCGAGGTCAGATAGACCTTCATCTCGGGCCATTCGGTCTGCAGCCACTCCTCAAGATGCGCCAGCACCGGTGCCGCGTTGCCGGTGGTGGTGTGCATCAGGTAGTGGTTCTCGCCGAGGCAGGCGGTGACGCCGTCGTCGCTGACCATGCCGTCCTCGCCGAGCATCAGGCCGTAGCGGCAGCGCCCGGCCTCCAGCTTCGACCAGGCGTTGGTGTAGATGCGGTTGAGGAACTCGGCGGCGTCGGGGCCCTGGATGTCGATCTTGCCCAGGGTCGAGGCGTCCATGATGCCGAGGGTTTCGCGCACTGCCAGGCACTCGCGTGCGACCGCGGCGTGGAGATCCTCGCCGTCCTTTGGGTAGTACCAGGCGCGCTTCCACTGCCCGACGTCCTCGAAGGCCGCGCCGTTGCGTTCGTGCCAAACGTGGATCGGCGTGGTGCGGACGGGATCGAGCAGCTCGTCGACGTTGCGCCCGGCGTAGGCGCCGAAGGTGGTCGGCGAGAAGGGCGGGCGGAAGGTGGTGACCCCGACCTCGGGCAGCGTCTTGCCGAAGTGCGCGGCGACGATGCCGATGGCGTTGACGTTGCCGGTCTTGCCCTGGTCGGTGCCCATGCCGGTGGTGGTGTAGCGCTTGACGTGCTCGATCGAGCGGTAGCCTTCGCGCAGCGCCAGCTCGATGTCGGCGGCGGTAACGTCGTTCTGCTGATCGATGAAGTGCTTGCCGCCCTGGCCCAGCGGCTGGGTCGAGGGCACGCAGTAGATGAAGCGCGCCGGCAGGAAGCTGGCGGTATCGTCGCACTTCGGCGCCGGCTTCTTGCGACCCTTGGGCTTATGGCCCTGGGCGGCGGCAGCTTCGGCGCCGGCCTTGTCGCCTTCGGCCAGGCAGGACTTGAGGTCGAAGGCGCCGTTGGCCGAACCGACGACGCTCTGCGCCTTCTGCATCGACTCGCCGGGTACGAAGCAGTCGTGGGTCTCGTCCCACTTCAGCGTGCCCTTGGACTGGCAGAAGAGATGCACCGAGGGCGACCAGCCGCCGGAGTTCAGCACCAGATCGCAGTCGATGGTGTAGGGCGCTGCGGTCACCACCTCGCCGGCGATCTTCAGCGGCGCGACCTGGACGCCGGTCACCCGCTTGCCGCCGGTGGTGCCGACGATGGCGGAGTTGCCGATTACGTTGAGGCCCAGCATCTCGGCCTCGTCGGTCAGCGGACCCTCGGGCCGCTCGCGCAGGTCGACCACGGCGGCGACCTTGACGCCGGCCTTGTGCAGGGCGATGGCCGTGGCATAGGCGCCGTCGTTGGCGGTGAACAGCACGGCGGTCCGGCCCGGCTTCACGGCATAGCGCTTGAGATAGCTCTGCGCCGCCGAGGCCAGCATGATCCCCGGGCGGTCGTTGTCGCGGAACACCAGCGGCCGCTCGATGGCGCCGGTCGCCATGACGACCTGGCCGGCGCGGACCTCCCAGAGCCGCTGGCGCGGCAGGCGATCGGGCCGCTCGCTTTCGGGCAGGTGGTCGGTGACCTTTTCCAGCAGGGTGACGAAGTTGTGGTCGAAGTAGGCGGAGGCCGCGGTGCGCTTCAGCACCCGCACTTCGGGATACTCGGCGAGTTCGCGCTCCGCCGCGGCGACCCACTCCAGCGCCGGCTTGCCGCCGATGCTCTTCTCCGGCTCGCTGAGCAGGCTGCCGCCCAGGGCGCAGTCCTGCTCGGCCAGGATCACCCGTGCGCCGCTGCGCGCCGCCGCCAGCGCCGCCGCCAGCCCGGCCGGGCCGGCGCCGACGATCAGCACGTCGCAGTGGGCGAAGGTCTGGTCGTAGCGGTCGGGGTCGCGCGTGGCCGGCGACCTGCCGAGGCCCGCCGCCTTGCGGATGAGCTTCTCGTAGGTCATCCAGAAGGAGGCCGGCCACATGAAGGTCTTGTAGTAGAAGCCGGCGGGGAAGAAGCGCGAGAGCTTCGAATTCACCGCGCCGATGTCGAACTCCAGCGACGGCCAGCAGTTCTGCGGCGCAGCGGTCAAACCCGGATAGAGTTCGGTCTGGGTGGCGCGCATGTTCGGGTCGGTGCGCGGATCCCGGCCGAGCTGCAGGATGGCGTTGGGCTCCTCCACTCCCGCCGTGACGATGCCGCGCGGCCGGTGGTACTTGAAGCTGCGGCCGACGAAGTGCACGCCGTTGGCGAGCAGCGCCGAGGCGAGGCTGTCGCCCTGATAACCCTGCAGCGCCTTGCCGTTGAAGCTGAAGGAGACCGGCTTGCCGCGGTCGATCAGACCGCCCTCGGCCAGTCGGAATTCCTGCGCCATGGCCTAAAGGTACTCCCGCTTCTCGAGCTTCGGCGGCTTGGCGCCCATGGGATAGACCACGAGGATCTCGTAGGTGACGGTATCGCGCGCGATGTTGAACCAGCGCCGGGTGCCGTGGGTGTGGCACCAGCGCTCCAGGGAGATGCCCTTGGCGTTGGTCCGCATGAACAGATAGTCGGCCCACTCCGCGTCGCTCAGCGCCTCGGGATTCTTCGGCCGTTCGATATGCGCCTCGCCGCCGTAGCTGTATTCCACGTCGGGGCGCGGCTCGGTCCAGGGATTGGGGATCAGCAGCATCTTGCGTCCTCGGCTCAGTGGGCCACGGCGGCGGCGCCGTGTTCGTCGACCAGGAAACCGCTGGTGAAGCGGTCGAGCGAATAGGCCTCGTTCAGCCTGTGCGGCGCGTCCTTGGCGATGGTGTGGGCGAAGACATGGCCGGAGCCGGGGGTCGCCTTGAAGCCGCCGGTGCCCCAGCCGCAGTTGAGGTAGAGGCCCTCGACCGGGGTCTTGGAGATGATCGGGCTGGCGTCGGGGCAGATGTCGACGATGCCGCCCCACTGGCGCAGCATGCGCAGCCGCCGGAACATCGGAAACAGCTCGCAGATCGCCGCCAAAGTCTCCTCGGTGATCTGGAAGGAGCCGCGCTGGCCGTAGCCGATGTAGGGATCGGCGCCCGCGCCGACCACCATCTCGCCCTTGTCGGACTGGCTGATGTAGGCGTGCACCGCGCTCGACATCACCACGCAGTCGAGCATCGGCTTGACCGGCTCGCTGACCAGGGCCTGCAGCGGCTGGCTGGTCACCGGCAGGCGGAATCCGGCGAGATTGGCCAGCACCGAGGCGTGGCCGGCCGGCACCAAGCCGACCTTCTTGGCCTTGATCGTGCCCTTGGCGGTGCGCACGCCGGTCACCCGGCCCTTGTCGATGACGAAGCCCTCGACCGGGCACTGCTGGATGATATCGACCCCCAGGGCGTCGGCGGCGCGGGCGTAGCCCCAGGCGACGGCGTCGTGGCGGGCGGTGCCGCCGCGCCGCTGCAGCGAGCCACCGAGCACCGGATAGCGGCCCTTCTCGCGCAGGTCGATCACCGGGCAGAACTCCTTGATCTGCTTCGGCGTCAGGAATTCGGAGTCGACGGCGTTGAGGCGGTTGGCGTTGATCCGCCGCGACAGCTCGCGCAGATCGTGCTGATTGTGCGCCAGGTTGAGCACGCCGCGCTGGCTGAACATCACATTGTAGTTCAGCTCCCGGCTCATCCCCTCCCACAGCTTGAGGGAATGCTCGTAGAGCGCCGCGCTCTGGTCCCAGAGGTAGTTGGAGCGCACGATGGTGGTGTTGCGCCCGGTGTTGCCGCCGCCGATCCAGCCGCGCTCGATCACCGCGACGTTGCGGATGCCGTGCTCCTTGGCGAGGTAGTAGGCGGTGACCAGGCCGTGCCCGCCGCCGCCGACGATGACCACGTCGTATTCCGCCTTGGGCTCCGGCGCGCGCCAGGCTTCCGGCCAATCCTGATGGTAGTTCAGCGCGTTGCGGACCAGGCTGAAGATCGAATAGCGCGCTTTCATGAACGGTCGGCCACCCCTGTCAGTTGCGGCTGCATGGTGTCAGGCGGCCGTCGGTTTTGCAACGCGTACGCATGTCGCGGACACGGCAGGCGGGAAGCGCTGCAAGCTGCTGAAAAAGCGCTTCCGCCGCGCCTCCCGCTTGTGTCTTTCCGGCGGGTAATTTTCAAATCGCGACACCGGAAATTTTGTGTCACATTCCCGCCCACGCCGAAAAAGCCGGCGCGATTCGCTTGAGGGATGGCGGATGTTGGGTTCTGCTCCGCGTGAGCTTCCGCAGAACGTTGGCTTCGTTCTCGTACCGAACTTCTCGATGATCGCCTTCGTGTCGGCGATCGAGCCGCTGCGCCTGGCCAACAGAATCAAGGGCACGCCGCTCTACCGCTGGCGCGTCTTCTCCCAGGACGGCGGGCCGGTCGCCGCCTCCAACGGCCTGGTGATCACCCCCGAGGGCGGGCTCGAGGAGGCGCTCAAGCACGACACCGTCGCGCTCTGCGCCGGCATCGACGTGCAGAAGGCGGTCAACAAGGAACTGATTTCCTGGCTGCGCAAGCTCGACCGCAAGGGCGCCGACATCGGCGCGATCTGCACCGGCACCTATCTGCTGGCCAAGGCCGGGCTGCTCGACGGCTACGAGTGCACCATCCATTGGGAAAACATCGCCTCCTTCCTGGAGGAGTTTCCCGACCTGCAGGTCACCAACGAGCTGTTCGAGATCGACCGCCACCGCTTCACCTGCGCCGGCGGCACCGCCTCGCTCGACATGATGCTCAACGTCATCACCCTGCAGCACGGCCACGAGCTGGCGGCCCAGGTCGCCGACCAGTTCATGCACGAGCGGATCCGCGACCGCCACGACCACCAGCGGATGTCCCTGCCGGCCCGCCTCGGCGTGCGCCATCCCAAGCTGCTGAGCGTGATCGGGGTGATGGAGGAGAACCTGGAGGAGCCGCTGTCGCGCAGCCAGCTGGCGCAGCAGGCCGGGCTCTCCACCCGGCAGCTCGAGCGGCTGTTCCGCAAGTACCTCAGCCGCTCCCCGGCGCGCTATTACCTCGAGCTGCGGCTCAACAAGGCGCGGCTGCTGCTGCTGCAGACCAACATGTCGGTGATCGACGTGGCCCTGGCCTGCGGCTTCGTTTCGGCCTCGCACTTCTCCAAGTGCTACCGCGACTACTTCGGCCGCACCCCGCGCAAGGAACGCGGCCTGCCGGCGGCTGCCGAAGGCGCGGCGAGCGCCAGCGACAGCGCGCAGATGGCCTGAGCGCTCGGCCGGCGCCGCTGTCGATCCGCTCGAAGCGCTGGCGGTCGGGGCCGTAGCGAAAGGTGGTGGTTTCGGCGCCCTTGACGATGGAGACCGGTTTGCCGAAGGCGCTGTAACTCACCGTCCGGCCGTCGCCGGAGACCATGTCGCCGTTCTCGTCGTAGCAATAGGTGGTGTTGACGCTGCCTGAGAGCGTGGTCACCGCATGCGGGCCGGCGTGGCCCGAGGCGCAGCCGCCGTGGGCCTCCTCATAGGTGTAGGTGCCGACGTCGGACTTGGAGGCGATGTTGCCGAGGTCGTCGTAGGTGACGGTGACCACGTCGGTGCCCAGGCCGTGGGCGGGGCGCTCCGCGCCCTTGCCTAGGCTGGCCGTCCGGGGGACGGACAGCCCACGGCAAGCCTCGGTGACGCGGTTGAGATCGTCGTAGAATGTAAAAAACCCTATTCAGATTTAGAGCCGCGTAATGCATCCAGTCAATAAAGAGGTAGTCATATACGACAAATTCTATAATAACTGATTTGCACGCAATAAAACCTTGACAAAGATAGCGGTAAAATAGTTTTGATATTATCAAAAAATTACATTCACTTACTCGTTATCAGACCATTCTTCACCTCGCAAGTCAATGGTTTTAGTAGATGGTTCAATTTTCATATCAAGGATTTCGAATTCTGGAATCTCAGTATCTCCCTTATTCCAGAATAAAATTAATCTTTCTGTTAGGATTTTTTTGTTTTTGCAGTGCTCACCAGAATACTGTACAAAAATGTTAGTTTTGTCTTGAGAAATTGCTACTCCAGCTATAGCGCCATGAAAATCACCTTCATATGGAAGCTTAAAGTTATTAATAAAATCATACGGGTCTAAAACTTCGGTCCAATCCATACGAATTCCGGAAATGCAATCACTCCTCTCTGGCCTAGGTTCATCGCACGAAAAAAGGGGCAAAGCGATCAGTGTAACTCCAAACATCATAGACCTAGAAAGGACTGTGTTCGCGTACCCATCTGTTGATTCCTCCATGTGCCCCTCCTTTTGGTACATAGATATCTATCGCTGTGTGTTGACTATTTGAATTTCCTGATTGCTGATAGGGATAGCTTATACGCCATCTATTGTAAGCAGATGAAGTACTTCCTCGAAAGACATAATAATTTGCAATCCCATGGCCTGTTGGTCCTGCCGTTACCTTGATAGGAATGTACCACTCTGGACTTACAATCGAAGAGCTCAAAGGCCCTCCAATTCCATCAACCGGCACCGCCATGACATAAATCACGAAATTATCATTCCAGTGGGGTGCGCCACTACTAGGTGCAATCGCTATCCTTTCTCCTGCATCAAAATAAATGCTTCTATAATGCCTATCTCCCTCGTTTATTACATGAATTCTCTGCCACCTTTCTTTATCAAATGCTTCTCCCCAACCGCTTTCTATAATTACGCTCCCCTCAGTATTAAACACCCACGCGAAAGCTGCGGTCGTGGCCCCGTTCTCGAAGTTCCCACCTGCGAGCTCTGCCGCAGCGCCGCCGACGACGGAGGCGGCGGCGGTGCGCGCTGCGATGTCTTCGATACCGAGACCGGTGCCGATTGTACCGAAGATCAGCGGCGTTGACAGCCCCGCGGCGCCGTTGGCGATAAAGCCTTCATGGAAGGAGCCGCCCTGAGCAGCCGAGAGTGCCCCGCCGACGGTACCGTGGACAGCGCCCTTGAGGAGCGCACCTTCGGCAACGCCCAGCCCCTGGGCAGCCGTGAAATCCGCGAGCCCCGCCCCCACAGTCTGCCAGACGTTCGCGGCGCCATAGGCGAAAGCGGCAGCTATGGCGGCATCTTTGAGAGATCCTCCTGATGCATATGTGAGTAGTGCCGCAGCCGCGGCACAGCCCGCTGGTCCTCCATAGAAGCAGGCCGCGCCCTGAATGGCCACAGAAAGCCCCGGGACCTTGGCGCTGAGTTTGCCGACCTCGCGCAGGGCATTTTTGAGCACGAAGGTCGTGACGCTTGTGACCGCCTTGAAGACGCTTTTGAAGGCGTTGAACAGCTTCTTGAAGAAGAACCCGCTGGGGTCGGTGTAGGAGAGCGGATTGTTGAGGACGTAGGAATAGCGGTTGTAGGCCTGGAGGTTGGTTTCGTCCTGCAGGTGGGGATCGGCGGAGAGGAAGCGGCCGATCTTGGCGTCGTAGACCCGCCCATTCATGTGCACCAGGCCGGTGGTGTCAAGGTGCTCCTGGCCGGTAAAGCCCCTGGGGGTGACCGTGGCCATGTAGGCGAGCGGGTTGGCGAGCAGCTGCCAGTCGTCGGCCTGCCGACCATCTGCGACCCCGTCCCGGAGGAACTCACCCCGATAGCTCTCATGCCGCGCGCATCGTTATGCTTCTGGCGAAAAGGGGGAGGAAAGTCTGGCGATCGGTCGCTCGCGCTGCGGTAGGACGAGTAGAATCCGTGTCCTGGCCCGATTATCGCAGCCGGCCGATCACCTTCTCGCTGACGCCAAGCAATCTAGCCGACATCTCCATGGCCAAACCACTGATGGATGCTGTTGCGAAGCCCAAGCGATTGCCTGCTGATAAAGCTTACGATGCAGAGCACTTCAGACGAAGCCGTCATCCCATCGACCGCCTCACGAACCGCGCCGTATCTAATCGACACAATCGCTTACAGGCGAAAGTATGTCATCGAGCGCAACATCCTTCTCCTCCTCCAAAAAAAGCGAGAATGAAGGCCTCGTGATCGTCCAACTGCGGGCCCGGCGGCTGGCCTTGAGGGGCGGGACCCAACGACCCAGCCTCTCGCCACTGGCGGTTCCAGTTAATGGCCGTCGAGGGGGCGACCGAAAACAACGCAGCCCTACCCCGAACCGGCGCTCCACCTCCAATCACATAGCATCGCAGATCCAAACTGTAAGTACGTCCCACACCTGCCTCCCAGACTCAAACCTGGATACAGAATTATGTGTCAGGCTGCTTGGGTTAGCTTCCTTAGGAGTGAGCAATCGCCAGAAAATCAAATCCTATCGGTAAATCCTGAGCCTGCCTAATTGGCTATAAATAATATTTAATGGAAAACTTCAATACTGTGTATTTTATCTGGCCACAAATCATCGCCGTAAGTGTACCCCTCAACAGATGCTATATGACCTTCATTTACATAAATTAAATACCCAGTTTCAATGTTCTTATTTAATCTTGCCTCAACGCTTCCTCCCGTAAATTTTGTCATTAAATTGCTAATATTAAGCTCCTTTACTTTTTTGAATTCAGTTAAGAATCCCACATTAGAATATCGCCTATCACATACAGGTATATTATAGTAACTGCTCTCATTATATATAAGGCCTACTCCTATCTCAGAGAGGAACTCCATGATAACTTTAGCCTCTAATATTTCTATCTTCATATTTTTACTTTTCATGGAATAAACGCAGTGGTCACATCAACCTGCCCATCCACCATTCGTCCGCGAACTGTAACATCAAAGTTATTAACATTGACCACTGACTGAAAGACTCCGTCGGTTTTCCCGAAAGACGTAAGCTGACCATTTACAGCTGCACTTTGAGCTGCACTACGGATTGCGTTATAGGCAGCAATACTATCTCCAGAAAATACTTGCAGCAACCCCTCAAGTTTGTGCTTTCCTAAGTTTTCTCTAAAGACATGATTGGCTCTATTTTCTATTTTTAATTTTTGGGCAGATAGCCATGCTTCTTCACCAACATTAAGTGGGGTAGCGTCTGCAGCCAGACCTATAGGGGCGGCAAGCAATCCTCCAATCTTTGTAAATCCTCTAATAATGCGCCCGAGCAGACTAGGTTTACCCTCAAGAGGCGGGCCGCCGTTGTGACCAATTAAGTTGCTCTGCTCGGCATTGAACACCCACGCGAAGGCGGCTGTCATAGCCCCGTTCTCAAAGTTCCCGCCAGAGAGTGCAGCGGCGGCGCCGCCAACTGCCGAGGCTGCGGCGGTGCGCGCGGCGATGTCTTCGATACCGAGGCCGGTGCCGATTGTACCGAAAATCAGCGGCGTGGACAGCCCGGCAGCCGCGTTGGCGATGAAGCCGCTCTGGAAAGATCCGCCCTGGGCGGCCGAAAGCGCGCCGCCGACGGTGCCGTGGACCGCGCCCTTGACGATGGCTTCTTCGAAGACGCTGAAGCCCTGCGCCGCAGAGAGTTCTCCGAGCCCGGCGCCCACGGTCTGCCAGACATTGGCCGCGCCATAGGCGAAGGCTGCGGCGATCGCGGCATCCTTGAGCGACCCTCCTGCCGCGTAGGTGAGGGCGGCTGCAGCCACGGCGCAACCAGCCGGGCCTCCGTAGATACAGGCCGTTGCCTGGATAGCGATGGAGAGTCCCGGCACTTTCGCGCTGAGCTTGCCGACCTCGCGCAGGGCATTTTTGAGCACGAAGGTCGTGACGCTGGTGACGGCCTTGAAGACGCTTTTGAAGGCGTTGAACAGCTTCTTGAAGAAGAACCCGCTGGGGTCGGTGTAGGAGAGCGGATTGTTGAGGACGTAGGAATAGCGGTTGTAGGCCTGAAGGTTGGTTTCGTCCTGCAGGTGGGGGTCGGCGGAGAGGAAGCGTCCGATCTTGGCGTCGTAGACCCGCCCATTCATGTGCACCAGGCCGGTGGTGTCGAGGTGCTCCTGGCCGGTGAAGCCCCTGGGGGTGACCGTGGCCATGTAGGCGAGCGGATTGGCGAGCAGCTGCCAGTCCGCCTGGCGGCGCTGCCCCCAGGCGTCGTAGGAAAGGCGTTCGGTAAGGCTTTACCGGGGGAGGGCCGCTAGTCGATCTCGCGGGTGACGGTGAAGCCCTTGCCGTTCTTGTCGAGCGTGAATTCGCCGTCCTGCACGGCGTAGGCCCAGGCGGCCGAGCGGCGCATCCCGCCGAGCGGGTAGAGGTGCATCTTGACGATGCCGCAGTTGGGATCCTCGGCCTTGTAGTTCGCGAGGTCGCGCACCAGCTTGTCCGGCGCGTTGACGGTCATCAGCTTGGCGACGTTCCTGGCCTGCTTGAGCAGGAAGTTCATCGACGGGCCGATGCCGCAGTTGCGCGCGTGGTTGACCAGGGTCTTCAGGGTCGCCAGGCCGGGCACGCCGATATGCACCGGCAGCCTGTTGCCCTCGGCCTGGATCGCCCGGTCCCAGTCGATAATCGGCTTGGACTCGAAGACGAACTGGGTGGCGACGTAGAAGGCGGCGTCGCTGCGCTCGGCCAGGTCGTTCTTCCACTTGAGCGCGGCCTTGACCGCCTCCTCGGGGATGTCCGGGCTGCCCTCGGGGTGGCCGGCGACGCCGATGGTCTTGATGCCGTGCTTCTCGAACAGGCCGGTCTCCAGCAGCGCCATGGAGGAGTCGTAGGGGCCGAGCGGCTCGGGCACAGCGCCCGCCAGGCAGACCGCCTGGCCGATCCCGACCTCGCCCTGCAGCCGGGCCAGATAGTCCTCGAAGGCCTGCTTGCTGGGGATCGAGCGCGCGGCGAAGTGCGGCGCCGGGTCGAAGCCCTCTTCCTTCAGCCGCCTGGCGGTCTTCACCGTGTCGGCGAAGTCGGAGCCGGGCAGGAAGGTCACGGCCACCGTGGTGCCCTCGCGCAGCATGTCGCGGTAGGACGGCGTCTTCTCCGAGGCGCCGGGCGTGGTCTCGATGGTGAAACCCTTGACGAAGTCGACGATCCGCTGCTCGGGCGAGCGGCTGCCGGCGGGCGGGGAGGGAGAGGAAGCGTTCATGGGCTCATGCTATAGAAACGCGGGGCCGGGGTCGCTGCCGCCGCGACGACGCCGCGTGGCCAGATCGCGACAGCAGCAAGCCTGCGCGCCACTTGCGCCGGCCAGCGATCCTTGCCAGATATCTGCTGGAGCCAGGGACGAGAGGTGCGAAGAAGGCATGGGCACAGCGCTGCCAGTCATCGATCTGAGCGATTTCCGGGAGGGGCGCGGCAAGACCGCCGCCGCTACGCTGGCCGCGCGCGCCTGCGAGGAGACCGGCTTCTTCTATCTGACCGGCCACGGCGTGCCGCATAGCCAGATGGCCGAGGGCCTAGCCCAGACCAGGCGCTTCTTCGATCAGGCGGAGGCGGAGAAGCTGGCGCTGCATATCTCCAGGTCGCCGCTGCACCGCGGCTACTTCCCGGTGTACGAGGAGGCGACCGACCCGAGCCTCGCGAGAGGCGACCTCAAGGAGGGCTTCGATCTCGCCCGCGATCTGCCCGCCGACGATCCCGACGTTCTGGCCGGCACGCCGCTGCACGGCCCCAACGTCTGGCCCGAGGAACTGCCCGGCTTCCGCCCGGAGATCGAGGCTTACTTTGCCGAGATGCGCCGCCTGGCCGAGCAGCTGATGGCCTGCTTCGCGCTCGGCCTCGGCCTGGAAGAGGACTTCTTCGCCGACAAGATCGACCGGCCCCTGGCCCAGCTCCGCCTGCTGCACTATCCGCCCCAGGCGGCGACGCCGGAGGCCGAGAGCGTCGGCTGCGGCACCCATACCGACTACGGCTGCCTGACCATCCTGAACCAGGACGACAAGGGCGGCCTGATCGTCCGCGCCCGCAAGGGGGAATGGATCGAGGTGCCGCCGCTGCCCGGCGCCTTCGTGGTCAACATCGGCGATCAGCTGGCGCGCTGGACCAACGGCCGCTTCGCGGCGACGCCGCACCGGGTGATCAACCGCAGCGGCCAGGAGCGCTATTCCATGCCCTTCTTCTTCGATCCCAACTTCGACACCTTGGTCGAATGCCTGCCGGGCTGCCTGCTGCCCGGGCAGACGCCGCGCTTCGCGCCGGTGCTGGCGGGCGAATACCTGATCGGGCGCTACAACGACACCTTCGCCTACCGCAAGACATGAGCGACCCGGACCTCTGCTATCTCGGGGCGCTGGAGGCGCTGGCCGCCTTCCGCAACCGCCAGCTCTCCCCGGTCGCCTACCTCGAGGCGCTGATCGCGCGCAGCGAGCAGGTCAATCCCAAGATCAATGCCTGGACCTACACCTTCTTCGAGCGGGCCCTGGCCGAGGCCAAGGCCGCCGAGGGGCGCTATCTGGGCAAGGGCAACGATCCCAGGCCGCTGGACGGCCTGCCGGTGGCGATCAAGGACGACCACGCGGTGGCCAACGAGATCACCACCCATGGCTCCAGGCTGTTCGAGAACAACGTCTATCCCTTCGACTCGCCGCATGTGGCGCGGATCCGCGAGGCCGGGGCGATCCTCTACGCCCGCACCACCACGCCGGAGTTCGCGGCGGCGACGATCTGCCACTCGCCGCTCTGGGGGGTGACCCGCAATCCCTGGAACCTGGCGACCACGCCGGGCGGCTCCGGCGGCGGCGCCGGCGCGGCCTTGGCGGCGGGCATGGTGCCGCTCTGCGACGGCGGCGACTACGGCGGCTCGATCCGCATTCCGGCCTCCCTCAACGGCCTGGTCGGCTACCGCCCGCCGAGCGGCCGGGTGCCGGGCGCCGGCGCCTGGCTGTGGAACGCCTGGAGCACCCAGGGGCCGATGGCGCGCAGCGTCGGCGACGCGGCGCTGCTCTACAACCTCATCGCCGGCCCGGATCTGCGCGACCCGACCACTGTGCCAGGGCATCCCAACCTGCCGGAGAGCTTCCAGGCCATCGAGGGCTGGCGCGTGGCGGTCAGCGAGGACCTCGGCCTGTTCAAGGTCGAGCCGGAAATCCGCGCGGCCTTCCGCGAGGCGGTGCAGGCCTTCGCGGAGCTGGGCTGCACCGTCGAGCAGGTCGAGATTCCCTGGACCCTGGAGCGCGAGTACGAGGCGGCGATCAGCGGCTACAAGCGCGACGGCGAGGAGCTGAACAAGAATTTCACCGAGGAACAGAAGGCGCTGATCTCCACCCACCTGCGCCACATCGACCAATGGGAGCTGGGGCGCGGCGGCATGACCGTCGAGGCGGTCAACGAGGTGCGCGCCGGAATGTGGGGGCAGCTGCGCGAGATCTTCGAACGCTGCGAGGTCCTGCTGACCCCGACTACGGGAACCACGGCCTTGGCCGCCGACATCGACCTGCTGAAGGACGAAGTGCGGATCGAGGACACGCCGGTCGACTCCGTGATAGGCTGGGCGCTCTGCTGGCCCTTCAACGTGCTGGAACGCCTGCCGGCGATATCCGTCCCCATGGGCCGCGCCGCCAACGGCGTGCCGCTCGGCTTGCAGATTATCGGCAAGCCCTACGACGATCTCTCGGTGTTCCGCGCCGCTGCGGCTTTCGAGGCGGCGCGGCCGTGGGTTGAGAGGCCGGAAATGTAGTGAACAATCATGATTTCAGAACTCTTATAGAAGACTCAATCATCGATGCGTATCCCCGGGAAACATCATTTTGTAAGTGTTATATTTTTATCTATATCTCTGATTTTAAGTGTTGGAGCTAAAGCCCAGGAGTCATCTTTTTGTAAGATGAATCTTGTAGACGAAGAGGATTATTATGTGAGAGTCTCAGAAACATTATCAAGAAAGCATGAAACAAAATTAACAGAAAATTTCTTTGAGGCACGTTTTGGTCAATATTTTTTAGCCACAAGCACGTTTCCGTTTATCGATTTGCAAATGAACGACGGAACTTTCTCATTATGGGAAGTATACAGTCACCAAGATAAAAAATTAATAATTAGTGTGCCCTATGAATTTCAAGGTTATGATCAAGCGATTGCCGCAGCAATAGAATATGCTCGGATTCTTTATGGAGCAGTCTGTGCCAAATCGTTTGGTGATTTCTCAGTATCTATGGTTTTATTTGATAAAATAATCAAAGATAGAGAACAATTCTGCATCGCCGAAAGAATGGATAATATCTCATTCTGCAATAAAGATGACAACCAAAGAATTCTTAATCTAAGTAGAGAACTGTTTGATCAATACGGCAAGGAAATTTACAGAGAATCTCTGTTCATAAATTCTTATATATATAATTTAATATCGTTTGATGAGACATGCAGTGCGGCGGAAAAAATAATTGATTTCTATGGTCTAGAAATTGATATGAGAAAGAATTTCATCGAAGGCGAACGTTTCAATTGCTTTCAGTAGGATACTTTTTTTAAGGCCTTCAATGGGAAATATCAATCAATCTCACTTCCTGGCGCCAGGGTGACCTTCAGCCCGTCGTGTTGCGGGCCGAGGACGATCTGGCAGGAGAGGCGGGAGTTCTCGGTCAGCTCGAAGGCGAGGTCCAGCATGTCCTGCTCGTCCTCGTCGGCCTCGCCGACCATCGCCTTGCAGGCCGGGTCGACGTAGACGTGGCAGGTGGCGCAGGCGCAGGAGCCGCCGCACTCGGCCTTGATCGGCAGATCGGCGTCGCGGATCGCCTCCATCAGCTGGAGTTCGTCCTCGCCCTGGATCTCGTGGACGGTGCCGTTCCGGTCGGTGACGTAGAGCTTCATGGCAGTCAGGCCACTCCGAGTTTTTTCTGCAGCGCGCTGCTCGAGGTCGTGTACTGGAAGCGCAGCTTCTTGTCGGGATAGACGATATGGAAGGCCTGCTGGGCCATCAGCGCGGCTTCGTGGAAGCCGGAGAGGATCAGCTTCAGCTTGCCGGGGTAGGAGTTGATGTCGCCGATGGCGAAGATGCCCGGAGTCGAGGTCTCGAACTTCTCGGTGTCCACAGGGATCAGGTTCTCGTGCAGGTTCAGCCCGAACTCGGCGACCGGACCCAGCTTCATGGTCAGGCCGTAGAAGGCGAGCAGGGTGTCGCAGGGCTGGGTGAAGACTTCGCCCTCGGAGTCTTTGAGGCGGACGGCTGAGAGCTGGCCGTTCTCGCCCTCCAGCCCGGCGAGCTGAGCGATCTTCAGCTCCATCTTGCCGGCCTCGACCAGGGCGCGCATCTCGTTGACCGTGGCGGGTGCTGCGCGGAACTCGTCGCGGCGGTGGACCAGAGTCAGACTCTCGGCCAGGGGCTGCAGGGCAGCGGTCCAGTCGAGCGCGGAGTCGCCGCCGCCGGCGATCAGGATGTTCTTGCCGCGAAACTGCTCCATCTTGCGCACGGCGTAGAAGACGGATTTTCCTTCGTACTCCTCGATGCCCTGCAGCGGCGGACGCTTGGGCACGAAGGACCCGCCGCCGGCAGCGATAATCAGAACGGGAGCCTCGAGCACGGTGCCGGCGTCGGTGGTCAGGCGCCAGGCCGTATCGTCCTGGGTCCGCTCCAGCTTCTCGGCCATCTGGCCGAAGTGGAACACCGGGTCGAAGGGCTTGATCTGCTCCATCAGCCGATCGGTCAGCTCCTGCCCGGTGCAGTAGGGCAGGGCCGGGATGTCGTAGATCGGCTTTTCCGGATAGAGCTCGGCGCACTGCCCGCCGGGGCGGTCGAGGATGTCCACCAGGTGCGCCTTGACGTCGAGCAGGCCGAGCTCGAAGACGGCGAAGAGGCCGACCGGGCCGGCGCCGACGATGATGGCATCCGTCTTCTGAGGCGCAGAGTCTTGAGTGTCGCTCATGGGCTTCATCTATCGATTGCGGCCGGCGGGTACAAGGCAGGCGGCGGCATGGCTGCCATGAGCCTCCGGCGGCGGAAGGACTCCGGGGTGGGAAAGGCGCGCCTCTTTTAGACCAGCTTTTGCAGCAAGGTCCAGGGGCTGTCGCCCGTCACGGGCGCGGTCAGCGCGCCGCTTTCCACCAGCGCGGCGACGGCCTCGATATCCGGGGTAAAGGGCCGGTCGTCGCCGAGCATGGGAACCCGCTCGCGGATCTGGCCCTTGAGACCTTCCAGCGCGGCGGAGCTTTTCAGCGGCGCGCGCAGGTCGATGCCCTGGGCGGCGGCCAGCAGCTCGATCGCGACCACCCGCCCGGCGTTGGCGGTCATCCGCCCGAGCCGCAGCGCGCCGTGGGTCGCCATGGAGACGTGGTCCTCCTGGTTGGCCGAGGTCGGCAGGGAGTCGACGCTGGCCGGCGCCGCCAGCAGCTTGGTCTCGCTGGCCAGCGCGGCAGCGGTGACATGGGCGATCATGAAGCCGGAGTTGAGCCCCGGCTCGGCGACCAGGAAGGCCGGCAGGCTGGACAAGGTGGCGTCGGTCAGCAGGGCGATGCGCCGTTCCGAGATCGCCGCGATTTCGGAGACCGCTAGCGCGATCATGTCTGCGGCGAAGGCCACCGGCTCGGCGTGGAAGTTGCCGCCGGAGAGGATCTCGCCGCTGTCGGCGAAGACCACGGGATTGTCGGAGACGGCGTTGGCCTCGCGCTCCAGGGTCTCGGCGGCGCCTCGCAGCACGTCGAGCGCGGCGCCCATAACCTGCGGCTGGCAGCGCAGCGAGTAGGGGTCCTGCACCCGGTCGCATTCCAGATGGGAACCGCGGATCGGACTGCCCTCCAGCAGCCGGCGCAGCAGCTGCGCCGCGGCGATTTGGCCTGGCTGGCCGCGGATCTCGTGGATTCGCGGATCGAAGGGGGTGTCGCTGCCCAGCGCCGCGTCGACCGACATCGCTCCGGCGGCGATCGCCGCGGCGAAGACGTCCAGGGCCTTGAACAGGCCTTCCAGCGCCAGGGCCGTGGAAACCTGGGTGCCGTTGAGCAGGGCCAGGCCTTCCTTGGCGTCGAGCTCGATGGGCTGCAGGTTGAGCGCCGAGAGCGCTTCTGCGGAAGGCAGGGTCTTGCCGTTCAGGCGCAGCTCGCCCTCGCCGATCAGGGTGGCGGACATCGCCGCAAGCGGCGCCAGGTCGCCCGAGGCGCCGACCGAGCCCTGCTCGGGGATCACCGGCAGGGCGCCGGCGTTGAGCAGGGCCAGCAGCAGCTCGATGACCCGCCGGGAGATGCCGGAGTGACCGCGCGCCAGGCTGCCGATCTTCAGCAGCAGAACCATCCGCACCACGCGGTCGGGCAGCGGCGCGCCGACCCCGGCGCAGTGGCTGAGCACCAGGCGCCGCTGCAGCTCCTTGACCTGATCCAGCGAGATGCGCTGACGCGCCAGCAGCCCGAAGCCGGTGTTGACGCCATAGGTCGGGCGCTGCTTCTGCAGGGCCGCCTGCACCGTGGCGGCGGCGGCCTCGACGGCGGGCCAGACACTGTCCGGCAGGCTGACGTCTCCGGCGCCACGCCAGAAAGCATGGAGATCGGCGAGCGTCGTCCGGCCGGGCGTGAGCTGCATGGTGCGGTCCTAGGGGGTTTGCAGCGCCCGCTCCTCGCGGGGCGTGCGGTTGAAGAATTCCCTGTAGCACTTGGAGAAGTGCGAGGCCGAGATGAATCCGCAGGCAAGCGCCACGTCGAGCACCGGCATGGCCGTCTGGTTGAGCAGCTTGCGTGCCCGGTTGAGCCGCAGCTCAAGGTAGAAGCGGGTCGGCGTGCGGTGGAGATACTTGCGGAACAGGCGTTCGAGCTGCCGGGTGGAAAGTCCGGCGCGCTGGGCCAGGGCGGAGCGCGACAGCGGTTCTTCCTGATGCTGCTCCATCAATTCCACCACCTTGAGCAGCTTGGGGTGGCTGATGCCGAGGCGGGCACGCAGCGCCATGCGCTGGCTGTCGTGGCGCTCGCGGATGCGTTCGTGGATGAACTGCTCGGCGACCTGAGTCGCCAGGGTGCGCCCGTGCTCCAGGGCGATCAGCGAGAGCATCAGGTCGAGCACCGCTGTGCCGCCCGAGCAGGTGAAGCGGTTGCGGTCGATCTCGTAGAGCTCCGGCGAGACCTCGAGATTGGGATAGTCCTCGGCGAAGGATTCGAGATTCTCCCAGTGGATCGTACAGCGGTAGCCGTCCAGCAGACCGGCCTTGGCCAGCAGATAGGTGCCTGTCGACAGCGCGCCGACCCGCACGCCCTCGCGATCGAGACGGCGCAGCCAGGCGAAGGTCGCCTTATCCTCGAAGCGTTCGGCCTTGAGCCCGCCGCAAACGATCAGGGTGTTCAACCGCTCGACCTCGGCAGCGGTCTTGGTTGTCTTGACTTCGATGCCGCTGGAAGTTGTGACCATGCCCCCCTCGGGGGAGATCAGATGCCACTGGTAGCGTTGACTACCGGAAAGCCGGTTGGCGGAGCGTAGCGGCTCGAGCGCCGAGGAAAATGCGAGCAGAGAGAAATTCGGGATCAGCAGGAAGCCGTAGATCTGCGGCCCGCTGGATGTTCTGACGTTTAGCTGCGCCTCGGCGCTGGCGGCTTGCGCGCTGTCCATCTTTCACTCTGTAGCGAAGGCCGGATGCCTGAGAATTTCGGCGAAACCTTGAAACCAGCTTTCCGCCGCCGTCCAGAGAAATCTTGCCGCGGCGCTTGAGGAAATTCCCGCGCTGGGGTATCGCCTGGGTATGGGGCAACGACACAGAGGCGACGCGAAAGGCCGGGTCCTGCTGGTGGTGCATGCGCCCGGGCCGCGCATCGACCGGGTGTCGCAGCGCATCGCCGAGCGCGGTTACGAAGTCCGCTGGTGGCACAGCTACCGCGGCGATCCGATCCCAGGCCCCGAGGATGGCTACGAAGCGATGGTCGTCTACGGCGGCGCCCAGAGCGCCAACGATTCCGGCAGCCTGGATTTTCTGGCCCAGGAAATCCGCTCCATCGAAGCCTGGGTAAAGGCGGAAAAGCCATTCCTCGGGATCTGTCTCGGCGGCCAGCTGCTGTGCCGCGCGCTGGGCGGAAGCGTTGCGCCCCATCCCGAAGGATGCTGGGAGGTCGGCTACGAGCCGATCGAGGCGACCGAAGCCGGGGCCGGACTCTTCCCGGAGACCCTGCATGTCTATCACTGGCACAAGGAAGGCTTCAGCCTGCCCCATGGCTGCGAGCTTCTGGCAGCCGGCGAGACCTTTCCCAACCAGGCATTCCGCTACGGCCCTTCCGCCTTCGGCCTGCAGTTTCATCCCGAGGTGACGCCGGCGATCATGTGCCGTTGGACGGAGCAGGCGGCGCACTGCCTCGCCGAACCCGGCGCCCAGCCGGCCACCAAGCAGTTCTGCGACGCCCGGCGCTACCACGCGCCGCTCGGCGACTGGCTCGACGGCTTTCTCGACCGCTGGCTGGAATGACGCTAGAGCCTGATCGGATCGCACTGAATCAGTGCGATCCGATCTTGCTTTAGAGCTTGGGCCGGGCGTCCCGCCAGGGCCGTTCGGCCTCGAAGGCCTTGGCGGCGCGGAACACCGAAACGTCGTCGTAGGTCCGGCCAACGATCTGCAGGCCCGTCGGGACTCCATTCTTTGCGAATCCCGAGGGCACGGAGATGACCGGGCAGCGGCTCAGCATGTTGAAGGGATAGGTCAGGGTCCAGCCCAGAGTGGGGTCGACCTCGACGCCCTCGATCTCGATCCTGTCGCGCGACTGGTCGTGGGTAGCGCTCACCGAAGGCACCGCCAGGGTGGGGCAGAGGAAGATGTTATAGCGCTGCATCAGCGGTCCGAAGGTCGCGTACATCTCTCCCGCGACGTCATGCGCCTCCAGGAAATCGTTGGCCGTGGTCTGCCGTCCCATCTCGGCGAAGGCGCGGGCGTAGTTGGTCATCTCCAGGCCGTGGCGGCCAAGGTAGCGGCCGATGTAGGTGCCGAAGAGATGACCGAGATAGTTGTGCGCGGCCGACAGCGCCGCCCAGGACCAGCCCAACTCGACCTCCTCGACCGAAGCGCCGGCGGCGCGGAAAGCCTCCAGCGCCGCCTCGGTATTGGCGCGCACCTCGGAATCGATGGGGCAGTAGCCGAGATCCATCGAGTAGGCGATCTTCCAGCCTTCGATGCCCTTCAGGTCCTTGGGGATGCGCAGCTTCGGCCGCAGACTGACGATGTCCTTGGGGTGGGGGCCCGCCATCACGTTCTGCATCAACGCCAGATCGGCGACGCTGCGCGCCATCGGACCGGTATGGCAGTAGGCATCGAGGTTGAAGGGGTAGTCGTCGGGATTGCGTCCGTAGGGCGGCTTGAAGCCGGCGACGCCGCTGGCCGATGCGGGGATCCGGATCGAGCCGCCGATGTCGGAGCCGCTGGCGAGGGATGAGGTGCCGGCCGCCAGCGCAGCCCCGGAGCCGCCCGAAGAGCCGCCCGGCGTGTAGTCGAGATTCCAGGGGTTGCGGGTGACGCCCCAGAGCCTGGACTGGGTGACGCCGGAGCAGGAGAATTCCGGGGTCGCGGTGCGGGCGTGAACGATGGCGCCGGCGCGCAGCAGGCGCTCGGCTCCCGGCGAGGTGAAGCTGGCGACCTCGTCCTTCAGCATCAGCGAGCCGTTGGAGGTGATCTGCCCTTTGATGAAGGACTCGTCCTTGATGGCTGTCGGCAGGCCTTCCAGCGGGCGCGGCCGGCCGTCGCTCTTCATGTAGCGCGCCTCGGCCGCCTTGGCCTTGTCCAGCGCCTCCTCGTAGTAACGGTAGGCGAAGGCGTTGATCTTCGGCTCGACCGCCTCGGCGCGCGCGATCGTCGCGCGCATCAGCTCGACCGGGGAGAGCTCGCGCGCCTTGAACTTTGCGATGGCGTCGCTGGCGGAGAGGTAGCAGAGGTCGTGGTCGCTCATCGGTCGGGCCCGCGTGCTGGTTGTCGGCGCGCACCATCAGACGGCGCTTCTTTCCCCCGTGCAAGGGGGCGCAATGAAAAAGGCCCGGCGTCTCCGCCGGGCCTTTCCATCGCAAAATTTCTCCGCCTCAGCTCCAGGGGAAGGGGCTGTGCGAGGTCGGGTGCAGCTTGCCTTCGGCGTAGCGCGAGAAGCGGAAGGGCTTCAGCAATGCGCTCTCGCCGTTGATCATCTCCTCGGCGACCAGCTTGCCGACGCCGATCATCTTATAGCCGTGGTTGGAGTCGGCGATGATGTGGACGTTCTCGCGGAAGGTGTCGAAGACCGGGAAGGAGTCCGGGGTGAAGCAGCCGAGGCCGCCGGAGGGCTCGCGCTTCCACTTGGAGATCTGCCCCTCGAAGCGCTTCTGGCAGAAGGCCAGCGCCGAGCACCACATGTGGGCGAAGTCGTCGCCGACGATGAAGTCGGGGCTGTCGACGCCATAGGGATCGACCTGGACCTTATCGGTCGGGGTCTCGACCTTATAGGGCATGGCCCCGCCCTGGACGCCGTTGAAGTGGAAGTCGGGCTTGTAATAGATGCCCCAGAGCTCGTCGGTAATCAGCGAGCCATCGACGTCGGAATAAAGCGGCGCGTCGGTATCGACATGGATCACCGGCGGCAGCTTGCCGTCGTTGGTCTTCTGGAAATCGGGATCGACGCCCAGCACGCCTTCCTCCAGCGCCCAGTAGGTCCACATCGGAACGTCGCGCAGCATCTGGCCGTCCGGGCCCTTGATGTCGACCGATTTGGGCAGCTCCAGCATGTCCCAGATGTGGCGCACCCAGGGGCCGGTGCCGACCACCACCTGGTCGCACTCGATCTTGCCCTTGTCGGTGACCACCGCTGTGACCGCGTCGGAGTTGTGGCCGTGTTCGAAGCCGGTCACCTCGACGCCGGTCATGATTCGCACGCCCGCGTCCTCGGCCTTTTTGGCCAGGCCATAGATCGACTTGGTGTTGTTGGCGAAGCCGCCCTTCTTCTCGTGCAGCACCGAAGTGATGCCCTTGGCCTGCCAGTCGCTGAACAGGCCCTGCATGTAGTCCAGGGAGTCCTTCTCGCCCTCGACGAAGACCGACTCGTAACCGATCGCCTTCTGCTGCTCGTAGATCGTCGAGACGTCTTCGTGCATGCCCTCGGGCGAGATCTGCATGTAGCCGACTGGATGGTAGGAGAAGGCCTTGGGGTCGCTTTCCCAGACCTCGACCGAGTGCGCCATCAGCTCGCGCATCGCCGGCTGGTAGTAGTTGTTGCGCACCACGCCGCAGGCGATGCCCGAGGCGCCGGCGGCGATCGAGGTCTTGTCGAGGACGAGAATGTCCTCGCCGCTGCCGATGCCCTTGGCCTTGAGCAGGGTGGCGAGATGCCAGGCGGTGCTGAGGCCGTGAATGCCGGCGCCGATCACGACATACTTGGACTGCGAGGGGAGGGCCATGTCCTGTTTCTCCGTGGTGCGAACTGCCGCGCCTCTCGGGCGCTGGATGACACGAGTAATACGGGCGGACGCTACACGCCTTCAGGCGACGGTCATCGCGTAAATCCGACAGTCTGCGCTTCGCAGTCGACAGGGGCGGAGGCCGAAAAAAGAGTCAGCGGGCTTCGGCGCGGGCCTTCAAGGCATCGGCAAACTTGTCGAAGGTCGCCGTCAAGTCGGGCATGGATTTGCGGATCATCGGCGCCAGCGGGCCGGAGAAATCCTCGTACATACGAAAGGTGGTGCCGCCGGGCTCCTCGCGCAGCTCGAAGCGGCGCACGCCCTTGAACAGGCCGAAGGGCATGCCGCCCTGCCAGACCATCAGCCGCTCCGGCACCAGCTCCACGACCTTGACCGGGAAGGCGCGCTTGGGGCTGACCTCGGAGAGGATCGAGATCCTGGCGCCGGGGCCGATCTGGCCATCGATCTTCAGGATGCCGAAACTGCCGTCCTGTAGCGCCGCCGTATCGGTCAGGATCGACCAGACCACCGCCGGCGCAGCGGCGATGCTTCGCCTGACGTCGTAGTCATGCATGCTGCACTTCTTGCCTCAGCAAGAGGTTGTACGCTGTCCAAGTGTTGCGCGAACTTTGCCCTGTACGCCCTTCAAATCTGCGAGAGCTAGAGATCGAACGCGTAGCGACGCGCCGCCTCCTCGTTCCAGGCGAGGCCGTTTCCGGGGCGTTCCGGGATCACGGCGTGCCCGATGTCGATCTCAAGCGGCTGCTGCAGAACCGGGCTCGCCCAGTCCACCACTTCCAGCCAGTGCGCTGTCGGTGTCACCGCCATGAGGTGGCAGGAGACTTCCGGGAAGAGATGGCTCGACATCTCGATGCGCGCGGTCTCGGCGATGGCCGCGGCGCGCAGCCAGCCCGTCACGCCGCCGATCCGCTCCAGATCCGGCATCGCATAGTCCGCGGCACCGGCTTCCAGCGCGCGTTCCAGGTCCTCTGGGCCGTAGAAGTTCTCGCCGATCTGGACCGGCGTTGCGACCTCTGCGGCGATCCGGGCGCAGCCGGCGTAGTCGTCGTAGGCGATCGGTTCCTCGATCCAAGTGACGCCGCCTTCGGCGTCGAGCGCATGGCCGCGGCGCAGCGCCTCCTCGACGGTCAGGCCCTGATTGAAGTCGACCGGGAGCAGGGCTTCCTCACCCAGGGCGTCGCGCGCGGCGCGCAGCGCGGCGAGATCGTCGGAGAGCTTCTCCCGGCCCATGCGCAGCTTGACCATGCGGTAGCCGGCCTCATCCCGCAGCGCCAGGGCCTCCTCGGCCACCGCCGCCGGGTCGATCAGGCCGAGCCCGTTGCTGTTGTAGGCCGGGATTCTGCCTGGCGTGCCGCCGAGCAGTCTGGCCAGCGGCAGACCTGCCACCTTGGCTAGCGCGTCCCAGCAGGCGACGTCGAAACCGGAGATCGCCATCATGGTCAGGCCCTGCTGCCCGAACAGGGTGAGCGCCTTGCGGAGGCGCTTGTAGAGGACCGCGGGTGCGACGGCTTCGCCCCGGACCAGTTCTTCGATCTGCCTGAGCAGGCTGGCGATGTGACGGCAGCCGGCCGGGGAATAGCCAAAGATATAGCTGTGCCCGACGATGCCCTCTTCGGTCTTCAGGTCGATCAGCAGCAGCGCCGCCTGCTCGACCGTCACCACCCGGGTGACCAGGGGCCGTTTCAATGGCACCAGCACCGGGCGGAGCCTGAGACTGCGGATGCGCAACTGCGGTGTGTTCATCGTTCTTTCCCTCGAATCCCGGGAAGATTAGAGCAAGCCCGGGCCGGGCACTAGCGCCCGCAAGTCGCCCTGCCGCCAATTCCTGTCGATATTGGTTCAGCTTGCGCAAGGGGCGGGCTTAGCATCGCGCGATGGAAGAGGCGGCCCGTCGGGCCGCGCTCTGCCGCACTCCAGCCCAGGCGGTCGCATGCCTCTCGCACTCCTCAAGTATGGCCTGTCGAAGACCTATCCGGCGCGCCGGCACTTTCCCTCGGAAAGCGATCTCAAGTCTTCCTACGACATCGTCATCATCGGCGGCGGCGGCCACGGCCTCGCCTGCGCCTACTACCTGGCGAAGGATCACGGGATCACCAACGTCGCGGTGCTGGAGAAGGGCTGGCTGGCCGGCGGCAACACCGCGCGCAACACGGCGATCATTCGCTCCAACTACCTCACGCCTGAGGGCGTGGCCTTCTACGACGAGTCGGTGCGGCTCTATCAGGAGCTGGCCAACGACTTCGACATGAACCTGATGTATTCGGAGCGCGGCCACTTCACCCTGGCGCATACCGACGCGGCACTTCGCACGGCGCGCTGGCGGGCCGAGGTCAACAAGCATCTCGGCGTCAGCTCGCGGGTGGTCTTCCCCGACGAGATCAAGGAAATCTGCCCGGAAATCTGTCTCGACGACGACGTGCGCTTCCCCGTGCTGGGCGCGCTCTATCATCCGCCGGGGGCGATCGCCCGCCATGACGCGGTCGCCTGGGGCTATGCCCGCGGCGCCATGGAGCGCGGCGTCGAGATCCACCAGAACACCGAGGTCACCGGCCTGGAGATCGAGGGCGGGAGGGTTACCGGCGTGAAGACCACCCGGGGCACGGTCAAGGCGGGCAGGGTGATGCAGGCGACGGCGGGGATGTCGGGCACGGTTTCCAAGATGGCCGGTTTCAAGCTGCCGATCCGCTCGATCCCGCTGCAGGCCTGCGTATCGGAACCCTACAAGCCGGTGTTCGATTCCATCGTCGTCTCCGGCTCGCTGCACATCTACATCAGCCAGTCCTCGCGCGGCGAGTTCGTGATGGGCGGCTCCTCGGATCCCTACGGCCTCTATTCGACCCGCTCGACCCTGGATTTCAAGGAAGGGCTGATGTCGCACATGCTCGAGCTCTTCCCCTTCCTGTCGAAGGTCAAGGTGCTGCGCCAGTGGGCCGGCATCACCGACATGACCCCGGACTTTTCGCCGATCATGGGCGAGACGCCGGTGGAGAACTATTACATCGACGCCGGCTGGGGCACCTGGGGCTTCAAGGCGACGCCGGTCTGCGGCAAGCGGATGTCGCAGACTCTGGCTACCGGAAAGGTGCCGGACATCCTGAAACCCTTCGCGCTCGACCGCTTCGAGCGCTTCCACCAGGTCGGCGAAAAGGGCGCGGCCTCGGTGGGGCACTAGGAGAGCGGCGATGAAAATCCTGAACTGTCCGCTGAACGGTCCGCGCAACATCCAGGAATTCGTCTGGGGCGGCGAGGTGACGGAGATGCCCGACCCCAACCGCTGCACAGTAGCCGAGTGGGGCGACTACGTCTTTTTGGAAAACAATACCCGCGGCGTGATCCGCGAGTGGTGGTGTCACGCGGCGACCAACTACTGGTTCATCGCCGAGCGCGACACCTCGACCGATGAGATCCTGAAAACCTATCCCGCCGGCGAGGTCTTCACCGTGCGCACGGACTTCGAAGTGCCCGAGGAGGACAGCAAGGGATGACCACGTCGCACCGCCTGCCGGAACCCTTCGGCCTCTACATCGATCGCAGCAGGACGCTCGGCTTCGACTTCGAGGGGCGGCACTACAGCGGCCTCGCCGGGGACAGCCTTGGCTCGGCCCTGGCCGCCAACGGCGTCAAGATGGTCTCGCGCTCCTTCAAGTATCACCGGCCGCGCGGCTTCCTGACCTTCGCCGGGCTAGACTGCAACAGCTATGTCCAGTTCGGCGACGAGCCCAACGTCCAGGCCGACCGCCTGGTGCTGACCGATGGCCTTAGCGCCTCCGCGCTCAACGTCTCGGGCAGCCTGGAGAACGACCGCGACGCCTACCTGGGGCACTTCAGCCGCTTCCTGCCGGTCGGCTTCTACTACAAGACCTTCTTCCGGCCGAAGGGCGCCTGGGCCTACTGGGAAAAGATCATCCGCCGCAAGGCGGGGCTCGGCAATGTCGATAAGAAAACGCCCCACGGCTACTACGACAAGGCATACCTCTTCGCCGATGTCTGCGTGATCGGCGGCGGTCCGGCGGGCCTGTCCGCCGCGCTCGAAGCGGGCAAGACCGGCGCCGAGGTGATCCTGATCGACGAGGAAGCCAGACTCGGCGGTTCGCTCAACTACGCCTTCGGCGCCGGGGGACAGGAGCGCGCGAGCAAGCTGGCCGCGGAGCTCGCCAAGTTCGACAACGTCACAGTCCTCAATCCGGCGCTCTGCACCGGCTGGTTCGCCGACAACTGGCTGGCGGTGATCCAGGGCAACCGGCTTTACAAGCTGCGCGCCAAGCAGGTCGTGCTGGCGAGCGGCTCGGTCGAGCAGCCGATGGTGTTCCGCAACAACGACCTGCCGGGCGTGATCCTGGGCAGCGCCGTGCAGCGGATGATTCGACTTTACGGCGTGCGCCCAGGCAGCCGGGCAGTGGTTTGCACCGGCAACGACCACGGCTACCGCGTCGCCCAAGACCTGCGCGATGCCGGCGTCGAGGTGGTGGCCATTACCGATCTGCGCAACGAAGAGGCCAAGTGCGTGGAGGCCGGCGCCCTGGCCGCGCAGGGACTGCGCATCCTCTCCGGCCACACCGTCTACGAGGCGATTCCCGAGCGGGGCAAGCGCGGCATCTCCGGCGCGGTGATCGACAGCATCACCGGGGAGGGCGAGGTTTCCGGCAGCGGCGAAACCCTCGCCTGCGATCTGATCGTCACCTCGGTCGGCTACGCGCCGCTGGCGCAGCTGATGTGCCACTGCGGCGGGCGGATGAAATACAGCGACGCGCTGCATGCCTTCGAACTCGACGAGCGGCCGAAGGACGCCTTCTTCGCCGGTTCGGTCGACAACGGCTTCGATCTAGAGGCGGCGCTGGCCGAGGGTGCGCAAAGCGGCTGGTCGGCAGCCAAGACCGCCGGCGCCAAGGTTGGCAAGGAACCGGCAAAACCCGGTGCGAAGGGCGCCGAGGGCATCAACTATCCCTGGCCGATCTTTCCGCACCCGGAGGGCAAGGACTTCGTCGACTTCGACGAGGACCAGACGGTCAAGGATGTCATCAATGCCGTCGCCGACGGCTTCGAGGACGTCGAGCTGATGAAGCGCTACACCACGGTCGGCATGGGGCCGAGCCAGGGGCGCAACTCGGCGCTCAACTCGGTGCGGCTGACCAACAAGGCCAACGGGCGCGGCGTCTCCGGCTCGACCACCACGACCCAGCGTCCGCCCTTCAAGCCGGAGTCCTTCGGTCACCTGGCGGGACGCTCCTTCGACCCGGAGCGCCTGACCGCGATGCATCACCGCCACGTCGAGGCCGGCGCGCAGATGATGCTGGCTGGCGCCTGGTATCGCCCGGCCTACTATGGCCGAAAGGCCGACCGCCTAGCCTGCATCGAGGCCGAGGCGCGCAACGTGCGCAACAACGTCGGCATGATCGACGTCTCGACCCTTGGCGGGCTGGAGGTGCGCGGGCCCGACGCGGCGGAATTCATGAACCGCATGTACACCTGGGCCTACAAGAAGCAGAAGGTGGGCCGCGCCCGCTATCTGCTGATGAGCGACCAGACCGGGGCGGTGGTCGACGACGGCGTGGCCTGCCGCTTTTCCGAACAGGAGTTCTATGTCACCGCGACCACCGGCGGCGTCGACGGCGTCTACCGTGCGATGCTGCGCTGGAACGCCGAGTGGCGGCTGAAGGTAGATGTCGCCAATGTCACCGGCGCCTACGCCGGCTTCAACATCGCCGGACCGAACTCCCGCAAGGTCCTCGAAAAGCTCGACTGCGACATGGATCTCACGGCCGAGGGCTTTCCCTACATGGGCGTGCGCGAGGGCAGGATCGCCGGCATTCCGGTGCGTCTGCTGCGGGTCGGTTTCGTCGGCGAGCTCGGTTACGAGATCCACATGCCGGCCTCCTGCGGCGAGGCGCTGTGGGATCTGGTCATGGAGGCCGGCGCCGAGTTCGGCATTAAGCCCTTCGGCGTCGAGGCGCAGCGCCTGCTGCGCCTGGAGAAGGGGCATATCATCATCGGCCAGGACACCGACGGCCTGACCACCCCGGCCGAGGCCGATATGCTCTGGGCGGTCGGCAAGAAGAAGCCTTTCTTCATCGGCAAGCGGTCGCTCGACATCATGGCCGAGGCGCGGCCGCTGGAGCGCAAGCTGGTCGGCTTCACCCTGCCGGGCGATTCGCCGGTGCCGGAGGAATGCGTCCTGGTGATCAAGGGTGACCGGATTGTCGGCCGGGTGACCTCGGCGGCGCGGTCCGAAGCCTGCGGCGGCATCGTCGGTATGGCCTACGTCGCGCCGGAGGACGCCGTGCCCGGAAAAAGCTTCAATATCAAGCTGGAGGATGGCGCCTACATCTACGCCACGGTCGCCTCGATTCCCTTCTACGATCCCGACGGCAAGCGGCAGGAGCTCTAGGCCATGCAAGCGACCGAACTTCTCCGCCGCTCCTTCTGCTATCGCCGGCTCGACGCCCTGGGCGCCAGCTACGCCGAGGTCAACGGCGGCGCGCTGGCGCAGGACTTCGGCGATACCAAGGCCGAGGCCAAGGCGGCGAGGACCCTGGGCCTGGCCGAGCTTTCCGTGCTGCCGCGCACCGGCTTCAAGGGCGAGGGCACGCCGGAGTGGCTGAGCGGCCAGGGCGTCGCCCTTCCCGAGCAAAGCAACTGGGCGCGGCGGCAGGATGGCGGCGGCCTGGCGGCGCGGCTGGCCCCCAATGAGCTGCTGATCCTCGATAGCGAAAGCGGCGAGGGCAAGCTGGTCGCGAAGCTGAACGGCGCTTGGGCCGGCGAGAGCCGGCCGCCGGAAACGCCGCGCGGCTTTCCGGTGCCGCGCCAGGACAGCCACGCCTGGTTCCTGGTGAGCGGCGAGAAGGCAGCGGCGATGTTCGCCAAGCTCTGCGCCGTGGATCTGCGTCCCCACAAGTTCGAGGATCTGCAGATCGCCCAGACCTCCGTCGCGCGGCTGTCCGCCGTGGTCATCCGCAACGACCTGGGCGGCACGCTGGCCTATCACCTGCTGTTCGACAGCGCCTCGGCGACCTACTTCTGGGACGTCCTGATCGACGCCATGGAGGAGTTCTCGGGACGCCCGGTCGGCGCGGCCGCGGTCAAAAGCCTGATCGGGTGACGGTGGCGGGCAAGACTGCCGTCGCTGGCAGAACACTGAACCTGGATTTGGCGCGCTAACGTCGCGCCGGTTCGCATGCGCCTGGAAGGAGAGGGACCTGATGCCCAAGAGCGATATCGAGATTGCCCGCGAAGCTACGATGAAGCCGATTACGGAAATCGGCGAAAAGCTTGGCATCCCCCAGGAGCAGATCCTGCAGTATGGCCCGCATAAGGGTAAGATTTCCTTCGATTTCATCGAGGGGATCCAGGACCGCCCCGACGGCAAGCTGGTGCTGGTCACGGCGATCACGCCGACCCCGGCGGGCGAGGGCAAGACCACGACCACGGTCGGCCTCGGCGATGGGCTCAACCGCATCGGCAAGCGCGCGGCGATCTGCCTGCGCGAGCCTTCGCTCGGCCCCTGCTTCGGCATGAAGGGCGGGGCGGCCGGCGGCGGCTATGCCCAGGTGGTGCCGATGGAGGACATCAACCTCCACTTCACCGGCGACTTCCACGCCATCGGCATCGCCCACAACCTGCTGTCGGCGCTGATCGACAACCACATATACTGGGGCAACGAGCTCGGCATCGATATCCGCCGCGTCGCCTGGCGCCGGGTGGTCGACATGAACGACCGGGCGCTGCGCCAGATCACCAACTCCCTGGGCGGCATCGCCAACGGCTTTCCGCGCGAGGACGGTTTCGACATCGTCGTCGCTTCGGAGATCATGGCGATCTTCTGCCTGGCCACCGGGCTACAGGACCTGACGGAGCGGCTCGGCAAGATCGTCGTCGCCTACACCCGCGACAAGCAGCCGGTCTATGCCCGCGATCTCAAGGCGCCGGGGCCGATGGCGGTGCTGCTGAAGGACGCGCTCTCGCCCAATCTGGTGCAGACCCTGGAGAACAACCCCGCCTTCATCCACGGCGGGCCCTTCGCCAACATCGCCCACGGCTGCAACTCGGCGATCGCCACCAAAACCGCCTTGAAGCTGGCCGACTACGTGGTCACCGAGGCCGGCTTCGGCGCCGACCTGGGGGCCGAGAAGTTCTTCGACATCAAGTGCCGCAAGACCGGCCTCAGGCCCAATGCCGCAGTGATCGTGGCCACGGTGCGGGCGCTGAAGATGCACGGTGGCGTCGCCAAGGACGGGCTGAAGGACGAGAACGTCGAGGCGGTCAAGAAGGGCCTCAGCAACCTCCGGCGTCATGTCGAAAACGTCCAGAAATTCGGCGTGCCGGTGGTCGTCGCCATCAACCAGTTCATCAACGATACCGATGCCGAGATCCAGGCGATCCAGCAGGCGGTCGGCGATCTGGGCGTCGAGGCCGTGCTCGCTTCGCACTGGGCCGACGGCGGCGCCGGCACCGAGGAGCTGGCGCACAAGGTCGTGGCGCTGGTCGAAAGCGGCAAGGACGACTTCAAGACGCTCTATCCCGACGAGATGCCGATCTGGGACAAGATCAAGACCGTCGCGGTCGAGCTGTACCGGGCCGAGGACATCCAGGCCGATCAGAAGACCCGAAATCAGATCAAGGAGTTGCAGGACGGCGGCTTCGGCCACCTTCCGGTCTGCATGGCCAAGACGCAGTACAGCTTCTCCACCGACCCCAGCCTCAAGGGCGCGCCCAGCGGCCACACCGTGACCGTCCGCGAAGTGCGGCTGTCGGCCGGGGCCGAGTTCGTGGTGGCGATCTGCGGCGACATCATGACCATGCCCGGTTTGCCCAGGGTTCCCGCGGCAAATTCCATCCGGCTGAACGAAGCGGGGCAGGTCGAGGGGCTGTTCTAGGCGCCCTGGCGATCACGATCTCGCCAAAAGCCGCTTTGTGGCTTGTCTGGTCAACGGGCGCGGTGTAGTTTTCTCTCGCATTTCATACAGTTGCGTGGTGCGAGAAAGGTTGCCAACCGTGATGAAGCGATATGGTCCGCTGTGCGCTCTAGCCGTTGTTTCCGGTCTCCTGGTCTGCGCTCCGGCGATGGCTGGGGATCCCAAAGACGACACCTATCTCCCTAGCGGCGCGGCTGAAGAGGATATCGGTGCGGCGCCGCAGAACGGGTCCGACGACTCGGCCGCGAAGCTGCGCAGCGGCGGTCAGGACAGCTTCGATGCCACAGAGGACAGCGCGGCTACGCTGCCCAGCACGGCCACGCTTCCCAGTACCGCCACGGTAAACAGCTCAGCCAGCGAGTCCGTGACCGCCGAGACCGCCCAGGCGACCGACGTCAGCAAGGCGCTGTCGGACAATCCCAACATCGTGATCGATGCGGTGATCGCCAACGGCGCGCCGATTCTCCAGGATGTCGTCTCCTACCGGGTCGAGCGTCTCGAAGCCGGTGTTCCTAAGGAGATCGTCGCCAACTACTCCGGGCAGGAAGCCGCGCTGGACCTTCCGCAGGGCCGCTACCGGGTTACGGCGACCTACGGCCGCACCATCGTCCAGGACGACATCGTCATCAACTCCGCGCCCTCCAACCACACCGTCAACCTCAACGCCGGCTACATCGACTTGAAGATGATTCCGAGCATCGACGCCGCGCCGATCTCCACACCGATCGACTGGAAGATCCTGACCTTCGGCAAGAACTATCAGGGCGAGCGCGAACTGCTGCACGAGATTCCGAACAGCCCGCGCACCTTCGTGGTGCTGCCGGCGGGCTGGTACATCGTCCAGGCCTGGGAAGGCAGCAAGCTGACCAAGCACGCCATCGAGGTGGTGCCCGGTGCGACCCTGAAATACACCCTGGTGCGCCAGTAGCCGCCCGGCAGACAGGCAAACGGATCGGCGGGCCCTTCGGGGCCCGTTTGGTTTACGGGTGACGCATGTATGACGACCCTGACGGCGACCGGAGCGGCGAGGCAGGCCCAACGGTCGTCCCCCATGATCGGGTCTGGGTCCGCTATGGCCTGATGGCGGCGGGCGGCCTGGCGGTGGCGCTCGGCGTTCTCGGGGCCTTCCTGCCGCTGCTGCCGACCACGCCCTTTCTGCTGCTGGCGCTGGCCTGCTTCGCCCGCTCTTCGGAGCGCTTCCATAGCTGGCTCTACAGCCATCCGCGATTCGGCCCGCCGCTTCAGGACTGGGAGCGCTACGGCGTGATTTCCCGCCGGGCCAAGCTGCTGGCCGTCGCGGTGATGGCGGCGAGCTTCGGCTTCGTCCTCTATCGCAGCGAGGACTGGATCCTGCCAGCGGCTGTCGCTGTCGTCCTGCTCGCCGTCGCCGCCTTCCTGCTGTCGCGCCCGGGCAGCGCGGCCGAGGCCCGCAGACGCCGCGGGAATCTCTGCTAGACTGCGGAAAAACAGGGGGAGATCGGCCCTGCTATCCGTGGAAGACCTGACGCGCCCCGGCCTCGAGCCGGTGAGCTTTTCGCTCGACTCCGGCGCGGCGCTGGCCGTGGTCGGCCCCTCGGGCGCCGGCAAGTCGCTGCTGCTGCGCGCGCTGGCCGATTTGGACCCCAACAGCGGCAGGGTGCAGCTCGACGGCACACTCCGCGAAGCGGTCGCCGCGCCCGTCTGGCGCGCCAAGGTCAGCTACGTCGCCGCCACGCCCGGCTGGTGGGCCGAGACCGTGGGCGGCCATTTCCGACCCGAGGACCGGGACATCGCCGCGGCCCTGCTGCCGCGCTTGAAGCTGCCGAGCGCCGCCATGGGCTGGGGCATCGAACGGCTGTCGACCGGGGAGGGGCTGCGCGTCGCCCTGGCCCGCGCCCTGGTGCAGCAGCCGCGCGTCCTGCTGCTCGACGAGCCGACCGCCGCGCTCGACGCCGAGTCCACGGCGGCGGTCGAGGGCCTGCTGCACGAGCGCGTCGGCGACGGCCTGTCGCTGCTCTTCGCCACCCATGACCGGCAGCAGGCCAGGCGGCTGGCCCAGCGCTGCCTCGCCGTCGCCAAGGGCGGGATCGTCCGCGAGGAGGCGCTGTGAACTTCGTCGCCCTGTCCTACTGGGATGTGCTGCTGGCGGCCTTGCTGCTGACCATCAACGGCGGCCTGTCGATCTGGCTACGCCTGCGGCTGGAGAAGGAGCTGGCCATCGCCGCGCTCCGCATGGTGGTGCAGCTGGCGCTGGTCGGCCTGATCCTCAAGGCGCTCTTCACCCTGGTGAACCCCTGGCTGACCGCGCTGGCGGCGGCGGTGATGATCGGCTTCGCCGGCTACGAGGCGATGGCGCGGCAGGACCGCCGGCTGGCCGGGCCCTGGGGCTATGGCCTCGGCGCCGGCGCCATGCTCTTCGCCGCCTCCGTGGTGACGATCTTCGCCCTGACCACCCAGGTGCAGCCCGATCCCTGGTACTCGCCACGCTTCGCCCTGCCGATGCTCGGCATGATCCTCGGCAACTGCATGACCGGGGTCTCTCTCGGCCTCAATCTGCTGTTCGGCCGCGCCGCCAAAGAACGTGGTGGTATTGAGGCGATGCTGGCGCTCGGCTATCCCAAGCGCGAGGCGATGAAGCCCTTGATCCGCGAGGCGGTGCGCGCCGGGCTGATCCCCATCGTCAACGCCATGGCGGCGACCGGCCTGGTCTCCCTGCCGGGCATGATGACCGGCCAGATCCTCGCCGGCGTCGATCCCGTGGAGGCGGTCAAGTACCAGATGCTGATCATGTTCCTGATCGCCGGCGGCACCGCGCTGGGCGTCTTCACCGCCGTCTTCGCCGGCGCGGCGCGGCTGACCGACGAGCGGCACAGGTTGAGATTGGATCGGCTAGCGAAGAAGGCGAGCGATTAGTCTTCCACCATCGGCAGCTTCAACCCCTGTTCCTTTGCGCAGTCTATGGCGATCTCGTAGCCGGCGTCGGCGTGGCGCATCACGCCGGTGGCGGGGTCGTTGGTCAGCACCCGCTCGAGCCGCCGGTCGGCGGCCTCCGTGCCGTCGCAGACGATCACCATGCCGGAATGCTGGGAGAAGCCCATGCCGACGCCGCCGCCGTGGTGCAGCGACACCCAGGTGGCACCGCTGGCGGTGTTGAGCAGGGCGTTGAGCAGCGGCCAGTCGGAGACGGCGTCGGAGCCGTCCTGCATGCCCTCGGTTTCGCGGTTGGGGCTGGCGACCGAGCCGCTGTCGAGGTGGTCGCGGCCGATCACCACCGGGGCGGTCAGCTCGCCGCTGCGCACCATTTCGTTGAAGGCGAGGCCGAGCCGGGCGCGCTCGCCCAGGCCGACCCAGCAGATCCGCGCCGGCAGCCCCTGGAACTGGATGCGTTCGCGCGCCATGTCGAGCCAGGTGTGGAGTTTCGGGTTGTCGGGGATCAGCTGCTTGACCTTGGCGTCGGTCTTGTAGATGTCCTCCGGGTCGCCGGAGAGCGCGGCCCAGCGGAAGGGGCCGATGCCGCGGCAGAACAGTGGGCGGATGTAGGCCGGGACGAAGCCGGGAAAATCGAAGGCGTTCTTCTCGCCGGCTTCCTGGGCCATCTGGCGGATGTTGTTGCCGTAGTCGACGGTCGGGATGCCGAGTTTGTGGAAGCCGAGCATGGCGCGGACCTGCACCGCCATGGAGTCCTTGGCCGCCTTGACCGTGCCCTTGGGGTCGCTGTCGCGGCGCTTCTCCCAGTCGTCCAGGCTCCAGCCCGCTGGCAGGTAGCCGTTGAGGGGGTCGTGGGCGCTGGTCTGGTCGGTCACGGCGTCGGGGCGCGCCTTGCAGTCGCCCGCCTCGGCGCGCTTCAGCAGCTCCGGGAAAACCTCGGCGGCATTGCCGAGCAGGCCGACCGAGACCGCCTCGCCCTTGGCGTGGGCCTCGCCGATGATCTCCAGCGCCTCGTCGAGCTCCTTCGCCATGCGGTCGAGGTAGCGGGTCTGCAGGCGTTTCTCGATCCGGCTAGCCTGGCACTCGACGGCGAGCATCGAGGCGCCTGCCATGGTCGCGGCCAGCGGCTGGGCGCCGCCCATGCCGCCGAGGCCGCCGGTCAGGATCCACTTGCCCTTTAGATCGCCGCCGAAATGCTGGCGGCCCATCTCGGCGAAGGTCTCGAAGGTGCCCTGCACGATGCCCTGGCTGCCGATGTAGATCCAGGAACCGGCGGTCATCTGGCCGTACATCATCAGCCCGGCCTTATCGAGCTCGTTGAAATGCTCCCAAGTCGCCCAGTGCGGCACCAGGTTGGAGTTGGCGATCAGCACCCGCGGCGCGTCGGCGTGGGTCTTGAACACGCCGACCGGCTTGCCGGACTGCACCAGCAGGGTCTCGTCGTTCTCGAGCGCGCGCAGGCTCTCGACGATCTTGTCGTAGCAGGCCCAGTCGCGCGCCGCCCGGCCGATGCCGCCGTAAACCACGAGCTGCTGCGGGTTCTCGGCGACCTCGTCGTCGAGGTTGTTCATCAGCATGCGCAGCGGCGCCTCGGTCAGCCAGGACTTGGCGGTGAGCGTCGTGCCGTGCGGCGCGGAAATCTTGCGCGTGTTGTCGAGGCGGGGATTGCTCATCGTCGGGCTCTCATCGCAGGGGGTTGTCGAAGATCTGGCGTCCGGCCAGCTTGTAGCGGCTGCCAGGATGCGTCAGTCGCGCGCGGCTGACCACCTTGCCCTCGGACCAGGTGCGCCGGGTCAGCAGCAGGCAGGGCTCCTCCGCCCCGACCTGCAGCAGGGCGCGCAGAGCCGGCGGCGGCAGGATCGCCTCGATGACGTGCTCGGCGGCTTCCATCGGGCCGAGTGCGGTCAGGTACTCGTAGGGGGTCAGGGTCTCGAAGTCCTGTTTCAGGTAGTCCGGCGCGAAGGCGGGGTTGACGTGCCGCTCCTCGACCTGCACCGGCTTGCCGTTTTCCAGGTGCAGCAGCAGCGAGTGATGGACCGTCGCGCCCTTGGCCAGCCCGAGCGCGGCGGCGGTGCCGCTGTCGGCGGGCTCGGCCTGCAGGGTCACGACCCGGCTCTCGTGACTGTGCCCGCGCTCCTGGATCTCGGCGCGGATGTTGCGGATCTCCAGCAGATTGGACTGCGGCTTCTGTTCGGCGACGAAACTGCCGATGCCCTGCTCGCGGCGCAGCAGGCCTTCGCCCTGCAGCTCGCGGAGTGCGCGGTTGATGGTCATGCGGGACACGCCGAGATCGCGCACCAGCTCGTTCTCGGAAGGGATGCGCGTGCCCTCGGGCCACTCGCCGCTGGCGATGCGGCCGACGATCAGGCTTTTGATCCGGGTATAGAGCGGCGTGTCGTCGCCGGCATCGAAGGCCATGGCATCGAAGGCCATGGCATTGAAGGCTGGGGCGGGATCTTTCTGCATCGGCGGCGCAGAGGCCTCTTGGCAGTTCGGACGGGGGAGACTAGCTTGTATATACAAGATTGTTCCGCCCTTCGCGACCCTCCTTTAGAGGAAAGCTGCGTTCCATGGAGCCCTTTTCCTTTACCCGCCGTAACGCGCCGCTCCTGGTCTCCATGCCCCATGTCGGGACCAAGGTGCCGGAAGAGATTGTCGCGCGCTTCACGCCCGAGGCGGCGATCCTGCCGGACACCGATTGGCACGTCGACCGGCTCTACGATTTTCTAGAAGGCCTCGGCGCGACGGTCATCACAGCGCGCTATTCGCGCTACGTCATCGACCTCAACCGGGCGCCGGACAACCGGGCGCTCTACAAAGGCGCGAACAACACCGAGCTCTGTCCGACAACCACCTTCGCCGAGCAGGCGATCTATCGCGCGGGCGAGGCGCCCGGCGCCGCCGAGGTGGAATCGCGCCGTGAAAGCTTCTGGCAGCCCTACCATGCCCGCCTCGCGGAGACGCTGGCCGAGATGACCGCCGCGCACGGCCGGGTGCTGCTCTGGGACGCCCACTCGATCCGCAGCCGGGTGCCGCGCTTCTTCGAGGGCAGGCTGCCGGATCTCAATCTCGGCACCGCGGGCGGCGAGAGCGCAGATCCTGGCTTGGAAGCCGCGCTGCTGGCGGAGGCGGAGGGGATCCGGGGCTACAGCCATGTTCTGAATGGCCGCTTCAAAGGCGGCTATATCACCCGCGCCTATGGAAACCCCGCCGAAGGCGTGCATGCCGTGCAGCTCGAACTGAGCGAGGCGACCTACATGGACGAGGATCCGCCCTTCGCCTTCCGCGAAGATCTGGCGGTCGGCATCCGGCCGGTCCTCCATGGCTTGATCGCCGCCGGGCTCAGCTGGCTTCGCCGGCAATGATCCTCTGGTGCAGCGGATTGAAGCCAATCCGGTAGGCGAGCTCGGCAGGCCGTTCGATATCCCAGATCGCCAGATCGGCGGTCTTGCCCGGCTCCAGGGTGCCGTGAGTCTCCGCCAGGCCCAGCGCCCGCGCGCCGTTGCGCGTCACCCCCGCCAGCGCTTCCTCCGGGGTCAGGCGGAACAGCGTGCAGGCCATGTTGAGCATCAGCAGCAGCGAGGTCACCGGCGCGCTGCCCGGATTGCAGTCGCTGGCCAGGGCCATGGGTACGCCGCAGGCGCGCAGTTTCTCGATCGGCGGCAATCGGGTTTCGCGCAGCGTGTAGAAAGCGCCGGGCAGGATCACGGCGACCGCGCCGGTCTGTCCCAGCGCTTCGATCCCGGCGTCGGAGGTGTATTCCAGATGATCTGCGGAGAGGCCGCCGAACTCGGCGATCAGCGCGGCGCCGCCAAGATCGGAGAGCTGGTCGGCGTGCAGCTTGATTGGCAGGCCGAGATCGCGGGCCGCCTCAAAGAGCTTGCGGATCTGCGCATTGGAAAAGGCGATCCCCTCGCAGAAGCCGTCGACGGCGTCGGCCAGGCCGGACTCGACGACCTGCGGCAGCATGGCGAGCACGGCGTTCAGATAGGCGTCGCTGTCGCCCTCGAACTCCGGCGGCACGGCGTGGGCGCCGAGGAAGGTGGTCTTGACCGTGACCGCAAGGCTGTCGCCGAGCCAGCGCGCCACCCGCAGCATCTTCAGCTCGTTTTCCAGATCGAGGCCGTAGCCCGACTTGATCTCGACCGTGGTGACCCCCTCGGCGATCAGGGCCTGCAGCCGGGGCAGGGCGAGGTGGTACAGCTCCTCCTCGTTGGCGGCGCGGGTTGCCTTGACCGTGGAGACGATGCCCCCGCCGGCCTTGGCGATTTCGGCGTAGCTGGCGCCCTGGAGGCGCAGCTCGAACTCCTCGGCCCGGTCGCCGCCATGAACCAGATGGGTATGGCAGTCGATCAGGCCGGGCGTGATCCAGCGTCCCTCGAGACGCTCGACCTCGCGGGCGAGGTTGTCGGCGGCTTCGGGTAGGTCTTCCTGGGGCCCGGCATAGACGATGCGGCCGTCCTGAATGCCGAGCGCGGCCTTCTCGACGGCGCCGTAGGGCGCGGAGCCGGTCATGGTCGCCAGGCGTCCGTCGATCCAGAGCTTGTCCCACATGCTGCCGTCGCCTTTTCTGCTGTCCCTGATGGCCGCGAAAACGGCGTTCCCGGAGTTGCCGGGAGCTACACCCCCTCATAAGCTCGCGCCTCAGGTCAAGCAACCCCAGCGCATGGAACCAGGGTTACGCCGATGCCGGAAACTCGCCTCTTCGCGCAAGCCGCTCTCCTCCCTGCGGGCTGGGCGGAGAACGTGCTGTTCGAAATCGATGCCGACGGCGACCTGGCGGCGGTGACGCCGGACAGCGCGCCGGGAGATGCGCCGCGCGCCGGGGGGCCGGTGATCCCGGGCATGCCCAATCTGCACAGCCACGCCTTCCAGCGCGCCATGGCCGGACTGGCCGAGCGCGCCGCCAATCCCGAGGACTCCTTCTGGACCTGGCGCGAGGTGATGTACGGCTTTGTCGGTAAAATCTCGCCGGAGCAGCTCCACGCCATCGCAGCCCAGCTCTACGTCGAGATGCTCAAGGCAGGCTACACCGCGGTCGGCGAGTTTCACTACCTGCACCATCAGCCCGGCGGCACGCCCTACGAGGATCCCGCCGAGACCTCGGAGCAGGCGATCGCCGCCGCGGAGGCCGCCGGCATCGGCATCACCCACCTGCCGGTCCTCTACGGCTATGGCGGCTTTGGCGGCCAGCCGGCGGGCGAGGGCCAGCGCCGCTTCCTGCACGAGGCGGCGGACTTCGTCTCGCTGATCGAAAAGCTGATGCGCGACCACGGCGGCAAGGGCAATGTGCGCCTTGGCATCGCGCCGCACTCCCTGCGCGCGGTGACCGCGGAGAGCCTGCAGATCGCGCTGGAGGGCCTTGCCGCCCAGGACGAGACCGCGCCGGTGCATATCCACATCGCCGAGCAGACCAAGGAGGTCGAGGATTGCCTCGCCTGGTGCGGCCGCCGCCCGGTCGAATGGCTGCTCGACGCGCATCCGGTGGACCGCCGCTGGTGTCTGGTCCACGCCACGCATATGACGGAAGACGAGACGGCGCGGCTGGCCGAGAGCGGCGCCGTCGCCGGGCTCTGCCCGACCACCGAGGCCAATCTCGGCGACGGACTGTTCAACGCGCCGCAATACCTGGCCGCGGGCGGGGCCTGGGGGATCGGCTCCGACAGCCACATCTCGATCTCGCCGCTGGAGGAACTGCGCTGGTTCGAATACGGCCAGCGCCTGGTCAAACGCCGCCGCAACGTGCTGCGCGCCGAAGCCGAGGGTCATATCGGCGCCGGGCTCTACCGCGCGGCGCTGGCCGGCGGCGCCCAGGCCCTGGGCCGCAGGATCGGGCGTCTGGAGGAAGGCGCGCGCGCCGACCTGCTGGTGCTCGATCCGGACTCGCCGCTGCTCGCCGGCATGGCGGGCGACCTGCTGCTCGACGCCCTGGTGTTCTCCGGCAACGCCAGCAGCCTGCGGGATGTCATGGTGGGGGGAACCTGGGTCGTACTCGAAGGGCAGCATCCCAAGGAAGACGAGATCGCCGCCACCTATCGCAAGACCCTGAAGGAGCTGACCACGGCATGAGCATCATCGAATTCACATATCTCAACGGCCCCGACATCGACGCCCTGGCGATGACCGACGCCGAGATCCTGGCGGCAGTCGAGGAAGGACTGGCGGCGCAGGGCAAGGGCCAGACGGTGATCGAGCCGCGAGTCCACCTGGAGCCCGATCCGGCCTTCAACGGCCACTTCAACGTACTGCGCGGCTACATCGCGCCGATGAACTTCGCCGGGGTGAAGATCGTCGGCGACTACGTCGACAACTATAAGCAGGGTCTGCCGTCCGAGATGGCGCTGCTCAACCTCTTCGATCCGCGCACCGGTATGCCCAAAGCGCTGCTCGACGCCACCGCGATCACCGAAATGCGCACCGGCGCGCTGACCGCACTCGGCGCCAAGTATCTGGCCCGCAAGGACAGCAAGGTACTGGGTCATATCGGCGCGCGCGGCACGGCCTACTGGAACGTGCGGCTGCTCGACCACCTCTTCGACTTCGAGGAAATCCGGGTGCATTCCCGCCGGCCGGAGAGCCGCGATCCCTTCGCCGAGCGGTTGAGCCGGGATCTGGGCAAACCGGTCGTGGCGACCGAGGATTGGGAAAGCTGCCTGAAGGACGCGGACATTCTGGTCGAGGCCTCGCGCCTGCCGGAACCGCAGCCGCTGCTCAAGACCTCTTGGGTGAAGAAGGGGGCCTTCGTCGTGCCCTACGGCACCATGTCTGCCATCGAGCTCTCGCTGACGGATATCATGGACAAGCTGGTGGTCGACGACTGGGGGCAGTGCAAGGGCGGCAAGTTCGGCTCCCTGCGCGCTCATGTCGAGGCCGGCAAGCTCTCCGAGGAAACGCTGCACGCCGAGATGTGCCAGATCGTCACCGGCGAGAAGCCGGGCCGCGAAAGCGATGCGGAGACCATCCTGTTCTGGCATCGCGGCCTGTCGCTGTCGGATATCGCGCTCGGCGCGGCGATGCTGGCGAAGGCCGAAGAGCGCGGCCTGGGCCAGAAGCTGCGCTACGCGTGATGCGAGGCTAGGCCGCCGTCTCCTTGCGGTCGGTGGCGTGGGTGCCGAACAGCTTCATCTTCTCGAAGACGTGGTCGGCGTAGCGGATCGGCGGCGCTTCCGGCAGGCCGGGCAGCGGCGCGATCCTGGCGTCGCAGCGCGGCTCGAAGAAGAAGGGGATGGAGTAGCGGTCGCTGTCCTGGGCGAGCACCCGGTGCGCCGTCGCGCCGAGCCGCCCGCCGGTCCAGAATTCCAGGCAGTCGCCGAAATTGACATTCAGCGCGGACGCCAGCTTCGGCGCTGGAACCCAGTCGCCTTTCGGGTTTTGCGCCTGCAGGCCCCCGGGCTGCCAGAGCAGGGTCATCACTCCGGAATCCCGGTGCGCCGGGGTGTGCAGCCGAACGTCCTTGCCGTCGATCACGGTGCGGTAGCGCGGCTCGTCGACCTTGTCCGGGGTCAGGTCGGGACGGGGCAGGGCGCGCAGGAAGCGCAGGGTCGATGCCTCGCCGAAATAGGGTTCGAAGTAGTCGCTGCCGACCCCGAGGTAGCGTCCGAGGCTGCGCATCAGCAGCCGGCCGAGCGCCTCCATCTCCCGGTAGTGGGCCGTGGCGGACTCCCGCCAGCCAGGCAGCAGCTCCGCGCGTGGCCAGACGTTGGGCTCCATCAGCAGCTCCTCGATCCAGTCCGCAGCGCCGTGCGGCCCGGCGTCGCTGCCCATGTCGTAGCCCTCGCTGGTGCGCGCGCTGTCGCCGCGCTGCAGGCCGAAATAGCCGCGGTAGGCGTTGTCGTGCTCCGGCACGTTCTTGCGGTTCATCAGCCGGTGCTTCTCCTCCTCCGGTAGTTCGAAGATGCGCAGCAGTTCGGCGATCCGTGCCTGGGCGGTTACCGCAGCGACCGGCGCGCCAGTGATGCAGAGAAAGCCCATCTCCTCGGCGGCCTCCCCCAGGGCCCGTTCGGCGGCGCGGCGCGCGCTGCCATCGGCCTCTGTGAGGGCGGAGATATCGACGGTCTTGACCTGCTGGCTCATGGCTGGAACTCCCTGGCGGCGGCCAAGACTGGGCACGGCGCCTCCCTGCCTGTCAACGGTCGAGAGCGCGCCGACTAGCGGCTTGGAGTGGCGGCGCGGGTGGCGTTAGACTGCACTCAGTTGCAACGGCCCTTCGGAGACCGATGACCCGCATATCCTTCGAGCCCGGTGAGAACCAGATCGAGCAGAGCTACGAGCAGGTTCTTCACCGCGAGGCCTATGTTGCCGCCCTGATCGAGCGACTTGAGTCCACCCCCGCCGTCGACGAAGACCATGCCGCCTACGACGACTGGTATCTCGGCGCGCTGGAGGACGGCATGTTCCGCCGCGTCTTCGTGGTCGAGTACCGGGAATGGAGCCGTCACGTCGAGGACCTGCTGCGCGACCAGCTTTCGCGCAACGGCGTCGATCCGGCCGAGTGGGACGAGCTACGCGCCGCCTCCGGCCGCGGCAATATCCTCGCCAAGCTGCGCGGCCTGATGGAGTCGCGCCTGAACGCCGAATTGCCTGAGGAGGTCTGGTCGGGCCTGGAAGAACTGCGCGCGGTGGCCGAGACCATCGGCCAGGGCACCATGGAGGCGCGGGAGTCCCTGCGCGAGAAGTATCCGGCCTACTTCGATGGCGTGGATGCCTTCGGCGATGGCGACCGGGTGGCCCGTCTGACCCTGCGGCGCGAGCATCTCGCCCGCGCCTTCGCCACGGTCAAGGCCTTCTGGGACCCGGAGAAGGGATTGCCGCACCAGGTCACCAGCGGCGCGGCCTAGCTCCTGATTCCGACGGTGATCGCTCTGGGTTTGGAAAAAATACGAATATCACGCGACTTATTGTTTCCCAGAAATTGAAAAACAGCGGCGGCACCCCATATGTAGTACTAATCCCACACCTTTGCCCAGCGAGACAGTATCTCATGTCCAAGGCCGCGTTGAACGATACGGAAGAGACCGCAACCTCGGTAGATGCACCGAAGACGAGACAGTGTCTGCGCTGCAAGAGCGAGTTCCAGAGTTCCTGGGCCGGCGAGAGAATCTGCACGCGCTGCAAGGGCTCCAACGCCTGGCGGAGCAATGTGCCGTTGCGTGCAGCCTCGACCGGCAGCTCGCGCTAGGCTTTCGTCCCGGCTAGCTGTCGGCGTACTCGATCTCCAGGATTTCCAGTTCCTCGACGCCATTCGGCGTCTGCACCTTGACCACGTCGCCTTCGCGGTTGCGGAGCAGCGCCTTCGCCACGGGCGAAATCCAGGAAATCTCGCCTCGGTCGGTGTGCGCTTCGTCGATGCCGACGATGCGGACCCGGTGTTTCTTGCCGGCGTTGTCGGCGTAGGTCACCCAGGCGCCGAAAAATATCTGCTCTCGGTTGGTCTGACGGTGAGGCTCCACCACCTTGGCGGCCTCGATCCGCTTCAGCAGAAAGCGGAGCCGGCGGTCGATCTCCCGCAGCCGTTTCTTGCCATAGATGTAATCTCCGTTCTCCGAGCGGTCGCCGTTTCCGGCGGCCCAGGAGACGACCTCGACGACCTCTGGGCGTTCGACGCTGCGCAGGTGCTGCAACTCGTCGCGCAGCGCCTGGAGGCCCTGGGGCGTGATGTAGTTGGGCAAGCCCCTGGGAAGGGGATCCGGATCGTCGGGGAGATCCTCGTCTTCCTGAGGCTCTTCCTTGGTGAAAGCTTTGCTCATGCTTGAAGTCCTAACGCAGAAAGCAACTTCATTGCTAGAAATCGTGGAAACCGAGGAACGAGGAGATATCGGCATGCCCGGCGCAGCAGCATATGACTGGAAGGAAATATCCGGTGAAACGGCAGCGGGCGTGACCCGCAAGGAAATCTCCGGCGGCGGCGCGTCGTTGAAGCAGGTAACGATTCCGGCCGGGACCGAGGCGGGGCGCCACGACCACCCCTTCGAGCAGTTCATCCAGGTGATCTCCGGAAGCGGCGTTCTGGAGTGCGAGGCCGGGCGTGTGAAGCTGGAGCCGGGAACCGTCGTTCACCTACCGGCCGGCTCCTGGCACAGCGCGGTCTTCGAGACCGAAACGGTGCTCGTCGAGGTGAATCTCAGAAATTAGCCGGCGCTTCGCCGCGCTTCGCAGTAGCGCTTCATCCACCACCAGGCGGCGGCGGCGCCGATAAGATTGGCGATGGCGGCCGCCGCGAAGATGCCGGTGAGGCCGAAGACCTGTTCGCCGAGCCAGGCCAGCGGCAGATAGAGCGCAAAAACCTTGGCGCCGGCGATCAGGATCGCCGGGCCCGGCTTGCCCAGACCGTTGAAGGCGCCGGTCACATTCTGCACCACGCCCTCGAAAAAATAGGTCACCGGCACGATCCAGAGATAGAGGGCGGCAGCCTCGATCACCTCGGGGTTCTCGTTGAACAGGCCGGCAAAGAACGGCCCGCCGAGGGCCAGTGCGAGCGCCGCACCGCCGCCGAAGATCGCGCAGAGCAGATAGGAGAACCGCATCGCCTCGGCAACCCGGTCGTAGCGTCCGGCGCCGCCGTTCTGTCCGACCACGGGGCCGATCACCGAGGCGAGGGCGAAGATCGGGACGAAGAAAAAGGCCTCCAGCCGGGTCGCGACGCCGAATCCTGCGACCGCCACCGAGCCGAAGCTGGCGACCAGCGCCGTGGCGACGGCCAGGCCGATCGGCTTGATCATCTGCGTACCGGCGGAGGGAATGCCGACGTGGATCACAGCTGCCCAGCAGCCGAGCAGGGTCGGCAGAGCCGGGAGCCGCCAGGCGATCATCCGTTCGCGGAAGTGCAGTACGGAGATGCTGGCGGCCAGCGCGGCGGCGCGGGCGATCAAGGTCGCCACAGCCGCGCCCTCCATCTCCATGCGCGGGAAACCCCAGAGGCCAAAGATCAGCAGCGGATTGAGGACGATGTTCAGCAGGGCCGCGAAGATCATGATCATGCTCGGCAGCCGGGTGTCGCCGGCACCGCGCAGGCAGCCGTTGCCGCACATCGGCACGAGAAAGAAGGGGATCGCGACGAACCAGATGTCGATGTAGTCGTGGATCAGCGGCAGCAGACGCTCCTCGGCGCCGAGCAGCCGAAACAGCGGGTCGGAGATCGCCAGGCCGAAGGCCATCAGACCGAGACCGACCAGGGCTGCCAGCAGCAGCGCGGCAGTGGTGAGCTGCTTGGCGCGGCCTCGTTCCCCGGCGCCCAACGCCCGGGCGACCACCGAGGCGGCGCCGGAGCCGAAGCCGACGGACAGACTGATCACCACCAGCACGATGGGAAAGGTGAAGGAGATCGCAGCGAGTTCGTCGGTGCCGAGCTGGGCGACGAAGTAGGTGTCGGCGACGTTGAAGCCGATCACCGCGATCAGCGCCCAGATCATCGGCAGGGTCATGCGGACGAGATGCTGAGAGACCTTGCCCTGGACGAGCCGGGCAACGGGCACGCTAGCGCTGGAGTCGCTGGAGGAGGGACCGGCTTCCGACATGGCGCGCAGTATAGGAAACTGCGGCGCCGCGTGTTGCGCGGATTGGGCAGAGCAGTGTTGAATTATGCGACAGGCGAAAAGCGTGAGAGGGGAGGCCGCGATGGGTTTCAGACTGCTGGTTGTCGCGGCGGCGGGGCTACTGCTGGCGGCCTGCGCCGTACCGCAGGCGCGCAATTCGGGCAGCGCCGAGAGCGCAGCGGCCGCGCGCTTCGCAGCGCTCCAGGACTCGCCGCCGGAACTGCGCGCCTTCCTTGAGGAGATGCCCAAGGGCGGCGATATCCACAGCCATCTCTCCGGCACGGTCTATGCCGAGAGTTTTATCGCCTGGGCGGCCGAGGACGGGCTCTGCCTCGAGCTGGCGAGCACCAGCCTTGCCGAGCCGCCCTGCAGCGATCCCGAACGGCCCGAGGTCGCGGACATCGCCTTCGACGATGTGCTGCGCGCGCAGATGATCGACGCCTGGTCGATGCGCGACTTCGTCCCTGGCGCGGAAAGCGGCCACGATCACTTCTTCGCCACCTTCGGCAAGTTCGGCGCCACGCCGGATGGCCGGGAGGGCGACATGCTCGCCGAGGCGGCGGCGCGCGCCGCCGCGCAGAACATCGGCTATCTCGAGCTGATGAATTCGATGCGCCGGGCCGAGGTGTCACGTCTGGCGCGCGGCCTCGACTGGAGCGGCGACTTCGCCGCCTTCCGGCAGGCGCTGCTCGACGCCGGGCTGCGCGACCTTGTGCCCCTGGCGGTGGCCGACAATGATGAGATCGAGGACCGCCGCGACGCCCTGCTCGCCTGTGGTACGCCCCGCGCCGATCCTGGGTGCGATGTCGAGCTGCGTTACCTGCAGCAGGTGATCCGCGCCTTCCCTCCGCAGGATGTCTTTGCTCAGATCCTGCTCGGATTCGAAATCGCCAAGACGGATCCTCGGGTGGTCGGCCTCAATCTCGTGGCGCCCGAGGATGGTCCCGTGGCGCTGCGCGATTACAGCCGGCACATGGCGATGATCGGTTATCTCAAATCGCTGATGCCGGAGATGAACGTTACCCTCCACGCTGGCGAGCTGACTCTCGGGCTGGTCGATCCCAAGGAGCTGAAATTCCATATCCGCGAGGCGGTGGAGGTCGCCGGCGCCAAGCGCATCGGTCACGGCGTCGATATCGCCTATGAGGATGGCCACGAAGCGCTGCTGCGCCGCATGGCGGAAGAGGAAATCCTGGTCGAGATCGCGCTGACCAGTAACGACGTGATTCTCGGCGTCAGCGGGAAGGAGCACCCCTTTGCGCTGTACCGCGCGGCGGGGGTGCCCCTGGCGCTGGCGACCGACGACGAGGGCGTATCGCGCATCGACCTGACCCACGAGTTCCAGCGCGCCGCCGAGACCTACGACTTGAACTACCGGGATCTGAAGGAACTGGCGCGCAACTCGCTGACCTACAGCTTTCTGGCGGGGGAGAGTCTCTGGGAGATCGAGGAATGCCTGGCAGACGCGCTTTCCCAAGCCTGCGCGCAGGCACTCGCCGGCAGCGACAAGGCCCGCGAGCAGCGGGAGCTGGAACGCGCCTTCGCGGAGTTCGAAAGCGCGTTCCAGTAGGGTCCCGGCGGATTACACCCAGGGGCAGTTGGAGTTCGAGGCCCCGAAGGTCTTGCCCTGCTCGAAGCGGGTGAAGGCGAAAGGCTCGAGTTCGGCGACGCGGTTGTCGCCGGCCAGGATTTTGGCCACCAGCTTGCCGACGCCGGTCATCTTGAAGCCGTGGTTGGAGTCGGCGATCATGTAGGCGTTGGGCAGGATCCAGTCGAAGATCGGCACGTTGTCCGGTGTGAAGGCGCCGATGCCGCCGTTGCGGCGGTCCTTGAACTTGCTCCGGTGGCCCTTGAAGCGGTCCATCAGGAAGCCCATCGAGGAGGTCAGGTAGTCGGCGAACCAGTCGTCGGCCTGATAGGCGTCGTTATCCCAGCCATAGGGCTCGAGCTCAGCCTTCGGGCCGATCTTGATCGGGATGGTGCCGCCCTGAACGCCGGCGCGCTCCATGCGCTCGGCGCCGTTCTTCCAATAGACGTAGAGGTGATCGGACAGCTCCTCGCCGGTGTCCTCGCGGATTACCGGGGTGTCCATCAGCTCGACATGCAGCACCGGCGGATCGAGTTCCTTGGCGCTGCGGTAGGGCTCGTCGATATAGACCTCGCCCTCGAGCAGGCGCCAGTAGGTCCACATGTCGAGCTCGTTGCTGCCGCCGTCGGGATACTTCGCGGTCAGGCGGTCGGCCTTGCCGAGCCATTCCCAGTGCTTGGAGATCCAGGCGCCGACGCAGATCACGGCGACGTCGCAGGAGATGTCGCCGAGGTTGGTGTTCAGCTTGCGGATCTGGCCGTTGGCGACGTCGTAGCCGGTGACTTCGATGCCCGAGAGGATCCTGACCCCGTGCTGGGCGCACTTCTCGGCGAGGCCGGCGATCGCCTGGCGGGTGCCGGCGTAACCAGAAGGCTGCTCGAAGAGCGCGACGCCGATCGGGTCGGTGTTGAAGTCGGGCCAGATCGACTTCAGGAACTTCTTGGCATCGTTGCCGACGTAGAGTTCCGAGTGGTAGCCGCAGGCATTCTGGCTGGCGACCATGCGTTCGTAGTCCTCGGCCTGGTTCTCCTCGCCGGCCGAAACATAGCCGACCTGCTGGAAGCCGAAGCGCACCGGATCGCTCATCCAGACATCCACGGAGTGGCGCAGGATCGGGTGCAGCGCTTCGGTCATGTAGAGGTTGCGCACGCAGCCGCAGGCGATGCCGCTGGCGCCGGCCCCTGGGCCGGTCTTGTCGATGACGACGATATCCTTGCCGGAGCCCTTGCCGCGGTTCTCCAGCTCCATGGCGAGATGCCAGGCGGTGCTGAGGCCGTGGATGCCGGCGCCGACGACGACGTAGGTGGCGGATTCGGGTAGAACGCTCATGGAGACTATCCCTGGATGGAGTGGGCGAAGAACGCTGCCGTTCTACTTCAAATCAGGTTGTATATACAAGCTCAAAAACGGGAAAAACCGGGAACTAGCCGCGGTGTTCTCCGCTCAGCGGCACGGGTTGCACCGGTGCGCCGGGAGTGACCACCGGAGTGATCGGAACGAAGCTCGCGGCCTGGCCGGCATTTCCGGCAAGCGGGTGGCGCGGATGCTCCTTCGGCCAGATCAGGTGGCGGGCGAAGACCTCGAGATAGCCCTGGGCATAGAAGAAGCCGCCGTTCTGCTCCAGCAGCTCCTGCTTGCGGGCGCGGTAGCGGGCCGGCAGGCGGAACCAGGCGCAGCCCGGATCGGCGTGATGCAGGGCGTGGAGGTTGTTGTTGAGGAAAAGCAGCGACATCACCGGGCCGGCCTCGACCACGGCGGTGCGCTCGCCAATCTGGTCGCTCGCCCGGTGCTCGAGGAAGGAGCGCACCAGGGTCAGCGCGATGCCGGGATAGGCGAAGATCAGGATGTACTGCCAGAAGGGCAGTCCGCAGACGCCGCTGACCCAGGCGAAGACCAGCGCGACGGAAACGCCGTGCAGCAGCCAGGCGTGGAGGTTGACGAGGTCGCCGGAGAACAGGCGCTTCGTTTCGCTGGTGAACAGCCGGTAGACGCAGCGCAGCGGCCCCAGCAGCATCCGCCCGAGGAAGCTGTTGTGGGCCCAGAGCAGGCCGCGCTCGATCGCCGGCGCTTCGGCCCACTGACGCGGGGTCAGGTAATAGGATTCCGGATCCTCGTTCGGGTCGGTGATGTTGCGGTCGATGTGGTGGGTCAGATGGCTGACCCGGTAAAGCTCGAAGGGCAGCCATAGCCAGAGGCTGGGGAAGATCAGCAGCCGGTTGACCCCGTTCCAGGGGGTCGGATGGCCGTGTACCACTTCGTGCTGCAGGGAGCCGTGCCAGGCAACGACATAGGCACCGGCCGGCAGCAGCACCCACCAGGGCAGCGCGGCATGAAACCAAGTGATCAGACCGAACAGGAGGTAGATTGCCCCGGCGACGAAAACGGTTGGCCATTCCACCCGGGACGCGGTCCTATGATTAGACAGGTCGCGATTCGGCGTGGGATAATCAGCGGTTGTTTTCGCGATTGTAGTCAGGGTCAACCTCTGTCGAGTTAACGGCAAGGTCTGTTGTGCAAATAAACATATGTTGATATTCCGCAACAGTCGGGGGAAATTAGCAAATCCCTCGTCAATAAGCAACGGCTTTGTCATTTTTTGGCCACAGGTTTGGCAAGCGGCGCGGGCAGCAGAGGGACGGAGAGCCGGATGAAGCGCCAGGAACTGGTCGAGAGGTTTCAGGAACGGCTGACCCAGATCATTCAGGACATGGGCGTATCGCGCTCGGCCTTCGCGGCGCGGATCGGGCTCGATCGCTCGACGCTGTCGCAGCTGCTGACGCCGGGCAACGAGCGCTTGCCGCGGGCCGAGACCATCGTCGCCATGGCTCAGGCCGGCCAGGTCAGCTCCGATTGGCTGCTCGGCTTGACTCACGAGGAGCGGCAGGGCGCGGAACTGGTGGAAAGCGCCATGGAGGTCGAGTCGGGAGCGGGCAAACCGATGGACGAGCGCCTGACCCGCTGGCACGCAGAAGCCGCCGGCTACAAGATCCGCTACGTCCCCTCGACCTTGCCGGATCTTCTGAAGACCCAGGACGTGATCCGCTACGAGACTCAGGAGTACGGCGCCGAGGTGCCCCAGAAGCATCTTGAGCAGGCCGAAAATCGGCTTGCCTATAGCCGCAAGCCGGAAACCGAGATGGAGGCCTGTTCCTCCTTCCAGACTGTGGAATCCATCGCCTACGGCGAGGGCATCTGGCGCAAGCTCTCCCTGAAGAGTCGCCGCGAGCAACTCGCCCACATGGCCAGGCTGGTCGACGAGCTCTATCCGGCTTTTCGCTGGTTTCTCTACGACGGCCTGCAGCGCTTCTCCGTTCCCTACACCATCTTCGGACCGCAGCGCGTGGCCTTCTATGTCGGCGGCATGTACTTCGTATTCAAAACCACCGACCAGATTCGGGTGGTCAGTCAGCATTTCGACGACCTGATCAAGGCTGCAACGATCCAGCCGAACGAGGTCGGAAAGTTCATCGCCAAGCTGCAGCGGCAGATCGCCAAGGACAAGGATTGAGGAGGACCCAGATGAGCGAAACCACGGCCACCGGCAGCTGCCTCTGCGGCGGCGTAAGCTTTACGATCAACGCACCGCTACGACCGGTGGACTGCTGCCACTGCATCCAGTGCATGAAAACCCACGGCCACTACGCCGCCTATTCCGCGGCGCCGACCGAGGCGATCCACTTCATCGAACAAAAGGGCTTGAAGTGGTACGACTCCTCGGACACCGCCCGGCGCGGCTTTTGCCAGGACTGCGGCGGCAGCCTGTTCTATCAGCCCAAGGGCAAGTCCTATACCTCGATCGCCGCCGGCATGCTGGACGCGCCGACCGGGCTGAAGACCGTCGGCCACATCTTCGTTGCCGGTAAGAACGACTACTACGAGCTGCCTGAGGACGGCCTGCCCCGGCACGACCGCGGCATGTCCAGCAGGCGCGACGACAAGACCGGGGGAGTGCTGCCCGAGTGAGTCTCGCCTCGCTGCCCATGTACAGCCTGTCCGAGGTCCGGCCGGCGGCCGAGGCTTGGTGGCGGGGTCTGGCGAAAGCCTGCCGCGCCGAGGGCCTGGGGGCGGTGCCCGAGAGTCTGAACTGGCCGGAAGACCCCAAGACCGACTGGCGTTCCGGAGATCTCTTCCTCAGCCAGACCTGCGGCTATCCGCTGATGACCGAGCTGCAGGACAGCGTGCGGGTGATCGCGACGCCCTGTTATACGGCCGAGGGTTGCGCCGGTCCCTTCTACAGCAGCGTCCTCTTGGTGCGCGCCGACCAGGCGGCCGAGACGCTGAGCGATCTGCGCGGCTGCCGTGCGGCCTATAACAGCCAGGATTCGCAGTCGGGCTACAACGTGCTGCGCAGCCTGGTGGCACCGCTGGCCGGCGGGCGGGCTTTCTTCGCTGCGGTGCTGGAAACCGGCAGCCATGCCGGGTCGATCGCCGCGGTCGCCGAGGGCCGGGCCGACCTCGCCGCCGTCGACTGCGTGACTTTTGCGCTGCACCGCAAGCACAGGCCGCAGGCCGTGGCGAATCTGCGGGTGCTGTTCTACGGACCCGCGACACCCGGCCTGCCCTACATCACCGCCGGCGGACGCGGCGAGGACGACCTGCTGCGCCTGCGCGAGGCGCTTTACGAGGCGCTGGCCGATCCGCGGCTTGCCGAAGCGCGCGAAGCCCTGCTGCTGAGCGGGGCGGCGGTGCTGCCCGGGGACGCCTATCGGGTGCTGCTCGACATGCGGCGCGATGCCGCGGCGCAAGGCTACGAGACCCTGCGCTGAGACTCCGGATCCCGGGCCTTTCAGCCATGCGGCTTTTGCAGTGCAGCACTGTCCTTCCGCCGCTTGCTCGCGGCCCCGCGCAGGTCTACCTAGCGCATATCGAAACGCACCGCGCCGCGGTGCCACCGGTGGAGGGTTCCATGCAGCACACCAACAACGTTCTCGGCATTTCCTTCGTCGTGGCCGCCGTCCTGCTTCTCGGACTGGCGATTGCCCTGTAAGCCATGCCAAAATCACGCCGTTGAAAGCCCCGCCTTCGTGCGGGGCTTTCTCGTTGTGGGGGCTAGATCGCGGCCAAGAGTTGCTGACGAACGTCTTTGCTGTCGATCTCCTTCTGCGCCATCACGAAGACGCCCTTGCCGCCGCTCTTCTCCTGCCAGAGCTGGCCGATAGTCCGCTTCTCAGCGGTTTCCGGGCTTCCAGCTAGGTGCTCGCCTTTGTATTCGACAACCAGATGGCGGCCGTCCGTGAGCTGGGCCACGAAGTCCGGATAGAACCGACCTCTGGCCGTCGGCAGCCAGAAGGAGTCTTGGTGCCGGGCGACATTGCGGATCCAGAACTCGACCTCCGCCATGCTGTCCAGAGCCTGGGCACAGGCGATCTCCTCACCGTCGTCAGAGCCGTCGAAGGTGGGAAGCTGGTCAGCCCCCAAGAAGTGTTTGCGCGGCCTCCAGCGGCCTCTGTATCGCCTCTGATCGGCATACATGCCGTCCTTGAAGGCGAAGCCGTTTTCGAAGGAGACCTCGACCTTGGCTTCGGGCGCGAAGAGATGACGCTGGTAGACGCTCTCGCGCTCTTCCCGACGGGCAGAGTCGAGCTTGTCTTTGACCTTTCTGGCGAGGATGAACTTGCAGCGCATCAGCGCTGCGATGTGCATGCCGCGGTCGTTGTTCAGGTGGTCAAGCAGCTCGTTGAGCCACCTGAGAAGCTCACCTTGCTTGATGTCCGGCTGGCGCACCTGCCGGTCGAGCCAGCGCGCCAGCGCTTCCTGAGTCCAACCCTCGACATCGACATCGAGCGTGAGCTGCTCTTCCTCGCTGGCGAACTGGTAGGTGACGCGCTTGCCATCCAGGTCGATCTCGAAGCTGCGGGCAGTCTTGCGGACTGCAAACTCGTCCTCGGTCATCTTCGCGGAGTGATCGAGTAGCGACCAGTCATGGTCCTCGATGAAGAGGTCGGTATCGGCGAATTCCAGGGCGCCTTGGATCTCGGCCATGAGGCGCGGCACTTTGAACGGTGTACCTAGCTCGGCAGGGGACAGCTCCTTCGAGGACTCAATGCGGTACTTCGCGACGGCCTCGGCCAGGCCTTTGCGTTCCGGCTCCGGAATCGCGGCGGAAATCTCGGTTTCCAGCTCCTCATCGACGTGGCCGGAGACGGCGATCTCAACGTGGCCATCTTCCGTCTCGCTCAGTGTCAGCCCTTCGCGCGTGCCGAGCTTCTCGATCAATTCTGGCGTCTTCGCGACCTTGTGCTTGAAGACCGGCTTTGGCTTCGAACGCGGCCCGAAGAGGCCGTCTTCGACGCCAAGATCGTGCTGCGCCGGCTCGATGTTGTCGTAGGCTTCGCCCTCCTCGAAGCCCATGTCCACCAGCTTGTCAGCCAGCGCGCGTGCGGCGTCGCCGAAGGTCGGTTCCGAGAGATGGGCGTAGGCCTTGTTCAGGTCGGGCTCTTTGCGCCGCTTCGCATAGGGCATGCGCAGCACGCGCCCCAAGAGCTGCTCTACGTCTACGGCACTTTTGATGCGCGAGACGGAGCAGAAGACGTAGGCGAAGGAGCAGTCCCAGCCTTCCTTCAGCGCCTTGATCGTAATCACGTACTCGATCTCACACTTGGGATCGAAGAGGTCGATGCCGTCGAGTTCCCGCTGATCGCCTGTGGCCACGGCGATTTTCTCTTCGGGAATCTGCTCGACCTCGATCAGGTGCTTCTTCAACGCCGCGACCGTAACTTCCTGATCCTTCGGCTGCGCCTGGAAGAGGACGATGGGTCGAATGTAGTCGGCGTCCTTCTCAGCGGTTTCCTCCAGCGCGGCGCGCGACGCGATGGCGCCGTTGACAGCGTTCTCCCAGCTATCGTGTTCCGACAGCATGATCGGAAGCTTGACCATATCTTCGCGCTTCAGCTCCTGCGCCGAGACGCTGTGAAGGATGTTGGAGTTGAGGCGCGGCGTTGCTGTGAACTCGACAATGGCGCAGGGATTGACGCGCGCCTGCATCTCGCGAGTTAGGCCGGTAACCGCATTATGGGCCTCGTCCACGATCATCAGCGGGCGATGCAGGTGCATCAGGTTGGCGAAAGAGAACTTCACGCCGCCGCCTTCTAGCGTTTCCAGGCCTGGCAATGTCTTTGGCAGCGCCGTGAAATGCGGCTCCATGTTCTCATTGTGGGCATAGACCTTGCGCCCCTCGGTGCTCTTAACCCGAAGTGTCTGGATGGTTCCAACTACGATGCAGCAGTGGTCGCGAATGTCGTGGGGCCGGATGTTGTTGAAGTCGGTAATATCGAAGACACGCACGCGCCCATCAAAAGTTTCGTCCAGCACCTGGCGGTAAGGGTGTCGTGCGCTCCTCAGGGCTTCCACCGTCTGAAGACGGATGGTATTGGACGGCACCAGCCAGAGGACCATGGGATAGTCCTTCTCGACCCAGGCATCGCGGGCGATGCCGATGGCGTGGGCGCCGAGAATCGTCTTGCCGCCGCCGGTCGGCAGGCGCAGGCAGACGTAGGGAACCTCGGGTAGTCCCTCGAGCGCTGTGTAAACTCCGCCAAAGCGGCCGAGGCGCTTCGCCTGTTCGGCTTCTTTCGTAATACTCTCGTAGGCGTTCGTCGGCCCGGCAACCCGCGCCTCCTCGAAGAAGCGGCGGAGGATAGAGTGAGTATCGGTCTGGTATTGCTTCAGTTTCATCAGATGCCCCCTCAGGCCCGCGCTTTGACGTCGTAGGGCGTCTGCTTGAAGGTGATGCGCTCGCGGTCCAGCGTCGCGGGCGTCAGCCGGGATTGTTCGCCATAGACGATCAGTGGGCCGTCGAAGTCCGGCGCCAGCTTGGCGATATCCTCCCGGATCAGGGCGAGGGTCGCGCGGGTCAGCACGTTGCCGCCGCCCGGCCTCTTGTCGCCAAGAATGCCATTGTAGAGCAGCGCGTGGGCGCGACCGTCCTTGATGCCGAGCAGTGGGCTGTCGCCACTGCCGTCCCACGGCAGGTCGGTCTCCGAGAACCAGACATGCGCGGCCAGCACAGGGAAGCGGATGTCCTGGCGGATGTGGCCGCCCTCGTCGAAGACAGTCGGGCCGAGGTGGTAGAAACGGAATCCGCCGCCACCCTGCCAGCCGGCAGATTCCGAGATGCCGCCTTGTTCGCCTTCGATCACCTTCCGCAGGCGCGGCGCGCAATGGGTGACGGCGTGTTCGCCCATTTCGATGCCGATGTATCGGCGTTTCATCTTATGTGCGACGGCAGCAGTGGTGCCGGACCCAAGGAAGGAGTCGAGCACGAGGTCGCCGGGGTTGGTGGCAACGTGCAGGATTCGCTCAATGAGGCGTTCTGGCTTGGGCGTATCAAAGAGATCTTCACCGAAAAGTGCGATGATTTCTTTCTTCGACTCCTGGGTATTGCCAACGTCATCGTTGGGCCACCACGACCACGACATCCGGCCCTCGTGTTCATTGAGGTACGTTTTTTTTCGAGGCATGCCTTTCCCGTCACTTCCGAACCACATTCGGCCCTCCGCTTTTAGGCGGAGGAACTCAGGCTCGATGGTGACCCAGCAACGTCCGGACGGCGGCCTATGAATGGCGCCGCCCGGTGTCGTGATTTCATACATTTGGTTGGGTCGATACCCCTGGGCCGAAAAATTGGACGAAGATGTCCAGGGCCCCCTCGGATCGTTATCCGGGTTCTTAAACTGTGCACGCTGCTTATCGGAAAGTGGGATCCGGTTCGTTGAATTGCGAAATTTCTCCCGCTCTCTACCGTAGACCATGATGTGATCGTGCGCGTCCCCTAACGGTATTCGATTGTCCGGGCCAATCCTCTTCTGCCAAACGACATTGACGACAAAATTCCGACGACCGAACACCTCATCCATGATGACCTTCAGGTAATGCCCCTCGTTGTCGTCGATGGACACCCAGATCGAGCCATCCTCGGACAGCAAATCCCGCAGTAGTTCGAGGCGCGGCCACATCATGGAAAGCCACTGCGTATGCTCTAGATTGTCATCGTAGTGCTCGAAGGCCGAGCGGGTGTTGTAAGGAGGGTCGATGTAGATGCACTTCACGCGGCCGGCGTAGAACGGCAGCAGAGCCTTCAGGGCTTCCAGGTTGTCGCCCTGGATCAGCATGTTGCCGGTGGTGGGATCGCCCGCGGAGTGCTCGGGCACCTCCTCCAGGAGCCGATAGGGCACATGCTGAGCCCTGCGGATGTCCTCGTTCCGGGTCAGCCAGTGAAGAATCGGCATCAGGCAATGCCCCCCACGGCCGCGCGTTCAGCGATCTCCCCCACCTATATCCTCCAGCTCGCGTTGCGCGAATCCCGGCGGCCGCTACCGCCGGGACGATAGCCTGCACCGAAACGCCGAGTCCGGGAAAGCCGGGACGGCCCGGAAGCTGGTGCCGACGGCAGGACTTGAACCCGCAACCTACCGCTTACAAGGCGGTTGCTCTACCAGTTGAGCTACGTCGGCCCCTGTGGCGATCTCTGCGGCAGCAGGGCCTCTTCGGCTGGCGCGAAGATAGGCGCGGGGGCAGCCAGGCGCAAGCCGGCGCAGCCTGTCCTTGCGCAAAGCTTTGCTGTCCGAAGGGCCCGTCAGCCGGAGGCGGAGGGCAGGGGCTGCTCGTCCTCGCCCGGCCGCTCGGTGCGCTCGCCGGGGATCGGCGGGGCTTCGCCGAGGTACTGCATGTTCTCGCGGCGCAGTGCGGCGGCGGCCTCGTCGTAGAGGAAGGGCAGGGTGCAGTAGCGCCGTCCCTCGGTGATCGGTGTCGCCTCATGCATCAGCGAGCAGGAGAAGACCACGGCGCCGCCGGTCGGCGCGCGATAGGTCTGATAGCCGTATTCGGGAAACCGCAGGTCGCCGCCCTCGTACTCCTCGGCATTGAGATTGATGGTGACGGCGAAGCGCCGGTGGGCAGTGCCCCTGGTGGTGTTGTCGCGGTGCGGCTTGAAGTAACCGCCGCCATCGGCCTCGTAGCAGGCGACGATGTAGCGCTCGATATGCGTCGCCTTGAACTGGAAGGCGCGCTCGATCTCCGGCGCAAGGCGCCGCGCGATCCGGGTGCGGCAGGCGCTGCGCAGCTCTTCGTCGAGGATCTGCACGTCGCTACGCCGCTTGAAGCTGTGGTCGAGGTGCGAGACGGTGCGGCCCCTGACCTCCCGCATGAAACCGGAATCCTCCGGCTGTCCCTGCTCGTAGGCCTCGATCAGCCGCTGGCAGAGCTCCGGCTCCAGGATCCGCGGCACCATCAGCACCGGCGCCCAGCTCTCCAGCCTTTCGGCCTGCCCGCCCCAGGACGGCTGCTGGGAAATGAAATGCAGGATGCGCTTGACGTGGTCCTTGCCCTCGCGCAGCGCCGCGATCGCCAGCACGCGCAGCTGCTGGTCGAGAATCACGCTGCAGCAGTTGTAGGATTCGCCCTCGGCCTCCTGCTTGAGAATCCCATAGAGCTTGGCGATCTCCCGGTCGAAATCCCAGAAGGCAAGGAAGGCATGGGAGGTCTCGATCCTGTTCTCTTCCTTGTCGAGAGGATCGGAGGTCACGGCAAAAACGGCGATCTTTCCCGAATCGAACTGCGGCGCGACCCGCGCCCAATCCCACACGACCTGCTTGCCGATCTCGTCTCCGGCCGAGCCGATGAAACTGAGCACGACATAGCGCCCGGCCGCCGAATGGAAGGTGAAGCGCGGATTGTTGTTCGATTCGGCGAAGAAATTCGGCGCCGGCTCGCCAAGGGTTACTGCGTGCATAGGCGTTCCGTCAGGTCTGCTGATTCGCGCCACAGTTTACAATCGCTGGTGCGGCGGCGCCAGTGGGACCGCGGCTCAGAAAATCTCGCCGTCGAGGGTGAGCAGCGGGTCGTAGAGCTCCGGCCGGCGGTCGCGGAAGAAGCCCCAGGAGGCGCGGGCGAGGCGGGCCCTGTCGAGATCGACCGTGGCGGCGATCACTTCGCGGTCTTCCCCGGCCTCGGCCAGCATCTCGCCCTGGAAGCCGGTGATGAAGGAATGGCCGTAGAAGTTCATGGTGGCGGCGTCGGAGATCTCGCTGCCGACCCGGTTGGCGGCGACCAGCGGCAGCATGTTCGATGCCGAATGGCCCTGCATGGCGCGCTGCCAGTGGTCCTTGGAATCGAGCGAGGGGTCCTGCGGCTCGTTGCCGATGGCGGTGGGGTAGAACAGCACCTCGGCGCCCTGCAGCGCCATGGCGCGGGCACACTCGGGAAACCACTGGTCCCAGCAGATGCCGACGCCGATGGTGGCAAAGCGCGTCTTGAAGGTCTTGAAGCCGGTGTCGCCGGGGTTGAAGTAGAACTTCTCCTGATAGCCGGGGCCGTCGGGAATGTGGCTCTTCCGGTAGAGCCCGAGGTCGCGGCCGTCGGCGTCGAAGACGCAGAGCGAGTTGAAGTAGGCGTTGTTGGCGCGTTCGAAGAAGGAAATCGGCAGCACGACCTCGAGCTCCCTCGCCAGCTCCGAGAAGCGCGCGAGAAGCGGGTTGTCTTTGCGCGGCTTGGCGAGAGCGAAAAGCTCCTGCTTCTGATCGGGGCAGAAGTAGGGCGTTTCGAACAGCTCCTGCAGGAGAATCGCCTGGGCGCCCTCGCCGGCGGCCTCGCGCACCAGCTCCTCGGCCCGGTCGAGATTCTTCTCGATGTTCCAGGAGCAGGGCATCTGGGTGGCAGCCAGGGTGATTTCGGTCATCGAAGCCTCTTCGAGTCCGGGGCGAAAGAGGCGGCGCGCGAAGCGCCGCCTCCCCCTATTTACATGACGCCGAGATCCTTGGCCGTGGCGTCGAGCGCCTTGCGGGCCCTATTCAGCATCTCGTCGATATCCCGCTTCTCCATGATCAGCGGCGGCGACATCACCATACAGTCGCGCACGGCGCGCAGCACCACGGCGTTGTCCATGCAGTGGTCGCGGCAGATGCCGCCGACCTTGCCGAGATCGTCGAAGTGGCTGCGGGTCTTCTTGTCCTTGACCAGCTCCATGGCGCCGAGCAGGCCGACGCCGCGGACCTCGCCGACCAGCGGGTGGTCGAGGAAGTCCTGCAGCTTTTCCTGCAGATAGGGGCCGGTTTCCGTGCCGACCTTCTCGACCAGGCCTTCCTCCTCCATGATCTTGATGTTCTCGATCGCCACCGCGCAGCAGGCGGGATGGCCGGAGTAGGTGTAGCCGTGGGCGAAGTCGCCGCCGCCGTGGAACAGCGTCTCGCCGACTTTCTTGCCGACCATCACCGCCGACAGGGGCAGGTAACCGGAGGTGATGCCCTTGGCCATCGGCATCAGGTCCGGCTTGATGTCGTAGGTATCGCAGCCGAACCAGCTGCCGGTCCGCCCGAAGCCGCAGATCACCTCGTCGGCGATCAGCAGGACGTCGTACTTCTCGCAGATGCGCTGCACCTCGGGCCAGTAGGTCGAGGCCGGAACGATCACGCCGCCGGCGCCCATCACCGGCTCGCCGATGATCGCCGCGACCTTGTCGGCGCCGAGCTCGAGGATCTTCTCCTCAAAAGCCTGCGCCGCCTTGAGGCCGAAATCCTCTGCGGACATGTCGCCGCCGTAGTCGTACCAGTAGGGCGGCATGACATGCTCGAAGCCGGCGAGCGGCAGGTCGGAGGCGGTGTGCATCGGCGTCATGCCGCCGAGGCTGGCCGAGGCCATGGTGCTGCCGTGATAGGCGTACTCGCGCGACAGGAAGATCTTCTTGTCCTTCTTGCCTTTGACGTTCCAGTAGCGCTTGACCATCCGCACCACGGTGTCGTTGGCCTCGGACCCGCTGGAGCCGAAGAAGACGTGGTCCAGGCCCTCCGGCGTGATCTCCGCCAGCTTCTCGGCCAGCTCCACCGTCGGCGGCGTCGCCGTCTTGAAGAAGGTGTTGTAGTAGGGCAGCTCGAGCATCTGGTCGTGCGCCGCCTTGGCTAGGCGGTCGCGGCCGTAGCCGACGTTGACGCACCACAGCCCGGCCATGGCGTCGAGCAGCTGCTTGCCTTCGGAATCGGTCAGGGTGATGCCGTCGGCCTTTTCGATGATCCTGGCGCCGCCCTTCTTGACCATCTCGGCATTGTCGGTGAAGGGCTTGAAATGGTGGCGGGCGTCGAGCTGCCGCCAGCGCACGGTGGTGTTGCGTTCGGGTTGTGTGGACATGATGGAATCCTTTGGTGAAGTGTTAGATCAGAGGCGCTTAAGACTCTGTCTTCACCTAAGGGTTAAACCCGATTCGGGCACAGAGGATCAGCAGCTCGAACTGCTTCGAGTGCGGCATCGGCGTGGTCAAGTGCAGCGCGTTCATGGGCGAGAGTTTATCAGTCCGGCAGCGGCCGCACCACACCCCGCGCTGCGGCGATTCGCGATGGCAGCAATGCTTCAGACGTTGAGCAGCAGGTGCTCGCGCTCCCAGGAGGAGATCACCTGCTGGTAGGCGTTGAGCTCGGCGTCCTTGACCGCGCGGACGACCTCGACGAAGTCGTCGCCCAGCACGTTCTTCAGCGGCCGCGAGGCGCCCAGCCGGTCGAGGGCATGATGCAGCGTGCGCGGGAGGGTGTGCGCCAGGCGATAGGCGCTGCCCTCGATCGCCTTGGTCGGCTTCAGCTTCTCCATCATTCCCAGATAGCCGCAGGCCAGCGAGCCGGCGATCGCCAGATAGGGGTTGGCGTCGGCGCCGGCGACCCGGTTTTCGACCCGCCGCCCGGCGGCCGGGGAGATCGGCACGCGGAAGCCGACGGTGCGGTTGTCGGTTCCCCAGTGGGTGTTGATCGGCGCGTCGCTGTCGGGAATCAGCCGCCGGTAGGAGTTGACGTTGGGGGCCAGCAGCGGCATCGCCGCCGGCAGGTAGCGCTGCAGGCCGGCGATGTGATGCATGAACAGGCGGGTATCCTTGCCAGTCTTGGTGGCAAAGAGGTTGCGCCCGGTCTTGCTGTCGATCACCGACTGGTGGATGTGCATGGAGCTGCCGGGTTCGCCCTGCATCGGCTTGGCCATGAAGGTGGCATAGACGTTGTGACGCAGGGCCGCCTCGCGCACGCCGCGCTTGAACAGCAGCGCCTGGTCGGCGAGCTCCAGGGCGTCGCCGTGGTTGAAGTTCATCTCCATCTGGGCGGAGCCGCCCTCGTGGGTCAAGGTATCGACCTCGACCCGCATTGCGTCGCAGAAGTCGTAAACCTCCTCGAACAGCGGATCGAACTCGTTGACGGCGTCCAGCCCAAAGGCCTGGCGCGAGGTTTCGCGGCGGCCGGAACGGCCGATCGGCGGCAGCAGCGGATAGTCCGGATCGGTGTTCTTGTCGACCAGATAGAACTCCAGCTCCGGCGCGATGATCGGCGTCCAGCCCTGCTCGGCGTAGAGCTCCAGCACCCGCTTGAGGACATAGCGGGCGGAGAAGGTGACCGGCGTGTCGTCGAGGAAGTAGGCGTCGCAGATTACCTGCGCCGTGGGATCGGGATACCAGGGGACGGTGCGGATGGTCTTCTCGTCGGGCACCAGATAGACATCGACCTGGGCGTCGTTGGTCACACCGTCGTCGTCGGGATAGCCGCCGGTCACGGTCTGGATGAACACGGATTCGGGAATGCGCAGACCTGCGGCGCGCTTGCCGCTGATGAACTTCTCGGCCGGGATGATCTTGCCGCGCGCGATACCCGCCATGTCGGGGATCAGGCACTCGACCTCTTCAATGCGGTGCTTCTTGAGAAAATCGTCAATATAAGCCATGCAGGAACCTGCTAAATCCAAGCGGGCAGGAAGCGCCCGCTTCTTGCTACTCCGCAAGTCATTTCCAGGCAAGCCGGTCGATCAGCGATGCAGCACGAAGAGCATATCGAATCCTACTATGCGGCGACGCTGAACGACCCGAGCGTCCATCTGCCGCTGGAAGGCGAGTCTCGTGCCGACGTCTGCGTGATCGGCGGCGGCCTGACCGGTATCTCGGCGGCGCTGAATCTCGCCGAGCGCGGCTACAAGGTGATCCTGCTGGAGGCCAACCGAATCGCCTGGGGCGCCTCGGGCCGCAACGGCGGGCAGGTCTGCACCGGCTATTCCTGCGGCATGGAGAAGATCGAGAAGTGGGCCGGCCGCGAAGGCGCAAAGCGCTTCTGGGATCTGGCCGAGGAGTCCAAGGGGATCGTCCGCGAGCGGGTCGAAAAGCACCGGATCGACTGCGACCTGACCTGGGGTTACTACATGGCGGCCTGCAAGCCGGGGCATCTGAAAGAGCTCAACGAGAGCTGCGAGAACTGGATCGGGCACTACGGCTACGACGCCGAGTTCAAATGGGCGGCGACGCCTGAGCAGTCCCGCGCCTTCGTCGACAGTCCCGACTATGTCGGCGGCGTCTGGGAAAGCGGGGCGGGGCATCTGCATCCGCTCAACTACGCGCTGGGCCTGGCCCGCGCCGCCAAGGAGGCCGGCGCAGAGATCCACGAGGCGAGCCCGGTGCAGCGCATCGAACAGGGCCGGCAGGCCGTGGTGCACACCCCGCAGGGACAGGTGACGGCGGGGGCCGTGCTGGTCTGCTGCAACGCCTATCTCGGGCGCTTGGTGCCGCAGCTCACCGGCATTGTGATGCCGATCGCCAACTACATCGGCGCGACCCCGCCGCTCGACGAGGCAACGGCACGGCGCCTGCTGCCCGGCAACGACGCCGTCTCCAACAGCCGCTTCATCGTCAACTACTACCGGCTGAGCCCGGACCGCCGGCTGCTGTTCGGCGGCCTCGCCAGCTATTCCCTGATCGACCCGCCAAATCTGAGGCAGGCGCTGCAGCGGGACATGCAACGGACCTTTCCGCAGCTCGGCGACGTGCCCTTCGACCGTGTCTGGGGCGGGCGGGTCGGCATTTCGATGAACCGCTCGCCGCATGTCGGCAGGCTCGGAAGCAATCTCTACTTCGCCCAGGGCTATTCCGGCCAGGGTGTGGCGCTGACCGGGCTGATGGGCAGGGTCCTGGCCGAGGCGGTGGCCGGCGAGCAGGAGCGGCTCGATCTCTTCGCCAAGCTGCCGCACAGCCATTTTCCCGGCGGGCTGGTGCTGCGCACGCCGGTTCTGGCGCTGGCCATGGCCTGGTTCCGGATCAAGGACGCGCTGGGCTAGAAACCGCTCGCCTGGGCGCGCTTGCCGCCCTTGAACTCCACTTCGACGAAGGCGAAGTCGTGGCCGCTGTCGTTGATCACGTCGTGCTCAATGCCGGCCTCGCGGAAATAGGACACGCCGGCTTCCAGCTCGGCGAAGCTCTCCGCGCCGTCCGGCCCGATCAGCTTCAGCCGTCCCGTGACCACCGGGACGATCACGTAGTCGTATTCGTGGCGGTGCCAGCCGGTCGCCGCGCCGGGGGCGAAGCGCCAGCGGGTGACGCGGCAGCGCTCGTTGTCGACCTGGACGTCGGGTTGCGCTTCGGCCGCCATGGCTAGACCGAGAGGCCGAGGGCTTCCTGCGGCGTCACGAAGTTCATCCTGTGCGCCTCGGCGACCGCCTTGTAGGTGATCTTGCCCTGGGCGACGTTGAGCCCTTCCAGCAGATGGTGGTCGTCGGCCAGAGCCTTGCGCACGCCCTTGTTGGCCAGCGCCAGCGCGAAGGGCAGGGTGGCGTTGTTGAGGGCGATGGTCGAGGTGCGGGCCACGGCGCCGGGCATGTTGGCGACGCAGTAATGGACCACGTCGTCGACCACATAGGTCGGCTTGTCGTGGGTGGTCGCCTTGCTGGTCTCGAAACAGCCGCCCTGGTCGATGGCGATGTCGACCAGCACCGAGCCGGGGCGCATCTGCTTGATCATCCTACGGGTCACCAGCTTGGGTGCCGCGGCGCCGGGCACCAGCACCGCGCCGATCACCAGGTCGGCGCCGAGCACGTGCTGCTCGATGGCATCGACCGTCGAGTAGATGGTGTTCAGCATCGCGCCGAACTGCATGTCGAGCTCGTAGAGGCGGTCGAGGGATTTGTCGATGACGGTGACATGGGCCTCCATGCCCATCGCCATGCGCGCCGCGTTGGTGCCGGCGACACCGCCGCCGATCACCACCACCTTGGCCGCGGCGACGCCGGGTACGCCCCCGAGCAGCATGCCGGAGCCGCCCTGTTCCTTTTCCAGGCAGTGGGCGCCGACCTGCACGGACATCCGGCCCGCGACTTCGCTCATCGGCGCCAGCAGGGGTAGGCGGCCGTGGCGGTCGGTCACGGTCTCGTAGGCGACGGCGATGCAGCCGGATTTCACCAGCCCCTTGGTCTGCGGCAGGTCCGGAGCTAGGTGGAGATAGGTGAAGAGGATCTGGTCGGGGCGCAGCATCGCGCATTCCTTGGGCTGCGGCTCCTTCACCTTGACGATCATCTCGGCCTTGGCGAAGACCTCGGCCGCGGACTTGGCGATCTGCGCGCCGGCGGCATTGTAGTCGGCGTCGGTGAAGCCGATGCCGAGACCGGCCTTGGTCTCGACCAGCGCCTTGTGTCCGTGATGGATTAATTCGCGCACCGAAGAGGGCGTCAGTCCGACCCGGTATTCCTGTTTCTTGATTTCCTTGGGAACGCCGACAAGCATCTTCTCTTCCCCTAGCTATCGAAACGCATGCGGAGCGTCCTGCAGGACGCTCCGCAGATGGCACCAGCTTTACGCCGTCTAGTCGAGGGCGTTCAAGACCTGCTTCAAGGTCTCGAAGATCCTGTCGATCTGCGCCTTCTCGATGATCAGCGGCGGCGAGAGCGCGATGATGTCGGCTGTCACCCGGATCAGCACGCCCTCGTCGAAGCAGCGGGTAAAGGCCTCGTAGCCGCGTTTGCCCGGGGCGCCGTCGCGCGGCTCCAATTCGATTCCGGCGATCAGGCCGAGGTTGCGCAGGTCGATGACGTGGCGCGTGCCCTTGAGGCTGTGCACGGCATCTTCCCAGTAGGAGGAAAGCTCGGCGCAGCGGTCGAACAGGCCGTCTTCCTTATAGACCTCCAGCGTCGCCAGGCCGGCGGCGGCCGCCACGGGATGGCCGGTGTAGGTGTAGCCGTGGAACAGCTCGATGGTGTTGCCGCTGTCGTCGGCCCAGTCCATGAAGGCGTCGTAGATGCCCTCACGGCAGATCACGCCACCCATGGGGATGACGCCGTTGGTCAGGCCCTTGGCGCAGGTGATGATGTCCGGCTTGACCCCGAAGTACTCCGTGGCGAAGCCGGTGCCGAGGCGGCCGAAGCCGGTGATGACCTCGTCGAAGATCAGCAGGATGCCGTGCTTGTCGCAGATCTCGCGCAGCCGCTGCAGATAGCCCTTGGGCGGAATCAGCACGCCGGTCGAGCCGGCCACCGGCTCGACGATCACCGCGGCGACAGTCGAGGCGTCGTGCAGCGCGACGATGCGCTCCAGTTCGTCGGCGAGATGCGCGCCCCATTCCGGTTGGCCACGGCTGTAGGCGTTGTGTTCCAGGTCATGGGTGTGCGGCAGGTGATCGACGCCGTTGATCAGCGGCCCCCAGAACATCCGGTTCTTGACGATGCCGCCGACCGAGATGCCGCCGAAGCCGGTGCCGTGATAGCCGCGCTCGCGACCGATCAGCCGGGTCCGCGCGGCGTCGCCGCGCACCCTGTGATAGGCCAGTGCGATCTTCAGTGCCGAGTCCACAGCCTCCGAGCCGGAGTTGCAGAAGAAGACGTGGTCGAAGCTCTTTGGCAGCAGCGTGGTCAGCCGCGAGGCAAGCTCGAAGGGAAGGGGGTGGCCAAGCTGAAAACTGGGCGCGTAGTCGAGGTGCTCGACGGTCTGCTGCACCGCCTTGACGATCCTCTCGCGGCTGTGGCCGGCGTTGCAGCACCACAGCCCGGCGGTGCCGTCGAGCACCTGCTGGCCATTGACCGTCGTGTAGTGCATGTCCTTGGCCGAAGCCAGCAGCATGGGATGCTTCTTGAAATTGCGGTTCCAAGTGAAGGGCATCCAGTAGCTGTCGAGATCGTTTGGCGTGGCGTCGGGATTGACGCCCAGGATCGAGCCGTCCATGGGAACCTCGCGTGCACAGCTGAGTAAGGCGGCGAGTTTACGCGTGGTTATGAAATTTGACAATCGCGAGTTGTTGCTTGCCAAAATCGGCAGAGGCATGGCATTTACGTTAAATATACTAAGCAAGAAAACAGGTGCGCCATGGACCAACCCTTCGATCTCGGGCAGCGCCTGAAGGCTCTGCGCATCGCCCACGGTTTCTCACAGCGCGAGCTCGCCAAACGCGCAGGGGTCTCCAACGCCGTGATCTCCTTGATCGAGCAGAACAAGACCAGCCCCTCGGTCGGCATGCTGAAGAAGGTGCTCGACGGCCTGCCGGTCGCCTTGGCCGAATTCTTTTCCTGGGAGGCGCCGCCGCGCAGCCGGGTGTTCTTCGCCGCCGAGGAACTGGTCGAGATCGCAGGCGGCGCGGTTTCCTACCGCCAGCTCGGGCGGGATCTTTCCGAACGCGCCCTGCAGATCCTGCACGAACGCTACGCCCCCGGTGCCGATACCGGCGAGGCCATGCTCCGGCACGAAGCTGAGGAGGGCGGGGTGGTCGTCGCCGGCGAGCTCGAGGTTACCGTGGGCGACCAGCGTCGGGTGCTGCAGGCCGGCGAGGCCTATTACTTCGACAGCCGGCTGCCGCACCGCTTCCGCAATGTCGGCGAGGCCGAGGCCGTGGTGGTTTCAGCCTGCACGCCCCCCAGCTTTTAGCGGCATGCGGATGCGAAAACGGGCGGTTCCGTGGAACCGCCCGTTTCCTGAGCGCCCAGCCTGCCGCCGTCGGTCTCGGGGGAGGTGACAGCAGGGTTACTGGACGCTCTTGATGTGCGACTTGATGGCGGCGCGCAGCTCTCCCTTGTCGAGCTCGCCGTCGCTGTCGGCGTCGCCCTCGGAGAAGAAGCTCTCGAGAGAGCTTTCCTGCTCCGCCTGGGAAATCTCGCCGTCACCGTCAAGATCGCGAGAGTCGAACATCTGGTTGTGGCGTAAGTTCCATTCCTCGCGGGTAATGGTGCCGTCGCCGTCCAGATCCTTCTTGGCGAAGCGGTCGAGCGAGACGCTACGCAGCTCCTCCATGCTCAAACCGCCGCTGCCGTCGCTATCGGCGGCCTGGAACATCTTGCCGCCGCGGTGGCTTTCGTCCTGATCCGCCAGGGCGGCGGTCCCGTAGATTGCGGTCGCCAGCGCGGCCAAGGCGATGAGGGTCTTGTTCATAGCGGGTATCCTCTTGCGCTACAGTGAAGCAGGGTGAGCCGGGGTTTAGCGGCGGTGGCCGCGGTGGTGATCGCGGTCCCGGTCGCGATGGCCGTGGCGGCGGCGGTCATGGTCATCCCAGCCGCGACGCCGATCCCGGTCCCAGCCGCGGTGCTTGCGGTCCCGGTCCCAGTGGCTCCATTGCTTATGGCCGTGTTTCTTGTTCCAGCCATGCTTCTTGTTCCAGCCGCGGTGCTTGTTCCAGCCGTGGTCGTGGCGGCGGCGGTCTTTGCCCCAGCTGTCGCCGATGCCGACCTGCAGCCACCACAGGCCGTTGCGCTGCGAATCATGGGCTAGCGCGGGACCGCTCTTGGCGGCCTTGCTCTCCGGCGTCAGCCGCTCAAGGGCGCCCAGGATGGTCTGCCCCGGCGCCAGACTGGAGGCGGAGAAGGCGGCCTGCTCCGTCCGACCGTCGAAATCGCTGTTGCCGACTGCCGCCAAGACGGGACTGGCGATGAGCAGGGGAGCGCCCAGGACGGCGGCAATGAAGAAGCGTCTCATTGTAAGATCCTCTCGTTGCTCCACCGGCGAATTCCGGCGGTTGAGAAGTCCTACGCGGAGGGGGCAGCCAGCATCCCTGCTGCCCGAAAAATGTCTTATTAGGTTTCGCCCTTGCTGCTGCGCCCGAGGAGCTCGTAAAGCCCGACCGCGGCGGCATTGGAGACGTTGAGGTCCCGGATCGCGCCGCGCACCGGCAGGCGCACCAGCAGGTCGCAGGCCTCGCGGGTCAGGCGTCGCAGGCCAAGTCCTTCAGCGCCGAGGACCAGGGCCGTGCGTGGCGGCGCGGCAAAGCCGCCGAGCGCCTCGGCCGCTTCCGAGGCGAAGCCCAGGCACCAATACTCGGCTGCCTTGAGCGCCTCCAGCCCGCGCGCCAGATTGGTGACGCGGATATAGGGCAGGTGCTCCAGGGCGCCGGAGGCGGACTTGGCCAGCACGCCGTTTTCCTGCGGGGCATGACGCTCCGTGGTGATCAATGCATCGGCGCCGAACACCGCGGCCGAGCGCAGGATGGCGCCGACGTTGTGCGGGTCGGTAACCTGATCGAGCACGATTACGACGCTCGCGCGGCCAGCGTTGCCGTGCAGCAGCTCTTCGAGCCCGGGCTGCGGCAGGGCGGGGGTCGCCAGCGCGATGCCCTGATGCACCGCCCCCTCGGGCAGCAGCTTTGCGAAGGCCTCGCGGCCGAGCGACTCGGGCCGCAGCTCCGGGCGCTCGGCCAGCAGCGGGTGCAGCTCCGCCGCGTGGCGCTGCGCCGCCTCGGGGGTTAGAATCAGCCGCGCCGGGAGCCGCTGCGGGTTGGCCAGCGCGGCGAGCACGGCATGGGCGCCCCAGAGCCATTGCCCCGTCGCCTGCTTGCCGGCGGCGGGGCGCCTTTCTCGGGATGCTGGAAGTCTGCGGGTCTTGCGTTTCGAGCTCATCGTCTCTACTATTGATACACCAGCTAAGGGCTGGGCAAGTGCTGCTTTCCACTCCCCAAGGTCGAAGGAGCGGAACGCGGCGCTTTTTGTCGTGTTTTTGGATTGACACCGAGGTGAATTTCTCGATAGTTCGCAGCCGCTTGGTCCCGGGTCTTTGGGCTCGGTTTTTCGCGGGTGTACTTTGCTGGAAAGAACGGCACGGAGGGGTGCCCGAGTGGTTAAAGGGGACGGGCTGTAAACCCGTTGGCTTAGCCTACGTTGGTTCGAATCCAACCCCCTCCACCATTTCGGTGTCGGGTGGCCGAGGCGCACGGCGAATGCGGGTGTAGCTCAATGGTAGAGCCCCAGCCTTCCAAGCTGGTTATGCGGGTTCGATTCCCGTCACCCGCTCCAGCGCGGGCATGACGGTTTCACCGGCAGGTTGATGACGACGGGCCCGCTACGGGCAGGCAGATTTACAGATTACGGGAAAGCAGAATGTCGAAGTCGAAATTTGAGCGGACGAAGCCGCACTGCAACATTGGGACGATCGGTCATGTCGATCATGGCAAGACGACCTTGACGGCGGCGATCACGAAGATCCTGGCTGAGACGGGTGGTTCGACCTACACGTCTTACGATCAGATCGACAAGGCGCCTGAGGAGAAGGCGCGCGGGATCACGATTTCGACGGCGCACGTCGAGTATGAGACGGCTGCGCGGCACTATGCGCACGTGGATTGCCCGGGTCACGCGGACTACGTGAAGAACATGATCACGGGCGCGGCGCAGATGGACGGCGCGATTTTGGTGGTTTCGGCCTCGGACGGTCCGATGCCGCAGACCCGCGAGCACATTCTCCTGGCGCGTCAGGTTGGCGTTCCTGCGATCGTTGTGTTCATGAACAAGGTGGATCAGGTCGACGACGAGGAGCTGATCGAGCTTGTCGAGTTGGAGATTCGCGAGCTGCTGTCGTCCTACGACTTTCCTGGCGACGACATTCCGATCGTCAAGGGATCGGCGCTGGCGGCGATCGAGGACAGCGACGAGACGATCGGCAAGAGCGCGATTTTGGAGCTGATGAAGGCGGTGGACGACTACGTTCCGCAGCCCGACCGGCCGAAGGACCAGCCGTTTCTGATGCCGATCGAGGACGTGTTCTCGATTTCGGGCCGCGGGACGGTTGTGACGGGGCGTATCGAGCGGGGCATCGTCAAGGTTGGCGACGAGGTTGAGATCGTCGGCATCCGCGACACCCAGAAGACGACGGTGACGGGCGTGGAGATGTTCCGCAAGCTGCTGGATTCCGGCGAGGCTGGCGACAACATCGGGGCGCTGCTGCGCGGCGTTGGGCGCGAGGACGTCGAGCGCGGCCAGGTTCTGGCCAAGCCGGGGACGATCACGCCGCACACCAAGTTCAAGGCCGAGGCTTACATCCTGACCAAGGAGGAGGGCGGCCGTCACACGCCGTTCTTCACCAACTACCGTCCGCAGTTTTACTTCCGCACCACCGACGTGACGGGCGTGGTGGAGCTGCCGGAGGGCACGGAGATGGTGATGCCCGGGGACAACGTGTCGATGGACGTGGAACTGATCGCGCCGATCGCCATGGACGAGGGACTGCGCTTTGCGATCCGCGAAGGCGGACGCACCGTCGGTGCAGGCGTCGTCTCCAAGATCGTCGAGTAGG
>JBBEAM010000008.1:0-59459 GCA_040882845.1 Rhodovibrionaceae bacterium | reverse complement strand
GGGCAGCTTCTGATCTGAAGCTTCACGACGGCGCCATTGCGTCAAAAGGCGGGGGGAGGCATAACTCCCCTCGCCGCTTTTTTTGGAGGAACCATGTTTCGCCTTAGCCACCTGATCATTGCAGCCGGCCTGGTCGGCGCTTCGCCAGCCCTGGCCATCGATTCCGAAGGAAACTTCGCGGTGAACGGCGCGGGCTCGCAGAGCTGCGCACAGTATCTCAGCGTTGTCGACCAGGGCGCCGACAACCAGGAGGTGCTGCTCTACGTCTCCTGGGCGCAGGGCTATCTGACCAGTCTGAACCGGGGGCAGCAGGGGGCCTACGACGTTCTGCCGATCTCCACGGCCAACGATATCGCTCAGCTGGTGGCGCGGATCTGCCGGCAGAGCCAGGACATTCCCTTCGAGAACGCCGTCTTCCGCCTGGCCCGGGTGTTCGCACCGATGCAGCTCAGCGCGGCCAGCCCGGTGATCGAACTGAGCCGCGGCGAACAGACGGTGCGGGTGCGCAAGGACGCGCTGGCGATGGTGCAGCAGTATCTCAAGGACAGCGGCCGCTATGCCGGAAACGTCGACGGCGTGTTCGGCGAGCGCACCGCGGAGGCGATCTCGGCCTTCCAGGGCGAGGCGGATATTCCACAGACCGGCCTGCCGGACCTCAACACCTTCGCCGCGATCCTGGCGCGCGTCACCCAGGACCAGCAAAACAGCAACTAATTCCACCTGCCGCAGCTGCCGGGCCAAAGCGCCCGGCTTTTGCGCGGCAAAAAAATACACAAGAGTTATGTTATTTTATTGAGATAATAATCTTGCGCGGCGCTAGCCGCCAGAGCGAAAAAAATGTGGCCAGGCTGCAACAAATTTAGGACTGCAGCAGCTTTTCAGCCACTTTCTTGCACCCCGGACGGTCATGAGAGGTTCTGCGTGCGGTAATTTTACGTTAGCTTCATCATGCGAAAATAGAATTCATCTAGGGGCGTACTATCAGCCTGCGAAAGACATCACTGGGGGCACCATGAGTAAGTTCCGTACTTCGTCAGCTTTTCGGACTCTTTTCCTCACCACTTCCGTTCTAGGTCTGGCGGCCAGCGCCGGAACGCTCGGCAAGCTGACGATCAGGGATGCCCGGGCCCAGGGGCTGACTGTGAACACGGATCAAGGCTCCGTCGTCCCCTTGATATCCTACGACTGGATCCTGATCGACAACGCCGACATTGCCCCCGGCGGCGTAATCGTTTCCCCCGGAATTCAGATCGGCAGCAGCGCCGCCGCGACCCCCAGCGGCAATGGCATCGCCATCATCAACGGCACCACGATCAACTCGACCACTTCGCCGCTGACCGACTACGGCGTGCTGATCGCCGAGGACGGCGAAGTCTTCGGCAACGTCACCGGCATCCTTGTCCTGGATTCGCAGATCACCGCCTCCAACGCCGACATCGGCAACTTCGGCCTGATCCGCGCCGGCAGCAATGTCTCCGGCACGTCGCAGGACTGGGCGGCCGGAATCTACGTCGGCAGCTCGACCGGCGGCGACGTGGAGTCTTCGATCGAGAACGTCGGCGATATCGAGGTGGACGCCTCGAGCGCCGGCGAGACCTATGGCTACGGCATCGCCGTTTATTCTTCCGGCAATGTGGACGCCACGATCGACAACTCCGGCAACGTCGCGGTCACGGCGAACGGCAGCGGCGGCACGCGCGGCGTGGGCATCTCGGTCGGCAACGGCGTGATCGGCGGCGGCGCAAGCGCGTCCAGCGTGGCCAGCCAGGTGACCAACTCTGGCGCTTCGAGCATCGACGTCCTCGTCTTCGATTCGGGAACGACGGCTGATGCGATGGGCACCGGCATCGAGCAGTCGAGCGTCGATTCCGCAAACACCACCTCTTCTGCGTCCAACAGCGGCGCGATCAATGTCTTCGCCGGGGCTTTTGGCGCCGATTTCGCCAACGCCACCGCCAACGGCATCCTGCAATCCGCCGACGGCACCGGTAGCGTCGGCGACCTCGCCGATCTGGAATCCGAAAACAGCGGCGATATCTTCGCGAGCGCCTTCGCCGGCACCTCCGGCGCCGGCTCCGCCTTCGCCAACGCCAACGGGATCGCCCAGAATGCCGGCGAGGTCGACACCGCGACTCTCGACGCCTTGAACAGCGGCAACTTAAATGCCAACGCCACGGGCGAGCTGTTCTTCGGCGAGACCGGCACCATCGAGGCTGTCGCCAGCGGTATCGCGCAGAACGCTCAGGCTTCGAGCCAGGCGACCCTGAGCGCGACCAACAGCAGCGGCGGCACGGTCACCGCCTCGGCGCTGGCGGATCTCGGCACGTCGACCAGCGGCAACGGCAGCGCGCAGGCCTACGGAATCGACCAGCAGGCGAGCGCGACCGACTCCTCCGGCAACGCTTCGGCGACGGCGACCAATGCCGGCGACATCCTAGCCACCGGAACCGTCATCGGCTCGGGGGCGGACCAAAACCAGTCCGCGGCAGCGGCCGGCATCAACCAGAACGTCTCCGCCGGCGGCACCGCTGCGGCAACCGCCGACAACAGCGGCAACATCGCCGCTTCAGCGACGGCCGGGAACGCCTTTGGCCAAGCAGGCTTCCAGTCCGCGCAGGCCGGCGGCATCGTGCAGTCGGTCGAGAGCCTCAACGGCAACGCCAGCGCGACCGCGAACAACAGCGGCAACATCGACGTCACCGCCACGGTGAATACCGGCTTCGGCGACGACCAGCTGGCTTCCGCGGCCGGTATCCAGCAGAACGTCTCGGCGTCCAGCCTGGCAAGCGCGACGGCGAACAACAGCGGCGCGATCTCTGTCGAGGCCAGCACAGGGGTGCTGGGCGGCGATGGCAATGTCGAGTCCTACGCCGCCGGCATTGACCAGTATGTCGAGAGCACCTCCGGCGACGCCGTCGCCACCGCGATCAACAGCAGTCCCAGCAGCATCGACGTCTCTGCGACCGCCGCGATCAGCGGCGTCGACGCCTTCGTCAATGCGGCGGCCGTCGGTATCGGCCAGCTAGGCAACGCCGACGGCAATGTCACCCTGACGGCGGAGAGCACCGGAAGCCTCGACGTCTTCGCCTCGGCCTTCGCGGCAACCAGCGGCTCCGCCCTCGCCGAAGCCTTCGCCGCCGGCATCGCTCAGACGGCGGAAGCCGACAACGGCGACGCCCTGCTGCAGGCAACCGCGACGGGGACCACAAACGTCGCTGCCTCGACCAACGCCGGCGGCGGCACGCTGGACGATGTGGAGTCCGAAGCGCTCGCGGTCGGCGTTTTGCAGAACGCTTTCAGCGAGGAGGGCAATGCCAGCGCCACCGCCACTGTCGGCGGCGCGTTCTCGGTCGCCTCCAACGCCACGATCTCCGGTCAGTTCGAAACCGCCCAGGCCAACGCGGCCGGCATCGTGCAGGATGTCGAAGCCCAAGATCTCGCGCGCGCCGATGCCAACGTCAGCGGCAACCTCGCCGTTACCGCCAGCGCCAGCGGCGTGCTCGGCGAGAGCCTCGACGCCACCGCCGAGGCGGCCGCTATCCAGCAGAGCGTGGAGTCCGAGTCCGGCCTTGCGGAAGTCCTGTTCGGCAACAGCGGCAACATCGAGGTTGTCGCCAACGCCACGGTCGACGACCCGAACATTACGGACGGCGTCGACGCTTCGGCCCGCGCCTATGGCGTGCTGCAGTCCGCGACAGCGGAATCCGGTTCGGCCAGCGCCACCGCCAACAACAGCGGCAGCATCGACGTCACCGCGATTGCCCTTGCCGTCACCGATACCTCGGGCAGCGGGATCGGCAGCAGCACCCCGCAAAGCCTCGCCATCGGCATGATCCAGGAGGTCGAAGCGCAGCTCGACGCCAGCGGCACGATGGTCAATTCCAGCTCGGGCAGCGTCGACGTGCTGTCCAGCGCCCAGGGGGTCGGCGGCGAGAGCCTTGACGCCGACGCCGAGGCGGCCGGTCTGGAGCAGAACATCCTATCGTTCAGCGGCAATGCGACCGCCACGCTGACCAACAGCGGCAGCGTGAGCGTGACCGCCGATGCCGACGCCGACGCGGATTCCAGCAGCGGCGACGGCACCGCCTACGCGCAGAGCCTGGGCCTCGACCAGGATGTCTTTGCCAGCGGCGAATTCGCCAACGCCACCATCGTCAACGGCGGCAATGTGACCTCCAACGCCTTCGCCACAGCCTACGCCGGCTCGACCGATGCTTTCGATCGTGCCGAGGCCGAGGTCGAGGCCGAGGGCATCACCCAGCAGGTCGTCGGCGAGAATCTCGGCACCGACGCGACCGGCAACATCGCGAGCAACAATCTGAGCGTCAACGGCTTCGCCTCGGCCAGCGGGCCAGGCAGGGTCGAGGCCAGCGGCGAGGGACTGGGCATCGAGCAGGTCGTCGAAGCCTCCGGCTCCGGCGTTGCCACGGGAACGATAACCAGCAGCGGCAATCTGACGGTCAACGTCGGCGCCTCGGCGCTCAGCGTCAGCAACAACGCCAATGCCGCAATCGATGCCGTCGGCATCTCCCAGTCGGTCGCGGCCTCGGCGATGGCCAGCGGGACGATCGCCAACTCCGCCGGCGGGCAGATCGAGGTTCTGGCACTTGCCGATGCCTCCACCTCGGGCAGCGCGGCCGCGGACGTTACCGCCACCGGCATCGGCCAGAACGTCGCCTCCAGCGCCACTGCTTCCGGCACGGTCAACAACGACGGCTCCTTGAGTGTCGACGTCAGCTCGCTAGCCGACAGCGACGGCGTGTATGCGGGGGCTTCGGGAGTCGGCGTGGGTATCGATCAGGCCATCAACAGCTATGGCAGTGGCGACGCCAGTGGCACGGTGACCAACACCAGCTCCAGCAGCCTCGATGTCACGGTGCTGGCGAGCGCCTCCGCTCAGTTCAGCGCCGAAGCCGATGCCTATGGGACTGGCGTCGACCAGTCTATCATTACTGCCAACGGCAACGCTGAGGGCATGATCGCCAACAGCGGCTCGATTTTCGTCGAAGCGAAGGCGGACGCCGACAGCGCCAGCAGCTTTGCCGATGCCATAGCAGAGACCGTCGGAATCAATCAGTTCGTTTCTACCCAGAACGGTGAAGCCACAGGTACGATCACCAACAGCGGCACCCTGACCTCCTCGGCCCTAGCCGAAGCGGATGCCCAGCAATCTGCGAACGCGCGGGTGCTGGCGGAAGGTATCGACCAGCGGGTAAACTCCAACAACGGCAACGCCTCGGCGACGATCACGAGCAGCGGCGCGGCGACAATCACCGGCACCGCCCAGGCGACCAGCACCAGCAGTTTCGCGACAGCCAATGCCAATGCCGAGGGCCTGACTCAGGAGGTCACCTCCAACAGCGGCACGGCGACCGGCAACATCACCAGCAACGACCTGACCGTTAGCGCGCTGGCCAATGCGGCAGCGCAGGACACCGCCACCGCCAACGCTGCCGCACTGGGAATCCGTCAGCTCGCCGACAGCACTTTCGACAGCGCCAGCGGAACCATCGACAACAGCGGTACGCTGAATGTGGGCTCTTCTGCCCTTGCCAATAGCACCAGCGGCGATGCCGATGCTCAGGCGCTGGCTCAGGGTATCGATCAATCCGTTTCTGCCTCGACCCTGGCCACTGGCCTGATCACGAATACCAGCAGCAGCTCCATCGATGTTACGGCGATGGCCAGCGCGAGCGCCGCCGACACCGCTTTCGCCAATGCCAACGCCAACGCCGTGACCCAGACGATTTTCGCTGCTGACGGCGATGCCGCTGGCACGATCAGCTCCAGCGGAAGTGTCACGGCCTCGGCGACGGGTGATGCGACGAGCGATAACAGGGCGCGAGCCCTCGTCGACTCCCTGGGCATCGAGCAGACCGTTGGGAGCGATGGCTCCGATGCCAACGCGACCGGGACGATCGAGAGTGGAGTTCTCATTGCCTACGCCGCGGCCAATACCTCCTCGTCAAGTATCGCCAACGCGCGCGCCAGCAGCACCGGCATCCTGCAAAACGTCGGTGCGAACAACGGCGCAGAGAGCAACAGCTACGCCGGAATCACCTCGAACTCGAGCCTCGATGTCACTGCCGTGGCGGACGCGGATGGCAGCAATGCTGCTGCCAATGCTTTCGCGCAGGGAATCGTCCAGCAAGCAAGCGCCAACGGCACGGCCGAGGCCTCCGTCGTCAACAACGGCGATATCTCCGTCTCGGCGGAGGCGCAAGGAGTCGGCGATGGCTCCGCAACGCTGGTCAGGGCGAATGCTCTGGGAATACAGCAGACTGCGAATGCAGAGTCGGGCAATGCCCAGGCCGGCATCGTCAGCGGCGATCTCACCGTAATCGCCACCGCGCTGGCCCCCAATTCCTCCAGCACCAATTTCACCATTGCTAATGCCAACGCTACTGGCGTGACGCAGACGGCTTCCGCCTCTGCGGGAACCGCGACCGGGACGATCAACGGCAGCGGCAATCTCATTGTTCATGCCAGTGCCCACGCTACGAGCGATCTGGTTACCGCGCGTCCGACCACCAGCGCCACCGGAATGTTCCAATCGGTCTCGAGCAGCGGCAACGCCCAGGGCACGATGGTCACCGGCAATGTCGATGTGCAGGCTCTGGCCGATGCGGATTCGCAGTCGTCCAGCGCCAATGCCCGCGCCTTCGCCGACGGTGCGATCCAGGAGATCTCGGTTATCGACGGCACTGCGCTCGGCATTCTCGAAGTCGCGGAGGGGACGGCCTACAGCGTCTTCGCCTCGGCCGACGCCAATGCTTCCGGTTCCGCGAACGCCTTCGCCGCCGCTGCCGGTATCGGCCAGGACGTCATCGCCACCAGCGGCAATGCCAGCGGCACAATCACCAACAACGGTAGCATCTCGGTCGGCGCCAACGCGCAGGCTCTCAGCACCTCCTCCTCAGCCACCGCCGCGGCATTCGGCTCAGGCGTGGCACAGAACATCTTCGTTTCGGACGAAGGCAACGCGACGGGGACCCTGTTCAACGGCAGCGACTCCTCGATCGACGTCCTCGTGGTTTCCAACGTCGAGGCGAACGGCAGCGCCTCAGCCAACGCAACCGCGGAGGGCGCCCAGCAAAACGTGGTGACCTTCCTCGGCGACGCCGACGGCACGGTGCAGAACGAGGGCGCGATCTCCAGCTCCGCCTTCGCGACCGCGCTCAGCCACAGCGCCGATGCGCTGGCCCTGGCCTCCGCCTTCGGCATCGATCAGGACGTCACCGCCAGCACCGGCAACGCCACGGCGCAGATCTTCACCAACGAAACCAGCACGGTCGACGTCACCGCCGCGGCGAATGCTTCGGCCTTCGCCAGCGCCACCGCCAATGCCATCGCCACCGGCGTGTCGCAGAGCGTGAGTGTCGCCTTCGAGGGCGACGCCAGCGGCACCATCGCCAGCAGCGGCAGCTTCTCCGTCTCGGCCGATGCGCAAGCCAGGAGCGAGACCTCCGGAGCCTCTGCCGTGGGCAGCGCTCTCGGGATCACTCAGTCCGTCAACGCGAACAGCGGCAACGCCAGCGGCACGATCACCCGCGACGGCGACCTGAGCGTTCTCGTTACGGCCGATGCCCAGGGCGACACTGGCGCCGCCGCCAGCGCCGAAGCCATCGCCGAGGGCATCAGTCAGAGCGTGACCGCCAACGATGGCAACACCACCGGTAACCTGACTCACAGCGGCGTCTTCGACGTGACGGCGCTGGCGAACGCCGCGGCATCCGCCACCGCCGATGCCAACGTCGATGCCCGCGGCATTTTCCAGTCCGTCATCACATTTGACAGCGGCGACGCGGCCGGCACGGTGGCGAGCAGCGGCACGGTGACGGTCGAGGGAACCGCCAACGCTGCCAGCGAATTCGCCTCCGCCGAAGCAGAAGTCGAAGCCGAGGGAATTACCCAGAGCGTCCGCGCCCTCGACGGCGACGCGACGGGCAATCTCTCGCAGGACGGAACCTTGACGGTCGATGCCACGGCCGTGGCATCGGCGCCGCAGGATTCGGCCAATGCCGAAGCCCAAGCCGATGGCATCCGGCAGAACGTCGCCGCTACGGGCGGCAACGCCACGGGAACGGTGACCCATAGCGGCGCCAGCACCATCGACGTGACGGCGCTGGCCAGCGCGGCGGCGGCGCTCACGGCCGACGCCGATGCCCAGGCCGGCGGGATATTCCAGATCGTCACCGTATCGGGCACTGGCGACGCGGCCGGCACGGTGGCGAGCAGCGGCACGGTCACAGTCGACGCGACGGCCAACGCCGCCAGCGAAACCGCCTCGGCCAGCGCCGAGGCCGATGCCGACGGGATTGTGCAGTCCGTGAACACTGGTAGCGGCGACGCGACGGGCAACGTCTCCCAGAACGGGACGCTGACGGTCGATGCGACAGCCTTGGCCTCGGCGCCGCAGGATTCGGCCAACGCCCATGCCGATGCCGACGGCATCCGCCAGATCGTCGGCACGGCTACCGGCAATGCCTCTGGAATTGTGACCCACACGGGCTCCAGCACGATCGACGTGACGGCGCTGGCCAGCGCGGCGGCGTCTCTTACGGCCAATGCTAATGCCAATGCCGCGGGCATTCACCAGTTCATCAATGTTAGCACAAGCGGCAATGCGTCAGGCATGGTCTCGAGCAACGGCACGATCGCGGTTGACGCGACGGCTGATTCGGACAGTACCGACGGATTTGCCAACGCCAATGCCAATGCCTCCGGCATCTACCAGGGTGCCGGGACTGGAAACGGCATTGCGACAGGGGATGTCTCGCAGACGGGAATGCTGACGGTCGATGCGACGGCGCTCGCCTCGGCACCGCAAGGTTCAGCTAGTGGGAGTGCGAACGCCACCGGCATCTACCAGAGTATTGGCGCGCTAACGAGCGCCGCTACGGGTACGATCACGAGCAACAGCAGCAGCCTGGCGGTGACGGCGCTGGCCAGTGCGGCCGCGTCGAACACTGCGACGGCCAACGCCGACGCCGAAGGCATGAACCAGATCGTGACGGTCTTCAACAGCGGCGACGCCACCGGCAGCATCTCCGCCAGCGGCAACGTCTCGGTAGGCGTCGGCGCGCTCGCGGATTCGCAGTCCGCTTCGGGCAACGCCACCGCCGACGGCGACGGCCTGCGCCAGCGGGTCGACAGCAACAGCGGCAACGCCAGCGGCACGATCACCGTCGGGAACGCCTCGGCCATCTCGACAACCGTCTTGGCCAGCGCCATCGGCGAGGATTTTGCCAACGCCGACGCCGATGCCTCGGGCATCGATCAGATCGTCAACGTCGGCAGCTCCGGCAACGCCACGGGCAACATCACCAACAACGGCACGGTGAGCGCCAGCGCGGTCGCCAACGCCACCAGCACCGAATCCAACGCCAGCGGCGACGCGGACACCAACGGCATCGGCCAGAGTGTCTCCGCTGGCGCCGACATGGGCGACGCCACCGGATTCATCGCCAACAACAGCAGCTCGACGGTCGATGCCTTCGCGCTCGCCAACGTCTCCGCCAGCGGCTTCGCCAACGCCGATGCCGATGCCGACGGCATCGACCAGGATGTCAGCGCCAGCAGCGGCGACGCCAGCGGCACCGTGAGCAACAGCGGCACGGTGACGGCCAACGCCACCGCGCTGGCCGACAGCAGCGACGGCAACGCCAGCGCCTCTGCCGACACCAACGGCATCGATCAGGACGTCACCACCAGCACCGGCAACGCTACGGCGACAGTCTCCGTCGGCGAGAGCAGCAGCATCGAAGCCCTTGCCAACGCTTGGGCCTCGGCCAGCGGCAACGCCAACGCCAATGCCGACAGCGATGGCATCAGCCAGAACGCGACGGTCACGACCGAGGGTGACGCCAGCGGCAACATCGCCAGCAACGGCACGCTCACGGTCGCTGCGACGGCCAACGCCGAGAGCAGCTTCGACTCTGCCTCCGCCGAAGCTAACGCGGACGGCATCTCGCAGGAGGTGTTCAGCGCCAGCGGCAACGCCAGCGGCGACATCACCCGCGACGGCTCTCTCGACGTGACGGCGCACGCCTGGGCCTCGGCCAGCGGCTTCGCCAACGCCAACAGTTCTGGCCGCGGCATCACACAGAGCGTCAACGCCGGCATGTTCGGCGACGCCACTGGCAACATCTCCGCCAGCGGCAACATCTCGGTCACCAGCAACGCCATTGCGGACTCGACCTCCGGCTCCGGCGCTGCCGACGCCTATACCGATCTCATCGACCAGGACATCGATTCTGCCAGCGGCCACGCCACCGGCACGCTGACCTACGGGCCGGGCAACGCCACGACTCTGGCCTTCGCCAGCGCGGCGGCAAGCAACTTTGCCAATGCCGACGCCGATGCCGACGGTCTCGATCAGGAGGTCGATAGCACCAGCGGCTCCGCCAGCGGCACGATCACCAGCAGCGGCAGCGTGACCGCCAACGCGGTGGCCGACGCCTTCAGCAGCACCTCCGGCGCCGACGCCGACGCCGACGCCAACGGTATCGACCAACTCGTCAATGCCGGCTTCTTAGGCGGCGACGCCACCGGCCTCATCACCAACAGCGGCTCGGCCGCCGCTTTCGCCTGGGCCTTCGCCAGCGCCAGCGGCTTCGCAGAGGCCGACGCGGACGCCGACGGTATCGACCAGAATATCGATTCGTCGAGCGGTGCCGCCAGCGGCACGCTGACCAATGACGGCGCGGTAACCGCCAGCGCCGGAGCCTTCGCGGTGAGCACCAGCGGCAACGCCAACGCCTCGGCCGACACCAACGGTATCGATCAGACCGTCGATGCGCAGAGTGGCTCTGCCAGCGGCACGATCTCCGGCACCGGCAGTTCGGTCGACGCCTGGGGCCTCGCCAGCGCCTCGGCCAACGGCTTCGCCAGTGGCGACGCCGACGTCGAGGGCATCAGTCAGGATGTCAATGCCGGCGACTTCTTCGACGCCACCGGCACAATCAGCAGCAGCGGCACGATCACCGTCACCGCCTCGGCCTTCGCCGACAGCGCGGAGGACTCCGCCCTGGCCACGACCCGCGCCATGGGCATCGATCAGAACGTCGAGACCTCGAGCGGGACGGCGACCGGTACGGTCACCCACATGGGCGACATCTCGATCGCCTCCCTGGCCAGCGCCTCGGCGCAGCAGTCGGCCTTCGCCTTCGCCGAGACGGCCACCGCCATCGATCAGCACGTTGACGCCTTTTCCAGCGGCGCCGCCGTCGGCAACATCACCAACAGCGGCAACATCTCGGTCGGCTCCATCGCCAACGCCGTCAGCATGAGCGGCGCGGCGGAATCCTCGGCCTTCGCCAACGGCTTCCACCAGCAGATTTTCGCAGAGAGCGGCAACGCCACCGGCACGCTGAGCAACAGCGGCAATGTGACCAACCTCGCCAGCGCCTTCGCCTCGGCGGTGTCCGGCTCCGGCGCGGCCTCGGCCAACGTCCTCGGAGTCTGGCAGGACGTCACCTCGAATAGCGGGGACGCCAGCGGTACGATCGACCAGAGCGCCGCGATCGACATCGCGGCCACCGCCAATGTCACCGCCAGCGGCTTTGCCAACGCCTTTGCCCTGGGAAATGGCATTAGCCAGGACGTCACTGCATCCGGCAACGCGACCGGCAATGTCACCAACAGCGGGAACATCACGCTCGCTTCGATGGCCGACGCCTTCAGCCAGAGCGGCAATGCCCTCTCCTCCGCAGACGCCGAGGCCATCGACCAGAGTGTGTCCACGCCGGAAGGCGAAGCGGTGGGCACGGTTGCGGTCACCGGCAACCTTACTGCCAATACGACCGCCCTGGCGGTCGCGCCGAACGGCAGCGCCTCGGCCTTCGCCGATGCCGACGGTGTGCGCCAGTCCGTTGATGTCTTCAGCACCGGCAACGCCACGGCCACTGTGACCAACAGCGAGTCGATTTCGCTCTATGCTCTGGCCAACGCCTCAGCCGATCAGTATGCGCAGGCTAACGCCGACATCCTGCAAGGCATCTATCAGGACGTCACGGCCAACGTCGGCGACGCTACCGGCACGGTCGATAACAGCGGCAGCATCAAGATCGACGGCACCGCGCTCGCCGACAGCGCCAACAGCTCCGCGGCGGCGGAGAGCGAGGCCCGCGGCATCGACCAGAGCGTCTCGACGGACACAGGCAACGCGACGGCGACGGCCATCAACTCGAGCGACAGCTCGATCGACGTCGCGGTACTTGCCAGCGCCTCGGCGCTGCTCGAGGCAACGGCTTTCGCGGAGGCGAGCGGCATCGAGCAGGATGTCTCGGTCTCCAGCTCCGGCGAGGCAACCGGAACGGTCTCCAGCAGCGGTACGATCACCGTCGCCGCGACGGGCACCGCAGACAGCGTAGAGTCCTCTAGCTATGCCTCGGCGATCGCCAACGGCATCCTGCAGGAGGTCACCACCGCCAGCGGCAACGCCACCGGCACCATCGTCAGCGGCGGCGGTACGGTCTCGGCTGCCGCCGACGCCAATGCCTCGGCCTTCGCCAATGCTCAGGCCGACGGCTACGGCATCGAGCAGTTCGTCTCGACCAGCGCCAACGGCGATGCCTCGGCGTCGGCGACCAACAGCGGCACGCTGGTGGTCGACGCCTTGAGCGATGCGCGAAGCTCGTCCGATAGCAGCAGCGCCCATGCCGGCGCCATCGGCATCTTCCAGTCCGCAGTCGTGACCAGCACCGGCAACGCCACGGCGACGGTCATCAACACCAGCGCCAGCACCATCGATGTGACGTCGTCCGCCTTTGCGAACAGCGAATTCACGGCAGTGGCCGACGCTTCGGCGACCGGCATCGACAGCCAGGCTTTCACTGTCGATGGCGATGCCACGGCCAATGCCACGAATACCGGCACGATCTCCGCCGACGCCATGAGCTATGCTGTCAGTGTGGACGCCGCGGCCTCTGCCGAGACTGTGGCCCTGGGCATCTACTCCGATGCCCTGGTGGCCAACAACGGCAACGCCATGGCGAGCCTGACCAGCAGCGACAGCATCGACGTTACGGGTAATGCTATCGCCATTGCCCTGCTGACCGCGGTGGCCAGCGTCTCGGCGCTGGGTATCGATCAGCGGGCTTCAGCCTCCGGTGCCGGCAATGCCACGGCTTCCGCCAGCAACAGCGGCGCGATCACCGTCTCGGCCAGTGGTCATGCCCAGAGCACTACGGACGCCGCCAGTGCCGATATCGTTGCCGACGGCATCTATCAGTTGGTCACCACGCCGAGTGGCGAAGGTACGGCCACGATCTCCAACTCCGACGACGTCCAGGTCACGGCAAACGTCGATGTCCTGGCCAACTCAACCGCGACGGCGGACGCCTTGGCGGACGGCCTGGAGCAGACGGTGAACGTCGGCACCGGCAACGCCACGGCCTCGGTGACCAACAGTGCGATCCTCAGCGGCAATGCCATGGCCAGCGCCGATGGCGGCCCGCAGGCCAATGCCAACGCCGACGGCCGCGGTCTGTGGCAGTTCGCGACCACCAGCGCCGGCAACGTCTCGGCGACCGCGACCAACACCGGCAGCGGCAGCGTCTCCGGCGCCGCCCTGGCCGAGGTGACCGGCGGCAGCGCCAGCGGCAACGCCCGCGCCTACGGCATCCTGCAGCAGGGCACCGCGACGAGCGGTGGCGGCGTGAACCTGACAGCCAACGGCAGCGGCGCCATCGAAGCCGCCGCCGAGAGCCTGGCCAATGCGACCGCCGGCGCCGCCTTCGCCAGCGCCCAGGCCCAGGGCATCGTGCAGTCGGGCATCGCCTTCGGCGGCGGCTTCCCGGTCACGGTCACCGCCTCCAGCGGCGGCGCCATGAACGTCGATGTGCTGTCCAGCGCCTCGGCGACCTCGACGGCGATTGCCGATGCCGCGGGCTGGGGCATTTCCCAGTTCGCCTTCCCGCTCAGCGGCAACGCGACGGCGAGCGCCGACAACAGCGGCGACATGGATGTCGAGGTGACCGGCCAGGCGGGTAGCACCGGTGGCCCCGCAGGCGCGTTCGTCCAGGGCTATGGCATCCATCAGCAGGCCCTGCCGGGCAGCGGCAACGCGACGGCGATGGCCGACAACAGCGGCAGCATCAGCGTGACCGCGACCGGCCTGGCGGAGAGCGACACCAACTCGGCCGAGGCCTCGGTGTCGTCCTTCGGTATCCTGCAGAACGTCGCTTCGACCGATGGCACTGCTTTGGCCAGTATCGTCAACTCGAGCTTCAGCTCGATCGACGTGACGGCGATCGCGGAAGCCGATGCCACCTCGGCCTATGCCCAGGCCAGCGCTTTCGGCTCCGACCAGCTGCTGACCTATGCCACGGCGGGCACGGCGACCTACGCCAACAGCGGTTCGGTCCGCGTGGGCGCAGAGGCCGAAGCGAATGGGGCCACGGCAGACGCTTTCGCCATGGCCATCGGCGCGCAGATCTCAACCACCTCGACCGGTGTGTTGAACGTGGAGGCCGACTCCAGCGGCAGCATGAACGTGGCGGCTACGGCGACCGGCGGCACCACGGCCATCGCCTACGGCATCAACGTCATGGGCCCGAATATCTCGGGCAACGTGATGAACACCGGGGACATGATGATCCATGCCCAGGCCAATGGACCGAGCGGCAATGCCAGCGCCGCCGGCCTGGTGGTCATGGCCGACACCTTCGAGGGCACCGTGGGCAACTACGGCAACCTGGAGGTGACCGCCAGCGCGGCGGGCAATTCCATGGCCTATGGCATCCTGGTCAAGGACAACGGTGCAGCCACGGGAACCGGCAACATCATCGTGGAGAACGACGGCTTCCTCTCCGCCGAGGTCGCGATCTCGACCCTGGATGCGCCCAACGCCAGCCAGATCAACCAGTTGAACGGCCTGATCCTCGGCGACATCTACCTGTCGCAGAACTATGGCGACAACCTCGACTTCCTGGGCGGCACCATCGAGGGCGATACCTACGGGTCCGGCGACGACGACACCTTCAACTTCCTGGCCGGGCTCGGCGAGGACACGATCACCTACGTCGGCATGATCTCGGGGCTCAACGACATCAACGTCGGCCCGGGCAACGCCTACTTCGACGGATCGATCGAGAACAGCGGCACCTTCGACCTGATGGACGACGGGCGCTTCATCCTCTCGAGCAACCAGCCCTCGCAGGTCAACGTCGATACCTTCACCCAGATGTCCGGCGCCACCCTGGCCTACGAGGTGACCCCGGAGGAAAGCTCGGCCGGCGAGATCGTCGCCACCACCGTGAACCTCTCGGGCACGGTCGAGGTGATCCCGCTGGACGGCTTCTACGACACTACGACCCACTACGAGAACGTCATCGTCTCGACCGGCGGACCGGTGAACGGAACCTGGGACAACACCTTCGTCGAATCGCCCTTCTTCACGCTGCAGGCGATCTACGAGGCCGACAACACCGTCGATCTCGACCTGCTGCGCCGCGAGTTCAGCGACTTCGATGGCCTGACCCGCAACCAGCGCGCGGTCGCCCGCGGGCTCGACAACGGCTACGGGCCGGACATCATTGGCACTGAGTTCGAGGAGGCGGTCTTCGAACTGCTGATGGTGCCGCTCGAAGACTACCCCGACGCCTTGGATTCCATCGGCGGCGCCGAGTACTCCCAGGGTCTGCAGTCGCTGATCTTCTCGCAGCGGATGTTCCGCCGCTCGATCTTCGATCACCTGGAACACCGCCGCGGCAACGGTGGCGATCAGGAAGCCTGGCTCGGCCGTTTCGACTTTGCGACCGATCAGCTCGCCTCGGCGGGTGCCAGCGAGGACGGTGGACCGGGTGCGACTCAGCTCGCGGCGATGAACCGCAAGGCGGAAGCAGGGACCTTCTCCTTCTGGTCGCGGGCCTACGGCGACTTCACAGACCTCGACGGCGACCAGGAGGCGGACTCCTTCGATGGCGAGCAGTACGGCTTCGCGATCGGCGCCGATGTCCGGGTCGTCGACAGCCTGGCGATCGGCGTGGCCGGCGGCTACTCCGATAACGAAATGGACTTTTCGAGCGGTAACTCGATCGACTACGAGGGCTTCCAAGTGGCGCTCTACGGCAGCTTCGATCCGGGGCCGTTCTACCTCGACGCCATGGCTTCCTACGGCTGGTACGATAACGACAGCCGGCGTCAGACCTTCGTCCCCGACCTGCGGGCCAAGGGCAGCTACGACAGCGAGGTCTTCTCGGTCCATGCCGAGACGGGCTACGCCTTCGAGCTGATGCCGGCGACGATCACGCCCTTCGCCGGGGTGCGCTACACCCGCGCCGAGACCGACTCCTTCACCGAGAGCGGGGCCGGCGGTTTCAACCTCGACGTCGACAAGAGCACCGCCGAGTCCTTCACCACCACCCTGGGCGTCGATCTCTCGGCGGAGTTCCAGGCTGGCGCGGAGACCTGGATCACGCCACAGCTGCGGCTGGGCTGGGAGCACGAGTTCGAGGACAACTACCAGACCGTCGGCGCCAGCTTCGCCGGCGTGCCGGCCAGCGCCTTTACGGTGATCGGCTCTGAGGTCGCCTCCGACAGCGCCATCGTCGGCGCCGGGGTCAGCGTCAACATCGGCCACACCTGGGAGCTGTTCCTCGACTACGACGGCAAGCTGAACCAGGACGTGCAGCAGCACGCGGTCTCCGGCGGCGTCAAGCTGTCCTGGTAACAGCCTGACGGCTTGGAAATGCGGCGGGCGCCTCTGCTGGGGGCGCCCGCTTCGCTTTGCAGACCGTTTAGGACAGCGCGCGCAGCTCGGCGCGCAGGCGTTGCGGATCTTCGGCGGCGAGCTCCCTGTCGATCTCGGCGTGAACCCTTTCCCAGATCGGCAGGGCAGGGGCGAGACGCTCGCGGCCCGCCGGCAGAAGCGACAGCCGCCGTCCGCGTTTGTCGGCCGGATCCACGGCGATGGCAACCAGACCCTCGCGCCGCAGCGGCTTGAGCGCCGCTGTGAGCGTAGTGCGGTCCATCGCGAGGAACTCGGCGACCGCACGCATCGGGGCCGGCTCCGGCCGGTTGAGCGACATCAGCAGGGAGAACTGGCCACTGGTCAGGCCGAGCGGCCGCAGCGCCGCGTCGAAACGCCGGGCCAGCGCCCGCGCCGCGCGCTGGGTATGCAGGCAGAGGCAGTGATCGCGCACAAGATGCGTCGTCTGCCTGGAAATCTCGCCGGGCTTTGACATTATTCTATTATGTTGATATCAACGTAACTGGTCAAGTTGGCTTACCTCAAGGAACCCCGCATGACGGAACACAGCATTGTCTCCAGGGAAGAATGGCTTAGCGCGCGCAAGGCGCATCTCAGGAACGAGAAGGCGCTGACCCGGCTGCGCGATATCGTCGCCGAGGAGCGGCGCAGGCTCCCCTGGGTCCGGATCGCAAAGGACTACCGTTTCACAGCTCCGCAAGGCGAGCTGTGCCTGGCCGATCTCTTCGGCCGCAACAGCCAGCTAATCGTGCATCACTTCATGTTCGGCCAGGACTGGGAGGCCGGCTGCCCGAGCTGCTCGCTGGAGGCCGACCATGCCGAGGGCGCGCTGATCCATCTCGAGAACCATGATGTCAGCTACGTGCGGGTGTCGCGCGCGCCGCTGGACAAGATAGAGTCCTACAGACGGCGCATGGGCTGGAAGGCCCCCTGGATTTCCTCCCTGGGCAGCGATTTCAACTTCGACTTCAATGTTTCCTTCACCGAGGAAGCCTTGAAGGGCGAGGTCACCTACAACTACGCGACCCTCTCAGGCCCCGACATCGGAATCGAGGAGCTGCCCGGCCTCAGCGTGTTCCTCAAGGAGGAAGACGGCGCAGTGTTCCATACTTACTCGAGCTACGCCCGGGGCAACGAGGAGGCGATCGGCGCCTTCATCTATCTCGATATTACGCCCAAGGGCCGAAACGAGACCCGGATCATGGACTGGGTGCGCCGCCACGACGAGTACGACCCGCCAGGCTGAGCCCTGCCACAGACGTGTCTCTCGCCCGGTCTGGCCTGACGGCGCAGGCTCGGCGCTACTGAAACTCCAGCGTGAATTCAGAACCATGACCTTGATGCTTTACGCCCATCCCTTCTCCTCCTACTGCCAGAAGGTGCTGATCGCGCTCTATGAGAACGACACGCCCTTCACGTACCGCGCCCTGGGGGAGGAAGATCCCGAGGCCTTTGCGGAATTGAGCGCTCTCTGGCCGATGAAACGCTTCCCGGTCCTGGTGGACGACGGACGCAGGGTCATCGAATCGAGCATCGTCATCGAGCACCTCGGGCTCCGCCATCCCGGGCCGGTTCGCCTGATTCCTGAAGACTGGGGTGCGGCTTTGGAGGCGCGGATGCTCGACCGCTTCTTCGACAACTACGTCATGACGCCGCTGCAGAAGATCGTCGGCGACTCACTGCGCGCGGAAGCGGAGCGCGACCCCAAAGGCGTCGCCGATGCGCGGGATATGCTCGAGACCGCCTACGCCTGGCTCGAAGAGACCCTGGCGGCGCGGGAGTGGGCCACGGGCGGCGACTTCAGCCTCGCGGACTGCGCCGCCGCGCCGGCGTTGTTCTACGCCGATTGGACTCATCCCATCGATCCTGACTTCAACAGGGTTCGAGGCTACCGCCAGCGTTTGCTGCAACGCCCCTCCTTCGCGCGGGCGGTGGAAGAGGCCAGGCCCTATCGCCCGCTGTTTCCCTTGGGCGCGCCGGACCGGGATTGAGAGACCGCGAACTGGCTGACGGATAAGCAGTCAACCCACTGAAGAGGAAGAGAAATGACCTACGTAGATGGCTTTGTCGTCCCCGTGCCGGAAGATCGGATCGAGGACTACAGGAAGATGGCCCAGAAAGCCGGTGAAGTCTGGCGTGAGCACGGCGCGCTGGCTTTCGTCGAATGCGTCGCCGACGACGTGCCCGAGGGCAAGACCACCGACTTCTTCCGCGCCGTCAAACGCGAGCCCGGCGAGACCGTGGTCTTCGCCTACATCGTCTACGAGTCCCGGGAAGCGCGCGACGCTGTGATGGCCAAGGTGATGGAGGATCCGCGCATCAAGGAGGACATGGAGCAAGAGAAAATGCCCTTCGACGGCAAGCGGATGTTCTGGGGCGGCTTCACGCCGATCGTCGAGCTTTAGGCGGCTATTCCAGCGTGGGAATACGGCCCAGCACTTCGATGGCGCCCTCCGTGCCGCTGCGGATCACGATCAGTTCGCCGGAGGCGGGGTAGACGCCGGTCAGCGCCGTGATGTTGACCTGATGGGTGACCAGGATCGCCTTTTCGCCGCTTGGCAGACCGGCCAGAAAGGCGTGGAGTTCGGCGGTCTGGGCGTCGCGGGTCGAGCGGTCGGCAAAGAAGGAGTTGAGCGCCGGAAAGTCCTCGACCTCGGCCTGCTCCAGCAGCGCCGCCGTCTCCCGGCAGCGGCACCACTGACTGGTCAGCACCCGCTCGACCGCAATTCCCTTCGCGCGGATCGCCGCGCCGATCCGCTCCGCCTGAGTGCGGCCTTCGGCGCTCAGATTACGCTGGGTGGTGCAGTCGCCAAGCGTGAAGTTCGCCGGGTCGCCGGTGCCCGGCGCCAGCGCGTGACGCAGCAGCGCGACGCTGCCCGGTTCGGCGAAGGCCGCCCAGGCGGCTTCGGCGTCCTCCTGGGCGGCTGCGGGAAAGGTGAGCAGCGCCAGGGCAAGAAAGACGGCAATTGGCTTCATGGCTGAAAAATTAGCTCAGAATATGCCGCCGTCCAGGCCCGCGGCGAGCAGCATGCCCAATTCCTCGCACTGGGCTGCGAAGTCCTCCTGGAACGCGCCGCGACAGACCAGCGGCGCCTGCACGGCGCGCCAGCGCAGGCCGGTGGCGATCGACTCCACCGCCCGGCAGGTGCCGGTGCCGTCCTTGCCGGCGCGCACATAGAGGGCGTAGGGCAGGCCCTGGGTTTCCTCCAGGCAAGGATAGTAGATGCGGTCGAAGAAGTCCTTCAGGGCGCCGCTCATGTAGCCGAGGTTCTCGGTGGTGCCCAGGATCGCCGCGTCGGCCGCCATGACCTCCGCGGGACCGGCATCGAAGGGGCTGAGCGCCGTCACCTCGACGTTCTCGATATCGTCGTGGCGCGCGCCTGCAACTACGGCGTCGAACAGGCGCCGGGTGTTCGGCGAGGGGGCATGTGAGACGATCAGGAGCTGCTTGGCGGCCATAGCTCGTTACCTCGGCGCGGCGGCTGGCGGGATCAAGCCGCAAAGCAAAAGGGCGCCCCGAAATCCGGGGCGCCCTTGCATTGTTAAGTCCCTTTTGAGAATTAGGACTTCAGCTTGGTCCAGACCCGCTCGCGCAGATCGCGGGATTCCGGGGAACACTGCTGGAAGCCGCTCAGGCGGTCGCCGTACTCCTCGGGCATGTTGACCGCCGGGTCGTTCTTCAAGCTCTCGTCGAGGAACTCGCCAGAGCCGCTGATGGCGTTCGAGTAGCCGGTGTAGTTGGAGGCAATGGCGGCGTTCTCCGGCGACATCATCCAGTTGAGGAACAACTTGGCGTTCTCCATGTTCGGCGCGTTGGCCGGCACGGCAAGGGTATCGGTCCAGAAGGTCACGCCCTCCTTGGGATAGACATAGACTGCGTCGGGCTTCTCCGCCTTCACGCGATGCGCGGCGCCGTTCCACTGCATATGCAGGGCGACTTCGCCGGCAATCATGCGGTCGATGGTGCCGTCGTTGGAATAGACCTCGACGTGTGGCTTCTGGGCCATCAGCAGGTCGAGAATCTGCTCCGCTTCCGCGGGATCTTCGGTGCACTTATCGAGGCCGAGGTAATAGGCGGCGGCGTTCCAGACGTCGCTCATCTCGTTGAGCATGGCGATGTTGCCCTTGAGCTCGTCGCGCGGCTCGAAGACCTCTTTCCAGCTCTCCTCAAGCTCGCCGCCCGGCACCTGGTCAGGGTGGTAGGTGAAGCCCGTTGTACCCCACATGTAAGGGGCGGAGTAGCTGCGGTCGGAATCGACGGACAGCGTCTGGAAGGGCCCCAGCACGTTGGAGAAGTTCTCCATCTCGTTGACCTTGACGTCGGCAACCAGACTCTTCTCGATCATCACGCCGAGCGTGGTCGGGCCGGGGAAGATCACGTCGTAACCGCCGCCGCCGGCCTGCAGCTTGGCCAGCAGATCTTCCTCGGAAGCGTAGTTGTCGATCGACACCTTGACGCCGTGATCGGCCTCGAACTTCTCGAGCAGCTCGGGCGGGAAGTAGTTCGACCAGTTGTAGAGGAAGAGTTCGCCTTCGGCCTTGGCGGCAGTCGCGCCGGAGCCGAGGGCGATCCCGGCAGCCATAAACGCGGCGCCGAAAAGTTTCCCTGTTTTCATAGTGTTATAGTCCTTTTTCGTTAAACGACCGTTCAATGATACGACATTGCAGCGGCAATGTCAGCCTTTGCGGCTCGACAGGTAGAGCGAGAGCGATACCATAACCAATGATATCAGCAACATAAGCGAGGAAATCGCATTTACCTCTGGGGTCACGCCGACGCGGATCAGGCCGAAAATATAGATCGGCAGGGTGGTCGATCCGGCGCCGCCGACGAAGAAGGTGGTGACGAAATCGTCCAGCGAAATGATGAAGGCGAGCACCAGTCCCGAGAGGATGCCGGGAGTCAGCAAGGGCAGGGTGATGCGCCAGAAGGCGCGGGTCGGCTTCGCATAGAGATCGGCGGCAGCCTCCAGCAAAGCCTCGTCCATGCCCTGCAGGCGGGCCCGGATTGGCAGGTAGGCGAAGGGGATGCAGAACACCGTGTGCGCCGCCATCACCGTCCCCAGGCCGAGCCGGAAGCCGAGCAGGGCGAAGAACATCAGGGTCGCCACCGCGGTTACGATCTCCGGTACCGTCAGCGGCAGGGCGACCAGGGCGTTGACCGCACTCTGGCCGCGGAAACGGCCGCGCGCCATGCCGACCGCCGCCAAGGTGGCGACGAAGGTCGAACTGACGGCGGCGACCACGGCGACCACCAGGGAGTTCCAGGCGGCGTTCACCATGTCGTCGTTCTGGAAGGCGCTGACGTACCAGTGGAAGGAGAAATCGGTCCAGACAGTGACCGTGCGGTTCTCGTTGAAGGACAGCGCGATCAGGATGACGATCGGCAGGTAGACGTAGGCGAAGAAACAGGCCGCCAGCACGCCGCTGCCGGGCCAGCGCCGGGCGTCGCCGACCGCTTTGGAGAACAGCCTCATCGCCGGCCCTCCTCGGCGGGGCGGATGCGGACCGCATAGATGGTCATGGCGATCAGGACGATGGCGAGCAGGCCGAGGCCGAGCGCGGCGCCGAAGGGCCAGTTTCGCGCCGCGCCGAACTGCAGGCCGATCAGGTTGCCGATCATCATGGTCTTGCCGCCGCCGAGCAGCTCCGGTGTCACGTAGGAGCCGAGGCAGGGCACGAAGACCAGGATCGAGCCGGCGATGATGCCGGGCTTGGCCAGCGGGATCACCACGCGGCGCATGGCGTGGTAGCGGTTGGCGTAGAGATCGAAGGAGGCCTCGATCAGGCGCAGATCGATCTTCTCCAGGCTGGCGTAGATCGGCAGCACCATGAACGGCAGGAAGGAATAGGTCAGGCCGACGGCGACCGCGAAGTTGCTGTTCATCATCTGCAGCGGCTGGTCGATCACGCCGAGCCAGAGCAGCAGGGAGTTGATCATGCCGTGGTCGCGCAGCAGCAGGATCCAGGAGTAGTTGCGCACCAGCAGGTTGGTCCAGAAGGGCACGGTGACCAGGAAGACGAAGAGATTGCGTAGATGCGCCGGCCGGGTGGCGATGTAGAGCGCGGTGGGAAAGCCGAGCAGCACCGACAGCAGCATGGTCATCGCCGAGAGGGAGAAGCTGCGTCCGAAGATCGAGAGATAGTCGAAGTTGAGACTAAGGCTGTCGTCGAGATTGCGCTCGAAAAGGAAGCGGATGTAGGCCTCGAAGGAGAACTGGCCCCAGACGACGCTGCCAGAGTAATCCCGCTCCAGCACCGAGATGTAGCCCATCAGCAGCAGCGGACAGACGGTGATGAAGATCAGCAACAGGGCCGCCGGCAGGATCAGCAGCCGGGTGCGGGGAAAGCCCGCGCGGCGCGGTTTCGCGCTACCGCTGGATTCGGTTTCATCGATGGCGACCAAGCGGAACCCCCTTAATACGGCCCACGCCAGTGTAGCGGCCTGCGTCCGCCGGACCAACCGCTGTCGTCGCGCCAGCCCAGGTTACATTAATTCCGTTTGATGGGCCGGGGGCCGGGGAAATCCCGGAAAGCTGCGCGAAAGGAGGGTATTTCCCCTGAATGAAGCCCTCCGCCAGTGCCCCGGGTTGATCGCCGCCGGCGGTCTGTAGTAGCGTTCTCAATCAAGAAAAAGCGACAGCCCTGCTCCTCGGAGAATGCACGAGCATCTCTTGAGCGATGGAGCATGTCGATTCCCTCGACGCGCCGTAGGGCCGCTAGGAGCCAGAACAGGCACAACAACTGGGAGAAGCCAATGTACGATTCCTGGAAACAGACCCGCCGCGTCTTCACCGGCGCCCTGGCTGTCGGCGTGCTCGCCGGCACCGGACTCTTTGCCATCGGCGCGCAGGCAGCCGACTGGAAATACGCCCACGAGGAGTCGGATACCGATGTGCAGGGCGTTTACGCCAAGAAGTTCAAGGAGCACATCGAGGCGAACTCCGACCACACCGTCCAGATTTTCCCTTACGGCACGCTGGGCGAGTCGGCCGACACCATGGAGCAGGCCCAGGCCGGTATCCTGCAATTCGTCGACCAGTCGCCCGGCTTCACCGGTTCGCTGATCCCCGAGGCGCAGGTCTTCTTCGTGCCTTATCTGCTGCCGACCGACCAGGATCACCTCGCCAAGTTCTACAGGGAGAGCAAGGCGATCAACGAGGACTTCCAGGATCTCTACGCCCAGCAGGGCCTTGAGCTGCTCTCGATGTTTCCTGAGGGCGAGGTGGCGATGACCACCAAGGACCCGGTGCAGAGCTGTGAAGACCTCAACGAGGTCAAGTTCAGGGTGATGACCAACCCGCTGCTGGTCGAGTCCTATCAGGCTTTCGGCGCCACGCCGACGCCGCTGCCCTGGGGCGAGGTCTACGGCGCGCTGCAGACCAACATGATCCAGGGGCAGGAGAACCCGACCTTCTTCCTCTACTCGACCAAGATGTACGAAGTGACCGACTACATTACCTACGCCGGGCACAACGTCTTCACCACCGCTGTGATGGCCAACAAGGACTTCTATGACGGCCTCGGCGAAGAGGACCAGCAGCTGATCCAGGATGCGATCAACGTGGCCTACGACTACATCGTCCAGTACCAGGAGGATCTTGCCGAGCAGGAGCTCGAGAAGATCAAGGAGGCCAAGCCCGAGATCACCGTGACCGTCCTCGACGAGGAGCAGCGCGAGTGCTTTAAGGAAGCGGCCAAGGAGGTCGAGGCGAGGTTCATCGAGATGACCGGCGACAGCGGCGAGGCGATCCTCGAGCAGATGAAGGAAGATCTGGTCGCAACCGATCCCGACGCCTAGGTCACCGGCGTTTGGAGCCTCGAGAAATGTGAAAAGCTATGGTGCGGGAGATGGACGACGGTCCGTCTCCCGCACCTGTGCCTTGGGTTCCTTGCCAGGAGGGGGGTAGATGGACAACGACGACAAGGCCGGGGCCGAAGGCTCTCGTGGCAGGAAGGCCAGCGACGAGCTGGAGGGCGAGCACAGCTCCACGCTTCCCGGCGTTTTCGGTGTCGTAGACACTGCGATCAGCCGTTTTGAATCCTTCCTCCTCGCTGGCGGCGTACTCCTCCTGGCGGCGAACACCAGCGCCAACGTGATCGCCCGCTTCATCTTTCAGAGCAGCATCTTCTTCACCGAAGAGCTCAACCGGATCCTGATCGTACTGATCACCTTCGCCGGCATCAGCTACGCGGCTCGACAGGGCCGTCACATCCGGATGTCCGCGATTTTCGATACCCTGCCCTTCAAGTCACGGAAGGCGCTGATGATCGTCATCGCCATAGTCACCGCGACCGCGATGTTCGCGCTTTGCTACTTCTCGATCAGCTATATCGGCAAGGTCAAGACCAGCGGGCGGGTGCTGTCCTCGCTGCAGATTCCGGTGTGGTGGATCTACGTCTGGGTGCCGGTCGGCTTCTTCATCACCGGCGTCCAGTATGTGCTGGCGGCGATTAAGAATTTGATTTCCAAGGATATCTATCTCTCCACCGATGTTGTGGAGGGATACGATGAAACCGAGCACGAAGTTTAACCACAACGACAGAATCCCACGGCTTCGGGGCGGAGGATAGGCACATGGCGACGATTATGATGGGGGCGATGATCATCCTGCTGCTGCTGGGATTCCCCATGATGATCCCCCTCATCGCCGGGGCCTTCATCGGCTTCTTCATGTCCTTCGGCGGCATCGACCGGATGGACTTCATGGTCCAGCAGTTCATGGCCGGCATCCGGCCGGCCTCGCTGATCGCAGTGCCGATGTTCATCCTTGCTGCGGACATCATGACCCGGGGTCAGTCGGCCGGCCGGCTGATCGACATGGTGATGAAGTTCGTCGGCCACGTGAAAGGCGGCTTGGCGGTCAGCACGGCGACCGCCTGCACGCTGTTCGGCGCCGTCTCGGGCTCGACCCAGGCGACCGTGGTCGCCGTCGGCTCGCCGCTGCGCCCGCGTATGCTGAAGGCGGGCTACAAGGATTCCTTCGTGCTGGCGCTGATCATCAACTCCAGCGACATCGCCTTCTTGATCCCGCCGTCGATTGGCATGATCATCTACGGCGTGGTCTCCAACACCTCGATCGCCGAGCTGTTCATCGCCGGCATCGGGCCGGGACTGATGATCCTGGCCTTCTTTGCGACCTACAGCATGATCTACGCCACCATCAAAGGCGTGCCGACCGAGCCCAAGGCGACCTGGAAGGAACGCTTGCTCTCGATCCGGGAGGCGATTTGGCCGCTCGGCTTTCCGGTGATTATCGTCGGCGGCATCTACGGCGGCATCTTCAGCCCGACCGAGGCGGCGGCCGCTTGCGTCATCTACGCCATCGTCCTGGAGTTTGTCGTCTTCAGATCGCTTAGCCTGCCGGACATCTACAAGATCGCCAAGTCGACCGGCCTGATCACCGCGGTGGTGTTCATCCTGGTCGCCGCCGGCGCCGGTTTTTCCTGGGTGATCTCCTTCGCGCAGATCCCCCAGGCCATGCTGGGGGCGGTGGGCATCACCGAAATGGGGCCGATAGGGGTTCTGGTGGTGATCTCCATCGCCTTCTTCATCGGCTGCATGTTCGTCGATCCCATCGTCGTGATTCTGGTGCTGGTGCCGATCTTCGCGCCGGTCGTGGAGTCCGTCGGGCTCGACCCGGTGCTGGTCGGCGTGATCATCACTCTGCAGGTCGCTATCGGTTCGGCGACGCCGCCCTTCGGCTGCGACATCTTCACAGCGATAGCGGTCTTCAAGAGACCTTACATCGATGTCATCAGGGGCACTCCGCCCTTCGTCTTCATGCTGCTTCTCTCCGCGGCCCTGCTCATCATGTTCCCGCAGATAGCGCTGTTCCTGCGCGATCTCGCCTTCAGATAGGGGGACCACCCAGCCATGTTCGACAAAATTCTCGTCGCCGTGGACGGCTCCCAGGGCGCTCTCGACGCTCTGCAGGTTGCGATTGAGATCCAGCAGAAGTTCGACTCCGAGCTGCTGCTGCTCTGCGTCTACCGGCACCACAGCCTGCTCGAGGCTTCGATGTCGATGGTTCGGCCGGAGGAGCCAAAGTCCCTGGACACCTCGATGGAGGACTACGCCAGCGAGGTGATCAAGCAGGCCAAGGCGCAGGCCGAGCAGAGCGGCGCTAAGAAGCTGCGCGGCTTCATCAAGGCGGGGCCGCCGGCGCGCACCATCGTCAAGTTCTCCAAGGACCGCCAGGCCAACCTGATCGTGCTGGGAAGCCGTGGTCTGGGCGATATCGAGGGTTACCTCCTGGGCAGCGTTTCGCATAAGGTCACTAGCCTCGCCGACTGCCCCGTCCTGGTGGTCTGACCGCCGCCTAGGGAACTCCCTTCCGGCGCCGCTAGGCCTGCGCCGGTTTCGGTCGTTTCTTGACTAGCAAGCACCGGAATCGTTCTTGCCGCTGCGGATTTCCCGGCCTTAGGCTAAGCCGCAACACCGCTCCGCGATGCCGGACAGCGCAGGCTGTCCTGTTAGTCTATTGCGGAACGCCACGGGGGATCGGGAAGGCTGCCGACTGCCCATAAAAAAACTGAGGAGGACGTAAATGACAGCTCGTGTCGCCATCATCGGAGCAGGCCCCTGCGGATTGGGTCAGCTGCATGCCTTCGCACAGGCGGAAAAGCAGGGCGCCGAGGTCCCGGAGGTCGTCTGCTTCGAGAAGCAGGACGATTGGGGCGGCCTGTGGAACTACACCTGGCGCACCGGCGTCGAGAAGCACGGCGAGCCGGTCCACGGCAGCATGTACCGCTATCTCTGGTCGAACGGCCCCAAGGAGTGCCTGGAGTTCTCCGACTACACCTTCGACGAGCACTTCGGCAAGCCGATCCCCTCCTTCCCCCCGCGCGAGGTGCTGGAGGACTATGTCCTTGGCCGCGCCAAGAAAAGCGGCGTGCGCGGCAAGATCCGCTTCAACACCGTGGTCCGCCTGGTCGAGCACGACGCCGACACCGACAGCTTCAATCTGACCGTCGAGGATCTGGAAAGCGGCGTGGTGCGGCACGAAACCTTCGACTACGTGATCGTTTCCACCGGCCACTTCTCGGTGCCCAACGTGCCTTACTTCGAGGGGGTGGAGAAATTCCCCGGACGGGTGCTGCACTCCCACGACTTCCGCGATGCGCAGGAGTTCGCCGGCAAGGATCTGCTGGTCGTCGGCAGCAGCTACTCGGCCGAGGATATCGCCCTGCAGTGCCACAAGTACGGCGCCAAGTCGGTCACCATGTCCTACCGCACCGCGGCCATGGGCTTCCACTGGCCCGAGACCATGGAAGAGCTGCCCTTGCTGATGAAGCTCGACGGCAAGACCGCCCACTTCAAGGACGGCCAGACCCGCAGCATCGATGCCATCATCCTCTGCACCGGCTACCAGCACTGCTTCCCCTTCATGGAGGACAGCCTGCGCCTGCGCACCAACAACCGGCTCTATCCGGCCAATCTCTACAAGGGCGTGATCTGGGAGAACAACACCAAGCTGATGTATCTCGGCATGCAGGATCAGTACTACACCTTCTCGATGTTCGACGCGCAGGCCTTCTTCGCCCGCGACGTCATCCTCGGGCGGATCGAGCTGCCCGCGAAGGAGGAGATGCAGAAGGACATGGCCGACTGGCGCGCCCGCGAGGAAGCGCTGGAGAATCCGCTGCAGGACATCGACTTCCAGACCGCCTACACCAAGGATCTGGTGGATGCGACCGACTATCCGGATTTCGACCTGGAGATGGCGCGCAAGCACTTCTACGAATGGGAGCACCACAAGGAAGAGAGCATCCTGGGCTACCGCAACAAGTCCTTCGAATCGCCCTGCACCGGCACCAAGGCGCCGGTCCACCACACGCCCTGGCTGGAAGCCCTGGACGATTCCATGGAGGCCTTCCTGGCGGTGAAGTAGCCGCGCGCGAAGGGATCTAAAGACGGCGGGACCGGGGACGACCCTCCGGCCCCGTCGTTTTCGTTTCCGCTTCCTGGCTCAGCCAGTCGAGAAAAGCGGCGACTTCCGGCCGCCGCCGCGCCTCGGCGCGGACCCGGAGCTGGTAGCCGCGCTCCGACTTCGCATTGAGCGGTACCGCCTGCACCAGCTGGCCCCCGGCGAGCAGCGAGTCGACCAGGGGCCGCCAGCCGAGCGCCACTCCCTGTCCCGCCAAGGCCGCCTGGATGGTCAGCGGGAAAGTGTTGAAGGAAAGGCCCCCCGCCTCGCCGGCTGGGGAGAAACCGACGGCCTCCAGCCAGGGCTCCCAGGTAAACCAGCGGCCGGTCGTGGTTTCCTGCTCCTCGAGGTGCAGCAGGGTGAGGCGGAAAAGATCCTCGGCCCGGGCGAGCGTTTTGCCGCCGGGCAGCAGCGCCGGGCTGCAGACGGCCACGACCTCCTCCGGGAAGAGCATCGTGCTGTCGTCTTCGGTGGCGTTGGCGCCGAAACCGATCTCGACGTCGAGGCTCTCATCCTCCTGGCCGTAGCCGGCCTGGGTCGAGACCACGCGCACCACGGTCTGCGGATGGCGAGCCCGGAAGCCGCCGAGCCGCGGCAGTAGCCAAAACCCGGTGAAGCCGTAGTCGGCGCCGATATAGAGATGGGCGCGCCGCCCCTGGCCACGCAGCGTGGCGACGGTCTCGGCGATGCGGCCGAAGCCTTCGTCGACCGCCTCCAGCAGCCTGCGCCCCTCCCGGGTCAGGGCGACGCCGCGGTGGCGGCGCGTGAAGAGCTTCAGGCCGAGGCTTTCTTCCAATTGAACGATTTGATGGCTGACCGCCGGCTGGCCGATCCCCAATTCGGCTGCGGCGGCCGTGAAACTTCCCAGTCTTCCCGCGGATTCGAAGATGATCCAGGCGCGGGTCGGCGGCAGATCGCGGTATTTCATGGTATCGATTTTATTCATGGTAAGGATGAATCGGAAGTGCCTTCACGCTGCCGCCGCCCCGCCGCAGTCTAACGCGTTTCCTCAAGCCAAGATGGGGTGGCATGACGCGACGCAGCCCGAATATCCTGTTTCTGATGGCCGACCAGCTGGCGGCCCGCTGCCTGCCGCAGCACGGTCATCCGGTGGTGCAGGCGCCGCACATCACCGCGCTCGCCGAGCGCGGGGTGGTCTTCGATTCCGCTTATTGCAACACGCCGCTCTGCGCGCCGGCCCGTTTCACCATGATGACCGGTTGCCTGCCGCAGCGGATCGAGGCCTACGACAACGCTTCCGATCTGCCGGCCGAGGTGCCGAGCTTCGCCCACTACCTGCGCGCCGCCGGCTATCGCACCGCCTTGTCGGGCAAGATGCATTTCTGCGGCCCCGATCAGCTGCACGGCTTCGAGGAGCGGCTGACCACGGACATCTACCCGGCCGACTATGGCTGGACGGCCGATTGGGAGCATCCCGAGCGCCGGCCGACCTGGTATCACAACATGCTCTCGGTCACCCAGGCCGGGCCGGTGCTGCGTTCGAACCAGATCGACTTCGACGAGGAAACCTTCTACCAGGCTCAGCGCTTTTTGTACGACGCGGCGCGCGGCGGCGACGAGCGCCCCTTCGCGCTGGTCGCCTCCTTCACCCATCCGCACGATCCCTACGCGGCGCGCCCCGAATTCTGGGATCTCTACGCGGATTCGGAGATCGACCCGCCCGCCGTGGCCATGGAGCCGGAGTTTCTCGATCCGCACTCCAAGCGTCTGCGCAGGGTGATCGACATCGACGGCAAGGAGCCGAGCCCCGAGCAGGTGCTGCGCGCCCGGCGGGCCTACTATGCCAACATCTCCTACATCGACGACAAAGTCGGCCGTCTGCTGGCAAGCCTGGAGGAACTGGGGCTGGCCGAAGACACCATCGTGGTGTTCACCGGGGACCACGGCGACATGCTGGGTGAGCGCGGCCTGTGGTACAAGATGAGCTGGTTCGATCCCTCCAGCCGGGTGCCGCTGGTGGTTTCCCATCCCCAATCCTTCGCGCCGCGACGCGTGGCGCAGTCGGTCTCCCTGATCGATCTGCTGCCGACCCTGACGGAGGTCGCGGGCGACGGCCAGGCGCCGGAGCTGGCGGCGCCGATCGACGGCCGCAGCCTGCTGCCGCATCTCTCGGGGAGCGGCGGCCACGACGAGGCCATCGGCGAATACTGCGGCGAGGGCGCCATCGCACCGGTCTGCATGATCCGCCGCGGCGATCTTAAGTACATCTGCTCAGGCAGCGACCCGGATCAGCTGTTCGATCTGGCTGCCGATCCGCACGAGCTGGAGGATCTGACCCGTTCCGAGGCCGCGGCGGAACCGCTCGCGGCTTTCCGGCGCGAGGCGGCGGAGCGCTGGGACATGGAGGCCTTCCGCGCGCGGGTGATCGCCAGCCAGCGCCGCCGTCTGTTCGTCGCCGAGTCGTTGCGGCAGGGCCGTCTGCTGTCCTGGGATTTCCAGCCCGGGCGCGACGCCAGCCGTCAGTTCATGCGCAATCATCTCGACCTGGACGATGTCGAGGCCGGCGCGCGGCTCGAAGCCGCCGCGCGCGGGCGCGACGTCGCCTAGGCGGATCGGGGAAAGACGAGGCCAAGAAGGGGTAGTTTCAAAAGGCCCCGCTCCGCTGCTATTGTAAGTCAGGAATGACAGGGGACTGACAGGATCCGCTGAAACATCTGCAACCGGACGGCAGCAACGCCAAGCCGGGAAAACCTATAACTGAGGAGACAGGGAATGAACAGCATCGACAAGCTCAAGATGGATTTGGTGACCGGCCGTATCAGCCGGCGCGTCTTCCTGCAGGGCGCGACGGCGCTCGGCATCAGTGCCGCCGCCGTTCCTGGCCTGGCGCGTCAGGCCTACGCCCAGACGCCGAAGAAGGGCGGCACGCTGCGCCTTGGCATCGGCCACGGCTCGACCACCGACAGCCTCGACCCGGCGACCATCGAGAACCTCTACATGCAGGTTGTCGGCAACGCGATCTACAACAACCTCACCGTGGTCGACAACGCCGGCCAGCTGCAGCCTGAGATTGCCGAGTCCTGGGAGCCCTCGCCGGACGCCAAGGAGTGGCGCTTCCAGATCCGCGAGGGCCTGGAATTCCACAACGGCAAGACGGTCGAGGCCGCGGACGTCGTCGCCTCCTTCAACCACCACCGCGGCGAGGAGTCGAAGTCGGCGGCCAAGCCGATCGTCGATCCCATCGTCGACATCCAGGCCGACGGCAATAATGCCGTGGTCTTCACCCTGGAGAGCGGCAACGCCGACTTCCCCTTCATCGCCAGCGACTATCACCTGGCGATCCTGCCGTCCGAGGACGGGGCCATCGACCCCACCGCCGGCATCGGCTCGGGCAGCTACAAGCTCGATGGCTTCGAAGCCGGCGTGCGCACCGTGGTCAGCCGCAATCCGAACTACTATCGTGACGATGTCGCCCACTTCGACGGCGCCGAGCTGCTGTCGATCGTCGATGCCACGGCGCGCACCAACGCCCTGACCACCGGCGAGATCGACGCCATGGACCGGGTCGACATCAAGACCGCGCATCTGCTCGGCCGCAATCCCGGCATCAATCTTGTCGAGACCAGCGGCACGGCGCATTACACCTTTGCGATGCGCTGCGATACGCCGCCCTTCGACAACAGGGACGTTCGCCTCGCCCTCAAGTACGCGCTCAATCGCGAGGAACTTCTCGAGACGATCCTGCGCGGCCACGGCGTGATCGGCAACGACCACCCGATCGGCCGTTCGAACCGCTTCCACGCCGACGATCTGGAGCAGCGCAGCTACGATCCCGACAAGGCGAAGTATCACCTCAAGCAGGCCGGGATGGAGAACCTCAAGGTCGATCTCAGCGCCGCCGACGCCGCCTTCGCGGGCGCCGTCGACGCCGCGGTGCTCTACAAGGAACACGCGGCCCCGGCCGGCATCGACATCAACGTCGTGCGCGAGCCCAACGACGGCTACTGGTCCAACGTCTGGATGCAGAAGCCCTGGTGCGCCGTTTACTGGGGCGGCCGTCCGACCGAGGACTGGATGTTTTCGACCGCCTATGCCAATGGTGCGCCCTGGAACGACTCCTTCTGGAACAACGAGCGTTTCAACGAGCTGCTGATCCAAGCCCGCGCCGAGCTCGACGAGGCCAAGCGCCGGGAGATGTATGTCGAGATGCAGACTCTTGTGCGCGACGACGGCGGCGTCGTGGTGCCGCTGTTCAACAACTACGTGATGGCGCTCTCGACCAAGCTGGCGCACGAGGAGTTGGGCGCCAATTGGAGCCTCGACGGCTTCCGTGCCGTCGAGCGCTGGTGGTTCGCCTAAGCGGGAGAACGGCCTAGGGGGAACCCGCCGTGGGCAAGCTGCTGAAGATGGTGGCCCAGCGCTTGGCGCTGGGCCTCCTCACCCTCTTTGCGATTACCCTGATCATCGCTTTCGTGGTCGAACTGCTGCCCGGCGATACTTGCCAGGAGCTGCTCGGTCAGGCGGCGACGGAAAGCACGACCGCGGCCTGCCGGGCCGAGCTCGGGCTGGATAAGCCAGCGCACGAGCGCTACTTGAGTTGGCTCGGCGGTATGGTCAGCGGCAATATGGGGCAGTCGCTGGCGACCAAGCGGGAGATTTCCGAGCTGATTGGCGGCCGCGTCGGCAACACCCTGTTCCTGGCCGGCTTCGCGGCCGCGATCGCGGTGCCGCTCTCCCTGATTCTGGGCATCCTTGCGGCACTCTACCGAAACTCGATTTTCGACCGCTCGATCAACGTCTTCTCCCTGAGCTCGATCTCCTTTCCCGAGTTTTTCATCGCCTACATTCTAATCTTCTTCTTTGCCATCAAGCTGGCCTGGTTCCCCGGCATCTCGAACATCTCAGGCGACCAGATCGCCTTCGGCGATAAGATATATCGCACCCTTCTGCCCGCGATCACTCTGACCCTGGTGGTGATGGCGCACATGATGCGCATGACCCGGGCGGCGATCATCAACCTGATGGCCAGCCCCTATATCGAGATGGCGCGGCTGAAGGGCATCAGGGGTTCGCGGATCATCCTGCGTCACGCACTGCCCAATGCCCTGGCGCCGATCATCAACGTCGTCGCGATCAACCTCGCCTATCTGGTGGTCGGCGTGGTGGTGGTCGAGGTGGTCTTCGTCTATCCCGGGCTGGGGCAGTTGCTGGTCGACTCGGTTTCGAAGCGCGACATCCCGGTGGTGCAGGCCGGTAGCCTGATCTTCGCGGCGGTCTACATCCTGCTCAATCTCACCGCGGACATACTTGCCATCGTCACCAACCCGCGCCTGATGCATCCGAGGTAGCCGGCGCATGGAAAACTTTCTCAAGGAGCTACGCAAGGCACCCTTCAGCGCCCAGTTCGGAATGGCGGTGGTGGTGCTCTACGTTTTCGTGGCGATCTTCGCCCCGCTGCTGGCGCCTTACGGCGAACGCCAGATTGTCGGCGCCGAATACGAGCCCTGGAGTCAGACCTTTCTGCTCGGCACCGACAACCTAGGCCGCGACATGCTCTCGCGCATTCTCTACGGTGCTCAGAACACCATCGGCATCGCCTTCGCCACCACGCTGCTGGCGTTCCTGATCGGCGGCATCCTGGGCTTCCTCGCCTCCACGCTCGGGGGCTGGGTGGACACCGTGCTGGGACGGCTGATCGACATCCTGATGGCGATCCCCTCGCTGATCTTCGCTCTGATGCTCCTGACCATCTTCGGGACCAACGTGTTGACCCTGATCCTGGTCATCGCGATCCTGGATTCCACCCGCATCTTCCGTCTGTCGCGGGCGGTGGCGATGAACATCGTGGTGATGGAGTTCGTCGAAGCGGCGCGGCTGCGCGGCGAGGGCATGGGCTGGATCATCCGGCGCGAGATCCTGCCAAACGCGATGGCGCCGCTGGTCGCCGAGTTCGGCCTGAGGTTCTGTTTCGTCTTCCTCTTCATCTCCTCCCTAAGCTTTCTCGGACTCGGCATTCAGCCGCCGACCGCCGACTGGGGCTCGATGGTGCGCGACAATGCTACGCTGATTTCCTTCGGCGACATCACGCCGCTGATCCCCGCCGGGGCGATCGCCTTGCTGACCGTCGGCGTCAACTTCGTGGTCGACTGGTTCCTGCACAAATCGAGCGGATTGAAGGAATGAGCAAGAAAACCGGCAAGAGCGAGGCCCGCGGCCAGAAGGGCGATGTTCTTCTGGAGATTCGCGGCCTCAAGATCGAGGGGATGAGCGGCGACGAGTGGAACGAGATTGTCCACGGCATCGACGTCACCCTGCGCCGCGGCGAGGTGCTGGGTCTGATCGGCGAGTCGGGGGCGGGCAAGTCGACCATCGGCCTTGCCGCCATGGGCTTCAGCCGCGATGGCTGCCGGATCAGCGGCGGCGAGATCCTGTTCGACGGCGTCGATCTGGCGAAGTCCTCGCGCGAGCAGCAGCGCCGCCTGCGCGGCGCGCGCATCGCCTATGTGGCGCAGTCGGCGGCGGCAGCCTTCAATCCGGCGCACAGGCTGATCGACCAGTTCGCCGAGGCGCCGGTGCAGCACGGCATCGAAAGCCGCGGCGCGGCGGAGAAGGACGCCATCGATCTCTACGAACGCCTGCGCCTGCCCGATCCCGAGGTGATCGGGCTGCGCTATCCGCATCAGGTCTCCGGCGGCCAGCTGCAGCGCGCCATGACCGCCATGGCCATGGCCTGCCGCCCCGACCTGATCGTCTTCGACGAGCCGACCACGGCGCTCGATGTCACCACCCAGATCGAGGTGCTGGCGGCGATCAAGGACATCGTCAATCAGTTCAACACCGCGGCGATCTACATTACCCATGACCTGGCAGTGGTGGCGCAGATGGCCGACCGGATCATGGTGCTGCGCTACGGCGATCTGGTCGAAGAGGCCGAGACCGCCGAGATGATGGCCAATCCCAAGCAGGACTACACCCAGTCGCTCTGGGCGGTGCGCAGCTTCCAGAAGCAGAATCGCACCGAGGCGGAGGAGGGCGTCGAGCCGATCCTGCGTATCGACGGCATCTCCGCCTCCTACGGCAAGGTTCCGGTGCTCTACGACGTTTCCTTCGATCTGCACCGCGGTCAGACCGTCGCCGTGGTCGGCGAGTCCGGCAGCGGCAAGAGCACCACGGCACGGGTGATCACCGGTTTGCTGCCGCCTAGCGAGGGGCAGATTCTGTTCAAGGGAAAACCGCTGCCGCCGGATTACCGCAGGCGCAGCAAGGACCAGCTGCGTCACATGCAGATGATCTATCAGATGCCGGATACCGCATTGAACCCGAAGCAGCGGGTGCGCGAGATCATCGGCAGGCCGCTGCAATTCTATCTCGGTCTCAGGGGCAAGGCCAAGGAAGCGCGGATCCGCGAACTGCTGGAGCTGATCGAGCTCGATCCCGATGAGTTCATCGGCCGTCTGCCGGGGGAGCTCTCCGGCGGGCAGAAGCAGCGCGTCTGCATCGCCCGGGCGCTGGCCGCCGAGCCGGAGGTGATCATCTGCGACGAGGTGACCTCGGCGCTCGATCAGCTGGTGGCCGAGGGCATCCTCAGACTGCTCGACCGGCTGCAGCGCGAGTTCGGCCTCACCTACATGTTCATCACCCACGACCTGGCGACGGTGCGCGCCATCGCCGACAGCGTCGTGGTGATGCTGCAGGGCCGGGTGGTGGAAAGCGGGCCGAAGGACGAGATCTTCACCCCGCCGCACCACGAGTACACCGAGCTTCTGCTGTCGTCTGTCCCGGAGATGGAGGTCGGCTGGCTGGAAAAGGTGCTCGCCAACCGGACCATGGAGTCCGCCGGAAACTAATTTGCCGGCTGGGTTTCCCCGCGCAGCGCCTGGTTGAGCCCCGTCAGGGTGCCGGGCGCGGGCTCCTCCTCCAGGTTGACCGCCGGCACCGCTGCGCGGATCCGGTCGTGGAAGTCGCGCACGCCGCTCTCCAGGATGGCCAGCGGCCCCGGCTCATAGCCGTGGGCGCCCATGCCCTGCTGAACCCTTTCACAGAGCTCCTGGTCCTCGTAGCCGACCTGGCGGTTGATCCGCTGGTTGAGGTACTGCAGCAGGCGTTCCTCCCGGCCGCTGCCGGGCCGGGCGTAGATCACCGCGCGCGCCACGCAGGTTTCCGCCGTCAGCGGCAGGATCTGGAAGACGTCGAAGCTGTCGGGATAGATGTCGAGCCCGATGTTCGGCGGCATCGAGAAGAAGAACCAGGTGCGCCGGGTTTCCTCGTCGAGATGATCCAGCGCCTCGGGCGCCAGCTCCTGATAGAAGCGCTCGGTCCAGTTGTGCGAGGGCTTGTCGCGCAGCACCGACTTGCTGCCGGAAACGCCGTAGGCGTTCATGAAACCCTGGAGATCGTTGTCCAGCATGCGGTGGTAGCCGGGATGGCCAATCGGCACGTGGTAGTTTTCCAGGTTGTTGTCGACCGCGATCTTCCAGTTGCAGTTCCAGGTCTCGGTCCAGGAGCCTCCGAGCGGCTCCATCTCGTCGATCCCGTAGGGCGCGAGCAGTTCGGCATAGTCGCCCCACATCTCCTTCAGGCTCGGCCCCTCGCCGGCAAGGCGCACGAAGACCAGGCCGCTGAAGACCTCCAGCTCGACCTCGAGCAGCCCATGGTCTTGCTTGACCAGTCCGGGGAAGCTCTCCTTGTTGGGAGTGCCCTCCAGGCTACCGTCGAAACCGTAGCTCCAGCCATGATAGGGGCAGACGATGGCGCCGCGGCAAGAGCCGCTGCCGTCGAGCAGCCGCGCCCCGCGATGGCGGCAGACGTTCTTGAAGGCGCGCAAGCCCTGATCCTTGTCGCGCATCACGATGACGGAGTCGCGGCCGAGATCGAAGGTGACGTAGTCGCCCGCCGTCTTGATCTCGTTGGCGTGGCAGGCGAACTGCCAGGAGGGCAGGATGACGTGCTGGTACTCCAGGTCGAGCAGCTCTGCGTTACGGTAGGCCCAGGCGGGCAGGCCATAGGCCATTTCCTGGGCGTCCTTGGCCGGGGCCGCCGGCCGGGCGGCGTTGATCGATTGCAGACTCATGACTGCTCTCCTTGTCTGTTCTGTGGTGTGCTCTCGCTCCCTTCACGTTGGAAATGACGGGGGAAGAGGCCCGCGAGGTAGTTGCGGGCGAGGCGGCGCGCGCGGCTTCTGTCGAAGCGCCGCCCATCGGTCAGAATTTCCTGCCAGAGAGCTTCCAGCAGGCCTGCGAAGCCGTAGGTCACGGCTTCGGCGTCGAGATGATCGTAGCCGCCCTGCGCGATGACGCGTCGGAACAGCTTCTCCAGACTGGCGTGATAGGCGTCGTCGAAGGCGCCGACCCGTTCCAGATAGACGCGGCGCGGCTTGGCCTCGCCCCAGAAGGCGTGCCAGACGGCGACCTTGCGGGGGTCGCTGAGCTTGCTGCCGAGATTGGTGTCGATCAATGCCAGCAGGGCGCGCACGGGATCGCCGCCGCTGGAATCGACCGCCGCGCGGCGCCCCAATTCGAACTCCAGGGCCACGGCGTCGAGGGTCTCCAGCAGCAGCCGGTCCTTGCTGGAAAAGTGGAAGGACACCGTGCCCGGCGAGACGCCCGCGGCCTTGGCGACCCGCTCCATGGTGGTCGCCGAAAGCCCGTGCTTGGCGATCACCGCCATCGCCGCTTCCAGGATCACCGGCTTGCGCCGCGCCGCGGCGATGCCGATCCGTGGATCCTTTTTCTCAACGCTTTGTTCAGTTCTAAGCATATGAAATATTTCAATTAAATCTAACTATTTATATGAATATACAATTAAATAGGCTTCTTGGCAAGGGCCGCACGATTGGAGTGGCAGGAAAGGCATGTTAATTTCGCGGACTTCGGTTCAGCCGGAGTTCCAAGCAGGAAAAGGCAACGCCATGTTGTTGTTGAGAAAATTTCCGATCCCTCTGGGCGCTAGCGGTCTTGCGCTGATTTTGCTTCTGTTTGCCGCGCCCGCCCAGGCCGAGCAGGCCGTGATCGGCGAGGTGGTGCAGCGGATCGGCAACGCGACAGTCGTCCAGGAGGGCAAGCCGCGCATGCTCGATCCGGGGGTCGAGCTCCGCCTTGCCGACACGGTTTTCACCGGGGCGCAGGCTAAAGTCGAAATCCGGCTTGCGGATGGCTCCCTGCTTTCCGTCGGTCCCGGCAGCGAACTGCAGCTTTCGACCTTCCACCAGCGGCTCGGCAGGGGGGATGCGGCTCTGTTCGACGGGCTCATCGAACTGGTGCGCGGCATCATCCGCGCCACCCTTGCGCCCGCCGCCGAGGCGCGGGAGTTCGACATCCGCACACGTGCCGCTGTCGCTGCCGCGCGTTCCACGCAGTTCGTCGTGGTGGACGACCGGGAAGGCAGCGCCGTGTTCGTGATCGAAGGCCGGGTGGAGGTGCGCGGGCGCCTTACTGGCGAGGACGTTCTGCTCGATCCGGGCTTCGGCACCGATGTTCCTCTCGGCGGCCCGCCGAGCCCGCCGAGCCAGTGGGGGGCAGCGCGTGTCGATCGGGTCCTCGAGCTCACGACGCTGCCCTGAGGGCGATCCTGTGTCGGCCAAGCGCCGGCGGCTACTGGCCAGCCTGACGGCTCTCAGCCTGACGCTGGGGACGCTCTGGGTTTCGCTGAGTTGGAGCGACCGGGCGCCGGTCGCAGGCATCGAGGCTGCGCTGCTCGACCTGCGTTTCGAACTGAGAGGCCCGATCGCACCCGGAGACGAAGTCGCCGTAGTCCTGATCGACGAGCGGACACTCGCCGCATTTCAGGAGTGGCCTTTCCCGCGGCAAGACCTGGCGCGGCTGTTGAGTGCGATCGTCGAGGCGGGCGCGCGCAGTGTCGCCGTCGACCTGCTGTTCGCGGAAGCCCGCCTGGAAGACGACCGCGTGCTTGCCGCCGCCTTGCACCGTGCTGGAAACGTTATCCTGCCCTATGTCTTCGTCTTCGAGGCCGACAAGGCGACCGCCTTCGAGGCGCCAGAAACGATGCGCCGTTCCGCGTATAGCCTGGTTCAAAGCGGGCGCGGCAGCACAGCCGCGAGCTATCTGAAGCCGCGCGGCATGATCGCGCCGCCGCCTGTCCTTGCCGAACGAGCGCATAGTCTCGCCCATGCCACCGTCGTTCTGGACCAGGGAGGGGCGCTACGGCATCACGATCCAGTCATCGGTTTCGGCGGACACCACTATCCTTCGCTGCCGCTCGAGGCCATCCGCGTCTATCGCGGCCTGGATCGCAACGCCGTCGCCGTCGTCTATCCCGAAGGGGTGAGGCTGGGCGAGCGGTTCCTGCCGGCGGCCAGGGAGATGCGTTTCGCGGTCAACTACTACGGGCCGTCCGGTAGTTTCGAAACCTACTCGGCGGTCGATGTCTTGCGTGGCGCCATCGATCCGCAGGCCTTCGCCGGCCGGTTAGTCTTCCTCGGCGCCAGCACGACCGGCGCCAGCGATACCTTCGTCTCGCCATTCTCGGAGACGCTCCCCGGCGCGGAATACTTCGCGACGGTAGCCGACAACATCCTGCATGACCGCCTCCTCGGGCGCGGCGCCTTGTCGGTTGGGCTGGAAGCGGCGGCGATTTTCGCAGGCGGGCTGGGTGCGGCGCTGATCGCGGCCTGGGCGCCGGTGCTGCCTGCCGTGACAGGCATCGCCGGGCTCTTCCTCCTCTGGACGCTCGGCAACTTTGTCGCTTTCGCGCAGTACAACCTCTGGATCGGATACACCTTGCCGAGCTTTGCGATGGCCGCCAATGCGCTCGTTCTCGGTGCGGGCCGGGCGTTCCGCGAGCAGCGCTTGCGCCGCAAAGCCGAGCGGCAGAGACGCAACCTTTCGCGCTATTTCTCACCGCTGGTGCTCGACAGGCTCATCGATGCGGACCGCCCCTTCGCGCTCGACCGGACCCAGGATGCGGCGGTGATGTTCGTCGATATCGTCGGCTTCACGGCGATCAGCGAGAAGATGCCGCCGGCTGAGGCGATCTCCCTGCTGCGCGACTTCCATGCCCGGGTTGAGCGGCACGTCTTCGCCCATGCCGGCAGTCTCGACAAGTTTCTCGGAGACGGCGCCCTCGCCTGTTTCGGCATTCCGGAGCCAGGCGCCGAGGACGCCCTGAATGCGCTGCGCTGTGCCCGGGAGTTGCTCGCCGACATCGCTGACTGGGCGCGGATTTCCGAACGACACGGCAGCACCGTCATCCGCATCGCCATCGGCATCCACTTCGGGCGCGTCCTGATGGGCGACGTCGGCGGCGGGAGGCGGTTCGAATTCACCGTTACCGGGGATACGGTCAATGTCGCCAGCCGCCTGGAAGCCCTCAACCGGCAGTTCGGCAGCTTGATTGTTGTCTCAGAAGACGCTCTGGAAGCGGCGCGGGCGGCGCCCGCCGACGCTGCGATGCAGGCTTTCCTTGCCAAATTCGAGGAACGCCCGGCTCAGGCCTTGCGTGGCCGCACGCAGAATATCCGGTTGAGGGTCCTCGCCGCCGGAGGAGCGCCCGCGAGCGATTGAGACGGCGACACCGTTATGCATTATCCTTGCCCCCCGAAACCTCTTGAAAATTAACGGATTGTTAACCTAGGCAATCTGATATGGCTGGGGGGTGCGTATCCCATATACGCTGGGTATTAGAAGAATTGGGGCGGGCACATGGTGCGATGGAGGGGCCTGACGGTCTCCGCGGGGGCGCGCATTGCAGCGACCTACCTCGCCATTGCCCTGATCTATATCTACGCATCAGACTGGGTGCTGGCCTCTTTCGTCGCCGACAAGGAGAGCTTTCTCTACGGGCAGATCGCCAAGGGCTTCGGCTTCGTCGGCATCACGGCTGGCGGCCTGATGTTGTTGATCGATCGGGAAATCGCTAAGCGCGAGGCTGCCGAGGCGGAGGTCGCCGCCCATGCCAAGCGGCTTCAGGAAGTGGCCGATGCGCTGCCGCAGCCGCTGTTGATCTTCGCCGTCGAGGATCGCCGTCTGCTGTTCGCCAATCGCAGCGCCTTCGTCTTTGCCGGGATTGCCGGCCCCCGCGGGCTGGACGCACTGGACATTTGCAGTTTCTTCGCCAAGTCCGAAGAGTTCGACGCAGTGACAGAGAAGGTGTTCAGCGATGGCGCCGTCGTCGGGCGGGAAATCACCGCGCGCCCCATCGAGTCCTACGACGTCTTCCTTGCCGTCAGCGCACGGCGCATGACCTATGGCGGCGAGGACGCCGTTTGCGCCACCTTCACCGACCTATCGGAAATCCGTGTGGCGCGGGAATCTGAGCGCCGCACCTATCGGCTGCTGCAGGAAATTCTCGACAATCTGCCGGGGGGCGTCGCGCTGAAGGATCTGAGCGGCCGCTACCTGCTGGCCAGCCAGAACTACATCAAGTTGATGCCCAGCGAGCAGATCGCGGTGGTCGGCTATCGCGCCGAAGAACTCTACAACGCAGACTTCGTCTCCAGCGCTGAGATCCAGGACAGAGAAGTTGCGGCGAGCGGAAAACCGCAGGCCTACAAGATCGTGCTCGAGGTGGGGAGGGCTCAGCCGCAGGTTGTCGAACTGATCAAGTTTCCAGTCCTCTCCGCCGCCGGAGAGCTGGAAGCCCTCGGCTGCATCGCCTTCGATATCACCGAACAGACGGCGATGGAGCAGCAGCTGCGCCGGACGGAACGCCTGGAGACCCTGGGGCAGATGACCGGGGGCATCGCCCACGACTTCAACAATCTGCTGGCGGCGATCCTCGGCAATGCGGAGATACTCGCGGAAAGCCCAGAGGACGCCGGGCAGGTTCGTCAGGCCTCCAAGGTAATCGAGACGGCGGCGCTCCGCGGCGCCGACCTGACCCGGCGCCTTCTGGTCTTCGCCCGGCAGCAAAGCCTGCGCAACGAATCCCTCTCGGTGGCGGCGATCATGGAGGATCTCTCCCAACTCCTCAGCCGGAGCCTGGGTGAGGACGTCATCCTCGAACTGCAGCTGGCTGAGGGCCTCTGGCCGGTCGAGGTCGACCGCTCGCAGCTCGAAAACGCCATTCTCAACCTCGCGGTCAATGCCCGTGATGCGATGCCCAACGGCGGCAGTCTGCGGATTTCGGCGAGAAACGTCGATGCCATGGAGGACGGCATCCTGGCCGGGATGGACCAGGTCGCCGAGCATTACGTTTGTCTCTCGGTCTCCGATAGCGGAGATGGCATGTCCGCGGAGACTCTCGACCATATCTTCGAGCCTTTCTTCACCACCAAGGAACCGGGCAAGGGAACCGGCCTCGGGCTCTCCATGGTTTACGGCTTCGCCCGGCAAAGCCGCGGCGCGGTGCGCGCGGAAAGCGCTCCCGGCAAGGGAACCACGGTGTTTCTCTACCTGCCCTGGAGCGCCGCCCCCGCGGCCGCTCCCGAGGTCGAAGACGGCAAGCCGCAGCTCGCAGAGGATGGCAAAGGCGCGCGCGTGCTGGTGGTCGAGGACGAACCGATGGTGCGCGGCTATATCGTCATGGTGCTGAAGCAGCTCGGTTTCGACGTGGTTGAGGCCGGCAACGGCAGGGACGCCCTGGAGCGCCTGCAGAACGACGGCGATTTCGATCTGCTGTTCAGCGACATGATCATGCCGGGCGGCCTCAATGGCCGCGATCTTGCCGAGGAGGCGAAGAAGCTGCGCCCCAGTCTGCGCGTCCTGCTGACCACCGGCTATGCCGAGCATCCCAGCTTCGGCCGTGGCGCCAGCGGCGAGATCGAGTTTCTGCGCAAGCCCTATCGCCGCGAGGAACTGATCGCCGCCCTCAACGCCACCCTGGCGGCCTAACCGGTCCTACCTCTCAGGGGCGGAGAACAGCAGCTCGAGATAGCTGCGGTAATGGATCAACTGCTCCGCCACCACCTCCGGCTCGCACTGAGTCTTGGAGACGATGAAGGCGCCTTCGAAAACCACGGTCAGCATCTCCGCCAGGCTTTCGAGATCCACTGACTGGCGCGGCGGGTGGCTCTCCGCGATGCGCCCCAGTTTCTCCACGAGGCGCTCCCGCCAGGCGGTATAGGTGTCGGTGATCACCCCCAGGGTTTCCTCGTCGAACAGCCCAGCCTCGGAGATGAAGGAGGCGAAGAGGCAGCCCGGATAGGGCTCGGTCAGACTTTCCGCCGCCTCGATGAACAGGCCGATGAAGATCAGCAGCTGTTGCAGCGGATCGCGGCTGAGATTTTCTGCCCGCGCCATGTTCTCTTCGAGGTGGGCGAGATCGAGCTTGGCGTAGCGATCGACCAGGGCGCGGGCCAAAGCTGCCTTGTTGGGAAAGTGATAGAAGAAGCTGCCCTTGGTGATCCCGGCCTCGGCGATCACCGAATCGATCGCGCTGGCGGAGAAGCCCTGCTTGAGAATCAGCGCTTCGGCGGCGTCCATGATCTTGCTGCGCGTCGCGCTGCCGTCCCGGGGCATGGCTTAATTTATACCTTTTAGTCTGGAAAATGTCTCAGCTTTGAGAAATCAGAATGGCCAGGGAGGCGTAGAAAAGCAAGAAACTTCACTGAAACCAATGAAACACGCGATATCTTGACTCCCTAGAGCTGCAGTAGTTATTACGGTTTATACAAACTAGTCAGTCTAAAAACAGGAGACAAACATGTGTGTTTCGCCCCAACCCCTGGCAGCTCAAGGGGCCGCCCAGGGTCAGACCCCGGATCCGGCGCAGGCGGAGGCCTTCGCGGATAAGCTGGTCGGAATCCTCAACGGCGGCGCGTTGTCGCTGATGCTCTCGATCGGCCACCGCACCGGGTTGTTCGATACCCTCGCCGTGCTGCCGCCCTGCGACAGCAAGACCCTGGCCGCCGAAGCGGGACTCGATGAGCGCTACGTGCGCGAGTGGCTCGGCGCCATGACCGTCGGCGGCATCGTCGCGCACGACCCCGAGAGCGGCAGCTACCGTCTGCCGCCGGAGCACGCGGCACTGCTGACCCGGGCCAGCGCCGCCGACAATCTCGGCGTCTTTGCCCAGTACATCGGCGTGCTCGGCAGCGTCGAGGACGATATCGTTACCTGCTTCAAGGAAGGCGGCGGTGTGCCCTATGCGCGCTACGCCCGCTTCCACGAGGTGATGGCCGAGGACAGCGGCCAGTCCGTGCTGCCGGCGCTGGAAGAGCACATCCTGCCCCTCGAGCCCGGCCTCAAGGAGCGGCTTGAGGCGGGTATCCGTGTGCTCGACGTCGGCTGCGGCCGAGGCAAGGCGGTCAATCTGATGGCGCGGCTTTTCCCCAACAGCCGCTTCACCGGCTACGACCTCTCCGGGGAGGCCATCGCTTTCGCCAAGGCCGAGGCCGAGGCGCAGGGCAACGCCAACGTCGCGTTCGTTACCCGCGACCTCAGCGACTTCGACGAGACCGCCGAGGAGGGGGCTTTCGACTTCATCACCACCTTCGACGCGGTGCACGACCAGGCGGCACCGCAGCGGGTGCTGAATGGCATCCGCCGCGCGCTGGCCGAGGGCGGCGTCTATCTGGCCCAGGACATCAAAGGCAGCAGCCATCATCACGGCAACATGGACCATCCGATCGGCCCGCTGCTCTACACCGTCTCCTGCATGCACTGCATGACGGTCTCGCTGGCCCAGGGCGGCGAGGGTCTCGGCGCGATGTGGGGCAGGGAGACGGCGCTGGACTACTTCCGCAAGGCCGGCTTCAGCCAGATCGCCGTGCACGAGCTCGCTCACGATGTGCAGAACTACTACTACTTCTGCCGTCCCTAGAGCCTGATCGGGTCTCGCTGAAACAGCGTAGCCCGTGAATCAGCCTCTAAGCTCAGGGATCTCGTGCCCTCAAGCCCACGCAGCCCCCGCCGAGACCGCGCGTCTCTGGCGGGGGCTTTGTCTTTTGATCCGGCGCAAAGCCATGCCTATCTAATTCTGAGAGAATAGTAAGTAGAACGAGGAGAGCCGGATGCCGATAGCCCCCCTGTCGCCGGACAGTCTGACCTTCCGCTGCGATCCGCTGTCCTTGGGGATCGACAGCAGCCGCGATCTGCAGCCCCGCGAAACCCTGCCCGGGCAGGAGCGGGTGCTGGAAGCCATCGAGTTCGGCGTCGAGGTCGGTGGGCAGGGCTTCAACCTCTTCGTCATGGGTCCGGAAGGATCGGGCAAGCGCCCGCTGCTGCTGCGCCAGTTGGAACGCCAGGCGGCCAAGGAGCCGACCCCCGAGGACTGGGTCTATGTCCACGACTTCAGCGACCATTTCCGGCCCAACGCGATGCGCCTGCCGAGCGGCAGGGGCGTACAGCTTTCCCAGGCGATGCAGCGTTTTGTCGAGGATGTGCGCGAGGCGATTCCGGCGCTGTTCGAGAACGAGGACAACCAGAACCGCTTCCGCAGCCTGGAGGAAGAGCACCGTCAGAAACCCGACGAGGCCTTCGAGACCCTGCGCGAGAAGGCGGCGGAGCAGGACATCGCGCTGCTCCGCACCCCGACCGGCTTCGGCTTCGCGCCGCTCAAGGACGGCGAGGTGATCGACCCCGGAGAGTTCGACAAGCTGCCGGCCGAGGAGCAGGCGCGCATCAAGCAGGAGATCGAGACGCTGCAGAAGGATCTGCAGGAGGTGGTCAAGCAGCTGCCGCGCTGGGACCGCGACCGCCGCCAGGCGCTGCGCGAGCTGCAGTCTGAGATCATTGCCTTGGGCGTCGCCGCGGCGCTGGAAGCAGCGGTCGAGCAGTTTCAGGACCTGCCCGAGGTGCTGGCCTATTTGGAAGCGGTGAAGCGCGACCTGATCGCCAACTACCATGCGATCCGCATGGCCGAACAGGCCGCAGCGCAGAAGCAGGAGCCCGGCGGCAGCGAGGCCTCCTTCGAGATTGGCGGCTTCGAGCGCTACAAGGTCAATGCCCTGGTGACCCACGAGAGCGAGCGGGGCGCGCCGGTCGTGATCGAGGACAACCCCACGGTGCTGAACCTGATCGGCCGGGCCGAGCACATCTCGCGCTTCGGCGCCCTGGTCACCGACTTCAGTCTGATCAAGCCGGGGGCGCTGCACCGCGCCAACGGCGGCTACCTGGTGATCGAGGCGCGCAAGCTGCTGACCCAGCCCTTTTCCTGGGATGCCCTGAAACGTGCCCTTAAAGCGCGGGAGATCAGGATCGAATCTCCGGCCCAGAGCATGAGTCTGATCTCCACCGCCTCGCTGGAGCCGGAGCCGATCCCCCTCGACACCAAGGTGGTGCTGCTCGGGGAGCGGCGGCTGTTCTATCTGTTGAGCGAGCTCGATCCGGAGTTCGAGGATCTGTTCAAGGTGGCCGCCGACTTCGACGAGGAGATCGACCGCGACGCCGACCACCAGCGCGAATTTCTACGCGTGATCGCAGGGCAGATCGTGGCGGAGGAATTGAAACCCTTCGATGCCTGCGCCTTGACCGAGGTGCTGCGGCACAGCGTGCGCCTGGCCGGCGACCGCAGGAAGCTCTCCTTGCATGCCCGTTCGCTCAACGACCTGCTGCGCGAAGCCGACTATCTGGCCGGCAAGGCGGGCGTGGAGATGGTCGGGGAAGCCCAGGTGCGCCAGGCAGTGGCGGCACAGATCCGGCGGGTGGACCGGATTCGCGAGAAAAGCCACGAAGCGATCGAGCGGGAGATCGTGCGGATTTCCACCTCCGGCGTCGAGGTCGGACAGATCAACGGTCTCAGCGTGCTGCAGTTCGGCGGTTTCGCCTTCGGCCGGCCGTCCCGGATCACCGCCCGGGTCCACGTCGGCGCCGGCAAGGTGATGGACATCGAGCGCGAGGTGAAGCTCGGCGGGCCGCTGCACTCCAAGGGCGTGCTGATCCTCAGCGGCTTCCTCGCCGGGCGCTACGCCCTTGAGCGGCCGCTGTCGCTGTCCGCAACCCTGGTGTTCGAGCAGTCCTACGGCGGGGTCGACGGCGACAGCGCCTCCTCGGCGGAGCTCTACGCCCTGTTCTCGGCGCTCTCCGAGGTGCCGCTGCGCCAGGATTTGGCCGTCACCGGCTCGGTCGATCAGTTCGGACAGGTGCAGGCGATCGGCGGCGTCAACGAGAAGATCGAGGGTTTCTTCGACATCTGCCGGGCACGCGGCCTGACCGGCACCCAGGGCGCGATGATCCCGGCCGCCAACGTCGAGCACCTGATGCTGCGCGAGGATGTCATCGAGGCGGTCGCGCGGGGCGACTTCGCCGTCTATGCGGTCGATCATGTCGACCAGGGCATCGAGCTGCTGACCGGCCGGTCGGCCGGTGAACGCGATGCGGAGGGGCGCTTTCCCGCCGACTCCATCAATGCCCTGGTCGATGCCCGGCTGGTCGCCTTCGCCAAGGCCCGACAGGCCTTCGCGGAGCCCGATGGAAAGGCGGCCGGGGCATGAGCGACCAGGGGACAGGGCGGCACTTCCGCCGGGTGATCGTCGCCTTCGACGCGACCGCCCAGGGCCGCGCCCTGCTGGAGTTGGCCGCGGACCTCGCCGAATCCCTGGGAACCCCGCTGTCCGGCCTGTTCGTCGAGGACGAGGCCTTGATCTCCTATGCCGCCTCGCCGCTGGCCTTCGAGGTGAGCCTTGGCTCGGCCAGCCTGCGCGAGCTCAGCAGCGCCCGGATGCGCGCCCACTTCCGCGTCCAGGAACGCCTGGCGCGGGAGCTGATCGAGAAGCTGCGTGGCCGTCGCAGGCTGCAGTGCAGCTTTCAGACCGGGCGCGGCCGCTTCGAGGGCGCGCTGGCCGCGGTGGCGGAGCGCGACGACCTGCTGCTGATTTCGCCTCGGGTCGGCCCGTGCTTCGATCCGCGCCGCTTGGCTGACGCCCGCCGCGCCGCCTCGCGGCAGGCTCTGCAGTCGCTGCTGGCGCTGTTCGAGCCGGCGCGCGCCCGCGCCTTGCCGAGCCGTGGCCGGGTCCAGGCGGTGGTGGCCGCAGAAGAGGATCTCGCCGCGACCCTGGCGGTCGCCGGCGGCCTCGCCGCCCGCCGGGGCGCCGGACTGGCCGTGACCCTGCTCGACCCGGATCTCGCCACGGCGGCGGAGCGCGCCGCGCGCCGCGCCGCTGGGGAGCGGGTGCCTCTGCTCTCGATCCGGCCCGGTGAAATCCGCTCTCTACGCCAGGAGCTGTCCCGCGACCTGCCTGGCCTGATCGTCGCCGGTCCAGGGCTTGACGAGGCGGCGCGGGCGGCGCTCGCCGGGCTCGGTTGCCCGGTCCTGCAACTCAGCGCCTAACCCCTGCGCAGCGCAGAGATCGTGGTCGCCGGGGAGATCGCCTCGGGATCGGTCTTGAGTTCGATCAGCGCCGCCTTGCCTGCCGCCAGGGCGCGCTGCAGCGCCGCCGGGAAGCCGGCGGTGTCTTCCACCGTCTCGCCGTGGGCGCCGTGGGCGCGGGCCAGGGCCGCGAAATCCGGATTGACCAGACTGGTGCCGCTAACCCGGCCGGGATACTCGCGCTCCTGATGCATGCGGATGGTGCCGTAGATGCCGTTGTTGGCGACGATCACGACGATCGCCGCGCCAACCTGCATCGCCGTGGCGAGTTCCTGGCCGGTCATCTGGAAACAGCCGTCGCCGGCCAGGCAGATCACCGTCCGCTCCGGGTGCTGCAGCTTGGCGGCGATCGCCGCCGGCAGGCCGTAGCCCATCGAGCCCGAGGTCGGCGCGAGCTGGGTGCGGTAGCCGCGATAGCGGAAATAGCGGTGCAGGAAGGCGGCGTAGTTGCCGGCGCCGTTGGCGAGGATCGCATCCGCGGGCAGGACCTTGCCGAGATGGGCGATGACCTGCTCCAGCTTGACCCGGCCCGGGGTCTCGCGCGGCGTCGCCCAGGCCAGGGCGTCCTCGCGCGCCTCGGCGCGCCAGGCTGCCCAGGGGCGGTCATTATGTCCCGATAGCGCCGCAAGTCTGGCCAGCAGCGAGGGGCTGGAGGCATTGATCGCCAAGTCGGGGCGATAGACCCGCCCGAGCTCGGAGGCGCCGGGGTGGCTGTGGATCAGCCGCTGCCGGGGCTGCGGAATGTCGATCAGGCCATAGCCGTTGCTGGTCGCCTCGCCGATCCTGGCGCCGATCACCAGCAGCAGATCGGCGTCGCGGATTCTCTGGGCGAGCCTAGGGTCGTTACCAAGCCCGGCATAGCCCACGTAGTTCGGGCTGGCATTGTGGAGATAGTCCTGGCAGCGGAAGGTGCCGGCGACCGGCAGGTCGTGTGCGGCGGCGAAGGCGGCGAGATCGCGGCCCGCTTCGGCGCTCCAGCCGCCGCCGCCGACCAGGACCATCGGCTGCTGCGCTTGTTCCAGCGCGTCCAGGATCGCACCGGCGTCCTCGGGGCTCGCTTTGGGCTCGCCGGGGATCGAGGCCTTGGCGTCGGCAAGCTCGGCCTCGGCGGAGAGCACGTCCTCCGGTAGCGCCAGCACCACCGGGCCCGGGCGGCCCGATTGGGCGATATGGAAGGCGCGGCTGAGATATTCCGGCAGCCGCTCGACCGAGCTCACCTCCTCGACCCACTTGGCGAGCGGCGCGTACATCCTGCGATAATCGACCTCCTGGAAGGCCTCGCGGTCCTGCATGCCGCGCGCCACCTGACCGACGAAGAGGATCATCGGCGTCGAGTCCTGAAAGGCGACATGCACGCCGGAGGCGGCGTTGGTCGCGCCCGGCCCGCGGGTGACGAAACAGATGCCGGGACGGCCGGTCAGCTTGCCCTGGGCCTCGGCCATCATCGCCGCGCCGCCTTCCTGGCGGCAGACCACGACCTCGATACCGGACTTGTAGAGTCCGTCGAGCGCCGCGAGGTAGCTTTCGCCGGGCACGCAGAACACCCGCGGCACCCCTTCGGTCTTGAGATGATCGGCCAGGATCTGGCCGCCGTGACGGCGGGGCATGGAGGCACCTCTTCGCAAGGGCTAGGCAGGACCGTCAGATGTCGTACAGAGTGGCGGCGGGGCCGACAACAGCGATCTTCTTCGCCCTGCCCCGAAGACCGGGAGGACCTGCCGATGCTCTACGACCTGCGTACCTACCGTTGCCGCCCCGGCGCGCTAGCCAGGCAGCTGGCGCTCTATGAAGAGCTGGGGCTGGAGCCACAGTGGCGGCACCTCGGCGCGCCGCTGCTGTTCGCACAGCCGGACGTCGGCGACGTCAACTCCTATGTCCACATCTGGGTCTATCGCGACGCCGCCGACCGGGCCGGGCGCAGGGCGGCGATGATGGCGGATCCCGCCTGGCAGGCCTACCTGCAGGCCACGGCCGAGGCGGGCTACCTGATCAGCCAGGAAAACAGCCTGCTGACGGACGTTTCCTTCTTCTCCCTGCCGCCGCGCGGCTAGCGAGGTTTCGCCATGAGCAAACCCGACTTCGAGACACTCGAACGCATGCAGCGCGACTTCGGCGGCCATCCCTGGTGCGAGGCCGAGCTGCGCGAGCTGGTCGAGCCCGAGCGCGGCATGATTACCGGCTTCGGCGATCTGCTGCGCGACCTGGAGGCGATCCGCAAGCGCGGCCTGCCGCCCCTGCCGGCGACGGTCCAGACAGCCTCAGATCGCAAGGATGGATGACGCCTGCTTTCTTGGCGTCGCGGAGCTGCGGGCCCGCTTCCGCTCCGGCGCGCTCGACCCGGCGGCCTTCGTGCGCTTCGTTGCCGAAAGGGCTGAGGCGGAAAACACGCAAAGTCATGCCTTCACCGGCTTCTGCCCAGAGCGGGCCGAGAGGGTGCTGTTGGAGACGCCGCGCGCGGCGCCGCTCTACGGCATTCCCTATTCCTGCAAGGATCTGATCGGCACCCGCGACCTGCCGACCACGGCGGCCTCGCCAGCCTGGGCCGACTACCAGACTGGCGCCGATGCCGAGATCGTGGCCCAACTCGAAGCGCTCGGCGCGGTGCTGATCGGCAAGAATAACCTGCACGAATGGGCGCTGGGCACCACCGGCGTCAACGCGCACTACGGCACGGCGGTCAACCCCTACGATCCCACGCGCCTGGCCGGCGGCTCGAGCACCGGCTCGGCGATTGCCGTCGCCCGGGGCTATGCGAGCTTCGCACTGGGCACCGATACCGGCGGATCGGTGCGCGCGCCGGCCGCGCTCTGCGGCCTGGTCGGCTTCAAGCCGAGCCACGGACGCCTGAGCACCGAAGGCGTTCTGCCCTTTTCCTGGAGTTTCGACCATATTGGGCTTTTCGCCCGCAGCGTCGCGGATACGGCGCTGATTTTCTCCCTGCTCGCGCCGGGCCCGGAGCTTAGGCAGGACAAACCCCTCAAGATCGGCCTGCCGCGCGCCTTCTACTTCGAGCACTGCGATCCAGAGATCCTGGCCGCCGTCGAGGCCGCCGCCGGAGCGCTGCAGGAACGCGGCGCCGAGTTGCGGGACGTCGCCTTCACGGAGCCGCTGGAGCTGTCGCGCAGCGCCTCGATCACGGTGCAGATGGCCGAGGCGGCCTCCTTCCACAGGCCGCACCTGGAGGCGCGGGCCGCGCGCTACAGCGAGGAATTCCGCGCCGGCCTGGCGCTCGGCCAGTCGCTGCTGGCGACCCACTACATCGACGCCAAGCGGATGGTCGAGGCCTACCGCCGCGACGCGGCGCGGATCCTAGAGGAGGTGGACTTCCTGCTGACTCCGGCCTGCCCGATCTTCGCGCCGCCGCTCGGCACCGAGCAGGTCACCGAGACCGGGATCGTCGAGGGGGCGGGCAACGCCCTCACCCGCTACACCTCGCTGTTCAACATGACCGGCCAGCCGGCCATCGTGCTGCCTCTGGGTTTGGGAAGAGGCGGCCTGCCCATGGGCCTGCAGCTGGTCGGGCGCGGCGGCGGCGACGAAGCGCTCTTGGCGGCCGCCCTGCGGATGGAGGACAGCGGGATCGTGCAGCGCCCGCCGCCGCCGGATCCGCTTTAGCGGCCCTTCCAGACCGGCGTACGCTTCTCGGCGAAGGCGCGCGGCCCCTCCAGGGCGTCCTCGCTTTCGAGCAACGTCTTGTAGCTCTCGATCTTGCCGGAGCGCAGCAGCGCATAGGCTTCCTGCAGGGGGAGACTGGCCGTGCGCCGCTCGATGTCCAGGATCGCGGCGACGGAAAGCGGGGCCGCGCCGGCGATCTGCTCGGCCAGCCCGCGCGCCTGCTCCAGCACCGTGCCCGGTTCGGCGAGCAGGTTGACCAAGCCCCGGTCGTGGGCTTCCACGGCGTCCATGCGCCGCCCGGTCAGCAGCATCTCGATGGCCAGCGCCCGGGGCAGCAGGCGGGGCAGACGCAGGGTTCCGGCGTCGGGCAGGATGCCGAGCTGCGCCTCGGGCAGCCAGAACTGGGCGTGGGTCGCGGCGACGATCATGTCGGCGGCCATGGCGATCTCGAAACCGCCGCCGACGGCATAGCCGTTGACCGCGGCGATCACCGGCTTGTCGAGCCCGGGCAGTTCGGGAAAGCCGCCGAAGCCGCCTTCGCCATAGTCGCTCTCCACGGCTTCGCCCTCGGCCGCGGCCGAGAGGTCCCAGCCGGCGGAGAAGAACTTCTCGCCGGCGCCGGTCAGGATCGCCACACGCAGGCTGGGATCGTCACGGAACTCGGCGAAGATTCGGCTCATCTCGCGGCTGGTGGCGGCGTCGATGGCATTGGCCTTGGGCCGGTCGAGGGTGATCTCGAGCACGCCGGCGCGGCGCTCGGTCTTCAACGGGCTGTCTGACATCGCTTAGTCCTTGAATCTGCGGATCAGGGCATCGGCGGCGACCGCGCCATACCCGGCCGGCCGCACCATCAGGGGGTTGACGTCGAGCTCCTGCAGCCCGGCGCCCTCGGCCAGAGCATAGTCCTGTACGGCGAGTACCGCATCCGCCGCGGCTTCGCGGTCGCCGGCCGGCTTGCCCCGGTAGCCGGCGAGCAGGCGCCCGGCCTTCAAGCTGTCGATGGCGGCGAGAATCTCCTCCCGGCTCGCCGGCAGCAGCAGCAGGCGGCTATCCCCGACCAGCTCGACCAGGACTCCGCCACTGCCCAGCACGAGCGTGAGGCCGAACTGTGGATCGCGGTTGATGCCGACGATCAGCTCGGCTACCGCATCCTCGATCATCTCCTCGACCAGCACCGCCTCGCCCAGAGCCAGCAGCTCCAGCGCTTCCATCTCGACCTCCTGCGCGGAGCCCAGGCCAAGCCGCAGCGCGCCGGCCTCGCTTTTGTGTGCAATCGACTTGCCGATCGCCTTGAGGGCGACGGGAAAGCCAATTTCCTCGGCGGCGGCGGCGGCCTCTTCCGGCGAGGCCGCCACGCGGCCCCTGGGCACGGCAAGACCGTGGGCGGCGAGCAGCAGCTTGGCGCCGGCTTCGGTCATCAGCTCGGCTGCGCCGCTCTTGCTGCCGCGCGGCGCCAGAAGTTGCGGGAGGGGCCTTTGCCAGGCCGCGCCGACGGAGGCTGCCGCTTCGATGGCGGCCAGCGCTTCCTCGATGCCGAAAAACGGCACGACGCCGCGGGCGAGCAGATCCTCGGCGGCGGCCTCGGGCAGGCATTCGGGCAGGCTGGCGACCAGACCGGCGCGCTGGCCGGTTCGTTCGGCGGCGGCGACCAGGGCTTCGAGAGAGACCTGCCAGTCGGCGGTCTCGCAGCGGTCGCCACGCGGAAAATCCAGCACCAGCAAGGTGATGCCGAAGCCGCAGCCCAGCATCGCCGCGAAGGTCGCGGTCAGCTCAGTCTTCTGACCCCAGGTGAAGGTGTGGTAGTCGAGCGGATTGGAGATGCTGACCAGGGCCGGCAGGGTGGCGCGGACCCTGGCGGCTTCCGCCGCCGAGAGCGGCCGGAAGTCGAGCCTGCGATCCTCGGCGGCGTCGGCGATCAGCGAGGCCTCGCCGCCGGAGCAGCTCATCGAGGCGATGTCGCGGCCGGGCAGCGGCCCGAAGAGATGCAGCAGCTTCAGGGTTTCGAGGAACTCGGGGAGGGAGCGCAGCCGGGCGATGCCGAGGCGGCGAAAAAAGGCGCCGGTCACGGCGTCGCTGCCGGCCAGAGAAGCAGTGTGGCTCATGGCGATGCCGGCACCGGCTTCGGAGCGCCCGGTCTTCAGCGCAACGATGGGGATGCGCTTCTCCCGCGCCTTGCGCGCCGCGCGCTCGAAGGCGGCGACGTCGTCGATGCCCTCGATATGCAGACCGATGGCGGTGACGCGGGAGTCCTCCAGCAGGGCTTCCAGCAAGCCGGCGATACCGAGCTTGGCCTGGTTGCCCAGGCTACCGAGATAGGCGATCGGCAGGGCGCGTCTGGCCATGGTCAGGTTGATCGCGATGTTGCCCGACTGGGTCAGCATGGCGACGCCGCGTTCGCTGCGCTGGCCGCCGTGCTGATCGGGCCAGAGCAGGGCGCCGTCGAGGTAGTTGATCAGGCCGTAGCAATTGGGGCCGAGCAGGGGCATCTCCCCGGCGGCGGCGACCAGGTCGGCCTGCAGATCGCCCTCGCCGCTCTCCTTGAAGCCGGAGGCATAGGCGACCGCGCCGCCGGCGCCGCGTGCGGCCAGCTTGCGCACCACCTCGATGGTGAGATGGCGGTTGACCCCGACGAAGGCGGCATCTGGCGCGCCGGGCAGGTCGTCCACCGAGGCGTAGCAGGGCCGACCCTCGATGGACTCGCGCTTTGGGTTGACCGGCCAGATCTCCCCGGTGAAGCCCATGCGGTCGCACTGGCGTACCACCTCTGCGGCCTCCAGGCCGCCGATCACGGCGATGGAGCGCGGCCGCAGCAGCCGCGAGAGATCGGAAAGCGGAGGCGTACTGCCGTCCATCGCGGTCACGACCCCAAGGGGCGCAGCAGTTCGCGCGAGATGATGTGGCGCTGGATCTCGCTGGTGCCGTCCCAGATCCGCTCGACCCGCGCGTCGCGCCAGAGGCGTTCGATGGGAAAGTCGTCCATCAGCCCCATGCCGCCGAAAATCTGCACCGCGTTGTCGGTGACCCGCGCCAGCATCTCCGTGGCGTATAGCTTGGCCGAGGCGATCGGCCGCGAGGCCTCGCGCCCGGCGTCAAGCATCCAGGCTGCCGAGAGGGTGAGATAGTCCGCCGCGTCGATCTCCGTCACCATGTCGGCGAGCTTGAAGGAAACCCCCTGGAAGCGCCCGATCGGCTGGCCGAACTGCTTGCGGTTGGCCGACCAGTCGAGGCAGAGGTCGAAGGCGCGCCGCGCCCGGCCGACGCTCATCGCCGCCACGGTCAGGCGGGTGGCGTAGAGCCAGGAGTTCATCACCGAAAAGCCCTCGCCCTCGGCGCCCAGCATGTTGGCCGCCGGCACCCGGCAGTCGTCGAACTCCAGAATGCAGTTGTGATAGCCCCGGTGGGAGACCGAGGTGTAGCCCTTGCGGATCTCGAAGCCGGGGGTGCCGCGCTCGACCAGGAAGCAGGTGATGCGCTTCTTGGGGCCCCTCGGCGTGTCCTCCTCGCCGGTGGCGGCGAAGAGGATGGCGAAGTCGGCGAGATCGGCGTGGCTGATGAAGTGCTTGGTGCCGTTGACCACCCAGTCGTCGCCGTCCTGCACGGCGCTGGTCTTCATGCCGCGGGCGTCGGAGCCGGCGTCGGGCTCGGTGATCGCCAGGCAGTCGAACTTCTCGCCGCGCACCGCGGGTAGCAGGAAACGCTGCTTCTGCTCGTCGCTGCAGGCGCAGAGGATGTTGGAGGGGCGGCCCCACCAGACCGACAGCGCCATGGCGCTGCGCCCCAGTTCGCGCTCCAGCAGGGTGAAGGTCAGGTGGTCGAGGCCGCCGCCGCCGTATTCCTCGGGAATGTTCGGAGCATAGAAGCCGAGCTCCATCACCTTGCGCTGGATTTCCTGGCCGACTTCGCGCGGGCATTCGCCGCGCCGCTCGACCTCCTGCTCCAGGGGATAGAGCTCGGTCTCGACGAAGCTGCGGACGGTGTCGACCACCATCTCCTGCTCGTGGCTGAGGGCGAAATCCATGGGTCTGTCCTTTAGGTGACGAGTCGTTCGGTGTGGCCATCGACCGCCAGGGCCTGGCCGGAAATCCTTGCGCCAGCGGGCGAGGCGAGAAACAGGATCATGTTGGCGATGTCGGCGCCGCTGACGAAGCAGCGCAGCGAGGTCATGGCGGTGTAGCCGAGGCGGACGTCGTTTTCTCTGCGGGCGGTGGCGGCCGCCTCCATGGCGATCACCCGGTCCATGCGCGGTCCCTCGACGGAGCCGGGACAGAGGGCGTTCACCCGCACGCCGAAAGGTCCCATCTCCATCGCCAGGGTCTTGGTCAGGCCGATCACCCCCCACTTGGCGGTGGCATAGGGGCTGCGGTTGGGATAGCCCATCTGCCCCGCCGTGGAAGAGAGATTGACGATCAGGCCGCTGCCCTGCTCCTTCAGGATCGGGGCGGCGGCCCGGCAGCAGAGGAAGGCGCTGTCCAGATTTGCGGCGAGGCAGGCGCGCCATTCCGCGAGACTCAGGGTTTCGATGGGTCCGGCCGGTCCCGAGACGCCGACGCAGTTGACCAGCACGTCGAGGCCGTCGAGCGTGCCCTGCGCCTCGGCGAAGAGCCGGGCGACGTCCTCTTCCCGGGTCACGTCCACTTGGCTGCCGCTGGCGCCGGGCAGCTCGGCCAAAGCGCCCTTTAGCACGGCGTCGTCGAGATCGCAGAGATGCACCCGCTGCCCGGCCTCGAGAAAGGCCGTGGCCGTGGCCTTGCCGATTCCGGCGCCGCCGCCGGTGATCAGGACGCGCAGGGCGGTCATCGGCCTGTCCTAGTCCGCCGCCGCCGGCTTCTTCTCCGGCATGGCGATGCGCCGTCCGGCATGGTCGGGCTCGGGCAGCTCGGCCTGGGCTTCGAAGATACGCCGCAGGTTCTCCAGGATTTGCGGCTGCGCCGGGCAGGCGCGGCCTTCCTTGGTGTTTACGTGGAGCAGCATCTGCTCGGCGGTGGCGAGGCGGGTGTCCTCGCGGCCGTGATAGAGGCTGTGGAAGATCTGCATCCGTTTCTCGTCGAGGCCGAGGATCTCGGTGGTGACGTAGAGCGGCTCGCCGCCGGCGACCTCGCGCAGGTTCATGATGTGGGTCTCGACGGTGTAGTAGCTGTAACCCGCCGCGTGGTAGTCGGCGTCGATCCCGACGAAGCGGAACAGCGCGTCGGAGGCGTCGCCGAAGACCTGCAGGTAGCGGCTCTCGGTCATATGGCCGTTGTAGTCGACCCACTCGGTTTCCACCCTCGCCTCGTGCAGCCGCAGCGGCTTGGAGACGTCGTCCTCCGGCTTCAAGATGAGGGCGTGGGAGTCGGCATAGAGCTTCTCCTCGTAGCCCTTCAGCACGGCGCCGGCGGCGTAGCCGTGGTTGCGCAGGCCCTGCATCACCGAGATCAGGCAGTTGTCGCGCAGCCGCTCCAACTCGCGGATCGAGACGCCGCCGGCCTGGTCGTCGGACTGGGCGACGACCTTCTCGATCAGCTCCTCGGTCAGCTCGGGGGCCTCGAGCTTGGTCCAGGGCAGCTTCAGGGCCGGGCCGAACTGCTCCATGAAGTGGCGCATCCCTGCCTCGCCGCCGGCCAGACGGTAGGTCAGGAAGGTGCCCATGAAGGCCCAGCGCAGGCCGGGACCGTAGCGCACCGCGTCGTCGATCTCGCCGGTGGTGGCGATGCCGTCCTCGACCAGCCACAGCGCCTCGCGCCACAGCGCCTCCATCAGCCGGTCGGCGATGAAGCCGTCGATCTCCTTGCGCAGCATCAGCGGATGCATGCCAATCGAACGGTAGAAGTCCGCCGCGCCTCGCTTGGTCTGCTCCGAGGTCTTGTCACCGCCGCAGACCTCGACCAGCGGCATCAGATAGACCGGATTGAAAGGGTGGCCGACGACGAAGCGCTCGGGATGGGTCATCGCCGCCTGTAGCCGGGTTGGCAGCAGGCCGGAGGTGCTGGATCCGACGATCGCTTCGGGCTTCGCCGCCGCGTCGATTCGGCGCAGGATCGCCGATTTGATGTCTTCGTTCTCCGGCGAGGACTCCTGGATGAAATCGGCGCCGGGGACGGCCTTCTCGATCTCCGGCTCGAAGCAGAGTTTGCCCGTGGCCTCGAGCGGCGCCAGGGTCAGGCGGCGGTAGGCGGCCAGCGCGTTGTCGAGCACCTCGCGGACCTTGCGCTCGGCCTGGGGGTCGGGGTCGCAGAGCACGACGTCGAGGCCGTTGATCAGCAGCCGCGCCGCCCAGCCGGCGCCGATCACGCCGCCGCCGACCAGGGCCACCGTGCGAATCTCGCTCATGACAAGGCTCCTCAGCCGCGCTTCTGGAGTTTGAGTTTCCGGCGCACCTCTTCGGGGCCGAGCAGCTTCACGTTCATGCCCTGGAGGATGGTGACCGCCCGCTCGACCAGCTGGGCGTTGGAGGCGAGCACCCCCTTCTCCAGGTAGATGTTGTCTTCCAGCCCGACGCGCACGTTGCCGCCGGCCAGCGCCGCCATGGCGACGTAGGGCAGCTGCATGCGGCCGATCGAGAAGGCCGACCAGACCGCGCCCGCGGGCGCCTGGTTGGCCAGGGCGAGCAGGGTCTGCGGATCGTCGGGGGCGCCGTAGGGGATGCCCATGCAGAGCTGCAGCATCACCGGATCGTCGATCAGCCCCTCGCGGAGCAGATCCTTGACCAGCACCATGTGGCCGGTGTCGAAGACCTCGAGCTCGGGGCGCACGCCCAGCTCCTGCACCCGCCGGGCCATGGTCTTGAGGCTGGAGGGCGTGTTGACCATGACGTAGTCGCCGCCGGCGGCGAAGTTCATGCTGCCGCAGTCGAGGGTGCAGATCTCGGGCAGCAGCTGCTCGACATGGGCCAGGCGCTCCAGCGGCCCGGCGATGTCGGTGCCGGTCTCGTCCAGCGGCAGCGGGTTTTCACCGGGGCCGAAGACCAGGTCGCCGCCCATCCCGGCGGTGAGGTTGATCACCACGTCGGTCTCGGCTTCGCGGACCCGCTCGACCACCTCGCGGAACAGCGCGGGATC
>JBBEAM010000007.1:967114-1213708 GCA_040882845.1 Rhodovibrionaceae bacterium | reverse complement strand
GCGGAGAGCGAGTGAAAATACAAGCTCGAAGCGGGGGCGGGGGGGGTTGGGGCTGGGGGGGGGGCTTTGCCCCCCACCGCAGCCATTTCACTCAAGGCATCCGAGGGAATCCATGGACGTCGTACTCTCCCAGCTCATGACCGGCCTCAGCCTGGCGTCGATCCTGCTTCTGGTCGCGCTCGGCTTGGCGATCATCTACGGCGCTACCGGCGTCATCAATCTCGCGCACGGCGAGTTCGTCATGCTCGGCGCCTACAGCGCCTGGGCCTTACAGACCTTCCTCGGGCTCGGCCTGATAGAAAGCCTTGTCGCCATCTTCGCGATCGTGGCTGCCTTCGGCTGGGTGATCGAACGGATCGTCATTCGCCATCTCTACCATCGCCCGTTGGATACAATTCTGGCGACGTGGGGGATCGGCATCATCGCGCAGCAGGCGATCCGGCTGACCGTGGGCGGCGAGCTACGCTATGTGGAGATGCCCAAGGCGCTCAGTTCGTCGGTCTCGGTCCTGGGCGTCGAGACCTCCGCCTTTCGCATCTTCATCCTGTTCGTCGCCGCCGCGCTATTCATCCTGACCTGGTACCTGATGTTCCGCACCTCGCTCGGCATCAAGCTGCGCGCGGTGATGCAGAACCGCGAAGTCGCAAGCTGCTTCGGCATCAACAGCGACCGGGTCTACAGCATGACCTTCGCCTACGGTGCCGGGCTCGCCGGCCTCGCCGGCGCGCTTGTCTCGCCCCTCAAGAGCGTCTCCCCGGAGATGGGCACGACCTATGTGGTCGATGCCTTCATGGTGGTGGTGCTCGGCGGAGTCGAGAGCCTCATCGGGACGGTCGCCAGCTCTGTGATCATCGGCGAGATGACTGGATTCCTGGCTTTCTTCAGCAACGACACCATCGCCAAGGCCGTTGTCCTGCTGGCGGTTGTCGTGCTGATCCGCTTCCGGCCGCAGGGCCTTTTCGCGACCAAGCTGCGTTCTTGAACATGATTGAGAGTTCGATGAGTCGAAAATTGTTTGAAACGAACCTGGGGGGCTGGCGCCGTGACTAACCGCACATTGCGCCAAGTCGTCGTCTACGCAGCGGTATGCTTGGCGATCCTGCTGGTCCCGACCTTCGTCGACGATCCCTTCATCCTGAACAAGTATTCCCGCTATCTGGCGCTCGGGATTCTCGCCATCGCATTGAGCTTGTCCTGGGGATACACGGGAATCCTCAATCTCGGCCAAGCCACCAGCTTTGGGCTTGGCTCCTATTGCATGGCGATGATGCTGAAGCTGCGTACCGTTCCGGTGCATACGGGTTCCGAAGGTCTGCCGGATTTCATGGTCTGGAACAACGTCGAGACGCTGCCCTGGTTCTGGTTCCCCTTCCACTCTCTCACGGCGGGGCTCTTCCTGGGCATCGCGATCCCAGTGGTCTTTTCGATGCTGCTGGGCTGGTTCATTTTCCGCGGCCGGGTCACCGGCGTTTACGTCGCCATCATCACTTTGGCGGTGCTGGTGGTGGTCAATTTGCTGATTATCGATCAGCAACGCTACACCGGCGGCTTCAACGGCATCACCGATCTCGCGCAGCTGGAAATTTTCGGCCTTACCTTCGATGCCTACGGCAGTTCCTCCTATTACCTGATCGCCGGCGCCCTCACGGTCTGCTTGTTCCTGGCCCTGGCTATCACCAAGAGCAAGGTCGGCTTGATCCTGCAGGCGATCCGGGATCACGAGGCTCGGGTGCGCTACTTCGGCTACGACGTCGCCTATTTCAAGATATTCGCCCTCAGCGTCTCCGCTGGAATCGCCGGCGTCGGAGGCATGCTCTACACCATCGTCATGGAGTTCGCCTCGCCGACCTTCCTGGGCGTTTCGCTCAGCCTGGGTGTGGTGATCTGGGTTGCGGTTGGCGGGCGTCAGAGCCTGCTTGGAGCAGCCCTCGGCGCGATCGTCGTTACCGGGATGCAGGGCGCGCTGTCCGAGTCGGAAACCTTCCTCGACACCTGGTCGCTGATCATGGGCTTCGCTTTCGTCCTGGTCGTGCTGTTCATGCCGAAGGGCCTGGCCGGCGCGGTCGAAGCGCTCTACGCGCGCGTCTTCGGCAAGGGCGAGAAAGCCAAGTCGATCGCCCGTAAAGCTGAAGGCGGTCTCGCCAAACCCGCGTCCGAACCGGGAGGTGCCGAATGAGCGGCGGTGAAAACGGCCACCTGGTGCTCGACAACGTGGCTATCGATTTCAACGGGTTTCGCGCCGTCGACGGCCTGAACCTCAATGTCGCGCGCGGCGAGCTGCGCTGCCTGATCGGCCCCAACGGCGCAGGTAAGACGACCGCACTCGACATGATCTGCGGAAAGGCCAAGCCGACAAGCGGGGTGATCTCTTTTGAGGGCGCGGTGCTCAACAACATGGAGGAGCACGCCATTGCGCGCTGCGGGATCGGCCGCAAGTTCCAGGTGCCGAGCGTATTCCGGGAGCTGACGGTGCAGGAAAACCTGGACGTCGCCTACTGCAGGCATACCAGCATTCTCGGCAATCTCGTGCGCTTCGGTTCCGGAGCCGATCTCGACAGCCTGGAAAAGTTGGCGGAGTTGGTCGGCCTGGAGGACTACCTGGAAATGCCGGCGGGTTACCTGTCCCACGGGCAGACACAGTGGCTGGAGTTCGCGCTGCTGCTCGCTCAGGACCCGGAGCTGATTCTGATGGACGAGCCGACGGCCGGGATGACGGCGCAGGAGACCAAGAAGACGGCGGACCTCTTCCTGCGCCTCAAGGGGCGGCACACCCTGATCGTCGTCGAGCACGACATGGGTTTCGTCAAGGAGATCGGCGAGAAGATCTCGGTCATGCACCAGGGCAAACTGCTTGCCGAAGGCAGCGTTGAGGAGATCGAGCGCGACCGGGAAGTTCGGGCGGCCTACCTCGGATCGGGAGGCATCAGCGGTGCTTGAGCTTACCAACGTCAGCGCCTTCTATGGCGCCAGCCGCGCGCTCAGCGACGTCAGCCTGTCGGTCGGGAAGGGAGAGTTCGTTTCGATCCTCGGACGCAATGGCGTCGGCAAAACCACGATGATGCGCGCCATCGTCGGACTGATGGACCGCTGTGAGGGCAGCATCTCCGTCGATGGGGTCGAGGTCATCAAACGGCCCCCGCACGCCCGTGCCAAGGCAGGCATCGGCTATGTACCGCAGGGCCGCGCCATCCTGCCGAAGTTCACGGTCCGCGAGAATCTCACCATCGGCACTTTCGGCACGCCGGAAGGCAGGGGCGAAATCGAGGAGGAAGTGCTGGATCTTTTCCCGATCCTGCGCGAGTTCATGAACCGCGCTGGAGGTAATCTCTCGGGCGGTCAGCAGCAGCAGTTGGCGATCGCCCGTGCGCTGCTGACCAAGCCGAAGGTCATGCTGCTCGATGAGCCGACCGAGGGGATCCAGCCCAACATCGTCGAACAGATCGAAGAGGTCCTGATCGACCTCAACCGAAAGCACGGCATGACCGTCGTGCTGGTCGAACAGAACGTCGCGTTCGCGCGCCGTGCCTCGACCCGTTTCGCGCTGGTCGAAAGGGGGAGCATCGCCGTTGAGGGAAGCGTCGACGAGTTAAGCGACGACCTCGTTCACCGGCACATGGCCGTGTAGTCGACAAGACAGGATAGCGGCCGGTTTCTGCAAATCTAGCGGAGGAATACGACATGTATCACGGAGATATCTCAAGCAGTAACGACACGGTCGGCGTCGCCGTCGTGAACTACAAGATGCCTCGGCTGCACAGCAAGCAGGAGGTGCTCGACAACGCCCGCAAGATTGCGGACATGGTCGAGGGGATGAAGATCGGCCTGCCCGGCATGGATCTGGTGATCTTCCCGGAGTACAGCACCCACGGGATCATGTACGACGAGAAGGAGATGTACGAGACCGCATCGACCTGCCCGGGCGAGGAGACCGAGATCTTCGCCGAAGCCTGCCGCAACGCCAAAACCTGGGGCGTTTTCTCCCTGACCGGGGAGCGCCATGAAGAGCATCCCAACAAGGCGCCCTACAACACGCTCATCCTGATGAACGACAAGGGCGAGATCGTGCAGAAGTACCGCAAGATCATGCCCTGGGTTCCGATCGAGGGCTGGTATCCGGGCAACTGCACATACATGACCGAAGGCCCGAAGGGCCTGAAGGTCAGCCTGATCATCTGCGACGACGGCAACTATCCCGAGATCTGGCGCGACTGCGCGATGAAGGGTGCCGAGCTGATCGTCCGCTGCCAGGGCTACATGTATCCGGCCAAGGAGCAGCAGGTGATCATGTCGAAGGCGATGGCCTGGTCGAACAACACCTATGTCGCGGTGGCCAATGCCTCCGGTTTCGACGGGGTCTACTCCTATTTCGGCCACTCGGCGATCATCGGTTTCGACGGGCGCACCCTCGGCGAATGCGGCGAGGAGGAAAATGGCATCCAGTACGCCCAGCTGTCGGTCAGCGCCATCCGCGATGCCCGTCAGAACATGCAGTCGCAGAACCACCTCTTCAAACTGCTGCACCGCGGCTACACCGGAATGATCAATTCCGGCGACGGCGATCGCGGCGTGGCGGCCTGCCCCTACGACTTCTATCAGAAGTGGGTTACCGACCCTGAAGGGGCGCGGGAGATGGTCGAGGCTCTCACCCGCACAACTGTGGGAACCGACGAGTGTCCGATCGAAGGCATCCCGAACAAGAAGACGGCAACGCACCGCTGATCCGTGCGGGTTAGGAAGGGGATGGACTGAAGTCCATCCCCTTTCCCGCCAGACGTGACTCTTCGCTGCGCGCGCTGCGAAAGCATTGGGAGTGCGAATTGAGCAAGGTTTTACAGAATCAAGCGCCGGCGGCTTCGCTGGACGATTTCCTCATTTCTGAGGAGCCCTACTACAAGCCGGTCGGCAACGAGGTGAAGCTTTTCACGGCGGCCTATGCCGAACGCATGCCGATCATGCTGAAGGGTCCGACTGGCTGCGGCAAGACGAGGTTCATCGAGTATATGGCCTGGCAGCTGGGGCGACCCTTGATCACGGTTTCCTGCCATGAGGATATGACGGCCTCGGATCTGGTCGGACGCTATCTGCTGGATGCCGAGGGAACCCGCTGGCACGACGGGCCCTTGACCCTCGCCACCCGCCACGGCGCGATTTGCTATCTCGATGAGATCGTCGAGGCGCGCCAGGACACCACAGTGGTGATCCATTCGCTGACGGACGAGCGCCGAATTCTGCCATTGGAAAAGAAGAACGAGGTGGTCAAAGCCCATCCTGACTTCCAGCTCGTGATCTCCTACAACCCCGGTTACCAGAGCGTCCTCAAGGACTTGAAGGAATCCACCAAGCAGCGCTTCGGCGCGATCGACTTCACCTATCCCACGGCCGAGGTGGAGGCCGAAATCGTCGCCCACGAGGCCGGCGTGGAACGCGATCTGGCTGAACGCCTGGTAAAGATCGCCGAGCGTTCGCGCAATCTCAAGGGGCATGGGCTAGAGGAGGGGGCATCGACGCGGATGCTGGTGCATGCCGGCCAGCTCGTTTCCCACGGCATTCCTCTCGGCGAAGCCTGCCAGGTTTCACTCGTGCTGCCGATTACCGACGATCCCGACATGCGGGATGCCTTGAACGCCGCCATCGCCGCCTGCTCCTAGACAGCACGATGTCGGAGCGGGAGAAAGCCAAGCCCTTTCTTTCAGTCGTCTCGCCGGAGACGGAGGATCAGGCGCGCCTGCTTAGCCAGGAAGCGCGGAAGGTCTTCTCCGAGGAGTCTGCCGCCCGCTGGCTGCGTGCGCGGCGAAAGCTGGTCGATGCCGGTTACGGCCAGGCGGTCTGTGACAGCTACGCTGGCCATTCCCTCGCCTGTGCGCGGATCGTCGGTCCCGAGCCGGCCATCGAACTGGGCGACCTGGTCTCCGTCGTTGCGATCAAGTCGGGCCGCAAAGCGGCGGAGAGCCTCTGTGTCGCAGCCGAGCAGGCGGCGCGGCGGCTGGAGGATCCGCAGCGCTTTCGGTCCTGGCTCAGCCTGATCCAGCGCTTTACCGCGCTGGCCCCGGAGTCTCTAGACAGCGTGCTCGTGCGAATGGACCCGCTGCTGTCCCAGCTCAACCTGTCCCGCCTGGAAGCCTGGCTGCTGGCCGGAGTGCGCAGCGCCGGCAGCGATGCCGAGCGGCGGCTGCAGTTCTTTTCCCTAGAGGATCGCGAGGCGGAACGCTGGCTACAGCGCGAAGCCGGCGAGGTGATCTTCGCGGACGTCGAGAAGCGTCTGAAAGGCTTCCTGACCGCGCTGTGGCGTCTGCGCGTACCCGTCCGCGAGCCGCACAAGAGCGCGCCCGAGCAGTCGCGGCGGCGCACCAGCTTCGGCGGCGGTCTGATCCGCATTCCCGCCACCTATCCCGGTTACCGCGGCGCGCAGGCAGAGGAGATCTTCGCGGCGGCCATGGCGCATGTCGGCGCGCATCTTGTCCACTCGCGGGAGAAATTCGAGGTCGGGAATCTCAAACCGATTCAGATCGCCTTGGTGTCTTTGATCGAGGATGCACGCGTGGAGCAGCTTGCGATGCGCGAGTTTCCCGGGCTCAGGCGCCTGTGGCTGCCTTTCCATATCGTCCAGGCGGGAGGCGCCCTGACCGCGCCTTCGCTGCTTGCAAGGCTGTCCCGCTGCCTGATCGATCCGGATTTCAAGGAGGTCAACGGCTGGGTTCACAAGGCGCGGGACCGCTTCTTCGACCTCGAATCCCGCTGGGAGGATCCTGCGATCAGCCGTGAGATCGGCAACCTGCTCGGCAACGATCTCGGCCAAATGCGGGTGCAATTCAATCCGCGCACCTACATCGTCGAGCCGCCCTACCGTGATGACAACCTCGGTCTGTGGGACTTCGGCGATCAGGACACGCCGGAGATGGAGGAGGCCGAACTGCTGTTCGAGTCGATACGGATCGAACGCCAGGAAGAAAACGATACTTCCGAACCCGACCGGGAGCGCAAGGAGGAGGACGAGCGCGACGACGTCAACGTCGCCGCAGTTTCCCCGGAAGCCTATCAGGAGGCCGGGATTCCAGTCGCGCGCTACCCTGAATACGACTACGCGACCGGCCGCGAGCGCGCCGATTGGACCACCGTTGTCGAGTACGAAGCGCCGCGGGGCGAGCAGCACGAAATCGTCGAGATGCTGGAACGTCACCATGACCTGGTGAACCGGATCAGCAAGCTGATCCGCGCCGCGCGGATCGGGCGTCCGCAGCGCCTCAAGCGCCAGGCCGAAGGGGAGGGGATCGACATCGAGGCGGCGATCGAGGCGATGATCAGCCGCCGGGTCGGCGAGATGCCGGATGAGCAGGTCTATACGAAGTACGAGCGACGGTTCCGCGATCTCTCGGTCAGCGTGCTTCTCGACATTTCGGAATCGACCAAGGACCTGGTGCGCAACGGGACAGCGAGCGTCCTTGATATCGAGAAGGAGGCCACGGCCTTGCTCGCCCACGCCATGGCCGAACTCGGCGACCCCTTTGCCATCGCAGCCTTCTGCTCCAACAAGCGCGAAGACGTCCACTACCTCCGCATCAAGGATTTCGGCGCGCCCTACGATTCCGGGACGCAGGCCAAGCTTGCCGGTCTTGCAGGAGGACTCTCGACTCGCATGGGAGCGGCGATCCGCCACGCCAGCGCCGACCTGCGGCGGCAGCCGACGCACCGCAGGCTGCTGCTGGTGATCACCGATGGCGAGCCTTCGGACATCGACATCACCGACGGCCGCTATCTGGTGGAAGATGCCCGGCGCGCGGTGCAGAGCCTCGCCCAGGACGGCATCGACGTTTTCTGCGTCGGCCTGGACTCCGGCGGCGATAGCTATCTCAGCCGAATCTTCGGAAGGCGCAATGCGGTGCAGATAGACCGCATCGAGCGCCTGCCGGAGAAGCTTCCCATGCTCTATCTCCGCCTGACGGCTTAGGCCGCGGGGCGAAGGGGGAAGGGATGTTTCGGGACGGAGACTTCAACAAGTACCTCTGCGAGTTCATCGGCACTTTCGCGCTGGTGTTTTTCGCGGCTGGTGCCGTGATGGTCACCGCCCTGACCGGTGAGCCCGGCCCGATTGGCGCGGGGCTGATTTCGGGGTCTGTCATCGCCATCGTGATCTACTGCTTCGGGCATGTCTCGGGCGCACACGTCAATCCGGCGCTTTCGCTTGCTGCGGCGGCCCTCGGCAAGCTCGAGTGGCGCCTGATTCCCGGTTATATCTCCGCGCAGATGGCAGGCTCCGCTGCCGGTGGCTTCGCCCTGCTGTTTGCGCTGGGCGAGGTTGCGAGTATCGGCGCCAACCTGCCCAATGAAGGGCTCGGCATCAGTCCCGGGATCGCTCTCGCAATCGAGCTTTTCCTGTCTTTCCTGCTGATGTGGGTGATCTGCGGTACCGCCTACGACGATGGCGCGGCTCTGCCCTTCGCCGGTCTCGCCATTGGCGCCACCGTGGCGATCGAGGTGATGCTCATGGGCCCCGTTGCCGGGGCGGCGATGAATCCGGCGCGGGCCTTCGGCCCTCATCTGGCCCGCGGCGACTTTACGCACTTCTGGATTTATCTGCTGGGTCCGGTCGGAGGCATGCTGATCGGCGCTTATACGTTCCGCGTAACCCACATCAGAATCGCCAGTCTGGCAAAGGCGGAGAGGAAAAGACGCGGGATGATACCCTAGAGGGGGGATCGGCTACTCGACCACGAAGGTGGGCACGAAGGTGGCGGGGGCGAGGGAGCCCTCGCTGCCGATGGCATCGACGTTCGCGGCGGTGATCAGGCTGGTTTTCGGGCCGAGGTGCCGGTAGCCGAGCGAGTCCTCGAGAACCCGCGCGGCCATCTCGATTCCCAGCCGTCCCTGGACCACGGGATAGTCGGTCGGGGCGGCCAGCACGCGGCCGCGTTTGATCCCGCGATAGACGGCATGGGTGAAGTAATCCGCCACGATCTGGATGCGGTCCGACAGGCCACGCGCCCGCAGGACGCTGATCGCGGCTTCGGCGGTTACGGCGCTGCCGACGATGTAATCGACGTCGGGTCGAGCCTCCAGCGCCTCCTCGATCAGGATCAGTTGGATCTCCTTGCCGGTGTCGCCGTACTTAGTGATCACGATGTCGGCGGAGCTGTTGGCGACGCCGGCGCGGAAGCCTTCCTCGACGAAGGGCACCCAGCCGGATCCGGCGGGACCCGGGAACCAGGCCACGTTGACCGCCGGGCCGCCCAGGGGGTGGCGCTCGGCGAGGTAGTCGCCGACCTGGCGGCCGAGGGCGACCCAGGAGACGCCGGCCTTGGCGGTTACGCCGGGATCGGCGATATCGTTGACCACGGCGATCACCGGAATCCGCTCGGCGATTTCCAGCAGCGTGTCGGTCAGGCCGTCGAAGCTGACCGTGCCGACCACCAGGGCGTCGGCTTGTCCATCGGCCGTGCAGTCGCGGATCTGGGCCAGCTGACGCGCGAGGTTGGGATAGCCGCCAGCCTCGACGACCCGCAGGGCCACGCCAAGACGGCGCGCTTCCTCGACCATGCCGTAGTTCACGCTCAGCCAGTAGGAATCCTTCATGTGAGGATAGGAGGTGCAGAGCCGCCACTTGCGTTCGGCGCGTTCCAGTGGCCGATAGGCAACGGGCTCGCTCGGGCTGGCGTAATCGAAGGGGGTGCGCCAGGTTTCCAACGGCCAGGTTTCGGCGCGGGCCGGCCGCGGCGATAGCAGCAGCGGCGCCGCCATGCCGGCGCCCGCGGCAAGCAGGAAGCTACGGCGCGAGAGCGGTTCGAGCGCTGGTGGGATCATCTTCATCGGCATCGCGAGGCATAATGATGTAAATTCCCTCTCCGACAAAGGGCCGGAACAAGGTCTGCGGATAGAAAATCAACTGTAAGAGCGGAGGCGCGGGGAAGGGATGCGCTTTGGTATCGCCGGCCGGCTGTTCCTGGCGTTCAGCGGAATCGCCGCGCTGTCGCTGGTTTCCGGCGCCATTGCCTGGTGGATTCTCGGCAATATCGACGAGGCCCAGCGCACCATCGTCGACCGCGCCATGCCGGCGGTTTCCGACGCCCGCAAGGTCTCGGAGCTGTCCGGACGGGTGATCGCACGCGGCCCTCTGCTGACCAGCGCCGCCGCGCAGCAGACCCGCGAGCGGGAGGCGGCGGTGCTGTTTCGCCTTGCCGAGGAATTGACCCTGCTGCTGGAGCGCGCCGAGCAGTACGGCTTCGACGACGATAAGGTCGAAAGCCTGCGCACCGCGGCCGAGCAGGTCTACGACAATCTGCGGCGTCAGAACCGCCTGGTGGAGCGGCGAATCGGCCTGGACGGCGATCTCTCCGAGTTGATCCAGGAGTCCCTCGCTGCGGCGCAGGGGCTTGACGATCTTTCCGAGACCTTGGTCGCCAATGCTTCTTCTGGCGCGACCGCGGTGATCTCCAACCTCTACGAGCTGGTCGAGGCGCGCGGCGGCAACGAGGATGTGCTGCGGGCGCTGGACCGTCTGGTCGAGAACGACCTCTTCCTGATGGAGCGGATGGCCGAGCTGCGCCTGCGCTCCTCGCAGATCGGATTGCTGCTCAATCAGCTCTCCCGTGCCGAGAACGAGGGCGAGGTCGACTGGCTGGCGGGCAGCTTCGCCCAGAACCTGCGCATCCTCGACCGCCGGGTTGAGGGCATCGTCGATCCGGTGCGCAGCGAGCAGGCGCGCGCCCTGCTCGACAGCCTGCTCGCGGTCAATCGCGGCGAGGCCACCGACATCTTCGCCCTGCGCAAGGCGATACTCGGCGTCAACGTGGAAATCGCCGAGCTGACTCAGGCCAACCGGCTGCTCTCCGACGCGCTTTCGGCCTATGTCGCCGACTTAGTCGAAAGCTCGCAGTGGCTCGCCGATACCGCCGCAAGCGGCGCGAGCCGCGCGGTCGATACCGGTGTCCTCACCCTGGTCGTGCAGACGCTTCTGTTCCTCGCCATCGCCGCCTTGATCGTCTGGCTCTACGTGCAGCGCAACGTCGTGCGGCGCCTGACGGCGCTGGCCGGAACCATGGACCGCCTTGCCAAGGGCGATCTCGAGGCGAGCGTGCCGCGCGGCGGCCGCGACGAGTTGGCGACCATGGCGGAGACGGTCCAGGTCTTCAAGGAACAGGCGATCGTCAAGCGGGCGCTTGAGAAGGAGCGGGAGAAGGCGGAGCAGGAACTGCGCCGGCACAAGAGCGAGCTGGAGAACCTGGTCGCAGAGCGTACCTCGCAGCTCTCCGACGCCAACCACCGGCTGCAGCAGGAGGTCGAGGACCACGCCAAGGCGCGCGAGCTGGCGGAGCGGGCCAATCGGGCCAAGTCGGAGTTCCTCGCATCGATGAGTCACGAGATCCGCACGCCGATGAACGGCATCCTCGGCACGCTGCGGATTCTGGGCGACGGCCCGCTGTCGCGAGATCAGCGGCAACGGCTCGGCACCCTGCGCTCCTCGAGCCAGATGCTGCTCGGCATCCTCAATGACATCCTGGATTACTCGAAGATCGAGTCCGGCGCTGTCGAGTTGCGCAGCGAGGCATTCGAAATCCGTCAGCTGATCGACGACATCGTGGCCGTTATGCAATTTCGTGCCGCCGAGCGCCAGATCGGGCTGCGGGTCGAAGTGACTCAGGACGTTCCGGAGGTGGTCGTCGGCGATGCCGGTAAGCTGAGCCAGGTGCTGCTTAACCTGATCGGCAATGCCTTGAAGTTCAGTCGCGATGGCGAGGTCTGCCTTGGCGTTTCGCGTGGCGAATTCGCGACGGGCGAGGAACTGAGCTTGCGCTTCGACGTCGAGGACTGCGGTCCGGGAATCGCCGATAGCGAGAAGGTGAAGCTTTTCGCGCCCTTCTATCAGGCCGATGGCGGCAAGGCGGGTTCGCACGGCGGATTGGGCCTCGGCCTGGCGATTTCGAAGCGGCTGGTCAAGGCGATGGGTGGCGAGATTTCGGTCGAGGACCGCCAGGGCGGCGGCAGCCGCTTCTGGTTTACGGCGCGGCTGGTTGAAGGCACGCGCGCCGCATTGCCAAGCGACGATCTGGCGCTGCCCAGCAGGATGCCCGAGATGCCGCAGCTCTCGGTCCTGCTGGTCGAGGATAATGAGGTCAATGCCATGGTGGTGCAGAGCTTCCTGGAGCGCATGGAGCATCGGGTGAGCTTGGCGACCACCGGCGAGGACGCGGTCGAGAAGGTGCGCCGGGAGCCTTTCGATTTGGTTGTGATGGACGTTTCCCTACCGGGAATTAACGGCATCGAGGCGACGGCGCGGATTCGGAACCTGCCCGGCAAGGCGGATTTACCGGTGATCGCGATGTCGGCGCACGTCTTCCAGAACGAAATCGCGCAGGTTCTCGAAGCCGGAGTCGATGCCTTCATCGGCAAGCCGGTGGCGCCTGAACTCTTTGCCGAGACTCTGCAGGAGGTGATGGTCGAGAAGCGCAGCGGTCTGGTGCAGGCCCGTCTGGCGGCCGCGCCGGACAGCGCTGAGGAAAGCGCGCTGCTGCTCGACCCGAATCTCCTCAAGGAAGATTTCCGGCTGCTCGGCCGCGAACGCCTGCGCCGCGTAGTGACCGCCTACTTCGATAGCGGCGAGCGGCAGACCGAGCGGTTGCGGCTGGCCGCGGCCGCGGGCGACCTGCGCGCCGTGGCCGCGGAAGCGCATACCCTCAAGGGCGGCTCCGGCAGCCTTGGCTTGAAGCGTTTGGAAGCAGTGGCGCAGCGCATCGAGGCGGCGGCCACCAGTGGCTCGCTTGCCGGCAGCGAGGCGGAGATCGAGGAGCTGGTAAGCCTGCAGCGCCGCTCAGCCGCCGCCTTGCATGAAGCCTGGGAAGCCTTGCTTCATGAGGAAACCGAAGGCCGGGCTCAGGTCACCTCTGCCGCGAAGAGATAGCCTTCGCCATGCACCGTGACGATGATCTCGGGGTTCTTGGGATCGCTTTCGATCTTGCGCCGCAGACGGCGCACCAGGACATCCACGGTGCGGTCGTTGGGTTCCCAACTGCGGTGGGTCACACGGGTCAGCAGCCGCTCGCGGGTCAGCACTCGTCCCGGACGGTCGACCAGGACCGAGAGCAGTTCGTACTCGGCGCGGGTCAGCGGCAAGTGTGCGCCGCTGTCGGAGCTTAGCTTGCGCGCCCGCATGTCGAAGCTCCAGGGGCCGAAGCGGCGCAGCGGAGACTCCGCGCGCTGCTGCGCGACGGAACGGCGCAGCACCGCCTTGACCCGCGCCAGCAGCTCGCGGGAATTGAAGGGCTTTGTCACGTAGTCGTCGGCGCCGATCTCCAGCCCGACGACACGGTCGATGTCGTCTGTGCGCCCGGTTACCAGAATGATTCCGATTTCCGAGCGGGCGCGCAGCTCGCGGGTCAGCTCGAGACCGTCCTCGCCGGGCAGGTTGATGTCGAGCAGCAGCAGCTCGGCCGGATCCTTCGCCAGGATGCGCCGCATCTCGTTGCCGTCGGCGGCTTCTCCCACCCGGTGTCCGGCGGCTTCCAGATAGCCGGCGAGTTTCGCCCGGGTCACGGGATCGTCTTCGACGACCAGTATATGGTGTGCCTCAGGTTGCAGCTTCGTCCCCTCGCTTGCCCTAGCGTAGCATAACGTTAACAAGATTTCACAACTCTGCACAATTTTTTCACGCCCTGTCTCTGCCTCGTTCACATCGCTTCGTTAGACTTCGAAGCAGAAAGAAAGGCGACCGGGCTTACCGGCGCCAAACTCTGAACGAGGAGGTAAAGCATGCTAGCCAAGTCAATGGCGGTTGCCGGCTGTCTCGGTGCCGCGCTCACGCTCTCAGGGCCGGCCTTTGCGGAGGATTCCAGCGACCCGATCAAGATTCCCCTGCATAACTGGTCCAGCCAGATCGTCGGCGCCCACATCGTCGGCAAGATCTTCAACGAGGCCGGTCTCAAGGCCGAGTACATCCCGGCCGACAGTCAGGTCGTCTACACCTCGATGTGCGAGGGCGATGTCGACCTGGTGCACGAGGTCTGGCAAGGCGCCTTCGGCGTCTCCTTCGAGAAGGTGGTCGAGGAAGGCTGCGTCATCGACGCCGCGAGCCACGATGCCAAGACCCGCGAGGAGTGGTGGTATCCGTCCTATGTCGAGGAAGCCTGCCCCGGCCTGCCGGATTGGGAAGCGCTGAACGAATGCGCGGAGCTTTTCACCACGCCCGAGACCGCGCCCAAGGGCCGCTTCCTGGCCGGACCGGTCGACTGGCTGAAGCATGACCACGAGCGCGTCGAGGGGCTCGGCATGGACTTCGAGGTGGTCAACGCCGGCTCCGCCGCCGCTCTCTGGGCGGAGCTCGAGTCCGCGTCGAAGCGCAAGGAGCCGATCGTGCTCTTCAACTGGACGCCGAACTTCATCGAGGCGCTCTACGAGGGCAGCTTCATCGAGTTCCCGGAGTACGAGGCGGCCTGCAAGGACGATCCCTCCTGGGGCACGAACCCGGACAAGACCTACGACTGCGGTAATCCCAAGGACGGCTATCTGAAGATCGGCGTCTGGGAAGGCTTCCCGGAGAAGTGGCCGGGCGCTTACAAGATCCTGCAGCAGATCAACTTCTCGAACTTGGATATCGCGGTGATGGCCAAGCTCGCCGACGTCGACGGCATGGAGCCGGAAGAGGCGGCGGACGCTTGGATGGCCGAGAACGAGTCCAAGTGGCGTTCCTGGCTTGGCGACACGAGCAGCTAAAGCCGGACTGGAGCATCGCTGGAACACGGCCTCCGTTTCCGGCGATGCTCTTTTTCCCGCGCCAATCTAAAGCTCCGGCCGGCGGTCCTGACCGTCGCGCCGGACATAGCCGATAGCGAGGCTGGAACCGTGACGGAGCCGATCCTCTCCTGCCGGGGTGTCTGGAAACTCTTCGGACCCTCGCCCAAAGCCTTCCTGCGTGAACATGGCGATACGCCGACAGCCGAAACGATCCGCGAGGCCGGCTACATTGGGGCTGTGCGCAACGCCTCGCTCGACGTCCGCGAGGGCGAAATCCTGATCATCATGGGGCTCTCAGGCTCCGGCAAGTCGACCATCGTGCGCTGCCTTTCCCGCCTGATCGAACCGACCGGCGGGGAAATCTTTTTCGAAGGCCGGAACCTGCTCGGCATCTCGGATCGCGAGCTGATCGAGATTCGCCGCCACAAGATGGGTATGGTGTTTCAGCACTTTGCCTTGCTGCCGCATCGTACGGTGTTGGAGAACGTCGCCTTCCCCCTCGAGGTCCAAGGCATCGACCGCGGCGCGCGCGATGCCCGGGCCCGGGAAATGATCAAGCTGGTCAGTCTCGAGGGGCGCGAGGCCTACTATCCGCGCGAGCTTTCCGGCGGGCAGCAGCAGCGCGTCGGAATTGCCCGCTCCCTCGCAGTCGGCCCCGAGTTGTGGTTCCTCGACGAGCCCTTCTCGGCGCTCGATCCGCTGATCCGCCGCGAGATGCAGGACGAATTCCTGCGGCTTCAGAGTCTGCTGAAGAAAACCATCGTTTTCATCACCCATGACTTCGACGAGGCGATCCGCCTCGCCGACCGCATCGCCATCATGTACGAGGGCGAGATCGTGCAGCTTGGCACGCCGGAGGAGCTGATCACCAACCCGGCGACCGACTACGTCGCCGAGTTCACCAAGGACGTCGCCCGCGACAAGATTCTGACTGTCGGCGCAGTGATGGAGCCCATGGAGGCTGGCGCCAAGCTGAACGGCACTTCGCCCCTGGCGGTCAAGGATCCCCTGGCCAGCATCGCCCGGCGGGTCCTGAGTTCGGACTCCGACTTGCCGGTGGTCGACCGGGAGGGTCGCCTGGTCGGCCGGCTCGGTCGGGAGCGCTTGATCGACGTCATCTACGGGAGCGGGTGATCCGTCATGAGCGTCGTCAGCACGGACGCGGCCAATAGTGGAGCGGCGGGCAGGGGTCTCGACGCACAGCGGATTCTGCTGGCGGCAATCGCGTTCGGGCCGTTCGTGCTGCTTCTGCTGGCCAAGCCTCTGCTGCCCGACTGGGCGGTCCTGCTTCCGGAAAGCTGGACCATTCCCTTCATCGACTGGATCAACGCCGTTGTCGAGTTCCTGCGCCGGGAACCGCTGATCGGCGACACCACCTTCCGCGATATGACACGCGCCGTGGGCATGGCGGTGGAATGGCCGTTGGATCTGATCGAAGGCGTCCTGGTTTCCGGCTTCGATACGCCCGAGCTTCCGCCCATGCCATGGGTGATGACCGTCGCCCTGGCCGCCATTCTGGGGCACTGGCTGGGCGGCTGGCGGCTGGCTGTGCTGGCCGGCGGCTGCATCTTCTACTTCGCGCTGTTCAACAAGTGGGAACTGTCGATGGTCACGCTGTCGGTGGTGCTGGTCGCAGCGCCACTGGCCGGCGCCCTGGCGATGGGGCTGGGGATCTTCGCGGTCAAATGGCAGCCCTTCGAGCGGGTGCTCTGGCCCTTTCTCAACGTGATGCAGTCGTTGCCGCATTTCTCCTATCTGATTCCCGTCGCCGTCTTCATCGGCGTTTCCCACCGCGCGGGGGTGATCGCGACGATCCTCTTTGCCTTGCCGCCGATGGCGCGCTTGACGATCCTGGGCCTGCGCGGCATCTCCAAGGAGGTGGTCGAGGCCGGCGAGATGACCGGCTGCACGCCGTGGCAGATGCTGTGGAAGGTCGAGATTCCGGCCGCACGCGACACCCTGATGGTCGGGGTCAACCAGGTCATCATGCAGTGCCTGGCGATGGTGGTGATTGCCTCCTTCGTCGGCGCCAAGGGGCTCGGCCAGGATCTGCTGTTCCGCCTGCAAAGCCTGCGCTTGGGAGAGGCGATAGAGATCGGCATCGCCATCGTCCTGATGGCCGTGATGCTCGACCGCCTGAGTCTGGCGCTTAGCCGAAAGCAGCCGGAGCGCCTTCCCGAGGGGCCCTACTGGCGGCGGCATCCGCACATCGTGGCGGCGGCGGTGGCGGCGATTGCCGCCGGGGTACTGGCCTTGGCCACGCCGGTGGCGATCCAGCTGCCGAAGTCGCTAACCGTCACCACGGCGCCCTTCTGGGATGCCATCGTCGATTTCATCACGCTGAATCTTTACGATGCGCTCCAATTCTTCCACGACAACCTACTGATTTATATTCTGATCCCGCTGCGCTCGATCTTCCAGTGGGCGCCCTGGACCGCTGTGTTCGCGCTGGCGTTCGGCGCCGGCTGGCGGATCGGCGGGATGCGACTGGCGATTAATGTCGGCCTCTACGTTCTGTTCATCGCCTTCTCGGGGTACTGGGAGCGCGCATCGATTACCGCTTACATGGTGGTTTTCTCGCTCTTCGTCTGCCTGCTGATCGGCCTGCCGCTGGGCGTTTGGGCGGCACGTAGTGAAAAGCGCACCTCGGCGATGCAGTTGATCTGCGACACCTTCCAGACCTTCCCGTCCTTCATCTACCTGCTGCCGGTGATCATGCTGTTCCAGGTCGGGGACGTCGCGGCGATCACCGCGATCGTGATCTACGCGACCATACCGATCGTGCGCTACACCATGATCGGCCTGCGCGGCATTCCCAAGGAGACCATCGAGGCAGCAATCACCTCCGGCTGCACGGAGCGTCAGATCCTGCGCAAGGTCCGCCTGCCGCTGGCTTTCCCGGAGATTATGCTTGGGGTCAACCAGACCATCATGTTCGCGCTCTTCATGGTGATCATCGCCGCCTTCATCGGCACCAGGGACCTGGGCCAGGAAATCATGCGCGCCCTGACCTCCGCCGATGCCGGCAAGGGCCTGGTGCTCGGCCTCTGCGTGGCCTTCATGGGCATGGCGGCAGACAAGCTGATCTCTGCCTGGGCGCAGCGGCGCAAACGGGAGCTGGGGACCGGCTGATCCAAGTACCGGCGTTTGCGGACAAGGCCTAACCCCTAAACCACCTATCCTGAAAGCACGCATCGTTCAGCGCTGCGGATTGTGTGCTAGGCCCTTGGAAAGCCGGCGTCTGGCTGCCATGAATACGCTCGTGAGCCGGTTTGTCGGCACAGTAGCGGCCGTCGAGCGAATGGGTGATGGAGACGGGATGAACGAGGCGGATCGCAAGGATCTCGGCAGCTACGACTACATCGTGGTTGGCGCCGGCTCGGCCGGCTGTGTGCTCGCCAACCGCCTCTCGGCGGATCCGGACAAGCGGGTCCTGCTGCTCGAGGCCGGCGGGAGGGACAACTACATCTGGATCCATATTCCGGTCGGTTACCTCTTCACCATGAACAACCCGCGCACCGATTGGTGCTTCTCCACGGCCCCAGAGCCGGGGCTCAATGGACGGGTCTTGGCCTACCCGCGCGGCAAGACCCTGGGCGGATGCTCCTCGATCAACGGCATGATCTACATGCGCGGCCAGGCGCGCGATTACGACCACTGGCGCCAGCTCGGCAATGTCGGCTGGGGCTGGGAGGACGTGCTGCCCTGCTTCATCCGCTCCGAGGATCAGGTGCGCGGCGCCGACGATTTCCATGGCGCCGGCGGCGAGTGGCGGGTCGAGGAGATGCGCCTGACCTGGGAAATCCTCGATGCCTTCCGCGAGGCGGCGGCCGAGGTCGGCATTCCCAAGCTCGACGACTTCAACCGCGGCGACAACGAGGGCTGCGGATACTTCCAGGTCAACCAGCGCAGGGGTGTGCGGGTCAGCACTGCCAAGGCCTTCCTCAAACCGGTGCGCCACCGCAAGAATCTCACCGTGCTGACCCATGCCCAGGCGGAGCGTCTGCGCTTCGACGGCAAGCGTGTGAGTGGGATCGACTTTCAGCTTAAGAACGCGCCGGCGCGGGCCGCGGCCAAAGGCGAGGTGATTCTCGCCACCGGCTCGGTCGGCTCTCCGCAGCTCCTGCAGCTCTCAGGAATCGGTCCGGGCGAACTGCTAGGCGAACATGGCATCGAGGTGCGGCACGCTCTGCCCGGTGTCGGCGAGAACCTGCAGGACCACTTGCAGATCCGCATGGTCTTCAAGGTCAGAAACGTAAAGACATTGAACGAACGGGCCAACCGCCTGTTCGGGCGGATAGGTATGGGGATCGAGTATTTCCTCTTGCGGCGCGGGCCGCTGACCATGGCGCCGAGCCAGCTCGGCGGCTTTGCCAAGAGCGATCCCTCTCGTGAAACGCCGAACCTGGAGTATCACATCCAGCCGCTCTCGACCGAGAAGCTCGGCGACGCCCTGCATCCCTTTCCGGCCTTCACCGCCTCGGTCTGCAACCTGCGGCCGCAGAGCCGGGGGCAGGTTCGGATCGCCAGCCCGGACTTCCGGGACATGCCGACGATCCAGCCGCGCTACCTCTCCGATCCAGCGGACGGCAAGGTTGCGGCCGATGCCATCCGCCTGACGCGAAAAATCTGCGCAGCGCAGGCCTTTGCGAAATATCAGCCCGAGGAGTTCAAGCCGGGCGCCGAGATCGAGAGCGAGGAGGATTTGATCCGCGAGGCCGGAAATATCGGCACAACGATCTTCCACCCCGTCGGCACTTGCAAGATGGGCAATGACGAGAAATCCGTGGTCGACGCGCGGTTGCGCGTCCACGGAATCCAGGGGTTGCGGGTGGTCGACGCCTCGGTGATGCCGACCATCACCTCGGGCAACACCAACTCGCCGACCGTGATGATCGCCGAAAAGGCCGCCGAAATGATCCTTGCGGATGCGCGCTAGACTGCGTCAGCCAATCAGCAGGAACAAAACCGCAGCCAGAGCCAGGAAGTCGAACAGGAGGGTCACCAGGCCTGCGGCGTCGGTCTCGCAACGCGCGGCGATGCCATGCTCGAGGCGCATCCGTTCCTCGAGCATCGCATCCAACTCGGCCCGGGTCCGTGGCGGTAGCGGCCGCCTCCGGCGATAGCATTCCAGCGCTTCGTCCTCTCCAGCCTTCCAGGCGGCTAGGCGCAGCACATTGTAGGGTTGGCGCTCGGTGAGGAAGGCCACTACTTTGAGAAGCTGGCCGTCGTCCGGTGGCTGCGCCAGGCTCCTGCGTTCGGGGCGGGAAGGGGCTGGCCTGTAGCTGCCGGCTGTCCGTGTTGTCTTGCGTTCGGTCATGTCTGGCTCCTGCTCCACGCTGTCGTGTCTGCGGACCCCTGCATAACTAGGGATATGGGATCCCTGGGCCCGAAGAAGCAGGGCGGAAAATGGGTCTTTTTCCCCCAAAAGTGGGAGAAACCCGGCGGGTTATGGACTTTTAGGCTGAAAATCCGCTTCCCAGCCGCTAGCGGCGGAATTCCTGACGTTGGGTGCCGGAATAGAGCGCGGCGACCTGCCGCTGCACGGCGTCTTGGTGGGCGGCGAGGGCGTCTTCGTCGAGGTCACCTTCCGGCTGAGGCTCAGGGTCGAAGTTGCCATAGGCGTCGCGGCCGCGCACCAGCATCGCCGAATCCTCGGTCTTGAGCTGGCGGACATGGGTCGGGATATAGCGGATCGCCAAGCCTATGCGCCGGTCGCCGGTGGTGTTGGGTTCCGAGCCGTGCACCAGCTTGACGTGATGCAGCGAGAACTCGCCGGCCTTCAGCGGCACTAGGACGCCTTCGTCGGCGGGCACAGCGACGGTAATTTCCTGGCCGCGGCTCAGCAGGTTGTGATCGTCGAAGGTATCTCGATGGTCAATTTGCTCCATCCTGTGGCTGCCCGCCCAGAACTTCATGGCGCCGCTTTCGACCGGCGCGTCAGTGAAGGCCACCCAGGCGGTGACAACCTCGTCGGAATTGAGACCCCAGTAGGTCGAGTCCTGATGCCAGGAAACGAAGTCCTGGGTGTGCGCCTCCTTGATGAAGAAGTTGGTGGTCCAGCACAGCAGGTTTGGACCGAGGACATCCTCGACGGCGTCGAGAATTCGCGGATGGTGGACCAACTCGTTGGCCCAGGTGAACAGCAGGTGGACCTTGTGCCGATAGTTGCTGTGGATCGGCGCGCCGGTCTGGCGTTCGTAGCTTTCGAGCCGCTGCCGGTAGCTGAGCGCTTCCCCGGCCGGCATCGCGCGCAGCGGGAAGTAGTAGCCATCGCGGCGGTAGCTCTCGACCTCCGCTTCGCTCAATAGCTTGGGCATGTCTCTCGTTTCCTCCGCCCGGCAGCATATCGCTGGTGCGAGCCTGCAATCAAACTGCGCTCACGGAGGCTTCTGCAATGCCAGTTCGCGGAAGGCTTTCACGATCGGGGCATTCTGCCGTTCCGTAAGGTAGGCGATGAAATAGTTCGTCGTCACCTCGGCGTCGGAAAAGGGGATGGCGCGCAGGTCCGGCGCCGGTACAAACTCGAAGTCGGCGACGACGCCGATGCCCAGCCCCAGCTTAACCGCCTTCCACACGCCCTCGCGGCTGCCGATCTCCATCACGCGATCGACCTCGACTCCGTGCTCGGTAAGCGCCTTTTCCATGGCGCGGCGGGTGGTCGAGCCTTCCTCGCGGAGGATGAAGCGTTGGTCGACCAACTCGCCGATCCGGATGGATTTCCGGTCGAAGAAACGATGTCCCTTGTGCACGAAGACCACGACGTTATGGCGGCTGTAGCGGTCCATGGAGACGCCGGGCTGTTCGTCCACCTCGGCCAGGATCGCAACATCGGAATGCAGTTCCGTCACGGCGTCGAGGGTGCGCTGCGAATTGCCGAAGGTCATGGCCACCTCGACGCCTGGATAGCGCAGCTTGAAGGCGCTGGCGATCTCAGCGGCGTGGAAGGGGCCGACTGCGGCAAGACGCAGCTTGCCGGTCTCCAGCATCTTGCTGGCCTGGAGAAATTCCTCCGCCTCGTTCTGAGCCAGGATCAGCCGCTTGGTGATGGCAAACAGCGCGATTCCGAAGTCCGTCGCGGTCGTGCTGCGGCCATGGCGATGGAAAAGCTCCACGTTGTAGCGCGCTTCGAGCTCGCGCACCTGCAGGGTCACGGTCGATTGACTGACGTTAAGCCGCTTGGCGGCTTCGGTGAAGCTGCCGTATTCGGCGACGGCGTTGAAGGCGCGGAGTTGCGTGAATGGCATTGATAATCTCAATATAAACGGCGGAATATATATATTAGGCTAGCAAATCCCCTTCCGCTACCGTCCCCGCAAAAGACGTATAGAAGGGGAGGGACGTTGGCTGGCTGGTTCTACAGCAACCCCGTGAAGACCTATTTTGGGGAGGGGCGCTTCGACGAGCTTCCGAGGCTGGTTGCAGGGCGCCCTTACTGCATCGTCACCTATGGTGAACCCTACTTCCTGTCGCTGGTGGAGCGTCTTTCCGAAGCCTCGCAACCTGCCGTCGCAGTGGTCAGCGACGTCGCGCCCAACCCGGATTTCTCCCTGCTCTCGAAGCAGACGGCGCGCTTCGCCGGCCTCACGCCTTATCCGCAAGTTTTCGTCGCCCTCGGCGGCGGCTCGGTGATCGATACCGCGAAGGTCCTGGCCGCGGCGGGCGGCGACTTCGATCGCGTCAAGACCTTCCTGGAAACCAAAACTGGCGAGGAGCGCCTGGCCGACACCCCGATCATCGCGGTGCCGACCACCGCGGGCACCGGAAGCGAGGTCACATCCTGGGGCACGGTCTGGGACAGCGGCGCCCAGAAGAAGTACTCCCTGTCCCGGCCGTCGCTCTATCCCGAGTACGCCGTAGTCGATCCCTTGCTGATGCTCGGTAAGCCGCGCGAGCTGACCGTTTCGACTGGCCTCGATGCGCTCTCCCATGCCCTGGAAAGCCTGTGGAACGTCGGTGCCAACCCGGTTTCGTCGGCCTTCGCCACGGCGGCGGCGCGCGAGATCCTGGAGGTGCTGCCGCGCCTGGCCGAGGATCTGGGTTCGCGCGACCTGCGCGGCCGCATGGCCCATGCCGCGATCATGTCCGGCTACGCATTTTCGAACACCAGGACGGCGATCGCGCATTCGCTGTCCTATCCGATCACCCTGCGCCACAACGTGGCTCACGGCATCGCCTGTTCCTTTTCGCTGCCGATCGTACTGCGCAGCGTTGCGGAAGACGAAGGGCCCTGCGTCGCTGCCCTGCGCAGCATTTTCGGCCAGGACCTGACCGCTGCCTCGCAGCGGCTCAAGGAATTTCTGAACACCCTCGGCGTTTCGATGCACCCGGAAGATCACGGGGTGAGTCGCGACGAATGGGAGACTCTCGTCGAAGCGGCCTTCGATGGCGAGAGGGGGCTGAACTTCATCGGTACGAAGGAAAAGCTCCATCAAGCCGCCAAATCGTTCGGGGTGGCCTGAAGCGGGCACCCGTGAGATCAAATCTGGGAGGAGACCAAGATGACCAAAGCTTTGAAGACCTTGGTGACGGGCTCGTTAAAAGCGAGTATCGCCACCGCCCTGCTGCTGGGTGACGTGTCTGCTGCGAACGCGCAGGAGTGCGACGATCCGGAAGCCCTGCGCTTTTCCATGATCCCGACGGAGGAGACCACGCAGGAACTGACGCTCTACGAGCCGATGGTCGAGCGCTTGTCGGAAATCACCGGCAAGAAGATCGAATTCTATCTGCCGACCTCCTACGCCTCGGTGATCGAGGCGATGCTGAGCGGCTGGGTGGATATCGGCATGCATGGGCCCTATTCCTACGTGATCGCCAAGGAGAAGGATCCGACGCTGGATGTCTTCGCCACCTACGCCAAGCACGAAGGCCACTTCCAGAAGGAAGGCGCCGGCTATCAGGGCATCCTGGTGACACGGGCGGACTCTGGGCTCGACAGCATCGAGAAGCTGGAGGGTACAGTGCTTGGCCTGACCGACCCGGCCAGCACTTCCGGCAACCTGCTGCCGCGCGTGGCCTTTACCGATGTGATCGGCAAGGACCTGGAGGATTACTTCTCCAAGGTGGTTTACACTGGCGGCCACGACCTCTCCTCAATCGCCGTCAAGGAAGGCAAGGTGGACGCGGCCTTCGTCGCCACCCATCGCATCGACAATGTGATCGACCGCGATCTGGCAACCATGGACGAGTACCAGGTGCTCTGGGAGTCTCCGGTGATTCCGCAGGACCCCTTCGTCTATCGCGGCAATCTCTGCCCGGAACTCAAAGAGAAGATCGCGGAGGCTTTCCTCGGTCTGCACGAGAGTGAGCGGGGCCGGACTTATCTTGAGAACGTCAACGCCAGCCGCTTCGTCAAGATGACCGATGCCGACTACGACATCATCCGTGCTTTGAAGAAGGCCAAGGATAGCGCGAGCAACTAACCTTCTCGACGCAGCAGTCCAAGGTACCCGCCCTTCGCCGCATGGCGTGGGGCGGGACCAGACCCGGGGAATGGGAATGACGGTTCTCGAAGTTCAGAATTTGAAGGTTCGATACTCGGCCAGCGGCCCCGAGATTCTCAGGGGTATCAGCTTCACGGTGAATAGCGACGACTTCCTCGCCATCATCGGACCGAGCGGTGCCGGCAAGTCGACCCTGATCCGCTGTATCAACCGCCTCGTCGAACCCACCGGCGGTTCGATCCGGCTCCTGGGCGAGGAGGTGACGAAGCTGAACAAGCGCGACCTGCGAAGGGTGCGCCGCAACGCCGGGATGATTTTCCAGGAGTTCAACCTGATCAACCGCATGTCGGTGATGGACAACGTGCTGTCCGGCCGGCTTGGCTATACCGGAAACCTGCGCAGCATCTTCCGTAGCTTTCCAGGCGACGATATCCAACGCGCGTTGGAGCTGCTCGATCGGGTCGGGCTCACCGACCATATCGACAAGCGGGCAGACGAGTTGAGCGGCGGGCAGCGCCAGCGTGTCGGCATCGCCCGGGCCTTGATGCAAAAGCCGAAACTACTTCTGCTCGACGAGCCGACCTCGGCGCTGGATCCAAAGATCTCGCGCGAGATCATGGGGCTGGTCCGTGAGATCGCCCGCGAGCTCGGCGTCCCAACGCTCTGCAACATCCACGATGTTCAACTCGCCAAGGAGTTCTGTAACCGCATCATCGGGTTGCAGGACGGGGTCAAGATGTTCGACGGACCGACGGAAACGCTCGCAGACAGCGATCTCGATGCGATCTACGCGATGGAAGTGCTCTAGCCATGGCGATCGCAGAGACAGCAGGACAGGTCTCCCATCATCAACGGCAGCGCATGCTCCGGCGCCTGCGCGGCGCCGGAATCGTTGCGATCTTCGCGGTTATAGGGGTCTGGTGCTTCAACGGCACCGTGATCGCCGACACCGACTGGGCAAGGCTGGGCGGATCGAATGGCGTCTTTTCCGCGGTTGCGCGTTTCTTCCTGCTCGACTTCGGGCTGTTTCCCGAACTGATCGTACCGACCATCGAAACCTTCATGGTGGCCTGCGTCGGGACGATCCTCGGCTGCTTCTTCTCGCTGCCGGTCGCCTGGTTCGGCGCCGCCAACGTCACGCCGAGTCTCACCTTCATCTATCCGATCGGGCGCTTCCTGATGGTGCTGAGCCGCTCGGTTCACGAGATCGTCTGGGCGCTGATCTTCGTCAGCGCGGTCGGCCTGGGGGCGTTGCCGGGAATCCTGGCGATCGCCATGCGCTCGGTCGGGTTTATCTCGAAGATCACGGCTGAAGCGATTGAGAACATAGATAAAAAGCCCGTCGAAGCGATACGCGCCGTGGGCGGCAATGAGTTCCAGGTGATGTACTACGGCATCCTGCCGCAGATCTATCCGGTGGTGATCGGCACGGTGATCTTCGAGTGGGACATCAATATTCGCCGCGCCGCGGTGATGGGGCTGGTTGGCGCCGGCGGGCTCGGGCTCACCTTTTTCCGCCAGATGAACTCCTTCAACTATGGCGGCGTGACCATGGTGATTCTGGCGATTCTATCTCTCATCGTGATCGGCGAGGTGGTGTCGCACTACCTGCGTAAGGCAGTGATCTAAGAATGCCGGAAAGCAAGACCATGAGCCAAGCCGAAGATATCCAGGGGCCGGCCTTCGCCCCGAAGAGCATGGAGCCGCCACCGCGCAGTTGGTCGCGCTTTCGCTATCCGGACTCGCTGATCCGCTATGGGGTCTTCCTCGGCATCCTGATTTTTCTCGGCTACTCCCTGCATTTCCTCAACGTCGACATGGGTCGGCTGCTCGGCGCTATGGGCCGGATCGGTGCGGTGATCTCCGACCGCTACTCCCCGCCGGATATCGAATACGTGGTGAGGCCGGACTATCTCGCCTCGATCCTCGATACCCTGCAGATGTCCTTCCTCGGCGGCATCCTGGGCGTACTGATCGCGATCCCGCTGGCCTGGTTCTCCGCCTTCAACGTCACGCCAAACCGGCTGCTACTCTTCCCGCTCGGCCGTTTCGGGGTGATCTCCTGCCGGGCGATTCACGAGATGATCTGGACCATCCTGTTTGTCAACATCCTCGCCTTCGGGATGCTCGCCGGTGTCATGGCGCTGACCATGTTCTGCATCGGCTTCGCCGGTAAACTCTTCGCCGACGAGATCGAGGCAGTCGATATGGGCCCGATCGAGGCGATGCGTGCTGCCGGGGCAAACTCCCTCCAGGTCTTCGTCTGGGCGGTGGTTCCACAGGTCCGGGTCGCCTTTACCGGCATCGCCATATACACCTGGGATGTCGCTTTCCGCGCTGCGACCGTGGTCGGCTTTTTCGGCGGCGGCGGCATGGGCTGGTACCTCCAGCGCAACATTCAGCAGCTCGAGAACTACCGCGTCGGGGCGATCATCCTCTCGATTATCGCCTTGGTCCTGGTCGCCGAGTTCATTTCCGGATGGCTGCGCAAGAAGGTGGATCGGGCCAAGTAGACTGCCGGTTCGGGCAAGCGCGGCCCCAGAGTGATATTGGTTTTATCGATGGAATATAGAATTTATATCTATTTGGCAGACAGATACGCAGGCACTAGGTTCCAGAAGACAGGGGTTGTAAGACGCCGGCCCTGAGCGAGGGCTGGACGAGCGAGAAAGGACAGTTCCATGAGCACGGCATCCAAGGTCACCGTCAACGAGCGCAGCTACGCCTTTCCCAAGGCGCCTGTCGTGGTGGTCTGCATCGACGGATCCGAGCCGGATTACATGATCGACGCCATGGCTGCCGGGCGGATGCCCTGGCTGAAGGCCATGCTGCCGAACGGCTCCGACCTGCGCGGCGACTGCGTGGTCCCCAGCTTCACCAATCCCAACAACATCTCCATCGTCACCGGGCAGCCGCCGCGCGTGCACGGGATCTGCGGCAACTTCTTCTACGATCCGGCTAAGGATGAAGAGGTGATGATGAACGATCCTGCTTACCTGCATGCGCGGACGATTTTCCAGGCCTTTCAGGAAGCCGGCGCGAAGGTCGCGGTGATCACTGCCAAGGATAAGCTGCTCCGCCTGCTCGGCAACGGCATGACGATGAAGCAAGGCGAGGCGGTTTGCTTCTCGGCTGAGAAATCCGACAAGGCAACCCTCGCAGAGAACGGTATCGAGGCTGTGCCGGAAATGGTCGGCAAGCCAGTGCCCAGCGTCTATTCCGCCGATCTCTCGGAATTCATCTTTGCCGCCGGCGTCAAGCTGATGGAGACCATGCGGCCCGATCTGATGTATCTCTCCACGACGGACTATGTACAGCACAAGCACGCCCCGGGCAGTGAGGGGGCGAACGACTTTTACGCCATGATGGACGGCTACTTCGCGAAGCTCGACGCCGCCGGCGCGATCCTCGTGCTGACCGCAGATCACGGTATGAACGACAAGCACAAGGCGGACGGCTCGCCCAACGTCCTTTATCTGCAGTCCGCGCTCGACGAGAAGCTCGGCGAAGGTAAGGCGCGCACCATCCTGCCGATCACCGACCCTTACGTGGTGCACCATGGCGCCTTGGGCTCCTATGCCACGGTTTACCTGCCGGAAGACGCCAACGCCGGTGAGGTGGCGGACTATATCGCCGGTCTTGAAGGCGTCGAGCGCGTCTTCACCCGCAAGGAGGCGGCCGAGACTTTCGAGCTACCGGAGGGGCGAATCGGCGATCTGGTGGTGGTTGGCGAGAAGCACCGCGCCATCGGCACCCGTCCGGACAGGCACGATCTTTCCGGTCTCGAGGTGCCGCTACGCTCCCATGGCGGCGTCTCCGAGCAGACCGTGCCGATTATCGTCAATCGCAAGGTGAGCGGCCTTGAAGGCCGGCGCCTGCGCAACTTCGATGCCTTCGACATCGGCCTCAACCACGCCGCGGCCAGCCGCGCCGAAGCCGCCGAGTAAGGAAGACAGCCATGAGCATCGCCAAGGCAAGCAGCGCTACGATCCGTCACGAGCCGATGCGCATCGCCGGCCGCAAGGTCGAGGCCGAAGACGTGATCGAGGTGCACTATCCCTACACCGGCGAGGTGATCGGTACGGTCCCCGCGGGCAACGCCCAGCACGCCCGCGAGGCCTTCGAGATCGCGGCGGCCTACCAGCCCAAGCTGAGCCGCTATGACCGTCAGAAGATCCTGTTCCGCGCCGCGGAGCTGCTGGAGGAGCGCAAGCCCGAAATTTCCGAAGTGATTACGCTGGAGCTCGGCATCTCCAAGAAGGATTCCCTCTATGAGGTCGGACGCTGCTACGACGTGCTGACCTTGGCCGGGCAGATGGCGATCCAGGACGATGGCCAGATCTTTTCCTGCGATGTCACGCCCCAGGGCAAGGCGCGCAAGATCTTCACCACCCGCGAGCCGCTGACCGCGATCTCCGCGATCACGCCTTTCAACCATCCGCTCAACATGGTGGCGCACAAGGTGGCGCCGGCGGTGGCGACCAACAACTGCATTGTGGTCAAGCCGACCGAATTGACGCCGATGACGGCGCTGCTGCTCGCCGATGTGCTCTACGACGCTGGCCTGCCGCCGGAGATGTACTCGGTGGTGACCGGTTGGCCGCAGGATATCGGCGAGGAGATGATCACCAATCCTCATGCCGAGCTGATCACCTTCACCGGCGGCGTGCCGGTCGGCAAGATGATCGCCGAGAAGGCGGGTTATCGCCGCACCGTTCTGGAGCTCGGCGGCAACGATCCGCTGATCGTCTGCGACGATCTGAGCGAGGAAGATCTGGACAAGGCGGCGAGTCTCGCCGTCGCCGGGGCGACCAAGAATTCTGGCCAGCGCTGCACGGCGGTCAAGCGCATCCTGGTGCAGGAGAAGGTGCACGAGGCTTTTGTGCCGCTGGTGCTGGAGAAGGCGAAGCAGCTCAAGTTCGGCGATCCCCAGGATCCAGAGACCGATCTCGGCACCGTGGTTCACGAGAAGGCCGCCAAGACCTTCGAGGCGCGGGTCTATGCCGCGGCGGAGCAGGGCGCCGAGGTGCTCTACGATCCCGGCCGCCAGGGTGCGGTTCTGCCGCCGATCGTGGTCGACCGCGTGCCCCACGACAGCGAGCTGGTGATGGAGGAGACCTTCGGTCCCATCGTTCCCATCGTGCGGGTGCCCTCGGACGACGTGGAGGTGATGCGAATCTCCAACTCCACGGCCTTCGGGCTTTCCTCCGGCGTCTGCACCAACCGGCTCGATCGCATTACGGCCTATGTCAATGGACTGAACGTCGGCACGGTGAACATTTGGGAAGTGCCGGGCTATCGCATCGAGATGTCGCCCTTCGGCGGCATCAAGGACTCTGGCCTCGGCTACAAGGAAGGGGTGCAGGAGGCGATGAAGTCCTACACCAACGTCAAGACCTACTCGCTGCCCTGGCCGGCCTAGAGCGGAATCAGAGCTCAGAGGAAACCGCCCGCCACGATCGCTCGCAGCGGGCGGCTCGCGACAGGGCCTTAGTCGCCTTCGATATGACCGATCGGTGCCTCGAGGCCGAGTTCTTGCAGGGCCGTCGTTAGCGGCCCGTCGTTGTAGGCGTTCTCCGGGATCTCGCCGGACTTGAGCACCTGGATGCGATGCAGGAAGGCATAGCCGTTCTTCATCAGCTCCAGCACCTCGTCGTCGAACACCATCTTGCCGATGTAGTTGAACTCGGCGCCGCCGATCGCCTCGGAGTTCTTGACATAGAGGGCGCGGCGGATGGTCTCCTCGTCGTAGCCGGTCAGCTCCTCCTTGAGGATCGCGACGGTCTCCTCGGGGTTCTCGATCATGAACTGGACCGCTTCGATCTCGGCTTTCATCCAGCCGGCGGCGGCTTCGGGATGCTCCTCGATGAACTGCTGGCGCATCAGGGTGAAGTCGGCGTCGGTCTCGCCCCAGGGTGCGCCGGTGGCGACGTACTTGGCGTAGCCCTTGGTCACCACGCGGGCGGCGTGGGGCTCCCACATCGCAGCGGCGTCGAGCTTGCCGGCCTCGAAGGAACTGGCGATCACCTCGATCGAGACGTTGTTGACCGCGCTGGGGCTGAAGACGCCCTTCTCCACGATCGACTCGACGAAGCGGTTGGCGCAGGTGCCGCGATGCACGGCAAAGTCCTTGCCGTCGAGCCAGGCCATGGCCTCCTCCACCGAGGCGAAGTCCGGTGCGTCGCTGCGGACCAGGATCTTGTTGCAGTTCTGCCCGTTGGAGAACATCGGCACGGAAACCAGCCGCACGTCGTCGATCTCCCGGCGGGTAGTGGCGACCAGGGAGGGCATGTCGCCCATGGTGCCGATATGCATCTTGCCGGCGAGCAGGGCGTTGACCATCGGCGGACCGGTCAGGTGCGCCTCGAACTTCACCGTGCTGCCCTCGGGAAGATGCGGTTTCCACATATCCTTGGCCTTGATGATCACGCCGTTCCAGCCGCCGGTCCAATAGGGGTGGTAGCCGTAGACGATATCGACCGGCTCGGCGGCGCGGCTCAGCGCCGGGGCGGCGATCAGGCCGATGGCGAGCGCCAGACCGGCGAGTAACTTTCTGTGCAACATGACGGAGACTCCTTGGCTCAGGTTAGAACGGCTTGACTTTGCGGCCCCTCGGTTTCGGCCTGCACCGCCTCGAGGGCGTGCAGCAGATCGACCTGGGCTTTTTGGAATTCGTGCGTATCGGTCATGGCGCTGGTGCGCGGCCGCGGCAGCGTGACGGGTAGGCGTTGGGCGATCAGCCCCTGCTGGTCCATCACCAGGACCTCGTCGGCAAGGAAGACCGCTTCCTCGACCTCCGAGGAAATGAACAGGGTGGTCTGGCCGCGCCCTTCGAACAGCCCGAGGAAGTATTCCTGCATCAGCTCGCGGGTCATCACGTCGAGGCCCCGGAAGGGTTCGTCCAGGATCAGCAGCCGCGGCTGGTTGATCACCGCCTGGGCGAGATCGACTCGCCGCTTCATGCCGCCGGACAGCTGATGCGGATAGCGATTTGCGAAGGCGGAAAGGCCGAATTCCTCGAGCAAGGCCTTCGCCTGGGCCTCGATCTCGCGGCGCGGCGCCTCGCGCCGAGACAGAGGGCCGAAGACCACGTTGTCGAGCACCGACATCCAGGGCCAGAGGGCAGATTCCTGGAACACCATCAGACGGTCCGGGCGCGGCTCGCGCACCGGCTTGCCGTCGATGCGGACCTCGCCTTCCGCCGCCTCGTAGTAGCCGGCGATGAGATAGCCGAGGGTCGACTTGCCGCAGCCGGAGGGCCCGATCAGCACGCTGAGGCTGCCTTCCTTGAGATCGAGCGTGGTGCCGTTCAGCACCGGCTCGGTCTCGCCCGGCGGCGCCCAGCGCAGATTGCGCACGGAAAGCAGGGGCTGCGCGCTCATTCCGACCGCCAGCGCAGAGCATAGCGCTCGAAGAGGTGGATCAAGGTGGTCGAGATCACCCCGGCGAGCCCGATAGAGGCCATGCCGACGATCACCACGGCGGGTGTGGCGCTGACGTAGCCTTCCCAGGTCAGCCGGCCGAGGCCGCTGTCGCTGGCGATCATCTCGGCGGCGATGAGCACGTTCCAGGTGACGGCGATGCCGAGCACCATACCTGCCACGATCGACGGCAGGATGGCCGGCAGGATGATGCGCAGGAAGACGGAACTCCGCCGCGCGCCGAGGGACTTGGCCTGCCAAAGATACTGCTTTGGGATTCCATGGATGCCGTAGAGCACGTTCATCACGATGATGAAGAACGCGCCGACCGTGGTGATGAAGACGATCGAGCTTTCGGTGGTCGGCCAGAACAGGATCGACAGCGGCACCCAGGCAAGCGGCGGGATGGGGCGTAGCAGCTCGAACACCGGGAAGACGATGGCGTTGGCGCGGCGGCTGAGCCCGAGCAGCAGGCCAAGAGGAATGCCGAGCAGCTGCGCCGCCAGGAAGCCATAGGCGACGCGCTGGAAGCTGACCCACCAGGACTGCCAATAGCCGCTGTCGGTCAGGAATTCGGCGAGGAAGTACGCCACCGTTTCCCAGGGGTTGGGCAGGCTGCCCTCGGCGATGAAGGGGGAGTGCGCGACCAGCGCCCAGAGCGCGACGAACAGCAGGATCGCGGTCCCGCCGCGGCGCCAGGACAGGCGCTTTCCGGCGTTCGGCAGGAAGACCATCAGGCGCGCTCCTTTTCGCCGGCCTCGAAGGCCTTCAGCGCTTCGTCATGGACGGCCTGATGGGTCGCTGCCTTGAGTGCCAGGAACTTTTCCGACGCCAGCACCTCGGTGGTGCGCGGCCGAGGTAGATCGACCTCGACGATCTGTTTGATACGGCCGGGGCGGGTGGTCATCACCACCACGCGATCGGCGAGCAGCAGCGCCTCCTGCAGGTCGTGGGTGATGAAGACGGTGGTTTTCGGCACCGACTCGTGCAGCGCCAGCACGTGGTTGTGCATCCGGGACTTGGCGATGCTGTCCATCGCCCGGAAGGGCTCGTCGAGGATCAGGATCGCCGGATCGGTCATCAAAGCACGGACGATTTCGATGCGCCGCTGCATGCCGGAGGAAACCTGGCCGGGGAAGCGCGCGGCCACGCGGTTGAGGCCGCCGGAGCGGCGCAGCAGATCGAGGGCGCTGGCGCGCAGGTCGTCGCTGTGCGGCGCGGCGCTGCGGGTCGCGCCGTAGAGCACGTTGTCGAGGATGGTCATCCAGGGAAACAGCGCCCCATGTTGAAAGACCATCACCCGGTCCGGGCCCGGCTTGGCGAGGACACTGGGCGAGGCGATGATCTGCCCGTCCAGAGAGACCGATCCCGTGTTCGGCTGGTCGAAGCCGGCAAGGATATTGGCCAGGGTCGACTTGCCGCAGCCTGAAGGACCGACCAGGGCGATGAACTCGTTGGGCGCGATCGCCAGGCTGCAGTGGTCGAGGGCGACGACCCCGGCTTTCTCCACCGCCCCGTAGACCTTGCCCAGGTTTTCGATGGAAACCGAGCCGCGCGCCTTCGTGCCGATCTCTGCGCCGATCTCTGCCATGGCTCAGCCTCCCGCAATCGCCTGGCTGCGCCAGCGGGTCAGCCAGGCGCCGAGCGCGCGAATCAGGGCGCTGCTGATGTAACCGAGCAAACCCAGGGTCGCCATGCCGATGACGATGGTCGGGTACTGGATCAGGTTGTAGGCCTCCCAGATCAGGAAGCCGAGGCCGTGCTGGGCGGCGACCATCTCGCCGGCTGCGAGCGAGAACCAGGCGGCGCCCATGCCGACCTGCAGGCCGGTGAAGATCGAGGGCAGGGCACCGGGCAGGACGACGTCGCGCAGCACCTCCCACTCGCTGGCGCCGAGGCAGCGGGCGGCGCGGAAGTAGTCCTTGTCGATCGCTCGCACCCCCATGATGGTGTTGACCACCATGGCGAAGAAAGCGACCAGGAAGGTGACGAAGATCACCGCCGCCTCGTTGGTCGGCAGCAGCAGGATGGCGAGCGGTACCCAGGCCAGCGGCGGAATCGGCCGCAGCAGCCCGATCAGGCCGCCGGCGTAGTCTTGCACGGTTTTGCGCCAGCCCATCAGCAGGCCGAGCGGCACGCCTGTCGCCACGGCAAGCAGGAAGGCCAGCCAGGCGCGCCACAGGCTGGCGCCGATATGGGCGTAGTAGTCGGCGGTGAACAGCGAGATGCCATAGACCGGCGCGAAGCTGATCCACTCGCCGAAGACCTCGAGCGGTCCGGGCAAACGGCGGAAGGGGCCGAGGCCCCAGACGCTGCTCAGCAGATACCACAGCAGCAGGAAGCCGAAGAGGCCAAGGACTCCCTGCAGGCCCTCCCCGAGTCTGCGAGAGGTGAAGGGATGTCGTGCGGCGCCGCTGCGGGCCCCGGTCAGGGCGGTGATGGCCTCGCTCATGGGTGGTTCCTGGGCTTTCCCGTGACGTCCGCGTTTCGAAGGGCGCATGCGCGCTCGGCTCAGGCGCAGATTGACGCACGGCTGGCGCCTTCCGGCTCCAGCCGCAACGGCAGAATCTGCTATGCTTAGCAGCGAAAGTACGCTAAATCGAAATTACGTTCTGTCAATCGAAAAGTTCGATCTCTATGGCCAACGAAAATGCTGCCATCCGGCTCTCGGAGTCGCCGCCAATCGGCGCCGAAATCCAACGCCTGCGCAAGCATCGCGGCATGACCCTGGACCAGCTCTCGATGCGCGCCGGGGTATCGAAGTCGGTGCTGTCGCAGATCGAGCGGGACCAGACCAATCCGACCCTGGTGACGCTCTGCCGCATCGCCGAAGCGCTGGAGAGCAAGCCGGCGGCCTTCTTCGCGCGGCCCAGCGACGATCGCTCGATCGAGAAGGTGAAGCGCAATTCGGTGCCGAAGATCGCCAGCGAAGACGGGCTGGTGCGTCTCGATATCCTTGGCCCGCTCGACACCGCGGAGTGGCTGCAGTGGTATCAGATGACCGCGGAGCCGGGCGGAGTCCTTGCCTCCGATGCGCATGGCCCCAATTCCTGGGAGCATCTCTCGGTGATCGCGGGGGAAATCGTCGTCGAGACGCCGCGGGAAAAGGTGCTGCTGAGCAGCGGAGATACCGCGCGCTACCCGACCGACGACCGCCATGTCCTGCGCAACGAGGGGCTGGAAGCGGCCCACGCCATCATGGTGGTGGTGCGCAGCGAGAACCGCTGAGCGCGACGCTCCAAGGCAGCCACGCGCAATGGATGTTCGGTACAAAGAACGGCAGATGAGAGGAACGGCATGACCGAAGATACCCCCGCAATCGATCGGCAGGCCCCGAACGCGGAGGAGGCGAGGGACGGCGGCGCGGGCCGCTACGCCGCGCTGCTCAAGCGTTCCCAGGTGGCGCTGCGCGACGGCACGGCCATCAATCCCCTCGAGGTCAAGGTGTCGAGCGAAAGCCAGGGCGGCTTCGAAAGCAAAATCCAGATCCGCGACTTCACGCTGACCATCGACCAGCCCAAAGGCTTCGAGGGCGGCAACAAGGGGCCCAAGCCGAGCGAGGTTCTGCTCGCGGCCCTGGCAAGCTGTCAGGAGATTACCTGGCGGCTCTACGCCGATGCGCTGGGTATCGAACTGCGCGGGATCAAGGTCGAGCTGACCGGCACCCAGGATCTGCGGGGCTTCCTCGACCTGTCCGAGGAGGTGCCTGCCGGCTTCCAGGGAATCCGCGGCAAGGTCACCATCGACAGCCCGGCTTCGGAGACAGAGATCCAGAAACTGCGGCAGGTGGTCGACAGCCACTGCCCGGTGCTCGACGATCTACGCCGTCCTGTTCCAGTGGCACTGGAGCTGGAACGGGACTAGCCCTTAGATCGGAATGATCAGGGAGTTCGACACCAGGTTGCTGTCGAAGACGCAGAGTTTTTCGGCAAACTTCAGCTTGCCGTCCTCGCGCACCAGACGGTCGAGATAGCGGCCGCACTGGAAGATCTTGGTTTCCTCGTCGTTCAGGGTCTGCAGCACCGCGTAGTTGGCCTGCGCGGTGATGCTCTCGCCGTCCTGCCCGGTGACGCGGATCGCGCTGACCAGATGGCGCAGCGCGCGCGGCCCGAACATCGAGGTTTCCTTCACCGCATAGACCCGGTCCTGCAGCATGCCCTTGCTTTCGCAGAGCATCGTGGCCAGCGGCAAGTTCTGCTCGAAATTCTCCCGCGGGATGATCTTGTAGAGGCAGGTCTCGGTGAAGAACTCCGGCCAGGCGTCGTAGTCGCCGTCATCCAGGCAGGCAACATAGTCGGCGTAGAGCGCCTCCAGCTCGAGGCGCAGTTTCAGACTTTCCTCCATCCTTAAAGCTCCATGACCTGGCGGTAGTAGTCATAGAAGGCGCGGATCGGGGACTCGGTGACGATGTGATCCTGGTCTTCGCGGCCGCTGCCGCCCATCTCCAGTACGCCGGCCTCCTCGGGGTAGGAGGAGATGCCTTCCTGGGAGAACTGCATCACCTCGCTGTCGTCGATCGACACCAGCCCGGAGGGGCCCATCAGGTTGGCCTGACGCAGCCGGATCTGGGTCATCTCCTCGTCGTCGTCTTCGTAGCCGAAGAAGGTCCAGGCAAGCTCGAAGGACTCTGGCCCGCGGGTCACCAGCTGGCGCATCGCCAGGGTGTTCGACTGCTGCTGGACGATCAGGTTCGGCCAGAGCGTCTGCATCACCACCGTGGCGTCTCCGGGGAATTCCTTGACCGGCGTCAGCAGCTTGGGATCGTTGAGCTTCATGTTCTCGCGGAAATTGCGCATGTCCGAGAGATCCTCGGTCTTCTTCTGCTCGCCCTTGCGGCTGACCAGTACGCCGTGGCGCCCGGTCTCATCCATCTGCACGTGGGAGGGGTTGTCGGCCCGGAACAACCCGAAGGTGACCAGAAAAACATGCAGCAGGCTGGCGTGATAGGGGTCCTTGATGTTCTCGAACATCAGCTTCCAGTTGGCCGGGATCAGCTGCCGGGAGTAACCGAGCAGCATCAGCTTGCGGCCATCGAAAACCCTGTCGAACCAGCTGAGCATGGTCTCGCCCAGGTAGTCCTCGAAGCTTGGGGTCTCCTCGGAAAAGGTGGCAAAAACCACGCCATGACGCACCGCCACGCGCAGCTTGCGCAGCCCGTGTTGCTTGGTGTCGAACTCCGGCGGCATGCCGCCCTTTTTCTTTACCCCGCGCTTGAAGGGTACGCCCAGAAGATTGCCCTGCAGGTCATAGGACCACTGATGGTAGGGGCAGACGAACTCCTTGGTGTTGCCGCGCTGCTCGCGGCAGAACTGCACGCCGCGGTGGGCGCAGCGGTTGACGAAGACGTTGACCTCGCCGTCCTTGCCGCGGGTCACCACGATCGGACGGTCGCCGATGTAGGTGCGTTTGAAGTCGCCGGGCTGCGCGATCTCGCACTCCAGGGCGACGAAGCTCCACGCTGGACCGCAGAAGATTCGCTCCTGCTCCTGGCGGTAGATCTCGGGGTCCGAGTAAACCCAGTAGGGCACCCGCGTCAGGCCTTCTTCGGGCCAGCGCCTCCGGGTGTCGTTGCGTCCTTCCTCGGGCAGCCTTGGACGGCCGATCGCGCTCGACATTGCTTTTACCTCTTTGCCGCGTTTGGAGCAGGAACTTGCGTCCCCCGCTCCTTAATAGATAGATGACTAAGTATTTTTCTCAACAGCTTTCCGGTTCAGGATCTGATGCCGGAGCTCTGCGCTGAACAGCAGCGCCGCCAGCAACAGCCCGGCCGCGGCCAGCGTGGTGTATAGCAACGGCACGATCAGGAAGAGCCCGCTGGCGCCGACCAGGATGCGCGCCTGCACAGGCAGGCGGTCGCGCAGATAGCCTTCGCAGCCGATGCCCATCAACACCACGCCCGCCGTGGCGGTCAGGCAATGATGGAGGATATCGACCGGATCGCCGATCAGCAGGATGCCCTCGCCGTAGATGAAGGCGAAGGGAATGACGAAGGCGGTGATCGCCAGGCGCACCGCCTTGACGGCGATCTCCAGCGGGTTGGCGTCGGCGATCGCGGCGGCGGCGAAGGCGGCCACCGCGACAGGCGGGGTCATCGCTGAGAGCACCGAGAAGTAGAGCAGAAACATGTTGGTGCCCATCACCGAAAAGCCGAGTTCGACGATGGTGCCGCTGACGAAGATATAAGCCAGGGCGAAGGCCGCTGGGGTTGGCATGCCCATGCCCAGGATGATCGCCATCAATGCGGCGATGACCAGCGCACCAAGGGCGTTCTGTCCGGCCAGCAGCAGCACCAGGTCAGTCACCTTGCCGCCAAGGCCGGTCATCGTCAGCCCGCCGATCACCAAGCCCGCTGCGGCGCAGGCGCCGACCACGGGAATCATCCGCATCGTGGTTTCTGCCAGGCACTGGTAGATCTTGATCAGGCCCATGCGGGTGGATTTCTTCGCCGCGGCGACGACGATCACGCTGAGCGCCGCAAAGACCGCGACGAAGGTCGGCGAATAGCCCATCAGCAGGGCGACGACAAGGACCGCCAGCGGCACGAGGAAGAGCCCGCCATTGCCCATCGTCTTGCGCAGGCTCGGCAGTTCATCCGCGTCCATGCCGCGCAGGCCGAGCTTGAGCGAGCGCAGATGCACCTGTAGGAAAACACAGAGATAGAACAGCAGCGCCGGCATGATCGCCGAGATAATCACCTCGCGGTACTCGATGCCTGTGAACTCCACCATGATGAAGGCGGCCGTGCCCATCACCGGCGGCAGTAGACTGCCGCCGGTCGAGGCGGCAACCTCGACTGCGCCGGCCAGGGCTGGAGGATAGCCCAGGCGTTTCATCATCGGGATGGTGACCGATCCCGTGACCACGACATCCGATGTCGGGCTGCCGGATAGCGTGCCGTAGAGGCCCGAGGAAACCACAGCGATCTTGGCCGGCCCTCCCGCCGATTTGCCGCTGATCGCAGCGGCGAGCTCGAAGAAGAAGTCGGAGCCTCCAGCCTTTGCCAGGAAGGTGCCGAAGAGCACAAAGAGAAAAGCATAGGTCGCGGCCACGCGGATCGGCACGCCGAAGATGCCGTCCGTGGTGAAGACCATGATGTCGAGGAAGTGATTGTAGGAGATGTAGCCGTGCCCGATCTTGCCCGGCAGAAGATGGCCGAAAAGATTGTAGAGCATGAACAGGACGACGATCACGGTCAGGCCGATCCCCACGGAGCGGCGCGTCGCCTCCAGCGTGAGAATCACCAGCAGCGAGCCGAAGAGCAGGTCGAACTCGGTGAGCTGGTGCAGCAGCGTAATGCGGGTGATGATCCGTTCCGACTCGATGAAGAAATACAGACCGGCCGCGATCGAGGAGAGCGAGGCCGCGTAATCGAAAAGGTTCGGTTTTTCCTTGTCGGAACTTTCCAGGGGACCGATGACGAGAAACACCAGCGACAGCATCGCCGATAGGAAGGCGATGGTCATGGCGAAGAGGTCGACGTAAGTCAGCACCGTCGTATAGACGACGAGCACCGCGATCAGCGCCGCATAGGCTTGCACGACATGGCGTAGTGGTCCGCCGAGCTTGCGGCGGGCGCCGGTCGAAGAGAAAAACGCCTTAACAGTGGACATCTACTGCCTTGCCAAGCGGCGGCGCGCAGCGCCGGTTGTGGATGCGGCACGGCCAAAAGGGGCGGGATATTTCTCCCGCCCCGATCGAGGCCGCCAAGCGTTGAAAGCTTACATCAAGCCCGCTTCTTCGAGGTACTTCTTCGCCCCGTCGTGATAGGGGACGACCTTCTGCGAGGCCATGATTTCCGGCGTCAGGGCGTTCATCGCCTTGTGCACATTGGCCAGGGCTTCGTAGTTCTCGAACAGCGCCTTGGTGAGGTTGTAGGCATCCTCCTCGCTCATGTCGGCCCGCACGACAAGCGCGGCGCCCAGGCTCGGCATGACGACATCGTCCGGCTGAAAGCCATAGGAGCCGCCGGGGATGGTGAAGGTCTGCGTGCCCATGTCGGCATTGGTGGCTTCGGTCACCTCGGCGGAGACCGGCAGCAGCAGCAAGTCCACGGCTTCGGCCGCCTGATTGATCGAGCGGTGGTTGACGAACAGCGAGTTCAGGATCACGTCGACACGCCGGTCCTGCATCAGGTTGGTTTGCTCGCCGGATGCTGCGTAGATCAGATCGCCGCCCCAATCCTCGAGCTGCTCCTCTGTGATGCCCAGATGGGAAAGCATGTTGACGGCGACCGGCGCGGCGATGTTGCCCTGCTTGTTGATCGCGATGCGGGCCGGAGCCTGCTTTTCGGCGAGATCGGAAAAGGACTCGATGCCATGCTCTTCGGCGAAGTCCTTGCGGATCAGAAAGTGCATCGGCGCCCAGGTGTAGAGATAGCTGATGACCCGCATATCCTCGATCGGCTCGCTAAAGGGTTCGCCGCCGTTCTTTGCGACCAGCAACTCGGCATCGTGAACGATGCCGAGTTCGGCCTCGTCGCGCTGCAACACGGCGATGTTGGCGAAGCCGCCGCCCGAGGTCTGGTAGGTCACCGTGGAGCCTGGATAGGCTTGTTTCACCGCGCCGTCGATTCCGGCGCCGAGCAGGGACCAGAGGCCGCCCGGGCTGGCGCCCGCGAGAGTGAGATTGTAGCTTTGGGCCGCGGCCGGTAGGGCCAGGGCAGTGACCGCCGCAAAGGCGGCAACGCTCAGCAACTTGCGCATCGTATCCTCCCTAGGGTGCTTGGCATTCGGTTTCGCTGCTTCTTCGGCTTGCAAAACCCTCCGGAAAACCCTGCGTATGGACCCTCCGGATTTTTTGCGATAACAATACTTAGGATCCTAACGATTAAACGTTATCATCGTGTCTGGTGAGCGTCAACGCAACCGCCCCGCTGTACGGCGGTTGGCAACTCGATGCCCCGCGATGCACTGTCAGGAGAGGCACCGCATCGTGCGATGACCGGAGAATTCGTAGCGCGGGGGAGGAGAACTGGGTGGAGCGTACCAGCAAGCGGATCGCCGCTGCCGGCATCGCCAGACCGGAGCGGCCGGAGGCAGCAGAGTTCGAATTCAAGCCCGAAGACAGTGTCGGCTACATGCTGCGCGATACCTATCGGGCCTTCGCGCGGGAGCTCGGCAGCCGCCTGGCGCATGAGAAGGTTTCCATGGGGATGTGGTTCTTCCTGCGGGCACTCTGGGAGGAGGAGGGGCTGACGCAGCGCGAGCTATCCCGCCGCATTGGGATGATGGAGCCGACAACGGTCTCCGCCCTGGCGTCGATGGAGCGGCGCGGCCTGGTCAAGCGGGAACGCGACCCCAACGACCGGCGCCGTCGGATCGTGCGGCTAACGCGCAAGGGACGAAACTTGAAGGGCAAGCTGCTGCCCGCCGCCTATGCGACCAATCAGCTGGCCCTGGAAGGCGTTTCCGAGACGGAAATCCGGCAGCTCAAGAAGGCGCTGTCGAAGATGAAGCAGAACCTGATCGCCCATTGGTCCGATTGATCCAAGGGCAGGGCCGAGGCGCCTGCTGCAAGCAGCCGGCGATTGATGAAAAACTTAGATATCCATATATCTGGCAGAAGCGGCCAGGGATTAACGGCACAGAGGAGCTTACGTGAGCAGCAAGATTCCCCGCCTCGAATTCGAAGATCTGGAGGGCGACCTCAAGGAAGCGCTGCGTCCCCGGGTCGAGCGCCTGAACTATCTCGGCGAGTTCTTCAAGGTCACCGGGCACATCCCGACGGTCCTGCTGCCCTTCATCGACTTCACCGAGAATCTGAAGGGCGTGCTGGCGAAGAATCTGACCGAGGTCGGGGCGCTAACTGTCGCCGGGGTGATGTGCAACGACTACGAGCGCAACCAGCATGAGCGCCTGTCGGAAAAGCTCGGCTTCTCCCGCGTCTGGATCGCCGAGGTCAACCGCATCGACCCCGACGCTTCAGGCGAGATGAGCGAGAAGGAAAAGGATGTGCAGCGCATCGCGTTGGCCCTGCTCGAGCGCGATTGGGAGGCCAGCCGCCGAATTTTCGACCGGCTGATCGATTCCATCGGCCACGAGCAGGCCCTCGCAGTGCTGATGCTGGTCGGGCGCTACACTGTACATGCCATGACCGTGAACACGCTGGCCCTGGACCCGCCGGTGCCGTCGATCTTCGACGGCGACAAGGGTTAGGTTCGGATTGCTAAGGAGGACTTGAAAGATGACCGCCAACCAACGTTTCGTCGACCGCACGAACCACGAACCCGAGGCGCATGACTTCTGGGAGCCGATCGTCATCACCAAAGAGGAGATCGATGCCGAGGTCGCGCGCCTGGCGGATCTTCCGGAACCGGCGGATGGCCGCAGGCAGGCGCTGATCGTGCATCCCAAGGCGAGCAAGCCCGGCCTGGGCCTTGCGCCAGGCATCCGCGTCACCCTGTCGGTGCTCAAACCCGGCGAGCAGACCGTGCCCTTCCGCCACAACGCCACCGAGGTCAACTTCTGCATCGGCGGCAGCGGTCACACCGTAGTCGATGGCAAGCGGATCGGCTTTTCCCAGTACGACGTCTGGAACCATCCCTCCTACGCGACCTACCGTCACGTCAACGACGGAGAGGATCTGCAGGTGCGCCTGACCTATTCCAATGCGGCGCTGCTGGAACTGATGAACGTCCACGTCGAGGAGAGCGATCCGCCGCTGCTCGAGGAGGTCAAGGCCTCCGAAGAAGAGGAGGAGGGGGCCGACGATCCGCGCCGGCAGAGTCCCTTCGGAACCTTCCAGCTCAACGACGAGGGCGCCTGGATGATGCCTTACGAGCGGCTGATCAATCCGCCGACCGTGGAATCCAAGGCGCTGCACTGGCCCTGGGAGGAGGTCAAGCATCACCTGGACAAGTTGCAGGCGCTGGGCAAGGAGTACATCGGCCGGCGGCTCTACCTGCTGCACAACCCGATGACTGGGCGCACCAACGGCACCACGCCGAACTTCTTCGCCACCATGACCGTGCGGCCGCCGAAGATTGTCGACCGGCCGCACCGCCACATCTCCGCGGCGATCAACTACTACTTCTCCGGCTCCGGCCGCAGCACGGTCGAGGGCAAGACCGTCGAATGGAAGGCGGGCGATCTTATGCTTTCCGCGCCGGGCTGGGCGGTGCATAACCACGCCTCCTACGACGAGCCGGTCTACGAACTGACGGTTCAGGACCAGCCGTTGAACATCTTCATGGAGTCGCTGCTCTGGCAGGAAAGCCTGAAAAAGCCGGCCGCCGTGCTGGGCAAGCAGGCCGGCTTCGAGACCAATCGGAAGGCAAGCTGAGGAATGAATTTCGCATTGCAGGACATTAAGGGGTCGATTCCCCCGGTTATCACACCTTTCCGGAACGGAGAGGTCGACTACGAGGCCTATGCTTCCTTGATCGAACACCAAGTCAGCGGCGGCTCCCACGGCGTGCTGGTCAACGGCACCACTTCGGAGCCGGCGACCCTGACCACCGAGGAGCGGATGCGCGCTGTCGAGGTGGCGATGGAGACGGTCAAGGGCCGCGTGCCCGTGGTCGCGGCGACCGGCTCTCAGAGTCACGCCGAAACCGTGGTGTTGAGCGAACAGGCGGCCAAGCTCGGCGTCGATGCGCTGCTGATCGTCACGCCCTACTACACCAAGCCGCCGCAGCATGGCCTGGTCGAGTACTACGTCGATCTTGCCAAGCGGGTCGAGCAGCCGGTGATGATCTATCACATCCCCGGGCGGACGGCGGTTTCCGTGACCCTCGATACCCTGAAGCGGATCAAGGATCAGGCGCCGAACCTGGTCGGCATGAAGCACGCGGTCAACGACCTCGATTTCGTCAGCGAACAGCTGCGCGAATTCGGCTTCGACTGGAAGATCTTCGTCGGGCTGGAGGATCTTTCCTTCCCGATGATGGCGGTCGGCGCCTGCGGTCTGATGAACGCCGTCGGCAACATGGTGCCGGGCCGGGTCGCGGGAATCTGCGAGGCGGTCTGGGCTAACGACCTGGAGGCCGCGCGCAAGATCCACTTCGAATTGTTCGAGCTCAACAAGGCGGTGTTCTTCGACACCAATCCAATCTCCATGAAGTACATGATGAAGCGGATGGGGATCCTGCCGGCGAACGAGCATCGCCTGCCCATGGCCCCGGCGACGCCGGAGGTGATGAAGCGCTGCGACGGCGTGCTGGAGCGTGCCGGGCTGGTCTAACGGCTGCGAGGTTAAGGAAGGATAGGGGCGGGGCGCTGACGCGTTCCCGCCCTTTTCAATCAGGAGCGCTATCCGGTGAAGGCCGAGTTCGGCGGCACCTCGTCCCAGTAGGGGACGGGGCCGAACATCTCCTTCAGGAAGTCGATGAAGACCCGCGACTTCAGGGGCACGTGGCGGCGGTGCGGCACCACGGCGAAGAACCAGGAGTTCTGCACCGTGTAGTCCTGCAGGATCGGCACCAGGCGGCCGGACTTGAGGTCGTCGCCAACCACGAAGGTGCCGACATGGGCGATGCCGATTCCGCCAACCAGCGCATCGCGCAGGATATCCACGTTGTTGGCCACCAGGTTGCCTGAAATCCGCAGGCTGCGCAGGCGTCCGCCCTCCAGCACCGGCCAGTTGTTCAGCAGATTGACGGTCCGCGCGACCAGGCAGTTGTGGTTCAGCAGGTCGTCGGGCGTTTTCGGAATGCCGTGCTTCTCCAGGTACTCCGGCGCGGCGCAGATGACCCTGCGGTTCGGCGCCAGGATTTCCGAGTGCATCTGCGGATTGACTTCCGAGGCGAGACGGATCGAGAGATCGACGCCTTCCTCGACCATGTCGATGGTGCGGCTGGTCAGCATCAGATCGAGCCGCATCTCCGGATAGCGCCGCATGAACTCCGGCAAGTGCGGCGAGATATGGTGCGTGGTCAGCACGTTGGGGGCGGTGATCCGCAGCAGCCCCTTGGCCTCGTGGGCCAGTTCCTGAATCTCGGTCTCGGCCGCCTGGAGTTCCTGCAGCACGTTGATGCAGTGGTCGTAGAAGCCCAGGCCGTTCTCGGTGATCGAGATACGCCGCGTGGTGCGGTTGACCAGGCGCGCGCCGAGCCGTTCCTCCAGCGCGCCGATGTGCTTGGACACGGTCGAGGGGGTCATTCCCAGCCGCCGGGCGGTCTGCGAGAAGCTCTGGGTTTCGACGACCGAGGCGAAGATCTGCAGGGAGGTGAGATCGCGAATCAGCAGGCTGCGGTCGTCGGCGGCGGCTTGTGAGGGCATGGAAGAAGCTCTGGAAAGGTTTTTCGAGAACACGAATAAATCATATTCTCTTTTCGTGTATTGTCAAAAGTGAAAGCAGCCTTCTAAGGTAATACCAAGCAAGGATGAACTTGCACTTAGGAGGAACGCTTTGAAGCTGATGAGCTTCTTCCATGCTGGCCGCAATGGCTTCGGCATGGTGGACGGAGAGACCGTACTTGCAATCGCCGACAGCCGCTGGCCGAGCCTGCGGGCTGCCATGGCCGAAGCCACCCTGGAGCAGATCGCCGAGGCCGCGCGCAGCGCCGGACGGGCGATTCCGCTCGGTGAGGTCGCCTATCTGCCGCCGATCACCGATCCCGAGAAAATCATCTGCGTCGGACTGAACTACGCCACCCATGCCGGGGAAGCGAAGATGGAGGTGCCGGACAGCCCGTCGCTCTTCGTGCGCTTTCCCTCCTCGCAGGTCGGCCACGAGCAAGACGTCGTCAAGCCGAAGATTTCCGACGAGTTCGACTTCGAGGGCGAGCTCGCGGTGGTGATCGGCAAGTCCGCCCGCCATCTGTCCGAAGATCAGGCGCTCGGCTGTGTCGCCGGCTACACGATCTTCGGCGAGCATTCGGTGCGCGACTGGCAGTTCCACAGCCGCCAGGCGACGCCAGGCAAGAACTTCTGGCGCAGCGGCGCCATCGGCCCCTGGATGGTCGGCGCCGACGAGATTCCCGATCCCTCCAAGCTGCATCTGGTTACCCGGCTGAACGGCGAGACCATGCAGGATGACACCACCGATCACCTGATCTTCAGCATCCCTCAGCTGATTGCCTACATCTCCGATTTCACCGAGTTGCTGCCCGGCGACATCATCTCGACCGGAACCCCGGCGGGCGTCGGCTTCGCCCGCGACCCCAAGGTCTATCTGAAGCCAGGCGACGAGGTGGAGGTCGAGATCGAGGGCATCGGCCTGCTGCGCAACCGGGTTGCCGCAGAGGAGTAAGCACGAAGCCATGATCTTCGATACCAGCACGTGGAGTATCCTATGACAGACAACGCCCTGATTTGGCTGCGCGAGGACGAGATCGTCGACCTGGTCGATCTCAACGACGCCATCGACGCCCTGGAAAGCGGCCTGAAGGAAGAGGGTGCCGGCGCGGCGAAGAACTTCCCCAAGGCGCTGGGGACCTGGGGCGATGGCTCCAGCATGCATGCCCTGGGCTCGGTCTTCACCGAGGCCGGCTACTGCGGCTGGAAGACCTGGGCCAATACCAAGAAGGGTGCTGAGGCGCTGTACATCCTTTTCGATTCGAACAACGGCAGCCTCAAGGCGGTGATGGAGGCCGTGGCGCTCGGCATGATGCGCACCTCGGCGATTTCCGGCCTCGCGACCCGCTGGCTGGCGCAGGAGGATGCTGCCGAGATGGCTCTGGTCGGCACCGGCCACCAGGCGATGACCCAGGTTGCCGCGGTTGCCGCGGTGCGTCCTCTCGAGCGCCTCAAGGTCTTCTCGCCGACGCCGGAAAACCGGGCCAAGTTCGCCAAACAGGCCCGCGAGGTCTTCGACTTCGAGGTCGAGGAGGCGGACAGCGTCGAGGCCTGTGTCGCCGACATGCCGATCGTCACCCTGGTAACCCGGGCGACCGAGCCCTTCCTGAGCGCCGACATGCTGGCCAAGGGCACGCATCTGAACGCCGTCGGCGCCATCTTGCCGGGCCGCCGGGAGTTCACCCAAGACGTCTTTGCGCGGGCCGATCTCGTGGTCGGCGACTACCTGCCGAACCTGCAGCGCGCCTCCCAGGAGTTCATCGAGCATTTCGAGGACGGACCAGGGGACTGGGCGCAGGTTAAACTTTTGAGCGAGGTCATAGCGAAACGGCAGAAGCGCCCGGCCGGCGCCGATATTACGCTGTTCAAGGCGATGGGCATGGGCATCTCCGATCTCTCGGTCGCGAAGGTCGCTTACGAGCGCGCCCGCGAACGGGGGATTGGCGCCCCGGTGGCGAAGCCGGGCCGCGCGAAGCCGCACTGGCGCGCGCTGGAAAGGGTTTAACGGGGGCAGGAAGAAACTGCGCCCAGGCGTGAGTACGCGCCGGGCGCCCCCACACGGAGGAGAGATTGATGAGCGAGATCAAACCGAATTTCATCGATACCAGCGATCAGGAAATTCGTCCGATGAACTTCTGGCCGGCAATGGTGATCCCCCGGCAGCAGATCGATGACGAAATCCAGAACCTGGCCGACCGGGACCACCCGGCGAACGGCCGCCGCACCACCTCGATCGTGCATCCCTATGCCACCGAGCCGGGCCTTGGTCTGGCGCCGGGCATCGACGTCACGATCAACGTCCTGAAGCCGGGCGAGGAGACGGTGCCGCAGCGCCGCAACTCCAACCAGATCGCCATGTGCATCAAGGGCGATGGCGTGGCGATGATCGGCGACGACGAACTCGGCTTCGCGCAGTACGACGTGTGGAACACGCCGTCGATGACCAAGTACCGCTACCGCAACGACGGCAAGGAACTCTGCGCCTTCCTCGGCTACTCCAACGCGCCGCTGCTCGAGAAGCTGGAGGTTCATTTCGTCGAGGAAGATCCGCCGATGATGGCGCCGAGCGCCGAGGCGGTCGAGGAGATGGCCAAGATCAAGCGCGCCCGCGAGTATGCCGACAACTTCGAAATCAGTGAGACCGGGGCCCGTCTGATGGGCTACGAGTACCTGATCGACATCGACGTGGTGCCGTCTAAGCCGCTGATCTGGCCCTGGAAGGTCGTTTCCAGCCACCTCGACAAAGTCGCCAACCTGGGCAAGGACTATCGCGGCCGGCGTCTCTACCTGCTTTACAATCCGGCGACCGAGCGCCGCAACGGCACCTCGCACTCCTTTTTCGCGACCATCGCCCAGTACCCGGCGGACACCGTCGACATGCCGCACCGGCACAGTTCGGCCGCAATCAACTACTACTTCAACGGTCAGGGCAAGAGCACGGTCGAGGGCACTAAGTTCACCTGGGAGTCCGGCGACCTGATGCTCTCGGCACCCGGCTGGGCGGTGCACAACCACGGATCCCGCGGCGAGGGCTTCAACGCCCTGACCATTCAGGACCACCCGCTGCACATCGCCATGGAGTCCCTGATTTGGCAGGAGACCTTGAAGAGCCCGATCCTGAAGCTCGGGGCCGAAGAAGGGGCGCAGACCAACATCGGCGAGATGGCGCGCGTTCGCTAGGCACAGAACCGAGCCCGAGGGAGAGAGACATGCCAGCAGAGACAGCAGCCAAAATGGAGAGCGGCGAGGCCTTGGACCGCACCGAACTTCGCGCGCTGAAGCAGGACTTGTGGGAGCTCTACGAGGACTATGCCCAGGCCTGCGACCGTCAGGACTTTCAGGCCTGGACGACTTTTTTCACCCAGGACTGCGAGTACAAGGCGATCTCGCGGGAGAACTTCGACGAGGCGCTGCCGCACGCGACCCTCTATTGCGATGGCTTGGGCATGGTCAAGGACCGGGCCATGGCGTTGCGCGAAACGGCGGTTTACGAGCCGCGGCACCTGCGCCACTTCCTCAGCGGTTTGAGAGTCACCTCCGTCGCCGGCGACAGCATCGAGTCGGAGGCGAACTTCCTGGTGGTCGAGTCGATGTCGGGCCGTGAATCGCGGATCGTTTTCGTCGGCACCTACGTCGACCGGGTGGTCCGCACGCCGCAAGGCCTGAAGTTCCAGTCGCGCCAGGCGGTTTTCGACAACTACCGCGTCCTGGTCTCCCTCGTGGTGCCGATCTGAGCGCTTCGGGCTGAAGAAATAGGAGAGAAACATGGCTTCGATACCCCTGCAGCAGACCGAAAGCCGCGAGGCTGGCGAGGCGGCTGAGCGGCGCTGGCCCGAGGAGGGACACACCCGGATCCCCTATTGGGTCTACACCGACGAGTCCATCTTCAAGAAGGAGATGCAGCGCTTCTTCCACGGCCCGACCTGGAACTACGTCGCGCTCGACTGCGAGGTGCCCAATCCCGGCGACTTCAAGCGCAGCTGGATCGGCAACAGCCAGGTCGTCGTGGTGCGCGACAAGGACGGATCGATCAACGTGGTCGAGAACCGCTGCGCCCACAAAGGCGCGCTGGTGTGCTGGAAGAACAAGGGCAACGCCAAGGATTTCACCTGCCCCTACCACCAGTGGAACTACGACCTGAAGGGCAATCTTCAGGGCGTGCCGCTGAAGCGCGGTGCGCTAGGGCAGGGCGGTATGCCTAAGGACTTCGATCAGAAGAAGTGGGGCCTGCGCAAGCTGCAGGTGACCAACCGCGGCGGCTCGATCTGGGCCAGCTTCGATCCCGAGGTACCGGACTTCGAGACCTACTGCGGCCCCGAGATGCTGAGCTATGTCGACCGGCTCTTCCCCGGCAAGGGACTGCGCCTGCTCGGCTACAGCCGGCAGATCATTCCCTGCAATTGGAAGATGTACTTCGAAAACCTGAAGGACCCCTACCACGCGACGCTGCTGCACGCTTTCTTCATCACCTTCGGGCTGTGGCGCGCGGACTCGAAGTCGGAATCCATTCCCTGCAGCGATGGACGCCACGGCATCATGGTCTCGCGCAACGAGGGCAAGAAGACCACCGAGGCGACCAAGGATATGAGCCGCTTCAAGGGCGAGTTCGATCTCGAGGACAAGGATACGGTGACGCCCTTCCCCGAGTTTCCCGACCGCAAGGTGGTCGGCCTGACGCTATTTCCCAGCGTCGTTCTGCAACAGCAGGCCAACACCCTGGGCATGCGTCACATCATTCCGCTCTCGGCCAAGGAGGTAGAGGTTTCCTGGACCTTCTTCGGCTACGAGGACGATACCCCGGAACTGGCCCGGCTGCGGCTGCGCCACAGCAATCTGATGGGCCCGGCCGGCTTCGTCTCGATCGACGACAGCGAGGTCCTGACCCAGTGCCAGTTCGGCGCCAACGGCGCCGAGGACTCCATGGCCGTTATCGAAATGGGCGGTAAGGACACCGAACCGCAGGATCACATGGTGACCGAAGTGCTGATCCGTTCCTTCTACCGCTTCTACAAGGAGGCCATGGGCTTCTAGAAACGGCGCGCTTGAGCCGGCGGTGCCTCTGCGCCGGCGATCTACACGCAACAGGGGATTAACGAGCCTCCCTCTCGCAAAGAGGGAGAAAGGGAGAAAGCGACCTATGACTTTGATTCAGAAACTTAAACTGGCTTTGCCCGCGGCCGCGCTGCTGTGCGCCGCCGGCTCGGTCCAGGCGACCGAACTGAAGATGCTGAACATCCTGGACGAGCGTTATCCGGGCACCGTCGGCATGGCCCAGGAATACGTCAAAATGGTGGAAGAGGCCTCCGGCGGCGACATCACCTTCCAGGTGCGCGGCCCCGAGACCGTGCCGCCCTTCGAGCAGTTGCAGCCGCTGCAGGCCGGCGTGTTCGACATCCACTACAGCTATCCCGTGTTTCACGCCGGCGTGACCACACTGGTTAATGCACTGGAGACCACGAGCCCGGACCCCAAGGCCTATCGCGAGAGCGGCATCTGGGAGCTGATCGACGAGCATTACCAGGGCCTCGGCCTGAAGCTGATTTCCCTGCCGACTTCGCATGGCATTCAGTTCGTTATGCGCGAGCCGCTCGAGGGCGGCGACATGTCCGGCCTGAAGATTCGCGGCAATCCGCAGACTCATGGCTACATCGAAGCCCTTAACGGGGCGCCAGTGGTGATGCCTCCGGGCGAGCTTTACAGCGCTTTCGACAAGGGCGTGATCGATGGGGCGACCTATCCGATCCTCGGCGCGCTCGGCTTCAAATGGTACGAGGTCGCCTGCTGCTTCGCGCGGCCCTGGTTCGGCGCGCTGCCGCATCTCATCCTGATGAACATGAACAGCTGGAACGAGCTGAGCGAAGAGCAGCAGAAGCTCCTGCTCGAGCAAGGCGAGAAGCTCGAGTACCAGGTGCGCGAGACCTTCACCGCTTGGGGCGAGGAAGAAGAGGCCAAGCTCAAGGAGCTCGGCATGCAGGAAACCCGCTTCACGCCGGAGGTCTACGACCGGCTGATCGCCGCCTTTACCGAGAACGCCTGGGAGTTCGCGGGCAGCCGCGACCCAGAAAAGGCCGTGCAGCTCCGCAAGCTGGCGGAGGATGCGGGCCTGACCACCGAACATTGGGAAGGCTCGGGAGAAACCAAGGCCGAGTAATCGGTTCACTCTTCGAACGATAAACCTGAGCAACGATAACTAGGGAGGTTGAAGATGTTGAAGAAATTGGCACTTACAGGTTTGGCGTTGGCGGTGTTCTGCGCCGCCGCGCCTGCCGCACTAGCCGTTGAACTGCAGTTCCTGCGCAGCTGGGACGCCAAGTATCAAGGCACCGCCGGCATGGCCGACACCTATGCGACCATGGTCGAGGAGGCCTCCGGAGGCGATATCACCTTCAAGCTTGTCGGGCCTGAAACGGTGCCGCCCTTCGAGCAGTTGCAGCCGGTTCAGGCCGGGGTGTTCGATATGCTGTTCACGCATGGCGCCTATCATGCCGGCACCACCTCGATGGTTATCGGTCTCGACACCGTCGATCCCGATCCCGCCATGCGCCGCGAAGTCGGCATCTGGGACTACATCGACGCGCACTACCAGACCTTGGGCATGAAGTTGCTGTCTCTGCCGGCTTCGGGCGGCAGCCACTTCATGCTGCGTAATCCGGTAGCCGAGGGGGAGGATTTCTCCGGCATGAAGATTCGCGGCACGCCGCCGATCCATCCGGTGATCGAGGCCCTGGGCGGCTCTCCCGTCGTAATGCCGGGTGGCGAAATCTACTCGTCCTTGGATAAGGGTGTGGTCGACGGCGCCAACTGGCCGGTTTCCGGTGCTGTTGCCTTCAAGTGGTACGAGGTTTCCTGCTGCTTTATGCGGCCGAACTTCGGGACTACAGCGCATCCGATCCTGATCAACCTGGACTCTTGGAACGCGCTCTCCGCCGAACAGCAGGCGGTGATGCTCGAGCAGGGGGAGCTCCTCGAAAGCGAGGTGCGCGCGGCTTTCACCGAGGCTGAAAAGGATGAGGAAGCCAAGCTGATCGAGCTGGGTATGCAGCGCATCGAGTTCGGCCCCGAGGTCTGGGACCGTGCCGCCAAAGCCTTCGTCGAGGGCTACTGGAACATCGCGGCCAGCCGCGATCCGGAAGCCGCCGAGGAAATGCGGTCCATGGCCAGCGAAGCCGGGTTGATTTTCGAGTAATCTGGCGCTCAGTCGAACCCGAGCGGGAGCGGACTTACCATGTCCACGACCAACCCTGTTCTGAGGGCGCATGATCTGCTCACCTTGGTGAGCACCTACATTGGAGGCGCCGCGCTTGGCGCCTCCACCTCGATGTACATCTATGAAGTGGCGGTGCGTTACTTCTTCAACGCACCGACCACCTGGACCAGCGACTGGACCAGTTATCTCCTGGTCATCGTGATCTTCGCGGTGGCGCCGGAGCTCTGCCGGTTGAGCAGTCATATCGCTATCGAGATCTTTCCCGAGCAACTGCCCGAGACTCCGCGGCGGATCCTGGAAACCACAACCATGACCCTGGCCGCAGGGGTGTGTCTGATGAGCGCCTGGATCGCCTTCGACGAGACCCTCGATCTCTATAATTCAGGTGTCGTCACCATCGCTTCGGCGTCGACGCAGAAATGGTGGATCATGGCCGTGATTGGTTACGGCTTCTGCAACTGCGGTCTCTATTTCATCCGCCACATCTTCACGGCCGTGCGGGGCCGTGCGCACCCCGGCGACGTGAGCGTGGGCTAGCGGCATGGGCTGGGCGGAAACTCTCGGGATCGGCTTTGCGATCCTCCTGGTACTCTTCATCTCCGGACTGCCGGTCTTCGTCTCCTTCTTTCTGATCAATGTGATCGGGACGCTGGTGGTGATCGGAACGGCCGGCTTCGGCATGTTCGCCAACTCGGTCTTCGATACCGCGACGACCAAGCCCCTGTTGACCATCCCCTTCTTCATCCTGCTGGGCGAGATCCTGTTCCGTTCCGGCACCATGGACGTGCTGTTCGATTCCGTCGACAAGCTGGTCGGCAAGGTACGGGGACGCCAGTACGTGCTGGTCATCACGCTTTCGGTGATTCTCGGCGCGCTGTCGGGCGCCGGGATGGCGGTGGCGGCGATGCTTGGCCGCTCGGTGCTGCCGGGCATGGTCGAGCGCGGCTACAACAAGATTCTCTCGGCGGGGGTGATTCTCGGCGGTTGCGGCCTCGCCCCGATTATTCCGCCGAGCATCCTGGTGATCATCATCGGGACGCTTTCAGACACCTCGATCGCGCAGCTGCTGATCGCCGGCATCATGCCGGGACTGCTGCTCGCGCTGCTGTTCCTGGTCTATGTGCAGTACCGCATCCGCCGTTATCCGGAGGATGCACCCAAGGACGTCGCCAGCGAGCAGGGCGAAGTGACGGGTAAGGAAATGCTGGTGGCTTTAGCCAACATGCTGCCCTTCACCATCATCATTTTTTCGGTGATGGGCTTCATCCTGCTCGGCATCGCTACGCCGACCGAGGCGGCGGCAACCGGCGTTGCCGGAGCTCTCCTGGCCGCGGCCTTCAACAAGAAGCTGACGCCGCAGATGATGATCGACTCCCTGATCGGCGCCGCCAAGATCTCGGCGATGATCCTGATCATCATGGTCAGCTCGAAGATGTTCACCCAGTTGCTGTCCTTCACCGGCGCGACTTCCGGGGTCGTCGATGCGGTGACCATGGCCGGCCTGTCGCCGACCATGATGTTCATTCTGATGATGTTGCTGCCTTTCGTGCTCTGCATGTTCATCGATCAGATCGCGCTGATGCTGGTGGTGATTCCGATCTATTCGCCCTTGATCGCTACGCTCGGCTTCGATCCGGTGTGGTTCTGGACGATCTTCCTGTTGAACATCACCGTTGGCGGTATCTCGCCGCCCTTCGGCTACGCGCTCTTTGCGTTGAGGGGCTCGACGGAGCTGATGAGTACTAGTGACGTCTTCAAGGCCGCCTGGCCCTTCGTTGCGATATTCCTGATCGCCATCGTCATCCTCTTCCTGGCGCCGCCGATCGTGACCTTCCTGCCAAGTTTGATCTGAGGCCTAGACCCCTACTGGAGACTGCCCGCATGACCGATGCCATCCCCCGCCTTTCTTTCGAGAACTCCGATCCGCGGGTGCAGGAACTGCTGAAACCGGTGGTCGAGCGCCTCGACTACTTCGGCGAGTACTTTCAGGTGGTCGGCAACAACCCCGAAGCTCTGCTCAAGTTCATGGAGTACACGGGTGCGGTGAAGGCGCCGCTCGATCTCAAGAAGAACGAGCTCCTGGCGCTGGTCTCCTGCGCGCGCTGCGGCGGCGACTACGAGCGTATCCAGCATGAGCGTCTCTCGCTGAACAGCGGCTTCTCCCGGGATTGGATCGGCGAGCTGACTGGCGAAATCATACCGGCGGAAAGTCAGCTCGATGCCACGGAACAAAAGCTGCGCGATCTGGCCATTGCCGTGATCGATGGAGGGGACGCCACGGCAGCCTTGCAGGCGGTGATCGGCGATCTCGGCGCCGAGCAGGCCTTGGCGGCGGTGCTGCAGATCGCCCGCTTTCAGATGATGTGCGCGATTTGCAAGGTCTTCGCCATGAAGCTCCCTGTCCCCTCGATCTTCGAGGAAGAATGACCCGGCTCATCACAGCTAGCGACGTCGAGGCGCTGCGTCTTCGCGACGACGCCGGCTTGGACGCCCACATCGAGGCCGTGACCGCCGCCTATCGAGAAATGGGCCAGGGGACGGCGCGACTGCTCGGCCGGCAGAGTCTCAACACCGATGTCGAGCCGGAGGCCGCGCGTCCGCGTTCCTTCAAGATTCTCGGGGCCGCGCTGCTGGAAGCCGGTTTCATGGGCGTGGTCACCTATCCCGCCGGTTACGGCCGTCCGCTGGATTTCCGCATTCTGCTCAGCTCGGCCACGGGCGGCGAGCTGCTGGCCATCGTCGAGGGAGAAGCCGTCACCCAGTGGGCCACCGCGGCGGTAACCGCCACGGCCACGCGGGCGCTCTCCCGGCCGGAGAGCGCGGTCCTGGGCCTGATCGGCTGCGGCACCTTCGCCTTCGATCAGCCGCGCGCTATCGCACGCGTACGCCAGCTCGAGGAAGTCCGCTGCTACAGCCGCGATGCCGCCAAGCGCCAGGCTTTCGCGGAACGCCTGGCTGCCGAGTTGAAGGGCATTTCCGTACGTGCCGTGGAGTCTCCCGCCGCTGCGGCGGCAGGGGCGGACATTCTGACCACGGTGACCACGGCGCACAGCCCGGTGATCGCCAGCGGCGAGATCGCCGAGGGAACCCACATCAACGCCATCGGCATGCACTATCCCAGGACCCGCGAGATCGACAGCGCGACCGTTGCGCGGGCCAGCTTCTTCGTCGACGACATCGCGCAGACCTTTGCGGAAAAGGGCGAGTTCCTCATCCCCCTGGCCGAGGGCGCCATCGGGGAGGGTCACCTGCGCGGCGATCTAGGCTCGTTGTTGGCCGGCACGGCGGAAGGCCGGCGTGAGGACGCCGAGGTGACTCTCTTCGGCTCCGGCGGGACGGCGCTGGAATACATCGGCGTCGCCGCCTGCCTCTACCGGGCCGCCGAAGCCGCGGGCGTGGGACGAGCGCTCGAGCGGACATGAAGGACCGGCAGGTCCTTCTGGTCACCGGTGCGGGACGCGGCATCGGCGCCGCGATCGCGCGCCTTGCCGCGGCGCGCGGCTACGCCGTCGGGGTCAACTACCGCAGCGATGCAGACTCTGCGGGCCGGGTGGTGGCAGAGATCGAGGCGGCGGGCGGCCGCGCCCTGGCGCTTCCCGGCGATGTCTCGCGCGACGCCGACGTGCTGGAGATCTTCGCGGCGCTCGACGGTGAGTTCGGTCCCCTCACGGCGCTGGTCAACAACGCCGGGATCACCGGCGGCACTGCGCGGATCGAAGCGGTAACCCAGGAGCAGATCGAAAAGGCTTTCGCGGTCAACGTGATCGGCGCCTTCCTCTGCGCCCGTGAGGCGGTGAAGCGGATGTCGACGGCGCATGGCGGCCAGGGCGGGGCGATCGTCAACATCTCTTCGGGCGCGGCCAAGCTGGGCTCGCCGGGGGTTTATGTCCACTACGCCGCGACCAAGGGGGCGCTGGACAGCTTTACCCTGGGCATGGCGCGCGAGGTGGCGGCGGAGGGGATTCGGGTCAATAGTTTGCGCGTGGGAATCACCGACACCGACATTCACGGCTTCGCCGCAAATCCTGACAAGCTGGCGCGGCTCTCCAGGATTCCACCGATGCAGCGTGTCGCTGCGCCCGAGGAGATCGCCGAGTCCGCCCTCTGGCTGCTGTCCGATCAGGCGTCCTACGTCACTGCAGCCTTGATCGACGCCGGCGGCGGTATGTAACCGCGCTTAGCTGGCCGGGCTTTCCAGGGCCTTGAGGTCGGGCAGGGGGCGGGCGGTTTCGCTTCGCTCTGCGAAGATCGCCTCCAGCGCCTTGGCGGCGCGCAGGACCAGCAGGTCGCCGTGTCGCGGTCCGACGATCTGCAGCCCAAAAGGCAGACCGCGGTCGTCGCGACCGCAGGGGATTGAGATCGCCGGGTGGCCCATCAGGGTGATGCCGTAGGTCATCGCCACGTAGTGGAAGTAGTTGCGCATCGGCCGGCCGTTGACCTCGGTGGGAAACAGCACCTCCTTGGGCCAGGGGTAGACTCCCATGGTGGGGCAGAGCAGCAGGTCGCAGCCGGCGAAGAAGGCCTGGAATTCCTGGTACAGCCGGGTCTGCTGGGCGTAGGCCCAGCCGACATCCTCGACGCCGTAGGCGAGGGCGCTTTTCATGTTGGCATCGACCAGCGGCCCGACCTTCTCGCCCCATTCTTTGTAGCGCTCGCCCCAGGACGCGATGTAGGAGACCGCCCGGAGGATGTCGTAGGTGCGGTCGACCTCGGTGAAGTCGGGGTCGGCGTCACGGGCGCTGGCGAACAGGGCGCGCAGTGGCTCGATCCGGGATTGGAAGGTGGCGCGCAGCCCGTCCTCAATCGGCGCGAAGCCGAGGTCTTCCGAGACCGCGATGCGCAACTCCGAGATATCCAGCGGCTCGAGCGGTCTGTGCAGGGCCGGATCGACTGGGCCAGCGAGGTAATCCCGGCTGTCGTCGCTCAGCAGGCCGCGCAGCATGAGCTGGGTATCCGCGACATCGCGGCCCATCGGCCCCTCCAGCATGAAGGGCGAGGCACCCATGGCGCGCCGTTCCGAAGGGACCAGACCATGCGAGGGACGGAATCCGACGACGCCGCAGAACGAGGCTGGAATCCGCAAGCTGCCGGCGTTGTCGGAGCCATGCGCCAGCGGCATCATGCCGGTTGCCAGGGCGATTGCCGAGCCGCCGGAGGAGCCGCCGCAGGTCAGCTCAGGCGCGAAGGGGTTGCCGCTGGCGCCGTAGACCGGGTTGGTGGTGTTGCCGCCGGCGCCCCACTCCGGACAGTTCGTCTTGGCGAAGACCAGGCCGCCGGCCGCCCTCAAACGCTGGATCAAACCCTCGTCGTGCTCGGGAATATGCTCGGCATAGAGCTGCGATCCATAGGTCGTGCGCAGCCCGGCCACATCGACCAGGTCTTTGATGCCGATGGGTAAACCGTGCAGCGGGCCAAGCGGCTCACCGGACGCCGCCGCCGCTTCCGCCTGCTCCGCTTCGAGCCGGGCGCGCTCCTCATCGAGCGCAACTACCGCCTTGACCGAGGCGTTCACCGCCGCGATTCGCACCAGGCAGGAGTCAAGCAGCTCCACGGGGGAGAGCTGTCTGGTGCCGATCAGACGGCGCGCCTCGACGGCGCTGAAATCGCAGGGATGCATGGAATCCTCTGAATTTGGCTGAGGGGGAGAGGGATGGCCTAAGCCCAAAGAATAGCAAAACCAGCTTCTTGAGGCGCTGTCTTTTGCTGAAGTGCTGCGCGGAGCGAGTTGGCGGCAAGGAATTCTGTTTGAGTGAAAAAACCCATGCAGATATTCCAGACTAAAGGAGCGTCGCAGTATTGCAACTAAGCTTAAAAAAAGCGCCCTTCCGCCGTGCTGAGCACGCCGCAGAGAATAGGTTTTACATACCAAAATTCTAGTTTGTGGTTATTTTTATCTGCGGTGTCGCTGCGCATCTTGTGCCAGCCGCACTGAGTATTGGCCTTATGGGGGTGTGGCCATGCGTGAGTATCGTTCTTCGTCCGCGTTCCGGGCGCTGCTGGTTTCGACGTCCGTTTTCGGTCTGGCCGCGGGCTGGACAGTCGCCGCGCAGGATGCGCGCGCTGACGGGACGGAGGTCGCCGATACCTCGGTCTCCTCGGTCGACATCGGGACTCTTCGACGGATTACATCCTGGTCGGCAACGCCACGGTCGAGAACAGCATCGCCAACCAGGGCCAGGTCGGCACGAGTGTCAGCGCGTCCCCCAGCGCGAACGGCATCCTGGTGATCGACAGCGCGGTGGTCGGCGCCGGAGTGACGGTGGACATCGGCCGGACCTGGCAGCTGTTCCTCGACTACGACGGCCGAATCAACCCGGACTACGACCAGCACGTGGTCTCCGGCGGCGTCAAACTCTCCTGGTAATGCCCGGAACACAAACCGCCAAACAACGGACGGGCGCCCCAAGGGGCGCCCGTTCCGCTTTGGGGGTTCTTTCAGGTGAGGTCCCGATAATCGTCACAGGAAAAGCGCCTCTCCCACCCTATCTACGAGAGAGCTATCCTTGCGATCTCAAGACGATCGTCAGGGGATTGACCGCCACGGACTAAGGGGTGAGGACAATGGCACGGGAATTGACAGCTAAGGCCGGACTGCTGTTTGCAACGGCCGCGCTTTGCGCCGTTTTCGGGATAACCGGCGTGGCGGCGCAGGATCTGCGCGCGACGGCAGCGTTGCAGAGCGCGGATGGCGAGGAGGTCGGCGTGGCCGAGCTGACGGAAACGCCGCATGGCGTGCTGATCGAGATTCGGTTCGATGGCCTGCCCCAAGGCACCCACGCCTTCCACATCCATGAAACGGGCCTCTGCGAGCCGCCCTTCAAATCCGCGGGCGGGCATTTCAATCCCGAGGGGGCAAAACACGGCATGCTCGCGCCCGAAGGCAAGCACGCCGGCGACTTGCCGAACATCCATATGCCCGAAGGCAGCCTGCGTATCGAGGTTCTGGCGGACGGAGTCACGCTCGCTGAAGGTGAAGCGCACTCGCTGTTCGATGACGACGGCTCCGCCTTCGTGGTTCATGACGGTGCCGACGACTATTCCTCGGATCCGGCTGGCGCTGCCGGAGATCGCATCGCCTGCGGCCTGATCGAAGTCAAGAATTAGCACGATCAAGGCAAATTGTTGCCTGGTAGATAATCCCTATTGTGCAGAGCCCTGAGGGGTAAGGCGGCCTTGCTCGTGCCGCCCGCTATTGCTGTGGAAGCTGCCTAACCAGGTATGGCGCAGCCAGCTTGACCCAGGTTCGAGCTTGCCAGAGGGGTGGTGATATGATGAAATTGCTACTCATTCTCATTCTCATTCTCATGAGCGGCAGGCACTCTGCCGATACGAGGAAGCTTGGAGTCCATGTCACAGCTCGTCTTCGCCCTGCCGAAGCGGCTGGCGAGTCCACCCCGGCGCCGCGCCCTGATCAGCCTGACACCGTTGATCGATGTGGTGTTCATCCTGCTGGTGTTCTTCATGCTGGCGTCTTCCTTTCTGGATTGGCGCAGCATCGCTCTGAACGCTCCGGCGCAGACTGCGGAGGGCGTGTCCATGGACGGCGCGCTCCTGGTAGAAGTGCGTCAGCTAGGCCTGCGCCTTTCCGGTGAGAGCCTGAGCCTGGACGAGCTGCAGCTGCGCTTGCGGGCGCGCCTCGCCGAGGATCCCGATCGCCCGGTATTGGTGAGGCCGGCCTCGGAGGTCACGCTGCAGCAGGTCGTGCGGGTGCTGGATGCTGTGAAGGAAGCCGGCGTTGTCGAGCTGTCGCTGATTCGTGGAGCCGGCCGGTGAGCACGACGCGACCGCAGTTTCGCCGCGCCCCGCGCGCGCGTAACGAGGAAGAGCGGATCCTGCCGCTCATCAACGTGGTCTTTCTGCTGCTGATCTTCTTCATGCTGGCAGGGCGACTCGCCGCAACGGACCCCTTCCAGGTCGCGCCGCCGAGTTCCGGCAGCGAAGGCAGGGTCGCGGAGCGGGAACTGCTGATCCTGCTGGCTCCGGACGGCCGCCTCGCGCTCGATGGTGAGGTGATGGAGCGCGAGGCTTTGCGGGCTGCCGTCGCGATCCGCATGACTGCGGAGTCCGCGCCCAGGGTCCAGCTGAAGGCGGATAACCAAGTTGCAGCCGATGCGGTGCTCTCGGTGATGGAGCTGCTGCGCGAGTCCGGGGTCGAGCGGCTCACTCTGCTGACCGTGCCCGCGACTTCCTCTGGGGAAGAGAGATGATGCAGATCGGCCGCCGGCATTGGAGCATCGCGCTGATCGGCGCCGCACTGCTGCATGCCGCCGTCGCTGCAGTCGTTCTCTGGCAAGCGCCGGTCGTCGGCGCGCGCGGCTCAGGGATTGGTGGAATCGAAGTATCGCTGGGCCCGACCGGCGGGGCGCCGGGCAGCGCCGCCTCGGCGGTCGAGGAGATCGCTGAAGCCGAGACGCGCGAACCCGCCGAGGCGCAGACTACGTTGCCGCCCGAGGAAGCGGCAGCGCAGCAGACGCAGACAAAGCAGGTCACCGAGGCCGAAGCGCAGGAGACTGCAGCCCGCGAACCTCGGGAAGTCGTTGCTCAAGCGCCAGAGCCGGAGACGGCGGAGGCCGTCGAGGTTCCCGAGGTCGAAGTCGTCGAGTTGGAGACGGCAGAGCAGCCGCGCGAAGTCGAGGAGGTTCAGGCTGTCGTGCAGCCAGAGGCGCTAGAAGCGGAGGCCCGGCCCGCGCCGCCGCTGCCGCAGGTACGGCCGGCCGACCTGCCCAAGCCCGTGGCTGAACAGCAGCCAGAGCTGCAGCCCGAGCCGGTCGAGCAGGCCAAATCCTCCTTGCCTTCCGAAAAGCCGCAGCAGCAGACCGCAAAGCTGCCGCCATCGAGCGCCGGGGCGGGAGGCAAGGCCGGGAGCGAAGATAGCTCAGAGGCTGGCAGCGCCAGCGATTCCAGCGGCGGCGGCAATCCCGGTGAGGTCGCCGACTATATGGCGCGCCTTCAGGCCTGGCTCGAGCGGCATAAGGAATATCCGCGCCATGCGCGGCAGCGCCGTCAGGAAGGCACGGTCCTGCTGTTCTTCGTCATGGATCGTAACGGGCGCGTGCTGGACTACCGGCTCAAGCAGAGCTCCGGCTACGACCTGCTCGACCATGCGGTCGAGGAGATGATCCAACGCGCACAGCCGCTGCCCAGGATGCCAGAGGAAATGCGGCAGGCCCGCCTGGAACTGATCGTTCCGGTGCAGTTCTTTCTGCGCTGACGGACGAGGAATCGAAATCCGAGGCCAAAGCTGGCGGAGGCTGCCAGCGAATGTGAAAAGGAGTAGCGAAATGAACAGATGGATCACGTCGATTGTGATGGGGGCCGCATTTGCGGTTGCCGCGTCGACCGCCCAGGCGGCGCCGGAGAAGCGCGACATCCTGGAGACCTACGCCGACATCGCCCATGCCGGCTATGAGGACTCGCTGATTCGTGCACGTGAACTGCGCGCCGCGATCGCGAAGCTGCTGGAATCGCCCTCTGAGGCGTCGATGACGGGCGCGCGTCAAGCCTGGCTTGCGGCACGCGACCCCTACATGCAGACCGAGGTCTATCGCTTCGGCAATGCCGTGGTCGACGACTGGGAGGGCAAGGTCAACGCCTGGCCGCTCGACGAGGGGATGATCGACTACGTCGCCAGTGGCTATGGCGACAGCTCCGAGGACAACCCTGTCTATGCAGCCAATGTGATCGCCAACAACGAAATTAAGCTGGGCGGCGAGACGCTCGACGTTTCTGTGATCACCAAGGATCTGCTGCAGCAGGAACTTCACGAGCTCGGCGGGGTCGAGGCCAATGTCGCCACCGGCTATCACGCCGTCGAGTTCCTGCTCTGGGGACAGGATCTGAACGGCACCGGCGCGGGCGCCGGCGAGCGGAGCTGGAAGGACTATGCCTCCGGCGCGGACTGCCAGAACGCTGACTGCGAGCGCCGCGCGGCGTACCTCGCCACGGCGACGGAGCTGCTGATCGACGACCTGACCTGGATGGCCGCGCAGTGGGCGCCGGGCGGCGAGACACGGACGGACTTGCTCGAGGGCGATCCCGACGTGGGGCTTTCGCGGATCCTGACGGGGATGGGTAGCCTCTCCTACGGTGAACTCGCCGGCGAGCGCATGCAACTCGGCTTGATGCTGCACGACCCGGAAGAGGAACACGACTGCTTCGCCGACAACACCCACAACAGCCACTACTTCGATGTCGTGGGGATGCTGAATGTCTATACCGGCACCTACACCCGGATCGACGGACGCAAGATCGTCGGGCCGGCGTTGACTCATCTGCTGGCCGCGACCGCCCCTGAGGTAAACGCCGAAATGCTGGCGAAGCTGCACGCCAGCGAGGCGGCTATGGGGGCGCTGAAAGAGCGCGCAGAGACCGTCGAGGCCTACGATCAGATGATCGGACCGGACAATGCCGAGGGCAATGCGGTGGTTCAGGCGGCGATCGATTCCCTGACTGCTCAAACCAGGACCATCGAAGCGGTTGTCGCCGAACTCGGGCTGCAGCCGATCGCGGTCGAGGGGTCCGACAGCCTCGACAATCCGGAGGCGGTTTTCGAGTAATAGGCTGGGGGAGGCGGGAGCGCTAAGATGCCTCCGCCCCCCCCGGCATCGACTAAGGCCCATGTCTGCGCTCACATCCTGGCTGTCGCGATCCATCGCCCCCTTCGTTGGGCTGAACCTGGCGGTTGTCGGCGCCTTCGCCTATGGCGCGGACCGCAGCGCGGATAGCGCGCGCATTGCCGCCGTTACCCGGCCGACGGCGGACTTCACCCAGCCGGAGAAATTCGAACTCCGCCCGGGCGGAGCCGGGACGGTATTCAAGGAGATCAACCGGGATATCTTCTCCCAGCCCTCCGGCAATATGCCTTTCGAGCGCGAGCTCGACTTCAAGGTTGGCAACGGCATCTTCAAGAAGATCTGGGTTTCCGCGCCCAGCTCGACGGCCTCTTCGGATGGGCTGGGTCCGCTGTTCAACGCGCGCTCCTGCCAACGCTGCCATCTCAAGGATGGGCGCGGCCATCCGCCAGGCGAGGGCGAGAAGGGGGTGTCGATGTTCCTGCGGCTGTCGATCCCGCCGCAGAACGCGGAGCAGCGGCAAGCCCTTGCCACGCAGCGTGAAGCGACGATCTCCGAACCGACCTATGGCGGGCAGCTGCAGAATTTTTCGATCCAGGGACTGCTTGCCGAAGGCGAGATGCAGATCGCCTATGAGGACTATCCGGTGACGCTGTCCGATGGCGAGGTGATCGTTCTGCGGCGCCCGAGCTACGATATCGCCGGGCTCAACTACGGCCCGCTGCATCCCGAGACCATGATCTCGCCGCGAGTCGCGCCGCCGATGATCGGCGTCGGCCTGCTCGAGGCCATCCCCCAGGAAGATATCCTTGCCCTGGCCGATCCCGAGGACAGCGACGGTGATGGCATCTCCGGCAAGCCCAACTTCGTCTGGGACGATTTCGCCGAGGCAGCGGCGCTTGGGCGCTTCGGCTGGAAAGCCGGCAAGCCGAGCGTGGCGCAGCAGGCGGCGCACGCTTTTCGCGGCGACATCGGCATCTCGACGCCGGCGCTGCCCCGACCCTATGGCGACTGCAGCGCTGCGCAGAAGGACTGCCTTACCGCGCCGCACGGCGGCAGCGCGGAGGACGACACCGTTGAGGCTCAGCAGGAGCTTTTCGATGCACTGGTCTTTTACAGCCGCAATCTGGCGGTTCCGGCGCGGCGCGACATCGAGGATCGTCAGGTGCTGAGAGGAAAGCGGCTGTTCTATGAGTCCGGCTGCATCGCCTGCCACCGGCCGAAGTTCGTGACACGGCGGGACTCTCTGGGAGAAGAGCAGTCATTCCAGTTGATCTGGCCCTATAGCGACCTCTTGCTGCACGACATGGGCGAGGGACTGGCCGACAACCGCCCGGAAGGCGAGGCCTCGGGGCGTGAGTGGCGCACGGCGCCGCTTTGGGGCATCGGCCTGACCGAGACCGTGAGCGGCCACAGTCTGTTTCTGCACGACGGGCGCGCCCGCAGCCTGCTGGAAGCCATTCTCTGGCATGGCGGCGAAGCCGAGGCGGCGAGGGAGAAGGTGGTTGGGATGAGCCGGGAAGAGCGCGCGGCACTGATCGCCTTTTTGAAATCTCTATGAAGGAACGGACTTTGATTCACGTTTTGCTGCGCCAGGTTTTTTCTCTACTGCTGGCTTTCTCTCTTCTACTGCCTGCCCAGGTCTCTTTGGCCGAGAACGCGTTGAGCGAGGAAGCCTATGCCGAGGTCAATGCGGCCTTGGCGGAAAGCCACGTCCTGCCGCGTTACCGGAACTTCGCCGAGGCGGCGGCGAAGTTCGCGGAGGTGACGGAGGATTTCTGCAAGGCGTCGGGGCAAAGCGACGATGGGGCGCTGCAAGCGGGTTTCGATGAGGTCATGGATGCCTGGATGGGCGTACAGCACCTGCGCTTCGGGCCCGCGGAGTTGTTCCTGCGCGCCTACCGTATTGCCTTCTGGCCGCAGGCCCAGGGGCGCTTTGTCGAATTGGTCGGGGACCTCCTGTCCCAGAACGATCCCGCGCGGCTGACCGAGGAAAGCTTCGGCACCGCCGGTGTTGCCGTCCAGGGCTTGCCCGCCGCCGAGGTGCTGATCTATAGCGAAGCCGCACTCGACGGACAGAGGCAGGGCGAGGTCGGCCGCTGCAACCTGCTGCGCGCCATCGGCCGCAACCTCTCGGTGATTGCCAGCGATATCCGCCGCGACTGGGAAGAAGGTGCGGAACCCTTCCTCGCCACACTCAAGCAGCCCGGGCCGGACAATCCCTATTTCGCGACTCACCAGGACGCGACGCTGGTATTTTTCAAGTCGCTGCACGACCAGCTCCAGCTCATCGCAGACGCCAAGCTTAAGCCGGTCGTCGGGGTAAGCGCCGAAACGGCGGAGCCCAAGCTGGTCGAGACGCCGCTCGCCAAACGGGCGCTGCGCAACATCCTGCTCAATCTGGAAGCCCTGCAGGCGCTCTATCACGGCGAGGACGGGTCTGGCTTGAGCCAACTGGTGGCCGCAAGCGGCAGCGACGCCGATCTCGATCCGCTGATGCGCAAGGCCTTCGATCAGACTTTAGCGAATGCCCGCTCGATAGATCAGCCACTGGCGGAGGCGGTGGCCGACCCGGCCAACCGCCCCAAGGTCGAAAAACTCCTGACCCAGGTCCTGGCGCTGAAGCAGATCGTCAAGACCCGGGTGGCCCAAGCCCTCGAAGTATCGGTGGGTTTCAATGCCCTCGATGGAGATTGATCGCAGAACCCTTCTCGCGCTGCTGGCAGGCGGCGCAGCTTGGCCGCTTTGGCCGGCTCGGCTGCGTGCCGCCGCGCAGCAGGGGCACAAGCGCCTCTACCTCAGCGCCCGCGCCGCCGAGGACGGAAGCTTTCGCATCAGCGGCTTTTCAGAAACCGGCGCGCCGGCCTTCGACCTGGCCCTGCCGGGCCGCGGCCATTCCCTGGCGGTGCGTCCCAGCGGCGGTGAGGCGGTGTTCTTCGCCCGACGGCCCGGCGCCTTTGCGAAGGTGGTGGATCTGCGCGGGGGAAAGCTGCTGCGGGAGATTGCCGCGCCAGAGGACCGGCATTTCTACGGCCATGGCGTCTTCAGCGCCGGCGGGCGCATGCTCTATGCGCCGGAAAACGACTTTGCGGCCGGGCGCGGCGTGCTCGGCGTCTACGATGCTACGGCCGGCTATGCGCGGGTCGGTGAGCTGCCCTCCCACGGTGCCGGTCCGCACGACGTCAAGCTGCTGTCCGACGGCACCACCCTCGCCGTCGCCAACGGTGGCATCCAGACCCGGCCGGACCTACCGCGGGTCAAGCTCAACGTTCCGACCATGGCGCCTTCGCTGGCTTACATCGACCGGCGCGACGGCAGTCTTCTGCAGGAGGTGAAGCTGGCCCCGGAGCTGCACCAGCTTTCGATCCGGCATCTCGCGCTGGGGGCGGAAGACAGGGTCGCCGTCGCGATGCAGTACGAAGGTCCCAAGGGCGACACCGTCCCCCTGGTCTTCACCCATCGGGGGAGGGAGCAGGCGCAGATCCTTGACGACATGCCGTCTGTGACCAAAGCCATGGATCACTACTGCGGCAGCACGGTCTTCGACGTGGAGGGCCGGGTGCTTGCGGTTTCCTCGCCGCGCGGCGGGCTGGTTGCCTTCTGGGACGTGAGTGCAGGGAAATTCCTCTCGAAGATCGAATTTCCCGACGTCTGCGGCATCGCTCCTGCAGGCAAGCCGGGCAGCTTCATCGCCAGCAGCGGGCGCGGCGGCGCGCTGGAGGTCGACGCAAGACGCGGCAGCAGCCGGCGGATCGTCTCGGATTTTCTCGAGTCCGCGCGCTGGGACAATCACATGGCGGCGGTGGAGATCTAGGCTGCCAGGTGCAGCAGCTTCCGCGCCTCCTCGACGCTGGCCGGATGGCGGCTGTACTGGGGGCAGAGCTCCGCAGCCTGCTTGACCAGGGCGGCGTTGGAGGGGGCCAGGGTGTCCCGGTCGAGGCGGATGTTGTCCTCCAGCCCGGTGCGGACATGGCCGCCACGTTCCAGGGACCACTCGACCAGGGTGATCTGGTCCTTGCCGATCCCGGCGCCGGTCCAGGTCGCTTCGGGCGCCAGGCGCTGCAGATTATCGACGTAGAAGTCGAAGCTCGGGCGGTCGACCGGCATGGCGTTCTTCACACCCATGACGAACTGCACATGCAACGGACCGGCGATCTTGCCGGTCTTTTCCATCTCCACCGCCTTGAAGATCATTGAGAGATCGAAGGCCTCGACCTCCGGTTTGACGCCGTTTTCGCGCATTTTCTCCGCCAGCATGTCGATCAGGTCTGGCGAGTTGTCATAGACCCGGGTCGGGAAGTTGCAGGATCCGGTCGCCAGGGATGCCATGTCCGGCTTGAGGCCGATCATGCCGCCGCGCTCCTCGCCTTTGCCCGAACGCCCGCCGGTGGAGAACTGCACGATCATGCCGGGACAGTGCTTGCGCAGGCCCTCCAGCAGGCGGCCGAACTTCTCGGGATCCGAGGTTGTGGTGCCGTCGTCGTTGCGCACATGACAGTGGGCCAGGGTGGCGCCGGCCTCGAAGGCCTCCTGGGTCGACTCCACCTGCTCGGCGACGGTGATCGGCACGGCGGGATTGTTCTCCTTGCGCGGCACGGAGCCGGTGATGGCGACGGTGATGATGGCAGGGGTGGTCATGTCTCCTCCTCGGTGTTCTTCGCGGCGGCGAGGGCGCGGTCGATCATCTCTTCGGCATTGCCCAGCTGCCGGGCCGGGTCTCGCAGCGCCTGCCAATCGATCGCCGCCGAACTCTTGGCGGCGAGACTATCCAGAAGATGGGTGCCGCTTTCCAGGCTTTCGGAACAGGCCTGCTTGACCAGCTCCTGGGCTTCGCCGCGGGGCAGCTGCTCGGCGAGCGCGAAGCTCGCGGCCTCGGCCAGCAATAGGCCATTGGACGCCTCGACGTTGGCGCGCATCCGCGCTGCGTCCACCTCCAGGGCGTCGAGCAGGGAGAGGCTATGGCGCAGCGCCGCGGCCGTGGCGACGGCGAGCGGCGGCAGGCTCAGCCACTCGGTGAACCAGGCCACCCCGCCGCGCTCTTGCCGGTGCAGGGCGCTGCGCTGCACGGCAGCGTGCAGATCGAAGGCCTGGCCGGCGAGCGCCTGAATGGCCTCGGCACGGGTCGGGTTCTGCTTGTTCGGCATGGTCGAGGAGCCGCCGGCGCCCGCGAGCTGCAGCTCGCCGATCTCTGAGGAGCAGAGCTCCGCAACGTCGCCAGCGATCTTCGCCAGAGACCCGGCAAGTCCAGCCAGCCAGGCGCCGGCCTGTACCGGGCCGTCGCGCTGCACGTGCCAGGGCAGGGTGGAAAGGCTGAGGCCGAGGCGTTGCGCCATACCGGTCTCGACCGCACGGGCCTTTTTGCCGAGCGCCGCCTGGGTGCCACTGGCGCCGCCGAGGGAGACCACCAGCAGGTCTTGCTGTACGGCCGGCAGCCGGTCGCGCCAGCGGATCAGCGGCAGCAGCCAACCGGCGGTCTTGAGCCCGAAACTGGTTAGAGTCGCCTGCTGCCCCCGGGTGCGCGCCGCCATGACGGTGGAGCGATGGCAGTCGGCAAGCCCCGCGAGCGCCGCTATGATGCCTTCAAGCCGGCCGGCGCAAGTCTCGAGCGCGTTGCCGAGCGTCAGCACTGTCGCGGTGTCGAGGATATCCTGGCTGGTCGCGCCCCAGTGGGCGTAGTGGCCGTGAGGCTGCGGGACCGCGTCGCGGAGCCTGCCGATCAAGGCGGGGACCGGCACGCCATCGCGCTGCGTCGCCGCGGCCAGTTCCTCGGGATCGAGGGTCAGGCGGCGTGCGGCGGCTGCAATGGCTTCGGCGGCTTCCGCCGGGATGTCGCCGGTCTCGGCCTGGGCTTCGGCCAAGACGGCTTCGGTCTCGAGCATCGCCCGCAGCATCGCCTCGCCGGACAGCAGGGCTTCTACCTCGGGATCGCCGAGCAGGCCGGAGAGATAGCTGGGCGGAACGCTGGGCATGGCGCTGTCAGCAGTCGAAGAACACGGTTTCGTCTTCGCCCTGCAGCCGGATCTCGAAGCGATAGCGCAGGGCCGCTGCGTCGCTCTGCTCGGCGCTGGCGATCAGCGTCTCGCGCCGTGCCGGCGGCAGTACCTTGCCGAGGATCGGATCGGCGGCATTGGCCGCTTCCTCGTCCGGGAAGTACATCCGGGTCGCGAGGCCGAGGTTGATGCCCCGCGCGACAATCCAGAGGGAGACATGGGGCGCCATGATGGATTGCCCGGGCCCGGGCACAGGTCCCGGCTTCACTGTGTCGAAGGCGAAGACGCCAGTCTTTAAATCAGTCGCCGCGCGGCCCCAACCCAGCACAGCGGGATCGCAGGACTCCGCGCGCGGATCGTTGGGCGATTTGTAGATGCCGGCGGCATCGGCTTGCCACAACTCGACCAGGGCATCGCGCAGGATATCCCCCTGGCCATCGAAGATACGCCCCTCGATGCGGATGCGCTGGCCCTTGGCCTCGGGTCCGGCGATGGCAAGGCCTGGGTCTTCTGGATAGACGCCTTCGACGCCTGCGACCTGCGGAGTGAGGCCGATATGCACATAGGGCCCGGCGGTCTGCGACGGGGTTTCCTTGAGATAGGACAGACGCTGCGCCACTAGAGCCCCTCCGTGCGGTTCTCGAAGGGCGTTTGCCGCTGGCCGCGCAGCACCATGTCGAAGCGATAGGCCCGGCAGTCCATCGGCTGGGTGGCGTTCATGTCCAGCGGCGCCACCAAGCGCGCGATCGCCTCGGGATCGGCAATGGTTTTGACGATCGGGCAGAGCGGAATGTGCGGATCGCCCTCGAAATACATCTGGGTGATCAGGCGTTGACCGAAAGCGGGGCCGAAGAGCGAGAAGTGGATATGCGCCGGGCGCCAGTCGTTGGGTCCGTTCGGCCAGGGGTAGGGGCCTGGCATCACGGTTCGGAAGACATAGCGGCCCTCGTCGTCGGTCAGGGTCCGGCCGCAGCCGCCGAAGTTGGGGTCGAGCGCGGCGATGTACTTCTCGTTGGCGTGGCGATAGCGGCCGCCGGCGTTGGCCTGCCAGATCTCAACCAGGGCGCCGCGCAGCGGATGGCCATCCTCGTCCTGAAGCTTTCCCTGGACCAGGATGCGCGGCCCGATCGGCTCGCCGTCCTTGGCGTAGTTGCGCAGCAGGTCGTTGTCCAGGGGACCGAGGCTGTCCTGGCCGAACACCGGCCCGGTCAGCTCCGAAAGCGTGGAATCGAAGGCGACCAAGGGCTTGCTCGGGGACCGCAGGACGCTCGACTTGTAGCCCGGCGCACGGGCCGGCGGATGCCAGTCGCGGTCGCGGGGGAAAAGCCCGCCTTGCTCGGGTATGGAATTCCTCATTCTGCCTTGCTCTCCAGTTCGGCCTCCTCCAGCGCCTGCTTGACGATTCTATAGGCGGTATTGGCCGCTGGCACCCCCGCATAGACGGCAACGTGGAGCAAGGCCTCCTTGAGGTCATCCCTGCTGGCGCCGGTGTTGAGGCTGGCACGGGTGTGCAGGGCGAGTTCCTCTTCGTGGCCCAGCGCCGCAAGCAGGGCCACGGTGATCATGCTCCGCTCCCGTTTCGTCAAGCCGGGCCGGGACCAGACCGACCCCCAGGCGCCTTCGGTGATGAAACGCTGGAAGTCGGCGTCGAAGTCGGTCTTCCTGGCTTCGGCCCGGTCGACATGGCGGTCGCCGAGCACGGCGCGGCGGGTTTCCATGCCGCGCGCGTAGCGGTCCTCTGCGTCGCTGTCAGGCAAGCTGCGCCTCCTTCATAAAATCGACGATCAGCGATGCGAGCTGTTCCGGCGCCTCGACGCAGGGCAGGTGTCCGGCGCCGGAGATGATCTCGAAACGGGCGCCGGCGATGGTCTCGGCCATGGCCCGCACCAGAGCCGGCGGGGTCGAGCCATCCTCGTCGCCGACGAGGCAGAGCGTCGGCTTGGCGATCCTGGCGGTGGAGGCGCTCAAGTCGGCATCGCGCAGGGCGGCGCAGAGCGCGGTATAAGACTCGGCTGGCGTACGCACCAGCATGGCCCGCCAGAGCGCCAGCTCATCGGGGCGTTCCTCGCGGAATTTTTGTGTGAACCAGCGTTCCAAGACCGCCTCGCTCATCGCCGCGAGGCCGGTTTCCCGGACGCCGTCGATGCGGTGTTTCCACATCGCCGCTTCGCCGATCCGGGGCGCGGTATCGCAGAGCACCAATCCCTCGATTCGACGGGGCTGCGCGGCCGCGAGGGCCTGGGCGATCTGGCCGCCGATGGAAAGGCCGACGATCACGGCCGCATCGATTTCCAGCTCTGCGAGCAGGCCCGCGAGGTCGGCGGCGTGATCCTGAATACTGTAGGCGCCGGGATGCTCGCTGAGACCGTGACCGGCGGTATCGTAGCGCAGCAGGCGCCAGTCCGAAGGCAGATGCGGCAGCAGCGGGTCCCAGACCCGCAGGTCGGTGCCGAGGGAATTGGAGAACGCCAGGGTTGGCCCTCCCTGCTGTTCCCGTCCTTCGAGACGGTAGTGAATCACGTGGCCGTTGACGCGCGCGGCGGGCATCGCCGATTCCCTCCCGAGCTTCGCCCTTTCCGTCACTCTGCGCTATTGGCTAAGGCGTGTAAAATGCTGCCGATCCGCAGAACGCCAGGGACCTGCAAGTCCCGGAATTCCTCATTTTTCATTTTCTCTCGTATGAGGCAGGCTGGCATTAACGAAGACGAAGATGAAACCTGCCGGATAGGCTTGGGAGGAACTACGCCATGGGCATCCGTAAACTCTGCTGCGGCTTGGCCGCGCTCGCCATCACGCTGGGGCTTGCCGTCGCGGCGCAGGCGCAGGACGTCACCCTGCGGCTGCATCAGTTCCTGCCGCCGCAGGCGACCATTCCGGCCCAGGCGATCACGCCCTGGATCGAGAAGGTCGAGAGCGAGTCCGGCGGAAGAATCAAGATCGAGCACTATCCGGCCATGCAGCTCGGCGGCGCCCCGCCGAGTCTTTACGACCAGGCGCGCGACGGCGTGGTCGATATCGTCTGGACGCTGCCCGGCTATACCCCTGGCCGCTTCAACAAGATCGAGGCCTTCGAGCTGCCCTTCATGGTGACCACGGCCGAGGCGACCTCCAAGGCCTTCTACGATTTCGTGCAGAAGAACGCCCTCGACGAGTTCGATGATGTGAAGCTTCTGGTCGCCCATACCCATGGCCCCGGCCTGCTGCATGTGCGCGGCGAAGGTGTGCGTTCGCTCGAGGATATGGAGGGCCTGAAGCTGCGCGGTCCGACCCGGGTGATCACCGGCATGCTGGAGCGCCTCGGCGCCTCGGCGGTCGGCATGCCGGTGCCCGCGGTCCCCGAATCGCTGTCCAAGGGCGTGATCGACGGCGCGGTGATCCCCTGGGAGGTCACGGTGCCGTTGAAGGTTCCGGAGCTGGTCGATACCCACACCGGGTTCTCCGGCGACCGCGGGCTCTACGCCGCGACCTTCGTCATGGTGATGAACAAGGACAGCTACGAGAACCTGCCCGACGATCTGAAGCAGGTGATCGACGACAACTCGGGCATCGAGGCGGCGGCGCTGTTCGGCGCGGCCATGGATGCGGGCGACAAGGTCGGGCTGGAGAAGGCACAGGCGACGGATAACGAGATCGTCACGCTCGACGCCGAGGAGACCGCGCGCTGGAAGGAAGCGGCCGAGCCGAGCGTCGAAGCCTGGATCGCCGAGATGAACGACAAGGGTCTCGACGGAGCGGCGCTAGTCGAGGAGGCGCGCAGCCTGATCGAGACGTACAGCAACTAGGTCGGCGTAGCCGGCGGGGCAGCCTCTGCTGCTCCGCCCTGCGCCGCGGATCGGCGGCGGTTGACGATGACGGAACGGCTGATCCAGCGGGCGATCTATGGGGCCGCCTTCGCGCTGGCCATCGCCGGCGGGCTGGCGCTGATCGCCATGACCCTGCTGACCGTGGTCAGCATCTCCGGGCGCGGCTTGATCTGGCTTGGTCTGGGACCGGTGCCGGGGGCCTATGAGCTGATCGAGCTGGGTGCGGCCTTCGCGGTTTTCTGCTTTCTGCCCTGGTGTCAGTTGCGGCGCGGACATGTCACCGTCGATCTTTTTCTGCGTCCGCTCGGCGCGGGGCCCAATCGCTGCGCCGAGCTGATCTCGAATCTGCTGCTCAGCGGGGCGGCGGGGGTCATTGCCTGGCGGCTCTGGCTGGGGATGCTCGACAAGCGCGGCACCGGCGAAACCACCTACATTCTCGGCATTCCCTCCTGGATCGGCTATGCGGCGGCCTGCCTGGGCGCCCTGCTCTTCGTTGCGGTCGCTGTCTATACGGTCTGGCGCAGTCTGCGCGAGCTGCGTGGCGATCCCATCCGGGAATCCTTCGATGCCGTAGACAGCCAAAAGCTCGGCCCATGATGGACGCGCAATGAGCGGAATCGAACTCGGGTTGCTGTCCTTTCCGGTGCTGATCGCGCTGATCTTCCTGCGCGTGCCGATCGGCCTGGCGATGCTGATGGTCGGCTTTTTCGGCGTCTGGCTGGTGACCGGAAGCGAGCGGCCGGTCCTGGCGCAGCTGAAAAGCCTGCCCTACGACACCTTCTCCAACTATTCGCTCTCCATCGTGCCGCTGTTCCTGCTGATGGGGCAGTTCGCGACCCGGGGCGGTCTGTCGAAGCGGCTGTTCGCGGCGGCGGAGACCTGGCTCGGCCACCGCAGGGGCGGCGTCGCCATGGCCGCGGTCGGCGCTTGCGGCGCCTTCGGGGCGATCTGCGGATCCTCGCTGGCCACTGCGGCGACCATGGGGCAGGTGGCGCTGCCGGAGCTGCGGCGCAGCGGCTACTCCGGCGCGCTCTCGACCGGCTGCCTGGCCGCCGGTGGCACGCTCGGCATCCTGATCCCACCCTCGGTGATCCTGGTGATCTACGCCATCCTGGCGGAGCAGAACATCGCCAAGCTCTTCATCGCCGCCTTCGTTCCGGGAATCCTGGCGGTGCTCGGCTACATGCTGGCCATCGCCATCTATGTACGGATCTTCCCGGACGCCGCCGGGCAGCGTGAACGCAGCGCCTCGGAGGAGCGCTGGCGGGCGCTGCTCGCCGTCTGGCCGGTACTGGCGATCTTCCTGCTGGTGATCGGCGGTATCTACGCCGGCTGGTTCACGCCGACGGAAGGCGCGGCGGTCGGCGCGGCGGGCACCGGGCTCGTCGCCTATGTCAACGGAGGCCTGGACTGGAAAGGCCTGCGCGAAGCCATACTGGCCACCGCCGTTTCCACCGGCATGATCTTCTTCATTCTACTAGGGGCGGCCGTTTTCAATAGCTTCCTGGCGTTTTCTCAGCTTCCGCAGGAGGCGGCGCGCTTTGTCACCGAGAGCGGCTTCAGCCCCTGGCTGGTGCTTGCCTTGATCCTGCTCTGCTACATGATCTTCGGCTGCGTCATGGACTCGCTGTCGATGATCCTGCTGACCATCCCGATCTTCTTTCCGGTGATCATGGCCCTGGACTTCGGGCTCGACCCGGAGTCCACGGCTCTATGGTTCGGCATTCTGGTACTGATCGTGGTCGAGGTCGGCTTGATCACGCCGCCAGTGGGGATGAACCTCTTCGTCATCAACTCGATGGCCGGGGACATCCCGATCTCGCAGACCTACCGCGGCGCCTTACCTTTCATCCTCAGCGACTTCCTGCGGGTGGCGATCCTGGTGCTTTTTCCCGGGATCGCCCTCGGCCTGGTCGCCTTGCTGTATTAGGAGACGGCATGGCAGCGCGGCGCGTTCAGGTGGGGATCATCGGCTCCGGCCCGGCGGGGCTGCTGCTCGGCCAGTTGCTGCACAATGCCGGCATTGAGAATGTTATCCTGGAGCGGCGCTCCAAGGACTACGTGCTGAGCCGGATCCGCGCCGGAGTGTTGGAGCAGGGGACCGTGGGGCTGCTCGACCAGGCCGGCTGCGGGGAGCGGATGCGCCAGGAAGGTCTGGTCCACGAAGGCATCGATCTCGCCTTCGGCGGCCTGCACCACCGCATCGACCTGAAGGTGCTGTCCGGCGGCAAGACGGTACTGATCTACGGCCAGACCGAAGCGACCAGGGATCTAATGGAGGCGCGGGAAGCCGCTGGCGCCGAGACCGTCTACGAGTCCGAGGCCGTGCGGCCCCAGGATTTCGACGGCGCGCATCCTTACCTCACCTACGTCAAGGACGGCAGGGAGCAGCGCCTCGACTGCGATTTCATCGCCGGCTGCGACGGCTCCCACGGGGTCAGCCTGGCGGGCCTGCCAGACAGCGCCTTCGCGAGCTTCGAGCGGGTGTATCCCTTCGGCTGGCTCGGCCTGCTCGCCGATGTGCCGCCGGTGCGCGAGGAGTTGGTCTACGCCAACCATCCGCACGGCTTTTCGCTCTGCTCCATGCGCTCCCGCAGCCGCAGCCGCTACTACGTGCAGTGCAGCCTTGAGGACAAGGTAGAGGATTGGTCCGACGACCGCTTCTGGGGCGAGCTGCGCCGTCGCCTGCCGGAAGATGTCGCCGAGGCCGTAACCACCGGCCCCTCGATCGAAAAGTCGATCGCGCCGTTGCGCTCCTTCGTCGTCGAGCCGCTGCGCTTCGGCCGGCTGTTCCTCTGCGGCGATGCCGGACACATCGTGCCGCCGACCGGAGCCAAGGGGCTCAACCTCGCCGCCAGTGACGTGCACTATCTCTTCGAGGGGCTGCGCGATCACTACCAGGAGCGGAGCGATGCCGCGCTCGATGCCTACTCGGCGCGTGCTTTGGCGCGGGTCTGGAAGGCGGTGCGCTTTTCCTGGTGGATGACCTCGATGCTGCACCGCTTTCCGGACGCCGATGCCTTCTCCCAGAAGATCCAGGAAGCCGAACTCGACTATCTGGTGCACTCCCAGGCCGCTTCCGCCGCACTGGCGGAGAATTACGTGGGGCTGCCTTACTGAAGCGCGGCCTAGAGGAAATCTCGGAGATAGCGGTCGATCTGCCGGCGCTTGCGCAGGGAACGGATTTGCGTGGTCGTGACGGTTGTCGGGATCAGCGCGCCGTCATCTCCGATTTCGAACTCGCGACTGGCGGCAACGGAGTGCTTGTCGGAGCCGTAGGCGGCAACCACGGTCAATTCCATCGCTTGATAGTCTTCCGAGAGATTCTCGACAGTAATGTTCTTTGCTTGTCCCGCCCGCTTGGCAAGGCGGGAGAAACTGCCCACATCCATCAATTCGCCGGCACCCAAGGGGCCTTGGCTTGTGGCATCCGATATCTTCTCCGTCCGATCTTGTTCGAGCTCGGAAAGATCGGTGACCGCCGCGGTCCACTTCTCTCCGTCGGTTTTCAAGGCCGCAATCACGTTCTGAACGTAGATCGGCTCGGCGCTCATGTTGCTGATCAGGCAATGGGCGTCGATGGTCCTCCCTGCGCCCCGGTTGATGAGGATGCTGGACCGACGCTGGCGCAGATGCGCCATGAGAAAGATCTGCAGATAGGTTAGCCAAACCGCCACGATCGCCAAGTCGGCGAACAGGGACAGACTGTCGCTATGTTGGCTCAACCACTGCAGCATGCCGGTGAATTCCCTTCCTGTGCTCGCGCTGCTAGGAAAACCCGCGAGAAGGGAAAAGGTTCACGAGACGGCTGTCCGGCCTGGGGCGGTCTTCCGCCAGCTAGCTCTTGTCGTTCCAGCGGTAGCCGAAGCCGGGGTAGTTCTCGATGCAGTCGAAATCGTCGTCGAAATTGCGGAACTTCTGGCGAATACGCTTGATCGAGGAGCGGACATTGGCGCGATAGCCGTCCTCGCCGAGGCCGGCGATGAAGCCGGGGCCGCGCACGATGTCGTAGATTTCGCGATAAGGGACGTCGGTTCCGGCCTGCTTGGCGAGAACCTGGACGATGCCGAACTCCGAGAGTGTCAGGTCGATCTGCTGTCCGTCCCAATAGGCGCGGTGGGATTCGAGGTCCAGACGTAGCTTGCCACGCTCGATTTGGCCGCTTTCCTCTTCCTTGCCGCCGGTCGCCTCTTCGCCGCGATTGCCGGGGATCAACTCGATGCGCCGCAGGATGATCGAGAAGCTGCGCGACTTGTCGACGAAATCGACCGCGCCGCCGAGCAGCGCGGCTTCCTCGTAGATCAGATCGTTGAGTACGGTCAGGAAAATCACCGGCAAGTTCGGCGCCACCTTGCGGACATGCGACAGGACCTCGATTCCATTCATCCGCGGCATTTTCCAATCCAGCAGCAGAAGATCGACCTGCGGGTGGTCGGCGAGGCGGGAAAGGAAGGAGAGGCCATCGGCGAAGACCTCCACGCTGTATCCGGAATCGCGCAGATTCTGTGCGATGGATTCCCTGAAAAGATCATCGTCGTCCACCACCATGAGGTGGCGCTTGCCGCCGATCGGCAAGGGTTCAGCAAGTTCGGCTGCCTGCATGACGTTCTCCAGCTTCGCAGAATGCGGCGTTGCGTCCGGAAGCTTCCAGACAAGCGCGTCTTTCTCTGCGTGTCCCAATTGCTCCGCGGCCGGTCAACTGGCCGGAATGCTTCGGCGCTATCCCTCGCTCAAAGCTCTCGCGTCTGTAAGTAAGACGTGCGGCACAGCCGAGAGTTCCCGAAAATGACACAGAGAAATCGATTCTCGGCGCTTAGTCTCCTGCAACTTTGCTTCGCGGCTGGCTGTTGGACGGCAAGACTCAAGGTTTTGGGGTTTGAGATGACCTGGCCGTTGGTGATTGAAACTTTTCGATGACAGGGGCGATACTGAGCGCTTGGCTCTCGCAGTATGTCGGGACTTTATGCTCAGCTGCGGGAACTCGTAGACAGAGCGAGCGTCTCACAAGTCGTTGGCCTCCGGGTGGAGGCACAGGGGACGGAGGGACCCATGCGCCATAGTCGAGCTCGGATCAGAGGCCTGCGCCCTGCGGCGGTTGCTGTGTTCTGCGCGGCGACCATTTTTACTTTGGCGCAGGAGGCGCTGTCCCAATCGCCTCCGCGCACGCCTCAGGACAACGACAGCCGCAGCCGACAGGACCCGGGAAGCGGAGAGACGGTGAATGAACGGGCACGGCCCGAATACGATCCGATCGGGCTGCGCGCCGGCGGGTTCTTCGTTTATCCGGAAGTGACCGTCACCGAGGTTTTCCGCGACAATATTTTCTATACGCCATCCGACAAGGAAGAGGATTTCATCACTGTCATCTCGCCCTCGCTGCGGATGCAGTCGAACTGGAACGTCCACAGCCTGACTTTCTACGCCGATGCCGACTATGGACGCTACCTGATCAACGAAGACGAGAGTTATGTCGATTGGCGGACCGGGATCGACGGTCGCCTGGATATCGAGCGCGACCTCAATTTTGCCGGCGGAGTTTCCGCTGCACGGCTGCACGAACCGCGCTCCTCGCCGGATCAGACCGGCGCCGCCGAGCCGGTCACATACCATCGCTATAGCGGAGATGCAGCGCTGACCAAGCGATTTAACCGGCTATCCACACGCCTTGGCGGCGAGGTCGATGTCTATCGCTACAATGACGTGCCCGCGAGTGGGGGCGGAACCTTCAACTCGGACGACCGCGATCGCACGGTGAGTGAAGGTTCGCTGCGCTTGGGCTACGAGGTTTCTCCCAACATCGAGCCCTTCGTGCGGACTTCGGTCAATGACCGCAGTTACCGCCAGAGCAGCGACGACTTCGGGACCAAGCGGGACTCCTGGGGCTGGGAAGCCGTGGCCGGTACGGCTTTCGACCTCGGCGGCGTCACCTATGGAGAGGTCTATGTCGGTTATCTCGAGCAGCGCTACGATTCCGCATCCCTAGACACCATCTCCGGCCTCAGCTTCGGCGGAAACCTGATCTGGAATCCGACCCGTCTGACCACGGTGACTCTCGGTGCCGAGCGGACGGTCGAGGAGACGACGCTTTCCGGCGCCTCCGGCGGCCTGCAGACCATGCTCAAGGCTCAGGTCGATCACGAGCTGCTGCGCAACCTCATCCTGTCCGGCGATGCCCGCTATGCCCGCCTGAACTACAACGGCATATCCCGCGAAGACGATACCGCGGATGCGGGACTGAGCCTGCGCTACCTGATCGACCGGAACTTCGAGCTGCGGGCGGGATACTCCTTCGCGACGCGGAACTCGAGCGTCTCGAGCGCAGATTACGATACCCAGACTCTGTTCCTCGGCCTGACCGCTCAGTTCTAGGCAAAAGGCAGCCTGCCGTCGCCGTGTCCCCAGCCCGCGGCGGGGACCCCTGTCGCCAGGCTTCGGGAAACCTGCCTGTAGCGCGATCACAGCCTGGTTATCGCTTCATCACAGAATAGCCCCGGCGAAGAGGGAATTTTTCTTCGCTGCGGGAGTCTCTCTAATGCGCGCCGATGTGCAGGCCGCTCAAGGCGAGGAGTCCTGGCGGAATGCCCACAGGGGCGCATTGAGTACGAGACGGTGCCGTCGGGGGCCGGCGGCCGTCTTCGAACGTGGGTGACAACAGATACATCAGGAAGGGTTAGCATGAGCGCCACAGAACACCTGACCACTGGCCCTCAGCGCCGCACGGCTTCGACCGTGTCGCGTATTGCCACGGCAGCCGAGACACGTGAAACCAGGCACGGGTCCATCCCAACGCCCCGGCCGCAGGTCCGGCCTGCAAGCTGCGCCGCGAAGATTAGGTTCTCCCTGGCGGATCGCAAGTCGGCGCATGGCAGCTGCGTGGCCGTCATCGATCCCGACAAGACCTACCGTAGGGCGATGGCAAGTTGCCTCCGGCTGAAGGGCTTCGAGGTGCTGGAGCTGCCACAGGCCGATGCCTATTGCATCGAAGCGCTGACCGAGGCCGGCGCCGAGGCCGCCTTGATCAGCGCGGAGGCCTTCCAAGGCGATGGGAGCTCCCTCTTGGCAAGCTTGCGGGCCCTGCGGCCTGGCCTGCAGCTCGCCATCGTCTCCGCGCAGCCGGACCAAAATGTCGAGGAGGCTCTGCTGGCCGCCGGCGCAGCCGATGTCTTCGATCGCCGGCGGTCCTCGGCAATCGTCACCAAGCGTCTCAGCTTGTTGGTCGAAGGCGCGCGCGGCGTTGCGGAGGAGACCGAGGAGGGGGAGGAAACCCTCGACTGCGGTCCGCTTCGTCTGCGGCTGCAAAGCCATCGCGCCCTATGGCAGGGTGAAGAGGTTCCCTTGACCGTGACGGAGTTCCGCATCCTGCGGCTGCTCGTCAGATCGGGCGAACCCGGCGCCAGCTACAGGGAAATCTACGACATGGTGCACGGCGCCGGTTTCGAGGCCGGCGATGGGCCCGACGGCTATCGCACCAATGTGCGTTCCCTGATCCGCCGCATACGCGCGAAGTTCGCTGCTCAGAGCGAGTCCTTCGATGCCATCGAAAACCTGCCGGGCAGGGGGTATCGCTGGCGGAGCGGGCAGGCGGACCTGCCGCGCCATAAGGAAAACTCTGCACTACGACCCTTAGACCGCGAAGACCACCGGGGATTGGGGGCTGCGGGATGAACAAGATCGTCGGCAGGCAGGAGCTGCCGCTGCGAGAAGAGCAGCGGCAGCCGGAAGTCCATCCCGTGATCCTGTGCGGGGGATCGGGAAAGCGTCTCTGGCCGGTGTCCCGGCAGGACTGTCCCAAGCAGTTTCAGCGCCTGAGCTCCGACAAGTCGCTGCTGCAGGAAACCGTGCTCCGGGCGCAGCATGCCCTGGGCCTCGGCGCGCCGATCATCCTTTGCAATGCGGAGCATCGCTACATGGTCCGCGATCACCTCGAAGAGATCGGCGTCGAGCCCGCGGCGGTGGTCTGCGAACCTCTGCCGCGCAACACCGCGCCGGCACTGGCGGCGGCGGCTAGCCTGCTGCACGAGCGGAACCCGGCCGCACTCATGCTGGCCATGCCGGCCGATCATCATATCGGCGATGCGCAGGCCTTTGCCGCAACCTTCGGCAAAGCCCGCGCCGCCGCCGAAGCCGGAATGCTGGTCACCTTCGGGATCCGGCCGGACCGGCCGGAAACCGGATACGGCTATATCGAGCAAGGTGAAGCGCTAGGCGAACTCGCGGAGGCGTCCAGAGTGGCGCGCTTCGTCGAGAAACCCGCACGCCACGAAGCCGAGCAGCTTCTCGCGGAAGGCCGCTATCTCTGGAACAGCGGTATCTTCCTGCTTCCCGTCGATGCCTTCCTCGAGGAACTCCAGCACTACGCGCCGGAGTGCCGGACGGCCTGCGCCAAGGCGCTGGCCGAGGCTATCGTGGAGGGCGACACCCTCCGGCTCGATGCGGAAGCCTTTGCCGAAGCTCCCGATGTTTCCGTGGATGTGGCGGTGATGGAGCGGACCGGACGCGCCGCGGTCGTTCCCGCCGAGATGGGCTGGAGCGACATCGGCACCTGGCCGGCGCTACGCGATCTGCGTGCCGGCGACTCGGATGGCAACGTCCTCGACGGCAACACGGTCACGCAGGATGTCAGCAACTGCTACATCAAGGCCAACGGCCGTCTGATCGCCGCCGTCGGCCTCAAGGATCTGGTGATCGTCGATACCGAGGATGCGGTGCTGATCAGCAGCGCCGAGCAGACCGTGTCGATGGACCGTCTGGTCGGGCGGCTCAGGAAGGATGGCCATCGCGCGGCCGATCAGCACGCCCTGGTGCAGCGTCCCTGGGGCCACTACCAGACCGTGGAGAGCGGTGAGCGCTTTCAGGTCAAGCACATCCTGGTCAAACCCGGCGAGAAGCTCAGCTTGCAGATGCATCACCACCGCGCCGAACACTGGATCGTGGTCAGCGGCACCGGACGCATCACCCGGGACGAGGAGACCATGCTGCTGCACGAAAACCAGTCGATCCATATTCCCCTGGGCGCGTCGCACAGCCTGGAAAACCCAGGAAAGATCCCCTTGCATCTGATCGAGGTACAGGTCGGCGCCTATCTGGGCGAGGACGACATCGTGCGTTTCGAAGACCGCTACGGACGGAGCTGAATCATGGCTGGCAACATTCTCGTGACCGGCGGCGCCGGCTACATCGGCAGTCATGTCTGCAAGGCGTTGGCGCGCAGCGGCTTCACTCCGGTGGTCTATGACGACCTCTCTGGCGGCTACCGGAGCAACGTGCGCTGGGGGCCTCTCGTGATCGGGGACCTGATGGATAGCACGCGGCTCGACGCCGCCTTCCGCAGCTACCGGCCTTCGGCGGTCGTACACTTGGCGGGTTTCATCGCGGCGGGCGAGTCCGTGCAGGATCCGGCCAAGTACTATGGCAACAATCTGGTCGGTACCCTGGCGCTGCTGGAGGTCATGCAGGCGCGCGGTGTCAAGGCGCTGGTATTCTCCTCCAGCGCGGCGGTCTACGGCGATGTCGCCGAAATGCCGATCGACGAGACCGCGGCAATCCAGCCATCGAACCCCTATGGCCACACCAAGGCGATGACCGAGCAGTTCCTGCAGGACTATGCCCGGAACGGACTACGCTCGGTCTCGCTGCGCTACTTCAACGCTGCGGGGGCCGATCCCGAGGGCGAGCTTGGAGAGCTGCACGAGCCTGAGACGCACCTCATACCCTTGGTGCTGGAAGCCGCCGCCGGCCTCAGGCCGCGCATCGATATCTATGGGACCGATCATCCGACCCCGGACGGCACCTGCATCCGGGACTACATCCACGTCAGCGACCTTGCCGACGCCCATGTGCTTGCCGTGGAGCGCCTGCGCGCGGGCGGAGGCGAAGGGGCAGAGGCCTATAACCTGGGTAACGGCTGCGGCTTTAGCGTCCGCGAGGTGATCGAGGCGGCGGAGCGGGTCACCGGCCGCCGTGTCCCGCTTCGGGAGTGCGGCAGGCGCCCAGGCGATCCGCCCAGACTGATCGCCGATCCCGGACGCGCAATCGCGGATCTCGGTTGGCGGCAGAAGCATTCGGAGCTGGAGACCCAGATCGCTCATGCCTGGGCCTTCCTCAAGCAACGGATTGAAGGAGAGTCCCGTGCAGCCGGTTGAGCCGGCGCGCGCCACGGAGCGATCACAAGCCGCGTAGAAGGCCGCTTGCTACCTTCGTTCATTGCGCAGGGGCATGTCGTCAAGACAAACCCGGAGCCCTTTCTCATCACAGCCTATGTGGAACGCCATGACCGATACTTTGCATAGCAAGACCATTTCGCGATCCCCGCTGCGGACCCCCCTGCGGGCCTGTGCCGCCGCCGTCGCTGCCAGCCTGTTGCTCGCAGGTTGTTCCGGCGGACCCGAGGCGACTCAGCCCGCGCCGGAACTCGAACCGGCCCCCTACCAGTTGGGGGCAGGCGACGAGATCCGCGTAGAGGTCTTCGGCGACGACTCGCTTTCCAGCGAGCAACGCATCGACGGCCAGGGCAGTCTTTCCCTGCCGCTGGTTGGCGGCGTCCAGGCCGCAGGTCTGACGCGTGCGGAGTTGCAAGAGCGGCTCGAGGAACATTACGCCGAGTATCGCCGCGATGCCGAGGTGACGGTGAACGTCCTCAACTACCGGCCCTTCTACATCGTCGGCGAGGTGCGGGAACCCGGCGGCTACGCCTATGTCGAGGGCATGACCGTGATCAACGCGATCGCCATGGCTGGGGGATATACCTATCGCGCGCGCAAGGAAGACTTCGTAGTGCAACGTGAAAACGAGCAGCAGGTCATGCGCGCCGGAGATCTCAGCACGGTCATGCCGGGGGACGTGATCACCGTTCGGGAGCGCTATTTCTGATGTCCTTTGCGGATAGGGGCGGTGGCCTCTCCCCCTACGGTTCCCTCACCACGCCTGCCGCCGCACCGGCTGTCCGGCCCGGTTTTCCGGGCCCGAGGCTCGATGCCGGTGCGGAGGACGGCGGCTGGGAACTGCTGTGCAAGCTCTGGCGCCGGAAATGGCTGGTGCTAGGGGTCACCCTGCTGGTCGCAGTTCTTGCCGCGCTCGCCGCGCAGACCATGACGCCCCGTTACACCGCCGAGGCGCGGGTGCTGATCGGCACCCAGCAACCGCATGTCGCGGAAATCCAGGCGGTGCTCGAGAATATCGTGCCGAATAGCGACACGGTGCGTACCGAGGCTTATGTCATCGCCTCGCGGAAGATGGCGCGGGACGTCGCCGAGCGCCTGTCGCTCGATGAGTCGCCGATCTTCAACCCCGCGCTGCGCGAGGAGGAGGCCTCTCTCCTCGAAAAACTAGGCTTGGACGCGATCGTGCGTGCGGCCAAGGCGGCAGTCACCGCCGTTTCTGGCGGTGCGGAGGAAGGCGATAGCCAGCCCCGGCTTTCCGAGGAAGCCCGGCGCAGTCAGCTCTGGGAAGGGATCGAGAGCCGCGTTCTCAGCCGCATCGAGGTCGAGCCGCTGAACCGCAGCCATGTCATTGCGATCGCGGCAGAAACCGAGAATCCTGAGCTCTCGGCCAGGATGGCCAATGCCTTCGCCGAGGCCTACACCTCGCAGCAGCTATCGACCAAGGAGAGCGCCGCTGACCAGGTCAACGCCTGGCTCGACGAGCGCCTGCAGGAGCTGCGCGGCCAGGTCGAGGTAGCCGAACGCAAGGTCGAAGACTACCGCAAGGAGCACGAGCTCTTCGCGACCCAGTCGGATACCGTCATTGGCCAGCAGATGGCTGCCCTCAACCAGGGCCTGATCGGTGCGGAGACCCAGGTTGCCGAGGCTCAGGCCCGGCTTGCCCAGGCCGAATCCCTGCGCGGGGAGGGTGGCGATCTGCAATCGGTTCCTTCAGTGCTGCAGTCTGATTTGATCCTTTCGCTACGCAACCAGAAGGCCGAGCTCGAACGCCAGGCCGCGGAACTGCGGTCCGATTACACCGACAAGCACCCCAAGGTGCAGAACATTCAGGCGCAGCTCGGAGATGTGGACCGGCGGATCAACGCCGAGATCGAACGCATCGTCACCAGCCTGCAGAACGAGCTCGACATCGCCACGAACAATCGGGCCCGGGCCCAGGGCCGCATGGAGGAAGCCGAGGGCACCATGGGCGAATCCAATAGCGCGGAGGTTCGCCTGCGCCAGCTCGAACGTGAGGCCGAGGCCAGCCGCCAGCTTTACGAGTCCCTGCTGCAGCGCTCCAAGGAAACCGCCTATCAGGCCGGCATGATGGCTCCTGGCGCGGAACTGGTGTCCGCCGCCGCCGTGCCTTATGGCCCGAGCTTTCCGCCGAGCAGGCTGATGCTGGCGGTCGGCGCCCTGGCCGGGATCGGTCTCGGCGTCCTGCTGGCGCTGTTGCTTGAGAAGCTGGACCAGACCTTCCGCACGCCCGAAGAGCTGGAGGAGACGACCGGGCTGCCCGCGCTCGCGGTGCTGCCCCGGGTTCCCGTGCGTCGCTCCGGACGCTGCGACTACGTGCTACAGAACCCCCGCTCGGTCTATGCGGATGCCCTGCGCATGCTCGGCACCCAACTCTCGCTGGAGCGCCGCGAGCACATCATTCCCAACGTGACGGTCTTCACCTCGGCGGCGCCGGGCGAAGGCAAGTCGCACACCAGCTGCAGCTACGCCCAGCTGATGGCCAGCGAGGGCAAAAAGGTCGCGCTGCTCGATCTCGACTGGCGCCAGCCGACTCAGCATAGACTCTTCGGGCAGCGCTTCCGCCAGACCGGCGTGATCGACCTGCTGAACGGCGAGGCCACGCCGCAGGACATCATTCACGAGGACCGCAATTCCGGTGTGCATGTTCTCTTCACCGGGAAGCTCAGCAGGATGCGCGGCCAGACAGTATCGCTTGAGCGAGTTCAGGCCCTGCTGGAGACGTTGTCGCGCCACTACGACGAGGTGGTGGTCGATACCTCACCGCTCAGAGTCACGCCGGAGGTGCTGCACCTCGCCCGCATCGCCGATCACGTGGTGATCAACGTCAAGTGGGGGGGCACCCGGCGCAGCACCGTAACGACGGAGATCAAGAACCTGGCGCGCTCCGGCGCGCATGTCTCTGGCATCGTCCTCTCCCAGGTCGATCCGAAGCGCTACAAGCAGTACAGCTACGGGGAGGGTGCCTACCTGCATCACGGCTACCTGGCGCAGTCCGCCTGATCGGAGTACCGCCTGTGCCCAGCTCCACGCTCTTCATCTCCCAAAGCTACCGCCCTGAGCCGATCGGCTCAGGACCCTACGTCACGGACATGGCGGAGTATCTGGCTGCGCACGGGGCCGAGGTCGAGGTGCTGACGACGCGGCCAAGCTATCCCGAGGGTGTGGTATCCGATGGCTACCGCCGTGGCGAGCGCGACCGGGAAATGCTCAATGGCGTGGCGGTGCGGCGGCTGCGTCCCTGGTTCACGCGAAAACGCGGGGCCCTGGGCCGGCTGCTCCGCGAAGCCGCATTTCTCGCGTCGGGGCTGCTGAGGCTGGCCAGCGGCGCCGTCCGGCGCCGCTCGCGCGTCGTCTCGCTCTGTCCCTCGATCTTTGCAGTGCTGCTCGGCTGCGCGGCGACGCGGCGCGGCGGACGCCATATCGCCCTGGTGCATGACGTACAATCGGGGCTCGCCGCCGGGCTCAGCATGCTCGGCAACGGCCGGGCGGTGCGTGCGCTGCAGTGGCTGGAGCGCCAGGCGCTGAATCGCTGCGACGGCGTGCTGGTGCTTTCAGAGCCGATGCGCGAGCACCTGCATAGCCTGGGCGTTACGGCTCCGATCGACGTGCTGCCGATCTGGATCGATACCGCCGCGGTGCAGCCGCGCCCCGCGCGTTCCAACAAGTTCCGCACGGCGATGTACAGCGGCAACTTCGGCAGGAAGCAGGCGCTGGATCAGGTGCTCGACATGGCGGCGGTGCTACGCGGCCGTGGCGCGCCGCTGCGTGTCCTGCTGCGCGGGCAGGGCAGCGAGACCGAGAGCCTCAAGGCGCGCGCCGCTGCGCGCCAGCTGGACAACGTCCGTTTCGAGCCTCTGGTTCCCGTCGAACGCCTGGCGGAAAGCCTTGCGGAGGGGGACATCCATCTGGTCACACAGCATCCGCTGATCGCGGACTTCGCCGTCCCCTCCAAGGTCTTCGCGATCATGGCGGCGGGGCGGCCGATCGTCGCCGCTGCGCCGCCGGGTAGCATGCTGTGGAGTCTGCAGGAACGCTGCGGTGGATTTCTCTGTGTGCCTTCTGGCGACACCGAGGCTCTGGCCGCCGCTGTCGAGCGCCTTGCCGGAGACAGCGAGCGCTGCAGCGAGCTTGGCCGCCGCGCCCGCGACTACGTGGTGCAGGCACATGACAAGCAGCGCGTGCTCGGCGACTTTCTGCTGCACCTCGACGGCGCCCGGGCCTAGCGGCGATGGATGGCAAAACCACGCACATCCTGATCTTCGAGCCGGATCCGCGCGGCCACGCCCGCGAGTGGCTCGGTCACCTCCTGCGCGAGATAACGGCGCGCCCAGAGGATCTGCGGGTCACGCTGGTGGTGGCCAAGGCGCTGATGGAGACGCTGCGTCCGCAACTGCCCGGGAATGCCCAGGCGATTCCTCTGGGGGCCAAGGAGCAGCAGCGCTGCACCCACGGCAATCTGTTGGTCAGCGCTTTTTCCCGTTGGCGGGCGATGCGCCGCTATCTGCTCAGGACTGGTGCGTCACGTGGGCTGTTCCTGAGTTTCGATCATCTGGCGCTGCCTTATGCTCTTGGCTTGGGGGCGGCCGGACGCCGGGTGTCCGGCGTGCTGTTCCGGCCGACGGCGCACTACGCGGCGATCGGCTGCGCGCCGGCTACGGCGCGGGAGAAACTGCGCGACCGCCGGAAGGATCTCCTGCTGCGGCTCGCCCTGCGCAACCGCGCGGTGGAGCGGGTGTTCTCCCTCGATCCCTATTTCCCGGCCTTCGCGGCCGAGCGCTACGCCGCAGGCGGCAAACTAGCGCAGATCGGCGATCCGGCTTTTCCCGCGGTCGAGCCCAGCCCCGAGGAGCATGCGCTGGCCGACGAGATTCCCCGCAACCGCGTCGCGTTTCTGCTGTTTGGGGAACTCACGGAACGCAAAGGCGCCCTGCCTTTGCTGGAGGCGCTGAAGCGCCTGCCACCGGAGATTGCGCAGCGGACCGCGGTGATGCTGGCGGGGCGGGTGGACGATGGCCTGCGTGCGGCCCTGACGGACTCGGAGTCGGAGCTGCGCGGCCGTCAGCCGAAGCTGTGGCTCAAGATCGCCAACCGCTGGCTGAGCGAAGGCGAGGTGACCGCGCTGGTGCGGGCAAGCGACGTCGTCCTGGCGCCCTATCAGCGCTTCGTCGGCTCCAGCGGCGTGCTGCTCTGGGCGGCGCGCGCCGGTCGGCCGGTCATCTGCCAGGACTACGGCCTGCTCGGGCGTCTGACCGAGAACTACGGTCTCGGAGTGACCGTCGACAGCAGCGATCCCAGCGCCCTCGCCGCGGCGATAGAGGGGGCGGTAGAGTCGGGGAGCCTGCCGGCGCAATCGGTCCGGAAGGTCTCCGAATTTCTCGCCGTGAGGACTCCGCAGGCCTTCGCCGCGGCCCTGCTTGAAGGCTGCGGACACCGGCTCAGCCGGGCTGCTTAGGCGGCTGGCCGGGAGGCTGTGCGGCTAAGCTCCGTTTGGTCACACCTCCTCTCGGGATGATCACACGCCCGCGCGCGGCAGCGATGAAATCATCCGCTCGGATCATTCATGCACTCCGAGGAGCACTCTATCGATGGAGCACCAGCGCGCACTCTCGTCCTTGTCCGAGTTTCGCGGCACTCCGCAAGCTGCCGGCGATCTGGCGGGCCGCCAGACAGGCGGCGCGGCACGGCCGATTTCCCGTGGGACGCTCTGCCGGGCGCTGCTTCCCCTGGATACCCTGTTGATTCTCGCAGCCTCCTACGCCGCCCATCAAGCGGCGCTGTCCAACGCGGCGGAGTTCACCCGCTACGCAGCAGTCACCGCCTTCGGCATGCTGCTGGCAATCAATCTCTTCAATGTCCTGGGCAACTACGCGACGCGCCGGCTGCGCGAACCGCTACGCGCGGCGGGACGTCTGACCGCGAGCTGGACGGCGGCCATGGCTCTGATGATCGCGGTGGGCGTCCTTTCCGGCGTCGCCAGGGATTACTCGCAGCTTTGGGCGATCAACTGGTTCGTCTTCGCGCTCGGCGCGATGCTGGCGCTGCGCGGCGCCGTTCACTTGCTTGCGGCGCGCTGGGCGCGGCAGGGCCGCCTCGGCCGCCGCATCGCGATCCTCGGCGACCCCTCGCAGACTGGGCGCCTGGCACGGCACTTCACCGCCCATCCCGACCGGGGCATCCAGGTTGCCGGAATCTTCGCCGACAGCCATGGGGCCCAGGCGCAGCGCAGCGGCGTGGACGGCGGCATCGAAGCCCTGATCGCCCGGCTGCGCGCCGAACCGATCGACAGCGTGATCCTGGCCCCTTCGGAACGCGGCGAGGCCTATCTCCGGGATCTGCGCCAGCAGCTCAGCGAGGTGCCGGTCAACGTCTGGCTCTGCCCGGGAGGGCAGGTCCTGAACCTGCACGATGCGGAGGTGTCTCATTTCGCCGGAATTCCGGCCTTCAACGTCATCGAACGGCCGATCGGAAACTGGCGCTGGGCGGTCAAGGAGATCGAAGACCGTGTCATCGCAGGGATCATCACCCTGACGATCTCGCCGCTGCTGCTCGGCATCGCCCTGGCCATCAAGTTCGACAGCCCGGGACCGCTGCTGTTTCGCCAGAAGCGCCGTGGCTTCAACAACGAGATCATCGAGGTCCTCAAGTTCCGTACCATGTCGGTGGAGAAGACCGACAACGACGGCGAGCGCCTGACCCAGCGCGACGACCCCCGAATCACGCGGGTCGGCGCATTCTTGCGGCGCTGGAGCCTCGACGAACTGCCGCAATTCTTCAACGTCCTGCGCGGCGACATGTCGATCGTCGGGCCGCGGCCGCATGCTCTGCGTGCAAAGGCGGCCGGGCAGTACTACTTCGATGCCGTGCCCTTCTACGACGCACGCCACCGCGTCAAGCCGGGGATCACCGGCCTGGCTCAGATCAGCGGCTGGCGCGGCCCGACGGAGACCGTGACCCAGATCCAAAAGCGGGTCGAGCACGACATCTACTACATCGAGCATTGGTCGCTGTGGCTCGATCTCAAGATCATCCTGCTGACCGCCTTCAAGGGGTTCAAATCCGAGAATGCATTCTGATCTTGAAACCCTGTCCAGGCCGCCAGGGAGTCAGCCAGCCGAGGTTCAGGTGCGTTATCTCTGGATCACCTGGACCCATCCTTTTCCGGAGCGGGACGGTCAGCGGCTCTATACTGGCCGGCTGATCGAGGCGGTCGCGCGGGCGGGGGCCGAGATCGACGTGCTCTGTTTTGTGAGCGAAGCGCCGGAGGATCTGCCGGCAGAGCCGTCGCCGCGAATACGCTGGCATACCGTAGCGCGATCCAGCCGGCCGCGCTGGCTGAGCCCGCTATCGCAGTTGCCCAATCTCGCCCATCGCTGCGCGACGCCGGCGATGCGACGGGAATTGCGGCGCCTGCTGGAGGAAGACCGCTGGGACGCCGTGGTGCTCGACGGCCTCTCGGCCGGCTGGGCATTGCCGTTTGTGGAAAACATTCCTGCTTACCGTCGGCCGCGAATTGTGCATCTTTCGCATAATCACGAGGCCAGCCTGCGCGGCACCGTGGCCCGCGATTACAGGGGCAATCCGGCGATGGCCTTCGCACTCAAGCGCGATGCCAAGAAGTGCCGCCGCCTGGAGGAACGCGTCGTCGCCGCGTCGGCTCTCGTTACCGCGATCACCGAGGAGGATGCTGCGCTCTATCGGGAAACCCACCCCGACCGCGACTTCGTCACTCTACCGCCGGGCTACGCCGGAGCCCATGCCGCACCACGGCAGATCACTTCCGCGCTGCCGCGCCGCGCGGTGATCGTGGGCAGCTTCCACTGGGTCGCGAAGCGGATGAACCTCGAAGCCTTTCTCGGCATCGCTGATCCGCTCTTCGCCGAAGCGGGGGCCGAACTCCAGGTCGTCGGCAGCGGCGATCGCGACTTTCTCGACAGCCTGCGCCGTCGCTTGAAAGCGACCGAGATCGTCGGCCCGGTCGACGACGTGGTGCCCTATCTGCGCGAAGCCCGCGCCGCCGTGGTGCCCGAGCGCACCGGCGGCGGCTTCAAGCTGAAGATCCTCGACTACGTTTTCAATCGCGTGCCGGTCCTGGCGATGCAGGGCTCGGTGGCGGGCACGCCGCTGCGCGCACCGGACTCGGTGCAGCTCTACGACGATCTGGAGGGTCTGGCGCGCGGCGTGCTTGCGCTGATCGACGACGTCGAGACCGCCGAGCGGATGCAGAACGCGGCCTACGATCTCTGCCGCGACCGTTTCGATTGGGCCGAGCGTGGCCGCCTGCTGATCCGCGAAACGGCGGCGGCATGACCTGCGCCACCGCACCGCCTCTGCGGGAAAGGCAGAGGGCCGGCTTTTTCGACGCCGCGCTCTGCATCCTCTTTCTGACCGGCATCTATCTGGGCATCGCCATCACCCTGCCGGGCGGCGTGCCGATTCCCTGTGTTCTCGCCGGTGTGGCCGGGCTGTTGCTGGTCTTCCGGCATGCGCCGGGACTGCCGCAGTCCCACGCCGTGGCGGGTCTCCTCGTTCTGCTGGTCGCTGCCTTGTCGATCCTCAGCGCCGCCGACTACGCTCTGCTGCCGGAACGCTTCAAGGGCTTCGTCCAGTTCAGCTATTCCCTGGTGATCGGCTACGCCTTTTTCCTCTCGGCGCGGAACTTTCCGCTGCGCTGGCTCGCCGGCCTCTTTCTGGCGGCGGTCGCGGCGATCCTGGCCGGTTGCCTGCTGGAAATCGCCTGGCCTGGCTTCAAGCAGGCGAGCGACCTGTTTCGTGGCGCGGTTTTCGACAGCGGAGTCTACGACGCCGATCTGCGCGATCTCGAGCTCTATGGCCGGGTGCGTCCGAAGCTCTTTACCTCCGAGCCTTCCTTCCTGACGTTCAACTTCACGCTGTTCGCCTTCTGCTGGTATGTTCTCTCCCGCCTGCCCGGCAAGACCTTCGTCTATCTCGGACTGCTCGCCGTGGGCTATCTCGTGATGCGCGGCCCGACGCTGGTGCTCGGCGCCCTGCTGGTGCCGGTCTACGAGGTCTTTTTAGGGTCCCGGCGCAACGCTGGCGGCAGCAGAGGCGTCGACGGCACGCGGGCCTTGATCGCGGCGGCGCTGGCCGGATTCCTGGCGATCCTCGGCCTGGTCTTCGGCTGGGAGGCCTTTGCCCTGCGCATCGAGGGCATCGTCGCCGGGCGCGATCCGAGCTTCTTCTCGCGGGTAATCGCCCCGGCGGCGATCGCCTTCGATACCTTGAAGGCGCATCCCTTCGCCGGGGTCGGACTGACCGGATGGGAAGCCCTGGACGCACAGGTGGCGCAGCTCTACGCGACCACCGACTTCCTCTCTATCGACATGCTGTTCGACGGGGCTTCGAAGTCGCTGACCAACTACTTCTGGGCCTTGTGGATCTTCCTCGGCTTGTTCTGGGGCACGGCCCTGCTGCTGGCGCTCAGCGGCCTGCTGCGCGCGCTCGCTGTGCCCAGCCTGTGGTTCTGCTGGAGTGTGTGGATCGTTTTCGGGCAGGCGGCCGGCGGCTTCGTCGGGCCGCGCACCTGGGCGGTGCTGTTTCTGGCCGCGGCGATTTCCATCGTTCATGAACGCGCGCGCCAGGCCGCAGCGCAGACGCCACTCTCTCCCGCTCCGGCCTGGCAAGGAGGACGGAAGCAGCGCGCCCTTGCTGCACGCCCGAGTGGCTTCGCCGGCCTGCTGGCGGAGCCATCCCTGGAGCGGCGATGAGAATCCTGCATCTCAGTACCTCCGACATCCGTGGCGGCGCGGCTCGCGGCTCCTACTTCCTGCACCGCAAGCTGCGGGAGCAGGGGATCGACTCGCGGATGCTGGTCGGCCGCAAGTACGGCGATGATCCTATGGTTACGGAACTGCGCGGCGCCCTGGCGCCTTTTAGCGAGCGTCTACGGGCGCGCCTCGACCAGCTGCCGCTGCGCCGCTACGACAAGACCGGAGAGTCCTTCTGGAGCGTCGGCTGGCAGCGGCGGCCGCTCGCCGCCGCCATCGAAGCCATCGCCCCGGACGTCCTGCACCTGCAGTGGACCGGCGGCGGCTTTCTCCCGGTCGAGGCGCTGCGGGGAGTTCGGCTTCCCATCGTCTGGACCCTGCGTGACATGTGGGCCTTCACCGGCGGCTGCCACTACACCGCCGGTTGTGAAGGCTATGTCACCGGCTGTGGGCGTTGCCCGCAACTGCGCTCGGACAGCGAAGCCGACCTCAGTCAAGCCATGGTGCGACGCAAGGCGAAGGCCTGGCCGGAACTCGATCTTCGCCTCGTCCCTATCAGCGGCTGGATTGCCGAGCAGGCGCGGCGCAGTCGCCTGCTGCGCGATACGCCTGCGCGGGTGATCCCCAACGGCATCGATACCACGCTGTTCCAGCCGGCGGACAAACGGAAGGCCCGGATCGCACTCGGACTGCCGGAAAAGGGGCAATTCATCCTCTTCACGGCGCTCAATGCGCTGGACGACGAACGTAAAGGCTTCTGGCAGCTGGCCGAGGCGCTCGCGCAACTGAAGGGCGCGGAGAGTTCGGATCCGCCACAGCTTCTGGTCGCGGGCGACATGAACCCCGCACAGGCTCCCGAGCTTCCCATTCCGCTGCATTGCCTCGGCCGCATCGACGACGACGAGCGCCTGGCGGCGCTCTATGCCGCCGCCGACGTCGTGGCCGCACCCTCGCTGCAGGAAGCCTTCGGCAAGGTTCATATCGAAGCCATGGCCTGCGCGACGCCAGTGGTCGCCTTCGACAGCGGCGGCCCTGGCGAGATCGTGGAACACGGCAAGACCGGCTATCTCGCGCAAGCCTTCGCTCCGGAAGACCTGGCGCGCGGCATCGACTGGTGTCTGCAGTCCGTGGTGCGCTCCCCGGAGCTTGGACAAGCCGCGCGGGCACGGGCGGCACGGCTCTATGACATCGGGGTCGTGGCGGAGCAGTACATCGATCACTACGCGACCCTCCTGGGAGCCGACTATGACAGATCCGCGGCGTAGAGCGATCCTGACCGGCGCGGCTGGCGCCGCCTTGATGACCGGCTCGACGGCTTTCGCCGGCGCCGCTCCGGCGGCAGCTGGGGACCAGAAAGACTACGGCCTCGTCGGCGACGGCGAGGCGGACGATAGCGCGGCACTGCAACGGGCCTTCGACGCCGCCTTCGCCGGAAAGCAAGCGCGGCTGATCCAGCTGCCGCCCGGACGCTATCGCGTGACCCGGCCGATCAGAGTGAGGACGGCGAAACGTCCCGACGGCAACGTCACCCATCCCGCTGGGCTGCTCGCCAACGGCGTGACGCTGCTTTCGGACATCGACAGCGGCGAGGCCGTGGTCGATGTCGACGTGCGTGCGACGCTACGCTTCTTTCGGATCGAGGGATTGCACATAGCCGGGCGCGGGGATGAGGGGGCAGGGCTGCGCATCTCCTGCCAGCATCGTGGCGCCTACTTCTACAACTTCTGCATCCGCGACTGCGTAGTGGAGGGCTGTGGCGGCAACGGCTGCGAGCTCCTCGGCAATGTCTTCGAGGGGCAGGTGTTCAACTGCTATTTCCGCGACAACGGCCATGACGGCGCCCTGCTGGCCCACGGCGCGGAGGATACCGTGCTCTCGGCGGTGCACCTCTTCGGCTGCGTCTTCGGCGGCAATCACCGCAACGGCGCCTCGCTCGAGGAGGACGCCACCGATGTCAGCTTCCACGGTTGCTATTTCCTGCTGAACGGCCGCTTCGGCCTCTCGGCGGAGATGGGGATTACACTGCTGTCGCACTGCGGCTTCGAGAACAACCATCAGCGTGCCGGATCCTTCGCGGAGGGCGACGCCGGCGTGCGGCTGATGGTCGCCGGAACCCTGGTCGGCTGCACCGCCTATTCGATCTACAAGCAGAAGTACCTGCTGCGCGGCTACATCACCAACCAGCTCACCATGCTCGGCTGCAAGGGGGCCGGCGATGGCGACGCCGATGCAGCGGGCCTCGCCTCGCTGAAGGGGGAGAAATCGGCGAAGTATTCCCTGATCGGCTGCTGGGGGAAAGTCGAACGCGATCGCAACGTCGAGATGCTCGGCGTCAGCCCCAAGGATGGAGGCGGAAGCTTCGGTGAGAGCTGGGACAGCGACAACCTCCTGCGGCTCGGCGACTACCGCCTCTGGGTTGATGGCGAGGGACAGCTGCGCGTGCTGCGCGGCAAGCCGGAAAGCGATCGCGACGGGCAGGTGGTCGGCAGCTAGGCCGCGGCGCTCTGTTGCATCAGCAGGCCGTTGAATCTCCCGGTCAGCAGCAGATTGAGCCGCGTCACGTCGAAGGCCTCGAGCACGCGCGCGCGAGCTGCCTCGCTGAAGGCGGTCCAGCTTGTCACGTCGCTCCGGGCAAGGCGGAGCAGGGCGGCCGTCAGGGCCTCGGTGTCCCCTTCTTCGACCAGCAGGCCGGAGACGCCGTCCTCCACCAGTTCGGGGATGCCGCTATGCCAGGTGGAGACGACGATCATTCCCGAGGCCATGGCTTCCATCAGGGTGACGGGGATACCTTCCTGGTCGCCGCTTTCGGTGGTGACGCTGGGGGCGAGCAGAATGTCGCAGTCCTGCATCTGGCCGATCACGCTCTGCTGCTCGCGCCAGCCGAGAAAGCGGACCTGCTCCTGCAAACCGAGGGCATCGCGCAGCTCTTCCAGTTCTTGCCGCAGTGGCCCGTCGCCGATAATGCGATAACGGGCATCCTGGCCCGCTTCGAGCATTCTGGCGAGGGCTCGCAGAGCGTCGGCGACGCCCTTCTTCTCGACCAGCCGGCCTACCGTCAGCAGCTTGAGCGGTGCGTCAGCTGCGCGACGGCGCGGCAGGTAGCGGTAGCGGGCGGTGTCGACGCCCATGTGGTGCACCGCGGCTTTCTCGGCGGGGCAGCCGAGCTCCAGAAGCTTGTCGCGCCAGACTTCGGAGATCGGCAGGAAAAGTTCGCCCTTGTCGAAGAGATCCCGATAGGCATCCCGATCCTCCTTCAGGTAGGCACTGACATCGACGCCGTGCATCACCGTCGCCAGCTTGCCCTGGAGCAGTCCCGCGTCGCGCAGCGTCGCCGCAAGCTGTCCGACCGGGCCGAAATGAGCGAGGACGATATCGAAGGGTTTCTCCCGCGCCAGGCAGGCGCCCCAGTACAGCAGGCGTCCCGATGCGGCTTCCCGGCCAAACCGCCGCACGTCGAGGCAACTGGCAAGCCGCAGCGGGTTGCTGCCGGCGACCCGGGCCGCCAGTCCGAAAGCCCGGAGCCCACGATGCGCCAGATTTCCCGGAAGTTTCGGATAGCGGGTCAGGCTCTGCAGCCCATAGCGTTGCACATCGGCATGCACCTGAGGTTCGGGGCGCGGCCGCTCGGCGAAGACCGTGACGTCATGTCCCTGGTCGATCAGGCCGGTGACCTGGTTGAGCACGAAGGTCTCGCTCAGCGCCGGGAACTCATGGGCGAAGACGGCGATGCGCAGCTTGCGTTTCATGCCGCGGTCTCCAGCGCTTGCCGCAGCCGTGGCGCGGCGGTGAAGGCGGAGGCGCGCAGGGTCGCGACCTCGCCCGCGATGTAGCGCCGCCGCGGTTCCGGGTCGGCTAGAATGCGGTCGCTGGCATTGCGCAGCGCCTCGCCGGATACGCTTTCGATGTCTTCCAGATAGTCTTCGAGCTTCATCTCGGTAAACAGTTCTACTGTTTTGAATTCATAAGAAACAGCTATCACGGGGACCTGCGCTTGCAAGGCGAGGATCGCGCCGTGCATGCGGGTTGAGACATAGAGGTCGTAGCCGCCCAGAAGCGACAGCAGCTCGAGAGGTCTGCGGGCTTCGCCGTCGATCGATACCTGGGTGCGTAGCGCTTCGGGCAGCCGCGCCGTCACCTGCCCGGCAGTGTGGGAATCGTCGGTCCAGTAGTCCGCTGCGCCCTGGCAGGTGGACACGAAGGTGATGCGGGCGCCATGCCGTTCGACGAGGTGAGCCGTTAGGTGCGCCATCGCGTCGAGATAGCGTTGCATGGCCGCGCCGCCGCCGGCTTCGAAATGTGGCCAGTCGCGTACCGAGATACCGACGCGGGGGAGGTTCTCCGGCTGCTTCGCAGGCTTGCCGTCCCGAGGCAGGGCAAAAGCGGCATCGGCGCAACGGTGTATGCGGGACTCCGCGACGCCGATCGCGCCAAGCGCCTCGGCGGAGGGCCTGTCGCGGACCAGGATCAGAGCTGCACCGCGCAGCAGCCAGCCGAGCAGGCGCTGCCGCTTGGTGAAGGGGCCGAGACTCTGGGTAAAAAGCACGTAGGGCCGGCCGGCGAGGCGCGCCACCAGCAGCTCGAGCAGCTTCGGGCCGAGGCGGTAGTGCGGAACCAGATAGGTGCCTCCGGCCGAGACGATCAGATCGCTCTTGGCGAAATCGCGCAGCGAGGCGCGCAGGCTCTGCGGAAGCACCGCCAGACCGAGGGGGCGTAGCGGCGTCCGCCAGGCAAGCGCCGCGCAGAGCAGCAGAAGCAAGCCGAACTTGGTGAAGCCGTTGCCGACCCATTGCCGGACTTGCGTGTGAAACAGCGGTCCGCTGGGATACTCGGGATAGCGCGCGCCGGCTTGCTCCGCCTGCTGGTCGCGCAGCGCGATCTCGACTCCGGCGCCGAAGGCGCGGCGCAGGATGGCTTCGGTGCCGAGCATGATCGCGGCATCGCCGGTGTTGAGCAGCGCCGTATTGGTGACAGTGATCCTCATGCCCGCACGCCTTCGACGGCGAGGTGGCGGCGCAGCCGGAGGGTCTCCAGGAGGACCCGGCGGCCATGCGGCGCCGCGGCGTAGATTGTCAGCGCTGTCACGCCGGCGATCCCGGCGTAGAGTGCGACCCGGGGCAGGGGTTGCAGCGCCATGACCTGGGGCAGGTAGGCCGCCGTTTCGATCATGCCCGCCGCCGCGGCGCCCGCCAGGAGGGGCAAGGCGAAGATCCTTGCAAAGCACGGCAGGCCGACCGGCCCGCGGCGTCCGGCCAGCCAGAACAGCAGCGGCGCGCGCAGCAGGCCGCCGGTAAGGACATAGGTGGCGGCGATGGCTTCGATACCGAAGGGCAGGGCGCAGAACATCGCCCCGAGGCTGAGAGTGACGTTGACGATATTGGCCCGCAGCATCTCGGGCGTGCGGTCCTGGCTCATGTAGAGCCAACTCAAGGTATAGGTCACTGGCATGTAGAGCAGCGCGCCGCCGAGCCAGGACAGCAGGGGCGCTGACTCGCCCCATTGCGGGCCGAGCACCAGGGCGACCACCGGACCGGCGCCTGCGACCAGCAAGGCGGCGGCCGGCGCCAGCACCATCGCGAGCCGCTCGGCGACGGCGACGTAGGCCTTGCGGTAGCGCTCCGGCTCGTCGCTCAGGCGGCTCAGCATCGGCAGGGCAATGGTCGCCAGCGGCGTGTTGAGATTCTGTACCGGCATCATGATCAGCTTCTGGGCGCGCTCGAAGAAGCCGAGCGGTGCAGCGCCCCAGTAGGCGCCGATCACCATCTTGTCGAGGCTGGTGGCGACCCGGCCGAGCACCATGGCTCCTGTGGCGTTTACCCCGAAGCCGATCAGTCCGCGCACCTCCTTCAGGGGGGCGGGGCGGCCAGGCAGCCAGCCGCTGGTGAGGCTCGCGCCCAGCACCATGCAGGCTGCCCAGGCCAGACGCTGGATCACCAGGGACCAGATGCCGAAACCGTTCATCGCGGCCGCCAAGGCCGCGCCCATGGCGACGACTTCGGACCCGGTCTGTACCGCCGCCAGGACCTGAAAGCGCATCTGGCGGCGCAGCAGCGCGAGGTGCTGGGCCGCCAGACCGGTCATCACCAGGGTCAAGGCGGCCGCTGGCACGAGCTCGGTCAGCAGCGGGCTGTCGTAGGCCCAAGCAAGGAGGGGGGAAAAGCCGGCAAGCAGAACGGCGACCAGCGTGCCCAAGGCGGCGTTCAGCCAGAACAGTGTGCTGACTTGCCCGCCGGTGATCTGTGGCCGCTGCACCGTGGCGCTGGACAGCCCGAGGTCCTTGAACAACTCGAGCAGTGTCAGCAGCGCGAGGACGATGGCGAAGAGTCCGAAATCGCCCGGCGTCAGCAGGCGCGCCAGGATCATGATGGTCCCGAACTGCGCTGCGACCTTGAGCGCCTGGGCGCCCATGGTGATCGCGCCGCCCTTGATCGAACGCGCCGCGATCTGGGATTTCAGGTGGTCTGTTTGGAAGGCGCCTTCGCCGTCGGTGCTTTGCTTCTTCCGGTCAGGCACCTTGCGCTTCCATCGGCGCCGCTTCGCGCGCGCAGAAATCCCTGTAGGCGACGGCAAGTCCGTCTTCGAGCGAGGTGCGCGGCTGCCAGCCGAGCGCCTTGATGCGGCTGACGTCGAGCAGCTTGCGCGGCATGCCGTCGGGCTTTTCCAGGTTGTATTCGAAGCTGCCAGTATAGCCGACGATGCGCGCCACCGTCTCGGCCAGCTCGGTGATGGTGATGTCCTCGCCGGTGCCGACGTTGACCGGCGTTTCCTGATTGTAGTGCTGCATCAGGAAGACCAGGGCATCGGCGCAGTCGTCGGCGTAGAGGAACTCGCGCCGCGGCGTGCCCGTGCCCCAGATCTCCAGCTTGGCCTTGTCCGCGACCTTGGCCTCGTGGGCCTTGCGGAGCAGCGCCGCGACGACATGGCTGTTGGTCGGATGGTAGTTGTCGCCGGCGCCGAAGAGATTGGTCGGCATGGCGGAGATGAAGTTGCAGCCGTGCTGCCGGCGATAGGCCTGACACTGCATGATGCCGGCGATCTTGGCGACGGCGTACCATTGATTGGTCGGCTCCAGCGGGCCGGTCATCAGCGCGGTCTCCGGGATCGGTTGCGGCGCCTGACGGGGATAGATGCAGGAGGAGCCGAGGAACAGCAGCTTGCCGACGCCGGCGCGATAGCTGGCGTCGATCACGCTGAGCTGGATCTCCAGGTTCTCCTGCAGGAAATCGGCAGGCGCGCTGTCGTTGGCCTGGATGCCGCCAACCTTGGCGGCGGCGCAGAACACGGCGTCGGGGCGGACATCGCGAAGCCAGTCACGGGTTGCCGCGCGGTCGCGCAGGTCGAGCTCGCCGCGGGTGGCGGTGACGGTCTCGCAGTCCTCACTCTCCAGCCGCCGCAGCAGGGCGGAGCCGACCATCCCCCTGTGTCCGGCGACCCATACCTTCTTGCCTCGCAGATCGAATGTCGTACCAACCATCTCGCAACCTCGCGTTGTTCGCTTCGTTCAGGGACGCCCGGTCCGCGTCGACCATCTCGGCGACCAGGTCCTGGAATGACGTTTCATGATGCCAGTTCAGCTCTCGGCGCGCCTTGCCGGGATCGCCGAGCAGCAGGTCGACTTCGGTCGGCCGGAAGTAGCGCGGCTCGACCTCGATCAGCAGTTTGCCGGTGCTGCTGCAGTAGCCCTTTTCCTCGATACCGCTGCCGCGCCAAGCGATGCTGCGGCCGACCCGGGCGAAAGCGAGTTCCACGAACTCGCGCACCGTATGGGTTTCGCCGCTGGCCAGAACATAGTCGCCCGGTGCATCCTGCTGCAGGATCGACCACATGCCTTTCACATAGTCGCGGGCATGGCCCCAGTCACGCCGTGCCTCGAGATTGCCCAGATAGAGCCGGTCTTCAAGGCCGGCGTCGATCGCTGCGACGGCGCGGGAAATCTTGCGGGTGACGAAAGTCTCGCCGCGCAGCGGACTCTCGTGATTGAAGAGAATTCCGTTGGAAGCGTGGATGCCATAGGATTCCCGGTAGTTCACGGTCACCCAGTAGGCATAGAGCTTGGCTGCGGCATAGGGGCTGCGGGGCTGCAGCGGCGTCGTCTCCGACTGCGGCACCTCGGTGGCATTGCCGAACAGTTCCGAGGTCGAGGCCTGGTAGAAGCGGACCTTCTCCGTCATGTCCAGGATGCGAATGGCGTCGAGCAGCCGCAGAGTGCCCATGGCGTTGACATCGCCGGTGTACTCCGGAGTCTCGAAGCTGACCTGGACGTGGCTCTGAGCGCCGAGATTGTAGATCTCGTCGGGACGAACCTGCTGGATCAGGCGGATCAGATTGGTTGCGTCGGTGAGATCGCCGTAGTGCATGAAGAAGCGCGCGCCTTCGACATGCGGGTCCTGGTAGAGGTGATCGACCCGGCCGGTGTTGAAGGAGGACGAGCGGCGCTTCACGCCGTGAACCTCGTAGTCCTTGCCGAGCAAGAGCTCCGACAGATATGTGCCGTCCTGCCCCGTCACTCCCGTGATCAGAGCGCGCTTTCGTGTCATGCTTGCATCTCCGCTTTTCGGCGACTGCGGCCCATCCGCGCCCTTCGGCTTCGGGGCGGGGGAGGCCGAGACTGAGGTCTGCGAGTCAATCCGCTTCGCCGGGCGCACGCGAGTGATCGTGCTGTGATTGCCGGGAGGACATCCCGCCCGGGATCGATCGCCGGGACCCTGCAGGCAGGTTTCTGCCGCAGTGCGGTTATCGAACGATCACTGCCCTTCCCGGTTCCGCGCGGGTCTACTGAAAACCCGTCCCTATCCGCCTAAGCGGGGGACGCAGCGGTCGCGACACGGCCGCGAGCGAAAACGATACGAAGGAGGAACCATGGAATCCGAGAACAAGCAGCCCGTCGAAGACCGCCGGGCCTTCCTGGAGAAATGCGGGAAGTTCGCGGTGGTGACGCCGCCTGCGGTCACCTTGATGCTGTCTGCGACCAGCGCCCGCGCCCAGGCGGTCGGCTCGGGCTTTTCGCCCGGCGGTCCGCAGGGCAACAACGGTTTTGGCAACGGCGGCGGGGACGGTGTTCCCGGCAACTCCGACTTCAGCGACGAGAACCGCTAGGTCCAAGCAAGCATGGCGGGAGACTGGAGACACCCAGTCTCCCGCCATGGATTCCCACGTCTCAGCGTAAGACGCGCTGCATGGCCTGCCGCGGAGAGACCTTACCAAGATAGAGCCGCGCATGCCGCAGGCGTTGCAGCAGAGCATTCTCGTCAGGCCCATAGAGTGCCTGCATGCGATGCCAGGCGAAGGCGCTCCGCAGATTGGCGAAGGGCGCCAGCGCGCGCGCCGCTTCCGGGTAGTGCAGCAGCCAGATGCAGAGGTGAAGCTGCCGCCTGGCAGCCGCAACGGGCGGAGCCGCCAGGGGCCAGCGCAGGCCAAAGAGATCTCCCGCGGCCAAGAGGTAGGACTGCAACGGCACTGTCAAACGGTGCGCGGTCAGGCGCGCTTCGATGAAGTTCCAGTCAACCTCGGAGCCGAAACGCTGCGCCAGCACCGCGAACTCGAAAAGCTGATTGAGCTGCAGCTCACCGCGGTAGAACTGCCCGCGATGATGAATCTGCGCATGCAGCAGGTGGTGCAGGATACGGTCGCTGGCGCAGGGCGTGGAAGCGACGAGCGCGCTGTGGGCAAGCGGCCTGCTGCGCCGTCTGACTTCGTCGGCGCGTAGCAGGTGCACGGGATCGAGCAGCTCGCTGTGCAGATCGACGGTCCCCGGCGCGCCCTCCCGTGCGAACTCTCCATAGGCGTGATGGCCGTTCGGGTAGCGCTCGTGTACGCGGTATCCCAGGCTTAGAAGCGCGGTGACAGCCTTGTCCTGAAATCTGCGGGGCACCAGCAGATCGAGATCGCGCTGCATCCGCCCGCGCCACAGAGGGTCCGCCGGGTCGAAGAGCGTGTTGGCGCCCTTGAGCAGAAGCGGAACGATGCCCGCCTCATTCAGCGCTGTGACGATCTCCTCCGCTTGCTGGCGGAGCGCCGCATTGCGCATCGCGTTCCTGTCCGATAGCAGGCGCAGGTATTCCAAAGCCGGCGCGGGGAGCTGCGTAGAACGGCCAGTCTCCTGCAGGCGATCCCAGAGCAGGGCGCCGAGCAGATGGCTGTTGGCGATCCTGAGCGCCTGCATCCAGGACTGCTCGTCCAAGGTCAGGCTGCCGGGGGCGGTTTCCGCGAAGGACAAGCAGGCGGACAAGGCATTCAGCGCGTCCTTTCTCCGGCTCATGCCCCGAGCCCTTCGAGGAGCTGGCGCGCCTCGTCCAGACTGGAGATCTCGAGCCTGTAGCAAGGCCTGCGTGCGACCCAGGCGATCAGGCGGTCGATGTCGGCGGCTTCGAGCCTGGAACCCAGCGGAGTGAAGTTCGCCACGATCCCCTGCAGGGCCTCGTCCAGGGCGATCCTGTCGAGCCTGCTCGGACGATCGGGCACGATCTTGGGGAAAACGATCGCGCTGACAGGGAAGCTCCGCCCGCTATCGGCCACGGCTATCCGCGGCGGGGTCAGATAGCGCACCTGCTTTCCATCGGGGCGGGCATGGCGCGGCAGCTCCTCAAGCCGGGGATGGCTTGCCGAGAGCAGCTCCAGCGCGGTGTCCTTGATGCAGATTCCAAAGGGCATCGGCCGCAGCGTTGAGGCATCGCGGCTCAGCACCAGCGTGTCGTCGCCGAGCAGGGTATGGCCAGCGGCGGCGAGGATGGCGGAGAGGCAGCTCTTGCCGCTGCCAGAGGCTCCGGGGAAAAGCAGGCTGCCGCCGTCCTTGTACAGGGCCGCCGCATGGAGTGCGCCAAGGCCATCGCAATCGGCCAGGGCGCGGTCGATAAGTGCCGCCTTGACCATCGGCAGGATTTCTTCCTCGCGCGTGCAGCTGTAGACGACCTGCCTGGCTTCGGTGATGGCGTAACCTTGTTCCCAGGGCTGGACGACGAGGTTGCGCTCGTCTGCACTGCGTGGAAGATCGCGACGAAGATGCCGCAACGCCGTCACGATCCTTGCAGCGGGCAGGCGGGCATCGAAGCGCAGCGTGAATCCGCTGTCGAGCAGGCGGTAGCAGCGCAGAGACTCCGTCTTGAAAGGAAGCTGCGTTTTGCTGTCTCGAGCCGACCTAGGCCGCTGCCTGTTAGCCGCGGTTTCCGCTTCAAGCCCGCGACGCCAGTCGCGCCACTGCCGCAAGGCTTGGGCCACGTACTGCCGCGCGGTCGCCTGTTCGAGATCGGCCTCTTCGGAGAGGAATTCGGCGACGTCGCTTGGCGAAAGGCGCTGGTCCAGTCCGCGCCAGATGGCGAGCGCGGAAGGATTGGCGGAAAAGATCGCTTGCTGGTTGGAATCGAACAGGAGGCCAGCGCCGCTATCGAAGCTATGGATACTGATCCCTTCGGCCAGAGTCCGCATCGACCTGCCGGTGTCACGATTCGCTTCCCTGCCTGCCATCGGAAAAGCCTAGCGCCGCCGCGCGGCGCTGGGATGTGAGCTTGCTGTGGCCGGCGGAGCAGGCAGCTAAACACGGATCGGTCACGCGCTGCTGCAGGCGCCGCCCCTATATCGTCTTCAGGAAGATGAGGGAGCCGCTCAGCGGCCTCCCGAGAGACAAGAGGAAAGACGACCGACGTGAGAATCACAGCCATCGAAGCCTATACCGAAGGGTGCGCGGCCACGCTGCGCGCCGCAGTCCAGCCGGCGCGCGCCGATTCGGCGCGCGATCTGTGGTTCCGCTTCGAGGGGCTGGACGGCCCCTTGGAAACCAGCGCCGACCCCTTCGCCGCGGCCATGCTGCCGTTCTGTATGCACGAGGGGGAGGGCTGCCGGATCGAGGGCGCTCTCTCACCGGTGTTGGCCGAGAACATGAAGCTGGCTCAAGATCGGCTGGCCGGCTGGTATGACTTCCTCTCCCCGGTCGAGGTGGCGGCGGAGGCGGAGACGCCGGCGAACTCCTGGGATCGGCCGGACGATCGGACCGACGGCGCCGTGGTCTGCTGTTTCTCCGGCGGTGTCGATTCCTGGTATTCCCTGCTGAAGAATGCGGAGCGGGTGACTCACCTCCTCCTGGTGCGCGGATTCGACATCGGGCTGGACAACGCTGCCCTGTGGCAGAGCACGCGGACGCGCATAGCGGAGGTCGCTGCCGCCATGGGGCTGCGGCTGATCGTCTGCGAGACCAATCTGCGCGAGCTGGCCGATGCGCGCCGGGCGGACTGGGGCAAGCCTTGCGATTTCGATTTCTGGGGTCAGTGCCTGCACGGGGCGGCGCTGGCGGCGATTTCCCTCGCACTGCCCAGATCCTTCGGCGGCTTGATCGTTCCCGCGACCCACAGCGAGGATCAATTGAAGCCCTGGGGATCCTCGCCGCAGCTCGATCCGCTGTGGTCGAACGAGCGGATGCGGATTCGGCATGACGGCTGCGAGGCGGGGCGAACCGAGAAAGTGCAGGCGATATCCGGCTCCCGCCTGGCGCTGCAAAGCCTGCGGGTCTGCCACAACGATCTCGCCGAGACGAACTGCGGGCGTTGCGAAAAGTGTATCCGCACCATGCTGGCGCTGCGTCTCAGCGGTGTCTTGGAGCAGGCCGAAACCTTCCCCGACACCCGAGCGCTGCGCCGGCTGCGCCGCCTCGAGGTGCCGGCGCATCTGATCCATCATTACGAGTCGCTGTTGTCCGCGGCCCGGCAGCGTGGCGACTCCGGGCTGATCCGCGCGATCGAAGCGATCCTCGGCCGGCGCTTTTCGGCGGAGCGGAGCTTGGCGGGCTGCGTGCGGAGCCTGCGGCGCGGCCTCCGGGAAACTCCGGGGGCAAAGCTTGCCGGCAATGCGCAACGAGGCTGAGGCCGTCGCTCTGCGGGAGCCGGGCCCCAGGGGCCATGATGCAGCGGCATCCTACGTGCCGCCACCGCGTCCATGGCGGGCATTCAGGCCAAGCCCGAAGTGGTTCCGCGCCGGCGCCTGGATCGTGCACCGCCTCGCCTGGCGCCTGCGCCTGCTTGAGTATGCCCTGGCGGGACTCGAACGCGAGGCGACCTCAACGGTCACGGTTCCGCTGCGAAAGCGCATCCGCCTGTGGCGGCGCGGTTTTCTCGGAGAATCCGCGGTGCTCTACGATCTACAGCCGGGGACTCTGCAAGACTATCTGAGCGACGCGGAGCGCTTTGTCGGCTCCCGCACGATCAATGGCCCCTATGCAATCCTGCTCGACGACAAGCTGCTTTTCGACCGTCTGCTTGCCGATTTTCCCAGCCTGAAGCCACGGTTTTTCGGAGTGCTCGACGGCGCGCGCGTGCTGTCGGCGCAGGGCGTCGGGGGAGATAGCGGCGCGCGCAGTCTACGCGATCTGCTGCAGCGCGAGCGGCGGCTCGCCATCAAGCCGGCGACCGGCGGCGGGGGTAGGGGCTTTGCGGTCTTCGAAGCCCTGCAGGACGGCGGCTTCGCGCTCGACGGCGCCCCCACGAGCTTGGAAAGACTGGAGACCCATGGCCGTGCCGAGTCCCGCTTGATGGTCGGTGAGCTGGTGGCGCAGCATGCGGACTTGGCGGCGCTCTATCCGCGCACGACGAACACGCTGCGCCTGATCACCATGCAGGACGAGACCGGCGCCCCCTTCGTTGCCCGGGCGGTCGCGCGTATCGGGCGCACCCAGTCCGAGCCCACGGACAACTGGATCACGGGCGGTCTCTGCGCGCAGGTTGATCTGGAGACGGGCGTGCTGGGCGAAGCCGCCAGTTTTCCGGCCGAAAGCAGCGTGCTGTCTTGGTACGAGACCCACCCAGAAAGCGGCGCGCAAATCTGCGGTGCGCGCATTCCGCATTGGCAGGTCATTCACAGCGGCATCCTCGAGGTCGCCCGCACGGTGCCCTTTCTCCCCTATGTCGGCTGGGACCTCGTCGTCACGCCGCAGGGCTTCAAGATCATCGAAGGCAACAGCTATTCCGGCGTCAACCTGCTGCAGATCCACGGCCCGCTGCTTCGCGACGAGCGGGTCAGGGACTTCTTTCGGCGCCACGGGGCCCTGCGTCGATAGGCACGGGATAGGGAACTATCCCCGCCAAGGCGCGTCGCCATTACAGGGTTGAATACGATCGGGGCAACCCCGCGCCCCGGTTAGGCCGGCGCAGGGCAGCATTCTCCCGGCTCCTGCACCGGCCGCCTCGACCCTGTCTCCCAGATAACTGCGCCCGCCGTTTCGGCGGGCGCTCTTTTCTTAAGGCGCATTTTTCACACAGCGAAAGGCGTACTTGCCGGGGAACTTTCGTGCGCGCTCGGCGTCTTTAGTAGCAGGAGCAAACGACGCGGAGGCAGTTTTCCGCGCGCTACACGGGAAAAATTTGGAGAACGGGTCGTGGAAATGAATCAAGCAAGAATGCATAAAGTGCCGCTAGAGGAAGAGGCTCGGGACGAGGCCTGGTCGCGTCCCAGAAATGCGGCCGACCGCTACCTGAGGGCTGTCGGCGTGAGCCTTTCCTTCGTGCGCCGCGAACTTGTCGAGGCGGCTGCCGAGCGTCTGGAGAGCTCCGAGCGGTCCTGCGCCACACACGTCCTCGAAGTCAGAATTCTGGCCTGCGTAGAGCGCGTCCTGTGCGAACGTCTCGGCGCGAAGCCCGGCAGCGAAACCTCCGATCCAGATACCGCACAGCGCCGGCTGATGTTCTCTATCGATCCGACTGTCGAGGCCCAGCTTGCCCTGGCGGGACCGACGGCTCAGGCCGCTGGCGAAGGGCAGGGCAGTCTGCAAAGCGTGATGCGCATTCCCGCGATACGCAGCACCAAGCCCATGTCGCGGCAGGTGATCGACTATCGCAGATCGCCGTTGCATAGGTTCCTTGCGGCGAGCCGTCCAGGCCGGACCAGCGTTGCCTGATATGCTGCAAAGCCCTGGACAGCCTGGGGCGGCTTCGCCCGCGGTCGACCCCAGCCTCTGGCAGAAGCCGAATGATAGAACCCGGCTGCTGCATCAGATCTTCGTGGCGCTGGTCGCGCTAAGCGTGAGCGGTGGGATTTTCGCCGCCATACATCTGCTCGCGCCGACGACCGCTGCCGGTTACATCGCCGCCTCGGTTCTGATGGTCTGCTTCACGGTGCTCTTCTCCTGGATTGCCAGCAACTTCTGGCTGACGCTGATCGGCGTCGGGCGCCTGGTGTCGTACAAGCGGCAGGGAATCCGATTTAGCGCGCAAAATCCCGGAGCTCTTGCGCTGGGAGAGGCCCGTACGGCGGTGGCCGTGCCCGTCTACAACGAGGATCCGGCGATGGTCGCCGGCGGCATCGAGGCGATGCTCTCCTCCCTGGAGGGGGAGGGTGCTCTAGACGGATTCGATTTCTATATTCTCAGCGACACGACGGATCCGGATATCTGGCTTAGGGAGGAAAAGGCCTGGCTCGATCTGGCCAGCGTACCGGCCTTCGGCAATCGAATTTTCTATCGCCGCCGGGAAAACAATAGCGAGCGCAAGAGCGGCAATCTCAAGCAGTTCCTCGAGAACTGGGGCCATCAATACCGCTACATGCTGGTGCTGGACGCCGACAGCGTGATGACCGGCGGGGCGATGGTCGAGCTGGTGCGCCGCATGGAGGCCGACCCGAAACTCGGCCTGCTGCAGACGTGGCCGAAAATCGCCGGCGGCAAGACCCTGTTCGCGCGGATGCATCAGTATGCGGCGGTGCTGTACGGGCGTCTGCTCGCCTGCGGCATGGCGGCGCTGATCAACCCCCACGGCAACTACTGGGGGCACAACGCCATCGTCCGCGTGCAGGCTTTCATGGACTGCTGCGGCCTGCCCGAATTGCCGGGCAAGGAGCCGCTCGGCGGGGAAATACTCAGCCACGACTTCGTCGAAGCAGCGTTGTTGGTACGGCGCGGCTGGAAAGTCGAGCTCGCCGCCGATCTCGATGGCAGTTACGAGGAGGGCCCGCCGAACATCGTGCAGCACGTCGCCCGCGATCAGCGCTGGTGCCAGGGCAACCTGCAGCATGCGTGGTTGCTGCTGGCGCGAGGGATTCATCCCGTCTCCCGGATCAACTTTCTGACCGGCATTCTCGCGTATGCTTCCAGCCCGATCTGGCTGGTCTTCGTGGTGGTCGCCGCCGTCATGGCTTTTTCGGACCAGATGCTGTTTTCCACCGGCCTGGTGCTGGTGCGCCATGAAGGCGGCGGCTGGAGTTTCGAGACCAGCGCCTTCGATTCGATCATGGCGCTGTCGTTGCTCGGGGCGACGGTGACCTTCATCCTGGCGCCGAAGCTGATCGGCGCGGTCGCCACCCTGATCGAGCGCAAGGAGAGCATCGCCCGCCTGGCCGTGAACGTTCTCGCGGAGATGGCTCTGTCGATCCTGATCGCGCCGACAGTGATGCTGAGGCACAGCATCTTCGTCTTCCGCTTGCTCTTCGGTCAGGGCGTCAAGTGGCGGCCGCAGCAGCGCGACGCCGACCGTCTGACCTGGCCGGAGGCCTGGCGGGCGTTCGGGGTGCAAACACTGCTCGCGGCGGCTGTGTCGTCGACGGCGATCCTCTGGCCCTCGATGGTGCATCTCTGGCTCTCGCCAATCCTGCTTGGCTTGCTGTTTTCCGTGCCGATCGCCGTGCTGACCGGGCGGGTTCCGCGCCGCGGGCCGTTCCTGCTGACTACCTCAGGCGACCGCGATCCTCCGGAAATCCTGCGCCAGGCGGCAGCGTTTCGCGAAGCCTTCGCCCTCAGGCTCGGAGCGCAGGACCCTCTGCTGGAGATTCTCAACAGTCCCAAAGCCAATCAGCTGCATCTCTATTTCCTGTCCAGCGAACCCGAAGTTCGCGATCAGGCACCGGATAACGAGGAGCGATTGGACGGCGCGCTGCTCGCCAAGGCGCAGTCCGTGCCGGAAACCCTGAGTCGTGAGGAGAAAGCGATCCTGCTGGCCAATCCCTCAGCATTGCGCCGGCTTTTGGTCGAACGCTTTGTGAAGGCCGAAACCGGGTCAGGCGAGGAAAAAGAAACTATGGATTCAAGGGAAAAGAGTTTTCCGCGGCGGACCGAAGGCATGGAGTTATCCCAGAAATGCCCTACCGAAATCCCAACTCTAAAGAACAGCGATCGGTTCAGTTTGAACGCGGACGCGCAGGGGCAGCCGGCCCCGCCTCCAACCGATCAGGGCAGGGAGACGATTTGTGAGCAGGTCACAGGAGTTGCACGAGCACGTCAGGAGCCTGCAGCGCTTCGCGACGGGTCTGGTCGGGAACCCGACCGACGCGGAGGATCTGGTGCAGGAATGCCTGCGCCGCGTACTGGATCAGCTCGAGCGGGATGTGGAGATCCGGAATTTCCGGGCCTACCTCTTTCAGACCCTGCGCAACGTCCATATCGACCTGTGCCGCAAGCGGATGGCGCGGGGCGAAGAGATTGCGGCGGACAACGACACGATGGAGTCGCTGAGCGTTCCGCCGAACCAGGAGGATCGGCTGCGCTGCGGGGACATCGCGAGCGCCTTGGACAGCCTGCCGGAAACTCAACGCGAGATCGTTTTGCTGGTCTGTCTCGAGGGGCTGCCCTACGAGGAGGTGGCGTCGATTACCGATACTCCGGTTGGGACGGTGCGGTCCCGCCTGCATCGCGGCCGGGCCGCCTTGCACGAGATGATCGATCCCGCGGCAGTGACTTCGGGCTACGGCATCCCCGGGAAACGGGCGATGGCGGTCGGGGAGGCGGACAATGACTGAGCGGAACAACACCGTGCCCTTGATTACGGAGCAGTTGCTGGAGGATTACGCGGACGGCCGGCTGGATACGCAGACCGAGCGCCGGGTCGAAGGCCTGATCGCGCAGGATCATGCACAGCGCGACAAGGTATTCCGCATGATTGCCCTGCGCGAGGCGATCCGGGCCGATGTCTCGGCGCGGGCCGGTGTGCCGACTCGCGAGGAAACCTATCGCCTGATCGAGGAGATCGGCCGGCGCCGTTCCGGCCCGGCGAGAATTCCTCTTCGCAAGGCGGCCATGGCCATGGCCGCCTGCTTGCTGCTGGTCGCCATGACCGGCGTGGTGTGGTCGCAGTTCGGCGCGGATAAGGGTGGTCTGCAGCAGGCCGCGCTGCAGACACTGCTGGCGCCTGTCGGGGACAAAACGCAGGCCCAGGCGGTGGAGGGGGCGGCGATTCCCGCGACAATCGATGCAACGACTCCGGCCACCACGCCGCGCCAGGGTATGCCGGAGTTCGTGCCGGATTTCGCGGCTTCCGGCTTCAACCTGGTGGAAACCAGGGTGCTGTCGGGCGAACCGGACGAGGCCGTGCATCTTCTCTATGAAGCCAAGAACGGCCACCGGGTTTCGCTGTATTACAGCAGAGGCTCGGAGAAAGGGCAAAATCAGCAGGTCACGCTGCGCCAGGAAGGCCCGCTGGCGGTGCTGTTCTGGTACGCCGACGGCCGTTCCTTCAGCATGATCGGCGAGGTCGAGCGCAGCGTTATGATAGAGCTCGCGCGCACGGTGACCTCGGGCCTCTCCCTGGAAAGCAAGCAGGACGAGGGCAGCGCCGCGCCGCAGTCCTCCGAGCCCAAGCAGGAAGAGTCGCAGCAGGAGAGTGCCCCCGAGCCCGAGAAAGACACCGTTCCCGCCAAGCAAACGGGCGACGCCGATGCGGTGTAGCGCGGCGGATTGACGGCGGTTCCGCGGCGCTCCACGGCCGAATTGGAGGCTGCGGCCGGAGACCATGGAAGCCGAGTGACGGCTCGGGCGGGGCTCGCACGAGGCGTTATGGCTTGGGTTTCTTCTTCTTTTCCTCTGGGAAAATCCACATCGCGAAGATCATAAATGCGCCGAGCCCCAGGGCGATCCAGGGCGTGACAGGCTGACCGGCACGATGCTGGAAGTAGCTCACGGCGCAGGCTGCGACGACGACGAGGAGCGAGAGTGGGATCTTGATTTTCGGAGGCATGGAGGCCTTCTCCTTTCTGTCGATGCGGGCGGCTTACGCGGTCAGCCGCTGCAGGAATAGGACGCTTAGGACCGCCGCCAGCAGCAGGCTGGCCGCCAGGCCCGGGGCGGCAGCTGCGAAGCGCGGCGGCAGTGCCTGGAACACTAGCGGCCCGGCCAGCAGCGCCAAGCCGGCTGCGATCAGGGCTGGCGCCCAGGAAGTCGCCACAACGACGAAGCCGAGCAGCAGCAGAGCCATAACGGCGAGCAGAGCGGTGGTGGCGATCGCCATGAGCTTGCCAGGTGCCGTCGGGACCATCCTGCCCAGCGGATAGAAGCCGCTGAGCTGAGCACCGCCGAAACCGATCAGCAAACCACCGGCGGCCGCCAGGGCGAGATCCAGGGGCATTGAAATGCCGAATGCTGCTGTGCTGTCCATCGATCTCGTTTTTATCTCCGGCGCTGCGACCGCGATGGCTTGACCGGACGCAGGCGATCTATAAGCATACAACTCATATATCACAGAGAGGACCCGTCTTGCCAAGCTTCGAGGCGGGCTCAATGTCCAAGGGGAGAAAGCATGGCGGCGGAACCCGTGAGCGAGAAGAAGAAGCGGACGATCACCGAGATTCGGGACTCCAAGCACAGCGGCGAGAAGATGGTCTACACCTCGGTGCCGGACTACACCTCGGCGCGCTGGGCGGAGATGGCCGGGGTCGACGTCTGCGTTGTCGGCGACTCCCTGGCAATGGTCGCCCATGGCCATCCCAGCACGATTCCCGCCACCATGGAGATGATGGTGATGCACGCCCTGGCCGTGCGCCGGGGTGCGCCGAAGACCTTCACCCTCGGCTGCATGCCCTATCAGAGCTACAACACCGTCGACCGGGCGCTGCTCAACGCCAGCCGTTTCATGCAGGAGGCGGACTGCGACGCGGTCAAGCCGCAGGGCGGCAAGAGTCAGGCGCATATCTTGAAGGCGCTGGTCGATTCGGGCATCCCTACCGCCTCTCACATCGGCCTGACGCCGCACACCATCGCGATGTTCGGCGGCTTCAAGATTCAAGGCCGCACCGCCGAAGCGGCGATGAAAATCCTAGAGGACGCCCTGGCGATCCAGGACGCCGGCTGTTTCATGCTGGAGTTCGAGGCGGTGCCCGCACCGATCGCCAAGGTGATCTCCGAACAGCTCGAGATCCCGACCATCGGTATCGGCGCGGGGGCGGGGACAGACGGTCAGATCCTGCTATCCTACGACCTGCTCGGCGTCTTTACCGACTTCAAGCCGAAGTTCACCAAGCGCTATGCCAACCTCACCGAGGTCGCGGTCAAGGGCCTCTCGGAGTACGTGCGCGAGGTCAAGGACGGCAGCTTCCCCGATGACGCCCATAGCTACGGCGTCAACGAGGAGGAGTACGAGAAGTTTCTGGGGTTGGTGGAAAAACGCAGGCAGGTCTAGAAACGACGCCAGCGCAGGAGCAGCGCAGCGAGCGGGAGCGGACGGTCAGGATGAACGAAATGTCGGAAAGCGCGTTGCTGGAAGCCCTGGGGCAGGAGGACGCGCCTGTCATCAGCCTGACCCAGCGTGCCTACCGCAAGCTGGAGGAGTTGATCGTCACGCTGCAGCTGCGGCCCGGCGAGGTGCTGTCCGAAACGGCTTTGGCCCAGCGCCTGGAAATCGGCCGCACCCCGATCCGCGAGGCGCTGCAGCGCCTGGCCCGGGAAGGCCTGGTGGTGATTCTGCCGCGCCGCGGAATCCTGGTCAGCGAGCTCGACGTGCGGCGCCAGTTGAAGCTTCTGGAGCTTCGCCGGGAACTGGAGCGTCTTATGGCCCGCGCTGCTTCGCGACGCGCCAGCAAGGAGGAGCGTTTGGCCTTCCTACGGATCTCGGAAGGCATGCGCCAGGCAGCGGAGCAAGAGGACGAGATCACCTTCATGCGCTTCGACAGCAAGCTCAACCTGCTGCTCTGCCGCGCTGCGCGCAACGAGTTCGTCGCCAACGCGATGTCGCTGACTCATGGCCTGTCGCGGCGCTTCTGGTTTCAGCACCACAAGGAGGTCGGTGACTTGGCGCTCTGCGCCTACCTGCACGCCGATCTCTCCGCAGCGGTCGCGAAAGGCATGCCCGAGGAGGCGGCCGGGGCCAGCGACAAGCTGCTCGACTATGTCGAGAGCTTCACCCGTGCAACGCTCGATTCCGAAGGCTGAGCAAGCGGTTCCCATCCAGCTTTTTCCTGAAAGAACGCCTCCCGAATGGCACATCCTGATATTTTCCCCGACCTGACCCCGAAGTGGAGCGGACAGGCTGTTCAGGGTCTGGATCACGGCTTGCCGGTGCTGGCGGAGCCCGACGTGGTGGTGATCGGCGGCGGCGCGGCCGGGCTGGCGGCGGCGACCTCGGCGGCGGAGAAGGGCCTGTCCGTGCTGCTGGTTGAGCGTTACGGCTTCTGCGGCGGCAATGCCGTGGCAGGTTTTTCCGGCACGCTCTGCGGTCTCTACTATGCGACGGAGCGGGCGCAGAATCGGCCTGAGCAGGCGGTCTTCGGCTTCGCGGAGCGTTTCCGTCAGGCGATGATCGCACGCGGCGGGCTCACCGACCCGCAGCAGTATGGCAAGACCTGGACCGTGACCCACGATCCCCTGGTCTGGCGCGAGGTGGGCGACGCCTTCCTCGAAGATGCCGGAGTCAAGGTTCTCTACCACAGCCTGCTGGTCGGCGTAATCCGGGAAGACGATGCCCTCTGTGGCGTCGTCGTTGCCGGCAAGGCGGGCCTGACAGCGATCCACGCCTGCATCGTGATCGACGCCAGTGGCGACGGCGACGTGGTGCACCGCGCCGGCCTGCCTTTCACTGTCGGCGACGGCGGCAAGGTGCAAAACCCGACGATGATCTTCCGACTTGGCGGGGTCGACGTCGCGCGCTTCACGAACTACTGGGGAGCCGACACCATCTGCAGCCCGGATGTCTCGCAGATGCTGATCGAGTCCAATGGCAGCGGCTATGCGCTGCCGCGTGCCAAGATCTGGATCTTTGCGACGCCACGCCCGGGCCAGCTACTTGTCAATGCGACACGGTTGCTTGGCCGCGATGGCCGCGACCTCTATCCGGGCGATCCGGAGGATCTGACCGAGGCCGAGTTCGTCGGCCGGGCGCAGGTGCGCGAGTACGCGCGCTTCCTCAAGGACAAGATCCCCGGCTGCGCGGAGAGCTACGTGCTCGATACCGGCGTTCAGGCCGGGGTGCGCCAGTCGCGCTCGATCGCCGGCCGGGCCCGCCTCAGCAACGCGGACGTGGTCGGGCGCCGCAAGCGCAAGGACGGCATCGTGCGCTGTCCCTGGCCGATCGAATTGCATGCCGGCGACAAGCCGAAGCTCGAGTGGCTGCTCGACGACTACTACGAGATCCCCTTCGACGCCCTGATCCCCGCGCAAGGCCAGAACCTGATCGCCGCCGGGCGCTGTCTCAGCGCCGAGCACGAAGCGCTGGCTTCGGCCCGGGTCACGGCGCAGTGCTTCGGCTACGGCCAGGCCGCCGGGCTCGCCGCCGTGGAGTCGCTGCGCACGGGGCGATCCCTGCGGGAGCTTTCCGGGGAAGAGCTGCGCAGCCTGCTGAACAGCGAGGGCGCGCGGCTCGACGACTGATTCGCAGCGGCCGGTCGGTCCCAGAGATGAACTTCCTGACCTGGCGACTTGCGAGAGCCTTGTCCTTAGCATACGCTAGATATATCAGTAGTAGATGAAGCGCGGCGGTGCCGCGTGCAGGACCCAGAACCCGCAAGGGATGGCCCCGGCAACAGGGGCGGGTACGAGAGAGGGAATGCAGGTTGAGATGAAAGTCTATCGCGGAGATCGGACTCTGGACGGGCTTGCGGTCACGGTCGACGGCGAGCCCCTGGATCCGCGCACGGACATAAAGCAGCTTTCCGAGAATGGCTTCGAGTGGAGTTACGAGGGCCCCGAGCCAGCGCAGCTGGCCCTGGCCATGCTTGCAGAGCATCTCGGCAACGACCAGGCGGCTCTTGCCAAGCATCAAGCCTTCATGAAGGCCATCGTCGCCAACTTCAACAACGAGTGGGAGATGACCGAGGAAGATATCGGCATCGCCTTGAAGAACATCGGCGCTTAGGCACCTTTGCAACAACCCAAGCAAACTGAGCACGTAAAGAAAGGGAGGACGTTTAGAAATGTCTAGAATTTCAAAAATTTCGCAGCTGACCGGCGCCGTCGCGCTGGCGGTCGGTATGAGTCTCTCGGCGCCCGCGAGCGCGCAGGAGCATGAGTTCAAGATGGCCACCGGCTGGGGCGGCGGCCCGTTGATGGACATCGGCGCCCAGGCCTTTGCCGATAAGGTCGCCCAGCTTTCCGATGGCAGGATTTCCATCGAGGTCTTTCCCGGCGGCACCCTCGGCCCGGCCCTGAAGGTCTCCGAGACGGTGCAGCAGGGCGTCGCCGACATGGGGCATACCTGGATCGGCTACGATTGGGGCGCCGATCCGACCGCCGTGCTGTTCGGCGGCTTCGCCGGCAGCTTCGACACCGAGCGGATGCTGCACTGGATGTACCGGGCCGGCGGCGCGGAACTACAGAACGAGTGGCGCGACGAGAAGTTCAACCTCGTCTCAATGCCGCTGTTCATTCGCACCGCCGAGGTCTTTCTCCATTCCCGCAAGCCGGTTCGAACGCTTGAGGATCTGCAGGGTTTGAAGCTGAGGACCGCCGGCGCCTGGCTGGAGATCTCCGAAAGCATGGGCGCGGCGCCCGTGACCACACCGGGCGGCGACGTCTACCCGGCGCTTGAGCGCGGCACGATCGACGCCACCGAGTGGGGCACGCTGTGGGAGAACATCTCGCCGGGTTTCCACCAGGTGACCAAGTACGTGATCATCCCGGGCGTGCATCAGCCGACTGCGCCTTTCGAGCTGGTGATCAACAAGGATGCCTGGGCCTCGCTCTCGGCTGAGGATCAGGAACTGGTTCGCGACGCGGCCTTCCAGACGACGATGAACTCCTGGCTGACGATCGGTCAGGAGGATGCCAAGGCGCTGGAATTCTTCCGCGAGCAGGGCAACGAGATCATCGAACTCGACGCAGAGGTCCAGTACGCTGCACGTGAGGCGGGCCTGGCCTGGGCTGATGAGAAGGCGGCCGAGAACGAATGGTTCGCGCGTGTCCTCGAGAGCCAGAAAGAGTTCGACGAGCTCTGGGCAGGTGCGAATAAGTACCGCAACGTCAAGGTTCGCGGACAGTAACCACTATCCCGTAGGCCTGACCGGGCTGGGGGCGCTTCGGCGCTTCCAGCCCGCTTTTCAGGTAAAACAGTCGATCCAGTTACGATCCCCAGAAAACAGCAGCGCAGTTCTCATGGAAATCGTCGTTAGGGTCATCGAACGCATTACCGGAAGCGTCGGTGTACTTACCTCGCTGATCATCATCCCGCTGATACTCGCCACCTGCTTCGAGGTTTTCTCGCGCTATCTTTTCGGCGCGCCGACAATCTGGGCCTTCGAGTTGGGCTATATCCTCACTGGCACGCACTTCCTGCTCGGCGCCGCGATCGCGCTGATGAAGGGCACGCATATTCGCATCGACTTGCTCTATAGCCGCTTTTCGCATCGCCGAAAGGCCAGCGTCGATCTGGTGCTTTACGTATTTCTGTTCCTGCCGTTTCTGGTGCTGCTCTGCGATGCCTTGTTCGACTATGCATTGCGATCCTATTTAAGCGGCGAACATAGCGGGGCTTCTGCCTGGAATCCGCCGATCTGGCCGTTTCGCATGCTGATCGCGGCGGGCTTCATGCTGCTGACGCTTCAGGTGGTGGCCGAAATCGTCAAATGCATCGCGGTTCTGAGAGGCCGGCCGATCGCGCAGAAAGCGGAGGGCTGAGCCAATGGAAGCCCTCTTGATGTTTCCGGCGCTCTTCCTGCTGATCTTCCTCGGCTTTCCGGTTGCCTTCTCGCTGATGTGCGTGGCCTTCGTCTTCGGTCTCCACACCTTCGGCATGGCCAGCTTCTTCCAGTACACCCAGAAGGTCGAGGACATCGCCGGCAATTTCGTGCTGGCTGCCGTTCCGCTGTTCGTTTTCATGGGCGCGATGCTGGAGCGCTCCGGCATCGCCGAGCGGCTGTTCGAAGCGGTGCATCTCTGGACCAAGCATCTGCCCGGCGGCCTCGCCATCGGCACCATCATCATGTGCATCATCTTCGCCGCCTCGACCGGAGTAATCGGTGCGACGGAGACCGTAGTCGGGATGCTCGCGATACCGGCGATGCTGCGCTACGCCTATTCCAAGTCGCTGATCTCGGGAACAATCTGTGCCGGCGGCTCGCTGGGCACGATCATTCCGCCCTCGGTGGTGGTGGTGGTGATGGGTCCGATCGCCGACGTCTCGATCGGCGATCTGATGGTCGGCATGATCTTCCCCGGGCTGATTCTCTCTGGGCTCTATATTCTCTACATCCTGGGCATCTGTATCGTGCGACCGGAGACGGCGCCGAAGGTTCCGCCCAGTGACGATGATCCTAACCTGATGGAAAAGCTCGCCATCACCGTCAAGGCTCTGGTGCCGCCGCTGCTGATGATCTTTGCGGTGCTCGGTTCGATCATGATGGGCCTGGCCGCGCCGACCGAGGCGGCTGCCCTTGGCGCGGCCGGCGCCTTCATCCTGACCGTGGCCTATGGCCGCTTCTCGCTCACGATGTTCAAGGAAACCTTGATCAAAACGCTGACCGTGACAGCCATGATCATGCTGATTCTGCTCGGTGGCAGCATCTTCACCGGCGTCTTCGTCGGCGCCGGCGGCATGGGCGTGATGCGCGATCTGATCGAGGCGGTCCAGCTCGGGCCTTGGGAGTTGCTGATACTCTTCCTGCTGATGGTTTTCATCGCCGGATTCTTCCTCGAGTGGATCTCTATCCTGCTGATCTTCGTGCCGCTGTTCATGCCCTTCATGCGCGACGCCTGGGCGGCGGCAAACTACGGCGCCTTCTTCGACCCGGTGTGGTTCTGCATGCTGCTGCTGATCATGATCCAGTCGAGCTATCTCACGCCGCCGATGGCGCCCGCCATCTTCTATCTCCGCGGCATCGCGCCGCCGGAAATCACGCTGAGTCATATGTACAAGGGCGTCATGCCGTTTCTGGTAATCCAGGTCATCGCCCTGGCGATCGTGATGTCCTTTCCGCAGACCGCCCTGTGGCTGCCTGATCAGCTGCTTGGCTTCAGATGATCCCGCGCCTTCAAAGGAGGAGGTGAACCATGTCCCCCGAAGACATCCTGAAAACCCCGCCCAAGGTTCTGAGCCAGGCCGAGCGCGAGTCCTATTTCGACAAGGGTTATCTCCTGGTCGAAGGCTTCATCGAGAAGACATGGCTGGAGAAACTGCGCGGCGCTGTCGACAACCTGATCGAGCGCAGCCGGGAGATCGCCAAGTCGGATTCGGTGTTCGATCTGGAGCCCGGCCACAGCAAGGAGGAACCGCGGCTGCGCCGGGTCTCCAGCCCCTGCGACGAGGATGTTGTGTTCTGGGATTACCTCGTGCAGTCGCGTCTCGGCGATCTGCTGGAGGACGTGCTGGGACCCGACGTCAAGTTCTACCAGTCGAAGCTCAACTTCAAATGGGCCAAGGGCGGCGCCGAGGTGAAGTGGCATCAGGACGTGCCATTCTTCCCGCATAGCAACAACGCCGTGCTGACCTGCGGCACCTACCTCTATGATTGCGGCATGGAGCAGGGCCCGCTGGGCGTCATTCCGGGCAGCCACAAGGGTGAGATCTTCGATCACTACAACGCGGAGGGCTCCTGGACCGGCGACATTCAGCCGTCCGACCAGGAGCGCGTCGACGACGCTAAAGCGGACTACCTGCACGGACCGGCCGGATCGATCACCCTGCACAACTATCGCATGGTGCACGGCTCCAAGCCGAACAACTCACCGCGCGGACGGCCGTTGCTGCTCAACGTCGTCTCGGCGGCGGATGCCATGCCCTATACCTTCAATCCGCTACGCTCCCAGTACGAGCAGCAGATTATTCGCGGCAAGCCCGCCAAATGGGCGCATCACGAGCCGGGGTACTATCTGATCCCGCCGGACTGGAGCGGCGGCTACACTTCGATCTTCGCCCTGCAACAGGGCGAAAAGGCTGCGGAGTAGGGGCGGTACACTGCTCTCGGTTCACGAGTGGAGACTTGATTTTCATCTGATCTATCTCTAATATATCAGATTGAACGGCGAGGCTGCCGAACTGCCAAAACCAGCAAACGCAAGAGGCTTGGACTCATGGAATTGACCACAACCCCGATGAGCGATCGCCAGCGCGATTTCCGAGGCGAGTACCGGCGGCGGATTGCCGGGTGGTATAATGGCTGGCTGCATGTGGCGGTGATCTACACCATCGGTTTTGCCGCCTTCTACATCTACGTCTCGAACATCTCCAACGTGGTCTGGTGGGAATGGCTGACCATTCCGGTCGTCTTCCTGATCTGCAACGTCTTCGAGTGGTTCCTGCACCGCCACGTGATGCACCGCCCGCTGCGCTTTCCCGGCCTGCGCGCGATCTATTCGCGCCACACCCTCACCCATCATCAGTTCTTCACGGACTCCGAAATGCGCTTCGCCGATCAGAAGGATTGGCGCGTGACCTTCTTCCCGCCTTATGCGCTGGTGGTCTTCATCCTGATGTCGATCCCCGGGGCCCTGGTCATGGGCTGGCTGATCTCGGCCAACGTTGGCTGGTTGCTGATGTCCACGACCACCGGCATGTATCTGGTCTACGAGTTCATGCACTTCTGCTGCCATGTCGAGGAGAACTGGTTCGTCCGCAACATGCCCTTCGTCAACACCATCCGGCGCCACCACACGGCGCATCATAATCAGGCGATTATGATGGAGCGGAACATGAACCTGACCTTCCCGATCGCCGACTGGATGTTCGGCACCTCGGATCTCAATCGCGGACTGCTCGGTCATGTCTTCAATGGCTATAGCGACAAGCACGTCCGCACCGACATGCGAAAGACTTCGCGCACGCCGCGCGGCGAGCGGAAGGGCGCCGACGACGCTCCGCTAGGCGCCACCGCTTAGGAAAAAGCGGGCGAGGCTCTGCGGTCCTCCCCGCATGCGAGACTGTGTACCCCGGCCCGGCGAAGCCTTCGCCGGGCCTATTTTTTCACTTTGCCGGTGACGGGACCTGCCGCGCTTGCGTAGCCTGCTGGCGGACATCAGCTGTCGCGTAGAGCTCTGAAAGGGACTGAGCGGAATGACCGGGAAGTCGTTCGAGATTCGCAGGATGGAACGGCACGAGCTGAGTCAGGCGGCGGACTGGGCCGCGGCGGAGGGGTGGAATCCAGGTTTGAACGAGGCGCCCTGCTTCTATGCCGCCGATCCGAGCGGCTTCTTCCTGGGGCTGTTGGACGGCGAGCCGATCGCCTGCATCTCCGGCGTCGCCTACGACGAGACCTTCGGCTTCCTCGGCTTCTACATCGTCAAGCCGGAGCATCGCGGCAAGGGCTACGGTCTGCGCATCTGGCAGGCCTGTATGGACTATCTGGCTGCGCGCAACGTCGGCCTCGACGGCGTCGTCGATCAGCAGGCCAACTATCGGAAATCCGGTTTTCGGCTGGCCTACAACAACATCCGCTATCTGGGCAGGGGAGAGGCGGGCGAGCTTTCCGGCGTGGTTCCGCTTTCCCATCTGCCTTTCGCGGAAGTTGAGGCCTACGACCGCGGCTGCTTCCCCGTTGCGCGCAGCAGCTTCCTGGCGGCCTGGCTCAGTATGCAGGACTCCACAGCCTTCGGACTACGGCGCGAGGGGCGTCTCGCGGGATATGGGGCGATCCGCCGCTGCCGCGAGGGACATAAGATCGGCCCGCTGTTCGCGGATGACGCTGCTGCCGCGGAAGCCCTGTACCAGGCGCTCTCGGCTCAAGTGCCCGGAGAAGCGGTGTTTCTCGACATTCCCGACGTCAACCCCGCGGCCAAGGCCCTGGTCGCGCGCCACGACATGACGCCGGTCTTCGAGACCGCGCGGATGTACACCGGCGCGGAACCGAAGATCGACCTTACGAAGGTCTATGGCGTGACGACATTCGAGCTCGGCTGAGCCTACAGCAATTGCCGTTTTCTTCTCCGTAAAGAAAGAACAACCTACGCCTGCTAAACAAGGGGCGCCGTCGCGATAAGGCAAGCCATGCAGCGCACGCAGCAGACCGACTCCGAGACTCCCGCCGAGACCGAGGCGACGCTGGGGCAGGTATTTCTCGCCTTCCTCCGCCTCGGCTTGACATCCTTCGGCGGGCCGGTCGCCCATCTCGGCTATTTTCGCGAGGACTTCGTGGTGCGGCGGCGCTGGATCGACGAGCGCGCCTATGCCGATCTGGTCGCGCTTTGCCAGTTCCTGCCCGGCCCAGCTTCCAGTCAGGTCGGCATTGGCATCGGGCTCGCAAAGGCGGGGCTCCCGGGCGCTTTCGCAGCGTGGTTCGCCTTTACCCTGCCCTCGGCCCTGGCCATGCTGGCTTTCGGCTATGGGATGCTGGCCTTTGGCGAGGGAGTCTCAGGCGGTGCGCTGCACGGCTTGAAGGTCGTCGCCGTTGCTGTGGTTGCCCAGGCGGTTTGGGGCATGGCGCGGACGCTCTGTCCCGATCCTCCGCGAATCAGCTTGGCGGTGGTGGCCGCCGCCGTGGTGCTGGCCGCGCCGGGTCCGCTTGCCCAGGTTCTTGTGATACTGGGCGGTGGCCTTGCCGGATTGTCGTTTGCGCGCCAGGACGTGGAGGAATCGCGCTCGGCGCTGAACATCGAGCTGGGCAAGCCGGTTGCGCTAGCCTGTCTGGGGGCGTTCTTTCTGCTGCTTGCCGGCCTGCCGCTGCTGGCGGCGGCCTATCCCGCCCAGACCATCGAGCTGATCGACAGTTTCTATCGCGCCGGCGCGCTGGTCTTCGGCGGCGGCCACGTCGTCTTGCCTCTGCTGCAGTCGGAGGTCGTGCCGCCGGGCTGGGTTTCGGAGGACGATTTCCTCGCCGGCTACGGCGCAGCGCAAGCGATCCCGGGTCCGCTGTTCACCTTCGCCGCCTTCCTCGGCACGGTCATGGAACCCACGCCGAATGGCTGGCTCGGCGCGGCGATCTGCATGTTGGCGATCGCCGTGCCTTCCTTTCTGTTGGTCGTTGGCGCCTTGCCGTTCTGGGACTCGCTGCGGCGGCTGCGCGTCGTCCGCAGGGCCCTGCTCGGGGTCAATGCGGCTGTGGTCGGCCTGCTGCTTGCCGCGCTCTACGATCCGGTCTGGACCAGCGCCATCCTGTCAGCTGGCGACTTCGCTCTCGCGGCCGTGGCTTTCACGCTGCTGGCCTTCTGGAAGCTACCGCCCTGGCTGGTCGTACTGCTAACCGCGGCCGGCGGCTGGGCGCTCTACATTCTAAGCTAATCGATCGAGCTTGCGCCGCCGCTTAGCACCCCGCCGTGCAGGTTCCATTGCCATCGAACTCCATGGTCCGGCCGCTGAGCGGCAGATGCACGGGCACCTCGACGGCCTCTACGAAGGCTGCGGCCCGGGTTCCTGCCAGCAGCTCGCCGCCGGAAGTTGAGGGCTGGTTGGCGTGAGAAGGGATCACCGCGGCCGGCCCGATCAGCTCGTTGATCACGAAGGCGGCCTCGGCCGGGCCGGTGGTGAAGGTATCGCCGATGTTCATCACCACGAGTTCCGCGCCATACTGGTCGGCGACCACGGTCTTCTGCTCGGCGGTGACCCCGGTATCGCCGGAGAGATAGGCGACAAGGCCGTTGGAGAAGGTCAGCACGTAGCCGGTCGGCGGGCCTGCGTAGGCGGTCAGACCTGCTGACTGCAGCATTTCACCAAGGGGCCCACCGATCATCGCGCCGGAAATACCATTGGAGTGGACCGCCGGCACCGTGGTGATGGTGATGCCGCCAACGCTTCGTGAGGCGCCGAAGCGCACCAGCTGCGAGTCTTCAGGATTGCCGCCTGCCGCCTGCAGCTTGTTGGCGAAGAACGAGGGCATCTCGCTGCCGGTGACGATCTTGGCGCCTTTGGCATGGGCGATGGTGACGCTGTTGGTGTTCGGGGTTGCCACGACCGGGAAGTCGAGCCCCTCGCAGGCGCCGGTCATGACGCTTTCGATGTGGCGGTCGCCGACATGGTCGCCGTGCATATGGCTGACCAGAACCGCGTCGATTTTGCCGAGGCGCGGATCCTCGCCGCCGGCGACGGTGCGTCCGGCGTCATAGAGAATGCGGGTGCCGTCGGGATCCTCGAAGATTAAGGCGCGGTCGAGTTGGCAGAATTCGCCCTCGTGGCTGCCGAGGGGCGTGACCTTGACGGTCTGGGCCTGTGCGGCGCTGGCCGCGAGCGCGAGGACACCGCAGGTCAGTGCGGCGCCGGCAAGGCGGTGGATCTGCATTGGTGAGCCTCCCATGCTTCGTTCTGCGCAGACTATCGGATAGATATTTGCAGCGCGATGCACTGCTGCAAGCTTCCTGTCGACTCTGACGGACAAGAAAGCGTGAGGCGGTCTGCCCTGCGCTCCAGCCATATTATTTGACTAAGTCAAGTAAACCGCCGAGGGTAGAGAGCTCTGACGCAAAGGGAGCGTGCCATGGCCCGGGATCCCACAAAGCTCGATGCCCAAGTCGCCGCCATGCGGGATTTCACCCGCTTCTACAGCCGGCAGGCCGGCCTGCTGGAGGAAGGACTGCTGAAAAGCGAGTTCTCCCTGACCGAGGCGCGGGTGCTTTACGAACTGGCGACGCAGCAGGGGCTGACGGCAACGGGGATCGGACGGGACCTCGGTTTGGATGCGGGGTATCTCAGCCGCATCCTGAAGAAGTTCGAGCGGCGGGGGCTGCTCCAGCGTGCGCTCTCCCGCAGCGATGCCCGGCAGAACGTCCTCGAGCTGACCGACGCCGGGCGCGCCGCTTTCGTGCCGCTGAACGAAGCCTCTCAGGCGGAGTTTTCGGCCATGCTGGAGCAGCTGCCGCCCGAGGCGCGGGAGCGCCTGATCGCCGCGATGGCAACGGTCCGGAACCTGCTGGAGATTGGGGAGGAAACCCAACCGCCCTACATCCTTAGGCCGCACCGGCCTGGCGACATCGGCCTGGTGGTCTCCCGTCAGGCTACACTCTATCACCGGGAGTACGGTTGGGACGGAAGCTTTGAGGCACTGGTCGCCGAGATCGGCGCCGAGTTCATCAGGACCTTCGATCCGGCCTGGGAGAACTGCTGGATCGCCGAGCGCAACGGAGAGGTCGTCGGCAGCGTCTTCGTGGTTCGCCAGTCGCAAGAGGTGGCAAAACTGCGCATGCTCTATGTCGACGCTTCGGCGCGCGGGCTCGGCATCGGCGCGCGGCTGGTCGGGGAATGTATCGCCTTCGCACGGGCCAAGGGCTACCGCAAGCTGACCCTCTGGACCAACGACATCCTGGTGTCGGCGCGGCGGATCTACGAGGCGGCGGGCTTCGTGCTGGTGGAGGAGGAGCCGCACCATTCCTTCGGTGTCGATCTTGTCGGCCAGAACTGGGATCTGCAGCTGTGAACCCAGGACGGGAGCGCCTGGCCCTGCTGGCCGCCATGGCCACCGGCATTCAGGTCGGCGCCGCCCTGGTCGCGACCCGCTTCATCGCCCAGGACATCGGACCGGCCTCCCTGGCCCTGCTGCGCTACGCCATCGCCGTGCTCTGCCTGCTGCCCTTTGTCGTGGGCGTCGCTCTGCGCGGGCAGGGCGTCGCCATCCTGCGCCGGGACGTGGGGATCGTGATGGCGCTCGGCGTGGTGCAGTTCGGCCTGCTGATCGCACTGCTTAATGTCGGCCTGAAGTACATGCCGGCGACCCGCGCGGGGCTGCTGTTCACCACCTTTCCGCTGCTGACCATGCTCTTCGCCGCGGCGCTGGGGCGGGAGAAGCTGACCGCCGCCAAGACGGCGGGAGTGCTGCTCTCCATCGCCGGAGTGGCCGTGACCCTGGGCGAGGGCCTGCTGGTCGAGACGGTCGAAACCGAGTGGCTCGGCGCCGCCTGCGTCCTCGGCGCGGCCTGCTGCGGCGCCGTCTGCTCGGTGCTCTACCGGCCTTATCTTGGCCGCAATCCGACGCTTTCGGTTGGCACCCTGGCGATGTTCGCCGCCGTACTTTTCCTCGCGATCCTGTCGCTCCCGGAAGGCCTCTACGCAGCGCCTCCGGCGCTTTCTCCCGCCGGCTGGGCGGCAGTCGCCTTCATCGGTCTGTCCAGCGGGGCGGGCTTCCTGCTCTGGCTCTGGGCCCTGAAGCAGACCACGCCGACCCGGGTCACGGTTTTCCTTGCGTTGAGCCCGATTACCGCCGCCCTGCTCGGCGTTCTGCTGCTCGGGGAGGCTCTGACCCCCGGCACGCTGGTTGGGCTTGTGGCGGTAATCGGTGGCCTCTGGGTTGCGACGCGGGAGAAGGCGCACAGGATTTGCCCGCCATCACCTTAGCCGCGCGGCGTGGCGGTCGACCGTGGCGGATTTGATCACCGCGAAGATCTCCAGACCGGGACGCAGGCCGAGGCGGCGCAGGGAACGGTGGGTGATGCGGGCGATCAAGGGTGTCTGGCCGCACAGCATCCGGATATCCAGGTAGGGGCCCTCGTCGCGGCGGATCTCCGTGATGGTGCCGCGCAGGATGTTGTTGGCGCTGATCCCCTCGGGTTGGCCGAGCGCCAACATGACGTCGCGCGCACGGATCCGCAGGCGCAGGCGGCTGCCGGCTGGCGCCTGGATGCGGGGTACCCACAGCCGCCCGCCGTCGAAACCGACCTCGGTCAGGTGATCCGCCTCCTCGTGGCGCAGGACCGCGGCCTCGATCACCGCGCCGGCCTCGAAGCGCCCGGTCAGCGGGAAGAGGTCTAGGCGCGACATGATCTCATGGACCGGGCCCTGGGCGGCGACCCGGCCTTCGTTCAGCACCACCAGGCGATCGGCGAGCCGCCCGACCTCGTCGACCGAATGGCTGACATAGACGATGGGAACGCCGGCCTCGTCGCGCAGCCGTTCGAAGTAGGGCAGGATCTCCGCCTTGCGCGACGGGTCGATGGCGGCCAGGGGTTCGTCGAGCAGCAGCAGGCGCGGGCGCGACAGCATGGCGCGTCCCAGCGCTACGCGCTGCTTCTCGCCGCCGGAGAGGGCGCGCGGCCTGCGGGCGAGCAGATGGCCGAGACCCAGCAGATCGACGATGTGGTCAAAATCTTCGCGCGCCGCCGCCGTGCCGCCGCGGCGTCTGGCGCCGAACTCCAGATTGGCGCGCACCGACATATGCGGAAACAGCCGCGCATCCTGAAACACATAGCCGACCTGGCGCTTGCGCGCCGGAAGACTCTGGCCGGTGTGGCTGTCGAAGAGAACCCGATCGCCCAGACTGATATGCCCCTGGCGCGGCGAGAGCAGCCCGGCGATGGCATTGACTGTCGAGGATTTTCCAGATCCGGAGGGTCCGAAAAGCGCAGTAATTCCAGAACTCTCTGCGGAGAAGTTGATATCCAGGGAAAAGCCGCCGAAGCTATGGGCGAAGCGGACGTCGAGGGTCATAGGCCGTTGCGTGCGCGCAGCCTGCGGGCAGCGACTTCCGAGAGAACCAGGCCGGCCAGCGCCAGGGCGATGGAGAGCGCGGCGAGACGCGCCGCCGCGACTTCACCGCCGGGCGTCTGGATCGCCGTGTAGATCGCCAGCGGCAGGGTTCGGGTCTCGCCGGGGATGTTGGAGACGAAGGTGATGATCGCGCCGAATTCTCCCAGACTGGCGGCGAAGGCGGTGATCGCGCCGGCCAGGACGCCGGGCAGGGCCAGGGGCAGGGTGATGTTGACAAAGCGGTCGAGGGGGCCGGCGCCGAGGGTCTCGGCGGCCTCCGACAGACCCCTGTCGATCGCTTCCATCGCCAGGCGGATGGCGCGGACCTGAAAGGGAAAGGTGACGATGGCGGCGGCCAGCGCCGCGCCCTTCCAGTCGAAGATGAAGCGAATGCCCAGGGTCTCGTTCAGCCAGGCGCCAAGCGGCGCCTTGGTGCCCAGGGAGATCAGCAGCAGATAGCCCATCACTACGGGCGGCAGGATCAGAGGAAGGTGGACCAGACCGTCGATCAGGGCCTTTCCGGGAAAGTCGTAGCGCGCCAGCAGCAGCGCCGCGCCGAGGGCGAAGGGCAGGGCGAAAGCCACCGCGACCAGCGCGATTTTCAGGCTGAGCAGTAGCGCTTCCAGTTCGGCGGGACTGAGCATCCGGGGGTTACTCCTGCTCCGCGCGCGAGAATCCGAAGCTTTCGAAGATCGAGATTCCCTCTTCGCCGAGCAGGTAGGCGAGGAAAGCGCGCGCCGCTTCGCCGTCCCCCTCTGCGAGCAGGGCGAAGGGGTAGGTGATCGGCGTGTGCGCGCTCGCCGGAATCGTGCCGACCGCCTCGACGCCTTCGGAGATCTTGGCGTCGGTCGCATAGACGATGCCGAGCGGCGCTTCGCCGCTTTCGACCAAGGCCAGCGCGGCGCGCGCAGTGTCGGTCCGCGCCAGGCGGTCTTCCACACCTGCCCAGAGACCGAGGCTCTTCAGGGCCTGCTTGGCGTAGATTCCGGCCGGAACATGCTCCGGATCGCCCAGGACAAGCCGGCCACCCTCGCCAAGCAGGGCGGGGAGGTCGAGGTTCACGTCCACCCCCACGCTGCCGCGCGCGGAGGACGCCGGCGCGATCAGCACCAGCCGGTTGGCGATCGGACTCTCGCGGCTCCCGGCGAGGATCAGCTGCCTTTCCTCCAGGTAGTCCATCCAGGATTCGTTGGCCGAGGCGAAGATCTGTGCGGGCGCGCCGGCTTCGATCTGTCGAGCCAGAGTGGAGGAGGAAGCGAAGGAAAAGCGGACCTCGCTGCCGGTTTTTCCCCGGAAAACCTCGCCGGCGGCGGTCATGACGTCGGTCAGGCTGGCGGCGGCAAAGACGGTCAGGTCCTCGGCCTTGGCAGGGTGAACGCCCGGCGTCAGCAGGCCGGCCAGAATAACGGCGAGCGCCAAGCATGGCTTGCGCATTTTCACGATCTCCCAGGTCGTTACGTTATATTCATGGAGATATAACGATACTGTCAAGCTGGCCAGGAAGGATTTCCTCGCAGAGCTAAATAGGCGAATATGAAGCGTTCTATTTAGCGCTATCCGCAATTAGTGTGCGGCGACTTCAGAATCGTGGCGGCAAGGCAACGGGAATGAATTTTCATTTGTTTATATGTAATTAGGTGTGCCCTCCTGCGGTAATTTGATTACACTGCGGACAAATCGGCGACACTTTTCAGTCGGGTCCGGGTCACCGGTTCGACACGGGGGATACATGGTAAAGCAGTCATCTCAGAGTGCATTTCGCGCGCTTCTTGTCAGCACATCGGTTATCGCCCTCGCGGGGACCTGGGAGGCCACGCTCTCACCCGCTCAGGCTCAGGGCATCGAAGTCTTCGACACGACGGTAACCGGGGTTGCCGTCGGCGCGGCGGAAAGCACCGACTACATCCTGGTTTCGAATTCGACGGTGACCACCGACGGCATCGCCAACGAAGGGGAGATCGGCGACGTCTCGCCCAACGCGACCGGTATCCTGGTGACCGACGGAAGCAACGTCAGCGGTGGAATCACGAACAGCGGCAACCTGGTTGCCGATGAAAGGGGAATCGGGATCTTCGATTCCAACGTCGCCGGAGTGATAACCAACAGCGGGGTCCTGCACGCGGGCGAAACGGGGATCGACATCTTGTTCACCGATGCCCCCGTCAGCATTTCGAACGAAGGCCAACTGCAGGTCGGAAGCGACGTTGCGGGGACCCACGTCGAGGAGGCTTACGGCATTCGCTTCGGGTCAACGAACATCGACGTGTCGATCTCGAACAGCGACATGGTCACTGTGGTGGCCTCCGACATTGCGACAGGCGAATTCGATGATGCCGAAGCCTTGGCCCACGGCATCGAACTGCGGGCCTTCACCGAACTAGACGCGACGGTCAACAACAACGGCACGCTCGCCGTGACCGCCACGGCGGACGATGCCGAAGATAGCGATGCCATTGCCACGGGTATCTTTATCGAACTTGCTCCGAGCGAGGCGCCGCCGCCGGCCAATGCGATCAGCGCGGTCACCAACTCCTCCGCCTCGACCATCGACGTCTCGGCGATCAGCGAGGCAAGCTCTCCCTTCGGCGACGCAGAGGCGAACGCCGAGGCGGCGGGCATTCTGCAGATCTCGGAAAGTGCCGTTACGACGGATTTCTCGGGCACGAACTCCGGCTCGCTTCTTGTCGAGTCGCTGGCTTCGGCCAATGCCAACTCCGCGGCCGCCAGGGCGTACTCCAGCGGCATCGGCATCTTGCAGTCTGCGGATGGCGGCAGCAGCTCCCTGCTGACCGCAACGAACTCCAGCCTGATCCAGGTCTCCTCGGTCGCCTCCGCGGCGGCAACCTCCTTCGGGTTTTCCAGTGCCACGGCCATCGCGGCGGGGATCGCACAGGACGCCGATTTCGTGGAGGACATGACCTCGACGGTCACGAACAGCGGCGACATCTCTGTCGCAGCCGAGACGACTGTCGGCGATAGCGATGCCGGAGAGACTGCTTTCGCCGAAGCCCAGGGCATCCGCCAGACCGGCAACGGCGGCGAGTCCTCTGGCCTGAACGCCGATCTTTCGGTCGCCCAGACGGGGAACATCGACGTTTCCGCGATTGTCTCCCACGAAGGCTTCTCGAACGGGGCGGTGGAAGCGACGGCTCAGGGCATCGCTCAGGAGGCCGAGGGAATCGACACCGCGGCGCTGTCCGTCGTCAACGGCGGAAACATTGCCGTCAGCGCCTCGGCAGACGGCGCATTCAGCTCGAGTTTCTCCTTCCACGGGGCGATCTCCGCCGAGGCCACCGGTATCTCGCAGGAAAGCTTCACCTTCCTGTCCGGTCCTTCCGGCAGTCAAACGGTTTCCTCCTCCGGGACCATCGCGGCGATGGCGAGCGCCGGACTCGACGAAGCCATCGACACCGACAACGCCCAGGCCGAAGCCTTCGGCATCCGTCAGATGGCGAGCGGCTACGGCGAGATTGAAGTCACCTCGACTGTCACGGGCGATCTCGACGCGACGGCGCTGTCCCAGGCCAATGCGGCGGAGAGTTTCGCGCAAGCGCAAGCGCGTGCGGCTGGCATCGCGCAGAGCGGGCAGTCCTTCGACGAGAACATCCAGCTCACAGCGACCACCGACGGCAACACCAACGTGACTGCCGTCGCCGGAGCCGAGAGTTCCTCCGGGGCCTCGGCAGACGCAGCGGCGACTGGTATCGCGCAGACCGCCTTCGGCAATACCGCCGCCGGCGCCTCTGCCTCCAACACCGGCACAATGATCGTCAGTGCCTCGGCCATGGCCGACGGCGGATCCGGCGAAAGCTTCGCGACTGCCTTCGGCGCGGGCATTCTGCAGAACCGCAGCGACGGCATGATCCTGGGCTTCGACGAAGGTCAGCTCATCGGTCTGGGGGTTACCAACACCAGTCTCAGCACCATCGACGTCAGTGTCGTGGCCGAAGCGGCGGGCGCAGGGTCCGGTACCGCGATGGGAGAGGGCGTCGGTATCTCGCAGAACATCACGCGCGCGGGCGACGCACCGGCGAATGCAGACAACAGCGGCGGCATCAGCGTCTCCGTCGATGCCATTGCCTCCAACAGCGACGATTCCGTCACCGCCGTTGCCAGCGCGAGCTCTCAAGGCATCTTCCAGTCGGTTTTCAGCAGCAGCGGGAACGTCAGCGGCAATCTCACCAGCGGCGTGATGACAGTGGCTTCGCAAGCCAATGCTACCGCGACGGGTGCCAGCAGCGATGCCGCAGCCAATGCATTCAGCGTCGGGCTCGACCAGAACCACACCGCCCAGTCTGCGGCCGCCACCAGCAATATCACGACTACGGTTTCGCTCGATGTCAGCGCCATTGCCGGCGCGGAGGCTTCGAGTTCCCCCTCGGCCAGCGCGGCGGCCTTCGGGTCGCGCCAGATCATGGGCTTCGTGGATTCGGGCGCGGCCAACTTCACCAACAGCGGCAATGTTTCGGTGCTGGCTTCCGCCTCGGCCACGGGCAGCTTCTCCCAGGGTTTCGCTTCGGCGACCGGGGCATACATCCAGACCAGTTCGACCGATCAGCTGACCGTCCAGGCCAACAATGCTGGAAATATGACGGTCACGGCGAATGCGGATGGCGATGGCTTCGAATCCGCGAACGCAGCCGGCATACATGTCGTCGCTCCCAATCTGACCGGCGTCCTTGCCAACAACGGCACCATGACCGTCCATGCCTCCGCGCCGGAGGGGGCGGCCGATGCCTATGGCATTCGCGTGCAGAGCGACAGCTTCGCCGGCACCATCGGCAACTACGGCACCATGACAGTGACGGCGGAGGAGGGGATTCCCGGCACCGCCTACGGCCTGGTGATCGAATCCAATGGCGCGCCGAGCGGAACCAGCGGCACCGTCGAAAACGACGGCTTCCTCTCCGCGCAGGTTGCGATCTCGACTCTGGACGCGCCCGGGCCGAGCCAGATCAACCAGCTCGGCGGGCTGATCCTCGGCGACATCGTGCTGTCGAGCGCCTACGCCGACACCGTCGAGTTCACCGCCGGGACGATCGAAGGCGATACCTACGGCAGCGGTAACGACGACGTCTTCAACTTCCGCTCCGGATCGGGATCCGGCGCGCCGACCGTCACCTACATCGGCAACATCGATGGGATGTCCATCGTCAACGTCCATCCCGGCATGGCGTATCTCGATGGGGAGGTGACCGGGTCTGCAGCGGCCTTCAACGTCCTGAGCGGCGGATATATGACTCTGTCGAGCAACGGCCCGACCCAGATCAACGTCGACAGCTATACCCAGGTCTCGGGTGGCATTCTGGCTTACGAGATCACCCCCGATCCGACCTCGGCGGCGCAGATCAACGCCTCCAGCGTCTCGCTGGACGGCGCGGTCACCGTGGTGCCTCTGTCCGGGTTCTATCCCAATACGATCACTTATGAGGAGGTCGTCGTCTCCTCCGGTCCGACCGGCCAGTGGGCGACGGAGATCGACACCGCCTTACTGGATGTCGAGGCGATCTATCAGGGCGACAATACCGTCGATCTGATGGTCACCCGCATTCCCTTCGATCAGGTCGAGGGGCTGAACGAGAACGAGGAGAGTGTGGGCGGCGGTCTCGAGGAGATCTACGAGAACAGCGAGGGCACGCCGATTGGCGAGGCCATCGAGGAGCTCTTCATTCTCGGCCCCGACGCCTACCGTGAAGTCCTCGCGTCCCTCAGCGGCTCCGAATATGCGCAAGGCCTGCAATCCCTGCTGAATTCCCAACGCATGTTCAGAGGGTCGGTGCTCGGGCATCTCGGGCATGGAAATGGCGGCGGCGGCGGCAGTCAATCCGCCAGCTTGGGGCAGTTCGAATTCCTCAGCAGCCAGATGGCGGCAGCGGCCAGCGACGAAGGCGGCCAGAGCGCTCCGGCCGCACAACGTCAGCAAGTGGCCGCTGCGGAGTCGCGGGATCGTGCAGCTGGCAGCGTCGGCATTTGGGCGCGCGCCTACGGCAACTTCGGTGACAACGACGGCGATCAGAACGCTGTCGGTTTCGAGCAGGAGCAGTACGGCTTCGCGGCCGGCGCCGATGTCGCCGTGGCGGAGGGACTCGTTCTCGGCCTGGCCGGCGGTTACTCCGACAACGAACTCGACTTCGATAACAGCAACCGGATCGATTACGACGGCTTCCAGGTTGCGGCCTATGGCAGCTTCTCGCCGGGGCCCTGGTATCTCGACGGCATGGTTTCCTATGCCTGGTACGACCATGACAGCCGCCGCTCGACGATCGGTGGCACGGCCAGGGGCGACTATGACGGCGAGGTCTTCTCGGCCTACGCCGAAACCGGCTATGCCTTCGACTTAATGCCGGTTTCCGTCACGCCCTTCCTCGGAGTGGGCTATACCCACGCGGAGACCGATTCCTTTACGGAGAACGGGGCTGGCGCCTTCGATCTCAGCGTCGATAGCAACGACGCCGAGTCCCTGACCACGACGCTCGGCGTCGAGCTTGAAGCCAGGCTGAAGCTTACTTGGGATACCTTCGTGGTGCCGAAGCTGCGTCTCGGCTGGGAACATGAATTCGAGGATAACCAGCAGACCGTCGGCGCCAGCTTCGCCGGCGCCCCGGCCAGCGGGTTCACCGTGCTCGGCTCACAGGTGGCTGACGACAGCGCCCTGGTGGGGGCCGGGGTCAGCGTGGAAATCGGCCAGACCTGGCAGATCTTCCTGGATTACGACGGCAAGCTGAACGAGGACTACAGCCAGCATGCCGTTTCGGGTGGCGTCAAGCTGACCTGGTAGTTACGGGCAGTCTTGGAAGGGCGCTTACTCGCAGGGCCACTCCGCGGGCGCTTCCAATCCCTCCGGCAGCTTGGTGTCGGCATCGCCGCAGGCGATCGAAAGCTGGTCCTGGGTCAAGCCTAGGCTGGAGGAGAGGTCGCTGCCCTCGAAACGCGCCAGATAGGTGTAGGCGCCATGCAGCTTGGCCCCGTCGAGGTCGGCGTTCACGAGGCGGGTGCGCGCCAGCAGCGCATACTCCAGATTGACGTTCTTCAGGCTGGCGCCCTCGAATACGGTGCGTTGCAGATCGGCCTTGCCGAGGTCGGCGCCGTCGAGGATCGCGTCGGTTAGATCGGCGCGCGGCAACTCGGCCTTAACCAAGTTTGCACCGCTGAGATCCGCTTCGATGAAGTTGGCCCGATCTCCGGCCGCCGTTTCCAGCGTGGCGTTGGTCAAGCTGGCGCCTTGGAAGCGTGCGCGCGTCACATTGGCGCCGCTGAGATCGGCGCCGCTGAGGTTCGCTTCCTTAAAATCGGAGCTGCTGAGATTTGCGCCGACGAACCTGGCTTCGGAAAGATCGCTTCCCGAAAGCATGAGGCGGCGCTTCTCGCAGTTCGACCAGTCTACGCCCGCGCCGGCGGAATCGCTGCACCCTGCCGACGCTTCGGCGGGGAGAAGCAGTGCCAGGAAAACAGCGGCGGGAAGATATCCAAGATGTTTCATGGATTCTATGTAGCATTCCTCGCGGCTTAGCCAAGAGCGAAAGCTGCATCTCGCCACCGGCCTCGCCCAGCGCCATGGAAAGCTTAATACAACTATTCCGTGTTGATTCCGTAGTGCTGCGTTAAGATCGTATTTGCCTATGGGTTGAATTTCGCTCGTCCCTAGGGGGTGTTTCGGTCAATTGACTCCCTGCCCATTTCATTCAAATTTTACACAAGTTTATGACAAAGCGTGCAGGTGCAAGTACGGGAAGCTTCTGGGGTTCTTTTGGGGAGAATCCACAGAGGCAGGCGTTGGGCAAAAGAATTGGGATCCCTGACTAATTGACATCAAGGGATCCAGGATTCTGTGCGGCGTACTGACTACGCCAAGCAGTTTTCCGCGGTTTGCTCCCAGCATAAGACTCTCCTGAGCGCTGCAGTCCGGACGGTGGGCCGGGGAGACTGACAATGGCTGTGCGCTTCGGGTCGAATTTCAGCAACGAGATCTTCGGGAATTCGCAGAACGATATCATTCGGGGGTTGGGCCGCGACGATCTGCTGAAAGGTGGAGCGGGCGACGACATCATCTATGGCGACGATCCCGGCAGCGGTTTCGGCGATGGAGTTACCGAGGCGACTGGCCTGAATGGCATGGTTTACAATACCAGCCACAGTATCAACAGCCTAAGCGACGCCGACTGGAAGATCGCCAATCTCTCGCCCTCGGCAAGCTTCACGGCCACCCAGCTCGATTATCCCAACGGCAGCCCCGACCGCGTCGGCCAGCACACCTATCTGACGCAGTTTCTCGGCAGCGATGCCGCGAGCCTGGACTTTCACAACAGCGGCAACTTCAAGGTCGACACCATCGTCATGCATATTACGGGATACATCTACATCCCGGAGGGAACCCATACCTTTACCGTCAAATCGGATGACGGTTTCCGCCTGCGTATCGGCGATGAAACCGTCGTCCAGTATAGCAGTAACGGTTTTCACTACGAATCGGACACGAGCTACTACCAAGAAGGCGTCTACGAGTTCGACCTCGTCTGGTACCAGAACGGGGGCAATGCCGGCCTCGAACTTCACTCAAGCCTTCCCGGCGACATCAGCGACTATCTCTACGCTTCCCTCGAAGACACCGGTTTGCCCTTGGTCGATCCCGACGGCGACGGCACCTATGAGTTGTCCGACGGCGAACCCGCCGGCGACGACACTATTATGGGTGAGGACGGGAACGATAGCCTTTACGGCAACGGCGGCGACGATTCGATCTATGGCGGCGATGAGGACGACCTGCTGTCCGGCGACGACGGCAATGATTTACTCGACGGTGGAAAGGGCCGCGATTGGATCTTCGGTGGAGCCGGCAACGATCTCGTAGATTTCGATCGCTTCGACTGGTTCATCAAGGGCGGACCGGGGCGCGACACCCTGCGCGGCAGCGACGACGACGACGATATCCGCTTCGACGACAGCAACTTCGATCAAAGCGAGAAGAACGCGGGATTCGAGGTTGTGGAGCTTGGAAATGGCAACAATCTGCTGATCGGCGCGAACGCGGGTTCCTTGGACGGTGTCGGCGGGCCGCTGCTGGTGACCGGTGGCGACGGCAGGGACGTGATTTCGCTGTGGGAGATCGGCGACGACATCGTCGATGCCCGGGGCGGAACGGATACGGTCTACGGCGGACCCGGCAACGACGTGATCTTCGGCGGCGGCGACCGCGATTTCCTCTATCCAGGCGCTGGCGCTGACACGGTCTACGGCGGGGAAGGCAACGATATCTATCACGTCGGCCTCGGCGACGGGGTTAACTGGCTGGTCGACACCGCCGACGGCAGCGAGAACAACGGCCTGATCCTGTTCCACGGCTACAACGACCCGGAGTGGGACGACTACTACGGGGTCAGCCCGGAGAACTGGAGCTATGTGGTCGAGGACGTGATGGTCGACAGCGGCTCCGGGCCGCAGCTCGAGCGGGTCGTGACAATGACCTTCGACAACGGCGAGCCGGAGGACTCCGACGCCTATCAGGAGGGCACGGCCCGCTTCCTCGCCGGAACCATCGAAACCCTGAATCTCTGGGACCACGAGGACGTGCTCGGCGGCGCCCCGCCGCGTGGCGGCGACTTCAACGTCTCTCAGTACCAGTGGAACGAAACCACCGAAACCTTCGATCCGACGAGCTGACCGCAGCGGCTAGAGCAAGATCGCATTAGGTTGAATCAGCCTGAAGCATGAATCCGCCTCTAACTGACCTCGTCCCAGATCTCCGGATCCTTCTGGAAGTTTATGTTCACAGCGATGGAGATTCGCGTTGTCTTGCCCCGGTAGGGATAGACGATGTGCTTCAGCCATGCCGGGAAAAGCAGTAGCAGGCCGTCTTCCGGTACCACCCGGACCTTCTGGTCGAAAGGTGCGCCAGGAAGTTTCGCCGCGTTGATTCCGGGACGTGGATCGACGAACTCGATCACCCCGCTCAGGCTGTCATCCAATGTCGATTCGCCAACCTGAACATAGTAAACGGCCGACCAGCCGGCCGGGTGGTGGTTATGCAGACGGTTGTAACTTCCTTCCCGCAGGACGTTGGCCCAGCCCATCATCCAAACATCGCTGGTATGCGGCTCTTCGGTTGCGAACTTCAGAGTGGCGTCCCTGATCGCCTGGGCAATGATGTTCCGCAGCTGCGCGATCTCGGGCAGGTCGTGCTGCATGATCATGTCGGGAGAGTGCCAACCACCAAAGTTGCTTCGCCCGATGCTATTTCCCTCGCGGCGCTCCCAGTCGAGGATGTGCTCGGCCAGCTTGCGGTTGAATTCGCCGTTCCGGGGGAAGCGCCGTATGACCAGCGGCGTGGAGAAGGCTGCGTTAACGTCGCTATCGGTCATCGTCTGTGCCCTTGGGTGCCTCGGCGCCTGTCGTCGCGCGGAAGCGGATGTCGTAATCGAAGATGACTCGCGGTTGCTTGCCCGCGTAGGGATAGATGACGCGACGGAGCCAGCCTGGGTAAAGCAGGAGCAGGCCGCGTTGCGGCGTCGCGCGGGCATTGAGCGACAGCCGCCGTCCCGGAAGTGGCTTGACCGCGGCGCGCGGATCTAGAAACTCGATGAAGCCGCGAAGGTCGAGGGACGGCCCATCGCCGATATCCAAATAGACGATTCCGGAGAGGTCGAAACGGGATGTCTCCCAAGGTGCGAGAAAGTCGCCCTTGTGGATCAGACGGGCCACTCCGCGGGGCTCGTAACCTGGGAGCACAGTAGCTTTTCCCCCCGCAAGCACCTCGATAAAATGGCCGACCGCGCGATGCAGGACCGTCTGGAACTCGATCCGCTCGGGGGTGGAGCTGTCAAAGAAATCGACGTCGACGCGCTCCGCTCCCATCTCGCGCATTCCAGCGCGTTTAGCCATGATCTCGGAAAGCAGGGCGTCGATCAGCTCCGGCTGGCCGATGTCCCACTGCAAAAGCGGAGAGGGGAAGAGGTCGACGACTGACGGTTGGCCCATGGTTTTCGGCGCTTCGCTGAACGTGAGGCTACCTGCTTCTAGCGGGTAGCGCCGCCGCAGGCTAGCCCCCGATTGACCTGATTCTGCGGCTTCGTCATTTATCCAGGTTGTCTTGCTTACGACGGAATTGCGCCTCGTCGTCGTGGCCGCTGCGGCTGCTGTGGAACAGCAGGGCCATCAGGCCGCCACCGACCAGCAGGGACAGCAGCCCGCCGCCCGCCATGGCCAGCCAGCCGATCGGGGAGATATCTACTTCGCCAAGATCGACCCAAGCGGAAACACCCGCAAAAACGGCGAGCAGCAGCAAGGCGGCGAGGGCGAGGGCGATGACTATTTTTCGCATCGCGCGACCATAACCGCGCAAACCCGGCAAAGGAACCAGGGCGCCGTGAAAGACGGTGAAAATCTTGTCTGGGGTCTATTACTAGGGCTTGTGCTGCGCGGCGCGACTCGCTAAGTATCCGCCCCTGCCGGACAGCGAGCGGCTGTGGCGGAATTGGTAGACGCGCAGGCTTCAGGTGCCTGTGGCAGCAATGCCGTGGTGGTTCGAGTCCACTCAGCCGCACCATCCTCCTTAAGATGGGTTTCGCGAAGACTCTGGCGGACGACCGGTTTCCGGTCTGTGCGGCTGTGGCGGAATTGGTAGACGCGCAGCGTTGAGGGCGCTGTGGGGGAGACCCCGTGGAGGTTCAAATCCTCTCAGCCGCACCATGTCATTCTTAATCTTGGCTTCCGTCCCGGGCGCGGCGCCCTGGCGACGGCATTTCCCTTTACCCGCCTGTGCGGCATCCCGATGATGGATGCCGAGACACGGACTTTGGCAGACGAAGGTGACCGGCGGGTGTTTGAAGGCTTTTCCCAGAAACGGATCGTCACTTCAGGTGCCGAGATCAACCTGAGGATCGGCGGGGAGGGGCCGCCGCTGTTGCTGCTGCACGGCTACCCGCAGAGCCATGTCATGTGGCACGGTCTCGCCCCCGCCCTGGCCGAGCGCTTTACCGTGATCTGCCCCGACCTGCGCGGCTACGGCGACAGCAGCAAGCCGCCGGGCGGCGGCGACCACGCGACCTATTCCAAGCGAGCCATGGCGCAAGACCAGACCGAGGTCATGGAGCAGCTTGGTTACAAGACCTTCGCGATCGCCGGCCACGACCGCGGCGGCCGCGTCGCCCATCGCCTGGCGCTGGATTACCCGGAGACCGTGGAACGCCTGGCCGTCCTGGACATCGCGCCGACCCACAGCATGTTCACGCGCGCCGATATGGACTTCGGCATGACCTACTATCATTGGTTCTTCCTGGCCCAGCCCTATGATCTGCCGGAGCGGATGATCGGCGCCGACCCTGCGTTCTATCTCGAACGGAAGCTCGACGCCTGGGGCAGCGGGATCGAGGTCTTCGCGCCGGACGCGCTGGCCGAGTACAAGCGCTGCTTCGCCGACCCCGCGACCATCCACGCATCCTGCGAGGACTACCGCGCGGCGGCCTCCATCGACCTGGAGCACGACGAAGCCGATCTTGGCCGGCGAATCGACTGCCCGCTGCTGGCGCTCTGGGGCGCCAAAGGCTTCGTCGGGCGGACCTACGATGTGCTCGCCGTGTGGCGGGAAAAGGCCAGCCAGGTCGAAGGACGCGCCCTGCCGAGCGGGCATTTTCTTCCCGAGGAAGCGCCGCAGGAAACCTTGCAAAGCTTCCTCGACTTCTTTCTGCCGCAGTCACATCTCTAGGATGATCGGGATATGAGGCGCAACGCGGGGAAGCAGGAATGACACGGCGGCGCAAGAGCGCAAAGCAACAGCGTGGAAACGCGGTGCGGCGCGGAGCGGGTGGCCAGGGCTCCTCTAGCGAGGACTCTATGGCGTCGCCGCCGCATCCGGGTTTTCTGGCGCGACTGCGCAACTACTTCTTTGCCGGAGTGCTGGTGACCGCGCCGATCGCCGTCACCGTCTGGGTCGCCTGGGCCTTCATCGAGTTTGTCGATTCCCGGGTGGTTCCGCTGTTTCCGCCGCACTGGAATCCGGAGTCCTATCTGCCCTTCTCGGTGCCGGGACTGGGACTGCTGATCGTCGTCTTGGTGCTGCTGATCGTCGGCATGCTGACCGCCGGCGTGGTCGGGCGCATGCTGATGGCCCAGGGGGAGAAGGTTCTCGCCCAGCTACCGGTGATCCGCAGCGTCTATGGCGCGCTGAAGCAGATCTTCGAGACCGTGCTGGCGCAACGTTCCACGGCCTTCCGGCAGGTCGCGCTGGTCGAATATCCTTCGCGCGGCATCTGGGCCATGGGCTTCGTCACGGCCAGGCCCAAGGGCGAGGTGCAGCGTAAGCTCGGCGGCGGAGTGACTGCCTTCTTCATACCCGCAACCCCGAACCCGACGACCGGATTCCTGCTTTTCGTTCCCGACGAAGACGTCAGGCCGCTCGAAATGACGGTCGAGCAGGGGCTGAAACTGATCATCTCCGGGGGGATCGTTGTGCCGCCGCGCGGCGCGACTGCGGAGGAGGCAGAGGAGATACTCGAGGCTCAGGCCGCGGCGCAGCCGGCGCCGAAAAGAAAGCGCCCTCGCGGCCCGCTGCCGCGGCTGCGCACCTACCTGATCACCGGCATCCTTGTGACCGCGCCGGCGGCCATCACCTTCTGGCTGGCCTGGCAGTTCGTCACCTTCGTCGACAACCGGGTCACGCCGCTGATACCGGCGGCCTGGAACCCCGAGAGCTATCTGCCCTTCGGCCTGCCGGGGCTGGGTTTGGTCGTCGCCTTCATCGGCCTGACCCTGGCCGGCATGCTGGCGGCGGGGCTGTTCGGGCGCGCCTTCCTGCGTTCCAGCGACTGGGTCATGAACCGGGTGCCGGTGGCGCGCAGCGTCTATGGGGCCGTTAAGCAGATCCTGGAGACCGTGCTGGCGCGCAAATCCAAGGCGCTGCGCGAGTGCGTGCTGTTCAATTATCCGCGCGCCGACGTCTGGTCGATCGGCTTCATCACCGGCGTGACCGAGGGCGAGGTCCAGGATGTGACCGAATCGGAAGTCATGAACGTCTTCCTGCCGACGGTGCCCAATCCGACCTCCGGGTTCCTGCTCTTCGTTCCCCGCAAGGAAACCATCAAGCTCAGCATGTCGGCAGAGGAAGGCCTCAAGATGGTGGTCTCCGGCGGCATCGTCGAGCCGCCCGATCCGGACGCCGGCCAGAGCCGGAACGAGGCAGCGAGGCCGAGCGGAACGCAGGATGGCGAGCGGGCGGCTGGCTAGCCCGAGCGCAGGTACCGCACCCCCTCGTCGCGCTCGAAGAGATAGAGCAGCACCCGCAGCGCCTGGCCGCGCTTTCCTGTCAGTTCCGGATCGCGCTCCAGCACCAGCCGCGCGTCGTCGCGCGCCGTCGCCAGCAGCTCGCCGTGAACGGCGAGATCGGCGAGGCGGAACTCCGGCAAGCCGCTCTGGCGGGTGCCCAGCAGTTCCCCGGCGCCACGCAACCTCAGGTCCTCCTCGGCGATCTTGAAGCCATCCTCGCTCTCGCGGATCGCCTTGAGCCGGGCTCGGGCGGTTTCGCCGAGCGGCGTCTGATAGAGCAGCAGGCAGCTCGACTTGGCGGCGCCGCGGCCGATACGCCCGCGCAGCTGATGCAACTGGGCGAGGCCGAAGCGCTCGGCGTGCTCGATCACCATGACGCTGGCCTCGGGTACGTCGACTCCGACCTCGATCACCGTGGTGGCGACCAGCACCTTGAGCGGTCCGGCGCGGAAGGACTCCATGACATTGTCTTTCGCGGGGCCCTTCAGGCGGCCGTGGACCAGCCCGACTTCGGCTTCGCCGAAGTGTCCGGCGAGTTCGCGGTGCCGGTCCTCGACGGCAGCGAGATCGCTGACTTCGGATTCCGCGACCAGGGGACAGACCCAATAGACCTTGGCGCCTTCGCGGATCGCCCGCCCGACGCCCTCGATCACCTCGGAAAGGCGGTCGAGGGGCAGCACCCTGGTATCGATCGGCTTGCGGCCCGCCGGTTTCTCGGTCAGGCGGGACACGTCCATGTCGCCATAGGAGGTCAGCAGCAGGGTGCGCGGGATCGGCGTCGCCGTCATCACCAGGAAATCGACGCCACGGCCCTTGCCGGCCAGGGTCATGCGCTGATGCACGCCGAAACGGTGCTGCTCGTCGACCACCGCCAGGGCAAGATCCTTGAAGGCGACGTCGTCCTGGAATAGCGCGTGGGTGCCGATTACGAGAGGCGCGTCACCGCTCGCCAGCCGCTCCAGCAGGGCGGCGCGCGCCTTGCCCTTGTCGCGGCCGGTCAGCAGCACGCAGTCGAGACCGGCAGCGGCGGCGAGCGGCTGGACCGTCTGGTAATGCTGCCGGGCAAGAATCTCCGTCGGGGCCATCATCGCCGCCTGGGCACCGCTCTCCACCGCCCGCAGCATGGCCAGCAGTGCGACCACGGTCTTGCCGCTGCCGACATCGCCTTGCAGCAGCCGCATCATCCGGCTCTCCGTCGCCATATCCTCGGCGATGTCCTGCCAGGCGGCCTGCTGCGAGGCGGTCAGGGTGAAGGACAGGGCGGCGCGGGCCTTGTCGACCAGCCTGCCGTCGCCGCGGATCGAGCGCCCCTTGATCCGCCGCTGGTTGAGCCGCACCAGGCTCAGCGCCAGCTGGTTGGCGAGCAGCTCGTCGTAGGCGAGGCGTTGGCGCTGCGGCGTTTCCGGCAGCAGATCGGCTTCGCACTCCGGCGCATGGGCGCGCAGCAGGGCCTGACGCCAGGGTGGCCAGGCCTCGCGGGCGGCGTGGGCCGGATCGAGCCACTCGGGCAGCTCCGGCGCGCGCTTCAAGGCGAGCCCGATGGCCTTGCTGACGGTTTTCAGGGTCAGACCGGAGGTCAGGCGGTAAACCGGTTCGACGGTCTTCACGCTCTCGGCCTCGGCCAGCGGCACGATGTGGTCCGGATGGGTCATCTGCAGCCGTCCGCCGAAGGTCTCGATCCGGCCGCTGACCACGCGGGTTTCGCCCTCGGGAAGCTGCTTTCTCAGATAGCTCTCGCGGGCATGGAAAAAGATCAGTTCGATCTCGCCGCTATCGTCGGCGCAGAGCACGCGGTAAGGCTGACGCGGCGTGCGCCCGGGCTGATGGCTCAGCACCCGCAGTGTCACCGTGGCGATCCGCCCCGGCTCGGCGCCGGCCAGGCTCGGGGCGTAGCGCCGATCGATCAGGCCGTAGGGCAGATGCCAGCAAAGATCCGCCACCTTGCCGCCATCGAGCAGAGTCTCGAACAGCTTGGCGAAGCGCGGGCCGATGCCGCTCAGAGCGGTGATCTCGGCGAACAGCGGGTTGAGGATGTCGGGACGCATGGATGGCGGCTTTCAAGACCTGACAGCGCGGCATGGAGGCTCTATATCCTACGCCGTGGATGAACGAGGATGAAATGGCCGAGACGGCGGACGCACTGGAAAAACGGCGCAAGAAACTCGCCTTTCGCAGCTGGCACCGGGGCACGCGGGAGATGGACCTGCTGATCGGCGGCTTCGCCGCTGCGCATCTTTCCGCCTTCGACAGCGCCGAACTCGACGCTTTCGAGGAATTGCTGCGCCAGAACGATCTCGATCTCTACGCCTGGCTGGCCGGCCGCCGGGCGCCACCGCCCGAATTCGAAAGCCCGGTTCTTGATCTTTTTTTAAACTTCAAGTACAGCGCATAGAGTATTGAAAAATATCATAAAACTATTTTCTACTCCAGGCCGCTGGACCGTATCCTCGACGCCGGAAGGCAGCGAGGCACTGGTTCTGGCCGAAGCCGCCGGAGACCGCTGCCTGGTGCATGTCTGCCGCGATGACGCACGCATGGCGCGGCTGCAGGATGCGCTGCGCTTCTTCGCGCCCGATCTGCAGGTGCTGACCTTTCCGGCCTGGGACTGCCTGCCCTACGACCGGGTCAGCCCGCATCGCGACATCATCGCCCGGCGGATCGAGACTCTCACGACTCTCGCCAAGGGTGCGTACCAAGGCATTCTTCTCACCACGGTCAATGCCTTGGCGCAGCGCGTGCCGCCCGCCGCCGCCTTCGAGGGGCGTTCCCTGCTGCTGCAGGCCGGCGACTCGGCGCCTGCCGAAGGGATCAACGTCTTCTTCGCGGCCAATGGCTATCAGCGCGTCGATACCGTCGGCGAGCCCGGCGAGTTCGCTTGGCGCGGCGGGATCCTCGACGTCTATCCGCCGGCCGAGGAGGAGCCGCTGCGGCTCGACTTCTTCGGAGACGAACTGGAATCCCTGCGCCATTTCGATCCGCTGACCCAGCGCAGCAGCGGGGAGGCAGAGCGCCTGGCGCTGCTGCCGGTCAACGAGGTCTTCCTCGACGAAGCGGGGATCGAAAGCTTCCGCAGCGGTTACCGCGCGGTCTTCGGCACGGTGCGCGGCGACGATCCGCTCTATGAGTCGGTCAGCGCGGCGCGGCCCCATCCCGGCATGGAGCACTGGCTGCCGCTGTTCTACGGCGAGACGGTGACGCTGCTCGACTATCTGCCCGCCGCCGCGGTCTCCTTCGACGCCCAGGCCGAGGAAGTCCGGGCGGCGCGCTGGGAGACCATCGAGGATTTCTATCAGGCGCGCCGGCAGCTTCTGGGCAGGGAGGACGGCGGCGGCTGGACCTACAAACCGCTTCCGCCGCAGCGGCTCTATCTCGATAAGGCCGCGTGGCTGGCCATGCTGGCTGGGCGGGCGGCAGTGGACTTCCATCCCTACGACCTGCCCGAGGATGCGCCGGGCGCGGTTTCCTTCGGCGCCAGGCCGCCGAAGGACTTTTCCGAGGCGCGGGCGGAGAAGGACGAGGGCGCGCTCTACCGGGCGCTGGAGAAGCACATCGGTGCCGAGCAGGCGGCGGGCCGCCGGGTAGCGCTGGCCGCCTACAGCGACGGGGCACGGGATCGTCTGGGCCATATGCTGCAGGAGGCCGGCGTCGGCGACTTCTCAGCCGTGGCGTCCTGGGGCGAAACCAAGCGCCTGCCGCCCAGGACCGTCGCGCTGACCACGCTCAACCTGGAACGCGGATTCAGCCATGACGGTCTGGCGCTGCTGTCCGAGCAGGACATCCTCGGCGAGCGCATCGCCAGGGCTCAGAGCAAGCGCAAGCGTCCGGAAAACTTCCTGCGCGAGGTCTCGAGCCTGGAGGAGGGCGACTACGTGGTCCACGTGGATCATGGCATCGGGCGCTACAGCGGGCTGATCACCCTGACCGTGGGCAACGCCGCCCACGACTGCCTGAATGTGGTCTATCACGGCGGCGACAAGCTCTACGTGCCGGTCGAGAACATCGAGGTGCTGTCGCGCTTTGGCGGCGCCGACAGCGAGGTCCAGCTCGACCGCCTCGGCCAGACCGGCTGGCAGGCGCGCAAGTCGCGGGTCAAGGAGCGGCTGAAGGAAGCCGCCGAGGAACTGATCCGCATCGCCGCCGAGCGCGAGCTGCGCCAAGTGACGCCGCTGTCGACGCCGGAAGGGCTGTTCGAGGAGTTCTGCGCCCGCTTCCCCTATCCCGAGACCGACGACCAGCTACGCGCCATCGACGACGTGCTCGGCGATCTCGCGACCGGCCGGCCAATGGACCGGCTGATCTGCGGCGATGTCGGTTTCGGCAAGACCGAGGTGGCGCTGCGCGCCGCCTTCGTCGCGGTGATGGAGGGACAGCAGGTCGCCGTGGTGGTGCCGACCACCTTGCTGGCGCGGCAGCACTACCGGACCTTCAAGGAGCGTTTCGCCGGCCTGCCGGTGCGGATCCGTCAGCTCTCCCGCCTGGTCACCGCGAAGCAAGCCAACCAGACCAAGGAGGAGCTGGCCGGCGGCCGCGCGGAGATCGTCGTCGGCACCCATGCCCTGCTCAGCAAGTCGCTCAAGTTCAAGGACCTCGGCCTTTTGATCGTCGACGAGGAGCAGCACTTCGGCGTCAAGCAGAAGGAGCGGCTGAAGGAGCTGCGCGCCGAGGTCCACGTTCTCACCCTGACCGCGACGCCGATCCCGCGCACGCTCCAACTCGCGATGTCCGGTGTGAAGGAGATGAGCCTGATCGCCACGCCGCCGGTCGACCGCCTGGCGGTGCGCACCTTCGTCATGCCCTACGACCCGGTGATCGTGCGCGAGGCGATCCTGCGCGAGCACTATCGCGGCGGACAGACTTTCTATGTCTGTCCCAGGGTCGAGGATCTGGCCGGGCTGGAGGAACGGCTGAAGGAGCTGGTGCCCGAAGTGAAGCTCGGGGTCGCCCATGGCCGCCTGGCGCCGAGCCAGCTGGAAGACGTGATGACCGGCTTCGTCGACCGCAGCTTCGACGTCCTGCTCTCTACCAACATCGTCGAATCCGGCCTCGACATCCCCAGCGCCAATACCATCGTCATCCACCGCGCCGATATGTTCGGCTTGGCTCAGCTCTACCAGCTGCGCGGGCGGATCGGCCGCGCCAAGCAGCGCGGCTATGCCTACCTGACCCTGCCACCCGGGCGGCTGCTTTCGGCGGCAGCCGAGAAGCGGCTGCACGTCATGCAGACCCTGGACACCCTGGGCGCGGGCTTCACCCTGGCCAGCCACGACATGGATATTCGCGGCGCTGGCAATCTGCTCGGCGAGGAGCAGTCCGGCCATATCCGCGAGGTCGGTATCGAGCTCTACCAGCAGATGCTGGAGGAGGCCGTGGCGGCGGCGCGCGGCCGCAAGGCCGAGGAGGCAGAAACCAAGGAGAGCTGGACTCCCACCATCAATATCGGCACCTCGGTGCTGATCCCCGAGGTCTACGTGCCCGATCTTTCGGTGCGGCTCGGCCTCTATCGGCGGCTTTCCACCCTGGTCGACCGTCAGGAAATCGAGACCTTCGCCGCCGAGCTGATCGACCGCTTCGGGCCGCTGCCCGAGGAGGTCGAGAACCTGCTCGAGATCATCGCCATCAAGCGGCTCTGCCGCGACGCCGGGGTCGAGAAGGTCGACGCCGGCCCCAAGGGCGCGGTGATCGCCTTCCGCGGCGACTCCTTCGAAAACCCGGAAGGCCTGGTGCGCTTCATCCAGAACGAGGCGGGGAAGGTGACTCTGCGGCCGGATCATCGGCTGGTTTACCGGCGCAACTGGGAAACGGCGCAGCAGCGCTTCTCCGGCGTGCGGCGCTTGCTGGAGACCCTGGCGAAACTGGCCGAGCGGGAAGCGGCCTAGAGGTAATCTCTCACGTCGACCACACCGGTCATCTCACCTTCGATGGCGGCGAGGTAGGCCTTGGCGGTATCGGCCGCGCTAATGCCCGTGGTGCTGTCCATACCCAGTTTTTCCATGGTCTCGGCAACGAAGACCGGGGAGACGCTGCAAATGCGGATCGGCGCGAGGTCGAGCGAGGCCGCCCGTGCGAAGGCCTCGATCCCGGCGTTTGCCATGGCGATAGCTGCGGTGTCCTGGATCGACTGGGTGGCGAAGGCGCCGCTGGTCAGCACGAAGACGCCGCTTGCGGTGATTCGCGTGCAGCCTCGCCGCACCAGGTTGACCTGTCCCATCAGCTTGTTGCTGAGCGCCAGGACGTAGTCGTCGTCGGTCATGATCTGGGCAGCGCCGAAGGGCGCGCTCCCCGCGCAGGAAACCACGGCGTCGAAAGACCCCGTTGCCTTGTAGAGCGACTCGATGGAAGCCTTGCTGGCCAGATCGACCCGCAGCTCCCCCGTGGAGTGGCCGACGGGGACGACCTCATGAATCTTGCTGAGGGCTTGCGCGACCGCACTGCCGATGGTGCCGGTCGCACCGATCAGGATAATCCGCATCGCTTGCACCTAGTGTCTTCAGTCTAGAAGTGTTTCCTGAGCCAGCGCCAGAAAGCCAGGGGCGCCGACAGCAACACCACCAGCAGCGCGCCGCCCTGATCCGGGCGGTTGCTCGGATCCAGTACCCGTTCGGAGCAGCTACAGCCCTCGCTCAGGACGGAACGCCTGTAGTAGGCCGCGAAGCTTTCCTGGCGATGGCCGCCATAGCCGTGTTTGCGGGGCAAGGGCGAAGGCATGGCTAGGCCGACTGCTTTTCGTTTTCGGCGAGGGCGACGTCGAACATCTGCCAGAGCACCTCCGGCGGCTGCGCGCCCGACAGGGCATAGCGCCCGGCGTAGATGAAGCAGGGCACGCCGTTGATGCCGGCGCGCCGCGCCGCCTCGTCCTCCGCGGCCATTTCCGCGTGCAGATCGTCTCCGCCCAGAAAGGCGGCCGCCTCGCTCTCGTCGAGCCCGGCTTCCTGCGCGGCCGCGGTCAGGATACTGCGATCGCCGATATCCTCGGCGCGCAGGAAGTAGCGCTGGAACAGGGTTTCGACCATCTCCTCCTCGCGTCCCTTCCCGGCGGCGAAGCGGATCAGGCGGTGCGAATCCAGCGTGTTGGGGGTGCGCTGCATGCGGTCGAAGGCGAAATCGATGCCTTCTTCCCTGCCGGCTTCCTGCACGGCGTCGTAGATCTTGGCCGCGCCCTCGGCGCCGCCGAATTTCAACTTTAGGTACTGCGCCCGCTCCATGCCTTGCGGCGGCATGGTCGGATTGAGCTGGAAGGCGCGCCAGCGGAAGGAAATTCCAGGCTGCGGCCGCGCCGCCAGGGCGCGCTCCAGGCGGCGCTTGCCGATCAGGCACCAGGGGCAAATGGTGTCGGAGTAGATGTCGATTTGCATGATCCGGCTCCTTACCGTGAAGACCGTCGCTATGGCTTGACCTTTGCGTGGCGTCTCAACACCCTAAGCGCAGTCGAGCCGATCCGGCAACGGCGGGCGCAGGGAGAGAAGCCATAAGCGATCCTTACGATACGGACTTGGGGCGCAACTCGGCAAATTTCACGCCTCTTTCACCGATTTCCCATCTGCTGCGCTCCGCCGCCGTCTATCCCGACAAGCCGGCGATGATCCACGACCGCAGCTACAGCTACCGGGAAATGGGCGAGCGCTGCCGCCGGCTGGCCTCGGCGCTGGCCAGGCGCGGCCTCGGCCTGGGCGACACCATCTCCGTGATGGCGCCCAACATCCCGGCGATGCTGGAGGCGCACTACGGCATTCCGATGACTGGCGGCGTCTTGAACGCGCTCAACATCCGCCTCGACGCGGCGACCATCGCCTTCATCCTGGAGCATGGCGAGTCCAAGGCCCTGATCACCGACCGGGAGTTCGCGCCGGTGATCGAGGAGGCTCTGCAGCTGCTCGGCCGCGAGATCCTCGTGATCGACATCGACGATCCCCTGACCGAAGCCCAGGGCGGGGAGCGCGGCAAGCGCCTCGGCGAAATCACCTACGAGGAGCTGCTGGTCGAGGGAGACCCGGACTTTATGCCTGCGCTGCCCGCCGACGAGTGGCAGGCGATCTGCCTGCTCTACACCAGCGGCACCACCGGCAACCCCAAGGGCGTGGTCTATCACCATCGCGGCGCCTACCTGAACGCGCTCGGCAACATCGTCACCTTCGGCCTCTCGCCGGAGGCGGTCTATCTCTGGACCCTGCCGATGTTCCACTGCGACGGCTGGACCTACACCTGGGCGGTGACCGCCGCCGCCGGCACCCACGTCTGCCTGCGCCGGGTCGATCCCAAGCTGGTCTTTCCGATGCTCGGCGCGCATCGGGTCACCCACATGTGCGGCGCCCCGATCGTGCTCAACCTGCTGATCAACGCGCCGGAGGAGCAGAAGGCCAAGTTCGAGCATGTCGTCGATATCATGACCGGCGGCGCCGCTCCTCCCTCGGCGGTGATCGAGAATATGGAGGCCATGGGCTTTCGCGTGCTGCATGCCTACGGCCTGACAGAGTCCTACGGTCCGGCGACCTACTGCGCGTACCAGGAGGAATGGAGCGGACTGGAAACCCAGCAGCGCGCCGCTCGGATGGCGCGACAGGGGGTCAACTATCTGACCTTGGACGAATCCCGGGTGATCGACCCAGAGACCATGCAGGAGGTGCCGGCGGACGGCGCGAGCCTTGGCGAGATCATGCTGCGCGGCAACACCGTGATGAAAGGCTATCTGAAGAATCCCGAGGCGACCGGCAAGGCCTTCGCCCACGGCTGGTTCCACAGCGGAGACCTCGCGGTGATGCATCCCGACGGCTACATCGAAGTCAAGGACCGCTCCAAGGACGTGATCATTTCCGGTGGCGAGAACATCTCCAGCCTGGAGGTCGAGGAGGCGCTCTACCGCCATCCCAAGGTGCTGGAAGCCGCCGTGGTCGCCCGGCCCGACCCGAAGTGGGGCGAGACGCCCTGCGCCTTCGTCACCCTGAAGAACGGCCAGGAGGCGACGGCCGAGGAGATCATCGCCTACTGCCGCGAGCGCATGGCCCACTTCAAGGCGCCGCGCAGCGTGGTGTTCGGGCCTCTGCCCAAGACCTCGACAGGCAAAATCCAGAAATTTGTGCTTCGCGAGGAAGTCGCCAAGCTATAGGAAGACGCATGGTTTCCTCTCCCTACGATCTTACCGGCAAGACGGCGCTGGTGACCGGCGCGTCGAGCGGCATCGGCCGCCATCTCGCCCGGGTGCTGGCCAAGGCGGGCGCGCGAGTCGCCATCGCCGCGCGTCGCACCGACGCCCTGGCGGAGCTGGCCGAGGAGATCGCCGAAGCCGGCGGCCGCGCCATGCCGGTGCGCCTCGATGTCGGCGACGCCGCCAGCGTGCGCGACGCCGTGGCCTGCGCCGAGACCGAACTCGGCGGCCTGTCGATCCTGGTGAACAATGCCGGTATCGCCGTAACCAAGCCGCTGTTCGAGCAGGAGGAAGCCGACTGGGACAGGGTGATCGACACCAACCTCAAGGGCGCCTGGTTGATGAGCCGGGAGGCGGCGCGCCACATGGCCGAGCGGGAGCGGGGCGGCAGCATCGTCAACATCGCCTCGGTCCTGGGGATGCAGGGCAGCGGACAGGTGACCGCTTACTGCGCTTCCAAGGGGGGGCTCATTAACATGACCCGTGCGCTGGCCGCCGACCTTGCGGGCTATGACATCCGGGTCAACGCGCTCGCGCCGGGCTACATCGAAACCGATATCAACCGGGACTTCCTCGCCTCCAAGGCCGGGCAGAGCCTGCAGAAGCGGGTGCCGCAACGCCGCTTCGGCCAGGTCCGCGACCTCGACGGCCCGCTGCTGCTGCTGGCCTCCGACGCCTCGGCCTATATGACCGGCGCGGTGATTACCGTCGACGGCGGCATGTCGGCGGTGGCCTGAACCTCGCCATGGAACTGACACTGTCTCCCGAGATCGAGAGCCTGCGCCGCCGCATCCGCGACTTCGTCGCGGCGGAGATCCTGCCCCTGGAGGACGCGCGGGCGAACTTCGATGAACATGAGAATATTCGCCTGGATGTTCTTGATAAAGCTAGAGAAAAAGTAAAGAAAGCTGGCCTCTGGGCGCCGCAGATGCCGCAGGCGCGCGGCGGTCTCGGTCTGAACGTCGCCGGCATGGCGGTCTGCTACGAGGAGATGGCGCGTTCGATCTTCGGGCCGGTCTGCTTCAACTGCGCCGCGCCCGACGACGGCAACATGATCGTGCTGGAGAAGATCGGCAGCGAGGCGCAGAAGCGCGACTGGCTGCAGCCGGTGGTCGACGGGACCGTGCGCTCGGCCTTCGTCATGACCGAGCCGGCCCCGGGCGCGGGCTCCGATCCCAATCTGATGCGCACCACGGCGACCCGCAAAGGCGACCGCTATATCGTCGAAGGCCACAAGTGGTTCATCACCGGGGCGGGGGAGGCGGCGCATTTTATCCTGGTCGCGCGTACCTCGGAAGACCCGCGCAAGGGCCTTTCCGCTTTCCTTTTCACCAAGGATCAGCCGGGCTGGGAGATTCTGCGGCGCATCCCGATCATGGGGCCTGAGGAGCACGGCGGCCATTGCGAGCTGCGCTTCGACGGCCTGGAGATTCCCGCCGAGAACCTGCTGCTGAACGAGGGCGATGGCCTCAAGGTCACCCAGATCCGCCTCGGCACGGCGCGACTGACCCACTGCATGCGCTGGCTCGGCATGGCCAAGCGGGCGCTGGAAATCGCTTCGGACTATATCCGCGAGCGGGAGTCCTTCGGCATCAAGCTGGCCGAGCGGGAGTCGATCCAGGGCCTGCTCGGCGAGGCGGCAATGTCGATCGAGGTGGGCCGCCTGCTGACTATGAAGGCCGCGCTCAAGCTCGACAGCGGCGACTTCGCCCGCAAGGAAGTCTCCATGGCCAAGATCCAGGTCGCCGATGCCTTGCACAAGGCTGTGGACACCGCGATCCAGCTCTGCGGCGCGCGAGGCTACTCCAAGGACACCCCGCTGGAGTGGATGTACCGCTATGCCCGCCAGGCGCGCCTGGTCGATGGCGCCTCCGAGGTTCATAAGATGGTGCTCAGCCGCTTCCTGATGCAGGAAGGCCAGGATTTCTGGGGCTGGAACTGATGCTGGAAGCACGGAGGCAGGCCGTCGCCGCTTGGCTGGCGAAGCAGAGCGGCGCCGCGCGCGCCGAGGTCCGCGAGATGAAGCCGCTCAGCGGCGGCGCGATCCAGGAGAACTGGGCGCTCGACGTGACTTTCGAAGGCGGGGATCTCGCCGGCGAGCGGGCCCTGGTGCTGCGCACCGACGCGCCCTCGGGCGTGGCTGTCAGCCTCAGCCGGGCCGAGGAGTTCGCCCTGCTGCGCGCCGCCGAAGCGGCCGGGGTCACCGTGCCGAAGCCGCATTTCCTCTGCCGCGATGCCGCGGTCCTTGGCAAGGACTTCGTGGTGATGGACCGCCTGGAGGGCGTCGCGCTGGGTCCCAAGGTGGTCAAGGACGCCGCCCTCGGCGGCGACCGCGCCGCCCTGGTCGAGCGGCTGGGCCGGGAGCTCGCCCGCATCCACAGCATTCTGCCGCCGCGCGGCGATCTTGAATTCCTCGACCTGCCAAAGGATCCCGCTCAGGCGGCCGTGGCGGGGCTCCGGGGTCACCTCGATGCCCTCGGCGAGCCGCATCCCGCCCTGGAGTGGGGGCTCGCCTGGTGCGCCGCCCATCCGCCGGCCGGGCGCGAAATTACCCTGGTGCATCAGGATTTTCGCACTGGAAACCTGATGCTGGATGAGAAGGGGCTGACAGGCGTGCTCGATTGGGAGTTTGCTGCCTGGGGCGATCCCATGGCGGATCTCGGCTGGTTCTGCGCCCGATGCTGGCGTTTCGGCCGACCGGATCTCGAAGCCGGCGGCCTTGGCGCGCGGGAAGATTTCTACCGAGGCTACGAGCGCGAGTGCGGCGGCAAGGTCGATCCCGAGGCCGTGGCCTACTGGGAAGTCATGGCGCACATCCGCTGGGCGGTGATCGCTCTGCAGCAGGGTGCGCGTCACTACTCCGGCGAGCAGGTCTCTCTGGAGCTGGCCCTGACCGGCCGGATTGCGCCGGAGCTGGAACTGGAACTGCTGCGCATGACACCGCCGCACCGCTGGAGCGCTACCTGATGCGCGACCGTCCGACATCCAAGGAACTGCTCGACGAGGCCTTCCGTCTGCTGCGCGAGGAGCTGGCGCCCAAGCTCTCCGGCGGGGAGCGCTTCAAGGCCTTGATGATTGCCAACGCCGTCGGCATGGCGGCGCGCGAACTCGAAGCCGGCGAGGCGCCGCTGCGGCGCGAGCTGGTGCTGCTTCAGACTTTGCTCGGCGCGCAGGAGGGCGATCTCGTCGAGCTGAACGCTAGGCTGGCTGCAGGGCTGCGCGACGGCGCCTTCGCCGGCGATGAACAAGCCTATGCGGCGCTGCTGGAGATCGCCGAGGCAAAAGTCCGCGAGGTCAATCCCAAGGCCCTGGGCCAAGACCGGAAGCGGGACTAAGCATCGCGCTTGTAGACATCGTCGAGCCGCTCGATGTCGTCTTCTCCCACGTAGTCGCCGCACTGCACCTCGATCAGGTGCAGGGGCTCGGTCTCGGTGTTCTCGAGCCGGTGAGCCTCGCCGACCGGGATGTAGGTCGACTGGTTCTCCCGCAGCAGCGTGATTTCCGCGCCGCAGGTCACCTTGGCGGTGCCGCGTACCACCACCCAATGCTCGGAGCGGTGCCTGTGGCGCTGCAGGGAGAGGCGGCCCCCCGGCTTGACCACTATGCGCTTGACCCGGAAGCCGGGTCCGGCGTCGATATCCTCGTAGGTGCCCCAAGGGCGATGCACCACAAGCGGCTCGCTGGCCTGCGGCAAAGCGCGTGCCAGTACCTCCTCGGTCAGCTTGCCAGCCTCGTCCGCGCGTTCGCGCGGAATAACAAGGACGGCATCCTTCATGCTGATGATAATCATATTTTCCACGCCGAGCGTGGCGATGATGCCCTGCTCGCTGCGCAGGTAGTTGCCGCGCGAGTCGAGCGTCACCGCGGAGCCCTGCAGGACGTTGCCGTCGGCGTCCTTGGCGCCGACCTCCCAGAGCGCCGGCCAGGCGCCGAGATCGCTCCACTGCAGGTCGCAGGGCACCACGGCGGCGCGCCCAGTCTTCTCCATGATCGCCCGGTCGAAGGAGAGGGCCGGCATCTCCCGAAACGCCGCCTCGTCCAGCCGCAGGAAATCGAGATCGGCGCGGCCTCTTTCCAGGGCGAGACGGCAGGTGGCCAGAAGCGCGGGCTGCAGCCGTTCGATCTCGGCCAGCAGGACGTCGGCGCGGGCGACGAACATGCCGCTGTTCCAGATATAGTCGCCGCTCGCGAGATAGGCCTCTGCGGTGATCCGGTCTGGTTTCTCGACGAAGGCGGTGACCCTGGCAGCGCCGGAGGGCTCCTCCAGGTCCGGGCCAAGCTTGATGTAGCCATAGCCGGTTTCCGGCCGGCTGGGCGCGATCCCGAAGGTGGTCAGCCAGCCTTCGGCGGCAGCCGCGCGCGCCGTCTCCATGGCCGCCGCGAAGGCGGCTTCGTCGCCGATCAGATGGTCGGCGGGCAGCAGCGCGAGAATCGCTTCCGGGTCCGCCTCGCTGAGCTTGAGGGCGGCCAGGGCGGCTGCTGGGGCTGTGTTGCGGCCGAGCGGCTCGAGAAGCAGGCTGCTCGGTGAAAGGCCGATCTCGCGCAGCTGTTCGGCGATCACGAAGCGGTGCGCTTCGTTGGCGATCACCAGCGGCGCCGTGGCGCCGGACAGCCGCGCCGCGCGCCGCGCGGTGGACTGCAGCAGGCTTTCCTCGCCGCCGGCCAGGGGCAGTAGCTGCTTGGGATGCTGGCTGCGCGACAGCGGCCAGAGCCGGGTGCCGGAGCCACCGGAGAGTATTACGGGATGGAGCGTCGGGATCGTCATCTTGCGGCGAGCCTAGCCCAGCGGCGGAGACCTCAGCACGCGAAAAGCGCCTGCGGTCATTCTCTCGCGCGAAGCAGGCGCTCGGCGAGCGCCAGGTCTTCCGGACGGTCGACATCGACGGCGGCCTCGGCCTCGACCAGGGGGATGGCCGCCGCGGTCACGCCAAGCGTGCCGGAGGCCCGGGCGAAGGCCTGCTCCAGAGTCAGGCGGTTGAGCGCGAAGGCGAGCAGGCTGCCGGCTCCGAAGGCCTGAACGATTCTCCAGGGCCGCTTGCGCTGCTGCTCGACCTTGCGCCAGAAGGCGACCCCGGCCAGCGCCGACTCGGAACGCAGGGCGAAGAGATTGGCCCCGCAATAACGTTCGTCGCGAAACCGCAGATAGGTCCGCCGGCTCTCCGGGAAGGCGGCCTTGATCGCGGCCGAGGGCACCAGCCCGGCGGCGATCTCCGCGCCGCTGTTCGCCGCCGCGGTGCAGAAGGCGTCGATCCGGGCCGGGGTGAGCAAGGGGTTGTCGGCGGTGACGACCAGCAGCGGAAAAGCGGAATCGAGGCTTTCGGCGGCCTCGAGCACCGACTGCGCCGGCGAGCGCGCGGCGCGCAAGACCTTGGCGCCCGACGCGCCGCAGAGCGCTGTCACCAGCTCTGGCCGCGACGCCGTGACGGCGATCCCGGTGACGGAGGCGCTGGCTTGCAGGGTCTCGAGCACCCAGCTCAGCATCGGCTTGCCGTGCAGCGGCGCCAGGCATTTCTCCGCGACGCCACTGGCCAGGGCCACGGGATCCTCCGGGCCGCGGCTGCCGGCGAGGACCAAGGCCGTATAGCCGCCGCCCGCTGGCATCAGCCCAGCACCTTTTCGTAAATCCGGTAGGTCTTGTGGACGCGTGCCTGCCCGGCCTCGATGATCCGGCGGGTGGAGGCGTTCTCCTCCAACACCCAGGAAAGCTCCAGCTCCTTGAAGTCTTGCGCCTTGGCGACGGCATGGAGCTTTTCGATCACCGCGAAGGCGAGGGCGCCGCCCACCGGCGTTCCCTGATAACGCTTCTTCACGCCCATCAGCGGCAGGCGCGCGGACTTCAGCCCGGCGATCTTCAGGCGATACAGCAGTCTGGCCCAGCCGAAGGGCAACAAGCGGCCGTCGATTTCGCTGAGCACCTCGTTGAGATTCGGCAGCATCAGGCCGAAGGCGGCGGGAAGACCGTCGATCTCGACGATGCAGAGATATTCAGGGCGGATCAGCAGCTTGAGGTCCTTGGCAAGCTGCAGAACCTCGGCCTCGCTGAAAGGCACGAACCCCCAGTTGTCGGCCCAGGCGTCGTTGAAGATCTCCAGCACGGCGCGTACATCGGCGACGATGCGCTTCTTGTCGAGATTCCGATAGGAGACGCTGGGGTTGAGATCCATGCGGCGCAGCAGGGAACGCGCGCTCTCGGTCACGGGGTCTTGCTCGATCGCATAGACATAGGCCAAGAGGTCGACCGCCTTGCGATAGCCGGCGGCTTCGACATGGTTACGATAATAGGGCTTGGCGTGCCCCATCATGAAATAGGGCGGAGTTTCGAAGCCGTCGATCAGCAGGCCAGATTCATCGTTGATCGACAGGGTGAACGGGCCGGTAACCCGCGACAGGCCTTTGCCGGCCAGCCAGGCCTCGGCCGCAGCGAGCAGGGCGGTGAAGACCTCGGGATCGTCGATGGCATCGAGGAAGCCGAAGTTCCCGGTCGCATCCCCGCGATGCTCCAGGCTGGCGCGGTTGTGCTGGGCGCTGATCCGCCCGACCGGCGTATCGCCGCGATAGGCCAGCCAGAGCTCGACTTCGGCATGTTGGAAGAAGGGGTTTTGTTTCGGATCGAGATGCATGCCGCGTTCGAGCAGCAGCGGCGGCACCCAGGCCGGATCGTCGGCGAAGATCCGCCAGGGAAAGGTGAGGAAGCGCCGCCGGTCCTGCTTGGAGCGCACCGGCCGCAGGGTGAGGGGGGGCAAGGTCACCAGGAAAAGCCCTTCCGGAAAAGGCGGTCTCCGGTATGGAGGCTCAGGTGTTGGCGGCGGCGGGCTTGCGGCTGCGGCTGGTTCCGCTGGACGCCGCGTTCTGGCTGAGCCGCGCGACCCAGGGATACCGCCGGGTTTCCTCCCCGGCATAGCCCAGATTGCGCACCGTGGCGCTGCGCGCGACCTGGCCCGGGGATTCGTAGATCGTGCCGAGCAGGCGATCCCAGAAGAAGTTGGTGATGCCGTAGTTGCCCTGCTCGTTGTGGAAATGATGCGCCATGTGCAGGCGCTTCATCCGCTGCAGGGTCTTGTTCTTCGGCTGGTAGGCCAGATGCTGAATGCAGTGGCAGAACTCGTAGAAGCAGGTGGTCAGCAGGCCCGCGGCGACGGCGGCCAGAGTCCCGGCCGGCCCGGCGACGGCAAAGCCAATCGGCGCGGTCACCAGCACAATGGTCGGCAGGGTGGTGTAGAGCGCGCCGAACAGCACGCCGAGGTCGTTGGGATGCTGATGGTGATCGAAGTGAATCCGCTTCCAAACCGTTGCGGTGTGGCGCGACTTGTAAAGAAACTTGCCGTGCAGCACGAAGCGGTGCAGCAGGTACCAGGCCAGCGGGTAGACGGCGACCGCCAACAGGGCGGAGAGCGCCGTGGCCAGCGGCGCGACGGGGACGAAGGCCAGGGCGCACAGGCAAGCCGCCGCAAGCAGCAGGTAGGCCTGGATCGCGGGATAGGTGAAATAGGCCCGCACCAGGTCGCGCAGCGTCATACGGTTGAGCAGGTGCTCCTGCTCCCCCCAGCGCTTGTATCCGATGAATATCGCGCTCACGGGCCGCGGCTCCCTTGATCAGGCTTGGTCCGGCATCTGCGGCGCAGCTACCGTGGAGTTTGTCAGACCCCAGATGTGATAACCGATAAGGCCCGCTGCAACAGCCAGGAATGGCAGCTTTGTTACAGCGATTAACAAAACTTGAAGCGGCTACTTCTGCTGCGAGCGGCCGGGTTTTCCGTCGAGAAAGCCGTGCTTAAGCTGGATCGTCAGGCTTACACCGTCGTGCGGAACCTCGAAGGCGGCCTCCCCGAGGCTTGGCGGGGACAGCATGATGATCGGGTTGTTGGAGATTCCGAAGGGTTCCACAGGGATGCCGAGCATCGAGGTTTCCAGCCGTCCGCTGGCGTCGAGATCGTGATAGAGGGCGATGGCATAGGTGCCGGTCTCTTCCACCGTGAAGCAGATCTCGGTGGTGCCGGGCCGGGCCGTCCATCGTTCGCGGTCGACTTTCTTCTTACCGACCAGCCAGTTATCGGGATCGTCGTCGTGCAGATCGGCGGTGATGACGCCGCGTTCCTCGCGCACATCCTCGACCAAAATGCGGATATGGCGCGGCTGCTCGCTGCAGGTTTCGACCTGTTCGCTAGGATTGGCTTTGGCCAGGGTTCGCTCGACGCGCCCGGAGTCGGCCGCCGCCGGGGCTAGCGCGGCTAGGCAAAGAGTGAAAATCGCGGCTCCGGCGAGAGAGAGGGGGCTGCGTCGGGTTCGGCTGCGCGGCTTGAGAAACATGACAAACGGACTCTTACTCTTCTTCGAGAGGAATTGGTTGGGCGGGGTGGGGCCTATAGAGTATATCGAGCCTGCGCCGGGCAATTTCCACCCTCGCCGGGCGCACGAAGGAGGCCGTTCTTGGCGTTGCGCCGAACAATCGACTTCTATCTCCTGCGGCAGATCGCCGGCTATCTCATCGCCATGACCATAGTCGCGCTGCTCGCGCTGTTGCTCGAGCGCATGCTGCGGCTGCTGGAGATCACCCAGAATTCCGACCAGGTGATCGGCTATCTTTCGCAGATGCTGGTTAATCTGATCCCTCACTATCTGGGAATTGCCTTACCGGCGGCTTTCTTCCTCGCGGTCTTCCTGACGTTCAGCCGGCTCAGCCGGGATAACGAACTGTCGGCCTTGCAGGCGGCGGGGATCGGACTGCCGCGGATGATAGCGCCGATCCTGTTCTTCGGCACGGTGTTGCTGCTGATCGCCGCCGCGACATTCAGCCATCTGCAGCCCTACGGCCGCTATACCTACCGTTCCCTGGTGCACACCATCGCCAACGCCTCGCTGAGCGCGGCGGTGCGCGAGGGAACCTTCATCCAGCACGAGGGGCGCACCTTCCTGGTCGAGGGCGCCACCCCCGACGGGTCGAGGCTGAGCAAGGTCTTCGTCTATGAGGAAAAGGACGACGGCGGGGTCTATATCACCACGGCGAACACCGGCAGCCTGCGCGAATCCGCGAACGGACAGCGGACCTTCCTGGCTCTCGACAGCGGCAGTCGGGCTGAAATTTCTGCGGATGGCCAGGGCAAGGGGGTGCTCAGCTTCCAGGATTTCTCCTGGCCGCTGCGCAACACCAGCAGCGTCACCTTCCGCAACCGCGGCAGCGACGAACGCGAGCTGACCTTGCCGGAGCTCTATGTCGCCTTGCGGGCCCCGCCCGACGATGAAGCCAGAGCCGAATACGCCGCGGAAATGAACACCCGCCTGGTGCGCACGCTGTCGCTGTTCTTCCTGCCGCTGCTCGCGGTGCCCCTGGCGCTGGGCGGCGGCCGGGTCGGCCAGACCTATGGCATCGTCTTCGGTCTGGTGATCCTGGTGCTCTACGAGGAAGTCCTGCAGTTCGGCGATTCCCTGGTGCAGTTGGGCTCGCTGTCGCCGTTGATCGGGATGTGGCTGCCCTTTTCCTGCTTCGTAGCGCTCTGCGTGCTGCTGTTCTATCGCGCGGCTTACCGGGTGACGGAGGACCCCCTGGGCGGACTGGGGACCTGGCTGGAATCGGTGTTCGCGCGCCGCCGCAAGCTGCCGCAGGCGGAACACTAGACCGTGGCCAGAACCCTCAATCGGTACTTCTTCAGGCTGATGCTCAGCCGCTTTGTGCTGTTGTTCGTCGCCCTGACGATCGCGGCTCTGATGCTCGACATGCTTGCCTTCGCCGACGAGATAGTCGAGGCCGGCGGCAACAGCACCCAGGCCTTGCTGCGCTACAGCCTGCTACGCGCGCCGATGATCGCCAACAAGCTGGTGCCCTTCGCTGCCTTGCTCGCCACCCTGGTGGTTCTCACCCGCATGGTGCGTCACAGCGAGCTGACCGCGATCCGCGCTTCCGGTTTCTCGCAGTTCCAGCTGATGCTGGCGCTGCTTCCAGCGGCTTTTCTGATCGCCCTGCCGCAGTTCGCGCTTGATGCCTGGTTGGCGCCCAAGGCCGTCAACGAACTGCGGGCCTGGGGGGTCGGGGACTATGGCGAATCCTTTGGCGGGACTGGAGACGTCACCTGGCTGCGCGAAGGCGACAACATGGTGCGTATCCGTCATGTGAATGTGGAAGAAGGGCTGCTCAGCGGCGTGACGATCATCCGGCGCAGCGGGAACGGCGATTTCGAGGACCGCGTTCTGGCGGAGTCCGCGCAATACGACGGCGAGACCTGGAGGCTCGACGAGGTGACCATCTCCGATCCTCGTGGGAACGCGCCGGAGCGGCGGGAGTCCATGATCTGGGAGACGCAGATCGAGCCCGAGACCTTCTCGATCTTCTCGGAGCATCCGAGCGAGATGAGTTTCTTTAGTTTGGTGCGTTTCCTGGAAAGCCCGTCCTTCGGCAACCGGCCGCAGTATCTCTACGAGACCTGGTTCCACAAGCGCCTGGCGATCCCGGTGACCACGGTGCTGATCGTATTGCTCTGCGTGCCCCTGGTGCAGCGCTTCGAGCGTACCGCAAGGGTGACGACGATGATCCTCGCAGGGGTCGGGCTCGGCTTCGTCTATCTTTCCTTCGACGGCGTGATCCTGTCGATCGGGGAGGCCGGACTGCTGCCCGCGCAGCTCGCCGCCTGGGTCCCGACGCTGATCCTGATGAGCGTCACCGGTTCGATCGCCTTCTACTACGAATATCACCGCTGAGCCGATGCGCCTGGGGCTGGTCAGCAACCTGCGCAGTCAGCGCAACCGGCGCGGCATCGAGGCCTTGGAGCGCGCGCTCGCCGGCCGCCAGGGGGTTGTGCATCGCCGGATGCAAGGGATCGAGGGTCTGGAGCAGGTACTGGCCGAGTTCGCCGCGGCTGACGTCGAGGTTGTCGCCGTCAACGGCGGGGATGGGACCGTCCAGGCGGTGTGCAGCCTGCTGATCAATGCCAATCCCTTCGCAGAGACGCCGCCGCTCGCCGTGCTGTCCGGGGGGATGACAAATATGATCGCCGAGGATGTCGGCTTTAGGGGCAAGCCCGCCGCCGCCGCAGAAAGGCTCTACGCCAAGCTGGCGCGCGGTGACTGGCGCGAGGCGATCGTCTCGCGGCCGCTGGTTGGAATGCAGCTGCGCCCCGGCGCGGCACCGATCTACGGCACCTTCTTCGGCACCTCCTCGATTTACCGCGCGATCCTCTACGCCCGGGAGCATGTTCACAGCAAGAAGGTGGAATCCAATCTGGCGGCCGGTTTGACGCTGGCCCGCCTGCTGCTCGGCAGCGCTTTCGCCCGCGGCACCACGCAGCGGATTCTCAGAGGCGAAGAGATCTCTGTGCAGTTCGACGATGGCGCGTCGGATTCCGGCACGCAGCTGCTGTCTCTGGTTACCGGCATGGAGCGCCTGGTGCTTGGCAGCCGTCCCTTCTGGGGAAGCGGGGCAGGGGCCTTGCACTATACCCGCATCGCCGCACCGGCGCCGCGGCTGCTGCGAAACGGCTACAGACTACTCTATGGCGGCGCGGAGAGGACGCTCGCGCCGGCGGAGGTCTATTTCAGCCGCAAGGCGGAGGGCATGAGCGTCTCGCTCAGCGAGCCCTTCACTCTCGACGGCGAACTTTTTACCCCGGAACCCGATACGCCCGTGCTGCTGCGCGGCGACAAGCGGGTCGAATTTTTGCGGATTTAATCATGCGTAGTGCGCCCATTGCCCTCACGCGGCTGATCGCCGCCGAGCTTTCGACAGCGGTCTCCGCGGAGGTCGAAGCTCTGGCGGAGGCCATCCAGCGCGAACACGGTGACAGTTTCCTGGGACTGCTGTTCTATGGCTCCTGCCTGCGCGAGAACGCCCTGGAGGGGCGGATCGCGGACTTTTACTTGCTGGTGCGGAGCTATCGTGCTTTTCATCGCAGCCGGCTCGCCGCCGCGGCCAATGCCGCACTGCCGCCCAGCGTTTTCTATTTCGAAACGGCGCACGCCGGAACGACGCTGCGGGCCAAGGTTGCGGTGTTGAGTTTGCGGGATCTGGTCAGGGGCAGCGCTTCGCGCAGCTTTCTCTCCTATCTCTGGGGGCGCTTCGCCCAGCCTTGCCGGCTGCTGCGCGCCACCGATAGCGATGTCGAAAAGCGGGTGTCGGGGGCCCTGGGGAGCGCGGTGGTTACGCTGCTGCGGCGCGGGCTTCCGCTGATGCCTGCGCGTTTCTCCTCGGAGGAGCTCTGGCAGCGCGCCTTGGCGGAAAGCTACCGCACGGAACTGCGGGCGGAGCGCGGGAGCCGCTCGGGCGAACTGGTCGCCGCCGATCCAGCCCGCTACGAGGCTTTGCTGCGCGCAGCGGCCGAAGGCCGCGCCTTGCCGGGCGCCCGCCGGCGGGGCGATGGCGGCGGCTACGAGCACCAGCCCAGCTGGGCCGCCGCCAACCGCTGCGCCCTGGCGTGGCGGTTACGGCGTCTCGCCGGAAAGTCTCTGCACGTCCTGCGGCTGGTGAAGTCGGCCTTCACCTTCAAGGACGGCCTGGACTATCTGCTGTGGAAGATCGAGCGGCACAGCGGCGTGACCCTGGAGGTTGCGCCTTGGCAGCGCAGGCACCCCTTGCTCGCGGCGCCGGGGCTGGCCTGGCGCCTCTACCGCAAGGGCGCGTTCTGCTAAAGGTCTGGAGCTTACTCGGCGGCCTGGGAGGCGCTCAGTCCGAGGGCGACCTCCTCGAAGGCGTGAAGAATCGCGTCGATGTCCTCCTCGGTATGCGCGGCGGAAACCGAGCAGCGCAGCAGGGAGGTCGAGTTCGGCGTGCCCGGCGGGATCGCCAGGTTGACGTAAACGCCGTTCTCCAGCAGGCGGTTCCAGAAGAAGACGGCCGTTTCCCTGTCCGGCATCCGCACCGCGACGATCGGGCCGAGCGGCGCGCTGACCGTCAGGCCCAGCGCGGTGACGCCCTGATAGAGCTTGCTGGCGTTGGCCCAGAGCCGCTGCATCAGTGCGGGTCCACGCCGGCGGATCTGTTCCAGGCATTCGGTCACCGAGGCGACCGTGGCCGGCGAGATCGACGCCGTGAACATGTAAGGCCGGCTGGCGACGCGCAGCAGTTCGAATTCGGGATGGTTGGACGCGGCGAAGCCGCCGATGGTCCCCAGGCTCTTGGAAAAAGTGCCGGCGATGAAATCGACGTCGTCGAGTACGCCCTGCGCCTCGGCCACGCCCTGGCCGGTCTTGCCGAAGACGCCGAAGGAGTGCGCCTCGTCGACGTAGAGATAGGCGCCGTGCTTGTTCTTGACCGCGACGAACTCCTTGAGCGGCGCGACGTCGCCGAACATCGAGTAGAGGCCCTCGACGATCACCAGGATGTTGGTGTTTCCCTCGGCGATCCGGCTCAGCCGCTTGTCGAGATCCTCGGGCGAATTGTGCCGGAAGCGGATGACGTTGGCGCCCGATAGTTTGACCCCGTCGTAGATGCAGGCGTGGCAATCGGCATCGATCAGCACGGTGTCTTCGGGACCGCAGAGCCCGGCGATGGTGCCGAGATTTGCCTGATAGCCGGTCGGATAGACGATGGCGCTGCGCTTATCCAGGAAACGCGCGATGCTCTCCTCGAGGTTGCGGTGCCCGGCGTAGGTACCGTTGGCGATCCGCGAACCGGTGGTGCCGGTGCCCTGGGTGGCCAAGGCCTCCTGGGCGGCGGCGATACAACTCTCGTCGAAAGTCAGGCCGAGGTAGTTGTTGGTTCCGGCGAGCACGGTCGAGCGTCCATTGACGATGCCAAGGGTCGGGCGCTCGATCTTCTCGATGCAGACGCCGAAGGGGTTCTCCCCCGCGGCCTTGATCTTTTCGTACTGTCCCGGAAGGGAAGAAAATTTATCGAACAAATCCATTGCCTAGTGCTTTCCCCCAAGCTCTGAGATGGCCTCCACCAGCTCTCCGATGGTGCGGATCTCCGAAATCCGGTTCATCGGGAAGGAGATATCGTACTCGTCCTCGACCTCCATGATGAAATCAAGAACTGCAACAGAATCTATCTCGAGATCGCTTGAGATGTCGGTCTCTCTATTTAGGGTTAATTCCTTATTATTAAAGGGTTCTAGCAGGCTGCAGACCTTCTCGTAGATCTCCTGCTGGTCTTGCTTCATTTCAGTCATGTGACGCGCCCCTTGCTTGGAGAAGCCCTTCGAATCCCTGGAAGAATCAACTCTTGAGCCAAGACTGCGCGCGATACCAAGCGGCGGTTTCGCGGAAACCCTCCAGCAAGGCGATGCGCGGCGGCTTGTTCAAGAGGGTTTGCAGACGCCGGTCGCGGGCCACCCAATCGGCATGAAACAGCTCGGCGACCTTGTCGCGGCTGAGCATCGGCAGGCGGCCGGTGAGCCGCGCGCCAGTGGAAACCGCGCCGGCGATCAAGCCGACGGTGCCACGTGACAGGACGATGCGCCGTGCGCTGTGGCCTACGGCGGCTTCGCCGGCCCGGATCATCTCCTCCCAGGAATAGCCTTCCGGCGCGGGGTCGGCGATCTCGAAGCTTCCTTCCGGCGGCCTCTCCATCCTGCACAGCGCGGCGATGGCCTCGACAAGATCGGCGACGTGGATCAGGGAGAGACGGGCGGCTTCGGTCTTGGGAAAGAGGACAAAGCCGGAGCGGAGCATTTTGAAGAACGCCAGGGTTTCCCGGTCGCCGGGACCGTAGACCGCGGGAGGCCTGACCATAGTGAGGCTGGATAGCGCATCGCGTCCGGCTTCTGCACGACGCTCGCCCTCGCGCTTGCTCGCCGCATAGCTCGAGATTTCCGCTTCGCGCGCCGCCAGGGTGGAGAGCAGCACGAAGCGTGGTTTGGTTGCGTTTTGCGCGCAGGCCTCGGTCAGCCGCGTCACGCTGTCGGCGTTCGCCGCATCGAAGTCTGCGCGGCTGCGCGCCTTGATCGCGCCGGCGCAGTGGATGATGAGATCGGCCTCCCGGGTCAACGCGCGCAGCTTGTCGGTTTGCGCGAAGTCGCCGGTCACGGCTTCCGCGCAGGCTACGCTCTGCGCAGCCTGGGGATTGCGGGAGAAGATTCTTAGCCGCCAGCCGTCGCTTTGCAGGCGTGCAGCGAGATGCTGGCCGATGAAGCCCGTCGCGCCCGTCAGAACGGCAAGTCCCGGCACGTTGCGCGTGCCCCCCGCTCATTCCACGCCCGAAGGTGCGTAGTAGCCTTCGAGGTAGCGGCGCTTGGCGCCGGAGCGGCTGATCTTGCCCGAGGATGTCATCGGAATGCCGCGCGGCGGCGACAGCACCACGGTGCAGTCGACGCCGGCGCTATGCTTGACCGCGGCCGCAACCTTGCGGCTGAGCTCCTCGCGCGCCGCCGCGTCCTTGGTGCGGCAGTGGATGACGACGAACACCGACTCGCCGTCGCCTTCATCGACCGAGAAGGCGGCGGCATCGCCGCTGCGCACGCCATCGATGGCCTCGATCGCCCACTCGATGTCCTGCGGCCAGATGTTGCGACCGTTGCAGATGATCAGATCCTTGCTCCGGCCGGTGATCACGATGTCGCGTTCGACGACGTAGCCGAGATCGCCGGTGTCGAACCAGCCGTCGGGGCCGCGAACCCGCGCGGTGGCCTCCGGGTCGCCGAAGTAGCTCTCCATCACGCTAGGTCCCTTGATCATCACCCGGCCGATTCGGCGCTCCTCGAGCGGCGTGTCGTTCGCATCCCAGACCGCAAGGTCGTGGCCGGGCATGGCCCAGCCGCAGCCCACGAAGCGGCGAAAGCTGTCCGGCGCGGCATCGGGCGCGGCGGGCAGGGCGCGTTCCTCTAGTGCGAGCGCCTGTTTGTCCACGAGGTCTTCCTTGAAGACCTCTCCGAGCGGCGGAAAGCTCACCGCCAGGGTGGCTTCCGCCAGTCCGTAGCTGGGTACGAAGGCCGATTTGCGGAAGCCGTTCGGGGCGAAGACCGCGCTGAAGCGGTTGAGCACATCGCCGCGCACCATGTCGCCGCCGATCCCGGCAATCCGCCAGCAGGAGAGATCGAGGTCGGTCGCGGCACCGGAGGAGGCGCGCTGGGCGCAGAGGTCGTAACCGAAGGTCGGGCTGAAGGCGATGGTCCCCCGGTGTTCGGAAATCAGCCGCAGCCACATCAGCGAACGCCGCGCGAAATCCGAGGTCGCCAAATAGTCGATGGTGAGCTGCGCAACCATTGGCGTGATGAAGAAACCGATCAGGCCCATGTCGTGATACAGCGGCAGCCAGGAGACGCAACGGTCGCCTTCGCGAACCTTCAGGCCGTGGGTCATAATGGCGCGGCAGTTGCTGGTCGCCGCCTTCTGGGTCACGGCGACACCCTTGGGGGCGGAGGTGCTCCCCGAGGAATACTGGATGTAGCTGAGTTCGCGGGCGTCCAGCGGCGCGATATCGCCGCCGCTTTCGGGCAGACCCTCGAGCTCTTCCGGAGTCCCGATGAACGCCAGAGAGAGATCGGCAAGAGCCTCCTTGGCGAAGCCGATCAATTCGTCGGAACCAAAGACGGCGCGCGCGCCCGAAGAGCTCACCATCTGACGCACCTGATTCTGGAAGGTTTCCTTGCCGCCGAGGCCGATCGGCAGGGGCAGCGGAACGGGAATCAGGCCTGCGTACTGGCAGGCGAAGAAGAGGACATGGAAGCTCGGCTTGGTCTCGGCCAGGATCGCCAAGCGGTCGCCGCGCTCGAACCCCAGCTGCGACAACTTCAGCGCGGCAAGCTGCGCAAGCTCCCGCAGGTCGCGATAAGACAGGGCCTCTCTCAGTTCGCCCTTGAGGTTGAAGAAGTTCAGGCCGGTATCTGCCTTGGCGGCATAGTCCAGCGCCGCACAGAGGGTATCGAAGTTGCCCGGGTTCAGCGCGACGCCGCCCCGCTCCGTCGGCAGCGGCGCAGGCCGCGCAGCCTGCGCGCTTAGGGGCTGATGGCCCGCGGTTGCCATGCCGCTCTCCGGTGACAGGGATTGCGGGGGTAACGAGCTTCGCATGAAGTCGAAGACCTTCCTCAGAATTCAAATATACCGTTCGACCATCGCGGGACGCGCAGAGGACGCGGCCGAGTGCGATTGCAGAGGACTTTTAAGCTTGCGCGAATCCACTGGGAATGAGACCGGGATTTCGCCGACTCCACCGAGCCCGACACAATCTGCGCGTCATTGCCATAGGCGCGCGCACAGCGACAAGGCTATCTCGGAGGGACAAGGCCGTGGTTTTGTCACATCTTGGGGCAGAATCTCCTGGAATCAGAGGGCTGGAGTGTTGCAAAACGTGACCGAGGCAGCGCCCCGTGGCGTAGCCGTCGAAGCGCGCGCCGGATTCGGGCCGCCGGGAGGCCAGCGCAGTCTTATGGAGTCCGCTCCGCAAAGCTGCTAGGAAGCGCGTCACGTCAACCGAGGGAGCCACCTTTCTCCATGTCCACGGTCTTCCGCATTTTCTTCGGGACCAAGGGCGTCAACGAATGGTTGGTCCTGCTTTGCCTGCTGGCGGCTGCGATTGCCGAAGGCATCGGCCTGACCGCGCTGTTGCCGCTGCTCACCCTGGCTCAGGATAGCCAGGCCGATGCGGACTCGCCGGTCACCTCGATCTTCACCGACGTTCTGGCGGCGGTCGGCCTGCCGGAGACCTTCGAGGTCCTGCTGGTCGTCCTGGTCGTCTCGATCATCCTCAAGTCGATGCTGACCCTGGCGGCGATGCGCTATGTCGGCTATGCCGTGGCCGATGTCGCGACCTCCCTGCAGACGCGGCTGACCAAGAACATCCTGCGCGCCCGCTGGGGATACTTCTCCGGGCAGCCGATCGGGCGCTTCGCCAACGCGATCTCCCTGGAGACCACGCGCGGTAGCACCGCCTATCTGCAATCCGCGAACTTCGTCTCGCTGATGATCCAGACGGCGATCTACATCGTCGTCGCCGTGCTGGTTTCCTGGCAGCTCGGCTTCGTCGCGTTGCTGGTCGGCGCCGGGATCGCAAGCCTGCTGCATACCCTGGTCCGAGTCGCCAAGAATGCCGGCCGGCGCCAGACCAAGCGCAACATGGAACTGGTCTCGCAGCTCAGCGACGCCTTGAGCGGCATCAAGCCGCTGAAGGCCATGGCGCGGCACAAGCACCTGCAGATCTTCTTCAATCAGAAGATTCAGGATCTGCGCCTCGCCCTGCGCCGCAAGGTGATCAGCCAGGAGGCGTTGAAGAACCTGCAGGAACCGATCCTGGTGATCTTCCTCGGCGTCGGTTTCTACGTCGCGCTGAAGCACTACGGCATTCCCCTGACCAGCCTGCTGGTGATGGGGCTGCTGTTCCAGCGCACGGTTTCGACCATCGGCAAGCTGCAGCAGCAATTGCAGAAGGTCATGGTTTCGGAAAGCGCCTACTTCGCGGTGCAGGACGCGATCGCCGAAGCCAAGAGGGCGCGCGAGCCCAATCCCGGTACCAAGGTGCCGACCCTGGAGGGCGGCTGCGCTCTGCAGCGGGTGTCCTTCTCCTTCGGCAGGAAGCAGGTACTGCGCGATATCTCCCTGACCATACCGCCGCACCAGCTCACGGTGATCATGGGGCCCTCGGGCATCGGCAAGACGACGATTACCGATCTGCTGCTTGGCCTATACGAGCCCGACGAAGGCAAGGTGCTGATCGACGGCATGAACATCCAGGAGGTCGACCTGGAGAAATGGCGCGGCATGATCGGCTATGTGCCGCAGGAACTCTTCCTGTTTCACGATTCGATCTTCGCCAACATCTCTCTTGGCTATGACCAGATCACTGAGGAGCTGGTCGAGGAAGCCTTGAAGGCGGCAGACGCCTGGGGCTTCGTCTCCGAGTTGGAGGGCGGTATGCACAGCGTGGTCGGGGAGCGCGGCTCGCGGTTGTCCGGCGGCCAACGCCAGCGTATCGCCATCGCCCGCGCTCTGGTGCATAAGCCGCGGCTGCTGATCCTCGACGAGGTGACCAGCGCGCTGGACCCGGAATCAGAGCGTGAAATCTGCGCCAACATCCGCAGTCTTGCCGGCGACCTGACGATCGTATCGATCACCCACCGGCCTGCCTGGGTAGAAGGCGCCGACAACGTCTATCATCTCGGTTTGGACGGCCTTACCCAGATTCCGGCGGCGGCCGCGAAGTAGGCGGAGGGTTACTCCGCCGCCGCCATCGCCGCCAGAGGCGGCGTGCGGTCGATCAGTTCCAGGGCGTCGTGGCGGACATGATCGCGCCGCATCTCCTCACGCACCAGGTCTTCCGAGATGACACCCTTTTCGAGACCTTCGCGCAGCAGGCCGAAGAAAAAAGCCTCCTGCCGCGGGTCGGGATGGGGCTTGTAGCGGCTGGCGGCGAACCAGCTTTTTGGCAGAATGCCGAAGCAGCGGCCTTCGCGCAGGGTGTAGTCGACCGGCAGCCCGGTCTTCCAGGGTTGGGTGTTGCGCTTGGTGTTGTGCAGCAGCTTGGTCCTGGCGTTCAGCGTATCGAAGTGGTTCCACTCGGGCTCGAGAAAGCCGATGGTCTCGCGCGGCTCCAACTGCAGCGTGATCCAGGACACGTAGTCGCGCTTCATCTCGAAGAGTTCGTTGAACTGCTCTTCGCAGTTCCAATGCGTTAGCCGGGCGCAGTCGAGCAACATCACCGAGGTCGCGATATAGCCCTTCTGGTCGTTATGGCCGTCGCGCGGGACCGCCATGATCGCCTTACCCTGCATGTCGCGGGTCAGTAGCGGGGCGATATCGCCGACGGCGAAGACGTCGGGGTCGGTGACCACGGCGCGGCCCTGGTAGCCCATCAGTTCCGGTGGCAGGAAGCGCAGCGGCGTGAAGGACTGCAGGTCGTCGTTGCGCCAGACCCGGGTGACGCCGGCGCGCAGGAAGCTTTCGCCTTCCTTGGCGTCGAGGAAGGAAAAGGATTCGCGCTCCAGGATTTTCACCGCGAAGGCCTCAGGCGTCGCCGAGTTGCGGCGCAGCGCATAGGCCCCGACATGGGCACCGAGAATCTGTTTTGCGTTGGTGTGAATGAAGACGGTGTTCTGCGTCATCGGCTCGCTCCGTGAAACAATGCTTATGCCATAGGCACGGCGGCAGGCAAAGAGGCGCTTGGCGAGGCATGCCGCGGTGGATTTTGCAACGCAGCAATGATAAGTACGCCCTCTTAGCGGCAGGAAATCCTGGTTCACAGGCTGGCTTTGACGCCTTTGCGCCAGGGCGCGTAAACTGGTGCCACGCGGTTAGGGAAGTGGGACTTCTTCCACTGACGATATCAGGTAGCGAACAATGAACGACGACAGCTTTGCTCCGCTCACCATTCTGATCGAATGGGAGAATGCGCAGGACGTGGAAGACCTTTGGGTGCGTAAGGCGCTGACCGCGCTGCAAGACGAATTGGAGCGCGAACACAACCGCTTCTCCGTGCCGCCGAAAGTGATGTATCTCTACAACGAGGCTGCGGTCGATCCGGATCATATCCGTTCCGAGATCGCCATCGCCGCGCCGAAGCTGGGCCAGTTCTGCGATCTGCATTTCGAGCCCACGCCGGGACTCAGCTACTACAAGCTGAAGAACCACGGAGTGGCTATCACCACCACCGATCTGGTGGTGATGGTGGATAGCGACGCGGCGCCGGAGCCGGGTTGGCTCGGCGCGCTGCTGAAGCCCTTCGACGATCCGGAAGTGCAGGCCGTCGGTGGCTTCACCATGCTGGGTTATAACGACTTCGTCTCCAAGGTCATGGCGCTGGCCTGGATCTTCAATCTGCGCAGCGAGCGCGAGAAGACCGAGAAGCGTACCAAGATCCACGCCAACAACTGCGCCTTCCGCACTGCGTTCTTCAAGAACAATCCCTGGCCCGACCTGCCGGCCTTCAAGAAGCAGTGCGGCTTCTGGATCCGCGATATCGAAAAGCGCAGGATCAAGTGGGTGCGCACCGCCGACGCCATGACCATTCATGCCCCCTGGCCGAGTTTCCGCTTCCTGTTCTGGCGTGCCTGGACGGCTGGACTCGACCGCGACTATCAGGGCGCACAGACGATCAGCCAATCGCATCTGCGCCGCCTCGGTTTCGCCTTCGAGTTCTGGGCGCACAAGTGCCGCCGCGCCACCCGCCGGATCCTGCGCAAGGGACACGAGGTGGAGCTGCCGCTGTGGCAGCGGCCGCCGGCGCTGCTGGTTGCCTGGGGGTACTTTACGATCCTGCTCGTCGCTCAGATCTACGCCGCGCTGACGCGCAGCTATGTGCCGCTACCCGCGACGCTTGCGGCGCTGCGCGAGATACCGCAGCACTAACGGCCAGGGCGCCAGGGGACTGCGGTCGAGCTTGCGATAGCGCCGGGCATCTCGGCGCGCGGCGCTGTACTCGCCGGCCTTGATCAGCCGCACGAAGTGCCTGCCGACGTCGCGGTCGAGGCCGCGGCGGTAGACGGGCTCACTGAGATATTCGGGGTGGCGTTCGCAGATCTCGATCAGAGCCTGCATGAAGGTGTTCTGCTTGCTCGAGATGGCGCCGGGAGTCCAGTGCTTGATCCAGAGTACCTGGTCGGTGGAGGCACAGCTGTGCCGCCGGGTCAGGCGCAGTATCAGGTCCATGTCCTGACGCCGGCGCAGGGTCTCGTCGAAGAGGCCGATATCGAGCAGCGCCTGGCGGCGCACGCTGAGCGACGGCGTGGACTTGTACATACCGCGGCTGAACACCGCCTCGCGGATCGCTTCCCGGTCGTAGAGCACGGGGTTGGGGCGGGGCGTCGGCTTACGGTTGTGCTCCGGCGGATAACGGATCTCGAAGGAATCGACCAACAGGTCGATGTCCGGGTTGTCCTCGAAAAAGGCGTGCACCGCCGCCAGCTTGTGGGGCAGGAACTCGTCGTCGCTGTCGATGAAGCTGACGATCTCGCCCTGCGCCGTCTCGATGCCCCGGTTGCGGGCGTAGTTGCCGCCGCGGTTGCTGTCCAGCTTCAGATAGACGAGCCGCCCGGCGTAGTTCTGCATCAGCTCCTGCGTGCCGTCGGTCGAGCCGTCGTCGACCACGATCAGCTCGACGGCGCCGTGGGACTGGTTCAGCACGCTGTCGATGGCGCGGGGCAGAACCCGCACGCGGTTGTAGGTCGGCATCACGACGCTGATCAGGGTCATCTAGACGGCTCCCGCCGTTGCAGCTCGAAGATGCTGTCGGCGACCTCTACGATCTCCACTTCGGGCAGGTCTGGCCGCAGGGCGCGCAGCCGGGCGATCTTTCCGGCGATCTCCTCGCGGGAGATGCCGCCGAACTTGTGCTCGGTGTAGTCGCGGCTGCTCTTGTTGGTTTTCGAGGCGCTGCGCTTGCGGCGGGAACGCAGGCGCTTGCGATGGGCATAGAGGCCTTCGAGCCACCCCCACAGGCTGCGCCGGGCGGTCAGCCTGTCGCGATTTTCCTCGATGGCCGCCAGGATGCGCTCGGCGCTCAGCGGCCCCTCGAGGGCGGAGATATGATGTCCGAGCAGATCTCTCTGTTCCTGGGACAGCGTGACATCGGCTCCGTTTTCCATCTGGCCGCAGATTGCGGCGATGAGACTCTCGGCTGAGCCATGACTTTCGCTCAGGCCAATGGAGAGCTCCTGGTCGTAGCGCTCTGAGACGATCGGCTGAAAGGCGAAGGCGGGCGTTCCAAGCACAGCGGCCTCGACGGCGCTGGTGCAGCTGTTTTGCACCAGGGCACGGGCCGCCATCAGCCAAGGCGCGATCGGGCCTTCGTGCAGGACCGTGACATTAGGCACGTCATCGAACAACTCGGCCCAGGTCTCCGGATTCTCGGAAGGGTGCGGACGGACCAGAAGGGTAGCCGGGGCGATGGCCTTTGCGAGCTGCGGCAGCATCTCTCGGAAGTGGGTGTAGAGCGTCGCCTTGTGGGCGACCAGGGCGTCGCGCGCGGCCTCCGCCTTGGTGTCGTCGGCATGCTGGGCGACGCGGAAGCGCACCCGGTTGGGGATGAAGTGGTTGACCATGGAGAAATTGCTGCTGAACAGCACGAAATCTCCATGCTCGGCTTTCAGCCGCGCTACATCGTCGGCGTAGAAATCCCGCAGTTCTGGCCGCAGCATATCCACCCGGGGATTGCCGGTCTTAATGATCGGCGCGCCCTCGTATCCGGCGAACTTGCGCCAAGTCTCGGCATTGCTCTCACCCCAAGCAAATAGCAGGCGCGGAAAGTTGAAGACCTCGGGATCGAGCATCATGGTCAGCAGCACGTCTTCCGGCCAGCGCAGCAGGCCTTCCTCGTCGAGCGCCACGGCGACATGCCCGAACTTCCTGAGCAGCCTGAAGATCGGCTTGCTGCCGCTACGCACGCCCTTGGAGAGATAGATCGAGGGGGGCAGGCGGTGCAGCCGCTCGTGCAACAGCGTCCGGCTGCCGATGGTCGTGCGCCAGCCCCGCTTGCAGGCGATCAAAGCGACCAGCAGCTTGGGGTCGAATTCGCGGTTCAGCGTTTCGACCGGGATGACCAGATGACGGGGGTCCGGAGAAGACATGTTCTCTGTCGCTGATCGGCTAAGGCCCTTTGATTGAACCAAGGCTGGAATGAAGTCAACCTGACTGGCGGCGACTTAGCGACATCCTCCTTCTCCGGCGCGCTTTTCCTTGACATCCTGCCAGCGCGCCGCGATCAATGCCGCGGTTTTTCGTGGCAGAGGACTTGCCGCCGCAGCCGCCCTTCTTGCTGCTTTCGAGCCTAAACGAATTTATCCAAGTGACGGAAATCCAAACCGAATGAAGATCAAGATTCTCGGCGCCGGTTCGATCGGCAATCATCTTTCGCATGCCAGTCGTAGCCTTGGCTGGGCGGTCGATCTCTGCGATCTGGATTCGGCCGCGCTGGCGCGCACCCGGGAGTCGATCTACCCCGGGCGCTACGGCGCCTGGGACGAGGAGATTCGCCTGTACGGCGCCGGCGAGGCGCCGCAGGGCGGCTACGACATGATCTTCGTCGGGACCCCGCCGGACAGCCATGTGCCCTTGGCGCGCCAGGCCGTCGCCGAGAAGCCGCGCGCGGTGCTGGTGGAGAAGCCGCTCAGCCCGCCGGACATGCAGGATCTCGACCGCCTCGCCGAGGAAGCGGACCGTGCCGGAGTCGCCGTCTTTGTCGGCTACGATCACGTGGTGGGCGAAGCTGTCGCGACAGTCGAGGCGCTGCTGGCGCAGAACGCCATCGGCCGGATCGAAACCCTCGACGTCGAGTTCCGCGAATACTGGGGCGGCATCTTCGCCGCGCATCCCTGGCTGGCCGGACCGCAAGACAGCTACCTCGGCTTCTGGAAGCGCGGTGGCGGCGCCAGCGGCGAGCATTCTCACGCCGTCAATCTCTGGCAGCATGTCGCCCATGCCGCCGGTGCCGGCGCGGTGCGCGAAGTCGAGGCCATGCTGACCTATGTCGAGGACGGAACGCTCGACTACGACAGCCTCTGCGCGTTCACCCTGCGCACGGAAAGCGGGCTCGCCGGGCGCTGCGTCCAGGACGTGGTCACCAAACCGCCGCGCAAGTGGGGGCGGGTGCAGGGGAGCGACGGCCACATCGAGTGGTCGATCGGCCATAAGCCGGGGCAGGACGCCGTGTTCTGGCAGTTCGGCGAGGGCGAGCTGCAGGAAAAGACTATCGCCAAGACCCGGCCCGACGACTTTATCCGGGAACTCAGGCACATCGGGGCGGCTCTGGGCGAGGACCCCGCCGCATCGCCGATTTCTCTAGCGCGCGGCATCGACACCATGCGTGTGGTCGCCGCCGCGCACCTCTCGGAAGCCGAAGGCCGCCGCATTGCGCTTGGCGCGAAGCCTGCGGCGCATTAAGGCTGACGCAATCAACAGCGGACGATAAGCTCAGGACATGGAACAGCGTTTCGACTTCAACGACCTGGTCGTCTTCGACCTGGCCAACAATCATCAAGGCAGCATCGAGCATGGCCTGAACGTGATCCGTGGCGTCGGCGAGACGGTGCAGCGGCACGGGGTGCGCGGCGCGCTGAAGTTCCAGTTCCGCCAGCTCGATAGCTTCGTGCATCCGAGTCATAAAAAAGATAGCGATGTCAAACATATCATACGCTTTCTTTCGACTAGACTCGAGCCTTCCGACTATCAGATCCTGTTCGACGAGGTGAAGCGTCAGGACCTGCTGGCGATGTGCACGCCCTTTGACGAGGAGTCCGTCGATCTGATCGTCAAGATGGGCTTCGACATCCTCAAGATCGCCAGCTGCTCCTCCTCGGACTGGCCGCTGCTGGAGAAGGCGGCGGACAGCGATCTGCCGATCGTCTGTTCGATCGGCGGGCTGGAGCGTCATCAGGTCGACGATCTGGTCAGCTTCTTCAAGCATCGCGGCGTCGACTTCGCTCTGATGTACTGCGTTTCGATCTATCCGACGCCGACCGAGCTGATGAACCTCAACATGATCGAAATCATGAAGGAGCGTTATCCCGACGTGACAATCGGCTGGTCGACCCACGAGGACCAGGACGAGACCCTGCCGGTGGCCATCGCCTACGGCAAGGGCGCGCGGATGTTCGAGCGTCATGTCGGCGTCGAGAACGAGGCGGTCACGCTCAACGCCTATTCCTCCAACCCGGAACAGATGGACCGCTGGCTCGCGGCTTTGAACCACGCGCGTGCGCTCTGCGGCGGCGATAGCTGGCGCCCGGTGGTGCCGGAGGAGCGCGCGGCCATGGACGGCCTGCGCCGCGGCGCCTATGCCAAGAAGCCGATCAAGGCCGGTGCGGCGATATCCCGCGAGCAGATCTACTTCGCCATGCCCTACGTCGAGGGGCAGCTTCCGAGCGGCAGTTGGAAGGAGGGCATCGTCGCGACCGCCGAGGTCAAGCCGGATGCCCCGGTGCTGCAGGATTGCGTGGAGATTCCGGAGAATTCCGAAATCAAGGTGCTCAAGGAGGCGGTGCACGAGATCAAGGCACTGCTCAACCAGGCCAAGATCGCGCTGGGCCCGGAATTCGAGACAGAGTATTCGCACCACTACGGAATTCCCAACTTCCGCAAGTTCGGCGCGGTGATCATCAACTGCATCAACCGGGACTACTGCAAGAAGATCATCGTGCAGCTCCCGGGGCAGCGCCATCCCTCGCACTTCCACAAGCGCAAGGAAGAGACCTTCCAGGTGCTCTTCGGCAGCATGAGCGTGAACGTGGACGGCCACATCAGGCACCTGCAGCCCGGCGATACCTGCCTGGTGATGCCCGGCGTCTGGCATTCCTTCTGGAGCGACGACGGCTGCGTCTTCGAGGAAGTCTCGACCACCCACTTCAACGACGACTCCTTCTATGCCGACAAGGAAATCAATCACATGAAGCGGAGCGAACGGAAGACCGTGGTCGATCACTGGGGCCGCTTCCAACTCGAGGATCCCACGGCGAACAAGGCCGCGCGCGAGGAAGCCGAAGCCAGCCCGGAATGATCCGTGCCGTCGTCTTCGACTTCGACGGCACCCTGGTCGACTCCGTCGCCATCAAGGACGGCGCCTTCGCCGAGGTCGCTCGGGCGCTCGTGGGCGGAGAAGCGGCGATGCGGCAGGTCCGCAACGACGGACTGCCGCAGGATCGCCACGCCGTCTTTGCGCGCCTGGCGGGCGTGCTGGCAGAAGCCAATGGCAAACCGGATCCCGAAACCTGGGGCAGGGAGCTCGCTGGGCGCTATTCGCGGCTCTGCGAGGAGCAAATTTCCGTTTGCCCGGAATGCCGCGGCGCCTCCTCAGCCTTGGCGGCTCTGCGCGCAGAAGGCTATCTGCTCTATCTCAACTCAGCCACCCCAGCGGAGGCCTTGATGCCCATTCTCGCGCGCCGGGGCCTGCAACAGGCTTTTCACGCCGCCTATGGCATCCCGCCGGGCAAGGAAGAGAACCTGCGCCGCATCCTCGCCTCCGCCGGCGCCGAACCGGAGCAGGTCGTGGTGGTCGGGGACGGCGCCGACGACTGCGCCTCGGCGGCGGCGGTCGGCTGTCATTATATCGCCGCCGGCTGCGGAAGAGAAGAATTTGATATCAAAGACTTGAGGGATATTCCTAAAGCAGTGCTAAATCTCGGGGAGCGACCCGATGCTTGACGCTAGGCGTATCCTGGCGGTGGTGCCGGCGCGGGGCGGCAGCAAGGGCCTGCCCGGCAAGAACCTGAAGCCGCTGAAGGGCCGCCCCCTGGTCGCCCTGGCCGGTGAGGTCGCCGCGCAGGTGGCCGCCATCGACCGGGCCGTGGTTTCGACAGACGACGAGGCCATCGCCGCCGCCGCGGAAAGCGCCGGACTGGCCGCGCCCTTCCGCCGGCCGCCGGAACTCTCCGGCGACCGGATCGGGGACCTCGAGGTGCTGACCCATGCCCTCGAAACATGCGAGGCGCTCGACGGCGTCGCCTACGACATCGTGGTGATGCTGCAGCCGACCTCGCCGCTGCGCCGGCCGGAAGACGTTGCCGCCTGCATCGAGAAGCTGGTCACGGAAAGCTGGGATGCGGTCTGGACGGTCTCCGAAACCGATTCCAAGGCGCACCCCTTAAAGCAGCTCACCCTCGGCGCGGAGGGTGCGCTCGGCTACTACGACGAAGCTGGCGGCCGGATCGTTGCGCGGCAGCAGTTGCAGCCGCTCTATCACCGCAATGGCGTCGCCTATGCCATCACCCGCCAATGTCTGGTCGAGCAGAAAACCATCAAGGGATCGCGCAGCGCCGGCCTGTTGCTCGAGGGGCCGCATGTCTCGATCGATACCGAGTGGGACCTGCAGCTGGTCGAGTTCATTCTCGAGCGGCGCGGGAAAGACTAGGCCGGCCAGGCCCGCTTGATTTCGGCGAGGATCGCCGCATTCATTTCGCTGTCGGTTTCCGCCGCCGCGCCCAGGTTCGGCACCGCCGGCCAGCCGGGATCCTCGAAGCGCCGCCCCTGGAACTCCCTGGTTTCGCTGTAGCGCGGCAGGACGTGGAAGTGGACCTGCGGGTCGACCATCATCAGCATCAGGTAGTTGATCTTGTCGTAGCTGAAGGCCTGGGTCAGCGCCGCTTCGATGTCCGCCGAGGCGCGCTTCAGCTCGCTGGCCGCTTCTTGAGAAATGTCGCCGAAGGCCAGGGCGTCTTCCTTGCAGGCCAGCACCAAGGCGCCGAGCGTTGCCTGCTTGGGACGCAACAGCACCACCCAGTGCGCGTAGTCGGCGACCAGCGTTCCGGGATAGCCGAACTTTTCGATGGTTTCGTTCATCTCGACTCCCTCCGGGTTTTCGTCTCTAGCTTGAACAAGCGCTCCTACCGCGGCAAGGGCGGCCTCAGTGCGCTTCGGGAAATAGGGCGCGCACCCGTGCGACAACCTGGACGAGGCTGTTTGGCGGGCGAGGTGTACTGCGATCGAGCGGCTGTCCCAGTTCGCTCGCTAGGTCAGCGTCCAGCAGGGCCTGCTTGATCCGCTCCGGGTCGCGGGGAAGGCTCATGATGCCGAACTCGACCAGGCACATGAAAAACCAGCGCAGAACCGGAATCCCGTTGAGCTTCTCCTTGAACCGGGCATAGGGCCTACGCTTGACTGGTAGACTGAATATCTGCACCGGTCGTCCGGTAGATAGGGCCTCGGTCATCATGGAAACGGAATCGCCGGTGACGACGAAGGCATCGGCCTCCGCCAGGAAGCCGAAATAGGGGTTGTCGGGGTCGTTCCGTCTCCAGGCATAGAGATAGCTTGGCACGTCGATCTCGCCAAACAGCGCCTCCCGCTGGGCTTCACCGGTCCGGGAGCTTGTCGACACCAGCAGCGATCCGCCCTCGCGTTTGGCCAGCTCGTTCGCGCGCTCGCCCAGTTCGCGCGCTTTTGCGACGCCGAAGCGGAAAGGCGCGACCTGGCCGCCGACGAGAAGCGCGATCTGCGGACGAGGCAGCTGCGCCAGGCGCGGGCACCACTGCCGCTTCCCATCCTTCAGGCGCTCCTCGGTGATGCCGTGCAGAGGCGTTGGAATTTGCAGAACGTTGGAGGCTCTGCGGACACGGTACTGAGGTGTGGAGATGACGAGATCGAAGAGCCCTAACCTGGCGCGGGGGCGGCCAAGAACGACAAGCTTGGTGGAACCATGCGATTGTTCTCGGATCCAGCGCGCTACCGGCACGCTGCGGCGGCCGATCGAAATCACGAGGTCCGGCCAGGGCGGTTGGAGCGGATCGGAAGCGTCCTGGTCCAGGCTGGTCAGCCGCGCTCCCAAAAGCGAATTTGAACGCCGGTACGTCGGCGAAATGAACTTAAGATACTTCTCCGCATAGGGCCAGCCGAGCGCTTCGATGAGGCGCAGCACCTGATTGTTATCGCCCACGCGGTCACCGAGAAGAAGCCAAACGGTCGGTGTTTTTGTCATAGGTAGGCAATGCTCAGTCTGGCGCAACATGCCGGTGGTCTGTAACATTCTGTTATTGCCTTTCCTATGGATTTCTCGGCACAAATGGCTAGAACGGACACGGCTTCCCGGCCGGGGGGCATCCTAAGCGAGTCTCATTTTTTGAATTTGAAATGACCGAACAGGCTCCGAAACTTGTGATTCTTGGCGCCGCTCCCGTGCGAATCTGGGGGTTGGACAACGCCGAGCGCCTGCGCCGCGCCTTCGCGCGCGCCGGCGTGACAGAGGTGCTGCACGATCCGGAGCAACTGCCGCGCGACAGCGATCTGATCCTGGTGCGCGCGGATTCGGTGATCGAGCAGAACCTGATCGCCGACCTGGTGGCCAGGCGCGGCGTGCTGCTGGGGGAGGGGCCGGAAGCCGGCGGCACGCGCAGGCTCTTCGCCGCGCATGTACAGAACGGCGCGGCGGAAGCCGCTGCCGAGCTTTTGCGGAGCGGCAGCGTGACGCAGGCCGAGCCTCTGCCCGAAGAGCTGATTCTGCTGGCCCCCACGGAGCTCGGCTCGGCCTACAACAAATCCCTGCGCAAGCGCGCCAACCCCTATGCGCTGCGTCTGAGCAGGGAGAGTCTGACGGCGATCGAGAAGAAAACCTTCGCCGCCTCCTACAAGGGTGCGACGGATTTCGTCACCAAATACGTCTGGCCCTGGCCGGCGCGGCATATGACCCGCTGGGCGGCGCAGCTGGGCATCTCGCCGAACAGCGTGACCACGGTCAGCCTCCTGCTGGTGATCCTGACCTTCTGGTTGTTTTGGCGCGGCGACTTCCTGCTCGGCTGCCTGGCCGGCTGGGGGATGTGCCTGCTGGATACCGTGGACGGCAAGCTGGCCCGGGTCACGCTGACCGCCTCGCCCTGGGGCAACGTTTACGATCACGGGATCGATCTGATCCACCCGCCCTTCTGGTACTGGGCCTGGTGGGTCGGGCTGCTCGCGATTATGCCGGAGACTGAGTACATCGCTCTGGAAATGGCGCTCTGGGTGATCGTCGTCGGCTACATCATCGGCCGCATCATGGAGGGCATCTTCCATCGCGGCTTCGGCCTGCAGACCCACATCTGGCGCAAGGTGGATTCCCGCTTTCGCGAGATCACCGCACGGCGCAACCCCAACCTCTTCCTGCTGACCCTGGCAACCTTGGCTGGACGTCCGGATCTTGGCTTCTATGCCGTGGCGGTCTGGACGGTGCTGTCTCTGATGTTCCATGCCGTGCGCCTCCTGCAGGCCGCCTGGATCCGGCTGCGCGGCGGCGAGGTCCGCTCCTGGTTGCTGGATGAGGCATGAGCGGCGCCGGGGAGGGTGAACGGCCGCTGCGCCGCGTCGCCGTCTTCGATCTCGACCGCACGATCACCCGCCTGCCCAGCTACACGCCCTTTCTGCTCTCGACCCTGCGTGGCAGGCCGCTGAGTCAGCTTAGCGCCTGTGCCGCGACGTTGCCGTGGCTGCTCGGTTACCTTCTCAAGACCGTGAGCCGCGCCGCGGTGAAGGAGCGGATGCTGCGCTTGACCCTGGCCGGCCAGCCGCGCGAGGAGGTCGAGAAACAGGCGAGGCGTTTCGTGACAGCCTGGCTGGAAGGAGGATTGCGCCCCGCGGCGCGGGACGTTTGCACGCGGCATTCGAAAGCCGGCGACCAGCTGATGCTGGCGACCGCCAGCTTCGATTTCTACGCGGGGCTGTTCGCCGAGGGGCTCGGCTTCGACAGCCTCGTGGCGACGCTTTCAAGCTGGTCGCCGGAGGGCAGACTGCTGGCGCGGCTCGACGGCGCCAACTGCTACGGCGAGGAGAAGCTGCGGCGGGTGCAAAAGGCTTTGCCCTGGCCGCGCGAGACCTGCTACGTGATCGCCTATTCGGACCACCACAGCGATCTGCCGCTGCTCGGCTGGGCCGACGAAGGGGTCGCCGTGAACCCCTCCCGCAGGCTGGCCGAGGCCGCGAAGGCGCAGGGACTGAGAATCGCGGACTGGGACCGGCCGGACGACGAGGGATACTGAATACATGAAGGCTGTCATCTTGAGCGCGGGGCAGGGCTCGCGTCTGCACCCGCTGACCGAGGATTGTCCGAAGTGTCTGCTGTCCCTGGGCGAGACCTCGATGCTGGGCCATCAGATCCAGCAGCTGGCGGCCAGCGGCGTCGAGGAGATCGCGGTGGTCGCCGGCTTCCGTGTCGCCGCCGTGGAGGCCGAGGTCAGCAAGCTGCAGATGCCCGGGCTGGTGATCAAGACGGTCTTCAACCCCTTCTTCCATGTCGCCGATAATCTGGCGAGCTGCTGGATGGCGCGCGGCGAGATGGACCGGGACTTCGTCATCGTCAATGGTGATACGATTTTCGAGCAGGCTGTCTATGAGCGGCTGCGCGACAACGCAGGCCCCGAGGTCACCATGGCGATCGACCGCAAGGGCAGCTACGACTCCGACGACATGAAGGTCTGTCTCGCCGGGAGCAAGCTGACGGCGGTTGGCAAGGATCTGCCAATGGAAGAAGTCGATGGCGAGTCGATCGGCATGATCGTCTTCAAGGGCGAGGGGCCGCGCCTCTTCGTCGAGGTGCTGGACCAGTTCATGCGCGGCGGCAGCGGCGTCAGCAACTGGTACCTGAAGTCGGTCGGCGTGCTCGGCGAGCAGGGCCATGTCGATACCGTCTCGATCGAGGGGCTGAAGTGGGGCGAGGTCGACTTCCCCGAGGATCTCGCCAAGGTGCGCGCCCTGTTCGCCTGAGGCCCGTCGGCTTTTACTTCACCTCAAGGCGGTTTAGCTCCACCATCCCCGCGAGAGCAGCTAGGGATGAAGGGCATGGCCCGCCGCAACTACGATCTGCCGTCGCTGACCGCACTGGCGGCCTTCGAAGCCGCCGCGCGTCATCTCAGCCTGAAGCGAGCTTCCGAGGAGCTGAACGTCACGCCCGGCGCCGTCAGCCGTCAGATCAAGGCGCTGGAAGGCGCCGTCGGCTGCGCCCTCTTCCTGCGCCGGCCGCGCGGGGTCGAGCTGACCGCGGAGGGAGAGGCGCTCTACGGCACCCTAAGCCGCAGCTTCAGCCAGATCGCGGAAACCTATCACCGGCTGCAGAGCGCAGCCCGTACTCTCAGCGTCACCATCGGCGCGACGACGGCCTTCGCGTCGATGTGGCTGATGCCGCGCCTCGGCGCCTTCTGGCGGGCGCATCAGGACATCACCATCAACCACGCGATCTCCGACGACCCCAGGGAGCTGCGCACGGCCTCGGTGGACCTGCGCGTTCGCTACGGCACCGGGGTCTGGCCCGACGAGACTTCACTGCTGCTGTTCGGAGACCGGATCTACCCCGTCTGCGGTCCCGGCTTCGGGGCGCAGCACCGGGTCCGCCAAGCTGAGGAGCTGCTTGCCCTGCCGCTGCTTCAGCTCGCGGGCGTCGATCCGAGTTGGACCGACTGGGAGGAATGGTTGCGCCGGGCCGGAGTCGTCGGCCGGCCGCGCGCCGGGCGGAGTTTCAACAACTATGTGATCGCCCTGCAGGCGGCGCAGGACGACCAGGGCCTCGCACTCGGCTGGCACAGCCTGGTGGCGCCGCTGCTCGCGGAGAAGAAGCTGGTCCGCCTGGGAAAGACGGAGATCGAGGCGCCCGGCGGCTTTTACGTGACCTGGAACGCCAGCCGCGACCTCACAGCAGAAGCCGTGGCGCTGCGCGACTGGCTGCTGGCGCAGACGCCCACCCCAGGGTGAGGTGACTTCAAGTCAACGCTGCGGTGCGCCTTTCGGGAATTGCGCCCAGCGCCGGAGAAGCGTTCCCTTGCGCTGAAACGTCTGCGGAGGAAAGGCCATGGAACAGATCGATCCGGCGGTTCTGGCACAGGTGCGCGCGCCGGTCGAGGCTGCGCGCGGCCTGCCCAATGCCTTCTACACGGAGCCGCAGGTCTTCGCCGAGGAGAAACGGCGGATCTTCTTTTCGAGCTGGGCTTCGGTCGGTTTCGCCAAGGATGTTCCGGCGGCGGGCGATGCGCTGCCGGTGGACTTCCTCGGCGTGCCGCTGTTTCTGCTACGCGGTAAGGACGGCGCGGTGCGGGTCTATCAGAACGTCTGCCGGCACCGGGGCATGCGCCTGGTGCAGGCGCCGACGCGGTTCAAGTCTGCGATTCCCTGTCCCTATCATGCCTGGTGCTACGGCCTCGACGGCAAGCTGCGCTCGACGCCGCATGTCGGCGGGCAGGACTGCCACGCGCACGCCGGTATCGACAAGCAGCAGTTGAGCTTGTTCGAGGTTCCAGCGGCGGTTTGGATGGACGTGGTCTTCGTCAATCTCGACGGCACGGCGGCGGCCTTCGAGGTGGTCCATGCGAAGCTGCTGGAACGTTGGGGCGAGTTCTGCGGGCGGGAGCTGGCCCACGGCGGGGCGGATTCCTCCTTCAGCCTGGAGCTCGCCACCAACTGGAAGCTGGCGGTGGAGAACTACTGCGAATCCTATCACCTGCCCTGGGTGCATCCGGGCCTGAACAGCTATTCCAGGCTGGAGGACCACTATCACATCCTCGAGCCGGGAAGCTTTTCAGGGCAGGGAACCCGTGTTTACAGCCCGCAGATCGGCGCAGGCGGGCGCCGCTTCGCAAATTTCAGCGGGCTGTCGCCGATGTGGGAAACCGCCGGCGAGTATGTCTCGCTCTACCCGAATACGCTGTTCGGCGTGCATCGCGACCATAGCTTCGCGATCCGGCTGGAACCCTTGGGGCCGGACAGGACCCGCGAGCACATCGAGATCTACTACGCGTCCCCGGAGATGGCCGGGCCGGCGATGGCGGAACTGCGCGCCGCCAATACCTCGATGTGGAAGCAGGTCTTCGCCGAGGATGTCGGCGTGGTCGAGGGTATGCAGCAGGGCAGGTCGGCGCCGGCCTTCGACGGCGGCAAGTTCTCGCCGGTGATGGACGTGCCGACCCACTGCTTCCACGACTGGGTCGCGGGACGCTTCGAATAGGGAGGGCTCAGGCGGCCGAGGCCTCGGCGGAAACCAGGGTTTCGCCCTCGGGAATGCCCGCGCTCTCGACGAAGCTGCGATGCAGCGCCTTGATCGCGGTCTCGTAGCCGTCCTCGGGCACGATCAACTGAATGTCGACGCCGCGGCTCGGGCTGTGGCTGGCAAGCAGCTTCACGCCGGCTTCGGCGAGGACGCCGGTGGCCTGAGCGACCAGGCCGGGCGCCTCGAGATTGCAGCCGATCACCGATACGATGGCGACCTTCTGGGTCGAAACCTGGGCGTCGGGATGGGCCTTCTGAATAGCCTCGACGCAGCGGCGCACCTGCTTCAAGGGCGCGGCCACGTACTGGGTGATGGTGTTGGCATTCATCGAGCGCGCGACGGTCGCAACCTTGAAACGCTTGAGGGCCGCGACGACCTGCTCCTCGGCTCCGGGAACGCCGACGGCGTCCTGGTCGAAAACCTCGATCTCGAAGGCATTGGACAGGCCGGTCACCATCTCGACCTGGCTTTCCCCCGACTGCCAGTCGTCGGCGATCACCGTGCCCGGATGATCCGGCTCGAAGGTGTTGGTGATGCGCAGCGGGATGCCTCTCTGACGCAGCCCCTTTGCGGCCCGCGGATGGATCGCCTCCATGCCCATGTTTGAAAGCTGGTCGGCAACGTCGTAACTGGTCCGGCCGATCGCCCGCACGGCGTTCTCGCCGACGATCTTGGGGTCGGCGCTGCTGAGGTGGAATTCCTTGTGGATCACCGCCTCGCGGGCGCCGGTCATGCAGGCGATGCGCGAGAAGGTGACCTCGCTGTAGCCGCGGCCATAGAGCCCGGTGAGGCCTTCGCTGCACTGGGCGTAGCCGGTGACGATCGGCAGCTGGCTAGCTAGGTCGATCCCCTCAAGGGTGCGTTCGATACGCTCGTCGAGAGTCACGCTGTCCTGCTCCCGCCAACCGGAGAGGTCGGCGAAGACGGCGTTGACTCCGTGGCGCTTGAGCAGCAGCACGGTGTTGTATGCGCTATGCGCTTCGCCCAAGGCGCTCAGCATCTCGCGCACCGTGGCCAGATGTTCCTCGAGCTGGAAGTGTCCGAAGGTGCAGAGCCGGTGGAGGTCCATCAGGCAGCTGCGCGCGCCCTCGATCCGCTCGTGGATGAAGACGTTGGCCAGCTTCAGGTCGTTGGGATCGTCGAAGATCTTCTCATTGAGCGCCGCCATCTCGCGGCCGACCTGGCTGAGGGCGTCGCCCCAGGCCCAGCCGGATTCCGAGCCGGAATAGAGCTGGAACACGCCGGGCTCGCTGGTCTTCTTGTTCTCCAGCAGCAGGTCGGTCATGCCGGCGTAGGCGGAGACGACGAAGATGCGGTTGTAGAGATCGTCGCCCTGGCGGCCGCCGATCAGCAGGTTGTCGAGAACCTCCTGTGCGCGCAGCATCGAGGTGCCGCCGATCTTGTGAACGCTGTGTCCACGCGGTTCGGCGGCTGCAGCCGAGGTCATGGCTTCTCCTTTGCGAAGGTCAATTATTTTGGGCATGGCTTTTCCGGCTAGCCCGCCAGAGCCTCGCCGCCGAGCGGATAGGCGCCGGACTCGTCGTGCACCTCGCGGCCGTTAAGCGCCGGATTGAAGACGCAGGCGAGCTTCAGCTCCTTGCTGGCGCGCAGCAGATGGCGGTCGTTCTTGTCCAGGATGTAGATGACGCCTGGCTCGATCTTATGGACCTTGCCGTCGTCCACGGTTTCGACCTCGCCCTCGCCGGAGATGCAGTAGACGGATTCGAGATGGTTCTTGTACCAGATCTCGGTCTCGGTACCGGCGTAGATGGTCGTGATGTGGAAGGAGAAGCCCATCTTGTCGTCGGCCAGGGACAGCCGCGTGCTTTCCCAGTTATCCGTGACGACGCGACGGCCGCTGCTTTCGGCTTCCGCCAAGTTTCTGACGATCATTGTCGTTTCCTTGTCTTGGTTGCGTTCTTGGCTATTCCGCCGCGACGCGCGGGATGTAGTCGTCGCCCACCGCATCGGCGATCGCCGCTTCGAGGATATCCAGGCCGCGGGTCAATTCCGATTCCGAAATGGTCAGCGGGCAGAGGCACTTCACGACCTCGTCGTCGGAGCCGCTGGTTTCGATCATCAGCCCATTCTCGAAGGCCCGCTCGGTGACCTTGCCGGCGAGGGCGCCGTCGGGGAAGGCGATGCCCTGCATCATGCCGCGCCCGCGCAGCGAGAGCTTTCCGCCGCCGTACTTCTTGGCGATCTCTTCGAGGCGCTGGCGCAGAAGTTCGCCCTTGCTGCGGACTTCAGCCGCAAAGGCGTCGTCCTTCCAGAAGGTCTCGAGGGCGACGGCCGCGGTCACGAAGGCGTGGTTGTTGCCGCGGAAGGTGCCGTTGTGCTCGCCGGGCTTCCAGGCGTCGAGTTCGCGCTTGAACAGGGTCAGCGCGAAGGGGAGACCCATGCCGGAGAGCGACTTCGACAGCGTCACCATATCGGGCTGGATGCCGGCCGGCTCGAAGCTGAAAAAGCTGCCGGTCCGGCCGCAGCCGGCCTGGATGTCATCGACGATCAGCAGCACGTCGTGCTTGCGGCAGACCTTCTCCAGGTTCTGCAGCCACTCCATGCTCGCCGCGTTGATGCCGCCCTCGCCTTGGACGCACTCGACGAGCACGGCGGCGGGCAGGTCCACACCGCTGGAGCCGTCGCTGAGCGCGCGGTCAAGGTATTCGGTGGTGTCCACGCCCTCGCCGAGGTAGCCGTCGAAGGGCATCGGCGTCGCGCCGGGCAGGCTGACCCCCGCGACGTGGCGGTGATGCACGTTGCCGGTCATCGCCAGGGCGCCGAGCGTCACGCCATGGAAGCCATTGGTGAAGCAGATAACGTTCTCCCGCCCTTTGATCCGGCGTGCCAGCTTCAGCGCCGCTTCGACGGCGTTGGTGCCGGTCGGGCCGGTAAACTGCACGGCGTAATCCAGCTTGCGCGGTTCCAGGATGTATTTCTCGAAGCTTTCGAGGAACCTGGCCTTGGCCTTGGTCTGCATGTCCAGGCCGTGGGTGATGCCGTCGTCCTGGATGTAAGCGACCAGCGCGTCGCGCAGGGTAGGGTGGTTGTGCCCGTAGTTCAGGCTGCCGGCGCCGGCGAGGAAGTCGAGATAGGAGTTCCCCTCGCTATCGGTCAGCCAGCATCCGGCCGCCCGGTGAAATGTCACGGGGAAGGAGCGGGCGTAGCTCTGAACTTCTGATTCGCGGCGATCGAAGATCGACATGGTTTCTCTCTTTGGTTCCTGAAGTGGGCGCAACGGGCGGCTAAAGGCTGCGCACGGCGACCGCGCGCAGCGTAAAGCCTCCGCTTGACTGCGACGGTTCCGCTATGCGGCCTCTGTGAGGCCGGCAATCAAGGCGCTGCGGTCGAAGGGACCGATCCGCCACAGCACCTCGCTCGACTGCTGTCCGTCGAAGTGCTCTTCCTCGTGGAACAGCACATTTGTCGCGGCTTCGGTTTCAAGCGTCTTGGCGACGGAGCGGAAAACGGCCTGCGAAGCCTTGTTGTCGCGGGTGATGGTGGTGTGCAGCTCGCGCACGTCGCGGCAGATCGGCCGGCGCAGGATATCCAGGATCATCGCCATGCCGAGCTTCTTGCCGCGCGCGGCGCTAGCGACCGCCACCTGCCAGATGAACAGGCGGTCCTGGCGCGCCGGGACGATATACCCCGAGGTGAAGCCCTGCACCTGACCATTCACCTCCGCCACCGCGGAGGTGTCGGCGAAGTGCGAGCACTGCAGCAGGTTGCAGTAGATCGAGTTCTCGTCGAGTGGCTTGCAGCGGCCGATGAGATCGTTGACGTCGGTGCCGTCATCGGCGCGCGGCCGCCGCACCGCGACGCCGGGCTGGGTCTTGAGCTTCAGAACTTTCGCTGTATCAGGCATGTTTCCGCAATATTGTTATATCGAAGGACGATGGAATCGCATCGCCCTTTGTATAGAAATTCGATGGAGTGAGGTCAAGCTTGCTGTGCGATATTTGGTGGAAAAAATTTTAAAAACAGTGATTTATGACAATACTGTAGAAATAAACCCGCTTCGATTTCGATCAAACTAGGAAAAGAATATTACTCATATGAATGGAGAATCACCCGCGCAGGCCCCAGGGCAGCTGGGAGTCGCCGCCGGATCCCTTGAATAGCGCGGAGTCTGCCGATATAGCGATTGGGGCGGCCCACGTCCGGGGAACGGGAGAAGATGGCATGGAGCGATTGAACGCGGCCCTGGTCGCCATGCGTCGAATTCTGCGCGCGGCCGATATTCATGCCAAGCGGCTGTCTCGCGCGACCAATCTGAAGACCTCTCAACTGCTGGTCATCCAAACGATCGACGAGTCGGGGGAGATGACGGTCGGGGAGATCGCCGAGAAGGTCAATCTTGCCCAGGCCTCGGTCACCGCGATCATCGACCGGCTGCAGGAATCCGGGCTGCTGAGCCGGCAGCGCGGCGACAGCGACAAGCGCAAGGTCTATGTGCATCTGACCGAGCAGGGTCTCGAGGTGCTGAATCGGGCGCCGACGGCGCTGCACGACCGCTTCTCCGAGCGCTTCTCCGCGCTCGAGGGCTGGGAGCAGCTGCAGATGGTGGCGGTTCTGGAGCGGGTCGCGGCGATGATGGATGCCGACCGGATCGAGGCGGCGCCGGTGCTCGATCACGAGCAGATCGAGCGCGATCTCTAGCCGGGCCAAACCGCAACCGAGGCCTTCGCTGGGGCAATTCTGTGACCTAGATCAAGGATTTGGCAGCCGCCGAAAATTCCTTAATATTGCCACATCTGCGGTCGGCGGCCTGCAAGCCATTTAAAAACTTAGGGAAGATTAGGGCGACGCGGGTCCGCTTAGGGTTCCGCGCACAGCCTCCATGTTGCGGATTTTCCGGTTGCCCCCAGGTGCCTCTTCACATGCAACGCGCCTTCGAAGGGGGTGCGGGGTAAACGCAACAAGAGGAGGTTAGCATGACACTCATCAAACAGATTCTTGCGATTTCGATTGTGGCCATACCGCTGGCTGCCTGCGGCAACACCCAGGGCGAGCGCGCCCTGAGCGGCGGCGGCATCGGCGCCGGTGTCGGCGCGGCAGCGGGCGCCCTGACCGGCGGCAGCGTCGTCGGCGGTGCGATTCTCGGCGGTGCGGCCGGCGCGGCGACCGGCGCCCTGACCGACGAAGACGACATCGATCTCGACTAACGGCCTTTGAATTGGGCACGTCCGGGGGGGGGGGGGCGGGGGGGCCCCCCCCCCGCCTTCATCGAGGAGGAGAGAATGAACACGCCAAAAACCGACAGTTTCAAGCAGGGCATGATGGCTGCGCTGATCGCCTCGGCAGCCGTGATAGCGCTACCCGCCTTCGCCACGGAGGGCGAGTCCGGCGACCGTCAGAAGAGCCGCGAAACCTACATGAACACCATGGAGGAGCGTATCGACGCGGCCCAGAGGGAGCTGGATTCCAAGGAAGACAACACCGAGAACGACCTTCAGCTTGCCTGGAACGAGGTCGAGCAGGAGTGGGAGGCACTCTCCGCTGCCGCCGACGAGAACTGGGAGGACGCCAAGGCTTCGATGGACGAGGCCTGGGAGGATTTCCAGAAGGAGTGGGACGAGACCTTCAGTGAGGAACCCCAGCCCGCTGAGTAGGCCTCCGCGCAACTCTATCCCGTGAGCCCTGGCTGGCGGCCCGCCGACTTCGTTGAGCGGGTCGCCGGCATTTTTTTCGCCCGCAGATGCTGAGAACGCTTCCCAGGACGCGCCAGGGATCTCAGGGCTTCCTCACAGTCTCAAAAAAATCGCGAACTTTTCAGCGGCCCAAGGCGTTGGCCCCTATACGACCGCCATCTCTCCCTGCCCGAGTTCGCAAAGGAATGCGGGCGCACCCGATGCGGGAGACGAGCCGCCGCCGCTGCCAAAGGGGCGAGGCCGAAGCCATGCAAGTGGAGGACGACATGAAGACCCTATTCTCGACGCTTTTCGCCGCAGTTCTGTTGCTGCCGTTCGGTGCGCAGGCCGCTGGCGACACGATTTCCGGGCGCACCTTGCAGGAGCACAACGTGGCCTGCGTTTCGAAGTGCTCGGAGAACAAGCCGCAGCGCTACTGCCAGAAGGTCTGCGAGTGCGTGACCAACGACATGAGCGCGAACTGGTCCGCCAAGGACTACAACGACCGCGCGACAATGCTGGAACAGAGCCCGGACGACATCACGGTGTCGGACGAATTTTCCAAGCTGGCGAAGACCTGCGCGCAGCGCATCCAGAATGCCGGTCAGTAAAGCGGCCAGGCACCCAGTATTTCGAGCAGACAATCCTCTGAAAGGAGGAAAACCATGCAACGACTGAGACAGCTTCTCGCGATTTCCATCCTCGCTCTGCCGCTCGCCGCCTGCGGCAGCGGCCAAGGCGACCGCGCCCTCAGTGGCGGCGGTATCGGCGCCGGCGCCGGCGCGGCCGGTGCGGCCCTGACCGGCGGCAGCGTGCTTGGCGGCGCGGTGCTCGGCGGCGCGGCCGGTGCTGCGACAGGTGCGCTGACCGACGATGACGACATCGATCTTGGCGAGCCGGCCTGGGACTGATCGGCGGAGTGCTTCGCCGGTCTCCTGACCGCCTCGCAAAAAAGCATGGCGTGGGACGCCACCACCAACCCGAAAGGAACACCCATGAGATCCGACAACCGCATGACCCTGAAGAATGCCATTGCCGCCCTGGCCCTGATGGCTGCCGGCAGCCTGATGGTTTCGCCGGCCGTCGCCACCCACGACAAGGCGGAAACCTATGACAACAAGGACGCCTACATGTCCGACATGGAGGAGCGTATCTCCAGGGCCGATAAGGAGTTCAACGAGAACGACGAGGCCATGGAGAACGACGAGATGCAGTCCTACTGGGACAGCGTCGAGCGCGAGTGGCAGGAGTTGAGCGAAGCCACCGAGGAAAACTGGGATGCGGCCACGGCCGAGATGGACGAGGCCTGGCACGACTTCGAGAAGGAATGGGACGAGAACTTCTCCAAGAAGGATAAGTAGTTCTCTCTCTCTAAAGGCTCAACCCCGTGAGCCTTGGCCGGCGATCCGCGACCCTAAATGGGCCGGCGGGTCGCCGGTTTTTTTTATTGCCTGCATCACCCCGGGGATTTCCTCGCCAGGCTAGTATTATCCATTCCTGTGTACGCCCTTCGTTGATCGCGGACGGCCTCCACGCTGCTATACTGAAGCAGCGGCGCCGCGTGGCTGCCGTTATCCGAACTGTGGGCAGCCGATGCCGGACGACTCTCCCAGCCAGCAGACTCTGCTGCGGCTCTTCGAGGAAGCCTTCGGGCCGCACCCCTCGGGGCTCTGCGTGCTTTCCGGAGAAGCAAGCGTCGCGCAGGCTTCCCCGGTCTACGCGAATGGCGTCTTTCTGGCGGCCTGCGGCGGGACGCTGGAGGGCTTCTCCAAACACTTCGATGGCCCCGCCGGATGCTTGCGCCTGCCGGCAGGAGATGTCGCCTTCCGCAGCGTGCCGCTTCGCGGGCGCGATGGCAGGCGGCGCTTCCATCTGCTCAGTCTGGAAGACACCGTGGTCAAACAGGCGCCGGCCGGGCCGCGGCAGGAAGGCGGCAGCGACTTTGCCGCGTTGCTCGAGCACGCGGGCGCCGGGATCATCGCGCACCGGCACTTCCGGCCGCTTTACGCCAATTCTGCCGCCGCGCGTCTGCTGGGCTGCGACTCCCCGGCGGCACTGCTGCGGGAAGCCAGCCTGCTGAGGTTCGTGCCGCTGGAAAGCTATTCCGTGCTGCTGACGCGGCAGCGCCGGCTGCTGGAAAACCGCCAGGCAGGGGAGGCGCGCCTGCTGCGCTGCATTACCGCGGGGGGCACGCCGAGCTGGGTCGAGGCGGCGGATTCGCTGATGAACTGGCAGGGCACACCAATCGCCTGCCTGACCCTGATCGAAGCCGGCGACCTCGCCGCCGCGCGGCAGAGCGAGACGCTGCTGCGCGAGGCGGTGGACAACCTCTCCGATAGCTTCATCCTCTACGACGAGGACGACCGGGTGGTTCTGACCAACCGCCGCTGGCACGAGGTCTTCCCGACGTTGCCCGGGCAGCAGGAGATTCGCGGCGCCGCGATGGAGGATCTGGTCCGGCGCAACGTCGAGAACGGCGACGTGACCGACCCAACGCTGCGCGAGGACAATGTCGAAGCCTGGATCGCTTCCTTTCTTGCCGGACGGCGGTCCCGCAAGCTTTTCCTGTCCGAGGATGCCTGGCCGAGCGGAAAGTGGGATCTGGTGCGCGAGCAGCGCCTGGACTCCGGCGGCTTCATCTCGGTGCGTACCGACATCACCGACCGCAAGCGCGCCGAGGAGGCCCTGCGCGATCAGGAGGTCAAGCTGGAGCGGGCCCTGGCGGAGCGCACCAGACATCTCGAGGCCGTGCTGTCGAACATCGCCCAGGGAGTGGTGGTGCTGGACCCGGAGCTGCGGGTCGTGCTGACCAACGACGGCCTGCACGAGATTGTCGGCTATCCCCGCGCGTTGGGCAGGCCCGGCACCCATGTCTCCGAACTGATCCGCGATCGCCTCGGCCACGAGCTCTATCTGCCGGGCGAGAACACCAACCTCGATGCCGAGGTGCTGCTGCAGCGCCGTCTCGAGGCCTATCGCACTCTGACCCGCGAGGTGTACCAGCATCCCTTCCCGAACGGCCGGACGATCGAGATCCACCGGGAAAAGCTGCGCGACGGCTCGATCATCTGCACCTTCACCGACGTGACCGACAAGCTGCGGGCGGAGGAGGAACTGACCCGGCAGCGCGAGGCGCTGCATCAGAGCGAGAAACTTTCGGCGCTCGGCATGCTGCTCGCCGGCGTGGCGCACGAGCTGAACAATCCGCTGCAGGTCGTGCTCGGCCAGGCGGCGCTGCTGGAAAATGCCTTGCAGGATGAAGGCGAGATCGAGCGGGCGCGGCGGATCCGCGCCGCGGCGGAACGCTGCGCCAAGATCGTCAAGGTCTTCCTGGCGATGGCGCGGGACGAACCCGCCTCGCGCGTCGAGATCGACGTCAACGAGGCGCTGGAACGCGCGCTGGACCTGGTCTCCTATCAACTTGGCCGCGCCGGGGTCGAGGTGCGCTGCGAGCTTGCCGCCGCGCTGCCGCGCATCGCCGGCGATCCGGACCAGCTCAACCAGGTTTTCGTCAACCTGCTGATCAACGCCATGCAGGCGCTGGAGGCCGCCCCGTCGCCGCGGCGAATCACCCTGCGCACGCTGGCGCTGAGCGCCAACGGCGAGGTCGAGATCCTGGTCGCCGACAGCGGCCCAGGTGTGCCGGAAGCCCTGCGTAGCCGGATCTTCGATCCCTTCTTCACCACCAAGCCCATCGGGGTCGGCACCGGGGTCGGGCTTTCGGTCTGCCACGGCATGGTGACCGCCCACGGCGGCAGCATCTCTGTCGAGGATGCGCCGGAGGAGGGCGGAGCCCGCTTTAGGGTGCGTCTACCCTGTGCGGGTGCGGCCGCGCCCGGCTTTGCCGAAGTCTCGCAGGCGGGTGCCGCCGCGCCCGGCACTCAGGGACGGGTGCTGATCGTCGACGACGAGCAGGAAATCCGCGAGCTGCTGAGCGAGTTCCTGAAACCGGCCGGCCTCGAGATCGTCGCCGTTTCGAGCGGCGGGGAAGCCCTGCGTCTGCTCGAGTCCGAGCGCTTCGCTGCCGTGGTCTGCGATCTGCGGCTGCCGGGGATGGACGGGCCCGAGCTATTCGCCGCGGCCTGCGGGTTGTCCGCCGAACTGGGCACGCGATTCGTCTTTGCGACCGGCGACCTCTTGAGCGAGAGCAGCCAGCGCTTCCTGGCCGAAGCCGCGCGGCCCTATCTGGAGAAGCCCTTCCTGCCGGATCAGGTGCGCCGCATCGTCCTCCAGACGGTCGAGCAAGCGAAAAGCCCGGCTTGAGTTTCTCCCCAAAATTCCGCACAACACCCTCGGCATTCGGCATCTCAGCGCGCCGGTTCTCTGGAGGGAAAATGAAAAAAGTCGTTACATCTCTGCTCGCGGTTCTCATCGTGACGATGGTGACCCTCTTTACCCTTGAAGGGATCTACTCGCTCGTCAGAGATGACGAACTGCACACCAGTGTAACCTTCCAGGCCATCAATCTGGGCAAGCGCGCCCTTGGCTATGAGAAAGAGCTCGTCGGCGCCTATGAGCCGATGTTCTCCGATGCCTCGGATCTTGGCGATCTGGTGCCGAAGATTCACGAGGCCGGAATTGGGATCGGCAACGCGCCTTTCCCGGAGGCCAAGTCCGAGGCTGCGGCGGTGAACATCGTGGTCGACGGTTGCCCAACGCTGAAACCGAACCTGAACAAGACCGCCTTCTATCTGCGCACCAACGCCTTCAATCCCCTGGACCCGCCGAGCATCTTTCACGACCAGGGTCAGGTCTTCGAGCCCGAGCTGGCCGAGTTCTTCGAGCGCTATGGCGGCCGCCGGGTCAGCATGACCACCAACGCCGACGGAGAGCGCACGACGCTGCCGCGGGTGGAAAGCGAGCGCAAGGTGCTGATCGCCGGGGACTCCGTGGCCTTTGGCGCGCTGATCGACGATTCCGAAACCCTCGCCTCACAGCTGCAGGCGCGCGGCCGCAGCCGCCAGTACGTCAATCTCGGCGTCGCCGGATCGGACGCCGAGGAGGTGATCTGCCGGCTGCAGAAGGCGACGGAAGCGCGCTACGACGGCCAGATCGACGAGCTGATCTACGTCTATTGCGAGAACGATCTGAAGTACAAGCGCCCCTACGGCAAGCCGGAGGACGCCATCGCCTGGATCCGGGATTTCGCACAGCGCCAGGGGATCGAGAAGGTGACCATCGTCTTCTCGCCCTACGTCTATCTCGCGGCGCCGGAGGTGACGCGCTTTCGCGGCTACGACGGCGGCACCTATCCCCACCGCGTGGAAGGCCGTCAGGCGTTGAAGGCCGAGGTCGAGAAGGCCGGGTTCAACTGGATCGACGTCGGTGAGATCGCCCGCCAGGCCATCGAAGAGTCTCGCAGCCAGTTCGGCTTCTTCCCGCTCTATACCGATCACAACCACCTCTCGCCGGAGGGGACGCGCCGCCTGGCGGATCGCCTCGCGGCGCTGTGACCGGACCGGGTGCGCAAAGGCGTTTGATGCGCCGCCGCGCGCCTGTATAAAACTGATCTCTGGGTATTGGGGACCGGGTGCCGTGTCTGAATTCCACGAAAACCTCGCCAGTAACGACGAGCGGGATCCGCCGAGCATCCGCGGATTCGGCATCACCTTTGCGGTGGTCTTCGCCATCGTCGGGTTGTTCCCCGTTGCGGTCCATTTCGAGGCGCCCTACTGGTGGGCGCTGGCCGTTGCGGCCTTCTTCCTCGGCGCGGCCTATCTGGCGCCGCAGCTGCTGAAGCCGCTGAACCTGCTGTGGTTCAAGTTCGGCATGCTGCTGCACGGCATCGTCAATCCGCTGGTTCTGGGGATGCTGTTCCTGGTGGTGATCACCCCGGCGGCGCTGGCGATGCGGATTCTCGGCAAGCGGCCGATCCCGCGGCATTTCGACCCAGAGGCGGAGAGCTACTGGATCGCGCGCGAGCCTTCCGGCCCGGAACCCGATATGATGAAGCATCAGTTCTAGGGAGCGCCGGATGTCCTTCCTGCGAGAAATCTTCGAGTTCGCCCGCCAGCGCAAGAAGCTCTGGCTGCTGCCGATCCTCTTCGTGCTGGTCGCCTTCGGCGGGCTGCTGGTCCTGGCCAAGGGCAGCGCCGTCGCGCCCTTCGTCTATACCCTGTTCTGATCGCCCATAGCGTTGCGTATTCTCGGCATCTCCGCGTTCTATCACGACAGCGCCGCGGCCCTGGTGGTCGACGGGGAGATCGTCGCGGCCGCGCAGGAGGAGCGCTTCACCCGTAAGAAGCACGACGCCGGCTATCCGGCCAACGCGATCCGCTACTGCCTGGAGGAGGGCGGGGTCAGCCTGGCGGAGATCGACTACGTCGCCTTCTACGACAAGCCCTTCCTGAAGTTCGAGCGCCTGCTCGAGACCTATCTGAGTTTCGCGCCGCGCGGCTTCAAATCCTTTTGCAAGGCGATGCCGGTCTGGCTCGGCGAGAAGCTGTTCCTGAAACGTCTGCTGCTGCGCAAGCTGCGCGCCGGGGGGCAGGAGATAGACGAGGCCAAGCTGCTGTTCGCCGAACACCACGTCAGCCACGCCGCCAGCGCCTACTACCCCTCGCCCTTCGACGACGCGCTGGTGCTGACCGCCGACGGGGTGGGGGAGTGGGCGACGACCTCGGTCGCCCTGGCCCAGGGCAGCGAGCTGAAGATCGTCAAGGAGATCCACTTCCCGCACTCCCTGGGGCTGCTCTACTCGGCCTTCACCTACTACACCGGCTTCCGGGTCAATTCCGGCGAGTACAAGATCATGGGCCTCGCGCCCTATGGTGAACCGCGCTACGCCGATGTCATCCGCGAACATCTGATCGACGTGAAGCCCGACGGTTCCTACCGCCTGGACATGGAGTTCTTCGACTACTGCACCGGCCTGCGGATGACGAACGAGAAGTTCGACGCGCTGTTCGACGGCCCGCCGCGCCAGCCCGAGGAGCTGCTGACCCAGCGCGAGATGGACCTCGCCGCCTCGGTGCAGAAGGTGCTGGAAGACATCCTCCTGACCATGACCCGCGCGCTCGCCAAGGAGTACGGCAAGAAGAATCTCTGCCTGGCCGGCGGCGTGGCGCTGAACTGCGTCGCCAACGGCGAGATCCTGCGCGACGGCGCCTTCGAGCAGGTCTGGATTCAGCCGGCGGCCGGCGATGCCGGCGGCGCGGTCGGCGCCGCCCTGGCGGCGCACTACGGCTATCTCGGCAAGCCGCGCAGCCTCGCGCCGAACCGCCTCGACGCCATGTCCGGCGCCTACCTCGGCCCCGGCTACGACCAGGCCGAGGTGGAGCGCCGTCTGACCGAGTCCCAGGCGGTCTACACCCGGCTCGACGACGCCGCACTGATCGATCGGACCGCCGAGGCCCTGGAGGCCGGCAAGGCGGTTGGCTGGTTCCAGGGGCGCATGGAGTTCGGGCCGCGGGCGCTCGGCAACCGCTCGATCCTCGGCGATCCGCGCTCGCCGCAGATGCAGTCGCTGCTCAATCTCAAGGTCAAGTACCGCGAGTCCTTCCGCCCCTTCGCCCCCTCGGTGCTGCGCGAGGACGCCGCGGAGTGGTTCGAGATCGAGGGGGACAGCCCCTACATGCTGCTGGTCGCCGACGTCGCCGAGGACAAGCGCATCGCCATGACCGCCGAGCAGCAGGCGCTATTCGGCATCGACAAGCTCAACGTGCCGCGCTCGGAAATCCCGGCGGTGACCCACGTCGACTACTCGGCGCGGGTGCAGACCGTCCATGCCGAAACCAACCCGCGCTATCACGCGCTGATCTCCGCCTTCAAGGACCGCAGCGGCTGCCCGCTGCTGGTCAACACCAGCTTCAACGTCCGCGGCGAGCCCCTGGTCTGCACCCCGGAAGACGCCTTCCGCTGCTTCATGGGCACGGAGATCGAGGTGCTGGTGGTCGGCAACTGCCTGCTGCGCAAGGAAGACCAGGACCCAAGCCTCAAGCAGAACTACGAAACCGCGTTCGAACTGGATTGAGCGTTAGCTTTGCGGCGGCAACGGTGGCACTTCGATAGGGCGGCCAGCCTGATCGACGAGGATGAGGTTCCGGTCCTTCAGGCTCGTCTCGATAAAGCTGTGCGCCAGTTCCAGGGCTTGATCGCGATCTACCGCATAAATTTCGAACGGCTGCGCGCGCAGGTACGGGCAGGCCACGGAACAGACTGCTTCGTCCTCGCCGCTGTCGCGCGCTTCGGAGAGGGCGGCTGAGAACGCGGCCAGGGAGCCATCCTCCCTGCGCACGAAGGCGGAGAACTCAAAGGCGTTCGGTTCTAACAATGGCCTTCCTGGGCCCTTCGTCCCAGGAAATTGCCACCCCATTTGGGTGACAGTACTCACAACAGCGCATGCCAATTCAGCGGTGCTTCGCTGTGCGGCCTGCAAGAAGGGGATGTCTATTGAAGAATCAAAAAACATCATCCCTCTTTTCACGAATAAGGGGTGCGACTTTCCTGTATCGTCTGGACCTCTCCATGATCCGTGACATAGGACGTTTCGGACTTTTGATGTCTCGCGCAAGTTTTTCACCAGCTCATCGAGATTCTCGATAGTGGCATCGGGGTTCTCTTTTACTGCTTTTTCGTATGAGTTAATGAGATCTCCAAGTGAATCTGTTAATGCTCTCTCTAGAGTTTTCAGCCACTTTTCAAAGGCTTCCTCAATTTCGCTACTCTCATACCGTACTGTGCCAGTAAACGAAAAGATCGCTCTTCCCAATACTTCTTCAAGGAAACCAAAAGTAGCAACAGTACGGCCCAGATTCTCCCAGAATTCCGGGCTGTGTAGATGCGTAGGATATTGGGGAGGGAGGCTTTTCAAAATCGCCACCGAATCATTACCAGATGGTTGGAATATTTTTCTCTATTGGGTCTTTGGGGAAAAGATTTTCACTTCAGCGCTTCCAGTCTTCAATCCACCCTCGCCCCAAACCCGAGCGTCACCCCGGCGGCCTTGTCCTTGCGGGTGAGGCGGAAGAGCTGCTTGCGGTGCCAGGGCAGCTTTTGCAGCTTGAAGAGAGGGAAGGGGAGCTCGGCCACGAAGTTGATGTAGCGGCGGATGGCTTCGGTCTGCGGGCGCGGGGTGACGCCGTGGACGCTGCGTTCCGAGTTGACGAATCCGATGAAGCGGTTGGCGGTGTAGTCGATCAGCTTGCTCCGCGCGATATCCCGCTCCTCGACATAGTGGCCGCCGAAGCGCAGCTCATCGGGCTTGGCGCGGTAGATCGCCAGGTCGCCGCCCGGCGTCGCGTCGTCCTCGGGCCGCATGTAGAACAGGCCGCTGAACAGCTTGCGCTCGTCGTCGACATGGGGCGGGCGCACGGAGTTGGGTTTCTCGACCGCGGTGTTGATGACGAACAGCAGGTCGAAATCGACCTCGGCCTCGCCGGCCTCGCCGCGCAGCTTCGTGGTCCAGTCCTCGAGCGGCTTGCCGACGCGCGCTTCCAGGTCGGGGTAGGTGGCACGGATACTGTCGCCGAACACACGGACGATATCGGCCCAGAAGGCGTCCGAGGTGTGATAGCGGAAGAAGGCCTGCCACTCTGGCGAGAAGGCAGGATTGCCGATCACCCGGGAGGCGGGGATGCGTACGGCCTGGTTGCTCTGCACCTCCTCGAGCTCGCCGAGGAAGGCCTCGGGCGGCGGAAAGCTCTCGGAGAGGCGCGCATAGAGCTCCGCCGGGATCGGCCGGTCGACCACGCTGTAGGCGAAGGGCTCGGCGCGGACGTCTTTCCGGCCGCTGGACCCGAGCACCGATCCTGTTTCCTGCTGGTTCATGCCAAGCCAGGCTCCCTGGTCAGTCGCTTGCGCTCGATTGCTACCTAGCGGAAATGGCGGCGAAAAGACACCGAAAACGACTTCCGGACCGTCGTTGCGAAGCTATTACGCGCCCGGGCGATAATTATTTTTCGCCGCCCCTTTGCGGCCTCTAGCGGGCCGCCCTGGCGATGCATATCTCTTGCCCGGATCTCTTTCGGAGTTTCTGGTTCCCATGCGTAAAAAACTGTCCTGCGCGGTCACCGCGCTTGCCGCCGCCCTGCTGCTGGGCGGCGAAGCTATGAGTATTCTCACCAGCGTCTACTGGGCCGTGGCGTCGGAACTGGGCAAGGGCCTCAATGCCCTGGAGACCGGCGCCCTCTGGGCGGCGGTCCCGAGCCTCGCGATCGCCTTCTGGATCGCCCGCTCGGCCTACTTCGCCGAGATGGAGACCGGCAACGACATACCCGAGGAACTGCCGGCGCCCTGACCGGGGCAGGGCGGGGCTTTCGGGTGAGCTGGCGGATGGGGTGGGATTCGAACCCACGAGACGCTCGCGCGCCTGCCGGTTTTCAAGACCGGTGCCTTCAACCGCTCGGCCACCCATCCGCGGGAGTGTCCCTGAGATGCCGGAGGTATGCAGGTCCGGGCAGGCTGTCAAGCGCGCCCGGCGCCGGGCGCGCCGCGCGTAGCCGCTTCACGAGGCTGACGGCGGGCTCTAAAGTGCCGCATGCTCTTCGCCTTGTCGAAAATCCTGTGGTTCCTGTTCAGTCCGGTCTCCCTGCTGGTGCTGCTGTTCGCGCTGGGGCTGCTGGCGATGCTCCTGGGGCGGCTGTTCGGCCGCAGCTGGGGACGCCGCTGGGGCGGCCGGCTGGTTTGCACCTCGGCGGCGGTGCTGGTCGCCGTGTCCCTGCTGCCGGTGGACAGCTGGCTGCTGCGCCCGCTGGAGGAGCGCTTTCCCCAGGTCACGAGTCTGCCCGAGAGGGTCGATGGCGTGGTGGTGCTGGGCGGCGCGCTCTCGCCGCTGGGCAGCGCGCACCGCGGCGCGGCGCAGCTCGGCGGCGCCAGCGAGCGGATCTTTACGATGCTCGAGCTGACCCGCCGCTACCCCGAGGCGGAGATTCTGTTTTCCGGCGGCACCGCATCGCTGCTGGCGCCCGATCTGCGCGAGGCCGATGAGGTCAGGAAGCTGCTCGCCGGCATCGGCGCGCTGAACCCGCGGATGACCTTCGAACGGGCCTCGCGCAACACCCGCGAGAACGCGCTCTACAGCCGCGATCTCGTTGCGCCGGGGCGGACGGAGCGCTGGCTGCTGGTCACCTCGGCTTTCCACATGCCGCGCGCCATGGGCGCGTTCCGGGCCCTGGACTGGCCGGTGGTGGCCTATCCCGTGGACTACCAGGCGGGGCCGAGCGGCAGCCTGCTGCAGTTCGACCCGCTGGGCAATTGGGCGCGGCTGCAGCTGGCTTCAAAGGAGTGGGTCGGACTGGCCTACTACCGCCTGCGCGGCTGGACGGAGCGGTTTTTCCCCGGGCCCGAGAGCCTCGGAGGCTCCTGAAATCTCTACGGAATTGCGCCTGCCGCGAAGTCATGGCACAAGGCTGTTTGCTGTGCCTGCTCTTGCGGAGTCCCGATGCCCCGTCTCCTGATCGTCCTTCTGTCACTGGTGCTGATCCTCGGGGCCTGCGCGCCCGCGCGCAGCCAGGCCCAGGATAGCGACTTCACTGCCTGGCTCGCCGCGCTGGAGACCGAAGCGCGCGGCAAGGGCATTTCCCAGGCGACGCTCGACTCCGCCTTCGCCGGTTTGCAGGAGCCGATCGGGCAGGTGCTGGAGCTCGATCGGCGGCAGCCCGAATTCCGCCTGAGTTTCTGGCGCTATATGGGCAACGCGGTGACCGAGGAGCGGGTCGAGCTCGGCCGCGCCTATCTCGCCGCGCACCGCGAGCTGCTCGACCGGGTGGAGGCGCAGTACGGCGTGCAGAAGCGCTTCCTGGTCGCCTTCTGGGGGCTGGAGACCAACTACGGCAGCAACTTCGGCAGCTATCCGGTGATCCATGCCCTGGCGACCCTGGCCTACGACCCACGACGCGACGATTTCTTCCGCGCCGAGCTGCTCCACGCCCTGGAGATCATTGACAAGGGGCACATCGACGCCGGCCAGATGCAGGGCTCCTGGGCTGGCGCCATGGGCCATCTGCAGTTCATGCCCTCGACTTTCGCGGCTTACGCCGTCGACGGCGACGGCGACGGCCGTAGGGATATCTGGGGCAGCCTGCCGGACGTCTTCGCCTCGGCCGCCAATTTCCTGAGTTCGCTCGGCTGGAACGGCCAGGAAACCTGGGGCAGGGAGGTGCAGCTTCCCGGCGGTTTCGACTACAGCCTGGTGTCGATCGAGACCTTTCCCGAAACCCGCAAGCCGCTCAGCGCCTGGGCTTCTCTAGGGGTGCGCGCGGCCGACGATTCGGCCTTGCCCTACGGTGAGCAGCTGGCTGCGCTGCTGCTGCCCGGCGGCCATGAAGGACCGGCTTTCCTGGTCTATGAGAACTACCGCCATACCCTCAACTGGAACCGTTCGATCCTCTACGCCATCGCCGTCGGTCATCTCGCCGACCGCCTGACCGGGGCGCCGCCGCTGGCCGCGCAGCCGCCGCTCGAGGAGGCGCGGGTTTCCACCGAGGATATCAAGACGATGCAGAGTCTGCTCAACCGGCTCGGCTTCGATGCCGGAGCGCCGGACGGCAAGGTCGGGCCGCTGACGCGTACCGCGATCCGCGATTTCCAGCGCAGCCGGGACCTGCCGGCCGACGCCTTCCCGAGCGCCAGCCTGCTGTCGAACCTGCGCCGGGCGGCGGGGCAGTGAGGCTGCCGACGGCTTGCGCTTGCCCGGCGCGGCCAGGGCGGCTACCCTTTATTTGTGGGTTGGAGTCCTGGATAGCCACAAGATGTTGAATCCGCACCTGCGAAGCCTTCTCTGCGCCGCCGCGGCCCTGCTGCTGCTCGGGGCCTGCGCCGACAACCGCTCCGTGCCGACCACAGGCCAGAGCGGGCCCGGCCAGCTCGGCAGCTACAAGGTCGGAAATCCCTACCAGATCGGCGGCGTCTGGTACTATCCCAAGGCGGATCTCTCCTACGATCAGACCGGCATTGCTTCCTGGTACGGGCCGGGGTTCGACGGCCGGCAGACGGCCAATGGAGAAAGCTACGATCAGTGGGCCTTGACCGCGGCGCATCCGACTCTGCCGATGCCGTCCATGGTGCAGGTGACGAACCTGGAGAACGGCCGCTCGATTCAGCTTCGGATCAACGACCGCGGACCCTTCTCAAACAGCCGGATCATCGATGTCTCGCGGCGCGGCGCCCAGCTGCTGGGCTTCGAGAACAAGGGGACGGCCAAGGTCCGGGTCCAGATCCTGAAGGAGGAGAGCCTGCAGCTCGCGGCCCTGGCTCAGGGAACTGCGGTCAGCGCGGCGCCTCCCGAACCTGCCCCAAGGGTCGAGGTCGAGTCCGAGAGCTTGCCGGACAGTCCCGCGCCGGAAGTCGCGCCGGCCGTTACGCCGCAGACGGCACAGCGTCCCGCGGCGGCAGCAGCCCCCGCGCCGCAGCCGAGCGGCGTCGTCGTACAGCAGCCGGTCTCCGCCAGCACCCTGTTCATTCAGGCCGGCGCCTTCACCGAGGCGGGCAATGCCTCGGTACTGGCGCAGCGCCTGAACCCCTACGGCGCGGCGCAGATCGAGGAAGCCTGGGTCGATGGCCGCTTGTTCTACCGGGTGCGCCTGCCGGTGGCGGACGTCGAGGAGGCGGACACCAAGCTCGCGGCTTTGATTTCCAACGGCTACACAGAGGCGCGGATCGTCGTCGACTGACATTCCGCAGCACCGCTCCGTCATATTTCCGGCCGATTGCCGGTCTAGCCTCCTCCAACCTCTAGAGACTTACCGGAAGATCCATGATGCAGACTTCCCGCTCCTTTATCTTCGCGCTTCTCGCGCTGGTGGCTCTGATCGCCGCGCCGCCGACAGCCGGGGCCATAGATACGGCCGCCCGGGAGGCCATTCTGGTCGATGCCGAAACCGGCGCGGTGCTGATGTCCAAGGATCCCGATGCGCCGATGCCGCCGGCGTCGATGAGCAAGATCATGACCATGTACCTGGTCTTCCAGCATCTCGACGAAGGCCGTCTCTCGCTCGACGATCATCTTCCCGTCAGCGAGCGGGCCTGGCGGATGGGCGGCTCGAAGATGTTCATCGAGGTCGGCAAGGAGGTGAAGGTCGAGGACCTGATTCGCGGCGTCATCGTGCAGTCGGGCAACGATGCCTGCGTGGTCTTTGCAGAGGCCCTGAGCGGCAGCGAGGAAGGCTTCGCCCAGGAAATGACCGAGACGGCGCGGGAGCTCGGCATGACCGACAGCCACTTCGCCAACTCGACCGGTTGGCCGGACCCCAACCAGTGGATGACGGCGCGCGATCTGGCGACGCTCGCCAAGCGGATGATCGCCGATTACCCGCAGTACTACGACTACTTCGCGGAGATGGAGTTCACCTACAACGAGATCCGCCAGGGCAACCGCAACCCCTTGCTCTACCGCAATATCGGCGTTGACGGGCTGAAGACCGGGCATACCGAGGAAGCCGGCTATGGGCTGACCGCCTCGGCAAAACAGGGGGAGCGGCGGCTGATCCTGGTCGTCAATGGCCTGTCCAGCGCCCAGGAGCGGGCCGACGAGTCGGCGCGCCTGCTGTCCTGGGGATTCCGCGAATTCGAGAACTACGAGCTGCTGTCCAGTGGCGAGCAGGTCGACAAGGCCGAGGTCTGGCTCGGCAAGCTCGACAGCGTCCCCTTGGTGGCGCCGCGCGATTTCCTGGTCACCCTGACCCGCGATGCGCGCCGCGATATGACCGCGAAGGTGATCTACGAAGGTCCGATTCCGGCGCCGATCGCCGAGGGGCAGGAGGTCGCGCGGCTGGAGATCAGCGCACCGGGCATGGAGCCCATGGTGATTCCGCTCGTTGCCGGCACCGAAGTGGAGAAACTCGGGCCCTTCGGCCGGCTGATCGCCAGCCTCAAGCACCTCATCCTCGGCCAGCTTTAGCAAAAGCCTGGCCGGATTGACTTGCGGGGGGCAGGCGCTCAGGCTTTTGCCATGACGGCGGGAAAATTCATCACCCTCGAAGGCGGGGAGGGCAGCGGCAAGTCGACCCAGGTCGCGGCGCTGGCGTCTGCGTTGCGCGCCGAGGGCCTCGAGGTCGTGGAAACGCGCGAGCCCGGCGGAAGCCTGGGCGCCGAGGCGATCCGCGAGCTGCTGATCCACGGCGCAAGCGACCGCTGGGACGCCATGACCGAGACCCTGCTGCACTACGCGGCACGGCGGGATCATCTGCGGCGGGTCGTCTGGCCAGCGCTGGACAGCGGCGCCTGGGTGATTTCCGACCGCTTCGCCGATTCCACCCTGGCCTATCAGGGCTATGGCCAGGGGCTCGATCTCGCGGCGATCGCACGCATCCATGAAGCCGCCGTCGGCGATTTCCGCCCCGATCTCACCTTCATCCTCGACCTCCCGGCCGAGACTGGCCTGCGCAGGGCGGCGGCGCGCAAGGGCGGCGGCGAACGCTACGAGGGCATGGGGCTGGCGTTCCACCAAAGGCTGCGCGCAGGCTTCCTGGAGATTGCCAAAGCCGAGCCCCTGCGCTGCGTCGTCATCGACGCGGCGGCGGAGGCCGACGGCGTAACCGCCTCCCTGCTCGAAACGCTGCACAGCCGGCTGCTGGCGGCGTGATGGCTGGCGAGCGGGAACAGAGCTGGCCAGAGCCGCGCGCCAATCCGCGTCTCCTGGGGCAGGAGGCGGCGGAGGCTGCCCTGCTGCGCGCTCTGGATTCCGGCCGTCTGCCGCATGCCTGGCTGTTCACCGGTCCGCGCGGCGTCGGCAAGGCGACTCTGGCCTACCGCTTCGCCCGCTACCTGCTTGCCGGCGGCCCAGGCCAGGAGGGCCAGGGCGCCGGGCTGTTCGGCGAGGCACTGCCGGCCAGCGGCCTCGGAATCTCCGAGGAGGCCCCGGTCTTCCGCCGTGTCGCCTCGGGCGGGGAGGGCGACCTGCTGACCCTGACTCGGGGGGTCAACGAGAAGACCAATAAGCCGCGCAGTGAGATCGTGGTGGAGGACACCCGCAACGCCATCGGCTTCCTGCGCATGACCTCCGGCGGCGGCGGTTACCGGGTGCTGATCGTCGACGCCGTGGACGACATGGGCGCCTCTTCGGCCAATGCGCTGCTCAAGATCCTGGAGGAACCGGCGGAAAAGGCGGTGTTGCTGCTGATCTCCCATGCCCCCGGCGGGTTGCTGGCGACCATTCCCTCGCGCTGCCGCAAGCTGCGCCTTCCGGGCCTGCCCGAGGATATCCTGGCCGAGCTCCTGGAAAGCTACGCGCCGGAGCTGGAGGCCGAAGACCGCCTGGCGCTGGCGCGGCTGTCCGGCGGGTCGATTGGACGGGCCTTGACCCTGTCGCGTAACGGCGGGCTGGAACTCTATCAGGAGATGATCGCCCTGCTCGATGGCCTGCCGCGGCTGGATATCCCGCGTGTTTACGGTTTCGGCGACAAGCTCGCCCGCGATGCCACGGGAGAGAGCTTTCGTACCGGCGGCGAAATGATCTGCGGCTGGCTGGCAGAGCTGGTGCGCGCCGGCGGGGCAGGCGCCGAACCGCCCGAGGTGATCTCCGGCGAACGCGCCCTGCGTCAGCGTCTGCTCGCCGGGAGCGGCCTTGCACAGTGGCTGGCCCTGTGGGAAAACCTCTCCCGCCTGTTCGGCCGGGCGGAATGCGCCAATCTCGACCGGCGGCAGGTCGTCGTCAGCGCCTTCCTGGAGATCGAGGCGCTGGTGGCCTAGATCTGCCTCTAGGCATCAGAAACATCACTGGCGAGGAGCGGATCAGGATGCCGAGCGAAAACTCGCGCTACTACATCACGACGCCGATCTACTACGTGAACGACGTCCCCCACATCGGCCATGCCTACTCGACGCTGGCCTGCGACGTGGCGGCGCGCTTCATGCGGCTGGACGGCCATGAGGTGATGTTCCTGACCGGCACCGACGAGCACGGCCAGAAGGTCGCCAAGGCGGCCGAGAAGGCCGGCGTCGATCCCCAGGCCTTCACCGACCGGGTGAGCCAGAACTTCCGCGACCTTGCGGCGCACATGAACTACTCCAACGACCAGTTCATCCGCACCACGGAGCCGCGGCACATCGCTTCCTGCCAGGCGCTGTGGAAGAAGATGCAGGAGGCCGGCGATATCTACCTGGACAGCTATTCCGGATGGTACGCGGTGCGCGACGAGGCCTTCTACGACGAGAAGGAGCTGACCAGGAACGCCGACGGCAAGATGATCGCCGCCTCCGGCGCCGAATGCGAGTGGGTGGAGGAGGCTTCCTACTTCTTCCGGCTGTCGGCCTGGCAGGACCGGCTGCTCGAGCTCTACGAGAAAAACCCGGATTTCATCGGCCCGGAAACCCGGCGCAACGAGGTGATCTCCTTCGTCAAAGGCGGCCTGCGCGACCTTTCGGTCAGCCGCACCACCTTCGACTGGGGCGTGCCGGTGCCCGGCGACGACAAGCACATCATGTACGTCTGGATCGACGCCCTGACCAACTACATCACCGCGCTCGGCTATCCGGACGAGAAGAATCCTGATTTCTCAAAATTCTGGCCCGCTGACGTTCACATGGTGGGCAAGGATATCCTGCGCTTCCACGCGGTCTACTGGCCGGCATTCCTGATGTCCGCCGGCGTGGCGGTACCGAAGCGGGTCTATGCCCATGGCTGGCTGCTCAACAAGGGCGAGAAGATGTCGAAATCGCTCGGCAATGTTCTGCGCGGCGAAGACCTGACCGAGCGCTATGGCCTCGATCCGGTGCGCTACTACCTGCTGCGCGAGGTGCCCTTCGGCCAGGATGGCTACATCAGCCACGAAACCCTGGTCGGGCGGATCAACAGCGATCTCGCCAACGATTTCGGCAACCTGGCGCAGCGCGTGCTGTCGATGATCCACAAGAACTGCGACCAGCAGGTGCCGCAGCCGGGGGACTTCACAGCCGCCGACGAGGCGCTGCTGGAGAAGGCGCGGGGACTGCGCGGCCGACTGCGCGTCCTGATCGAGACCCAGGCCTTCCATAAGGCGCTGGAGCTGACGTGGTCGGCGATCGGCGACGCCAACCGCTATGTCGACGAGCAGGCGCCCTGGACGCTGCGCAAGCAGGATACCGCGCGCATGGCGACGGTGCTCTACGTCCTTGCCGAGACGATCCGGCATCTTGCGATCCTGACCCAGCCGGTGATGCCGGACTCCATGGCCAAGCTGCTCGATCAGCTGTCCGTTCCTGAAGATTTGCGGGATTTCAAATCGTTGGAGTCCGTTCTTCAGCCGGGAACCTCGCTGCCGAAGCCCGAGGGCGTCTTCCCCCGTTACCTGGAGGACGAGCCGCAGAGCGCATGACCATGCTGATCGACAGCCACTGCCATCTCGACTACCTGCAGCGCGACAACGACCTGGAGGAGGTGATCGGCCGCGCCCGCCGCGCCGGCGTCGGCCGCATGGTGACGATCTGCACCAAGCTATCGGAATTCGCGGCGGTGCGCGCCATCGCTCAGCGCTTCCCCGATGTGGACTGTTCGGCCGGCGTGCATCCCCACGAAGCCGGCGCGGAGGGGCAGGAGACGCCCGCACGCCTGCTTGAGCTGGCGGCCCTGCCGGAGGTGGTGGGCATCGGCGAGACCGGGCTCGACTACTACTACGAGCACAGTGCGCGCGAAGCGCAGCAGACCTCCTTCCGCGCGCACATCGCGGCGGCGCGGGAGACGGGGCTGCCGCTGATCGTGCATGCCCGCGACGCCGACGAAGACACCGTGGCGATCCTCGAGGAAGAGCACGCCAAGGGCGCCTTTTCCGGGGTCATTCATTGCTTCACCGCCGGGCCGGTGCTGGCTGAGGCGGCACTGGCGATCGGCTTCTACATCTCGCTCGCCGGGATCGTCACATTCAAGAACGCCGAGGGGCTGCGCGAAACCGCCCGCAAGGTGCCGCTGGAGCGGCTGCTGGTGGAGACAGACTCGCCCTATCTGGCGCCGGTTCCCAAGCGCGGCAAGCTCAACGAGCCGGCCTATGTGGTGCATACCGCCGACTGCCTGGCTAAGCTCTTCGGGGTTCCGGTGGAGACGCTGGCCCAGGAGACCAGCGATAACTTCCGCAAGCTGTTCTGGAAATCCGCCCAGCGGGAGGCGGCGTGAAGGTCACGATGCTGGGTTCCGGCGGCTCCGGCGGCGTGCCCCTGGCGGGCATGGAGCCCGGCGGCTACTGGGGCAACGCAGATCCGCAAAATCCCAAGAACCGGCGGATGCGGGTCTCAGTCCTGGTGGAGACCCAGGGCAAGGTGCTGCTGATCGATACCTCGCCGGACCTGCGCGAACAGGCGCTGCGCTTCGGCATCACCCGCCTGGACGCGGTGCTCTTCACCCACGCCCATGCCGACCACACCCATGGCTTGGACGACCTGCGGGCGCTGTCCTACAGCCAAAAGGGCGCGATTCCAGCCTACATGTCGGCCAAGACGCGGGAGCAGCTCACCCTACGCTTCGACTACGCCTTCACCTCCAGCCATACCAACGAGCGTCTCTATCCGGCGATCATGGACGACCGCAGCTTTGTCGAAAGCTTCACCGTGGAAGGGATTCCGGTGACGGCCTTTCCGCAGAATCATGGCAACGCGGTGAGCTGGGGGTTTCGCATCGGCGACTTTGGCTATTCGACCGATGCCGTCGCCCTCGACGAGAATGCCTTCGCCAAGCTGGCAGGGGTGAAGCTCTGGATCGTCGATTGCCTGCGCGAGGAGCCGCATCCGACGCATTCCCACTTCGCCCAGAGTCTCGAGTGGATCGCGCGCGTTGGGCCGGAACGCGCCGTGCTGACCCATCTCAACCATACGGTGGACTACGACACACTCGCGGCGAAGTGCCCGCCGGGGGTCGAGCCCGGCTACGACGGCCTGACCGTGGAACTTCCGGAAGAAGAGTAGGGCACGCTAGGTCAATTCCCCTGCGCCTGCTGCAGGTTCTCGTCGAACCAGAAGGTATCCGGGCGGTAGACCCCGAACTGGGCGCCGGGCTCCCAGTTGAACACGGCTTCCTCGGGAACATTGCGCAGGCTGCGGCGCACCACCACCGGCTGTGGCACCTGCGCCACCAGGCCGATGGTGTAGATCTGCTCGGCGTGGATATCGAGGATACGCTCCCAGATCTCGGTGCGCTCCTGCCGGTTTTTAGCTTGCGCCCAGTCGTGATAGAGCGCGAGCAACTCCTCGGCCTCCGGCAGGTCGACCGGCCTGCCGGATTCGCCGTGGGTTTCATAGTACTGGCCCCACATCGGCCACTGGTAGCCGTGCTGGCGCACCGGCGTGTATTCGACCGGGCTCATGTCCGGGGTGGGGATGCCGTTCTCGTTGCCATACCACATCGCCATGATGGTCTCGCCGGAGAAGATCCGGTTGCGCAGCACCTCGCGCTGGGAGGGTTTGGTGTAGAGCTTGATTCCAGCCTTCATCCAGGAATCGTGGATCAGCTCAAGAACGTCGGATTCCTCGGTGTTCTCGCCGGCGGTTTCGACGATCACCTCCAGGGGTTCGCCATTCGGCAGCAGCCTCACGCCGCGGCTGTCGCGCTCGGTCAGGCCGATATCGTCGAGCAGGGCATTGGCGCGCGCCAGATCGAAGTCGGCATAGGCCCTGAAATCCTCCTCTTCGAACAGCGGGCTGTCCGGTAGCACCACCTGATTGCCTTCCAGCCCGAGGCCGAAATAGATCACCTGGTTGATCTCGTGCCGGTCGATCGCCAGGGAAAGCGCGCGCCGGAACCGCACGTCGCGCAGCAGCGCGCGCCAAGTGGGATTCTGGACGTTGAGGTTGGGATAGAGCGCGAGCTGTGAGCCGCGCACCGTGCGCCACAGCCGGACATCGTAGTTGTAGATGTCCTCGTTCTGCTTGAGGAAGGTGTAGTCGGCGAAGTTGACGCCGCGCCCCTGCAGATCGCTCTCGCCGGAACCGGACTTGGCGGCGATCAGGGAGCCCGAGGAAACCTGCAGGATGAAGCGGTCGACATAGGGGAGCTGCTGCCCCGCCGCGTCGACCCGGTGAAAGTAGGGGTTGCGCTCGGCGATGTAGCGCTTGGCCGGGCCTTCGGTGATCAGGCGCCAAGGCTGCAGAACCGGCAGGTCGATGTTGTCGAAGCGATAGAGACGGCCCTTGCGGGTGTGGATCGCCGTCCAGTCGCGCACACCCTCCTTGTCGGCCATGGCCTGCAGCTTCTCGGTATCGCCGTATTTGGCGTGGAACTGCTTCAGGTAATGCGCCGGCAGATAGATGTAGAGCGGGCTGGCGCCGGCCAGGGCGGGCAGGAAGAAGGGGTTCGGCTTCTGCCACTCGTAGCGCACCGTGGTCTCGTCTGGGAAGGTGACCTCGGGCGGTTGCTCGTCCACCAGCAGTGCCGGCGGCAGGCCGCTCGGCGAAAGTTCCGGATGGGTCGCTTCGTCCTCCCACCAGTAGCGGAAGTCGTCGGAGGTGAAGGGATGCCCGTCGGACCAGCGGTGTGCGGGCCGCAGATGGAAGGTGAAGATGCGCCCCTCCTCGACCTCGACGCGCTGGGCGATGTCGGCGACCAGCTCGAAATCCTCGTTGTAGCCGACCAGCCGCGCGTAGCCGTAAACGGCGAGCAGGCGGGTGTCCTTTGCGCGGCCGACCAGACTAACGAGATCGCCGCCGGGCTTGCCGGGCAGCTTGCCCTCGGCGGCCAGATCGATCGTCCGTGGCGTCTGCGGCAGGCGCTGTGCCACCGGGTCTATCACGCCCTGTGCTACGCGATCCTTCAGGAAGTTACTTTCCTGAAAACTCTCGGGAGTCTTGGGATCTTCCTCGCCATAGGCCTCGATCTCCTGGGCGGCGAGTGGCGCCGACCAGAGCAGGACCAGTGCAAGTATCGCGTGACGAAGCGTCCCCATGAAGCAGAGTTTATTCCAAGAGTTCGACAAATGTCAGCCCGGATTGCGGCGAATAGCGGGTGACAGCGGTGAGGTCCGGCAGCGGCAGGTAGCGGGCGATCCGTTCCCGCGCGCCCTGGGTGTGCTCCACCTCGAAAGTATAGCTGTAGCGCTTGCCGTGGCGCACCCACGCGAAGGTCTCGCCGGGCTCGAGTCTCTCATCCATCAGCATCGCCAGGCTGGGCAGCGGCTGGCCGCCGGTGGCGTAGAGGTTGTGCGCCGGGAAGTTGTCGTCGAACAGCGCCCGGCGAAAACCCCGGTCGTGGGCCTGGCGCAGGCGCAGCGCGTGGTTGATGTGGTCGTCGAAGAAGGCGACGGCGCGCGCCGGATCGAAATCGGGCAGGGGGGAGTCCATCCAGTCGCCCTCGATATAGACGATGTCCTCGGCGCGATGGGCGAGCTGTCCGTGGTCCACGTCGTGGGTCTGGATCGCCGCCTGCGGGCAAGCCTGGCGGAACAGCCAGGAGGAGTTGCCGCGATAGGTGCCGCTTTCCAGGATGAAGTCCGGTCGCAGCAGCTTCATCGTCACGTAGAGCGAGAGGGAATCGTTGAAAAGCGAGCCTCCCTTATTGTTTAGGATGGGTTTCTTCGCGTAAAGCTCGAAGAAATCGGCGACGGCCTTGCGGGTCTCGCCCGAGGCGTCGCGGCGCAGCATTTCGGTCATCCGCGGCGCCAGGGCCGTCGCGATGGCAGACTGCAGCCTGAGGACCTGCGTCTCGCTGGTCATGTAGCAGCGATCCTCGCGGGCCGGTAGCGGCCGGGCATTCTCCGCCGCATCCTTGCCGCGCGCCGCATCTTCGCCGGGTTGTGGCGGCTGGACGGTGACGAGGCTGTGCAGACGGCTGTCGGCGGGCATCTGGATGTTCTTCTCTCTGGCGTGAATCTGCTGTGCCGGCAAGGTACAGTCTGTGCAGGGCGAGAGCCAGATACCTTTGGCGTCCAGCGCCTGCCTGGAATCGCGGTCAATTATTCTCCATAATATACATTATGCGCATTTCATGTGCCGCAGTGGAAAACACTCTGGCCAAGCCTGCTGTTGCGCCTGCCCCCTCAAACGTTATGCTCCCGGCAGCATGACCGCAGCAAAGCCAGCTCCCGCCAAGGATCGCGCCAGCATCGACCGCCTGCTCGAGGTGATGGCGCGGCTGCGCGATCCCGAGGCTGGCTGTCCTTGGGACCTGCAACAGAGCTTCGCGAGCATCGCACCCTACACCATCGAGGAAGCCTACGAGGTTGCAGCCGCCATTGAAGACGGCGATATGGGCGAGCTGAAGGATGAACTGGGCGACCTGTTGCTGCAGGTCGTCTTCCATGCACGCATGGCCGAGGAATCCGGCGCCTTCGCGTTCGAGGACGTGGCGGACGCGATCTGCGAGAAGATGATCCGCCGCCATCCGCACGTCTTTGCCACGCAGAACGCCGCGACAGCCGAGGACGTCAAGCTATCCTGGGAAGAGATCAAGGCCGCGGAACGCGTTGAGAAATATGATGAATCCGAGCGTTCTGCGCTCGACGGCGTCAGCGCCGGGCTGCCCGCGCTGCTGCGCGCCATGAAGCTGCAGAAACGCGCAGCCCGGGTCGGCTTCGATTGGCCTGAAACGGCTCAGATTTTTCTCAAGATCGAGGAAGAACTGACTGAACTGAAAGAAGAATTGTCCAGCGATGCGGAGCAGGACAGACTGGAGGACGAGCTCGGCGACCTGTTCTTCGTCCTGGTCAACCTGGCCAGGCGCCTGGAGGTCGATCCCGAGACCGCCCTACGCCGCTGCAACCGCAAGTTCGAACGCCGCTTCCGCTCCCTGGAACGCGGACTGACCGACACGGGCCAAAGCCTGGCGGAGGCCTCCCTCGACGAGATGGAGGCCGGCTGGCAGGCGGCCAAGCAGGAGGAGAAAGCATGAGCATCACCCCCACCGACCCCAAGTCCCTGACTGTCTTCATCACCGGCGCGACCTCCGGGTTCGGAGCCGCCACCGCCAAGCGCTTCGCCGCCGCCGGCGCGAAGGTGATCGTCACCGGCCGCCGCCAGGAGCGTCTCGACGAGCTGAAGCAGGAGCTTGGCGACAAGGTCCATGCCGCCAAGCTGGACGTGCAAGACAAGGACTCCGTCGACAGCACCGTTTCGGGGCTGCCCGAGGACTTCAGAAACATCAACGTACTGGTCAACAATGCAGGACTGGCGCTGGGGCTGGAACCCGCCCAGGCGGCGAAAATGCAGGACTGGGAGACCATGGTGCAGACCAACATCACCGGCCTGCTCTACTGCACCCGCGCCCTGCTGCCGCTGATGTGCGAGCGCGACGAGGGCCATGTGATCAATCTCGGCTCGGTTGCCGGCAGCTATCCCTATCCCGGCGGCAATGTCTACGGCGCGACCAAGGCCTTCGTGGCGCAGTTCTCGCTCAACCTGCGCGCCGACCTGATCGGCCACAACGTCCGGGTGACCTCGGTCGAGCCGGGAATGGCGGAAACCGAATTCTCCGCGGTCCGCTTCAAGGGCGACAGCGAAAAGGCCAAGGGCGTCTACTCGAATATCCAGCCGATGACCCCCGACGACATCGCCGAGGCGATCTACTGGATCGCCACCCTGCCCCGCCACGTCAACATCAACCGCATCGAGATGATGCCGGTGATGCAGGCCTTCAATCCCTTCAATTTCCACCGCGATGGCTGACCGGATGTAGGAAACGTCGCGCAGCGGGTGCAGAGCTTCGATTTCTGGCAAGTGCGGAGCGCCCGCGTGGCGTCAGCTAGAAGCATGAAGATCGAAGCCCAGCCCGCGGCTGTCCTGGCCTGGAACCGCAGCCTCGCGTTCGAGGATCTGCCGGGTGAAGTCGTTCTGCAGGCCAAGCGCTGCCTGCTCGATCTGATCGGCGTCGCCGCGGCTGGAGTACGCACACCCAGCGCGGCCATCGCAGGCGGGATCGCTCAGGCCCAGATGGCGGCGGGCCCCGCAAAGCCCGCAGCACGGCTGCTGCTCGACGGCACCCGCGTCAGCCCCGCCGGCGCCGCCTATGCCGGGGCCGTTGCGATCGATTCCTTCGACGCCCACGACGGCCATCCTCTGACCAAGGGGCACGCCGGGGTTGCCGTTCTGCCCGCCCTTCTGGCCTATGCCGATGCGGCGCCGCAGCCGCCTTCCGGCCGCGAACTGCTGACCGGCATCGTTCTCGGCTACGAGATCGCGACCCGCGCCGGCATCGCTCTGCATGCCACGGCGCCGGACTACCACACGTCGGGCGCCTGGAACGCCCTGGCCTGCGCGGCACTGGGCGCGCGTGTCCTCGGGCTCGACGACGAAGCTGCCTGGCAGGCCCTGGGCATCGCCGAGTACCATGGACCGCGCAGCCAGATGATGCGTTGCGTCGATCATCCGACGATGGTCAAGGACGGGTCCGGCTGGGGCGCGCATGCCGGCGTTTCCGCCGCCTATCTCGCCCAGGCCGGTTTCACGGGCGCCCCGGCCATCACCGTTTCTTCCCTCGAGGTAGCGGAAATCTGGAGCGATCTCGGCAGCCGCTGGCGGATCCTCGAGCAGTACTTCAAGCCCTATCCGGTCTGCCGTTGGGCGCAGCCGGCGGTCGAGGCGGCACTGAGACTTGTCCGAGAGAACGCAGGTCTCGGCGCCAGCGAAATCGAGCGCATCGAGATCGTCTCCTTTCACGAGGCGGTGCGCCTTGCCACGCGCCGTCCGGCGACTTCCGACGAGGCGCAGTACAGCCTGCCCTACCCGGTCGCCGCCGCCGTGGTGCGCGGCCAGCTCGGCGGCGAGGAGCTGCAGCAGTCCGCGCTCGAGGATCCCGAGATTCTCCGTCTCAGCGAAAGCATGGTCCTGACGGAGTCCGACGCCCACAACGCCCGCTTCCCGGCCGAGCGCTGGGCCGAGGCGGTCTTCCATCTGAAAGATGGACGGAATCTGGCCTCCCCGCCCTGTACCACCCGCGGCGACCCGTCGACGCCGCTCGGCGACGGAGAACTGCAGCAGAAGTACCGGGCGCTGGCGGCGCCTTTGCTGGGGCCGGCGCGCAGCGCGGTCATCGAGGAGGCCGTCGCAGGCCTAGACGGCGAAGGCTCCAGTGTCCTGCTTGGGTTGCTGCTTTCTGCTCCGGAGGTGCGGGTTGCAGCGACCGCTTAGCCGCGGGGCGTAACGTTTTCGCCATCCAGCAGGGTTGCGTGCAGCGCCTGCCATCCCTCCTCGCTTGGCGCCAGCAGCAGGCCCTTGGCATCGCCGCTCTGCGGGCTGTAGCGTCGCCCATCGAGCAAGCGGCCGTAGCCTCCGGCTTCGGCATGGATCAGCGCGCCGGGGACGTGGTCCCAGGGCTTGGTCTTGGTGAACAGCGAGAAGTGGGTCTCGCCGCTGGACAGCCGGAGGTATTCCAAGCCGGCGCAGCGCAGCGAGCGCACGGCCCCTACCCGTTCCCGGCGGCTCTGGATGCGTGCGCCGAGAGCCTTGTCGCCGAAGGTGCCGGCATTGAGCGTGCCGCGCATCTCCAGGGGCGCTGCCGGAGCGGCCACCTTCAGCGGCTGTCCGTCGAGGCGGGCGCCGCCGCCGCGTTCGGCGACCGCGGTCATGCCACCGACCGGACGGTGAATCCAGCCGCCCAGAATCTCGCTGCCCCGGGTCAGGCCGACCATCATTGCGAAGTCCTCGATCCCGCGCGAGAAGTTGCCGGTGCCGTCCACCGGGTCGATCACCCAAACGTAGGCTGCCTCCTTGGCAAGGTGCAGCAGCACTTCCGGATCTTCTTCGGCGGCCTCTTCCCCCACCACCAGCGAGCCTGGCAGGAGCTCCGCGAGGCGGCGGGTCAGGAAGGCCTCGGCCTCGACATCGGCCACGGTGACCAGATCGCCGGCTTCCTTCTCGCGGATTTCATGCGCGGCGAGGGAACGGAAGCGCGGCAGTACCGCCTCCGCCGCCGCCTCGGCGATGATCTGGGTCACGCTGTCGATATCGGGAGTCATGCGGGCTCCTGCGGCTCGGTCTCGCGCCGGTTATAGGGAGAAAAGGAAAGGGCCGCGAGTCTCCCCGCGGCCCTTTGCCGAAACTTAGGCTGTGACGGGAGCTTAGAAGCCCATGCCGCCCATTCCACCCATGCCGCCCATGTCGGGAGCCGCCGGCGCGGAGTCCTTCTTCTCCGGCTTCTCTGCGATCATGGCTTCGGTGGTGATCAGCAGACCGGCAACCGAAGAGGCGTCCTGCAGAGCAGCGCGCACGACCTTGGTCGGGTCGATGATGCCGGCCTTCACCAGATTGGTGAACTTGCCGTTCTGGGCGTCGTAGCCGTAGTCCTTCTCCTTGGACTCCAGCAGCTTGCCGACGATCACGGCGCCATCGGCGCCGGCATTCTCGACAATCAGCCGGGCCGGCCACTGCAGCGCCTTGCGGACGATGGAGATGCCGACGTTCTGATCGTTGTTGGCGCCTTCCAGCTTGTCGAGCGCCTTGATGGCGCCGAGCAGGGCGGTTCCGCCGCCCGGGACGATACCTTCCTCGACAGCGGCGCGGGTGGCGTGCATCGCGTCGTCGACGCGATCCTTACGCTCCTTCACCTCCATCTCGGTGGCACCGCCGACGCGGATCACCGCGACGCCGCCGGCCAGCTTGGCCAGACGCTCCTGCAGCTTCTCCCGGTCGTAGTCCGAGGAGGTTTCCTCGACCTGACGGCGGATCTGCGTGCAGCGCGCCTGGATATCCTTCTTCTTGCCGGAGCCATCGACGATGGTGGTCTCGTCCTTAGTGATAGTGACCCGCTTTGCGGTACCCAGCATGTCGGTGGTCACGGACTCCAGCTTGATGCCGAGATCCTCGGAGACGACCTGGCCGCCGGTGAGGACGGCGATGTCCTCGAGCATGGCCTTGCGGCGATCGCCGAAGCCAGGCGCCTTGACGGCGGCGATCTTGAGCCCGCCGCGCAGCTTGTTGACCACCAGGGTCGCCAGGGCTTCGCCCTCGACGTCCTCGGCGATGATCAGCAGCGGACGCCCCGACTGCACCACACTCTCGAGCAGCGGCAGGATCGGCTGCAGACCCGACAGCTTCTTTTCATGAAGCAGGATGTAGGGATTCTCCAGCTCGCAGATCATCTTGTCGCCGTTAGTAATGAAGTACGGCGAGAGATAGCCGCGGTCGAACTGCATGCCCTCGACGACGTCGAGTTCGGTGTGCAGCGACTTGGCCTCCTCGACGGTGATCACACCCTCGTTGCCGACCTTCTGCATGGCCTGGGAGATCATCTCGCCGACCTCGCGGTCGCCGTTGGCCGAGATCGTGCCGACCTGGGAGATCTCGTCCGGGGAAGAGATCTTCTTCGAGCGCTTTTGAATCGCCTCGACGGCCTTCTGAACGGCAAGTTCGATGCCGCGCTTGAGATCCATCGGGTTCATGCCGGCGGCGACGGCCTTTGAGCCCTCGCGCACGATGGCCTGGGCCAGCACAGTGGCCGTGGTGGTGCCGTCGCCTGCAACGTCATTGGTCTTGCTGGCGACTTCGCGCACCATCTGCGCGCCCATGTTCTCGAACTTGTCGGAAAGCTCGATCTCCTTTGCGACGGTCACGCCGTCCTTGGTCGAACGCGGGGCGCCGAAGGACTTCTCCAGCACCACGTTGCGGCCCTTGGGCCCAAGCGTCACCTTGACCGCGTCGGCCAGGATGTCGACGCCCTTGAGCATGCGGGCGCGCGCATCTCCTGAGAACTTAATGTCTTTCGCTGACATTCGGTCGTTCCTCCGTTAATCCAGAATTCCCATGATGTCGGACTCCTTCATGATCAGAAGGTCCTTGCCTTCGACCGTGACTTCGGTGCCCGACCACTTGCCGTAGAGCACGGTGTTGCCCTTTTTGACGTCAAGCGGATTGACTTTGCCGTCCTCGCCCCGGGCACCAGGCCCAACGGCGACGACTTTGCCCTGCATCGGCTTTTCCTTCGCCGCGTCGGGGATGATGATGCCGCCGGAGGTCTTCTCTTCAGCCTCCAAAGGCTCGACAACCACGCGGTCGTGAAGCGGCCTAAATTTCATGCTGTCCTCTCCCTCTCTAGAAAAGGGTTGTTCGGTATGGATAATCCGGTCGCTCGCCGAGCGCCGGCTGTTAGCACTGTCAGGTGCTGAGTGCTAAGCGGTTAAGTAAGGGGCGGAGAAAGCGCTGTCAACCGCACGGCAGGCTTTAGTTCGGGGGAACCTGGATGCCGGGCCGCCGGGACAGTCGCTCCAGGTTGCGTCGATCGAGACTGACACGGAGGTGGGCGTGACGCTCGTCGTCGCGGCGCTGCTTCACCCGGCCGTGCTCGTACAACCAGGCGATGGTGGCGCCGTCGCTCAACTCGACATCGACGTCGATCTCGGCGTTCTGCCGGGTGAGATTGCCTTCGATGGCATCGCCCAGGAGGTCGACTCCCTCGCCGTCGATGGCGGAAACCGCGACCTGTCCGGGTTGGGCGGCGGCGTGCCGCAAGGTCCGTTCGCGCTCCTCCGGCGCAAGCAGGTCGATCTTGTTCCAGACCTCGATGAGATTGGTCGCGGAATTCTCCGGATCGACGCCGAGATCTCGCAGCACGGCTTCGACGTCCTGCTTCTGCGCCAGGCTTTCCTCGTGGGCGATGTCGCGCACATGCAGAATCAGATCGGCCTCGACCACCTCTTCCAGGGTGGCGCGGAAGGCCGCGACCAGATGGGTCGGCAGATTGGAAATGAAACCGACGGTATCCGACAGGATGATGTCCTGTCCGCCGGGCAGGCTCAGCCGCCGCATCGTCGGATCCAGGGTCGCAAACAGCAGATCCTTGGCGAAGACGGCGGAGTGCGTCAGGCGGTTGAACAGGGTCGACTTTCCGGCATTGGTGTAGCCGACCAGGGCCACCACCGGGTAAGGCACCCTTTGCCGGGCCTCGCGGTGCAGGCCGCGGGTCCGCGCCACCTGCTTCAGGTCGGACTTGATGCGGATGATCCGTTCGTCGATCAGGCGGCGGTCCAGCTCGATCTGGCGTTCGCCCGGGCCGCCCATGAAGCCGGCGCCGCCGCGCTGCCGCTCAAGATGGGTCCAGGAGCGCACCAGCCGGGAGCGCTGATAGTTCAGCGCCGCGAGCTCGACCTGCAGGCGGCCCTCGTGGGTCTTGGCGCGCGCGCCGAAAATCTCGAGGATCAGGCCGGTGCGGTCGATGACCTTGCAGTCCCAGGCCTTCTCCAGGTTGCGTTGCTGCACCGGGCTGAGATCGCTGTCGACCACGGCGATGCTTATTTCCTCGGCCTTGATGACGCCGGCGATACGCTCGACAACGCCGCCGCCGAACAGCGTCGCCGCCTTCGGCTTGGTCAGGCGCAGGGATTCCTGCCAGACGACTTCGAGTTCGATCGCCAAAGCCAGGCCGACCGCTTCCTCCAGCCGCGAGTCCGCGGCACGCGAATCGCTTCCGCGCTGCAGATCGGGATGCAGGACCAGGGCACGCCAGACCTCCGGGCCGGTGTACTCGTGGTCGGGGCCGCCTTTGCGGGGCTGCCCGGCAAGAGTCTCGCGGTCTTTGGAAAAAGTGGTCAATCGCGCCTGATCTTAGGTTGCGGCCGCTTCGGTCTCGGCGTCCTTGTCCGCCGCCGCAGGCTCGAAGAGCTGCAGAGGATGCGCGGGCATCACCGTCGAGATCGCATGCTTGTAGACCAGCTGCGAATGCGCATCGCGCCGCAGCAGCACGCAGAAGTTGTCGAACCAGGTGACAATGCCCTGCAGTTTCACGCCGTTCACCAGGAACACCGTGACGGGGACTTTGTTCTTGCGGATGTTGTTGAGAAAGACGTCTTGGACATTCTGTGATTTTTCGCCGGCCATAGGTTGGTCCCCCATTCTTCCTTCCTTATTGTCTCCGGACGCTTATCTCGAACCTTGTCGTTCGTCCGGGTGGGCTGTACCCGAAGGTATAACATTTGAGATGGGCATGCCAGAGCCCGACCTCAAGGCGCGGCTGAAATTAGAATGCTTCATAGTCGCAATTTTTCCACAACCAAGTCAGAGAGATCGCTGCAGGCCGGGAGATAGACCTGAGGTTCGTGACCGGGGAACTCATCGACTGCGGGAGAATCCGGGCGCAGCAGAATCCGCGTGCAACCGGCCTGTGCGGCGCAGAGCATGTCGATGTCGGTATCGCCGACGAACCAGATCTCGGGGCCGAGCTCCAATCCGCTGCCCGCAAGAGCCAGCTTGACCGGCGCCGCAGAGGGCTTGTCGGCGGCGGCGTCGTTGGCGCCCACCACACCCTGGAAATGTCGGTCCCAGCCGAGATGCGCCGCCTCCTTGCGCAGCAGCCGGCCCATCTTGTTGCTGACCACGCCGAGCCGCAGATCGAGGGCCGCAAGGCCTGCGAGCATCTCCGCCGAACCCGGCAGCGGAGCGAGCTTGTCGAGGTGGTCGCGCTCGTAGGTGGCGAAGAAAATTCTGGTGGCTTCCTCCGCGCGGGCGCCGAACAGGGCCGGAAAGGCATCGCGCGCCGAGGCACGGACCCTGAGCCGCACCTCATCCAGGGTCCAGGGCGTCTCGCCCATCGCTTCGAAGGTGACTCCGAGCGCGTGATGAATGGTTCGCCAGGTATCGACCAGGGTGTTGTCCCAGTCGAAGAGGATCGCCCGGGGGGCTGGCAGCTCGGCTTCAGGCATGCGCGGAAACGGGCGCTCCGTCGACCACCAGCCGCTTGTATTTTGCGCGCAGATCGAGGGAGAACTCCCCGGCCTGACCGTTGCCGATGACGGTATCGTCGATGCGGGTCACCGGCATGACGAAGTTCGAGCTGGAGGTGATGAAGGCCTCCTTGGCTTCCAGCGCCTCGGCGACGGAGAAGGCGCGCTCCTCGTAGTCCAGCCCGTGCTCGCGCGCGGCGCGTAGCAGCGACATCCGGGTGATGCCGTTGAGGATGTCGTGGCTGGCCGGGCGGGTGACGATCTTGTTGTCCTTTGTGACGATCCAGGCGTTGGTCGAGGTGCCTTCGGTCACCTGCCCCTCCTCGTCTACCATCCAGGCTTCGGCCGCGCCCTGCTCATAGGCCTGCTGCTTTCCGAGGCAGTTGGGCAGCAGCGAGACCGATTTGATGTCGCGGCGCTTCCAGCGGATATCCGGAATAGTGATCACGGAGATGCCCTTGTCGAGGGCCTCCTCGGCGATCGGCTTCATCTGACGGGCCGTCATCACCAGGGCCGGGGTCGCCGCCTTGGGGAACTTGTGGTCGCGCGGCGCCACGCCGCGGGTGACCTGGATATAGACGAAGCCGTTGGTCAGGCGGTTCCGGCGGATCACCTGCTGGCTGACCAGCTTGATCGCGGCGCGGCTCGCCGGCATGGCGATGCGCAGCTCGCGCAGGGAGCGCTCCAGGCGATCGAGATGCAGGTCCTCATCGATCAGCCTGCCCTCACTGACCGGAGTTACTTCGTAAACACCGTCGGAGAACTGATAGCCCCGGTCCTCGATGTGCACGGCGGCCTGGCCGTGCGGCAGGTAGCGGCCATTGACGTAGGCGATGCGCGGCATGCGGCGCTCCTAAAAGAATTCCAGTTTGACCGAGAACAGCTTCTCGACCTTCTTGCTCGCCCCCGTCGCGGCGAAGAGGATCACCAGGTCCCCGGCGCGGATCACGGTATCGCCGCGCGGGATGATGACGTTGTGGTCGCGCACCAGGGCGCCGATCATGACTCCGGCGGGCACCGGCGCCTCGCGCAGCGGCACGCCGACCAGGCTGGAGGTTTCCAGGGCCTCGGCCTCGATCACCTCGCCGATGTCCTCGGCCAGGGAGTGGACCGAGCGGATCCGGCCCCGGCGTACATGCTGCAGGATCGTCGAGACGGTGATGGCGCGAGGACTGACCACGGTGTCGATGCCGAGGTCGTTCATCAGGGCGTTGTAGGAGTTGCTGTTGACCAGCGTCACCGCGCGCTTGCAGCCGTAGCGCTTGGCCAGCAGCGAGGCCATGATGTTGACCTCGTCGTCGTTGGAGACCGCCACCACGGTGTCGGTCAGGGCCACGTTGGCCTCGGTCAGCACGTCGACGTCGAGGGCGTCGCCGTGAATCACGACCGAGCGCTCCAGGGTCTGGGCGACGAACTCGGCGCGCGCCTTGCCGACCTCTATCACCTTGAGATTGACGTGGTGACGCCGCGCCTCGAGGGCTTGGGCGAGACTGAGGCCGATGTTGCCGCCGCCGACCAGGATGACGCGGCGGGCCTCCTTCTCCTCGTGGCCGAAAGAGGCCATGGCCCGCTCCAGATGCGAGGACTCGCAGACGAAATAGACGTCGTCGCCGGGACGCAGCTCCTCGTCGCCGTGCGGCGCCATACCCTGGCCGTCGCGCTTGATGCCGCAGATCAGCAGGTGCAGATCCGGGAAGAGCTCGGTGAGCTGCCGCAGCGGGGTGTTGATCAGCGGCGTTTCTTCGGTGATGTGCACGCCGATCAGGCTGATCTTGCCGTCGGCCAGGGAGATCGCGTCGAAGGCGCCGGGAATCTCCAGCCGCCGGGCGATCGCCTTGGCGACCTCCATCTCTGGCGAGATGATCACGTCGATCGGCAGATGATCGCGGCTGAAGAGGTCCGACCACAGCGGATCGAGATAGCTCTGGTTGCGGATCCGCGCGATCTTGGTCGGCACCTCGAACAGCGAGTGGCAGACCTGACAGGCGACCATGTTGACCTCGTCGGCATAGGTCACCGCGATCACCATGTCGGCATCGCGGGCGCCGGCCTGCTCCAGCACGTTGGGATGGGAGGCGAATCCGATCACGCCGCCGACATCGAGGGAATCGGTGATCTTCTGGATCAGCAGAGGGTTCTGGTCGATCACCGTAACGTCGGCGTCCTCCCCCGCGAGATAGCGCGAGATGTTGAAGCCGACCTGCCCGGCGCCGCAGACGATGACCTTCACGACGGATGGATCCTATTCGGCAGGGCGAAACCGAAGCCGAGCCTAACGCTCGCCATAGTTGACTCCTAGCGATTTCAGCTTGCGGTGCAGGGCGGAGCGCTCCATGCCGACGAAGTCGGCGGTTTTGGAGACATTGCCGCCGAAACGCGAGATCTGGGCTTCCAGGTAGCGGCGCTCGAACACCAACCTGGCCTCGCGCAGCTTCAGCGCCATGATCTCCTCGTCTCCGTTCCCCAGCGCGCGCACCGAGATCGAACTGATCTCGGAGGGAAGATGCTCGGCGCGGATGGTATCGCCCTGCTCGCCCTGCCCCATGATCAGCAGCCAATCGACGACGTTGCGCAGCTGCCGGACGTTCCCCGGCCAATCATAGGCCTGCAGCGCGGCGATGGCGTCGTCGCTGATGCCGCGCGCGGGAACCCCGGCGGCCTCGGAGGACAGCGCCATGAAATGCTCGGCCAGCACGGGGATGTCGTCGCGCCGCTCGCGCAGGGCCGGCACCTGAATCGGCACAACGCTGAGCCGGTAGAAGAGGTCTTCGCGGAAGCTGCCCTGTTCGATCAAGGCGGCAAGATCCCGATTGGTCGAGGCGATCACGCGGACATCGACCTGAACGCTGTGGTTGCCGCCGACCCGGGTGAAGGTCTGTTCCTGCAACACCCGCACGATCTTGCCCTGGGTTTCCAGCGGCATGTCGGCAACCTCGTCGAGCAGAAGCGTGCCGTTATCGGCGCGTTCGAAGGTGCCGATCAGCGGCCCCTCCTCGCCGCTGCCGCCTTCCGTGCCGAAGAGTTCGACCTCCATGCGGTCGGGATGCATGGTCGCGCAGTTCAGGATCACCAGCGGCCCGCTGGAACGCCGCGACTGCACGTGCAGCTGACGCGCCGCGACCTCCTTTCCCGTGCCGGCAGGTCCGGTGATCAGCACCCGGCTGCCGGTCGGCGCCACCTTGGCGATCGACTGGCGCACGGCGTTGGCGCAGGCCGAGACGCCGATGAAGGCGCTTTCCCGCCCGCTGCGCAGCCGCAGCTCCTCGTTCTCGCGGCGCAGCTCAGCCGTCTCGACAGCCCGCGCGACGGTCAGCAGCAGGTGATCCGACTTGAAGGGTTTTTCGATGAAGTCGTAGGCGCCGAGCTTGATCGCATTGACCGCGGTCTCGATATTGCCATGACCCGAGATCATCACCACGGGGATCGAAGAATAGTCCTCCTTCAGGCTCTGCAGGATCTCCATGCCGTCCAGGGGAGAGTTCTGCAGCCAGATATCGAGGACGATCAGGGAGGGACGGCGGGATTTCAGGGCCTCGAAAACCGCGTCGCTGTCGCCGACTCCGCGCGTTGCATAGCCCTCGTCCTCCAGGATCCCGCAGATCAGCATGCGGATGTCCGCTTCGTCGTCGACGATCAGTATTTCCCGCGCCATGCCTTGTTACGCTCCTGCCGTCTCGCCTTGGGCCGGAAAGATGAGGCGTACCGTCGCGCCGCCGCCGTCGCGGTCGCCGAGGGCAATATCTCCGCCGTGGTCTTCCATGATCTTCTTGACGATCGCGAGGCCGAGACCGGTGCCGCGCTCGCGGGTCGTCACGTAGGGCTCGGTCAGGCGATGCCGCTCCGACTTAGGCAGCCCCCGGCCGTTATCGGAAATCTCGACCAAAACGTCCCCCTGCTCTTCATAGACGCGCAGGCTGACCTCGCCGCGCGGGGCAGCCTCGCCTTCGATCTCCTTGCGGCCTTCGATGGCGTCCGCCGCATTCTGCAGCAGGTTGGTCATGGCGCGCCCGATTTGCGCCTCATCGCAGGAGAGAGTCACACGCTTCTCCGGCAGATCGAGGGTGTAGGCAATGTCCCCCTGTCCCTGCTGCTGGAGCTGCAGCGCCTGGGTAACAAGCTGCCCCAGGTCGTGTTCCTCCATCCTTGGGGTCGGCATCCGCGCGAAAGCGGAGAATTCGTCGACCATGGCGCGGATGTCGCCGACCTGGCGGATAATGGTGTCGGTGCAGACCTCGAAGGCCTCTCTGTCTTCTGTGATGCGCGGCAGGTACTTGCGGCGCAGCCGCTCCGCCGAAAGCTGGATTGGCGTCAGCGGGTTCTTGATTTCGTGGGCGATGCGGCGCGCCACGTCCGCCCAGGCGGCCTTGCGCTGGGCTGAGATCAGCTCGGTTACGTCGTCGAAAGTGACGACATAGCCAATGATCGCCGTGCCGCTTTTCTCTGCGGTCACCCGCACCAGCAGAACGGCCTGGGTGCCGTCCTGCCGGACCAGGCCGACCTGATGCTGATGTACCCGGAAGGGGCGCGCCCGCGCCGCGTCCACCAGGTCGGCCATATCCGGCGAGACTTCGCCGATGTGCTGGCCGCGCAGCTTCTGCTCGCTGATCGACAGCAGCGCGCAGGCCGAGCGGTTCGGCAGCGTCACCTTGCCATGCTGATCGAGGCCGATGACGCCGGCCGAAACGCCGCCGAGTACCGCCTGGATGAAGCGATGCCGCTCCTCGATCTGTTCGTTGGCTTCGATCAGCGCCGCCTGCTGGTGCTGCAGCTCCTCCGTCATGCGGTTGAAGCTGTGTGACAGCGTGCCGAGCTCGTCGGAGTCGTCCTGGATGACGACCCGCGCTTCGAGGTCTCCCTTGCCGACCCGTTCGGCGGCGGAGATCAGGTCGCCGATCGGGCGGGTCAGCTGCGTGGCGAAGGCGAGACCGACCCAGACCGCGGCGAACAGCAGCAGCAGCGCGACGACAATGAAGACCAGTGCGAAGGAGGTGATCATGCCGGAGCGCTGCTCCTCGATCGCCTCGTAGAGCTGCACTGCGTCCGCCGTGCGGTCCATGTGGTTCAGCACGCGCGGATCGATCAGCCGGCCGACATAGAGATAGGCGTTGGGCAGCGAGTCGAGCCGGACCAGCGCACGCACCCGGTCCTCGGTCGGCGCGGTCAGGATCACCGCCTCGCCCTGTTTGGCGCGCTCCATGGCCCAGTCGGGCACCCGCGGATCGAAGTTCATCAGCAGCGAGAAATCGGCCCTGGCCAGCACCCGCCCCGACTCGTCGAAGATGATCGCCTCTGTCAAGGCGCGCAACGCCGCCTGGGTGGAGACGAACTGATTGAAGCGCTGCGGGTTGTACTGCAGCTGGCCACCCTCGCGGTTCACGTCCTGGGCCATCGCCACGATATCGGCGTTGATGGTGTTGCGGTGCTCCTCCAGATAGGCCTGGGCGACCACCAGGGATTCCTTGACCGCCGTGCTGACCCGCTCGTTGAACCAGCCCTGCAGGCCGAAGTCGAAGAGAATCACCGAGAAGGCGGCGACGACGATCGTCGGAATCACCGCGACGATGGCAAACAGGCCTGTGATGCGGGCATGCAGCCGGGCGCCGGCGACGCCGCGCTTGCGCGCCATCCAGAAAACCACCAAACGCCGCGCCACCAGCGCGCCGAGACCGAGCAGCAGGATCAGATCGAGATTGAGCAGCAGGAGGATGTACTTCGGCGAGCCGGCGCGCGGCAGGTAGCCGGTCATCGCCGCAAAGGTCGCGCTGCCGGAGAGAATCGCCGCGATCAGCAGGGCGATCGCCAGGCGACGCTCGAAGTGAACACGCTGGGCCCAGACGTAGAAACGGCGATAGATGTTGCTTTGGTCCCCTACCCTCGCCGGGTCATCGGCACCGCCGCGGGTGTCGGAAAGGACCTCGCGGCCGGCAGTGGTTTCGGCTTGCGCAGACAACAGGGGACTCTCACGGTTTGATCGATTTGTCGCAGTGTTGCGATTCGGCCACAGCTATTTATTGCCGCGTAAGAGGTCGATGTCTAGCTCGCGGATTTTCTTTCTCAGGGTATTGCGGTTAAGTCCCAGAAGTTTCGCGGCTTTCAGCTGATTGCCGCGGGTCGCGCCGAGCGAGAGTTCGATCAGGGGCCGCTCGACTTCGCGCAGGACACGGTCATAGAGGCCCGAGGCGGGCAGACCGTCGCTGTGCGCAGCGAAGTAGCTGCGCAGTTGCCGTTCCACGGCTTCGGCAAGGGAGCCCGCCTCGCCGCCCGGCGCTTCGGCCACCGGCGGTGCATCGGAGAGCTCTGCCCGCATCACATCGGCGCCGATCACTTCCTGGCTGTAGAGCGCCGTCAGACGGCGGACCAGGTTTTCCAGTTCGCGCACGTTGCCCGGCCAGCGATAGCCGCGCAGCAGCGCCATGGCGTCGGGCGAGACGGATTTCGGCGGCAGGCCCTCAGCCTCGGCTTCGGACAGGAAGTACCGCACCAGCTCCGGGATGTCCCCGGCGCGTTCGCGCAGCGGCGGCAGGCGCAGCGGCACCACGTTGAGGCGATAGAAGAGATCCTCGCGGAACAGGCCCTGGCGGACCATCTGGCGCAGGTCGCGATGGGTCGCGGCGATGGTGCGCACATCGGCGCGGATCGGCGTGCGTCCGCCGACCCTGGTGAACTCGCCCTCCTGCAGCACCCGCAGCAGGCGGGTCTGCGCTTCCAGCGGCATGTCGCCGATCTCGTCGAGGAACAGCGTCCCGCCCGAGGCCTGCTCGAAGCGACCGGCATAGCGTTCCGAGGCGCCGGTGAAGGCGCCCTTCTCGTGACCGAAGAGTTCGCTCTCGATCAGCTCCTTGGGGATCGCCGCCATGTTGAGCGCCACGAAGGGGCCGGGGCGGCGCTTGCCGTAATCGTGCAGCGCGCGGGCCACCAGCTCCTTGCCGGTACCGGACTCGCCGTAGATCGTTACCGTGAGGTCGGTGCCCATCAGCCGCGCCAGGACCCGGTAGATCTCCTGCATCGCCGGCGAGCGGCCGATCAGCGGCAGCTGTTCGCCGGCCTGTTCCTGGGGGTCCTCGGGCAGGCTGCCTTGCTCGGGATTGAGCGCGCGCGCCACCACCTGGATCAGCTCGCGCAGGTCGAAGGGCTTCGGCAGGTATTCGAAGGCGCCGCGCTCGGTCGCCTTGACCGCTGTCAACAGGGTGTTCTGGGCGGACATGACGATGATGCGCAGCTGCGGCCGCAGTTTCTTGATCCGAGGAATCAGGTCGAGGCCGCTTTCATCCGGCATCACCACGTCGGTAATCACCAGGTCGCCGACGCCGTCCTCGACCCAGTGCCACAGGGCGGCGGCGGTGCCGGTGGAGCGAACGTCGTAGCCCTCGCGGCCCAGCGCCTGGGCGAGTACCGTGCGGATCGCGCGGTCGTCGTCGGCGACCAGGATGGTTTCGCCGCTCATTCGGAGTGCTCCCGGAGATCTTTCGGTGCGGTCGGCAGCATCAGGCGAAAGACCGTGCGCCGCGGTTCGCTGTCGAACTCGATAATCCCGCCGTGATCGCCGACGATCTTGGCGACCAGAGCCAGGCCGAGCCCCTTGCCTGAGGGCTTGGAGGTCACGAAGGGATCGAAGAGATGCGGCTTGAGGTCCTCGGGGATGCCGGGGCCGTTGTCGCGGATCGACACCAGCAGCGGCAGATCGACCCGGCTGTTGCTCGCCGGCAGCGCCATGCGGACGCCCTGCTGGAAGCGGGTCAGCAACTCGATCTCGCCCTCCTGCCCGCCGATGGCTTCGCCGGCATTCTTGACCAGGTTGAGCAGCGCCTGGATCAGCAGGTCGCGGTTGCCGTAAACCGGCGGCAGCGAGGGATCGTAGGACTCGATGAAACGGACAGAGGGTGCGAAGGCGGTCTGGGCTAGCTTGCGCACATGCTCCAGCACTTCGTGGATGTTGACCGCGTCGCGCGAGATCGGCCTGTCGTCGGCGAACATTTCCATGCGGTCGACCAGGGCGACGATGCGGTCCGCCTCCTCGCAGATCAGTCGCGTCAGCTCGGCGCCGGCCTCGTCCTGGGTAGCTTCCAGCAGCTGTGCCGCGCCGCGTATCCCGGCCAGGGGGTTCTTGACCTCGTGGGCCAGCATGGCGCCCATGGCGATCACCGAGCGCGCCGCGCCGCGGTGGGTCAGGTGATGGTTCATCTTGCGGGCGATCGACATCTCTCGGAGCGTCACCACGATATTGCCCGGCTCTTCGGCGATGGCGGCGGCGTCCACCGTCACCAGCCGCGAGCCGATCTTAGGAGTCTCGAGGGAGACGTTGTATTCGGTGACGCTGCTGGCACCGGCGCGGATGTGCTCGAGCAGGGAGAAGACCGTCGAATCCGCGGGCAGGATTTCTCCCAGCGCATGGCCGAGCAGCACCGAAGCGCTGGCGCCGAAGAACTGTTCGGCAGCCGAGTTCAGATAGGTGATGGCGTTGTTCTCGTCGATCGCCAGGACCGGCTCGCTCAGGGAATTGAGCAGCGATCCGGGATCGTTGCGGCGAATCGTCCGCGCGCGCTTGACGGCGAGGACCTCCCTCATGCCGCCACCTGCCGCTCCGCGCTTTCCTCTTCGCGCGCAAAGGCGGCGCGCAGCAGGGCGACGACTCGCCTCGGATCGCTTTCCCGGTTCAGGGTTTCGCGCAGCGTGGCGCTGCCCTCCAGACCCCGGCTGTACCAGCCGAGGTGCTTGCGAGCGATGCGCAGGCCCTGTTCCCGGCCGTAGTGTTCCAGCAGCGCTTCGTAGTGCTCGAGCAGCAGCGCCAGGCGCGGCCGCAGTGACGGTTCCTCGGGCCAGAACCCTTCGCGCAGATAGATCGCGGCTTGAGACAGCATCCAGGGACGGCCGCAGGCGCCGCGCCCGATCATCACCCCGTCGGCGCCGCTGCGCTCCAGGGCATTGTCGATATCCGCTGGGCCTTGGATATCGCCGTTGACGATCACCGGCAGGCGGGTTGCCTGCTTGGTGGCGCGCACGGCGCTCCAATCGGCTTCTCCCTTGTAGAACTGGCAGCGGGTTCGGCCATGCACCGTCAGCAGCTTGATTCCCGCCTCCTCGGCGATCTTCGCCAGGCGCGGGGCATTCAGGCTATCGTGGTCCCAACCCAGGCGCATCTTCATGGTGACCGGCAGGTCGACCGCCTCGACCACCGCTTCCATGATGCGCCCGGCCAGCCCCTCCTCACGCATCAGGGCGGAGCCGGCGTGCTTGGTGACGATCTTTTTCACCGGGCAGCCGAAGTTGATGTCGATGATCGCAGCACCCCGGTCGGCATTGAGCTTCGCCGCCTCGGCCATGACTTCGGGCTCGCAGCCGGCGAGCTGCACCGCCATGGGAAACTCCTCGGCGCAGTTGGTCGACATCTTCAGGGAGTCGCGGGTCTGGCGCACCATCGCCTGGCTGGCGATCATCTCCGAAACCACCAGTCCCGCGCCGAGGCGCTTGACCAGACGGCGGAACGGCAGGTCGGTGACACCGGACATCGGCGCCAGGACGACCGGGTCGCGCAGCTGCAGGGGGCCGATGGAAATGCTCACAATCTGGGCACTTTCTTGCCTTGCCTAAAAACTAGCCCGTTCTAGCGCCGCGAGGCGCAATAGGAAAGCGCGAAGCGCGACAAAGCGGCTTGGCCTCAGCGGTTTCGGGGTCTAGCTTCCCGCAATGGCTGAGCACCCCTCCACCGTCGCCTTGATCGTCGCCGCCGGACGTGGTCGCCGCCTGGGCACGGAAACCGCCAAGCAGTATCTGCCGCTTGGCGGCAGCACGGTGCTGCGGCACAGCGTCACGGCCTTCCTGCGCCATCCGGATGTTCAGGCGGTGCGGGTGGTGATCCATCCCGGCGACCGGCCGGACTACGACGCGGCGACGCGCGGCATGGCGCTGCTGGAGCCGGTGGGCGGCGGCGTCGAGCGGCAGGATTCCGCGCGCCTGGGCCTGGAGAGCCTGGAGGCGCTGGGGCCGCAGCGCGTGCTGATCCACGACGCCGCGCGGCCCTTCGCCTCCCAGGGCTTGATCTCGCGGGTTCTTACCGCTCTCGAGGACCATGCCGCGGTGCTGCCCGGCTTGGCGGTGAGCGATACCCTGAAGCGCAGCGACGGTCAGCGGATCGCCGGAACCCAGGACCGCAGCGGCCTGATCCGCGCGCAGACGCCGCAGGGCTTCCGCTTCGCCGAAATCCTGGCGGCGCACCGCGCGGCGGCGGGCCAGGCCCTGACCGACGATGCCGCGGTCGCCGAAGCCGCCGGACTCGAGGTCATGCTGGTGGCTGGAGATACTGCCAACGAGAAGATCACCACCGCCGAGGATCTGCAGGCGGCGGAACTGCGTCTCGCGGCGCGCCGGGAAACGCGCTGCGGCCAGGGGTTTGACGTTCATCGGTTTGGTGAAGGGAATTCCGTAACTCTCTGTGGAATAGATATTCCGCACGACAGATGCCTGCTTGGGCATTCCGACGCCGACGTCGCCCTCCACGCTTTGACCGACGCCATCCTCGGCGCGCTCGGCGCGGGCGATATCGGCAGCTACTTTCCTCCCTCCAATCCCCAGTGGCGCGGCGTGGCCTCGCGGGTCTTCCTGGAGCATGCCGCGGCGCTGGCGGCGGCGCGCGGTGCAGAGATCCTGCATCTCGACCTGACGCTCGTCTGCGAAGCGCCGAAAATCGGCCCGCATCGGGACGCCATGCGCCGGCGGGTCGCCGAAATCCTGGGACTTGCGCAAGAGCGCGTGTCGGTCAAGGCGACGACTACCGAAGGCCTGGGCTTCACCGGCCGCCGCGAAGGTATCGCCGCTCAGGCGCTGGCAACGCTCTGCCTGCCGAAATCGCTGCCGTGAGCGCCGCGTCCAAGACCGCCGCGCTGCTCGCGACCTGGTTTGGCGCCGGACTGCTTCCCAGGGCGCCCGGCACCTGGGGTTCGCTGGCCGCCCTGCCCTGCGGTTTGCTGTTGACCTGGGCCGGCGGGCCTTGGCTGTTGCTTGCCGGCGCGCTCGCCGTCTTTCTTCTCGGCATCTGGGCGGGCGGGCGTTATGCCCAGGATCGTAGCCTGGACGACCCTGGCGCAGTGGTGATCGACGAGGTTGCCGGGCAGTGGATCGCGTTGACACCGGCGCTGCTCGACCCCTGGCTGGTCGTCCTGGCGTTTCTGGCCTTCCGGCTGTTCGATATCGTGAAGCCCTGGCCGATCGGTCTGCTCGACCGCGAGCTTAAGGGCGGCTTAGGGATCATGGCCGACGATGTGCTGGCCGGGGTCTATGCCGCAGCGGTTGTCTGGGTGGTAGCGGAGGTTATGGTTTTTTGATGTTTTCCAAAGAGTTCATCGCATTTTCCGAGAAGTTGCTGGAAGCCTACCGCGACGCGGGTTTGAGGATCGTCACCGCCGAAAGCTGCACCGGCGGGCTGATTGCCGCCCTGTTGACCGAGATCGCGGGCTCCTCCGACGTGGTCGAGCGCGGCTTCGTCACTTACAGCAACGAGGCCAAGATGGAGTGCCTCGGGGTAGCGGAAGAGACGCTGCGCGCTCATGGCGCCGTCTCGGCGGAAACCGCCGCGGCCATGGCACTGGGCGCCCTGGCGCAGTCCCGCGCCGATGTTGCGCTCTCGGTTACCGGCATCGCCGGCCCAGGCGGCGGCTCGCCCGCGAAACCCGTTGGACTGGTCTGGTTCGGCCTGGCCCGGCGCGGCGGCTGCCGGACGGCGCGGCATGTCTTCACCGGCGACCGCGGCGCGGTGCGCCGGGCCGCGGTGGAAACCGGTCTCTCCCTGCTGGCCGAGGAACTCACGGCGTGAGCGTTCCCCAGGTTCAGCCTGGCCGGCGTATGCCGTTCGGCTTCTGGAAACTTTGTCTGCTCCTGGTCGCGGTTATCGGCCTGTCGCTGCTCGGCGTGCCGCTCGTCTTCAAGGTCGTGCTGCAGACTCTCGGCGGAAGCGAAGGGGCGCCGGTGGTTGCGCTCGCCGCGGCAATGCTGACCCAGACCGCGATCATGTTCGGTGTCTTCTACGGACTGGCGATCCAGCTCTGGGGCGTTACCTGGCGGCAGGTGGGGCTGCGGCCGAGCAGCGCGGTCTGGTACTTTCGCGCCGTCCTGCTTGCCATCCTGGCGATGCTTCTGGTCGCCCTGGTCTCCGTCGCCATGGAGAGCCTGCTCGGCGGCCCGATCGACAATCCGCAGGTCGGGATGCTGGCGCCTGGCGGCAGCTCGATCTTCTCCGCCATCGTCATGCTCATTCTGGTCGCCGGCCTGGCGCCGCTGGTCGAAGAGCTGCTGTTTCGCGGCCTCGTCTACCGCTGGATTAGCGAGCGCTACGGGATGTGGATCGCGCTGTTCTTTTCGGCGCTGATCTTCTCCTGCCTGCACGGCATTCCCGCGTTGATCCCGCCGCTCTTCGTGGTCGGTTGCCTGCTCGCCTGGCTCTACGAGAAAAGCGGCTCGATCTGGCCCTGTGTGGCGATGCACGGCGTTTTCAACGCCATGATGCTGATCGGACTCTATGCCGGACTGGCCGCAGGGATCGAACCCTAGCTATCCATAAAGCTGCCCTGCGCGGGTTTCGAAGGCGCGCACCATGCGTTTGACCGCTTCGTTGAAGAAAGGCTGGACCACCCGCTGCAGGAAGCGCGACTTGAACTCGAAGTCGACGTAGAAGTCGATCAGGCAGCCTTCGGGGTGTTGCTTGAAGATCCAGTGATTCTCCAGGTACTTGAAGGGCCCTTCGATGTAGCGCACGTCGATCCGCCGGTCCTCCGGCTGCAGGGTTACCCGGCTGGTGAAGCGCTCCCGGATCATTTTGTAGCCGATCATCAGATCGGCGACGATCAGGCGTTCGCCGCGCTCGCGCACCCGGGCGCCGACGCACCAAGGCAGGAAATCCGGATAGCTGTCGACATCGGCGACCAGATCGTACATCTGCTGCGGCTGGAACGGGACGATGCGTTCCTCGGCATGGGTCGGCATCCGCCCTACTCCGGAAAGCGGAGAAGCATTCCGGCGGCCGGCTCAGCCCGCGGCGGCAAGCTTCGCCTCGCGGTTCGAGCGCAGCTGCGCGAAGTCGGAATCTGCGTGATAGGAGGAGCGGGTCAGCGGCGAGGCCGAGACCATCAGGAAGCCCTTGTTGTAGGCCTTGTTTTCGTAAGCCTTGAACTCCTCCGGCGTGATGAAGCGGTCGATGGCGTGGTGCTTCGGCGTCGGCTGCAGGTATTGGCCGATGGTCATGAAGTCGACGTCGGCGGAGCGCAGGTCGTCCATCACCTGGTAAACCTCTTCCTTCTTCTCTCCCAGGCCGACCATGATTCCCGACTTGGTGAAGATCGTCGGGTCGAGGCGCTTGACCTGGTCGAGCAGGCGCAGGGAATGAAAGTAACGTGCGCCGGGCCGGACTTCACGATAGAGGCCGGGCACGGTCTCAAGGTTGTGGTTGAAGACGTCGGGCCGGGCCTCGACAACCAACTCCAACGCACCGTCTTTGCGCAGGAAATCCGGGGTCAGCACCTCGATGGTGGTGTCCGGTGCGGCCTTGCGGATCGCCCGGATGGTTTCGGCGAAATGCGCCGCGCCGCCGTCGTCCAGGTCGTCGCGGTCGACCGAGGTGACCACGATGTGCTTCAGGCCGAGCTTGCTTGCGGCCTGGCCGACATTGAAGGGCTCGAAGGGGTTGAGCGGCCCCGGCTTGCCGGTGGCGACGTTGCAGAAGGTACAGGCGCGGGTGCAGGTTTCGCCCAGAATCATCATGGTGGCGTGCTTCTTCGACCAGCACTCGCCGATGTTCGGGCAGGCGGCTTCCTCGCAGACCGTCACCAGCTTGTTCTCGCGGATGATGTCGCGGGTTTCCTTGTAGCCCTGCGAGGTCGGCGCCTTGACCCGGATCCACTCCGGCTTGCGGCGGATCGGATTGTCGGGCTTGTGCGCCTTCTCCGGGTGACGGACGCGCTTTTCTGTCTCGATATCGGCCATGACTTACATATGGATCATGCGGCCGTAGGCGTCCAGCACGCTCTCGTGCATCGTCTCTGAGAGCGTGGGATGCGGGAAGACCGTGTGGAACAGCTCCTCCTCGGTGGTCTCCAGGTTCATCGCCACGACGTAGCCCTGGATCAGCTCGGTGACCTCGGCGCCGACCATATGGGCGCCCAGCAGCTGGCCGGTGTTCTCGTCGAAGATGGTCTTGACCAGTCCCTGATCCTCGCCGAGCGCGATGGCCTTGCCGTTGCCGACGAAGGGGAAGCGGCCGACCTTGATCTTATGTCCGGCCTCCTTGGCCTCGGCCTCGGTCATCCCGACCGTGGCGATCTGCGGACTGCAGTAGGTGCAGCCGGGGATCAGCTCTTTCTTCATGGGGTGGGCATCCTTGCCGGCGATCTTCTCGACGCAGATCACGCCCTCGTGCTCGGCCTTGTGGGCCAGCATCGGCGGGCCGGCGACATCGCCGATGGCGTAGATCCCCTTCTCCGCGGTGCGGCCGAAGCCGTCGGCGACGATGCAGCCGCGCTCGGTTTTCACCTTGGTGGTGTCGAGGCCGATATCCTCGATATTGCCCTGCACCCCGACGGCGGAAATCAGACGCTCGACGGTGATTTCCTGCGTCTCGCCCTTCTCGCTCTCCAGAGTCGCGGTGACCTCGTTCTTGCCCTTCTTGACGCCGGTGACCTTGGTCGAGGTGAGGATCTTGATCCCCTGCTTCTCGAATTGCTTGCGCGCGAAGGCGGCGATCTCGGCGTCTTCTGCCGGCAGGATCTGCGGAACCACCTCGACCACGGTCACCTCGGCGCCCATGGTCTTGTAGAAGGAGGCGAACTCGATGCCGATGGCGCCGGAGCCCATCACCAGCACCGACTTCGGCATGGTCTCGGGAACCATGGCCTCGAAGTAGGTCCAGATCAGCTTCTTGTCCGGCTCGATGCCCTTGAGCACCCGCGGCCGCGCGCCGGTCGCCAGGACGATGTGCTTGGCGCTGTAGTCGCCGACTTTCTTGCCGTCCTTGCTAACGGTAATCTTGCCGGGACCGTTCAGCTTGCCTTCGCCGTCGACCACCGCGATCTTGTTCTTCTTCATCAGGTGGGTCACGCCGCCGTTGAGGCGTCCGGCAACCTTGCGCGAGCGCTTGACCACCTCGGCGATGTCGAAGCCGGGCTTCTCACAGGATAGCCCATAGTCCTTGGCGTGGCTCATCAGGTGATAGACCTCGGCGGAGCGCAGCAGCGCCTTGGTCGGGATGCAGCCCCAGTTGAGACAGATGCCCCCAAGATGCTGCTTTTCGACCACGGCGGTCTTCATGCCGAGCTGGGCCGCGCGGATCGCCGCGACGTAGCCGCCCGGGCCGCCGCCGACGATGATGACGTCGAAGTTGGTATCCTCGGCCATTGCAGGGCTCCTAAAGCAACATGGTCAGCGGGTCTTCGATCAGCTTTTTGAAGGCGGCCAGGTATTCTGCGCCGACTGCGCCGTCGACCACCCGGTGATCGACCGAAAGGGTGCAGGACATCACCGTCGCAACCGCCAGCGCGCCGTCCTTGACCACCGGGCGCTGTTCGCCCGCGCCGACCGCCAGGATGCAGCCCTGGGGCGGGTTGATGATCGCCTCGAAATGCTTGATCCCGAACATCCCCAGGTTAGAGACCGAGAAGGTGCCGCCCTGGTACTCCTCCGGCTTGAGCTTGCCGTCGCGGGCGCGCGCCGCGAGGTCCTTCATCTCGTTGGAGATTGCGGCCAGGCCCTTGCCCTCCGCCGCCTTGACGATCGGCGTGATCAGACCGCCCGGCGTCGCCACCGCGACCGAGATGTCGGCGTGCTTGTAGAACAGCATGCCCTCGGGATCGAAGGAGGCGTTGGCGGCGGGAACCTGCTTCAGCGCCAGCGCCGCGGCGCGGATCACGAAGTCGTTGACCGAGAGCTTGTAGGCGTCGTCGGCGCGTGCGTTCAGTTCCTTGCGCACCTCGAGCAGCCGGTCCACCTCGCAGTCGATGGTGAGGTAGAAGTGCGGCACGCTCTGCTTGGATTCCGAAAGCCGCGCGGCGATGGTCTTGCGCATCTTCGACAGCGGCTCGAACTCGTACTCCAGGCCGAGCGCATCGGCGAAGGCCTTGCCGGTGGGGCCGGCCGAGGCGGCCTTGGCGGGAGCCGCGGGGGCGCCCGCGGGCGCTTCGGCGGCAGCTTTCTCCGGGGCTTTTCCGTCCAGCGCGGCCTCGATGTCCGCCTTGACGATCCGGCCGTGCGGGCCGCTGCCGTCGAGTTTTGCAAGGTCGAGACCGGCTTGCTTGGCCATGCGCCTGGCCAGCGGCGAGGCGAAGATACGATCGCCATCATCGGCGGACGGCGCTTTCTTCTCGGCTTTGGCTTCCTCCTGCTTCTCAGGTTCGGTTTTCTTCTCCTCCTGCTTGGCAGGCGCCTCTTTCTTCTCTTCCTTCTTCTCGGTCTTGTCGCCGCCGTCGGACTTCGGTGCGGAGGGCGCGTCAGCCTTGGCGGCCTCGACGTCGATGTCGCCTGCCTTCTCGCCCTCCTCCAGCAGGATGGCGATCACGGCGTTGACGGCGACGCCTTCGGTGCCTTCGGCAACCAGGATCTTGCCGATGGTGCCTTCCTCGACCGCCTCGACCTCCATGGTCGCCTTGTCGGTCTCGATCTCAGCGATCACGTCGCCGGACTTGATCTCGTCGCCTTCCTTGACCTGCCACTTGGCAAGCGTACCCTCGGTCATGGTGGGCGAAAGGGCCGGCATCAGAATGTTCACGGTCATGGCTGTTTCTCCCCGGCCCTATTTCACGTAGCAGACTTGCTTGACCGCCTCGACGATCAGCGGCGACTGCGGCAGCGCCAGCTGTTCGAGGTTGGCCGCGTAGGGCAGCGGCACGTCGATGCCGCAGACCCGCTTGACCGGCGCGTCGAGGTAATCGAAGGCCTCCTCCATCATCCGCGCCGCGATCTCCGCGCCGATGCCGGCCATCGGCCAGCCCTCCTCGCAGGAGACGATGCGGTTGGTCTTCTTGACGGACTCGACGATGGTCTCGCTATCCAGCGGCCGCAGCGAGCGCAGGTCGATGACCTCGGCCTCGATCCCCTCCTCGGCAAGCTTCTCGGCCGCTTCCAGGGCGCGCCCGACCATGATCGAAAAGGCGACGATGGTGACGTCGGAACCCTGGCGCACCACCTTGGCCTTGCCGATGGGCACCACCCAGTCCTCGGAGACCGGAACCTCGAAGGACTGCCCATAGAGGATTTCGTTCTCCAGGAAGATCACCGGATTGGGATCGCGGATCGCCGCCTTGAGCAGACCCTTGGCGTCGGCCGCCGACCAGGGCGACACCACCTTCAGGCCCGGCACGTGGGCGTACCAGCTGGCGTAGCACTGGGAGTGCTGCGCGGCGACGCGCGAAGCGGCGCCGTTGGGGCCACGGAAGACGATGGGGTTCTGGATCTGCCCGCCGGACATGTAGAGCGTCTTGGCCGAGGAGTTGATGATCTGATCCATCGCCTGCATGGCGAAGTTGAAGGTCATGAACTCGACGATCGGCCGCAGGCCGTACATCGCGGCGCCCGCGGCCAGACCGGTGAAGCCGTGCTCGGTGATCGGCGTGTCGATCACCCGCTTGGCGCCGAATTCCTGCAGCAGGTTCTGGGTGACCTTGTAGGCGCCCTGATACTCGGCGACCTCTTCGCCCATCAGGAACACCTTCTCGTCGCGGCGCATCTCCTCGGCCATCGCGTCGCGCAGGGCCTCGCGCACGGTCAGCGTCGTCGTTTCGCCGTCCCACTCGGGCTCCGGCGGCGGGGCCTGCTTCTTCGGCTTGGGCGCGTCGGAGGCGTCGGGTTCCTCGGCCTCTTCCTTGCCGCTGCCATCCTCTGCGGCTTTGCTCTCGTCCTTCTTGGCAGAGGAGTCCGATTTTCCCGCCTTCTTTTCGGCGCCCTCGAGCGCGCTGTCGTCCTCGCCCTCCTCGAGCAGCAGGGCGATCACCGCGTTGACCGCGACACCCTCGGTGCCCTCCTCGACCAGGATCTTGCCCAGGGTCCCCTCCTCGACCGCCTCGACCTCCATGGTCGCCTTGTCGGTCTCGATCTCGGCGATGGCGTCGCCGGACTTGATCACATCGCCCTCGGACTTCAGCCACTTGGCCAGGGTGCCCTCGGTCATGGTCGGCGAGAGTGCCGGCATCAGGATTTCGACTGGCATGTTCCGTTTCTCCCTGCTGCCGGCCTAGGCCGCATCTTCTTCGGTATAGACGTCCGTCCAGAGCTCCTTGGGATCGGGCTCCTCGCTGGTCTGGGCGAAGTCGGCGGCTTCGGAGACAATCCCCTTGACCTCCTTGTCGAGATCCTTGAGCTCCGCCTCGCTGGCCAGCTTGTTCTCGACCAGCACGTGGCTGAGACGCTCGATCGGATCTTGCTCGGTGCGCATCTTCTGGACTTCTTCCTTGCTGCGGTACTTGGCCGGATCGGACATCGAGTGGCCACGGTAGCGGTAGGTCAGCATTTCCATGATGTAGGGGCCCTTGCCGCCCTTGGCGTGAGCCACGGCCTTCTCGCCGGCCGCCTTGACCGCTAGCACGTCCATGCCGTCCACCTGGACGCCGGGAATGCCGTAGGCCTGACCGCGGTGATAGAGTTCCTGGCTTTTGGCAGAGGAGCGCTCGATGGAGGTGCCCATGCCGTACTTGTTGTTCTCGATCACATAGATCACCGGGATCTTCCACAGCGCCGCCATATTGAAGGACTCGTAGACCTGCCCCTGGTTGAGAGCGCCGTCGCCGAGGTAGGTCAGGCAGACCGTGCCCTCCTCCAGGTAGTTCATGGCGAAGGCGACGCCGGTGCCGATCGGCACCTGGGCGCCGACGATGCCGTGGCCGCCGAAGAATTTCTTATCGCGGCTGAACATGTGCATCGAGCCGCCCTTGCCCTTGGAGTAGCCGGTGCGCCGCCCGGTCAGCTCGGCCATCACGCCCTTGGGGTCCATGCCGGTGGCGAGCATGTGACCGTGGTCGCGGTAGGAGGTAACCACGGCGTCTTCGCCGTCGGCGATGGCCGCCTGCATGCCGACCACCACCGCCTCCTGGCCGATGTAGAGGTGGCAGAAGCCGCCGATCAGGCCCATGCCGTACATCTGCCCGGCCTTCTCCTCGAAACGGCGGATCAGCAGCATGTCGCGGTAGAGCTGCAGCAGATCCTTCTTGTCGAGCTTCTTGGCCTGCTCCGCCTGGCGGTGAACAGCCGATTTCGCGGGCGACTTGGCGGGCTTCTTGGCCGGCGATTTCTTGGCGGGAGTCTTGTCGTCGGACGCCGCGGATTTCTTGGCTGTGCTGCTGGATTTGCTCGCGGAGGCGCCGGAGGATTTCTTGGCGGCCATGGGGTCCTCCCTATGAGACCTAATGAGCCTGGACGGCTGGGTTCGCTCCCTGCGCCGCCGCTTTTGCTGCGGCTTCGCGACGCCGGGCGCTTATGAGGAGGGAAGAATAGTGCCTTTAGGAGCCGCCGACAAGGAAGCAGAAATCACTGAAATAAAACAGAAAACATAGAATTAATCGAATAAAGATTAATTCGCTTCGCCGCCGCGCTCCAGGTAGATCACCTTCTCGTCCTCATGTCCGTAGTTGAGAAGGGTTCGGGCCTGTTCCTCGAGCAGATCTGGGTCGAGCGAGTCGGGGGACAGCAGGTCCACGCGGTGCTCCAACACGGCGCGGTCCTGGCCGACTTGCTCTGCGATCTGCTGCGCGCTCTCCAACTCGCTATCGAGCTTGAGATAGGCAAGGACGCCGCGCTCGCCCTCGATGGCGTGATAGGCGAAATAGGCCACGGCCAGGGCGGCAGCGACCTGGGGCGCCACCTGGCGGATCCTTTTGCGGGTTTCGCGTAGCACGGACATGGCGCCATGGAGTCAGGCTCCACGACTCCGGTCAAGTCAAAAAAGAATCAGCAGAGTCAGGAGCTTGGCTGCGTGGCCAAAAGGACTCAGAATTCCCGTTTTGGACTCGCTCCGTTCCTACCGTCAGCCAGGGACAGACGATAGAAAAATTCCACCGAATGGCTCTTGTCGCCGAGGCTGCGGGTCATCGCGCCGCGCCGGAAGCCGTGGCCTTCGTAGAGCCGGTGCGCGGCGGCGAAACGGGTGTCGGTCCAGAGTTCGATGGCCGCGGCGCGGCCGCGGTGCGCGCGTTCAACGGCAAGCCCCAGGAGCTGGCGGCCGAGGCCCCTGCCCTGCACCTGCGGATCGACATAGAGACGCTGCAGCTCCTGGGTTCGGGGCGCGGCGGGTTTCCAGGCGACGCAGCCGTGTAGCCGGCCGCCCTCCTCCGCCACCCAGATCTCGCCCCCGAGCTTCGCATAGTAGCTGGCGATGCGGTGCAGCTCCGGCATCTCGCCGTCGACGTCGAAAACGCACCCGGGATAGAGCGCGAAGCAGGCGCCGACGATCTCGACGATGCGCGGCGAGTCCGCGTCGACCGCAGGCCGCACCGCCGGTGCCACGCCTAAAACCGCAGCAGCGGCCCAGCGTAGCGCGCGGCGGGGCCGAGCTCCTCTTCGATCCGGATCAGCTGGTTGTACTTGGCAACCCTGTCGGAGCGGCTGAGCGAGCCGGTTTTGATCTGGCCGCAGTTGGTCGCCACCGCCAGGTCGGCGATGGTGGTGTCCTCGGTCTCGCCGGAGCGGTGCGACATCACGGCGCCGTAGTTGGTGTGGAGGGCCATCTCCACGGCTTCAAGGGTCTCGCTCAGGGTACCGATCTGGTTGACCTTGACCAGGATCGCATTGGCCGTGTCGCCGGCGATGCCTTCAGCGAGACGCGCCGGATTGGTTACGAAAAGGTCATCTCCGACCAGCTGGACGCGGTCGCCGATCTTCCCGGTCAGAGCATGCCAGCCCTCCCAGTCGTCCTCGGCCATGCCATCCTCGATGGAAACGATGGGATAGTCGGCGCAGAGCTTGGCCAGGTAGTCGACCATGCCGGCGCTGTCGAGGGTCGCGTCCTCGCCGGCCAGGACGTACTTGCCGTCCCTGAAGAACTCCGTCGAGGCGGCGTCGAGCGCCAGCGCCACCTCCTCGCCCGGCTTGTAGCCGGCAGCCTCGATCGAGGAGAGGATGTAGTCGAGCGCCTCACGGGTCGACTTGAGGTTCGGCGCGAAACCGCCTTCGTCGCCGACATTGGTGCCATGACCGGCAGCCTTCAGCTTGGCCTTCAGCGCTTGGAAGACCTCGGCGCCCATGCGCACCGCCTCGGCCAGGCTGCCGGCGCCGATCGGCATGATCATGAATTCCTGCACGTCGATCGGGTTGTCGGCGTGGGCGCCACCGTTGACGATGTTCATCATCGGCACCGGCAGGGTGCGGGCGAAGACGCCGCCGATATAGCGATAGAGCGGCATGCCGGACTCCTCCGCGGCGGCCTTGGCCACCGCAAGGGAGACGCCGAGGATGGCGTTGGCGCCGAGCCGCGCCTTGTTCTCGGTCCCGTCGAGTTCGATCATCATGCGGTCGATCTCGATCTGCTCCTCGGCGTCCATGCCGGAGAGCACGTCGAAGATCTCATGGTTGACCGCTTCGACGGCCTTCAGCACGCCCTTGCCGCCATAGCGCGCCGCGTCGGCGTCGCGCAGTTCGACCGCCTCGTGGGCGCCGGTCGAAGCGCCCGACGGGACCGCTGCGCGGCCGAAGGCGCCGCTCTCCAGGGCAACATCGACCTCGACCGTGGGATTTCCACGGCTGTCCAGAATCTCGCGGGCGCGAATGTCGATGATCGCGGTCATGAGGGCTCCCCAAAGCTGCTGCGAAAGACGGCGCAGGAACTAGCATGACGGCAGAGGGACGACAACGCAGAAGCGCCGCCGTGCGCCCGGCTTTCACGGACTAATCCTGCGGCCACTCCCCGGCCCTGTAGCGCAGGGCCAGCGGATCGACGCCGTAACCGAGGAAGAAATCGTCGAGCTGCGGCGGCGCCACCGGGGTCTCGGACAGCATGGCGTGGACCTGGCCGCGGTGATGCACCTGGTGCTGCGCCAGATGCGCGATCACATCTGTCAGGGGCTCGTCGAAGACGACGTCGCCCGGACGGACAAAGCGCACCTTGCGCTGAAGATCCGCTGTCGTGAGGGCGTTGCAGATCGCCACGAAGCGCCGGTCTTCCCGTTTCTGAGCCGCGCTCAGTTCGGCAAAGCTCGCAAACAGCAGGTCCTGGTCGCGATTGGCGTAGCGGACCTCGATGCCCTCCAAGGCGGAAAGATAATAGCCGTCCACCTCGCAGATGTGATTCAGCGTTAGGGCGATCGAGGGAAAGAAGCTGGCGCGCGCGGCGAGATAGTCTTCTTCGCCGAGCTTGGCGCAGGCACGGTGCAGGACATGATTGGCCCAGGCATTGTTCTGGGCGAGCGAACGGAGCAGGCCGAGGGCCGGGTCCGCCGCGCTCATGTCTCGCTTGCGCCGAGACGGATCGGATGCGCCTTGGCAAGCTTGTCGAAGGCCATCAGGTTCGCGACCAGTCTGGCGAAATCCTTCAGCGGCACCATGTTGGGGCCGTCGCTCGGCGCGGAATCGGGATTCTCGTGGGTCTCCATGAAAACGGCGGCGATACCCAGCGAGACGGCGGCGCGCGCCAGCACCGGCACGAACTCCCGCTGCCCGCCGGAGGCAGCCCCCTGCCCGCCTGGCTGCTGCACTGAATGGGTGGCGTCGAAGACCACGGGGCAGCCGGTCTCGGCGGCCAGGATCGGGATGCTGCGCATGTCGGAAACCAGAGTGTTGTAACCGAAGGAGACGCCGCGCTCGGTCACCAGCACCTTGTCGTTGCCGCTTTCCCGAAGCTTTGCGACCACGTTCTTCATGTCCCAGGGGGCGAGGAACTGGCCCTTCTTGACGTTGACCACCGCCCCGGTTTCGGCGGCGGCGACCAGCAGGTCGGTCTGGCGGCAGAGGAAGGCCGGGATCTGCAGCACGTCGACCACCTCCGCAGCCGGCGCGCAGTGGTCGCGCTCGTGAACGTCGGTCAGCACCGGGCAACCGTATGTGTCCCGCAGTTCAGCCAGGATCGGCAGCCCCTCGGCAAGGCCGATGCCGCGCTTGCCCTTCAGGGAGGTCCGGTTAGCCTTGTCGAAGGAGGTCTTGTAGATCAGCCCGAAACCGAGATCGGCTGCGATCTCGCTCAGCGCATGCGCCATTTCCAGGGCGTGCTGCCGGCTTTCCAGCGCACAGGGGCCGGCGATGATCGCCAGCGGCTGATCGTTGCCGAGCGCCAGATCGCCGACGATGACTTTCCGCGCCATGTCCGTCCTCTGCTAAACCAGCCGGGCCTGCTCGACCGCCGCCCGCACGAAGGAGGTGAACAGCGGATGCGGCTCGAAGGGCCGCGACTTCAACTCCGGATGGAACTGCACGCCGATAAACCACGGATGCTCGGGCAGTTCAACGATCTCCGGCAGGATGCCGTCGGGCGACAGGCCGGAGAAGCGCATGCCGGTCGCCTCCAGCCTGTCCTTGTAATTGATGTTGACCTCGTAGCGGTGGCGGTGGCGTTCGCTGATCTCCAGGGTGCCATAGAGCTCGGCGACCTTGCTGCCGGCGCTGAGGATCGCCGGATAGGCGCCCAGACGCATGGTGCCGCCGAGGTCGTCCTCGCCGCTGCGGCGCTGGACTTCGTTGCCCTTGGTCCACTCGGTCATCAGGCCGATCACCGGGTCCGTCGGGCTGCCGAATTCCGTGGAGCCGGCGCCGGGCAGTCCCGCGAGATTCCGGGCACTTTCGATCACCGCCATCTGCAGGCCGAGGCAGATGCCGAAGTAAGGCACACTGCGGGAGCGGGCGAACTCGGCGGCCTTGATCATCCCCTCGGTGCCGCGCTCGCCGAAGCCGCCGGGCACCAGGATGCCGTGCACGCTTTCCAGTTCGTGGATCGCGCCCTCGCCCTCGAAGATCTCGGAATCCAGCCAGCGCACGTTGACCTTGACGGTGTTGGAGACGCCACCGTGGGTCAACGCTTCGGCCAGGGATTTGTAGGCGTCGATCAGCGAGGTGTACTTGCCGACCACGCCGATGGTGACCTCGCCATCGGGATAACGGATCGGCCCGGTCACCTTGTCCCAGCGCGACAGATCGAGCCGGTCCGCCTCCAACCCGAAGTGTCGGCAGACCTCCTGGTCCAGCCCCTCCTCGTGGTAGGCTTGAGGGACGGCGTAGATGGTATCGACGTCGAGGGCCTGGATCACCGCCTCGGCCCGGATGTTGCAGAACAGCGCCAGCTTGCGCCGCTCCTCGACGCCGAGCTCCATCTCCGATCGGCAGAGCACGATATCGGGCTGGATGCCGACCGACTGCAGCTCCTTGACCGAATGCTGCGTCGGCTTGGTCTTCAGTTCGCCGGCGGAACGGATGTAGGGCACCAGGGTCAGGTGCATGAACAGCGTGCGGTCGCGGCCGCGCTCGTTGCCGAGCTGCCGGATCGCCTCGAGGAAGGGCAGCCCCTCGATATCGCCGACCGTGCCGCCGATCTCGCAGATCACGAAATCCTCATCGGTCAGGTCGTCCTGGATGAACTCCTTGATGGCGTCGGTGACGTGAGGAATGACCTGCACCGTCGCGCCGAGGTAATCCCCGCGCCGCTCCTTGGCGATGATCTTGGAATAGATCTGGCCGGTGGTGACGTTGTCGCTGCTGCGCGAAGCAACGCCGGTGAAGCGTTCGTAGTGTCCCAGGTCGAGATCGGTCTCCGCCCCGTCGTCGGTGACATAGACCTCGCCATGCTGATAGGGGCTCATCGTCCCCGGGTCGACGTTGAGGTAGGGATCGAGCTTGCGCAGGCGGACCTTGAAGCCGCGCGCCTGCAGCAGCGCCCCGAGGGAGGCGGAGGCGATGCCTTTGCCGAGAGAGGAGACCACGCCGCCGGTGATGAAGATGAACCGCGTCATGGGCCTCCACTATCTTCAGGCTTCATGACGACATCAACCTTGCTGTTTGCGCGCCGCGGGGAAAACCGCCGGCAATCGCGGGAATGCTAGGAAATTTTCTCCACAGGCTCCCGTGGCGATGAGCCCGCGGCGGCTGCCGGAGAGAGGGTCTGTGCGCGCGACTAGGTG
>JBBEAM010000007.1:858663-967104 GCA_040882845.1 Rhodovibrionaceae bacterium | reverse complement strand
GAAATCCCGAGTCGCGCGGCGGTCATTCGACCGGGACGGCGGGCTGTTCGGGGCTGCTGGATTCGCCGCCGGTCGGCGCTTCGGAGGCAGGCAGATCGCCCAGGGGCTGCTGCTGAGTCTGGGGGACGCCCTGATCGATGAAGGAGGCGCCCGGCGCCATATCCTGCTTCGCCAGGATGGTCAGGATCAGCGAGGTGGACATGAAGCAGACCGCCAGGATCGCGGTGGTGCGCGACAGCAGGTTTGCGGTGCCGCGGCCGGTCATCAGGCCGCCCATGCCGCCGCCGGCGCCTCCGCCGCCGCCGCCGATGCCCAGGGCGCCGCCCTCGCTACGCTGCAGCAGAACCACGCCGATCATGGTCAGCGCGATCAGGAGGTGGATAACCAACAGTACCGTCGTCATTGCAACCGCTCTTCGATCAGGATTTGGCTGGCCGGAGCTGGCTCCGACCGTTGGCCCGCTACATAGGGCTTTTTGCCGCGCTTGGCTAGGATTTCCGGGTCATGGCGCTCAGGAAAACCTCGCCTACGCCGCGCCGGCCGCCCTGGCGATTTCCCAGAAGTCGCCCGGCTTCAGGCTCGCGCCGCCGATCAGGCCGCCGTCGACGTTGTCGATCGCCAGGATTGCCGCGGCGTTGCCGGGCTTCATCGAGCCGCCGTAGAGCAGAGCAACCTCCTCGCCCGCCTCCCTGCGCAGGGCGTCATGCATCTCGGCGATATCCTCCGCCTCCGGCGTGCGGCCGGTGCCGATGGCCCAGACCGGCTCGTAGGCGACGACCAGCCCGCCGGTTGCCTGCGGCCGCGAGGCGGCGAGCTGTCCCAGCACCACCTCTTGCGCGCGCCCGCCGTCGCGCTGGGCTTCGCTCTCGCCGACGCAGACGATCGGTGTCAGGCCGGCCGCCTGGGCCGCTTCGGCCTTGGCCCTGACCAGGGCGTCGTCCTCGCCGTGATCGCTGCGCCGCTCGGAATGTCCCAGGATGACATGGCTGCAACCGAGCTCGGCCAGCAGCTCAGCGGAGACGTCTCCGGTGTGGGCGCCGCTCGTGGCAAAGTGGCAATCCTGGGCGCCGAGGGCGATCTGCGCGTTTCTCAAGGCCTCGGCCAGAATCGGCAGCAGGGGGAACGGCGGACAAAGCAGCAGGGTGCAGCCGAGGGAAACCCCTTCCCGCAAGCCGGCGAGTTCCGCGGCGAAGGCTTTCGCCATTGCCTTGTCGCCGTTCATCTTCCAGTTTCCTGCAATGAGTGTCTGTGTCATGCCTAGCACTCCTTCGGGGGCCGCATTACTTCGCGGCTGCGGAGATAGCACGGCGGCGCCCTGGAAAACCACCGCCAAGGGTGGAAATCCCATGTTGCTGCCGCCGGGCCCCCTCCTTAAGATGCCGCGCCGCTGTCGCCCCAGCTGGCGGGCGCTGCTAAAGTCGGCTGAACCTCAAGAAGCATCGGCGGGTTAGATGAAGAATTTCCGCGGTATTGTCGCGAAAGCACTGCTGGTAGTGCTTTTCGGCCTGATCATCCTCTCCTTCTCGCTTTTCGGGATAGGCGACATCCTGCGTGGCGGCGGACAGACTCAGATAGTTGCCAGCGTCGGCGAGCAGCAGATCACCCAGCAGGAGTATGCCTCCAACTTCTCGCGCGAGTACAACCGGCTCAGGCGCCAGTTCGGCAACCGCTTCACCATTCAAAACGCCGAAGCCATCGGCCTGCCGCGCAGCGTGCTCGACCGCATGATCGCCGAGCGGCTGTTCCAGGCCCAGGCCGACGAGCTGGGTCTGGCGGTCAGCGATGCCCAGGTGCGCCAGGAGATCTTTGGCAACGATCTGTTCCAGGATCAACTCGGCCAGTTCAGCCGCGCGCGCTATGACCAGGTGCTGCGCGCCCTGCAGCAGAGCGAGGAGCAGTTCGTCGCCTCGCTGCGCCGAGACATCAAACGCGCCCAGCTGGCGCGCGCCGTCACCGACGGCATCGTCGCCCCTACCGCGCTGGTCGATGCGGTCTATGCCTTCGAGAACGAAGCGCGGGTCGCGGAGTATCTCCGCGTCGCCGAATCCTCGGTGGAGATGACCAAGGCCGCCACGGAGGAGGATCTGCGCAGCTATCATGAGGACTATTCCGAGTCCTTCATGGCGCCGGCCTACCGCGACGTCACGGTGCTGACGCTCACCCCGGAGCAGATGCTCAGCAAGATCGATGTCAGCGAGGAGGATCTGCGCAGCGAGTACGAGGACTCCCTGGAGGATATCAGCGTTCCCGAGAAGCGCCTGCTCGAGCAGGCGCTGTTCGATAGCGAGGAGGAAGCGCGGAGCTTCTTCGAAAAGCTGGTAGGCGGCGCCAGTTTCGATACCGCGCTGCAGGACTTCAGCGGCGAAAGCCCCATCGATCTTGGCGAGGTCAGCCGCACCGAGCTCTCGGTGCTGCTGCCCGAAGCCACCGACAAGGCCTTTTCCCTGGATGCCGGCGAGGTGTCCGAGCCCTTCCGCAGCTCCCTGGGCTGGCATGTCCTGCATGTGCGCGAGGTGACCCCGGGCAGCACCCCGGAATATTCCGAAGTCAAGGATCAGCTGCGCGAGGACATGACCATGCGGCTGGCCATCGACGACATGATCGGGCTCGCCAACGAGGTTGACGACGCGCTTGCCGGCGGCGCCTCGCTGGAGGAGACCGCCACGCAGTTCGACCTGCCGCTCGAAACCTATGACTCGATCAGCCGCGAGGGGAAAAACCGCCAGGGTGAGACGGTCGAGGGGCTGCCCTCGCCGGAGCGCTTTCTCGACGTCGCCTTCACCACCGAAGTCGGCGAGGACAGCCTGCTGACCGAGACCGAGAGCGGCGGCTACTTCGTGCTGCGTGTAGATGGCGAGACTCCGTCCCAGCTGCGGCCGCTCGCCGAGGTCCGCGCCGAGGTCGAGCGCCTTTGGCTGCAAAGCCAGCGCCGGCAGAAGGCCCGCGAGGTTGCCGAGGGCTACGCCGAGGAGCTGCGCAACGGCGCCAGCCTCGAGGAAATCGCGGAGCAAGCGGGCACGCAGCTGCAGCGCAGTCAGCCACTGACCCGGGACCAGCAAGGCCCTTCGGTAGAACTGGTCAGCCAGATGTTCTCGGCGCAGCCCGGTGACAGCTTCGTCGCCGGCGGCCAGACAGCGCAGTTTGTGGGCCGCCTGGAGGAGATCGTGAGCGCCGATCCCGGCGCGGACCCCGACGGCAGGGAGGACGTAGCGCAGCGTCTGAACCAGGGCCTCTCTGGCGATCTGCTCGCGCTCTACAGCAACGATCTGCAGCGGCGCTACGGCGTGGAGATCGACGAAGAGGCCGTGCAGAGCGTCCTCACCGGCTTCTAGGCCAGGGGGCAGCTATGCAGGTCGCCCCCTCCTTCGAGTGCTTCCGCGAAGGTTTCGAGGCCGGGCGGCCACAGGTGCTCTACACCACCCTGGTCGCCGACCTCGAGACTCCCGTCTCCGCCTTTCTCAAGCTGACCGACGGGCGGCCCAACTGCTGCCTGTTCGAATCCGTCGAGGGCGGCGCCACCATCGGCCGCTACTCCTTCATCACCATGAAACCGGACCTGCTGTGGCGCTGCCGCGACGGCAAGGCCGAGATCAACCGCCAGGCGCGTTACGACCTGGAAAGCTTCGAGCCCGAGGAGCTGCCGCCGCTCGACTCCCTGCGCCGGATCGCCGAGGCCTGCCGCATCGATCTGCCGCGCGGCCTGCCGCCGATGGCCGCCAACCTGATCGGTTACCTCGGCTACGACATGGTGCGCGAGATGGAGAAGCTGCCCGAGCTCAACGCCCGGGCGATCGACGTTCCGGACTCGATCTTCATGCGGCCGACCGTGACCGCGGTCTTCGACCGGGTCGAGGATCTGGTCACCGTCTTCACCCCGGTTTGGCCCGAGGGGCAGGACGGCCGCGCCGCCTACAACAGGGGCTGTGAGCGCCTCGCCGACGTGGTCAGCGACTTCGACCGTTCCCTGCCCTATGGCCGCGACCGCATCGACGGGACCTTCGAGCTGCCCGAGGCAGACTCCAATATGACGCCCGAAGGCTTTCAGGCCATGGTCCGCGCGGCCAAGGAGTACATCCTTGCCGGCGACGTCTTCCAGGTGGTGCTCTCGCAGCGCTTCTCCCTGCCCTTTGCGCTGCCGCCCTTCGCGCTCTACCGGGCGCTGCGCCGGCTCAACCCCTCGCCTTTCCTGTTCTACCTCGACTTCGGCGACTTTTCGGTGGTCGGCTCGAGCCCGGAAATCCTGGTGCGTCTGCGCGACGGCACGGTGACGATCCGGCCGATCGCCGGCACGCGGCGCCGCGGCGCCACACCGGAAGAGGACCAGGAACTGGCCGCCGATCTCTTGAGCGATCCCAAGGAACTGGCCGAGCATCTGATGCTGCTCGACCTCGGGCGCAACGACGTCGGACGGGTCGCCGAGGTTGGCAGCGTCAAGGTGACGGCGCGCAACACCGTCGAGTACTACAGCCACGTCATGCACATCGTCTCCAACGTCGAAGGGCAGCTCGACAAAAGCCAGGATGCCATGTCAGCGCTGATCGCCGGCTTTCCCGCCGGCACGGTCAGCGGCGCGCCCAAGGTGCGGGCGATGGAAATCATCGAGGAGCTGGAATCCGACCGGCGCGGGATCTATGCCGGTGCGGTCGGCTATTTCGGCGCCAACGGTTCGATGGACACCTGCATCGCCCTGCGTACGGCGGTGGTCAAGGGCGGCCGGATCTATGTCCAGGCCGGCGCCGGGCTGGTGGCCGACAGCGATCCGGAGTCCGAGCACCAGGAATGCGTCAACAAGGCCCGCGCCCTGGTGCGCGCGGCCCAGGAAGCCGTGCGTTTCGCCGCCCGCAAGGGCAACTGAAGCTATCCCGAATTCCCACGGGCATGCGCCGCCAGGTGCCGCTCCTGCAGGCCGAGGACGGCACTAATCGGGACGAAGTCGATGCCGCGCGCCCGGGCCTGCGGGATCCAGCTTTCCAGGGCTTGCAGGGTGATGCCGTGGGGATGGCCGATGCCGATGGCGTAGCCGCGCTGGCGGGCGAGATCCTCCAGGGCGCGTAGCTGGGCCGCGATGAAGTCCGGCGCCTGCTCGTGATCGAGGAAGATGTCCCGGGCCACCACCGGCACGCCGGCGCTCCTGGCCGCGGCCACGCCCAGGGAATTGCCGACCGTCTTGGAGTCCAGAAACATCAGGCCGCGCCGCTTCAGCTCCGCCATCACCGCCGCCATGCCGTCGCTGTCGGTGGTGAAGCGGCTGCCCATGTGGTTGTTGATCCCGACATAGCCGTCGAAGCGCTCCAGGCCCCAGGAGAGGCGCTGCAGCAGCTCCGCGCGCGGCAGGCCGACCGTCAGCACATTGATCCCAGCGTCGTACTCGGCGTCGATCGGCTGCATCGGCAGGTGCACCATCAGCTCGTGGCCGGCGGCTCTGGCGCGCGCCGCCAGGCTCTCCAGCCCCTCGGCGTAGGTCATCAGGGCGAGGGTCACCGGCGCCGGCAGGGCGACGCTGCGATCGGCGCCCGGCCGGTTCAGGCCGACGTCATCGATCACGATGGCGATGGCGGGACCCTTGGGCAGCGTTGCAAGCTGCACCGCGTTGCGTTGCCAGGCCGGCGGCTGGTCGGCTTCCTGCCGTGGCGTCTCGGCTTGCCCCTGCTCTGCCGAGGGGACTGAAGCCGAAGGCGCGCTGCGAAGCGTAAGCTGCGGGGACTTCGGCGCAGAACTTGCGGCCTCGGGACCGTTGATGATCAGCGCTGGCGCCGCTTCGGACCGGCCGGCCAAGGCTTCCTCGCCGGACCGGAGGTCGGCTGCGGCAGGCGGAACTGGCGGCGGCAGCGTCTCGACAGCGACCGGGATGCGCCGCGCCGCCAGAGGGGGACTCATGGCCAGCTCCACAGGGTCTCGCACGGCCGGGGCGGCCTCCTGTCGCGTCTCGGGCTGCACCGCCGCCGGCGTCTCCAGCGGCAGCAAAGCCATCCGCTCAGCGGTCTTCGGCTCTGTCCAGAGGCTTATGGCGCTGCCCAGCATGAAGCCCAGGGCGAGGCTGCCCGCGATCAGGCCGGCCAGGGAGAGCGCGCGCCGCCGGTTGGTCAGCGAGCCGAGCAGGGCAGTCAGACGGTGGACTCCAGCCTTGCGGTCCTCCCGGAGCTGCCCCTGGATTCCCCGCCATGCGGATTTCAAGCTGCGGCCGGCCGCCATTCTTGTCCGTCCCTAACCCTCGACCTCGCCAGGATAGTTCCTCCGCCTTGTGCTGTCGCTCTTCTTTTGCCTGCCCCTTCGACCTGATATAAGAAGCGGGAGACGGCGAAAAGCCACTTCAAGAACATTCGATAAGAAGCTGTAATGTATCTTTTAATCGATAATTACGATTCTTTCACCTACAACCTCTTCCACTACCTGGGGGAGCTGGGGGCGAAGGTCGAGGTAAGGCGCAACGACGCGCTGAGCGCCGCCGAGGCGCTGGCGCTCGATCCGGCGGGAATCATCCTCTCGCCGGGTCCCTGCGACCCGGACAAGGCCGGCATCTGCCTCGAACTGATCGCGGCGGCGGCTGGCAAGGTGCCGATACTCGGCGTCTGCCTGGGTCATCAGGCGATCGGTCAGGCCTACGGCGGCCAGGTGGTGCGCGCGCCGGCGCCGATGCACGGCAAGGTCAGCAGCATCCGGCATAGCGGCCAAGGGCTGTTCGAGAAGCTGCCCTCGCCGCTGGAAGCGACCCGCTATCACTCCCTGACCCTGGCGCCCGGCACCTTGCCCGCGGCGCTGGAGGTGACCGCGGAGAGCGAGGACGGCGTGATTATGGGCCTGGCGCATCGCGATCTGCCGCTGTACGGCGTGCAGTTTCATCCGGAGTCCATCGCCTCGCAGCATGGGCATCGCCTGCTGGGCAACTTTCTGCGGATGAGCGGTCATCCGGTCGCACAAGCCGCTTGAGGGGAGATCTGGCTCAATGGCGGGAGATATGAACGAACTGAAGCGGCTGATCGCCAAAACCGCGGACGGCACCCGGCTGAGCCGGGAGGAAGCCCGCGAGGCCTTCGGCATCATGATGTCGGGCGACGCCACCCCCTCGCAGATGGGCGGCTTCCTGATGGCGCTCAGGGTGCGCGGCGAGACGGTCGAGGAGATCACCGGCGCCGCCGAGGCGATGCGCGGCAAGATGCTGACGATGGAGGCCCCGGCCGGCGCCATCGATACCTGCGGCACCGGCGGCGACGCCAAGGGCACCTACAACATTTCCACCGCCGCCGCCTTCGTCGTCGCCGGCGCCGGCGTGCCGGTCGCCAAGCACGGCAATCGCGCCATCTCCTCCAAGTCCGGCGCCGCCGACGTGCTGACCGCGCTGGGGGTCAATATCGAGGCGGAGATGGACCTGGTGAAGAAGGCCCTGCGCGAGGCCGGCACCTGCTTCCTGATGGCGCCGCGCCACCACGCGGCGATGCGTCACGTCGGGCCGACCCGGGTAGAGTTGGGCACCCGCACGATTTTCAATCTGCTCGGCCCGCTGTGCAATCCCTGCCAGGTCAAGCGGCAGATCCTCGGCGTCTTCTCGCCGACCTGGGTTGAGCCCCTGGCCGAAGTGCTGAAAGGCCTCGGTCATGAGCGCGCCTGGGTGGTGCACGGCGCCGATGGCCTCGACGAGCTCTCCACCACCGGTCCCTCCCAGGTCGCCGAGCTGAAGGACGGCAAGATCTCCACCTTCGAAGTAACGCCGGAAGAGGTCGGTTTGCCGCGCGCCAAGCTGGAGGACCTGCTCGGCGGCGACGCCAAGATGAACGCTCACGCCCTGGCCGCCATGCTGGGCGGCGAGAAGGGCCCGCTGCGCGACGTCGTGTTGCTGACGTCTGCGGCGGCCTTGCTGGTGGCCGGCAAGGCGGAAACCCTAACGGCAGGCATGGAACTGGCCTCGGCGAGCATCGACCAGGGCAAGGCGCAACAGGTGCTCGAGCGCCTGGTGGCGATCAGCAACGAACGCGGCGGAGCGGAGTCCTGACGTCATGAGCGATGTTCTCGCCGAAATCTGCGCCAAGAAACGGGAGCATGTCGCCGCTTGCAAGGCGGCGACGCCGCTTGCCGCCCTGGAGCTCGCAGCGGCCCAGCAGGAAGCCCCCCGGGGCTTCCTGCGTGCCTTGGAGCGGAAAGCCGCTGCCGAGAGCTTCGCGCTGATCTGCGAAATCAAGAAAGCCTCGCCGAGCAAGGGCTTGATTCGCGAGGATTTCGATCCTCCAGCCCTTGCCGAGGCCTATCGCGCCGGCGGCGCGGCCTGTCTCTCCGTTCTCACCGATGGACCCTATTTCCAGGGCAAGGACGGCGATCTGGTGGTCGCGCGCCTCGCCAGCGGGCTGCCGGTGCTGCGCAAGGACTTCATGCTGGACCCCTATCAGATCGTCGAGAGCCGGGCGCTGGGCGCCGACTGCGTACTGCTGATCCTGGCGGCCCTGGAGGACGGGCAGGCCCGGGAACTGGAGTCTGCCGCCCTGGAGCTTGGCATGGACGTACTGCTTGAGGTCCACGACGAGGCGGAGCTCGATCGCGCCCTCGCCCTCAAATCGCGGCTGCTCGGGGTCAACAACCGCAACCTCAAGACCCTGGAGGTCGATCTCGCCAATGGCGAGCGCATGGCCGCACGCCTGCCCAAGGACCGCTTTTTCGTCGCTGAGAGCGGCATCCACGCGCCGGTCGACATTGCCCGTCTGCGGCGCGCCGGCGCCAAGGCCTTTCTGATCGGCGAGTCCCTGATGCGTCAGGCGAATGTCGCGGCCGCGACCCAGACCTTGCGGGAAGCCCCCGCCGCCCGCGAGAGCGCCGGCGCATGAACGACTTCACCCATCTTGATTCCGAGGGCAAGGCGCGGATGGTCGACGTCACGGCAAAGGACGCGAGCGAGCGTGTCGCCGTCGCCAAGGGCGAGGTGGCGATGGCGGAGGAAACCGCCCGGCTGATCCGCGAAGGCGGGGTGGCGAAGGGCGATGTCTTTTCGGTCGCGCGTCTAGCCGGGATCATGGGCGCCAAGAAGACCGCCGAGCTGATCCCGCTCTGTCACCCCTTGATGCTGACCTCCGTGGCGGTGGAACTGGAACTCGCCGCCGGCCGCTCGGCGGTCGAGATCACCGCCACCTGCAAGCTGAGCGGCAAGACCGGGGTCGAGATGGAGGCCTTGACCGCCGTCTCGGTCGCGGCGCTGACGATCTACGACATGTGCAAGGCCGTGGATAAGGCCATGTACATCGAGAAGATCCGCCTGGTCAAAAAGACCGGTGGAAAATCCGGTACTTATGAGGCGGAATGATGATTTCGGTCGAGGAAGCCCGTGCGCGCATCCTCGGCGCCTTCGCGCCCTTGCCGCCGGAGACCGTGGCGGTGACGGCGGCGCTCGGCCGGGTGCTCGCCGCCGACCTGATCGCGCGGGTGACCCAGCCGCCCAAGGATGTCTCGGCGATGGACGGTTACGCCCTGCGCAGCGCCGATGTCGAGAGGCTTCCGGCGACCCTTGAGGTGGTTGCAGAGATTCCAGCCGGGCAATCCTACGCCGCGCCGCTGCAAGCCGGCCAGGCGGCCCGGATTTTCACCGGCGCGCCGCTGCCCGCCGGCGCCGACTGCATCGTCATCCAGGAGGATACCGAGGCCGCTAACGGCAAGGTCACGGTCAAGGCAGCGCCGCCGCCGGGCAAGTGGATCCGCAAGGCCGGACTGGATTTCAGCGCCGGCGAGACCGGCCTCACGGCCGGGCGCCTGCTCGGCGTGCGCGATCTCGCCTTCGCCGCTGCGATGAATCATCCCTGGCTGCCGGTGCGCCGCCGGGCGCGCATCGCCATCCTGGCGACCGGAGACGAGGTGGTGATGCCGGGCGAGCCGCTGGCCGAGAATCAGATCGTTTCCTCCAACGGCATCGCCTTGGCGGCCTTCGTCGAGGCCTGCGGCGGCGAGGCCGTCAACCTGGGCATCGCCCGCGACGACAGGGATTCGCTGGAGCGTCTGGCCAAAGGGGCCGAGGGCATGGACCTTCTGGTCACCTCCGGCGGCGCTTCGGTCGGCGAGCACGACCTGATCCGCCAGGTGCTCGGCGGCCAGGGGCTGGAGTTGGACTTCTGGAAAATCGCCATGCGCCCGGGAAAGCCGGTGATGTTCGGGCAGCTGCGCGGCACGCCGTTGCTTGGCCTGCCCGGCAATCCCGTCTCGACCCTGGTGTGCGCCCTGATCTTCCTCAGGCCGGTGCTCGACTGCATGCACGGCGTGGCGGAAGCGGCTGCGCCGCTCGAGCGCGTTGTCCTTGGCAGCGGCCTGGACGCCAACGACCGGCGCCAGGATTACCTGCGCGCGCGGCTGATCCGCGACGAGTCGGGCCGTGAGCGCGCCGAGCCCTTTTCCAGGCAGGATTCCTCGATGCTGAGCCGCCTGGCCCGGGCCGACTGCCTGATCGTCCGCGCGCCGCACGCGGCGGCGGTGGATCCCGGGCAAGAGGTTGATATCATAAGATTAGTGCAGGCCGCCCAGACGACCTTCCTTTAGAAATCCCGTCGCTCCCGTCATAGCTATTCTCTCGCTCAAGAGAGAACACTTGACGTACATTGGGAACAATACTAGAACATGTAGCGTAGTTGTCGGTTTGTTCCATATGTGGTGTATGGCGCCTGCCGGCGCTACCAGAACTGACAGAATCGTTTTCTTGGGCGCTTCGCGGCGCGAGGAGATTGCAGAGATGCTGACGCGCAAACAGCACGAGTTGTTGCTTTTCATCCATGGCCACCTGACCAAGCACGGCGTCTCGCCCTCCTTCGACGAGATGAAGACGGCGCTGGACCTGAAGTCCAAGTCGGGGATTCACCGCCTGATTACCGGACTCGAGGAACGCGGTTTCATCCGCCGCCTGCCGCACCGCGCGCGGGCCGTCGAAGTCGTGCGCCTGCCCGACGACCTGGGCGGCGCTGCCGCCGGCTCCGCCGCCACGGGCAGCAACGTCATCCGCGGCGCCTTCCGCGAAGGGCCGCGCGCCGTGGTCAGCGATCATCCCAACGGGGCCTCGGAAACCGTGGCCCTGCCCCTATTCGGACGGATCGCCGCCGGCACGCCGATCGAGGCGCTACGCGATCACAGCAGCTATGTTGACGTGCCGCCGGACTTCCTCGGCAAAGGGGAGCACTACGCCCTCGAGGTGGACGGCGATTCGATGATCGAGGCCGGGATCCTCGACGGGGATACCGTGCTGATCGAACGCACCGACAATGCCGAGAACGGAGCCATCGTGGTCGCTCTGGTCGACGACGAGGAGGTCACGCTCAAGCGCTTCCGGCGCCGCGGCGGCGCCATTGCCCTGGAGCCGGCCAACAAGAACTACGAACCGCGGCTCTTCCCGCCCGACCGGGTCAAGGTTCAGGGCCGGCTCGTCGGCCTGCTGCGCCGCTACTAACCCGGTTTAATCCCGCCACCGCACCCAGGGCCGGCGGCCGCGCCGATCCTGTACCGAGACGATCCGGACCGCGCCCTCAGGGTCGAGCCAGACGGCATGGGGGCCCTCGCGCCACAGGTCGAAGCGGTCGATCTGCGGCCGGCGCCGTCCGTCCGGACCGAGGCAGGCACTGCGGATTGGCGCGAGGCTGACGACCAGATCGGCGGCGGCACAGTCCTCCGCCAAACCGCGGTTGTCGCGCAGGATGGCGGCACTCAGTCCGCTTCTCGCTCGGTAAAAGCAGCCCAAAGCGTCGCAGCTCAATCCGCCCCGCGGCCCGGCGCCGCTCTCCGGAAACAGCGCGGCCTGGCTCTGGCCGTCGCGGCGCAGCCAGAGTTCGGCGGAAAAGCGCTCCCGGCGGTCCTGAGACAGCAGCAGCCCGCCCTGCTGGCTATCGCGCACGGCGATCAGACTTCCGTCCTCGCTGATCAGGATATCCGGGCGCTGCGGTGCGAGCAGGACCGACAGAAAGCCGAGCACGACCAAGGGCAGGCCGAGCAGGCGCCAGCGCCGCGACCAGATACACAGCCAGAGGCCGCCGACAACGAAGGCCGCCAGTCCCCAGAGCGGCATGCTCGGCAGCAGCACCACCGCGCCGGGAAGCTCGGCGACCCAGGCGGCGATTTCGAGGATCAGCGCGATTCCCCAGGACATCGGCTGCAGGCCCCAGTTCTCCAGTCCCAGCGGCATCAGCAGCAGAGAGACGAGGCCCCAGGGCATCACCCAGAGCGCGGTCGCCGGAACCGCTGCGAGGTTGGCCAGCAGGCCGTAGCAGGTCAGGCGGTTGAAGTGAAAGGCGGCGAAGCCGCCGGTCGCGAGGATCGCCAGGACCGAGGAGAAGGTGACCAGGCCGAGATAGAGGGCGGTGCGCCGCAGCGGTCCGCGTGGCAGCAGCCAGGAGGTTTCCCCGGCGTCCCTGCCCTCCTTGCGCTTCTGCAGAATCTCGAAGGCAGCGATCATCAGGGTGACCGCGGCGAAGGACATCTGGAAGGAAGCGCCAAGCAGGCTTTCCGGCGCGACGATCAACACCACGGCGGCCGCCAGGGCGACCAGCCGGAGCGAGAAGGGCGTGCGGTCGAGCAGCACCGCCAGGAAAGCCACGCCGATCATCAGGAAGGCGCGCTGCGTCGGCACGGTGGCGCCGACCAGAAAGAGATAGACGAAGGCGATACACAGCGCCGCGACGGCGGCCCACTTCTTGATCGGATGGTAGAGTGCGATCCGTGGAAAAAGACTGAACAAGCCCCGCAGCGCGAAGAACAGCGTTCCGGCGACGAGGCCGACGTGCAGACCGGATATCGCCAGCAGATGCGCCAGTCCGGAATCCCGCATGTCGGCGATGACCTCCTCGGGAATGGCGCCGCGCTCGCCGGTCAGCAGGGCCGCGGCGACCGCGCCCTCCTTCCGCGGGACGGCGGCCTGGATGCGGGCCGAAAGATCGCGCCGCAAGCCGTTCCAGTACCGGCGCCATGCCCCGAGTGCGCCGCCAGCTTCGAGCCTGTCCGGGCCGGCCTCGATCCTGCTGACCGCATAGCCGACCCCGCCGAGCCGCTCGAAGTAGGCGACGCGCGCGAAGTCGAAGGCGCCCGGCGCCGCCGGCGCGGGCGGCGGCCGCAGCACCGCCAGGGCGCTGAGAGAGGTTCCCGGCGCGAGCCTCCAGGGCTCGGGAATCAGCGAGACCGCAAAGTTGATCCGCACCCTGGCGGGCAGCTCCGCCTCCGCCAGACGGCCGATCCGGCGCGGCTCCATCAGAACCCGCCAGCCCGCCTCGTGAGGTTCGAGGGCGACGAGGATCCCGCGCACCTCCGTGGGGCCGATCTCTTGTGAAAGCGCCGGCGCCGCGACGCTCCAGGTCCGCAGCTGCGCCGTCGCGAAACCGGCCGCCGTCGCCAGCACGAGCAAGGCCAGAGCGAAGAGACCGCCGCGTCCCCGGGTGAACAAGGCCAGCACGGCGGCGGCGAACAGCAGAGCTCCCGACAGGATCAGTCCCGGTTCCGCCGTGAGCTGGAAGTAGACTGCGATGCCAAGGCCGAAGAAAACCGGCAGCCAGAGCAGCCAGCGCTCACGCTCCGCGGCGAGGGTCTGCAGAAGCGGCGCGGCGAGACGCGCCGGCGAAAGCCGCAGCCGTCCTGTCCTGCCTGCCTGAAGCGCCCCGTAAGCCAAGTTCGCTTTCCTCCCGCGCGGGTACCGCGCCGCGTGATTTCCTGCGGGGCTCTGTGCTAAACAGCGCTCGCCCTTTCCCTAGACAGCAGGCCCCGATGACCGTCGTTTGCCGTTTCGCCCCCTCGCCCACTGGCTTCCTGCATATTGGAGGCGCCCGGACGGCGCTTTTCAACTGGCTCTTCGCCCGCCACCACGGCGGCCGCTACCTTCTGCGGATCGAGGATACCGACCGCAAGCGCTCCACCAAGGAGGCGATCGCCGCGATTCTCGATGGCCTCGACTGGCTCGGTCTCGATCATGACGGCGAGGTCGTCTATCAGTCGCAGCGCGCCGCGGACCACGCCGACGCCGCCCAGCGCCTGCTGGAGGAAGGCAAGGCCTACCGCTGCTACGCCAGCCAGGAGGAGCTGGAGGAGATGCGCGCCGCGGCCAAGGCCGAGGGGCGGCCGATGCGCTACGACGGCCGCTGGCGCGACCGAGACCCCGCCGAGGCGCCAGTAGGTGTCGCTCCGGTGATCCGCCTGAAGATGCCGCAAAGCGGAGAGACGGCGATCGAGGATGCAGTCCAGGGCAAGGTCACCGTGGCCAACGCGCAGCTCGACGACATGGTGCTGCTGCGCGGCGACGGCAGCCCGACCTACATGCTTTCGGTGGTGGTCGACGATCAGGACATGGGCATCACCCATGTCATCCGCGGCGACGATCACCTGACCAACGCTTTCCGCCAGCACCAACTCTACAAGGCGCTGGGCTGGGCGCCGCCGGTCTTCGCGCATGTGCCGCTGATCCACGGCCCGGACGGCGCCAAGCTGTCGAAGCGCCACGGCGCCCTCGGCGTCGAGGCCTACCGCGCGTTGGGCTACCTGCCAGAGGCGCTGCGCAACTACCTGCTGCGGCTCGGCTGGGGCCACGGCGACGATGAGATATTCTCCACCGCGCAGGCCATCGAGTGGTTCGATCTCGACGGCATCGGCCGCTCCCCGGCCCGCTTCGATTTCGCCAAGCTGGACAACCTCAATGGGCATTATCTGCGCGAGGCCGAGGACAGCCGCCTCGCGGGGCTCGTGGCAGAGCGTCTCGGCGGCACCGACGAGGCTGGCCACGCGCGGCTTGTCCGGGCCATGCCTGGCCTCAAAGCGCGCGCGAAGACCGTAAAGGAACTCGCTGATAACGCTGAGTTCTATCTGGCAGAACGCCCGATTTCGGTGAACGAAAAGGCCGCCAAGCTGCTGGCGGACGGCCAGCCGGTCCTGGAAAAGCTGCTGCCGGAACTGGAGGCACTACCCGCCTGGGAAGACGATAAGCTGGAAGCCCTGGTCCGGGACTTCGCCGAAGCGCAGGACATCAAGCTCGGCGCCGTCGCTCAGCCGCTGCGTGCGGCGCTCTCCGGCTCCAATCAATCCCCAGGAATCTTCGAGGTGATGGCCGTTCTTGGCCGTGAGGAGTCCTTGGGACGAATCAAGGACCGGATTTGAGCCTCAGCGGCAAAACTGAGCCGCTGCGCTTCAATTGATCGCCGGGCGCTGTTTCTCTATGCTGCAGCGCGAAATCGAACGCGTGCGCGATGGTGCCACGCAAGGCAATCGAGGGCATGAGCATGAGTAAATCCACGACCGCCGCCAAGGCCTCTGCCGGCAATTCCGTAACCATGACCGACAACGCCACCGGACAGTCGTGGGAATTCCCGATCATCGAGGGCTCCACCGGCCCCCGGGTGGTCGATGTGCGCAAGTTCTACGCCGAAACCGAGATGTTCACCTACGATCCCGGCTTCACCTCCACCGGATCCTGCGATTCGGCGATCACCTTCATCGACGGCGACAACGGCGTTCTGCTGCACCGCGGCTACAAGATCGAAGACCTCGCCGAACACAGCGACTTCATGGATGTCTGCTACCTGCTACTGCACGGCGAGCTGCCGGATGCCGGGGAGAAGAAGACCTTCGAGACCACGATCACCTATCACACCATGCTGCATGAGCAGATGGTGAACTTCTTCCGCGGCTTCCGCCGCGACGCCCATCCGATGGCGGTCATGGTCGGCGTGGTCGGCGCGCTCTCGGCCTTCTATCACGACTCCACGGACATCACCGATCCGCACCAGCGTATGATTGCCTCGCATCGCCTGATCGCGAAGATGCCGACCATTGCGGCGATGGCTTACAAGTACTCGATCGGCCAGCCCTTCGTGTACCCGCGCAACGATCTCGCCTACGCCGAGAACTTCCTGCAGATGACCTTCGCGGTGCCTTGCGAGGATTGGAGAAAGAATCCGGTGCTCTCGCGCGCCATGGACCGTGTGTTCATCCTGCACGCCGATCACGAGCAGAACGCCTCGACCTCGACGGTCCGCATCGCCGGGTCCTCCGGCGCGAATCCCTTCGCCTGCATTGCCGCCGGCATCGCTTCGCTGTGGGGCCCGGCCCATGGCGGCGCCAATGAGGCGGTGCTGAACATGCTGCAGGAAATCGGCAGCAAGGACCGCATCCCCGAGTTTCTGAAGCGCGCCAAGGACAAGGACGACCCCTTCCGGCTGATGGGGTTCGGCCACCGCGTCTACAAGAACTACGATCCGCGCGCCAAGGTGATGCGCAAGTCCTGCCACGAGGTGCTGGACGAGCTTGGCGTGCGCGACGAACCGCTGCTGGCGCTGGCGATGGAGCTGGAGAAGATCGCGCTGGAGGACGAGTACTTCGTCGAGAAGAAGCTGTTCCCCAACGTCGATTTCTATTCCGGTATCATCCTCAAGGCGATGGGCTTCCCGACCTCGATGTTCACGGTGCTGTTCGCCCTGGCGCGCACCGTTGGCTGGGTCGCCCAGTGGAACGAGATGATCGAGGATCCGGGCCACCGCATCAGCCGTCCCCGCCAGCTCTACACCGGCCAGACGCTGCGCGACTACATTCCACTGGATAAGCGTTAAGCCTTCCGCCGGTCACGGGTTTTGCTTTGACGCCGGATGCTGCCGGCCTAGACTCACGGCATGAGCGAGCGCCGGGACATCGATCTGCCGAAGCTTAAGGCGCGCCTTGAGGAACGCCACACGGAACTGCGCAAGCTGATCGAAGGCAGCAAGGAAAGCCGCGGCGTGGTCGAGCTCGACCAGACCCGGCAGGGGCGCCTGTCGCGCATCGACGCCCTGCAGGGCCAGGCCATGGCGCAGGAGGCCGAACGGCGGCGTCAGGGCGAACTGAAGCGCATCGATGCCGCCCTGGGCCGGATCGCTAGCGGCGACTATGGATACTGTCTCTCCTGCGATGAGGAGATCGCCGCCAAGCGCCTGGAGTTCGATCCCTCGGTGTCGCTCTGCGTCGACTGCACTGCGGAGTCCGGCGGTTAGACGCGGCGCAGCGCGGCAGTCAGTACCCCGGTTCCGATCAGGAAGCTCCCGCCGATCCGGTTGAGCGGCTTGGCGCCTGGCCGTTCATCGGCTATTATTCAAATAATGTCGCTAACCAGCCACAATCCTCTGCTGCACAGTCCGACGCTGCAAAGCGAGATGGACTCGCCGCGCGATGTCGTCTGCTTCGGCCGGGAGTATCCGGCCCGCTATCGCGTCGCCGCGCATCACCATCCCCGGGCGCAGCTGGTCAATGCGGAACAGGGCGTGATGTCGGTCAAGGCCGGCGACGGGGCCTGGGTCGTGCCGCCGGGCTACGCGGTCTGGGTGCCTGCCGGCGTGGTGCACGAGGTGGAGTCCCTGGCTTCGCTCTCGATGCGCGGTATCTATTGCCGCGAAACCGCGCTCGGCGCCAAGGCACCAAGCGCCTGCCGGGTCGTCGAGGTCTCGCCGTTGCTACGCGAGCTGATTCTCCGGGCCACGCAGTTCGAGGTGACGGCGGCGCCCTCCCCGCGCGAGGCCCATGTCCAGGCGGTGATCCTGGACGAAATCCTGCATCTGCGCGAAGCGCCGCTCTTCGTCCCGCTACCCGGCGACGCGCGGCTCAAGCGGATCACCGAAAGCCTCATGGAGGCGCCGGGCGATGGCCGGGATCTGGAAAGCTGGGCGCAGGAAAGCGGCGCCAGCAGCCGCACACTTGCACGGCTGTTCCGCAAGGAAACCGGTCTCTCCTTTCGCGAATGGCGGGCGCGCATGCGTCTGATGACCGGCTTGCAGCACCTGGCGTCCGGCGACAGCGTCACCACGGTCGCACTGGACGTCGGCTATTCGGGGCCGAGCGCCTTCATCGCCGCCTTCAAGGGGTTTACCGGGCACACGCCAGGCGAATACCTGCGCAAGCGCCTCGACGCCGGTTAGAGCAGGCTCTACCCGCGCTGCACCAGTTCGATCTTGTAGCCATCGGGATCCTCGATGAAGGCGATCTCGCTGCCGCCGTGCTTCATCGGACCCGGCGGGCGGGGAATGTTCACCCCTTCCTTCTCGAGCGCGGCGCAGGTGGCATAGATGTCCGGCACGCCGATCGCCAAGTGTCCGAAGGCGTTGCCAAGATCATAGGCATCCTTCTGGCCCCAATTGTGGGTCAGCTCGATCACCGCGTTGCTGTTCTCATCACCGTAGCCGACGAAGGCCAGGGTGAACTCGCCGGAGGGGTAGTCCTTACGGCGCAGCTCCTTCATTCCCAGGTGCCGGGTGTAGAAGTCGATGGATTTGTCCAGGTCGCGCACCCTGATCATGGTGTGCAAAAAGCGGAAATCGCCGCTGGCGGTGTCACTCATGTTCTTCGATCTCTCCTTCGGGGGCGATTATTCGCCGGCCCGTTTGTCCATGATCATGGCGCTAAAAATGGCGTCGGCGACGATCTTCCCATCCACCTTGGCCTCCCCCTTGAAGCGCCAGACATTGCGCTTCTGGCGGTCCTTGCTGATGTGCAGCTCGAGCCGGTCTCCCGGCACCACCGGCTTGCGGAAGCGGCAGTTATCGATGCCCAGGAAGTACACCAGACGGCCGGCCGCCTCACCTTCGAGAACCTCGACCACGAAGACCGCGGCGGTCTGCGCCATGGCTTCGACGATCAACACGCCCGGCATCACCGGCTGACCGGGAAAATGCCCCTGAAAGAAGGACTCGTTGATGGTGACGTTCTTGATTCCGACGGCGCTCTCCTGCGGCACGATATCCACGACCTTGTCGATCAGCAAAAAGGGATAGCGATGCGGGATCATCGCCATGATGGTCTGCAGATCCGCGACGCCGTCGACCGCTCGCGGCAGATCCTTCATGTCACTCATGCGTCTTCCCTTTTACGTCCTCGCGCGCGGCGCGCACTGCTTATTCGCTTCTGTTGTACGCTTTGGGAGCGCTATTTCAATCCCCTGGCGCTTCCGCTTCCGGTGCCAACTCTTCCAGATCGAGCGTCGGGAGCGACTGGTTGAGGCGCTGCAGCGTCTCCTCGGTAATCTCGAAGTCCGGGTGGGACAGCAGCACCGTGGACTTCTCGAGAACCAGATTGGCGCCGCGTTCATCGGCGATCTGGTCGGCGATGCGGATGACCTGGAGCTGCACTTGGCGCATGCCCTCGCTGAAGGCCCTGTCGAGCCTTTGCCGGTTCTGCTGAATGTCCCGCTGGGCTTCGCTGACTGTCTGTTCGAGCTCCTGGCGCCGTCGCGCGAAATCCTCTGGTTCGAGCGCGGAGCGCTGGCGCACGAGCTGCTGCTCGTTCTCGCGCAGTTCATCCTCGCGCAGGCGCAGCTCCTCCTGGTAGGCAAGGCGCTGCGTTTCGATACGGTCCTGCAACTTCCCGACCGCTGTGGAGTCACGCAGGATTTCCTGCATATCGATGATAACGATTTTGGGCTGCGGCGGCTCCGCGGCGGCACCCTGAGTCAGGAGCGCAGCCAGCAGCGCCGGAGCCAGAAAGGCTGCGAGAAGACCGCGCGCCGTCGAAGCAAGGTATCGCATAGCTTTTAGAACTGGGTGCCGAAGCTGAAATTCAGCACCTGTGTCTCGTCATAGGTTTCCGAGATGACGGCAAAGCCGAGATCGATGACCAGGGGTCCGAAGGGTGAGTTCCAGGAAATCCCGGGACCCACCGCAACGCGCAGGCTGGGGTCGTCGCTCACTCCGGCCGTGGAGCCATCCACGCCCCAAGCGCTGCCGAAGTCGGCGAAGAGACGGCCGCGAATGTCGTATTCTTCGGGCAGACCCAGGGGGAAGCTGAACTCGAAGGTGCCGACCGCGAAATTGTTGGCGCCCAAGGCATCGCCGCCGCTGCGCGGACCGAGGCCGCGCTCGAACCCGCGGAAGGTCGATCCGCCGACGAAGAAGCGGTCGCTGATCCGGGTGTCCTGGCCAATGCCGAAGATGTGTCCGGCGGTGCCCTTCACGGCGAAGGAGGACTCGTCCCAGACGGGGAAGTAATAGGATCCGGTCACCGTGGTCTCGAAGGCATAGACGTCGCCGCCGACGCCGATGTAGGTGTTGTCGAGCGCAAGCAGATAGCCCTCTGTGGGGTCGAAGCGGCTGTTGCGCGCGTCGTAGGTCAGGCTGCTGGAGACGCTGGACCGGAGCGTCGATCCCTCCTCCAGTGCGATCTGGATCGGAGCGTTGGATTCCACATTTGTGATGTCGCGGTGTTCCAGAGTGTAGCGCACCACGTGGCGCAGCCGCTCCGTCAACTCGTAGCCGGCGCGCAGGCTAAAGCCGATTCGCTTTTCGTCGAAATCGGCCTCCCGGTCTTCGCGCGTGGTGCGGAAGACGTCGAAGCCGGCCGCCAGCGGCATTTCCAGGAAATAGGGCTCGGTAAAGCTCAGGTCGACCTGGGTCGAGGTGCCGGCAATCACCGTCGCCAGACGCAGATCCTGCCCGGTGCCGAGCAAATTACGTTCGCGCAGCTGGATCGATCCGAGCGGCCCGGAGGCGCTGGAGAAGCCGGCGCCGAAGGTCAGGTCGCCGGTCGACTGTTCCTCGACATCGACGGTGATCACCGTGCGGTCGGCGGTGCTGCCCTGTTCGTTGGTCACCTGGACCGACCGGAAGAAACCCAGATTCTCGATGCGCTGACGCGAGCGCCGCAGTTTCTGGCTATTGAAGGCGTCGCCTTCGACCAGGCGGAATTCGCGCCGGATCACCCGGTCCAGGGTGCGGGTATTGTTGACGATGTCGATGCGCTCGACGAAGACCCGAGGTCCTTCCTGGATCGCGTAGGTAATGCTGATCGTCAAGTTCTCGCGGTCGCGATCGACCTGCACGTTGACGTCGACGAAGGCGTAGCCGAGGTTGCCGACCGCCTCGGTCAGGTTCTGCACCGTCTCCTCGACTTCGGAGGCGTCGTAGGTCTCTCCCTCGAAGGTCGTGAGGGAGTCCTCCACATCCTCCGGATTGAGATCGCGCAGCGTTGTTTCGACGTTGATCGCGCCAAACTCGTACTGCTCGCCCTCGCGCAGAGTGAAGGTGATGATGAATCCGGATTGGTCGTCCGCCAGTTCCGCAACCGCGGATTCCACCTCGAAGTCTGCGTACCCTTCCGACAGATAGTAGCGGCGCAACAATTCCCGGTCGAAGGCGATGCGGTCGGGATCGTAGGTGTCGGACGCGCTGAGGAAGCGATACCAGGCGCTTTCCTTGGTGCTGATTTCGCTGCGCAGATCGCCGTCTGAGAACTCGCGGTTGCCGACGAAGTTGATGGCGATCACGCCGGTCACGTCGCCTTCGACGATCTCGAAAACCAGATCGACGCGGTTCTGATCCAGCTCGATGATCTTGGGCTCGACCTGCGCGCCGAAACGGCCGCTGCGCCGGTAGAGATCGAGAATCCGCTGCACGTCGTTCTGGGCGCGGGTCACGGTGAAGACCTGCCGCGGCTGCAGTTCGACCTCGACCCGCAGCTCGTCGTCGTCGAGGGAGTCGTTTCCCTCGAAGGAAATCCGGTTGATGATCGGGTTCTCGACCACGGTGACGATCAGGGTATTGCTCCTGCGCCCCAGAGTGACGTCGGCAAATAGCCCGGTCGCGAAGATTTCCTTCAGGGAGTTGTCGAGCGTCACGGGGTCGAAGGGATCGCCGGGATCGACGGTCATGTAGCTGCGAATGGTCTGGGGGTCGACGCGCAGGCTGCCCTCGACGCGGATTTCCTCGATGGTGCCACCCGAAAGCAGCGACTGCGCAGCGGCCTGCTGCTGCGGGCCAAAGGCCATGCCGGCGAGAAGAACGAACGCCGTGACGGCCAGGATGGCTAGTCTCGAGACCAAACTTACCCCCAAATCCCCTGTTTACGCCGTTCGACTCAGTGCCGCCAGCCCCCTGAAGCCAGCCGCGTTACGTGACCAACCCGACGAGGTATTCGATGACCCGCAAGCGAACAAGATCGTTCCAAGTCACGAATACGAAGAGGCTCAATACCAGAGCCAAGCCGATGCGAAAACCGTATTCCTGCGCTTTCTCACCCAAGGGACGTCCGCGTAGGGCCTCGATGCTGTAGAACAATAGATGTCCGCCGTCCAGCATGGGAACCGGGAAAAGATTGATCAGCCCCAGGTTCACGGACAGGATCGCCGTGAAGAGAACCACTGAAACCACACTGATATCAGCAACTTGCCCGGAAAGTTGGGCGATGCGAATGGGCCCGCCGAGCTCATCGGCGCTGCGCGTGCCGACGACGATCTGCCAGACCGCCTGCAGCGTCGCCTGTGTCAGCGAGGCGGTTTCCTCGATCGCGAACCACACAGAGTCCACAATGCCGTGGCGGATGTACTCCCGGCCCTCCGCCTGGATGCCGAGTCGCGCCGTCTCATACTTGTTGCCGAGATTGTCCTCTGCCGTCACCAGTTCGGGTTGCGCCATCACTTCGACCCGGCCGCCGTCGCGCAGCATCACGATGTCGAGCGGCGCGTCGAGGCCGAGCTGTACGACCCGGCGGATCTGCTCGAAGCGCTCGATCTTCTGGCCGTTGATTTCGACGATGCGGTCGCCGGGGAGGATACCGGCGGCTTCCGCGGCGCTGGACTCCAGAACACCGGTTACCACCGGCGGCGTCGTCGGCTGGCCGTAGATGGCGAACATTCCTGTGAGAATGACGATGGCGAGCAGGAAGTTGGCCAGCGGCCCGCCGGCAACGATCCAGCTACGCTGGCTGAGGGATTTGTGGTGGAAGGAGACGGCTTTCTCCTCCTCGGTCAGGGGCCGCGCCGTTCCGTCGGCCCAGTCGCCGGTGTGCTCCCCGGCATCCAGGTTTTCGGCGTGGGAGTCCCCTTCCTTCATCGCTCTGCTGGTGACGTCGGCGTCACCGAACATCTTGACGTAGCCGCCCAAGGGGATGGCGCTGAATTTCCAGCGGGTGCCGGTGCGGTCGGTCCAGCCGAAAAGCTCGGGTCCAAAGCCGATCGAGAAGGCCTCGATCCGCACGCCACAGCGCCTGGCGATCAGGTAGTGGCCCATTTCGTGGACGAAAACCAGGATCGTCAGCACGATCAGAAAGGGAATCAGGTAGTCCTGAAGCAGGGAGAGAATCTGCATGGTTTAATTTGTTTCCGTTGCGCCGGGGGACGTTGGCACTTGTGAAGCAGCCGAGCAAAGCTTCGCCCCGCCCGATCCTGGAAGCACCTTATCTATCACTTTGATCCAAGGGCCTCAAAAGGCAAGATATTTCAACGTGAACGCGATAAATCCTAGATTAATTTTCGCGCTTCCCGGCGGCCGGCGGCATCTAAGGCCAGCGCCGCCTCAAGGTTGTCCACCGCCTGGCGGGGCGCTGCCGACAGCACCTCCTCGACGATTTCGGCGATGCGCAGGAAGCCGATCCCGCCGGAGAGGAAGGCCGCCACGGCCACCTCGTTGGCGGCATTGAGCAGTACCGGCGCCCCCTGCCCCTCGCGCAGCGCCTGGCGCGCCAGGCGCAGGGCGGGAAAGCGGATTTCGTCCGGCGGCTCGAAGGTCAGCCGGGACAGCGCCGCCAGATCGAGGGTTTCGACCGGCGCCGGCATCCGCCGCGGCCAAGCCAGGCAGTAGGCGATGGGAATGCGCATATCCGGCGCCCCGAGCTGGGCCAGCATCGAACCGTCGCGATAAGCCACGATGGAATGCACCACCGACTGAGGATGCACCAGGATGCCGATCTGCTCCTCAGCCATGGCAAAGAGGTAGTGCGCCTCGATCACCTCCAGGCCCTTGTTCATCATGGTCGCGGAATCCACCGAAATCTTGGCGCCCATGGACCAGTTGGGGTGCTTGACCGCCTGCTGCGGCGTGACCCGGGCCATGTCGTCTCGGGAGAACTCCCGGAACGGGCCGCCGGAGGCGGTCAGTATAATCTTCTCGACCTGCTCCAAACCGCCGCGGTCGAGCACCTGGAAGATCGCATTGTGCTCTGAATCGACCGGCAGCAAAGTGGCGCCATGGGCCTTGGCTTCCTGCATCATGACATCGCCGGTTGAGACCAGGGTTTCCTTGTTGGCCAGGCCGACCAGAGCTCCGCGCCGGATCGCCGCCAGGGTCGGTTCAAGCCCGGCGGCGCCGACGATGGCGGCCATCAGGAAGTCGCTGGGCCGGGCCGCGGCCTCGCGGATCGCGGCCGCGCCGGCCGCCGCCTCGATGCCGCTGCCGGACAGCGCATCCTTGAGTGCGGGATAGGCGCTTTCTTCCGCCACCACGGCGAGCCGGGCGCCGAAGCGGCGCGCCTGCTCGGCCAGTGCGGTGGCGGAGCTGTTCGCCGTCAGGGCTTCGACCCGGAAACGCTCCGGGGCGTGGGCAACCAGATCGAGCGTGCTGCAGCCGACGGAACCGGTGGAGCCGAGAACGGTAATGCTACGCTGCGTCTGTGCTTCGGTCATCGTTCCGCCGCTAAAGAAGGCCGGCTTCGGCCCAGACCAGAATCATCAGAACCAAAGCCACCGGCAAAAGTCCATCGACCCGGTCCAGCAAGCCGCCATGGCCGGGAATCAGGGCGCTGGCGTCCTTGCGGCTGAAATGCCGCTTGATCGCGGACTCGAGGAAATCCCCGGCCTGCGCCAGCACTGCAAGTCCGGCCGCCAGCAGAGCCGCGCCGGGGAGTGTCGCATGGCTGAACAGCTGCGACAGCCCCGCGCCCACCGCCGCCGCGGCCAGCATGCCGCCCGCGAGCCCGGCCCAGGTCTTGCTCGGACTGATCGAGGGCAGGATCTTCCAGCCGCCGATGGCGCGTCCCGCGAAATAGGCGCCGATATCCGTAGCCCAGACCGTCAGCACGGCAAAGAGCACGAACAGCAGGCCTTCCGGTTCCTCCCGGCGCAGCCAAAGCAGGGCGATACTGGGGGGCAGGATATAGAACAGCCCTGCGGCAAGCCAGAGACCCGGCGCGTCGCGCCCGCTTTCCTGCCGCTGCAGCAGGTAGCAGAGCAGTCCGCCGCCTACAGCCGTGACGGCAAGATGCAGCGGATGCAGAAAGATACCGCCAGCGACGAAAAGCCCGGTGAAGAGCACCAGCAGCCAGGCCGGCATACCGCGCTTGCCGAGGATCATGCCACCCCATTCCCAGGCCAGCACCATGGCCGATCCGACGATCAGAATGTCGCTATAGGGCGGTCCGGCGACCAGTGCCGCCAGAACCGGCGGCGCCATGACGGCCGCGGAGAGGACGCGCGTGCGTAGCCCCCCCGCCATCTAGAAACGCGTTCCGCGCTCTGCCATCTCAGCCGGAGGAGACTGCGGAGCCGTAGCGCCGCTCCCGGTTCTGGAAGTCGCGCAGAGCGGCGAGCAGATCGTCCTTGCCGAAGTCGGGCCAGAGGGTTTCGGTGAAGACCAGTTCCGCGTAGGCGCACTGCCAAAGCATGAAGTTACTGATCCGCTGCTCCCCCGAGGTACGGATGAGCAGATCCGGGTCCGGTATATCGAAGGTGAACAACTGCGCGGCGAAGACCGTTTCGTCGATCGCCTCCGGGTAAAGCCGTCCGGCCGCAGCATCTTCCGCCAGGCGGCGCGCGGCGTGGACGATTTCCTGCCGGCCGCCGTAGCTCAGGGCCACGGTGACGTTGATACGGGTATTGCCGGCGGTGCGCCGCTCGGCGTCCTCGATCAGCCGCACGATATCGCCGGCCAGGCGCTGGCGGTCGCCGATCACCCGCAGGCGCACGCCTTCCTTGTGCAGCTCTGCGATCTCGCTCTGCAGATAGCGGCGCAGCAGCCCCATGAGGTCGGAGACCTCCTCGGCCGGACGCTTCCAGTTCTCCGAGGAAAAGCCGAAGAGAGTCAGATACTCGATGCCCAGCTCGACGGCGGCCTCGACGGCCCGGCGCACCGCTTCGGCGCCGCGGCGATGCCCCTGTGTGCGCGGCAGCCCGCGGGCGGAGGCCCAGCGACCGTTCCCGTCCATGATGATCGCGACGTGGCGGGGCGGCACGCCGGCGGACTGCATCTCCAGACTATCCATCCGCCTCAAACCTGCTTGATTTCCGCATCCTTGTGCGCAAGCGCCTCGTCGATCAGCTTGATGTGTTCGTCGGTCATCTGCTGGATCTCGTCGGAGCGCTTGCGGTGCTCGTCCTCGGAGATCTCGCCGTCCTTCTCAAGCTGCTTCAGGGTGTCCATGCCGTCGCGCCGCACATTGCGCACCGCGACGCGGGCCTGCTCGGCGTATTTTCCGGCGATCTTGGCGAGCTCCTCACGGCGCTCTTCGGACAGCGGCGGAATCGGCACCCGCACGAGCTGACCGTCGTTGGAGGGATTGAGGCCGAGGCCGGAGTCCCGGATCGCCTTTTCCACCGAAGAGACCAGCCCACGGTCCCAGACCTGGACCGTCAGCATGCGCGGCTCCGGCACCGAGATCGTGCCGACCTGGTTCATCGGCATCGCCTGGCCATAGGCCTCGACGGTAATCGGATCGAGAAGGCTGGTCGCCGCGCGTCCCGTGCGCAGACCGCCGAACTCCCGCTTCAGCGCCTCAAGCGCGCCATCCATGCGCTTCATGAGGCTTTTCATGTTTGCGTCGCTCACTGTGTTACCCCCGCCTGTTCTGCCCGGCCTTCGGTTACTTCGAGTCCACGATCGTGAAACAGCCGCGACCCATGATGACTTCAGCAAAGGAACCGGGCGTTTGTATGGAGAATACCAGGATAGGAATGTGGTTTTCCCGTGCCAAGGATATGGCGGCATGGTCCATCACGCCAAGATCGTGCGTCAGCACCTCGTGATAGGTCAGGCTGTCGTAGCGTTTGGCCCCGGCGACCCTGTTGGGATCGGCGTCGTAGACGCCATCGACCTTGGTGCCCTTGAGCAGCGCCTCGCACTCCATCTCGCTGGCGCGTAGCGCCGCTGCCGTGTCGGTGGTGAAGAAGGGATTTCCCGTGCCGGCGGCGAAGATCACCACGCGGCCCTTTTCCATGTGGCGCACGGCGCGGCGCCGGATGTAAGGCTCTGACACCGTCGCCATGGGAATCGCCGAAAGCACGCGGGTGTCGACGTCGAGTTTCTCCAGCGCGTTCTGCATGGCCAGGGAATTGATCACCGTGGCCAGCATGCCCATGTAATCCGCGGTGGCGCGTTCCATGCCGCTGGCCGCGCCCTTGAGGCCGCGGAAAATGTTGCCGCCGCCGATCACCAGGCAGACCTCGACGCCCATGTCGTAGACCGCCTTGACCTCCTGGGCGACGCGCTCGACGGTTCCTGAATCCAGGCCGTACTCCAGCTCGCCCATCAGGGCTTCCCCGGAAATCTTCAGCAGCACCCTTTTGTATCGCGGGGTCTCGGCCATCGAGCTCGGCCCTTCAAAGCGGACGCCGCGGCGGATGCCCGCGGGCACGAAAACCGGCCCGGCCGCGACTCGGCCGACCCGGTTGCATTGTCCTAGTTGCCGAGGGTCGCGGCAACCTCCGAGGCGAGATCGGAGGTTTCCTTTTCGATCCCCTCACCCAGGTTGAAGCGTTCGAAGCCGGCGACCTTGATCTCGGCGCCAAGCTCCTTGCCGGCTTTTTCGAGCACCTCGGCGACCCTGGACTCGCCGTCGATCACCCAGGTCTGCTCGAGCAGCACGACCTCCTCGTAGAACTTGCGCAGGCGGCCCTGGACCATCTTCTCGATGATCTCCTCGGGCTTGCCGCTGGCGCGCGCCTGATCGGCCAGTACCTCGCGCTCGCGTTCGATCGCCTGCGGATCGAGGTCGTCGGTGCCGATCGACTGCGGCTGGGCGGCAGCGATGTGCATGGCGATCTGGCGGGCAAGCTCGGATAGCTTCTCGCCGTCGCCCGAGGACTGCAGGGCGACCAGAACGCCGATCTTGCCCAGTCCGGGCGAGACCTGATTGTGGACGTAGGCCGAAACCACGCCAGGCTCGACCTCCAGCACCACGGCGCGGCGGATATTCATGTTCTCGCCGATGGTCGCGATCTGGTGGGTCAGCTCGTCGGCAACGCTGCGTCCCGTGCCCGGGAAGTCGGCGGCCTTGAGCGCCTCGAGATCGTCGCCGGTGTGGGTCACCAGCTCGGTGAGCTTGCCGGCGAAATCCTGAAAGGAGTCGTTGCGCGCGACGAAGTCGGTCTCGGAGTTGACCTCCACCATAGCGCCGCGGTTGCCCTTGGTCGCGACGCCGATCAGGCCCTCGGCTGCGACGCGGCCGGACTTCTTCGCCGCCGCAGAGAGCCCCTTCTTGCGCAGCCAGTCGACCGCAGCGTCGAGGTCGCCGCCGGTTTCCGTCAGCGCCTTCTTGCAGTCCATCATGCCCGCGCCGGTCGAGTCGCGCAGTTCTTTGACCAAGCCTGCCGTAATTTCGGCCATAGCTCTTCCTCTTTCTTAGATTTTACAGATAAGGCTTTGGATAAACGGCACTTTCCGTCTAGCCAGAGGCCTTTTCCTTCTCGCTGTCGTCCTTGACATCGCCCTCGGCGTCCTTGGCCTGCTCGGTCTCCTCGGCCTTTTCGCCGAGAGGAGCCGTCGCCTCTTCTGCGCCAGCCCCTTCGGTGGCGGGAACGACCTCAGGCTGTGCGGGCGGCTGCTCGACAGGCTGCGCAGCGGCCTGTTCATCCTTCGGTGCCTCGGCTTCGGTCGGCACCGCCTCTTCCGGCAGCTTCTCGACCGGGGCTTCCTCGGCTGCCCCGATATCGGCGCCCGAAGCGGAGACCGATTCCTGAAGGCCGTCGAGGATCGCATCCGCCGTCAGCTCGCAGTAGAGCGTGATGGCGCGGATCGCATCGTCGTTGCCCGGCACCGGATAGCTGACGCTGGTGGGGTCGGAGTTGGAATCGAGGATCGCCACCACTGGAATGCCAAGCTTTTTCGCCTCGGCGACGGCGATGTGCTCCTTGTTGGTGTCGATCACGAAGATCGCGTCCGGCAGGCCGCCCATCTCCTTGATGCCGCCCAGCGCGCGCTCGAGCTTGTCGCGCTCGCGGTTCATCACCAGCAGCTCCTTCTTGGTCAGGCCGAGTTGATCCTCGGCCAGCAGACCTTCGAGCTCTTTCAACCGCTTGATGGAGTGGGAGATGGTTTTCCAGTTGGTCAGCATACCGCCAAGCCAGCGGTGGTTGACGTAGTACTGGCCGCAACGCGCCGCCGCTTCGGCGACGATCTCGCTGGCCTGACGCTTGGTACCGACGTAGAGCACGCGTCCGCCGTTGCCGGCAACGCCGCGCAGGAACTCCAGCGCCTGGTGTAGAAGCGGCACGGTGTGTTCGAGATTGATGATATGCACACCGTTGCGCACGCCGAAGATGAACGGGGCCATCTTCGGGTTCCAGCGGCGGGTGGTGTGGCCGAAATGGACGCCAGCTTCGAGGAGCTGACGCATTGAGTACGTGGGTAGCGACATGACTTTGCTTTCTCCGGTTCTGCCGCCGCGGGCCGTCGTCCGGTCGATCCGGACACCGGAGCGAGCCTTGGGATGTCTCCCCAAGGGCCCGCAAAGCCCGCGTGTGGGTTACGATTGGCCGGGGTGATACCCGGAGTCCGCGGGAAATGCAAGGGCGAGAGAAGATCCCGGCAGGCTAGAGGTCCTGCACCTCCAGCCCGCCGATCGACTTGATCGCCTGGCGCACGGCGCCGGAAAGCTTGTATGCCTCGGGCAGTTGGATCGAAACCTCCTCGCCCTGCCCGGTCTCGACGATCACCACGACGCGGCCCCGGCCCCGGCCCTGCTGCTCCAGGATCGACTTCAGATGATCCAGGGGATCGGATTCCCGCAGGTAGATCTTCAGGCCGGGCGAGGTGTTCTCCGCCGCCGCGTCCAGGGGCGAGAACTTCTGCGCCATCAGCTTGATCTCGTCGCCCTGGAGATCGACGGTGACCTCGAGCAGCAGCGGCTGGTTGCTTTCCAGGTACTCGCGCGCCGCCGCCAGCACCTCCGAGAAGACCACGACCTCGTAGACGCCGCTGGAATCCGACAGGGTGACGAAGGCAAAGCGGTTGCCCTTGCGCGAGGTGCGGATCTGTTTCGAGACGACGATCCCGGCGACGGTCTTGCGGCCGGGCGTAAGCTGGGAAGCGCGGGCCAGCTCGCTGTGCGGCAGCACGCCGAGCCGTTCCAGGGTCTTCTTGTGAGAGTCCAGGGGATGGGCGGAGAGATAGAAGCCGACGGCGTCGAACTCGTACTGCAGGCGCTCGCTCGGCCCCCAGTCCTCGACCTGCGGCAGGGCAATGCCGTTGCTCTGGCTGTCGCCGGCCTCGCCAAACAGCGACACCTGACCGCTCGAGCGCTCCTCCGCCGCGGCCGCGGCATGGCGCACCACGGTATCGGCCGCCGCGTAGACCTGGTGCCGGTTGGCGACCAGGGAATCGAAAGCGCCGGCGCAAGCCAGATTCTCGATCGAGCGCTTGTTGACCAGGCGGCCGTCGAGCCGTCCGGCAAAATCCGCCAGGGATTTGAAGGCACCCTGTGCCGTTCGCTGGCCCACCACGCCCTGCATCGCCGTCGCCCCGACGTTGCGGATCGCCGCCAGGGCATAGCGGATGCCGAACGCGCTGCCATCCTCGCCCGCTTCCACACAAAATTCCGGGGTTGAGCGGTTGATGTCCGGCGGCAACAGCGGAATGTCGAGCCGCGCCAGCTCCTGCCGGAAGATGTTCAGCTTGTCGGTGTTGCCCATGTCGTAGGTCATGGAGGCGGCCAGGAATTCGACCGGGTAGTTGGCTTTGAGATAGGCGGTCTGATAGGCGACCATGGCGTAGGCGGCGGCGTGGCTCTTGTTGAAGCCGTAGCCGGCGAACTTCGCCACCAGATCGAAAATCTCGCTCGCCTTGGTCTTTTCGACGCCACGCGCCACCGCGCCCTCGACGAAGGACTCGCGCTGCGCATCCATCTCGGCCTGGATCTTCTTGCCCATGGCGCGGCGCAGCAGGTCGGCGGCGCCGAGGCTGTAGCCCGCCAGCTCTTGGGCGATCTGCATCACCTGCTCCTGGTAGATCATGATCCCGTGGGTTTCCTTGAGGATCGGCTCCAGGGTCGGGTAGAGGTAGTCGGCCTTCTCGCGGCCGTGCTTGCGGGCGATGAAGGAAGGGATGTTTTCCATCGGGCCGGGGCGATAGAGCGCGACCACGGCGATGATGTCCTCGAAACGGTCGGGCTTCAGCCGCTTAAGGGCGTCGCGCATGCCCGAGGATTCCAGCTGGAAGACGCCGACCGTGTCGCCACGGCTGAGCATCTCGAAGGTTTTCGCATCGTCCAGAGGGATGGTCTCCAGTTCCACCGGATCGGTGCGTTCGGCGATCAGGCGGCAGGCCATAGACAGCACGGTCAGGGTCTTCAGGCCGAGAAAGTCGAACTTCATCAAGCCCGCCTGCTCGACCCACTTCATGTTGAACTGGGTGACCGGCATCTCCGAACGCGGGTCGCGGTAGAGTGGCACCAACTCGTCCAGGTCGCGGTCGCCGATCACCACCCCGGCGGCGTGGGTCGAGGCGTGGCGGTAGAGACCCTCGAGTTTCTGGCCGATCTCGATCAGCCGTGCGACGCCTTCGTCGCCCTCCTGTTCGGCGCGCAGCTCCGGCACCTCCTCCAGCGCCTGGGCGATGGTTTTGGGGTCGGCCGGGTTGTTGGGGATCATCTTGCAGATCCGGTCGACCTGGCCGTAGGGCATCTGCAGCACCCGCCCGACATCGCGGATCACGGCGCGGGCCTGGAGCTTTCCGAAAGTGATGATCTGCGCCACCCGGCCGAAGCCGTACTTGCGCTGCACGTATTCGATCACCTCGTCGCGCCGGTCCTGGCAGAAATCGATGTCGAAGTCCGGCATCGACACGCGCTCGGGATTGAGGAAACGCTCGAACAGCAGGCCCCAGCGCAAGGGATCGAGGTCGGTGATGGTCAGGGCCCAGGCAACCACGGACCCCGCGCCGGAACCGCGGCCCGGTCCCACGGGAATGCCCTGCTGCTTGGCCCAGATGATGAAGTCGGCGACGATCAGGAAGTAGCCGGGAAAGCCCATCTGCTCGATCACCTCGAGCTCGTAGTGCAGGCGGCCGGCATAGCGCTCGCGCGCCTTGTCCCGCGCCTCCTCGTCCATCTCCTCCGTGAAGACCTGGGTTTCGAGCCGCTGCTCCAGGCCAATCTCTGCCTGGGCCTGCAGTTCCTCGGCCTCGCTGCGTCCCTCGGTGGTGGGGAAGGCCGGCAGGATCGGCTTCACGGTTTCGGGGAAGTAGGCGCAGCGCTGGGCGATCACCAGGGTGTTGTCCACGGCCTCCGGCAGGTCGGCGAAGAGCGCGCGCATCTCGGCGGCGGTTTTCAGGCGGTGATTGGGGGTCAGCCGGCGGCGGTCGCTCTCGGCGACGTAAGTGCCCCCGGCGATACAGAGCAGCGCATCGTGCGCCTCATAGAGATCTTCCGTGGGAAAGAAGGCTTCGTTGGTGGCAACCAGGGGCAGCCCCAGCTCATAGGCGAGGTCGATGCTGCCCGCTTCGCAAGCCGCCTCGCCCTCGCTGCCGTGGCGCGAAAGCTCGACATAGAGCCGCTCCGGAAAAATCTCCCGCAGGCGTTCCAGCCAGGCCCTGGCTTCCGCCGGCCGGCCTTCGCGCAGATGCCGGCCAAGCGTTCCCGCCGGCCCGCCGGTCAGGGCGATCAGTCCTGCGGATTGCGCCGCCAGCTTTTCCAGGGAGACCTGCGGCGTTTCCGACAGTTCGGTTTCCAGGAAGGCGGCGCTGACCAGCTTCAGCAGGTTGCGGTAGCCCTCCTCCGACTGCACCAGCAGCACAAGTTGATCCGGGTGCGGCCTGCCGCCGCCGTTGCGCGGCTCGGCCGCTTCGCATTCGAGGGCGAGCTGACAGCCGATAATCGGCTGGATACCGCCCTGCGCAGCCTCGGTCGCGAATTCCAGCGCACCGAAAAGATTGCCGCTGTCGGTCACGGCGACGGCGGGCATGGCCTGATCCTGGCAGAAGGCGATCAGCTGCTTGTTGCGAATCGCGCCTTCCGAGAGGGAATAGGCCGAGTGGACCCTAAGATGTATGAAGCCGCCGCCGGACATGGCCTTCAGCATTCCATGGTCGCCCGAGTCGGGCTATCGGCGATGCATCCACAGGCTGTGGATGACGCTCCGATCAGCGATAGAACAGATGCACGCCGATGGTCGCGGTGTGATGCAGCTGCGCGATCCAAGTTGGCGCCACCTGCGAATGGTGGAAGTAGAGCGCGCCGTCGGTGGGATCGCCGATTCGGCCTGTCATCGCCGCCCAGGCGATGTAGCGTGCCTTTTCCCAGACCGCGTTGTCGGCGGGGGTATCGGGCCTGCCGTCGCACCACCAGGAAAACTGACAGGAAACGATCTCATCGTCCGAGGAGACGACCTCCTGCTTCACGACGTCGCAGACGCTATCGGGAAACCCCGCCGCAGAGACCCGGTTCAGGGTGACATGGGCCACGGCTTCCTGGCCCAGCCGGTCCTCGCCCCGCGCCTCCCAATAGACATTGAGCGCCAAGCATTCCAGGTCGGCGGCATCGATCCCGGTTTCCTCGGCCTGGGCGTGCAACGCCGTACCGAAGAACAGAGCCGCCGCGAAAGCGATCAGACTAAGACGAGACAAGCTGCCCCTCCTTCAAACGCAGGACCCGATCCATACGCGCCGCCAGGTCCAGATTGTGCGTAGCGATCAAGGCCGCAAGCCCGACGCCACGCACCAGACTGACCAGCATCTGGAAAACCCCCTCTGCCGTATCGGGGTCGAGATTGCCGGTCGGTTCGTCAGCCAGGAGAACGGCTGGATTGTTCACAAGTGCGCGGGCAATTGCAACGCGCTGCTGCTCGCCGCCGGAAAGCCGTGCCGGACGGTGGTTCTCGCGATCCGAGAGCCCGACCCTCGCCAACAGCTCTTGTCCGTGGGAAATCGCGGTTTTCTTTGCAACTCCCGCGATCATTTGCGGGACGACGAGATTCTCGAGCGCGGAGAACTCGGGCAAGAGATGGTGGTACTGATAGACGAATCCAAGGCTCTGACGGCGCAAACGGGTCCGCGCGGCGTCGTCGAGTCGCGTGGCGTCCTGCCCGGCGACCAGGATCTGCCCGGCATCCGGCTTTTCGAGCAGGCCGGTGATCTGCAGCAGGGTGGACTTGCCCGATCCCGATGGACCGACCAGGGCGACCATCTCCCCAGGACTGACCTCGAAGGAAACGCCCTTCAGCACCTCCAGCTTCTGTCCGCCCTGTTCGAAGGTCTTTGCGATCTTGTCCAGGCGGAGACTGGCCTCACTCATAGCGCAGCGCCTCCACGGGATCGAGACGCGCCGCCCGCCAGGAAGGATAGATCGAAGCCGAAAGCGTCAGCGCCAGGGACATCGCAACCACGACGACGACCTCGTTGAAATCCATCTCCGCGGGCACGTCGGTCAGGAAGCGGATTTCCGGGTCGAAGACCTTGGACCCGGTGATCGCCTCGACCCAGCCCTGGATGACGGTGATGTTCTCGACGAAGAGCACGCCCAGGATCAGGCCCGCAAGCGTTCCGGCGATGCCGATCGCCGCGCCGGACATCAGGAAGATGCGCAGGATCATGCCGCGGGTTGCGCCCATGGTGCGCAGGATGGCGATGTCCCGCCCCTTGTCCTTCACCAGCATGATCTGGCCGGAGATGATGTTGAAGGCGGCGACCACGATGATCAGCGTCAGGATCAGAAACATGACGTTGCGCTCGACCTGCAGCGCGTTGAAGAAGCTGGAGTTGGCCTGCTGCCAATCGACGCTGCGGTAACCGGGTCCGATCGCCTCGCTGACCCGGGCGCTGGTCAGCCAAACCCGGTCGGGATTCTCGACGAAGATCTCGATGGCGTTGACCAGGTCCTCCATCTGGAAAAAGACCTGGGCCAGCGGCAGCGGCATGAAGATGATCGAGTTGTCGTACTCGTACATCCCGACCTCGAACAGCCCGACCACGGTGTAGCTCTTCATCCGCGGCACGCTGCCGATGACGGTGGTGGTGCTGCGCGGGCTGACCAGGGTGATCTGCTGGCCGACCCCAATGCCCAGCTTCTGCGACATGCGGCTGCCGATCAGCACGCCCTTGCCTACGGAGAAGTCTTCCAGCGCGCCGGGCGCAAGATTCTGGGTCACCAGGTCGCGCTTGGCCAGATCGTCGCCGGAGAGACCGCGAATCAAAGCGCCCACAGCCTGACTCTGGTTGGTCACCATGACCTGACCCTGAACCTGCGGCGTTGCCGTGACGACATTTTCCAGGTCCAGTAGCCGGTCGCGCGCAGCCTCGTAGTCGGCGATGTTGCGATCCTGTCCCATCACCGTGAGATGGCCGTTGACGCCGAGGATGGTACCCATCAGCTCCGAGCGGAAGCCGTTCATCACCGACATCACAATGATCAGCGTGGCAACGCCCAGGGCGATGCCGAGCAGCGAGAAGCCGGCGATCACCGAGACGAAGCCTTCGGCGCGGCGGGCGCGAAGATAGCGCCGCGCCACCATGCGCTCGAATGCGCCGAAAATCATCGCTCCGCCCGCTCCGTCAAGCGCGCCAGCGCGGACTCGAGGGAAAGCTCCTGCTTGTCACCGGTCGCGCGGCGTTTCAACTCGACGACGCCGTTTTCCAGGCCGCGCGGTCCGACGATCAGCTGCCAGGGCAGGCCGATCAGGTCCATCTCGGCGAACTTGGCCCCTGCCCGCTCGTCGGTGTCGTCATAGAGCGTCTCGACGCCGGCGGCGCGCAGCTTGGCGTAGGCTTCGTCGCAAGCCTTCGCGCAGGCCGCGTCCGAGGCGCGCAGGTTGATCAGGCCGACGTGGAAGGGCGCCACGCTCTCCGGCCAGACGATGCCATGGTCGTCGTGGCAGGCCTCAATGATGCCGCCGACCAGGCGCGATACGCCGACGCCGTAGGAGCCCATGTGCACCGGTACCTCCTCGCCCTCGGGGGTGGAGACCACGGCGCCCAGCGGCTTGGAGTACTTGGTGCCGAAATAGAAGATATGGCCGACCTCGATGCCGCGGCGCTGCACCCGTGCGTCCTCTGGCACCTCTGCTGCAAAGGCCGTGGCGTCGTGCTTGTCGTCGGTGCGGGCGTAGTACTTGGTCCAGAAGTCGACCTGGGGCTGCAGGTCCTGTTCGAAGTCCGGTTCCTCGGCCAGCACGTCATAATCGAGCAGCGCCTGATGGCAGAAGACCTCGCTCTCGCCGGTCTCGGCCAGGATGATGAACTCGTGCGACAGGTCGCCGCCGATCGGCCCGGTGTCGGCCTCCATGGGGATCGCCTTGAGCCCCATGCGCGCAAAGGTCCGCAGATAGGCGACGAACATCTTGTTGTAGGCGCGCTTGGCCGCTTCGAAATCGAGATCGAAGGAGTAGGCATCCTTCATCAGAAACTCGCGGCCGCGCATCACGCCGAAGCGCGGCCGGACCTCGTCGCGGAACTTCCACTGGATGTGATAGAGCAGCTTCGGCAGATCGCGGTAGCTCTTGGCGGAGTCCGCGAAGATGTCGGTGATCAGTTCCTCGTTGGTCGGTCCATAGAGCATGTCGCGCTCGTGCCGGTCGACGATGCGCAGCATCTCCGGGCCGTAGTCGTTGTAGCGTCCCGACTTCTGCCAGAGATCCGCCGACTGAATGGTCGGCATCAGCATCTCCTGACAGCCGGCGCGGTTCTGCTCTTCGCGCACGATCTGCTCGATGTTGCGCAGCACCTTGTAGCCCATCGGCAGCCAGGAATAGATCCCGGCGCTGGCCTGGCGCACCATGCCGGCGCGCAGCATCAGCCGGTGGGAGACGATCTCCGCCTCCTTGGGCGTTTCCTTGAGGGTCGGCAGAAAGAATGCGGAGCGGCGCATATCTGTCCTTTGCTTTGGCGTGGCGCCCGTTTCTGCCCGGCCGCGAGGCGAGCGGGAATGTAGGAAAGTCGTTCGGCTCTGTCTATGCCGGGGATGTGGCGGCATTGCGGCGACAAGCGCTTCGATCTGGATGCGACTCGGGCGGCGCGCTATGAAAATCAGGCAGCGCCATCGTCGGCAACAGGGGGCAGACAGCATGGCGCGTCAGGGACGCGAGCGCGCGTCCCGCGCAGCAGATGAGGGGGACCCATGCTGAATTCCTACTTCAAGCTCGCCGAGCACGGCACCACCGTGCGCACCGAGGTCATCGCGGGTGTCACGACCTTCCTGACCATGGCCTACATCACCTTCGTCAACCCGATGATCCTCTCCGACGCGGGCATGGACTTCGGGGCGGTGTTCGTCGCCACTTGCATCGCCGCCGCGGTCGGCACGCTGATCATGGGGCTCTACGCCAACTATCCCATCGCGCTGGCCCCCGGAATGGGTCTCAACGCCTACTTCACCTACGGCGTCGTGCTCGGCATGGGCTACACTTGGCAGGTCGCCCTCGGCGCGGTCTTCATCTCCGGCATCCTCTTCGTGATTCTCAGCCTGCTGCCGGTGCGCGAATGGATCATCAATTCCATACCCAAGGGCCTGAAGATGGCGATCTCCGCCGGCATCGGCCTGTTCCTCGGAATCATTGCCTTGAAGAACGCAGGCATCGTGGTCGACCATCCGGCGACCCTGGTGACGATCGGCGACATCACCTCGGCCAGCGTCCTCCTCGCCGCCTTCGGCTTCATTGCGATGATCGCGCTCGACGTGCGCCGCATCCCCGGCGCAGTGATCATCGGCATCCTGCTGACCACAGCCCTGGGGATCCTGTTCGGCGTTTCCGAGTTCAAGGGAGTGATCGACCTGCCGCCCAACCCGGCGCCAACCTTCCTGGCGATGGACCTTGGCGGCGCCTTGCAGCTGGCGCTGGTGACCATCGTCTTCACCTTTCTGTTCGTCGATCTCTTCGACACCGCAGGCACCCTGGTCGGCGTTGCCCACCGTGCCGGATTGCTCGATGAACAGGGCCGCCTTCCGCGCCTGAAGCGCGCCCTGCTCGCCGACTCCACGGCCACGGTCGTCGGCGCGGCGGTCGGCACCTCGACCACCACCAGCTACATCGAGTCCGCGGCCGGCATCAAAGCCGGCGGACGCACCGGTTTGACCGCCGTGGTGGTGGCGGCGCTGTTCCTGCTGTGCCTGCTATTCTCCCCGCTGGCGCAGACCGTCCCGGGCTACGCCACGGCGCCGGCCCTGCTGTTCGTCGCCTGCCTGATGGCCCGCGGCCTTGCCGAAATCGACTGGGAGGACGCGACGGAATACGCCCCCGGCGTGGTCACCGCGATCTCCATGCCGCTAACGTTTTCCATCGCCGACGGCATCGGACTCGGCTTCATCAGCTACGCGGCCATCAAAATCCTCAGCGGACGGGCCATGGACTGCTCGATTGCCGTCTATGTCATCGCCGCGCTCTTCGTGATCCGCTTCGCCCTCCTTTAGAGGGAGGCCAAAGCTACCGAAAGTTAATGACGCGGAGGCTCAAGTACCGTAGAAAGAGGCCTTAGAAAAAGACCACGGCGCGCGTGGCAAGGGCGAACCGCTGAAGCGGTGCACGGCCCAGGTCTAAGGAGGAAACGACAAGCTTCATAGACTCGCCTAAGCGAGCCGAAGTACGAAAAGGCCGGCCTCAGCGCCGGCCTTATTTTTTTGCCGCTAGCCCCGCCACCAGTCCTGCACCGCTTGGCGGAAGGAGAACAGGTCGCCTTCGATCAGCAGGAAAACGACAAGCCAGACCGCGGCCGAAACGAGAGTCGTGGCGAGCAGCTTTTTCGGGAGATTGGGATTGCTGGGAGCGCCGGGATCGTGCCCCGCTTCGGGGTTTTCCTCACGCCGCACTCCCCAGGGCAGTACGGCGAGCAGGATCACCCACCAGATGATCGCATAGACGATAAATCCGGTGAACCAGCCCAGGACTCAATCCTCCTCGAGTTCGATCAAGGCGCCATGGCTGTCCGCCGGCCTCAGGAAAAGCACCGGCTTGCCGTGTCCGCCGATTTTCGGCTCGCCGTCCCCCAGAACGGCGATTCCAGCCGCCGTCAGCTCGTCGCGCGCCTTGCGGATATCCGCGACGGAATAGCAGAGATGATGGATGCCGCCGCGTGGATTGCGCGCCAGGAATTTCGCTATCGGAGAGTCTGGGCCGAGGGGCTCCATCAGCTCGACCTGGCTCTCGCCCAGCTCGACGCGCACCACGCGCACGCCGTGGTCCGGCTGATCCTGCGGTTGGGCGAGGGCCGCGCGCAGCACGTCGCGATAGAAGGCGCTGGCGGCTTCCAAGTCCGGGACGGCGATGGCGACATGGTTGAGCTTGCCGATCATCCTCAATCCACCCGGATCACCTGGACCTCGACGATCGGTTTCTTGCCGATCAGGCGATTGAACCCGCGCCGCGTGGCGATCCGCACCGCTTCGGCGACGGCTTCGTCGTCGCGCCGCGCCTTGGGGCGCAGCCGCTCGTGCGCCGCTTCGATGTCGTCCAGCAGTTCGTCGACGATGTTCCGGTCGGCCTGAAGATCGAGCAGGTCCACGGCGGAGAGCTTGGCATCGGCGAGCAGCTCTCCCGCGGCATCGACCACCAGAGAGATTACGGCGCTGCCGGCCAAGATCTGCTTGCGCCGCGCCCGCAGGATCGGCGAGTCGATGGGCAGCAGCCGATTGCCGTCCACGGCCAGACGGCCGTGGGGAACATGATCGACGATCTGCGGCTTACCGGGCGCCAGACGGATCAGGCTGCCGTTCTCCGGCACCACGGTCATCGGCACCTGACATTCCAGCGCCAGCTTGGCGTGAGCCTCGAGATGACGCGCCTCGCCATGCACCGGGATCGCGATCTGCGGACGCACCCACTGGTACATCTGCGCCAGTTCGTCGCGCGCGGGATGACCGGAGACATGGATCGAATGCCCCTCGCCGCGCACCGTCTCGTCGGTCACCACCTCGATTTCCAACTTGGCGAGCGAATTGTACAGCGCGGCGATGTCTTTCTCGTTGCCGGGGATCACCCGGGAGGAGAAGATCACCGCGTCGCCGGCTTCCAGCACCACCTCGGGGTGTGCGTCATGGGCGATGCGCCACAGCGCGGCCCGCCGCTCCCCCTGGCTGCCAGTGCAGAGTAGGAGGATTTCCTCCTTGGGCAGATACTCGACCTCACGGACATCGACCAAGGGCGGCAGGTCCTGCAGATAGCCGCTTTCGCGCGCCGCGGCATGGATACGGTGCATCGAACGGCCGACCAGACTGACCCTCCGGCCGCAGGCCTCGGCAACCCGGATCACGGTCTCCAGCCGCGCCACGTTGCTGGCGAAGCAGGCGACGGCGACCCGGTTCTTGAAGCGCGGCAGCACCTTCTGCAGGCCCTCGCGCACGTCGAGTTCGGAGCCGCTCAAACCCGGCACCACGGCGTTGGTGGAATCGCAGACCATGGCGAGCACGCCTTCGTCGGCGAGGCGGCGCAGGCGGGCCTCGTCATAGGTTTCCCCGACCAGAGGATCGTCATCCAGCTTCCAATCGCCGGTATGCAGCACCGTTCCGCAGGGAGTGCGGATGATCAGGGCGTTGGGCTCGGGGATGGAGTGCGTGAGAGTGACCAGCTCAATTTCGAAGGGGCCGAGGGTGAAGCTCCCCGACATCTCGACGACGGTGATCGGCACCTCTTCCTGGATACCGTCGTCGGCCAGCTTGCGCCGCAGCAGAGCGGCCGTGAACGGCGTCGCATAGATCGGGCAGCGCAGCTTGTCCCAGAGATAGGGCACGGCGCCGAGATGATCCTCATGGGCATGAGTCAGCACCAGCCCGACAAGATCCTCCTTGCGTTCGACGATGAAGCTGGGGTCCGGCATCACCACCTCGATGCCGGGCAGGTTCTCCTCGCCGAAGGTGACGCCCAGGTCGATCATCAGCCACTTGCCCGCATGGCCGTAGAGATTGAGGTTCATCCCGATCTCGCCGGCGCCGCCGAGCGGAAGGAAATAGAGTTCGTCCTTTTTGATGGCCAGATCCTAGCTTGCGGTGTTGCGGCGATAGAGCAGAACCAGCCCGCGCAGGGTCATATCCGCATCGCTTTCCTGAATGACGGCGGTGGTTCCGGCAAACAGCGGCGCGAGGCCGCCGGTGCCGACCACCGTGAGCTTCCCGCCATACTCCTCTTGGATGCGGGTAATCAAGCCTTCGATCAGACCGATGTAGCCCCAGAACACGCCGGACTGCATGGCCGAAACCGTGTCGCTGCCAATCACCTTCTGCGGCTTCTCTACGGCGATGCGTGGCAGCCGCGCGGCCGCGGCGTAGAGCGCATCCATGGAAAGATTGATACCCGGAGCGATCACGCCGCCGTCGTAGCCGCCATCGGCGCCGATCACATCGAAGGTCGTGGCGGTGCCGAAGTCGACTACGATCAAGGGGCCGCCGTAGCGGGCATAGGCGCCTACGGCGTTGGCGATGCGGTCGGCGCCGACCTGCTCCGGCCGATCGAGGCGCACGGGAATGCCATAGGCGATCGAGTTCTCCTCGACCACCAGGGGCTCGACCTTGATGTAGCGCTGGCAGAGCACCCGCAGGTTGCGCATCGCTGCCGGCACCACGTTGGAGATGATCGCGCCGTCGATCTGGGCCGGCTTGATGCCGTCGAGGTCGAGCAGCTGGGTCAGCCAGACGGCGTATTCGTCGGGCGTGCGGCGCGGGTCGCTGGAAGCGCGCCACTGGCCGCGCTTCTCCTCGCCCTCGTAGACCGCGAAGACGACATTAGTGTTTCCAGAATCGACGACCAGCAGCATGGGTCAGCCCAGGGGAAAGACGTCGCCGGCGGCGATCGCCTTTAGGGAACCGTCGGCGAGACGAAGCTGCAGCACCCCGTTTTCGTCCAGAGATTCGAAGGTCCCGGTCAGGGTCTCCTTCAGCAAACGCACCTCGATCTCCTTGCCCAGAGAAATGGCGTGCGCCAGCCAGGCCTTGCGGATCGGCGCGAAGCCCTCCTCCACCCAGGTGTTGGCGCGGGACAGGAAACTCCGGCCGAAAGCCTCCAGAAGCTGCGCTTCGCTCAAGGTCGGCGGGCAGCCCTCGAACCGCAGCGAGGTCGCCGGATAGGCGGACTCCTCGGGATGGCACTGCACGTTCACCCCCATGCCGAGGATCACATAGTCCACTCCGCCGTCCGGCGCCGACTTGCTCTCAAGCAGGATGCCGGCCCCCTTGCGGCCATTAAACAGCACGTCGTTGGGCCATTTGAAGGTCACCTCGACCATCGGCGGCGCCACCGCGCCGACCGCTTCGCCCAGCGCCACGGCGGCCAGGAAGGAAAGCTGCGCGGCGGTCGCCGGCGCGCACTCGGGCCGCAGAATCAGGGAGAGGTAGAGATTTCCGCGCGGACTGGCCCAGACACGTCCCTGCCGCCCCCTGCCCTGCAGCTGCTCCCTGGCCCAGATCAGGGTGCCGTCCTCGGCCCCCTCCTCGGCGCGGCGGCGCGCCTCGATCATGGTGCTGTCGACGCTGTCGAGCTCGATCAGGCGATAGGCCGGCGGCAGCTTCGCCCCGGGCATGGCGGGAGCAGAGCCCTGCGGCGGCGCGGTCATCCCGGGAAGAACGCCGAAGCCGCCGCGGCCGCGCCGTCGACCAGCGGGCTCGGCAGGACGAAGAACAGCAGGACCATCGCCGCGCAGACGCCGAGGACGATGGAAAGTTCGCGGCCCGGACGGTCGAAGCCCTCCTCCGGCTCGTCGAAGTACATCACCTTGATGATCCGCAGATAGTAGAAGGCGGAGATCACCGAGGTCAGTACGCCGACCACCGCGAGGGTATAGAGCCCGGTCTCGACCGCCGCCATGAAGACGTAGAGCTTGCCGAAGAAACCGGCGAGCGGCGGAATGCCTGCCATGGAGAACATGAAGATCGCCAGCGCCAGGGCCAGCATGGGATTGGTCTTGGACAGACCGGCAAGATCGCCGATCTGTTCGACCATGCGGTCCTTTTGCTTCATGCAGAGGATCACCGCGAAGGTTCCCAGGTTCATCACCAGATAGATCGCCATGTAGATGCCGACGCCGCGGATGCCCTCGGCACTGCCCGCGGCCAGGCCGATCAGGGCGTAGCCGACATGTCCGATCGAGCTGTAGGCCATCAGCCGCTTGATGTTCTGCTGGGCGATGGCGGCCAGGGAACCGAGGATCATCGAGGCGATGGAGACGAAGACGATGATCTGCTGCCACTGGTCCAGCAGCTCGGCGAAGGGCCCCATCATCACCCGCACGGTCAGCGCCATGGCGGCGATCTTCGGCGCCGAGGCGAAGAAGGCCGTCACCGGCGTCGGCGAGCCTTCGTAGACGTCCGGCGTCCACATGTGGAAGGGCACCGCGGAGATCTTGAAGGCCAGCCCGGAGATGATGAAGACCAGCCCGACGATGACCCCGATCGAGACCTCCTCCCCGCCTGCGAAGACGGCCGCGAGATCGTCGAAGCCGGTTCCTCCCGCGAAGCCGTACACCAGGGAAATGCCATAGAGCAGCATGCCCGAGGAGAGCGCGCCGAGAACGAAGTACTTGAGTCCGGCTTCCGAAGAACGCAGCGCATCGCGCCGGAAGGCGGCGATCACGTAAAGCGAGAGCGACTGGATCTCCAGGCCCAGATAGAGCGACATCAGGTCGTTCGCCGAGATCATCATCAGCATGCCGACCGTCGCGAAGAGCATCAGCACGGGGAACTCGAAGCGGGCCATGCCCTCGTGCTCGATATAGCGGATCGACAGCACGATGGCAGTGCCGGTGCCGATCATCACCAGGGACTTCATGAAGTCGCCGAAGGGATCCTTCATGAAGAGGCCAGAGAAGGCCGCGCCGCTCTCCGGCGCGAGCCAGATCAGCACCAGGGTGATCGCAGCGGCGGCGACACCGGCGAGGCAAACCACCCGGGTGCTGGCCCCGAACACGCCGAACATCAGCAGGCCGATTGCGCTGCAGACCAGGAACAGCTCGGGCAGCGCGATGAAAAGATCCGTAGTCAGGGACATGCGCGCCTCCTCACCGGCCGGGCAGCAGCCAGGCCAGGGACGAGAGGCCCTCGTGCCCGGCGGTTGCCACCTGATAGTTTTCGATGAGGCCCTCGACCGAAGCCGACATCACGTCCAGGACTGGCAGCGGATAGATGCCCATCCACAGCACCAGCACCAGCAAGGGCGCGAAAATCAGCTTCTCCCGCAGATTCATATCCTTCATCGCCAGCAGATCGTCCTTGTCGAGCTTGCCGAAGATCACCCGGCGATAGAGCACCAGCATGTAGGCCGCGCCCAGCACCATGCCGCTGGCCATCAGCAGGGCCAGCCAGGTGTTGACCTGGAAGGCGCCGACGATCACCAGGAACTCACCGACGAAGCCGCTGGTGCCAGGCAGGCCGGCCGAGGCCAGCATGAAAATCATGAAGACCAGCGCATAGGTCGGCATGGACTTGGCCAAACCGCCGTAGCGCGCGATCTCCCGGGTATGCAGGCGGTCGTAGACCACCCCGACGATCAGGAAGAGCGCGGCGGAGACGACACCGTGGGAGATCATCTGGAAGATCGCCCCCTCCACCCCCTGAATGGTCAGGGTGAAGATCCCGGCGGTGACGAAACCCATGTGCGCGACCGAGGAATAGGCGATCAGCTTCTTCATGTCCTGCTGCACCAGAGCGACCAGCGAGGTGTAGATCACGGCGATGATCGACAGCCCGAAGACGATCGGCGTGAAAGTCGCGGTGGCGTCGGGCAGGATCGGAATGGAGAAGCGCAGAAAGCCGTAGGCGCCCATCTTCAGCAGCACGCCCGCCAGGATCACCGAGCCTGCGGTCGGCGCCTCGACGTGGGCGTCGGGCAGCCAGGTGTGCACCGGCCACATCGGCACCTTGACGGCGAAGGAAGCGAAGAAGGCGATCCACAGCCAGAACTGCATGCCCGCCGGCAGGGCGTGGGTCATCAGGGTCGGGATATCGGTGGTCCCGGCATCCAGGTAGATGGCCAGGATCGCCAGCAGCATCAGGACCGAGCCGGTCAGCGTGTAGAGGAAGAACTTGAAGGCCGCATAGACCCGGCGCGGGCCGCCCCAGATGCCGATGATCAGGAACATCGGGATCAGCACGCCTTCGAAGAAGATGTAGAAGACGAAGAAGTCGAGGGCACAGAACATCCCGACCATCAGGGTCTCGAGCACCAGGAAGGCGATCATGTACTCGCGCACCCGGCTCTTGATGGCTTCCCAGGAGGCCAGGATGCAGAGTGGCGTCAGCACCGTCGACAGCAGCACGAAGGGCATGGAGATGCCATCTACGCCCAGGTGGTAGGAGATGTTGAAGGCCGGAATCCAGTCGCCTTGCTCGACGAACTGGAAAGCGGCCGTGCCCCTTTCGAAGCCGAACCAGATGAACAGCGACAGCGCGAAGGTCACCAGCGAGGTCCACAGCGCGACGTAACGCGCGTTGCGCGCCACCACAGCCTCCTCGCCACGGATGACGAAGATGAAGCCCGCGCCGATCAGCGGGATGAAAATGACGAGCGACAGCAGCGGCCAATCGGAAATCATCGCGCGGTCATCCCAGACTGAGGAACAGATAGAAGCTGACGAGGATCACCACGCCGATCAGCATCGCGAAGGCATAGTGGTAGACGTAGCCGCTCTGTAGCAGGCTGGTGCGCCGTGCGAGATTGCGCACCGCCGCGGAAAGCCCGTCCGGGCCGATACCGTCGATCAGCGCGCCGTCTCCGGTCTTCCACAGACCGCGGCCGAGATACCAGGCCGGGCGAACGAAGACGGCCTCGTAGAGCTCATCGAAGTACCACTTGTTGAAGGAGAAGAGGTAAAGCGGCCGCAGCTTGCGCGCCAGGAGCGCGTCGGTCCCCGGCCGCCAGAGATAGACATAGTAGGCGGCCAGGATGCCGAGCACGCCCATCGCCACCGGCAGCGACTTGACCCAGAAGGGCACATGATGCGCCTTCTCGATAGAGTCGTTGAGATCGAGGATCGAGTCGCCCCAGAAGCTCTCCATGCCTTGGCCGACGAACACGCCGTAGCCCGCCATACCCGCGATCACCGCCCCCAGCGCCAGGATGCCCAGGGGGTAGATCATCACCTTTGGCGCCTCGTGGGCGTGGTCGAAGCTGTGCGCGTCGGCACGGGTCGGCCCGTGGAAGGTCATGATCAGCAGCCGCCAGGAGTAGAAGGCCGTCAGGAAAGCGGCGATGGTGCCAAGCACGTAGGCGACCGTCCCCTCGGTAGTGTGGGCGCCGTAGGCCGCCTCCAGGACCATGTCCTTGGACTGGAAGCCGGCGAAGCCGATGCCGGTGCCCGGAATGCCGATCCCCGCCAGGGCCAGGGAGCCGATCAGCATCAAGGCGTAGGTGACCGGGATCTTCTTCATCAGGCCGCCCATCTTGCGCATGTCCTGCTCGTGGTGCATGGCGTGGATCACGCAGCCGGCGCCGAGGAACAGCAGCGCCTTGAAGAAGGCGTGGGTCATCAGGTGGAACATCGCCGCCGAATAGGCCGAGACGCCAATGGCGAAGAACATGTAGCCGAGCTGCGAGCAGGTCGAATAGGCGATCACCCGCTTGATGTCGGTCTGGGTCAGGCCGACCGTGGCGGCGAAGATGGCGGTCGCCGCGCCGACATAGGTCACCACCGTCAGCGCGTCCGGCGCGTACTCGAAGATCGGCGACAGCCGGCACAGCATGAACACGCCGGCGGTCACCATGGTCGCGGCATGGATCAGCGCGGACACCGGTGTCGGGCCCTCCATGGCGTCGGGTAGCCAGGTGTGCAGGCCGAGCTGCGCCGACTTGCCCATGGCGCCGACGAACAGCAGCAGGCAGACGATGGTCAGCGCATGGCCCTCGATGCCGAAGGCGGTGAACTGCGCATTCTGCACGCCCTCGACGGCGCCAAAGGCGGTGTCGAAATCCACCGTGCCGAGCAGCAGGAAGGCCCCGGCGATGCCGAGCGCGAAGCCGACGTCGCCAACCCGGTTGACCAGGAAGGCCTTGATCGCCGCGGCGTTGGCGCTGGGCTTCTCGTACCAGAATCCGATCAGGAGATAGGACGCGAGACCGACTCCCTCCCAGCCGAAGAACATCTGCACGAAGTTGTCGGCGCTCACCAGCATCAGCATCATGAAGGTGAACAGCGAGAGATAGGCCATGAAGCGCGGGATCGAGCGGTCCTCGGCCATGTAGCCGACCGAGTACTGGTGCACCACCGCCGAAACGATGGTGACGACGCAGAACATCACCGCGGTCAGGGTATCGACGCGCAGCGCCCAGCTCAGCTCGAAGCTGCCACTGTCGAACCAGGTGAAGAGTTCCACCGTGCGGCTGTTGCCGCCCAGGGCGACGTCGATGAAGACCCAGACCGACAGGGCGGCGGCCAGCCAGAGCGGCGCGCAGGTGACGATCTGGGCACCGCGGTCGCCGATCCGGCGGCCGAGGAACCCGGCCAGGATGGCGCCGAGCAGCGGCAGGAAGACGATGGCGAAATCGATCATCGCGGCTTAGCCCTTCATCAGGCTGATATCCTCGACCTCGATCGAGCCGCGATTGCGGTAGTAGACGACGATGATGGCCAGGCCGATGGCCGCCTCGGCGGCGGCGACTGTCAGGATCAGCAGGGTGAAGATCTGCCCGACGAGATCGCCGAGATGCGCCGAAAAGGCCACCAGGTTGATGTTGACGGCGAGCAGGATCAACTCGACCGACATCAGGATGATGATGACGTTCTTGCGGTTCAGGAACACCCCGAAGATCCCCAGGGTGAAGAGGATCGCTCCCAGCGTCAGATAATGCGACAGGCCGATTTCCAGCATGCTCAGATTCCCGTTCCGCTGGGCACGTTCTTGATCTCGATGCTGTCGGCGCGCGAGCGCCCGACCTGTTGCGAGATCTTCTGGCGGCGCACGCCCTCGCGCTGCCGCAGGGTCAGCACGATGGCACCGACCATTGCGATCAGCAGGACGATGCCGGATGCCTGGAAGAGGTAGATGTAGTCGGTATAGAGCACCCGCCCGATGGCGTCGGTATTGGTGACCTGTTCGGGATCGGGGATCGGCAGCCGCGCCTGGCTCTGGGCCTGCGGCGCGAAAACCCAGGCGCCGGCGATCATCACCAGCTCGACCAGCAGGATCAGTCCGATCAAACCGCCGATCGGCAGGTACTGGAGGAAGCCTTCGCGCAGTTTCACGAAGTTGATGTCGAGCATCATCACCACGAAGAGGAACAGCACCGCCACCGCGCCGACATAGACGATGACCAGGATCATCGCCAAGAACTCCGCGCCGAGCAGCACGAAGAGCCCCGCCGAGTTGAAGAAGGCGAGGATCAGGAACAGCACCGAGTGCACCGGATTGCGCGAGGCGATCACCATCACGGCGGCGGCCACCACGATGGCCGCGAAGAGATAGAAGGTCAGCGCTTGAATGACCATCGGCTCCCCCTCTTCCCGGTGTTTCGACCGTAGTTCGGCACGTGTCTTTCCCCCATTTCAGGCGGCCCTAGCGGTAGGGCGCCTCCTTCTCCAGGTTCAAGGCGATCTCGTATTCCCAGCGGTCGCCGTTCGCGAGCAGTCGGTCCTTGTTGTAGAACAGCTCCTCGCGGGTCTCCGCGGCGAACTCGAAGTTCGGACCCTCGACGATGGCGTCCACCGGGCAGGCCTCCTCGCAGAGACCGCAGTAGATGCACTTGGTCATGTCGATGTCGTAGCGCGTCGTGCGGCGGCTGCCGTCGTCGCCGCGCGGCTCGGCCTCGATGGTGATCGCCAGGGCCGGACAGATCGCCTCGCAGAGCTTGCAGGCGATGCAGCGCTCCTCGCCGTTGGGATAGCGGCGCAGCGCGTGCTCGCCCCGGAACCGCGGCGAAAGCGCGCCTTTCTCATAGGGGTAGTTCAAGGTCACCTTCGGCTTGAAGAAGTACTTCAAGGTCAGGCCGAGCCCCCCGAGCAGTTCCCAAAGCAGGAACGTCCGTGCTGTGCGGTCAAGGCTTGCCATCGAATCCTACTGTCCTCGTGCGAGAGGTTGCGAAGTTGCGGCGGCGGCGGTGCCACCTTCTCCCATTCCGGCCACCGCGATGCAAGGGGACGCCGTCATGCCGGCACCCAATCGAAAGCGATCAGCACGCCGGCGGTCAGCACTACCCAGAGCAGCGAAAACGGCAGGAAGACTTTCCAACCGAGGCGCATCAGCTGGTCGTAGCGGTAACGCGGGAAGGTAGCGCGCACCCAGAGGAAGAAGAACAGCACCAGGCAGACCTTGGCGATGAACCAGATCGGCCCCGGAATCCAGTTGAACGGGGCGATGTCGAACAGCGGCAGCCAGCCCCCGAGGAAGAGGATCGTGGTCATCGCGCTCATCAGGATCATGTTGGCGTATTCGCCGAGGAAGAACAGCGCGAAGGTCATCGCCGAGTATTCGACGAAGTAGCCGGCCACCAGCTCCGACTCGCCTTCCGGCAGGTCGAAGGGCGAGCGGTTGGTTTCCGCCAGGGTCGAAATGAAGAAAATCACGAACATCGGCAACAGCGGGATGCAGAACCAGACGGTCTGCTGCGCCATCACGATGTCGGTCAGGTTCAGCGAGCCGACGCAGAGCAGCACGGTGATGATCACGAAGCCCATGGAGACCTCGTAGGACACCATCTGCGCCGCCGAGCGCAGGGCGCCGAGGAAGGGATACTTCGAATTCGAGGCCCAGCCGGCCATGATCACGCCATAGACGCCGAGCGAGGAAATCGCGAAGAGGAACAGGATGCCGACGTTGATATCGGCGATCACCCAGCCCTCGTTGACCGGGATCACCGCCCAGGCGACCAGTGCCAGCACGAAGGTCAGCATCGGCGCGAGCACGAAGACCACGCGGTTCGACCCGGCCGGCAGGATGGTTTCCTTGAACAGCAGCTTCACGCCGTCGGCGATCGGCTGCAACAGGCCGAAAGGACCGACCACGTTGGGGCCCTTGCGCAGCTGCATCGCCGCGATGACCTTGCGCTCGGCATAGGTCAGATAGGCGACGGCGCCGATCAAAGGCACCACGATCGCCAGAATCTGGGCGACGATGACGAGGCCCGGCCAGGCGTATCCGCTCCAGAACTCAGCCATCGGTGCCGGTCGCGTCTTGCTTGCCGTCGATCAGCGTCGCGGTGCACTCGGCCATGGTTTCGGAGGCCCGGCTGATCGGATCGGTCATGTAGTAGTTGGCGACCGGCAGGCCGAAGGGGGCGCCGTCCACCTTGCCGTCATCGCCGAACGGCTCCCAGGCGGCCGGTTCGACCTGGTCCACCGCGGCGAAGACCGGGTTGGCCTCGATCAGCTTCTGCCGCAGCTCGCCAAGATTGTTGTAAGGCAGCGTCTTGCCGAGGCGCTCCGACAGCGCGCGCAGGATGGTCCAGTCCTCCTTCGCATCGCCCGGCGGGAAAACCGCCAGACGCGCGAGTTGCACCCTGCCCTCGGTGTTCACGTAGGTGGCGTTCTTCTCCGTATAGGCGGCGCCCGGCAGGATGACGTCGGCACGGTGCGCGCCGGCATCGCCGTGATGGCCCTGATAGATCACGAAGGCTTCGCCGAGCTTACTCATATCGATTTCGTCGGCGCCCAGCAGGAAGACCGTATCGATCTCGCCCTTGCCGGCCCCCTCCAGGATGCCAGCGACATCGCAGCCACCCTCGCCTGGCAGAAAGCCGAGTTCCAGTCCGCCGACCCGCGAGGCGGCGCGCTGCAGCAGATTGAAGCCGTTCCAGTCGTCGCGGATCATGCCGAAGCTGTCGGCCAGTTCGCGGGCCAAGGCCAGGATCGCCGCGCCGTCGGCGCGCGCCACGGCGCCGCTGCCGAGGATAAGCGCGGGATTCTCGGCGTTCTTCAGAACCTCCGCGAAGCCGCCCTTGCCCTTGGCGATCTCCTGCAGGCTGTCCGGCCCGGCGCCCAGGTAGTCGACTTCGTAGGTCAGGTCGACCGGCTGGCCGATCACGCCGAGCTTGAGACCGTTGTGCAGGAAAGCCTTGCGTAGGCGGGCGTTGATCAGCGGCGCTTCCCAACGCGGATTGGTGCCGATCAGCAGCACCGCGTCGGCGCGCTCGAGCCCGGCGATGGTGGTGTTGAAGCGATAGGCCGCCCGCGCCTTACCGTCGATCTTGGCGCCGTCCTGGCGGCAGTCGAGGTGCGGCGAGCCGAGGCTCTGCATCAAGCCCTGCAGGGCGAACATCGATTCGACGTCGCAGAGATCGCCGGCGATGGCCGCGATCTGCTTGCCGTCTAAGTCATCCAGCCGGGCGGCGATGGCCGCGAAGGCCTCGTCCCAGCTTGCCGCTACCAGCTTGCCCTTGGCGTTGCGGAGATAAGGCGTGTCGAGCCGCCTCCGGGCCAGACCGTCGCAGGCATGGCGGGTCTTGTCGGCGATCCACTCCTCGTTGATGTCCTCGTGGATGCGCGGCAGGACGCGCAGCACCCGCGCGCCGCGGCTATCGACCCGGATGTTGGAGCCGACCGCATCCATCACATCGACGGTGGGAGTCTTCTTCAACTCCCAGGGGCGCGAGGCGAAGGCATAGGGCTTGCTGGTCAGCGCGCCGACCGGGCAGACATCGACCAGGTTGCCGGCCATCTCCGAGGTGATCGCCTGCTCCAAGGTGGTGATCTCGGCGTTTTCGCCGCGGTTGACCAGGCCGATTTCTTCGACGCCGCAGATTTCCGTGGCCGCGCGCACGCAGCGGGTGCACTGGATGCAGCGGGTCATGATGGTCTTGATCAGCGGCCCCATGTACTTCTCACTGACCGCGCGCTTGTTCTCGGAATAGCGGCTGCGGTCGTAGCCATAGGCCATCGCCTGGTCCTGCAGGTCGCACTCGCCGCCCTGGTCGCAGATCGGGCAGTCCAGCGGATGGTTGATCAGCAGGAACTCCATCACGCCGTTGCGCGCTTTCTTCACCGTGTCGCTATCGGTGTGGATCACCATGCCCTCGCCGACCGGCATAGCGCAGGAGGCGATCGGCTTGGGCGCCTTTTCCATCTCGACCAGGCACATCCGGCAGTTGCCGGCCACTGACAGGCGTTCGTGGTAGCAGAAGCGCGGAATCTCGGCGCCGGCGAGCTCACAGGCCTGCAGCACCGTGATCCCGCCCGGGACCTCGATCTCCTTACCGTCTACGGTCAGCTTCGGCATGAAGAACTCCTGCTAAGCCTTTAAAATCACTCAGCCGCCGGCGCATGCGCCTTGCGGTAGTTGTTGATCCGGCGCTCCAGCTCCGGACGGAAATGCCGGATCAGTCCCTGGATCGGCCAGGCCGCCGCGTCGCCGAGCGCGCAGATGGTGTGGCCCTCGACCTGATAGGTGACGTCGAGCAGGGTGTCGATCTCCTCGAGCTGCGCCCGCCCCTCGACCATGCGGGTCAGCACCCGCCACATCCAGCCGGTGCCCTCGCGGCAGGGCGTGCACTGGCCGCAGCTCTCGTGCATGTAGAAGTGCGAGAAACGGCAGATCGCCTCGACGATGTCGGTGGAGCTGTCCATGACGATGACGGCGGCGGTGCCGAGGCCCGACTTCTGCTCCTTCAGGGCATCGAAATCCATCAAGACCTCGTTGCAGATCCCCTGCGGCAGGCAGGGCACCGAAGAGCCGCCGGGCACCACGGCCAGCAGGTTGTCCCAGCCGCCGCGCACGCCGCCGGCGTACTTCTCGATCAGCTCCTTGAGCGGGATCGACATCGCCTCCTCGACGTTGCAGGGCGTATTCACATGTCCGGAGATCGAGAAGATCTTGGTGCCGTGGTTGTTCGGGCGACCGAAGGAGGTCCACCAGTCGACGCCGCGGCGCAGGATGGTCGGGACCACGGCCACGGTCTCGACGTTGTTGACCGTGGTCGGGCAGCCGTAGAGACCGCAGGCTGCAGGAAACGGCGGCTTGAGGCGCGGCTGGCCTTTCTTGCCTTCGAGGCTTTCCAGCAGCGCCGTTTCCTCGCCGCAGATGTAGGCCCCCGCTCCGCGGTGCAGATAGACATCGTAGTCCCAGCCGGCCTTGCAGGCGTTTTTGCCGAGCAAACCGGCCTCGTAGGCCTCGTCGATCGCCGCCTGGATCTGGCTGTGTTCGTAGAAATATTCGCCGCGAATATAGATGTAGCAGGCGTGTGCGCCCATCGCGAAACCGGCGATCAGGCAGCCCTCGAGGAAGATATGCGGGTCGTTGCGCATGATCTCCCGGTCCTTGCAGGAGCCGGGCTCCGACTCGTCGGCGTTGACCACCAGATAGGCCGGACGTCCGTCGTATTCCTTCGGCATGAAGGACCACTTGAGGCCGGTCGGGAAGCCAGCGCCGCCGCGCCCGCGCAGCCCCGAGGCCTTGACACGCTCGACGATCTCCTCGCGGCCAAGCTCGATCAGCGCCTTGGTGTTATCCCAGGCGCCGCGCTTCTTGGCCGCCTCCAGGCTCCAGTCCTGCTGGCCATAGAGGTTGGTGAAGATGCGATCCTTGTCCGCGAGAGTCATTCCGCGCCCTCCTGCGGCAGCGTGTCGCGCAGCACCTGCGGTCCGCCCTCCGGCGCCGAGGACAGGCGCCCGGTTTGGGAGCCCGGTTCGACTTCCTTGCCGGCGCGCAGATCGGCGATGATCCCGGCCGCGATTTCGGGGGTCAGGTCCTCGTAGTACCAGTCGTTGATCTGCACCATCGGCGCGTTGCAGCAGGCGCCGAGGCATTCGACCTCGACCACGCGGAACAGGCCGTCTTCGCTGTTGACGTTCATCCCTCCGCAGCCGCTTTCCTCCAGGCAAGCCTGGGTGATGGCGTCGGAGCCGCGCAGCCAGCAGGGCGTGGTGCGGCAGACCTGGATCAGATATTTCCCGACCGGCTCCAGGTAGAACATGCTGTAGAAGCTGGCGACCTCGTAGATGCGGATCGGCGCGACCTTCAAGTAGTTGGCGACATACTCGATCGCGTCGTCGCTCAGCCAGCCGCCGTTCTGGCGCTGAGCCATGTCGAGCAGTGCCAGGGTGGCGCTCGACTGCCGGCCCTCGGGATACCGCGCGCAGATCCGCTCGGCCCGCGCCAGGTTGTCCTTGTCGAAGGCGAAATCCGTCTCCGGTTTCTGGAAGCTGGTCACCTTCATCGATCGATCTCGCCAAACACAATGTCCATGGAACCCAGGATCGCCACGCTGTCGGCGAGCATGTGGCCGCGGCAGAGGTGATCCATCGCCGCCAGATGGGGAAAGCCCGGCGCGCGGAGGCGGCACCTGTAGGGCTTGTTGCCGCCGGTCGAAACCAGATAGACGGCGAACTCTCCCTTCGGCGCTTCGACGGCGGCGTACACCTCGCCGGGCGGCACGTGATAGCCCTCGGTGTAGAGCTTGAAGTGATGGATCAGCGCCTCCATCGACTTCTTCATTTCCGGCCGGCGCGGCGGCGCGACCTTGTGGTTCTCGATCATCACCGGCCCCTCGGGCATCTTGTCGAGACACTGGCGGATGATTTTCAGGGATTCGCGCATCTCCTCGACCCGCACCAGGTAGCGGTCGAAGCAGTCGCCGTTCTTGCCGACGGGAATGCCGAATTCAAGCTCGTCGTAGACCTCGTAGGGCTGCGCCCGGCGCAGGTCCCAGGCAAGACCGGAGCCGCGCACCATCGGGCCGGAAAAGCCCCAGTCGAGCGCGTCCTGCTGGCTGACCACGCCGATATCGACGGTGCGCTGCCGGAAAATCCGGTTCTCGGTCAGCAAACCTTCGAGGTCGTCGATATGCTGCGGGAAGTCCTCGCAGAACTCGGAGATATCCTCGAGCAGATCGGGCGGCAGGTCGCGCGGCACGCCACCGGGCCGGAAGTAGGCCGCGTGCAGCCGCGCACCGGAGGCCCGCTCATAGAACTCCATGATCTTCTCGCGCTGCTCGAAGCCCCAGAGCAGCGGCGTCATCGCGCCGACATCGATGGCGAAGGTCGTCAGGTTGAGCAGGTGATTGGCGATCCGGGTCAGCTCGCTGTACATCACCCGGATGAACTGGGCGCGGCGTGGCACTTCGATCTCCAACAGTCGCTCGACCCCCAGGGCGAAGGCATGCTCCTGGTTCATCGGCGAGACGTAGTCCAGCCGGTCGAAGTAGGGAATCGCCTGCAGATAAGTCTTGTACTCGATCAGCTTCTCGGTGCCGCGGTGCAGCAGACCGATGTGCGGATCGGCCCGCTCGATCACCTCGCCGTCCATCTCCAGCACCAGACGCAGCACGCCGTGCGCCGCGGGATGCTGCGGCCCGAAATTCAGGGTGAGCGGCTTGATATGAGCTTCGGCCATCAGGATGCCTTTTTGCCCTCTGGCTTGCCGCCCTCGGCCTCGGCTTTCTCGTCGCCGGGCAGGTGCAGCATGCCTTCCCAGGGGCTGGTGAAATCGAAGCTGCGGAACTCCTGAACCAGCTTCACCGGCTCGTAGACTACGCGCTTGAGATCCTCGTCGTAGCGCAACTCGACGTAGCCGGTCAGCGGGAAGTCCTTGCGCAGGGGATGCCCTTCGAAGCCGTAGTCGGTCAGGATACGGCGCAGGTCCGGATGGTCGGAGAAGAACACGCCGTACATGTCCCAGACCTCGCGCTCGAACCAGTTGGCCGAGTTGAACACCGGAACGGCGGAGGCTACCGGCGTATCCTCGTCGGTGACCAGTTTGACGCGCACCCGCTCGTTCTGGGTCAGGGACAGCAGGTTGTAGACCACCTCGAAGCGCTCCTCGCGCTCGGGGTGGTCGACCGCGGTGACATCGATGAGCTGCTTGAACAGGCAGTTAGGATCGTCGCGCAGGAAGGTCAACAGGCGCAACAGGGAGTCGCGCGAGGTCCACAGGATCAGCTGCCGCGTCGCAACCTCATAGCGCTCGACTGCGCCGGCCGCGGTGGCGAGGCAATATTCGCCGAGATCCCTCAATGCTTCGGTCATCGCTCTCCGTCCGGAATCAGGCGCTAACGGGTCAGAATGCCCGCCTCGCGTTTGATCTTTTTCTGCAGCTGCAGCACGCCGTAGAGCAGCGCCTCGGCCGTCGGTGGACACCCCGGCACGTAGATATCGACCGGCACGATGCGGTCGCAGCCGCGCACCACGGAATAGGAATAGTGATAGTAGCCGCCACCGTTGGCGCAGGAGCCCATGGAGATCACCCAGCGCGGCTCGGGCATCTGGTCGTAAACCTTGCGCAGCGCCGGCGCCATCTTGTTGCAGAGAGTTCCGGCCACGATCATCACGTCCGACTGCCGCGGGCTCGGCCGGAAGACCGCGCCGAAGCGGTCGAGGTCGTAGCGGCTGGCGGCGGTATGCATCATCTCGACCGCGCAACACGCAAGTCCGAAGGTCATCGGCCAGAGCGAGCCGGACTGCGCCCAGCCGGCCAGCTTGTCGAGCTGGGCGACAATGAAGCCCTTGTCCTGCAGCTCATCGGTGACATTGCGCAGAATCTCGTTCTGCCGCTGCCCGGGCGCCAGCGGCGCGCCGGACGTCTCGCCGGTCGCCGTGTCTACTCCCATTCCAGGGCTCCCTTCTTCCACTCGTAAACGAAACCGATGGTCAGCAGGCCGAGGAAGACAACCATCGACCAGAACCCGAAGACGCCGATCTCGCCGAGCGAAACCGCCCAGGGAAACAGAAAGGCGACCTCCAGATCGAAGATGATGAAGAGGATGGCGACCAGATAGAAGCGCACGTCGAAGCGGCTGCGGGCGTCGTCGAAGGCCTCGAATCCGCATTCGTAGGCGGAGACCTTTTCGGAATCCGGACGCTGACGCGCCACGATGTAGGACGCGAGCACCATCACGGCCGACAGGCCAACGGCAATCCCGATGAAAATCAGGATCGGGAGGTATTCCGCCAGGATAGGATTCATCGCTCTCTCTTTGCCCCCTTGGCCGGTGGTTTAGCAAGCCGCCGCCGGTATTGCCACCGGTCTTTTCCGCTTTGCAGCATCGGCCCGCGCAGGGGCAGGTCCATCGATCTCTTGCGTTCGTCTCTGCCCGGAATATAAGCCGCTCTTCGCAGTGCGGAAAGGATGAAAGCCGCTCGATCCTGGGCTGAGATGCAACGCACGATCCTTAGTCGAGGGCGCGCGGCGGTGCAAGCCCCGGGCCAGGCGGTTTGCGGTACGTGCCGGGATCGGGGATAGGTGGCGGGAGTGACGGGACTCGAACCCGCGGCCTCTGGCGTGACAGGCCAGCGCTCTAACCAACTGAGCTACACCCCCGCGGCGGCCGAAAAGTCTACGCTTCGGCGCGCGAGGCCGGTGGTTTACTCCGGCCCCTGCCCGCTGTCAAGCAAGCCTCTGAGCTGCGGTCAATATTCCCGCCGGACGAGCTTCCCGGCCGCCCTAGAGCAGGTACCAGAGCAACAGCGGCAGGGTCGCAAAAGACAGCAGCGTCGAACTCAGGACCATGCCGGCGACCTCACTCGGCGCGCGGCCGTAGCGCTCGGCAAAGAGATAGTTGAACACCGCCGTGGGCATGGTGGCCTGGAGGATCACCACGCCGCGGGCCACGCCTTCGAGGCCGAAGATCCAGGCGACCAGGACGCCGACGGCGAAGCCTCCGGCCAGGCGTACGAAGCTCAGGCCGAAGCTGCGCGTGAAGCTTGCCATGGTGAGGCGCGACAGCGAGACCCCCAGGGCCAGAAGCATCAGGGGGATGGTCAGCCCGCCGAGCAGCTCGACGGTGTTGCCCAGCCACTGCGGCAGATGCAGGTCCCAGATCACCAGGGCGAGACCGGCTGGCACGGCATAGAGCACCGGCATGCGCGCCAGCTCCGACAGCCGTGCACTGCCCCGCGCCAGGGAGGCGCCAATGGTGAAATTGCCGATCGCGGTGACCATGAAGATGACGATGGCGAAGGTCAGGCCGGGATCGCCGAAAGCGAAGAAGCAGAGCGGCAGCCCCATGTTCCCGACATTCGGAAACATCAGCGCCGGCAGGTAATCCCGGATGTCCAGCCTGGCCAGGCTGAGCACGGCATAGCCGAGCGCGGCGAAGCCGATGAAGGCGGCGACGGTGGCGCCGGCAATCTCCAGGAAGACCGCCGGGTCCGGGCGGGTCTGTTCGAAGGTCGCTATAATCAGACAGGGCGTGCCCAGGTTCACCGAGATCCGCGTGATCTGGCCGACATCTATGGGCGTACCGCTGCGGGCCCAGAGAAAGCCGATGGCGGCGCAGATCGCGACCGGTGCGATGACCGAAAAGAGCTCCGCGATCATCCTGCGAGTGTCCTCAGTGGAAGGCGGGACGGGCTAGGGCGGGCGCTGGCCGGCGTCGATGCGCGATGGTGGGCGGTGACAGGTTCGAACTGCCGACCTACTGGGTGTAAACCAGTCGCTCTTCCAGCTGAGCTAACCGCCCGGATAACGGCAGAGCAGAGCTTCTACCCTAGAATGCGGCTGCCTGAAAAGCGGGGCGGCGTCCAGCGCAGGCCAAAAACGAAACCGGCCGCCGAGCGATGCTCCGGCGGCCGGTGAATACTGCTCTTCGCCAGGGGTTAGTTGACGGCGTCTTTGAGTCCCTTGCCGGCCTTGAACTTCGGCTGCTTCGACGCAGGGATGTGGATGCGCTCGCCGGTGCGCGGGTTGCGTCCCTCGGAGGCGGCACGATTGGCCACCGAGAAGGTGCCGAAACCCACCAAACGAACTTCGGTACCAGACTTCAAGGTATCGGTGACGGCATCGAACACGCCATCCACGGCCTTTGCGCTATCAGCCTTCGAGAGACCGGTGCGGTCGGCAACGGCTGCCACGAGATCGTTCTTGTTCACGTTGTTAACCCCCCTCCAATTGCGGGAATGTTGGTCGAGAAAGAATCCGATGAGGAGATTAGGACTCTACCCAGCGCTCCTTCGGTAAGTCAACGCGGAAAGCCGCAGTTTTTCAAGGTTTGAGGGGCCTTGCGGCCCCTCAAATATTGCTTGCATTTTACCGCTAGCGGTTAATGCGTCAGCACCTCTCCCGAGTCGCCTGCACCGTCCCGGCTGGCCACGGGATCGACTTCGTCGCTCTCGCTCCACTCGATCGGCTGCGGCTGTTCGACCAGGGCATGTTCCAGAACATCGTCGATGGTGGTGCAGGGAACGATCTCCAACGCCTGCTTCACGTTGTCCGGAACATCCGCCAGATCCTTCTCATTCTCCTGCGGAATCAACACCTTCTTGATGTTTCCGCGGAGCGCCGCCAGCAGCTTCTCCTTCAAGCCGCCGATCGGCAGCACCCGCCCGCGCAGCGTGACCTCGCCGGTCATTGCAACGTTGGCGCGCACCGGAATCCCCGACAACACGGAGACGATGGCAGTGACCATGGCCACGCCCGCCGAAGGACCATCCTTGGGGGTCGCACCCTCGGGAACGTGGACGTGGATATCTTTCTTGTCGAACACCGTCGGCTTGATGCCGAAGTCCGTGGCGCGGCTTTTGACGTACGACTCGGCCGCTTGAATCGACTCCTTCATCACGTCGCCGAGCTTGCCGGTGGTCACGACCTTGCCCTTGCCGCGCACCGTGACCGCCTCGATGGTCAGCAGCTCCCCGCCGACTTCGGTCCAGGCCAGGCCCGTGGACATGCCCACAAGATCTTCCTGCTCGGCCTCGCCATAGCGGTACTTGCGCACCCCGGCGTAGTCCGAGACGTTATCGGGCGCCACCTCGACAGCCTCCACCTCGGCGTCCATGGCGATCTCCTTGATCGCCTTGCGGATCAGGGAGGCCAACTCGCGCTCCAGGTTCCGCACGCCGGCCTCGCGGGTGTAGTAGCGGATCACGTCGCGGATGCCTTCGTCGGTGATCTGCCACTCGCCCTTCTTTACGCCGTTGGCCTTGAGCATCTTGGGGAGCAGGTGGCGCTTGGCGATCTCGACTTTCTCGTCCTCGGTGTAACCGGGGATGCGGATGACCTCCATGCGGTCGAGCAGCGGTTGCGGCATGCGCAGCGTATTCGCCGTGGTGACGAACATCACGTCGGAGAGGTCGTAGTCCACCTCCAGGTAGTGATCCTGGAAGGTCGAGTTCTGCTCCGGGTCGAGCACCTCGAGCAGCGCCGAGGAGGGATCACCCCGCCAATCGGCGCCGAGCTTGTCGATCTCGTCGAGCAGGAACAGCGGATTGGACGACTTCGCCTTCTTCATGCCCTGGATGATCTTGCCGGGCATGGAGCCGATGTAGGTCCGGCGATGGCCGCGCATCTCCGCCTCGTCGCGCACGCCGCCGAGGCTCATGCGCACGAAGTTGCGGCCGGTCGCCGTGGCCACCGACTTGCCGAGCGAGGTCTTGCCGACGCCCGGAGGGCCGACCAGGCAGAGGATCGGGCCCTTGACCTTGCGCATGCGCTGCTGCACCGCGAGGTACTCCAGGATCCGCTCCTTCACCTTCTCAAGACCGTAGTGATCCCGGTCGAGGATCTTCTGCGCCAGGGCGAGATCCTTCTTCACCCGGGTGCGCTTCTTCCACGGGATCGAGATGATCCAGTCGAGGTAGTTGCGCACCACGGTCGCTTCCGCGGACATCGGGCTCATCGAGCGCAGCTTTTTGACCTCGGCCTTGGTCTTCTCGCGGACTTCCTTGGGGAGCTTGATCTTGTCGAGCTTCTCCTCGAGCTCCGCAACCTCATCGCGGCCGTCCTCGCCCTCGCCGAGCTCCTTCTGGATCGCTTTGAGCTGCTCGTTGAGATAGTACTCGCGCTGAGTCTTCTCCATCTGCCGCTTGACCCGGCTGCGGATCCGCTTTTCGACCTGCAGCACGTCGATCTCGGCTTCCATGAAGAGCGTGACCTTCTCCAGGCGCTCGGCCACGGAGCCGCACTCGAGCAGTTCCTGCTTCTCGGAGATCTTCAGGTTGAGGTGCGAGGCCACGGTGTCGGCGAGCTTGGCCGGCTCCTCGATCTGGTTGATCGAGACCAGCACCTCGGGCGGAATCTTCTTGTTCAGCTTGATGTACTGCTCGAACTGAGAAACCACGGTGCGGCTATGAGCATCGAGTTCCTTGTCCGGATCGTCGCTGTCCTCGAGAATCTCCGCATGGGCTTCGAAGAAGGCGGCGTTCTCGGTGAATTTGGTGATGCGCGCGCGCTGGCCGCCCTCGACCAGCACCTTGACGGTGCCGTCGGGCAGCTTGAGCAGCTGCAGCACGGTCCCGACCGTCCCGACCTCGTAGATATCGTTCGGTGCCGGGTCGTCCTGCGCGGCGTTCTTCTGCGTGACGAGCAGAATCTGCTTGTCGTCCTTCATCACGTCCTCAAGCGCCGCGACCGACTTTTCGCGACCGACGAAGAGAGGAACGATCATGTGAGGGAAGACGACAATATCCCGCAGCGGCAGCACCGGCAGCAGGTTCTCGCTGGATGTTTTGGGCATGGTACCTCTATCTCGTTCTGCGCCCCAAGAAGCGGCGGCGCTTCGTAGCCGGACCCAAGAAGCCGCTCAGGCTGCGGCATAATGGCATCCTAGAGTTTTAAGTTGTCCGATCACACAGGAGTTTCAAGCCGGAAAAGACCGCCGCGAAACAAGACCTTGCGAGTCGGACGCCGGAGCGGATTTAAGATTTTTTCCTGCGACTCGGGACCCCGCGGGGTCCGGCGGCCAACTTAGGCGCTGGTTTCGATTTCCTCGCGCCGGTCCGCATAGATGTAGAGCGGCTTGCCGCGGCCTTCAACAACCTCGCGGTTGATCACCATCTCCTCGACGCCCTCCAGGCCGGGCAGTTCGTACATCGGATCGAGGAGGATCGACTCCATGATCGAACGCAGGCCGCGAGCGCCGGTCTTGCGGAGGATCGCCTTCTCGGCGATCGCCTTATAGGCGTCTTCGGTGAACTCCAGCGTGACATCCTCCATCTCGAACAGCCGCTGGTACTGCTTGACCAGGGCGTTCTTCGGCTTGGTCAGGATGTCGATCAGAGCCGGCTCGTCGAGGTCCTCAAGCGTGGCGACCACCGGCAGGCGGCCGACGAACTCGGGGATCAGGCCGAACTTCAGCAGATCCTCCGGTTCGACATCGTGCAGGATGGCACCGGTGGTGCGCTCGTCCAGGCTGCGCACGTCTGCACCGAAGCCGATCGACGAGCCCTTGCCGCGCTGGCTGATGATCTTGTCCAGTCCGGCGAAGGCGCCGCCGCAGATGAACAGAATGTTGGTGGTGTCGACCTGCAGGAACTCCTGCTGGGGATGCTTGCGTCCGCCCTGGGGAGGTACCGAGGCGACGGTGCCTTCCATGATCTTCAGCAGCGCCTGCTGCACGCCCTCGCCGGAGACGTCGCGGGTGATCGAGGGGTTGTCCGACTTGCGGCTGATCTTGTCGACCTCGTCGATGTAGACGATGCCGCGCTGCGCCCGCTCGACGTTGTAGTCGGCCGACTGCAGCAGCTTCAGGATGATGTTCTCGACATCTTCGCCGACATAGCCGGCTTCGGTCAGCGTCGTCGCGTCGGCCATGGTAAAGGGCACGTCGAGAATCCGCGCCAGGGTCTGCGCCAGCAGCGTCTTGCCGCAACCGGTCGGTCCGATCAGCAGGATGTTCGACTTGGCCAGCTCGACGTCGTTGCTCTTGGCGCCGTGGGCCAGACGCTTGTAGTGATTGTGCACGGCGACGGAGAGCACCCGCTTGGCGTGGGGCTGTCCGATCACGTAGTCGTCTAGCACCTGGCAGATATCGCCCGGCGAGGGAACGCCGTCGCGCGACTTCACCAGCGTGGTCTTGTGCTCTTCACGGATGATGTCCATGCAGAGCTCGACGCACTCGTCGCAAATGAACACCGTCGGGCCAGCAATCAGTTTGCGGACCTCGTGCTGACTCTTTCCGCAGAAGGAGCAGTAGAGCGTGTTCTTCGAGTCGTTGCCGGTCGCTTTGGTCATGGAGCTTCGCGCTGAATCCTTTGCATCTTCTTCAATGTTAGACAGACGCGCCGTTCGCACACAATGCAAAATTCCTTAACATTCGCCTGGCGCGAATGCGAGGCGTGATTTCCCGCCCCCTCCATCTCCGGTTCGCGGAGCGTTGGAAACGGGAAGCCGGCCTGACGGCGGCTCAGTCGTCCTTCTTGTCTTCGCCTTTGCCGGTGGATGTGGTTTGCGAGTCCTGGTCCAGCAAGTCCGGGCGCTGCGACACCACCTCGTCGATCAGCCCGAAGTTCTTGGCCTCATCGGCGGTCATGAAGCGGTCGCGCTCCATTGCCTCCTCGATCGCCGAGAGTTCCTGCCCGGTATGCTCGGCATACAGCTGATTCAGCCGCGCCCTGGTGGCGAGGATTTCCCTGGCGTGGATCTCGATGTCGGTAGCCTGGCCCTGGTAGCCGCCGGAGGGCTGATGCACCATGATCTTGGCGTTGGGCAGCGCGAAGCGCTTGCCCTTGGCGCCGGCCATCAGCAGCAGAGAACCGGCCGAAGCCGCCTGGCCTACGCAGACCGTCGAGACGTCGGGTTTGATGTACTGCATGGTGTCGTACATCGCGAGTCCGGAGGACACCACGCCGCCCGGCGAGTTGATGTAGAAGGAGATGTCCTTTTTCGGATTCTCCGCTTCAAGGAACAGCAGCTGTGCGCAGACCAGACTGGCGACCGCGTCGTGAACCGGGCCGGTCAGGAAGATGATGCGTTCCTTGAGCAGCCGGGAATAGATGTCATAGGCGCGCTCGCCGCGGTTGGTCTGCTCGACCACCATCGGGACGAGGGTATTCATGTAGGTCTCGTTGGGGTCGCTCATGGCTCGCCTGCTGTGCTGAATGTGAGCCTCAGATATGAGGCATGCTTCGCGATTTACCAGACGCGGGCGGAACAGAATTCTTCCGCCCCGCCCCCGACTACCTTGGCGGAATTCGCGTCAGGACTTCTTGGCCGCGGCCTTCTTGGCGCCACCGCTCTTGCCGGCCGCCGCCTTCTTGGCTCCGGAATCCTTCGCGCCGGACTTGTCCGAGGACGGCTTCTTCGGCGCCTCGCCTTCGCCGGAGTTCTCCGCCTCGAGTTCGGCCTGCAGCTCGTCCACGGTCATCTTCCGCTCGGTGACCTTGGCCTGCTCGATGATGAAGTCGATCACCTTGTCCTCGTAGATCGGCGCACGCAGATTGGCGAGCGCATCCGGGTTCTTCTGGAAGAACTCGATCACCTGGCGCTCCTGCCCCGGGTGGCGCTGGGCCTCCTGGATCAGAGCCGAGTTCAACTCCTCCTGGGTGACGTCCACCTGGTTGAGCCGTCCGACCTCGGAAAGCAGCAGGCCGAGGCGCACCCGCCGCTCGGCGATGGTGCGGTACTCCTCGCGGAGCTGGTCGTCGCTCTTACCCTTGTCGTCGTCGTCCAGCGCGTCGTTCTTCTTGGCTTCCTCGATCTGCTTCCAGATCGTCTCGAACTCGGCATCGACCATCCCGGCCGGCACCTTGAAATCGTGGTTGTCGGCAAGCTGGTCGAGCAGTTCGCGCTTCATCTTGGAGCGGGTCAGCTGCCCATAATCCTTGCCGAGTTCCTGGCGCACCCGGTTCTTCAGCCCCTCGAGGCTCTCCTCGCCATAGGCCTTGGCCATCTCGTCGTCGAGCTTGGCCGGAACCGTTTCCAGAATGTCCTTCACGGTGACGTCGAAAACCGCTTCCCTGCCGGCCAGCTTGTCGTTGGCGTACTGCTCCGGGAAGGTCACCTTGACGTCGGTCTGCTTGCCCTTGTCGAGGCCGATCAGCTGCTCCTCGAATCCGGCGACGAAGGCGTTGGAGCCGAGCTCGAGGTGATGATCCTCGGCGTCCATGCCGGGGAAGCTCTCGCCGTCCACGCTGCCCTTGAAGTCGATCACCAGGACGTCGCCCTTCTGCGACTTGCGCGCCTTGGAAAGCGGCTTGGTCTCGGTGCGCTGGGAAGCGATTCGCTCCAGAGCCTCGTCGACCTCCTTCTCCGGCACCTCGACCTCGACCTTCTCCAGCTCCAGCTTGGAGAAGTCCATCGGCTCGAATTCCGGCATGATCTCGAGTTCCATGGTGTACTCGAGATCCTTGCCCTCCTCGAACTTGGTGATCTCCACCTTCGGCTGCATCGCCGGGCGCACGCCGCGCTCCTGCAGTGCCTGGGAAGAACTGTCCTGCACGGCGCGCTCGAGCACCTCGCCCATGACGTTCTGGCCATAGCGCTGCTTCAGCACGCTCATCGGCACCTTTCCGGGACGAAAGCCCGGAACCTTGATGTTCTGGCCTAGCTCGCTGAGACGCGCTTCCGTCTTCTCATTGAGATCCTTGGCGCTGATCACGACGGTGAACTCGCGTTTCAAACCGTCTGTATTCGTTTCCGTAACCTGCATGCTTGGGCTCGGCCTCTGTTCGTCCGTGTCAAAGTTTGTCGCAGTATTGCGCGCGTCGGCCCTTTCGGGGGTCTGCGATGGAATTCTGTGGTGCGGGCGGAGGGACTTGAACCCCCACGGATTGCTCCACTGGTACCTAAAACCAGCGCGTCTACCAATTCCGCCACGCCCGCCCGGTGGCGGAATGCGCGTCTATAGCACAACTGTTTTCGCGCAAACAAGCGGCGTTCAGCCCGCTTTTTCGCCCAACAGCGCGGCCGCCGCCGCATTTAGAATCGCATCGCGATCCAGGCCGTACTCGCGATAGAGATCGGCAATCGTCCCGGATTGGCCGAAGTGTTCGACGCCGAGAGCCTGAACGCGGTGACCGCGCACCGAGCCGAGCCAGCCTAGAGTCGCCGGATGGCCGTCCAGCACGGTCACCAGCGCGGCGCCGGGCGCGAGCTGGGACAACAGTTCCTCGACATGACTGCGCGCGCCGCTCTCACCGGCTTCGCGGGCGCGTGCGGCGGCATGCCACTCCGCGTTCAGCCGGTCGGCCGAGGTCACCGCCAGCAGCCCCGCGCCGGGAACGTCCTCAAGGATATCCTCGAAGGCCGCCAGGGCATCCGGCGCCACCGCGCCGCTATAGACCAGCGCCAGCTTGGCGCCGGGCTCCGGTGCACGCAGCCAGTAGCCTCCGGTGATGATCTGCTCGCGCAGACGCGCAGGGATCTCGCGCTGCGGCTGCGCGATCGTGCGGGTCGAAAGCCGCAGATAGACGGAGCCGCCGCTGGCGTCGCGCAGCCAAGGGGTGCCCGGAAGGGCATCCTTGCCGGGATGGGCCTCGTCGCGCTGCATGTAGTCGAAGCTCCAGGCCATGATCGCCGCCAGCTCATCGGCGTAGGCCGGCTCGAAGTACGCCAGGCCGTCCTGGGCCATGCCGATCAGCGGGGTCGAGACCGACTGATGCGCGCCGCCCTCCGGTGCCAGGGTGATGCCCGAGGGCGTGCCGATCAGCAGGAAGCGGGCGTCCTGGTAGCAGGCGTAGTTGAGGGCATCCAGGCCGCGCTGGATGAAGGGATCGTAGAGCGTTCCGATCGGCAGCAGGCGGCTGCCGAATAGCGAATGCGATAGGCCGAGCGCGGCGAGCAGGAGGAAGAGGTTGTTCTCGGCGATGCCCAGTTCGATGTGCTGCCCCTCCGGCGACATCCCCCACTTCTGCGCCGAAACGACCTTTTCCTCGCGGAAGATATCTTCGCGCCGGTGACGGTCGAAAACGCCGCGCCTGTTCACCCAGGCGCCGAGGTTGGTCGACACCGTCACATCCGGCGAGGTGGTGACGATGCGCCGCGCCAGCTCGCCCTCGTCCTTGGAAAGTTCACCCAGGACCCGGCCGAAGGCCTCCTGGGTCGACATCCGCTCGGCGCGCGGCGTCGCGATCTCCGGCACCGGGATCACCGGGGCGGTGAAGCGCCGCGGCCCCTCGGCGGCGAAGGCGACCTCGTCGAGATAGCCGCGTAGCGCCTCCGGCGCGAGGTTCAGTCCGGCGAAGGGCGCCCACTCCTCGCCTTCCTCGATGCGGTTGCGGCGGCGGAACTCTTCCATCTGATCCGGGTTCATCAGCCCGGCGTGATTGTCCTTGTGTCCGGCGAAGGGCAGGCCGAACCCCTTTACCGTATAGGCGATGAAGCAGGTCGGCCGGTCGTCGCCGATGCCATGGAAGGCTTCCAGCACGGTCTCCAGGCAGTGCCCCGCCAAGTTGGTCATCAGATCCTCGAGCGCCGCATCGTCGTGATCGTCGAGCAGTTCCTCGATGCCCGGTACCGCGCCAAGATCCTTCTTCAGGTGATCGCGCCAGCCGGCGGCGCCCTTGAAGACCAGCGCCGAGTAGAGCGAATTCGGACAGTCGTCGATCCAGCGACGCAATTCCTCGCCGCCGGGGCGCGCGAAGGCGGCGCGCAGCAGCTTGCCGTACTTCAAGGTGACGACCCGCCAGCCCATGGAATCGAACAGCTTGTCGATCTGTCCGAACAGCCGGTCGGTGACCACGGAATCCAGACTCTGGCGGTTGTAGTCGATCACCCACCAGACATTGCGCACGTCATGTTTCCAGCCTTCGAGCAGGGCCTCGTAAACATTGCCCTCGTCGAGCTCGGCATCGCCGACCAGCGCGATCATCCGGCCGGGCCGACGCCCCTCGGGCAGCAGGCGCTTCATGTCGATGTAGTCCTGGGTCAGGCTGGCGAAGGAGGTCATGGCGACGCCGAGGCCGACCGAGCCGGTCGAGAAATCCACATAGTCGCCGTCCTTGGTCCGCGAGGGATAGGACTGGGCGCCGCCGAAGGCCCGGAAGTCCTTCAGCTTCTCCACCGGCTGCTGGCCGAGCAGGTACTGGATGGCGTGGAACACCGGGCTGGCATGAGGCTTCACCGCGACCCGATCCTCGGGCCGCAGGACGTCGAAATAGAGCGCGGTCATCAGCGCATTCAGCGAAGCGCAGGACGCCTGATGTCCACCGACCTTCAGCCCTTCCGGATTGGGCCGGATATGATTGGCGTGGTGGATCGTCCAGGCGGCAAGCCAGAGCGTCTTGCGCTGCAGGGCCGTCAGGAGTTCCAGGCGATTCGACCCGGTCTGCGGGACCGCTTTGCGGCCGGCGTCTTGCTTCGGCATGGGCGTCTCCTTCAACTCGCGCCGTTATAACGGCAAGCTGCGAGGAGACACAGCCACAATTCCCCTGCAGACGCAGAGATCACTGAATTTCTTTAAGGTTTTAGATCAGAAAATTAGTACAGATTACTGATTTAATGACGTTGCTTTGATATTCCATAGTGCTTGACGAAGGCTGCCAAGGTCAGTGTCCGCTGACTTGTCATTGAGGCCCCCTCGCCCCAGCCGATCAGCGCCTGATAGGTGACATGTGGAATCCCACGGTGATCCTGCTGCACCGCTAGAACCGTCGCCCACTCATAGGCTTTGTCGGAACCGTTGCGGCAGTAGACGCCGCCCTTTTCGACAACCGGCAGTGGCCGGCGCCACCCGGCGGCTTCGGCGAGACCCTCAAACATCGTCATTACCCCGATGTGGTCGAACGTAACTGAAAAGCCTAACCAGCAGGGATCAAGAAAAGCTTAAGTGAAATCGAGTATTTAAGTTGAATTCCTGCTATCGGAGAGTAACGCGAACAGCGCCTGCTGGGCCGCCGGCAGAAGCTCCGGCAGGTCCTCCGAGATCAACCCAGCGCCGAAGCGCGCGGCTGCATCGCCATGCAGCCAGGCGGCCATGCAGGCGGCTTCGAAGGGATCGGTACCCTGGGCAAGGTAGGCCAGGATCATGCCGGCCAGAACGTCCCCGGCCCCGGCGGTCGCCAGCTCCGGCGGCGCATTGGCATTGATCGCAGCGCGGCCGTCAGGCGCCGCGATCACGCTGTCAGCGCCCTTCAGCAGCACCACTGCGCCGCTGCCTTGCGCCGCCGCCCTGGCGCGCGCCAGCTTGTCCCCCTCCAGGTCGGGGAAAAGGCGGGCGAACTCACCCTCATGGGGAGTCAGGACGCAAGGCCCCGCGATCGCGTCGAACAGGCTTGCCGGATCGTCCGCGAAGGAGGTCAAGGCATCGGCGTCGAGCACGGTTGCCCGGCCCGTCGCCAGGCTCGACAACACCCATTTCCTCATCTCTGGCCCGACGCCGCCGCCAGGGCCGAGCAGCAGGGCATTCCTGCGCGTGTCGGCAAGCAACCCCTGCCAGGCGTTCTCGTCCTCGCACGCTGTCGCCAGTAAGCTCGGACTCTCGAGCTGATAGGCCAGCAGCGCTGCGCGCGGCGCTGCTACGGTGACCAGACCGGCACCGCAGCGCAGTGCCGAACGGCTTGCGAGACGGCCGGCGCCGGTCATCTCGCTGCCGCCAGCGATCAGCGCATGACCGTGGCGGTACTTGTGTCCGCTGGCGCTGCGGCGGGGATACTGCGCCTGCCAGAGGTCCGGCCGGTTCTCCCAGAGCCTGGGCCCGATCTCGTCCAGCACGGCGTCGGGAATGCCGATATCGGCCAGGACGAGCGCGCCGCAGAGCGCGCGGCCGGGCAGCAGGAGATGGCCGGGCTTCTTGCGGAAGAAGGTGACGGTGAGCGCGGCCTTGGCCGCCAACCCGCCGAGGATCGCTCCGCTGTTGCCGGCCAGGCCGCTGGGTACATCGACGGCGACGACCGGCGCGCGTCCCGCATTGGCGGTTTCCACGCAGGCCGCCGCCTGCCCTTCCAACGGCCGGCTGAGCCCGGCTCCGAACAGCGCGTCGACCACCAGCCCGGCGCCGTGCAGGCTTCCCGGAGAAAGCGCCTCCACCTCGCCTGCCCACAAGCCGGCGTGCTGCGCGGCATCGCCTTTCAGGGCTGACCGGTTGCCGAGCAGCGCCAGGCGCACCGGCCAGCCGGCCTGCCGCAGATGCCGGGCTGCGACGAAGCCGTCGCCGCCGTTGTTGCCCGGTCCCGCCAGGACGATGACGGGGCAAAGCGCGTAGCGGTCCATGACCGCTCGCGCCACCGCGGCGCCGGCATTCTCCATCAAGGTCGCGCCCGGCGTGCCGCTGCGCGCCGCCGCCGCGTCCGCGGCGGCGCATTCCTCGTTGGAGAGCAGGCTGACCCGAAGGGCGCGCGTATCCATGTCTCCGTGGTAGCGCCGCGGGGAGAGGAAAGCTAGTCCTGGACCACCTTGCAAAAGACGGCGGGATCGTTGTGGCGTAAGGCCGAGCAGACGCTGCGCGCATCTGCAATGCTTGGCCAGGAGCTGGCGACCACGCGGTAAAAGACGTCGCTGCCGCCGACCTCGACCCGGCGCACCGTGAGGTCGGCCCCGCTGAGCGACTCGCCATAGAGCGAAGTCAGACTGGCCGACATCTCGCGCGCCGCACCCTCCTCGTTCATCGATCCGAGCCATAGCGAAAAAGCGCCGCCGCTGGCCGGGACCGCCGCACTAGTCGATGCCAATTGCCGAGAGGGCAGCGCGGCCGCAGGCGAAGCCGCAGCCGCTGCCGCCTGTGCCTGCGCTTCAGGAATAGAGTCGGTGTTTGGTTCGGGTTCGGGTGCGGAAGCCGGCGTTGCCGCAACCTCCGGCGCCGCAGAGATTGGCGTCTCCTGGACGGGTTGAGGTTCAGGTCTGGGCTCCGGCAACGCCACCTGCGGAGCGGATGGCGTCTGCTCCGTGGTCGCTGCGGTCAACTGCACCTGATCTGCCCTGCCCGGTGGCATGGAGAAGCTGCCTTGTACGTCCTCCGGGGCGATGCCCAGGCCACGCAGGCGCCCGGTCTGGCTGCGCGCCGCCTCATGCCCCTGCGCAGCCGCCAGCTGGTACCACCCGAGCGCCTTGCGGTCATCCTGCGGCAGGCCGATGCCGAGGCGATGCATCTCGGCGACCGCGAACTGCGCCTCCGCCAGGCCGCTCTCGGCTGCCTGGCCGAACCAAGCCGCGGCCATGGAGAGGTCGCGTTCGACCCCCTCCCCTCGGTAGAACAGCAGTCCCATGTTGTATTGCGCATGCGGATGCCCGCCGCGCGCCGCCGCTTCCCAGAGCGCAAGCGCCTGCGGCTTGTTCTGAGATACGCCACGCCCCTCGGCATACATCAGCGCGAGATTGTTCTGCGCAGCAGCAACGCCCTGTTCCGCCGACCTGCTGTACCAGAGGACCGCCTGCTGCGGATCGCTGACGATCGGCCCGCCCCCGGTTTCGTAGATTTTACCGATGCCGTATTGCGCTCGCGCGTCGCCCGCATCGGCGAGCGGCTGCAGGATGCGGAGGGCTTCCTCGAACTCACCGCGATCGTAGGCATCGAGCCCGGCAGCATAGTCCTGAGCCTGAGCCGTGACGGGCAAAATCACGGCCGGCGTCAGCACGAACATTACGGCCAACGCCAGGAGACGCAGATAAGATCGACTCCAGGCCATGACCGATCTTATCTCCGCCAGTTTAGGCGAGCAAGAATGACCGGTGTTTGCTTTTCAGGCGACAGGAAAGGCGGACACGTGGGGTGGCTGATCGGGATCGAACCGACGACCTCCTGGACCACAACCAGGCGCTCTAACCGACTGAGCTACAGCCACCATTCACGCAGCGGCGGATCGTGCCGAATTTCTGGGCGCGTTCCGGCTTTGGAGGCGGCTGTTTACGTCCTCACGAGGAAAGCCGTCAAGCGCCTTCTCTTGGCGCCGGCGGTTGCGGGCGGGCTCTGCGATGCGCTTTCCGGGGACTTGCCTGCCCGGCGGCCCGGCCCTAGGCTCGCCGCTCCGCCGTCCGAGGAGAGAGCGCGATGCAGCTTGCAGCGGCCATGTCCCGCCTGGGAACCGAAAGCGCCTTCGAAGTGCTGGCACGCGCCAAGGCGCTGGAAGCCGAAGGCCGTTCGATCGTCAACCTCGGCATCGGCCAGCCGGACTTCCCCACGCCACCGCATGTCGTGGAGGCGGCGGTCAAGGCGCTGAAGGACGGCCACCACGGCTACACGCCGGCCAACGGCATCCCGGAACTGCGGCGCGCCGTCAGCGACGACCTGGCCTGGCGCCTGGCGGTCAAGGTCGAGCCTGACCGCGTCGTCGTCGTCCCCGGCGGCAAGGTGACGATGTTCTTCGCCATTCTGATGTTCGGCGAGCCGGGCGCCGAGATCCTCTATCCCGACCCGGGCTTTCCCATCTACCGCTCGGTGATCGAGTTCACCGGCGCCAAGGCGGTCCCAGTGCCGCTGCGCGAGGAGAACGCCTTCGGCTTCTCCGCCGAGGAGGTGCTGTCGAAGATCGGGCCGGCGACCCGGCTGCTGATCGTCAACACGCCGGCCAACCCGACCGGCGGCATCACCCCGCGCGCCGAGATGGACAAGCTTGCCGAAGGCCTGTTGCGGCATCCCGAGCTCGCCATCCTGTCCGACGAGATCTACGGCCAGATGCTCTACGACGGCGCCGAGCACGCCAGCCTGTTGCACTACCCGGAACTGAAGGACCGGCTGATCCTGCTCGACGGCTGGAGCAAGACCTATGCCATGACCGGCTGGCGGCTGGGATACGGCGTCTGGCCTGAGGCCCTTGCCGAGCAGGCGACGCGGCTGGCCATCAACTCCAACTCCTGCGTCAACGCGCCGACCCAGTGGGCCGGCATCGCCGCCCTCACCGGGCCGCAGGACGCGGTCGCCGAGATGACCGCAGCCTTCGACCGGCGCCGCGCGCTGCTGATGGAGCTTATCGCCGAAATTCCGCAGCTCAGCTGCGTGCGTCCGGCCGGCGCCTTCTACGCCTTTCCGAACATCTCCAAGACCGGGCTGCAGGCCAAGCTGCTCGAGACCGAACTGCTCGAACAGGCCGGGGTCGCCACCATCGCCGGTACTTCCTTCGGCCGCTATGGGGAAGGCTATCTGCGGCTGTCCTACGCGACCTCGGAGGATAATCTGCGCGAGGCCCTGAGGCGTATCGGCGCGCATCTCGCGGAACGGAGCTAGAGGTCTGCTTAATATTTGGGCAGACTGCCGCTCCAGGCAGCAATTTCTGGCCTTTTTTCAGGGCAGCGCCGACACTGCGGCGCGCGAAGCGGCTGTCCGCCAGACTGCCTGCCATTGGCACGTTTCTTGCTTAGTTCCCTGCGACGCGCTTCGCGTTTCGAAGACGTCGACAACCAAAGGATAAGTATCGAGAGCGATGAAAAAAATCGAAGCCATCATAAAGCCCTTCAAGCTGGACGAGGTGAAGGAAGCCCTTCACGAGGTCGGCATCAAGGGCATCACCGTGATTGAAGCGAAAGGTTTCGGCCGCCAGAAAGGCCATACCGAGCTCTATCGCGGGGCGGAATACGTGGTCGATTTCCTGCCGAAAGTGAAGGTCGAGGTCGTGATCGAGGATGACCTGGTGGAGCGCACCGTCGAGGCCATCCAGCAGACCGCCCACACCGGCAGGATCGGCGACGGAAAGATCTTCGTGAGCACAATCGACGAAGCGATCCGCATCCGCACAGGAGAGCGCGGCGCCGATGCGGTCTGATCCTGAGCCGAGATTACCCTGAACCCGCAGCGACAGCCTGCAGCAGCAAGATCAACGAAGATTACGAAAGGACGGGACACACAATGTCCGACGCAGCAAGCGTTTTGAAAATGATGAAGGAAAACGACGTCAAGTACGTCGACTTCCGATTCACCGATCCCCGCGGCAAGTGGCAGCACGTCGCACAGTTCCACAAGACCGTCGATGAGGAGATGCTTGAGGAAGGCATCATGTTCGACGGCTCCTCGATCGCCGGCTGGAAAGCGATCAACGAGTCCGACATGGTTCTGAAACCGGATCTCACGAGCGCGGTCATGGATCCCTTCGCGGCTCAGCCGCAGCTGATCTTGTTCTGCGACATCTACGACCCGATCACCGGGCAGCCCTATGAACGCGATCCGCGGACCACGGCAAAGAAGGCCCTGAGCTACATGGCGCAGGCCGGCATCGGCGACACCGCCGTATTCGGGCCGGAAGCCGAGTTCTTCATCTTCGACAACGTGCGCTTCGGCGTCACCATGAACCATAGCTTCTACCAGTTCGAAAGCGAGGAAGGTCCCTACATGTCCGGGACCGATTTCGAGGACGGCAACATGGGGCACCGCCCGGGAATCAAGGGCGGTTACTTTCCGGTGCCGCCGGTGGATTCCGGTGTCGATATCCGCGCCGAGATGGTCACCGTGATGTCCGAGATGGGCCTGACCGTGGAGAAGCATCACCATGAGGTGGCACCTTCGCAGCACGAACTGGGCATCACCTTCGACACCCTGATCAAGACCGCCGACAACATGCAGATATACAAGTACGTGGTGCACAACGTCGCCGCCGCCTACGGCAAGACCGCGACCTTCATGCCCAAGCCGGTCGCCGGCGACAACGGCTCTGGCATGCATGTGCATCAGTCGATCTGGAAGGACGGACAGCCGCTGTTCGCCGGCGACGGCTATGCCGGTCTGTCAGAAACGGCGCTGTACTACATCGGCGGCGTGATCAAGCATGCCAAGGCGCTCAACGCCTTCACCAACCCGACGACCAACAGCTACAAGCGCCTGATCCCGGGTTTCGAGGCACCGGTGCTGCTCGCCTACTCGGCGCGCAACCGCTCGGCTTCCTGCCGCATCCCCTTCGGCGCCGGACCCAAGGCCAAGCGGGTCGAGGTCCGTTTTCCCGACGCCACGGCCAATCCCTATCTCGCCTACACGGCGATGCTGATGGCCGGGCTCGACGGCATCAAGAACAAGATCCATCCGGGCGAGGCCATGGACAAGGATCTCTACGACCTGCCGCCCGAAGAGCTGCAGGACGTCCCGACGGTCTGCGGCTCGCTGCGCGAGGCGATCGAGTCTCTGAAGGCGGATCACGAGTTCCTGCTGCAGGGCGACGTCTTCACCAAGGACCAGATCGACGGCTATATCAGCCTGAAGTGGCAGGAGGTTTTCGCTTTCGAGCATGCCCCCCACCCGATCGAGTTCCAGATGTACTACTCGGTCTAGCAGCGAATCCGCACAACGGCATTTCCGCCGAACTCGACCCCCGCGGCGGATCCGCGCCGCGGGGCCTTTTTTGGGCTAGCGGGGAATCTTGACGATGATTTCGGCGCCGCCGTACTCGTGCACGGAATCGTGCGCCCGCACGATCACCTCGTCGATCTCGTAGGGCACCGTCACGTTGTCGATGCTGCGGGTGAAGGGCTGCTCGTTGACGTGCGGATGGAACAGGGTGCGCACTGCCAGCACCTCTCCGTCCGGCGAAACGATCTCGAAGGCATCGGCGTAGTGGTCCCAGCCTTGGTCTTCGTGCTGCACGGTGACAGTGAAGCTCCAGGTGTTCCCGCCGGAGGCCAGCACCTCGACTTCGAGCACGTCCGCCTCGCCGGCCAGGGCCGGCGCAGGAACACAGAGCAGCAGAGCGAAAAGCCATCCACGCATGCGCTAAGCTGACGCATAGCGGGGAAAAATTCCAGGCGGATTCGTCTCAGACTGCGCCGTCACGCAAAGAGCTTCACCACCTCGCCGCCGCGCAGACCGCCCGTGGTCGCCTTGATGTTACCGCCCGCCAGGTCGCGCGCGATCGCCTCCAGCCCCGCCATGGTTTTCAGATAGAGCGCGCCGCCGGTGCTGATTCGCTTCGCCCCCACCGCGGTCAACTCCGCCAGGGGCAAGAAGCCGTCGAAGGGTCCGAGCAGCACGTTGACCGGCTTCGGGGCCACCGCCTGGATCACGGCGCGAACCGCCTCCATATCCGGCAAAGCCGGCGCATAGAGCACATCGGCGCCGGCTTCCGCGAAGGCCGTCAGGCGGCGGATCGTGTCGTCGAGATCGGGCCGGCCATGCAGATAGTTGTCGGTGCGCCCGGTGAGCAGGATGCGCCCCTGCGCCGCCTTGGCCGCCGCCGCGACTCTTGCCACGGCATGATCGAAGCCGTGGATCGGATCGGCGGGATCGGCGGTGGTGTCTTCGATTCCCAGGCCGGCAAGGCCGGCCTCGATGGCCGCTTCCACCGTGGCAACGCAGTCTTGCGGATCGGGCCCGAAGCCGTCTTCGAGATCGCCGTTGACCGGCAGGCCGCTGACCTGGGTCAGCATGGCGGCGTTGTCCAGGGCTTCCTCACGGCTGACGGCGCGGACCCCGTCCGGACGTCCCTGAGCGAAGGCGATGGCCGCCGAGGTCGAGCCCAGAGCCTGGAAGCCTGCCTGCCTCAGCAGCGCGGCGGAGGTGCCGTCCCAGGCATTGGGCATGATGAAGGCCTCGGGACCTTCATGCAGAGCTTTGAAGCGTTCATAGGCTTCGTTTTGCGTCATGGCAGTCAACTCCGATTTGGCAGGGGTCGCGGCCGCCCCGAGTCGTCGATGGCGACATAGACGAAGGTCCCTTCGGTGACCCGGACCAGGGTGGCATCCTTGCGCCGCTTCGCCCAGATTTCGATGGCAACGCTGATCGAGGTGGTACCCTCACGGGTCACTCTGGTATAGGCGGAGACGAGATCGCCGATAAAAATCGGCTGGTGAAAACGCATGGCCTCGACGGCGACGGTGGCGACCCGCCCCTGCGCCCGTTCGACCGCCGGCACGGCGCCCGCCAGGTCCATCTGCGCCAGCACCCAGCCGCCGAAGATGTCGCCGTTGGGATTGGCGGCGCCAGGCATGGCAAGGGTTCTGAGCGAAGGTTCTCCTGACGGCGGGGAATCGGCCTCGGCCATGAGTTCCTCACTAGATTTCGTGGTCGCAACCGCTTGAGACTACAGCATCTGCTTGAACGCGGACCACCGCTTTCTATAATGCCCGACACCTCCAGCCCCCCGGGACTCCATGGCCGACCTGTTCCAGACACTCGCCAAGAACGACGACTACTCCGCCAAGGACATCGAGGTTCTGGAGGGCCTGGAGCCGGTGCGCCGGCGCCCCGGTATGTACATCGGCGGCACCGACGAGCGGGCGCTGCATCACCTGGTCGCCGAGGTGCTCGACAACGCCATGGACGAGGCGGTGGCCGGTCACGCCAGCCGAATCGAGATCGAGCTGGCGGCGGACAATCGGGTCACCGTGCGCGACAACGGCCGCGGCATCCCGGTCGATCCCCATCCCAAGTTCAAGAACATCTCGGCCCTGGAGGTGATCCTCACCACCCTGCATTCCGGCGCCAAGTTCTCCGACAAGACCTACCAGACTTCCGGCGGCCTGCACGGAGTCGGCGTCTCAGTGGTCAACGCGCTGTCCGAGGAACTCACCGTCGAGGTCGCGCGCAACAAGAAGCTCTATGTCCAGAGCTACAAGCGCGGCGCGCCGCAGGGCAAGCTGAAGGAAGCCGGTCCCACGCCGAACCGCCGCGGCACCAGCCTCACCTTCCGGCCCGACCCCGAGATCTTCGGCGAGCAGGCACGCTTTTCGGCGTCGCGGCTCTACCGTATGGCCCGCTCCAAGGCCTATCTCTTCAAGGGCGTCGAGATCCGCTGGTCCTGCGACCCGGCGCTGATCCCCGAGGGCGACAAGACACCGGAGACGGCGACGCTGCACTTCCCCAACGGCCTGCGGGATTTCCTCGAGGCCACGCTGGGACAGCGCAAGCTGCTCACCCCCGAGCCTTTCGGCGGCGAAGCCAAGTTTCCCGGCGGCAAGGGCAGCGTCGAGTGGGCCCTGGCCTGGCCGATGGACGACGAGGGATTCACCTCCTCCTACTGCAACACCGTACCGACCCCAGAAGGCGGCACCCACGAGGCCGGCTTCCGCTCCGCGATTCTGCGCGGCCTGAAGAGCTACGGGGAGATGGTCAACAACAAGAAGGCGGCGCAGATCACCGCCGAGGACGCGTTGGGCGGGGCGGCGGTGCTGCTCTCGGTCTTCATCTCGGAGCCGCAGTTCCAGGGTCAGACCAAGGAGAAGCTGGCCAGCGCCGAGGCCACCAGGCTGGTCGAGCAGACCGTCAAGGACCACTTCGACCACTGGCTCTCCGGCCACCCGGACCGCGCCCGCGTCCTGCTCGAGCGGGTGATCGACCGCGCCGAGGACCGCAAGCGCCGCAAGCAGGAAAAGGAACTCAACCGCAAGTCCGCGACCCGCAAGCTGCGCCTGCCGGGCAAGCTCGCCGACTGCAGCCGTAGCCGGGCCGAGGGCACAGAAATCTTCCTGGTCGAGGGGGACTCCGCGGGCGGCTCGGCCAAGCAGGCGCGCAGCCGCGAGACCCAGGCGATCCTGCCGCTGCGCGGCAAGATCCTCAACGTCGCCTCGGCTTCCGCCGATAAGCTGAAGGGCAACCAGGAGGTCGCCGATATCACCCAGGCGCTGGGCTGCGGCACGCGGAGCAACTTCGATGCCGAGAAGCTGCGCTACGAGCGGGTGATCATCATGACCGATGCCGACGTCGACGGCGCCCACATCGCCTCGCTGCTGATGACTTTCTTCTACCGGGAGATGCCAGGGCTGATCGAATCCGGGCGGCTCTATCTGGCGCTGCCGCCGCTCTACCGCCTCTCGCAGGGCGGCAAGGTCGCCTACGCCATGGACGACGCCGACCGCGAGCGCCTGACCAAGGAGGTTTTCGACGGCCGCGGCAAGATCGAGGTCAGCCGCTTCAAGGGCCTCGGCGAGATGCCGCCGGCGCAGCTCAAGGAGACCACCATGAACCCGGCGCGGCGCACCCTGCTCCGGGTCACCGTGAAGGAGGACGAGGTGCAGGAGGCCGCCAATCGCATCGAGCATCTGATGGGCCGCAAGCCGGAACTGCGCTTCGCCTTCATCCAGGAGAACGCCAAGTTCGTCGGCGCCGAGACGCTCGACGTCTAGCGTCGCCATGGCGGAGGACGCGCAGCCGCTCTGCGGCCGGAAGCCAGCAACGAACATCACCTTGTGCCGAAGACCTTCGGCGGACGAGAGACGGTTGCTCAGCAACGCATCTGCCACCGCAAGATCCACTCGACCCTCAGCGAGAAGGAACTGCGCGGCGGCTACGCGACCGTTGAGAAGTTCATCATCTGGTTGCGCAAGCGCCCGGAAGGCTACTACAGGCGCACCTAGAGAATGAAGCGGCGTTAGGTCAGGAATCTTGTACGCTCGCAAGGTGCAGTATGACGTTTATGTTCTTTACTATCCAAGCACACAAATAATACACTCAGGCAATTGACACAGGCGGATACAACGATGTCAGTATGTAGTGTAACAGGAACTTATCTTAGGGGCTTACTGGGTAAGGTTACATTTTGGCTTGCGCTCAATATTATCCTGCTGGGGGGTCTTCTGGGCATCGATTTATCGACGCTTTCGAAGCCAAATTGGTGGGAAGACAGCGCCTCTGTCGCGACCAATCTTCTTACAGGAGGACTTGTCTCATTTTTCTTTTACTGGCTTGTCGTTTACCTTCCAGATAAAAGAAAACGTCGTACTATCAAAGATAATCTATTAAAAATGTATCTCAGAATTAAAAATGACATTCTTCTTCAAGTTGTTTTTGCAAGCATAAACGGTGGCCGCAGCGATCTTCGGGCAGATCAGGATACCATCGAAGAATTGATGACGATTAAGGGGTTCAGAGAAGCATTCTCTGGTGGGGGCGAGGCGCATGAAGGCTTCTATGCATTTGAAAATCAGATGAGTAGTGATTCGCCTGAATTCCGCAAGATTATCCTACATCTAGAAAGGTTAGCCAAGCAGATCGAATTCGTGCTTTACAATTACACAATAAATGACGAGAGAATCTTTGGCTACTTCAAGCGCCTTGAGCTCGCACTCCTTTCGTTGAGACGGTCGAATCCGGGGTACGTTGAATCGGATCCGCTATGCGAGTTCATATACGAGATATTCTCAGGATTTAATTTGATTGAGGGATATCGCGATTTCGATGTGATCGAAAAGATGATCGCTGATATTTGAGAACCTTGGTGACACCTTTGGAGACCCTTTACCGAAACCCGTCTTTTACGACTGCGAGAGAGGCCGTGAAGGTTTCCGAACGCACCCCATTGAGCCGTTCGTTGCGTTTGTAAGTTTTTAGGTACGTAGCGTCACATTTCCTTTGCTAACCTGGTATCCTTCCCTCAAGCCACTCCCGCAGCGCTGCGGTCGTCTCCTCCGGGCGTTCAATCGGCGCCAGGTGGCCGCAGTCCTCGACGACCACCAGCTCGGCGTTGGCAATCTCCTTCGCCATGGCTTGGTGATGCGCGAGCGGGGTCAGCCTGTCCTGACGGCCGCAGAGAACGAGGGTCGGAACCTCGATGCGGCCGAGCAGCGGCCGGGCGTCGAGCCGGGTAAGGATGGCCTGCTGCTGCCGGCCGAAGGCCTCGCGGCCGACCCGCTTCGACATCGCCTGGATCGCCGCGACCAGGGGGCGGTCGGTCAGACGGTCCTCGTGGATGAACAGCGGCAGCAGGCGCTCGGTCACGCCTTTGAATTCTCCGACCTTGGACATCCTGACCAGGGCGCGACGGCGCGCGATCTCCTCGGGATCGTCGGGGGCCGCGCGGGTGTCGAGCAGCGCCAGGCGTTCGATCCGCTCCGGTGCTTGGCGCAGAACCTCCAGCGCGACGTAGCCGCCCATGGAGAGGCCGGCGAGCGCGAAGGTCTCCTCCGGCATCATCTCGAGAACCGAGCGCGCCATCTCGGGAATGCTGTCCTGGGTGGTGAAGTCGGCGACCCGCATCTCGGCGATGTCGCCCAGATGTTCGAGCTGATGCCGCCAGAGCGCTGCATCGAGGATCAGGCCCGGCAGCAAAGCCAAGGGAGTTTTCTTCCGCGCCATGGCTCCGTCCCTACTTGATCAGGTCGAGCAGATCCTTGAACTCCGGCGTCCCGGCGCGCTCCAGCCACTCGAAGACCACCATCTCGGCGGTCACGGGAATGGCGCCTGCCCGCTCCATGCGGGCGATACCGGCATCCAGGTCGCGCTGCCGGCGAGAGCCCACGGCGTCGCGCACCAGATAGACCTCGTAATCCTGCGCCAGCAGATCCAGCACCGTCTGCAGGACGCAGACATGGCATTCCATGCCGGCGACCACGATCTGAGGCTTGGCTTCGCCGGCGATGGCCTTGGCGAGCGGCGCTTCGCGCAGGGCGGAAAAGGCCGTCTTCTCGATCCGCCGTTCCGGGGGCAGATCCTCGCAGAGCACCGCCAGGGTCAAACCCAGCCCCTTGCGATACTGCTCGCTGGCCAGGGCCGGTATACCGAGCCGCTTGGCGGCGCGCAGCAGCAGTTCGATGCGCTGCACGACCTGGCCGCCGCCCTCGATCGCCGGGGCCAAGCGTTCCTGAATGTCGATCAGCAGCAGCAGCGACTCGGTGGCGCGCAGGGTCATGAGCCGAGGTTAGCATGGCTGGAGCGCCGTGGAAATTTCCCGCGATGCTTGCGGTCTGAAATAGGCGCGTAATAAAATTGATGTAATCGTAGGCTATCTTTGCGCTTGTTGCGAAATCTGCACAAAGCCCTGAATCCCTGGTAACGAAAGGCTTTAGAGGCTTTGCAGGTTGACAGCGGCGCTTGAAATCCTATGATCGCGCCACATCTGAAACGGTGAAAAAGAAATCCGCGCCAAGACAAACCGCGCGGTCAATTGCGAAAGATAAAGAATCTTCATGAACTTTGACGAACTTGGACTGAGTCCGGAGGTGCTGAAGGCAGTCTCTGACTCGGGCTACACCACGGCTACACCTATACAAGAAAAAGCGATCCCCTATGTGCTCATGGCGCGCGACGTCCTCGGCGTCGCGCAGACCGGCACCGGCAAAACGGCCTCCTTCGTCCTGCCGATGATCGACGTCTTGGCCCAGGGGCGCGCCCGCGCGCGCATGCCCCGCTCCCTGATCCTCGAGCCGACCCGCGAGCTCGCGGCCCAGGTCGCCGAGAACTTCATCAAGTACGGCAAGTACAACAAGCTGGAAATGGCCCTGCTGATCGGCGGCGAGCGCTTCGACGAGCAGGTCAAGGCGCTGGAAAAGGGCGTCGATGTCCTGATCGCCACGCCGGGCCGGCTGCTCGATCTGATCGAGCGCGGCAACATTCTGCTCGCCGACACCAAGCTGCTGGTGATCGACGAAGCCGACCGTATGCTCGACATGGGCTTCATTCCCGATGTCGAGCGGATCGTCGGCTATCTGCCGAAGATGCGCCAGACGCTGTTCTTCTCCGCCACCATGGAGAAGGAAATCCGCCGCCTCGCGGATGCCTTCCTGATTAATCCGAAGGAAATCTCCGCCGGGCCGCCATCGAAGACCGCCGACACGGTCACCCAGCATCTGATCAAGGCGCCCGACGAGCCGAAGGCCAAGCGGGCCACGCTGCGCGAGCTGCTCGACCATGTGGAAGTGACCAGCGCTCTGGTGTTCTGCAACCGCAAGCGCGACGTCGGCGTCCTGCACCGCTCCCTGGAGCGGCGCGGCTACTCCGCCGGAGCGCTACACGGCGATATGGCTCAGCCGGCGCGCATGGCCACCCTGGCCGCCTTTAAGAAGGGCGAGATCAAGATCCTGGTCTGCTCCGACGTCGCCGCCCGCGGCCTCGACATTCCGGCGGTCAGCCACGTCTTCAACTTCGACGTTCCTTCCAATGCCGAGGACTATGTCCACCGCATCGGCCGGACCGGACGCGCCGGACGTTCGGGTATCTCCTACACCCTCTCGACCCGCGCCGACCGTAAGTACGTCGCCGCCATCGAGCAGCTGATCGGCCGCAATATCCAGGCCGTGAACGCGCCCGAACCCGCTGCCGACGCGCCGGAAACCAACAGCCAGCCCGCCGAAAAGAAGGCCGAGGCGCTGAAGCAGGAGCCCAAGGCGCAGGACGAGGCGCAGGCCAAGGGCGAAGAGCGGAAGAAAGACACCGCGCCGAAGAAGGACACGGCGCAGCAGCCGGCCCAGGACAGCAAGCGGAGCGGAGAGGGGCGCCGCGAAAAGTCGCGCAAGGGCGGCAAGCGCGAGGACAGCCAGCCGCGCCCCGACCGGCACGACCCCTTCCTCTCCAACGTGTCCAGCAAGCCGTTCGGCGACGACACGCCGGCTTTCCTGCTGCGCCCTGTGCCCACCCCCGCAAACTGAACCGGCCGGTCCGCCTCGAGCGATCCCTTTTCGGCGGCGGTCATTCTTGTATGATGGCCGCCGGAGCAACAGCGGAACCCACCTGATGCAGACGATTTTCATCCATGTGAAGTGCGCGCTCGGTAAGGCCTACGAGGTCGCAGACGACCTGGTACAGTCGGTGGAGCAGGTTTCCGAGGTGCACTCCACCTCCGGGCAGTACGATCTGCTGGTGAAGTGCTACCTCCAGGACGACGACGACATCGGTCACTTCGTCAACGAAAGCATCCAGACGCTGCCGGGCATCCAGGACACCTTCACCCTCATCACCTTCAAGGCCTTCGCCTAGCCTGACGGGCGCGGCGCCGTGACCGCGGAGAGCTCCCGGCTCGCCCTTTCGGCCCGCTACGCCTTCGTCAGCGCCGGCACCTTCCTCACCATCGGACTCTACCTGCCCTTCTGGCCGCTATGGCTGGAGGGCCGTGGCCTGACGCCGGGCGAGATTGGAATCCTGCTCGCGGTTTCGGTCTGGGTGCGGGTGCCGTCCGGCCCCTTGATCGGGCAGCTCGCGGACCTCGGCGGCTCCCCCAAGTACGCCCTGGTGGCCGCCGCCGCGAGCTGCCTGTTCGTCTTCACGCTGTTTTTCCTGCCCGGCGGCTTCTGGCAGCTCCTGGTCCTGCAGGTGCTCGCCGCGGCCGCGCTCAGCGCCCTGATGCCGCTCTGCGAGAGCCTGACCATGCAGGCGGTGCGGCGCCACGACCTGATCTATGGCCGGATCCGCATCTGGGGCTCCCTCACCTTCATTGCCGCGGCCTTCGGCGGCGGCGCGCTGATCGCGCCGGAACAGGCGGGGATCGTGCTCTGGCTGCTGCTCGCGGCCTTCGCCTGCGCCACCCTGGCCAGCCTCGCCCTGCCCAACGAAGGCCGGCGCAGCGGGCCGCGCCGGCTGCAGACCCGCTGGCGCGATCTGGTCGGGCGGAGAAATCTGCTGCTGTTTCTGGTCGCCGGCGCCGTGCTGCAGGCGAGCCACGCGCTGTTCTACGGTTTCTCCTCATTGTACTGGATAGCTTCGGGACACAGCCCGACCGCGGTGGGTGCGCTCTGGGCGCTCGGCACCGGGGCGGAGATCGTCTTGTTCTGGGTCAGCGCGCCGCTGGTGCGGCGCTGGTCCCCTGCGGCGCTGCTGCTCGCCGCCGGATTTTGCGGGCTGCTGCGCTGGTCGCTCTTTGCGCTCACCACGGACTTTGTTCCGCTCGCGCTCGGCCAGCTGCTCCACGCCGGCACCTTCGGCCTGACTCACCTGGCGGCGATGAACATGATCACCGACGCCGCGCCGCCCGACCGCATCGCCAGCATACAAACCTTCTACTCCGGGGTCCTCGGGGGCTTGGCAATGGGCGCGATGATGCTACTCTCCGGCGAGCTTTACGAGTGGGCCGGGGGGCAGGCTTTCTTCGCCATGGCGGCGGTCAGCGTCGGCGGGGCCCTGCTCGCGCTCCCCCTGCTCTCCCGCAATCCCAGGAAGCGGAACGACGATGCCGACGGCACAGGATTTTCCCAGCCTTGAGGTCCTCGACCATCCTCTGATCCAGCACAAGCTGACGATGATGCGCGATGTCGAGACGCCGCCGATTCTGTTTCGTCAGCTGCTGCGCGAGATCGGGCTGCTGATGGGCTACGAGATCACCCGCGACCTGCCGCTGGCGACGATCGAGATCCAAACTCCTGTCGCCGGGATGCAGGCGCCGAAGCTGGCCCAGGACATCTCGATCGTCTCGATCCTGCGCGCCGGGCTGGGCATGGCCGAAGGGCTGCGCGAGCTGATCCCCTCGGCCCGCGAAGGCCATATCGGCCTCTACCGCGATCCCCAGACCAAGCAACCCAGGGAATACTACGTCAAGCTGCCGGACCCCATCGGCCGGGCAATCCTGGTCGATCCTATGCTGGCGACCGGCGGCTCCGCCGTGCACGCCGCGCAGGTTCTGATAGAGCACGGCGCCCGGCCCCAGGATATCCGTTTCATGGCGCTGGTTGCCGCGCCCGAGGGCATGGCGGTCTTCGCCGCGGCGCATCCTGAGGTGCCCGTCTTCGCCGCCGCGCTGGACAGTCACCTCGACCAGAATGCCTACATCGTGCCCGGCCTGGGCGATGCCGGAGACCGTATCTTCGGCACTGAATGATCGCGCCGACACTTCGCAGCTTTTCGGGGGGGAAGGATCATGACTGAAGCAAAGGACGCAGCGGTTCAGGCGATTTCCGTCGAGCAGCGGCCCACCGCGCACATCTGGGCAGTGCTGTCGCTGCAGCATCTCTTCGCGATGTTCGGGGCGACCGTCCTGGTGCCGCTGCTGACCGGACTCTCGCCCGCCGTGGCACTGGTCTCCTCCGGCCTCGGCACCCTGCTCTACATCGCCGTGACCGGCGGACATATCCCCGCCTATCTCGGTTCCTCCTTCGCCTTCATCGGCCCGATCGTCGCCGCCGCGGCCGTCGCCGGCATCCCCGGCGCAATGTTCGGCGCCTTCTGCGCCGGCATCGTCTATCTCTGCGTTGCCGCGGCAATCCGCGCCTTCGGCGTCAGCTGGCTGCTGCAGCTGCTGCCGCCGATCGTCGTCGGCCCGGTGATCATGGTGATCGGCCTGGGGCTCGCCAGCGTCGCCGTCAGCATGGCGCAGAACACCGCGGGCGGCGGCGACTACAGCCTGATCCACTTCCTGGTCGCGCTGTTCACTCTGGGCTGCGTGCTGGTCTTCAGTCTCGTTCTCAGAGGCTTCTTCGCCGTGGTGCCGATCCTGCTCGGCATCCTCTGCGGCTATCTGCTTTCGATCCTGCTGGGCATCGTCGATTTCGCCCCGGTCGCCGCGGCGCCGCTGTTCCGCATGCCCGACTTCACCCTCACCTTCTCCGGCCTGACCGGGGGCGGCGGCATCCCCTGGGTGGTGCTGCCGATCCTGGTGCCGGTCGCCATCGTCACCATCGCCGAGCATATCGGCGACCAGGTGGTGCTGAGCCGCGTCGTCGGCCGTAACTTCCTGAAGACGCCGGGCCTGCACCGCTCGCTGCTCGGCGACGGCCTGGCGACCATGCTGGCCGGCCTGCTCGGCGGTCCCCCCAACACCACCTACGGCGAAAACATCGGCGTGATGGCGATCACCCGCGTGTTCAGCGTCTGGGTGATCGGCGGCGCGGCGGTACTGGCGGTCCTGCTCGGCTTCGTCGGCAGCGTGGCGGCCTTTCTCGGCACTATCCCGACCGCCGTAATGGGCGGGGTCGCCATCGCCCTGTTCGGGGTGATCGCCTCCAACGGGCTGCGCACCCTGATCGACGCCAAGGTGGATCTCTCGGAGAAGCGCAACCTGCTGATTTCCTCGATCATCCTGGTGATCGGCATCGGCGGCGCTTCCCTGCAGCTCGGCGACGTCATCACCGTGACGTCGATGGCCTTGGCGGCGATCACCGGTGTCTTGCTCAACGCCGTGCTGCCGGGACGCGGCAGCGGCGGTGACACCGCGGCGGTCCTGGACGAGAGTTGAGGTGCCGCTCTCGCTCGAAAAGGCTTGATTTTCCGGACAGAATCAATAAATCCATACCAGATTGGTAAGGATTGGAGCGCAGCATGATCCGGCTTAACCGCCTGACCGACTATGGGGTCGTCGTGATGTCCCAGATGGCGGCGCGCGACGACCTGCGCAGCGCTCAGCAGATCTCGGATTCCACGGCGATTCCCTTGCCGACGGTTTCCAAGATCCTCAACGCCCTGTCGCACGCCGACCTTGTGGTGGCGCAGCGCGGCGCCAGCGGCGGCTATCGCTTGGTGAGGCCGGCGGAGAGGATCGCGGTTTCCGAGGTGATCCAGGCGCTGGAGGGCCCGATCGCCCTGACGGCCTGCGTCGAGGGCGCCGAGAGCCACTGCGACGTCGAACGCCTCTGCCCGATGAGCGGCGGCTGGAACAAGGTCAACACGGCGATCCGCGACGCCCTGGCGACGGTGAGCCTGGCCGATATGGCCGGTATCCCCGAAGCCTTCCTGGTGCCGCGGGATAGCGGAGTTGAAAGTGAAAAGAACACTGAGATAACAAATAAATAAAAGGCTTAATTAAAGCCTTGAACCAACGAAAGCGAGGAGAGATGGCGGCTTCAATCGAGACCGTCGAAAAGGTCAAGACACTCGGCGGGAAGTACAAGTACGGCTTCGTCACGGATATCGAATCCGATACCGCGCCCAAGGGCCTGAACGAGGACATCATCCGCTTCATCTCCGCCAAGAAGGAGGAGCCGGAGTGGCTGCTCGAATGGCGGCTGAAAGCCTATCGCCATTGGCTGACCATGCCGGAGCCGGGCTGGGCCAAGGTCGACTTCCCGCAGATCGACTATCAGGAGAGCTATTACTACTCCGCGCCGAAGTCCAAGGACGATGCGCCCAAGTCGCTCGACGAGGTCGATCCCAAGCTGCTCGAGACCTACGAGAAGCTCGGCATCCCTCTGCGCGAGCAGGAGATGCTGGCCGGCGTCGCCGTCGATGCGGTGTTCGACAGCGTCTCCGTCGCCACCACCTTCAGGAAGAAGCTGGAGCAAGTCGGCGTCATCTTCTGCTCGATCTCCGAGGCGGTGAAGAACCACCCGGAGTTGGTCAGGAAGTACCTCGGCAGCATCGTCCCCTACGCCGACAACAAGCACGCCTGCCTCAACTCGGCGGTCTATACCGACGGCTCCTTCGTCTACATCCCGGAGGGCGTGCGCTGCCCGATGGAGCTGTCCACCTACTTCCGGATCAACGCCGAGAATACCGGGCAGTTCGAGCGCACCCTGATCATCGCCGACAAGGGCTCCTACGTCAGCTACCTGGAGGGCTGCACGGCACCGCAGCGCGATGAGAATCAGCTCCACGCCGCCGTGGTCGAGCTGATCGCGCTGGAGGACGCCGAGATCAAGTACTCGACGGTGCAGAACTGGTATCCCGGCGACGAAAACGGCAAGGGCGGCATCTACAACTTCGTCACCAAGCGCGGCGACTGCCGCGGCGACCGCTCGAAGATTTCCTGGACCCAGGTCGAGACCGGCTCGGCGATCACCTGGAAGTATCCCAGCTGCATCCTGCGTGGCGACGATAGCTCCGGCGAGTTCTACTCCATCGCCATCACCAACAATGCCCAGCAGGCCGATACCGGTACCAAGATGATCCACCTCGGCAAGAACACCAAGTCGCGGATCATCTCCAAGGGCATCTCCGCGGGCAAGGCGCAGCAGACCTATCGCGGTCTGGTGCGCATGAGCCCCAAGGCGGAGAACGGGCGCAACTACACCCAGTGCGACTCCCTGCTGATCGGCGACAAGTGCGGCGCCCACACCGTGCCTTACATCGAGAGCAAGAACCGCAGCGCCAGGGTCGAGCACGAGGCCACCACCTCGCGAATCAGCGACGACCAGTTGTTCTATTGCCGCCAGCGCGGCATTCCCGAGGAGAGCGCGGTCGCGCTGGTGGTCAACGGCTTCTGCCGCGAGGTGCTGCAGCAGCTGCCCATGGAGTTCGCCGTCGAGGCTCAGAAGCTGGTCGGAATCTCCCTTGAAGGCAGCGTCGGATAAGCAACGAGAGATCGATATAATGTTGGAAATCAAGAACCTGCACGCTTCGATCGAAGGCAAGGAGATCCTAAAGGGGATCGACCTGTCGATCGGTCCGGGAGAAGTGCATGCCATCATGGGGCCGAACGGCTCCGGCAAGTCGACTCTGTCCTATCTGCTCTCGGGCCGCGACGGCTACGAGGCGAGCGCCGGCGAGGTGCTCTTCAAGGGCAAGAACATCCTGGAGATGGCCCCCGAGGAACGCGCCGGCGAGGGCCTTTTCCTCGCCTTCCAGTACCCGGTCGAGATCCCCGGCGTGCCCAACACCACCTTCCTCAAGGAGGCGGTCAACGCCGTGCGCAAATACCGCGGCGAGAACGAGCTCGATGCCATGGAGCTGATGAAGCTGGTCCGCGCCAAGGCCAAGGAGCTGGGCATGGAGTCCGAGTTCCTGAAACGTGCCGTCAATGTCGGCTTTTCCGGCGGCGAGAAGAAGCGCAACGAGATCCTGCAGCTCGCGGTGCTGGAACCCGCCTTCGCGATCCTCGACGAGACCGATAGCGGGCTCGACATCGACGCGCTGAAAACCGTCGCCGACGGTGTCAACGCATTGCGCTCGCCGGAGCGTTCGATGCTGGTCATCACCCATTACCAGCGCCTGCTCGACTACATCGTGCCCGACAAGGTGCATGTACTCGCCAACGGCAGGATCGCCGAGAGCGGCGGGCCGGAGCTGGCGCAGAAGCTGGAGAAGGAAGGCTACGCCGACTTCGTCAAGCCGGCGGCCGCGTAAGCCATGGCCGAGACGACGACAGACAGCCTGCAGCCCTATCTCGAGGCCTTTGCCCGCGCCCAGCGCCCGGCAGGCGATGTTGTCGGGTCCCTGCGCGACGAAGCCATCGCGGCGCTGAAGACGCGCGGCCTGCCGAGCCGCCGCGACGAAGCCTGGAAGTACACCCGGCTGAAGCTGGACGGCTTCTTGCCGGGCGGCGCCGGCGATGCGGACATCACTCTGGACGCCCTGCCCCGCCTTCCCTTCCCGGCGCATCGCCTGGTGTTCGTCAACGGCCACTTCCGCGCTCAGCTCTCGGACGAGGGGCTCGGCGAGAGCCTGGCAGCGGCGCTACCGCGCCTGGCCGGGAAACTCGGCGAGGGTCTGGACATCGAGGCGCTGCCAATGGCGGCGCTGAACACCGCCTTCTTCGCCGACGGCCTCTATCTCAAGGTTACCGAAAGCCCGGACAAGCCGATCCACCTGGTGTCGCTCGGCGTCGCCGGGCCGGACGCGCCGCTGTTCCAGCCGCGCAACCTCATCGCCATCGAGGGCGGCAAAGCAACGCTGATCGAGAGCCAACTCGGCCTCGGCGGCGGGCCCTACGCCGCAAATTCGGTCACGGAGATCGCCGTCGGCGAGAATGCCACGCTGACGCACATCACACTGCAGGACGCCCCGCGCGACACCCTCTATCTCTCGACGTCGAGCGTGCGGGTCGCCGCGGGCGGCGGCTACAACGCCTATGTCCTCAGCGAGGGTGCAGCGCTGTCGCGCAACGAAATCCACCTGACCCTGGCCGGCGAAGGCGCAAGCTGCCGTCTCGACGGCGCCTATCTGCAGGACGGCACGCAGCACTGCGACATCACCACCTCGGTAACCCATGCGGTGCCCGACACCACCAGCCGCGAGGTCGTCAAGGGCGCCCTCGACGGCAAGGCGCGCGGCGTTTTCCAGGGCAAAATTCTGGTCTCCCCGGATGCCCAGCGCTCCGACGGCCGGATGATGAACAAGACCCTGCTGCTGTCGGACAAGGCCGAGATCGACACCAAGCCCGAGCTGGAGATCTACGCCGACGACGTGCTCTGCGCCCACGGCGCGACCGCCGGCGAGCTCGACGACGTTGCCCTGTTCTATCTGCGCTCGCGCGGCATTCCGGAGAATAAGGCGCGTCGCCTGCTGATCGAATCCTTCCTCGCCGACACTTTGCAGGGGGTCGAGGACGGCGCAATCAGGGAACTGCTGGCGGCCCGGATTTCCGCCTGGCTGGAGCGGGAGGAAAGCGCATGAGCGAGCAGCTGGCCGACATCGCTCCCGGCGGTAACTCGACCCTGGCCTTCGACGTCGAGAAGATCCGCGAGGACTTCCCGATCCTGAAGCAGGAGGTCTACGGCAAGCCGCTGGTCTATCTCGACAATGCCGCCTCGGCCCAGAAGCCGGTGCAGGTGCTCGACGCCATGGATGCCGCCTATAGAACCTACTACGCCAACGTCCATCGCGGTATCCACCGCCTGAGCCAGATTTCGACCGACCACTACGAGGAGGCGCGCAGCAAGACCGCGCGCTTCGTCAATGCGGCCCATGAAGACGAAATCGTCTTCACCCGCGGCGCAACCGAGGCGATCAACCTGGTCGCCCACAGCTTCGGCGAGGCCTTTCTGGAGCCTGGCGACGAGATCCTGATCTCGGAGATGGAGCATCACTCCAACATCGTGCCCTGGCAGCTGCTCTGCGCGCGTAAGGGCGTGGTTCTGAAAGCCATCCCCATCGACGACGCCGGAAATCTCGATCTCGAAGCCTACGGCAAGCTGCTCGGCCCCAAGGTCAAGCTGGTTGCCATCACCCACATTTCCAACGCCCTCGGCAGCCTGGTACCGATCAAGCGGGTTGCCAGGATGGCCCACGATGCCGGCGCCAAGATCCTGGTCGACGGCTGCCAGGCGGCGCCGCACATGGCGCTCGACATGCGCGATCTCGACGCCGACTTCTATTGCTTTTCCAGTCACAAGATCTACGGGCCGACCGGCATCGGCGTGCTCTACGGCAAGATGGAGCTGCTGCAGGCCCTTCCGCCCTATCAAGGCGGCGGCGAGATGATCAGCGAGGTCACGCTCACCGGTAGTACATACAAGGAGCCGCCGCACCGCTTCGAGGCCGGCACGCCGCCGATCGTCGAGGCGATCGGCATGGGCGCGGCGATCGACTATCTCACCGCGCTCGGCTTCGACAGCATCCACGCCCAGGAGGACGGCCTGCTGGCCTATGCCACGGAACGCATGAAACGCATTCCTGGCCTCAAGATCGTCGGCGAGGCGGAGGAGAAGGCGAGCATCATCTCCTTCGTCATGGAGGACTGCCACGCCCACGACGCCGGGACGATCCTCGACCGCAAGGGCGTCGCCGTGCGCGCCGGTCACCACTGCGCCCAGCCGGTGATGGACCGCTTCGGCATCGCCGCCACGGCGCGTGCGTCCTTCGGCCTCTATAATACCCGCGCCGAGGTCGATGCCCTCGTCGAGGCGCTGGAAACCGTCAAGGAGATGTTCGGCTGATGTCAGACGACAGCAAGACCAAGGACCGGCCCATCGCGCCGGATCCCGGCGAAATGATGCAGGAAGGCCACCCCGCCGCCGCCCACTACAACCCCTACCTCTGGGCGGGAAGCATGGAGGAAGGCGCGGAGGAAGGCCTGCAGGCGCACGCCGGGACAGCCTTGCCGGAAGGTGCCACGCCCGCCGGCGAAGAGCAGATCGTCGAGGCATTGCGCAGCGTCTACGACCCGGAGATTCCGGTGAACATCTATGACCTCGGCCTGATCTACGAGAACAAGATCTCCGCGGACGGCTCGGTCAGTGTGCTGATGACCCTGACCGCCCCAGCCTGCCCAGTCGCCGGGCAGATGCCGGGCATGGTCGCCAAGGCCGTGGCCGAGGTCGAAGGCGCCGGCGAGGTGACGGTGACCTTGACCTGGGAGCCGCCCTGGACCAAGGAGATGATGAGCGAAGACGCAATGCTTGCGCTCGGCATCTTTTGATCCAAGATTCTGTCTGAACGCCAAGGAGAGTAAACCGCAATGGCACCGATCATAACGCTGACAGACGCTGCCGCCGAAAGGGTGAAGCGTTTGATGAGCAAAGCCGGAGACGAGGACGTGCTCGGCCTGCGGGTCGGCGTGAAAACCCGCGGCTGCTCAGGACTCAGCTACTTCGTCGAGTACGTCAAGGAGCAGAAGAAGTTCGAGGACGTGATCGAGGACAAGGGCGTGCGCATCTACATCGACCCCTCCGCGACCATGTTCCTGCTCGGCAGCGAGATGGACTACCAGGAAGGCAAGCTGGAATCCGGCTTCGTCTTCACCAATCCCAACGAAAAGAGCCGTTGCGGCTGCGGCGAGAGCTTCTCGGTCTAGCCTGGCCGGGATCGTGAATTTCGCCTTCCCCCCGCAGGAACCGATCGCGCTTCCCATCGCGGAGAGCGACGAAGCCTTTCCCCTGCGCCGGATCTATTGCGTCGGGCGGAACTATGCCGAACACAGCCGCGAGATGGGCCACGATCCCGAGCGGGAAGCGCCTTTCTTTTTCATGAAGCCCGCCGATGCCCTGGTGCCGGGTGGCGGAAGCATCCCCTACCCTCCTGCCACCAAGGACCTTCATCACGAAGTCGAGTTGGTGGTCGCGCTGGGGCCAGATGCGAAAGTCTTCGGCCATGCCGTGGGCATCGACCTGACCCGCCGCGATCTTCAGGGCGTGGCGAAAAAGGCCGGCCGTCCCTGGGAAATGGGCAAGGCCTTCGACAACGCCGCCCCCTGCGGTCCACTGACGCGCGCCGGCCAGCCCATGACCTGCGGTGCGATCGAACTGAAGATCAACGGCGAGACCCGGCAGAGCGGCAACATCTCCGACCTGATCTGGCCGGTCGAGGACGTGTTGAGGCATCTGGCGGGATTCGTCGAACTCAAGCCCGGCGACCTGATCTTTACCGGGACGCCGGCCGGCGTCGGCCCGATCCAGCCAGGCGACAGGCTGCACGCCGAGATCGAGGGATTGACCCCGCTCGACCTGACGGTAGGCTAGCTCCGCACCAGCGATTCCAGCAGCGGCCGGTAGTGCGCCAGGCCTTCGACCTTCAAGCCCTCGACCTTGCCGAGATCGTCCCAGCGGCGCAGCCGTACTGCATCGCGGTACTGCGGATTGCGTTCGAAGGCGGCGACCTCCTCGGCAGACATCGGCCCACCCTGCTTCGACAGCGAATGCACCGAGGCGGCCGAGAGGCAGTCGAAATATTCTGGCTCGACGGCGCAGAGGTAGCGCTTTGCGGCGACGTGCAGACGCACCGGCTCGCTGACTTCCGGACCAAAGTATCCGCTGAGAAAGGCAGCGCCTGAGCGGTCGTGCTTGTGATAGCCGTAGGCGTCGTCGGCTTCCTCGATCAGGTGTCCGACATCGTGCAGCAGTGCGGCGGCGACCAGACTGTCGGATGCCCCTTCCGAGGCCGCGCAGGCGGCGCACTGCAGCATGTGCTCGAGCTGAGTCACGTCCTCGCCGTAAGCTTCCTTGCCGTGCTCGGCGAAGAGCGCTTCCAGTTCCGCAAAAACCTCTTGTGCCCTCCCGGTCATATCTCGCTCTCCAGAATGCGGATCTTGCTTTCCAGGGAATCCTTGTCGGCGTAACAGCCCTGCAGATGCCGCTTGCCGCCGGAGAAGCCCTTGCGGCCATGCAGAACCCGCCGGTTGTCGACGATAAAGAGGTCGCCTGGCGCCAGACGGAAGGACACCGCAAAAGCCGGGTCGTGCAGCATCCGCCCGAACCGCCGGTAGGCGCGATAGAAGTCCGGCAGCACCTCCGGCGCGAGATCGAGCGGCGCCGCCGAGCGGTTGTTGTAGCGGACGCCGCGCAGCCGCCCTTCCGCGTCGAGCTCGATCAGCGGGCTGCGCGCTTCGAGCTGCGCGTCCTTGGATCTGAAGGCGAAGGGCACGGCATGACGGGTCAGCAGCGCGAAGTCCTCGGGCGCCTCCTTGCGCAGCCGTTCGGCCACCGCGAAGCCGTCCACCACCACGGACTCCCCGCCGTCGGATTCCGCGACCAGACAGTGCAGCAGCTGCAGGCCCGGCACGGGGTCGCGGTAGGGATTGTCTGTGTGCAGGCCGAGGCCGAGGTTGGAAAAAGCCAGATTGCTCGGCTCCGCCTCGCTGATCACGTCGAACAGCCGGCCATAGTTGGTCTCGCGAACATAGCCGAAGAGCGCGACCACGTCGAAAATCCGCTCCGCTTCCGGCGGCACGCCGCGCAGCAGGGCGGCGCCATGGTCGCGCACCGCCGCAAGCCAGTCCCGCAGCGCTTCCCCGGACTCCGCGATCGCCGGAAAATCCATGTCCTTCAGCCGATGGGTTCCATCCCAGAGCTGACGTGCCGCGGGCGGCGCGGCGCCCTCGAGGCGGTGGGCGTAGAGCCAGACCGCTGAAAAGCTGCAGCGCAGCGCTTCGGGCTGGAACAGCAGCCGCACCGACCCGTCGCCGGCGAGCTCGGCATCGCCAAGCGCGATGTCCTCGGGCAGCGCCGAGATATCGAACAGCCGTTGGCCGTTCCCGGCATGACGCCCTTCGGGAAGATTGTCGCGCAACCAGATCGCCGGGTAGCGGCTGACGCCGCCATGCTGCCATTCGACCGTCAGCCAGTTGCGGTCGCTGGTCAGGGATTGAATGCTGCCGGCTGTTGAGCGTGACGGGGAGTCGAGCGGCTTCGCGGTCATTCGTCAGTCCCTCAGGAACTTTCCGACCGCCTTGCAGATGCCCTCGAAGGCCTCGCCGGCCGGCTTGCTCATGTGCCGGGCGCGCAGAAAGCCGTGGATCAGGCCGCGGCCGAGATGCAGCTCGCTGTTCACGCCGGCGGCGCAGAGGCGGTCGGAGTAGACCTCGCCGTCGTCGCGCAGCGGGTCGTACTGCGCCACCACCACATAGGCCGGCGGCAGATCCGTATAGTCGTTATTGAGCAGGGGAAACGCCAGAGGGTCGTCGGTGGTCTCGGCGCCGCCAAGGTAGGCGCGGCGGTAGTAGTCGTGCTCGGCGCGGCTGAAACCCGGCGCGTCCGGCGTCACGCAGCGCGCCGGCTCCGACAGCTCCAGGCCAAAACCGGGATAGATCAGCACCTGCCCGCTCAGCCTGGGTCCGCCGGCGGCGCGGGCCTTCAGACACATCGCCCCGGAGAGATTTCCGCCAGCGCTATCGCCGGCGACCGCGAGGCGGTCGGGATCGATGCCGTAGAGTTCCGGGTTTGCGGTCACCTCGAGGATGACCGACCAGCAGTCTTCGCAGGCCGCGGGATGCGGCTTCTCCGGCGCCAGGCTGTAGTCGATGGAGATCACGGTGACCCCGGCCCGCTCCGCGATCTCCGCAGTAATCGAGTCATGGCTGTCGAGGTTGCCGAAGACGTAGCCTCCCCCGTGCATATAAAAAAGGCAGGGTTGCTTGCCCTGCCTTGCCGGATCCTTTTCCGGACGGAAGATGCGCACCGCAACCTTGCGCGGGCCGACGGTCTTGTCTTCGACCTCGATGGACTCCGGGCGCGGATAGTCGAAGGACTTGGCAAGGTCTGCGTACATCTGCCGCTGCTCGCCGATCGGCGAATCCAGGAAATCCGGCGGGAAGACCTTGTCGGTGATTTCGATGTACTTGAGGATCCCGGGATCCAGAGGCATGCGCTCTCACTCTTCGCAGGTGCAACATAACTTTCAAGCTAGCTAAACACAGTCTGCCCCTGGCGGGAAATGCCGACTTGCGCGCACAGCCATGCGGATTCCGCAGATGCGCCGCCAAGCCGTCGCGTTCCTTGCAGGATTATGTCGTTTCCCACTATTCAGGAAGCGTTGCCCTGGCCTAGGCTCCGGGCACTTCACGGCTTTGCCCTTAGCGATCGAGGCCCCTGGCATGCTGGCATTCGACAGAAGCGAGTACGATACACGGCTTGAGCGCACCAAGACCTCGATGCAGGCGCACGGCATCGAGGTTCTGCTATGCCACGACACTGCGAACATGAACTACCTGACTGGCTACGACGGTTGGTCCTTCTACACGCCGCAGTGCGTGGTAGTTGCGCTCGACCTCGACGAGCCTCTGTGGATCGGCCGCGGTATCGACGGCAATGGCGCCCGCGTCACTACCTATCTCAAGGAAGAGAACATCTATCCCTATGGCGACGACTTCGTTCAAACGCCGTTGAAGCACCCGATGAACTTCGCCGCCGACGTGCTGAAGGCGCGCGGACTCGACCGCGGCACCGTGGGACTGGAAATGGACAGCTACTACTTCTCGCCGGCCGGCTACGAGGCGCTCAAGGGAGACCTTCCGAACTCCACCTTCATCAACGCCGAAGCGCTGGTGAACTGGGTGCGCTGCATCAAGTCACCGGCCGAGCTCGAGCTGATGCAACAGGCCGCCACGATCCTGGAAAAGGTCATGGCCGTCGCTTTCGAGCAGGTGACGCCGGGCAACCGGCAGTGCGACGCCGCGGCGGCGATCTACCAGGCCGGGATCAGCGGCACCCCGGAGTACGGCGGCGACTACACCGCCATCGTCCCGATGCTGCCGACCGGCGCCGGCACGGCGACGCCGCATCTGACCTGGAGCGACGAGGTTTTCAAGAAGGGCGAGGCGACGATCCTAGAGCTGGCAGGCTGCCGCAAGCGCTACCACTGTCCCCAGGCGCGCACGGTCTTCATCGGCAAGCCGCCGAAGAAGCTGGCCAACGCCGCCTCCTGGGTGGTCGAGGGGATCGAAGCCGCCTTCGACTTCATCAAGCCCGGCGTCACCGCCGAGGAGGTCGAGCGGGTCTGGCGCGACACCATCGCCAAGCACGGGCTCATCAAGGAATCCCGCTGCGGCTACTCCACCGGGCTCAACTACCCGCCGGATTGGGGCGAGCACACCATCTCCCTGCGCCCCGGCGACACCACGGTGCTGCAGCCCAACATGACGATCCACTTCATGCCGGGCATCTGGATGGACGACTGGGGCATCGAGATCAGCGAGTGCTTCCGGGTCACCGAGACCGGCTGCGAACCGCTCGCCAACACGCCACGCGAATTGATCCTCAAGGACTAGCCGGTCAACCCGTCTCGCGGCTGCGCGCGACCCTGTGCCAGGCAAAGAGAATCGCCGCCATGGCCAGCGCCAGCTTAACGGCCGCGCCGATCAGGAGCGGCGCAAAACCGGCCAGCGCCTCGCTGTAGCCGATCAGGACGGTCAACCAGGCGGTGCCCAGCGCCAGGATGATCGCAGAGCCCAGCGTCAACGCCAGGAGCGACAGCAGCGGGCTGCGGTCCCAGCCCTTTTCGGCCAGCCAGCCGAGGGCCAGGGCGGCAACCAGATAGCCGACCAGGTATCCTCCGGACGTGCCGCCAAGGTAGGCAAGACCGCTTCCCGAAGCGAACACCGGCAGGCCGACCGCGCCTTCGGCCAGATAGAGAAGCACCGTGGCGCCGCCGAGCCGCCAGCCGAATGCCATGGCGAGAACGAGCACGACGAAGCTCTGCATGGTCATGGGAACGGGATAAAGCGGCAGCTGAACCTTCGCCGCGATCGTCAGCAGCGCCGCGCCGAGGATTGCCAGCACGACATTGCGGGCGACTCTGGAGGGCTCTTCCTCCGGCCAGATCGCCGAGATCAAGGTGGGGTGTACTGCGTTGCTGGCTGCGGTCGATATGGCCACTTTACCCTCCCCTTCGCGAAGCGGATTTATGTTTCGCGCGGCGCCAGGCTACCGGCATGCTGTGATCGATTAACGCAAAAAATCCGGCGCGGCGCGAGCCTAGAGTCGGCTTGACAGAGCTTTGTCACCGCGCGGCCACATCCTAGCGGCGTAGCGCCCGCCATCGGGAAGGAATTTCTCTCTGCAGAAAGCCATTCGCGAACTAGAGGAAACAATCGGCTTTACCCGCTTGGCGCGAACCCGCCATTCCTGGCATAGCTGAGCTAGGCTGCCGCTATATCTCTTACCAACGCCACTTGCTCCTAAGGCCAGCCATCGCACTGTTCACCTTCGTGCTGGAGGGCGCAGCGATGGCTGCCTCCGGGCTGCTGCGCCTCGACGCCTAGATGCCGCTGACGGACTAGGCTTCTCGCCGCACGCAGTCGAGCATGGGCCCAAGCTGACCGACCCGACGCTGGATCGTCGAAGCCCGCCCGGCCACGTAGTTGCCCGGCTTGCCCGCCGACCACTCCCGCGGATTTGGCAGCACCGCGGCCAGCAGCGCCGCTTCGCGCGCGGTGAGCTCGGCGGCGGACTTGCCGAAATGGTGCCGCGCCGCCGCCTCGGCGCCATAGACGCCGGGCGCCCACTCGGCGACATTCATGTACATCTCGATGATCCGGCGCTTCGGCCAGAGCGTCTCGATGTAGAGCGTCAGGTAGGCTTCCAGCCCCTTCCGCAGGTAGTTGCGCCCGCCCCAAAGAAAGACGTTCTTGGCCGTCTGCATGGAGATCGTACTGGCGCCGCGCACCCGCCCGCCCTGGCGCGCCTCGGCCAGCGCCTCGCGAATCGCCTCGACGTCGAAGCCCCTGTGCTCACAGAAGCGGTTGTCCTCGGCGGCGACGATCGCCAGCGGCAGGTGCGGACTGATGTCCTCGAGCGGCTCCCAGTCCTTGGACAGTCCTTCGCCTTCGAACAGCCGCAGCACCATCAGCGGCGTGCCGAGCGGCGGAACCACGCGCAGGATCAATGTGCAGGCCAAGGGCAGCAGCACGACGACCGCAAAGCCCCAAAACAGGATCTTGCGCCAGCGCCAGCGGCGGCGCGGACGTCCAGACTTCCCGGTCTTCTTCTCTCTCTCTGCCTTCCCCATGCCTTCTGTTACGTGCTCCGGGGCGCTTCGCGCAAGCGCGCATGGCCCCCGCGGACTTTCGGGCTAGAGTTTCTCTTGATGAAACTGCTGCGCGCCCTCTGCCTTGCGCTTCTTCTCGCGCTGCCCGCTGCCCCCTTTGCCGGAGCGCAGGAGCCGGTCGATCTCGAGTTGCTGCTGGCCGTCGACGCGTCCGGCAGCATCGACCGCGAGGAGTTCGCCCTGCAGATGGGCGGCATCGCCGCCGCCTTCCGCGACCCCGAGCTGCTCGCCGCGCTGCGCAGCGGCCCGCACGGCCGCATCGCCGTTACCCTGATGCTCTGGGCCGAGGCCAACCGCCCGAAGCAGACCCTGCCCTGGCATCTGGTCCGCGACGACGCCAGCGCCGAGGCCTTCGCCCGGGCCGTCGCCGAGATGCCCCGGGACATCGCCGCCGGCGGCACCGGCATCGGCAAGGCGCTGCAGTATTCGGTCTGGGAAATCCAGCGCAACGCCTACCAGGGACTGCGCAAGGTCATCGACCTTTCCGGCGACGGCCGGGAAACGGCATTCCGCGAGTTCAGCCTCGATATCGACGCCGGACGCTACCTGGCGCTGCAGGACGGCATCACCGTCAACGGCCTGGCGATCCTCTCCGACGTGCCGGAGTTGGAGAGCTACTACGCGCATCGCCTGATCGGCGGTTTCGGCGCCTTCGTGATGACCGCGGCCAGCTTCGAGGACTTCGCCCGCGCCTTCCGCCGCAAGCTGCTGCGCGAAGTCGACTACAAGCCGCAGGTGAGCGGGCGCTAAGCGCCCCTACTCCTCATCCCCGTAGTACTTGACGCCGAGCTTGATGGCGTCGCGGCCCTGTTCCTTGCGGTGGGCGTTGGTATCGCGCAGGGAGTAGATACAGCCGCAGTATTCCTGCTGGTAGAAGCGCTCCTCTTTGGAGAGTTCGATCATCCGGTTGGCGCCGCCGCCCTTGCGCCAGTTGAAGGTCCAGTAGGTGAGGTCCGCGTGGCGCGCCGCCGCCCGCTCGCCGCAGCCGTTGATCTGCTCCATGTTCTTCCAGCGGGAGATGCCGAGCGAGGAGGTGAAGACCTTGAAGCCGTTCTCCTTGGCGTAGAGGGCGCTGCGCTCGAAGCGCATGTCGAAGCAGACGGTGCAGCGCTTGCCGCGCTCCGGCTCCCACTCCAGCCCCTCGACGCGGGCGAACCAGTTGTCGCGATCGTAGTCGAGATCGACGAAGGGCACGCCGAGCTTCTCGGCGAAGCGCACGTTCTCCTCCTTGCGCAGCTCGTACTCCTTCCGGGGATGGATGTTCGGATTGTAGAACAGGATGGTGTAGTCGATGCCCGAGCGGCTCATCTCGCTCATCACATCGACTGCGCAGGGCGCGCAGCAGGAGTGCAGCAGCACCTTGGTCTCGCCCTCGGGCGCCTGCAGCGTCGGGCGTTCGTCCTTGGCCGGGCCGTTCATCGTCGCTACCTTCCTTTCACTCGCCCGATATAGGGGATCGCAGGGCCGGATGCAAAGGCCGGTCAAGTTTCGTCGCCGCTCTCCGCTTCCCCGCTCTCTGCTTCACTGCTTTCCTCGCCGCCATTCTCTCCGAACACGACCAGCAGGTCGTGGGCGTCGATCTGGCTGCCCGCCTTGACCGGGACCCGCTCGATCCGTCCGTCGCGCTCGGCGTGGATCGCCGTCATCATCTTCATCGCCTCGATGGTCAGCAGTACGTCTCCGGCCTCGACCGTCTGCCCCTCGGCGACGGAAACGTTGGCGACCAGACCCGGCATCGGCGCCGCGACGTGATTCGGATTCTTGTCGTCGGCCTTCTCGCTCTCCTCCTTCGGCTCGGCGTACTTGCGGTTGGCCAGCTTGACCTGGCGCGGCTGGCCGTTGAGCTCGAAGAAGACCCGCTGCTGCCCCTCCTCGTCGACCTCGCTCATGCCGAGGGAGCGCACCACCAGGGTCTTGCCCTGATCGATGTCGACCGCGATCTCCTCGCCGACCTCCATGCCGTAGTAGAAGACCGGCGTGGTCAGCCGCGAGACGTCGCCATACTCGGTCTGATGCTGGGCGAAGTCGGCGAAGACCTCCGGATACATCAGATAGGAGGCGAGATCCCGGTCGCCGACCTCGCGCCCGGCGGCCTCCTCTGCCTTCTTGCGCTCGGCCTCGAGATCGGCCGGCGGCAGCAGCGCGCCGGCGCGGCCTTCCAGCGGCTTCTCGCCCTTGAGGATCTTCCTCGAAAGCGCCTTGGGGAAGCCCCCGGGCGGCATGCCGAGCTCACCCTTGAAGAGCGAGATCACGGAGTCCGGGAAGGCGATGTCCTTGTCCGGATTCATGACGTCCTCGGCGGTGAGGCCGCTCGCCACCATGTAGAGCGCCAGGTCGCCGACCACCTTCGAAGTTGGCGTCACCTTGACGATGTTGCCGAACATCTTGTTGACCTCGGCATAGGCATCGGCGATCTGCGGCCACTTCTCCTCCAGGCCCATGGAGCGAGCCTGGGCACGCAGGTTGGTGTACTGGCCGCCGGGGATCTCATGCAGATAGACCTCGGCGGTGCCGGCGGGGATGTCCGCCTCGAAGGCGCGGTAGTAGTGGCGCACCCACTCCCAGTAGGTCGAGATCTCGCGGATCGCTTCCTGGTTCAGTCCAGTGTCCCGCTCGCCGTGACGCAGCGCGTGAACCACCGAACCGAGGATCGGCTGCGAGGTGACCCCGCTCATGGCATCGATCGCAGCGTCGACGGCGTCCACCCCGGCTTCCGAGGCCGCGAAGACGCTGGCCGCCGAGATGCCGCTGGTGTCGTGGGTGTGGAAATGCAGCGGCAGGCCGACCTCCTCCTTCAGCGTCGTCACCAGGAGGCGCGCCGCGTCGGGCTTACAAAGTCCCGCCATGTCCTTAATGCCGATGATATGCGCGCCGGCTTTCTCGAACTCCTTGGCGAGATCCACGTAGTACTTGAGAGTAAACTTCTCCTCCTTGGGATCGGTGAGATCGCCGGAATAGCAGATCGCCGCCTCGCAGAGCTTGTCGGTCTCCAGCACCGCGTCGATGGCGACACGCATGTTCTCCGTCAGGTTCAGCGCATCGAACAGCCGGAAGACATCCATGCCAGCCTCGGCGGCCTGCTGCACGAAGTAGCGCACCACGTTGTCGGGATAGTTGGTGTAGCCGACGCCGTTGGCCGAGCGGAACAGCATCTGCAGCAGGATGTTGGGCACGGTCTCGCGCAGCGCCGCCAGCCGCTCCCAGGGGTCTTCCTTGAGGAAGCGCAAAGCGACGTCGAAGGTCGCCCCGCCCCAGCACTCCAGGGAGAAGAGCTCCGGCAGGGCCTTGGCATAGGCCGGCGCGATCTCGACGATATCGCGGCTGCGCACGCGGGTCGCCAGCAGCGACTGATGGGCGTCGCGCATCGTGGTGTCGGTGATCAGCAGCCGCTTCTCGTCGCGCATCCAGGCGGCGAATTTCTCCGGGCCCAGCTCGTCGAGCTTCTGCTTGGTTCCCGACGCCGCCTCGCGCGGCTGCTTCTGCGGCATCGGCGGCGCGGCGCGGAACAGCGCCGGATCGCGGCCGGCGACTTCCTTGTTGCCGTTGATCGTCACGTCGGCGATGAAGTTCAGCAGCCGCGTCGCCCGGTCCTTGCGCTCGGGAATCTCCAGCAGCTCCGGCGTCTCGTCGATGAAGCGCGTGGTGTATTCGGCGTTGCGGAACTTGGGGTGGTCGACCAGGTTCTCGAGGAACAGCAGATTGGTCGCCACGCCGCGAATGCGGAACTCGCCCAGCGCGCGGCGCATGCGGGCGATGGCCTCGCCGGGGGTCGGCCCCCAGGCGGTGACCTTCTCCAGCAGGGAATCGTAGTAGCGCGTGATCAGCGCCCCGGAATAGGCTGTGCCGCCGTCGAGGCGGATGCCGAAGCCGTTGGCGCCGCGGTAGATCTGGATGCGGCCGTAGTCTGGAATGAAGTTCTGCTCCGGGTTTTCCGTGGTCACCCGGCACTGCAGCGCATGCCCGTGCAGGAAGATCTTGTCCTGAGCCGGCGCCGGGGCGTTCTCGCCGCCGATGCTCTCGCCCTCGCAGACTCGAATCTGCGCCTTGACGATGTCGACGCCGGTGACCTCCTCGGTCACGGTGTGCTCGACCTGGATCCGCGGATTGACCTCGATGAAGTAGAAGTCCTCGCTGTCGGCATCCATCAAGAACTCGACCGTGCCGGCGCAGGAGTAGCCCACGGCCTGTCCCAGCTTCAGCGCCGCACCGCAGATCTTCTCGCGCAGCGCAGCGTCGACGTAGGGCGCCGGGGCGCGCTCGATCACCTTCTGGTGGCGGCGCTGTACCGTGCAGTCGCGCTCGAAGAGATGCACCAGGTTGCCGTGCAGGTCGCCGAGCAGCTGCACTTCGACGTGGCGGGCTCGCTCGACCAGCTTCTCCAGATAAACCTCGTCCTTACCGAAGGCGGCCTTGGCCTCACGGCGTCCGGCGCTGACCTCATGCTTCAGCTCCTTGGCCTCGCGGATCACCCGCATACCGCGGCCGCCGCCGCCCCAGCTCGCCTTGAGCATCAGGGGGTAACCGACCTCCTCGGCGATCCTGGCGCAAGCGTCCAGGTCTTCCGGAAGCGGTTCGCTGGCCGGCATCACCGGCACGCCCGCCTCGACCGCCAGCTTCCGCGCCGAAACCTTGTTGCCCAGGCTGCGCATCACATCCGGGCTGGGGCCGATGAAGATTATCCCGGCCTCGGCGCAGGCCTCGGCGAATTCCGGGCTTTCAGAAAGGAAGCCGTAGCCGGGATGAATGGCGTCGACCTTATGCGCCGTTGCCACCCGCAGCACCTCATCGATCGAGAGATAGGCCTCGATCGGGCCCATGCCCTTGCCGACCGGATAGCTCTCGTCCGCCTTGAAGCGGTGCAGCGCGAAACGGTCCTCATCGGAGTAGATGCCGATGGTTGCGATGCCCAGCTCGTTGGCCGCGCGCATCACGCGAATCGCGATTTCGCTGCGGTTGGCGACCAGCAAGCGTTTGATCTTCTTGGTTTCCTGACTCAATTCCGCGCTCCCTTTTCCCTCGGCGCGGCATCATAAACAGTTAGATCGATGAGCAAAACGATTTTGCTGCAACGCACAAGCCACAGCCTGCTGCGGGCCAGGCATCACTTTCCGTTTCATTTTCCTGCGGCGCACGCCAGCCTGGGCAGGCGCGGACGGACAAAAAAAGCAGTGCAAAGGAATCACTTAACTAAGATTGGCGAAGATAGCCCCCTCGGAATCGCCGGATTTATTTACAGCGCAATCTTCACTACTTCCGCCATCTGTTTGCAAAGCGTTAAGATTTATCGTTAATTATTGCGGCGTTTACTATACGCGAATGGGGCGAGCTCATTGAACAGTGGAGCGAATTTCCATTCGGGTTGTCGCAAAGGCCGGGATTGAAATAGACCGCGCGAGACCGGCACAACAACGGCGGCGAGACGGGTCGGGACTGGGGTCCACTCGCAAAGGAACGCCTAAGGCAGCATCGGGGAGCTGAGAGCCGGCATGTCGAACATCGTCATCGTAGATGACCGCATCACGAGTCGCCGCATCCTGTCGGAACTCGCCGCGACGATCGAGGAGGATGCGGTCATCAAGTCCTTCGCGGACCCGTCGAAAGCCCTGGTCTGGGCCAAGGAATCCACGCCCGACCTGGTGATCACAGACTACAAGATGCCGCAGATGGACGGCGCCGAGTTCATCCGGCGTTTTCGCCACCTGCCCTTCTGCTTCGACGTGCCGGTTATGGTGATCACGGTCTATGAGGACCGCGCCTTCCGCTACGAGGCCCTGGAGGCCGGCGCCACAGACTTCCTGCTGAGCCCGGTCGACCACCACGAGTTCCGCACCCGCTCGCGCAACCTGCTGGCGCTCAGGCATCAGCAGCAGATCATCAAGCAGCGCGCCTACTCCCTGGAGCAGCAGGTCGCCGAAGACCGCCAGACTCTCGAGGAGGTCCTGCAGGAGAGCCAGAAGCGCCTGCGCGCAGTGATCGATGCGGTGCCGGCGATGATCTACGCCTGCGACGCCGATCAGCGGGTTGTCTTCCTCAACCGCTATGCGGCGGAAAAGGCAGGCCTGCGCCGTGAACAGGCGATCGGCAAGCTGCCCTCGGAGATCTTCGGCGAGAGCTTCGGCGAGGAGAGCCAGTCCCTCGACCTCAAGGTCTTCAACTCCGGAGCCCCGCTGGGCGCCTATGAGACCGGCCTGCAACGCACCGGGGAAGAGCCGACGGTCATGCTGGCGACCAAGACGCCGCTGATCAGCGGCGGCACCAAGGTCTCCCTGGTCGTCACCGCGGCCACCGATATCACCGAACGTAAGGCGGCCGAGCAGGAAATGGTCCTGGCCAAAGAGGAGGCCGAACTGGCCAACCAGTCCAAGACCGACTTCCTGGCCAACATGAGCCACGAGCTGCGCACGCCGCTCAATGCCATCATCGGTTTTTCCCAGGTCATGACCAACGAGATGATGGGACCGATCGGCAGCCCCAAGTACAAGGGCTACACCAGCGACATCAATCGCAGCGCCCGTCACCTGCTCGGTATCATCGACGATATCCTCGACCTCTCGAAGATCGAGATGGGTCAGCTCGCGGTGCGCGAGTCGGAGGTCAACGTCGCCCGGATCATCGAGGAGGTCGTTCGGCTGAAGCGCGACAAGGCAGAGAGCGCGAACATCGCGCTCGAACTCAACATCCCTCGCGACCTGCCGCCGATCACCTGCGACGAGACCAAGGTTAAGCAGATCCTGCTCAACCTGGTGTCCAATGCCGTCAAGTTCACCGAAACCGACGGACGAATCACCATCTCGGCCCAGCTCGCCGCAGACCGCTGCCTGGAAATCAAGGTCAGCGATACCGGCATCGGCATGTCGCAGGACGAACTGCCGGTCGCCATGGCACGCTTCGGCCAGGTGGAAAGCCTGCTGACACGCACCCACGACGGCGTCGGTCTGGGCCTGCCGCTGGTCGCCAACCTGATCCAGCTGCACGGCGGAAGCTGCCATATCGACAGCGAGAAGGGTCGCGGCACCACGATCACCGTGCGCTTCCCTCCGGAGCGCGTCGTGCAGCTTTCCAAGACAGGCAAATAGGGCAGAGCGGCGCAAGCGGATGCAGGTACTTCGCGGCATTACCACCCCCAAGCGCTCCTTCATCAAGGATCGCCTGAAAGGTCGTCCCGACAGCGAGCACGAACAGGTCCTCGTGCGCATCGCCATGGGCGTGATCATCCTCTGCTACTGCAGCTTCCTGATCTTCGATGCGGGAGATCAGTGGTACAGCGACCAGGCGATCCGCTTTTCGCTGTTCATCACCCTGATCTATCTCTTCGTTTCGACCGCGATCTTCCTGCATCTGCTGGCCCGGCCCGCGATCTGCGAGACCCGGCGCTACGTGGCGATGGTCACCGACATGACGGCGCTCGGCGCCTATCTCTATTACGGCGGCGAGCTGACCTCCTTCTGGTATCCGATCTATCTCTGGATCACGCTCGGCATGGGTTTCCGCTATGGGGTGCGCTACCTCTTCGCCTCCGCCGCGCTCGGCTTCATCTCCTTCGCCTTCGTCGTTTTCACCACGGAATTCTGGTACAGCAAGCCGCATCTTTCTTTCGGCCTCCTGCTCGGCCTGATCGTCATTCCAGCCTACGTGGTCAGCCTGCTCAAGAAGTTGACCCGGGCCAAGGCGCAGGCCGAGGAAGCCAACCAGGCCAAGAGCCGCTTCCTCGCCAACATGAGCCACGAACTGCGCACCCCGCTCAACGCCATCATCGGCATGAGCGACCTGCTGCGCAGCGGCGATATCGACCGCGAGCAGCGCGACATGCTGGTGTCGATCCACTCTTCTGGCCAGTCACTGCTGCAGCTGATCAACGACCTGCTGGATTTCTCGCGCCTGGAATCCGGCAAGGCGCCAATCAATGCCGAGGACTTCGATCTGCATGCAGAGCTGGCCGAGATCTCGGCCATGCTGCTGCCCCAGGCGCGCGGAAAGAATCTCTACTTCACCACCCATATCGAACCGGAGGTCGACTATTACCTGCACGGCGACACGCAGCTGCTGCGCCAGGTGCTGGTCAACCTCGCGGCCAACGCCATCAAATTCACCGAACACGGCGGCGTCGAGCTGAAGGTCCTGCGCCGGCCCGGCGCGGGCCAGAAGGTCGCCCTGCGCTTCGAGGTACGCGACACCGGCATCGGCATCGGCGAGCATGCCCGGGAGAAGATTTTCGAGAGCTTTACCCAGGCCGACGATTCCACCAATCGCCGTTTCGGCGGGACTGGCCTGGGTCTGGCGATTTCCAAGCAGCTCGTCACGCTGATGGGCGGCGAAATCGGCGTCGAAAGCGCCACGGGCGAAGGCAGCACCTTCTGGTTCGAACTCGAGCTGCCGCTGCAGGAAAACGCCGGGCAGAAGGAAGCCGAGGAGCAGCTGCCCGGCGAAGCCCGGGTGGTTCTGCTCGCCAGCGCACAGGGCGGCGAAAGCGGCCTGGCCGAGCGGCTCGGCGAGCTTTCCCTGGAAGTTGTCCGCGCCGCAGGCGCGGCAGAGGCAGCGGACGCGCTCAAGACCGGCATGGCGGAGAGCGACCGCCGCCATATCCTCGTCATCGACGGACGCCAGGCAGGCCCCACGCCGGCGTCCCTCCTCGAACGCATTCTCGATGGGCAGAAGGAGATTCCTGCCGTGCTGATCAGCGACAACGGCAACCTGGCGGACAAGCCCCGCCTCAGCCGCGACTTCACCGCCATCGTGCGCTCGCCCGAGGATACGCGGCTGCTGTTCCGCGCAATGCGCGCGAGTCTGGCCAACGACCTCGGCCGGGAGGAGGAGGACAGCCTCGGCATCGGCGATCATCCGCAGCGCAGCCTCAGGGTCCTGGTCGCCGACGACAGCGTGGTCAACCGCAAGGTGATGGCCAAGATTCTCGACCGCGCCGGCCATTCGGTGATGCTGGTGGAAAACGGTGAGGAAGCGCTCGACGCGCTCGACGAGGAGGATTTCGATCTCGCCATCATGGACGTCCAGATGCCGGTGATGAACGGCCTGGAGGCGGTCAAGTTCTACCGCATGGCCAACATGGACAAGCCGCACCTGCCGTTCATCGCGCTGACCGCCGATGCCCGTCCCGAAGCGCGTCAGGAAGCCATGGATGCCGGCGTCGATACCTGGTTGACCAAGCCGGTCGAGGTGAAGGCGCTGATCACCGCCATCGACCAGGTGGTGCCGCGCGCCGACGGCGAGGAGGACAGCGGCCAGGAGTACCGCAGCGCCGACCGGGAAGTGCCGCTGCCCGACGCCAAGATCGTCAGTCACCCCCGCTTCACCGGAACCGCCGTACTCAGCCGCCAGGCGTTGGCGAAGCTCGAAGCGCTGAGCCGCGACCCGGGCTTCGTCGCCAGCCTGATTCAGGATTTCCTGAACGACGCGGAGCTGCTGATGGCGGAGATCGAAAACTGCGCGCGGGACCACGATCACCATGAATTCCGCGATCAGATCCACGGGCTGCGCGGCAGCGCGGCAAACATCGGCGCGGAGGCGCTCTACCGTCTGCTGCTGTCCTACCGCAATGTCTCCGGCGGAGAGCTCAAGGAAAACAGCGAGCGCTATCTCACGAGTATCCGGAGGGAGCTTGCGCGTTTGGAGAAGGAGCTCAGGGGCTACCTGAGCGAACAGAAAGGCGCAAACCTACCCTCCGGATAGCCCGAACCGGGGGGGGGGGGGGGGGGGGGGGGGGGGGGGGG
>JBBEAM010000007.1:558220-858653 GCA_040882845.1 Rhodovibrionaceae bacterium | reverse complement strand
CCCCCCCGGGCCCCCCCGGGAAACTTCAGACGACTTGCCCGGCCGTTTAGCCCGCCGGACTGATGGCCGTGCGTCCCTGGCTGTCGGCTGCCGTGCGGCGCTCCTGCGCCTTGGCCAGACGCCCCATCTTCTTCAGATCGGCTTCCTTCAGGGTCAGCGCGGTGTCGACCCAAAGCAGGGCGATATCTCGCAGTTCCTCGTGGGTCACCGGATGGAAACGGCGCGCCGCCTTGTAGATCGCGCAGCGCGCGTTATGCCGGCGGCGGTTCTGCGCGATGAAGTGATCGACCGCTTCCTCGCCCTGGCCTTCTTCGCAGAGTATGTCCACCAGGCCGATTTCGTGAAGCTCCTCGGCGCTGTAGACCTTGCCGCTGAAGATCATCCGCTCGGCCATTGCCGCTCCGATTTTGCGGGCGATCAGGCTGTAGGCGCCCATGCCGGGGAACAGGTTGAACAGCACTTCCGGCAGTCCGAACTTCGACTGGCGCTCGGCGATCACAACGTTGCCGGAAAGCGCATGCTCGAAGCCTCCGCCGAGAGCGTCGCCCTGGACCAGCGAGATGGTGATGATCGGCAGGTCCATGGCGATGACATTGCGGTGCACCGCGTCGATGCAGGTGACCGCATAGTCGGTCAAGGTCTTGCGATCGCGCTCGACGATCAGCTGGCGGAACAGGTTAAGATCGCCACCCAGATTGTAGGTGCCAGGCACGCGCGAGCCCCAGACCATGTACTGCAGCGGATTCTCGCCCTTGTCCTCCGAGGAGGTGTAGTACTGCTTGACGCCTTCCTGCAGATCGCAGATCTCGCGCAGCATCGACATGCTGTAGCTCGGCCGGCCTTGCGGCGACATGTAGCACCACAGCAGCGCGTCCTCGCGGTCGTAGTCGAGCTCCAGCTCGTTATAGGTCCGCGCCTTGGTCAGCCAGGCAGGATCCATGTCCCGCTGCACGACGCGCATCGCGGTGACGTTGTCCGGCTTCACCTCGCGCAGGGAAATTCCCTCGGCGGCAGTGTCCCCGGCAACGGCGGTATTCTGATTTTCGAAACTCTTCATGAGACTTCTCCCCTTCTCCAAAAAACTGTGTTTATCGGACCGGCGGGAGCTACCCGCCAGCATTCGCTTGCGTATAGTGTTCATTAACGAGGTGTTAACAAGTAGTTAAGAAGAGCTTAACGGCGCCGATTTTTTGTCTGCGCTTGCGCAAGGCGATCGGCCGCCTCCGACAAGACCCCGCGCAGAAGGCAATAAGAATCAAAGCTTTGTGCAGGTAATATAATTTTAACCCTGATCTTGAATGCTGCGAAGCAGCGTAGTTAAAAATTGATGAAAACTCGTCTTGGCTTGCGGCGATTTCTTAAGATATTAAGACTTTCTTACATTTTGCTCGATTCCATCCAGGCGCGATTGCTGCGCTGCAGCACCGAATCAAGCCTGTTGCCCGGCCGCTGTCCTAGCCCCTAGGGTATCGCCCTCGAACCGCCGAAACAGCGATAAACCGGGAGCAGTGACAGAGATGGCGCAGGCAAAAATCGGCTTTCTGGGAACCGGCATCATGGGCTTCCAGATGGCCCGCCGGCTGTGCGAGGCCGGCTATCCGCTGACCGCCTGGAACCGCTCGCGCGACAAGGCCGAACGGCTGTCCGCTTTCGGCGCGGAGATCGCGGAGGATCCTACTTCGGCCGTCGCCGGCTGCGATATTGTCATCTGCATGTTGAGCAGCGGTCCGGTTTGCGACGAGGTTCTCTACGACCAAGGCGCGCTTGCGGCGATGCCCAAGGGCAGCCTGCTGGTCGTGATGTCTTCGATTCCCGTAGAGACGGCACACGCACAGGCGCAGCGCGCTGCCGAGCGGGGTCTGCGCTATATCGACGCCCCGGTTTCCGGCGGTGAGGGCGGCGCAACCGAAGGCCGTCTTGTGATCATGGCCGGAGGTGAGACGGCGGATGTCGAGGCCGCAAAAGAGGTCTTCGCCGTACTCGGAAGGGTCACGCCGGTCGGCCCCGCGGGCAGCGGGGCGCTCGCCAAGCTGGCCAACCAAGTCATCGTGGCCAACACCATCGCCACGGTCGCGGAAGCGCTGCTTCTGGCCAAGCAGGGAGGTGCCGATCCGGCGGCTGTCCGCGAGGCCTTGCTCGGCGGCTTCGCGGACTCGACCATCCTGCGCGTGCACGGCAAGAGGATGCTCGAAGGCGACTTCGCGCCCGGCGGTCCAGTGAAGCATCAGCTGAAGGACGTCGCCACCGCCACGGCCCTGGCCGAAACGCTCGATCTGGAGCTGCCGGTCACCACCCTCGTGCAGGAACTTTTCGAGAGCCTGGCCGCGCATGGCGGCGGCGATCGGGACCACAGCGCGCTCTATCTGGAGCTGCTGCGCCGCAACGGCCTGCCTGCGGACTGAGCAGCGCTCTATCGCAAACGCCCGGGGGAAAGCGCAGCGGCTTCCAGGCCGTGCTGCGCCAGCTCGGCCGGAAAGGCTTCGGCCATCAGCAAGCTAGCCGCCGCGCGGGCAGCAGCCGGAGACGTCTGGATACCGTAGCCGCCCTGCCCCGCCAGCCAGAAGAATCCCTCGGCGGCGGGATCGTAGCCGATCACCAGGGAACGGTCTGGCGCGAAGGTGCGCAGGCCGGCCCATTGATGTTCGACCCGCTGGACCTGGTAGGTGGTCGCCAGCTCGAACTCGTAGAGCCCCTCGGCCAGAACCATGTCGTCGACGAAGGCGTCGTGGGCATCGACCGGCGTTTCGTCCGCCGGACTGACCATCAGCCGCCCGGCGTCGGGCTTGAAGTAGTAGCGCTCCGCGGCATCCGACACCAAAGGCCAGGCCTCCACCGGGCAGTCGCGCGGCGGCGGGAGGATCGCTGCGGAGCGGCGCAGGGGAATCAGGCCGAGCGGGGCGAGACCGGCGAGACGGGCAACGCCGTCCGCCCAGGCGCCGGCGGCATTGACGACGACCTTTGCCTCCAGCGCGCTGTCGCCGAAGGCAATTCGCCACTGCCCGCCTTCACGGGCGATGTCGTGGACCTGCGCGTCGGTGACCAGCTCGGCGCCCGCCGCTTTCGCCGCCCGCAGACAGCCCTGATGCAGCCCAGCGACATCGATGTCGCTGGCGTCGGCCTCGTAGGCGGCGGCCGCGATCTTGTCGCGCCGCAGGATGGCGACCCGATCGCCGGCCTGCTCGGGAGTCAGCTGCTGCAGCCCGTCCGCCTCCGCCTCGATCTCGCGCAGCACCGGCTCGTCGCCGGGCTGGGCGACGAAAAGAATGCCGCGCGGCGTGAACAGCGGTTGTTGCGCGACCTCGTGCGGCGGCGCCTCGAAAAAACTCCGGCTGGCACGGGACAGCGCGCGGATCGCGGTATTGCCGTAGTTCTGAATGAAGATCGCCGCCGAACGCCCGGTGCTGTGATAGCCGGCAAGCTGCTCGGCTTCGAGGATCACGACCTTGGCGCGTCCGGCAAGTTCGCGCGCCAGCGTGGCCCCGGCAATGCCCCCTCCGACGATGGCGATATCATAGGCGCCCGGCATGCCTAGCCCGCGCTCTGCGCGTGGGTTTCGCTAAAACCGCCCAGGGAGGCTGTCAGATTGGCGCCGAGGCTATCGCAGACATAGCCGCCCTCCTGCACCAGAACCGACGGCAGTCCCAGCGCGCCGATCGCCTTGCCGATGGCGGCAAACCCCTCCGTGGAGATCGCCAGGCCGCCGAAGGGATCGTCCTGCGAGGCATCCAGTCCCAGGGCGACCACCAGGGCGCCCGGCCGGTAGGAGCGGATCCGGGTCAGCGCCTTCTCCAGGACCGGCATATAGGCCTCGTCCGCCGTGCCGCGGGGGATCGGGAAGTTTGTGTTGTAGCCGAGCCCGGAACCCTCGCCGCGCTCCGAGGCATAACCCCAGAAAAAGGGATAGAAGCGCACGGGATCGGCGTGGATCGAGACCGTCAGCACATCGGCGCGGTCGTAGAACATCCCCTGGGTGCCGTTGCCGTGATGCAGATCGACATCGAGGATGGCGACCCGGTCGTAGCGGGCGCGCAGCTGCTGCGCGGCGATCCCCGAGTTGTTCAGATAGCAGAAGCCGCCGGCCAGATCGGCGAAGGCATGGTGCCCCGGCGGCCGGCAGAGCGCATAGGCGGCAGAGTCGCCCTCCAGCACGGCCTGGGCGGCCGAGACCGCCGTGTTGGCGCTCCAGCGCGCGGAGTCCCAGGTGTCCGCAGAGATCGGGCAGGCGGTATCGGCAAGGTGGTAGCCCGCCTGGCCGACCACCGACTTGGGATAGCTGAAATCGCGGCGGTTGGGGTGAATGTTGGGCACGATCTCCGGCGAGGCGCCCTCGATCCTTTGCCAGCGCACGAAGCCGTGCTCGAGGAACTGCAGGTACTCCGGCGTATGCACCGCGGCCAGCGGCGCGGCGCCGTGGTCGACGGCTTCGCGGAGCGCGTGCCCCCCTGCTTCGATGCCGCCGAGCAGGCGGTCGATCCGTTCCGGCACCTCCGGGTTCGGCTTCTTCGCACCGCTGACCAGAAAGTTTTCCGGATAGTGGGCGCGTTGACGCTCGCTGAAAAAAACTTTCATCGATTCCTCGTTTGTCTGCGCGCCTAGGCGGCGCCGCGTTCGCCGAGCCAGCTGGGCTCCAATTCCGCCAGGCAGTCTGCAAGGATCGCCAGGATCTCGTCTGCCAAGGCCTTGTCTGCGATCATCGGCGGCGCCACCATGACGTGATCGCCGATCCGTCCGTCGCGGGTGCGCCGGCCATAGACGATCAGACCGCGTTCGTAGGCGAGATCGACGATGCGCTGCTGGGCGTTCATCTCTGCGGGCAAAGGGCGCAGGGTCGCGCGATCCGCGACCAGCTCGAAGGCCAGCAGCAGGCCCCTGCCCCGCACGTCGCCGATTGAGACGAAGCGTTTGGCGAGCTCCTCGAGGCCGCTTTTAAGATAGCCGCCAACCCGCGCCGCGCGGTCGCAGAGCTCCTGGGAGTCGATCTCCTCGAGCACTGCGAGGCCGGCGGCACAGGCCAGGGGATTGCCGGCGTAGGTGTAGCCGTGCAGGAAGCCGCCCATGTCCAGGATCGGCTCGACCAGGCGCCCCGGTGCCGCCATGGCGCCGAGCGGCGCGTAGCCAGCCGCGAAGCCCTTCGACAGGGCGATGATATCGGGCTGCGCCTGGGGCCAATGGTCGGCGGCCAGGAACCTGCCGGTCCGCCCGGCCCCGGTCATCACCTCGTCGTAGATCAGCAGGATGCCGTGACGGTCGCAGATCTCGCGGATCCGCGGCAGATAGCTGTCTGGCGGCACCAGCGCGCCGGTCGAAGCGCCGCCGATCGGCTCGACGATGAAGGCGAGCACGGTCTCCGGCCCCTGTTGCTGGATTTCCTCCTCCAGCATATCGGCATAGCGCAGGCCGCGGGCCTCGTGATCGAGGTCATCCCGGTCGAGGTAGCAGCGCGGCGTCGGTATTTTGGGCATCTCCTGCAGCATCGGCGCGAAGGCCGAGGTGAAGTTCGACATGCCGGTGACCGCCAGGGCGCCCAGGGTGCTGCCGTGGTAAGACGGGAAGCGCGAGATCACCTTGAAGCGCTGCGCCTGGCCGATCGCGACAGCGTACTGCCGCGCCAGCTTCAGGCAGGATTCGACGGCTTCCGAACCGCCGGAGACGAAGAACACCCGGTCGAGGCCCCCGGGCAGACGCTCGGCCACCCGCCGCGCCAGCTCCTCGGCCGGTTCGTTCTCGAAATGCAGGCGGTAGGCGAAGGTCGCACGCTCCATCTGCGCCTTCATCGCCTCCAGCACCCGCGGATTGGAATGTCCGATGTTGTTGACCATGGCGCCGGAGGAGCCATCGATGTAGCGGCGGCCGTCCTGATCCCAGATCAGGCAGCCCTCGGCGCGGTCGATCAGCGGCCGGCGGCCGCGTCCCTGATAGAAGAGATGGCTCGGCCGCCGGTAGCCGACGGCCGCTTGACCGTCACTGGTCATCCCCCGCCTCCTTGGACGGCCCCTCCGTGCCGTGATCCTGCAGGACCACGCAGTCGCGGGCGCGCACCTTGACCTGGATTTCCTCGCCCTCGGCGAAGGGACGATCTTCGATGGGATTGACCGACTGCAGCGGCTGGTCGCCGGCGCGCAGGAAATAGCGGGCCGCCTGGCCCTGGTAATCCACCGCTTCGACCTTGGCCGGGAAGATCGTGCTGTCCGCGTCGCTGACGTGATCCCGGCCGAGATTGAGGCGCTCCGCGCGCACGCAGATGCGCGCCGCCGCGCCCTTGTCGAGCGAGACCTCGTCTTCCACCAGGATTTCCCCGCCCCAGCTTAGCGCCATGCGGAACCGGCCGTTCTCCCGGGCCGTGACTTGCCCGTCGAGGATGTTGGAATTACCCAGAAAGTCGGCCACGAAGGACGACCGCGGCCGATTGTACACCTCCTCCGGCGTACCCGTCTGCTCGATATGGCCGTCGCTCATCACGACGATGCGATCGGACATCGCCAGCGCTTCCGACTGGTCGTGGGTGACAAAGATACTGGTGACGCCAAGCTCGCGCTGGATGCGCTTCAGCTCGATGCGCATCTCCTCGCGCAGGTTGGCGTCCAGCGCCGAAAGCGGCTCGTCGAGCAGCAGCACGTCTGGCTGGATGACGATGGCCCGCGCCAGCGCGATGCGCTGCTGCTGGCCGCCGGAGAGTTGCGAGGGATAGCGCTCGGCCACCTGCGGCAGGCGCACCAGCTCGAGCGCGCGCTCGACCTCTTTACGCGCCTCCGCTTTCTTTACGCCGCGATACTTGAGACCGAAGGCGACGTTGTCGAAGACGCTTTTGTGCGGAAACAACGCATAGTTCTGGAACACGATGCCGAGATTGCGCTTGTGGATCGGCACGTCGTTGATGCGCTGCCCGCGCACCATGATGTCTCCCTCGGTGATCGCTTCCAATCCGGCGATCATGCGCAGCGTCGTCGTCTTGCCGCAGCCCGAGGGGCCGAGAAAGGTGATGAAGGAGCCATCCTCGATGGACAGATCGGTGCGGTGGACGGCCTCGAAGTCGCCGTATCGCTTGACGACGCCCCGCAGTTCCACGGCGGTGTTGGTGTCGGTCACTGGTCATCCCCGGCAGCAGCGGAAAATGGAGCGCCGGCGCTCCGCGGGAGTGACCCCGGGAGCGCCGGCGCGAGGTCCTAGAAGCCTTTCTGGATCCGGCCGAACTGCTCGGACCACGCATCCTGATTGCCGTTCCAGTAGGCCGGATCGGCAAAGGTCAGGTGGGCGAGCTTGCCGCTCGGATCGAAGGCCGGAAGGGTCGGAACCTTCTCGCCGAGATCGACCTTGGTCGGATCGAGCGACGGCGGATAGTTCTGCCCCTCGGCAACGGCGATGGCGACTTCCGGCTCGAGCATGAAGTTGAGCAGCTGCTCGATCTCGGGCAGCGGCGAGCCCTTAAGCACCATCAGGCACTCCTGCCAGCCGAAGCCGTTCGGCGGATCGTAGTAGGCGATCGGATGGCCCTGCTGCTGCAGCGCCGCGATGCGGCCAGACCAGCCCTCGGTCACATAGATCTCCTCCTCGGCAAGCAGGCTCATCAGCTCGGCCCCGGAGGCCCAGTACTTCAGCAGGTTGTCGCGGTGCTCGCGCAGGTTATCCCAGACGGCATCCATGTCCTGGATGTCGTTCGGGTTCTGGCCGGTTGCCAGGGCGCCGTACCAGACACGGGTGCGCCAGTCGCCCCAGCCGCCGACCTTGCCCTTGTAGGCAGCGTCGGTGAGGATCTGCGCCCCCTTCTCCTTCATCTCGTCTTCGCTGATGTGGTTGGTGTTGTAGGCCAGACCCGTGGTCCCATAGTCGTAGGGTACGCAGGACAAGGAGCCGTTCGTGATGCCGCGATAGGGCGCGATCAGGGCGGTCATCACCAGCTCGAGATTGGGAATGTTGCTCTCGTCGAGTTCGACGTTGTAGTCGAGTGCGGCATAGCGCGCGTAGTCGAACACACCGCTGGCGTGGAACATGTTGAACTCGCCCGGCTGCGCCGCCTTGACGCGAGTCAGATACTCATCGCCGCTCGAGAAGGTGCCGTCGACGACCTCGATCCCGGTGGCTTCCTGATAGGGGTCGAAGGCGTGCTCGCGGAAGGCTTCCGAGACGACGCCGCCCCAGCCGTCGAAACGCACGGATTCGACATCAGCGGCCAGCGCCTTGCGACCCCAGGAGGTCATGCCGCTGCCGACCACGCCGGCCGCCAGGCCGGCGGTTCCGAGCAGGCTCATGAAGGTCCGGCGGTCGAGATCTCCGTTCCTGTAGCGCTCTAACAAACGCGCGTAACGCTTTGTGCTATCCATAGTTTATGGTCTCCCTGTTGGATTCGAATTCAACCATCGACGCCACGCTTTTGCGCCAGATGGCGGGCAAGAGCCATGCCGCCAAGCGGCAGGGCAACGGTGATGACGATCATCACGGTCCCCAGTGCGTTGATCTCCGGCGAGATCGAATTGCGCAGCATGGAGAAAATCTGGGTCGGCACGGTTTCGACGCCCGCAGGCTTCCAGAACAGCGTGCCGGTGATGTCGTCGAAGGAAATCGTGAAGGCGAAAAGCATGCCTGCGGCGACCGCCGGCAGCAGCAGTGGCAGCGTAATTTCGAAGAAAGTGGCGATCGGACCGGCGCCGAGGCTGAGCGAGGCTTCCTCGATATCGCGGCGGATCGAGATCAGCCTTGCCTGCACCACCAGTACCACGAAGGGCAAGGTGAAGATGGTGTGGCCGAGCAGCAGCACCAGGAAGCTGCGCGGCAGATCGAGCCAGCGCAGGAAGATCAGCAGGCCGACCGCCAGCACCACCTCGGGCACCAGGATCGGCGCAATCAGCATGGTGCTGATCCACTGCTTGCCGGGAAAGTCGTAGCGCACCAGCGCCAAGGCGGCGAGGACGCCGAGGGTGGTGGAGATCACCGCGGTCAGCACACCGAGCAGCATCGAGACGCGGAAGGCGCGCAGGATGGCCTCGTTCTCCCACAGCGCGACGAACCAGCGGAAGCTGAGCCCCTCCATCGGGAAACTGCCGAACTGGGCCGAGTTGAAGGACAGCAGCATGACCACCGCGACCGGCGCGAACATGAAGATGTAGACCGCCACGGTGAAGAGCTTGAGACCTGTCCAGCCGGTGTTCATCGCGCCCTCCTAGCTGAAGCCCTTGGCGATCTGCTGGATGCCCACGAAGCGGTTGTAGACCGCCACCAGGGCACCGAGCAGGACCAGTAGGAGGATCGACAGCGCCGCGCCGAGCGGCCAGTTGAGCTGGGTAATGATTGCGTCATAGACCAGGTTTGCGAACATCGCGTTGCGCGGGCCGCCGAGCACCACCGGCGTGATGTAGGTCCCCGCCCCCAGGATGAAGCAGAGCAGCGACCCGGCCGCCAGGCCGGGCAGCGAGAGCGGCAGGGTTACCTCGAGGAAGGACTGCCAGGGCGTCGCCCCCAGGCTGCGCGCCGCTTCGGTCAGGTTGGCGTCGATCCCCTGCAGGCTGACGTAGATGTTGAGGATCATGAAGGGCAGCAGGAAGTGCACCAGGCCGAGGATCACCGTCGCCTCGTTGTAGAGCATCTGCAGCGGCTCTGCGGTAATGCCCAGCCAGAGGAAGGCCGCGTTCACAGCGCCGCTGACGCCCAGGATGTTGATCCAGGACATGGTGCGGATGATGTAGCTGACCCAGAAGGGCAGCATCAGCAGGAGCAGCAGCAGCCCCTTGTTCTTCATCTTGGTGTTAGCGATGAAATAGGCCGGTATGTAGCCCATGACCATGCAGACCAGGGTGGTGATCGCCGCGATCCGCAGGGTTTGCCAGAGGATGATCCGGTAGAAGGAATCGCCGAGCACGGCCTGCCAGTTGCCAAGATGGAATCCGGCGTCGTCGATCCCGCTCGCGGTGCGCAGCCAGAAGGAATAGACGGCGATGAAGCAGACCGGGATCACCAGCAGGAAGGTGATCGCGCCCAGAGAGGGACTCAGCAATATCCAGGGTCTGAGGCGCTTGGCCGCCATGGTCTCCCAATCTTCGCGATGAACGCTCCCTGAGCCGGTTCTTCGACCAGCTTTCTGTGTGGGAGTTTCAGGCGCGGGGAGACATTCTACAAATAGATAAATAGAATGCGATATATAGACGCTCGCTATACAAGGACGAACCATGCCCCTCACCCGCTCCGACAGGCTGAGCCGACAGCTCGATTGGAACCTGATCTACACCTTCGTGGTGATCGTCGAGGAGGCGAGCATCACCAAGGCGGCGCAGCGGTTGATGCTGCGCCAGCCGACGGTCAGCAACGCGCTGAAGCGCCTCGAAGAGCAGATCGGCCGGCGCCTGGTCGATCGCGATGCCAGCGGCCTGACGCTGACCGATTACGGCCAGATCTTTTACCGCCGCAGCCTGGAGATCGCCGGCTCGGTCAACGAGCTGGCCGGGGAGATGACCGACGAGCAGCGCCGCGTGCGCGGCCATGTCTCGATCCGCGTCGCCAGCCACGTGGTCTTCGCGCCCTTCGATGCCGCCCTTGCCCGCTTTCATGAGGAGCACCCGGAGGTCACGGTCTCCCTGGAGGTGCTGGGCAGCGCCGACGTCGCCGCTTCCCTGCTCGATCAGGAAGCCGCCATCGGCATCTGCCTGCAGCAGGGGCGCCACCGGCGTCTCGACTACACGACTCTGTTTCGCGAGTACTTCGGGTTTTTCTGTGGGCCGCGCCATGCTTTTCACGGCCGCCGAGATCTCGCGCTGGCCGACCTGCGCGAGGCAGGCTACGTCTCCTTCGAGACCGACCGCCTCAGCGACGCCCTGCGCCCCGTGGCCCTGCTTCGGGCCCGCGAGCAGATTGGCGAGAATGTCGTCGCCACCTCCTCCAATCTGGAGGAGGTGCGGCGCATGATCGTCGCCGGCCTGGGCATCGGCCCGCTGCCGATCCACGTGGTCGAGCGCGACGTGCGCGACGGTCTGCTGTGGCAGCTTCCGCCCTATGAAGAGATGCCTGCGGTCGAGGTTTACCTGCTAACCAATCCCCGGATGCGCCTCTCGACCGCCGAGCAGACCTTCCTCGATACCCTGAACGACGAGGTTGCCGGACTACCGCCGGAAGCCCGCGACCTGACCGCGAAGCCGGTTGCCGCCGAGTAGATTCGATCTGGAAATTGTCCCGTTCTGAGGTCATGGTTTCCCCCAGGTCCGATGCGGAGGGAAAGCGAAGGTGGGTAAGCGCGTGGTGCTGATCTATCACAACGACGGTCCGATCGACGACCGGGCCTTCACCTATCTGCGCGATGCCGGTTTCACGCTCGACCTGAAGCGGCCCTTTCTCGGCGATGCCCTCGACGCACCCGACGCCGAGCTCGCCGGATCGGTCGTCTATGGTGGCCCCTTCGTGCCGGCGGAGGAAGCGGAGCACCCTTTCCTGCAAAGCGAACACCGCTGGATCGCCGACTGCATCGAGCGCGAAATCCCGCTGCTGGGCATCTGTCAGGGCGCGCAGTCGATAGCCCACGTGCTGGGCGCCAAAACGGGACCGCGCCCCGAAGGGCTGCACGAGTTCGGATACTATGAGGTGCGCCCCACCGAGACCGGCAGGGATGTGCTACCCGAGCCGCTCACTCTCTGCCAGTCCCACTACCACGAATTCGAGACGCCCCAGGGCGCCGAATTGCTGGCCGAGAGCGACTGGTACCCGCAGCAGGCTTTCCGCTATGGCGCGACCACCTATGCCTTCCAGTTCCACGCCGAGGTGACGCCGGACGGCTTCCGCCGCTGGCAGCAGGCCAAGTGGGCCGCGTACGGAAAGCCGGGCGCCCAGAGCAAAGAGGAGCAGGACCGGCTGATGGCCGCCCACGACGCCAGGCAACACAACTGGTTCCTGGGGTTCCTGCAGAGGCTCTTCCCGAAGGAAAAGGCTGTGGCGGCTTAGGCCCGCGCTTAGCCGGGGCCCCTGCGCCGCTTCCTGATCTCCTCAAGCGCAGCCCGGAGCGAACTTTCGAGCTCCTGCTCCTCCTCCGGCGCGAGGTCGGTCATGTCGATCTGCAGCCGCAACCGGTCGGAGCTCCTCTCCAGGACATCCGCGCGCTCCTCTATGCCGGGCTCCACGCTAAGGTCGATGGCATAGGGGACCACCTCGCGGCTAATGCCCTTGAGGGTGATCGGCTCGAGCGGCCGCGCCCGCACACGGTCCTTGACCAGGGCGTAGGTCTCGTAGCTGACCACGATCCCGCCCGGCTCGGCGATGGCCTGCAGCCGAGCCGCCAGGTTCGCCTCGGCGCCGATGATCGTATAGTCCATGCGGTCGTGGCTGCCGAAATTACCGACGTTGCAGTAGCCGGTGTTGATCCCCATGCGCGCCTGGAAGGGGTTCTCGATGCCCCGGTGGCGGGCATCGCTGTTAAGTTCGGCGAGACGCTTCTGCATCGCGATCGCCATGTCGAGGCAGGCCTGAGCATCTTCACGGGGGCCCTTGGTCTCCGGGTCGCCGAAGAAAGCCAGGATGGCGTCGCCGATGAACTTGTCGACCGTGGCGCCATGCTCGTGGGCGATCTTGGCCATCTCGGTGAAGTACTCGTTCAGCAGGTCGGTGAGTTCCTCCGGCTGGAGCCGCTCGGTGGTCACCGTGAAGTCCTTGATATCGGAGAAGAAGATCGTGAGCTTCTTGCGTTCGGTCGAGATCACCGCGTCGCGCTCACCGCTGAAAATCGACTTGTAGACCTGCGGCGAGAGGTACTTGGAAATCTTCAGGGAGATCGAGGCGAGGAAGGAATTCGTCTCCTCCAGCTCCGAGTTCATGCGCGAGAAGCGCACGGCCTGCCGCCACTGCAGACTGGCGAAGGTGACACCGAACAAGCCCGCCGCGAAGAGATAGATCAGCAGATACTTGAAGGAGAAGATATTCGGGGCGATCGGCTGTCCGATGGAAATCGACTGGATGCCCCGCACATCGCCGACCTTCCAGTCTGTCTTCGGGCTGAGCTCATGGGAGTTATGGCAGGCGACGCAGCCGCTCCCCATCATCACCGGAACGGCCATGCGGATCTGACGGCTGAGCAGACCGCCGGAAACCTCGACGACGCTATCGCTGGCCTGCCCGGAGCGCCGGAGGCTGTCGAGGGCCGCCTGCTCGAAGCCGTCGAGGTTGTGCGGCGCGCGGTTCTCGAAGGCCAGATCCGAAACGAAGCGATAGCCGATGTTCCCGCCCCTGCCGCCGATGACGTTGCCGAGCTCGATGGAAAGCGTCGCCGGGATGGGAATACCGCCGTCGATTTCTTCGTAGTTCTGGGCCGGCGTGGTCTGCCCGTGGTTGGCCAGGATCCGGGCGACGACGTTGCTGGAATAGTAGCCGCGGATCTCCGAGATCATCCTGTTTAGATCCGTCGCCTGACGGGTCAGCGAGTCGTTCGACAGGCTACGGAGATCGAGCCAGACGGCTGCCGGAAGCAAGGTGAGTCCGAGGAAGACGACAGTCGCGAGCCACAGCGGCTGCTCCATCAGCGCCGCCCCGACGCGGCTGAAGAATGGCTTCGAAGCCTCCTGCGCGTGTTCCCCGCTGTCGAGGTGCGCCTCGGGGCTTCTCGAGCCGCCGCGCGTCTGCATCTATTCCCCCGTCGGTCGGCCAAGATGGCAAGAAGCTTCGGCTCTTACGCCTCTGCCCGCAAGGAGTCTGCACCCGAGGAGGGAAAGATTTGCTTAAGACGCAACGCTCCAGAGCTGCGAGGCCGCCACCGTAGCAGGCGGCGGCCTCTGCTCTCGTTTAGCGGTGCTGCTGCCTGAAGTCCTTGATCTGACCGGCAATCTCAGGGTTGTTCTCGGCCGTATCGTAGATCGAGTTATAGGTCTGAACGTCGAGACCCTCGCCGCGAATCGCTTGCGACATCTCCTGCACGGCCTGGTTGCGCATCGACTGACCTTCCTCGGCGGACTCCGCCTTGGCGATCTGATCGACCCACTTCCGATTGATCTGCTCGACCTCCAGGGAGGCCTTGGCGAAGGATTCCAGCTCGTTCTGGCTAAAGTTGGTCTGCGCCGGAGCTTGCTGCGCGTTGGGATCCTGCTCCTGGGCGATCGCGCTCGGCGCAAAGCCCAGAACCATGAGGGCGCAAGCCGCCCCGCAGATCAGCTTATGGGGAGAATGATTAAGCATAGGGTCTCCTGTTCTTACAGTTCGGCATTCGCAGATGCCAAGTCCCTGAAGGACGCTTGCGAAAGCGCAAAGTTCCATGCCAGCCGAAGTTTTCACAGCTATCCGCCAACGAAGGCGATCAAGCGTCCGCAGGTCAAGGCGCCGAGCCAACAGAAGATCGAAATGGCGGCATGGCCGGCAAGCCGTGTCCGGGTCGCGCCTTCCAGCAGGAGTCCATGCCGCCAATGCGCCAAGAGCGCGGCGAACGTGCCAAGGGCGATCAGGCCGAGCTTGAGCTGGAACACCGCGAGCGCCGCGTAGTCGCCGGCTTTGACCGAGAACAGAAGCACCCCGGCCGCGGCGGCGAGCAGAAGACCGACTGCCGCGCTAGGCGCGAGAACTCGGACCAGATCCCCCTGTGCCACGCTCCGCCACAGACCTAGCAGCCGTAGATTGAGCGGCAGGATCGCCCCGACAAGCAGGGCGATGCCCAGGATATGAGCGGCATTGACCGCCGCGTAACCCCAGCGCGAAAAGCGCAGGGCTTCGGCCAGCGCCGAACCTTCGAGCGCCGCGAGCAGCGCCTCCACGCGTCTACTTGCGTTCCGGATAGAGGATGAATTCGCGTTCGCCGATGTAGAAGCGCTCGGCCTTGACGCGCTTATCCTCGATGTTCGCCGAGGGCTCCCCGATGATGCGGATTTCCACGCCTTCCGCCAGATCGCCCTCCTTCACCCCGGCGCGTTCGTTGCGCCAGGGCTGGCCGACCTCGGCTGTCCAGGTTTCGCCTTCGACGTCGAGGGTCAGCACGCCATGGGGATTGCCGAGCTTCGCCGAGGTGATGATGCCGGTCACCTCGATGTTGCCGCCGGTGGTCCAGGCCCAGCCGTGATGCGCCAGAGCGGCGCCAGCCTGAAAGGTCAAAGCGCAGGCGGCGAGAGCCGCCAGCAGGATTTTTCGCATTCCGTCTCCTCTACCCTCGAAAGGTCTGCGATTTCGCTTCTCTCAGAAGATAAGTAGCCCCGCCGCCACATCAATCGGGGTTTGCACAGAATGCAGTGAAGGCCCGCGATCAGTACTTACTATTCGCCACCCGGAGATTTTCGGGGGCACCGAGGAACGGCGCTAAGCATTTGATAAATTTGGTGAGCCCGGAAGGATTCGAACCTTCGACCTACTGATTAAAAGTCAGTTGCTCTGCCAACTGAGCTACGGGCCCGACCAAGATGCCGCAGGAGGGCCGAAAAGGCCGTGGCGCTACGGTGCCGGGAAGATATGGGGGTGGAGGGGAAGGGTCAAGCGCGGCGGGGCGCTGTGCCTGCGGCGGCGCGGAACCCGGACTTACTGGCTCGACCAGCCGTAGCCGAGCTGCTTTTTCACCTGGACGTAATCCACCTGGTAGTAGGCCTGGGTGCAGTTGCCGTTGAAGCGCTCGGTCAGGGCTTCGTAGTCCTCGACCAGACTGTTGTACTGCAGGCGCAGCTGCTCCAGCCGGGTGCGGCGGTCGGCGTAGAGCGAGCTCTCGACGTCAGTCTGCTGCAGTTCCAGCCGCGCCTCGTTCATCTGCCGTCTGCGCGGCTCGATCAGCGAGAGGATATTGCTCATCTCGTAGTCGGTGACGAGACAGGCGCGCAAGGCTTCCGGCGTCAGGTGATTGGCATAGGAACGGCCATCGGACTGTGCCTCGGCAGCCGCGGCCAGGCACAGATACAACGCCGTCCCACAGAGAATTCCGATCAGCCGTCTCATAACTCTAGGAAACGCGGAAAACGTGGCGATTTCAAGACATATGAGGCGTTTCTCAAGCCTCTCGCCGCCTCTGCGGGGCTAGCGTCCGCTCACTCTCCGGAGGTCTCGGCAAAGCGCCGTTTCAGATGCTCCGCGACCCGCGGGCTGACGAAGGAAGTGATGTTGCCTCCGAGTACGCCGATCTCCTTGACGAAGCGCGAGGAGATGAACTGCTGCCGCTCCGAAGCCATCAGGAAGACCGTCTCGATGGTGCTGTTCAGCCGGGCGTTCATGGCCGCCATCTGGAATTCGTACTCGAAGTCGGAGACGGCGCGCAGGCCGCGGACGATCACCGCCGCACCGGCGTTCTCGCAGAACTGCATCAGCAGGTTGTCGAACAGCCGGACCTCGACGGTGGCGCCATGATTGTTGTCCATAGCCTCGACCTCGGCGCGCACCATGGCTTCGCGCGCCTCGGGAGAGAACAACGGCCCTTTGCCGGCGTTGCTCGCCACCCCGACGATCAGGTGATCGACGATGCGGGTCGCCCGGCTGATGATGTCCATGTGTCCGACCGTGATCGGATCGAAGGTGCCGGGATAGACACCGATCCGCTTGCCGCCGCTTTCGCTCATGCGTCTTCAGCCCCGTCCTGCGCTTCGTCCTCGCTTTCTGCCGCCGCCTCGGCTTCGCTATCAGCGTCTGCCTCATCGTCCTCTTCGTCGAGATCGCTCAGATGCGCGACCGAGACGATGTGCTCCTCGGCATCGACGTCGAAGACCTTCACGCCGCGCGAGGCGCGGCCGAGGATCGAGATGCCCTCGATCGGGCAGCGAATCATCTGTCCGGCGTTGGTCACCAGCATCAGCTGATCCTTCGTGGCTACCGGGAAAGCGGCGACCACCAAGGGCTTGGCCTTTCCGGCGCGGCTGAGGTCGATGTTGCCGATGCCCTGTCCGCCGCGCCCGGAGATCCGGTACTCGTAGGCCGAGGTCCGCTTGCCCAGGCCATCCGAGGTGATCGAGAGAATGAACTCCTCGTTCGCCGCGCGTTCGGCCATCTTCGGATCGGCGAAGGCCTCTGCCGCCTCCTGGTCGCGCTGCCGGTCCTCGTCCTTCGAATAGCTGTCGCGCTCCAGCCGGCGCTTGGCGTTGGCGGCGCGCAGATAGGCTTCGCGTTCCTCCGGCGTCGCCTCGACATGGCGCAGGACCGACATCGAGATCACCTCGTCGCCCTTGGCCAGGCGCACGCCGCGCACGCCGAAGGAATTGCGGCCCGCGAAGACCCGCACGTCGCCGACCGGGAAGCGAATCGCCTTGCCCCTGGCCGTGGCGAGCAGCACGTCATCGTTGTCGGTGCAGGTGAAGACGTCGACCAGGCTTGCCCCGTCCTCCAGCTTCATCGCGATCTTGCCGTTCGACTTGACCTCGGTGAAGTCGGAGAGCTTGTTGCGCCGCACCGTACCCGCCGTGGTGGCGAACATCACGTACATCTCGTCCCAAGCGCTCTCGTCCTCGGGCAGCGGCATGAAGGCGGTGATGGTCTCGCCGGCATCCAGCGGCAGCAGGTTCACCAGGGCCTTGCCGCGAGCCTGCGGCGTACCGACCGGCAGGCGGTAGACCTTCATCTTGTAGACCATGCCGCGAGAGGAAAAGAACAGCACCGGCGTATGGGTGTCGCAGACGAAAACCCGGCTGACGAAATCCTCCTCGCGGGTCGCCATCCCGGAGCGGCCCTTGCCGCCGCGGCGCTGCGACCGGTAGGTCGAGAGCGGCACCCGCTTGATGTAGCCGCCGTGGGTGACGGTCACCACCATGTCCTCACGCGGGATCAGATCCTCGACGTCGTGCTCGAACTCGCTTTCCTCGATGTCGGTGCGGCGCGGCGTGGCATAGGCCTCGCGGATCGCCGTGATTTCACCGCGCAGCACCTCGAGCAGGCGCTCGCGCGAGGAGAGAATCTGCAGATAGCCCTTGATCTTGCCGGCGAGCTCTCCGAGCTCCTCGGCGATCTTCTCGCGCTCGAGACCGGTCAAACGCTGCAGGCGCAGTTCCAGGATCGCCTTGGCCTGGGCTTCCGACAGCCTGTAGGTGCCGTCCTCGGAGACGCGATGCCCCGGTTCGTCGATCAGATCGACGAGCGGCTTGACGTCGCCGGCCGGCCAGTCGCGCGCCATCAGTTGCTCGCGGGCCGAAACGGGATCCGGCGCGGCGCGGATCAAGGCGATCACCTGGTCGATGTTGGCGACCGCGGTCGCCAGGCCGACCAGGACATGGGCCCGTTCGCGGGCCTTGCCCAGATCGTAGATGGTGCGCCGGGTAATCACCTCCTCGCGGAACTCGAGGAAGGCGACCAGCACGTCGCGCAGGGTCATCATCAGCGGACGGCCGCCGTTGATCGCCAGCATGTTGACGCCGAAGGAGGTCTGCAGCGGTGTGTAACGGTAGAGCTGATTGAGCACGACATCGGTCATGGCTTCGCGCTTCAGCTCGACCACCACTCGCACACCATGCCGATCCGACTCGTCGCGCAGGTCACCGATCCCCTCGACGGTCTTGTCGCGGACCACCTCGGCAATGCGCTCCAGCATCCGCGCCTTGTTGACCTGATAGGGAATCTCGGTGACGACGATGGTCTCGCGGTCCTTGCCGCGCTGCTCGATGTTCACGCGGCCGCGCATCACCACCGACCCGCGGCCGGTGTGGTAGGCCGCGCGGATGCCGCTGCGGCCGAGAATGATGCCGCCGGTCGGGAAGTCCGGCCCGGGCACGATCTCGAGCAAATCCTCGATCGAGGTTTCCGGATTGTCGATCAGCGCCAGGCAGCCGTCCAGCACCTCGCCCAGGTTGTGCGGCGGAATGTTGGTCGCCATGCCGACGGCGATGCCACCGGCGCCGTTGACCAGCAGGTTGGGGAAGCGCGCGGGGAGAACCGTCGGCTCGGTCGTGGTTTCGTCGTAGTTGTCGATGAAGTCGACCGTCTCGCGGTCGATATCCTCGAGCAGGCCGTCGCTGGCGACCCGGGCGAGCCGCGCCTCGGTATAGCGCATCGCCGCCGGCGGATCGCCGTCCATCGAGCCGAAGTTGCCCTGCGGATCGATCAGCGGCAGGCGCATGGAGAAGTCCTGCGCCATACGCACCATGGCGTCGTAGATCGCGGAGTCGCCGTGAGGGTGATACTTACCCATGACATCGCCGACCATGCGCGCGGATTTGCGGTACGGCCGGTTCCAGTCGTAGCCCAGCTCCTTCATCGCATAGAGAATGCGCCGATGCACCGGCTTAAGGCCGTCGCGCACGTCGGGCAGCGCCCGCGACACGATCACGCTCATGGCGTAATCGAGGTACGAGCGCTTCATCTCGTCTTCGATGGTGACTGTGGTAATGCCGTGCGGGCTGCCGGGGCCGCCGCGATCTGGATCGTCGGGGCCGGCGCCGCTGGGCTCGGGGGTATCGCTCAAGGGATGTCTCTAGGAGCTGTCTGCGGATGGGTTTTCAGGGGAGTCGGGGGCTGCGCCACCCGCCACAGACCGAAACTAGCAGATTCTCTCCGCCCGACCAAACCGCTTTCGCAGACGCGAAGAAGCGGGGGCGCTCCGGATCGCTCCGTGGAGTGCCCCCCGAACCTGGTACGCTATCCTGGCGTCAAGGTACCAAGTCGAACTCGTTGCTGACGTCGTTCCAGGTATAGACGTAGATGTCGAACTGCCCGGTCTGCGGCGGCAGGCCGCCGTTGACGTCGGCATGATCCCAGAGGTTGAGGGTCTGGATCGTGCCGTAGTCGAAGCTCACCGTCGTTGGACCGTTGCCGTCGTCGTTATCGATGGTCAGGGTCACCTGACCGCCGCCATAGTCGAAGGTCACGTCGTCGGGATTGACCCCGTAGAAGTCGTCGAATTCCGGATCGTTGAAGCCGTGGTACAGCGTCAGCCCGTTGTTCTCGGATCCATCGGTTTCGTCGATGATGACGTTGGTGCCGTCGCCGCGGCCGACGTAGTAGACGTCGTTGCCGGCCCCGCCCCACAGCGTGTCCGTACCTGCACCGCCATAGATGTAATCGATGTCGGTGCCGCCGAAGATGGAGTCGCTGCCGCCGCCGCCATAGAGCGTGTCGGCCCCGACGCCACCGTTGACGATGTCGTTCCAATCGCCCCACAGCGAGATCACGTCGTTGCCGCCATCGCCGTTGACAGACAGGGCGCCGGAGTCGGTGCCGCCGTCGCGGTCGCCGATCAGGATATCCCGGCCGCCGCCCAGATCGATCCGCTCGAAGCCGCCGTTCATCGGATCTCCGGGTCCCCCCTGAAACTGGGCAGAGTCCAGGAAGATCACATCGTTGCCGTTGGTGGCCAGCAGCGTGTCAATGCCTTCATCGCCGCGCGTCATAGCATCGAGGGAGTCGTACTGCACGATATCGTCGTTTTGGCCGCCGCTGAGGCTATCGATGCCCGCACCGCCGTCGAGGACGTCATTTCCAGCGGAGCCAAGCAACTCGTCGTTGCCGACCCCGCCGAACATCGTATCGTTGCCTGGGTCGCCGACCAAACTGTCGTCGCCGCTGCCGCCATCGACCGTATCGTTGCCGCTGCCGGACTCGATGTAGTCGTTGCCGTCCCCGCCATCGAGGATGTCGTTGTCGTCCTGGCCGTGGATTTCGTCGTCGCCCGCCCCGCCCTCGATAACGTCGTTGCCGAAGCTGCCGCGGATGGAGTCGTTGCCGCCGGCGCCATAGAGGGAGTCGTTGCCGTCATTGCCGTGCAGGAACTCGACCGACACGTTGTCGTCGGAACCGAAGATCGTGTCGTCGCCGTTGCCGCCGAAGGCCGTCGCCCCGCCACGTCCGGTGAGGGTGATGACGTCGTTGCCATCGCCGGGGCTGCCGTCAGGATTCGCGTCTCCGTAAATCTCTGCCGTAGACCCGATCAATCCGAGCTCGAATGCGATGACATCGTCGCCGGCGCCACCGAGCACGGAACCCGAGTTGAAGTTCGTGCCCACCACGGTAATGGTGTCGTTACCCTCCCCGCCGAAGGCGTTCATCACGCCAATGTCGGTTATGATGTCATTGCCGCTGCCGCCGAACAGACTGTCGTTGCCGCTGCCGCCGTCGAGGCTGTCGTTGCCGGTGTCGCCTTCTACGAAGTCGTTACCGCTGCCGCCGAACAGGCTGTCGTTGTTGGCACCACCGTTGATCACATCGTTGCCGATGTCACCGTTGGCGAGATCGTTGCCATTGCCGCCGAACAGCGTGTCATTGTCGGCATCGCCGGTCAGGCTGTCGTTGCCGCCGGACCCGGAAAGGAGATCGTTGCCGGTGCCACCGAAAATCGTGTCGTTGCCGTCGGAGCCCGAGCCTAGCTGTCCATCGCCTAGAATCAGGTCATTTCCAGCGCCGCCGGAGATGCTGTCGTCGCCGAGTCCGCCGATGATGCTGTCGCTGCCGCCCCGGCCGGAGATGCTGTCGTTCCCTCCGTCGCCATGGAGAACTTCGAAGGACTGATTTTCGTCCGAGCCGGTAATGGTATCCGCGCCGCCGGACCCGAAAACCGTCGCCGCGCCGCTGCCGGTCATAGTGACGATGTCGTCGCCGTCGAAGGGCAGGCTGCTTGGGTCGTCGCCATAGACCACGGCGGTGGTCGGCCCGGGGATATCGATGTCGAAGAAGATCGTGTCGTTGCCAGAATTGCCCTCGATCGTGCCGTTGTTGCCGATGGTGACGCCGACCGATGTGATCGTGTCGTCGCCGCTGCCGCCGAAGATCATCTGGAAACCGGCGTTGTCGGTAATGATGTCGTTGCCGGGGTCGCCGAAAATGACATCGTTGCCCGTACCGCCATCGATGCTGTCGTTGTCCAGGCCGCCGCGCAGAATGTCGTTGCCGGTTCCGCCAAAGAGCGTATCGGCTCCGAATGCGCCGTCTAGGCTGTCGCTATCGGCGCCGCCGAAGAGAGAATCGTCACCCCCGCTGCCCTGGATACTGTCGTCGCCGTCATCGCCGAACACCGTGTCGGCCCCGTCGCCCGCGGTCAGGGTGTTGAGATGGTCGCCGATCAGCAGGTCGTTGCCAGCACCGCCGACCACGGTATCCGAGCCGGACTGGCCGTAGACTTGGTCACTGCCGGCGCCGCCAGACAGGCTGTCGTTTCCGCCCTGGCCCTGAATAATGTCGTTGCCGTTACCCCCATCGATTGAGTCGTCGCCATCCTCGCCAAAGGCCGTGTCGTTGCCGGCTCCACCGAAGATCGAGTCGTTGCCGGTTCCACCGAACATCGAGTCGTTTGCGGCGCCGCCGAATATCGAATCGTTTCCCCCGCCGCCGAATAGAAAGTCGCCGCCGATACCGCCGTCTAGCGTATCGCTGACGTTTCCGCCGACCATCGAGTTATCGCGTTCATTGGCCACGGAAAATATTGCCGCATCGACGTAGTGCACCGAGGTATCGGGGCTGGCATTGAAGAGATGCTCAATGTTGGCCGCCGTGCTGCCGTTGTAGTGGCCGCCCGAAATATTCGGCCCGAGTCCGGTCAACGTAACCGTGGTCTGGCTGCCGGGGCTGGTGGTGTAGAGCCAGTCGCTGCCTGCTCCCGTGCCGCCGTCGAATTGCGTGATCTGGGTGAACGCGTCACCGCCCAGCGTATCGTCGCCGCTGCCGCCGAACAGCGTGTTGGTGCCGGCGCCGCCGGTCAGGGTGTCCGCGCCGCCCTGGCCGCTGACGGTATCGTCGCCAGCACCTCCATCGACCAGGTCGTTGCCGTCGCTGGCGTTCTCCGAAATCAGAAGGTCGCCGGACAGAATGTCGTTGCCGCCACCACCGAAGACCGAGTCTCTACCCGCACCGGTTCCGCCGGAAAGAAGATCCGCGCCGCCTTGGCCGTGCAGCGTATCGTTGCCCGTTGCGCCGATCAGCGTATCGGAGTCCGCGCCACCGAACAGCGTATCGTTATCCGCACCGCCGTCGAGGGTATCCGCGCCGGCGAGGCCATAGATCTGATCGTTATCGCCGATGCCGAAGATGGTGTCGTCGCCGGCCGTGGCGACGTAGCTGTCGTCGGCTTCGGTCAGTATCACCGGGGCGAGCGGTGCCCCTGATGTCTCGAACGAGAAGGACGAGGAGAAGCTCGAGAATTCCGGAGTCTCGGAAGCCTCCGAGCTCTCACGGCTGCTGTCCGAAGTATCGGGCGTGGCGTTCTGGGAATACCCTCGGCTGCCGCTTGAGCTATCGCCGAAGCGGCCGACGCCGCCGTTGTCGCCGAAGCGTCCCGCCTTGCCGCCGTCGGCATTGGATCCGCTGCTGCGCGCAGACTCGTCCAGACCGAACATCCAGCTCAGAAAAGACCTCGCCATGGCTTATCCCCTCACACCCACGCCCCAAGCCACGGGCTTGGAGGCCCCAAAGGATTGAAACCGCAAGGTTGCGAATTCGCCTCCTGCGCACAGTTAAAAAATGACTAATTTCCAAGACATTGTCTAGGCAAAGCTTAGAATTTAGCAAAAAGAGGAGGGCAGCCACTTGCGATATGGTTGAGTTTGTTGGACGGCGGCTAATCCCGCTATAGGTGTCCAGCGCCATCAGAAACCCCAGATTTAACTGGGCTTTTTATGGTTAAGCAGGAATCCTGCGGCAAACCGCGGGTTGAACCGCAGCCGCCAAGCAACGTTCACAAAAATGTGAAGATTGGTGAATTCTGCAGGGTCAGATTCTCTCTTCCGGTTAAGAGATATGGACGGAGGAGATAACCCGGGAGCCTCGATTGCCGGCTTCAGCCGCGGCGGATCGGCCTGAAGCAAGAGACCGAATCACGGATCGCACTGAGTCAGTGCGATCCGATCGGGCCTTAGAAGGGGATGTCGTCGTCGAGGTCCGCACCGCGGCTCGCCGGCGCATCGTAGTCGCCCTGGCTGCCGCCGCCATAGTCGTCTGCGCCGCCACCGCCGCCATAGTCGCCGCCACCTCCGCCGCCGCGGGTATCGAGCATCGTCAGCTCGCCGCGGAAGCGCTGCAGGACGACCTCGGTGGAGTACTTCTCCACGCCCTGCTGGTCGGTCCACTTGCGGGTCTGCAGCTGACCCTCGACATAGATCTTCGAGCCCTTCTTGAGATAGCGCTCGGCGACCTCGATCAGCCGCTGATCGAACAGCACGACGCGGTGCCACTCGGTCTTCTCCCGCCGCTCGCCGCTGTTCTTGTCCTTCCAGGTCTCCGAAGTCGCCAGGGAGAGGTTGCAGACCTTGTCGCCGCTCTGCATCGCGCGGACTTCCGGATCCCGCCCCAGATTGCCGACCAGAATGACCTTGTTCACAGACCCAGACATACGCGCTCTCCGACCTTCATTTCGACTTACAGGACTCCGCGCCTTTCCGGCGCCCGCTCACTCTGCTGTCTCGGGAGGGAAGCGGCAAGGCCCCTCAGACGGATTTCTTGCGGAAAAGAGCCGGAAAGACCCGCTGCGAGAAAACGCCGCCGCGCCGCTGGGTCTGCCCTTCCGCGTTGAAGGCGGCCTGCAGCAGGGCCGAATCGCGCCACAGGGATTCCGCGATCCGGAAGGCGCGAACATTGCTGCGCTCCTCGCACAGCCACTGCTCCAGCTCCTACAGCCGGCCGCATCCGAGGCCTTCGCCTTCCAGACGCGCGAACCAGGACACCGCCAGCAGCACCGGATCCTGCCGTTCGAGCTGCGCGAACTCCGGCGGGCGCACCGCGCGCCAGCAGCGGCGCAGGGAAGACGCCAGACGGTCCTCCACCATGGCCGGCGGCAGGCCGGTCCGCTCCGCCACCTGCGCGGTCTTCAGGCCGTGCAGGCGGCGCAGCAGCAGAACCTTGCGGTTGCGCTCGGTAAGCTTGGCGATGCAGCCGGCATAGCTGCGCAGGCGGCGCTGATAGTCCGGCTCGCTGCCGATCCGGGCGAGGCGCTCCTCCGGCCGGCCGCGCAGCAGGGGTACGGCGAGACGCAGGGCAGACGGCGAAGGCCGCTCGGCAGTCAGGCGGCGCACGGCCTGAAACAGAAAAGCCTTGGGATCGCCGACCCGCTCGCCGGAACGATCGCGGCGGCGCAAGGCCTCGATGGCATCGGCCACGACCGTCCGCGCCTGGGCGCGGTCGCCCAGCCGCTCGCTGGCGAGCTGCATCAGCTCCGCGCCGAAAGCATCGCTTCGCCCGTGTTCCCTCTGCACCGCCCCCGCCATTCCCCCGCATCCCCCACCGTCAGCCTTCGGCAGATTAGCGGGTAGCGCTCCCAGCCTCAATCGCGAGTTTAATTACTCGCCTCTGCTTTCTCCCAGGGAAAGTCGCCGAGCAGCAGAACGAAGCCGTCCAGATAGGCGCGGTAGCCGATCCCCAACTGCCCGGCAGCTTCCTGCAACACCGCGGCGGGATCCTGGGTGCTCTGGCGCCGGGAGAATGCGATACCCGACTCGGCGGCCTGCGGATCGACGATCAGGATCACGCCGGCATGATAGCGCCGGAGTTCCTCGGCCAGGCTCCCCAGTGTCCAGCCCTCCTGCAACAGAAGCCGCCGCCGCCAGGCCAGGCTGTCCTGCAGAGCGAGCGCGCGGGTCGCGCCGAGGCCGGCGGCAGCGATAGCCGCCTCCTCTCCGGACTCCAGGGCCCGGGCATCGCTGCTGCCGCCGAGGAGCAGCGCCACGACCCTGCCCTCGACGACGCTGACCACGGCCTGCTCGCGGACATCGCGGTAACCGAAGCGCGCGCCCAGGGCGCTGGCGCCGCCATGAGGACTGGCGATCTCCAACCGGGCCGTAGCATCGGGCGGCTGCTCGACATAGATCTCGCCTTCGATCAGATCCAGATCGAAACTCTCGGCGGCGGCCTCCAGGTTGAAGGCGGTGCGGCTGCCGAGCTGGATCACCGTGCCGTCGGGCAGTTCGACGCGCCCGCGCTCCCCGATCCCGGCGGAATGCTCCGCGAAAACACGCTGGGGAAGCGTCCGCAGACCCTGGTCGCTCGCCACCAGGCCGACAGCGACGACCACGACCAGGAGAAACAGGCCGAGCAGCAGCCAGCGCCAGGGGCTGCGCGCCCGGGGCCGCCGCAGCGGTGCATAGAGCTCGTTGGCCCGCTCGATGTGCATCAGGGCGCGCTGCGGACCCGGGCCGCGGTCGATGCTCTCGATATAGCGGTAGGCGTCGCGATGCTCGCGGGCATGCAGCAGCCAGGCGCGAAAGGTGAGCAAGCCCTCGCGGGTTAGCTCGCCTTCCAGCAGCCAGCGCCGCCAAGCCTGCGCCCGGCGGATCACCGCCGGATCGCGGGGCACCGAAGGCTGTGTGTTGCGTCCCGATGTCATCGAAAAAGCCTAGCCCGCCGTCCCGCGGCTTGCACAAGGATAATGCCGCGCAAAAATCTCGCCTGTCAGAAGCTTGTCGGTAGTTTTCGCCTGCGACATCCACCATATTGCAGTCTGGTTCGAGGTACCCTCCAGCCCAGTGGACTCCATGGATAGCGAATTCTCCGGCCCCGCAATCGAGGTGCGCGGGGCGCGTGAACATAACCTGCGGAACGTCAGCGTCCGCCTGCCCCGCAACCAGCTTGTGGTGATCACCGGGCTGTCCGGCTCGGGCAAGTCCTCGCTCGCCTTCGACACCATCTATGCCGAGGGACAGCGGCGCTACGTCGAGTCGCTCTCCGCCTACGCCCGGCAGTTCCTGGAGCTGATGGAAAAGCCCGACGTCGACTCCATCGAGGGACTGTCGCCGGCGATCTCCATCGAACAGAAAACGACCTCGAAGAACCCGCGCTCGACCGTCGGCACGGTGACCGAGATCTACGACTACCTGCGCCTGCTGTTCGCGCGGGTCGGCATCCCCTACTCCCCGGCCACCGGCCTGCCGATCGAAAGCCAGACCGTCAGCCAGATGGTCGACAAGGTGATGGAACTGCCCGAGGGTTCCCGGCTCTATCTGCTGGCGCCGATCGTGCGCGGCCGCAAGGGTGAGTACCGCAAGGAGCTGCAGGACCTGCGCAAGCGCGGCTTCCAGCGGGTCAAGATCGATGGCGAACTCTACGAGATCGAGGAGGCGCCGGCGCTCAACAAGAAGTTGAAGCACGACATCGAGGTGGTGGTCGACCGCCTGGTGGTGCGCGAGGGTCTGGAAAGCCGCCTCGCCGATTCCTTCGAAACGGCGCTCGGCCTGGCCGACGGCCTGGCCTTCGCCGAGGACGCCGACAGCGGCGCACGCAGCGTGTTCTCGGCCCGTTTCGCCTGCCCGGTCTCCGGCTTCACCATCGATGAGATCGAGCCCCGGCTGTTTTCCTTCAACAACCCCTTCGGCGCCTGTCCGGCCTGCGACGGCCTGGGCACCACCTCCTTCATCGATCCCGGCCTGATCGCGCCGGATTCTCACCTCGGGCTGCGCGAGGGCGCCATCGCGCCCTGGGCAAATTCCAGCTCCAAGTACTATCAGCAGACCCTCGACAGCCTGGCGCGGCACTACAAGGTCTCGACCAAGACGCCTTGGGGCGAGCTGCCGGAGAAGGTCCGCCAGGCGATCCTCTTCGGCGCCGCGGGCGAGGGCATCACCTTCCGCTACGACGACGGCCTGCGTGCCTACGAGACCACCAAGAGCTTCGAGGGCGTGGTGCCGAACATGGAGCGGCGCTGGCGCGAAACCGACAGCGACTGGGTGCGCGAGGAAATCGGCAAGTACCAGTCGGTCCAGCCCTGCGAGGTCTGCGGCGGCCACCGCCTCAAGCCAGAGGCCCTGGCGGTCAAGATCGCCGGCAAGCACATCGGCGAGGTCGCCGAGATGGCCGTCGATGCGGCGCACGCTTGGTTCGGCGGCCTGGACCCGCAGCTGACGGCGAAGCAGCGCGAGATCGCCGCGCGCATCCTCAAGGAGATCAACGAGCGGCTCGGCTTCCTGGTCGACGTTGGCCTGGACTACCTGACCCTGTCGCGCGCCTCGGCGACGCTGTCCGGCGGCGAAAGCCAGCGCATCCGTCTTGCCTCGCAGATCGGTTCCGGCCTGACCGGCGTGCTCTATGTGCTCGACGAGCCCTCGATCGGGCTGCACCAGCGCGACAACGCGCGCCTGCTGGAAACGCTGAAGCGGCTGCGCGATCTCGGCAACACGGTGATCGTGGTCGAGCACGACGAGGAGGCGATCCGCACCGCCGACTACCTGGTCGACATGGGCCCCGGTGCAGGCGTCCACGGCGGCAACATCGTTGCCGCCGGCCTGCCGCCGCAGATCGAGCAGGCACCCGACAGCATCACCGGCCAGTACCTGACCGGCCTGCGCCAGATCGAGGTGCCGGCGAAGCGCCGCAAGGGCCACAAGGGCCAGAAGATCAAAGTCGTCGCCGCTGCCGCGCACAACCTTCAGAAGGTCTCCGCCGAGATCCCGCTCGGCACCCTGACCTGCGTCACCGGCGTCTCCGGCAGCGGCAAGTCGACGCTGATCATCGAGACGCTCTACAAGGCCCTGGCCCGCCGCCTGCACGGCAGCCGCGAGACGCCGGCCACGCATGAGACCATCGAGGGCCTGGAGTTTCTCGATAAGGTGATCGACATCGATCAGTCGCCGATCGGCCGCACCCCGCGTTCCAACCCGGCAACCTACACCGGCGCCTTCACGCCGATGCGCGACTGGTTCGCCGGGCTGCCGGAATCCAATGCCCGCGGCTACAAGCCCGGCCGCTTTTCCTTCAACGTCAAGGGCGGCCGCTGCGAGGCCTGCCAGGGCGACGGCGTGATCAAGATCGAGATGCACTTCCTGCCCGACATCTTCGTGCAGTGCGACGTCTGCAAGGGCAAGCGCTACAACCGCGAGACCCTGGAGGTAAAGTTCAAGGGCAAGTCGATCGCCGACGTGCTCGATATGACCGTCGAGGAGGGCGCGGAGTTCTTCAAGGCGGTGCCGGTGATCCGCAACAAGCTCGAGACCCTGAAGCAGGTCGGCCTCGGCTACATCCAGGTCGGCCAGCCGGCGACCACGCTATCCGGCGGCGAGGCCCAGCGCATCAAGCTCGCCAAGGAGCTGTCGAAGCGCTCCACCGGCAAGACCATCTACATCCTCGACGAGCCGACCACCGGCCTGCACTTTGAGGATATCCGCAACCTGCTGGCCGTGCTGCAGCGCCTGGTCGAGACCGGCAATACCGTGGTGGTGATCGAGCACAACCTGGAGGTCATCAAGACCGCCGACTGGATCCTCGATCTCGGACCGGAGGGCGGCGACAAGGGCGGCCGGATCATCGCCGCCGGCACGCCGGAGGAGATTGCCGCCACCCCAGGAAGCTACACCGGCGAATACCTCCTGCCCTACCTTCCGAGCGCCAGGGCGAAGAAGAAGCGGGCCTAGAGGCGTTAGTTGAAGCGGGTCAACGCCCGCTTGATGGCTGCGTCGAACTCCATCCAGGCCTTGTCGGCGCCGTCTCTGACGTCACTCCAGGCATCGTTGCCGGCGCGGTTGAGCTTCTCGTACTGGGCCTGCATTTCGTCCTGTCGCTTGCGCAGCTCCTCGAGCTGCTTGCGATACTCGATCTGCGCGTCGGCGCTGGCTTTGTCGGCCTTGATCCGCAGACGCTCGATCTCGTTTTCCCACTCCTCCATCTGGACCTGAAGCCGTTTGATATAGACGTCTTGGTTGTCCATCGTCATTTCCTCCTAGTTTAGTCCGCGCGCAAAGTCGGAAGCAGTATATCCCATTTCAAACCGGGATTGCTCTTCACCTCAGGGGGCCCTAAATAGCATTCATGTCAGCTGCCCTCGCCGAGACGATTCCTGCCGCCGCACCTTGCGGAGAAGCGCGCCTGCGCGCCGTACCGATCGCCGATTGGCTGCTCGAGGAGCGGGCCGAGAACACGACGATGATCGAGATCCTCTCCGCCTATGCGGAGCGTCTGCGCGGCATCGGCATTCCCATCGATCGCTGCAACATTAACATGCCGCAGCTGCATGCACAGCTGCTGGCCCGCTCGATCGTCTGGGACAGCGAACAGGGCGCCCGCGAGCTCGACCGCCAGCACGGTCTGGAGCGCCAATCCGACTACCTCGACAGTCCGGTGCGGGTGATCTACGAGGGCGGCGGTCCGATCCGCCGCAGGATCGAGGATCCGGAGTCCGAGATCGACTTTCCCATCCTGCGCGACCTCAAGCCGCAGGGCTTCACGGACTACACCGTGATCCCACTGAAGTTTTCCACCGGCAAGATCAATGCGCTTGGCTTCGCCACCAAGCGGCCCGGCGGCTTCTCCCAGCTCGATCTTGATACCGTCGATGCCACCTTGCCTGCGCTGGGCGCGGTGATGGAGCTGCGCCACGTGCGCCGCACTTCGAGCCACCTGCTCGACACCTACCTCGGGCACAACGCCGGACGCCGGGTGCTGAACGGCACCATCAGGCGCGGCGAGGGCGAGGAAATCTTCGCGGTGCTGTGGTTCTGCGATATGCGCCGTTTCACCGAACTTTCCGAACGGCGGCCGATGGCCGAGGTGGTCGAGGTCCTCAACCGCTATTTCGACGTCATGGGGCTGGCGGTGGAGCGGCGCGGCGGCGAGATCCTGAAATTCATCGGCGACGGCATGCTCGCGATCTTTCCCTGCGAAGAGATCGCCGACGGCCGCTGCGACGCCGCCGACCGCGCCATCGCCGCTTCCGAAGCGGCGCTGAAGGGCCTCGACAAGCTGAACAAGGAGCTGATTGCGGAAGGCAAGGACAGTGTCGACTGTGGCATCGCCCTTCACGTCGGCGAGGTGCTCTACGGCAACGTCGGCGCCGCCGACCGGCTCGACTTCACCGCCATCGGCCCCGCCGTCAACAAGGTCTGCCGTCTGGAAAGCCTCTGCAAACAGGAAGACGCGCGGATCATCCTCTCCCAGGATCTGATCCGCCGCTCGCACCGCCTCGGCCACCAATTCCAGGATATCGGCTGTCACCCGCTCAAGGGCATCGAAGGCCTGCAGCAGGCCTATACCCTGATCGAGACCGCCAAGCGCTAGGCGCCGGCGCGTTCCAGGATCGCGTGCAGCAGAACGTTGCAGCCGGCCTCCAGATCCGCCGGCTCGGCGCTCTCGATCTCGTTGTGACTGATGCCGTCGGCGCAGGGCACGAAGATCATGCCGGTCGGCGCCACCCGCGCCAGATAGACCGCATCGTGCCCGGCGCCGCTAACGATCTCCATCTGCGCGTAGCCTCCGCGTTCGGCACCCTTGCGCACCGCCGAGATGCAGGCTTCGTCGAAGGGCGTGGCGTCGAAGCTCCAGATCTGCTCGACCTCGGCTTCCAGGCCGCCGTCGCGCGCTGCCTCCTCGATGGTGGAGCGAAGCGCGGCATCCATCTCCGCCAGGGTCTCGTCCACGGGATGGCGAAAGTCGACGGTCAGCCAGGCCTGTCCAGGAATGACGTTGCGGCTGTTCGGCCGGTTCTCGATCATCCCCACGGTGGCGCAGGCATAGGGTGCGAAGGCGTGACCGATGCGGTTGACCGCGGAGATCACCCGCGCCGCGCCGACCAGGGCGTCGTGCCGCCTGGGCATCGGCGTCGGCCCGGCGTGAGCCTCCTGTCCGGTCAGGGTGATCTCGTACCAGCGCTGGCCCTGGGCCCCGGTCACCACGCCGATGGTTTTCCCCTCGGCTTCCAGGACCGGCCCCTGTTCGATATGCGCCTCGAAGTAAGCCCCGACCGGACGGTCGCCGCAGCCCTCCCCCTTGAAGCCGATACGCTCCAGCTCCGCGCCGATGGATTTGCCGTCCTGGTCGGTCTTGCTCTGAGCCTCCTCCAGGGAGAAGACCCCCGCGAAAGCGCCGGAGCCGACCATGGCGGGGGCGAAGCGGCTGCCTTCCTCGTTGGTCCAGACCACCACCTCGACCGGGGCATCGGTCACCACGGCGTGGTCGTTGAGGCTGCGCAGCACCTCCAGGCCGGCGAGCACGCCGTAGGCGCCGTCGAACTTGCCGCCGGTCGGCTGGCTATCGAGATGACTGCCGGTCATCACCGGCTTGGCGTCGGGATCGCGGCCCGGGCGGCGGGCGAAGATGTTGCCCATGGCGTCATAGGCCACGATGCAGCCGGCCTCCTCGCACCAGCGGATGAAGAGCTCCCGTCCCTGCTTGTCCAGGTCGGTCAGCGCCAAGCGGCAGACGCCGCCCTTTTGCGTCGCGCCGATCTCGGCCATCTCCATCAGGCTTCGCCAGAGCCGTTCGCCGTCGATCTTGATGTTGCTCTCGGTCATTGCGCCTCGCTCAGCAGATGGCGGCGCAGGAAGGACTTGGTCTCCTCCAGCGCCTGGTCCGCCGCCGCTTCGTTACCGCCGCTTCGGGCATGGTCGCGGCTGCAGCCGTCGAAGATATCAAGCAAGCTGGCTTCCGTCGCCACCCCGAGTTTCCTGGCGAAGCATCGCAGACCGAGCGGCCGAAAAGGTTTGATGCCGACCGCCAGACAGAGCGCAAGCGCGCTAGGATTTGACCGTCCCAGGCGTCATCGGTTTGCCGCCAACACCCCACGAGCCCACGGCGAGCTCCTGAATGGTGACCCAAGTCTTCTCCCTCATGTGCTCCCCTTCGATCTCAGCCATGACATCGGTCATCCTTGCGATCATTTCAGCCTTTTGGTCTGGGCTGAACACGCCCGCCAACACCTTCACATCAACGGATGGCATATCGATACCCTCTTTGTTTGTCAGTGATAGTCTTCTTCGAATGGATAGGATTCGATCGGCACCGTTCCGTCTTTCGTGACGAGATAGGGCTGTTCAAGCTTGATGCCTTCGTTGCCGCCTTCAGCGCCCACATAGCTCTCGACGCAGACGACCATGTTCTCCTCGAAGTGCCCCTCGTACTGCCACTGGTCGGCATCTTGCGGGTAGTAAACCAAGGGGTATTCTCCAGCCAACCCGAGGCCATGCACGATTTCCGCGTAGCGATTGGCAACGTAGGGTTCCGGGACTTTCCAGGAATTATCCGATACTTCCTGGAAAGTCGCGCCAGGGCATATCAAGTCGGCGTTGTATTCCATCTCTTCGCGGGCCATCGCGTAGAGCCGGCGTTGATGATCCGTCGGCTTCTTTCGGTCCACGACCCACGACCGTGACTGATCCGCGAATATCCCGTGCCGGCCAATAAGATCGGTGTCGAAGATCAGGAGGTCTCCTGACTCGATCGCCCGATCTGAAGCCTCGGCGAACCAGGGGTTGGTTCGTTCGCCGCTGGACAGCAACTTCGTCTCCTGGTGCTCGCCGCCGCGCGCGATGTTCTCTTTATTCAGAACCGCGAGCAGTTCGCGTTCTGTGACGCCCGGCACAAGCGCATCCCGCATAGCGGCGACACCGGCTGTACAAGCAACCATCGCCGATCGGATGGCCATAATCTCTTCGGGGGACTTTATCGCGCGCGCCTTATCTAAAGCGCATTTGGCATCGACGGGCTGAATGCCGTGCGCTTGCAAAGCAAGAATGCCCATCAAGCTACCAGTATCGATGCCGAGGCGACCGCCTCTCCCGCAGGTCTTGTGGAAGAGGTCGACTATTTCGTCAGCCCATTGGCCTGCGTGTTCTTCGAAGCGATTGCCGGAAATTCCGAACTCAAGGCTCGTCGCGTTTCTGATCTCGGAGATAGTCTCCAGATGTCTGGCAAGATGAAAGGCGTTCCCGTTCTCGAAAAGAACTACTGGCCCCTCCGCCGGGACGAAAGCGTAGCGGACAAAGTTGCGGGCCGTCCAAATCTGCATGTTCCGCGCGCCAGTCGCGTAGCGAATGTTGACCGGGTCGGTCAAAATCGCCGCGGCAATGCCGTGCTTTGCGAGTTGTTCGCGTGTCCTCTGGAGCCTGTAAGTCCGAATGACACCTTCGTCGATCTCGTGGGAGACCTGTTTATCCATCAGCATTTTTGGATCCGTTGCATTAGAGTGGTGTCGGGTCGGCACTCGCGAATTCCGAGGCCGGGGGAGCTTTCAGCCCCTTCGGACAGCCTCTTTCGACAACAGTTCAGACGCTGCATCCCGCGCACTCAGGATTGCAGCCCGGTCTCCCAAGACAGGGCACGCGGCTACGGCCCCTTCGAGCAGAAGGAAAATTGGCATCGCCAGACTTCGAGAGAGTGCCGCGACACGGCCGGATTCCCGAAATCGCGCCTCGATCAGTTTCAGCACCAACTGCTTGTGCCCGAATGCAGCATCCCTAACCGCCGTATCGTCGGGATGATCTGCCGCCGCGCGCAAGAACAAGCATCCGTTCCCCCCATTACGCTCTGCCCAATCCAAAAGACCGTCGAAAAGACAGAGAACGCGATCGTCGCCGGTTTTACCTTCTGCATAGTTTTCAAGCGCGGATAGATATGCCGCTTGCCGATGTTCGAGCGCAGCAACGATAAGACCGGATTTGCTACCGAAATGCTTGTACATCGTGCCCAGCGCAACACCTGCTTCAGAGACAACGCGATCAATCCCTACGCCGGAGAATCCTTCGGCGTAGAAGACCCTGTCGGCGGCTGAGGCTATGGCGGTGCGCTTGCTCATTTGGTTTCAATAGAACGATCGTTCTATTTTGTCAAATCGAAAGCCGTGTCCGTAGCGCAACACTGCAGCGGAAGCTTGGGCCGTGACCCCTTGTCCATCGGTTCCGGTGTTGGACCCTATCTAGGATCTATCGCTCAGCAGATGGCGGCGCAGGAAGGACTTGGTCTCCTCCAGCGCCTGGTCCGCCGCCGCTTCGTTACCGCCGCTTCGGGCATGGTCGCGGCTGCAGCCGTCGAAGATATCAAGCAAGCTGGCTTCCGTCGCGATCCGTCCCGAGGTTTCCTCGATGAAGAGGTTGGGCTCGATCTCCCGGAAGCGGCAGTCGGTTGGAAAGGCGGCGCCGATCGGGATATCGCCGAACAGCCCCAGCAGCGGATGGTCGAAGGCATGCAGACTGTCCGGCTGAACCGAGAGCGTGATTCGCGCCCGGGGATCCCGCGCTTCAATCTTGTCTACCAGGCCGCGGCAGAGCTGCGGCGGCGCGACCTCGTCCTCGCTGCCCGCCTCGATCAGCACCGGCGCGCCGGTGGTCCGCAGGTCATGGAACTCGACCCCGCACCAGGGGTAGTAGGCGACATGGGCGGCGAAGGCGTTGTCCCGCGCCGCCAAGGCGCGCCGCGCCGTCTCCAGGACGCTATAGAAGGCGGCGATGCCGCCCTTCGAGAAGCCGAACAGCGCGATCCGCTCGGGATCGATCCGCGGGTCCTCGCTCAGAGCGTTGAGGGCGCCGTAGGCGTCGGCCAGCATCGAGGTTTCGGTGACCAGGGTCAGGTTGTGGATCGTCTTCTTGACGCCGCGGGGAAAGAAGGAATCCACCGCCAGGACGGCGAAGCCCATGTCGCGGAAGACCTTGGCATACTGCCAGTCCTGGGTGCCCTGGCCGAAGGCGCTGTGCAGCATCACGATGGCTGGATAGGGAGGCTCGGCACCGGCCACGGTCGGCAGCATCATCCAGCCGTAGACCTCCCTGTTCGAGCCCTCGCTCTTGTCGCGCAGCCGGTCGACGAAGCCATAGTCGCGGCTGAGGAATTCCAGCCGCTCGCTGCCCAAGGGCGGGAGGGTGCAGGCGCTGACGGCAAGCAGCAGCAGGAGGGCGGCCGGTTTCAGGAGACCCCGCATTCCGCCGGCGTCTTCCGGGCACGCCCCGCCTCACCGCCGTCGCGCATGCAGGCGACCAGCGCATCCACTCCGGCCAGCCAGCTCTCGGCAGGCAGCACCAGCGCCGGCTCGCCGTTGTCGAAGTACCAGGCATCGAGTGCATAGCGCGCGCTGGTGTCCTCTTCGATCATGATCGCCGCAAAGTGCGGCCAGCCGTCGAAGAGGTTGCCGCGCCTGAGCGGCGTGCCGATGCGGTGAAAGGCGAGCAGCCCCTGCCCTTCCAGCAGCCGCAGAAACAGCGTCATGTTCATCGCTTCGTCGACACAGTCGAGCTGGCCGCTCTTGGCGAAGCCGGGAAAGGTGCCGCCGACATCGCCAACGGTTCCGATCTTGGGTGCAACAACCCGCTCGAAGTCTCCCGCGGCCCAGGCGATCCGCTCCCGCTCCTCCGCCGCCGTGCCCGGTGGGGGCAGCAGACGCCAGGTGACCGTCTGCCACTCTTCATCGCTGAGCGAGACCTGGCTGCGCAGCTCGCATCCATATTCGTGGCAGTAGCTGAAGGCAACAGGGATGGGCTGGGCATCGACATGAACCGCCGCTAGGCGAGCGCCCTGCTCGGTATAGCCGTTCTGCCTGTCGGCGCAGGCGGTCAGGGCCACAGACATAAGCAGCAAGACGACAGCCTTGCGGCCCGACTTTCCGACCCAAGAAACCATCGCTCTCTTCCGTTTTTTGCAGCGCCAAGGGCGCATTCGTTTCTGTTAGCACCGGGGGGAAAGCAAGACAACTGGACAAGTGCCGCGGCAGGAAGCAAGCCGACGCTTGTACCCCGCCTGCTGTGGCAGTATCTCTCGCCCATGGCAGATGTTCACACGAAACCCGTCCACGTCGTCGGCGGCGGCCTTGCCGGCTCCGAAGCCGCCTGGCAGATCGCCGCTCTCGGCGTCCCAGTCGTGCTCCACGAGATGCGGCCGCAGCGCAAGACCGACGCCCACCACACCGATGGTCTTGCCGAACTGGTCTGCTCCAACTCCTTCCGCTCCGACGACGCCGAGAACAACGCCGTCGGCCTGCTGCACGAGGAGATGCGGCGCTGCGGCTCGCTCATCCTGGCCAGCGGCGACGCCCACAAGGTTCCCGCCGGCGGCGCGCTCGCGGTCGACCGCGACGGCTTCTCGGCCGCCGTCGGCGCTGCCCTGGAGGAACATCCCCTGGTCACCGTCGAGCGCGGCGAGATCGCCGGGCTGCCGCAGGCGGAGTGGGATAGCGTCATCGTCGCCACCGGCCCGCTGACCTCGCCAGGACTGACTCAGGCGATCCTGACGCTGACCGGCGAGGAGCAGCTCGCCTTCTTCGACGCCATCGCACCGATCGTCTACCGGGAGTCCATCGACCTCTCCAAGGCCTGGTTCCAGTCGCGCTACGACAAGGGCGAAACCAAGGACTACCTCAACTGCCCGCTCGACGAAGCGCAGTACAAGGCCTTCATCCAGGCGCTGATCGACGGCGACAAGACCGAGTTCAAGGACTGGGAGGCGGACACCCCCTACTTCGAGGGCTGCCTGCCGATCGAGGTGATGGCAGAGCGCGGTATCGAGACCCTGCGCTATGGGCCGATGAAGCCGGTCGGCCTGACCGATCCGCACACAGGCCGCCAGCCCTATGCCGTGGTCCAGCTGCGCCAGGACAACGCGCTGGGCACTCTGTTCAACATCGTCGGTTTCCAGACCAAGCTGAAGTACGGCGCCCAGGCCGAGGTCTTGCGTATGATCCCAGGCCTGGAGACGGCGGAGTTCGCGCGCCTCGGCGGCCTGCACCGCAACACCTTCATCAACTCGCCGCGGCTGCTCGACGGGGCGCTGCGGCTCAAGGCGCAGCCTCGGCTGCGTTTCGCCGGACAGATCACAGGGGTCGAGGGCTACATCGAGTCCGCCGCCGTCGGCCTGATTGCCGGGCGTCTGGCGGCTTCGGAGCGGCTCGGCTTGGAGCTCGCGCCGCCCCCACCGACCACGGCGCTAGGCGCTCTGATCGCGCATATCACCGGGGGCGCCGAGGCCGAGACCTTTCAGCCGATGAACGTCAACTTCGGACTGTTCCCGCCGCTGCAGCCCGCCGAGGGCCAGAAGATCAAGAAGCGCGACCGAAAGCCGATGATGAGCCGCCGCGCACTCGCCGACCTGGCCGGATGGCTCGACAGGACGCGGGCAGCAGCCGAGTGACGCGCGCTTAATCCTCGCGATCGCGCTCGACGATCTCGTAGTTTTCGTCGAGAGTTAGATCGTAACGTTCACCCTTCGCGGTCACGGCGTCGTCGATTTCCCATACCTCGCTGTCGTCATCGTCGTCGTCGCGCTCGATTTCACCCCAGGTCGAAAACCCGGCGCCAAGCAGCGCCTTGTGGATCTGCGCGAGTTCGTCGTTGGTAGGCTTGCGGTCATCCGCCTGGGCTGCAGTCAGGGGAAAGGCCAGGAGAGCCCCGGCCAGGGCGAGAGTTGCTGTCCGATATTTCAAGTCTTCCTCCATTCGGTTGCCTGTTCGCGAAGACATGATCGTCGCGCCCCCTAACAGATGGCGCACCGGCCCTCAATCGCAAGAACTTGAAGTCGGACAAAAAACGGCAATGAGCCTAAAAGCGCCCGCGCGCGGCGTTCAATCCGAGATGGATAGCAGGGTTCGCCAGGGGCCGCTGTACCCGGGGATCGAAGGGATCGTAGCCAGCTTTGGCGAGCAGCTTCAGGTAGCGCTCCGCCAGTGTCAGAGGCAGCAGCGCCGGCAGGGCCGCCTTCGGCACATCGAGGCGCAGCGCCCGCGCCAGCATCAGGTGCTCACGCGCCTGGGCGGCGAGTTGCTCGACCACCGGCGGCAAGCCTTTTACCGGCTTCAGCGCGAAGATATCCGAAAGCCGCGCCGAGGAGGCGGCGAGCAGATCGCTGGGGATGTAGACGCGCTTTTGGCTGGCATGGAAGGGGATGGCGCGCAGCAATCCGGTCATGGCATAGCAGACGCCGACGCGCCGCCCGGCGTCCATCGCCGGGCCGGTTTTGACACCGAGGATTTCCAGCGCCAGCCAGGTCAAGGTCGCCGCGGTGCCATCGGCGTAATCTTCCAAGGCCGGCAGGTTCTCCGGCGGTGCCATCTCCAAGTCTTTCTCCCGGGTGTCGATCAGCCGGTCGAAGTATTTGCGGCTCAGACCGTGGCTTTCAACGGCTTCGGCCAAGGGCTCGACCACCTGATGCTTGCGCGGCGAACCGCTGTAGATGCCCTCGATCGCCTCGCGCCACCACTGCAGGCGCATCTGGCCGATCATCGGCTCGCTGACCCGCTCCGGCGTCTTGGCCACCTCCTGGTTGAAGGCATAGAGCGCGAAGAGGGCTTCCCGCCGCTCCGGCGGCGCGAAGAGGCAGGTCATGAAACGGTCACGGTCGTGCCGGCGCAGTTCCGTACCGCAGAAGCTCAGGTCCCTTGAGGCGGTCATGGCCGGGCTGATCTAACACGCAGAGACAAAAAGCACAGCCGCCTGGTTCAAAAATGTAAGACCGCACCTATCTAAATCCCACGGGTCATAACGGCTTGGGACGAAGTCCGGCCGGCTGAGCCGATTCTTTGTGTACTTTTCTGAGATGCCCAAAACCAAAAGAGGAGAGAGACATGGCATTCGAGCTTCCCGCTCTGCCCTACGCCAAGGATGCGCTTGAGCCGCATTACTCCCAGGAAACCCTGGAATTTCATCACGGCAAGCACCACAACGCCTACGTCAACAAGACCAACGAACTGATCGAGGGCACCGAGTACGCCGATCTCGAGCTCGAGGATCTGATCAAGAAGGCCAAGGCCGACGGCAACGGCGGGCTGTTCAACCAGTCCGCGCAGATCTGGAACCACAGCTTCTTTTGGAACTCCATGAAGCCCGGCGGCGGCGGCGCGCCGAGCGGCAAGCTGGCCGAGAAGATCAACGAAAAGTGGGGCTCCTACGCCGACTTCGTCAATGCCTTCAAGACGTCGGCCGCCGGCAACTTCGGCAGCGGCTGGACCTGGCTGGTGCAGAAGTCCGATGGCGGCGTCGATATCCTCAACACCAGCAACGCCGATACCCCGCTGGTACACGACGGGGCGAAGCCGCTGCTGACCGTCGATGTCTGGGAGCACGCCTACTACATCGACTACCGCAACGCGCGACCGGACTACGTACAGTCCTTCTTCGACAACCTGGTCAACTGGGACTTCGCGGCCGGCAACCTCTAAGCCGGAACGGAAAAAGTCTTTATAAAGGGGGCCTTTATGGCCCCCTTTTTCGTTTGCCCCGTAGCGAATCATGGCCCGCGGCGTTAGGCTCCGTCGAAAGGAGCCCGCAACGGGATGATCGATCGCCCCCTGGACACCTCTCCGAAGGTCGCCGACGAGGTCAAGTACAGTACCTGCTACATGTGCGCCTGCCGCTGCGGCATTCGCGTGCATATGAAAGACGGCGCAATCCGCTATATCGACGGCAACCCCGCGCACCCGGTCAACAAGGGCGTACTCTGCGCCAAGGGGTCGGCCGGCATCATGCACCAGCTCTCCCCGGCCAAGCTGCGCAAACCCCTGAAGCGGGTCGGACCGCGCGGCAGCGGCGAGTTCGTCGAGATCGAGTGGGAGGAGGCGCTCGCAACGGCCGCGGACTGGCTCGGCGCGATCCGCAGGACCGACCCCAAGAAGCTCGCCTTTTTCACCGGCCGCGACCAGAGCCAGGCCCTGACCGGCTGGTGGGCGAGCCAGTTCGGCACCCCCAATCATGCCGCGCACGGCGGATTCTGCTCGGTCAACATGGCCGCCGCCGGGCTTTACACCATCGGCGGCTCCTTCTGGGAGTTCGGCGAGCCGGACTGGGAGAACACCCGCTATTTCCTGATGTTCGGGATCGCCGAGGATCACGACAGCAATCCGATCAAGACCGGCCTCGGCCGGATCAAGGAACGCGGCGCCAAGTTCGTTTCGGTCAATCCCGTGCGTACCGGCTACTCGGCCATCGCCGACGAGTGGCTTGGCATCACGCCGGGCAGCGACGGGCTCTTCGTGCTGGCACTGGTGCACGAACTGCTGCGCGCCGGCAAGATCGATGCCGATTACCTGCTGCGCTACACCAACGCCGCCTGGCTGGTGATCCAGGATCCCGAAAGCGGGGACCACGGCCTGTTCGCCCGCGATGCCGAGGGCAGGCCACTGGTCTGGGACCGCGCGCAGGACAAGATCGCCACGGCGGAGGTCTGCAGCGAGTCCGCCGCTCTCAAGGGCGAGCGCACCCTGCCCGACGGCCGCAAGGCCAAGCCGGTGTTTCATCTGCTGGCAGAGCGCTATCTCGATCCCTGCTATGCGCCGGAAGCCGCCGCAGAGCGCAGCGGCATCCCCGCCGAGACAATCCGGCGGATCGCCGCGGAGATCGCCACCGCCGCTTTCGACAGCGATCTGGAACTCGACCAGCCCTGGACAGATTCCGCGGGAAAACGACACAAGACCATGCGCGGCCGTCCGGTGGCGATGCACGCCATGCGCGGCATCTCGGCCCACTCCAACGGCTTCCACACCTGCCGGGCAATCCATCTGCTGCAGCTGCTGCTCGGCAGCGTCGATAGCCCCGGCGGCTTCCGTTACAAGCCGCCCTTCCCGCGGCCGATCCCGCCGGGCCAGAAGCCCGCTGGCAAGCCGGGGCAGGTCAAGGCCGGAGAACCGCTGCCCGGACCGCCGCTGGGCTTTCCGACCTCGCCCGAGGATCTGCTGGTCGAGGCCGACGGCAGCCCCGTGCGCATCGACAAGGCCTTCTCCTGGGAAGCGCCGCTGTCGGCCCACGGCCTGATGCACCTGGTGATCCGCAACGCCTGGGCCGGCGATCCCTACCCCATCGATACGCTGTTCCTCTACATGGCCAACATGGCCTGGAACTCGGCGATGAACACCGCTGGCACCATCGAGATGCTGACGGACACCGATCCCGAGACCGGCGAATACAAGATCCCCCGGATCATCTATTCCGACGCCTTCTTCTCGGAGACCGTGCCCTATGCCGACCTGATCCTGCCGGACACCACCTACCTGGAACGCCACGACTGCATCTCCCTGCTCGACCGACCGATCTGCGACGCCGACGGCGTGGCCGACTCGATCCGCCAGCCTGTGGTGGAGCTCGACCGCGACGTGCGGCCCTTCCAGGACGTGCTGATCGATCTTGGCACACGGCTCGGCCTGCCGGGCCTGACCAAGGAAGACGGCGCCACGAAGTATCCCGGCGGCTACACCGATTATCTGGTCAACCACGAGCGCAAGCCGGGCATCGGCTCCCTGGCCGGCTGGCGCGGCGAGAACGGCGAAAGCGAAGGCCGCGGCGCGCCGAATCCCAAGCAGCTCGAGCGCTACATCGAGAAACAGTGCTTCTGGCGCCACGAACTCGCGCCGGAGGAACGCTATTTCAAGTTCGCCAACCGGGACTACCTGGAGACGGCGAAGGATCTCGGTTTGATCGACGCCGCCGAGCCGATCGTGCTGCAGCTCTACAGCGAGCCGCTGCAGCGCTTCCGCCTCGCCGGCGAAGGCAAGGGTCCGCTGCCGGCGCCGGAGCGCCACCGGGAGCGGCTCGCAGACTACTTCGATCCCCTGCCGATCTGGTATCCGCCGCAGGAGGACGAGGTCGGCGATGCGACAAGCTTCCCGCTGCACGCCGTCACCCAGCGGCCGATGGCGATGTACCACTCCTGGGGCTCGCAGAACGCCTGGCTGCGCCAGATCCACGGCCACAACCCGCTCTATATTCCCGAAGGGGTGGCGAAAGAGGCCGGCCTCGAGGACGGAGACTGGGCCTGGGTGACCAGCCGCCACGGCCGCATCAAGGCGCCGGTCAAGATCATGCAGGGGGTCAACGGCCATACCCTGTGGACCTGGAACGCCATCGGCAAGCGCAGCGGCGCCTGGAACCTCAGCGCGGACGCCGAGGAATCGCAACGGGGCTTCCTCCTCAACCATCTGATCGACGAGCTCCTGCCCGAGCGCGGCAGCGGCTACCGCTATGCCAGCTCCGACCCCGTGACCGGCCAGGCCGCCTGGTACGACCTGCGGGTCAGCATAGAGAAAGCCGAGGGCGATTCGGCGCAGAGCGCGCCGCGCTTCGCCACGCTCACCCTGCCCGGCCTGCCTGAGCCTCCGGCGGTCTCGCGCTATGGGGCGAAGGACTCCCGGGGGCGCAAGCGGCCATGACCAGCCTGCCGGACAATCCCAGCGGCAAGCAGCTCGGGCTGGTCATCGACCTGGACACCTGCGTCGGCTGCCAGGCCTGCGTGGTCAGCTGCAAGGAGTGGAACACCGGAGGCTATCCGGCGCCGCTGACCGATATCTCGCCCTACGGGCCGGAGCCGCTCGGCGCCTGGCTCAACCGGGTGCACAGCTACGAGGCCGGCGAGGGTGCGGCGGGCCGCACGGTGCACTTCCCCCGCTCCTGCCTGCACTGCGCCAAGCCGGACTGCGTCACGGTCTGCCCGACCGGCGCCTCCTACAAGCGCGCCGAGGATGGCATCGTGCTGGTCGACGAGGACCTCTGCATCGGCTGCGGCCTCTGCGCCTGGGCCTGTCCCTACGGCGCGCGGGAGATGGACCCGGGCGAGAAGGTGATGAAGAAGTGCACCCTCTGCGTCGACCGCATCTACAACGAGAACCTGCCCGAAGCGGACCGCCAACCAGCCTGCGTCAAGGCCTGTCCGTCGCATGCCAGGCACTTCGGCGACCTCGCCGACCCGGAGTCGGAGGTTTCGATCCTGGTGGCGGCGCGCGGCGGCTACGACCTGATGCCCGAGCTCGGCTATCAGCCGAGCAACAAGTACCTGCCGCCCCGCGCCAGCCGCGCCCAGGAGGACGGCCGGATGTTGGAAGACGCCAAGCCCGAGGGCGGCTTCCTCGGCTGGCTCGACGACTTGCTGTCGCGCTAGGGCCTTACGATGCATCCTGCGGCTTCCGTCATCCTCTTCACCGCCAGCTCCGGCGCTGGCTACGGCCTGCTGTTCCTGATCGCCCTGGCGGCGGCCTTCGGCCTGCCGCTGAACAGCCTCTACGGCGCCGCTGCGAGCTTCCTGGCGCTGGGACTGATCTCGACCGGCCTGCTGGCTTCCACCTTCCACCTCGGCCACCCAGAGCGCGCCTGGCGGGCGCTCAGCCAGTGGCGCTCCTCCTGGCTGTCGCGCGAGGGCGTGGCCGCGGTCGCGACCTACCTGCCCGCCGGTATCTTCCTCCTGGGGTGGCTGTTTCCGCTGCCGGAAGCGCTATGGAAAGCCTCGGCCCTGCTCGCGGCGCTAGGCGCCGTGGCGACGGTGATCTGCACTGGCAAGATCTACGCCAGCCTCAAGACCATCCGCCAGTGGCATCATCCGCTGGTGGTGCCGGTCTACCTGCTCTGGGGGCTGGCGACCGGCGCCTTGCTCGCCGCCGCGCTAGGGCCGCTCGGCACGGCAACGGACAGCTTCGGCTACCTGGCCGCCGGAGGACTGGCCGCACTGCTGCTGGTCAAGCCGCTCTACTGGTCGAGCCTGGCTTCGGCCAAGCCGGGCTCGACGGCGGAGACGGCGACCGGACTAGGCGGCATCGGCAAGGTCAGGCCGCTCGACTACGCCCATACGGCGCGCAACTACGTGATGGAGGAGATGGGCTACAGGGTCGCCCGCAAGCACGCCCGCAGGCTGCGCGGGGCCCTGCTCGTCAGCCTCTGCCTGGCGCTGTTGCTGAGCCTCGGCGCCACATTGACGGCCGGCTGGCTGTCCGGCGGCCTCGCCCTCCTGGCGCTTGCCTGCGGCCTCCTCGGCGTGGCCCTGGAGCGCTGGCTGTTCTTCGCCGAGGCCGAGCACAAGGTGACGCTCTACTACGGCGCTACGGCTGCCTAGCGGCGGATTTTAATGCTTCTCCTCGCTGACCGCGGTCAGGGAGCTGCGGGCCCAGGTCTCAGGCCGTTTCAGAAAGTCGTGCAGGGTCTTGCCGCGCTCCGCCTTGAAGCCTTCCTCCAAAACCTCGAAATCCTCGATCCGGTCGAGACGGAAGGTGCGGAAATCCTCGCGTAGCTCGCACCAGGCGGCCAGCAGCCAGACCGGCCCGAAATAGGCGAGCGACAGCGGCCGCACGTCGCGCGCCGAGGGCTGACGCAGTACGTCGGTGTAGCGGAAGCGCACCTTGCGCCGGCCGCGCACGGCGCGGCGCAGCTCGGCGAGATCGAAGCCGATCGGCTCCATATGGTGGGACGACGGCGCCAGCAGCGCCGTGCTTGCCATGAAGCCGCGCAGCCGCTCCGGGATCACCGCCTCGATCTTGGCGATGGCGTCGGAAGCCGATTCCGCCAACTCCGCGTCGGCCCAGGACTCGACGATGCGCGCGCCGAGTACCAGCGCCTCGATCTCCGATTCCTTGAACATCAGCGGCGGCAGGTCGAACCCGGCCTTCAGCACATAGCCCACGCCGGCTTCGCCGACGATCGGCACGCCGCTGGCGATCAGGTCCTGAATGTCGCGGTAGATGGTGCGCTCCGAGACCTCCAGCGTGGCGCTGAGATCGCAGGCGCGCAGGATCGATTTGCGGCGCAGCTGCTGAATGATCTCGAACAGGCGGTCGGCGCGGCGCACGGCATCCTCCATGGCAGAAACTTCACGCACGGGAAGCTTATATCACCACTCCTGACATCCCCTGTCAGGAGGCTCGATCTCTCCTGACAGAAGGCTGTCAGGGCGACTTTTGCATGATGCGAGACCGAACGCCGGGCGGCGAGCCGTCGGCCCGGAAACGTACTCAGGAAAGGAAAGACATCATGCGACAGAACCTCGACACCGCGGACCGGAGCCTGGAGAAGCCCCCCGTCACCGGCACGCTCGTCGCCGCCGCCAGCCGTCTCTGGAGGCACTTGGCGGCCTGGTGGGAGCTGCGCGCCACGATCCGCACCCTGCGCCGCCTCGACGCCCGCGCGCTGCGCGACATCGGCATCGACCGTTATGACATCGAGCGGGTGGCGCGCAGCCGCTTCTGGACTCAGGACCGCTGAGATGCAGGCTCAGTCGACGGCGATCAGGGCGGCGGCGACCCGCCGCTCCTCGCTCAGTAGCACATTGAAGGTTCGGCAAGCGGCGCCGGTGTCCATCGGCTCGACGACGATACCCGCGGCCCGCAGTTTTTCACGCAGGAGGCGCGGAATCAGCGTCATCTTGGCGCCGCAGCCGAGCAAAACCACGTCCACGGAGTTCCTCGCGGCGGCGACCGTGTCCAGGGACTCCGGCGTGAGTTCGCCGATATCGCTGAGCGGCCAGGCCAGGGTGCGCTCGGGAAAGACGATCACCGATCCCCGGTGGAGGGTTCCAGCGATGCGGAAGCGGCCCTCGCCGTAGCTTTCTATGACCTGACGGCCTTCGGGGATCAGGGGCGTGACATCCATCGCCCCTGGCCTCAGGTCGCTTCCTGGGAGGTCGGCTCCGGCGGGGCGACGTGAGAGGCCCGCAGCTTCATCAGGTGCAGCAGCGGTATCGCCAATCCGACCGAGGAAAAGGTACCGACCACAATGCCCCAGATCAGACCCATGGAAAATCCGCGGATCACTTCACCGCCGAAGAACGCCAGGGCGAACAGCGCCAGCAAAGTGGTCAAGGAGGTCATCGCCGTTCGGCTCACGGTGCGGTTCACCGCCATATTGAGGATGTCGAGCACCGGCCGCCGTTTGTAGCGGCGCAGTTCCTCGCGGGCGCGGTCGAAGATCACGACGGTATCGTTGATCGAATAGCCGGCAATGGTCAGCACCGCAGCCAGGGTCGCCAGGTTGAACTCGATCTGCATCAAGGCGAAGAAACCGACCGTGGCGATCACGTCGTGAGTCAGCGCGGTCAGCGCGGCGACCGCGAATTGCCACTCGAAGCGGAACCAGATGTAGAGGGCGATGCCGCCGAGGGCGAGCACCGTGGCGAGGATTCCCGCCTCGCGCAGCTCCTCGCCGACCTTCGGCCCGACGAACTCGACGCGGCGGTACTCGACCACCCTATCGCCCAGCGCCGCCTTGACGGTTTCGATGGCCTCGTTCTGGGCCGCCTCCTCGCCGTCCTGGCGCTGCACGTTGATCAGCACGTCGGTCGGCTCGCCGAACTCCTGCAGCGTCACCTCGCCGAGGCCGAGGCCGTTCAGCTCGGAGCGCAGCTCGGCGAGATCGGCCGGCCCGTCGGTGCGAATCTCGATCAGGATGCCGCCGCGGAAATCGACGCCGAAGTTCAGCCCCTGCACCAGGAAGATGCCCATCGATGCGAGCACCAGGAAAGCCGAGAAAATCAGGCAGATCTTCCGCTTACCGATGAAGTCGAAGCCGGGATCGAGGGGAACCTTGCGGATCAGTGCGATCATCGTTCTCTCCTCAAATCGGCAGGCTTTGCGGGCGCTTGCGGCGCAGCCAGGTCACAGTTATCAGCCGGGCGAACATGATCGCGGTGAACATCGAAGTGATCAGCCCGATCGCCAGGGTCACGGCGAAGCCCTTGACCGGCCCGGTCCCGAAAAAGAACAGCAGACTTGCGGCAATCAGAGTGGTGATGTTGGAATCCAGGATCGTGGTCAGGGCGCGGCGATAGCCGTTATCGATCGCGGTTACCGGTGAACGGTTGTTGTAGTGCACCTCCTCGCGGATGCGCTCGAAGATCAGCACATTGGCGTCCACCGCCATGCCGATGGTCAGCACGATCCCGGCGATGCCCGGCAGTGTCAGAGTCGCCTGCAGCACCGAAAGCGCGGCAAGAATCAGGATCAGGTTGGCCACCAGGGCGATATTGGCGATCATCCCGAAGAATCCGTAGACGACCCCCATGAAGATCAGCACGGCGACCATGCCAAGAATGCAGGCGATCTCGCCGGCGCGGATCGAGTCGGCGCCCAGGCCGGGACCGACGGTGCGCTCCTCGATGTAGGTCAGGCTGGCCGGCAGGGCGCCTGCGCGCAGCAGCAGCGCCAGATCGGAGCTTTCCTTGGTCGTGAAACTGCCGCTGATGATCGCGCTGCCGCCGAGGATCGCCTCGTTGATCCGCGGCGCCGAGATGACCTCGCCGTCGAGGATGATCGCGAAAGGCCGGCCGACATTCTCGCTGGTTGCCTGGCCGAAACGTTTCGATCCGACCGAGTCGAAGCGGATCGAAACCACCGGCTCGCCGTCCTGGAAGGTCGGTTGCGCGTTCGAGAGGTTCTCGCCGCTGACCATGACGCGTTTCTCGACCACGTAACGGATCGCTTCGCCGTTCGGTCCCGGTTCCTCGGACAGCAGGACCTCGGTGCCCGGCGGGATGCTGTCCTGTCCCGCGACGACATCGGTGCGGACCATGCGGAAGGTCAGCTTTGCGGTCTTGCCGATGAGATCCTTGACCCCTTCCGGATCCTCGATACCGGGCAGCTGGATCAGGACACGGTCGTCGCCTTGGCGCTGGATCGAGGGCTCGCGGGTGCCGGTTTCGTCGATGCGCCGTCGGATGATCTCCAGGGTCTGCTGCATTACCGCGTTGCGGCGTTCGAGGCGCGCCTGATCGGTCACCTCGATGCGGATCTGATTGCCCTCTTCCTGGGTCATCAGGGTGTTGGACAGCAGCGCGCCGAAGACCTCCTGAAGCCGGTCCAGACCCATGTCGTCGCGCAGATCGAAGACCACGGCGTTGCCGTCGGCCCGCAGATTGGTGTAGCCGATCCGCTGCTCGCGTAGCGCGCTGCGCACCCCGTCCAGGGTGTCGTTCAGCATCTCCTGATAGACGCCTTCAAGATCGACTTCGGCAAGAAGGTAGGAGCCGCCGCTGAGATCCAATCCCAGGTTGACCTGCTGGTGAGGCGCCCAGGACGGCAGTTCCCCCGCCTCCTGCTTCGGCACCAGGTTCGGCAAAGCGTAAAGGATGCCGAGCACCACGATCAACAAGGTCCCGATGACCTGCCAACGGGGAATTTTAATCATCTATGACCTGCGTTCTTCGCCGCGTAAGGCACTGAGATTCCGGTAAAACTGAGCAGAAAGCGGAGTAGGCCCTAGCCGCTCTTCTTCTCGGACTCGTCCTCTTCGGCGTCGTCGTTCGCCACGGCGTCGTCGGCCGGCGCGTCGGTCTTGGCCAGCACGGCGGTGATGCTGCCGCGCTGCACCCGGACCTTGACGTTCTCGGCGATCTCGACCTGGACCTCGCTGTCGTTCAGCACCTTGCTGACCTTGCCGACGATCCCGCCGCCGGTGACCACGCGGTCGCCGCGGCGCAGAGCCTCGACCATCGCCTTATGCTCCTTGACCCGCTTCTGCTGCGGACGGATCAGCAGGAAATAGAACACGACGAAAATCAGAACCAGCGGCAGCAGCGACATGAAAATGTCGCCCCCTCCGCCCGCCGCCTGGGCAAACACCGGGGTAATCAACATGCGAACTCCTTCGTAGACTGCAAAGCCGCGCCCGGCGCGGCGGGCTTGCCTGGGTGAACCGCAAGAGGCGGTCCCAAGTCAGTCACGGCCGACTGAATCCGGCGGACTATAACGGCCAAACCGCGAATTGCAATCTCCGCCTTGCCTCCAGCAGCTTCGCCTTAACAGGCCAATTGACGCCCTTTGCGGGCAGGGGCTAGGCTCCGCGCCCTCGCCTCCTGCTGTCGGCCTGCCGCCATGAGCCAGAACGCCTCCGAAGACCTGCTGCCGCTGCTGCGCCGCATCGCAGAGGCGTTGGAGCGCTTGGCGCCGCCCGCCCCGGCTGTCTTCGACGCCGAAGCCGCCGACGCTTTCGTCTGGCACCCCGAGGAAGGCGCGCTGCAGCCGGTGCCGGAGGTCAATCGCGTCGCCCTCCCCCTGCTGCAGGGCATCCAGCGGCAGATCGACGCACTGCTCGACAACACCCGCCGCTTCGCCGCCGGCCTGCCGGCCAACAACGCCCTGCTCTGGGGGGCGCGCGGCATGGGCAAATCGTCGCTGGTCAAGGCGGTTCATGCCAGGGTCAATGAGGAGGGACAGGCCGCCCTCGCCCTGGTCGAAATCCACCGCGAGGACATTCCAAGCTTGCCGCGGCTGCTCGGCCTGCTGCGCGGCACGCAGCGGCAGTGGATCCTGTTCTGCGACGACCTCTCCTTCGACCAGGAGGACGCCAGCTACAAATCCCTGAAAGCGGTGCTGGAAGGCGGCGTCGAGGGACGGCCCGGGAACGTGCTCTTCTACGCCACCTCCAACCGGCGCCACCTGATGCCGCGCGACATGATCGACAACGAGCGGGCGACGGCAATCCACCGCGGCGAGGCGGTCGAGGAAAAGGTCAGCCTGTCCGATCGCTTCGGCCTCTGGCTCGGCTTCCACAACTGCGACCAGGACACCTACTTCGCGATGATCGAGGGCTACGCCAAGCAGTTCGGCTTGGAGGTGCCGGTCGAGCAGCTGCACAGAGAGGCCCGCGAATGGTCGGTGACCCGCGGCGCCCGCTCCGGCCGCGTCGCCTGGCAGTACGTGCAGGATCTCGCCGGCCGCCTCGGCAGGCGCCTGGATTGATCGCTCTCTAGTTGGCGTTGCTGCTCTGCGGCCCCAGCATCTCGCGCGGGTCGATGGCGCGGCTGCCCTTGCGGATCTCGAAGTGCAGCTGCGGCCTGTCGACGTTGCCGCTGCGCCCGACCGTGGCGATCTGCTGGCCCTGAGTCACACTCTGTCCCGGCTCGACCAGGAACGTCTCGGTGTGGGCGTAGGCCGTAACCCAGCCGTCGGCGTGCTTGATCAGCAGCAGGTTGCCGAAGCCGCGCAGCTCGTTTCCCGCATAGGCGACGACGCCGTTCTCTGCGGCCAGGATTGGCGTACCGGCCAGCGCCTCGATGTTGATGCCGTCGTTGTGCAGGCCGTCCGCCGTCGGGCCGTAGAGGGAGATGGTGGGCCCCTGCAACGGCCAGGCGAACTTGCCGCCGCTGCGCGCCGGCGGCGTAGGAATCGCCGCGGGGGCGCCCTGCGCGGCGGTGGGCGCAGAGGCCGCCGTGGCCGGAGCCGTCGGCACGGAGACCGGCGTGGTGGCCGGTTCTTCCGCATCGAGGTCCGGCGAAGCCGCCGAGACGCGAGGCGCCGCCGAGGCCGTCTGAACGTCCGATGCGGTCGGCAGCACGAGGCGCTGCCCCACCGTGATGGCATAGGGCTCGGCAATGCCGTTGAGCCGCACCAGTTCCGAGAGGTCGACCCCATAGGTCCGCGAGATGCCGTAGACCGTATTTCCGGCTTCCACGGTGTGCACCCGCTGGCTCGGAATCTTCAGGTTCTGGCCGATCCGAAGGGTGTAGGGCGGCTGCAGACCATTGGCGTCGATCACCGAGCGCAGCGGCACCTCGAATTGCCGGGCGATGCCAAAGACCGTGTCCCCCCGGCGCACCATGTAGCCGCCGCCTTCGACGATGTTGAGGTTCGGGTCGCCAGTCCCGGCCACGGCAGTCGGACTTGCGACTGGCTGGAGCGCCGTAGAGCCGTCACGGAAGGGATTGGGCGCCGGAAGTTCCGGCGCCGCGGGCGGCGTTTGCTTCGGGATGTAGCCTCCGCTGCTGCCGCAGGCGGCGAGGAGGAACAGCAGCGGCGCCAGCACCGCCAGCCGCATCACGCCGACTCCCGGCCGTCTTGCGGCAGATTGGGCACCAGGGGCACGAAGCGCACGCTGCCCAGATCCTCCTGCAGCATCTTGCCGTCCTTCTTGATCACCCGGACCAGTTCCTGGCTGCCGCTGCTGGCGCCGAGCGGCAGCACCATGATACCGCCTTCCGCGAGCTGCTCGAAGAGCTTCTCGGGCAGTTCGCTGGCGGCGCAGGTGACGATGATCCGGTCGAAGGGCGCGGCCTCGGGCCAGCCCAGCGCGCCATCGCCGAGCCGGGCCGTAACGTTGTGCAGCCGCAGTTCCTGAAAGCGCTCCTCCGCGGTCTCCAGCAGTTCGCGGTAGCGCTCGATGGTATAGACCCGCCGGCAGATGCGCGACAGCACCGCCGCCTGATAGCCGGAGCCGGTGCCGATTTCCAGCACACGGTGCTTGCCGTTGAGGCGCAGCGCTTCTGTCATCATCGCCACGACCTGGGGCTGGCTGAGGGTCTGCCCCTGGCCGATGGGCAGGGCGATGTTCTCGTAGGCCTGGTCGCGGAAGGAAGGCGGGGTAAAGGCGTCGCGCGGGATCTTCTCAATCGCCGCCAGGGTCTTGGTGTCGCCCACGCCGGCGCGCCGCAGCTGCATCAGCAGGCGGATCTTGCGCGCCTCGGTGCTCACGGGAAGACCTTGGCCATGCGGCGCAGCTGACCATGATGGGTCAGATCGAGATGCAGCGGCGTGACCGAGATCGCACCGTCGGCGATGGCCGCCAGGTCGGTCTTCTTTTCCTCGGTGGTATCGCCGGGGAAATCGCCGATCCAGACATAAGGCCGCCCGCCCGGATCGCGCCCTTCGATCAAGCCCACCGCATTGTCGCGCCGTCCCTGGCGGACGACCCGGACTTCCTCGATCTCCTGGGGCGTGTCGCTGGCCGGGAAATTGACGTTCATCAGCAGGTCGCGCGGCCACTCCATCTCCAGCAGCTTGCGGATCACCCGCGCGGCATGGGCCTCGCCCGGCTTGAAGTTGGCGGGCTCGCCCTCGCGGCGCACCTGGCTCAGCGCCACCGAGTGGATGCCCAGGGTCGCGCCTTCCATGGCCGCCGCGACTGTGCCGCTGTAGGTCACGTCCTCGCCCAGGTTGCCGCCGTGGTTGAAGCCGGACAGCACCAGATCCGGACGGCGCCCGTTCAGCACCTTGTTGACCGCGACCAGGACGCAGTCGGTCGGCGTGCCGTCGACCGAGTAGCGGCGCCGGCCGAAATTGCGCAGGCGCAGCGGACGCCGGGTGGTCAGGGAGTGGCTGGTGGCCGACTGCTCGACCTCCGGCGCCACGGTCCAGACATCGTCGCTCAGGCTCTTTGCGACCCGCTCCAGGGCCTTCAGGCCAGGCGCGTGGATGCCGTCGTCGTTGGTGACGAGAATCCGCAGGTTCTTGATCGGGCGGCTGGCGCTAGGCATCGCTGCCGATCGCCTCGCGGCCGCCGAGATAGGGGCGCAGGACCTCCGGAACCAAGATGCTGCCGTCGGCCTGCTGATAGTTCTCCATCACCGCGATCAGGGCGCGGCCAACCGCCACGCCGGAACCGTTCAGGCTGTGCACGAAACGCGTCCCCTTCTCGCCGGCGGCGCGGTAGCGCGCCTTCATCCGCCGGGCCTGGAAATCGCCGCAGTTGGAGCAGCTCGAAATTTCGCGGTAGGCCTGCTGACCCGGCAGCCAAACCTCGATGTCGTGGGTCTTGCGGGCGCCGAAACCGGTGTCGCCGCTCGCCAGCACCATCACGCGGTAGTGCAGGCCGAGACGCTTCAGCACCTCTTCGGCGCAGGCGGTCATGCGCTCGAGTTCCTCCCAGGACTTCTCCGGGTGGGAGATCGAGACCATCTCCACCTTCTCGAACTGGTGCTGGCGCAGCATGCCACGGGTGTCCTTGCCCGCCGCCCCGGCTTCCGAGCGGAAGCAGGGCGTGTGCGCGGCTACCCGGATCGGCAGGGCGTCTTCGTCGAGAATCTCCTCGGCCACCAGGTTCGTCAGAGAGACCTCGGCGGTGGGGATCAGCCAGCGCCCGTCCGTGGTCTTGAACTGATCTTCGGCGAACTTGGGCAGCTGTCCGGTGCCATAGAGCACCTCGTCGCGCACCAGCAGCGGCGGATTGACCTCGGTATAGCCGTGCTCGCGCACATGCAGGTCGAGCATGAACTGCGCCAAGGCGCGGTGCAGGCTGGCCAGCGGCCCCTGCAACACCACGAACCGCGACCCGGCGAGCTTGGCCGCCCGCTCGAAGTCCATCTGCGTCAGCGCCTCGCCAAGTTCGAAGTGCTGCTGCGGCGTGAAACCGAAGTCCGGCGCCGCGCCGGCCCGGCGCAGCTCGACGTTGGCACTTTCGTCGGCGCCGTCGGGCACATCCTCGGCCAGATGATTCGGCAGACCGGACAGCAGCTCGTCGAGCTGTGCCGCCACCTCGCCTTCCCTATCTTCCAGTTCGGCGAGCTTCTGTTTGATCGCCGTCACCTCGGCGATCTGCGGCTCGGCATCCTCGCCCTTGGCCTTGGCCTGGCCGACCTCCTTGGAAACCTCGTTGCGGCGCGATTGCAACTGCTGAAGCTCGGTCTGCAGGGCCCGGCGTTCGGAGTCGAGCGACAGGATCTCCCCCGACTGCGGCGCCAGGCCGCGGCGGTGCAAACCGGCGTCGAAGACGTCGGGCGCTTCACGGATCCATTTCAGGTCATGCATCGAAGGGACTCTGTCGGCTACGCGGTGATCCAGCCCGGCTTATAAAACCCATGCCAACGGCTGTCCACTTTCACCCGCCTGGGCGGGCCTCGCAGCGGCGTCAGTCGTCCGACAGTTCCTCTTCCACCTCAGCCTCGGCCTCTGCTTTCTTGCGCTCGACAATGCGCGCCATGATGATCGAGATTTCGTAGAGGATCACGATCGGCACGGCGAGGCTGATCTGGCTCAGCGGGTCCGGCGGGGTGAAGATCGCCGCGACGATGAAGACGCCGACGATGGCGTACTTGCGCTTGCTGCGCATGCCTTCTGAGCTGGCGATGCCGACCCGCGCCAGCAGGGTCATCACCACCGGGAGCTGGAAGCACAGCCCGAAGGCGAAAACCAGCTTCATAGTCAGCGAGAGGTATTCGTTGACCTTGGCCTCGAGCTGAATCGGCAGGGTACCGTCGCCGCCCTGGGTTTCGAAGGAGATGAAGAACTCCCAGGCGAAGGGCAGGATCACGAAATAGACCAGCGAGGCGCCGATCAGGAAGAGGATCGGCGAGGCCACCAGGAAGGGCGCCAGCGCCTTCTTTTCGTTCTTGTACAGGCCCGGCGCGACGAACATCCAGAACTGGGTCAGGAAGATCGGGCAGGTGATGAAGGCGGCGAAGAAGAAGGAAACCTTGATGTAGGTAAAGAAGGGCTCGATCAGGTCGGTGAAGATCATCCGCCGCTCGAAGCCCGGGGTCGAGCGCGCCAGCAGGATGTCCGCCAGCGGCTGGGCGATGAAGTCGTAGAGGGTTTCCTTGACCGCGAAGCAGGCGATGAAGACCACGAAGAGCGCGATCACGGAATAGAGCAGACGCTGACGCAGCTCGACCAGATGCGCCAGCAGCGGCATCTTCTGGGAGTCGACCGTCTCGTCACTCATGGTTCACGCGCTCCGGTGCCATCAGCCGCTGCTCTCCTTGGGCGCGGGCTTGGCGCTGCTGCCGGTGGCCTCGGAGCTTTCCGTCTTGGCGGTGGCGCTCTGGGTCTTCTCCGGCTTGGGGGCTGCGCCCTCCTCCGCCGGCGGCTTCACCGAGTTGCCGGGCGCCTGCTGATGCGGGTGTTTGATCACCCTCGCCCGCTTCTCAGGCTCCGCCTCGCCGGAAGACGAAGAGCCGGCTTTCGTCTTGCTGGTCTCGGCGGTGCCGGACTGGGCGGTGCCGGACTGGGCCTCCATCTCGTCCTCGCGCAGGCCGCGCTTGGCGCTGCTCTCGATCGTCTTGCCTTCCTCTTCGAGCTCACCCGTAGGATCGACGGAATCCTGTACGGCTTTCTTTACGTTAAAGTTTTTTCCAGTTTCGATTGCCTTCTTGGCGTCGTCGAGTTCGGATTCCCGGATCATGTCGTCAAGACCCGACTGAAACTCGCGGGTTAGGCTGCGCGCCTTGCGCACCCACTGCCCCATGGTCCGCAGAACCTTCGGCAGGTCCTTCGGTCCAATTACGACGAGCGCCAGCAAGGCGATCACCGCCATCTCGGTCCAGCCGATGTCAAACATAGTGGTGTGTTACCACGTGCGGGTCATGAGAATGCCGGGCGCTGCACCGCACAACGGCCACGCGCCCGCTCCCGCGAACGGCCTCAGCCGTTCGCAGCCTTCTTCTTGTCTTCCTCGGGCGCGACGCTGCTCTCGGCGCTGGCTGAGGCGGTCTTGTCCTCTTTGAGGGCCTTGGGGTCTTCCTCTTCGCCGTCGGCCTTCTTCTTTTCGTCGTCCTTGAGGCCCTTTTTGAAGGAGTTGATGCCGGTGCCCATGTCCTTCATGAGCTTGGGAATCTTGCCTCCTCCGCCGAATAGCAACAGCACCACCGCCAAGACGATGAGCCAATGCCAGATACTGAAACTGCCCATACGGGGTTACTCCCTGATGTTCCGCCGGATTTCTCCGTTCGAGAGCGGACTATCGCAAAAAGGTTCCGGGGCCACAAGTAGCCATGACCGCCGCGCGTGAAGCGCGTTCTTGCCCGATTACTCGGCCGCCTGCAAAGGAAAAACAAAGGTTTGCTTGGGATCCAGGCTGACCGCAAGGCGTTCCCGCACCCCCGGCAGGAAGTGTCCCGGCGCGCGGGCGTGAAGGTGCATGTCGGCGGCATTTTGCCCCTTGCCCGCCTGTTCCCCGCTTCCGGCGGCGCCGTGCGCCGTCAGATGAATCAGGCTGCTGCGGCCGAGCAGGCGGGATTCCAGGACTTCGACCATCGGCAAGCCGCCGCCGCCCTCGGCCAGACCGCTGTGCAGCTGCAGCCCTTCCGGGCGGATCAGGACTTCGACGCGCGCGCCGTCGCCGTAGCCTGCGGCCCGGATTTCCCCCACCGGCGTGGTCACGCGGCCCTGGCGGACGGTCGCCTCGAAGCGGTTGATATCGCCGAAGAAGGACGCGGCGAAGGCGCTTTTCGGCTGGAAGTAGAGCTCCGTCGGCGTGCCGATCTGCGCCAGCCGTCCCGCGCGCATCAGGGCGATGCGGTCGGCCATGAACATCGCCTCCTCGGGATCGTGGGTGACCATCAGGCTGGCGGCGCCGTGGCTTTTCAGGATGTGCAGCGCCTCGTCGCGCACCTCGTTCCGCAACGCCGTGTCGAGCCCCGAGAAAGGCTCGTCAAGCAGCATCAGCCGCGGCTGGGGGGAGAGCGCGCGGGCCAGGGCCACGCGCTGCTGCTGGCCGCCGGAGAGCATGTGCGGGAAGGCCGCGGCGTAGTCGCCCATGCCGACCAGGCGCAGCGCCTCGCGGGCCCGCGCCTCGCGCTCCTGCGGCGAGATCTGCAGGAGGCCGAAGCTGACGTTCTGCAGCACCGAGAGATGCGGAAACAGCGCGTAGTCCTGAAACACCAGCCCGACCGAACGGCGCTCCGGCGGCAGCGAGGTCTTGCCATCCGCCACGACCGCGCCGCCGAGCAGCACCCGGCCCTGCTGAAGGCGTTCCAGACCGGCGGCCAGGCGCAGAACCGTGGTCTTGCCGCAACCCGAAGGGCCGAGCAGACAGACCAATTCCCCCGGCGCGACGTCCAGCAGCAGGTCGTCGACCGCGAGGGTGCGGCCGTAGGCGTGGCTGACATGATCCAGCGTGAGGGCCGTCATGGGCGCAGACGCGCTCCTATCTCGAAGACGCCGACGAGGATTCCGACGAGGTCTCCCCGGCCGCCTCCACGGAGTCCTCAGCTTCTCCGGCCTGCGCTTCGCCGACCTCCTCCTCCGCGTCCTCGGGCAGGAGATCTTCGCCGAACTCGGCGCTCAGCGCTTCGCCCTCCTCGCTCTCGCTTTCCTCGCCGTCCTCGGCCTCGGTCTCCCCGGCCTTGGGCAGCAGGCCGCGCGCGCCCAAGGCCGTGATCGCCGGACGCTTGTCGATCAGGCCGGCGGCCTTGAGCTCCTCCACCCCGGGCAGGGCATCGAGGCTTTCCAGCTGAAAGTGGTCGAGGAAGAACTCGCTGGTTCCCCAGGTGACCGGCCGGCCCGGTGTACGGCGGCGGCCGCGCGGCCGGATGAACCCGGCCTCCAGCAGGGTATCCAGGGTGCCCTTGGACAGGGCGACGCCGCGAATCTCCTCGATCTCGCCGCGGGTCGCCGGCTGGTGATAGGCGACGATGGCCAGGGTCTCCAGGGCGGCGCGGCTGAGCTTGCGCTGCACCTCGGTCTCGATCCGCATCTGCGGCGCCAGATCGGCGGCGCTGCGGAAGGCCCAGCGCTGCCCCAGCCTGACCAGATTGACGCCACGGTTGGCGTAGAGTCCGGCAAGTTCCTCGATCAAGGCGGCCAGATCGGCTTCCTCGGGGAAGAAGCGGCGCAGATCCTTCTCGCCCAGCGGCTCCTTGGAGGCGAAGAACAAGGCTTCGAGCAGGCGAATCTGATTGAAGCGATCCTCGCTCATTCCACGTCCTTCTCGCTGCGGCGCAGGTAGATCGGCCCGAAGGCCGCATCCTGGCGCAGCTGCAGCTTGCCCGACTTGACCATTTCCAGGCTCGCCGAGAAGGTGGTCGCCACCGCCGAACGCAGCATCAGACTGTCGCGCAGGTCCGCCGGCAGGAAGGACGACAGCGTGCGCCAGCCAGGCGCGTCGCCGAGCAGCGCGCGCAGACGCTCCATGGCATCCTCGACCGAATAGAGATTGAGGGACAGCACCCGCAAGCTGCTGTCGCGCTGCACGCTGCCGCGCACCCGTCCGTAGGCGCTGAGCAGCTCATAGAGGCTGACATCATAGGTCGCGTTGGTGGTCCGCTGGATCCGCTCCGGCGCGCCGCGGGCGAAGAACTCCTGGCCGAGCTGGGGCAGCTTCATCAGGTTCTGCCCCGCCGTCTGCATCGCTTCCAGGCGCTGCAGCTGGAACGCCAGGGCCGCCGCCATCTCGGCGCCGGTCGGCTCGTCCTCGCCCTCCGGCTCGGGCAGCAGCAGCCGCGACTTGAGATAGGCCAGCCAGGCCGCCATCACCAGATAGTCGGCGGCCAGTTCGAGACGCAGACGCCGGGCCTGACGCACGAACTCCAGATACTGCTCGGCGAGCTGCAAAATCGAGATCTGGGTCAGGTCGACCTTCTGGTCGCGGGCCAGTTGCAGCAGCACATCGATCGGCCCCTCGAAGCCTTCGAGGTCGAGCACCAGGGCGCCGCCTTCCGGGCTCGGCGCCGCCGCGTCTTCTTCGAAGTCAACTCCGCTGGTCATGTCCTGAATCGATCCTGCCGGTGCGGCCCGCGATACCCCGCGCGCCTTCCGGCAAGCTGTAAAACAGCCATGGCCTCCTGTCCATTCTCCATCGCCACGACGTTCCCGGCGTCAGCGCGGGATCAGGCTGTCGAGGCGCCCGCGCAGGGCCGCCGTATCGCAGGTCTGGATCTCCCGGGGCCAGGCCAGGGCAGCCTCGGCGCGCCGCGCCGCGCGGCCATCGAGAGCTCCGGCCCCGGCTGCCACGGCTCGCATCTCCAGCATCTCGCCATTGCAGTGCAGGGCGATGTCGCAGCCGGCCTGGCGGACCGCCGCCGCCCGCGCCTCCAGCCCGCCGCCCAGCGCCTTCATCGAGAGATCGTCCGACAGCAGCAGACCCTCGAAGCCGATAGCGCCGCGCACGATCTCCGAGATCACCCTGACCGAGGTGCTGGCAGGATGTTCCGCGTCGATCGCCTCGAAGACCACATGTGCCGTCATCGACAGCGGAACATCATTAAGCAGTTCGAATGCCTTGAAGTCCGTTGCTAAGAGTTCATCTAAGCCCGTATCGACTCGTGGCAGGGCTTCGTGACTGTCCAGGGTAGCGCGCCCATGACCGGGAATGTGCTTGGTCACCGGCAGCACGCCGCCATCGAGCAGACCCCGGCAGAGGCTGCGTCCCAGGGAGGCGACAGTTTCCGGTTCCGCTCCAAAGGCGCGGTCGCCGATCACCGCATGGGTTTCCGTACGGCGCAGATCGAGGACCGGCGCGCAGGCGATGGCGATACCCAGTCCGCTGAGATCCTCGGCGATCAGCCGCCCCAGGGTCCAGGCCGCTTCCTGCGACTCATCCGGAGCCAGCGCGCCGATCTTCTCCGCCGCAGGCAGATTGCGCCAGTGCGGCGGGCGCAGGCGCTGCACTCGCCCCCCTTCCTGGTCGATCAGGACCGGGGCGAACTCGTCTTCCACCGACTCCCGCAGTTCGGCGACCAGGGTCCGGACCTGCGCCGGATCCTCGACGTTGCGCGCAAAGAGGATGAAGCCCCAAGGCCGGACATCGTTGAAAAAAGCCCGTTCTTCCGCCGTGAGGCGGGGACCCGAGCAGCCCAGGACCGCGGCAAGGCGTGTGCCCGACACCGGCGTCTAACGCTGCGTGACCAGACAGTCCTGGCCCGCCGCCTTGAGCTGGGCGCAGAGATCCTGCGCCGTGCTGCGGCTCGGGAAGGGGCCGGTCTGGATGCGGTGATAGGTGCCACGCCCTTCCAGTTCGACCTGCTGGATGAACAGCGGCATGTCGCCGAGCAGCAACTCGTGCTCTTGCTGCATGCGCGCCCACTCGGCGCGCGCGGCATCGGGACTGCGCACCGAGGCGAGCTGCATGACGAAGGAGCCCGGCGGCGCCTCGGTCAGCTGCGGCGGTTCCGAGACCGAGGCGGCCGGCGCCTCAGGCTGCGCGCTCGCCTCCGGCGCGGTTTCGGGCGCCGTCTCTGCGTCCGGCTGCGGCGCCTGCGGTGCGCTCGAGGCCTGACCGCCCTGCTCGTTGCCGCTCTGCGCTGTAGACTCCTGCCCCGTAGACTCCTGGGCCGTAGAGTCCTGGGCCGTCTCGCCGACCGACTGACTGTTCTCCGTGGGCGGCTGCGGCGCGGGCGCTTCGCTCACCACCGGCGGATTGGGTTCCTCCGGCGGCGGCAGCAGATGTTCGACCACGCCCTGGCCACCCTCCTGCTGATTGAGCACCTGCTTGTCCTGATTTGGAATGTCCATGCCGCCAGGTTCTTCCGGGGCCACCTTGGCCGGCTCCTGCTCCGCGGCGACCACGGGCAGATCCTCCGATTCCAGACCGCCCACACCCCAGGTGTAGGCGTACCACAGCAGGACGGCGAAGCCGGCCAGGGCCAGCAGCGCAATGATCACCGGCAGGGTGCGGCTGCGCGGCCGCGGGCGCTCCTCCGGCGGCGGCGGGACGCGGTAGTCGTCGTAGTCGTAGGCCGGGGCGGCGTAGAGCCCCTCATCGCGCTCCGGCTCCCGCCGAGGCGGCCTGCGGCTGTCGTCGAGCGGCCCGGGATCCCTGTACCAGGGATCCTCGAATCGGCCGCTCACCGGAGGCTGGGGCGGCCGACCGCCGGTTTCGCCTCCGGCGGCAAAAGGCGTTTCCTCGGGGTAGTAGGCCTCGGGGTCGCTGGATGTCCCGGCCGGCGCGCCAAAGCGCTGCCCCGCCGGCCGCTTCGGCGGCCGCAGTCCGGGATCGAACTCGCTCTCGACCGGCTGATCGCGCCGGCTCTCATCTTCCGGGGGGCGGCTGGGAGGCCTGCGGCGCCCATCGTCGCCGGAATCGTGATCCGAGGCCATTCTCAGCGCATCTCCTCGACCGGTGTCACTCCCAAGACCATCAGACCCGAGGCGAGGACGCCGGTCAGCGCCTGTAGCATGGCAAGGCGCGCCGCCGTCAGCTTCGCATCGTCCTTCAGCAGAAACCGCAGGCTGGCGTCTTCCTTGCCCTTGGTCCAGAGCCCGTGGAACCCGGCCGCCAGATCCTGAAGATAGAAGGCGACCCGGTGCGGCTCATAGCTTTGCGCGGCAGCCTCCACGGTGCGCGGCCATTCCGCCATCCGCTTGATCAGATCAAGCTCAACCGAGTCGGTCAATAGCTCCAGGGGCGCTTCAACCGCAGCGTCAGTTCCCTGCCGCAGTTCCGGCATCTCCTCCGCCGCCAGACGCAGCACGGAACAGCAGCGGGCATGGGCATACTGCACGTAGAAGACGGGATTGTCCTTGGACTGCTCCAGGACCTTTTCGAGGTCGAATTCCAACGGCGCGTCGGATTTCCGCGTCAACATGATGAAGCGTAACACGTCCTTGCCGACTTCCTCTATGACCTCGCGCAAGGTCACAAAACTGCCCGAGCGTTTGGACATCTTCACCGGATCGCCGCCGCGCGACAGCTTGACCAGCTGGCAGAGCAGCACGTGCAGCTCGCCCTCGCCGCCGGTCAGCGCCTTGACCGCCGCCTTCATCCGCTTGACGTAGCCGCCGTGGTCGGCACCCAGCACGTCGATCAGGATGGGGTGTCCGCGCCGGTACTTGTCCAGGTGATAGGCCATGTCGGCGGCGAAATAGGTCCAGGAACCGTCGGATTTCTTGATCGGCCGGTCGATGTCGTCGCCGAATTCCGTGGCCTTGAACAGGGTTTGCGGGCGCGGCTCCCAATCCTCGGGAAGCTTGCCCTTGGGCGGCTCCAGCACCCCCTCGTAGAGCAGGTCCCGGGCGGTCAGGGTCTCGACCACGGCCTCGACGGCGCCGGCCTCGACCATCGCTTTCTCCGAGGCGAAGACCTCCTGCTCGACCCCGGCCGCCTTGAGATCGGTACGCACCAGCTGCATCAACTCGGCGATCGCGAAGGCGCGCACCTCCGGCAGCCAAGCTTCCTCTTCCGCCTCGAGCCACTTCTCGCCGTCGCGCGCCGCCAGCGCCGCCCCGACGTCCTTCAGATAAGCGCCGGGATAGAGGCCTTCGGGGATGTCGTCGATGGCTTCGCCCAGGGCCTCGCGGTAGCGCAGATAGGCCGAGCGCGCCAGGGTGTCGACCTGGCCGCCGGCATCGTTGGTGTAGTACTCCCGGGTCACCTTGTAGCCGGCTTTCTCCAGCAGGTTGGCCAGCACGTCGCCGACGATGGCACCGCGCGCGTGGCCGACGGTCAGCGGCCCGGTGGGATTGGCCGAAACGTACTCGACGTTGACCCCGACACCCGCGCCAAGATCGGAGGCGCCATAGTTCTCCCCGGCCCTCAGGATGCTCCGCAGGCAGGCCTGCCAGACCTCGCCCGATACGCGCCAGTTGACGAAGCCGGGACCGGCGACCTCGACCGCGGCAACGTCTTCGAGCGCGGACAGCCGCGCCGCCAGCGCCTCGGCGATGTCGCGCGGCTTCAGCCCGGCCGGCTTGGCCAGCACCATGGCGGCATTGGTCGACATATCGCCGTGGCTGCGCTCGCGCGGAGGCTCGACCGTCACCTTGCCGAGATCAAGCCCCGCGGGTAGTTCGCCGGCGGCCACCATCTCCCCAAGTAGTTTGGAAAGAATGCCTTGGAAGTCTTTGAAAAGATTCATTGCGTCTTGGATTGTACGTCGAAGATTTTACGGTGTTCGTCGAGCGCGAAGCGATCGGTCATGCCGGCGATGTAGTCGGCGACGTGGCGCGCCCGCTGGGTATCGCTGCCCGTCTTCGCCTTCGACTGCCAGAGGTCCGGCAGGCACTCGGGCTCTTCCATGTAGAGGACGAAGAGCTCCTTGACCACGCGCCGCGCCTTGGAGGTCATGCGGTTGACCTTGTAGTGGCGGTACATCCGGTTGAACAGGAAGTCTCGGAGAGCGCGCTCGTTGTTGCGCATCTGCACCGAAAAAGCAATCAGCGGCTCGCCGGCCTGGCGCACCGCTTCGGCGGAACCCGGTTTGTGTTTCTCGATGCGCTTGCGGCTCTCGCGCAGCACGTCGTGGACCATGGCGTTGATCAGGCGGCGCACCGCCTCGTGCTTCAGCCGGTCGGCGGTGTTGTCGTCGGCGCGGGACTCCGCCTCGGCGAAGACCTCGCCCACCAGCGGCACGTCCTTCAGGTCGTCCATGGTGAACAGCCCGGCGCGCAGGCCGTCGTCGATATCGTGGTTGTTGTAGGCGATATCGTCGGACAGCGCGGCGACCTGGGCTTCGGCGGAGGCATGGGTGTCCAGTTCCAGGTCCCAGCTTTCGTTATATTTCGCCACCGTGGGCCGGGCGCCGCTGACCGGCCCGTTGTGCTTGACGATGCCCTCCAGGGTCTCCCAGGTCAGGTTGAGGCCGTCGAAGCCGTAGTAGCGCTCCTCAAGCAGGGTCAGGTGGCGGAAGGTCTGCTCGTTGTGGTCGAAGCCGCCGTAGGGCGCCATGACCTCGTCCAGGGCGTCCTCCCCGGCATGGCCGAAGGGCGTGTGGCCCAGGTCGTGCGCCAGTGCCAGGGTTTCCGCGAGATCCTCGTTGAGGCCGAGCTGGCGGCAGATCGAGCGGGCGATCTGCGCCACCTCGATGGAGTGGGTCAGGCGGGTGCGGTAGTGATCGCCCTCGTGGAAGACGAAGACCTGCGTCTTGTACTGCAGTCGCCGGAAAGCGCGGGAATGGATGATCCGGTCGCGGTCGCGCTGGAAGTCCGAGCGGGTCGGGCTGTGCGGCTCCTTGACCAGCCGGCCGCGGCTGGATTCCGGCGTACAGGCGTAGGCGGCGAGTTCGGCAGTATCCGTCATGGCGGCGAGACTACGCGGGAATCCTGCGGGAACCAAGGCTTTCCGCCCCTTTTGACGGTGCAGAGACGGCCTTTGACAGAACCCCGCGACTGCTTACATAAAGGAGGCTATGGAAAAGATGCAAACCAGTTCCGAAACTCTCCACGAAGCGCCTGCGGGCGGCGTCCCCTTCACGGTGACGGAAAACGCCGCGAAACGGATCGCCTTCCTGGCCAAGGAGGAAGGCGACAGCAGCCTGATGCTGCGGGTCACGGTGTCCGGCGGCGGCTGTTCCGGCTTCCAGTACGGCTTCGATTTCGATCGCAGCGTCAAGGAGGACGACCGCATCGCCGAGCGCGGCGGCGCCAAGGTGGTGATCGACGAGGTTTCCCTGGAGCTGCTCAACGGCGCCGAGATCGACTTCGTCGAAGACCTGATGGGCGCCTACTTCCGGATCAACAATCCCAACGCCACCTCCTCCTGCGGCTGCGGCACCAGCTTCTCCATCTAGACTCGGCGTTTTCGGCCTGAACCCGGGCGGCACCCGTGCTATGCCTGAACGGCTAGGCATGGAGATGGGATAGCCGATGATCAAGATCGCCTCCTGGAACGTCAACTCGGTCAAGGCGCGTCTGCAGAACGTGCTGGACTGGGTCAAGACGGCCAAGCCCGACGTCCTGCTGCTGCAGGAGGTGAAGTGCCAGACCGAGAACTTCCCCCGCCTGGAATTCGAAAGCGAAGGCTACAACTGCGCCGTGGTCGGGCAGAAGTCCTACAACGGCGTCGCCGTGCTTTCGCGCGGCGAGATCGAGGTGATCGCCGAGGTGCTGCCCGGCGGTGGAGAGGAGGAGCAGGCGCGCTATCTCGAGGTCGAAACCTGCGGGATTCGCGCCGCAACGATCTACCTGCCGAACGGCAATCCGGTTTCCAGCGAGAAATTCCCCTACAAGCTCGGCTGGATGGAGCGGCTGCAGGCACATGCCGCTGCCCTGCGCCTGAGTGAGCGCCCGGCGGTGCTCGGCGGCGACTACAACGTCATTCCCATGCCGGAGGACTGCCACGACCCGAAAATCTGGGAGGGCGACGCACTGTTTCGGCCGGAAAGCCGCAACGCCCTGCGCCGGATAGTCCACCTCGGCTACACCGACGCGCTGCGCGCCCTGCACCCGGAAAAGGCGCGAGCCTTCACCTTCTGGGACTATCAGGGCGGAGCCTGGGATCAGGACAACGGCATCCGCATCGACCACCTGCTGCTCTCGCCCCAGGCCGCCGACCGCCTGGAAGCCTGCGAGATCGACCGGGAGCCGCGCGGCAGGCAGAAAGCCTCGGACCACACCCCGATCTGGTGTGAACTGAGCGACTAGGGCGGAAGCGCGGAGATGCCCTTCCTGCCGCTCTACGACGACTACCCGCGCATCCTGATCCGCCACCCCTGGGTGACCTACGCCATCGTCGGCGCCTGCAGCTTCCTGTTCCTGGTCGAGATCAGCGGCGGTCAGCGCGCCTACGTCGAGATGATCTACGGCTACGGAATGATTCCCGTGGTGCTCGTCGGCGACGGCGAGCTACCGCCCGATCTCTATCGCATTCCGGCCCTGCTGACGGTGCTGAGCTCGATGTTCCTGCATGGCGACACCATGCATCTGGTCGGCAACATGCTCTATCTCTGGGTGTTCGGCGACAACATCGAGGACGCCATGGGGCACAAGCGCTTCGCCGCCTTCTACGCCATCGGCGGCACGGTCGCGGCGCTCGCGCATGTTCTCTCCGACCCCAGTTCCCAGGTGCCGACCATCGGCGCCAGCGGCGCGGTCTCGGCGGTGCTCGGCGGCTATCTGGTGCTGCATCCCCGCGCCAAGGTACTGACCCCGGTGCTCTGGATTCCCCTGATGCTGCCGGCCTGGATGCTGCTCGGCATCTGGTTCGGCTTCCAGTTCTGGATGGCCGGCAGCGATCCCGGACTGGGCGGCGGAGTCGCCTGGTGGGCGCATATCGGCGGCTTCGTCGCCGGCGCGCTCCTGGTGGTGCCCTTCCGGCACAAGGCGATCCGCCTCTGGGGCGGCCAGGCCCCGCCCACCGGCGTCAGGATGACCGACCGCAAGCACTGGCGAGGCAGGGATTAAGCCCGCGGCCCCTTGCTCTCCGGCCCGCCGGGCATCAGGCGCACGCCGGGGCGCAGGTTCCTGTAGTCGAGATCGCGGTGGTCGACCGGGTTGGGGCCCGGCGCCGCGGCGACGATCACCTCGGCGGCGATCGGCTGGAAGTCGGCGCGGAAGTGCACCGAGGACTTCAAGGCCACGATCTCCCGCTCCGCCGGCTCGACGCCGAGATGGCGGAACATCTCCTGGTCGGCCGCCTGCTGCTTGCTCGAGGTCAGCAGCACCTCCACCCCGCCCAGGCGCAGCCGCGCCATGGGACCAAGCTGCATCCGCGCGCCCTTGTAGAAGGGGCCGGTGCCGGTGAACCTGCCGTCGCCGAGCGCGACGATCTCGAAGCGGCCTTCCAGCGGCGCGTGCCCGGGCAGCCCGGAGATCGAACCCAGCGCGAAATCGACGGTCTCGCCCACGCCCGCTGCGTGGGCAGCCGCGGCCGAGGCGGGATCGTAGAGGATGCCGAGCACGGCGTCCGGGGCGTCCTGCTCGATCAGTTCCCGCAGCAGGCCGACGGTGTCGCCGTTGCCGCCGGCGCCGGGATTGTCCTGGGTATCGGCGATGACGATGGGGGTTCTGCCCTTGGCCGCCTGTTCCTTGGCGTAGGCGACCGCCTCGCGCGCAGGGTAGATACCACCGGCGAACTCGGCTTCCCGCGCCAGGACGGCCTCGACATAGCCCTCGGCCAGGCTGTCCGCCTCGCCTTGCCGTGCCGCATAGACCTGCACGCTCGGCCCGCAGTGCCAGATGTCGGCCGGGCCGAAACCGGCATTGAAGGAGGCGCTGACCGCACCTTGGCGCTCCAGTTCGCCGAGCCGCTTGTAGAGACTTCCCGCCGGATCGACCATGGTGCAGCCGCCGGTCAGCGGGATCAGGAAAGGCAGCTGGCGATAGGCGCGGCCCGCGACCGCGCCCTGCTTCAGCAGACGGTGCAGGTAGTGGGCACAGCGCGCACCGGTCGCCGCCATGTCGACATGGGGATAGGTCCGGTAGGCGATCAGGGCGTCGCTCAGCTCGAACATCTCCGGCGTCGCGTTGGCGTGAAGATCGAGGCTGACGACGATGGGCAGTTCGCCGACCACATTCCGCACCCGGCGCAGGATCTCGCCCTCGCCGTCCTGCTGATGCTCGGTAACCATGGCGCCGTGCAGGTCGAGATAGACGCCGTCCAGGTTCCGCGCCGCTTCCAGGTCTTCCAGGATCTGCGCGACGATGCGCTCGAAGGCGTCCTCGGTCACCTGCGCGGAGGGAGTCGCCTGAGCCCAGGACAGCGGCACCAGCTCGAAATCCAGCTCCTTGCCCTTGGCGCAGAAGCCGGCGATGGGGATGTTGATGCCGGCGATGGCCGGCAGCAGCTTCTCGCCCCGGGTCAGCCCCGGCCAGGCGCCGGCCGTGGTGAAGTCCGCATAGGTCGCCTTGGAAGGCGCGAAGGTGTTGGTCTCGTGCTGGAAGCCGCCGACGGCGATGCGCATGGATGTTCCGTTCTAGCTGGCGCGCAGGCGCGCGATGGAATTGAAGGCCACGGCGGCGATCACAACCCCGCCGCCGATCAGGGTCAAGTCCGAGGGAACCTCGCCCACCCCGATCCACACCCAGAGCGGCGCCAGGATCACCTGGATGCGGGCGAAGAAGGCGATCTCGCCAGCCGGGACGTGGCGCGCGCCGAAGGTCACCAGCACGTACTGAAAGCCGAGTTGCACCACGCCGAAGACCGTGGCGACTCCGAGATCCCAGCCAGAGATCGCGAAGCTTGGAGTCATCGCGGCCGAGACGAGGAGGATGATCACCCCGGCCATGGCGACGGCGGGCAGGGAATCGTGGGTCTTGGCGGCACGCATGCCGATCAGGGTCAGCGAGAAGGACAGCATCATCGCCAGGGCCAGGAGGGTGCCGAGCAGCGACCCTCCGGAAATCCCCTCGCCGACCATCACGGCGACACCCAAAACCGCCACCCCCATGGCGATCCAGGTGGACAGCGGCAGCCTCTCCTTGAGGAACACCCAAGCCAGCAGCGAGGCGAACAGCGGCGTGGTGCTGCCGATGAACACCACCTGGGCGACGGTGGTTTCGATCAGCGCAAAGACGAAGCTGACAAAGGCGACGCTCATGGTCAGCGAGATCAGCAGCCCCGAACGCCCCAGGGCCAGAAAGGCAAAAGGCAGCCGGCGCCCGTAACGCCAGCCGAGAAAGACCGCCATGAAGACCAGGAAGGCGGCCATGCGGTAGAACAGCAGCGTCCAGCCGTCCGCCGCCTCGACCAGCCGCACGAGAATCCCCGCCAGCGAGGTGAACACCCCGGAGACGATGATTCCCGCCAGGCCGAGACGGTAGTCGGCGGCCGCCCGGTCGAGCGCCGGGCTCGCTGCCACGCCGCGATTTACCTTAGATGTCGGCGTAGCAGTGGGTCTCCGCCTTGCCGCCGGGGTGCGTTACCGCGCCCTTCTCGGCGCTGCCGACGAGCTGGGCGTATTTCCACAGCGCGCCGGACTGGAAATCGTGCTCGCGCGGCTTCCAGGCCTTGCGTCGCGCCGCCAGCTCCTCTTCGCTAAGCTCGACTTCCAGGGTCCCGGCGTCGGCGTCGATGGTGATGATGTCGCCGTCCTTGAGCAGGCCGATGGGGCCGCCGACCGCCGCCTCGGGCGCGACATGGCCGATGCAGAAGCCGCGGGTGGCGCCGGAGAAACGCCCGTCGGTGATCAGCGCCACCTTGCCGCCGGTGCCCTGGCCGTAGAGCGCGGCCGTGGTCGCCAGCATCTCGCGCATGCCGGGGCCGCCCTTCGGTCCCTCGTAGCGGATCACGAAGACGTCCCCAGCCTCGTAGGCCTTCTCCTTGACCGCGCGGAAGGCGTCCTCCTCGCAGTCGAAGCAGCGGGCCGGACCGGAGAACTTGTGGCTCTCAAGACCGGCGACCTTCACGATGGCGCCCTCGGGCGCCAGGTTTCCTTTCAGCCCGACCACGCCGCCGGTCGGCAGCAGAGGATTGTCTATCGGGCGGATGACGTCCTGGTCGGTCGGGAAGACGATGTCCTGCAGGTTCTCGGCCAGGGTCTTGCCCGTCACGGTGATGCAGTCGCCGTGCAGATAGCCGCCGTCGAGCAGCACCTTCAGCAGCACCGGCACGCCGCCGATCTCGAACATGTCCTTGGCGACGTACCTACCGCCCGGCTTGAGATCGGCGATGTAGGGGGTCTTCTTGAAGATCTCGGCGACGTCATGCAGGTCGAACTCGATGCCGCACTCATGGGCGATGGCGGGAAGATGCAGCCCGGCGTTGGTCGATCCGCCCGAGGCGGCAACCACGGTGGCGGCGTTCTCCAGCGCCTTGCGGGTGACGATGTCGCGCGGCCGCAGGTTCTTCTCGATCAGGCTCATCACCGCCTGGCCCGAGGCGATGGCGTACTCGTCGCGGGTTTCATAGGGCGCCGGTGCGCCGGCCGAACCGGGTAGCGCCAGGCCGATGGCCTCGGAGACGCAGGCCATGGTGTTGGCGGTGAACTGGCCGCCGCAGGAGCCCGCCGAGGGGCAGGCGACGCATTCCAGCTCGTGCAGCTCCTCGTCGCTCATGTTGCCGGCGCCGTAGGCGCCGACCGCCTCGAAGACGTCCTGCACGGTCACGTCCTTGCCCTTGTGGCGGCCGGGGAGGATCGAGCCGCCGTACATGAAGACGCTGGGGACATTGAGCCGGCACATCACCATCATCATGCCGGGCAGCGACTTGTCGCAGCCGGCCAGGCCGACCAGCGCGTCGTAGCAGTGGCCGCGCATGGTCAGCTCGACGGAATCGGCGATCGCCTCGCGGCTGACCAGGGAGGACTTCATCCCCTGATGGCCCATGGCGATGCCGTCGGTGACGGTGATGGTGGTGAACTCGCGGGGCGTGCCTTGGGCCTCGCGCACCCCGACCTTGACCGCCTGGGCCTGGCGCGACAGCGAGATGTTGCAGGGCGCGGCCTCGTTCCAGCAGGTCGCGACGCCGACGAAGGGCAGCGCGATCTCCTCCTCCGTCATGCCCATGGCGTAGTAGTAGGAACGGTGCGGCGCCTTGTCCGGTCCTACCGAGACATGGCGGCTCGGCAGGTTGTTCTTGTCGAATTTGCGCTTATCGTCCAACGGCATGACGGCTCTCCCTTTTCTTCTCTGTGCAGGCGGGCGGCAGGATAGCCCCGCCGCTGCGGCCCGCCCAACGCTTTTTCGGCATAATCGCCTTGCGCCCAGGTGGAAGCCGCCCTAAGCAGGCCGCCATGCTGAACGAGTATGCACCGCTGAAGAAAGTGGCGCTGCGCCACGTCAAGGACGCCTTCCTCGGGCCGGACAAGCTTGCCGCCGAGTGGCAGCAGCTCAATTATCACCGGCAACCGGACTTCGCCGCCGCCCTGGCCGAGTACGATGCCTTCGCGGAAATCCTCGAGTCCGCGGGTGCCGAGATCGTCTGGCTGCCGGGAAACGAGACCCTGACCCTCGATTCGATCTACGTCCGCGACGCCACGGCGCTGACGCCCCTGGGCTTCGTCCCCTGCCCGCTCGGCAAGGACGCACGCCGCCCCGAGGCGGAGATCGCTGCCGCGCACTACGCCGGCGAAGCTTTGGCTCAGGCGGGGAGCCTGCCCGAGGGCGCCAGGCTGGAAGGCGGCGACATGGTCTGGCTCGACGAGAAGACCTGCGCGATCGGCGAGGGCTACCGGACCAACGCCCAGGCCATCGAAGCCTTCACCGCGCTCTGCGGACCCGAGGTCGAGGTGGTGAGCGTCCCCCTGCCCCACTACAAGGGGCCGTCCGACGTATTCCACCTGATGTCGATGATCAGTCCGCTCGACGCCGACCTCGCCGTGGTCTACTCGCCGCTGCTGCCGGTGCCTTTCAGAAACTGGCTGCTCGAACGCGGGATGAGCTTCGTCGAGGTGCCGGACGAGGAGTTCGCCTCCATGGCCTGCAACGTGCTGGCGCTCGGGCCGCGCAGGGTGCTGATGCTCGAGGGTAATCCGGTCACGCAGCAGCGTATCGAAGCCGCCGGCTGCGAGGTGCTGACCTACAGGGGCGAGGAAATCTCGCGCAAGGGCGAGGGCGGCCCGACCTGCCTGACCCGGCCGTTGGAGCGGGGCTAAACCGCCTCCAGCCGCTCCAGCGCCGCGGCGAGCTTGTCGCGGGTTTCCTGCTCCTCGGCGCGGCGGGACTTGTTCTCCTCGACCACGCTTTCCGGCGCCTTGGCCAGGAACTGCTCGTTGGAAAGCTTCTTGTCGAGCTTGCCGATCTCGCTCTCCGCCTTGGCGATTTCCTTCTCGAGCCGCGCCTTCTCGGCTGAGATATCGATCACCTCGGCCAGCGGCAGCAGGCCGACGGCTTCGTCGATCACGAACTGCACCGCGCCCTGGGGCGTCTCGTCCGCCAGCAGATCGAGCGAGGACAGCCTCGCCAGACGCTGGATCACCTCCTTCTGGCGCTCCAGACGTTCGACGGTAGTGGCGCTCGCCTCCCGCAGCCGCAGGTCGATCTTGGCCGCCGGCGGCACGTTCATCTCGGCGCGCACGGTGCGCACCTCGGAGATCAGGCGAAGGACCCAGTCCATCTCGGCCGCCGCCTCGGCATCGATCAGGCTCTCCGGGAAGTCCGGCACCTGGGTCGAGATCAGCAGGCCCTCGCCGTCGTAGCCCAGCTTCTCCCAGAGCTCCTCGGTGATAAAGGGCGCCAGGGGGTGCAGCAGGCAGAGGAGACTCTTCAGCGCCCAGCCCATGGTCGCCCGCACCTCCTCGGCCGCCTCGCCCTCCTCCTGCAGCAGCGGCTTGGCAAACTCGATGTACCAGTCGCAGAACAGATGCCAGGTGAAGTGATAGAGTGTGCTCGCCGCCTCGTCGAAGCGGTAGCCCTGCATCGCGGTGTCGAGATTGCGCCCCGCCTCGGCCACCTTGCCGACGATCCAGCGGTTGACCTGCTGCTTGCAGGCGGCGGGGTCGTAGTCCGCCGGCAGCCTGGCGCCATTCATCTCGCAGAAGCGCGCCGCGTTCCACAGCTTGGTGCAGAAGTTGCGGTAGCCCTCCATGCGCGCCGGATCGAGCTTCAGGTCGCGGCCCGGCACCGCCAGGGCCAGCAGCGTATAGCGCACGGCGTCGCAGCCATAGGCGTCGATGATCTCCAGGGGGTCCATGGAGTTGCCCTTGGACTTCGACATCTTGGCACCGCTGGCGTCGCGCACCAGGCCGTGGATGGCGACGTCGCGGAAGGGCACCTCGCCCATGAAATGTACGCCCAGCATCATCATCCTAGCGACCCAGAAGAACAGGATGTCGAAGCCGGTGACCAGCACGCTGCCCGGGTAGTAGAGCGCCAGGTCGCGCTTGACCGTCGGATCCTCGCTCGGCCAGCCGAGGGTCGAGAAGGGCCAGAGGCCGCTGGAGAACCAGGTGTCGAGGACGTCCTCGTCGCGGGTGAGTTCGGTCGCCTTGCCATAGTGCGCCTCGGCGGCGGCCAGGGCCTGCTCCTCGCTCTCCTCGACGAAGATTTCGCCGTCGGGGCCGTACCAGGCCGGAATCTGATGCCCCCACCAGAGCTGGCGGGAGATGCACCAGGGCTGGATGTTGCGCATCCACTCGAAGTAGGTGTTTTCCCACTGCTTTGGCACGATGCGGGTTTTGCCCTGCTCCACCGCCTCGATGCAAGGCTGGGCCAGGGTCTTGGCGTCGCAATACCACTGGTCGGTCAGCCAGGGCTCGATGGCGACGTTGGAGCGGTCGCCATGCGGTACCTTGTGGAGGTGATCCTCGACCTTCTCAAGCAAACCCTCGGCCTCGAGGTCGGCGACCACCCGCTCGCGCGCTTCGTAGCGGTCGAGGCCGCGATAGGCCTCGGGCACGTTGTCGTTCAGCCGGGCATAGGAATCGAAGATGTTGATGACCTCGAGATCGCGGCGCTTGCCGACCTCGAAGTCGTTGAAATCGTGCGCCGGCGTCATCTTCACCGCGCCGGAACCGGCCTCGGGGTCGGCATAGTCGTCGGCGACGATGGGAAGGCGGCGGCCGACCAGCGGCAGGACGGCGTGCTTGCCGATCAGATACTGGTAACGCGCGTCGTCGGGATGCACGGCGACGCCGGTGTCGCCCAGCATGGTCTCCGGCCGGGTGGTGGCGACGACGATGTAGCGCCCCGCCTCCCCCTCGATGGGATACTTGAAGTGCCAGAGGTGGCCGTTGACCTCGGTCTGCTGTACCTCGAGGTCGGAGATCGCGGTCTGCAGCTTGGGGTCCCAGTTGACCAGCCGCTTGTCGCGATAGATCAGGCCATCCTTGTAGAGCTTGACGAAAACCTTGAGCACGGCGTCGGAAAGGCCCGCATCCATGGTGAAGCGCTCGCGCGGCCAGTCGGCCGAGGCGCCGAGGCGGCGCAGCTGACGGATGATGGTGCCGCCGGATTCCGCCTTCCACTCCCAGATTTTCTCCTGAAACTGTTCGCGCCCCAGATTGCTGCGGCTGGTGCCCTGGGCGGCGAGCTGACGCTCGACCACCATCTGGGTGGCGATGCCGGCGTGATCCGTGCCCGGCTGCCAGAGCGTGTCATAGCCGCGCATACGGTGATAGCGGATCAGCAGATCCTGGATGGTGTTGTCCAGCGCATGGCCGATGTGGAGATTGCCGGTGACGTTCGGCGGCGGCATCATCACCACGTAGCGCGGCAGATCCTGCTCCGGGCGCGCCGAGAAGGCGCCGGAGGCTTCCCAACGTTCGTATTGTCTCGCCTCGACCTCTTCGGGCCGATAGGTCTTTTCCAGCATCGCTGGCCATCCTTCGATATTGTTCCGGAATGCGCCTCTGCGGCGCGGAGACTAGCCGATCGCGGCGCGCAGGTCAGTCCTTGAGGCGCCTCAGCATGCGTTCTACCTCCTCCCGCACGACGCGCTCAACCATGTCGGGCAGGTTGCGGTCGAGCCAGACGCGGACCTGCGCATCCACCTCGCCCTGAACTACGGGCGGCGTCCCGCGCGTCTCATCCTCGAGCACGGCGTCTTCGATCTCGTCCTCGACCGCCGCGGATTCTTCAGGCGCCGGTTCGTGGTGGCTCTGCACCACCGACGCGGTCTCCTCGTAGGGCCGTTCTTGCGCGGCTTGCCTGCGCTCTTCCTCGCCGCGCTCGTCTTCCTCGGCAACGAAGGGCATCGCCGGCCCGGCCGAACCCTCGGAAAGATCCGTGACACTGCCGTCCTCGTTCACCAGCTGGGTCAGCTCCAGAACGTCGTCCTCGTCCTGCGGGGCCGCGGGGCGCGGCGCCCCCTCCCGGTCCTCGGGCCAGCCTTCGCTGTCAGTCACCTTCGGGTCGTCGCGATGCGGCTCGTCGGCCTGCAGGCGAGAGCCTTGAGAGCGCGCCGCAGGGCTGCCGCCCTTTCCCTCCTGCTCCGCGTCCTCGGCGATGATCCGCCGGATCGAGGCCAGGATCTCCTCCATGGAGGGTTCGTTGGAGCCGCCCTGCGAATCACTCATCTGCTACCGTCCTTTCACCCGCGCCTACTCCGTTCCGGGCGCGTTGAGACCGAACCAGGCGTCGTCGATCGCCTCGTAGTCTCTCTGGATGTCGTAGATCTCGACCGGAAGGCCCAACTCGAAGGCAGTCATCCTGCCCAGCGCCGAGAGCAGCTGGAATCCGGCGACGATCTCGTCGCGCTGGGCGCCGACAAGGCTGACCTGGGAATCGAAGAGCTCCTGCTCGGCGTCGAGCACATCGAGCGTGGTACGCACACCGACGGAATACTCCTGGCGCACGCCCTCCAAGGCGATGGAGTTAGCGCTGACCTGGCTTTCGAAGGAGCGGATCTGCGCCTCGGCCGACTGCAGCGCCTCCCAGGCGGTAATCGCCCGCTGCTCGGCGTTGCTGCGCGCCTCGTCGAGCTCCAGGCGGCGCTGTCCCTCGACCTGCTTGGCCTGCCGCACGCGGCTGGAGACCGCACCAGCCTGATACAGCGGAATGGAAACCTGGGCCAGGACCGCGGCCGACTGTTCGGATGTCGAGGAGCTGACCACCTCGTCGGAGGCGGTCAGCCGGCCGACGACGCTGACCTGCGGCAAGAGCTCGCCCGTGACGTTGCGAATCTGATATCCCGCCGCGCGGTAGAGATAGGCGGCGGCGATCACTGCCGGATTTTCCTGGCGCGCTTGAGTGGCCACGGCCTGCTGGGAGTTCGGCAGGCCGCGCAGAGCCGGAGGCGGCTGCACGCTGACCGGCGGCTGCCCGATCAGCTCCTCATAGATCGCGCGGCTGGCGCGCAGATTGCCTTCGGCCTGCACCCGATTGGCGGTCGCCAGCGCGAGCCGGGCCTCGGACTGGGAGACATCGGTGCGGGTCAACTCGCCCACTTCGAAGCGTACATTGGAGGCTTCGAGCTGCTGTCCCAGAACCTGCTCGTTGCTGATGTTGAGCTGCAGGATCGATTCGTCGCGCCAGACGTTCATGTAAGCGGTCGCGGCGCGCAGCAGGACATCCTGTTCGGTATTGATAAGAAAGGCGCGCTGCGCTTGGACCGTGGACTTGGCGCGGTCGGTGTCGGCCACGGTGCGCCCGCCGCGCCAGATGTTCTGGCTAACCTCGAGCTGCGCCTGCGCCGGGTTGAGATCGTCCTCGCTGGTGCCAAGTGAAGTCTTCTGCTCGCGGGACTCGACGCCGGCGCTTCCCGAGACGCTGACCGTGGGACGCCAGCCGGCGAGCGCCTGGGGCACCTGTTCGTTGACCGAGCGCAGCTCCGCCTGCGCGGCACGCAGCGTCGGGTTTGTGCTGTAGGCCGAGGCCAGGGCGTCGATCAGGCTCTGCGCTCGCGCGTCCTGCAGCGGCATGGCCAGGACAGATGCGGCGAGCAAGCAGCCAGCGGCCGCGCGCGTCATCCAGGCAGGCGAATTCCCAATCCTCATCTTCAATCCCCAGCGCACGAACACCCGGCTCTCCCGACCCTTGCGGCGGCGCCAGTATATTGCCGCCATTTCACTTCAGACACAGGAAAGATGAATCGTAATAATTCATTACGATCAACAAATAAAGAGCCAGGGATGCGCAATTTTCGTGTCAGCAACCTTTGAGCGGGACGCCGCGAAGCTTGCACTCTCCCAGGAAATCAGAAGACGAAGCTTTCCTCGCGCTCGAAGCCCGGCAGACTCGGTGTCGCCGCATCGAAGAGAATACGGCTCGAAACCACATCGCCGCTGCGCTGCATCAGGATTGCCCGGCCCATAGCTTCGTCATGGCGGATCACGGCGACCAATCGTCCGCCGTCCGCGAGCTGATCGCGGATCGCCGGCGGCACCTCGGCAACCGCGCCTTCCAGTATGATCACGTTGTAGGGGGCCTGCTTGGGATAGCCGTCGCCCAGGGGGCCCTGGATCACCACGGCATTATCGATCCCCTCTTCGCTGAGCACGCGGTTCGCCTGCTCGGCCAGGGCGGCATCGCACTCGACACCGACCACGGTGGCCGCCAGCTTCGACAGCACGGCGCAGGAATAGCCGGTGGCGCAGCCGACATCGAGCACCACGTCCTCCTTGCCGATACGCGCTTCCTGCAGCAGGCGGGCGAGCACCATCGGCTCCATCAGATAGCGGCCGCCGCCGATCGCGAGATCCTCGTCGATGTAACACACCCCGCGGCGGTTCTCGGGCACGTAGGTCTCGCGCGGAACCGTCTCCAGGGCGTCGAGAATCCTGGCATCCGTGACCTTGTTGGTGCGGATCTGGCTTTCGACCATGTTGAGGCGCGCCGTTGAGAAATCGACCATCCTGTCCTCGAAGGCTGGGTTGCCGGGTACGGCCCTCGCGGCTTTCGCGGCCGCGATGGCCTGCGAGTTATACGAGGCGCGGGCCGCGAAAACAATGCCGGCCGCCTCTTGGCAGAAGCCGGGTGCCGGGCCACCTCCTAAGGGCTTGACAGCACGCCTCACTCAGCTATGAAGCGGAACCCGCCGGCCCGGTGGTAGAGTGGTGATACAGAGGATTGCAAATCCTTGCACGTCGGTTCGATTCCGGCCCGGGCCTCCATCCTTCCGGTGATTCCAGTTAACCCAGCACAAGCGCTCGCGCCTGAAGCGCGCCCCGCGCTTGCACTGCGCGCAACCGGCACATACCTTTGATAGAGAAAGGCAGTGCCGTGGACGACGCGCTGATTGCCAGCTGCCTGCCCGAGAGACTTCACCCCGTCAGCAGAATGTTCCTCGAGGCCTGGCTGAACGGAGAAATGAGCACGGCTCAGTTCCTCCGCTGGTTTCATATGCCCAACTCCGACTATCTCGACGTCGCCCAGTGCATCCTGGCGGCAGTGTCCAACGGCCCGCCAGGCCTGAGTTGAGGGGGCGGCGCGGCCTTCCGGCAAGCGGCGGCACGCGCGATCCGAATTTTCCAGTAAAGCAATTGCGCCCCACCGAAGGCGTCTGCTATAACCGCGCGCCGTTGCAGAAAACGGCGGGTCCCAAGGCTTTTCGCCCTTCCGATCCGGGGTAGCTCAGCGGTAGAGCAATCGGCTGTTAACCGATCGGTCCGCGGTTCGAATCCGCGCCCCGGAGCCAATTCGCGAAGACAAAAGGCCAGGCAAAATGCCTGGCCTTTCGTTTTCGTTCTGGGGGTGCGGCTCTAACCAGCGGCCTGCTGCTCGAGCCTCTGGATCAGGCCGTCGAGGCCCTGATCGCTGCGCCGCACGAAGGCGCGGTACTCGTCGCGGAAGGTCTGCGCCATACTCGCGCCCTCGACGCTGACATCGAGGATCTGGTAACCGCTGCCCGTCTTCTTGACCCGCCAGTCGGTCCTGACCTGACGGCCCTTGCTATCCGTCAGCACCGTTTCCACCATGAAAAGGTCGTCCCGGCCGCTGATGTTGCGGCTGCCTCGAATCGCGAAGCTGTCCGACTTCGCCTCCTCGAACAGCGGCAGAAAGCGGCTTGCCAGGACGCCCTGGAAAGCCTCGACGAAACGGCTGCGCTGGTCTTCGCTGGCTTCGCGCCAGTATGTGCTCAGGACGAAAGCGCTGATGCTTTCCAGATCGAAGCCTTCGCGCAGCAACTGGCCGAAGTCCTCGCGCCGCTCCGACTCGGAGCGGCTCTGATCGCCGAGCAGGGAAACCGCGCGGTCTCCGTAGCTGTCGAGAAAGGCCGCGGGGTCGTTCGCGGAAAGCGCCGGCCGCTGGCTGGCGGCAATGAGAACGATGCCGCAGAGAACCAGTACGGAGGCGGCAACGCGGAGTATCCACTGGGAAGCTTCTGGGTCGCGCTGCCGCCGAGCGATGGCAGGGAATGTCATCTCGTTATCCTTCCGGCGCCTAGCCGCGCAGTTACACAGAGGGGGCGAGCGCCACGGCCTGCTGCAAGGTGCGTGTCGCCCGCTGGAGCACGGCTATCACTTCTTCCGCATCGCCGGCAATCGGCGTCTGCTCCACGGCAATCTGGGCGGTTGCGTCTTGCTGGCGGCGAATCTCGTGAAAAACCTTTTCGCCGGCGGTATTGCGCACTTCGCGGAGCTCGCGCTTGCCGTCGGGGCCGGTCTCTACCGTAATGACGGTCTCATACTTGAGCGTACCGTCGACAGCGAGCAAGAGGTCGCGATAGCGTTTGATCCGGGTGTCGCCGTCTTCGACGAAGGTCAGGCTCCAGACCGTGGTGGAGCCGTCCTCGTTATCGAGCTGCCCGTAAACGCTGGCGGAATCCTCGGCGCGGATGCAGCCCTGCGTGCCCGCGATCGTCGGCGATCCGCAGTCCGAGATCTCCTGCGAATCCTGCTGCAGATCGGAGCCGCCGCTCGACCTTGCAACGGTATCGCCGGCGCCGGGCACCAGGGCATAGCCCACGAGGCCCAAGGCCAATATGGAAACCGAGAAAAAGGCGGTTCGTTGCTTTTGCATAACTGCCCCCGATCCTGTGCCGCGATGCGGCGGGTGATCCAATAGAGAGCTATCCTGTGTCTCTAGGATTACAAGATGGTCCCTGAATGGGGCGGAAGCTGACGTGAAATAGGGCTAAATCTGGACGATCCCCAGCCCGAATGAGGCAGCAGGCACGCGCAACGGAAGCCGGACAGCCGGAAGACCGTGGAATTCAGCGCTCTTTGCCGGGACTCACTCTGCGGCGGTCTTATCCGTCTGCACGATGACCGGCTCGACCTCTTTCAACTCCTCCAGGGGTATATGACAGGCGATGTCATGTCCTGGCGCGGCTTCGATCACCGGCGGCACCTCGGTTTCGCAGATCCGGCCGATCTTGCGCTGGCAGCGGGTGTTGAAGGGGCAGCCCTTGGGCGGATTGACCACCGAAGGCAAGGCGCCCTCGAGGATGATCCGCTTCTTTTTGATCGAGGTATCGGCGATCGGCACCGCGGAGAGCAGGGCCTCGGTATAGGGGTGGTAAGGCGGTGCGAAGACTTCGTCGGTGGTGCCCTGTTCGACGATATTGCCGAGATACATCACCACCACGCGGTCGGCGAGGTAACGCACCAGCGACAAATCGTGGCTGATGAACAGCAGGGTCGTGCGGTACTGCCGCTGGATATCCATCAGCAGGCCGGTGACCGCCGCCGCGACCGAAACGTCGAGCGCCGAAACCGGCTCGTCGGCCACCACCAGCGGCGGGTTGCCGGCGAAGGCGCGGGCGATGCCGACGCGCTGCTTCTGGCCGCCGGAGAGCTGGCGTGGCCGGCGCACGGCAAAGTCGCGCGGTAATTTTACCAGGTCGAGCAACTCCAGCACCCGGCGCTGCACCTTGTTTTCGTCGCTCTCCACCCCGAACTTGCGGATTACCCGCGCCAGCTGCGACCCGACGGTGTGGCTCGGGTTGAGGGTGTCGAAAGGGTTCTGAAACACCATCTGCATCGAGCCGATTTCCTTCGGCGAGCGCGTCTGCACCGGCTTGTTGGCGACGTCGTTGCCCTCGAAGATCACCTCGCCCTCGGTTGCCGTCTCCAGGCCCATCATCACCTTGGCGAAGGTCGACTTGCCGCAGCCGGATTCGCCGACGATGGCGACGGTCTGGCCCTCGCGTGCCTCGAAGCTAACCCGCTCGTTGGCCTTGACGTAGCGCACGCGGTTGCCGCGCAGCATCGCGGCGATGGAGTTGTCTTTGATCTCGTAGTACTTCCGCATGTTCTTGATCGAGAGCACGACCTCGCCCTTCTCGATCTCGCCGCCGCCACCGACCCCCTCGGGCTTATAGGCATCCCAATCGATCTCGTCCCAGCGGCAGCAGCGCACCGTATGCCCGGGCTCGCGCGGCAACTCCTCCATGGGGATCAGCCCGGCGTCGCAGCGACCGGCCACGAAGTGATCGCAGCGCGGCCCGTAGTAGCAGCCCGGCGGGCGCTCATGCGGAAGGGGCAGCTGGCCGCGGATCGGCACCAGGGGACGCGCGTTCTTGTCGGCGCCCGGCAGGGGAATGCAGCTGAACAGGCCCTGGGTATAGGGGTGGCGCATGTGGTCGAACACTTCCTCGACGCTGCCGGACTCCACCACCTGGCCGGAGTACATCACGTTGACCCGGTCGCAGGTTTCCAGGATCAGCCCCAGGTTGTGCGAGATGTAGACCATGGAGGTCTCGAACTTGCCGGCAATCTCGCCGATCAGCTCGACGATGCCGGCTTCGACGGTCACGTCCAGCGCCGTGGTCGGCTCGTCGAGCAGCAGCAGGGAGGGCTTCGACAGCAGCGCCATGGCGATCACAACGCGCTGCTGCTGCCCCCCGGAAATCTGATGCGGATAGGACTTCATCACCCGCTCGGGATCCGGCAGCTTGACGTCGCCGAGCATCTCCACCGCCCGCTCGTAGGCTTGCTTTTCGGAGATATTCTCGTGGTAGAGCGGGACCTCCATCAGCTGTCTGCCAAGCACCATGGAGGGATTGAGCGCCGCCATCGGCTCCTGATAGACCATGGCGATCTCGTTGCCGCGCAGCTGACGCAGTTCCTCCTCGGAGAAGGAGGCCATGTCGCGGCCCTTGTAGAGCACTTCTCCGCCGACGATGCCGCCGTTGCTGCCCATGTACTTCATGATCGCCATGGCGACTGTGGACTTGCCACAGCCGGATTCGCCCACCAGCCCGATCGATTCGCCCTTGCGCAGCTTCATGTTGAAGTCGACGACAGCGGGAATCTCGCCGGCCCGGGTGAAGTAGGAGATGCAGAGGCCGTTGCACTCCAGCACCAAGTCGGCGTCGGCGTACTTGTCCTTGGCCGGCGCTTTCGTCTGTCCGCTTTCGCTCATGCCATGCTCCTAATCGCGCAGGGAGATTTCGCGCAGGCCGTCGGCCAGCAGATTGAAACCGAGCACCAGCGAGGAAATCGCCAGACAGGGGTAGATGGTCATGTAGGGAAAGGCCATCATCATGTTGCGGAACTCGCTGATCATCTTCCCCCAGTCGGGATCTGGCGGCGGCAGGCCCAGGCCGAGGAAGCCGAGCACGCCGATGGTGATGATCGTGTAGCCGAGACGCAGCATGGAATCGACGATCAAAGGCCCGCGCGCGTTGGGCAGAATCTCGATGAAGAGAATCCGCCAGGTCGGCTCGCCGCGGGTTTCCGCCGCGAAGACGTACTCGCGGCTGCGCAGGTCCAGTGTCAGCCCGCGCACGATGCGCATGATGCCCGGCGCCGAGGCGAAGGTCACCGCGATCAGGATGTTGATCGCCGAAGCGCCGATCAAGGTGATGATGATGATGTAGAGCACCAGCACCGGGAAGGAGAGGATGACGTTGGCGATGAACGACAGCACATCGTCGATCCAGCCGCGCTTGTACCCGGCCGCGAGCCCCATGGGGATGCCCACGGCGTAGGCACAGAGCGTCGCCAGCGGCGCGAAAGTCAGCACCGTGCGCGACCCCCAGATAATTCGGCTGAGAATGTCGCGCCCGAGGGAATCCGTGCCCAACCAGAACACGCCGCAGTCGTAGCTGCCTTGGTTGATGCCGGCTTCGATCAGGCTGCAGACCTGATCGACCTGCTGCTGACCGACCAGCATGCCCGCCTGAACGATGTACTCCGTCCCCGGTGGCATGATCGGCGACAGCGTCGCGTTGGGACCGAAGGGCGCAATCAGCGGCGCCAGGATCGCGACCGCGACCCAGAAGATCACCAACCCCGCGCCGACCATGCCGACGCCGCTTTCGCGCAGCAACAAGAAGGACCTGGACCAGCGCAGCAGGAAGAAATCGCGGCGCGGTATGACGATTGCCTGGTCTGCCATCTCGCCCTCCCTTAGCTGAAGCGGATACGTGGGTTGAGGTAGGTGTAGCCCACGTCCGCCAGGGTCTGGGTCATCACGGCGACGAACACGGCAACCATGGCGCAGGCCTCGATCAGGAAGATATCCTGATTGAGCGAGGCTTCCAGCAGGAGCACGCCGAAGCCCTTATAGGCGAAGAAGAACTCGACCACGATCACGCCCGAAAGCAGCCAGTTGATCTGCAGCATAATCACCGTGAAGGGGGCGATCAGCGCGTTGCGCAGGGCATGCTTCATGATCACGGTCTTGTAGGGCAGCCCCTTGAGGACCGCGGTGCGGATGTAGTGGGTCATCATCACCTCGGCCATCGAGGCCCGCGTCATGCGGGTGACGTAGCCGAAGTCGTAGATGATCAGAACCATGGCCGGCAGGATCAGCTGTGTGATATCGAAGCCGCCGCTCATCCCACTGGTTCCCGGCAACCAGCCGAGATAGAACACGAAGATCGCCGAGAGCAGCGGCGCACTGGCGAATTCAGGTATCGAGGTGGTTATGATCGAGGTGACCGAGATGGATCGGTCGGTGCGCGATCCCTCGCGCATTCCCGAGAGCACCCCGAGACAGAGGGACAAGGGAATCATCACCCCGAAGGTCGCCAGCGCGAGGATCCCGGTGTTCCCAAGACGCGGCCACATGATGTCGGCTACCGGCGTCTTGAAGCGTATCGACTGGCCGAAATCCCCGGTGACGAAGTTGCCCAGCCAGCGTCCGTAGCGGATCGGCAGAGGATCGTTGTAGCCATTGGCTTCGAGCCAGATTTCCCTCTGCTCGTCCGAGGAATAGGGGCCGAGCACCTTGGTCGCCACGGACTCGACGTTGATCTCGAGCGCCAGGAACAACAGCATCGAAACCACGATCATCGTCAGGGCCATGGTGCCGAGCCGCCTGATCAGGAAAACCAGCATTTAGAATCTCCCCCGAAACCCCCTGCCCCGGCGCCTTGTTGTTATTGGGCTTGGCCGTTTTCGCTACGCCGGGAAGAAAATGCCGCGGAGGGTGGTTCCCTCCGCGGCACCTAGAAGACGCGTTAGGCGTCGAGCCAGACGTTCTTGAAGAGGTGGTACTGCGTCGGATGCGCGGTGTACCCCTTCACCTTGTCCGTCGTCGCCGTGAAGATCGAACGCCACAGCGGCTGCGCGATCACGGCGTCGTTCTGCAGGATCCTCTGAACCTCTTCCATGGCCGCGCGGCGCTCCTCGATGTCGAGCAGCGAGCTGGCCTTCTCCAGAGCCTTGTCGAACTCCGGATTGCTGTAGGCCGACTCGTTCCACGGCACGCCGCTCTTGTAGCCGAGGTTTAGCACCATCACGCCGAGCGGACGGTGGGTCCAGGAGGTGAAGCCGAAGGGCGTCTTGTCCCAGACATCCCAGTAGCTGGCGCCCGGCATCGGGTTGAGGTCCAGGGTGATGCCAGCGGGCTCAAGCTGCTGCTTGAAGCCCTGCATCGCCGCGAGATGCCAAGCCTCGGCCGCGCCGAGATCGATCTTGACGGTCAGGCCATCCGGGTAACCGGCTTCCGCGAGCAGAGCCTTGGCCGCGGCCGGATCTGGCTTCGGCTTCGGCAGCTGGAAGTACTCCGGATGGATCTGGGCGACATGATGGTTCTCGCCCGGTGCACCCCTGCCCCGGTAGGCAATCTGCAGGAGCTGATCGTGGTTCATGCACATCGCCACGGCCTGACGCACCTTGAGGTTGTCGAAGGGCGCTTCGGTCACGCGCATGCGCGCCACGCCGGTCTGCGCCGTCACCGCCTCATGCAGCACACCGTTCGGAATGTTGTCCAGAACGTCGATCGAGGTCACCTCGACATCGTAGATATGGTCCACCTGTCCAGAGGCGAGCGCCGAAACGCCGGCCATGGGATCGTCGCCATGGTCGATGTAGAGGATCTCGTCCAGGAAGGGATCGCCACGCCAGTGCTCGCCGTCGGTGCGCCGGGTCAGCAGGCAACGCTCGCCGACCTGGAACTCGGCTAGGTTATAGGGCCCGGTGCCGACCGGATTCTTGGCTAGGTCCGCGCCCTCGGCGTCGAAGTTGCGGTGAACGATGGCCGTCGGATAGTTGAACAGGTTCTCCGGGATCGCCAGTTCCGGGCCCGAAAGGTTCAGGCGCACGGTGTGCGAATCGATCTTCTCGACCGCCCCTTCGCGCATCCGCTTGCCCATCTTGGCAGTGCCGTCGTCGTTCTTCTCGCCGGTGTCGTATTCCTCCGCCAGGCCGCCGAACAGACCCTGGTTCGAGGAGCCGACCGCGGGGTCGAGCCAGCGGTTGAAGTTATGCACCACATCGTCGGCGTTGAAGTCGTCGCCGTTCGACCAGGTGACGCCCTGACGCAGCTTGAAAGTCCACTCGGTCAGATCGTCGCTGGCTTCCCAGGACTCCGCCAGATAGGGGCGGGTGATGTTGTCGGTGCCGGTCTCCGTCAGATACTCGAGGATGTGCCGGGTCTGGTTGGACATCTGGGTCCAGTCGTAGGTCGCGGGATCGTCCATGCGCTGCACCCGCATGGAAGAGCGCAGCCGTCCGCCGCGCTTGCCTTCCTGCGCCATGGCCTGGGGAACGACCTTCTCGCCGAGAATCTGGCCGGCCATCGCGTAAGCCACCGGCGCCGAAACGCCAAGCAGGGTCGCCGTGCGCAGGAACTCGCGCCTGTCGCACGCACCCTTCTTCAGTGAATTGCAGAGTTCCGGCACATAGGGATGTACCCGATTGCCAGCCTCGTCCTTGAGCTCTTTCTTCGCCATTACCGTCTCCCTGTGTTTCGATCCGCCGCTGCGCGGCTTGAGATCCTTGGGTTGGACTTACGTCAGCACGAGCACGGAGAAATCACAGCAGCCGCACTTTCCAAGGCGTTGCCCGGAAATTTGAGTGTCTGCCCAACCAACTTTGGTGAATCTGGGGGTCGGGAACCAAGTGGCCCCGAGTACACCTCCAAAGCCCGCTTCTCCTGTTCTTGGCGGTCCGTTGTATCGACCGCATTCATTGCTCTTTACTTCAGCTACTTCTGAGTTGAAGCCTAACAAACTTTATGGGGGGCCGTTACCCCCAAATTTCCTGGGCGCGACTTCCGCTGAACTCTCCGCGACGCGCTGGGCCGCAATAATCGGGTCAAGCTGTTTATTCCAGGCGCGAGCGAATTTTTACCTCCGAATGCAGGGTGCGATGCACCGGACATTTCTCGGCAATCTCGAGCAGGCGCTGGCGTTGTCCATCGTCGAGATCGCCCTCCAGGTGAATCCAGCGTTCGATCTGATCCAGCTTGCCCTCCTTGGTCTCGCAGTCAGCGCAGTCGGCGGCGTGGATCTTGTCGTGCCGCAGGCGCACCGTGACCCGCTCAAGCGGCAGCTTCTTCATCCCGGCATACATCCGCAGCGTCATCGAGGTGCAGGCGCCGAGCCCGGCGAGCAGCAGGTCATAGGGGGTCGGACCGCTGTCGTCGCCCCCGGCCGAGGCCGGTTCGTCAGCGCGCAGGACATGCCGCCCGACCCGGATCGTCTGGCTGAGCCCGCCTTCCCCGTTCTCCGTCACGATCACCTCGCCCTCTGCCGCCGCGCTGTCCTCCGGCGCCTCCTCCAAGAGATAGCGTCCGGCCCAGGCGGCCAGAACCTCGGCGACATAGGCGGCATCGCGGGGATCGCTCAGCAGGTGATCGGCATCGTCGAGGGAGACGAAGGACCGCGGATGCTTCGCGGCAAGGAAGATCCGGCTGGCGTTGTCGACCCCCACCACCCTGTCCAGCGGCGCGTGAAAGACCAGCAGCGCCTTGCGCAGGCCGGCGATGTCCTTCTCCAGTTTGCGCCCCTCGATATCCTCCAGGAACTGCTTCTGGATGCGGAAAGGGCGCCCGGCGAGCAGCACCTCGGCCTCGCCCTTGGCCTCGATCTCCGCGCGCGCTTCGGTGAAGTGGGCGGCGACATGGGCCGGATCGGCCGGGGCGGCGATGGTCGCAACGGCCCGCGCCTCGGGAATCCGGCCGGCGGCCGCCAGCACGGCCGCGCCGCCCAGGCTGTGTCCGATCAGGACGGAGGGTGCGGCATGCTTGTCGCGCAGGAAGTCGGCCGCGCGCACCAGGTCGCCGACGTTCGAGGAAAAGTTCTCGTTGGCGAACTCGCCGTCGCTGTGGCCCAGTCCGGTGAAGTCGAAGCGCAGCGTGGCGATGCCGCGCGCCGCCAGCCCCGCCGCGATTCTGGAGGCGGCGAGGATATCCTTGGTGCAGGTGAAGCAGTGGGCGAAGAGGGCATAGGCGCGCGGCGTCCCCGACGGCAGGTCGAGACGCGCGGCCAGCGTTGCGCCGCTGGCGCCGGTGAAGCTCTGTTTCTCGCTGCGGATCGACATGATAGGGGCCTTTTTGCTGTTTGCTGACGCCGGGGAAAGACAGGTTGCAGTGTCGCGGGACAATCTTCCGTTTTGCACGGGACGAAGCCAAACCAAGATACAGTATCAGTCGGCGCAAAGGGATCGGAGCATGAGCGAGGGCGAAGACGGCGCGAAAGCGAGGCCACGCGAACACCCGGCCGTGGAAATCTTGGAGCGCGAAACCGTCTACCAGGGCTACTTCCGGCTCGACCGCTATCGGCTGCGCCACCGCAGCCACGCCGGCGGCTGGTCGCCGGAGATGACTCGCGAAGTCTTCGAGCGCGGCCACTGCGCCGCCCTGCTGCCCTACGACCCGCGCCGCGACGAGGTGGTCCTGCTGCGGCAGTTCCGCTTGCCGGCGCTGACCGCCGGCTATGACCCCTGGCTGATCGAGATCGTCGCCGGCGTGCTCGACCGCGACGGCGAGAGCCCAGAGCAGTTGGCCCGGCGCGAAACCGAAGAGGAAGCCGGCCTGACGCCGCAGCGACTGCACGAAATCGGCACCTACCTGATGTCGCCCGGCGGCACTTCCGAAAGTATCACCCTCTACTGCGGCGAGGTCGAAGCCGAGGGAGCCGGCGGCATCCACGGCCTGATCGAGGAGGGCGAGGACATCGAGGTCTTCGCCCTGCCCGCGGAGGAGGCCTTCGCGAAACTGCGCAACGGCGAGATCAGCAACGCCATCGGCGCCATCGCACTGCTGTGGCTGGAGATCAACCGGCCGAGCTTGCGGCGGCGCTGGGCTGGCAGCTAATCTCCGCCTTTCCCGCGCCGGGAGCAGAAAGGAAGCGCTCGGATGGATATCAGAGACGGATTTACCGGAACGGTCGGACGCACGCCGCTGGTGCGTCTGCGCAAGGCCTCGGATGAGACCGGCTGCGAGATTCTCGGCAAGGCCGAGTTCCTCAACCCCGGCGGCTCGGTCAAGGACCGCGCGGCGCTCTATATCGTGCGCGATGCCGAAAAGCGCGGCGTGCTGAAGCCCGGCGGGGTGATCGTCGAAGGCACCGCCGGCAACACCGGCATCGGCCTCGCCCATGTCGCGAGGGCGCTGGGCTACCGCACCGTGATCGTCATTCCCGAGACCCAGAGCGAGGAGAAGAAGGCGGCGCTGAAGCTGGCCGGGGCCGAGCTGAAGCAGGTGCCCGCCGTTCCCTACAAGAACCCCGAGAACTACGTCCACGTCTCCCAAAGGCTGGCCGAAGAACTGGCCGAAAGCGACCCCAAGGGCGCGCTCTGGGCCAACCAGTTCGACAACGTCGCCAACCGCCAGGCCCACATCGAAGGCACCGGCCCGGAGATCTGGGAGCAGACCGGCGGCAAGCTCGACGGCTTCATCTGTTCGGTCGGCACCGGCGGCACGCTGGCCGGCGTCGGCATGGCGCTGAAAGAGCGCAATCCGAATGTCGTGATCGGCCTCGCCGACCCCATGGGGTCTGGCATCTACTCGCTGCTCAAGAGCGGCGAGGCCAAGCCCGAAGGCAGCTCGATCACCGAAGGCATCGGTCAGGGCCGGATCACCAAGAACATCGAGGACGCGCCCATCGACCGCCTGTTCCAGGTACCCGACGAAGAGGCCATCCCGCTGGTCTTCGACCTCTTCGAGCATGAAGGTTTCTGTCTTGGCGGCTCCAGCGGGATCAATGTCGGCGGCGCCATCAAGCTGGCCAGGGAGATGGGGCCGGGTCACACCATCGTCACCGTGCTCTGCGACTACGGCACCCGCTACTCCAGCAGGCTGTTCAACCCGGAGTTCCTGCGCTCCAAAAACCTTCCGGTACCCGACTGGGTGGAAAGGGCTGCCGCACCATGACCGAACTGCTGTACCGCGACGACGCCTATCTGACGAACTGCGAGGCCGAGGTGGTTTCGGCCGGCCCGGAGGGCATCCTGCTCGACCGCACGGTGTTCTATCCCGAGGGCGGCGGGCAGCCCGGCGACCTCGGCAAGCTGCGCCTCGCCGACGGCGGCGAGATCGTCATCGCCGACGCCCGCAAGGGCAGCGCCCCGGACGAGGTGCTGCACATTCCTGCCGAGGGCAGCGCCCTGCCCGCGCCAGGCAGCGCCGTCACCGCCGAGATCGACTGGGAGCGGCGCCACCGTCTGATGCGGATGCACACCCTGATGCACCTGCTCTGCGCCGTGGTCGAGGGCGACGTCACCGGCGGCCAGGTCGGCGACGGCAAGGGCCGTCTCGACTTCAACCTGCCGGACACCAACCTGGACAAGGAGGCGATCGCCGGCGCGCTCAACCGCCTGGTCGAGGAGGATCATCCGGTCGCCCCGCGCTGGATCGACGACGCCGAGTTGGAGCAGCGTCCGGAGCTGGTGCGCACCATGTCGGTCAAGCCGCCGAGCGGCGCCGGCCAGGTGCGGCTGCTGGAGATCGAGGGCGTCGACCTGCAGCCCTGCGGCGGCACCCACGTCCGGCGCACCGGCGAGATCGGCCCGATCGAGCTCGGCAAGATCGAGAACAAGGGCCGGCAGAACCGGCGCATCAACCTGCGTTTCGCATCCTGATGGGAGCCGAAGTGGCAAGGGAAAGCCAGGACCGTCTCGTCTCCACCGAATGGCTGGCCGGGCATTTGGACGATCCCGGCGTGGTCGTGATCGACGCCAGCTATTACCTGCCGATGGAGCAGAAGCAGGCGCGCAAGGACTACGAGGCCGAGCACATCCCCGGCGCCGTCTTCTTCGACATCGACGAAATCGGCGATCCCGACAGCGAGCTGCCGCACATGCTGCCTTCGACCGCACACTTCGACGAGCTGATCGGGGCGCTGGGCATCCACAACGACGACCAGCTCGTGGTCTACGACCGCCGCGGGATGATGTCGGCGCCGCGGGTGTGGTGGACCTTCAAGGCCATGGGCCACGGTCCCGTCGCCGTGCTCGACGGCGGGCTGGAGAAGTGGCGCAGCGAAGGCCGCCCACTGGAGGGCGGCAAGGTGGAGCGCGAGCCGCACCGCTACACCGCACGCCTCGACGCCCGGCTGGTGCGCGACATCAACGCCATGCGCACCAACCTCGACAGCGGTAGGGAGCAGGTGATCGACGCGCGCGCCGCCGACCGCTTCGCCGGCGAGGCGCCGGAGCTTTGGCCGGGACGCCGCCAGGGCCACATCCCGGGCAGTCTCAACCTGCCCTGGAACGACCTGGTCGATAGCGCGAGCGGCACCTTCAAGCCGCTCGCCGAGATTAGAAACAAGTTCGCCAAGGCCGGGGTCGATCCCGAACGCCCGGTGGTCACCACCTGCGGCTCGGGCATCACCGCCGCCGTCCTTTCCTTCGGCCTGCACCTCGCCGGACATAAGAAAACCGCGCTCTACGACGCCTCCTGGTCGGAGTGGGGCCTGCCCGGCGACACGCCGGTCGAAACCGGACCGCCGGATAAATCGCCGAAGAAAGCGAAATGACCGCCAGCCGGGAACTGCGCATCCAAGCCTACGCAGACGCCGGCTTCGCCGAGCTGGTCGCGCTCTGGGAGGCCTGCGGCCTGACCCGCTGGTACAACGTCCCGGAACGCGACCTGGCGCTGTGGCAGCGCACCGCCTCGGCTGAAGTCCTGGTTGGCTACGACGGCGATAGGCTCGCCGCCTCGGTCTGCGTCGGCCACGACGGCCACCGCGGCTGGGTCTACTACCTGGCGGTCGATCCGGCGGCCCGCGGCCTGGGCTACGGGCGGCGCATGATGCAGGCCGCCGAGGAGTGGCTGCTGGCCCAGGATTGCGTAAAGATTCATGCCATCGTGCGGCGCAGCAACGCCAAGGTGAAGGGCTTCTACGAGTCCATCGGCTACACCGAAAGCCCCTGCGATTTCATGGAACGCTGGCTGATCGACCGCGGCGAGGCCCCCGCCGATGCGCCGCCGTCGGACGCAGCCGATCAGGAAAACGGCAAGCTCGCCTACACCATCACCTATCTGGAAATGACCGCGCCGCCGCAGCTGGAGCCGGTGCATCCGCCGGTCGACCTGCGGCTCGCGCTGCTGCATGCCGAGCGGCCCTCCGTCGCCTTCTACCGCTATCTCTACAATGCGATCGGCCGCGACTGGCTGTGGTGGGAACGGCGGCTGCTCGGCGATGCCGAGCTGGCGGCCATCGTCCAGGATCCCCGGGTCGAGATCTATGTTCTCTACGCCGGCGGCGTGCCCGCCGGCTATTTCGAGATCGACCGGCGCCAGAAGGACAGCGTCGATCTCGCCTACTTCGGTCTGCTGCCGGATTTCGTCGGGCGGGGTCTCGGCAGCTATTTCCTGACGATCGCCATCGAGACCGCCTGGAGCAGCAACCCCCAACGCGTTACGGTCAATACCAACAGCCTGGACCACCCCCGCGCCCTGCCGCTGTATCAGCGCATGGGTTTCGAACCGGTCGGACAGAAGCGGATGAAAATCGACGACCCGCGCCGCGACCCGGCGTTCAACTCTTAGGACCGCCATGAAGCGCAACGCCGACGACAAAACCAAGCTGTCGCACCTGGGGCGCAGCCCCCACGACTATCATGGCGCGGTCAATCCGCCCGTCTATCACACCTCGACCGTGCTGCGGAAAACCGCCGCCGAGTTCATGGACTCGCGCCGTCACAGGTTCGACAAGGGCCATCTTTTCTACGGCCGCATGGGCACGCCGACCCACTTCGCCCTGGAGGAGGCCGTGGCCGAGATAGAGGGCGGCTACGGCGCCCTGCTGGTCCCCTCCGGCCTGGCGGCGATCGCCGTCGCCATCCTGTCGCAGGCACAGGCCGGCGATCACATCCTGGTCGCCGACACTGTCTATACCCCGAACCGCAGCTTCTGCGACGGCTTCCTCGCGCGAATGGGCGTCGAGACTACCTACTACGATCCCATGCTGGGCGCGGATATCGCCGAGCTGTTTCGCGACAACACCAAGCTGGTCTTCGTCGAATCCCCCGGCTCGGTCACCTTTGAGGTGCAGGACATCCCGGCCATCGCCGGGGCCGCAAGGCAGGCCGGAATTGCCGTCGTCATGGATAACTCCTGGGCGACGCCGCTGCACTTCAAGTCGATCGCCCAGGGGGTCGACATCTCGATCCATGCCGCCACCAAGTTCATCGTCGGCCACTCCGACGCGATGCTGGGAATCGTCATCGCCGCCGACGAGGCGCTCTACCGCCGGATCCGCGAGACCGACGGAGCGCTGGGCATGGCGGTCGGTCCCGACGACGCCTTCCTCGGCCTGCGCGGCCTGCGCAGCCTGGCGGTGCGGGTCCAGCGCCACTACGAGAACGGCCTGGCGCTGGCCTCCTGGCTGGCCGAGCATCCCCTGGTCGAGCGGGTGATGTACCCGCCGCTGCCCGGCGACCCCGGCCACGACCTCTGGAAGCGCGACTTCACCGGCGGCTGCGGCCTGTTCGGCGTGGTGCTGCGCGAGGCGCCCGGCAAGGCGGGCTTCGGCGCCCTGATGGACGAGCTCGACTACTTCGGCATCGGCGCCAGCTGGGGCGGCTACGAGAGCCTGATCATGCCGACCAAGCCCGAGGCCTCGCGCACGGCCACCGAATGGAACGCGCCGGGACGGACCTTCCGCATTCACTGCGGCCTGGAGGACGCCCAGGACCTGATCGGCGATCTCGAGGCGGGGCTCGACCGCCTCGCCACCCACCTGAAGAAGACCGGTGGCTGACGTCCCGCCGAAGATTCGCCTGCTGATCGGCGAGGCCGTCGCGCTTGGCCCCGGCAAGGCGAAGCTGCTGGAAACCATCGGCGCCGAAGGCTCGATCCGCAAGGCGGCCAAGCGTCTCGGCATGTCCTATCGCCGCGCCTGGCTGCTGGTCGACGCGATGAACGGCGACTTCGCCGAACCGCTGGTCGAACGCAGCCGCGGCGGCGCCGGCGGCGGCGGCGCCACGCTCACCCCGCTTGGCCAGGACGCCGTCGCCCGCTACCGCGCCCTGGAAGACAAGGCCACGGAGGCGCTCAAGGACGATCTGGCGGACTTCCGGAAGCTGCTTGCGAAGAAAAATTAGCAATGCGCTGATTTTAAATAAAATTGGCGACCCCGGCTGGATTCGAACCAGCGACATTCGGCTTAGAAGGCCGATGCTCTATCCAACTGAGCTACGGGGCCGTCGTCAGCGCGTGACCTGCACCACGACTATACGCGAAAAATGCAGACGCACGCGCCTTCCGCAAGGCCGAATTTCAGGTCCTGCGGTGAAAACGGTCCCGCTCCGCTCAAAGCTAGTCCGTAAGGACTTCGACTTCGATGGTCGGCTCAGTCTCTGCTTCGGGCTGCGGCGCTCCAGCGCTGGGATTGGCATTCTCAGCCGCGTTCGTCAGGCCTGTCGGCGTGGAAGGGTTGGTCGCTGTCACCGCCATCGCGGTGCCGATACCTGTCGTCGTGCCCGAGGTCGCCGCGGCCGAGGTCGCTTGGCCGGGCGCAGTTCCGTTCTGACCGGGCGCCGAAGCGGAATTGCCCGTACCGGCTGCGCCGGCAGCGCCTCCAGCTCCCGGTGCGCCACTCCCATCCGGCCCGACACCGTTGCCACCAGCCCCGGCTCCACCTGCGGAGCCACCGCCAGCACCACCGCCGGAACCACCGCCGGATCCGCCAGCGCCACCACCGCCGCCGCCAGCGCCGCCGCCGTTGCCACCAGCGCCACCACCACCGCCAGCCGCCTGCGCGGCTTGCAGGTCGGAACCGTCGAAGCTGACCGGCAAGCCGACCAGGGTTACCGCGACCGAGGCCACGAGGACGGCGCGAAGGCTCTGTTTTACGATGGCGTTCATTGGAATTCTCCTTGATCCGGCACCCAAATTGCGTGCGCAGTTCTGCACATTAACGGCAGCCATAGCACCGAAAAGCCTTAGAATTCTGAAATATCCGTGAGACTTCGGGCCGAATCTGGCGCAAATGCTATTTCTAGTGCGTCCAGCGCCCCACGCGGGTGTAGGCGAAGTTGTCGGCGTAGGCTTTCGGTCTGACGCTGCGCTCGCGCGGGCGTTCGACGGTGTACATGTAGCCCTTGCGCTCGGCGTAGGCGACGGCCTCGGCCTCGGTCTCGAAGAACATCCGGACCTGCTGGCGGGTGTCGGCGGAGGAGACCCAGCCCATCAGCGGCTCGACCTCGCGGCCGCGCTGCGGCTCGTACTCCAGCACCCAGCGCTTGGTGTTGGCACGGCCCGACTGCATCGCCGTCTTGGGGGAGCGGAAGATCCTGACCTGCATGCCTCTTCGTCCTCGTCCTTCGCCCTCGTTCGAGGGACTTTGTAGCATCTTCGCGCAGTGGTCGGGGAGACTGGATTCGAACCAGCGACCCTCTGCTCCCAAAGCAGATGCGCTACCAGGCTGCGCCACTCCCCGGGTCTAAGAAACGCCAGGGTTTTCGGCCTTTTCCGGGGAGGCGTCAAGAGCGCAAAGCTGGCCCGGACACTCCTCGAATCGCGGCACGCCGCCGGTGAGGCGCGCAAGATTGCCCGAAAGGGAGCATCGATAGCGGACAGGAAATGGCGCGCCGGGCGCGTCGCCGAACGCCCGCTTGCCGCGCGTTGTGGGTTCCAAGTCGGCCTTGCGATATAGGCCGACGGCGCGGCGTGGCTTTATCCCTAGACTTTCTGCGCCCCTTGCCCGACAGGAGATCGCCTTGGCGGATACCGGACCAGACCTTCAAGAGAATGTGCGCTTCGCGGTGCTGCCGCAGCCGAGCGACGCTGGCCGCTCGAGCGAATTCGCGCGCACCATGGCGCCGCACCCCCTCGTCTATCAGGAGCTGCCCTACGGTCCGGAGTACACGATCTACAACGGCCGGCTGACGGCGATGTCGATGACCAGCGCGACGCCTGACGACGCCTACTGGCGGCTGCGCCGCCAGGCGATCCTGCGCCATACCGGCGAGCTGCCGATCGAGGTCCGCGGACCCGACGCGGTGAAGCTGATGAACCGCGTCTTCACCCGAGACGTGGCCAAGGTCCGGGTCGGGCGCTGCAGCTACCAGATCGCCTGCTACCCGGACGGCGGCATGCTCCTCGACGGTGTTCTCGTGCGCCTGGACGAAGACCGCTTTTGGTACGGGCAGGCAGACGGCGACCTCACGGCTTGGCTGAGGGCGCACGCCGCCGGCATGGACGTCGAGGTGTTCGACCCCGACGTCTGGATCAGCCAGGTACAGGGCCCCGACTCGCTCAAGGTCCTGCAGGACGCGGTCGACGGGTCCACCCCCGAGCCCTTCCGCTACTTCGACGCCGCCACCGTCCGGATCGCGGGTCAGGAGGTCGTGATCACCCGCACCGGCTTCACCAGCGAGCTCGGCTGGGAGGTCTATCTTGCGCCCGGCATCGATATCCCTGCGGTTGGCGAGCGCATTCTCGAGGCCGGCGCGCCCTACGGCCTGATCCCGGTCGCGATCGGCGGCGCCCGCCGCATCGAGGCCGGGCTGCTCAACGCCGGCACCGACTTCGACGACACGGTGACCCCCTTCGCGGCGGGCCTCGGAGCGTTGGTCGACCTGGACAAGGACAACTTCGTGGGCAAGGACGCTCTGCAGGACGCGGACAGGCGGCGGCGCACCTGGGGGCTGCGCGTGCAAGGCGGCGTCGCCCGGCTCGGCCGCGGTCTGAGAGTCGGGGGAACCTCCGCCGGCGCTGTCTGCTCTTCCGCCTGGTCGCCGTTCCAGCGCTGCGGTGTGGCGATCGTCCGGCTCGACGACCCGGAGTTCGGGCCGGGAACGGAGGTCGAGGTCGACTGTGGCGACGGCGAGGCGCGGCCCGCCGAAGTCTGCGAGCTGCCGATGTACGACAAGGAGGGTCTGATCCTACGCGGCAAGGCGCAGGATATTCCCAGGCCGCCGGAGGTGGGCGAAAGCTAGAGCGCTTTCCGGGGCTGGCGCAGCCGCGGCCAAAGCCCTATGGTGCGCCGCCTTCACAGACCCTACATCACGGCCATGACGAAACTCACCGAAGCGGTCGCCCGGCGGCGGACCTTCGCGATCATCTCGCATCCCGATGCCGGCAAGACCACCCTGACCGAGAAGCTGCTGCTGTTCGGCGGCGCCATCCAGATGGCCGGCGCCGTCAAGGCGCGCGGCGAGCAGCGGCGTGCCCATTCCGATTGGATGAAGGTCGAGCGCGAGCGCGGCATCTCGGTCGCGTCCTCGGTGATGACTTTCGATTACGGCGAGACCACCTTCAACCTGCTCGACACCCCGGGCCACGAGGATTTCTCCGAGGATACCTACCGCACCCTGACGGCGGTGGATTCGGCGGTGATGGTGATCGACGCGGCCAAGGGCATCGAGAGCCAGACCCGCAAGCTGTTCGAGGTCTGCCGGCTGCGCGACGTTCCCATCGCCACCTTCATCAACAAGATGGACCGCGAGACCCGCGACCCCTTCGAGCTGCTCGACGAGATCGAGCAGAGCCTGGCGCTCGACGTCGTCCCGGCTTCCTGGCCGATCGGCATGGGGCGCAACTTCAAGGGCTGCTACGATCTGTTCAACGACCGGCTGATCCTGACCGAGCGCTCCAAGGGCGAAATCCCCGACGTCGGCGAACCCTGCCAGGGCCTCGACGACCCGAAGCTCGACCAGCTGCTGCCGGCCGAGGCGGTCAAGCAGCTGCGCGAGGAGGTCGAGATGGCGCGCGGGCTCTGCCCGGAGTTCGATCTTGAGGCCTACCGCCAGGGCACCATGACCCCGGTCTACTTCGGATCCGCGCTCAACACCTTCGGCGTGCGCGAGCTACTGCAGGGCCTGACCGAGATGGCGCCGCCGCCGCGGCCGCAACCGGCGGCGACCCGCGAGGTGCAGCCGGAGGAAGAGAAGGTCAGCGGCGTGATCTTCAAGATCCAGGCCAACATGGATCCCAAGCATCGCGACCGCATCGCCTTCATGCGGATCTGCTCCGGCCACTTCAAGCGCGGCATGAAGCTGAAGCAGGTGCGCACCGGCAAGCAGCTGACGATCCATGCGCCGGTGATGTTCCTGGCACGCGACCGGGAGATGGCCGAGGAGGCCTTCGCCGGCGACATCGTCGGCATCCCCAACCACGGCAACCTGCACCTCGGCGATACCCTGACCGAAGGCGAGGACCTGAAGTTCACCGGCCTGCCGTCCTTCGCGCCGGAGCTGCTGCAGCGGGTCCGGCCCGACGATCCGATGCGGGCGAAGCACCTGGGACGCGCCCTGGAGCAGCTCGCCCAGGAGGGCGCCGCCCGGGTATTCAAGCCGCGCAGCCAGGCCGACTGGATCGTCGGCGTGGTCGGCGCGCTGCAGTTCGACGTGCTGGCCGACCGCATCCGCACCGAGTACGACATTCCGGTGCATTTCGAGCCGGCGCCCTACTTCACCGCGCGCTGGGTCGAGGCCGCCAACGGCCAGACGCTGAAGACCTTCCTCGACAAGAACCAGAGCTACATCGCCGACGACCACGAGGCTCAGCCGGTGTTCCTGGCGCGCAATGCCTGGCATCTCGACGATACCGCCGACAGCTTCAAGGAAGTCTCCTTCCTGAAGACCCGCGAACAGAACGCCTAAGGGAGTACGAAAATGTCGCCGCGCACGCTGGCCATGACCGATGAAATCCACGACTACATCCTGAAGGTCTCCCTGCGCGAAACCGAGACGATGCGGCGGCTGCGCGAGGAAACCCAGGCGCACCCCCACGCCAACATGCAGATCGCGCCGGAACAGGGGCAGTTCATGGCCCTGCTGGCCGAACTGATCGGCGCCCGGCGCTGCATCGAGATCGGCAGCTTCACCGGCTACAGCGCCCTGGCCGTCGCCCGCGCCCTGCCCGAGGACGGCAAGATCGTCTGCTGCGACGTCAGCGAGGACTACACGGCGGTGGCCCGGCGCTATTGGAAGGAAGCGGGAATCGAGGACAAGATCGACCTGCGCATCGCCCCGGCGCAGCAGACCCTCGACGCGTTGATCGCCGAGGAGCAGGAAGGCGCCTACGACTTCGTCTTCGTCGACGCCGACAAGGAAGGCTATGACGGCTACTACGAGCGCGCCCTGGTGCTGCTGCGCGAAGGCGGCCTGATCGCCTTCGACAACGTGCTGTGGAGCGGCAAGGTCGCCGACCCGGCAAAGGACGATGCCGATACCCAGGCGCTGCGCACACTCAACGAAAAGCTCGGCAAGGACGAGCGGATCAGCGTTTCCATGGTGCCGATCGGCGACGGCCTGACCCTGGCGCGCAAACGCTGACCGGCCGGACAGCGGCTAGCTTCCCAGCTCCCGATTGATCACCCGGTCGCCGACTTCGAACCCCAGCCTTTCGGCGGCGCCGCCGTTGACTTCGAGCACGGCCTTGACGGTCTGGCCCGAGGAGATCGTTGCCGTCGAATAGGGAATCGTCCGTTCGACGATCTTGGCGATGCGGTTGTCCTGGCCGATGAAGATCATGTCCAGGGGCAGCGGCGTGTTCTGCATCCACATGGTGATGACCTGTGGCCGTGGATAGATGAACAGCATCCCGGCGTCGGCCGCGAGATCCTTGCGGAACATCAGTCCCAGCGAGCGCTGCTGCGCGGTGACCGCCAGCTCGATGTCGAAGCGATGGCGCTCGCCCTCGGCGGTTTCGATCTCCAGCGTGCTTTCGGAAAAGCTGATTTCCTGGGCGAGCGCGACGCCCGCCAGCGCGATGGCGAAAAGCAGGATGACTGCGCGCGACAGCTTCTTCATGTCCGCAGTAAGCCCCGGCTCCGGCGCGCGATCAAGGCCGCAGTACCGCGGCGGCGGCCTGCTCGACCTCGTCGCGCAGCGGGCCAGGCCTCGGCGCGTCGGCGAGTGTGGTGAACCAGTGCTCCGGCGGATTGCGCCCCCGGCTGTGCCGCCAGGAGAGACCGCGCAGAATAGCCTCCACCTCTGGCGGCAGGCGTTCGGGAATCGCGAAGCCGTTGAGCGTCGCCCAGACCCCGCTCCAGGCGCGCGCCACCGACCAGGGATTGTAGCCGCCGCCGCCCAGCACCAGCAGCCGCGGCGACACTGGCCGAACCCGCTCCACTACCCGCCACAGGGCGCCGTTGGACAGCGCGAGCCTGCTCTGGGGATCCTCCTCGAGGCCGTCCGCGCCGCACTGCAAGACCACCGCCTCGGGCGCGAAGTCTTCGGCCAGCGGCAGCACGGCGGTCTGCATCAGATAGTCGAGCTCGCTGTCGTTGAAGCCCTGGGGCACCGGCAGATTGCGCGCCCTGCCGCCGGCCCGGTCCTCCAGGCTGCCAGGCCCGCCCGGCTGCATCGGCCAGCGGCCCGCCTCGTGGATCGAGAGGGTGAAGACCCGCGCGTCGTCGTGGAAGGCATCCTGCACGCCGTCTCCATGATGGGCATCGACGTCGAGATAGAACAGCCTTTCGAGACCGGCATCCAGAAGCCCCAGGATCGCCAGCACCGGATCGTTGAAGTAGCAGAAGCCGCTGGCCCGGTTGCGGCGTCCGTGGTGGGTGCCGCCCGCCGGGCTGTGGATGCAGCCGCCTGCGCGCAGCAGCTCCGCCGCCAGGATCGAGGCGCCGCAGGCGGTCGCGGGGCGCGAGAAGATCTCTGGGAAGACCGGATTGCCGTTGACGCCCAGGCAGTAGCGCCGCTTGGAATCCTCGCCGAGCTCCTGGCTGCGCTCCGCCTCGGCGACGGCCGCGATGTAGTCCGGATCGTGGAAGCGGGCGAGCTGCGCCGGCGTGGCGATGGGGCTGTCGATGTAGTTCTCCGCACCCAGCCAGCCGAGCGCGCGGCAGAGATCGATCACCGTGGAGACCCGCGGGATCGCCAGGGGATGGCGGCTGCCGTAGCTCGAACGCCGATAGATCTCGCTGCCGATCAGGCGCGGCGTTTGGCGTGCTAGGGGTAGCGTGTCCTTCATCTCACGCCTAGCATCTAGCGCGATTCATTTCCGGACAAGGCCTGCCCCCGTGACATCGACCGCCGACAGCCCCGCTCTGCGGGTCCGCGACGCCCGCCTGAGCTACGGCGGCAGGCTGCTGTTCGACGGACTCGACTGCGATCTGCCCGAGGGGCAGACCACCTGCCTGCTCGGCCCTTCGGGCGTCGGCAAATCCAGCCTGCTGCGCCTGATCGCCGGGCTGCAGCACGCCGCCGAGGGCAGCGTCCGCGATGCCGAGGGGCGGCCGCTGGCGGGCCGTCTCGCCTACATGGCGCAGCAGGACCTGCTGCTGCCCTGGCTCAGCGTACTTGACAACATTACCCTCGGCGCCCGGCTCCGCGGTGAAACCGCGGACCGGGACAAGGCCGGCGCGCTGCTGGAAGCGGTCGGGCTTGGCGCGGAAGCCGCACAGCTCCCCGCGACCCTGTCCGGCGGCATGCGCCAGCGCGCGGCGCTGGCCCGCACCCTGATGGAAGAGCGTCCCATCGTGCTGATGGACGAGCCCTTTTCGGCGCTCGATGCCATTACCCGACTGGAGATCCAGAGCCTGGCGGCGAAGCTGCTCGCCGGACGCAGCGTGCTGGTGGTGACCCACGACCCCCTGGAGGCGCTGCGCCTCGGCCACCGCATCCTGATCATGGCCGGGCGGCCGGCGCAGCTCGAAGAGCTGGCGCCTCCCGCCGGGGATCCACCGCGTGCGCCAGGCAATCCCGCGCTGCTGGAGCGCCAAGCGGCCTTGCTCGAACGCCTTGGCCGGGCGCGCGCGGCATGAACTGGCTGCGTCCGCTGATCGTTTTCCTGGGGCTGCTGGGAGTCTGGCAGGCCGTGGTCTGGCTGAGCGGGGTGCCGCCTTACATCCTGCCGCCGCCCTGGCAGGTCGCCCTGGCCATCGTCGAGCACTGGCAGCGGCTGGCGGTCAACGCCGGGATCACCCTGGCGGAGATCCTGCTCGGTCTGGTCTTCGGCGGCCTGCTCGGCGTCGCCAGCGCGCTCAGCCTCGCCGCCTTCCGCCCGGCGCGGCGCTGGCTGCTGCCGGTGCTGGTAACCAGCCAGGCGATCCCGGTCTTCGCCCTGGCGCCGGTGCTGGTGCTCTGGCTCGGCTACGGCATGGCCTCGAAGATCGCCATGGCGAGCCTGATCATCTACTTCCCGATCACCGCCGCCTTTTACGACGGCCTGCGGCGCAGCGATCCCGGCTGGATCGACCTGGCGCGCACCATGGGCGCGAGCCGTGGCGCGATCCTGCGCCATATCCGTATCCCCGCCGCCCTGCCCGGCCTGACCTCCGGGCTTCGGGTGGCCACGGCGGTCGCCCCGATCGGCGCGGTGATCGGCGAGTGGGTCGGCGCTTCCGCCGGACTCGGCTATCTGATGGACAATGCCAACGACCGGATGCAGATCGATCTGATGTTTGCCGCGCTTTTCGTCCTCGCGGCGCTGGCCGTCGGCCTCTATTTCCTGGTGGACAGGCTCTGTAGAAACGTGATTCCCTGGCAAATAGAAAGCCATTAGGGGACGAATTATGTCGGCGCCTGGCAAGGATACCGCCGCGCACTTCTCCCGGCAGGCGGAAGCCTACGCCGCAAGCCCCGGCCATGCCAACGGCCAGGACCTCGATATCGTCGCCGCTTTCGCCCAGCCTGGCCTGCACGATCTCTGCCTCGACATCGCCACCGGACCCGGCCATACGGCGTTCCGCATCGCCAGCAAGGCGATGACCGTGGTCGCCGTGGACATCGCCGAGGGCATGCTCGCGACCGGCCGCCGCCTGGCCGCCGAGCGCGGCATCACCAACGTCGTCTTCGAGCGGGCCGACGCCGCCCACCTCTCCTTCAACGACGCCAGCTTCGACCTGGTGACCTGCCGCATCGCGCCGCATCACTTCACCGACATTCCAGGCTTCCTAAGCGAGGTCGCGCGGGTGCTGAAGGCCAACGGGCGCTTCGTGCTGGAGGACAGTCTGGCGCCCGACGACCCGCAGGAAGCCGCCTTCCTGCACGAACTCGAGGTGCGCCGCGATCCGACCCATGTGCGCTCCCTGCAGCGCGACGAGTGGATCGCCGCGCTGCAGGACGCCGGGCTCAAGGTCACCCGCGACATGATCTTCCAGAAGCAGCACCCCTTCGCGGACTGGCTGGCGCGCACCGGGGTCGAGGAGTCGGCCGCGGCGATCCTGGTGGAGGAGCTGCTCGCCGCCCCCGCCGCTCTACGCAACTCCTGTCTGGTACTTGGCGAGAGCGGGATCGAGATGATGATCGACCACAAGATCATCCTGCGCGCCGACAAGCTGATCAACTGACCGGGCGGCGGCCCGGAGCCCCCTCTCCAGGCGGTTATGGTTTCCCGCCACAGCCCGTTCGGCTATCATCCCCCCGCTAATCAGGAGCCAGCCGAGGGGAGTTTTCATGACCGCCGACAATCGGGACGCAGAACCCAGCGCAGCCAGGCGGCGCTTCGGCTTGACGAGCGGCCGCGCAATCTAGAACTACTGTGCGGCCAGCCTTCCGCAGCAACCGCGTTCCCCCATCCGCCCAGAGAATAAACAGCAACAGAACGATCTGACATGTCCGTTGCCTTGATCGTTGCTCTCCCCTTCCTAGGCGCGCTGCTGCCGGGTTTGATGATCCGCGCGGGCAGGAACGCTTGTGCGGCGACCACTGGCGCGGTGACGCTGCTGGCCTTCATCCTGCTGCTGATCGAAGCCCCGGCGGTGATGTCCGGGGAGGTGATTCAGTACCGCATCGAGTGGCTGCCGGCGCTCGGTCTGCACGCGACCTTCTTTCTCGACGGCCTCGGCCTGCTGTTCGCGGGGATGATTCTCGGGATCGGCCTGCTGATCATTCTCTACGCCCGCTTCTACCTCTCGAAGAACGATCCCATGGGTCTGTTCTACACCTATCTTCTGCTGTTTCAGGGGGCGATGGTCGGCATCGTCCTCTCGGACAACATCCTGCTGCTGTTAATCTTCTGGGAGCTGACCAGCCTCAGCTCCTTCCTCCTGATCGGCTATTGGAAGCATCTGCCGGAGGGCCGGCAGGGCGCGCGCATGGCCCTCGCCGTCACCGGCCTCGGCGGCCTGGCGATGATCGCCGGCATGCTGATCCTCGGCGAGATCGCCGGCAGCTACGATCTGACCGTGATCCTGCAGCACAAGGAGGCGATCCAGGCCTCCCCGCTCTACCTGCCGGCCTTGCTGCTGATCCTGCTCGGCTGCTTCACCAAGTCGGCCCAGTTTCCCTTCCACTTCTGGCTGCCGCACGCCATGGCCGCACCGACGCCGGTCAGCGCCTATCTGCACTCCGCCACCATGGTCAAAGCCGGCCTGTTCCTGATGGCCCGCTTGTGGCCCGTGATGGCGGGGACGGAGGCCTGGTTCTACCTCGTCGCCACGACCGGACTCGCGACCATGGTGATCGGCGCCGCCATCGCCCTGTTCAAGGACGACCTCAAGGCGCTGCTCGCCTTCTCGACGGTCAGCCACCTCGGCCTGATCACCATGCTGCTCGGCTTCGGCTCGCCGATGGCGGCGGTGGTCGCGGTCTTCCACATCATCAACCACGCCACCTTCAAGGCGGCGCTGTTCATGACCGCCGGGATCGTCGACCACGAGGTCCATAGCCGCGACATCAAGCGCCTCGGCGGGCTGGCGGCGCTGATGCCGATCACCGCGCTCATCGCGACGATCACCGCGCTCTCGATGGCGGGAATTCCGCCGCTCAACGGCTTCATTTCCAAGGAGATGATGCTGGAGGAAGCTGCCCACAGCGCCTGGGCCGGCAATCCCTGGGTGATCGGCGCGGTCGCCACCTTCGGCGCGCTGCTTTCCGTCGCCTACTCCTTCCGCTACATCGCGCACGTTTTCCTCGGCCCCCGGCGCGACGACTACCCGCAGCAGCCGCACGATCCGCCCTTCGGCATGTGGGCGGCGCCGGCGCTGCTGGCGGTGCTGGTCGTCCTGATCGGACTCGCCCCCGGATTCTTCGCCGAACCGCTGGTGGTGGCCACGGCCGGGGCGGTGACCGGCGGCAACCTGCCGGAGTTCCACCTCTCGCTCTGGCACGGCGTGACGCCGGCCTTGTTCATGAGCATCGCGGCGGTGGCCGGCGGCGGGCTGCTGCTGTGGCGCCACGCCAATCTGGAGCGTCTCTGGCTCGCCGCGCCGCGGCCGGAGGCCAAGCGGATCTTCGATGCCCTGGTTTCGGCGGCCGCGCGGGCCAGCGGGCGGGTGACCGATGCGCTGCACGACGGCGCGCTGACCCGCTATCTCGCGATCCTCTGCGTTGCCGCCATCGGCATCGGTCTGGCCGGCTATCTCGGCGGACAGCATAGCCCGGGTCAGCGTCCGCAGCTTCCGGTCTCGACGGTGCCGGTGATCGGCTGGCTGCTGCTGCTGGTGTCCTGCCTGTCGGTCGCGCTGTTTCACCGGCAGCGGCTACTGGCGCTGGTGCTGATCGGCGTGATCGGCCTGATCATCTCCATCGGTTTCATCTACCTCTCGGCCCCGGATCTGGCCCTGACCCAGATTTCGGTCGAGGTCGTCACCGTCATCCTGCTGCTGCTGGCGCTGAATTTCCTGCCCAAGCAGACGCCGCAAGAAAGTACGATGCCCCGCAAGCTCCGCGATGCGGCGATCGCCCTGGCCGGCGGCCTTGGCGTCGGCGCGCTGTGCTGGGCGATCCTGACGCGCGACTTCCAGACGATCTCGGATTTCCATCTCGAGCAGTCCTACCCCGGCGGCGGCGGCACCAACGTCGTCAATGTCATCCTGGTGGACTTCCGCGGCTTCGACACCTTCGGCGAGATCATCGTGCTGGGGATCGCAGCCCTGGCGATCTATGCCCTGGTCGAGACGATCCTGCACGGCCCGGTGTCGCGCCGCCTGCGCGCCTGGACCGCCGATCAGGTCGAAGCCAAGGACCGCCACCCGCTGATGCTGGTGGTGGCGACCCGGGTGATGCTGCCGATCTCCCTGATGGTCGGCGTCTACATCTTCCTGCGCGGGCACAATGAGCCGGGCGGCGGTTTCATTGCCGGACTGGTGGTCGCCATCGCCCTGGTCATGCAGTACATGGCGAGCGGTTTCGCCTGGGCGCAAAGCCGGAGCCGCTACGACTATCACAGCCTGATCGCGCTCGGCGTGCTGTTCGCGGGTCTGACCGGCGTCGGCGCCTGGTTCGCGGGACGGCCGTTCCTGACCAGCGATTTCGGCTACGTCACCATTCCGCCGCTGGAAAAATTCGAGCTGGCGACGGCGATGATCTTCGATCTCGGGGTCTTTCTGACGGTCGTCGGCTCGGTCATGCTGGCGCTAGCCAGCCTCTCCCGCATCGCGCGGCGCGCCGGCGAAACCCTGAACCCCGATCCGATGGATATCGATCCCTCGGCCGTGGCGCGCGACACGGAGGTCCGGTGAGATGGAGTTTCTCGTCGCCAGCTCCGTAGGCTCCCTGACCGCGGCCGGAATCTATCTGATCCTGCGGCTGCGGACCTTTCCGGCGGTGGTCGGCGTGGCGATGCTGTCCTATGCGGTCAACGTCTTCCTGTTCGCCTCCGGCCGCCTCGCCATCGACCTGCCGCCGATCATCGACAAGGCCGCCACGGGATACACCGATCCGCTACCACAGGCCCTGGTGCTGACGGCCATCGTGATCTCCTTCGGAATGACGGCGGTGGTGGTGATCCTCGCCCTCGGCGCCTACCTGGAATCCGGCACCGACCGGATCGACACCGACGACCGGGCGGGGCCGCAGTGAACCACTGGATCATCGCCCCCATCGTCCTGCCGGCGATCCTGGCACCCTTCCTGGTGCTGGCGACGCGTCACAGCCTGCGGCTGCAGCGCACCTTTTCGGTGGCCGGCACCTTCGCCCTGGCGGCGATCGCTCTGGCCCTGACCGTCGCCGCCGCCGGCGGAGCGACCGAGGTCTACGAGGTGGGCAACTGGCCGGGGCCCTTCGGCATCGTCCTGGTGCTCGACCGGCTGTCGGCCCTGATGGTGCTGCTGACCGGGCTGCTCGCGGTGGCGGTCGTGGTCTATGCCGTCGGCAGCGGCTGGGACGCACGCGGGCGCAACTTCCATCCCCTGTTCCAGTTCCAGCTGATGGGCATCTGCGGCGCCTTCCTGACCGGCGACGCCTTCAACCTCTTCGTCTTCTTCGAGGTTCTGCTGATCGCCTCCTACGGACTGATGATCCACGGTGGCGGTCCGATGCGGCTGCGCGCCGGCGTGCAGTACGTGGTGATCAACCTGGCCGGATCGACGCTCTTCCTCTTCGCCCTTGGCACGCTCTACGGCGTCACCGGAACGCTCAATATGGCCGACATGGCGCTCAAGGTGCGCGAGCTCGCCCCCGGCAACGAGGCGCTGCTACGCGTTGGCGGACTGCTGCTGCTGATCGTCTTCGCCATCAAGTCCGCCTTGGTGCCGATCCATTTTTGGCTACCGGGCACCTATGCCAACGCCCCCGCACCGGTCGCCGCGCTCTTTGCCATCATGACCAAGGTCGGAGCTTACGCGATCCTGCGGGTCTATACCCTGGTGTTCGGCGCCGAAGCAGGAGCCAATGCCTGGCTGGCGGCGGACTGGCTGCTACCGGCCGCCCTGCTCACCCTCGCGCTCGGCATGATCGGCGTGCTGGGGTCGCGCAGCCTGATGCGCCTGATCGCCTTTTCGGTGATCGGCTCCGTGGGCACGCTGCTGGTCGCGCTATCCCTGTTCACTCCAGAATCGACCGTGGCGGCGCTCTACTACCTGATTCACTCGACCCTGGCGACGGCGGCGCTGTTCCTGATTGCCGACCTGATACTCGAGCGGCGGGCGATAGGCGGCGATCTGCTGCATCCCGCGCCAAGCTTTCCCCAGGCCGGCGTAATCGCCGCGCTGTTCTTCGCCGGCGCGATCGGCATGACGGGCATGCCGCCGCTGAGCGGCTTCGTCGGCAAGCTGCTGGTGCTCGATGCCGCGCGCGGGGCGGACAGCATGGCACTGATCTGGACAGTCATCCTGGTCACCTCTCTGCTGGCGATCGTCGGCTTCGCCCGCGCCGGAAGCACCCTGTTCTGGAAATCCTCGGCCGTGACCGGAGAGGACGATCGGGCCGGGGAAACCCTGCCGAAGGCGGCGAGCTTCGTTCCGATGGCGGTGACCGTCACGCTGCTGTCGGCCATGGTCCTGCTCGCCGTCCTGGCCGGCCCGACCACCAGCTACCTGGAGGCGACCGCACGGCAGCTTTACGATCCCAGCGGCTATATCGAAGCCGTGCTCGGACCGCGTTGAAGGGAAGACAGGAGATGCTGCGAAAACTGCTCCCCCACCCGCTGCTGACGCTGCTGCTGACGGCGGTGTGGATCATGCTGCTCAACAGCGTCTCGCTCGGCGGGCTGCTGCTGGGACTGATCCTCGGGCTGCTGATCCCGCTGTACACAGCGGCCTACTGGCCGAATCGGCCACGTCTGCGCAATCCCTTGATGATCGTCGAGTACATCCTCGTGGTTCTGCTCGACATCGTCATCGCCAACGTGGTGGTCGCCAAAACCATACTTTTCAAACGCAACAGCGCGATGAAGTCGGGCTTCGTCGCCGTGCCGCTCGATCTGCGCACGCCGGAGGCCATCACCGTTCTCGCCGGGACCATCACGATGACGCCCGGCACGGTGTCGAGCGACCTTTCGGCCGATGGCCGCAGTCTGCTGGTTCACCATCTCGACGCGCCGAATTCGGACGAGCTGCGCGACACCATCAAACAGCGCTACGAGCGCAGACTGAAGGAGATCTTCGAATGATCGCCTATGCCCTGATGTTCTGCTTCGGCTGCTTCGGCCTGGCGCTGCTGTTCAACCTTTACCGCCTCTGGATCGGCCCGCTGATCGTGGACCGGATCCTGGCGCTCGACACCATGGTGATCAACTCCATCGCGCTGCTCGTCCTCTACGGCATGTTCGAAGGAACAACGATCTATTTCGAGGCCTCGCTGCTGTTCGCCATGGTCGGCTTCGTTTCCACGGTCGCCTACTGCAGATTCATTCTGCGCGGCGACATCATCGAATAGGCTGGCACATGATACTCCTCGTCGAAGTCCTAATCTCGGCCTTGCTGGTCGTCGGCGGATTCTTCGCCCTGGTGGGCTCCTTCGGATTGATCAAGCTGGGGGACCCGATGACCCGGCTGCACGCCCCGACCAAGGCAACCACCCTCGGTGTCGGCAGTGTGCTGATCGCCTCGATGCTCTACTTCGCGGTCATCGAGGGCGCATTTTCCTTCCACGAGCTGCTGATTTCCCTGTTCCTCTTCCTGACGGCTCCGATCACCGCCAACTTCATCGCCAAGGCCTATCTGCTTCACCGGGCGCAGCCGGAAGCCCTGCCGCGGACCGAACGGGACTGCGGCTGGGCGAACTTCGATGCGCCGAAAAGGGATGCCGTCCTTACGCCGCCATTGAATGAGGATCCTGCCCAAAGGTAGTTGCACCCTCGCTGGCACCGTCCTACCCTGAGTGAATAAAGATCGGACGCAACAAGCCAAAAAGGCGCCGCGTCCTGAAAACTCAGGGAGGTATAGTCAGAGATGTCATCACACATCCGCACAGGAGTCCTGCGTCACGCCGCAGGAGGCGTACTGATCGCTGCCGGGCTCACCGTCGCCGCGGTCGGCGCCCAAGCACAGGACAAAATCACGCTCGGCTCGGCGATCTCGCTGACCGGAAAGTATTCGACCAACGGCGAGCACACCAAGGCCGGCTACGATCTCGCGGTCGAGCGCATCAACGAGCGCGGCGGGGTCAAGGTCGGCGACAAGACTTATGAGCTGGAAATCGTCTACTACGACGACGAATCCACGCCCGCCCGCGGCGCACAGCTGGCCGAGCGCCTGATCAGCCAGGATGGCGTCAAGTTTCTGCTTGGCCCCTATTCCTCTGGTCTCACCAAGGCAATCGCGCCGGTCACCGAGAAGTATCAGATTCCCATGGTCGAGGGGAACGGCGCCGCCCGGTCGCTCTTCACCCAAGGCTACAAGTACCTCTTCGCGGTGCTGTCGACCTCCGAGCAGTATCTGACCAGCGCCGTGACGCTGGCGGCCGAATTGGCGAAAAAAGAAGGCCGCGATCCCTCCGATCTGACTCTCGCAGGCGCATTTGAAAACGATCCTTTCTCTCAGGACGTGCGTGCCGGCGTGCTGGCCGACGCCGAGAAGTACGACATCGAAGTGGTGATCGACGATCAGCTTCCGCCCGAGTTGAACGACATGGCGGCGACCTTGACCAAGGTCCGTGCCCTGAAGCCCGATATCCTGGTGGTCTCCGGCCACGCCAAGGGCGCTGCCCTGGCAATCCGTCAGATTCAGGAAATGCAGATCGACGTACCGATGCTGGCCATGACGCACTGCGATTCGGCTGACGTCATCGGCATGTTCGGCGATGCCGCCGAGTATACGCTCTGCGCTTCGCAGTGGGCCCCGTCGCTGAGCTATTCCGACGAGCTTTTCGGTTCGGCCAGTGACTACGCCGCCGACTTCGAGGCGGTTTACGGCTATGCGCCGCCCTATCAGGCCGCGGAATCCACCGCATCGGTCCAGGTTTTCGCGGACGCGATGGAGCGTGCCGGCTCGCTGGATCCCAAGGCGGTGCGAGATGCACTGGCGGCAACCGACATGCAAACCTTCTACGGCAACATCAAGTTCGATGAGACCGGGAAGAATATCGCCAAGCCGATGGTCCTGTTCCAGGTCCAGGACGGCGAGTATCGCGTGGTCGCCCCCCTGGAGTGGGCTTCCTCGGAGATTCTCCATCCCCGTCCGAGCTGGAGCGAGCGGTAAACCTCTCGCAGGCAAGTAAACGGAAGTGTCCGCCGTCCTCCCAGGCACATCGCCTGGGGTGGAGGGCGGCGCCGTTTGGACGCGCAGTCCTTACGGGGGACAGGATAGGGCATGCTCGATAATCTTGAGATTCTGATCGTTGCGCCGCAGTTCGCGGTCCAGTTGCTAATTGCCGGCGTACTGATCGGGGCGATCTTCGCCCTGGCGGCCTATGGCATGGCGCTGGTCTGGGGCGTGATGAACATCATCAACGTCGTTCAGGGCGAATTCGTCATCCTCGGCGGATTCATCGCCTTGACCGCAGTGCAGGTAGGGCTCAATCCCTTCCTCGGCATTCCGGTGGCCTTCGCCGTACTTTTCCTGATCGGCTACGCCATATACAAGACGATCATCTTCAGGATCGTCGACCGCGACCTCTTTACTTCTCTGCTCGCGACCTTCGGCTTGTCGATCCTGCTCCAGCAGCTGATGAACGAGATTTTCGGCGCCAACGTCCGGGTCCTGGAAACCGGCCTCGGAACCTGGTTCATCCTCGACCGCTCGGTGACGATTTCGCAGATCATGGTCGTCGCCTTCGTGATCGCGGTACTGATCGCGGTCCTGGTCACCCTCTTCATGCGCTACTCGCGCATGGGCCAGGCGATCCGCGCCACTGCACAGAATGCGCGCGCCGCCCGCATCCTTGGGATCGACACCGACAAGGTCTACGCCACGACCTACGCCCTCAACGCCGGCATCTGCGGCGCCGCCGGATCTCTGGTGGTGATGGCGCTGACAATCCATCCTTTCCAGGGCTTGGCCTATACCGTTCGCTCTTTCACAATTGTCGTGGTCGCCGGCCTCGGCAACCTGCCAGGCGTGATCGCCGCGGCCTTCGGTCTTGGCGCCGCCGAGCAATTCGCCGGCTTCATTCTGGGGGCCGAATATCAGCTTGCCTTCGTCTTTCTGCTGTTGGTGTTCATTCTGGTCTGGCGCAGCATACTGCTCGGCCGTCAGCGGAAGGCGCTGCGATGAGCGAGGCGACCACCCCACTCTGGCGCCGCAGGGGACTCCTGGAAGGGGCCATCCTGCTCGTCGCGCTCTTTGCACCCTTCGTCGTGCCCGCGTACACAACCCAGCTCGCCATGCTTTGGATCATGGTGGTGATCGCTCAGAGCTGGAACGTCATGGGCGGCCAGATGGGCTACAACTCCTTTGGCAACGTCATCTTCTTCGGCGTCGGCATGTACACCACGGCAGTGCTGCAGGTCGGCCTGTTCATGAACGTTTCCGACTACAATGCAGCGCAGGGCGCCGCCGCCCTCCAACTGACCAGTTTCGAGTATTTTCTCGGCCTCGGTCTCGGCCTCCTGGCCGCCGCGGTGATGGCCTTAATCGTCGCGGCAATCATGGGCTCCGGCCTGCTGCGGCTGCGCGGCCACTATTTCGCCATCGGCACTCTGGGCCTCGGCATCGCCTTCGCCGAGATCTTCGCCGGCTGGGAGTGGGTCGGCGCGGGATCCGGTATGGTCACGCCGCTGTTCCCGGGCGGGCTCGGCTCACGCGAAATCTTTTTCTACTACGCCGCATTCATCGCCGCCGCCCTGACTTTCCTCATGCTCCGCCGCTTCTACGCCGGCCGCTTCGGACTGGCGCTGAACGCTATCCGCGACGACGAGGACAAGGCCGAAGCCATGGGTGTGCATACCACCCGCTACAAGACCGTGGCCTGGTGCATCTCGGCCATCTTTACGGGTATCGCAGGCGGCATCGTCGGCAATCTGGTCGGCTTCATCGACGCTCGGGACGTCGCCTTTTCCGGCATCACCTTCGGTATCTGGATGATCCTGATGACCATCCTCGGCGGCAAGGGGACGCTGTGGGGTCCGGTGCTCGGCGCAGTCGTCTTTCATATCACCCAGGAGCTGTTCTGGACCTACCTGCTGGGTTGGCAGCGCGTCGCCATGGGCCTGCTGATCGTGATCATCGTAGTGTTCTTCCCGCTCGGCATCCTCGGCTGGGCGCGCGAACGCTATCCCGAATTCTTCGGCCACCGGGTCGAGGGCGGCGAAGCCGCGGCAAACGAGGGACGCGGCGAATGACGGCACTTCTAGAGGTTCAGGAGGTCTCCAAGAGTTTTGGCGGCATCCACGCCAATCAGAACATCTCGATCGAGGTCCGACAGGGCGAAATCGTAGGCCTGATCGGGCCCAATGGATCGGGCAAGACCACGCTGTTCAACTCGATCGTTGGCTACCATCCGATCGATGCCGGTTCGGTGCGCTTCGAAGGAGAAGAGATCTCGAAGCTGCAGGTCTCTCAGATCGCCCGTCTCGGGATGCTGCGGACCTTCCAGCAGACCCGTATCTACAGCAAGCTGACCTGTGTACAGAACATGCTGATCAGCCTGCCGCACCGCAATGAGAGTATCTTCGATATCCTCCGTCGCTTTCCGCCCGAGGCGACCGAACGCGCCGAAGAGCTGCTCGAGTTCGTCGGCCTCTATCAGAAGCGTCATCTGATGGCCGGCAGCCTGTCCTTCGGTCAGCAGAAACTACTCGAATTCGCCATGGCGCTGATGAACGAGCCGAAGATGCTGCTGCTCGACGAGCCGACAGCCGGTATCAATCCGACCCTGATCAACGGCCTGCTCGAACGGCTAGAAAGAGCGAACAGCGACCTCGGCATCACCCTGCTGGTGATCGAGCACAACATGCGCGTCGTGATGAATCTGGCGCAGCGCATCTACTGCCTCGCCCACGGCCAACTTCTCGCCGAAGGTCTGCCGGAAGACGTTCGAAACGACCAGCGCGTGGTCGACGCCTACCTGGGAGCCAGCTGATGGCAGACGACGACAGCGGCAGGCAGTCCAGCGGCTACGGCGACACCAAGTCGGTGATTTCGGTCGAGGATGTCGCGCGTGAAGCGGCTGAGCTGGCACAGGATCGCCCGACGGCCGAGCAGCTTCGTGAACTCGCCGGAGGCGAACCGCTGGTGCGGATCGAGAAGCTGCGCGCCGGCTACGGCAAGATGGAGATCTTGCACGACTTCGAATTGTTGCTCGGCGAAGGCAAGTCGCTTTGCCTGATCGGCCCGAACGGCGCCGGCAAGTCGACCGTGCTGCATTCGGTCTTCGGCTTCACCAACATCTTCGGCGGCACGATCCACATCGACGGCCAGGATGTCACTGGCATGACTTCCAAAGACAAGCTGAGCAGCGCCGGCGTCGCCTACATTCTGCAAGACAACTCGGTCTTCCCAGAGATGACCGTCGAAGAAAATCTCTGGATGGGCGGCTTCCTGAAGAACAAGAGCCAAGAAGCCAAGCAGGCGGCCGAGCGGGTGTTCGACAAGTATCCCCGCCTCGGCGAACGCCGCGGCCAGAAAGCCGGCACCCTTTCCGGCGGAGAGCGGCGACTGCTCGAAATCTCCCGCGCCTTGATCATGAACCCGAAAGTCCTGCTGGTCGACGAGCCGTCGATCGGCTTGGAGCCGCGGTTTATCGACATGGTCTTCGAGATTCTCGGCGATCTGCGGGACAGCGAAAACAAGACCATCATCCTGGTGGAGCAAAACGCGAAGAAGGGTCTGGAGTTCGCCGACATCGGCTATGTCCTGGTCTCCGGACAGCTGGCCATGGCCGGCCCAGGCGACGAACTGCTCGACAACCCTGCTGTCGGGCGCTTGTTCCTCGGGGGATAGCGCCCACATAGGGAGCAAAGCCGGCGGCTGACCGCCAGTCCGGCCCGAGAAGCAAGAACATAGTTCAGTCAGGGGATTTCCAATGCAGATGAATGGCGAATACACCATCCCGGCACCGCGGCAGAAGGTCTGGGAAGCCCTGAACGATCCCGAAGTCCTGAAAGCCTGTATCCCCGGCTGCGAGGAACTGGACAAAACCGGCGATCACGCCTTCGCCGCCAAGGTGAAGGCCAAGGTCGGCCCGGTCAGCGCCAAGTTCAACGGCGAGGTGACCCTGTCCGATATGAACCCGCCGGAAAGCTACACCATCTCCGGCGAGGGCAAGGGCGGTGCGGCCGGCTTCGCCAAGGGCGGCGCGAAGGTTCATTTGACCGAGGAAGGACCGGAAACCACCCGTCTCGCCTACGACGTCGAGGCCAAGGTCGGCGGCAAGCTGGCCCAGGTCGGGTCCCGCCTGATCGACGGCACGGCCAAAAAGATGGCCGATCAGTTCTTCACCGCTTTCGTCGAGCGAGTCGGCGGATCCGGCGGCGGTGGCGGCGGCTCCGGAGGCGAGCCCACACCCGAAAATTCGGGAGAGTCCGGCTCCATCGAGCCGGAGGAGCACCCCGGAGCCGGCAACGAGCCCGCGAACCCCAATCCCCGGGAGCGGCAGGAGATGCAGGAGGCCGCATTGCGCGGCGCGGCACTCGGCCATGCCTCGCCGGAGAGCGACGGCGGCGCGGCGATCAAGGCCGAGGCCAGTCATGCTGCCACCCAGGCCGCGGACAGCTCCAGGCAGCGCCGCAGCTACGGTCCGGTGTCCTGGGTCTTCATGGTGATCGCGGTGGTGGCGATTCTGCTGTTCGTTTTCGAGGTGGTTTGAGAACAAAGCATAACCGCCCGATCTCTTTCACAAAACTTTCTCGCGACCACTGCGGTCTCCCTCGCCGATCCCCTTGACCTCGCCTGTCCCTCCACACACACTTGCGGCCTGAGCCCGTTACGGGCGGAAAAAACAATAACCTCCGGGTCTAATCCCCGGAACCTACAGGGAGGTCGATAATGCCTACCGTATCCATGACGGTGAACGGGAAAGCCGTTTCGCACGACGTCGAAGCGCGTACCCTGCTCGTCGAGTACCTGCGTCAGAACTGCGCCCTCACGGGCACCCATGTCGGCTGCGACACCAGCCAGTGCGGCGCCTGCGTCGTACACGTCGATGGCGAATCCATAAAGGCCTGCACGCTTTTGGCGGTACAGGCCGAAGGCGCCGAGGTGACCACCATCGAAGGCCTCGCCAAGAACGGCGAACTGCACCCCATGCAGGCTGCTTTCAAGGAGCATCATGGCCTGCAGTGCGGCTTCTGCACGCCGGGAATGGTGATGTCCGCGGTCGATCTGCTGCAGAAGAATTCCGATCCCAGCGAGGAAGAAATCCGCGACTGGCTGGAAGGCAACATCTGCCGCTGCACCGGCTACCACAACATCGTCAAGGCCATCCAGGCCGCGGCGCAGGATTCGAGGAGCTAGGACGATGCCAGACGGAACCGGAATCGGCTCGCCCCTCAAGCGCAAGGAAGACGTGCGCTTCCTCACCGGCAAGGGCCGTTACACCGACGATTTCAACCGCCAGGGGCAGGCCCATGCCTACTTCCTGCGCTCTCCTTACCCCCACGCCAGGATCGACGGCATCGACACCGCGGCCGCGGCATCCGCGCCCGGCGTGGTCGCCGTGTTCACCGGCAAGGACTTGGAGACCGACAACGTCGGCTCCCTGCCCTGCGGCTGGGTGGTCACCGACCGCAACGGCGAGCCGCACAAGGCGCCGCCGCACTTCCCGCTGGCCCGCGACAAGGTGCGCTACGTCGGCGACCACGTCGCCGTGGTGATCGCGGAGACTTACACTCAGGCCAAGGACGCTGCCGAGCTGATCGAAGTCGACTACGCGGAGCTGCCGCATAATGTCGACACCGCCAAGGCGCTCGACGCCGAGCAGATGCATGACGATGCTCCCGGCAACCTCTGCTACGACTGGGAGCTGGGCGACGAGGCGGCGATCGACGAAGCGCTGTCCAAGGCGCACCACGTCACCAAGTTCGACCTGATCAACAACCGCCTGATCCCCAATGCCATGGAGCCGCGCGCGGCGATCGGCGACTACGATCCGGGTCTGGAGGAGTACACGCTCTATACCACCAGTCAGAACCCGCATGTGGCGCGGCTGGTGCTTTGTGCCTTCGTGCTCGGCCTGTCGGAGGCGAAACTTCGGGTGACCGCGCCCGACGTCGGCGGCGGCTTCGGCTCGAAAATCTTCATCTATGCCGAGGAGACGGTCTGCACCTGGGCCTCGAAGAAGGTCGATCGCCCGGTCAAGTGGACCGCCGAGCGCAACGAATCCTTCCTCTCCGACGCGCATGGCCGCGATCATGTGACCAAGGCCCAGCTCGGACTTGACGAGAATGGCAAGTTCCTCGCCCTCAAGGTCGAGACCATGGCCAGCATGGGTGCCTATCTCTCGACCTTCGCCTCCTGCGTCCCGACCTATCTCTACGCGACCTTGCTGGCGGGGCAGTACACCACCCCCAGCATCTACGCCAACGTCAAGGCGGTCTTCACCAACACCGCGCCGGTGGACGCCTACCGCGGCGCCGGCCGGCCGGAGGCGACCTACGTGGTCGAGCGGATCGTCGAGGTGGCGGCGCGTGAAACCGGCATCGATCCGGCGGAGCTGCGCAAGCGCAACTTCATTGCCGACGACGCCTTCCCCTATCAGACGCCGGTCGCCCTGACTTACGATTCCGGCCAGTACGGCCTGGCAATGGACAAGGCGCTGGAGATGATCGACTACAAGGGCTTCGCCGCCCGCAAGGCGGAGTCCGAGAACCACGGCAAGCTGCGCGGCATCGGCCTCTCGGCGTATATCGAGGCCTGCGGCATCGCCCCCTCGGCGGTGGTCGGATCGCTCGGCGCCGGCGTCGGCCTATGGGAATCCGCCCAGGTGCGCTTCAACGCCACCGGTACGGTTTCGGTGTTCACAGGCTCGCACAGCCACGGTCAGGGCCATGAAACCACCTTCTCCCAGGTCGTCTCCGAGGCGTTGGGCATTCCGGTCGAGAACGTCGAGATCGTCCACGGCGACACCGGCCGGGTACCCATGGGCATGGGGACCTACGGCTCGCGCTCGCTGGCCGTGGGCGGTTCCGCCATCGTGCGGGCCTGCGACAAGATCATCGAGAAGGGCAAGAAAATCGCCGCCCATCTGATGGAGGCCAGCGTCGACGATATCGAGTACGAGGCCGGCACATTCCGGGTCGCCGGCACGGACAAAGAAAAGGCGATGGCGGAAATCGCCTTCACCGCCTACGTGCCGCACAACTATCCGGAAGGCCTGGAACCCGGTCTCGACGAGACGGCCTTCTACGATCCGCTGAACTTTACCTATCCTGCAGGCACCCACATCGCCGAGGTCGAGGTCGATCCCGACACCGGCGAGGTGGAGATCGTCGACTGGGTCGCAGTGGACGACTTCGGCAAGATCGTCAATCCTATGATCGTCGAGGGCCAGGTCCACGGCGGCATCGCCCAGGGGGTAGGTCAGGCACTGCTCGAGAACTGCGTCTACGACAGCGAGAGCGGCCAGCTCACCACCGGCTCCTACATGGACTACACCATGCCCCGGGCCGACGACCTGCCGTCCTTCCGCATCGACACTACCGAGACGCCCTGCCCGCACAATCCGCTCGGCGTCAAGGGCTGCGGCGAGGCCGGCGCCATCGCCGCCCCGGCGGCGTTGATGAACGCCATCACCAATGCCCTGGGTCGGGAAATCGAAATGCCGGCCACCTGCGAGAAGGTCTGGCGCGCCTGCCAGGGCTCCGCCAAGCAAGCCGCCGAGTAAGGGAGGACTCCACTATGTACGCATTCAACTACCACCGGCCGTCCTCCCTGGAAGATGCCAAGCAGGCTCTCTCCAGCGCCGAGGACGGTAAGATCGTCGCCGGCGGGATGACCCTCATCCCGACCATGAAGCAGCGTCTCGCCAGCCCTTCCGACCTGATCGATCTCGGCGGCATCGCGGGACTCAAAGGCGTCAGCGAAGAGGGCGGCAAGCTGGTGATCGGCGCGATGACGCCGCACGCCGCGGTCGCCGCCAGCGACCTGGTGAAGAACAAGATCCCGGCGCTGGCTGCACTCGCCGAAGGCATCGGCGACCCGCAGGTCCGCAACCGCGGCACCATCGGCGGCTCGATCGCCAACGCCGATCCGGCCGCCGACTACCCGGCGGGCCTGGTCGGACTCGGCGCCACGGTGAAGACCGCTAAGCGGGAGATTCCCGCCGACGACTTCTTCACCGGGCTGTTCGAGACGGCGCTGGAGGACGACGAACTGGTGATTTCCGTCGCCTTCCCGATCCCCGAGAAGGCGGGCTACGCCAAGTTCGCCAATCCGGCTTCGCGCTATGCCATCGTCGGCGTGATGGTCAGTAGCGGTCCGGCGGGAACCCGCGTCGCCGTGACCGGCGCCGGCCCCTCGGTGTTTCGCGTCTCCGAGATGGAGACGGCGCTGGAGGGCAACTGGTCGCCCGACGCGGTCAAGGGCCTCTCGGTTTCCGCGGGCAACCTGAACGGCGATCTGCATGCCTCGGCCGAATACCGGGCGCATCTGGTCGGTGTGATGGCGGCGCGCGCGGTCAAGGCCGCCGGATAATCGCTCGGCAGAGTTTAGTCACGAGGCCGGGTCGTCCGCGACCCGGCCTTTCTTCTGCCCGAGTGCGCGGCTAGCGTAATCCGGCAATGTCCCGGCGTCTGATCACTTTCCTCGTCCTGCTGCTGCTCCTGCTGCTGCTCCTGGCCGGCGGGCTCTATCTCTTCCGTCTCGAAGCCGCGACGGCGCTGCTGAAGCAGCAGCTCGCTGCGCGCGGGGTCGAGGATCCCGAGCTGCGGGTCACCGAGATCACCCTCGAGCACGCGACGATCGAGGCCGTCCGCCTCGGTGCAGAGCATGAACTGCGCATCGGCCGGCTCGGCCTGAGCTACGACTGGCGAGAATTGGGCGCGGGACGGCTGCGCGAGATCGCCATCGAGGATGCCGTGGTCAAGCTCGACCTGACCGGCGAGAGCCCGCCGCTCGGCAGCCTGCAGACCCTGATCGAGACGCTGACCCCGGAGGCGCAGGAACGCCCTGAAGAAGAAGAGGAGGAGGAGGGCGGCGCCAGCGGCCCGCCGATCCCGCCGATCGCCTTTACCGGCGGACGCATCGAAGCGCTGACCCCGGAAGGGCCGATCGCCCTGGATGCCAGCGGCATCTTCGCGCTCGCCGAGGACGGGCGGATGACGGTTACGGCACGGGTCGCCGGCGAGGGCGCGCCAGGGCGCCTAGAGGGAGAGGTCGAGGCGGAGCTGATCGACGGCCGGCCGACGCGCCTGCTCGCCGACCTCACTCTGATGGATTTCGTCCTGCCGCGAGTCACCGCCCGGGACGCCGTGCTGCATTTGGACTTCAGCGAGCGTGCCCTGGCGATCGATCTCGACCTGCGCACCGCGGAAGGCAGCGCGATCCTTTCGCTCTTTGCCGAGAGCGGCGCACCACTGTTCGAGCTCTGGCCGGCCTTCCTCGCCGAGGATCACCTGGCCGCACTCGCCGGTAGCGAGCTCACTGGCCAGGGCGCCTTCACCCTGAAGGATTTCACCCTGCCGGGGGTTGCGAGCGACGCCAACGCCGATCTGGTGTTCGATCTCGCGCTGCGTGACGGCGCGCTGCATCTCGACCTGCCGGACCCGGCGCGGCTGTCGGCCAGGATCGCCCCGGCGCCGCTGCGCCAGGCCGGCCTGCCCGGCGTCCTGCTGCCCGCCTTCTCCCAGCCTCTCAGCCTAAGCCTCACGCAACGCAGCGCTTCCCCCTCGGCCCTGATCCTGCAGCGCAAGGACGCGGAGCTGTCGCTGCGCAGCAACCTCGATCTTCACCTCGACTACAGCTTCGACTCCACCCTCGCCGCCGAGCTGCAGGGCGAGGCGGCCCTGTCCGAGAAAGGGGAATTGCGCTTCGCCGACTTTCCCGCCGCGGTGCTGCAGGCCGAAGGTGTCGAGCTGGCCGGAGTCCAGCTCGCGCAGGGCAGCTACCGCGGCAGCCTGCGCTATAGCCGGCGGGGCGAATTCCAGGCCGCAGGGGCGCTGCGTGTGACCGAGCTGAACGGCCTCGGCTACAGCCTGGCGCAGGGCAGCTACCAGGGCCGCATCGCATATAGCGGTGGAGGGTTCAGCGCCACGGGGGAGCTGACGGCGCAGAGCCAGAGTCTGACAGCAGGCGGGGTGGAGGTGCAGGACGCACGGCTGGAGTTTCCCGTCGATGTGCAAGGTACCTTCGAAACCGCCAGGTTCGCCTGGCAGAGTCCTGCCCGACTCACGCTCGGCGGTCTCGGGGAACTTCCTCTGGAGGCCCCGGAGGACGGTCTTGTTGTCACTTCCGAGAGCGGTGAAGCGGAGATCGCTTGGCGCGATGGCCTGGCTTTGTCGCATGATCTGGCTCTCTCCCTGAACCTGCCGGAAATCGAAATCGGCGGTCTCAGGGCGCGTGGCACGCCGCTGACGCTGCAGCTGACCGGCGGCACCGGTGAGGACGGCGCCTATCGCCTGCAGGCCAGCGGCGCAAGCGAGTCTATCGATTTCCCCGACTTTGGACTGCTGGCCAGCGGCATCGCGCTGGAGGGCGGCCTCTCCGCCGAAGACAGCGGCTTTACCCTACGCATCGCCCGGCTGTCCGACCGGCGCGATCCGCAGATCCTGCCGCCGCTCACGGTCAGCATTCAAGGCACGCCTGCCGAGCGCGGCCTGACGCTCCATATCGCCGCCAGCGGTTCCGAAAACCGCCTCAAGGCCACCGCCCGGGTCGCTGTCGATCCGGAGACCGGCGGCGGCAACGCATCCTTCCAGCTCGCGCCGCTGCTGTTCGTTCCTGGCGCCCTGCAGCCAGTCGACATCGCCCCGCTGCTTGGCGGTCTGACCCAGGTGCAGGCCGAACTGCGCAGCGAGGGCAAGCTGGCGTGGAACCGCAACGGCCTGACCGCCAGCAGCGCCAACATCCGCCTGAATAACGCCAGCATGACGACCGGCGCCGGACGGGTCGAAGGTTTGACCACCGCGGTCGCCCTGTCCAGTCTCTGGCCGCCGGTCAGCGAGCCGGCTCAGGAACTGACCGCCGAGTCCTACGTGACCAACGATATCGAGTTCACCGATCTGAGGGCCCGCTATCGCGTGGTCGAGGGCGACGGCCCCTTTCCCGAGACCCTGCCCCTATTATTGATCGAGCATGCCGAACTGCGCTTCGGCCGGGGCCTCTTCGAGATTTCCGAAGTGCTGATCGATCCCTTGAGCGACCGACAGACCGCCACGGTCGATGTCGAAGGCCTGGATCTGAAGGATCTCTTCGATCTCGCCGATCTGGAGAACGTGACCGGCGAAGGAGCGATGTCGGGCTCGGTCCCCTTCAGCATCTCCAACGGCAATGTCATGATCGAGGACGGGCATCTCGAATCCACCGGCCCCGGGGTATTCAACATCCGCTCCGCTGAGGCCAAGGCGGCCTTGAGCGGCGCCGGCGACTATGTCGATCTGGTGCTGCAGGCACTGGAGAACTTCCAGTACGAACGGCTCAGCATTTCTGTCAACAAGCCCGCTGAGGGCAATTCGCTGCTGCAGCTGAAAGTGCTCGGCAGCAACCCCGATGTCCTTGACGGACACCCCTTCGACATCAATCTCAATCTGGAGACCGATCTCGAACCGCTGCTCAGGGCGCTGACAGCGGGCCAGCGGCTCTCGGAGGAGTTGATGCAGCAGATTCGCATACAGCGGGATGGAGACGGGGAAAGCCAGGAATAGGACATCAGCCGGTCACATTTGACAGGTCAAGTAGCCTGGCTGGGATAGCTTCCAGCGGAGCGGCACGGCTTGCCTCGGCGCGGCGCATACAGCAGCATGGAGGCCTAGGGACTCGCGGAGACGCGAACCCGCTTGAAGGGGAGACGCGTAGGTGCAGGAACTGAAGGAAAAGCGAGCCGAACGGCCGGAGTGGCAAGCGCCCATTGTGGCCGCCGCCGCACTAGGCGCGATCGCCGCCTGTACCCCGACGGTCAAGATGGAGGCTCCTGACAAGCCGATCACCGTCAATCTCAACATCAAACTCGATGCCGATGTCCGCGTCCGTCTGGAAGAACAGGCGCGCGAGGACATCAACAAGAACCAGGACATCTTCTAGCCATGCGACAGCAGATTTCAGACCTCTCCTCCTCGCGCCGCCGCTTTTTACGAAACTTCGGCGCCGCAGCGCTGCTTGGCGGCTTCGCGCTCGCCACGCCGTTCCGTCCGGCAAGGGCGCAGGACTGGAAAGCCTTGCGCTCCAGCGGCGCCCTTGGCGAACGCTACGACGGCTTCCTGGTGGCCCGCGACTCCTCGGCCGCGAGCGTCGCCGCTTCGGTCAACAAGCAGCGCCGCGATCTCTACATCGCGCGCGCCGCCGAGCAGGGCACCACGGTGGATCAGGTCGGGCGTATCTACTTCCAGGAAAATCTCTCCCGCTTGCCCAACGGCACCTGGGTTCTGCTCGAGGACGGGAGCTGGGTGCAGAAGTGACGTCTGGGAAGACGACAACGCCCGCCTCCGTCGAGGCAACTCTCGATCTATTGAAGCAGGGCCACTACATCGGCGAGCGCAATCTCGCGACGGTGCTCTATCTCGCCTTGAAGATGGGCCGCCCGCTGTTCCTCGAGGGCGAGGCCGGGGTCGGCAAGACCGAGATCGCCAAGGTCCTGGCGGCCACCCTGGGCCGCCGCCTGGTGCGTCTGCAGTGCTACGAGGGCCTGGATATCTCCTCGGCGGTCTACGAATGGAACTATCCCCGGCAGATGGTGGAAATCCGCATCTCCGAGGCCGCCGGAGACCGCGACCGCGACAGCCTTTCGAGCGACATCTTCAGCGAGGAGTTCCTGATCGAGCGGCCGCTGCTGCAAGCGCTGCGGCCCCAGGATGGCGGGCCTCCGGTGCTGCTGATCGACGAGCTCGACCGCACCGACGAGCCCTTCGAGGCCTATCTTCTGGAGGTGCTCTCCGACTTCCAGATCTCGATTCCCGAGCTCGGCACCATCAAGGCGCCACAGCCGCCGATCGTCATCATCACCTCCAACCGCACCCGCGAGATCCACGACGCCCTGAAGCGGCGGTGCCTCTATCATTGGGTCGACTATCCCGACGCCGCGCGCGAGCTGGAAATCCTGCGGGTCAAGGCCCCTTCGGCCCCAGAAACGCTGTCGCGCGAGATCGTCGGTTTCGTCCAGGCGCTGCGCCGCGAGCAGGATCTTTTCAAACAACCCGGGGTCGCCGAGACCATCGACTGGGCCGAGGCGCTGACCCAGCTCGACAAGGTCGCCCTCGACCCCCAGGGCGTGGACGATACCCTGGGCGTGCTGCTGAAGTACCAGGACGACATCGCCAAGATCGAAGGCAGCGAGGCCGCCCGTATCCTCGACGAGGTGAAGCACGGGGTCTCCACCGTCGGCCACGCCTGATGTCCAGCGCCGCGCCAGACTCCGAAATCCGGCTGCCCGACGATCAAGGGCGCCTCGCGGAAAACGTCATGTACTTCGTGCGCACGCTGCGCGCCGCCGGCCTGCCGGTCGGCCCGGGCAAGCTGCTGGACTGCCTGCGCGCCATCCAGGCCGTGGGTCTCTCGCGGCGCGACGACTTCTACTGGGCCCTGCACAGTGTCCTGGTCAACCGCCGCGACCAGCAGGAGCTGTTCGACCAGGCTTTCCTGGTGTTCTGGCGCAATCCCCGCTTCCTCGAGCGGATCATGCGCATGATGCTGCCGGAGCTGCAGAGCGAAGGGCCGCGGCCCGAAGATTCCAAGGAGCTCTCCCGCCGCCTCGCCGAGGCAATGAAGGCCGAGAAGCCCGGCGAGAGCGAAGGCCAGGAAGAGGAAGAGGTCGAGATCGACGCGGTGATGACCTGGTCCGACAAGGAGGTGCTGCGCGACCAGGACTTCGAGAAGATGACCGCCGAGGAGGTCGCCCGCGCCAAGCAGATCATCAAGTCCATGCGCCTGCCGATCATGCGGGTGAAAACCCGCCGTTTCGAGCGCAGCCACGCCGGCGCCCGCGCCGATCTGCGCGCCACGCTGCGCGCGGCGCTGCGCAGCGGCAGCGACACCATCCCCCTGAAGTGGAAGCGGCAGAAGCGTCGCCACCCCCCGCTGGTCATCCTCTGCGACATCTCCGGCTCGATGAGCCGCTACTCGCGATTGGTGCTACATTTCATGCACGCCGTCACCAACGACCGCGACCGAGTGCATTCCTTCGTCTTCGGTACGCGGCTGTCGAACGTCACCCGCTACCTGCGTAACAGCGACGTGGACCTGGCCTTGGAAAAGGCCGGAGAGGTGGTCGACGACTGGGCCGGCGGCACCCGGATCGGCGCCTGCCTGAGCGCGTTCAACCGGGTCTGGGGGCGGCGCGTGCTCGGCCAGGGCGCGGTGGTGCTGCTGATCACCGACGGCCTGGACCGCGAGGGCGCCGAAGGGCTGCCCAAGGAGATGGACCGGCTACACCGCTCCTGCCGCCGGCTGATCTGGCTCAACCCGCTCTTGCGCTATGATGCCTATGCACCGAAATCTACCGGGGCGAAGGCGATCCTGCCCCACGTGGATGAGTTCAGGCCGGTGCACAGCTTGAGTTCGTTGCAGGATCTGGCCGAGATACTGGGCAAGGAACCGCCGCGGCGGCGGCGCGCGGCGGCGAAATGGCGGGAGGCCATGGCGACATGACGATGACCAGGATGTATCCGACCACCGACGACGTGCTGACCCAGGCCTCCGCCTGGCTGTCCGAGGGCCGCAAGGTCGCCCTGGCGACGGTGGTGCAGACCTGGGGCTCCTCGCCCCGGCCGGTCGGCAGCCAGCTCGCGGTCGACGAGGAGGGCAACATGCTCGGCTCGGTCTCCGGCGGCTGCATCGAAGGTGCAGTGGTAACGGAAGCGATCGATCTCATGAGCGGCGAAACCCCAAAAACGCTGGAGTTCTCCGTCACCAGCCAGCAAGCCTGGGAGGTCGGCCTGGCCTGCGGCGGAACCGTCCGGGTTTACGTCGAACCGCTGCGATGAAGCGCGCCCTACTCGACAGCCTGCTCGCGGCGCGTGCCGCCAAACGCCCGGTCGCCGTCGCGACCGAGCTGGAGAGCGGCCGTCAGGCGCTCATCTCCGCGGAGGACAGCGAGGGAGAACTCCCTCTGAATGACGACTTGCTCGCGCGTATCCGCCGGATGATCGCCGACGACCAGTCCAAAGTGCTCGGGGACGAGGGGATCTTCGTCCAGACCTACAGTCCCCCGCTTCGCCTCTTCGTGATCGGCGCGGTGCATATCGCCCAGGCGCTGGTACCCATGGCCAGCCTGACCGGCTACGACGTCACGGTGATCGACCCGCGCCAGGCTTTCGCCACGGACTCCCGCTTTCCCGAAGTCGAGCTGGTCGACGAGTGGCCCGACGATGCGCTGATCGAGGCCGGCCTCGACAACCGCTGCGCAGTGGTCACCTTGACCCACGATCCCAAGCTCGACGATCCCGCCCTCATCGAGGCGCTGAAAAGCGACTGCTTCTACATCGGCTCCCTGGGTTCGAAGAAGACCCACGCCAGCCGTCTGGAGCGCCTGCAGGATGCGGGGGTCGAACCCGCCCTGTTCTCCCGCATCCACGGCCCGATTGGTCTCGACATCGGCGCCAAGTCTCCCGCCGAGATCGCCATCGCCGTTCTCGGCGAGATGACCGCGGCCCTGCGCGGCGGCGCGGCCCAGAGCAAGTCCGCGGCGTGATCTTCGGTCCGCTCTCTCTCGATGCGGCCGAAGGCGCCTATCTCGCGCATTCCCTGCCGATCAAAGGCCGCACTCTCAAGAAGGGACACCGCCTTGGCGCGGAGGATGTCGCCGCACTGCGGGCCGCGGGTTTGGGCGAAATCATCGCGGCTCGCCTGGAAGAGGGCGATGTCCACGAGGACGAAGCGGCGCGGCGTCTCGGCGCGGCTCTGGCGGGTTCCGGACTGGAAGCCAGCACCGCGCGCACAGGGCGCTGCAACCTCACCGCCAAGGCCCGCGGCCTGATCGCGGTCGACGGGGAGCGCCTGCGGGCGATCAACGCCGTCGACGAGAGCATCACCGTCGCCACGCTCGGCGCCTTCGAGCCGGTCGAGGCGCGGCAGATGGCAGCGACGGTCAAGATCATTCCCCTGGCGGTGCGCGAGGAGCATCTGCGGCGCTGTCTCGCCGCGGCTGCCGGGGAGAGCCCGGTGATCCGGATCGCGGCCTTTTCCGTCAGGAAGGTCGGTCTGCTGCAGACCACACTTCCAGGCACCAAGGAGAGCCTGCTCGACAAGGGCCGCGAGAGCATCGAAACGCGCCTCGCGGCGCTCGGCTGCCCGCCTCCCGAGGAGCGCCGCTGCGGCCACACGACCGGCGCCGTTGCCGACGCCATTGCGGAACTGGCCACGGCCGGCTGCGAGATCCTCCTGATCGCCGGGGCTTCGGCGATCGTCGACCGCCGCGATGTGGTACCCGAAGGCATCGAGCAGGCCGGCGGCCGTCTGGAGCGTTTCGGGCTGCCGGTCGATCCCGGCAACCTCAGCCTGACCGCCCGGAAAGGCGCCCTGAGAATTCTCGGAATCCCGGGAAGCTTCCGTTCGCCGAAGCTGAGCGGCCACGACTGGATCCTGCAACGCTGGATCGCTGGACTGGAGGTCCGCGAAGAGGATTTTGCCGCTATGGGGCTCGGCGGACTGTTGAAAGAGGTCGGCGGACGTCCCCTACCCCGTGCCGCCGCAGTCGAAAAGCAGCTCCGCGAGGGCGAAGCCCCGCGCATCGCCGCGATCGTGCTGGCCGCCGGGAAGTCGAGCCGCATGGGCAGCGAGAACAAGCTGCTCGCCGCGGTCGCCGGCAAGGCGATGGTCACCTGGCCCGTCGCCGCGGCCCGCGCGGCGGGCTGCAGTGAAATCGTCGTCGTCACCGGCCGCGACAGAGAGGATATCGAGGCCGTTCTGGCCGGCGAGGATCTGCGCTTCGTGCACAACCCCGCCTATGCCGAGGGCCTCGCGTCCTCGCTGAAGGCCGGGATCGGCGCCTTGAGCGATACCGCCGATGGCGCGGCGATCCTGCTTGGCGACATGCCCAAGCTGCGCGCCGATCACCTGAAGAAGCTCTTCGACGCCTTCGCACGCCAGGACGGCGCGGCGATCTGCGTCCCCAGCTACGATGGCCGCTGGGGCAATCCGGTGCTGTTCGACAGGCGGTTCTTTGCCGAGATCCAGACCCTGAGCGGCGATGCCGGGGCGCGGGCGATCGTCCAGGAGCACGCCGACTCCGTCGCGGAGATCGCCATGCCGGACGACGCCGTGCTGCTCGATATCGATACTCCGGAGGCCCTGCGCGCGCTAACCGAGACTTAGCGCGCGTAAACCTGCCCCAGGAAATCGAGCACCTTCTCGCCCGCCCCCTGCTCGAAGAGATCGTTGTGTCCGGCCGCGGGAAAAAGCTGCAGGGAGACGCGCCGGCCCGCCTCCGCAAGGCGCCGCCCGTGGCTGCTCGGCATGACCCGATCCTGCTCTCCGTGTAGGATCAATATCGGCGCTTCGATGGAGGCGATGCGCGTCAGGTTGTCGAAGCGGTCCAGCACCAGCCACTTGGCCGGCACGAAGGGGTAGCGCTGCTGCGCCGCGGCGGCGATCGACGTGAAGGGCGCCTCCAGCACGATCGCCCGCAACCGCCGCTCCCGGGCAAGAGCCAGTACCACGCCGGTCCCGAGGGATTCGCCGTAGAGCGCGACCCGCGCCTCGCCAATTCCCTGCGATTCGAGCCAGTCCAGCACCGATTCGCCATCGGCGATCAGCCCAGCCTCGGTAGGTTTCCCCGGGTTGCCGCCATAGCCGCGATACTCGGCCAGGAACAGACCGTAGCCGCCGGCGACCAGAGAGCTGAACTTGGCGAGCCGATGCGAGGCGTTGCCGGCGTTGCCGTGGAAAACCACCACCACCGGCGCCTCGGGGTCTCCTGGCGGCACGTAGAAGTGCGACAGCGTCAGGTAGTCTTCGGTCCGGGTTTCAACCAGCGCATCGGCCGGAAGGCCCACTTCGGCGGCCCGCAGCGGTTCCTGGCTCGGGTGATAGATCATGCTGCGCTGCGCCAGGAACAGCACGCCGACGAAAACGGCGTAAACGCCGGCAAGGACGCAGATCCACCAGAGCACGCGCTTCACCTTTCCGAACCCGCGCCGCCGCGCGGCAGATAGCCCTCCAGCCGAAGGGCGGCGGCCCGTCCCGCCCCGGCGCACCATTGGGCTTTACCGGCCTTATTGTAGTTCGTCCAGTCCCTGTCCATCGCCAGAATCGCCTCGATCCGCGCTAAGCGAACCTGCTCCTCTGTGAGCTGCAAACTGCGGCGCAACTCCGCTTCCTGTTGCACAAAACCCTGCTGCGCCAGGGCGGTCAGCAGTCCGCAGTAACCGGCCAGCCGGCGATCGTAGTCAAGGGCCATGTAGCTGCCGGCCATCCCGTCCCCGGCTCCTCCACCGGCGCCGGCGGCGCCGGCCGGTACAATGCCGGACAGGCTTGCGATCAAAAGGCAGCGCAACAGCCGACGCTTCATGTCGGGTCAGTTTCCACGGCAAAAGGCTACAGCAAAGGCAGACGCCGGTAGAGGAGTTTTACCGCCGAGCATTGTACCGTGAAAGGCTTCAGGCCTTGCCGGCTTCCAGCGCGTCTTCCTTGATGCCGAAATCGCGGCGCTCCCGCTCATCGAGCGCATTGACGCAGTGAAACGCCAGCAGCGCACCAAAGCGCTTCCTCCCCAGGGGCTCGCAATCGACCCGCTGGAGGATATCGACGCAAGGGGCGCCGTTGCCCTCCACCACCACCGGTCCGTCGGGCGTGATCGCGACATCCCAGCCGACGGTAACCTTGTATGGGAAGGCCTCGTGCGCGCGGACGACAAGATCGCGGGTTGCTTCCCAGTTGGGCAGCATGCGTCCGGCGATCTGCACGCCGTTGCGCGGGCTTCTCTCGACCCACCCGACGCCAGGCTTGAAACCGAGATCGGTGCCCAATCCCAGCGCGCCGCTATCGACATCGACCCGTGCAGCGATGCCGCCGCGATGCAGACCGTCGACGGTCGATTCCATCTTCTGCGCCATGCGCAGAACGGCGTTGGTAACCTCGAAGCCGCCGGATTCGTTGCGGCAGGTCATGATCCGCACGCAGCAGAGCGCGTCGGCACAGAGGTCCAGCATGTCAGGGTGGTTGAACAGACGGCGCTGCACAAGAATGCCTTGTTCCCTGGACAACTCGACCAGAAAATCGATCAGCCCGGCGGTGCCGAGAACATCGCCGCCTCTGACTTCGTAGCGCTCTCCGCCTCGATAGCGGACCACATGCGTGCCGCGACCGCCCTTGCCGCGCACAGGCTTGAGGAAAAGATCGGCTTGCGGAAGCACGGTGTCTTCCCGAGCGAGCAGATAGCCGTGGAGATTCTCGAAGCGTCCCTTTTTGACATAGAGCAGAATCTCCGGCGTGGGCAGTCCTGCCTTCGCGCAAACCCGGGAAAACTTCAGCTTGTTGTTGAGCTTCGCTCCGCTCTCCCGCTCAACCCGCGCCTTGATGATCCGGTAGAGATTGGCCTTGGTTTCGAAGCGGTGCAGGTACTCCCCCGCCGCCGAGCGGTTCTCCGGACGGTAGAGTTCGAACATGTAGTACCAGGGCGGCAGAATACCGTGGCGTGCCGCTACCGCGATCTGATCGAAGAACTGCGCGAGCACGCCCAGGCCTGTACGCCGTTTGATAGCCTTGCCGTTATGCAGCGTGCAGTAGCAAGCGACCGGGGGAACGATTACCGGCCAAGTAAGGAAGCGCAGCGCCAGCAAGGCCTTGCCGAGTGGACCTCGGGTACGCCACATCATCGCGGCGTAGATTTCGTGGATCTGTTGGCCCGGAGTCCGCGCCCCGCCCCGGTAACCCCAGAGCAGAGGCAGAGGAGGACAGTAGAGCGTGTCGTCGCGCAGTTCCATGGACCGATCCTCGGCGCGGGTAGCGACAGCTACGCCGTAAAGTAGTCGTGCAGGCGATCTATGCCCTCATTGTACCGCGCCTCGCAGAAGGCCAGGCGCAGACCCTTAGGATAACCGAAATCGGTGCCGGGTACCGTGGCGACATAAACCTTGTCCAGGATATCCCGCGCAAGTTCCTTGGAAGAGGCAAAACCCTTTTTGCCTATCCATTCCGCGCAGTCCAATATGGCGTAGAATCCGCCCTCGGAACGCACCGGATTGGCCGCGGTCCCGTTCAGCCGCTGCGAGGTGTACTCGGCCCGGCGGCGGTAGGTCTGGCGCAGGAACTCCGGCGACTCCTCGTCCTTCAGCGCCTCGATCATCCCAAGCTGATAGCAGGGATCGGCGGTCAGCAGGGTGTGCTGCTGGACGATGCGCAGAGGCATCTTGAGCTCCTCGGGCAGCAGCGCAAAACCGACCCGCTTGGTGTACATGCGATAGCCCTTGGACAGGGAGTTGGTGACGATGGTGACATCGCGGTGCTCCGGCAGGGACTCCAGCGGGCAGCGAAAATCCTCGTAAAACACGCAGTTGTTGTAGATCTCGTCATTGATGACGTAGGCGCGGTGATCGACGATGCGGTAAATTTCCGCCATCTCCTCCTGGGTCAGGACGTTGCCCATGGGGTTGCCCGGAGAATTGATCACCACGACCGCCGTCTTCTCGGGATCGAAGTTGGCGCGGAAGGAGTCGAGATCCAGGCGCAGGGTCTGCGGATCGATGTCGTAGAACTTGACCGTCGCACCTGCCAGCTTGGCGCTGATCATGTAGAGCGCGTAGTAGGGCCGCGGCAGCATGACCTCGAGGCCAGGTCCAGCCAGGGTCTGGAAAAGGTTTCGGAAGATCGGCGAGGTGCCCGTGTTGACGATCACATTGGAGGCATCGACGCCGGCCTTGTACTTCTCGTTGTAGTACTTGGCGACGGCCTCGCGGAACTCGGGGAGCCCCTCGGGATAGACCTTGCGCACAACCTCCGGATCGCGCAGGGACGCGATGATGGTGTCCAGAACCTTGGGCGGCGTTTCGAGTTCCGAGACCCCGATGGTCATGTAGAGCACGTCCTTGCCCTGCGCTTCGAGCTGCTCTCCCAGCTCGTCGAGAACGAACATCTGGAACTCCGTGTCCTCGGAAGGCAGGGCGTTAACGCGACGTACCATTTTGTTCACTCTTCGTTGGTGTGACCGGCGTAGGCCAGCCGATTTGCATGCTACGCGGATAAGCCGGTGCGAATTTACCCGATGATAACGGTAAATCAAGCTTAAGGCGCACCGCGAGTCACCTGCGATTCTCCGCTGAAATCCGGTGGCGGACTTGCGCTGCCGGGGCGGCCTTGCCAGACTGCGGCCACTCAAAAAACGCTTCATCGTCTAGGAGACGCCAATGGATGTGCGCGCCGCAATCGCCTTCGAGGCCGGGAAGCCCCTGGAGATCGATACCGTGCAACTCGAGGGCCCCAAGGAAGGCGAAGTGCTGGTCGAAATCAAGGCGACCGGCATCTGCCATACCGACGCCTTCACTCTTTCCGGCGAAGATCCCGAGGGCGCTTTCCCGACCATCCTGGGCCATGAAGGCGCAGGCGTCGTGGTCGATGTCGGTCCCGGCGTGAAAAGTCTGAAGCAGGGCGACCACGTGATCCCGCTCTACACCCCGGAATGCCGGGAATGCGATTACTGCCTCAACCCCAAGACCAATCTCTGCCAGGCGATCCGCGGCACCCAGGGTCAGGGGGTGATGCCCGACGGCACCAGCCGCTTCTCCTACAAGGGCGAGAAGGTGTTGCACTACATGGGCTGTTCGACCTTCGCCAACTACACCGTGCTGCCGGAGATCGCGCTGGCCAAGATTCGCCAGGATGCGCCCTTCGACAAGGTCTGCTACATCGGCTGCGGCGTCACCACCGGCATCGGCGCGGTGGTCAACACCGCAAAGATGGAACCCGGCGCCAACGTCGTCGTCTTCGGCCTCGGCGGTATCGGCCTCAACGTCATTCAGGGCGCGCGGATGGTCGGCGCCAACATGATCGTCGGCGTCGATCTGAACGATTCGAAGAAGGCGCTGGGCGAGCAGTTCGGCATGACTCACTTCGTCAATCCGAAGCAGATCGACGGCGATATCGTCGCCCACCTGGTCGAGCTGACCGGCGGCGGCGCCGACTACTCCTTCGAGTGCATCGGCAACGTCAAGACCATGCGCCAGGCCTTGGAGTGCGCCCACAAGGGTTGGGGCGAATCGATCATCATCGGCGTCGCCGGCGCCGGTCAGGAGATCTCCACCCGCCCCTTCCAGCTGGTCACCGGGCGAACCTGGAAGGGCACCGCCTTCGGCGGCGCCAGGGGCCGCACCGACGTCCCGAGGATCGTCGACTGGTACATGGACGGAAAGATCAACATCGACGACCTGATCACCCACACCCTGCCCCTGGAGGAGATCAACACCGCCTTCGATCTGATGCATGACGGCAAATCGATCCGCAGCGTGGTGGTCTACTAACCGCATGACCGATATCACCGCATTGACGACGCGCAGCGCCAACCGCTGCTTCGGAGGAACCCAGGGCTTCTTCAGTCATGAGTCCGAGGCCTGCAACGGCACCATGAACTTCGCCGTCTATACGCCGCCGCAGGCCGAGAAGCTCGATCGCCTGCCGGTGATCACCTACCTTTCCGGCCTGACCTGCACCGAGGAGAACTTCGTGATCAAAGCCGGCGCCCAGCGGGTGGCGGCGGAACTCGGCCTGCTGCTGGTGGCGCCGGACACCTCGCCGCGCAACCAGGGCATAGCGGGCGAGGACGACAGCTACGACCTCGGCACCGGCGCCGGCTTCTATCTCGACGCAACCCAGGAGCCCTGGTCCAGGGCTTACCGGATGTACAGCTACGTCACCGAGGAGCTGCCGCGGGTGATCGCCGCCAACTTCCCCGCTGCCATGGACCGCCAGGGCATCCTTGGCCACTCCATGGGCGGCCACGGCGCCATCACCATCCACCTGAAGCACCCCGAGACCTACCGTTCGGTCTCGGCTCTGGCGCCGATCTGCGCGCCGACACAGGGTCCCTGGGGCGAGAAGGTTTTCTCAGCCTACCTGGGCGACGACCGGGAGGCCTGGAAGGACTACGATTCCTGCGAACTGGTCCGCCGCCGGCCTTCGGCGGCCGAAATCCTGGTCGACCAGGGCAGCAAGGACGAATTCCTCGAGGGGAACCTGATGCCCGACAAGCTGGCCGAGGCTTGCGCCGACGCGGGCCAGGAGCTGAAGCTGCGCATGCAGCCGGGCTACGACCACTCCTACTACTTCGTGCAAACTTTCATCGAGGATCACCTGCGCTACCACGCGGCGGCGCTGAGCACCTAGATCAGCTAACTGCGGTGCTGGGCGGCGTAGGCCTCCAGCATCGGCCGCATGCCCGAGAGATCGTAGCCAGCCTGCCGGGCCTGTTCGATCACGGCGTCGACTTCGCGTTCATCGTGACAGGTCTCGGTCAGCGCCCAGAGCGCGGTCGAGCGGGCGCCGGACTTGCAGTGCGCCAGCACCGGCTGCGGCGAATCCGTCAGCGCGCGATGGAAATCGCCGAGCAGTTCCATGGACATCGTCTGCGGCGTCATCGGGATGTAGTGGTAGGTCAGGCCGGCCGCCTCGGCGGCGGCACGGCAGGCCTCGGAGCTCGGCTGCTCCGGCCCGCCCTCGCCGTCCGGGCGGTTGTTGATCACGGTCTTGAAGCCTTGCGCTGCGGCCTCGGCCATGTCTTCCGGCTGGAGCTGTCCGGCGGCGGAAAAGCGGTCGTCGATCTTGGCGAACTGCATGATGGGATTCCCTATAGCGTGTTGAGCGGCAGCTTCAGATAGCTGGTCCCGTTGTCTTCCGGCGGCGGCAGCGCCCCCGCCCGCATGTTGACCTGCACCGCCGGCAGGATCAGCGCAGGCATGTCGAGCGTGGCGTCGCGCGCATCGCGGAACGCAGCGAAGGCCGCTTCGTCCTTGCCGTCGCAGAGGTGGATGTTCTCCCGCTTCTGCTGCCTCACAGTGCTTTCCCAGGCGTAGTCCCGGCCGCCCGGCGCGTAGTCGTGACAGTGGAACAGGCGAGTCTCTTCCGGCAAAGCGAGAATCCGCTGCATGGAACGGTAGAGCTGGCGGGAATCTCCGTTCGGGAAGTCGCAGCGCGCCGTGCCGTAGTCGGGCATGAAGAGCGTGTCGCCGATAAAGGCGGCGTCGCCGACCACATAGGTGATGCAGGCCGGGGTATGGCCTGGCGTATGCAGCACCTCGACCTCCAGCCCGCCGATGGCAAAGCGCGCGCCATCCTTGAACAGGACATCGAACTGGCTGCCGTCGGTGGCGAAGGCCGCTTCGGCGTTGAAGACCCTGGCAAAGGTCTGCTGCACCTTGGCGACGTTCTCGCCAATGCCGGTCCTGCCGCCCAGGGCTGCCTGGATATGCGGCGCCGCGCTCAAGTGATCGGCATGGACATGGGTTTCGAGTATCCATTCCAGGCGGTAGCCGGACTCCCGGAGGCGCGCAATCACGGCATCGGCGGAATCGCTCGCCGTGCGCGCCGCCTTGGCATCGAAGTCGAGCACGACGTCGATCACCGCACAGGCCTTGCTCTCGGGATCGGCGACGATGTAGCTGACGCTCTTGGTCGCCTCGTCGAAGAAGGAAACGATGTCAGGCTTCATGCAATTCTCCTATCGGGGCCGTCGGGCGCGGCCACAGCATACAGGTATGGCCGACGGTATCGGGTTGAAGAGGCGGCGGCCAAATTCTCTCTCTTTCTCCGCCCCGCCGATGCACTAGAGTCCCGCTCATGCAGGAAGAAGTCCACAAAAGCGCGGCGGTTCCCTATGCGGAGCTGAAGGCCCTCTCGGAGCCGTCCGATCGGGCCGGGCTGCTGCATCTTCTCGGCCACTTCTGCTTGATTCTCGCGACCGCCGCCTTGATCTGGCTCAGCCGGGAGGAGATCTGGCTGCTGCTGCCCGCGATGCTGTTGCACGGCGTGGCGATCACCTTTCTCTTCGCGCCGCTGCACGAGACCATCCACCGCACCGCCTTCCGCAGCAAGGGGCTGAACGACGCCGTGGCCTGGTTCGCCGGCGCCGTACTGCTGCTGCCGCCGGTCTACTTCCGCTATTTCCACTTCGCGCATCACCGGCACACCCAGGACCCGGCGCGCGACCCGGAGATCGCCACGCCACGCCCCGCCACCTGGCGGGGGTATCTGCTGCACGTCTCCGGCCTGCCCTACTGGATCGGTTACATCCGCATCCTGCTGGTCCATGCCTTTGGAAGGGTCTCGGAGCCCTTCGTCCCCAAGGGCCGGCGCGGCGAGATCGTGGCCGAGGCACGTATCCTCCTGGCCGTATATCTCGGCATCGCCGCAGCTTCCGCGGTTTTGGCCACGGACGCCGCCTTGCTCTACTGGGTGATACCCGCCCTGCTCGGCCAACCCTTCTTGCGGCTCTATCTCCTCGCCGAGCACGGCCGCTGCCCCTTGGTGCGCGATATGCTCGCCAACACCCGCACCACGCTGACCTCCGGGCTCGTCCGCTTCCTCGCCTGGAACATGCCCTATCATACCGAGCACCACGTCTATCCGGCGCTGCCGTTCCACCGGCTGCCGCAGGCGCATGCGCTTTTGAAAGACAAGCTGCGGGTGACGACACCCGGCTATCTCGCCTTCCACCGGGATTTCACGAAAGGCTTTTCGCGCGGTCAGTCGACCGAGCAGTCGGCGTAGACCCGGCGGGCGAAAGCCCCGGCGAGCCGCTCCAGCTCCGGCCCCAGCCCGCGCGCCTCGGTCACAGGAGGCAGATAGTCCCGCACCTCGGCCAAGAGGTCCTTGAGCGCCGGCGGCGCTTCGCGCTCGGTCACGTAGTAGGCCTGGCTGGCGATCGCGGCGAGGCAGGCCAGCCCGGCTTCGAGACACAGACCCGCTTCCGCCTCCTTGCGCCAGGAGAGGAAGGTCGGCACGGCAACGTCGTTCTGGCCGAAACCGCCACCCTCGCTGCCGGGAAGGAAGGAGCGCTGGGCCGCCTGGCGGGCCTGCTCGGCATAGCCCAGCACCGAAAAGCCGACGGTGCCCACATAGCCGTCGTCGCCAACCCGCAGCTGCGGCGGCAGCAGCGAGATATCCCCGTCGAGCAGCTTGGTGGTCTGCCTGTCGCACAGCAGGGTCAGGTCGGCCCAGGCCGCCGCCAGGTTGTCCAGCGCCGGATAGGCCTTGGCGTTGTGATAGCCGCCGGTCGAGAAACAGCGTCCGTTGGGGTTCTCGGCATCGGGCGGCAGATAGACCGGGTTGTCGGTGATCGACTCCAGGGAGATTTCCGCGACTTCCTGCGCCTGGGCTATGGCGCGCGAAGCCTGCCCCAAAACCCGCGGCAGAATGCGCCAGGACACCGGCGCCTGATAGGGCCGCCGGCCCTCGCTGACGCCGCCCTCCATGGCGCTGCGCAGGCCACGCAGGGCCACGGTCTCGTGAGGGTCGGCCCAGAGCCCCTCGAGGTCGGGGTCGAAATGGGTCAGCGGTATCTTCAACGCTTCCGAGGAGAGGGCGAAGACCTGGATCGCCAGCTCGAAGCGCGCCTTGGCCGCCAGGGTCGCGTCACTGACCAGCGCCGTGGCGCAGGGGCTGCCGTTGATCAGCGACAGCATGTCCTTCTCGGCGAAGGTCTCGGTGGCTCCAAGCGGTGAGAAGAGGTGCGACAGCGCCAGGATTTCGCCGGGACAGCCGTTGCCCAGGGCCGGCACCGGCGGCAGTGCGCCGCCGCAGAGCATCGCCGCCACGGACTCCGCAACCCGCGGCGTGATCGCGGAGTGCCCCTCGATGAAGTTGGTCAGGCGGGCGAAGACCATGCCGCGCACCACCCGCGCCGGCAGCGGCTCCCCGAAGGAGGTCATCGCCGTCAGCGGCGGGCGATTGGCGTGTCTTTTGCGGTCCTCGGGCGACAGCCGCACCTTCGCCATCTGACCGTAGCCGGAGGTCACGCCGTAGATGGTGATCTCGGGATCCTCGATCAGCCGTTCGAAGGCCTGGCGGCATTCGGCCATGCGCGCGAGGGCGGCTTGGTCGAAGGCGACCTGCTGGCCCTCCCAGGCCACCCGTTTGTAGTTCTCGAGGGTGAAATCCTTGCGGCTGGCCAGGCTGAGGGTCATGCGGTCGCTCGCTCCTACTGCTTATTTCGTCAAACGCTTTGCCAGGTCGCGCAGCGAGGTGCTGCTGTCCGCCAGCTCGGCGGCGGAGACCTGTGCGCCGCTCTCGATCAGTTGTTTAAGCGGGCGCCGCTCGCGGCCGCTGTTGGCCAGGGCCGCCATGACGATCCGCCCGTCGCGCAGATAGAACGCAGCGAAGGCGCCATCGTCGGGTGTGCCGCGCAGCACCTCTTCGTCCCAGGCCTCGCCATAGCCGAGCAGTTGCAGGTTGACGCCGTGCTGATCGGTCCAGAACCAGGGCACGGCGTCGCAGGCGGCCGCCTGCCCGAGGATGCCGGCGGCGGCAATCTCGGCCTGCAGCTCCGCGTTCTCCCAGGATTCCAGCCGCAGGCGGCGGCCAAGACGCAGGTTCTCGTGATGGGTGACATCGCCGATGGCGTAGATCCCCTCGGCCCCAGTCCGGCAGGCGCTGTCCACCAGGATGCCGTTCTCGCAGTCCAGCCCCGCCTCCTGGGCGAGTTCGTCGTTCAAGGTGGCGCCGATCCCGACCACGATCACCTCGGCGGTAAAGCCGCGCTCGTCGACCAGACGGACTTCACTTTCCATCTCGCCGTGGCGGATTTCCGCAACCTGTGCGCCGGTGACGATCTCCACCCCAGCGGCAAGATGTTGCGCCGCCAGGAAGTCCGCGATCTGCGGCGCCAGGGCGCGGCCCAGGAGCTGCGGCAGGGCCTCGAGCACCGTGACCTCGCAGCCGAGCTTGGCGGCGCTGGCCGCGACCTCCAGGCCGATGAAACCGCCGCCGATCAGCACCACCTTCGCACCGGCCCGCAGCAGCGGGCGCAGACGGCGGCTGTCGGCAGCGCTGCGCAGCGTCAGGACTCGCGGATGATCGGCGCCGGGAAGCGGAAGTTCGCGGGCGCGGCAACCGGTGGCGAGGATCAGCGTGTCGAAATCCAGCGGGCTGGCATCGCCCTGCAGCTCTAGCCTGCGCGCCGCGAGATCGAGCCGCCGCGCCGGGGTGCCGAGCAGCAGCTCGATCGCGTTGTCGGCGTAGAAGGCGTCATCGTTGATCCTGTTGACCAGGGGGTCGGCGCCCTCCGCCAGGGCCTCCTTGGACAGCGGCGGCCGCTCATAGGGCGGATCCGTCTCGTCCCCGACCAGCTGCAAGCGGCCTTCGAAGCCCTTCTTGCGCAGGGCGGCGGCAACGCGCCCGCCGGCATGACCCGCGCCCAGGATGACGATGCGTTCTTGCGATGACATGACCTGTGTATCTAGACCTCAACCAGAATATCATCGCCTTCGACCTTGACCGGGAAGGTCTTCAGATCTTCTTCCGCCGGCCCCTCCACCGCCTCGCCAGTGGCGATGCGGAACAGCTGCTGGTGTAGCGGACACTCGACGCAGTCGTCCTCGATGTAGCCGTCCGACAGAAAGGCGAAGGCGTGGGTGCAGATGTTCGAGGTCGCATAGAAGGCATCGCCCAGGCGGTAGATGGCGATCTGCGTTTCCTCGACCTCGACGCCGATCACCTCCTCGTCATCGAGTTCGCTTTTGCTTGCGACCTTGTGCCAAGCCATGTCGTCTCCCGTCTTTTTTGTCTGCTCATCTTCCGCGGCGGCGCGGCCCAACGGGCGGGCTCAGGCTGCCCAGATAAGTCCCCGGATAAAACCGGGGGCAAGATAGGCGCGCGCGAGGGTCGCCCGCAAGTGAAAGCCGGGCCAAAGTCTCTTCACGCGCCCGATCGCATGGGTCATCATCGCCGCCGCAAAAACAGGGGGAAGCAGCTTCTTGGCAGGCAAGAAAAAAGCGGTGATTTCAGGTTCGGACGGCAAGTTCGCGGACTTTGCCGAGGATCTGCTACGCTCGATCCGCAAATACGACACCCTCGATTTCGATCTCTGCTTCATCTGTATGGGAACGGATCCCAAGATCAGGGAGATCGCCGAGAGCCACTGCGACAAGGTGTTCGTTTACGACGATCCCAAGCCGCCAAAGAACGGCAACATCATCTCGGCCAACGAGCTGAAGCCCCTGTTGCCGCAGATTTTTCCCGGCTACGACGACTACATGTGGGTCGACGCCGATGTCTGGGTGCAGAACCCGATCGGTTTCAACCAGGTTTTCGCTGCGGCCCAGCGTGCCGACCTCGCGATCCACCCGGAGCTCGATCCCCACTACTACATGCAGACCTCGCCCAGCGACCGCACCCGCACGGTCTACAGGCGGCTGTTTTCCCCCGAGTTGGCCGAGAAGACCATCCGCTTTCCGATGATCAACACCGGGGTGATCGCGGCACGCGCGGCCTCCCCGATCTGGGGCAAGTGGGAGAAGATCCTGAAACAGGCCTTCGCCGGGGAGCTAGGCGGCAAGCAGGACTTCTCTTCCGACCAGATTCCCCTGCATCACCTTGTCTTCTCCGGCGAGTTGTCGATGTCTCCGCTGCGTGCCATCAACAACTGGCAGTGCCACTGCTGCCTGCCCGCTTTCCTGGTCGCCAAGCAGCGTCTCGTGGTGCCCTCTCCACCCTACGAGGAGATCAACTTCCTCCACCTCACCGGCGAGCTGAAAACCCTGGAGATCACCCTGACCGGGGCACTGAGCGGCAAGACCCTGCTGCGCTTCCGCGATATCGAGAAAGTCTGGCGCGAGCATGCGAAGCAGGGCGCCGCAAGCCGGGGCTAGCCCCTCCGCTGCTTGCCCCACTCCTGCCAAGCTTGAAGCCCGCCGCCGAACGCCGCATATGCCGTCATGCCGTCACCTGCGACGATTCGGGAGTCTTTGAGCCATGATTCTTGCCATTATCGCTGCCCTCGCGCTGGTCGTCTGCTCGGTGCTGGTTCAGTACCGGGTCCTGAATCTGACGGCCGTTCTCCTCGAGCGTCTTCGCATTCCGGCGAAAAGCCGCATCCTGATGGCGGTTGCCGGAGTGCTCTCCGGCCAACTGATCTCGATCCTTCTTTTCGCCCTGATTTATGCCGCGTTCCATTTCCAAAGCGGCGCGGCCAGCCTGGCCGGCAAGCTGGAGGGTAACGCGCTCGATTTCTTCTATTTCTCGATCATGAGCTTTACCACCCTCGGCATCGGTGACATCTACGCCACGGGGCCACTCAGAATCGTCGCGGGCTTCCAGGGCCTGACCGGCTTCGTGATGATCGGCTGGTCGGCTTCCTTCGCCTACATGGCGATGCGCAACGCGGGACTCGGGACCCGGGATGAGATCTCCCAATAGGCGTACCTGCCGTATCGGTCGAAGAGAGCATCATGTTAGGAAGCGGGAAAATGGCGTCCCCAACGGGAATCGAACCCGTGTCTTCAGCGTGAAAGGCTGATGTCCTAGACCGCTAGACGATGGGGACGTCGGGGGCTGAGATAACGGCTCTCCGTTGCAAAAGCAAGTCCCGCCGCGTGACTTTGCTAGTCGATCCAGACCGCGCCTTCCGCCAGCTGGCCCGGGGAAGAATCCGGCGCGCTCCCAGGCGCGGTTTGCGGGGCTTGGGAGATTGCCGGGCCGGAGATTTCACGGATCAGCTTCTGCCGGATGGCCCGCGCGAAATCGGCGAAATCCGTGGCGGTGATCAAGAAGGCGCCGGTGCCGCCGATCACGTGGTTGAGATAGAAATGATCGACGCCGAGGTCCTCGTTCAGGATCGCCAGGCCATTGATGGTGATGCCGCGCTCGACCAGCGCGTCGCGGACCTGCATGACATGGATGCCCTGATTGTTGCGGCCGTCGCCGGAAACGTCGATCACCTGGCGGCGGCCCTCGTAGCCGCTATCGGCCAGCTGCTTGGCCGAGAACTCCAGCGCGTTGCCGATCGCCGTGCTGCCGTTGGGCACCACCCGTTCGGTCATGTCCACCTTGTCGGCAAAGGCCTCGGCATCCTCGGCACCGCGCAGCAGCGCCCAGTCGATCACCAGCTCCTGCCGGTCCCGCCCCGACCACTGCACCAGGGAGATCGCGACCCCGTCATCGCCCGAGGCGCGCAGCGCCCCATGCACCTCAGGGTCGCGGAAGGCGGCGGCGATCCCCTTCATCTGCAAGTCGAACTCCCAGATCGCCACCGAAGAGGAGGCATCGACGGCCAGCACCAGTTCCAGGTCGACAGCCTGCTGGGCCGCGGCAGGGCCGCAGGGCAGCAGAAATGCGGCAAGCAAGGGCAAGGCTTTCAGGGAGTTGACCATCGCCCAAGTATAACTCAGGGCCGGGCGGCGTCATCGATCAAGAATTGCACGGCCTCGCCGCCGCGCCAGCTGTCGGCGCGCAGCTTGCCGGCGATATGCAGCGGCAGGCCGCGCGGCTTCAGCAGAGCTTCCCCGACCGGGGTGTCCAGGGCGCGGAAGGCGATGGCGCGCAGACGCGGGCCTTTATCGGCGCCGGCCAAGGTGCAGCGCACATGGTTCTCGCCGACCACCGCAGACTCGACGATGCGCACCTCGGGCAGCAGGAAGCGCGGCTCGGCATTGGCGGTTCCGAAGGGCGCCAGGCGCTCGAGATGGCCGACCAGCTCGCTGTTGGCGCCTGCGATATCCAGCGCGCCGTCGATGCCCAGGGCTGGGACGTAGCCGAGCTTGCGCAAAACCTCCCCCAGGCGATCGGCAAGGAAGGCGCGCAGTTCCCCCGAGCTGGCTTCGGCAACCGTCAGGCCAGCCGCCATGGGATGGCCGCCGCCGTTGATCAGCAGGCCGGCCTGGCGCGCGGCGATCACCGCGGCGCCGAGATCGACGCCAGGCACCGAGCGCGCCGATCCCTTGCCGATCCCGTTCTCCAGGGCGACCACCAGGGCAGGCAGGTTGTAGCGATCCTTGAGGCGGCTGGCGACGATCCCGATCACCCCGGCGTGCCAGCCTTCCGCGGCGGCGAAGACCAGGCCCTCCGGCGCGCCTTCCGCTTCGACCTGCAGCAGGGCCTGGTCGAGCACTTCGGCCTCGATCTCCTTGCGCTCTGCGTTGTAGGCGTCGAGTTGGCGGGCGATGTTCGCCGCCAGGGCGATGTCGTCGGTCGCCAGCAGCTCGGCGCCCAGCGGCGCCTGCCCGACCCGGCCCCCGGCATTGACCCGCGGGCCGAGCAGGAAGCCGGCATGATAGGTGCCGGGCGCCTCCTCGATCCCGGCGACATCCGCCAGCGCCTTGAGACCGACGTTGCGCCGCTGCCCCAGGACCTTCAGTCCCTGGGAGACGAAGGCCCGGTTGAGGCCGGTAAGCGGTACCACGTCGCAGACCGTGCCCAGCGCGACCAGGTCGAGCAGTGCCAGCAGATCGGGCGGGCTTTTCCCGGACCTTTCGTACCAGCCGCGTTCGCGCAGCGCCCTGTTGAGCGCCACCAGCAGCAGAAAGGTGACGCCGACGGCGGCGAGCTGCCCCAGACCGCTGTCGTCGTCCAGGCGGTTGGGATTGACCACGGCCACCGCGGGCGGCAGCCGCGGCTCGGCGGCGTGATGATCGACGACGATGCTCTCCAGGCCGGCGTCGCGGGCGGCCTCGAGAGCCTCGAAGGCGGTGATCCCGCAGTCGACGGTGATCACCAGCTTCGCCCCCTCCTCCGCCAGGCGGCGCAGCGCCGGCGCGTTAGGCCCGTAACCCTCGGCGATACGGTCGGGGATGTAGACCCGCGGCTCCTGCCCGATCTGGCGCAGAAAGCGCCGCAGCAGCGCCGAGGAGGTCGCGCCGTCCACGTCGTAGTCGCCGAACACGGCGATCCGCTCGCCCCGCTCGACAGCCTCGGCTAAACGCCGGGCGGCGGTATCCATATCCTGAAGGCGCGAGGGATTGGGCAGCAGATCGCGCAGAGTCGGCGCCAGAAACAGCGCGGCCTCCTCGGGACTGACGCCGCGCGCCGCGAGAAGCCGGCCGACGATTTCCGGAAGCTCAAGCCGCTGCGCCAGGGTCAGCGCGGCGCGTCCGTCGGCCAACCGGGTTTCCCAGCGCTTGCCGCTCAGCGAGCGCTCGACGCCGAGAAGACAGGCCCGCCTAGTCTCCAAGCTTGTCGTACCAGGTCTTCAGCCCGAAGTTGTGGGTTGCGTCGACGATGCGGACCGTGCCGGTCTTCGAGCGCATCACGATCGACTGCGTGGTCGCGCCGCCCCTGAAGCGGCGCACACCCTTCAGCATCGAGCCGTCGGTGACGCCGGTGGCGGCGAACATCACGTCGCCGCTGGCCAGATCCTCCAGCTTGTACTTGCGGTCGAAGTCCTCGATACCCCAGCGTCGCGCCCGGGCGCGTTCGTCTTCGTTTCGGAACATCAGCCGGCCCTGGAACTGGCCGCCGATACAGCGCAGCGCCGCCGCCGCCAAAACGCCTTCCGGCGCGCCGCCGCTGCCCATGTAGATATCGACGCCGCTGCGCTCGCTGGAGGTCGCGATGACGCCGGAGACATCGCCGTCGCCGATCAGCATGATCCGCGCCCCCGCTGCGCGCACCGCGGCGATCAGATCGCCGTGGCGCGGCCGATCGAGGATGCAAACGACGAGATCCTCGAGCGGCTTGCCCAAGACCTTTGCCAAGTTGGTCAGATTATCTGCCGGGGTCGCGTCGAGATCGACCACGTCCTCTGGCAGATTGCCGCCGACGGCGATCTTGTCCATGTAGATGTCGGGCGCGTTGAGAAAGCCGCCTTCTTCGGCCATGGCCATGACCGCGAGAGCGTTGGGCCCGCCCTTGGCGGTAATCGTGGTTCCTTCCAACGGGTCCAGTGCGATGTCGATCTTCGGTCCGCCGGCGCCGACCTTCTCGCCGATGAACAGCATCGGGGCCTCGTCGCGCTCGCCCTCGCCGATTACCACCGTGCCCTCGATGTCCAGGGCGTTCAGCATGTCGCGCATGGCATTGACTGCCGCTTGATCGGCCGCTTTCTCGTCGCCGCGTCCCATCAGGCGGGAGGCCGCCAGCGCGGCAGCCTCCGTAACACGGACGGATTCCAGCGCCAGATTGCGATCCATGGATTGCGGTGCTGTCATTGCCTCTTCCCGATTCGTCTCGTTGTGGTTCCAAGGAGTCGCAGTCTACAGCGTTTCGATGCGAATCACCTGTGGTGGTTCGGAGACTGCATCGAGGGCCGAGATTCTGCGCAGCGCGCCATTCATCCGCGCCTCGCTGGTCTCATGGGTGGTGATCACCACCGGCACCGCGGCTTCCGGCGCACGGCCCCGCTGCAGCATGGCCTCGACGGAGATTTTTTCGTCGCGCAGCGCCGCCGCGATGTCGGCGATCACGCCCGGACGATCGACCACCGTCAGGCGCATATAGTAGCTGCCTTCGTGCTGTTCCATCGGCAGAGTCGGCAGCTTGGCCAGCTCGGCCGCGGGCAGGCCGAAGGCCGGCAAGCGGTTGCCGCGGGCGATGTCGACGATGTCGGCGACCACGGCGGAGGCCGTCGGGCCGGCGCCGGCGCCGCGTCCCACGGTCATGATTGAATCCACCGCGTCTCCCTCGGCCAGGATGGCATTGAACACCCCCTCGACGCTGGCGATCTGGCTGTCACGCGGGATCATGCAGGGATGCACCCGCTGCTCGACCCCGCCGTCGCGCCGCGAGGCGATGCCGAGCAGCTTGATGCGGTAGCCCAACTCGTCGGCGAAGGCGATGTCGGCGGCGCTGACGTTGCGGATGCCCTGGACGTAGAGCGCGTCGAAATCGACCTCGCAGCCGAACGCCAGGGCGGTCAGCAGGGCCAGCTTGTGGGCGGCGTCGATGCCGTCGACGTCGAAACTGGGGTCGGCCTCTGCGTAGCCCAGGGCCTGGGCCTCCTCCAGCACTTCGTTGAAGGTCCGGCCGGTCTCGCGCATCGAGGAGAGAATGTAGTTGCAGGTACCGTTAAGGATGCCGAAAACCCGGGTGATGGCGTTGCCGGCCAGGCCTTCGCGCAGCGACTTGATCGCCGGAATGCCCCCGGCCACCGCGGCCTCGTAGGCGATCACCGCGCCGTTCGCCTCGGCCAGCCTGGCCAGCGCCGCGCCGTGATGGGCGAGCAGCGCCTTGTTCGCGGTCACCACGTCCTTGCCGCTGCTCAGCGCCGCCTCGACCGCCTCCTTGGCGACGCCTTCGGAACCGCCGATCAGCTCGACGAAGAGGTCGACCTCCGGATCCTTGGCGAGCGCGACGGCGTCGTCGAACCAGCGCATGTCTGCAAGGGTCACGCCGCGGTCCTTGCCCGGAGTGCGGGCGCTGACCCCGGTGACCTCGAGCGGACGGCCGCAGCGTTGCATCAAGAGGCCGCGCTGGCGCTGCAGCACCTCCAGAGTGCCCGCGCCGACGGTGCCCAGCCCGGCGATTCCAAGTCGTAAGGGGGAGGTCACGGTGCTCTATCCTGCCTTCTGAAAATCATCTTCTTGTTTAAATTTCTTGATGAAGCTCTTGATATTCCTGACCGCTTGGCGAGTACGGTGCTCGTTCTCCACCAGCGCGAGACGGACATGGCCCTCGCCATACTCGCCGAAACCGACGCCCGGCGAGACCGCCACCTTGGCGTGCTCCAGCAGCAGCTTGGAGAACTCCAGCGAGGAGAGATGGCGAAAGCCTTCGGGCAGACGGGCCCAAGCGAACATCGTCGCCGGCGGCGAGGCAAGCTCCCAGCCGGCGGCGTTCAGGCCTTCGACCAGTACATCGCGGCGGCCGCGATAGCGCGCGCGCATCTCGTCGACGCAGTCCTGCGGACCGTTGAGAGCGGCGGTCGCCGCCACCTGGATCGGGGTGAAGGCCCCATAGTCGACGTAGGACTTGACCCGTGCCAGGGCCGCAATCAGCCCTGGATTACCGGCGCAGAAACCGATCCGCCAGCCGGGCATGGAATAGGTCTTGCTGAGCGAGGTGAACTCGACGGCGATCTCCTTGGCGCCGGGAACCTGCAGGATCGACGGCGGCGGCGCGATATCGAAGTAGACCTCCGCATAGGCCAGGTCGGAGATGATGTAGATCTCGTGCCGGCGGCAGAAATCGACCACCTCGGCGTAGAAGTCGAGGCCGACCACCTCCGCCGTCGGATTGCTCGGATAGTTGAGAATCAGCGCCGAGGGCTTGGGCACCGAGTGGCGCACGGCCCGCTCCAGCGCCTCCATGAAGACGCTGTCCGAGGCGGCTGGCATCGAGCGGATCGCCGCGCCGGCGATGATGAAACCGAAGGCGTGGATCGGATAGCTGGGATTCGGCGCCAGGATGATGTCGCCCGGGCTGGTGATCGCCTGGGCGAGGTTGGCGAGGCCTTCCTTCGAGCCGATGGTGGCGACAATTTCCCGCTCCGGGTCCAGATCGACCCCGAAGCGCCGGTCATAGTACGCGGCGAGCGCCTTGCGCAGGCCCGGAATTCCGCGCGAATTGGAGTAGCGGTGGACCCGCGGCGACTGCACCACCTCGATCAGCTTTTCCACCACGTGCGCCGGCGGCGGCTGGTCCGGATTGCCCATGCCGAAATCGATGATGTCCTCGGCGCTGGCGCGCGCCGCCGCCTTGAGGGCATTGACCTCTGCGAAGACGTAGGGCGGCAAGCGCTTTATGCGGTGAAATTCCTGGGCCATCGCCGGACGACCAGCTCTCATACTGCCAAGACTGCGGGACGCCTCTTGTAACGGCAGCACAGGCCGGTTTCGAGGGATTTTTTGCGCCCGAGGCCTCCCGGCCGCTCCCTAGGGCGCGGCAGCCTGCGGCCGCGCCGCCGGCGCCAAGGGTCAGCGCAGGAAGATTTCGACCCGCCGGTTGCCGGCTTCGCCGGTCGGCATGACCTCCTGATACACCGGCTGCACGGCCCCGCGCCCCTCGACGAAGAGGCTGCTGCTGGAAACGCCCAGGCCGCGCAGCGCCTCGGCCACCGCATTGGCGCGCCGTTGCGACATTTCCAGATTCGCCTCGAAATGCGTTTCGGGGTCGAGGCTCTGCGTGCGCGCCGAGGCATGGCCGACCACGATCAGGGTTCCGCCCCGTGCCTTCTGGGCATCGGCGATATTCCGCAGGACCTGACGGTCATTGCCGCTGAGCCCCGCCGAACCGTGATTGAAGTAAATCACCCCGGCCAGATCATCCGCACCGGCGTAGGCGTCGCCGTAGCCGGCAGTGGCGGTCTGCGAACCGGGCTGAACAGTCGCGTCATAGCGTGCAGCCGGACCTGAAGGCTGGGCGGCGCCCTGCGAGGAAATCACCGTGGTTCCGCCGCCATAGCCGCTCTGGTTGTAGGCCATCGGCGGCAGCATATCCGGTGGCGTCTGTCCGGCCAGCAGCACCCCGCCATCGGCATAGGCCTGCTGCTGGCTGGCGTACTGGCTGGTGTTTTGCGGCGCAGTGTTTTGCGGCTGCGCGGAGGCCTGAGCGACGCGCTGGGTCGGTGTCAGGCTGCTTTGCGAGGGCGCGCTCTGGATCGAGGGAGTCGGCGGCGCCGGAGGCTGACTGCCCGCGGTGCCCGAGGAGCTTCCACCGGAAACATCGCTGGGTTGCCTGCCCGCCGCCGGCAGGGAGTCTCTGCGTTGCTCGCGCAGCCCCTGCTGCAAGGCTTCGCGCTGTTCCTGCGTTGTCACGGTGGGGCGCTCGCTCGGCACCGTGCCAAGATTGGGATAGCTCTCGTTCTCCGCGGGCTGAGCCTCGCTGGAGAGCGTCGTGGTCTGCGGGGCGTCGTCGCCGAAGGTGCCGCAGCCGCCCAGCAGCAAGGGTACCGCGAGGGCGGCGGTCAGCCACAGCCGCGAAACGGGCGATGCCATGCCTGTGTTCATAGTCCCATCCACTCCGGCACGCTCCCCCCAGCCTGCTTGCACATGCGACTCAGTCTCCCCTACTAGACTGGCGCTGCGTGACCAGCGCCCCCACTTGCTCCTTAGACGCGAGCTAGCTACCCTGCGCGCCGAGTCCTGACAAGGCGTCTGGTAATGGGCTGTGTATTCCGCAGCCCGCTTCGCCGTCAAGAATAGCAGCGTTACCACGGAAATCATAAGGAAACATCTAATGGGTGAGCAACAGGGATCTGAAGTAAAACTCCCTGATCCGGTCGAATTCTCCAAGTCGATGGCGGACATCGCAGAGCGCAGCCAAAAGCTCGTCAACGATTTTCTGGAGCGTCAGGCCGATGACGACCGCGGCGGCAATGCCGCGCTCGATCCCCTCAACGTCGGCGGCGCCTTCATGGAGATGACAGCCCGGATGATGGCCGATCCCAGCAAGATGATGCAGGCGCAGATGAACCTGTGGCAGGACTACATGCGCCTCTGGCAGAACACCGCGCAGCGGATGTGGGGCGCCGAGACCGAGACCCTGGCCGAGCCGGCGCGCGAGGACCGCAGGTTCCGCGACCCCGCCTGGGACGAGAACCAGCTTTTCGACTTCATCAAGCAGTCCTATCTGCTGACCGCGCGCTGGATGCAGTCGACGGTCAACGAGGTCGAGGGGCTGGACGACAAGACCGCCAAGAAGGTGGATTTCTACACCCGTCAGTTCGTCGATGCGCTGGCGCCATCGAACTTCCTGATGACCAATCCGGAGGTCCTGCGCACGACGCTGGAAAGCGGCGGCGAAAACCTGGTCAAGGGGCTGCAGAACCTGCTCGACGATCTGGAGCGCGGCAAAGGCCAGCTGGCGATCAAGATGACCGACTACGACGCCTTCAAGGTCGGCGAGAACATCGCGATCACGCCGGGCAAGGTCGTCTTCCAGAACGACCTGCTCCAGCTGATCCAGTACAGCCCGAAGACCGAGAAGGTCTATCAGCGGCCGCTGCTGATCGTCCCGCCTTGGATCAACAAGTTCTACATCCTCGACCTGCGCGAAAAGAACTCCTTCATCAAGTGGTGCGTCGAACAGGGCATGACGGTGTTCGTCGTGTCCTGGGTCAATCCCGACGAGAAACTGGCTAAGAAATCCTTCGAGGATTACATGCTCGAGGGGATGTTCGGCGCCATCGGCGCGGTCGAGCAGGCCACCGGCGAGAAGGAGATCAATGTCGTCGGCTACTGCCTCGGCGGCACCCTGCTGGCCTCCAGCCTCGCCTATCTCTCGGCCAAGCCGAAGAACAAGCCTGGGCCGGACATCTCCCGGATCCGCAGCGCCACCTTCCTGACCTGCATGACCGACTTCTCCGAGGCCGGCGAACTCGGCGTCTTCATCGACGAGGAGCAGCTCGCCGCTCTCGAGGACAAGATGAACGAGCGCGGCTACCTCGAGGGTTCGGAGATGGCGACGACCTTCAACATGCTGCGCGCCAACGACCTGATCTGGTCCTTCGTGATCAACAACTACCTGCTGGGCAAGGATCCCTTCCCCTTCGATCTGCTGTACTGGAACAGCGATTCCACGCGGATGCCGGCAGCGATGCACTCCTTCTACCTGCGCAAGATGTATCAGGAGAACCTGCTGGTCGAACCCGGCGGGATCGAGTTGAACGCTGTGCCGATCGACCTCGGCAAGATCGAAACGCCGAGCTTCATGCTCTCGGCGCGCGAGGACCACATCGCGCCCTGGAAGTCGACCTACGCGCTGACGCAGCAGGTCGGCGGTAAGATCAAGTTCTGCCTCGCCGCCTCGGGCCATATCGCCGGCGTGGTCAATCCGCCGGCGGCCGAGAAGTACGGCTACTGGACCAACGAGAAAAACCCGAGCACGCCGGACAAGTGGCTGTCCAGCGCGGCCGAACACAGCGGCTCCTGGTGGCCCGAGTGGATGAAGTGGGTGGCCCGCCACGGCGGCCCGAAGGTCGATGCGCGGACCCCTGGCGACGGCAAGCTCAAGGTCATCGAGGAGGCCCCCGGCAGCTACGTGAAGGTTCGGGTCACGCCCGACTGAGGCCTCAGGGCCGCAGTGACCCGCTGCCAGAACATCGCACGCCAGGGAGGAGGCCCCTCCTCCGGGGAATGTCCGATTGCTGTCCCTTGCAAAACGTTACAGTTTTATTACATTTAGCTGTCACGAAATAGTTGGCGGAGTCGAGCTTGTGAATCCGCGCGCTCGCCTCCACTTCATCGCCAAAGCATAAGTAATCGGAAAGACGCTGCCTCCATGGCGGGCCATGAAATCTTACTGAATATTATCGGCGGAGTCGCCCTGCTGCTCTGGGCTGTGCGGATGATCCGCACCGGCATCATGCGGGCTTACGGTGCGCGGCTGCGGCAGGCCCTCTCCGGGTCGGCGCAAAACCGCCTGGCGGCCTTCGGCGCCGGTGTCGGTGCGGCGGCGGCCCTGCAAAGCGCCACCGGCGCCACCCTGCTGGCGATCTCCTTCGTGCAGAACCGCCTGATCGGCCTGGCCACGGCGCTGGCAGTAATCCTCGGCGCGGATCTCGGCTCGACCCTGGTGGTGCAGGTCCTCTCCTTCGACATCGCCTGGCTCTCTCCGGTGCTGATCGCCGGCGGCGTGATCTCCTTCATGACCAGCGAGAAGCCGATCCGCCGTCATCTCGGACGGGCCGCCATCGGCCTGGGTCTGGTGCTGCTCGCCCTGCAGCTGGTGGTCGGCGTTTCCGAGCCGCTGCGCGAGAGCGCGTCCCTGCAGGCGGTGCTGCAGGCGCTTGGCAACGACCCCATCCTGGCGGTCGTCGTCGCCGCCGCGCTGACCTGGCTTGCCCATTCCTCGGTCGCCATGGTGCTGCTGATCATGTCGCTGACCGCGAGCGGCGTGATCGCCCTGCCGCTCGGCATGGCGCTGGTGCTCGGCGCCAATATCGGCACCGCCCTGGTCGCCATCGGCCTCACCGCGCAAAGTTCGGTGGAGGCGCGGCGCCTGCCCTATGGCAATTTGCTATTCCGCGCCCTAGGTATGATCGCCGTTCTGCCGGTTATCGATCTCCTGCTGCCCCTGTTGAGCCAGCTCGGCGGCGAGCCTGGGCGTCAGATCGCGAACTTCCACACCGCCTTCAATCTGGCGCTCGCCATCGTCTTCCTCCCGCTGCTGGCGCCGATCGCGGCGCTGCTCGTGCGGGTTTTCCGGGAACCGAGCGGCGGCGGCGTGGAACCGACGGTGCGCCACCTCGACGAAGGCGTCCTGGGCAATCCCAAGCTGGCGCTGGCCTGCGCGACCCGCGAGGTGATGCGCATGGCCGATGTCGTGGAGACCATGCTGAAAGGCTCGATCGGCTGTTTCGAATCCGAGGATCCGGCGGATATCGAGCGCATCCGCGACCTCGACGACAAGGTCGACGAGCTGCATGAGGAGATCAAGCTCTACGCGACCAAGATCTCGCGCAACAAGATGAGCGAGGAGGAAAGCCGCGACTGCACCAACATCATCATCTTCACCACCAATCTCGAGCACATCGGCGACATCATCGAGAACAGCCTGATGGACCTGGCGAAGAAGCGGCGGCGCAACCAGCTCAATTTCTCCGACGAAGGCTACACCGAGATTTGCGAGTTCCACGCCGGCGTGGTGCGCCAGATGCAGGTCGCGATGAGCGTCTTCGTCTCCCGCGATCCCGGCATGGCGCGGGCGCTGATCGAGCAGAAGACCGAGTTCCGCGAGCAGGAACGCCTGGGCAGTCTGCACCACCTCGACCGCCTGCGCGACGGCCGGCCGGAGACCATCGAGACCAGCGCGCTGCATATGGACATCCTGCGCGACCTGAAGCGCATCCATTCCCACCTCACTTCGGTGGCCTACCCGATCCTGGATGCGGCTGGCGAACTGCGCCCGACGCGCCTGCGCCCCGCGCGCAGTGAAGAGACGCGCGCCGCCGGCGAGTAATTTCTAATCTTCGGAGTGCTTCCGGGGGTGTTTCGGACGCCGCCTGTAGCGAGTCGCCGGCGGCTCGGTCTTCGGCCGCAGACCACGCACCACAGGGACCAGCGGGTTGCGCGGCCGCTTCGGCTTGAGAAGTTTCCGGGCCCGGCCTTTGCCCGCCATGCGTTTAGGGGTCCTGCCGGCCGCGCCGCCGCGCACTGCGGCGCAGTCGCCCCGCCTCGCTGATCCGCTTCGTCAGCTGGTCGTGCTGGCGCTGGAGATAGGCCTGGGCGTAACCGGCGTAGCGGGCCGGCGAGTCGACCATCATCTCCCGCTCGCCCTCGCTCAGTTCACGCATCAGCTTGGCGGGACTGCCGGCCCAGAGCTCGCCCTTGGGAACCCGCTTGTTCGGCGTGACCAGCGCGCCGGCGGCGACCATCGCCCCGCTCTCGATCACCGCCGCGTCCATCACCGTCGCGCGCATGCCGACGAAGCAGCCGTCCTCCAGGATGCAGGCGTGCAGCAGCGCCATGTGGCCGATGGTGATTTTTGCGCCGATCAAGGTCGGCAGGCCGCCGGGCAGGTCGTCGCGTGCATCGTCGACGTGCACCACGGTGCCGTCCTGGATGTTGGTGTCCTCCCCAACGACGATACGGTTGACGTCGCCGCGCAGAATGCAGCCGTACCAGACGGAAGCGCCGGCGGCGATCTCCACGTCGCCGATGATCACCGCATTCTCCGCGATGAAGGCGTCGGAATGGATGCGCGGCGACTTGCCGTTATGGGAGAGAATCAGAGCGGTCATGGCGCTTAGGGGCTAGGGAAACCGCCCTTTGATATCATCGCCCGCGAGGCTTCGATAGACCGAAATCCGCCGCAGCTAGGGAAAGTGAACGTCGACCACGTCGCAGAGATCGACATCCCTGTACTCGCGGCTGTTGCCCTGGGAATCTTCGATCAGGATGTCGAAGTAGCAGTGGTTCCCATAGTCGATCATCTCGATCTCGAGCGAATCGCCCGGCATCAGCACGTCGGAGTCGAGGACGTCCTCCTCCCACTCGGTCGAGTAATCCGGCGAGATGTAGATGTAGTAAATGGCGAACTTGCCGTCGTTGTGGATAAAGAAGTCCTGGATTCCAGCTACCGCCGGCGCGGCGGCAAGCAAGATCGTGCTCGCCAAACAACCGCTGGCTGCCCACCTCGCAAACCCCTTCATGACGCACTCCGACGCAGTTTGGCGGCTGTTCGAAGAAGACGGCAGCGAAAGGCACCTGCGCGCCGCCATCCCGGATGCCCGAGAAGATGCGGCTATTATCCCGCAGTGCCGGTAAAGCGCAAGCCGAAGGCCGTCCTGGAGGACTGTCCGACGAACACGTTTTGGCGAGGCGATACGCCTCGGCCCTGCTTTAGGGGAACAGCGGCTGCTGCAATAGCCCCGTGGTTTCCGGGAGGCCGAACATCGCGTTCATGTTCTGCAGCGCCTGCCCGCTCGACCCTTTCACCAGGTTGTCGATCACGGCGATGACGATGGCCCGGCCGGGAATGCGGTCCGGGAACACCGCGATATGGCAGAAGTTCGAGCCGCGTACGTTACGCGTCGCCGGGACTTCGCCTTCCGGCAGGACACCGACGAATGGCTCGTCCGCGTAGCGCGTCGCCAGGTTGTCGCGCAGCTCGTCAGGCAGGCTGCCTTCGGCCAAACGCACGTAACAGGTCACCAGTTCCCCCCGGTTCATCGGGATCAGATGCGGGGTGAAGTTGACCTTGAGTTCCAGACCGGCGGCCAAACCGAGTTCCTGCTCGATCTCCGGGGCATGGCGGTGCTTGCCGACGGCATAGGGATGGATCCCCTCCCCTACCTCGGCGAAGAGCAGGCTCTGGTCGACCTTGCGGCCGGCTCCGGTGGCCCCTGATTTGGCGTCGATCACCACGTCGGAGGCATCGATCAACCCGGCTTCGGCGAGCGGCGCCAGTGCGAGCAGCACCGCTGTCGGATAACAGCCCGGACAGGCCACCAGCCGCGCGCCCTTGACCGCCTCGCGGTTCAACTCGGTGAGGCCGTAGGCCGCCTCCTCCTGCAACTCCGGCGCCAGATGTTCATGGCCGTAGGTTGCGGCGTAGGTCGCCGGATCGCGCAGCCGGAAATCGGCCGAGAGGTCCACGGTCTTCACGCCGCGCGGCAGGCCGGCGACGATTTCCTGCGTGGTGCCGTGCGGCAGGCCGCAGAAAATCACGTCGAGCGCGGACCAGTCCGCGTCCTCGATGCGGATCAGGTCCGGCAGGTCGAGCATCTGGAGATGCGGATAGACCGCACGCATCGGCTTTCCGGCATGCTGATTTGCGGTCAGGACTTCCGTCACGGTGTTGGGATGGGTCGCCAGCAGCCGCACCAGGTCGGCGCCGGTGTAGCCCGAGGCGCCCAGCACGCCCACTCTGATCTTGTCGCTCATATCGGCCTCAGTTTAGCACGAAAAAGGGCGGCTCTTGCGGAGCCGCCCTTGGCAATAGGGAAGAACTCCCGGATTTGTCCAGCGGCTTAGCGCTTCGAGAACTGGAAGCTCTTTCGGGCCTTGGCGCGGCCGTACTTCTTGCGCTCGACGACGCGGGAGTCGCGGGTCAGGAAGCCGCCCTGCTTGAGCACCGGACGCAGATCCGGCTCGTAGCGGATCAGCGCCTTGGAGATGCCATGACGCACCGCGCCGGCCTGGCCGGAGAGCCCGCCGCCGGTCACCGTGGCGGTGACATCGTACTGGTCGCTGCGGGCGGCCGCCTCGAAAGGCTGCGCCAGAAGCATGCGCAGCACCGGGCGCGCGAAGTAGGTCTCGACGACCCGTCCGTTGACGGTAAACACGCCGCTGCCCGGCTTGATCCAGACGCGGGCGACCGCGTCCTTGCGCTTGCCGGTGGCATAGGCACGGCCTTGCTTGTCGATCTGCGGCTCGGCGGGCTGCGCGGCGGTCTCGGTGACCGCAGCGCCGGTGGCCTCGCCCAGCTCGGAGAGATCGTTCAGAGTTTGCGTCTCGTCAGCCATGCTCAGGCCCTCTTGTTCTTCGGGTTCATCGCGCCGACGTCAAGCGTCTCGGGCTGCTGCGCCACATGCGGGTGCTCGGTGCCGGGATAGACCCGCAGGTTCTTCATCTGGACACGGCCCAGGGGCCCGCGCGGCACCATGCGCTCGACCGCCTTGAACACCACCCGCTCGGGATGCTTGCCCTCGAGGATCTGCTCGACCGTGCGGTCCTTGATGCCGCCCGGATAGCCGGTGTGCCAGTAGAAGCGCTTGTCGGTGCGCTTGTTACCGGTCAGGCACACCTTCGCGGCATTGATGACGATGACATTGTCGCCGCAGTCGATATGGGGCGTGAAGCTCGGCTTGTGCTTGCCGCGCAGGATCTTGGCGATCTGGCTGGCGAGCCGGCCGAGGACGACGCCGTCGGCGTCGACCACGATCCACTTCTTCTCGACTTCCGACGGCTTAGCGGAATAGGTCTTCATGGGTTCCGTCGCCTTCTCGAAAATGCTTTGCGCAGCGGAGACGCCCGCTACGCGACCGCGGCTTTCTATGGGCAGTTCGGGCCGCTGTCAACTGGAATATGACAGGAAAAACAATGGGGTTATATTTAAGGTATTATTTTACCGTGGACAGCGCCGACTCGCCAAGAAGCTTGCCGGAGCCCACCAGGGCGGACAGCCTGGCCAGCTCGTCTCGGGTGCTACGGTCCTCATACATAAAAGGAATTTCTTCGCGCACAGCGCGGTATAGGCGGCTCACCGCGGGCCCCGCTTGAGGCGCGCCGCGCAGTTCGAAGGCCTGCGCGGCGGCCACCAGCTCGCAGGCGATAAGATTGTGCAACAGCGGCAGCAGGTCGCGCAGCTTGCGCACGGCGAGCAGGGTCATCGGCGCATGATCCTCGACATCGTAGGTGGCGTCGCTGTGCAGAGTCGCCGGTGCGGCCAGCACCCGCATCTCCTTGACCAGCAGCTCGGCGACCGCGCCGACGATGCCGATGCCGGCGGTCGAAGACGGATTGGTATTCAGCCCGGCCGGCAGGTCGGTCAGCTCGGCGCTCATCAGCTTGGCGATGCGCTTCTGCGCCATCTGGGCGCAGCTCACCGTGGCCAGGCCCAGAGTATCGAAGGCCAGTGCCAGTGCCGGGCTATGGAAGTTGCCGTTGGAGAGGATCTCCTGGTCGTCGGTCAGAATCAGCGGGTTGTCCCCGGCGCCGTCGAATTCGACCTGCACCGCCGGCCGGGCGAAGTCGATGGCCGCGAAGAGCGCGCCGTGAACCTGGCTGATGCAGCGCAGGGAGATGGGGTCCTGCACCCGCCGGGGCTCCCCCTCGTCGAACAGCGTGCCGCCTGCGAGCAACGCCCGGAAAGCCTCCGCCGCCCGCGGCTGGCCCGGCGCGGGGCGGGCGGCGGCGATCCGCGCGTCGTAGGGGCTGGGGTTGCCGCGAAAAGCCTCGAAGGACAGCGCGGCGGCGGCCATCAGCGCACGCTCGGCGTCCACCAGATCGGCCAGCGCCAAGCCCGCCATCCCCGCTGAGATCGAATTGGCGCTACACAACGCCAAGCCTTCCTTGGACAGCGGGTCGACCGCCGCGATGCCGGCTTTGGCCAGGGCCGCCGCGCCGGCCAGGCGTTCGCCCTGATAGAAGGCCTCGCCCTCGCCGATCGCCACCAGGCCGACATTGGCCATCAGCAGCAGATCGGCGGCGCCGAAGGACCCGATGCTGGGCACCACCGGATGCACGCCGGCGTTGAGCATCGCCGCCAGCGTCTCGGCGACCACCGGCCGGGCGCCGCTGCCGCCCCAGGCCATGGAGCAGACCCGCGCCAGCATCGCGGCGCGCACCACCTCTTCGGGCAGCGGGTCGCCGGCGCCGCCGGCCCGGGCGCGCAGCATGCGGCGGCTGAAGCTCTGGCGGTCCTGGTCCTCGATGCGGTTGACCACCCGGCGGCCCAAGCCGCGTGTGATGCCATAGACGGCGCGATCCTCGCGCTCGAAGGTCTCGACCACCTCGCGGCCGGCGCGCATCCGCTCCAGGGCGGAGGGCGCGATCCGCAGCGGAACCCGGTTCCGCGCCACAGCGCGCAGCTGCTCCGGCGTCAGCGCGGCGTCCCCGATCGTGACCTCTTGCATGCTATCTCCTTTCGATCCGCTCAAGTCCCGCGGCACGCGCCTTCTTGCCTTGAACGTCGCGACATGGCTAGACAGGTCGTCAAGCAAAGGCTCTTAACCGGGAGGCAAAAGCAGCATGCGCGTTACAGGCCTCAGCGCCGTCACCCTGGCGACCACGGATATGCCCCGCGCGACCGCCTTCTACGAGGCACTGGGTTTCGAACGGCTCTTCGGCGGGCCGGAGGCGGAGTTCACCAGCTACGAGGCGGGCGACGGCTATCTCAATCTGATCCTGACCCACGGCGGCGCGCGCTGGACCTGGTGGGGCCGGACGATCTTCTATGTCGAGGATGTCGACAGCTTCCACCGCAACGCCCTGGTCCAGGGGCTGAAGCCTTCCACCGAGCCGGCCGACGCCCACTGGGGCGAGCGCTACTTCCACATTACCGACCCCGACGGCCACGAACTCAGCTTCGCCAAGCCGCTCTAGCGGCGGATAAACGAGGGCGATCTTCGTTTGCAGGCGACAGGCGCGGCAAACCAGCGGCGCAGTTCGCCCACTACCATCGGTGCGGCGGAAGCGCTATGAAGAACCAAGACTCTCTTTATGAACGAGGGACCATAAGGGAGCAGGTTACAATCGGGAGAGATCGCATGCTGATGTCCGCCGCCGACTATCGTGAGTCCCTGCGCGCCTACAGCCCCCGCGTCTTCGTCAACGGAGAGCGGATCGAGAGCGTCGCCGATGCGCCGATCCTCAAGCCGGGCATCGCCGCCCTCGGCGTCACCTACGACATGGCACGGGTGCCCGAGCAGGAAAAGTTCATGACCGCGCGTCAGGGCAGCTCCGGCAAGACCGTCAATCGCCTGCTGCATGTCGACGAATCCGCTGACGACCTGTTGATGAAGCTCGAGGCGGTGCGCCTGGTCTGCAAGGTCTCCGGCTGCGCCCAGCGCTATCTCGCCCACGACGGCTTCGCCGGACTGCTGCAAGGCACGACTCGCGCCGACGAGGTCCACGGCACCGACTACCGTCAGCGTTTCGTCAACTGGATGCACGACGCCCAGGACCGCGACCTTTCCATCGGCATCGCCATGACCGACGCCAAGGGCGACCGCTCGAAGCGGCCCGGCGAGCAGGCGAATCGCGACGCCTATGTCCACATCAAGGAACGGCGCAAGGACGGCATCGTGATCTCCGGCACCAAGGCGATCGTCACCGCGGCGCCCTATGTGCACGCGTTCCTGGTCATGCCCTGCCGCACCCACCGGCCCGAGGACGCCGACTTCGCGGTCTGCTGCGCCGTGCCGGTCGATGCCGAGGGCATCACCATCGTCGCCCGCAAGGCGGGCCGCCCGGGCCAGGAGGACGCGAAGTTCTCCAACAAGTACGGCCAGACCACCGGCGTAGTGCGGTTCGAGGACGTCTTCGTGCCCTGGGACCGGGTATTCATGGCCGGCGAGACCGCCGAGGCCGGGCTTGCCACCACGGCCTATGCCACCCATCACCGCCACACCTGCATCGCCGCGCGGGCCGGCTTCGGCGACCTGCTGATCGGCGCCGGCGCCTTAATGATCGAGGCCAACGGCCTCGACCCCGACGAACACCCGCATATCCGCGAGCAGATGGTCGAGCTGATCAAGATCGTCGAGGGCTTCTACGCCTGCGGCGTTGCAGCCTCGGTCTATGGCATGAAGGATCCGGCCGGCAACATGATGCCGGACCCGGTGTTCGCGAACATCGGCAAGCTGCTGATGGCGACCCAGATCTACGACATGCACCGTCTCGCGCACACGGTATCCGGCGGCCTGATCGCGACCCTGCCCGGACCCGACGAGGACCACAACCCCGCGACCGCCGCCTCGCTGGCCGAGGTGCTCGGCGGCCGCGCCGATATTCCCTATGAGAACCGCATCGAGGTCGCCCGTTTCATCGAAGACCTGACCGTCTCCGATCAGGCCGGCTGGTACTCGGTGATCTCGCTGCACGGCGGCGGCTCGCCCGAGGCGATGAAGCGGGAGATCTGGCGTAACTATCCGGTCGGCGAAAAGGTCGAGCTGGTCGAGGCGCTGCTCGACCGCGGAGTCTATGACGACGGCACGCGGGTCTCCAAGCAGCCCGGCCGCTGCTGCCCGACCGGCTGTCAGATTGCAGAGCTGCCGGGGATCGACGCCAAGCCTGGACGCGCCGCAGACGCGGCCGAGTAACACGGCTTCAAGCGGGCATGGAAACGCAACTCCGGGCCGAGTGGTTCTTCGACTTCATCTCTCCCTACGCCTATCTGCAGTTCAAGCAGCTCGACCGCCTGCCGCCGGACCTGGAGATCGTCTTCAAGCCGGTGCTCTTCGCCGGCTTGCTGCAGCACTGGGGCCAACTCGGGCCGGCTGAGATTCCCGGTAAGAAGCGCCACACCTTTCTGCTTTGCCACTGGCGGGCGCGAAATCTCGGTATCCCCTTCAAGCCGCCGCCACGCCATCCCTTCAATCCCCTGCTTCCGCTGCGTCTGGCCATCGCGCTGGGCTCGAGCCGCGAGGTCGTGGCGACGATCTTCGACCACTTCTGGGTCGAAGGCCGGGACGGACAGCACCCCGCCAGCCTGGCCGCACTTGCCGAGAAGCTGGGGGTCACAGACCTGCAAGCCGCAACCGGAGAACCGGAGGTGAAGGAGAGGCTCAAGCGCAATACCGAAGAGGCCGCGGCAGAGGGCATTTTCGGCGTGCCGAGTTTCCTGATCGACGGCCAGGTATTCTGGGGCGACGATTGCTTCGGGCTGTTTCTGGAGTGGCTGGCCGACCCGACCTTGCTGGATAATCCAGAGCTGCAGCGGATCCTGTCTCTGCAGCCCGCCGCCGAGCGCACCCGCAAGGCTTAACCAGCCACGCCGACTATTGGCAGAGCCGGAAATCGCCGCGCCGTTCCTTGATGTCGAGATGCAGGTGATCGGCGTGCGCCGAATCCGTGCCCGGCCCGAGCACCGTCGTGAAGCTCAGGCAGGCGCTCGCCCGCACCGCGCGCTGAAAGGCCTCTGCCATGGTGCCTTCGCGCATCCGCGGTTCGACCGGGATCGGATCGCCGCTGGCGAATCCAAAGGCCATGATGTCGATGGCATTGCCGAAGGCATGTTCGCTGACCAAACCATCGTCGGCGTTGTTGCGGCGGCGGCAGACGTAGGTCGAGCCTTGCTGCAGGCTGATGAGCGGCCCGCGATCCGGTAGCGCGAGCGAGGCCGGAAGCGCGAAGCGGGTGACCCATTCGGCCAAGGCCCGGACCGCGGGGCAACGCAGCACTGCCTTGGGCTCCACGGAAACTCCGGGGACGATACTGTCGATCTCAAGCGGACGGACAATGCCGCAGTCGGCAACCTCCTCGTCAGTGACCGGCGGCAACTCGCGGTAGCTCACGCCGTAACCTTTGAGGTCATCGAGGCAGGCCGCGTAGTCCTCCTCGTCCTGCACCAGCAGCTTCCAGACCGGCGGTTCGACAACTTCTTCGTCAGGCTTGCCGCTACTCGCGCGCTCCCGCGGCTCCTCCTCCGTCGTCTTGGCCTTGGGATCGAGCAGGTCGTTGGGGCGCGCCGTGGGTATCTCATCGACTGGGCTGGCATCCTCCTCCTGGGCCAGCGCCGGCCCCGTCAGTCCCCAGAGCAGCAGCAGCGCCCCTGCGCTCGCTAGAGAGCTGCTCATTCCACGAAGATCACACTGCTGCTCATATCGATCGCCTCGGCCAATTCGCTGCCGTCCCAGTTGGTCATTCTCACACAGCCGTGGCTGAACTCCTTGAACAGCTTGGAAGGATCGCTGGTGCCGTGGATGCCGTAGGTGGGCTTGTCGAGATCGATCCAGACCAGGCCGACCGGCCCATTGGCGCCGGGCGCCAGGAGAAGCTGTTCGCTATTGTCGCCTTGCTGAAAGTTCACGTCCGGATTGTAGCTATAGGTGGGATTGAGTGCGATCGCGGAAACCCCGTGCGTACCAGTCGGCGATGGCGTCTGCGTCGAGCCGACCGCCACGGGATAGTTCGCCACCATCTTGCCGGCCTCATCGAAGGCGGCGAGGCGACGCGCGCTCTTGCTGATCTCGATACGCGAAACCGCGGCATCGAGAGGCTGGCCAGGATCGGCGACGGCGATGGTTTCGCCCGCCTCGAAGTCTGCCTCGGGATTGAGCGCGAGAAGAAAGTCTTCATCCATGTGAAAACGCTCGGCCAGGCGTTCGCTGACCCGCACGAAGCCCAGCCGTTCGAGCTTGGCGAGTTCCGCATAGTCGTCCGGCAGCGGATCGTTGAGACCGGCGGTATCTTCTTCGGTAATCCGATAGTCACGGGTTAAGTTCCCGGCGTCGGGTCCGCCGAGCGCCCGCCAGACTTCCGCATCCATAACGCCATCGGCCGGCAGTCCCTCGCGCGTCTCGAAGGCGTGGATCGCGCTTTCGCTCATCCCACCCTTCCAGCCGTCGATGACGCCAGGCGAAACATGCGCCCGGTCGAGAAGTATCTGGAGCTTCGCGGTCAGAGTCGACTGCCCGGATGGCAGCCGGCCACCGTCATAGACCGCGCCATCTATCTCCTTGGCCGTGAACGGCTTGTCCGCGGCGTAAACCGGCGGCACGAACGAGGGCGCACCCAGCGCCAGGACAAGCGTTGCGGCGCAGAGGTGAATCCGATGAGTCATGAAAGTTCCTCCGCCAAACAGACCTGGAACGCCTGAGACGAAGCTTAGTTCGGCGGAATCGAGTAGGTCACCGTGGCGTGCGCCACCGGGTCCTCGCCGTGCCCCTCAGGACTGTGAATCCAGACTTCGCCATAGGCCAAGCGCTTGCCGAGCTTGAGCAGGCGGCAATCGGCCTGGATATCGCTTGGCGGCGGTTTGCGCAGGAAGTTGATCGACAGGTTCGTGGTCACCGCCAGCTCGACCCGGCCAATCATCGAGAGGACGGCGACATACATCGCATAGTCGGCCAGCGCCATCATCGAGGGGCCGCTGATCGTGCCGCCGGGGCGCAGTTGGCTCGGCGTGAAGGGCAGCGTCACCTTCGCCGTACCCTTGCCCAGCTCGTCGATCCGCAGGCCCAGGGTCACCACCCAGGCCAACTCCTCGTTGATCTCTGCCAATTCCCCCAGGGTGATCTTCGCCATGCCTATCCTTCTTCCTCGTCTTCGTCGTGGTGCGGCGCAGGCGGTGGATTCTTCTGCAGCTTGCGGTAGGACTGCCAGGCGAGGGGAATGCTGCCGAGATAGATCAGTCCGGCAATACCCAGGGTCATCCAAGGCGTCGAAATCAGGAAGGCGATCACCGCGCCGATTCCGATCAGCACGAAGAGGATATAGGGACCCGGCACGCGCAGGCGCTTGAGGCTGTAGGTCGGCAGGCGGCTGACCATCAGCGCGGAGACGCCGATCAAGGTCAGGCTGCAGATCACCGGATGGGCGAAACCGCCCTCCTCGAGCTGCAGCGAGAAGATCAAGGGCAGCAAAGCCAGCCCGCCGCCGGCCGGCGCCGGAACGCCGGTGAAAAAGCGCTTCGCCCACTCCGGTTTTTCGTCGGCGGCGTCGGGGTCGAGCTCGGTGTTGAAACGCGCCAGGCGGATCGCGCAGCAGACGGCGAAGCAGAGCGCGAAGGCCCAACCGAGACCCCCGGCGTCCTGCAGCGACCAGTAGTATACGATCAGCGCCGGAGCGACCCCGAAGCAGACGAAATCGGAGAGGGAGTCGAGCTCGGCGCCGAAGCGGCTGGCGACGCGCAGGCCGCGCGCCACCCGCCCGTCGAGCCCGTCGATCACCGCAGCCACGGCGATGGCGATCACCGACCGCTCCCACTGCTCGTCGATGGCGTAGCGGATGCCGGTGATCCCGGCGCAGAGCCCGACCAGGGTCATCGCATTGGGAACGATCCAGTTGACCGAGCGTCCGGCCATGAAACCCTTGCGCTTTTCCGCCATCAGCGCACCTCCGCGAAGCGCTGCGGCTCCTTGGACATCATATCGGCGATCACGCTCTCGCCACCGAGTACCCGCTGTCCGAGCGCGACCTGCGGCTCGACTCCTTTGGGGAGATAGAGATCGGTGCGGCTGCCGAAACGGATCAAGCCGAAGCGCTCGCCGCTGCGCAGCGTCTCGCCCTCGTGGATGTGGCAGAGGATGCGCCGCGCCACAAGACCGGCGATCTGCACCACCGCGACGCTCTCGCCGGTATCGAGATCGATCCGCAGGGCGTTGCGTTCGTTCTCCTCGGACGCCTTGTCCAGCGCCGCGTTGAAAAACTTGCCGGGGCGATAGGCGATCCGCGCCACGCGCCCGCCGATGGGAATCCGGTTGATGTGCACGTCGAAGACGTTGAGGAAGATCGAGACCCGGGTCAGTTCTTCCGCCCCCATTTCCAGCTCCGGCGGAGGCGCGGCCTGGGCGATCATCTCGATCACGCCGTCGGCGGGGCTGACCAGCAGGCCTGGGCGCACCGGCGTGTAACGCGGCGGGTCTCGGAAGAAATACACGCACCAGGCCGTCGCGATCAGCCCAAGCCAGAACAGCGTCCCGCTGAGCAGGCCGAGCAGCAGGGCGGCGGCAAGGAAGGCGGCGATGAAGGGCCAGCCGGCGCGGTGAATCGGAACAAGGACGCGCTCGAGCACGCAACCCCCTCTCTTCGTGAAACTGGATGGCCCCTTAATAGACCTTGAAGTGTCCCCTGCGAAGGGGCCAGATTCGGATTGTCTGTCAGAGGAAGGAAGCCGCCCATGCGCGGGGAAGCCGCCCAAGCCCTAGACGAAGCGCCGATCCTGTTGCGCGCGGATGCAGATGGTGTCGCGACGCTGACCTTGAATCGGCCGAAGCAGTACAACGCCCTGTCCGAGGAGATGCTTGCGGCGCTACTGGCCGCGCTGCGCGAGATCGCAGAGGACGACTCCGTGCGGGTCGTGGTGCTGGCCGCGGAGGGCAAGGCCTTCTGCGCCGGCCACGATCTGAAGCAGATGCGCGCGACGCCGGAGCAGGATTACTACCGGCGTCTGTTCCGGCAGTGCAGCGACTTCATGCTCGCCGTCAGCGCCCTGCCACAGCCGGTAATCGCCCGGGTCCAGGGGATCGCCACCGCCGCCGGCTGCCAGCTGGTCGCGACCTGCGACCTCGCGGTCGCCGCCGAGGAGGCGCGCTTTGCCACCAGCGGCATCAACGCCGGGCTGTTCTGTTCGACCCCAGCGGTCGCCCTCTCGCGCAACGTCGCGATGAAGCCGGCCTTCGAGATGCTGGTGACCGGGGAGTTCGTCGATGCCGCCACGGCGCGGGATCTCGGCCTGATCAACCGCGTGGTTCCCGCCGCAGAGCTCGACGCCGCAGTCGGCGAGATCGCGGAGAAGATAAAATCGAAATCCGCTTCTGCGATCCGTCTCGGCAAGCAGCTCTTCTACGGGCAGCTGGAAACGACTCGAAGCCAAGCCTATGATCTCGCAGCTGAAGTCATGGCCTGCAACATGATGACCGAGGATGCCAGCGAAGGGATCGACGCCTTCATCGAGAAACGCCAAGCAGTGTGGAAACACCGCTAAGCTCTTTTCCCTTGGGCAGACTTGGCGGCAATCCTGGGCGGTGCTGGTTCTCATCGCCGCCACCAGCTGCGCCGGCGGGCAGGAACGCCCGGTGCCGAGCGCACCCGCCGACAGCGGCCTGCGGGCCGACCTGGCCGCTTTCCGCGACAACCCGGAGCTCTGCGTCTTCGCCCTGGCCCAGGAAGGCATCGTCTTCGACCGGATCGACGACTCGCCGGTCGTCGAGGGTTGTGGAATCTCCTCGGGGGTGCGGGTTCAGAGCAGCCTGCTGAGCTGGAACCGTCCCTTCAGCCTGACCTGCCCCATGGCGGCAGCGCTGTTCTATCTCGAGCGCGACGTGATCCAGCCGGCGGCGCGCCGGCATTTCGGCCAGGACGTGGCCCATGCCGAGCACTACGGCACCTATGCCTGCCGCAACCGCAACTCCCTGCCGGCCGGACGGCGCAGCGAGCACGCCCGCGCCAACGCCATCGACGTTGCCGGCTTCAAACTGATCGACGGCACGCGGATCACCGTGCTCGATCACTGGGACGACGGCGGCGAGAAAGGCGCCTTCCTGAAGGAGGTTCATCGCGGCGCCTGCGGAATCTTCCGCGGCGTGATCGGTCCAGAAAGCGACGCCGCCCACGCCAATCACTTTCACTTCGACCTCGGGGCCTGGGGGTTTTGCGACTGAGCCGCCCACGCCTACAGCGGCCCGCGAAATCACGAGGGCCTTTGCGCGGGCTCGAGCCGGGAGTATTCTCAGCCCGTTCTTGGCGGGAAGCTGCGGGGCTTCCAGAGATAAGATGGGATGGGCTGCGTGTCGCGACAGCTGCGTGGTTTCCTCGCTTGGAGTCTGTGGCCGGGGTTGCTCGCGGCCAGCATCTTTCTGACCGACATTGTGCTGCGCGATGGCTACGGCATCCTCGGGTTCAACGCCGTCTACATCAGCCTCGCAGCCGCTCTCTTCGCCCTGGAGCGCCTGCTGCCCTATGAGCGCCGCTGGCTGGACAACTGCGGCCAGATCCTTCCCGATCTCGCGCATACCCTGCTCAACAAGGGCATGGCCCAGGGCTTCGTGCTGATGGGCACGGTGTTCGGCATCGTCCTGATCTTCGAGCCTGTCAGCAACGGCTACTGGCCCAGAGACTGGCCCCTGGCCCTGCAGATAGTGCTCGGCCTGACGGTCAGCGAGGCGGCGCTCTATACGGCGCACCGCCTGTCCCACGAGTGGCCGCTGCTGTGGCGCTTCCACGCGGTTCATCACAGCGTGCGCCGCCTGTGGTTCTGGAACACCGGGCGCTTCCACTTCGTCGACACCCTGGTTTCGATCGTCCTTTCGGTGCCGTTGATGCTGCTCGCCGGCGCGCCGGAGGCCGTGATCATCTGGGCTAACGCGATTACCGCCTTCATCGGCATGCTGACCCACTGCAACGTGGACCTGCGCTGCGGGCCGCTGTCCTACCTCTTCAACACGCCGGAACTGCACCGCTGGCATCACTCGCGCAAGCTCAGCGAGGGCAACAAGAACTACGGCGAGAACCTGATGGTCTTCGATCTGCTGCTCGGCACCTTCTTCCTGCCGCGCGACCGCCGTCCGCCGGTGGACATCGGCATCGGCGACCCCATGCCCCCCAGCTTCTTCGGGCAGCTGGCCCAGCCCTTCCGCAGCTGCAAGCGCAGGTTGCCGGCTGCTGCGGCAGAGTGACCGCGCCCTAAGAATTTACGGCATAGCTGCCTTCCGGGATCGGCCCTGTTACCCGTCTGGCCCCTGCGCTATTCTCCGCCGCCTATTCCCGGCAAGGCAAAGCAAGCGGCACAGCATGGATCACGACAGCTACCCCGACGCCTACCTGCGCGACATCCTGCGCGAGGTCAAAACCATCGCCATGGTCGGCGCCAGCCCGAACTGGAACCGGCCCAGCAACTTCGCCATGAAGTACCTGCTGACCAAGGGCTACAAGGTCATTCCCATCAATCCCGGTCAGGCCGGCAAGGAAATCCTGGGCGAGATCGCCTATGCCAAGCTGGCCGACGCCCCCGGCCCCATCGACATGGTCGACATCTTCCGCAACTCGGCCGCCGCCGGGCCGATCGCCGACGAGGCCATCGCGCTGAAGGACGACAAGCAGATCAAGGTGGTCTGGATGCAACTCGGCGTGCGCAACGACGAGGCCGCCGCCCGCGCCGAGGCCGCCGGCCTGAAGACCGTAATGAACCGCTGCCCGAAGATCGAATACGGACGCCTCAACACCGAGCTGTCCTGGGGCGGATTCAACTCGCAGATCATCTCGTCGAAGCGGCGCAGGGTGTAAGGAGACAGACATGACCAAGGATAGGACGCCCGGCTTCGAGACCCTGCAGGTCCACGCCGGCACCCAGCCTGAACCGATCACCGGCGCCCGGCAGACGCCGATCTACCAAAACACCTCCTATGTCTTCGAAGACGCCGACCACGCCGCCTCGCTGTTCAACCTGCAGACCTTCGGCTTCATCTACTCCCGGCTCGGCAATCCGACGGTGGCGGCGCTGGAAGAGCGTCTGGCCGCGCTCGAAGGCGGGCGCGGTACGGCCGCCTGTTCCTCCGGCCACGCGGCGCAGATCCTTGCGCTCTTCGCGCTGATGGAGCCGGGCGACGAGGTCGTCGTCTCGACCCGACTCTACGGCGGCTCGATCACCCAGCTCGGCAAGACCATCAAGAAGTTCGGCTGGGCCTCTCGCTTCGTCGACTTCGACGACATCGATGCCGTGCGCGCGGCGATCAACGACAGAACCAAGGCGATTTTCTGCGAGTCCCTGGCCAATCCCGGCGGCGTGGTCCACGACCTCGAGGCCCTGGGCCATATCGCCGAGGAGGCCGGCATTCCCCTGATCGTCGACAACACCATGGCGACGCCCTATCTTTGCCGGCCGATCGACTGGGGCGCGACCCTGATCACCCACTCGACCACCAAGTTCCTCTCCGGCAACGGCACCTCGATGGGCGGCGCGCTGATCGACAGCGGGCGCTTCGACTGGGGCGCCAGCGACAAGTTCCCCAGCCTGTCGAAACCCGAGGAGGCCTATCACGGCCTGACCTTCTGGGAGACCTTCGGCGACCTCGCCTTCATCACCCATGCCCACGCCGTCGGCCTACGCGACCTTGGCCCCTGCCAGTCGCCGATGAACGCCTGGCTGACCCTGCTCGGCACCGAGACGCTTAGCCTGCGCATGGAGCGGCACTGCGCCAATGCCCTGAAGGTCGCGGACTTCCTGGAGAGCCATCCGGCAGTCGACTGGGTCTCCTACGCCGGACTGCCGTCGAGCAGTTACTACACGCTGGCGCAGAAGTTCATGCCCAAGGGGGCCGGCGCGGTCTTCACCTTCGGGGTCAAGGGCGACTACGTGGCGGGCCAGGCCCTGGTCGAGAACTGCGAGATCGTGTCCCACCTCGCCAACATCGGCGATACCCGCTCTCTAATCATCCATCCCGCCTCGACCACCCACCGCCAGCTGACCGCAGAGCAACTCAAGGCGGCCGGCGCCGGGCCGGAGGTGGTGCGGATCTCCGTGGGCCTGGAGACCGCCGAGGACATTATCGCCGACCTGGATCAGGCGCTGGAAGTTGCCGCACGCAAGGCAGCCGAGTAGCTATTCCGCCGGCTGCGCCCGCGGCAGTCCGGGCTCGCGGGCGGTATCGCCGGGCAGCAGCAGCGCGACGAGACCGGCCAGGGCGGCGAAGCCGCCGAGCAGCCAGTAGAGCAAGCTGAGCTCGCCGGTGGACTGCTTCACAGCCGAAGCCATCCAGATCGCCAGCGGCGCGGTGCTGAAGGCCAGCACGAACTTGACACCGTAGGCCAGGCCGTGGCGCTTGGCCGGGGTATAGCGCGCCAGCAGCATGTTCTCCGCCGGCAGCGCCGCCGTGGACAGCAACACCGTGAAGGCGGCGACGATCAGCAGCGGCGCCCCGGCAACCACGGCGACCAGGCCCAGCACGGCGACCTGCAACAGCAGCGATCCGGCATAGATCGGCTTCAGCGGCCACTTGTCGGCGAGGTAGCCGCCGGCAATCTGCATCACCCCGCCGGCGACGTAGACCAGGGTGATCATCAGGCCGATCACCGTCGGGCGGCCGCCGTTGGCGGCGGCGGGATCGATCAGGAAGGGGAAAGCCGACTGCAGCGCCTGACGGGCCGGTTCGATCAGGGAATCCAGCCGCAGATCGAAGTGCTTGGGCAGGCTGGCCTGGGTCGCCTGGAAGATGAGCCCCATGCAAAGCATGGTCACCAGCAGGATCAGATAAGCACGCAGCCGGTCCTGGCGGCTGGTCGGCTGGTCCGCGCTGGCGCGCCGCGCGCCGTCGGTGACCCGCCCGGTCGCCACGTAGTAGAGCAAAGCCAGGCCGGTCAGCACGGAGACGGCTCCGGGAACGATGAAGGCGGCGCGCCAGGAAAAGGCGTCGGTCAGCACGCCGACCGAGATGCCGGCAATGGCGATCCCCACCGAGCCGAACACGCCGTTGATCCCCAGGGCCTTGCCCCGGGCGTCGGCGTTGCGCACCAGCCAGGCGATCCCGACCGGGTGGTAAATGGCGGCAAACAGGCCGATGGCGGAAAGCCCGAGGAACATCGCCGTCGGCGCATCGACCAACCCGCAGACGATCGAGGACAGGCCGAGACCCAGAAAGAACACGATCATCATGCCGCTGGCCGACCAGCGGTCGCCGAGCCAGCCGGCGGGCAGAGCGGCCAGACCGACCAGCAATCCACCGAGCGCCCAGAGCTTGATCAACTCCTCATAGGGCAGCTCGTTCCAGCCGGCGCCTTCGAGCGACACGGCGATGACGAAGTACATCGCCGTGAAGAGATGCATGTAGCCGTGCCCGAGGCAGGAAAACACCAGGGAGAGGCGCGCGGAGGCTCGTGACATGGCCTAACAGCTACACCCGCCGGTAGCGCGCGACAAGCCGGGCCCCGGTCATGTCTGCCATGCGGCGAACGACGAAATCAGTCGTGCGGCGCGGCGGTCTCCGCCGCGATCCAGGCGAGGAACTCGGGATTTCCGCCCTGGATCGGCAGGGCGACGACGCAGGGGCAATCGTAGCTGTGCGCCTCGCGCAGGCGTGCCGTCGCCCGCTCGGCCAGCGCCTAGCGGGTCTTGGCGATCAGGATCGCCTCGCTGCCTTCCTCGATCTTCCCCTCCCAGCGGAAGATCGGCGTCATTCCCCCGATCACATTGGCGCAGGCGCAGAGATTCTCCTCCACCAGAAGGCGCCCCAGCCGCTTGGCTTCGGCCTCGTCGGCTGCCGTCACATAAAGAAAAACGCAGGGTTCCGAGGTCATAACCGACTCATTTCTCAAGAGAATCAGGTAACTGAAGGCCGTTATTTACTCATTTAGGAAGTTGCGCCTATTATGGAAGCTCATACTGAACCAAGACAAGTGCGGGCGACAGGGAGCCCTTGATCATGGTCAGAATCTGCGACTACGCGCTCATCCTCGATGAGCCGGCGAACGACGATCTTTGCGATCCGGCGGTTCTTCTGCGCTCCGGCGCGCCGAGGCCGACTCCCGGCCAGTGGAGCTATCTGCAGCGTGGACTGACGCAGCCGGGCGGCAAGCTGCCCCTGTTCGACGAGAACGGACAGCGCTATCCGGCCCGCACCATTCAAAGCTGCATCGATCGCGGCTGGGCCGAACCCTGGTTCGCCAATCCGATCAAGCCGGACTGGACCGTCTGCCGCCTCAGCAGGCGCGGCGCGGCCATGATCCAGCAGCTGGGCGAAGCGCGCGGCGCCAAGCCGCGCAGCGCCTAGCTGGGGAACCGCGGTTTACGATTTCAGGAAGTAGTGGTCGGGGCGGCCCGATTCGAACGGACGACCCCCGCGCCCCCAGCACGGTGCTCTACCAGGCTGAGCTACGCCCCGACAGGCGCCTGTATAACGCCGCCTCTGCGGGCTGACAATGGCGATATCCGATTTCCGGCTTAGCTGCTTGCCGCCCTGAGGATCCGGCTGAGCTCGCGCAGTTCCTCGGCCACCGCCCTGAGCTCGCGGCGCTGCGCCGCGGAGAGCTCACCGGCCTGCTTCTCGGCCGGCTCCTCCGCCACCGGCGGCTGGAGCTCGACGGTCTGAGACTTGCGGTCCAGCTTGACGGCGCCTTCGCGCAGCAGCTTCTGAACGCCCTTGATGGTGTAGCCATCGGCATAGAGCAGCTTGCGGATGCGCCGCAGCAGCTCGACATCTTCGGGCCGGTAGTAGCGCCGTCCGCCGCCGCGTTTCATCGGCCGGACCTGGGCGAACTTGGTCTCCCAGAAACGCAGCACGTGCTGCGGCACTTCGAGGTGGTCGGAGACCTCGCTGATGGTGCGGAAGGCCGTCGGTGATTTCTCTCCAGAACGGGTCGCCGACATCGTCACCTACGCCACTCTCTCGATCGCGAAATCAGCCGCCCCCGGTCAGGGAGTCGTTGATCTGGTTCTTGAGCACGTGAGAAGCCCGGAAAACCAGCACCTTACGCGGCAGAATTGGCACTTCCTCACCGGTCTTCGGGTTGCGCCCGATACGCTCCCCCTTCTGACGGACGGCGAAGCTCCCAAAAGAGGAAATCTTCACCATTTCTCCGCGAATCAAAGCGCCGGAAATCTCTTCGAGCACAGATTCCACCAAGTCGGCGGACTCGTTTCTCGACAGTCCAACTTCCTGATAAACCGCTTCACTTAAATCCGCGCGGGTCATCGTATTGTCCGACATGACCCACCTCCCCCTAACGTTTCTATATCAAGAGGTTACTCGAAGGATTTCAGGTGGTCAAACATGTTTGGCATAAAGCGCTGCAAAAAGACGCCTGCCTTGGCCTACCAGCGTAGCAAGGCGGAGCCCCAGGTGAAGCCGCCGCCCATAGCCTCCAGCAGGATCAGATCGCCCTGCTTGATCCGCCCGTCCTTGGCGGCTTCCGCCAAGGCCAAAGGGATCGAGGCGGCCGAGGTATTGGCATGGCGGTCGACCGTGATCACCACCTTCTCCGGCGGCAGCTCAAGCCGCTTGGCCATAGCGTCGATGATCCGCACATTGGCCTGATGGGGAACCATCCAGTCTATTTCAGAGGGGGTTAGATTGTTTTTTTCAAGCGCTGCATCAATTGCCTCCGCCATGCGCACCACCGCATGACGGAAGACTTCCCTGCCGTTCATGCGGACGTGGCCGGTGGTACCGGTTGAGGAGGGTCCGCCGTCGACGTAGAGCGCATCGTGGTGACGGCCGTCGGAATAGAGGTGGGTCGACAGCAGACCGCGGTCGGTGTTGGCGCCGCTGCCTTCCGCGGCCTGGAGCACCACCGCGCCGGCGCCGTCGCCGAACAGCACGCAGGTGCCCCGATCCTGCCAGTCGAGAATCCGGGAGAAGGTTTCCGCACCGATCACCAGGGCGGTTTCAGCCTGGCCGAGCTGCAGGAAGTTGTCGGCCACTGCCAGGGCATAGACGAAGCCGCTGCAGACCGCCTGGATATCGAAGGCGGCGCCCTGGGTCATCCCCAGCTCGGCCTGGACCCGGGTGGCGGTTGCCGGAAAGGTTTCGTCGGGGGTGGCGGTCGCGACCACGATCAGGTCGAGATCCTCGATCGCCAGACCGGCATGCTGCAAGGCCTCGCGCGCGGCGGCCAGCGCGAGATCCGAAGTCAGCTCGCCCTCGGCGGCGATGTGGCGCTGACGGATCCCCGTGCGCTTGCGAATCCACTCGTCCGAGGTATCGACCTTCCTGGCCAAATCCTCGTTGCTCACAGCGCTCTTAGGCAGATAGGCGCCGACCCCGGTGACGACGGACCGTCGCGCCATCAGCCCACCACGACCTTGGGCGAGGCGGGAGGCAGGCGAAGCCCCTCGAAGTCCTGCTGCATAGCGCCGATGAAGCCGTGCTTGGCGAGGTCCGCGGCGACGGTGATGGCATGAGCGAAGCCGAGCGCGTCGGTGCCGCCGTGGCTCTTCACCGCGATTCCGTTGAGGCCGAGAAAAACCGCGCCGTTGTAGCGCCGCGGATCCATGCGCTGGCGCAGCTTGCGCATCGCCGGTTTGGCCAGCAGATAGCCGATCCCGGCAAGCCAGGAGGAGCGGAAGGTGCGGCGCAGGAACTCGGTGGTCAGGGAGGAGATGCCTTCGGCGGTCTTCAGCGCGATGTTGCCGGTGAAACCGTCGGTCACCACCACGTCCACGGTGCCCTTGGCGATATCGTCGCCCTCGACGAAGCCGTGGAAACTGCCCGGCAGATCGGCCTGGCGCAGGATCGCCGCGGCTTCCTGAAGGGATTCGTGCCCCTTGAGTTCCTCGGAGCCGACATTCAGGAGCCCGATCGATGGCTGCATGATGCCGAGCACGGTGCGCGCGAAGGCGCTGCCCATGATCGCGAAATCGACCAGGTTGCGGGCGTCGCACTGCACGTTGGCGCCCAGGTCGAGCATCACCGTCTCGCCCTTCAGGGTGGGAAAGAAGGAGCAGATCGCCGGCCGGTCGACCCCCGGCAAGGTGCGGAAGACGAATTTCGACATCGCCATCAAGGCGCCGGTGTTGCCGGCGGAGACCACGGCGTCGGCCTCGCCGTCCTTGACCGAGTCGATGGCCAGCCGCATCGAGCTGCTGCGGCCGCTGCGCAGCGCCACGGAGGGTTTCTCCTCGGCGGAGACCATCTCGTCGGTATGCACCAGGGAGGTGGCGGCGCGCAGCTTCTTGTTCTTTTCAAGCAGCGGCAGCACGTCGGACTCGCGGCCGTACATCAGGAAGCTGACGTCGGGCAGACGCTGCTGCGCGATACCGGCACCGCGAATGACCATGCGCGGCGCATGGTCACCGCCCATGGCATCGAGGGCTATGGTCAGGCGAGCGTTCAATCTGCTTTTCCGCCTATTCCGTGGACGGGAATCCGTGGACGCCAGCCTAGCAGCCTAAGATTGGCCCGGCGAAGATTAGAATTCGTCCTTGGGTTCCAGGACCTGCCGGCCGCGATACATCCCCGTCTTCAGGTCGATGTGATGCGGACGGCGCAGTTCGCCGCTCTCCTGATCTTCAATGTAAGCGGGAACCTTCAAGGCGTGATGCGAGCGGCGCATATCACGCTTCGACTTGCTGACTTTCTTCTTCGGAACTGCCATTTTCTTTACTCTTTCCTTCGGCGGCGGCTGCCGCGGTGAGAGGGGACCCGGGCCGGCCAGAGACGCTCCGATCCGAAAAACCCTACTCTAGTTCAATATTTTAGAACCCGATGTGCGAGTCGCGGGACTGCCGCACGATCCCACCGGGCTCCAGCGGCACAAGCCGACCGCAAGATTCCGGCGCTTCTTAGCTAAAATCCGGGGCCACGGCAACCCCGCTCTCGCGCGGCGGCGCGGCAGGCGCAAAAAAGCAGAGGTTGGAAGCTAGCGCTTGCGTTTCAAGTTCTTGAGTACGGCGAAGGGATTGGCTGCGGCCTCCGGTTCCTCCCCCTTCGGCGCGGCTGCGCCCCACTCCCGCTGCGGCGGCGCGGCGTCGGGATGCCGGGGATAGGGATCCAGAGCCAGAAACAGCTGCTGCGCCACCGCCTCGCCGAGATCGATGCCGTTCGGGCCAAAGGGCTCCGGGAGCTCTTCCCGGGTTTCCGGATCGATCACCTCCTCGGGACGATCCTGCCCGCCGGTATCCTCGCGGTACAGCAGGGTGAAATCGCTGCTCACCGGGGCCGGCACCTCGGCCAGGGAGACCACGCAGCGCTGCACCGCATCGGCCTCCAGATGGCCCTCGACGACCACCTCGGCGCCGCGCCAAAACAGCGTCAGTTCCGCAGAAAGGGAATTCAGGGCCCGCAGGTCGAAGCGCCTGGCCAGCGCCTGCAGCTCCGCCGGCTTGGCCGAGATATCGCGGACCGCCGGCCGCTCGCCGATATCCTTGATGGCGATCGGGCGGGAGAATTCGTTGCTGGAGTCGTGGCGCGCCATGGGTTGCTCCTGTCATGCCTCCGGCGGCGGGGCGAACGCGATCTCGCCGCACAGCAGCGCCGCCGTTGCCTGCTCCGACAAAGCTGCGTCCTGCCACCGCAGATAGCCGGCCATTTCGGCGGGACCGCTTTCCGGAAACTCCGCGGCAGTGCCATAGAGATTGCGGCGCAGCGCCGCCTCCAGCGCCGGCCCCTCTTCCGCCAGGCCCGCGTCATAGGCCTTGATGCGTCCGTAGAAGGCTTCCGCCATCTGGCGCAGTCTCGGCCCGACCTTGAGGTCGCCGACGCCGCTTTCGCGGATCGACTGATCCATGTCGTAGATCAGGGTATCGAACAGAGTCTGCGCCAGAGCCTGGCCTTTCGGCTGCGCGGCGCGCAGTCGCCGCAGCACCAGATAGCAGTGCAGGATCAGCATCTCGAAACGGCCGTCGACGCTGTCGGGTACGCCGAGCCGGGCATAGAACGCCGGCTGGCGCGCCTGAGCGACAAGGGCGACATAGAGCGCGCGCGCCTTATCCTCCTGCGGATTGTTCGGGAAGACCCGGCTCAATTTTTCCCGCAGTTTCATGCGCTGATTTTCCTCGGCTCGATCATCGGGCTTGAAATGGCAGGGAGCGGAGGGTTAATCAAGCAGTCGATCGCTTTTCCTTTCATGCAGCTCGGTGGGATAGAAGAATCATGGGCAGTAACCGGCGCCTTGGGCGCCTGATGAAATCCGCCGCCACGCTGGCCCTGATCGCCGGCCTGGCCGCCGGCACCGCCGCCTGCGAGCGCAAGGTCAACGTGCGCGGCAACCTGCCCGACCCCGAGGTGGTGTTGGAGGTGCAGCCCGGTTACCACAATCGCAACGAGGTGCTGCAGATTCTCGGCTCCCCCTCCACGGTCTCCACCTTCCAGGACAACACCTGGTTTTACATCGGCTACAGAACCGAGCAGTTCGCCTTCTTCCAGCATGACGTGGTCGACCGCAGCGTGCTGGTCGTCGCTTTCAACGACGCCGGCGTGGTCGACGACACCCGCCTCTACACCGTCGAGGACGGCCAGATCATCGACCCGGTTTCGCGCGAGACGCCAACCGAGGGCCGCGAGCTGACCATTCTGCAGCAGCTCTTCGGCAACATCGGCAAGTTCCCGGTGGGCGAGACGCAGTAGCGTTTCGTAAGCGGCGCAGAAAAAAAGCCCCGGAGCGACGCTCCGGGGCTTTTCATTGGATCATGTCGCTGCGGCTTAGTGAGCCAGCACAGCCAGCAGCAGCAACGCGACGATGTTGGTGATCTTGATCATCGGATTGACGGCCGGACCCGCGGTGTCCTTGTAGGGATCGCCCACGGTATCGCCGGTCACCGCGGCCTTATGGGCTTCCGAGCCCTTGCCGCCGTGATTGCCGTCCTCGATATACTTCTTGGCGTTGTCCCAGGCGCCGCCGCCGGCGGTCATGGAGACCGCGACGAAGAGGCCGGTGACGATCACGCCGAGCAGGAAGGCGCCGAGGGTGGTGAAGGCCGACGACTTGCCGTCGATCAGCAGCACCACGACGAAGACCACGATCGGCGAGAGTACCGGCAGCATCGAGGGAATGACCATTTCCTTGATCGCCGCCTTGGTCAGCATGTCCACGCAGCGGCCGTATTCCGGCTTGGTGGTGCCTTCCATGATGCCCGGGATTTCGCGGAACTGGCGGCGGACTTCCTCGACCACCGCGCCACCGGCGCGGCCGACCGCCATCATGCCCATGGACCCGAAGAGGTAGGGCATCAGGCCGCCGAGGAAGAGGCCGACCACCACCCAGGGATTGCTCAGCGAGAAGTTCACCGTCACACCCTGGAAGTAGCTGTAGGTATCGGAGTTGGCCGAGAAGAAGCCGAGATCCTCGGTGTAGGCGGCAAAGAGCACCAGCGCGCCGAGGCCGGCGGAGCCGATGGCGTAGCCCTTGGTCACCGCCTTGGTGGTGTTGCCGACGGCGTCGAGGGCGTCGGTGGTGTTGCGCACGTCCTCCTCGAGCTCCGCCATCTCGGCGATGCCGCCGGCGTTGTCGGTGACCGGGCCGTAGGCGTCCAACGCCACGACCATGCCGGCCAGCGCCAGCATCGTGGTCACCGCGATGGCGATGCCCAGCAGGCCGGCCAGCAGGAAGGAGAAGATGATGCCTGCGACGATGATCAGGGCCGGCAGCGCGGTCGCCTCCATGGACACCGCAAGGCCCTGGATCACGTTGGTCGCATGGCCGGTTTCGGAGGCCTTGGCGACCGACCGCACCGGGCGGTACTCGGTGCCGGTATAGTACTCGGTCACCCAGATCAGCAGCCCGGTCACGGCCAAGCCGACGGTGCCGCAGAGATAGAGGTCGAAGCCGCTGAAGCTCTGCGTGCCGATGCTGTACTGGGTGCCCATGCCGATGATCCACTCGAAAATCGGATAGAGCAGTACGACCGACAGCAGCGCGCAGGTAATGAAGCCCTTGTACAGCGCCCCCATGATCGAGTTGCTGGCGCCCAGCTTGACGAAGAAGGTGCCGATGATCGAGGTGATGATGCAGGCCCCGCCGATCGCCAGCGGCAGCATCATGATCGGGTCGTTGGGGCCGACGAAGATCGCCGCCAGGACCATGGTGGCGACAACGGTCACCGCGTAAGTCTCGAACAGGTCGGCGGCCATGCCGGCGCAGTCGCCGACGTTGTCGCCGACGTTGTCGGCGATTACCGCCGGGTTGCGCGGATCGTCCTCGGGAATGCCGGCCTCGACCTTGCCCACCAGGTCGGCGCCGACGTCGGCGCCCTTGGTGAAGATGCCGCCGCCAAGACGCGCGAAGATCGAGATCAGCGAGGCGCCGAAGCCGAGCGCCACCAGCGCGTCGATCAGTGCACGCCCCTCGATGCCCATCGAAAGCAGCACGGCGTAGTAGCCGCCGACCGCGAGCAGCGCCAGGCCGGCGACCAGCATACCGGTCACCGCGCCGGCCTTGAAGGCCACGGCCAGACCGGCTGCGAGGCCCTTGCGGGCGGCCTCGGTGGTGCGCACGTTGGCGCGTACCGAGATGTACATGCCGATGTAGCCGGCGGCGCCGGACAGCACCGCGCCGATCAGGAAGCCGATAGCCGCCAGCCAGCTCAGCACGAAGCCGCCGATGATGAAGACGACGACGCCGACGATGGCGATGGTGCGGTACTGACGGTTGAGATAGGCCTGAGCGCCTTCCTGGATCGCCGCTGCGATCTCCTGCATGCGCTCCGTACCCGGGCTGGAAGCGAGTACCGAGCGCGACGCCCAGATACCGTAGAGAACCGCCAACAGCCCGCAGGCGATGACAAAAGTCAACTCGATGGACATGTAAGATTTCCCCTCGTGGGTAGTGGCCCGGCGCGGCAGGCTGCCGGGCGGATAACGATGATATCGCGCGAACGCCCCGATTTAAGGCGCGCGGAACATGCCAGAATCAGGACACGAAGGCAACCGTGCTTTCGCGCTGCGAAAGACCCGGAAATGGCGCGATTAGGCGGTTTTCAGCCTGCGCCGCCCGCCCAGCCAGACCAGAGAGGCAAGCACCAGCAGGACCGGAGCGATCAGCAGGAAGTTGAGCACGTTCCAGCCGTAGAGGTCATAGACGGCGCCGGACAGGAAGGCGGTGGCCGCCACTGTCCCGAACACCAGGAAATCGTTGATCGCCTGGACCTTCGCCTTCTCCTCGGGCCGGTAGGCCTGGGTCAGCATGGTGGTGCCGCCAACGAACAGCAGGTTCCAGCCGAGCCCGAGCAGGATCAGGCCGACGGCGAAGTTGGCGACGGCGATCCCGCTGACAGTGACGGCGACGCAGCCGAGCAGCAGCAACGCGCCGGCGCCCATTACCGGCCTGAGACCGAAGCGGTGGATCAGGTGCCCGGTGAAAAATGAGGGGGCGTACATCCCCAGGACATGCAGCTGTATGACGAAGGCCGCGGATTCGAAAGGATGCGCGCAGGCCAGCATGGCCAGCGGCGTGGAGACCATCACCAGGTTCATGGTGCCGTAGCCGACCATAGCGCCGAGCGCGGCGACGATGAACACCGGCTGGCGCATGATCTCCAGCAGCGGCCGCCCGGAAGAAGCGCCGGGCGCATAGGTCGCGACCGGGATGCGGACCCAGCGTAGCAGCAGGATCGTCAGCAGCATCAGCATGATGATCGCGAGGTAGCCCCCCGCGAAAAGCACCGGCTCGAACAAGGTGCGGGTCTGCTTGGCCAGTTCGGGCCCGATGAAAGCGGCGGCGACGCCGCCGGCCAGGACCAGGGAGATCGCCCGGCTGCGGAAGGCTTCCGTGGCGGTGTCGGCGGCGGCGAAGCGATAGTACTGGGCATGGGCCGCGGCCGAGCCGATCAGTACCGAGCCCAGGCAGAGCAATGTGAAATCGGCAGCGAAGACGGCGGCCATGGAGATCGCGCCGCCCAGGGCGCCGATACCGGCGCCGAGCGTGAAGCCGGCGCGGCGGCCCCAGCGGCGCATGATCATCGAAGCCGGCAGGGTGCTGCAGACCATGCCGAGGAACTGCAGCGCCAGCGGCAGCGTCGCCTGGCCGGGCGTCGGCGCCAGGGTGCTGCCGACGATCGCCGAGATGGTGATCAGCAGCGACATCGAGCTCATCGCCAGGGCCTGGCAGATCGCCAGGACCAGGACGTTGCGCTTGGTCGGATCGCTGGGAGGGGCGGCGTCGGACATCGTGGCGGCAGATTATGCGCGCGTCCGGCGCTTGAGAACCCGGCGCGGCGGCATGGGTGCCATGCGCGCCGGTCCAGGCAGCCCGGTCAGAAGTGTGTCCAACCCGCGTCCCCGACCTCGATCGGCCGCTTGTACTGATCCACGGCGGTCACGCCCTCCCCCGCGCGCATTTCGCCGATCACCGTGACATCCTCCACCCGGTCGAGCAGCTCCGGGAGACGCGCCGGCGCAAGGGTGAAGAGCAGCTGGTAGTCGTCGCCGCCGGTGAGCACCAGCTTCAGGAGGTCCGGATCCTCCACCAGGGCTTCCTGCACGGCCTCGGAAAGCGGCAGGTCCGGCACCCGCACCCTCGCCGCCAGACCCGAGTTCCGGGCGATGTGGCCGAGATCGCCGAGCAGACCGTCGGAGATATCCAGCGCCGCGCTCGCCAAACCGCGCAGCTTCGGGCCCAGGGCCATCGGCGGATCCGGCAGGCGGTAGCTCTGGCGCAGCCTTTCCGCAAGCGGACCGGTCAGCTCGCCCCGGGCCGCCAGCAGCCCGAGGGCGCCGTCGCCGAGGGTTCCAGAGACGCAGACCAGATCGCCCGCCTTGGCGGTACCCCGATGCAGCTCCTGCCCTTCCGGCAAACTTCCGAGCGCCGTAAGGCTCAGGGTGGTCGGGCCCGGTGTCGAAGTGGTGTCGCCGCCGTAGAGCGCAATTCCGTAAGTTTCCTGATCCTCGGCCAGGCCCTTGGCGAAGTCCGCCACCCAGGCCTCGCGCCAGTCCCGGGGCAGGGTCAGGTTGAGCAGATAGCCGCGCGCCTCGGCGCCCATGGCGTTGATGTCGGAAAGATTGACCCGCAGCAGCTTGCGCGCGACCAGCGCCGCCGGGTCGCCGGGCAGGTAGTGTACCCCCTCGACCATGGTGTCGGTGGTGACGACCAGGCTTTCGCCGGCAGGAAGGGTCAGGGCGGCCGCATCGTTGGTCAACCCATCCGCACCCGGCTCGCTGGCCGCCAGCGGCGCCAGATACTTGGCGATCAGATCGAACTCGCCGAGCATCAGGTCGCGTCCGCGGACTCGAATTCCTCCGGCCGCAGGGAGCGGGCGATGCTGTCGAGCACGCCGTTGACCAGCGCCGGCTCGCGCTCGGTGAAGAATCCATGCGCGAGGTCGAGATACTCACTGATGGTGGCGCGCGCCGGCAGGTCGCGGCGGTGATCCAGCTCATAGATCCCGACCCGCATGATCACCCGCAGCAGAGCTTCCAGACGTTCGACGTGCCAGCCCTCGGCCAGAGCGGCGGCCAGCATGTTGTCGAGATCCTCTCGCTCCCCGCGCACGCCGCGCACCAGTCGCTCGAACAGCTCCCGGTCCATCTCGGCGATCCGCAGGCCGTCGATCTCGTCGTCGAGGCGATGCAGCAGGAACTCCTGCAGCACGCCGCTGACGTCGCTGTCGGTGACCTCGACCTGATAGAGCGCCTGCACCGCGGCATAGCGCGCCGCGCGCCGTGCGATCACGCCGCGCTTTTTCGGGTTCTGCTGGTACTGCCGCTCGGGGTCTTTGTTATCGGATGCCAAAGCGGCGCCTCAAGTTCATCATGCCGAGACAGGCCTTGGCCGCGTCGGCGCCCTTGTTCTTCTGCTCCACCGAGGCACGCGCCCAGGCCTGATCCTCATTCTCCACGGTCAGGATGCCGTAGCCGATCGCGGCGTGACGCGCGACCGCCAGCTCCTGCAGGGCGCGGGCCGACTCGGCGCAGATGTAGTCGTAGTGGGTGGTTTCGCCGCGGATCACGCAACCCAGGGCGATGTAGCCTTCGTAGGGACGTCCGCCGCCGTCCAGGCCGGCGGAGTCCATGGCCATGGAGATCGCCGCCGGAATTTCGAAGGCGCCGGAGACGGAGACCCGGTCGAAGGTCGTCTCGCCGCTCTTCAGGACCGCCTCGGCGCCCCTGGCCAGCTCGTCGGCGATCTCCTTGTAGAAGCGCGCCTCGACGATCAACACATGCGGTGCCCGCTGCATCTTCCCCTAGATCTCCTCTGCCGTGGTGCGGATCGGACGCTGATCGACCACGGTCAAACCGAAGCCCTCCATGCCGACGAAGGTGTGTTTCGTGTTGTGCAGCAGGATCATCTGCCTGACCCCGAGATCGAGCAGGATCTGCGCGCCGAGACCGTAGTCGCGCAGTTCGGATTCGGGCACCCAACCCTGCTTCTGGATGCGGCGCTTAACGCGTTCCGACAGGCCCTGAGGGCGGTGCTCGTCGATCAGCACCACGACGCCACGCCCCTCCTCGCTGATCAGCCGGAGGGCTTCCTGCATCTCGCCGCCGCGGCCGCTGCCGCTGTCGCCGAGGACGTCGTCGAGCAGGTCCAACGCATGCACGCGCACCAGCGCCGGACCGGCGCTGATGTCGCCCTTCCACAGGGCGATGTGCTCGCCGCCGTCGACCACATTGCGGAAAACCGTGAGGTTGAACTCGCCGCCGTAGCGGCTGTCGAAGGTGGTCTCCGCGGCGCGCTCGATGATCCGGTCGTGGGCCCGGCGGTAGGCAATCAGGTCGGCGATGGTGGCGATCTTCAGGCCATGCTTCTGGGCGAAGGCGATCAGGTCGTCGCGCCGCGCCATGGTGCCGTCGTCGTTCATGATCTCGCAGATCACGCCGGCGGCGCTGAGCCCGGCCAGGCGAGCCACGTCCACGGCGGCCTCGGTATGGCCGCTGCGCGAAAGCACGCCGCCGTCGCGCGCCATCAGCGGAAAGACGTGCCCCGGAGTCGCAACGTCCGCCGCGCCCTTGCTCGGATCGATCGCCACGGCGATGGTGCGCGCCCGGTCCGGGGCCGAGATTCCGGTGGTCACGCCCTCGCGCGCCTCGATCGAGACGGTGAAGGCGGTGCCGTGACGCGAGGCGTTCTTCTGCGCCATCAGCGGCAGGCCGAGTTCCTCGATCCGCTCCGGCGTCAACGCCAGACAGATCAAGCCGCGCCCGTGAGTCGCCATGAAGTTGATCGCCTCGGGGGTCGCCATCTGCGCCGGGATCACCAGGTCGCCCTCGTTTTCCCGGTCCTCGTTGTCCACCAGGATGAACATCCGCCCGTTGCGCGCTTCCTCGATGATCTCCTCGATCGGCGAGGTGATCTCGTGGAAGGTAGCGCGCCAGGGTTCCTGCTGCGGTGTCGCCATTGCGGTCAGCCCTTGTTCAGAAGGCGCGCAACGTAGCGCGCAAGCATGTCGATTTCCAGATTAACCCGGTTTCCGGCGGCAAGCTTGCCGAAGCTGGTTACCTCCGCCGTGTGGGCGATGACGTTGACCCCGAAGCGGACGCCCTCGACCTCGTTGACCGTGAGGGAGACGCCATCGAGCGCAACCGAGCCCTTGGCGGCGATATAGCGCGCCAGGGGCTCGGGAACAGCGAAGACGCAGCGCAGGGAATCGCCTTCGGGTGCGAGCGAGACGACCTCGGCAAGGCCATCGACATGGCCGTAAACCAGGTGTCCGCCCAGCTCGTCACCCAGAGCGAGGGAGCGTTCCAGGTTGACCGGATCGCCCACCCGCCAGCCGCCCAGCGTGGTCTTCGAGCGCGTCTCTGCCGAGACGTCGGCGGCGAAGCTGGAGGCGGTTTTCTCGACCACGGTCAGGCAGCACCCCGAACAGGCGATGGAAGCGCCCAGTGCGATTTCATCCATATCGTAGGAAGTCTCGATGGTCAGACGCAGGTCGCCCCGCCCCTGCCCCGCTTCCTCGCGCGCGGCCAGCCGCCCCAGATCGGTGATGATGCCGGTAAACATGCGCGGAACTTAAGCTTCCGGCCCGCCGGATTCCAGAACATAGCTCTCCAGCAGGTCAGCCCCCAGCGGCGTGACAGCGAGACGGCGGAAGCGCTTAGCCTGGGCAAGGCGCGCGACCCCCAGCTCGGCTACCCCGGCAAGCCCATCCCCGCCGATCACGCTGGCGGCGCGGAACCAGTAGAGACGGTCGACGCAGCCGGCGCGCAGCAGCGCCGCGGCCAGGGCGGCTCCACCCTCGGCCAGCACCCGGGTGACGCCCCGCGCGGCCAGCAGCCGCAGGGCGTCCTCGACGCGGCCCTCGCCCGGCAGGGTCTCGACCACAACCCCGGCGGCGTGCAGCGGCGCCAGGGCCTGGTCTGCATGTCCCTCGAGCGTCAGGACCAGGGTTGGGTGCGCCGCGGCGGTCGCCACCAGCTTATGGCTCGGCGGCAGACGCAGCCGCCGGTCGAGCACCACCCGCAGCGGCCTGCGCATCTCGAGCCCGGGCAGCCGCACGTTCAGCTGCGGATCGTCGCGCAGCGCCGTCTCGCTGCCGATCAGCACGGCGTCGTGGGTGGCGCGCAGCAGATGCCCCTGGGCCCGCGCCTCCGGGCCGGTGATCCACTGGCTCTCGCCGCCGGCCGTCGCAATTCGCCCGTCGAGCGTGGTCGCCAGCTTGAGGCTGACCAGGGGGCGGTCTTGCCGTCTGGTGAGGATGTGACCGGCGGCGAGCGCCTCGGCCTCGCCTGCCAGGACGCCCGTCGTCACTTCGACCCCTGCCCTTCGCAGCATCTCCAGCCCGCGTCCGGCAACCCGTTCGTCCGGGTCCTCGGCGGCGGCCACGCAGCGGGCGATGCCTGCCGCGATCAGAGCCTCGGCACAGGGCGGCGTCTGTCCATGGTGGGCGCAGGGCTCCAGGGTGACGTAGGCGGTGGCGCCGCGCGCGCGCTCCCCGGCCCGCACCAGGGCCTCGGCTTCTGCATGGGGGCGCCCGCCGGGCTGGGTCCAGCCGCGACCGACCGCCCGACCGTCCCGGACGAGGACGCAGCCGACGGCCGGATTGGGCGCAGCGGTGCCGAGCCCACGGCGGGCCAGCGCCAGGGCCGCGCGCATCCAGCCTGTGTCGTCGCGTGTCCGGGGGTCAGTCGGGCTCGCCACCGAGCGTGCCCACGAATTCTTCGAAGTCGCTGGCTTCGCGGAAATTGCGATAGACCGAGGCGAAGCGGACGTAGGCGACCTGATCGAGATTGGCCAGGGCCGCCATCACCACCTCGCCGATCTGCTTGCTCTGGATATCCGTCTCGCCGGTGCTTTCGAGCTGGCGCTGGATGCCGTTGACGATGCGCTCGACCCGCTCGCTGTCGACGTTGCGCTTCTGCAGGGCGATCATCATCGAGCGGGCCAGCTTGTCGCGGTCGAAGGGCTCGCGCACCCCGTTCGACTTGACGACGGTCAGCTCGCGCAGCTGAATGCGCTCGAAGGTCGTGAAACGCGCGCCGCAGTTCGGGCAGTGCCGCCGGCGGCGGATCGCGGCGCCGTCCTCGGTCGGCCGCGAATCCTTCACCTGCGTATCTTCGTTACCGCAGAACGGACAGCGCATCGTCTCCTCTTCCCCTCTCGCCCCAGTCTTCCAGGGGCGGCTTAAAGATCCGGATAGATCGGAAAGCGCCGGCAGAGCTCCAGCACCTCGGCACGAACTTGCTGTTCTATTCTGCCGTTGTCATCCGGATTCGCGGCAAGTCCGTCGAGCACCCGGGTCACCAGTTCGCCGACACGCTTGAACTCCTCGGTGCCGAAACCGCGGGTGGTCGCCGCCGGAGTGCCGAGGCGGATGCCCGAGGTCACGGTCGGCTTCTCCGGATCGAAGGGCACGCCGTTCTTGTTGCAGGTGATGCCGGCACGGTCGAGCGCTTCCTCGGCGATATTGCCGGTCAGCTTCTTCGGCCGCAGGTCGACCAGCATCAGGTGGGTGTCCGTGCCGCCGCTGACCATGTCGAAGCCGTTGTCGAGCAGCGTCTTGGCCAGCGCCTGGGCGTTGTCGACGACGCGCTGGCTGTAGACCTTGAACTCGGGCTTCAGCGCCTCGCCGAAGGCCGCCGCCTTGCCGGCGATGGCGTGCAGCAGCGGGCCGCCCTGCAGGCCGGGGAAGGCCGCCGAGTTGATCTTCTTGCCCAGCTCCTCGTTGTTGGAGAGGATCATGCCGCCGCGTCCGCCGCGCAGGGTCTTATGGGTCGTGGTGGTGACGATGTCGGCGTAGGGCAGCGGGCTGGGATGCACGCCGGCCGCGACCAGGCCGGCGAAGTGCGCCATGTCGACGTGGAAGTAGGCCCCGACCTCGTCGGCGATCTCGCGGAAGCTGGCGAAGTCGATCTGCCGCGGATAGGCCGAACCGCCGGTGATGATCAGCTTCGGCTTGTGCTTTCGCGCGAGACTGCGGATTTCGTCGAAATCCATGCGGCCATCTTCCGGGCGCACGCCGTACTGCACCGCCTCGAACCACTTGCCCGAGAGATTCGGCGGCGCGCCATGGGTCAGATGGCCGCCGGCGGCCAGCGAGAGCCCCATGATGGTTTCGCCCGGCTTGACCAGGGCGAGCAGGACGCACTGATTGGCCTGGGCGCCGGAGTGCGGCTGCACGTTGGCGAAGCTGCAGCCGAACAGCTGCTTGGCGCGGTCGATGGCCAGCTGCTCGACCACGTCGACATATTCGCAGCCACCGTAGTAGCGACGCCCGGGATAACCCTCGGCGTACTTGTTGGTCAACACCGAGCCCTGGGCCTCGAGCACCGCCTTGGAGACGATGTTCTCCGAGGCGATCAGCTCGATCTGATCCTGCTGTCGGTGCAACTCCTCGCAGATCGCATCGTTGAGCGCGGGATCGCTGGTCGCCAGATCGGCGGTGAAGAAACCGTCGCTCCGAGCGGCGGCGAGGGCGGCGTCAGCAGTCATGTCTCTCTTCCCTGCGCTGTGGGCCGAACGCGGCGTCCGGACCCGGTCCCAATCGATAAAAACTCGGCCCGATACACTCAGCCCAGCTTGGCGACGCGGCCGCTATGCCGTCCCCCGCCGAACTCGGTCTGCAGGAAGGCCTTGAGGCAGTCGCGCGCCACCTCCGTGCCGATCAGCCGCGCGCCGAGCGCCAGCACGTTGGCGTCGTTGTGCTCGCGCGCCAGCCGCGCCGAGGTCTCGTCGTGACAGACCGCCGCGCGTACCACCGGGTTGCGGTTGGCGGCGATGGAGATGCCGATACCGGTCCCGCAGACGATAACCCCGCGCCCCGCTCTGCCATCCGCGATGCTCTCGGCGAGCGCCTTGCCGAAGTCCGGATAGTCCACGGAGTCGGGACTGTCGGTGCCGAGATCGAGGACGGCATAGCCCGCCGCCTCCAGGTCCTGCTTGAGCAGGTCCTTGAGCTCGTAGCCGGCGTGATCGGCCGCCAAGGCGATGGTGTTGTTTGACATTCTCGCAGACCTACCCGTCGCGCGCCCTTGCCCGCCAACGTCAGAGCGGCGGGAACGGTCCTAAAAGCGGCGCGACGCTAGCACAGCTCCACCCGGGGATAAAGTCGGCTACCAGATATTGTGCCAGCGGCCGGTGACGCCTGGAAATTTCCTACTGCCGCTAGAGCTTTCCATCTAGATCGGTGCTTTTTTCAATAACTGGAGGGAAAAAGTGCAGGCAATCGCTTGATTCACTTAAATCTATTCAAGAAGAGATTTATTCTATGCTTTCGTCCGCTGCCTAAGGTACGCTCGAGGGCGACTGGGGGAACATCGACGGACACCAAAAACCATGACCGATATTGTCAGAGACGTCCCGTCTCAGGAGGAGGTTCTGCGCATGGCGACGCGCATCGTCTCCGCCTATCTGGGGAACCACACGCTTCACCATGACGAGATTCCCGCCGTGATCCGCGACGTTCACGGAGTGCTTGCCACGCTCGCGAGGGGAACGGCCAAGGCGGCTGCGGCGCCGCAGCCGGCGGTGCCGATCCAGCGCTCCGTGACCCCCGATTACCTGGTCTGCCTGGAAGACGGCCGGAAGCTGAAAATGCTCAAACGCCATCTGCGCAGCGCCTATGGCCTGACCCCGGAGCAGTACCGCGCCAAGTGGGGGCTCGGCCCGGACTATCCGATGGTAGCGCCGCGCTATGCCAAGGAACGCTCTGAATTCGCCAAGCAAATCGGACTCGGGCAGCGTGCGTTGCGCGGCAACGGCGGCGGCGCACGCGCTTAGCGCGCAGCGCCTGCTGAAATCCGCCGCTTGCGTCCGCCCACACGGTTCAATACCTCTATAGGGCTTGCGCGGAGCGTTTCGCGCCAAGAACCGCCGCGGCAACGCGCGGCGGTGGTCACAGGGACAAGCATCCAACGAACAGAGGTTCAAAATGACATCTGGGATTAGCAAGAAACTTTTGGCGGGCGTCATGGCCGCCGGGCTGCTCGGTGCAGCGCCGGCCTTGGCTCAGGACGCGACGATCGGTTCTCTCGTTCCGGTCACCGGCGATCTCCAGGCCTATGGCCCGAACAACGCCATGGGCGCAGAGCTCGCCGCCAAGCACGTCAACGATCAAGGCGGGCTGCTTGACGGCGGCACGCTGAGCGTCGCTATCGGCGACACGCAGACCAACGCCCAGGCCGGCGTCGACGCAGCGCAGAAGCTGGTCTCGGTCGACGGCGTCGTCGGCATCGTCGGCGCGCTGTCCTCCGGCGTCAGCGGCCCGGTCGCGACCTCGGTGACCGGCCCCGCCGGCATCCCGCAGATCTCGCCGGCCTCCACGGCTCCGGTGCTGACCACCATCGAGGATAACGACTTCTTCTTCCGCACCACGCCGCACGACGCCCTGCAGGGTGTCGTCCTGGCGCAGGTCGCGAAAGATGCGGGCTACAACAACCTCGCGGTGATCTACATCAACAACGACTACGGCGAGGGCCTGGCCAACGCCTTTTCCGATGCCTACAAGGAGCTCGGCGGCGAGGTTTCCGCGTCGCTGGCCTACGAGATCGGCAATGCCTCCTACCGCGGCGAGTTGCAGAACGCAGCCGGCGGCGGCGGCGAGGCTCTGGTCCTGATCGGCTACCCCGAGAACGGCATCACCATCATCCGTCAGGCTCTCGAGGGCGGCTTCTTCGAGAAGTTCATCTTCACCGACGGCATGCGCGATTCTTCGATCGTCGAGGCGAGCGGCGACTATCTCAACGGCTCGATCGGCACCAATCCGGCGGCCGTTGCCGATAATCCGGCGACCGAAACCTTCAGCGATCTGTGGAAGGAAGCCTATGGCGAGGAAGAGCTGAAGCCCTTCACTTCCAACGCCTATGACGGCGCCTTCATCCTGGCGCTCGCCATCGAGAAGGCCGGCAGCACCGATCCCAAGGCGATCCGCGATGCCATGCGCGCCGTCGCCGGACCTCCGGGCGAAAAGGTTCTACCCGGCGAGTGGGCCAAGGCGAAGGAGCTGATCGCCGCCGGCACCGACATCGACTATGACGGCGCCGCCGGGTCCCAGGACTTCGACGACGCCGGCGACGTCCCGGGCACCTTCGCCCACTGGACGATCGAGAACGGCGAGATCAAGACGGTGGATATCATCGCCCCGAAGTGATCCTCGTCAGATAACGAAGAAAGCCCCGTACGGGAGACCGTGCGGGGCTTTTTTTAGGCACAGCTTAAAGAAGGATCAGCCGCCGCTTTCGCGTTGCCGGCGGATGTCCTGTTCACGCTGATGGCCTTCGGAAAGCAGCCCTTCCGAGCGATAGAGCAGCACCAGAATCAGCATCACCCCAACCAGAAGCATGCGGATCGCGCCCGCCTGGGTCGCCAGTTCGTTGGGCAGGTAGCCGGTCAGAATCTGCGAGCTCGACCAGATCGTCCAGATCACCACGGCACCGAGGATCGCACCCTTGTTGTTGCCGCTGCCGCCGGCGATCAGCATCACCCAGGTGAGGAAGGTGATCTGCATCGGCATGAAGGCCTCCGGGCTGATGAAGCCGACGAAGTGGCCCCAAAGAGCGCCAGCCAGGCCCATGACCGCGGCACCGAGAACGAAGGCCTGCAAGCGGTAGGAGACCACGTTCTTGCCGGCCGCCATGGCGGTCAGTTCGTTGTCGCGCACGGCGCGCAGGACACGACCCCAGGGGGAGCGGCGGGCCCGCTCGAACAGCAGATACACGGCGAGGACCAGCAGCAGCACGACGATCATGTAAACGAGGTTCGAGCCATAGTCGCCGCGCGGGATGATCGGACGGTCGATGCGGTCCAGCCCGCGCACGCCGTTGGTCAGCCAGCCCTCGTTCTTCAGGACAAGCCGGACGATCTCGCCGATGCCGATGGTAGCAATGGCGAGATAGTCCGCGCGCAGGCGGATGGTGATCCAACCGACGAAAAGCGCCAGGATCGCAGCCACCAGCATGGCGCCGAGCAACCCGACAGGAAAAGGCAGACCCAGGCCTAGGAGGAAGATATCGCTCGGGTTGCGGGTCAGCAGCGCCGAGGTGTAGGCGCCGGCGCCGGCGAAGGCGACGATACCAATGTTGAACAGCCCGGTCAGGCCCCACTGCATGTTGAGGCCCAGCGATAGCACGGCATAGATCCCGGCGAAGGTGACGAAGGGGATCAGGTATCCGGCGAGGCCTTCCATGGGTCGCTCCTAAATGCTCCGGCCGGCGAAGATGCCTTTCGGACGGACGATCAGCACCACCACCATCAGGGCGAAGGCAACGGCGGGCTTGTAGGCCGGCGAGATCGCCAGGGTGGAAAGCTCCTGCGCCAGACCGATCACCAGACCGCCGGCGATGGCGCCATAGGGCCTGCCGATCCCGCCGAGGATCGCGGCGGCGAAGATCGGCAGCAGCAGACGCCAGCCGATCACCGGGTGAAGCTGGGTATCGAGAGCGAGGAACATGCCGCCGCAGGAGGCCAGCAGGATTCCGATACCCCAGGTCCAGAGGATGATCCGATCGGTATCGATGCCGGTGACCTGGGCCAGATCGCGGTTGTCGCTCATCGCCCGCATCGCCTTGCCGATCTTGGTGTTCTTTAAAAAGAAGTGCATCGCCGTGATCAGCGCGATGGAGCCGACGACGATGAGGATATGGTCCGGCTTGATGGTGATGTCGGCGATCCGATAGGGCATTTGAATACCCTGCCCGTAGGTATGCACCCTGGATCCCCAGATCAGCTGGATCGCACTGCGCAGGATCAAGGCGATACCCACCGAGGCAATCAGCAGGATCACCGGTTGGGTTCTGCGCAGCGGCCGGTAGACAAGCTTGTCGGCAAGCAGCGCAACCAGGATCGTCGCGGCGGCGGAAACCGGCAAAGCCAGGAAGAAGGGCAACTGCAGACTGACGATCAGGGTCAAAGCGAAGTAGGCGCCCAGCGTCATCAGGTCGCCATGCGCGAAGTGGGCGAAGCGCAGGATGCCATAGACCAGCGAAAGCCCGACGGCACCCAGCGCCAGGATGCTGCCCAGCACGACGCCAAAAATCAGCAGTTGCAGGATTTCAGCCATGCGTCCTTCCCCGCTCTCAGCCGCCCAGAAACATCTCGGCCACTTCCCTGTTGTTCAACAGGTTCGGGCCGGTGTCGTCGATACGGTTCTGGCCGGTGGTGAGAACATAGCCCCGGTCCGCCATCCCCAGGGCGTGCTTGGCGTTCTGCTCGACCATCAGGATTGAGACACCGAGATCGTTGATCTTTTTGATCATTGCGAACATGTCCTCGACGATTGCCGGCGCCAGGCCGGCGGTCGGCTCGTCGAGCAGCAGCAGCCGCGGCTCGAGCATCAAAGCCCGGCCCATGGCGACCATCTGGCGCTGACCGCCCGACAGGGAGCCCGCCGGCAGCCTGCGCTTCTCGCGCAGGATCGGGAAGAGCTCGTAGACCATCTCGACCTGATGGCTGTAGTCGTCGTTGCGGATGAAGGCGCCCATGTCGAGGTTCTCGGCGATGGTCAAGGTCGGGAAGATGTTCTCCGTCTGCGGGACATAGCAGATCGACCGCTGGGTGACCTCGTTCGGCAGCAAGTTGGTGATCTCCTTCTCCTCGAAGGAAATCGTCCCCTCGCGGACCTTCACCAGACCGAAGACCGCCTTCATCACCGTGGACTTGCCGGCGCCGTTGGGGCCGATGATCACCACCATCTCGCCCGGCTTCACCGTCAGGCTGACGCCGTTGAGGATATCGACGCCGCCGTAGCCGCCATAGATGTCGCGCACCTCCAGCATCAGCGCGTGTCCGTCTCGGCCGTGGCCGCCGTAGTCGAGCCGCCGAGATAGGCTTCCAGCACCTCCTCGTTGGCGCGAATCTGTTCCATCTTGCCCTGGGCGATCACCCGCCCCTGGGCCATCACGATCACCGGATCGCAGAGCCGGGCGATCAGGTCCATGTCGTGCTCGATCACCACGAAGGTATAGCCCTCTTCCTCGTTCAGCCGCTGGATCGACTCCGTCAGCTTGCCGAGCAGGGTGCGGTTGACGCCGGCGCCAGGCTCGTCCAGCAGCACTACCCTGGGTTCGGTCATCATGGTACGGCCGAGTTCGAGCAGCTTCTTCTGGCCGCCGGATAGATTGCCGGCCAGTTCGTCGCGCAGTTGGGGGATCTCGAGGAACTTCAGCACGTCCTCGGCGCGCTCGCGTACCGCGGCTTCCTGCTTGGCGACATGACCGGGCCGGAACAGGGCCGAGCCGAGATGCTCGCCGTCCTGGCCTGCGGGAACCATCATCAGGTTCTCCAGCACCGTCATCTTGGTCAGCTCGTGGGGAATCTGGAAGGTCCGCACCAGACCCTTCGCGAAGAGCTTATGCGGCGGCAGGCCTGTGATCGCCTCGCCGTCGAGCAGGATCTCTCCGCTGTCGGGTTTGAGGAAGCCGGCGATGATCGAGAACAGCGTCGTCTTGCCGGCGCCGTTGGGCCCGATCACCGCGGTGATCGAGCCTTTCTCCACTTCCAGCGAGCAGTCGTCCACGGCCGTCAGGCCGCCGAACCGCTTCACGATGTTCCTTACGGAAATCACCCGCTAAGCCCCAGTGCGCAGTCTCTTCTCGTTGTCTTTTCGCGCGGATTGCCCCGCAGCAATGCGCGGAGACCTAGACAAAGCGCGCCGCCCTGACAAGAGAAATCACGGGTCACGCCTCGACCGCCTGTTTGCCGGCCAGCGCGAAGACCCGCAGCTCGTGCGCGACGCCGCGCAGGCTGTGCAGACCGCGATCCTGCCAGCTCTCGGGCACCTGGGAGGCGAAGGCCTCGCTGGCGACGATCGGCAGCTTCAGTTCCTTCGACAGCGCTTCCAGGCGCGCCGCCTCGTTGATCGCGCCGCCGACCGCGGTGAACTCCAGGCGCTCCGGCGTACCGATGTTGCCGAACATGAAGCTGCCGTAGTGCAGGCCGACGCCGAACTTCAGCGGCTCGGCGCCGGCGTGTCCGCGCTCCAGATTGACAGCGGCGATGCGCTTCAGTGCGTTCTCGGCGGCTCGGGCGGCTGCGGCGCAAGCTTGGGCGCCTTGCACCCTGGAATCGTCGGTGGCGAAGACCGCGAGCACGGCGTCGCCGATCATCAGCAGCACCTCGCCCCCCTCCTCCATCACCGCACCGGCGGTGCTTTCGAAATAGCTGTCGAGGGTTTCCAGATAAACTTCCGGCGGCAGACGGTCGGCCAAAGCCGTGGAGTTACGCAGGTCGGCGTACCAGATGGCGCCGGTCAGGCTCTCGGCGTCGCCGCGCCCGATGCTGCCGCCGAGAATGCGCTTTCCGGCATTGCCACCGAAGTAGGCGCTGACGATGTTGCGGGTAACCTGGCTTTCGATCATGCCCTTGCAGACCACGCCGAGGCGCTTGGCGATGCGCTGCAGGTCGCGGACCTCATGTTCGGTAAAGCCGTCGGGCCGGTCGGTGGTCCAGGAGCCGAGCAGGCCGCGCTGATCGCCGCCGCCAAAGGGAATCAGAAAGGCCAGATAGTCGCTCGCCCCCTGGTCCCGCAACTCCTCGAAAATATCGAAATCGAGCAGCGCGTCCGCGCCGGTGAAATGCCGGCGCATGTTGGCGATGTTCTTGCTCAACATGAAGTAATGAGGACTGCGCGTGAAACCCTCTCCCTCGCTCTCGGCGCGCGAGAAGTTCGCAATCTCCAGCTCGCCGGCGCCGCGACGCCAAACGATGCTGCGAGCGCGGTACAGCGGATGCAGGGTGCGAAATGCGACGAAACAGCGGAACAGCGGAATACCCGCCGCGTAGAGCCGGTCGAAGCAGCCGAGCACCGTCTCCTCGAGCTGACTGTCCTCCAGCGCCTGAGACATCAGCCAGCTGGCCACCTCGTCGATCAGCGGGTTGCCTCGGTCGTCCTGAGTTTTTTTGGTTCCGGCCATGATGGCGTCCCGTTGCTGTGCGCTACCGCAGCTTCTAACATGGGTGAAAATTCATTCGGGAGAAAGTCCGCCATGGCGACCAAGCAGCAGGAGTTCTCGGTCCATAAGGCGAAAGAGAGCGATTTCGAAGGCGGCGGCCTGCGCGACTTCTTCGTCTACCGCGACCTCGGCATCGCCAAGGCCACCCAGGGCGGCTTCGGCGCCCAGGTGATCCGCGCCGCCAAGGCGGTCGAGGCGCCGATGGGCAAGCACCGTCACGAGCTCGGTTTCCAGATGGTCTATATCCTGAAAGGCAGCTGCGTCTTCTGGTACGAGGGCCAGGGATCCTTCGAGCTGGAGCCGGGCGACTGCGTCTATCAGCCGCCGGGAATCGCTCACGAGTTCGTCTCCTGCTCGGACGATCTCGAGCTGATCGAGATCACCATGCCGGCGGACTTCCCGACCGAGGACGCCTAGCTCAGCAGGCTGGCGCTCGCCCGAGACAGGCATTAGGTATAGGCCCAGAAAGCCAACGAACGCACCGACAGGAGTAGCCCACGATGTCTCCCGCAGAGCCGGCGGAAAAGCTGCAGAATCGCACCGTTGAACAGCGCGCCCAGTTCAAGTGGGAGGATCCCTTCCTGCTCGACCGGCAGCTCACCGAGGAAGAACGCATGGTGCGCGACGCCGCCCATGAGTACTGCCAGGACAAGCTCTTCCCGCGGGTGCTCGAGGCCAATCGCCACGAGATCTTCGACCGGGAGATCATGAACGAGCTCGGCGAACTCGGCTTTCTCGGCGCGACCCTGCCCGAGGACTACGGCTGCGCCGGCGTGAACTACACCTGCTACGGCCTGATCGCCCGCGAGGTCGAGCGGGTCGACAGCGGCTACCGCTCCGCCATGTCGGTGCAGTCGAGCCTGGTGATGCACCCGATCCACGCCTTCGGCAGCGAGGAACAGTGCAAGAAGTATCTGCCCAGGCTGGCGACCGGCGAATGGGTCGGCTGCTTCGGCCTGACCGAGCCCGATGCCGGCTCCGACCCCGGCGCGATGCGCACCGCGGCGAAGAAGATCGACGGCGGCTACCGCCTCAAGGGCAGCAAGATGTGGATCACCAACTCGCCGATCGCGGACGTTTTCGTGGTCTGGGCGAAGTCGGAGGCCCACGACGGCAAAATCAAGGGCTTCGTCCTGGACAAGGGCATGAAGGGCCTCTCCGCGCCGAAGATCGAGGGCAAGTTCTCGCTGCGCGCCTCGATGACCGGCGAGATCGTGATGGACGACGTCGAGGTGCCGGAGGAAAACCTGCTGCCCGAGGCCGAGGGCCTGAAGGGTCCCTTCTCCTGTCTCAACCGGGCGCGCTACGGCATCGCCTGGGGCGCGCTGGGCGCCGCCGAGTTCTGCTGGCATGCGGCGCGGCAGTACACCCTGGACCGCAAGATGTTCGGCAAGCCCCTGGCCCAGACCCAGCTGATCCAGAAGAAGCTCGCCGACATGCAGACCGAGATCGCCATCGGGTTACAAGCCTGTTTGCGCGCCGGGCGGATGATGGATGACGGGGAGCTGGCGCCGGAGACCATTTCCTTGATCAAGCGCAACTCCTGCGGCAAGGCGCTGGATATCGCCCGCCAGGCCCGCGACATGCACGGCGGCAACGGCGTCTCCGACGAGTTCCATGTGATCCGGCATGTCATGAACCTGGAGGCGGTCAACACCTACGAGGGCACCCACGACGTCCACGCCCTGATCCTCGGCCGCGCCCAGACCGGGCTGCAGGCCTTCGGTTAGGCCACCCGGCGCACCCGCTCCCGCCAGGAGGTGTAGAGGCCGCTGGCGACGATCACCGCGATGCCGACCCAGGTCCAGGAATCCGGAAAGTCGCCGAAGGCGACATAGCCGACCAGGGTCATCATGATGATCTCGAAGTAGGTGCAGGGTGCCAGCACCGCCGCCTCGGCATGCTCGAAACCCTTGATCAGCATGAAGTGGCCGCAAGCGGCGATCAGCCCCATGGCGAGCATCAGGGCAAGCTGGTCCCAGGCCGGCGTCACCCAGACGAAGGGCAGCACCGCGGTCATCACAACGGCGCCGAGCAACGCCGTGTAGCCGAGGGTGACCAGCGGCGGCGCCTGTCTGGACAGCTTGCGGGTCGCCAGCAGATAGCTGCCGTAAACGCAGCCGGCGGCCAGCGCCAGCAGCGCGCCGCCGGAAAACACCTCGAAGCCCGGCCGGATGATGATCAGGGCGCCGAGGAAACCGACCACGACCGCGGACCAGCGGCGGATGCCCACCGGCTCCTTCAGGATCAGCGGCGAGAGCGCCGTCACCACCAGCGGCGAGACGAACACCAGCGCCAGCGCGTCGGCCAGCGGCATGGTCGAGATCGCCAGGAAGAACAGCAGGGTCGAGGCGAGCAGCAGCCCGCCGCGCAGGATCTGCACGCCGGGCCGCGGCACCTGGAAGGCCGTCGGCCCATAGCGCCAAAGCAGAACCGGCAGCAGAATCAGGAAGTGGAAGAAGTAGCGCGCCCAGACGATCTGCAACACCGGGAAGTCGGAACTGAGATACTTGGCGATACCGTCCATGACCGGCACCACGGTCATCGCGCCGCAGACCAGCAGGATGCCGGTCAGCGGCTGGGCGGCGGGGGCCGCGAGAGGTTCCGGGCGCTGGATGCTCATCGCCGCCGAGACTGCGGCAGGCCGTAAAAAATGGAAACCGCAGTCAATGCATGGGAGCCCTGCGTCGCAACCTGAGCGATGCGGCAGGGCCCGGGCTTTAACCCGTAAGGCCGAGCAGCTGGCCTTGGCCGGTCCAGTGGAGCTGCAGGCGGCTGAGCACGCGGCTGGTGTCCTTCAGCGCCTCGCCGGACAGCTTCGATTCGGCGAGCTCGGCGGAGTGCCGCTCGAACAGCGCGGCCAGCGCCTCCACGACCTTCTTGCCGCTGTCACTGACCCGCACGTAGTAGGCGCGGCCGTCGTGCGGCGAGCGCTGCTGGATCAGATAGCCGTTCTCGACCATCTTCTTGACGTTGTAGGACACGTTCGAACCCAGGTAGTAGCCGCGCTGGGTCAATTCGCCGATGGTCAGCTCTGCATCGCCGATATTGAACAGGATCAGCGCCTGCACGTTGTTGAGATTGCGCAGCCCCATGCGCTCGAGCTCGGCCTTGACAACCTCGAGGCACTGCCGGTGAACACGCTCAACCATTTGAATAACTTCAAGGAATTCTGATTTCATCTTCTACATACACTCTTGCAAGATCCCAACGTTCCCGCAAAGCTAGCGCAAGCCCCTTAATCATCGCTTAAAGGGCTTCGATTCAAATTCGCCATGTATCCGAGCTTTTGGGCCGCTCAGCCCTCCTGCCCCTCGATCATCTTGATAATCGCCGAGTAGTCGAGATGACCGTGGCCGGCGTTGACGAAGAGGGTATAGAGCGCCGCCGCCTCGGCGCCGAGCGGCGTCGCCGCCCCGGCCTGGCTCGCCGCTTCCTGGGAGAGCTTCAGGTCCTTGTGCATCATCGCCGCTGCGAAGCCCGGCTTGTAGTCGCGGTTGGCCGCCGCCGTCTCGACGATACCCGGCACCGGATTGTGGTTGAGCATCGCCCAGCAGGAGCCCGAGGCCTGGGAGGAGATGTCGAACAGCGCCTGGGGATCGAGCCCCAGCTTCTTGCCCAGAGTGAAGGCCTCCGAAATCGCGATCATCGAAATGCCGAGGATCATGTTGTTGCAGACCTTGGCCGCCTGGCCATTGCCCGGCCCGCCGGCGTGGACCACCTTCTTGCCGACGACCTCCAGATAGGGCTTGGCGCGCTCGAAAGCCGCTTGCGAGCCGCCGATCATCATGGTCAGCGTGCCGCCCTCCGCACCGGCGACGCCGCCGGAGACCGGTGCGTCGACCATCGCGTGGCCGGCGGCCTCGGCGGCTTCGCTCACCGCGCGCGCCGTGCCCACGTCGATGGTCGAACTGTCGATGAACAGGGTGTCGGCATCGGCTGCCGCGAGGATCCCTTCCGCGCCGAGATAGACGTCGCGGACGTGCTGGCCGGCCGGCAGCATGGTGAAGACCACCTCGGCGCCGGAAGCCGCCTCGGCGGCACTGGCGGCGCGGGTCACGCCGTTCTCCTCGGCGCGTTTGACCGAGTCCTCGACCACGTCGAAGCCGCGCAGCTCATGCCCGGCCGCGGCCAGGTTCTTGGCCATGGGGCCGCCCATGTTTCCCAGACCGATAAAGCCGATAGCCGTCATGATCGTCCTCCCTGTGCTGACCGCGTAAGCTGGCCTCGCACAGGGGATACTGCAAAATCCGGCCCGATGAAAGCGCGGGCGGGCTTAGCCGGGAAACCTCAGATCGTACTCGCCGAGCGGCGCGAACATCGCCTCGATCCCGGCATCGGCGACCTCGGCCAGGCTGGCCGGATCCCACTTCGGATCGCGGTCCTTGTCGACCAGCAGGGCGCGGATGCCCTCATAGAAATCGTGGCCGGCCATACAGGCCTGGCTGAGCCGGTACTCCATGGTCATGCAGGCGTCGAAGTCGAGCTGCCGTCCTAGCCGCAGCTGGGCGAAGGTGAGTTTCATCGAGGTGGGGGAAAAGCCCGCCAGGCGGTCCCGCCGCTCCCGCAGAAAATTGCTGCCGCTGGCCTCGAGGGCCGCAAGGATTTCCTCCACGCTGTCTTGGGCGAAGGCGACGTCGATCTCGCTGCGATGGACCGCGAGACTGGCCTCCCCCGGCGTGCCGGCGAGGCCGCTTAGCACCTCGTTTGCGGTCGCCTTGGCTTCGCCGCTCCAGTCGGCCTCGATCAGGCCTTCCAGCACCGCCGCCTCGCCGTCGCCCGGCACGAAGTGCGTGGCGATCCCCAGCGCGCAGGCGTCCGCCGCCTTGACCCGCTCGCCGGTCAGGGCCAGGAACAGCCCCATCTCGCCCGGCAGGCGCGGCAGGAAATAGCTGCCGCCGACGTCGGGGAAGAGGCCGATGCCCGTCTCCGGCATGGCCAGCATGGTGCGCTCCCCCGCGACCCGGTGGCTGCCATGAACCGAAAGCCCGACGCCGCCGCCCATGGTGATGCCGTCGATCAGGGCGATGTAGGGCTTGGGATAGTGGAAGATCTGCCGGTTCAGCTTGTATTCGGCACGGAAGAAATCCGCCGTCAGCTGGCCCGGCTTGCCGCGCTGGAGGCTTCCTTCGGCTTTCGCCGTCCGGCCGGCTTCCCAGACTGCGCGCACGTCGCCGCCGGCGCAGAAGGCCTTCTCGCCTTCGCCGCGGATTGCCACGGCCTTGACGCCGTCGTCAGCCGCCCAGGCGTCGAGCTGCGGCGCAATCCGGTCGATCATTCCCAGGGTCAAGGCGTTGAGCGCCTTGGGCCGGGTCAGGGTGACGATGCCGAGGGGACCGCGGGTTTCGAAGACGACTTCGCTTTCGCTCATCCTGGAACCGTACCTTTCTGCGCTTTACCGATCAGCAAAGCGGGAAAGAACACGGAACGCGCGCCGCGTTCAAGACTATTGCCCCGGCTGGACTGCGGGACGGCGAGCCAGGACGCGGAATGCCCGGCCGTCGACGGCGAGCAGGCCGAGCAGGATCAGCGCCAGGCCGGCAAAGGCGGACCAGCTGAAGCGCTCGTTGAGAAAGACCATGCCCAAAACCAGCGCACCGGCCGGCAGCAGCAGAGTGACCAGCATCAGGTTGGTCGCCCCGGCGGTCGCCAGTATGCGGAAGTAGACCAGATAGGCCGCCGCCGTGCTGAGCAGCGACAGGCCGAGAATCGCGGCCCAGACCGGCGTCGAAGGCAGCGCTGCGAAGGGCGCGCCGAAGACCAGCGCCACCGGCAAGGCAATCAGGGCGCTGCAGGTCACCATGCCCGTGGCGGCGACGCTGACCGGGAAGCTCCGCAGGCGGCGGCCGAAGATCCCGGCGCAGGCGTAGGAGAATGCCGCGCCCAGCACGGCGAACTGCCCCAGGGTTTCAGCGCCGAGGGAGCGTAGGGCATCCGGGCCGACCAGAACGGCTACCCCGGCGATGCCGCTGAGGATGCCGCCGATGCGGTTCGGCGTCAGCCGCTCGTCCGTGGTGAGAAGATGCGCCAGGATCACCGCGAAGAAGGGTGTCGTGGCGTTGAGGATCGCCGCCAAACCGCTGTCGATCGACTGCTGCCCCCAGAAGATCAGGCCGAAGGGAATGGCGTTGTTGAGTAGCCCCATGATCATGAAGGCGCCCCAGCTAGCCCAGTCGCGCGGCAGCTGCTGCCCAGTCAGTGCGACCAGCAACAGGAGGGCGATGGCCGCCGGGCCGACGCGGCCCAGCACGACGCTGAAGAAATCCAGCTCGCGCAGCGCGATTTCGGCCAGAAAGAAGGACCCGCTCCACAGCAGGGCGAGCAGGAGCAGCAGGCTCCATTCCTTCAGGGTCATCGCGCCGCGGGTCATATCGGCAAGATTACAAACAGAAACCGGGAAGACCCTCCGAATCTTGCGCTCCCGGACAATTCCTCTAGCGTGATGGGCCCACAGCGGCGGCCAAGCACAAACCATGCCCAGCTACGACCGGCAGACCCTGAACACCCCCAATCCTCTGGCGCGCTACGCCCACCGCCGGCGCTTCGCCTATTCGGTCGCCATGATCGAGCAGAGCCTGCCCGAGGGCGGGCGGCTGCTCGACTACGGCTGCGGGCCGGGCCACTTCCTGCAAGCCCTGGCCGCCGAGCGGCCCGACGCCGAGCTGATCGGCTACGATCCCTATGTGGAAGCGGCCGGCAACAGTCAACGCCAGGTGAAGGACACCGCCGAGCTACCAGATAGCAGTTTCGACGTCGTTTCGGCGTTGGAGGTCTGCGAACATCTGGACGCGGCGGAGACCGACACGCTGTTCGCCGAGGTCAAGCGGCTGCTCAAGCCCGGCGGCGGCTTCGCCGTTTCGGTGCCGATCATGTACGGACCGGTGCTGCTGCTGAAGGAGATCAACGGCATCCTTTTACACCGCCGGAAGCCGGAGTACCGCCTGGGCGAGTTCCTGCGCGCCCTGGCCGGACGGAACGTCCCGCGCGGAGCGGATATCAAAGGCTCCCACAAGGGCTTCGATTTCCGTGTGCTGCGCGACCGCCTGGAACTGGATTTCGAGATCGAGGCCCAGGCCCTCTCCCCCTCCTCGGGGCGGCCCTGGTATCTCAACTCGCAGATCTTCTATTTCTGCCTGCTTCGCTAGCGCTTCGCGGCGATCGCCTCGAACAGCCGCACCCGCCCCTCGGCGAAGTTGCGGCGCAGGTTCTCGATCATCGCCAGGAAGTCCTCCTCCCCGAGCAGCAGGTGCAGGCCGAGCGGCGGCAGGCCCTTGGCGGCGAAGTGCTCTTCGGCCGCGGTGAACCAGGCCAAGCCGTCCGCGCTGCGCTCGCGCCAGTGCTGCACCTCGAAGCCGGCGGCGCTGAGGGTTTCGCGCAACGCCTCCGGTGCGATCAGGTGGCTGTGCGCCGGATCGCGCGCCCAGGGCAGGGGGAAGTGCGGAGCCCCGCCCTCGCCGGCCAGGATGTCGTAGAGCGCCAGCCGCCCGCCGGGCTTCAGCAGCCGCGCCGCCTCGGCATAGAGCTTTGCCTTGTCGGCGATGTTCATCGCCGCGTGCTGGCTCCAAACCACGTCGAAGCTCGCATCCTCGAAGGGCGTATCCAGGGCGTTGCCCTGGATAAAGGCGATCCGGCTCTTCAAGCCGCAGCACTCGGCCAGCAGGTTGGCCACCTCGACATACTCCGGCGTCAGGTCGAGCCCGGTCACCCGGCAGGCGAAGATCTTTGCCAGGCGGCGCGCCGGGCCTCCAAGGCCGCAGCCGAGATCGAGCACCCGGGTCTCCGGCATCAGGCGCGCGAATCCAGCCAACTCCAGGGTTGCCTCGCGGCCGCGGCTGTGGAATTCGTCGATCGGGGCCAGGTCGTCGAGTGTCAGCTTCTCCGGATCCTTGCCGGCGGCGCGCAGCGCGGCGAAAATCTTTTCGGCCAGGCCGCCGCGCGTGTAGTGCGCCTTGAGATCCGCCAGATCCACCACCGGCCTAACCCTTCAGCAATCGCCGGGCAACGATCAGACGCATGATCTCGTTGGTGCCCTCGAGAATCTGATGCACCCGCAGGTCACGCAGGTAGCGTTCGATGGGATACTCGCGGATATAGCCGTAACCGCCGTGAAGCTGCAGCGCATCGTTGACGATGGCGAAGCAGGCGTCGGTGGCGAAGCGCTTGGCCATGGCGCAGTACTGGGTCGCCTCGGGATCGCCGGTGTCGAGCGCGTCCGCCGCCCGGTAGAGCATCAACCGCGCCGCCTCCAGGTCGGTCGCCATGTCGGCGAGCTTGAACTGCAGCGCCTGGAACTCGGCGAGCTTTTTTCCGAACTGCTTGCGCTCCAGCATGTAGGCCCGGGCCGCCTCCAACGAGGCCCGCGCACCGCCCAGGGAGCAGGCGCCGATGTTGAGCCGGCCGCCGTCGAGCCCCTTCATCGCGATCTTGAAGCCGTCGCCTTCCTCGCCCAGACGATTGGCCACCGGCACCCGCGCGTTCTCGAAGATCACCGCCGCCGTCGGCTGGCTGTTCCAGCCGAGCTTGACCTCCTTCTTGCCGAAGGACAGCCCCTCGGTCTCCTTGGGCACGACCAAAGTCGAGATGCCCTTGGGGCCGTCCTCGCCGGTGCGGCACATCACGACGTAGACGTCGCTGGTCGAGCCGCCGGAGATGAAGGCTTTCGAGCCATTCAGCACGTAGTCCTCGCCGTCGCGCACGGCCCGGGTTTTGAGGTTGCCGGCGTCGGATCCGGCGCCGGGCTCGGTCAGGCAGTAGCTGGCGAAGTGCTCCATGGTCATCAGCTTCGGCAGCGCGGCGTGACGCTGTTCGTCGCTGCCGAAGCGGTCGATCATCCAGCAGGCCATGTTGTGGATCGAGATGTAGGCCGCCGTCGAGGGACAGGCGGCGGCCAATTCCTCGAAGACGATGGCGGCATCGAGGCGGCTCAGCGCCGAGCCGCCGACGTCTTCCTGGCAATAGATCCCGGCGAAGCCGAGCGCCGCCGCCTTCCTCAATGTCTCGACCGGGAAGATGCACTCGGCATCCCAGGCGGCGGCCTGCGGCGCCATCTCGCTTTGCGCGAATTCGCGGGCCGCGTCCTGAAAGGCGCGCTGCTCCTCGGAAAGCTGGAAGTCCATGATTTTCGGCCTTTTGTGAAGCTTGCGGCGATCATAGGTCGGCGCCCTGCCCTGTCAACGTGACCACGCCGTCCCGGACCATCGGCAAAAAAGCCGGTTGACAGCGCAGGGCGCCAAGCTCATTTTCCGTTTCAGCGCCGATTTGAGCACAGCTTGCGGGCGCTATATAAATGCAGCTAAATCGTGGCAGCGGTCAGAAGCAGACCGTCCCCCGCCCGGCTTAGCTGCGGCGGGTTTTTCGTTTTCGGGCCTGGTCCTCCCCAAAGGGACCCCCGGGATTTGAGGGGCAGCTTGCACCGGGTCACCAAACGCTAAAGCGTCACGCCAGTGGGCCCCTCGGATGAACTCGAACCAAGGAGGGCCCAAGACATGGCCGACACCAATAGCCGAAATCCCGAAACCCTGGCACTTCACGCCGGCTACCGGGCCGATCCCGCGACCGGCTCCGTCGCGGTGCCGATCTACCAGACCACGTCCTATCAGTTCGATCACGCCGAGCACGCCGCGAACCTCTTCGCGCTGAAGGAGCTCGGCAACATCTACAGCCGGATCATGAACCCGACCAACGATGTGCTGGAGCAGCGCATCACGGCCATCGAGGGCGGCGCCGCGGCGCTTGCGGTCTCGAGCGGCCAGGCGGCCACGGCGATCGCGATCCAGAACATCGCCAAGGCCGGCGACAACATCGTCAGCTCGACCGACCTCTACGGCGGTACCTGGAATCTCTTCGCCAACACCTTCAGCAACCAGGGAATCGAGGTGCGCTTCGTCGATCCGAGCGATCCCGAGAACTTCGCCCGGGCGACCGACAAGAACACCAAGGCCTACTACGCCGAAACCCTGCCGAACCCGAAGCTGACGGTCTTCCCGATCCGCGAGGTCGCCGACATCGCCGAGACCTTCGGGGTGCCGCTGATCGTCGACAACACCGCGGCGCCGATCCTCTGCAAGCCCTTCGAGCACGGCGCCCATATCGTCGTCTACTCGACCACCAAGTACATCGGCGGGCACGGGACCAGTATCGGCGGCATCATCGTCGACAGCGGGACCTTCGACTGGGAGAAGAACGCCGGGCGTTTCCCGCTGCTCAACCAGCCGGACCCGAGCTACCACGGCGCGGTCTGGACCGAGGCGGTCAAGCCGCTGGGCCCGATCGCCTATATTCTCAAGGCAAGAGTGACCCTGCAGCGCGACCTCGGCTATGCGCTCAGCCCCTTCAACGCCTTCCAGTTCATCCAGGGACTGGAGACCCTGCCGCTGCGCATCCGCGAGCACAGCCGCAACGCCCAGCAGGTCGCCGACTATCTGGCCAAGCACCCGGAAGTCGAGAAGGTGATCTTCGCCGGCGCACATAGCGACCCGGAGCAGCAGCGCCGCGCCGACACCTACCTGAAGGGCGGCTACGGCGGACTGGTCGGTTTCGAGCTGAAGGGCGGCCGGGAAGCCGGCCAGCGCTTTATCGACGCGCTGGAGTTGTTCTACCACGTCGCCAACATCGGCGACGCGCGCAGCCTCGCCATCCATCCGGCGACCACCACCCACTCCCAGCTCTCCGCCGAGGACCAGCTGGCGAGCGGCGTCACCGAAGGCTACGTCCGGCTTTCCGTCGGCATCGAGCACATCGACGACATCCTGGCCGATTTGGAACGTGGCTTGGACGCTGCGGGCAAGGCCTCGGTCGCGGCGGAGTGAAGTAGCTCTATCTCGTAAAATTTCCGGACTGCGGGATTTGGAGGGCGGCCGCGGCCGCCCTCTTTTTTTGACCTCACATCACCTGGGCGCGCATCTCCAGGATCCCCTGCTCGGCGTGGGGCGCGTAGGCCACGGCCTTTCTCAGGAACGCCATGTAGCTGGCATGAACCCGCCCGGTCAGTTCGTCGCTTTCGGCGATCTCGGCCAGCACCTCCTCGCTCACCCGGCCCAGCTCCCGGACGATTTCGTCGGAGAAGCGGCGGACCTCGACCCCCTCCTCGGCGAGGCGCGGGAAGGTTTCGATGTTGTGGTAAGCGAAGTCGGCGATGGTCTCCAGGGCGCCTGCCCGCGCCGCTTCCCTGACCGCCGCCTGCAGCTCCTCGGGAAGGCCGGCGTAGGTTTCCTCGTTCACCAGGATCTCCAGGCTCGGCCCCGGCTCGTGGAAGCCGGGCATGTAGTAGTACTTGGCGAAGCGGTGCAGGCCGAAGGCGACGTCGTTCCAGGGGCCGACCCAGTCGGCGCCGTCCACCGCGCCTGACGCCAGGGAGGGTGCGATCTCGCCCGGCGGGGTCAGTACCGTGGCGACGCCAAGCCGCTTCAGCACCTCGCCGCCCAGCCCGGCGATGCGGAACTTGAGGCCCTTGAAGTCGTCGAGCTCGTTGATCTCCTTGTTGAACCAGCCGCCAGCCTGGGTGCCGCTGGATCCGGCGTAGAAGGCCCTGATGCCGAAGGGCGCGGTGACCTCGTCCCACAGCGCCTGGCCGCCGCCGAACTCCAGCCAGGCGGCGAACTCCGTCGCCGTCAGGCCGAAGGGCACGCCGGTGAAGTAATGCAGCGCCGGCGCCTTGCCGGTCCAGTAGTAGGGCGTCGCATGCGCCAGGTCGGCGGTGCCCTGGGCAACGGCGTCGAAAGCCTCGAAGGGCGGCACCAGTTCCCCGGCGGCGAAGAAATTCACCGCGATCCGTCCACCCGAGAGTGCCTCCAGGCGCCTGGCGAAACGCTCGGCATTGACGCCGACTCCAGGCGCGTTCTTCGGCCAGGCGGAGACCATGGTCAGCTGGATGGTATCCTGCGCCCGCGCGGAGCTGGGCGCCGCGGCGAGGCCCGCTGCGGCGGCGGTCGCACCGAGAAACCCGCGGCGGCTGGTCTTGGTTTCGGTCATGAAGTCTTTCCTCTGGTTCATTCGAGCGCGGCTTGTTTGCAGCCGGTCCGCCGCATAGTATCCGCGGAAGTCGACAAGAGGCGAGATCGAAGGCGATGAGCAAACCCAGAACGCGGCCCTTTCCGCGCGCCGTGCCCGCAAACGGCAAGGCACCCGCAGCTTCGGCGCCAGCCGCGCTGGGCGCCTTCCCCCAAGTCCGGCTGCGCCGCAACCGTAGCCACGACTGGGTGCGCCGCATGGTGGCCGAGAACGCGCTCAGCCCCGCCGATATGCTCTGGCCGGTCTTCCTGCGCGAGGACGACTCCGTGCCGGCCGAGGTCTCCTCGATGCCCGGCGTGCGGCGCTACACTCTTGAGGAGATCGCCGAAGCGGTCGGCGGCGCCGGCGAGCTCGGCATTCCCGCCGTCGCGCTCTTTCCGCTGGTATCCCAAGACCGCAAGAGCGACGACTGCGCCGAGGCGGTCGACCCGGAGAACCTGATCTGCCGCGCCGTACGCCGTCTCAAGTCCGAGGTGCCGGAGGTCGGCGTGGTCTGCGACGTGGCGCTCGACCCCTACAACGCCTCGGGCCACGACGGCATCGTCTGCGACGGCGAGATCGTCAATGACCTCTCTCTTGAGGTGCTCTGCCAGCAGGCCCTGGTCCAGGCCGAGGCCGGCTGCGACGTCATCGCCCCTTCGGACATGATGGACGGGCGGATCGGCGCGATCCGCGAGACCCTGGACGAGGCCGGACTGCAGGACGTCAAGCTCTGCTCCTACGCAGCCAAGTACGCCAGCGCCTTCTACGGCCCCTTTCGCGACGCGGTCGGCTCCGGCGGCGCGCTCAAGGGCGACAAGAAGACCTATCAGATGGACCCGGCCAACAGCGACGAGGCGCTGCGCGAGGTTGCCCTGGATATTCATGAGGGCGCCGACATGGTGATGGTCAAACCCGGCATGCCCTACCTCGACATCCTGCGCCGGGTGAAGGAGACCTTCCAGGTTCCCACCCTGGCCTATCAGGTCAGCGGCGAGTACGCGATGATTCGGGCTGCCGCGCTCAACGGCTGGCTCGACGGCGAGAAGGCGATGATGGAATCCCTGCTCGGCTTCAAGCGCGCCGGCGCCGACGCCGTGTTGACCTACTTCGCGGTCGAGGCGGCACAGAAGCTGCGCGCCGGCTAGGACCTAAATACGACTCAGGAACTCTAGGATCTTGCGGTCGTGCCAGGGCGTCCTATCGCCCTGGCCGTGAAAGCCGACATGGCCGCCGCCCCTGGGCAGGAGCGGCCTGAGTGCAAGATTGCTCGACCAATCGAAAGACCGATAGGGCGCCGAGGGCACCCAAGGGTCGTCCAGCGCATGGATCGCCAGGGTGGGCGTGGATATCTTCGGCAGGTAGGCCAGCGCCGAACTACGGGCGTAGTAGTCCTCGGCATCCGCGAAACCGTTGGCCGGCGCGACGATCCGGTCGTCGAAGTCGTAGACCGTGCGGATGCCGCGCAGCAGCTTCGGATCGGCGCCACGGGTCTCGGCCTTCATCCTGCGCAGCAGATAGTTGTGATACAGACGGTTGCGCGGCCGCAGGAAGGCGAGCGACGAGGCCTTGAGATCGATCGGCGCGGAAATGGACGCCGCGCCGGCAACCTCCCAGGGACTCTCCCCTTCGCCGAGGAACTTCAGCAGCATATTGCCGCCCAGGGAATAGCCGATGAGAAGCACCGGCTGGGTTTGCGCCGCGGGCAGCTGTGCCGCAAGTCCCGTCAGCGCCTCGCGCAGGTCTTGCGTGCGCCCGGCGTGATAACTCTCCTGGCAAAGCGCCCGGGTTGCTCCCGCTCCGCGCAGGTTGAGCCGCAGAACAGGGTAATCGGCCTCCAGCAGGCTGCGCGCTGTGGCCCGGATGTAGCTGCTGTCGGCACAGCCGGTGAGACCATGGATCAGGATCGCAAGCGGCTTGTAGCCGAGCCGTTCATGGGCGTGCAGGCTGGCCAGCAGGCGGTCGTCGCCTCGCAGCGGCAGCTCCAGCTCCCGTTCGGTCCAGAGATGCAGCTTGGGCGCAACCCGCAGCAGGAAGTTGCGCAGGGTCTGCAGATCGCCGCCCCACCAGGGGGGCCGCGCCGTGAAGGCCGTCTCGTTCATGCTAGGCAGATAATCGCAGTGCGCGGGAAACCAAGTTCCAAGGCACCGGCGCCAGTCAGTTCTGCTGCTGCAGGAAATCGACGATCAGCCTGATCTGTTTCTCGTCCATCAGCGCCGGGGCGTGGCCGCAGCCGGAGATCACTTCCTCCTTGGCGCACGGTCCGCGGCGGCTCATGCCCGCCGCTGTCTGCGAGGACAATGTGGTCGAATCCTTGCCGCGCAGCACCAGGGTCGGGCAGGTAATGGCGTCCCACACCGACCAGAGATCGACATCGCCTTGGTAGCCTTTATGGAAAGCCTCGCCGATCTGCGGATCGTAGATCGGACGGTACCCGTCCTTGCTCTTGGCGACGCTGTGCTGGGTCAGGTGCTTCCACTGGGCGTCGCTCAGCTTGCCGAAGCCGGCGTGGGTCTCGCGGATATAGGCTTCGGCGTCCTCATAGCTCTCGAAGACCGGGTTCTTGCCGACGTAGTCGCCGATCTCCAGCAGCGTGGATCTGGCGATGTAGGGGCCGATGTCGTTGATCACCAGACTGCGCAGCGGCGTATTGCGCGGCGCGGCGAACATCATCCCCATCAGCCCGCCCATGGAGGTGCCGATCCAATCGACCCGTTCCACATCGAGCCGCGCGATCAACGCCGTCATATCGTTGAGATACTGGGGGAAGCCGTAGAGTTCGGCGCTCGGCAGGCGGTCGCTTTTGCCGCGCCCGGCAATGTCCGGGCAGACCACCCGCCAGCCGGCGCCGGCCAGAGCCTGCGCCAGATCGTCGAAGTCGCGGCCGTTGCGGGTCAGCCCGTGTACGCAGATGGCGGTGCGCGCCGCGTCGGGCGTGCCCCACTCGGTATAGGCGATCCTGTGCAGTCCGCCGGGATGACAGCCGAGAAAGTGCTTTTCCTGCATCGTTCTTGATCTTACGCAGCCGCGGCCAGAGGCGTGTCCCTGACCACGACGTAGGTTTCCGGATAAAAGCCGTTGAAGCGGGTTGCCAGCGCGTTGGAATAGGCGCCGACCTGATCGATCTCGATCCAGTCGCCCTCGCGCACGTCGGACGGCAGCATGAAAGTCGTCGGCAGCACGTCGAGGGAATCGCAGGTTGGGCCGTTCAGGGTGAAGGTCTCCATCTCCTCCGCCTCCCCGCCCTCCAGACGGATCAGGCGGGCGGGGAGCTTCAACTGCCCCATCACCATCTCCGACAGGCTGCCGTAGACGCCGTCGTTGATATAGAGCTGCTTGTCCTTGCGCAGCTGCACCTGGACCAGCAGGGAACAGCCGTTGGCGACCAGGGCGCGGCCCGGTTCGCAGAGCACATCGACGTTGGGGCCCAGATTCAAGCCCTTGAGACCGCTGCGGATCGCGGCCATGAAATCCTCCAGCCGAGGCAGAGTCCTTGCCTCCTCCATCGCCACGTAGCGCGCCGGGAATCCGCCGCCGACATCGACACAGACCAGATCGGCGCCTGCGGCGTCGCGCACCTCGCCGACGATCTTCAGCGCGGTCTCGTAGGCCGACGGTGTCAGGCACTGGGAGCCGACGTGGAAGGAAATGCCGACGTCGTAGCCCAGCATCGCCGCTTCCTTGAGAATTTCCGCGGCGTGCGCCGGCTTGGCGCCGAACTTCGAGGAGAGGTGGTAGAGCGTGTTCGGGGCCGGTGGCGTTTCGACGCGCACCACGATCGTCAGTTCCCTGTCGCTGCCGGTCACCTCGCGGATCTTGCGCAGCTCGCTCTCGTGATCGACCACGAAGTGCCGCACGCCATAGACGTCGTAAGCGGTCTTGATCACCGCCCGCCCCTTCACCGGATGCATGAAGTAGGAAGTGGCGTCGCGATAGCTCTCCGAAATCTGTGCAATTTCCGGCAGGGAAGCGGTATCGAAGTGCCGGATCCCGGCGCGATAGAGCGCCTGGATCACCAGCGGGTGCGGATTGCACTTCATGGCGTAGAGCACCTCGCCGGGAAACAGCGAGAGGAAGCGCCGCGCCTGCGCCTCGAGGATATCCGGGCGCAGGCAATAGACCGGATAGCTGGGCGTCAAAGCCCGTACCACGGCCTCGGCGTCATCATAGATCTTTGACGATGTCGGCACCGGGACCCTCGCTTCGCGACACGAACGCAGGCGTTCATTGCCTCCGTCCCCACTCGCCTCTTACACCACTTCGCATATCTATTTGGCAAGGCGAAACCGGCTTTGTTGGGCAGAGGCCATGGCGGCACGCCGGGGGGCATGCTATCTGCTGCGGATCGCTGATCAAGTGAACGAGTTCCCGCAATGACCGACGGCGGCGCCAATCTCTATGCCCTCTTCAAGTCCCGCTTTCCGGAGGATCGCACGGCCTGCCTGCTGCGCCTCTCCGAAGGGCGAAGACTCGCCTACGGCGAGATGGAAGAGGCCGTCGGCCGGCTGAGTGCGCTGTTTGCGAAGCTGGGTCTGGAGCCCGGGGATCGGGTCGCCCTGCAGGTCGAAAAGTCGCCGGAGAACCTCTATCTCTATCTCGCCATCGTCAAGACGGGCGCTGTGCTGCTGCCGCTCAACACCGCCTACACCGACGAAGAGGTCGGGTACTTCCTGAGCGATGCCGAGCCGAAGCTTCTGGTCTGCCAGCCGGAACGCGCGGAAGGCCTAGCCGAAGTGGCGCGGCGGGCGGGCGTGGGCCCGGTGCTGACCCTGGACGGCGACGGCGGCGGCAGCCTGATGGCCGAGGCCGAGGGCCTGGAGCCGGACCACGCCATCGCCGAACGGAAAGCCGGCGACCTGGCGGCGATCTGCTACACCTCGGGCACCACCGGCCGCTCCAAGGGGGCGATGCTGAGCCACGGCAATCTCGCGTCCAACGCCCTGACACTGCACAAGCTCTGGGGCTTCGAGGCCGGCGACGTGCTGCTGCACGCCCTGCCGATCTTCCACGTCCACGGCCTCTTCGTCGCCATCAACACCTGCCTGCTCAACGGCGGCTCGATGATCTGGCTGCCGCGCTTCGATGCCGAGCAGGTCATCCGCCTGCTGCCCGAGGCGACGGTGATGATGGGGGTCCCGACCTTCTATGTGCGGCTGTTGAAGGAAGCGGGCTTCACCCGGGAACTCACCCGTCATATGCGGCTGTTCGTCTCCGGCTCGGCACCGCTGCTCGAGGAGACCTTTGCTGCCTTCGAGGAACGCACCGGCCAGCGCATCCTGGAGCGCTACGGCATGACCGAGACCGGAATGATCACGTCCAATCCCTACGCCGGCGAGCGGCGCGCCGGAACGGTCGGTTTCCCCCTGCCCGATCTCTCGGTACGGATCTGCGGCGCCGAGGGGCGCGCGCTTCCTCCGGGCGAGGTCGGCGTGCTCGAGGTCAAGGGCCCGAACGTCTTCAACGGCTACTGGCGTCAGCCGGAGAAAACCGCCGAGGAGTTCCGCGACGACGGCTACTTCGTCACCGGGGACCTGGCGGTGCAGGACCGGGACGGCGTGATCTCTATCGTCGGACGTTCCAAGGATCTGGTGATCTCCGGCGGCTTCAACGTCTATCCCAAGGAAATCGAGCTGGTGATCGACGCCCTGCCGGGGATCGGCGAGTCCGCGGTGATCGGCCTGCCCCACCCGGATTTCGGCGAGGCCGTAACCGCCGTGGCAACCCGCAGCGGCGAGACCGACGAAGCGGCCGTGATCGCCGCCTGCAAGGCGCAGCTCGCCAACTTCAAGGTGCCCAAGCGGGTATTCTTCGTCGACGCCCTACCGCGCAACGCCATGGGTAAGGTGCAGAAGAACCTGCTGCGGGAGACTTACGGCGCGACCTTTGCCTCCGGCTAGCTTCGCCCCAAATAGCAGTGGAGGGATCGCCACGAGGGAGACTGCCATTTCCACGCCCTGCCTAAAGACAGTCCGGCCGGAGCCTGCCGCATGAGAAAGGCCCTGCGCTGGACCGGGCGCGGCCTGCTTGTCCTGCTGCTTCTGCTGATCCTCGCGGGGTTCGGCGGCTATGCCTTCCTGCGCGGCGGCTTGCCGCAGAGCGAGGGGGATATCGTCCTCGCCGGCCTCGACGATAGCGTTGAAATCCTGCGCGACGGCAGGGCGCTGGTCACTATTCGGGCGAAAAACGAACGCGACTCCTTCTTCGCGCTCGGTTTCGTCCATGCCCAGGACCGCCTCGGACAGATGGAGATGACCCGGCGGATCGGCCAGGGCCGGCTCTCCGAGGTCGCCGGCGAGGCGACGCTGGATTTCGACAAGTTGATGCGGCTGCTGCGCATCTACGATCTGGCCGAGGACAGCCTGGCGCAGATCTCCGCCCAGAGCCGGCGAAGCCTGGAGGCCTATACCGCGGGCGTGAACGCCTACCTGCAGAGCCATGGCGGCGCCTGGCCGCCGGAGTTCTATCTGCTTGGCATCACCGAGCCGGAAGCCTGGAAGCCGGTGGACTCCCTGATCTGGGGCAAGCTGATGGCGCTGCAGCTTTCCGGAGATTGGCGCAGCGAACTGCGCCGCGCCCGGCTGAAGGCCGCGCTCGATCCCCAAGAGTATCGCGAGCTCTTTCCGGACCTGCCCGAAAGCGCCCCGACCACCCTTGGCGGCCTGATAGAGAACGACACGCTGCTTGCCGCCCTGCCGCCGGAGATGCGCAATCTCGGCGCCAGCAATGCCTGGAGCCTGACGGCGGACCGCACGGCCAGCGGCGCGCCGCTGCTGGCCAACGATCCGCACCTGCGCCTGCAGGCGCCGCCGCAGTGGTATCTGGTGCGGATCGAAACTCCGCAGGGGGTGCGCGCCGGCGCAACCGCGCCGGGCGTGCCGGTGATCGTGATCGGCCACAACGGCACCGCCGCCTGGGGCTTCACCACCACCCACAGCGACACCCAGGATCTGATCGTCGAAAAGCTGGATCCCGAGGATCCGTCCCGCTACCAAACGCCAGACGGTGCGCGCGCCTTCGAGACGCGGAGCGAGAAGATTCCCCTGCGCGGCGGCGAGAGCGTCGGCGCCACCTTCCGCTATACCCGTCACGGACCAGTGATCAGCGACCATCAGACCACGGCCGGCGCCGCCGAGGAAGACGGCCAGGTCATCGCCCTGGCCTGGCCAGGATTGCAGCCGGGCGACACGACCGCGCAAGCGTTCTTCGAACTGAACGAGGCGCGCACCTGGCCCGCGTTCCGCGCCGCGGTCAGCGGCTTCGTGGCACCGCAGCAGAACATCTTCTACGCCGACGTCAACGGCGCCATCGGCTTCATCGCCCCGGCCAAAGTGCCGATCCGTGAGGGCTACGACGGCAGCCTGCCGACCTCCGGCTGGGACAAGGAGAAGATCTGGTCGGGCTTCATCCCCTTCGCCGAGCTGCCCCAGGCGATCAACCCGCCGAGCGGCCAATTCGTCAACGCCAACAACAAGATCACGCCGCCGGACTACCCCTACGAGTTGGCCAGCGAGTACGAGTTGCCGTTCCGCGCCCAGCGCATCGAAGCGCTGCTCGGCGCGCGAAAGGGGCTGACGCTCGAGGACATGCAGTCGATCCAGACCGACGTCCGCTCGCTCATGGCAGAGACCCTGCTGCCGCTGCTGCTGGAGACGACGCCGAAAAGCGACACGGCGAACGCGGCGCTGGAGCTGCTGCACGGCTGGGACGGCACGATGGATGCCGAAGCCACGGCTCCGCTGATCTTCTCGGCCTGGGTCCGGGCTCTCGACAGCGCCTTGTTCCAGGACGAACTCGGGGCCGCCTACGGCGATCTCGACGGCTACGATCCAGGGCGCATTCGAATGGCGCTGGAGGACAGCCCCCGCTGGTGCGACGAGGTCGCCAGCGCGGCGGCGGAAAGCTGCGCGGAGCTTCTCTCCGCCTCCCTGGAGAGCGCCCTTGAGACCCTGCGCACGCGCGGCGATCCCCTGGGGCAGACCTGGGGGGACTGGCACCGGGCGGAGCTCGGGCATCCGATCTTCAGCCGTGTGCCCCTGGTGGGCGGTCTCTTCGGCCTGGATCCGGCGACCGGCGGCGGCAACGCTACGATCAACCGTGGCACGCCGTCGCTCGGTGGCGGCGACAGCCTGTTCCGGCATATCCATGGGCCCGGCCTGCGCGCCGTCTTTGACCTCTCCGACCTGGACAACTCCCGTTTCATGTTGTCTTCGGGGCAGTCGGGCAACGTGCTGTCTCCGCACTTCGGCGATCTGACGCCGCTGTGGCGCGACGGCGGCTACCTAAAACTGGTCGCACCGGCACAAGACGGCGCGAGACGGCTGGTTCTCACTCCCGGGAAGTGAAAGACTGCACACCAGGGAGGATCGCGACGTGGCGGTGACCATCGAGAACATCCACGCGGCCGCCGAAGCCATTGGCGGCGAGGTGATCCGCACGCCCCTCGTGCCCTCCCCCCGGCTGTCCGACCAGCTCGGCTGCGAACTCCATCTCAAGCTCGAGAATCTGCAGTACACCGGCTCCTTCAAGGATCGCGGCGCGCTCTACAAGCTGAAGAGCCTGACACCGGAACAGGCCAAGAGCGGCGTGATCGCGATGTCGGCGGGCAACCATGCCCAGGGCGTCGCCTACCATGCCCAGCGCCTGGGCATCCCCGCCACCATTGTGATGCCAGAGTTCGCGCCCTTCTCCAAGGTCGAGCGCACCCGCTCCTTCGGCGCCAAGGTGGTGCTGGTCGGCGACACCCTGGACGTTTCCGCCACCGCGGCGCGGGAAATCGCAGAGAAGGAGAATCTGACCTTCGTCCACCCCTACGACGACGAGTTCATCGTCGCCGGACAGGGCACCATCGGGCTGGAGATCATGGAGGACCGGCCGGACCTCGACGCCATCGTGGTGCCGATCGGCGGCGGCGGCATCATCTCCGGCATCGCCATCGCGGCCAAGGCGGCCAACCCCAAGATCAAGCTTTACGGCGTCGAGGTCGAGCTCTTTCCCTCGATGTACCAGTCGATCGGCGGCCTCAAGGCGACCTCGGGCGGCACCACCCTGGCCGACGGCATCGCGGTCAAGAACCCGGGCAAGCTGACCCGGGCGATCATCGGCGAATTGGTCGAGGAGATCCTGCTGGTCAACGAGACCGACATCGAGTTCGCCATCGCCATGCTGGTCGAGAACCAGAAGCTGGTCGCGGAAGGCGCCGGCGCCGCCGGCATCGCCGCACTGATGGCCCACGGCGAGCGCTTCTCCGGGCAAAAGGTCGCGACGGTGATCTGCGGCGGCAACATCGACGTGCGCCTGCTCTCCGGCGTGCTGTCGCGCCAACTGGTGCGCGACGGCCGCATGGTGCGCCTGCGCATCGACATCATCGACCGGCCCGGCGTGCTGGCCAAGCTGACCGAGGTGATCGGCCGCAACGGCGGCAACATCATCGAAGTGCAGCATCAGCGCCTGTTCTACGACGTGCCGATCAAGCAGGCTGAGATCGACATCATCGTCGAGACCCGCAACGCCACCCACGTGCAGGAGATCGTCGATGCCCTGAAGGCCGGCGGCTTCTCCAGCCGGGTGCTGTCCAACCGCGCCTTGGACGCCAATTCATAGGTTCTGTCCCGCCGTTCGGCTTGCACCGCTTGGAAAGACCCTTACCTTCTGGCAAAGCTTAGGCTGGCCGCGCGGCGCGCGGCCCTGGCTTCATCGCGCATTGGGAGGACGCATGACGCGCAGCTCGCCTGCAGAGTCGACACCCGACATCGCCCATCGCGGCGGCCCGGTCTTCGGCAACGTGCTGGAGATGATCGGCAACACGCCGTTGCTCGAGGCCAAGCAGCTCGACACCGGCCCCTGCCGCCTGTTTCTCAAGCTGGAGAACCAGAACCCCGGCGGTTCGATCAAGGACCGCATCGGCCGCTCGATGATCGAGGCGGCGGAGAAGGACGGCCGGCTGAAGCCCGGCGGGCTGATCGTCGAGGGCACCGCAGGGAACACCGGACTCGGCCTCGCACTGGTGGCGCGGCAGAAGGGCTACCGCATCGTCATCGTGCTGCCCGACAAGATGGCACAGGAAAAAATCTTCCACCTGCGCGCGCTAGGCGCCGAGGTGGTGCTGACCCGCTCCGACGTCGGCAAGGGCCATCCCGAGTATTACCAGGACATGGCCCAGCGGATCGCCGAGGAGCAGGACGGCCTGTTCATCAACCAGTTCGGCAACCCGGCCAACCCTCATGCCCATGAAACCACCACCGGCCCGGAGATCTGGGAGCAGATGGAGCACGACATCGATGCCATGGTGGTCGGCGTCGGCTCCGGCGGCACGATCACCGGACTCGGCCGCTACTTCGCGGAGAAGTCGCCGAAGACGGAGATGGTTCTGGCCGATCCGGAAGGCTCGATCCTGGCCCACTACATCGCCACCGGCGAGGTCTCCGAGGACGTCGGCTCCTGGGTGGTCGAGGGAATCGGCGAGGACTTCCTGCCCGAGGTCGCCGACTTCAGCCACTGCAAGAAGGCCTATAGCATCTCCGACAAGGAGGCGCTGCTGGCCGCCCGCGACCTGCTGTTCAAGGAGGGCGTTCTCGGCGGATCGTCGACCGGCACGCTGCTCGCCGGGGCGCTGCGCTACTGCCGCGAGCAGAAACAACCGAAGCGCGTGGTGACCTTGGTCTGCGACAGCGGCAACAAGTACCTCTCGAAGATGTACAACGACTACTGGATGCTCGATCAGGGCTTCCTCGAGCGCGAGAAGCACGGCGACCTGCGCGATCTGATCTCCCGCCTGCACAGCGACCGCGCCACGGTCGTCGCCGGCCCGCAGGATACGCTGCTCGCCGCCTACGGCCGGATGAAGCTGCACGACATCTCCCAGCTCCCCGTTCTCGATGGGAGCGGTCAGCCGGTCGGCATCATCGACGAGAGCGACATCCTGCTTGCCGTGGTCGACGACGAGAACCGTTTCCACGACAAGGTCGAGGGGGCGATGACCCAGAAGCTGCAGACGCTGCAGGCCAAGCAGGATATCCAGGACCTGCTGCCGGTGTTCGAGCAGGACCGCGTCGCCATCGTCAAGGACGGCGCCGACTTCCTCGGCCTGATCACGCGCATCGACCTGCTCAACCATCTGCGCCGCAAACTGAGATAGGGCTCATGACCGACAACAGGAACCGCCTCTCCTTCCACACCCGCTCGATCCACGCGGGGCAGGAGCCCGATCCGACCACCGGCGCGATCATGACGCCGATCTACGCCACCTCGACCTACGTCCAGGAAAGCCCCGGCGTTCACAAGGGCTACGAATACAGCCGCACGGCCAACCCGACCCGCCTCGCCTACGAGCGTTGTATTGCCGACCTGGAGGACGGCACCGCCGGTTTCGCCTTCGCCTCCGGCATGGCGGCGACGGCGACGGTGCTGGAGCTGCTCGACGCCGGCAGCCAGGTGGTCGCCATGGACGACCTCTACGGCGGCAGCTACCGGCTGTTCGAGCGGGTGCGCCGGCGCAGCGCCGGCCTCGACGTCCGTTTCGCCGACCTTTCCGACATCGCGGCGCTGGAGGCCGCGCTGACGCCGGATACCAAGATGATCTGGATCGAGACCCCGACCAACCCGCTGCTCAAGCTGGTCGATCTCGAGGCCGTGGCCGCCATCGCCCGCAAGCGCGGCATCCTGAGCGTCGCCGACAACACCTTCGCCTCGCCCTTCGTACAGCGCCCGCTGGAGCACGGCATCGACATCGTGGTGCACTCGGCGACCAAATATCTCAACGGCCACTCCGACATGGTCGGTGGCATTGCGGTCACCCGCAGCGAGGAGCTCGCCGAGCAGCTCGCCTTCCTGCAGAACTCGATCGGCGGTGTGCAGGGCCCCTTCGACGCCTTCCTCGCCCTGCGCGGCCTCAAGACCCTGGCGCTGCGCATGGAGCGGCACAACGACAACGCCCTGCGGATCGCCCGCTGGCTGGAAGAGCATCCGAAGATCGAAAAGGTTTACTACCCCGGGCTGAAGAGCCACCCACAGCACGAACTGGCACAGCGCCAGATGCAGGGCTTCGGCGGTATCGTCACGGCGGTGCTCGGCGGCGGCCTGGAGAATGCCCGGCGCTTCCTGGAGCGGGTGCGGATCTTCTCCCTGGCGGAATCCCTCGGCGGGGTCGAGAGCCTGATCGAGCATCCGGCGATCATGACCCATGCTTCGCTGCCCGAGGACAAACGCGCCGAGCTCGGAATCGGCGACGGTCTGGTCCGCCTCTCGGTCGGCGTCGAGGACGGCGACGATCTGATCGCCGACCTGAAGCAGGCGCTCGACTGACCGCGCGGCGGCTTGCACTGCTTCGGTTCCTCCCCAAATAGCGGAGTAAGCCGCAGAACAGGGAGACATCCGCGTGCCGGATAGCAAACTACCCAGCCGCCGCGAAAGCCCGGCCTGGAAACTCACGCCGCCCAATCCGCTCGACGATCCGGATCTCTACGACGGGATCATCGTGCGCCGCGTGGTCGGCTATGCCATCGACGTTCTGATTCTCCTCCTGATCGGTGGCGCGCTTTGGATTGCGCTGTGGATTCTCGCCATTATCTCGCTTGGCCTGCTCAGCCCCTTGTTCGCGATCGCGGCGATCCTGCCGCTGCTCTATCACAGCTTCTTCATCGGCAGCGGCGGCGCGACGCCGGGTATGCGGGCGATGGACGTCGAGGTGCGGACCTGGACCGGCCTGCCGCCAAGCTACGCCGAGGCCTTCATCCAGACGGCGGTGTTCTACGTCACCGTGCCGCCGACCTCCGCGCTGATCCTGCTGGTGGCGCTGTTCAACGACCGTCACCGCACCCTGCACGATTTTCTCTCCGGAACCGTCGTGGTGCGCCGTCAGAGGCTGCTGGCCGGACAGGCCGCGCCTTCCTGAGGGAGGCTTTGCGATTTGGGCGATTTCCGCCTTGCCTTGCTGCGCTGCGAAGGTGACAGCGCCGCCCACTGCTTGTCATACTGCTTTCAAGCGAACGGCCGCTAAGGTCGCATACGTCGAACACAGGGAGTTCCCATGAGCTTGGCCGAGGCCGAGAGCCCGCTGACGGGGTACGACCCCGGCGGCTATTTCTGCGAAATGTTCGGCTCCGCCGAGCTGCCGGCCGATCACGCCCGCAGGGTGCGTGAGCGCCTGAACGCCATGGACCTTGTCCGGCTGCGCGCCCGCGCCGCCGACGCAGAAACCGAGCTGTTCAACTTCGGCATCACCTTCACGGTTTATACCCAGAAGGACGCGATCGACCGCATCCTGCCCTTCGACGTCATTCCGCGGCTGCTATCGGCGGCCGACTTCGACGTCATCGAACGCGGCGTGACCCAGCGCGTGACGGCGATTAACCACTTCCTCTGGGACATCTATCACGACCAGAAAATCCTGAAGGACGGGGTCGTCCCGGCCGAACTGGTGCTGCAGAACGACGCCTACCGGCCGGAGATGGTCGGGATCGACGTCCCCCACGGCAGCTATGTGCATATCAACGGCACCGATATCGTGCGCGACAGCGCCGGCCGCTTCCTGGTCCTGGAGGACAACGGCCGTTCGCCGTCGGGCGTCTCCTACGTGGTCGAGAACCGGCACCTGATGCAGCGCGCCTTTCCCGACCTGATGGCCAACCTGCCGCTGCGGCCGGTCTCGAACTACGGGCAGAAGCTGCACGAGGCGCTGTCGGAGATCGCGCCGCCCGAAGTGCTCGATCCGCAGGTCGTGCTGCTTTCCCCGGGCACCTATAACTCCGCCTATTTCGAGCACATCTTCCTGGCCCGGGAGATGGGCGTGCCGCTGGTCGAGGGCCGCGACCTGGTGGTCGAAAGCGACGACCGGGTGTACATGCGCACCATCGCCGGGCTGCGCGCAGTGCATGTGATCTACCGCCGCATCAACGACGACTTTCTCGATCCCGAGGTGTTCAATCCGCACTCCACCCTGGGCGCGGCCGGCATGATGCGCGCCTTCGCCAAGGGCAACGTCGCCCTGGCCAACGCCGTCGGCACCGGCGTCGCCGACGACAAGGCGGTCTATGCCTACATGCCCCGGATCATCCAGTATTATCTCTCGGAGGATCCGATCATAGACAACGTCGAAACCCATATCTGCCGCGAGAAGCAGGGACTGGCCTACACCCTGGACAACCTGGAAAGTCTGGTCACCAAGCCGGTCGGCGAGGCCGGCGGCTATGGCATCGTGGTCGGTCCCAAATCGAGCCGGGAAGAGCTGGAGGAGTCGCGCAAGCTGATCGAGGCCGACCCCAGCAACTACATCTCCCAGCCGATGATCGAGCTTTCGGTTTCTCCCACGCTGGTCGAGGACGGAATCGAGCCGCGGCATGTCGACCTGCGGCCCTTCGCGGTGACCGGCAAGTCGACCTGGGTACTGCCCGGCGGGTTGACGCGGGTTGCCCTGAAGAAAAACTCGATCATCGTCAATTCCTCCCAGGGCGGCGGCTCCAAGGATACCTGGGTGCTGGAATGAGCAATCTTCTGTCGCGCTACGCCGAGGCGATCTACTGGATGGCCCGCTACGTCGAGCGGGCCGAGAATCTGGCCCGCATCCTCGACGTCAACGAGAGTTTCAGCCGCAACAACCAGGGCAGCCAGAACTGGGCCTCGATCCTGCAGCTCTATGCCGACGAAGAAGACTTCGATGACCGCTATGACACTGCCGACGCCCGCAATGTCATTTACTACTATGTGCTGGACGAGAAGAATCCCGGATCGATCCTGTCCTGCGTGCGCGCGGCGCGGGAGAATGCCCGCACCCTGCGGCCCCTGATCTCCACGGAGATGTGGACCAACCTCAACATCTTCTACAACCGGGTGTGCGGCTTCCACGTCGAGGACGTGGCCGAGGAACGGCTCGCCCGGCTCTGCGCCCTGGTCAAGGAGTCCTGCCAGACCCATACCGGCATCACCGAAGGCACTTTCTATCGGGACGAAGGCTGGTACTTCTACGAGATCGGCCGCAGCCTGGAGCGGGCCGACCAGACGACGCGGATGCTCGACGTCAAGTATCTGACCCTGCTGCCCAGCGTTCACGCAGTCGGTTCGCCGCTCGACGTCAGCCAGTGGAACGCCCTGCTGCGCTCGGCGGCCGGCTACCATGCCTTCCGCCGAATCCATCCCAGCGGCATGCAGCACGACAAGGTCGCCGAGTTCATGCTGTTCAACCCCTCCTTCCCGCGCTCGGTTTCGGCCTGTATCGATCTTGCCGACCGGCGCCTGACCCTGCTGCGGTCGCGCTACCGCCTGCGCGGCGGTGCCGAGGCGCTGGAAAAGCTGGACGAGCTGCGCACGGTCCTGAACGAGATTGGCATCGATCAGGTGATCCGCTCCGGGCTGCACGAGTTCATCGACGGCATCCAGCTTGCGCTGCTGGAAATCGCGGCACTCATCGGCCGCGACTTTTTCGGCTACGATGACGGGCTGCGCAGCGAAGCCGAGCCGAGCGCGGCCGAGGCCTGAAACGAGCGAACCCATGGGCAAGGACCTTCCCCGGGAGAACAGCACCAGCCGCGCCGACGGTCCCTTCAGCGCACCGCCGCAGGTCTTCTTCGTGATGCAGGAAGTGCCCTGCCCCTACCTCGCCAACCGCTTCGAGCGCAAACTGATCACCGAGCTGCAGGGGCCCGGCGCCAAACGGGTCTACGATTCCCTCTCGCGGGCCGGCTTCCGGCGCAGCCACCACTTCGCCTACCGCCCGGCCTGCCAGGACTGCCAGGCCTGCGTGCCGGTGCGGATCGATGTCGAGCGCTTCCAGCCCGGCCGCAATCTGCGCCGCATCCTCAACCTCAATGCCGATCTGCGGGTCAGCGAAGAGCGCAGCGTCGCCACCCTGGAACAGTACGAACTGTTCGACGCCTATCTGACCTCGCGTCACGGCGACGGCGAAATGGCGGACATGGATTTCGAGAACTACCAGGCCATGGTCGACGATACAGCGCTGCAGAGCTCGCTGATCGAGCTGCGGGATCCCCAAGGCACCCTGGTTGCCGCTTGCCTCACCGACTGGCTGATCGACGGCCCCTCGGCAGTGTACAGCTTCTTCGACACGGCCCAGAGCCGCCGTTCGCTTGGCAGCTACATGATCCTCTGGCTGGTCGAGGCTGCCCGGGCACGCGGCCTGCCCTACGTCTATCTCGGCTATTGGGTCGAGGGCGCCGATAAGATGGACTACAAGCGCCGCTTCCGTCCGCTGCAGGGCCTGCAGGCTGGACAGTGGCGGGAAGTCGTCTGAAAATTCTACTTAACTAACAATCGTTTATGGCAAATTGACACCGCATTCGTAAAGCATTGCGAAGCTTCGCGACTGCACCTATTCTCTGACTGATCTTGGTCGTCCCTAAGTTTTGTAGGGATTCCATAAAAATCAAATAACTGCCTGGGGAGGCAATAATGAATCGTCGTGATTTTCTGACAGGAGCTGCTGGTGGCGTTGTCGTCGGCGCGGGTGCGACTTACGGCGTCATGTCGTCCCAAATAAAGGCGCCTGCGCCTGAGCCAGAACCCGTAGCAGAGACTCCGGCACCAGCGGAACCGGCCGCTCCTGCAGTATCGTCCGGTATGCGTGAGCTAAAGATGGTCACCACCTGGCCGAAGAACTTTCCAGGTCTGGGCACCGGGGCACAGCGCGTCGCCGACCGCATCACTGCCGCAACCGACGGACGCCTCACGGTCAAGCTCTTCGCCGCCGGTGAGCTGGTGCCTCCGTTCGAGTCCTTCGATGCGGTCTCCTCGGGCACCGCCGACTGCATGCACTCCGCCGCCTACTACTGGCAGGGCAAGCATCCGGCCTTCAACTTCTTCACCGCCGTGCCGCTCGGCTTCACCCCGAACGAACTCAACGCCTGGATCTACCATGGCGGCGGCCAGGAGCTGTGGGACGAGCTTGCCGCGGGCTTCAACCTCAAGGGCCTCCTGGCCGGCAACACCGGGTCCCAGCTTGGCGGCTGGTTCAACAAGGAAATCAACAGCCTTGAAGACCTGAAGGGTTTGACCATGCGTATGCCAGGCCTGGGCGGAGAAGTTTTGCGCCGGCTCGGCGCCTCGGCCGTCGCCCTGCCGGGCGGCGAAATCTTCCCGGCCCTGCAGTCTGGTACGATCGACGCCACCGAGTGGGTCGGCCCCTGGAACGATCTCGCCTTCGGCTTCTACAAGATCACCAAGCACTACTACTATCCGGGCTTCCACGAGCCGGGCTCCGGCCTCGAGTGCACCTGGAACCTGGACGTTTGGGAGAGCTTCAGCGATTCCGACAAGGAGCTGATCAAAGCCTGTTGCGCCGGCGAAGACGGCTACACCCTGGCCGAGTTCAACGCCCGTAACGGCGGTTCTCTGGCAACGCTGCTCGACGAGCACGGCGTGCAGCTGCACAGGTTCTCCGACGAGATCTTCAACGCCATCGGCAAGGCCTCCGTCGAGGTCGTCAACGAGACCGGCAGCGACGATATCGGCAAGCGGGTTCTGGACAGCTACACCACCTTCCGCAAGGACGTGGTCGGCTGGACGGCGCTATCGGATCAGGCCTACACCGAGTCGCGGACCAAGGCCGATAACGCCTAGTTCGGCGAACGGCCCTACTAACCTGCCTTGCGGCAAAGCTTAGCGGAAGGCCCGCGCGCCTCGGCGTGCGGGCCTTCTTCGCGAACACGCTAGACGCCGCATGGCGCGCAAGATAACTATTGAAGCCAAGCAGCAAGCAGCCGCAGAGCTGCCGCTACGCGAATTGGGATAGTGCTTTCTGGGGACGGTCAATCGTGCAGGCCTTGATCTCGGTCGCGAAGGCGATCGATATGCTCAACGAATTCATCGGCAAGTGGGTCGCCTGGCTCGCGTTGCTGATGGTTCTGGTGCAATTCATCGTGGTGCTGATGCGCTACGTCTTCGGCATGGGCTCAATCGCCATGCAGGAGTCGATCATCTACATGCACGGTATCCTTTTCATGCTCGGCGCGGGCTACACCCTGCTGCACGACGGCCATGTCCGGGTCGACATCTTCTATCGGGAGGCATCGCCGCGGCATAAGGCGAAGGTCGATATCTTCGGCGTCCTCGCCTTCCTGCTTCCGGTCTGCCTGCTGATCTGGATCTACTCCTGGCCCTACGTACAAAGCGCCTGGAGGGTCTACGAAGGCTCTAAGGAAACCAGCGGCATCCAGGGCGTGTTCCTGTTAAAGACTATTGTCCTGGTGTTCTGCGTCCTGGTCGCGCTGCAAGGAATCGCGCTGCTGATTCGTTCTCTGGCCGTGCTGCTCGAAAAGGAACCGCCGCCCAGCGCCGCAGAGCGAGAGAGACTCTAGGCGATGCTCGAAATCCTCGATCTTGCGATGTTCGCCTTCGCCTGCGTCTTCCTGATGCTGGGCTTTCCGGTTGCTTTCACCCTCGCCGGTACCGGCCTGATCTTCGCCCTCATCGCGTTGAGCATGGGCCTCTTCGACATGTCGATCTTCGGCGCACTGCCCTCGCGCATCTACGGCAACGCGATGACCAACGAGGTGCTGATCGCGGTGCCCCTCTTCGTGTTCATGGGAGTCATGCTGGAACGCTCGAAGGTTGCCGAGGAACTGCTCGACACCATGGGGCAGCTGTTCGGCAGCCTGCGCGGCGGCCTCGGCATCTCCGTCACCGTAGTCGGTGCGCTGCTCGCCGCATCGACCGGCATCGTCGGCGCTACCGTGGTCACCATGGGATTGCTGTCGCTGCCGACAATGATGCGGCGCGGCTACCTGCCATCGCTCGCCTGCGGCACGATCTGCGCCTCCGGCACCCTGGGGCAGATCATCCCGCCGTCGATCGTGCTGGTGATTCTCGGCGATCAGATCTCCAACGCCTACGTCGATGCCCAGCGCGAGCTCGGCAACTGGTCGCCGGAGCCGGTCTCGGTCGGCGACCTCTTTGCCGGCGCACTCCTGCCCGGACTCTCCCTAGTCGCGCTCTACATCCTCTATCAGATCGGCTACGCCATCATCTGGCCGAAGGCGGCGCCGCCGGTGCCACGCGACGAAGTTTCGCTCGGCGGTTCGAGTTTCCTGTTCAAAGTCATGCACGCCCTGATCCCGCCGGTGGTGCTGATCGTTGCCGTACTCGGCTCGATCCTGGGCGGAGTCGCCACGCCGACCGAGGCCGCCGCGGTTGGCGCCGTCGGCGCCACCCTGCTGGCCGGCATCCGAGTTCAGGAGATGCAGCTCTACGACGGGGTCGGAGCGGACATGCTGGCAAGCAACGGCAGCCTGATCGGGCGCCTGCTCGACGACAACACCAACAGACCGATGTACACCGCCGCCCTCTCCCTTGCGCTGATGCTGGTTTTGACCGCCTTCATGGACCTGCGCGTCGGCCGAAACGTCATCTCGACCGGCGACATGATCGGCATCGTCCTCGCCTGCATCGCCGCGGTCGGCGTGGCCTGGGGGCTGCTGGTCGCGGTCGCCAGGGTCTACGGCAGCAAAATTCTGCATCCGGTGATGCGCAGCACCATGCAGATCTCCTCGATGGTTTTCGTGATCCTGATCGGCGCCTCGGTGTTTTCCGTGGTCTTCCGCGGTCTCGGCGGCGACGACACGGTGCATGAGTTCCTCAGCAGCATGCCGGGCGGCGTCGTCGGCGCCGTGGTCATGGTGATGCTGGTGATGTTCGTGCTCGGCTTCTTCCTCGATTTCATCGAGATCACCTTCGTGGTGGTGCCGATCGTCGCGCCAATCCTGCTGCTGATGGACATCAATCCGGTCTGGCTCGGCGTGATGATGGCGATGAACCTGCAGACCTCCTTCCTGACGCCGCCTTTCGGCTTCGCGCTGTTCTACCTGCGTGGCGTCGCGCCACCCGAGATCACCACGATGGACATTTACAAGGGCGTAGCACCCTTCGTGGTGATCCAGGTCATAGCCCTGGGGATCCTCGCCCTCTATCCGCAGCTCGCAACCTGGCTGCCCAAGGTAATCTTCGGATAGGCCGCGAAAGCTCTCAGGCTAAACCCCGAACTTCTTGGAAGCCGGGAAACCCTTCGGCGGCAGGCGTCCGGCATGGGCCCGCTTGGCCTGCCAGTCGGCCAGCGCGGTTTCCGTGCGCACCCGGCCGGGCCCGGCAGACCAGGACAGGCCCTCCTCGCGGCGGAAGGTCTTGGCGTCGGACAGCCCGCCGTCCTTGTAGCGCTGCAGAATGACGCCGCGCCCGCGGGTCATCTCCGGCATCTCGCCGAGGGGAAACAGCAGCAGCTTGCGGTTCTCGCCGACCACGGCGACGGAGTCGTCGCCTGCCGAAAGCGGGTAGCAGACGACCGCCTCGGCGCCGCTGCCGAGATTGAGCACCTGCCTGCCGTTCTTTGTCTGGGCGATCGTCTCGCCCTCGGGAACGACGAAGCCGCGCCCATCGCTCGCCGCGACCAGCAGCTTGCGCCCCTCGACGGGAATCTGGGCCGCGATCACGTCCTGGTCGTTCGGCAGGTCGAGCATCAGCCGCACCGGCTCGCCGAAGCCGCGGCCGCCGGGCAGCTTATCGACGCTCAGGGTATAGAAGCGGCCGTTGGTGGCGAACAGCAGCAGCTTGTCCGTGGTATGGCAGGGCACGACGAAGTCCTCGCGGTCGCCTTCCTTGTACTTGGCGTCGGAGAGATCCTCGTGGTGCCCCTTCAGAGCCCGGATCCAGCCCTTGGCCGAAAGCAGAACGGTCACCGGCTCGCGCTCGATCACGGCTTCCAGCGGCACCACCACATCGGCCGGTGCGTCGGCGACCTCGGTCCTGCGGCGGCCAAGCTCGCTCTTGGGTCCGTAGGCCTTCTTCAACTCCTGGATTTCGCCGGCGATGGTCTTCCAGCGGCGATCCTCCTTGGCCATCAGGTCCTCGAGGTCCGCCTGCTCTTCCTTGAGGGCGGCGTGCTCCTTCCGAATCGCGATCTCTTCGAGCCTGCGCAGGGCGCGCAGGCGCATGTTGAGGATCGCCTCGGCCTGGGTATCGCTCAGCTTGAAGGCCGCGATCAGCGCCGGCTTGGCCTCGCCCTCCTCACGGATGATGCGGATCACCTCGTCGAGGTTGAGGTAGGCGATCAGGTAGCCTTCGAGGATCTCCAGCCGGTGGGCGATCTTCTCCAGGCGATGCGCCGTGCGGCGCTGCAGCACCACATGGCGGTGGTCGAGGAAAGCCTGGAGCACCTCGCGCAGGTCCATCACCCGCGGCGTGCGCTCGCCGTCCAGAACGTTCATGTTGAGCGGAATCCGTACCTCCAGCTCGGTCTGGCGGAACAGGGATTCCATCAGAATCTCAGGCTCGGCGTTGCGGCTCTTCGGCTCCAGGACCAGCCGCACCTCGGCGGCGGATTCGTCCAGGACATCGCCGAGCATGGCCAGCTTGCGAGCCTGCAGCAGCTCGGCGATCTTCTCGATCAGGCGGGATTTCTGAACCTGGAAGGGAATCTCGGTGACGACGATCTGATAGCCGCCGCCTTTCAGCTTCTCGATTTCCCAACGCGCGCGCAGCCGGAAGGAGCCGCGTCCGCTGCGGTAGGCCTCGAGGATCGAGTCGCGACTCTCGCTCAGCACGCCGCCGGTCGGAAAGTCCGGACCCGGCACCAGTTCGGTCAGCTTGTCGAAGGTCGCCCTGGGCGTCTTGATCAGGTGCAGCAGGGCATCGCAGAGCTCGCCGACGTTGTGCGGCGGGATCGAGGTCGCCATACCGACGGCGATGCCTTGGGAGCCGTTGGCCAGCAGATTCGGAAACGCGGCCGGCAGCACAACCGGCTCCTCGGCTTCGCCGTCGTAGGTCGGTCGGAAATCGACGGCATCCTCGTCGATCCCGTCGAGCAGACGCATGGCAATGTCGGTCAGCCGCGCCTCGGTATAGCGCATGGCCGCGGCGTTATCGCCGTCGATGTTGCCGAAGTTTCCCTGCCCGTCGATCAGAGGATAGCGCAGCGAGAAGACCTGGGCGAGACGCACCAGCGCGTCGTAGATCGACTGGTCGCCGTGGGGGTGAAACTTACCGATCACGTCGCCGACCACGCGGGCCGACTTCTTGAAGCCCGTGTTGGGATCGAGGCGGAGCTGCCGCATCGCGAACAGCAAGCGTCGATGCACCGGCTTGAGGCCGTCGCGCACGTCCGGCAGGGAGCGCGACATGATCGTCGAGAGCGCATAGGACAGATAGCGCTCGCTCAGCGCTTCGGTGAGCGAAACGTCGCGTATCTGGCCGCTTTCGGGGGCGCTCTTGGGTGCCATAACCGCCTTTCCTGGATGCTATGAAACTAGGGAGCCGCGCGGAGTCGTTTCAAGTTGCTAGAACCTGTCGGCGGCATAGGGCCGCATATCGATGCCCGGATCGCGGCCGGACAGCAAAGCCGCGACAAGCTTTCCGGTCTTGGCCGCCAGGGTGACGCCGAGATGCCCATGCCCGAAAGCCAGCGCGACGTTGTGCTGTCCGGGCGCCAGCGAGATCACCGGCAGGGAATCCGGCATCGAGGGACGGAAACCTATCCAGCGGCTGGCGCCCTCTGTCTTCAGGCCCGGAAGCAGGCGCTTGCCGTGAGCCGCCAAGGCCTCCGCCCTCCGCCAATCCGGCGCTGCATTCAGCCCGCCGAGTTCGACCGTGCCGGCAAGCCGCAGCCCGTCGCTGAGCGAAGTACAGACCATCCCCGAGGCGCTGTCGCAGACCGGACGCGCGAGCTCGATTCCGGAGTCCGGGATGCTGAGGTGATAGCCGCGCTCGGTATCCAAGGGGATCCGCGCGCCGAGCTGCCGCGCCAGGGGTTTCGACCAGGCTCCGGCGGCCACCACCACGGCGTCGCAGGCAAGCTTTCCGGCTTCGGTTTCGACGCCGGTCACCCGCCCATCGGAGCGGACGAACCCCCGTGCTTCGCCTTTTCGGACCTGCCCGCCGTTGCTTTGGAAAACCTCGGCCAGGCCGCGCAGGAAGTCGTAGCTCTGCAGCAGCTGCCCGACATCGGGCAGATAGGTGCCGGCGGCCAGATCGGGGGCAAGCGCGGGCTCCATCTGGCGCAGCTCCGCGGGGCCCAGCTCCTCGACGCGGACGCCGCGGCGGCGTTTCAGGGCGATGGTCGGCTGCGCCGCTGCGTAGGCGGCCTTGCTGGCATAGACCGTCAGCCAGCCCTGGCGCCGGATATGCCCCTCCAAGCCATGCGCGGCGGCCAGCGCCTGGGTTTCCTCGACGCTGTCGCCGAGCAGGGCCGCCAGGGCGAGCGAAATCTCCTCCACGCGCCCGGGCCGCGAGGCGGCGAGGAAGCGCAGCAGCCAGCCGCTCATCCGCGGCAGATAGCTCCAGCGCAAGCGCAGCGGGCCCAGGGGATCGAACAGCATCCCCGGCACCTGCCAGAGGATGCCCGGCTCGGCCACGGGATCGACGCCGCCCGAAGCCAGCACCGAAGCGTTACCGAAGGAGGCGCCTTCGCCGATCTCGCCACGCTCCAGCAGCGTCACCCGCCAGCCCTCGGCCTGCAGGTGCAGAGCCGCGCAGACGCCGAGAAAACCGCCGCCGACGACGATGACATGGGGTGACTCGGTCACCCGCTGCCCTCCGGCAGGGGAAAGCGCTCCTGCAGGCGCAGGCGTGCCGCGGGCAGTTGGCGCTCGCGTGGATGAAAGACGTGGCGCTCGAAGAAGTATCCGGTCAGACGCAGGCCCTGGGCGACCTCGGTCCTGCCGCCCTGCCCGCCGCCGCCGGCCAGGAATCTCGGCAAGGTCAGTAGGCGCTCGCGGAATGGCGCCGCGGCGGCAAGCGAGACCGCCCGGCCGCTGCGCGGCGAGACATAGGCGAGCTGACTGTGGTCGCCGCCGGCGGCACAGTTGGCGAGATCCAGGCCGAAACCGAGTTCGCCCAGAATACCGAGTTCCCAGCGGACGTAGGTTTCCGCCCAATGCTCGCCGTGCAGGGCGGCGATCAGGGCGAGAAAGCCGTCGTAGCAAAGCGGGTGGGCTTCGCGTTCCGGCAGCGCCTCCTCGCAGAGCGCGGCGGCGGCGCTGAGCGCCGCCAGGCGGTCGGGATCGTCGAGCAGCCGGGCGGAGTGCGCGGCCGCCAGCTCGCAGCTATAGGTGCCGAGGTGATCGGCCAGGCGCGCCTGCCACTTCGCCGTGACCTGGTTGCCGGGCTCCAGCAGGCCCCGGTTGCGGCGGCTGAAGGCACCGCGCAGCAGGCCCGCATGACGACCATGCTCACGGGTCAGCAGCTGCAGCACGGCCGAGGTCTCGCCATGCGGCCGCGCCGCCAGCACCAGGGCGTCGTCGCTCCATTCGATCATGGCCAAGAGGTAGCAGAAGCGCCCGCGCCGCGGCAGCCCGAAAAAGCCTCAGGCGCTGAAATCGAGGCCCCAGAGCCGGTAGCGTTCGGGATCGTCGAGCCAGCGTTCGCGCACCTTGACGAAGACGAAGAGATGCACCTTGGTTTCGAACATCGCCTCGAGCTCCCTCTGCGCCGCTTCGCGCACGCCGCGGATGGTCTCTCCGCCCCGGCCGATGGCGATCTTCTTGTGGGCGTCGCGCTGGACATAGACCACCTGCTCGATCTTCACCGAGCCATCGTCGAAGTCTTCCCAGGTTTCGGTTTCCACCGTCAGCGCATAGGGCAGTTCCTGATGCAGCGCCAGAAACAGCTTCTCGCGCAGCACTTCGGCAGCCAGCAGGCGTTGCGGCAGGTCGGAAAGCTGATCCTCGGGGAAGTGCCAGGGGCCCTCCTCGGCTTCCTTGGCGAGGTAGCGGCTCATATCCGCGACCCCGTCGCCATTGAGCGCCGAGATCATGAAGACCTGTTCGAAGTCGTGCGCCGCAGAAAAACGCTCGGCCAGGGAGAGGAGCTGCTCCGGCTTGAGGGTGTCGATCTTGTTGAGCGCCAGGATATGCCGCCCCCTGCGGCCCTTCAGACCGTCCAGGATGGCCGCGGTCTCGGCATCGATCTCGCTGCGCCGCGCGTCGTGCAGCAGTACGGTGAAATCGGCGTCGGCGACGCCCTGCCAGGCGGCGGCGATCATCGCCCGATCGAGGCGCCGCTTCGGCGCGAAAATGCCGGGCGTATCGACATAGACGAGCTGGCTCTCGCCTTCGATGGCGATGCCGCGCACCTTGGCGCGCGTGGTCTGCACCTTGTGGGTAACGATCGAGACCTTGGCACCGACCAGCCGGTTGAGCAGCGTGGACTTGCCGGCGTTAGGGGCGCCGATCAGGGCGACTACGGCGAAGCGGCGGGTCATGACTTCGCACGCCCCAGCAAAGTTTCCGCGGCGGATTGCTCGGCCTGGCGCTTGGAACTGCCGCTGCCTTCGGCCGGCGATACGCCCTCGACCGTCACCTCGATGGTGAAGTGGGGCTCATGGGCCGGACCATGGCGCCCGACCTCGCGATAGCGCGGCAGGGGCAGGCCCTGCCCCTGGGCCCATTCCTGCAGCTCCGTCTTGGCGTCCTTGGGCGGCGTCGGATCGGCCTCAAGCCGCGCGGTCCAGTAGGCCGCGATGAAGCGCCGCGCCGGTTCCAGGCCGCCGTCGAGATAGAGCGCGGCGATCACCGCCTCGCAGCAATCTGAGAGTATCGCCGGGTTCTCCTGGGACCCCGCCTCCTCCTCGCCGCGCGCCAGGATCAGCGCCTTGCCGAGCTCGATTTCCCCGGCCACGGCGGCCAGGGTTTCGCGGCGCACAAGCACGGCAAAACGCCGCGCCAGGGCGCCCTCGTCCTCACCGGAAAACCGATGGTAGAGCAGATCGGCCACGACCAGACCCAGCACCCGGTCGCCGAGAAATTCCATACGCTCGTAGCTGACGGCGACGCCGCCGGGCCGGGAGTTGTGGCTGGCGTGTGTCAGCGCCAGCTCGAGCAGGTCGGGTTTGGCGAAGTCATGGCCGAGACGCCGGGCCAGCGCCTGGCGCGCGCCCTTGTCACCGCCCGGGGCCGCGTCAGTCGATGCCATCGAACAGCCGGCCCCAGCGAATATTCTGCGGCCACTTCCAGACTTCCCAGAGCTCTGCGCTCTGGCGGTGGGAGAAGAAGATGAACTCGGCGCGGCCGACCAGGTTCTCGAAGGGCACGAAGCCGACGGCGCTCTGCACCCGGCTGTCCTGGCTGGCGTCGCGGTTGTCGCCCATGGCGAAGAACTGCCCGGCGGGCACGGTGAAGACTTCGGTATCGTCGAGATAGGCGTCGTCCCTTTCCTCCCAGATCAGATGCTGGCGGCCATTGGGAAGGGTCTCGGTGTATTCGGTCACGTCGGTGCGATAGCCGGCCTCGGCAATGCTGCCGGAACCGAGGGCTTCACGCTCCACAGCAACGCCGTTGACCTGAAGGATGCCGTCCACGACCTGGATCTCGTCGCCCGGCAGGCCGACGATCCGCTTGATGTAGTCGGTCTTGTTGTCGGTCGGCTTCTTGAACACCGCCACGTCGCCGCGCTCGACATCCTCGATCGAGCCGAGCACCCGGCCCTCGAAGAGCGGCAGGCCGAAGGGGAAGGAGTAACGGCTGTAGCCATAGGAGAACTTGGAAACGAAGAGATAGTCGCCGACCAGCAGCGTCGGCACCATCGACTTGGAAGGGATTGAGAAGGGCTCGTAGGCGAAGGTGCGCAAGGCCAGCGCCAGCAGTACCGCGTAGATGACTGTGCGCAGGGATTCGCCCCATCCGCTTCCGGTGGATTGTGTCATGGACTGTATCGGCTTCTGTGATTCGGCGGACTATCGGGCTGCGGTATAGCGCATTAGGGGGTCTTTGGAACAGCGGAGATGATCACCAGCGCCTGTGCCAGGGGATAATCGTCGGTGATGGTGACGTCGATCTGCGCCGTCATGCCCTGCGGCGTGATCTCCTGGAGGCGCTTCAAGGCCCCGTCGGTCAGCTCCATGGTCGGCTTGCCGCCCGGCAGGTTGACGACGCCCATGGAGCGCCAGTGCACGCCGCGCCGCGGCACGCCGGTGCCCAGGGCCTTGGCGCAGGCCTCCTTCGCCGCGAAACGCTTGGCGTAGCTCGCCGCGCGCAGGCGCCGCTTGTCCGACTTGGCCTGCTCGATGTCGGTGAAGCAGCGCTGCGTATAGCGCGACCCGAAGCGCTCCAGGGTTTTCTCGACCCGCCGGATATCGATCAGGTCGTTGCCGATGCCGAGAATCATTTCGCGGCATCCGGGGCAAGCGCGGCGTTGAGCCGGGCCGCGTCCATGGCCTCGCGCATGCGGCGGATCGCCGCTTCGAAGCCGATGAAGATCGCCTCGCCGACCAGGAAATGGCCGATGTTGAGCTCCATCAGCGAGCGGATCTCGGCGACCGGCGTCACGGTGTCGAAGGTCAGGCCGTGGCCGGCGTGGCATTCCAGGCCGAGCTGCTCGGCATGGGCCGCGGCGGCGACGATGCGCCTGAGTTTGCGCTCGCTCTCGGCGCCCTGGCCGTGCTCAAGGAAGGCCTCGCAGTAGGCGCCGGTGTGCAGTTCGACCACCGGGGCGCCCAGCGCCCGGGCCGCGTCGAGCTGCTTTTCCTCGGGATCGATGAACAGGGAGACCCGGATGCCTGCATCGGACAGGGCCGAGACATAGGGTTGCAGATGGTTGTGTCCTCCGGCGGCGTCCAGGCCGCCCTCGGTGGTCACCTCGGCGCGCTTCTCCGGCACGATGCAGGCGGCATGGGGCTTATGCCGCAGGGCGATCTTCAGCATCTCCTCGGTCGCCGCCATTTCCAGGTTGAGGGGTGGATCGATTTCCGTGACCAGGCGCTCGATGTCCGCGTCTGAGATGTGGCGCCGGTCCTCGCGCAGATGCGCTGTGATGCCGTCGGCGCCGGCCTTGGCGGCCAGGATCGCGGCCCGCACCGGATCGGGATGGTCGCCGCCGCGCGCGTTGCGGATCGTCGCCACGTGATCGATGTTGACCCCCAAACGCAGATACTGGCCGCTCATCCCCGTTTCTCCTTCTGGCTTCTGCCCGAAACCTGCTGACCTTTATGCTCGCTGCGGATCGCCTCGCGCACCGCCTTGCGCTGCATCCGCCGCTGCCTTGCCCGCTGATACCCCGTCACCAGACGCAGCGCCGGGAAATAGACAACGAACCAGGCGACGATCGCCGTGGGAATACCACCGATCAGCATCGGCAGAAAGATTTCCCAGGGATTCTCGACGATGAAGGTGAGCGATACCCGCGGGGGCAGCTCCCGCCCGGCATCCCAGCCAAGGATCCATCTACCGAAATTGAAGGTCCAGACCCAGATCAGGGGAAAGGTCCAGGGATTGCCGACCACGGTGCCGACCGCCGAGGCGAAAAGGTTGCCGCGCATGACCCAGGCGAGCATCGCCGCGCCGATGAAATGCAGGCCGATCAGCGGCGTGAAGGAAACCGCCGCGCCGCAGGCGAAGCCGGCGGCGATGCCGCTGGGCGACCCTGGCAGGCGGCTGAGGCGGTGGCCCATGTAGGTTGCCGTGCGCCGCCAGCCGGCGCGCGGCCAGACCACGGAAAATATCCGTTTGCTGAAAGTTAGCGGATGGCGGCGTTTGAACAGCATGGCAGAGATTTGCCACAGAGCGCGGGAAACGGCAAAGCCTCAGGTTATCCCCGCCGCCGCTCCACCGAGGTGATCACCGGAGAGGCGCGCAGGGCGGCGATGATGTTGGAGAGGTGCTTGAGATCGCTGACCTCGACGTCGACCAGCATTTCGAAGAAATCCACCGAGCGATTGGTGATCTTGAGATTGGAAATGTTGCCCTCGCTGCGGCCGATCAGAGTCGAGAGGGCGCCGAGGCTGCCCGGCTCGTTGGCCAGCACCACCTGCAGCCGGCCGGTATAGGCCTCCTCCGCCTGATCGACCTCCCAGGAGAGATCGACCCAGCGTTCCGGCGTGTCCTGGAAAGCGGCCAGGGTGTCGCAGTCGATGGTGTGCACGGTCACGCCCTTTCCGGTGGTGACGATGCCGACGATGCGGTCTCCGGGCAGCGGATGGCAGCACTGGGCGAAGTGCACCGCCATGCCGGGGATCAGGCCCTTGATCGGGATCGCCGTGCCGGCGGTCTTGGCCTTGCTCTTCGCCCGGGCGCGGGCGATCGGCACGATCTTCTGGGCCTTCTCGCTGACCTTGGCCCCGGGATAGACCGCATAGAGCACGTCGCGGGCGGCAATTATCCCCTGCCCCACGGACGCGTAGAGGTCGGGATTGCTCTCCATCTTGAACTTCTTCAGCACCCCGGCGACGGCCTTTTCGGTCAAGTCGTAACCGTCCTGGCGGAACACCTTTTCGGTCATGTTGCGGCCAAGTTGGGCGTACTGCTCGCGCTCCTTGATCCGGATGAAGCGGCGGATACAGGCCTTGGCCTTGCCGGTGATGACGAAGTTCTCCCAGCCCGGCGAAGGGGTCTGGGCCCTGGAAGTGACGATGTCCACCTGGTCGCCGTTCTGCAACTGGGTGCGCAGCGGCACCATGCGGCCGTTGACCCGGGAGCCGACGCAGGTGTTGCCGATCTCTGAATGCACCGCATAGGCGAAGTCGATCGGCGTCGCGCCGCGCGGCAGGGCGATCAGGTCGCCCTTGGGCGTGAAGCAGAACACCTGATCCTGGAACATCTCGAGCTTGGTGTGCTCGAGGAATTCCTCCGGGTTGGAGGCGTGGTCGAGAATATCGAGCAGCTCGCGCAGCCAGCGGTACTGCTTGCCCTCGATCTGGGCCGCGCTCTGCTTGTAGCGCCAATGCGCAGCAACGCCGAACTCGGCCTGGTCGTGCATCTCGCGGGTGCGGATCTGCACCTCGATACGCTGGCGCTCCGGCCCGATCAGGCCGGTATGCACCGAGCGGTAGCCGTTCGGCTTGGGGGTCGAGATGTAGTCCTTGAAGCGTCCCGGCACCGTTGCATAGCGGCTGTGCAGCACGCCGAGAATGCGATAGCAGTCTTCCGTCGTCTTGCAGACCACGCGGAACGCGACGATGTCGGCGAGCTGCTCGAAGGTGATGTTCTTGCGCTGCATCTTGCGCCAGACGGAGTACGGCGACTTGGCCCGCCCGGACACCCAGGTCTCCAGCCCCTCCTCGGCTAGACCGCGCTGCAGCTGGTCGATCACCTTATCGACCAGGTTTCCGCCCTGATCCTCCAGGAACTTCAGCCGCGCGACGATGGATTCCCGTGCATCGGGATTGAGTTCGGCGAAGGCCAGATCCTCGAGCTCGTCCTTGAAACGCTGCATGCCGATGCGTTCGGCCAGCGGCGCATAGATATCCATGGTCTCGCGGGCGATGCGGCGGCGTTTCTCCTCCGACTTGACGTACTTGAGGGTGCGCATGTTGTGCAGCCGGTCGGCCAGCTTGACCAGCAGCACCCGGATATCCTCGGACATCGCCACGAGAAGCTTGCGAAAATTCTCCGCATGCTTGGTCTGCTCCGACTGCAGCTCCAGACGCCCGAGCTTGGTGACGCCGTCGACCAGGCGACCGATGTCCTTGCCGAACATCCGCTCGATATCCTCGAGCGTTGCGTCGGTGTCCTCCACCACGTCGTGCAGCAGCGCCGTGACGATGGAGGAGTCGTCCAGCTTCAACTCTGTCAGAATGCCAGCGACTTCAATAGGATGAGAGAAGTAGGGATCGCCGGAGGCGCGCAGTTGCGAGCCATGCATCTTCATGGCGTAGACATAGGCGCGGTTGATCACGTCCTCGTCCGCGGAGGGATCGTAGGACTTGATCTTTTCGACCAATTCGAACTGACGCATCATGCCGCGCAAACCTTACCTGACGCCATGCGCGGCGGCATTCCACCGCACAGACTAGTCAGGTAAGCATACGCGGGCGCCGGGCAAGGACCAAGCGCCTGAAACGAGAAGGATAAAATGTCGCGGGGAGAGAGGCTCAGGCCTCTTCGTCTTCGCCTTCGGCGGCTGCCTCGTCGTCGCTCTCTTCCTTGCGCGCGGGCTGAGACTCGCCCTCCTGCGCGGCGGCGAGCTGAGCCGAGATCACGGCCGACTCGTCGAGATCGTCCTCTTCCGGCTCATCCACCTCGACATGCTTCTGCATGCCCTGAATCAAGGAATTCCTGAGGTTGTCGTGATCGACGGTGGAATCGGCGATCTCGCGCAGGGAGACGACGGGGTTCTTGTCGTTGTCGCGCTCCACGGTGAGCGGGGCGCCGGCCGAGACGTCGCGAGCCCGCTGGGCGGCCAGCATGACAAGATCGAACCGGTTGGGAACCTTGAGGACACAGTCTTCTACGGTAACGCGCGCCATAAGGGTCGCTTCCTCGCTCTATCGGTTTCGCTTTTCGAGTGGACGCGGAATATAGGGAGGCGGGCCCGGAAACGCAAGCCTTGCAAAGTCCCGCCGCCCGCCGCAGCGCTCATCGGGAAAGCGGTTGAATTTGCTGATCCTCCGGCAGCGCCGCTGCCATTTCCCGCACCGACCTGCAGCTCACCGGATGACGCCACTCGGGCGCGATATCTAGCAAAGGCAGCAGGACGAAGGCCCGCTCCTGCAGCCGCGGATGTGGCAGGCGCAGAGCCTCGCCTTCGCCTGTCACCTGCTCGCCATAGGCCAGAAGGTCGAGGTCGAGGATGCGCGCGGCGTTGGTTTCGCCACGCTGCCGTCCGAAAAGCGCTTCGATTTCATGCAGTTGCCGTAGAAGTGCCGCAGCGGGCAGCTGGCTTTCCACTGACGCCGCGGCGTTGACATACCAGGGCTGATCGGAGGCCGGTACCGGCGCCGAGGCAAAATAGCGCGAAGCCGCCAAGACCCGCAGGCCCTTACCAGCCATTTCGTCCAGAGCGGCGTCGAGCACCGCGCCCGGAGGGCCGATCTGGGGGTGCGGCAGATTGGAACCGAGAGCGATCAGTATCACGTTAGCGAGACTTCCTTGTGGCAGGACTTGCCGAACGGCCTCCTACGCGCCAAATCCTTGCTTGAGAACGCGAAATGTATAACAAGGTCCGACTGCGAGGCCTAGGCCATCGCATTTTCGCCGCATCCATATTGTTTCTAGCTTATTGGAATTCGAGTCATGCCACTGCATCCCGACGACAAAACCGCGCTTTTCATCGACGGCGCAAACCTCTACGCCACGGCGCGCGCGCTGAACTTCGATATCGACTACAAGCGGCTCTACACCTATTTCGACAGCCGCTGCCGGCTGATCCGCGCCTTCTACTACACCGCCCTGATCGAGGATCAGGAGTACTCGCCGATTCGGCCGCTGATCGATTGGCTCGACTACAACGGCTACTCCATGGTGACAAAGCCGACCAAGGAGTTCACCGACTCCTCCGGGCGGCGCAAGATCAAGGGCAACATGGACATCGAATTGGCCGTCGACATGATGGAGATGGCCGAGCGCCTCGACCATATCGTGCTGTTTTCCGGCGACGGCGATTTCCGCAGCCTGGTCGATGCCGTGCAGCGCAAGGCCGTGCGGGTCACCGTGATCTCCTCGATCAAGTCGCAGCCGCCGATGATCGCCGACGAACTGCGCCGCCAGGCCGATACCTTCATCGACCTCGCCAATCTGGAGCAGGACATAACGCGCAAAGGCGGCGAGCGCAGCCGGCCGGTTCGGAACCAGGACGACGACTACGTGGACGACGAGGATATAGACTACGAGGACGAGGACGACGACGTCTACGAGCCCGACCCCGCCTGAGCGTTAGTCCATTACTCTAGCTTTCCGGGGGCTGTCCCGGGGGCTGTCCCGAGACCACGGAATCGGCTATGCATCCGGCCATGCCGGAGTTTTTTCTAGAGCCGCCACGCAACTGCGGCCGCTGCCCCCGTCTGGAGCGCTTCCGGCGGGACAACCGGCAGCGGTTCCCGGAGTTCCACAACGCCCCCGTTCCCTCCTTCGGGCCGCAGGAGGCAGCCATCCTGATCGTCGGCCTGGCGCCGGGCCTTAAGGGCGCGAACCGCACCGGCCGTCCCTTCACCGGCGACTACGCCGGCAACCTGCTCTATCCAACCCTCCTGAAATTCGGCCTAGCCGAGGGACGCTACGGGCAGTCCCCCGACGACGGCCTGGTACTGCGCGGCTGCCGGATCACCAACGCCGCGCGCTGCGTTCCGCCGGAGAACAAGCCGACGACCGAGGAAGTCAGGGCGTGCCGCGACTTTCTGCGGAGCGAGATCGCGGCCATGCCCTGCCTGCGGGCGATCATTGCGCTCGGCGGAGTCTCGCACGGCTCGGTGCTGACCGCCTGCAGCGAGGTCAAGGCGCGCTACAGGTTCGCTCACGGCGCCCAGCACGCTCTGCCGAACGGCCTGATCCTCGCCGACAGCTATCACTGCTCGCGCTACAACACCAACACCGGACGTCTGACGACGGAGATGTTCGAAAGCGTCTTCGCAGGCCTGCTGGCCCGCCTCGGCTAAGCGCTCCCGCTAGCCTTCCTCGCGCAGCAGCCGCGCCTTCTGCCGCTGCCAGTCCCGCTTCTTGATGTCCTCGCGCTTGTCGAAACTGCGCTTGCCCTTGGCGAGGCCGAGGTCGAGCTTGGCGATGCCCCGGTCGTTGAAATAGATCGACAGCGGCACCAGGGTGTAGCCGTCGCGCCGCACCTGACCGAGCAGACGATCGAGTTCGCGCTTGTGCACCAACAGCTTGCGCGGCCGCCGCGGCTCGTGATTGAAGCGCTGCGCGGGCGGATACTCGCCGATATGGGCGTTGAAGAGATAGAGCTCGCCCTTGCTCTCACCGGCGTAAGCCTCGCCCAGCGAAGCCTTGCCGGCGCGCAGCGACTTGACCTCGGTCCCCATCAGGGCGAGGCCAGCCTCGACATTCTCCTCGATCTGGTAGTTGTGCCGCGCCTTGCGGTTCTGCGCCACCAGACGGCGCGCTGGCTTGGACATGGGGTTACCGCGCTCGAGCCTCTAGTTGACCAAGCCGGCGTGAGTCATCGCCGCCCGCAGCTTCGCCTGGGTCTCCGCGGCGATCGGCACCATCGGCAGGCGGAGTTCGTTCTCCATCTTGCCGAGCAGCGACAGCGCGTACTTCACCGGCTGCGGGCTGGGCTCGAGGAACAGCGCGATGTGCAGCGGCATCAGCCGGTCGTTGATCTCCTCGACGCGGGCCTTGTCGCCGGCCTTCCAGGCGTCGTGGAAATCGCCGCAGAGCTTCGGCGCCACGTTGGAGGTGACCGAGATGCAGCCATGGCCGCCCTGGGCCATGAACGGCAAGATGGTCGCGTCCTCGCCGGAGAGCTGACAGAAGTCCGTGCCCATCGCAGCCTTGGTGAGCGCCGGGCGTGCCAAGTTGGCGGTGGCGTCCTTGACGCCGACGATATTCGGCTCCTTGGCGAGCTCCGCCATGGTCTCCACGCTCATATCGACAATGCAGCGGCCGGGAATGTTGTAGATCAGGATCGGCAGCTTGCTGGCGCGCGCGACCGCAAGGAAATGCTGCTTCAGGCCTTCCTGGTTGGGCTTGTTGTAGTATGGCGTGACCACGAGGGCCGCGTCCGCGCCGGCTTCCTCGGCGTGCTTGACCAGGCTGACCGCCTCGCTGGTCGAGTTCGAGCCGCAGCCTGCGTAGACCGGCACCTGGCCCTTCGCGACATCGATGCAAACCTCGGTCACGCGACGGTGCTCGCCGTGGGTGAGCGTGGGAGATTCGCCGGTCGTGCCACAGGGGACGAGCCCATCTGTTCCTTCGTCGATCTGCCACTGCACGAACGCCCGGAACGCCTCTTCGTCGAAGGCGCCGTCCCGAAAGGGCGTCGCCAGGGCGGTGAGGGATCCGGTGATGATCGGTCCTGCCATTCTATCCTCGTCCGAGTCGTTTCCGAAAAGCTTCCCGCGGCGCGCGGCGGCGGCAGCTTCCGGTTTTCATGAGCCGGCGAAGATAGCCGTCCGGCCCCGGCGCGGCAAGGCTTGCCGCAGAGTCTCCGGCCCGATATCGCAATCTTGCAAGGTAAGGCCCCGGCACTTCATGCTAGTGTTCTGCGCTCGTCCACCGCGGAAGGAGGACACGTTGCGAAGCCGCATCTGTCTCGCTGCAATTCTGGCCATCTGGGCAGCCTGCACAAGTACAAGTGTGGCGGCCAATCCCCAGATATCCCCAGCGGACCGGGCGCTCTATGAGCGCGCCTTGCAGCTGGTCGATGCCAATGCTCTGGAGGACGCACACGATCTGGCGCGGCGTGGCGGCGAGCCCCTGCTCACCAAGTACCTGACCTGGCTGTATCTCAGCCAGCCGAGCCTTAACGGCGACTTCCAGGAGATCGCGTCTTTCCTGCGCGCCAATCCGCATTGGCCGCGCCAGAACACCCTGCGCAACCACGCCGAAATCGCGATGCCGCCGGACCTGCCGGGGTCCGAGGTGCTCGCCTGGTTCGACAGCTATCCGCCGGTCAGCCACGTCGGCATGATCCGCTACGGTCAAGCGCTGCAGCGCCTCGGCAGGCTGGAGCAGGCCATCCCGCAGATCCGGGAGACCTGGGTCGAGGGCAATCTCACGGCCACGGAGGAGGCCGAATACCGGAACCTCTTCGCCGGACACCTGCGCCCCGAGGACGAGCTGGAACGTTTCGAGCGGCTGGTCTGGGAAGGCCGGAAGGGACCGGCCAAACGGCAGGCAACCCGGCTCGGCAACGGCTATCCGGAGCTCGCAGAGGCGCGGCTGCGTCTCGCCTACCGCGAGGACGGCGTGGATTCCGCGATCAATCGGGTTCCGGCCCGCCTGCAGGACGATCCCGGCCTGATCTACGAGCGTGCCCGCTGGCGCATGCGCAAGGACCGCTACGAGAGCGCGCTCGAACTGCTCGATCCGCCGCTGACCGGCGTGCGTCATGCCGACGAGTGGTGGGACCTGCGCTATTGGGTGGCGCGCTATGCCTTCCGCGTCGGCGATTTCTCCGTCGCCTACCGCCTGGCCTCGCAGCACGGACTGGACGGCGGCGGCGGCTTCGCCGAGGGCGAGTGGTTCGCCGGCTGGCTGGCGCTGCGCTTCCTGCAGCAGCCCGAGGCCGCCTATCGCCACTTCCAGACCCTCTACGAAGGGGTCTCCTTCCCGATCAGCCTGTCGCGCGCCGCCTACTGGGCCGGCGAGGCCGCCAACGCCATTGGCAATCCGGATTGGGCCAGGCGCTGGTACACCCTGGCCGCGCATCATGTCACCACCTACTACGGACAGCTTGCGGCGGCCCGCCTTGGCCAGCCGCCGATGACGCTCTATCCCACGGACACCTATGCGGAACCCGCCGACAAATCGGCTTTCGAGCGCCAGGAACTGGTGCAGGCCGCCCGGCTGCTGCATGCCGTCGGCGGAAACGACCGGATCGGCCCGCTGATCACCCAGCTGCGCCTGCAGGCCACCAAGGTGGACGAGGTGCGCCTCGCTTCCGAGCTCGCGCAGGAGCTCGAGCGGCCCGACCTCGCGGTCCACGCCGCCAAGCAGGCTTCCTACGACGGCATGGTGCTGCCCCAGCAGCTCTATCCCGACGTCGATTTCTACGCCGGGCATGCCGACGATGCCGATCTGGTGCTGGCCGTAATCCGTCAGGAAAGCGTGTTCTACGAGCGCGCGATCAGCCCGGCCGGCGCGCACGGTCTGATGCAGTTGATGCCGGCGACCGCCAAGGGCATGTCGAAGCGCCTCGGCCTGACCTACGACCGCGACCGCCTGCTCGACGAGCCGGACTACAACGTCCAGCTCGGCCGCGCCTACCTGCGCGAATTGATGGCCGAGTTCGACGGCTACTACCCTCTGGTGCTGGTGGCCTACAACGCGGGGCCGTCGCGCGCGCGCGAGTGGATCCGCCTGTTCGGCGACCCGCGCAAGGGCGAGGTCGATCCTGTGGATTGGGTCGAATCGATCCCCTTCAGCGAGACGCGCAACTACGTGCAGCGCGTGATCGAAGGCGCCGTGATCTATCGTCAGCGCTACGCGCCGAACTCGGCGACCCTGCCGGTCAAGCCGATTCCCCGCGGTCCGGAATTCTGCTGCGAAACCGCGCAGTCCTGGCCCAACGCAGCCAACTGACGCGCATTTCAGGCTGTTGCGATCAGCCGTCGCTTGCCGGGCAGGATTTGTCGATCTAAAGGTGATGCATGAGCGATGATAAACTCCAAGGCATCAAGGCCTGCGTCTTCGATGCCTATGGCACTCTCTTCGATGTCCACTCGGCGGCCGCCAAAGTCGGCGATGTCCTGGGCGGCAAGCGCGACGCCGTCTCCGCCCTGTGGCGGCAGAAGCAGCTCGAATACACCTGGCTGCGCAGCCTGATGCGCGCCCATGTGGATTTCTGGCAAGTGACCTCGGACGGCCTCGACTTCGCCTTGAAGACCCAGGGTTTCGACGACAAGGCGCTGCACGAAAAGCTGATGCAACTCTACCTGACGCTCGACGCCTATCCCGACGTGCGGCCCACCCTCGGGGCCCTGCGCGAGGCCGGTTTCAAGACCGCGATCCTCTCCAACGGCTCGCCGGGGATGCTGGAGGCAGCAGTGGACTCGGCCGAGATCGCCGATCTGCTCGACGCCTCGCTTTCGGTCGAGGAGGTCGGCATCTACAAGCCGGACAGCCAAGTCTATCAGCTGTCCGTCGAGCGCCTGGAAGCCGCGCCGCGGGAAATCTGCTTCGTCTCGACCAATTCCTGGGATGCGCGCGGCGCCGCCTTGTTCGGATACCAGGTCGCCTGGATGAACCGCTTCGGCGTCGAACCCGACCGCCTGCCCGGCGACTTCGCGCGGGAGATCGGCGGTCTCGACGAACTTCCCGGCCTTCTGGAGCGCTCATCCAGGTGAGCCGAACCCCGGAATTCCGCGACATCCAGGCGGCGGCCGAGCGGCTGCGCGGCCTGGCCAGCGTCACGCCGCTGCTCGAGAACGCCGAGCTCAACGCCAGGACCGGCGGCCGTATCCTGCTCAAGGCGGAGACCCTGCAGCGCACCGGCTCCTTCAAGTTCCGCGGCGCCTACAACCGGCTTTGCCTGATCCCCGAAGCCGAGCGCGGCCGCGGCGTCATCGCCTACTCCTCCGGCAACCACGCCCAGGGGGTCGGCGCCGCAGCGCAGCTGCTGGGCATCAAGGCGACGATCCTGATGCCCTCCGACGCGCCCAAGGTGAAGGTCGCCAATACCAAGCGCTACGGCGCCGAGGTGGTGCATTTCGACCGCTTCACGGAGAACCGCGAGGAACTCGCCGAGGCCTTGAGCGACAAGACCGGCGGCGTCCTGATCAGCCCCTTCGACGACCCCGACCTGATCGCCGGACAGGGCACCTGCGGTCTGGAAATGGCCGAGCAGATGCAGGCGCTTGGCAGCGCGCCCGATGCCGTGCTGATCTGTGTCGGCGGCGGCGCGCTCTGCGCGGGTTCTTCGCTGGCCATCAAACATTTCTGGCCGGACTGTCCGATCTACAGCGTCGAGCCGTCCGATTTCGACGATACCGCGCGCTCCCTGCGAAGTGGCAAGCGGGAGCGAAACGACCCGGCGGCGCGGTCGATCTGCGACGCCCTGCTCTCACCCATGCCGGGCAAGATGACCTTCGAGTTGAATAAAGATCTGCTGGCAGGCGGGCTGGGCGTCACCGACGACGAGGTGCGCGCGGCGATGGCTTACGCCTTCAATACCTTGAAACTGGTGGTCGAACCCGGCGGTGCGGTCTGCCTGGCAGCGGTGTTACAGGGCAAGCTGCCGGCCCAGGGGCGCACCATCGCGCTGACCCTATCGGGCGGCAGCGTCGATCCCGAACGCCTGAGCGAAGCCCTGAACAGCCTCCAGTAGGAGAGTTTACTTCGCTGCGGCTGCGGCGGAGCTGTCCACGCTGGACGCAACCGGCTGGCTGCCGCCGTTGGCGGAGGAATGACTCGCGGGGGTCGCGGTCACGGCGGCTGTCTCGCCGGAGTTGGCTTCCAGGCGCTTGCAGTGGCCATCGATGAAGGCCCCGGCCTCGATCGCCAGGCTGTCGTGCATCACGTCGCCGCTGACCCGGGCGGTCTTGGTCATCACCACGGTCGAGGCCTTGACCTGACCCTCGACCTTACCGCAGATGCGCACCGTTTCAGCCGAGATGCTGCCGCGCACCAGGGACTTCTCGCCGAGTGTCAGCGTCTTGGAATCGATGTCGCCGACCACTTCGCCGTCGATCTGCACGTCGCCTTCGCTGAAGAGATTTCCCTCGATGCGCAGATCCGAGGAAATGATCGAAGGTACGCCGCTCGGCGTCTTGGATTGCGCCGCAAAGCCGTTACCGGCCGCGGGTTTGGCGGCGCTGCCTGCCGACGCCATGGTGGACGGCGCCGACTGCTTATTGTGGGCCTTGCCCTTGAACATCAGTAGTCTCCCTGCTCGCCTGCTTGCTTGGATAGTCTTGCCGGGTTGCCTGACGCTGTGGACGCTGTGCGCGCTCTTTCTCCGGCAGTGGCCAGTCTAACTTAGTTTTCCTCCTCAAGGGCAAGCTTGGCGCTTGCCGTGGCGCTGCCGATGTCCTCCTTGAAGATGCGCACGCCGGCGTCGATGAAGCGCTGAGGATCGAGAGGAGCGTCTTCGTAAATCACCTCGTAGTGGACATGCGGGCCGGTGCTGCGGCCCGAACTGCCGACCAGTCCGATGATGTCCTGAGTCGACACCGCCTGACCGACCTCGACCTCGATCTTCTTGAGGTGGCCGTAGCGCGTCTTGATACCGAAGCCGTGGTCGATTTCGACCAGCCGGCCATAGTTGCCGCGCCATCCGGCAAAGCTCACCACTCCCGGCGCGGTCGCCAGGGTCGGTGTGCGCAGCGGCGCCGCCATGTCGAGACCGTAGTGGACAGCCTTGCGGCCGTTCACCGGATCGGTCCGCTCCCCGAAAGTGCTGCTCAGGCGGTACTCCTGCAGGGGCGCGGAAAGCGGCAGCACGCTCATCAGCGCCTGCAGAGCCTCCCAGCGGCTCATCTGGATGTCGAGCCGCGCCACTGCGGTCATCAACTCGTCGGCGCGGCCGGGATGGGCATCCTGGTAGACGCCGTCGACGGGAATGAAAGGTCCGCCTTTGCCGAGGTCGCTGGAGTCGATCTTCTCCAGAACCGCCTCCAGGTCCAGTCCCGTCACTTCGACCGTGGCCTCCATCGCCTCGACCGTGGTCTGGGTCCGCACCTGCAGGCGATCGACGATGCCCTGCTGCACCTCGCGCATGTCGGTCATGCGCTGCTGCAGGCCGGCCAGGCGGAGCTGCAGCATGTTGCGCTCCCGATTGATTCCGTCCTTCTGCTCGCGGATCTGGGCGAGGTTGCTGCCGAGCTCGTCGATCTCCTCGTTGAGCGTGGCTTCGCGGTGCTCCGCCTGGGCCGTCAACTCCTGCAGCCGCGCTTCGGATTGTGCAAGCAGTTCAGCTTCCCGCTCCTGCGCGCTGGCGATCAGCTCCGCTTCACGGGTCTGGGCCGAGGTCAGCCTGGTCCGCAGGTCCGCGACCTGCTTGACCAGACTCTGGCGCTGGCTGCTCAACGAGGTGACGTCGGCTTCGCTCTCCGCCAGTTTGCCCTCGAGCTGGGCGACACGGCCGCTGAGAGCGGTGCGTTCCTCGCGGGTCGCGTTCAAGGTTCCCTCGGTCTCGCGCAGGCGCTGGCCGAGCCGGCGGCGCGCCTCGGCGACCTGCACCCGCTCCGCTTCCGAGGCGCGCAGGCTGCGATTCATCAGCTGAACCTGGGCCTGCAGCTCGGCATTGCGGCCGGCGATCTCCTGCAGTTCACCCTGGAAGCTGTCGAGACGCTCGCGCAACGCCTCGCGGGCCACCACCACGCGGGCCCGCGCCTCTCTGGAGTTCTGCAGGCGCTCGGCAACGGAATCGAGGTCTGCCTCGGCGCTTTCGGGCCGTTCCTCCAGCAGGGTGAGCAGATAGCTCTGATTGGATTCGAGATCCCGGGTGATCTCGGAAAACTGTGCGTGATACTCGCTGACTTCGGTCAGCAGATCGAAATAGGCGCGCTTCGCCGTCTCGATCTCCTCGACCTTGGTCGCCACCACATCGCCGTGCGACACATAGGAGAAGGAGGAGAAAACCATCCAGCCGAAGCCCGCGGCCATCGCCAGGGCGGCGCATTTCTGCAGCCGCGGAGAGAGCTTGAGATAGCGGACCTGATCGTTGGAGCGAAGCAGGATTTCGCGATGCACGAAAACCCGATCGAGCACTTGTTCGAGGCGTGCGCCGAAACCGCCGGCGGCACGGTGTCTGTCTTTGGAATGGGTCTGTTTATAGGTCACGGAACGGCGTCCTCCCCCTCTCGGCGCATGTCCTTTTTTCGACTAAGGCTGCAGCGCCCGTCGTTCCATACTTCCGGCTTTTTCAGCTTGCCCCCGCGCATTTTGGCGCAACAGCAATTGTCCGGTTCCTGCACCGCACGGCGGGGAGTGAAATCCTGCCGAGTTCTCCTCGCACGCGGTTGCCGTAAGGCGGAGAAAATCTATCTTTTCACGCCCTGCGAGACAACCCTGAACACGCGGTATTACAAGGCATGACACAGTCTTTTTACGGGACTGCAATGCCCCTTGGAGCGAATCAGAAAATAGAGTCAAAGCTCTGCGGGAGAGTTCTTCCGAAAAACATTAAATGCATTATCTTCGCCTTCATGCGCTCGGTGACAGCGTAAAGTTCTTCTCTACGAAGTCCAGGATCTGGCGCACGCAGGTTTCGACGTCGCTGTGACCGGTATGGATCACGAGATCCGCGTCCTGCGGCGCCTCGTAGGGCGCAGAGATTCCGGTGAACTCCTCGATCTCGCCGGCGCGGGCGCGCTTGTAGAGTCCCTTGGGATCGCGCAGCTCGCAGGTGGCCAGATCCGCCTCGACGAAAATCTCGTGATAGTTCTCGCCGGCCGCACCGCGCGCCCGGTCGCGATCCGACTGATAGGGCGAGATGAAGGCAGTGATGCAAATGAAGCCGGCATCGGCGAAGAGCGCCGCGGCCTCGCCGACGCGGCGGATATTCTCCGCCCGGTCCTCCGGCTGGAAGCCGAGATTGGCGTTGAGACCGCGCCGCACGTTGTCGCCGTCGAGCACGTAGACCTGATAGCCCTTGGCGAAGAGTTCCTTCTCCACTGCCATGGCCAGTGTCGACTTTCCGGCGCCGGAGAGTCCGGTGAACCAGAGCACGCCGCCGCGGTGGCCATTGCGCAGGATGCGCGCTTCCGGGGTCACCCGGTGCTCGACGCTGTAGACGTTGGTCGAGCGCACGGTCAGGGCATCGCGCTGATCCGGGTAGCCCTCCATGGAGATGCCGCCTCCGCCGACCACGTCGTAGTCCTCGAGCAGCACGAAGCGGCCGCTACGCGGCAGCACGTGGAATTCGTCCAGCGGCAGGATGCGGCGGCTCTTCAGCACCACCTCGGCAACCGAGTTGCGGACCACCTCTTCCCCGCCCCTGCTGGCCAGGGTCTCGGTATCGATGATGCTTTCGATCTTATGCACGGTGACCTGCACCTCGCAGGTCAGCAGCTTCATCTTGTAGGTCTTGCCGACCTGCAGGGGCTTGTGCCCCAGCCAGAAGATGTTGGCGCGGAAGGTATTGCTGAGCTGCGGCGGAGCGTCTTCGTGGCTGAGGATTTCCCCACGCTCGACGAAAAGCTGCTCGTTGAGGGTGATTCCCACCGACTGCCCGCTGTGCGCCTGCACCGGGTTGGGCGCGTTCCAGGCTTCGATGGAGCGCACCTGCGCGGTCTTGTTCGACGGCGAAAGCAGCACCGTGTCGCCGACGCGCAGAATGCCGGACTCGATCCGGCCGGCGAGGATGCGGCGCTCGTCGAAGTGATAGACGTCCTGCACCGCCATGCGCAGCGGCTGTCCGACCGGAGCTGTGACACTGTGGAAGCGGTCGAGCGCCTCGAGCACCGTCGGACCGGAGTACCAGGGCGCGCGCTCGGACGGCTTGGCGACGAAATCGCCGTCGCGCGCCGAGATCGGCTGGATGAAGCTCGGCGTCACGCCGATGCTGCCGAGGTAATCGGTGATCTCCTGGCTGACCTCGGCGAAGCGCGCTTCGGCGAAATCCACCAGGTCCAGCTTGTTGATCGCAACCGCCACCTGCTTGATGCCAAGCAGATGCAGCAGATAGCCGTGACGGCGGGTCTGCTCGCGCACCCCTTCGGCGGCGTCGACCACCAGAATCGCGGCGTCTGCGGCGGCGGCGCCGCTGACCATGTTCTTCAGAAACTCCCGGTGGCCGGGCGCGTCGATGATGACGTAGTCGCGCTTGGCGGTCTTGAACCAGATCTGGGTGGTGTCGATGGTCACCGCCTGGTCGCGCTCGGCCTGGAAGGCGTCGAGCACGAAGGACCACTCCAGCGCCATGCCGCGGCGGCGCGAGATCGCCTCGAGCTCCTCTAACTTGCCATCCGGCAGGGAGCCGGTGTCATAGAGCAGCCGGCCGATAAGGGTCGACTTGCCGTGGTCGACATGGCCGACGATGACGATCTTCAGCAGTTCGCGGGAGGTGCCGGGGGCGACGGCGTCGGCGAGGGGTGCGGCAGCGTCCGGCGCGGCGATCGGGCGGTCCGGCATCACATGTACCCCTTGGCGCGCAGCCGCTCGAAAGCGTCCTCGCTGTCGTGGTCCATCACCCGGCCGGCCCGCTCGGGCTCCTTGGTGCTCTCCAGCTCGGCGATGATTTCCTCGATGGTCGCGGCATCCGACTTCACCGGACGGGTGATGTCCTTTTCGCCCAGGGAACGATAGCGCATGCCATCCTTGGCGAAATACAGCGGCACCACGGGAATCCGCTCGCGCTGGATGTAGCGCCAGATGTCCACCTCGGTCCACTGCAGCAGCGGATGGATTCGCACGTGGGTGCCCGGCGCGAAGTCGGTCTTGAACTGATCCCAGAATTCCGGCGGCTGATCCTTGTAGTCCCAGTCGCCGGATTCGTCGCGCGGGGAGAACACCCGCTCCTTGCCGCGCACCGCCTGCTCGTCGCGGCGGATGCCGAGGAAGATGCCGCGGAAGTCGTGCGCCTCGATGATCCGCTTCAGGCCGAGCGTCTTGCGCTCGGCGGCGCGGGCGTTCTTCGGCAGGGTCGGATCGGTCTCGTCGTAACCCGGGCACTCGGCGTTGATGTAATCCAGGCCCCACTCCGGCACGTAGCGGTCGCGGAAGGCATAGACCTCGTCGAGTTCGTTGCCGGTGTCGAGCAGGATCGCCGGAAAGGGCACGCGGCCGAAAAAGGCCTTCTTCGCCAGCCAGACCATGACGTTGGAGTCCTTGCCCAGGGACCACAGCATGGACAGCGGGGCGATCCGATTGTAGGCCTCGCGCAGAATGTAGATCGACTGCGCTTCGAGTTCGTCGAGACGGTTCATCTCTGCCCGTTCAAATGAGTATGCCGCGGCGCGCTTCTGGGGCGTTGAATTGGCGGACAGGGAGGGATTCGAACCCTCGATGGAGCTATAAACCCCATACTCCCTTAGCAGGGGAGCGCCTTCAGCCACTCGGCCACCTGTCCCCAGGTCCAAAAGCGCGGCGAACCTAGCTTCTTCACCCCAGCGGCGCAAGCGCCTAATCTGGTCCATGCAAGGGTGACGCGGCAAGCGGCCGCGCGTTCCTGCGATGGGGGCAAAAATTCCGCCGGCGCTGCACGGATTCGCGTTTACCGCGTGTTAACACTGCCTTCATCCGATCTTAACGATAAGAGCGCCATTCTCCGCCTTGCCCGACGCGCCAAGCCAGACCGGCACGCGCCTCGGCGCTAGCGAGAGGGGAAACCCACATGAACATTTCTCAGCAGAGCCTGGAAACGCTTATCGATCTTGTCGAAATCAAGCTGTCCTGCATTGAAGTCTGGGACAAGGACGACCGCCGCGAACTGAAGCAGCTGGAGCGCGCCCGCGACGAACTCTACGGCCTGCAGCAGAGCGGCCAGCGCAGCCGCAATGGCGCCATCGTCCACGAACTGCGCGCCGCCTGATTTCTCTCGCCGGGCCGGCTCGGGTATTTCGCAGCCCGCCGGCGCCGCGCTAGTCTGCGCTCCCTGAAGATGGCCCTCGTGGCCGCGGCGGAGGGAGTGTGGGCGATGACGCAGTCGAAGACTCGGGCCGGCAGGCCGGCGGGCGCCAAGAAGCTGCTCGTCTGGGACCTGCCGACACGCCTGTTCCACTGGGCGCTGGTCGGCCTGATCGCTTTCTCCTACGCCACCGCGGAATTAGATGTCGGCTCCATGGAGCTGCACACCTATTCCGGCTTCGCCATCCTGGCGCTGATCATTTTCCGCATCGCCTGGGGTTTCCTCGGGCCGCGCAACGCGCGCTTCTTCGCGTTCCTGCGTCCGCTTTCGGAAACCCTGGCCTACGCCCGGGATCTGGCGCGGGGCCGGGAGAAGCAGTACCCCGGACACAATCCACTCGGCGCGCTGTCCGTGATCGCCCTGCTAACCGCCATCGGACTGCAGGTGCTTACCGGTCTCTTCGCAGACGACGACATCCTGACCCAGGGGCCGCTATCGGTCCTGATTTCTCCCGGCCTGCGCGACGAGTTCACAGACCTGCACGAAAACATCTTCAACGTCGTCGTCGCGCTGATCGCGCTGCATCTGCTGGCCGTCGCCTTTCACAGCTTCGTCAAGCGGGAGCCGCTGATCCGCGCCATGATCACCGGCCGCAAGCCCGCCGGCAGCCAGACGCAGGACGGCCCGGCTGCGAAGGCCGGGCCGGGGATAGTGGTGACCCTCTGGGGCCTGGTTCTGCTGGCCGCGGCAGCGGCGGCGGCTTATGCCATCGTCGAAGTGCTGCCGGGCGCCCTCTCCTAATCCGGACCCTAGTTCTTGGCGCGGAAGTCGTCGTGGCAACTGCCGCAGGCGCCGCCGATCTCCTGGACGTAGCCGCCGAGATTGTCCTGGGTCACATCGCCGGCATCCGCCAGAGCGGCCGCCGCAATCTGCAGATTGTTGGCCTTGCTTTCGAAGCCGGGGAAGTCCTCCCAGATTGCCGGCAGCGCGGCGCTGTCCGGCCCGCTGGAGCCTTCGGGGAAGCCCTGTGGAATGCTACCGGCCAGCAACGCGATAACCTCGGCATGGTCCTGCGCGGCGGCGGCATCGAAGTCCATTTCGCCTTTGGCCATGGCGCCGAGCTTGCCGAGGTGCCACTTGAAGTTCTGGAAGATCGCCTGGCGGAAGGGGACGGCTGGATGACTCTCCTGAGCAGCAGGCGCGCTGTCCGCCGCAGTCTCCGCCATCGGCTTTTCCATCTCCGCTTCCATCCCACCAGGGCCGACAGTGAAGTACAGCGCCGCGGCGACCGCGCCGGCAACGACCACACCGCCGACGAACGCTCCCACACTGGATGCCATGCTCTCTCTCCCGTTTATTTTTCTACGCTCGCTCTAGCCTGCGAAGAAACGCGGCGGGAGTAAACAGGCTTGCGATGACTTCCGCGTGAAGTCCGCCGCGTGCGCCTCAGGGAACGGCCATCCCCTTGGCCACCGCCGGGCGCGCGGCGAGCGTCTCGGCCCAGCGGGAGACATTGGGGAAATCGCCGAGGTCGATTTCCTGCCACTCGTGGCGCATCGCCCAGGGGTAGGTCGCGATGTCGGCGATGGAGTAGCCGCCGGAGCCGAGGAACTCGCTCTCGCCAAGACGCGTGTCGAGCACGCCGTAGAGCCGCCGCGCTTCGTTGCGGTAGCGGTCCTTGGCATAGGGCAGATCTTCCTTGGCGAAGCGCAGGAAGTGGTGCGCCTGTCCGAGCATCGGCCCGAAGCCGCCCATCTGCCACATCAGCCATTGCATCACCTCATACTTGTGGCGCGGCGCCTCGGGCAGCAGCTTGCCGGTTTTTTCCGCCAGATAGATCAGGATCGCACCGGTCTCGAAGATCGAGATCGCCGCACCCTCCGGCCCATCCGGATCGTAGATGGCCGGAATCTTGTTGTTCGGGGAGATCTTCAGGAAGTCCGGCGCGAACTGCTCGTCCTTGGTGATGTCGATGGGATGGACGCTATAGGGAAGCTCGACTTCCTCCAGCATGATCGAGGCCTTGCGCCCGTTCGGCGTGCTCCAGGTGTAGAGATCGATGGTCACTCGGTTCTCCTAACGGTTTGCTGTGCTTGCTAAACACCTGTGAGCCGAGCGTTGCTTTGCAAGGCCTAGCCGGCCTGGTCGAGGGCCCGTTCCAGGTCGGCGATCAGATCATCCGGCGCTTCCAGCCCGACCGAGAGCCGCAGCAGGTTGTCAGGACAGGGACTGTTCGGCCCCTCGATGGTGGCGCGGTGCTCGATCAGACTCTCGACTCCGCCGAGCGAGGTCGCCCGCACCCAAAGGGCGCAGTGTCCGGCGACGGCCAGCGCCGCCTGGCGCCCGCCGGCGATCTCGATCGACAGCATGCCTCCGAATCCGCCCCGCATCTGGCGCTTCGCCAGCTCGTGGCCGGGGTGGCTGGGCAGACCGGGATAGCGGACGCGGGACACCTTGGGATGGGCCTCGAAATGCTCGGCGATCCGCTGCGCGCTGGCCGACTGGCGTTCGACCCGCACATAGAGCGTGCGTAGGCCGCGCAGCAGCAGCCAGGCCTCGAAGGGGCCGAGCACGGCGCCGACCTTGGAGCGGTTCTCCAGCACCCGCGCCCAGAAAGCATCCTTGCGCTTCGTGACCAGGGCGCCGGCCAGAACGTCGCTGTGGCCGTTGAGAAACTTGGTCGCCGAGTGCATGACCAGGTCGGCGCCGAGCTCCAGAGGGCGACTCAGCACCGGGGTTGCGGCGGTCGAGTCGACGGCCAGCAGGGCGCCCGCCTCCCGGCAAATCTCCGCCAGCGCGGCGATGTCCAGCACCTCCCAGAGCGGGTTGCTCGGCGTCTCGATCCACACCAGCTTGGTCTGGTCCTTGCGGATCGTCGCGCGCAGTTCTTCGGGGTCGGTCAGGTCGGCAAGATCCAGTTCGATGCCCCAGCGCGGGCAGAAGTCCTCCAGCCAGCCGCGCAGGCCCCAGTAGATCACCCGATGCACCACGACGTGGTCGCCGGGTGCCAGCGCCTGGAAGGCCGCCGCCGAAGCCGCCAGGCCAGAGGCGAAGAGCAGCGCCTCTTCACCGCCCTCGAGCTCTGCCAGCAGGCGCTCAGGCAGGGTGAAGGTCGGATTATGGTAGCGGGTGTACTGGGTCGGGCCGAGCGGGATATGGGCCTCGTCGACGCCGTAGGTGGTCGAGGGCTGAATCGGCGGCACGATGCCCGCCGTCTCGGGATCGCTGTAGTGCAGCGCCTGGGCCGCCAGGGTCTCCGGCCGCCAGGAATTCTTAGCGTTGTCCGTCGTCATCTTACCTCCGCGCCCGCTGGCCGCTTTGCGGGCGAGAGTGCCGGAAGCGGCCAGCGAGCGCGAGAGGGAATCCCGCCGGTCAGCGGCGCTGGTACTGCCCGGCGCCGAACAGCAGTTCCCTGGCCTTGTCGTCGAAGGACGCCGTGCGGCTGTCGGCCAGCACCTGGATGCCGCGCTGCACCGCCGGACGTTGCTCGATCTCCTCGAACCAGCGCATGAAGTTGGGGAAGTCGCCGCGCTCGACGCCCTGGCGGTCGGGGTAGCGGGTCCAGGGCCAGGCGGCGATGTCGGCGATGGAGTAGTCCTCCCCTGCAAGATAACGAGTCTCCGAGAGCCGCTTGTCGAGCACGGCATAGAGACGGCCGGCCTCGTTGGAATAGCGTTTCATCGCATAGTCGATCTTCTCCGGCGCGTACTGCAGGAAGTGATGCGCCTGACCGAGCATCGGGCCGAGGCCGCCCATCTGCCACATCAGCCACTGAATCGTGGTGTAGCGCTCGGCGCCCTCGGACGGCAGGAACTTGCCGTGCTTATCCGCCAGGTAGATCAGGATGGCGCCGGACTCGAAAAGCGGCAGCGGCTTGCCGCCGGGACCATCGGAATCGACGATCGCCGGCATCTTGTTGTTCGGCGAGATCTTGAGGTACTCCGGCTCGAACTGGTCGCCCTTGCCGATGTCGATGGGATGGACGCTGTAGTCGAGCTCCAGCTCCTCGAGCAGGATGTGGATCTTGTGGCCGTTCGGGGTCGGCCAAGTGTAGAGGTCGATCGCCATGGAAAGTCCCTTCCTTGCGCGTGCACTGACTGTGATGAAACGTGGGAAGCGCGGGCCGCGGCGCAAAGCGCCCTCGGTTCAAAAGTGCTTTACCCTGCAGGCCGGAGGCGGCTATTCGCCGGACTTCTGTTCCAGATCGACCGCCGGCTCCTCGCTCGCCGCGCGGGCTTTTGGCGCCCGCACGACCAGCGCCACCCCGATCACTGCCAGCGCCATACCAAGAAGACCGGGCAAGCCGAGGGTCTCGCCGAAGAAAAAATAGCCGAGCACCGCGGTCACCGGCGGCACCAGGTAGAAGAGACTGGCGGTCCGCGAAGCCTCGCCCCGGCGGATCAGCAGCATCAGCAGGCTGACCGCGCCGAAGGAGAGCGCGAGGACCAGCCAGGCGAGCGACAGCGCAAAGTCCCAGGTCCAGGTCACCTCCATCTCTTCGGTCAGCAGCGCCATGACGCCGACCGCCAGGCCGGCCGCCGCATACTGAATGATCGTTCCGGCGCGGATGTCGACCGTGGTGCAGAATTTCTTCTGATAGACGATGCCAAGAGTCATGGCGGCCAGGGAGACCACCGCAAAGAGAATGGCCGAGGCCTCGAAGCCCTCGAAAAGACCGCCGCCGGCAGCCGCCGCGAGCTTCTCCGAGAGGACCAGGACCACCCCGCCGAAGCCGAGGGCGAGCCCGGCGACCTGGCGCAGCGTCACCCTCTCGCCGAGCAGCGGGCCGACGATGGCGGCGGTGCAAAGCGGCTGCAGACAGACGATCAGGGCCGTGAGTCCGGCCGGCAGGCCGCGCGCCATCGCCATGTAGGCGCCCCCGAGATAGACGGCGTGCATCAGCATTCCGACCACCGCGATGTGGCCGATCTGGCTCCAGCTGCCCGGCCAGTCGAAGCGCAGCAGCAGGGCCAGCGGCAGGGCGACCGCCAGCACCAGGCCGAAACGCAGCGCCAAGAGAGTCCAGGGCTCGGCGTAGGGCAGCCCCCAGATCGCGGCGACGAAGCCGGTCGCCCAGAGCAGCACGAAGAGCCCCGGCAACGCGGCAGCGAGCAATCTCTTGGTGGCGGTGGCTAGTGCGGTGTCGGACGGCATGGCGCGTAGGATCGCCAAAGCCGTGTCCCAGGAAAAGATGCATTCCCGCACAGCAGCCATGACCCCCGGACAGGGCGGCGGCGCCGGTTCGCCAGGGACACCCAACGTCAACGAGATCTCAGTCAGCCCCACGGCGGCGGCAGGGCAGAAGGTGCCGATCCGCGGCATCGTCGTCGCCCGCGACGGCGTGCTCTATGGAGCGCCTCTTGAAGACGCTGTGCAGGATCTCGGCGGGCTTAGCGCGCTTGGCGTGACCGCAGCCGACCTGGGACCGCAGAGCGTGGTTGGCGTGGCCTACTACCACGACGACACCATGTTCCTGGATCTGCGGCGCAAGCGCCCGGAGAACGCCGATGGCGACGGCGCGAGCATCAAGCTCAGCCGCTGGATCCAGGAGCTGAAGGACTCGCGGGGCCAGGGCACCTCGGCGATCCCGCTGGGCGCCAACATCGGCGGCATGGAATCCGCCGACTCGATCCTCACGGCGAACGCCTACATGGCGAGCAAGGTAGACGCCGCCTACTTCAGCGAGGAGGACACCGAGGACGCCATTCCCGAAGTCGCCCGCCTGCCCCTGCGCGCCGGGATCTTCCCGATGCGCCTGGGACCGGTGCACGCGGTGAATGGGCGCCTGATCGTCCTGATCGAGCCGGTCTTCCTGCAGTAGCGGGGACGGAACCTAGAGGGCGAAGCCGAAAGGCTTCGCCCCTACTTCCGGCTTTCCTTGCGCCCCAGCTTGAAGATCGCCGGCGAGGTACGGAGCAGCGAGACGTAGCTGGTCTTGCTGTCTCTGGAGACCCCGGCCCGGCGGGTCATGCGATAGGCGACGAAGACCAGGAAGATCAGGTGCATCGCCGTGGTGTAGGTGAACAGCGCCGGACCGCCGAACACGTCGATCACCGTCGAGGCGATGGAAGGGCCGATCGCCGCACCGATGCCGAAGAACAGGATCAGACCGCCGGAAAGCTCGACGTAGTCCTCGGGCCGCGCATGGTCGTTGGCATGGGCGATGGAAAGCGAATAGAGCGGGATCGCGAAGAGCCCGAACAGGAAGGCGCCGGCGAAAACCCAGTTCGCATCGTGCGCGGCGAAGAGCGTCAGGAAGAGTCCGGCGAGCGCCGCTCCCGCCGTCGCCACCATCAGCGCCAGCCGCCGGTCGTAGCGGTCGGAGAACCAGCCGAAGGGATACTGCGCCACCGCGCCGCCGAAAATCCCGGCGCTGACGAAGAGCGCCACCTGATCGACCGCCATCCCCACGTTCTGAGCAAAGACCGGCCCGAGGGTGCGGAAGGCGCCGTTGGTGAAGCCGATGGTCAGGCAGCCGATGCAGCCGACCGGCGAGATCGCCCAGACGTAGCGGAAGCGCAGACGGGCGTTGTCCGGCGGCGTCGGGCTGGACTGCGAGGACAGCGAGACCGGGATCAGCGCCAGGCAGAACAGGATCGCGACCAGCCCGAAGACGGTGAATCTCCCGGCGCCGAAGGCCGGCAGCAGGAACTGCGCCCCGGTCACCGCGGTCAGGTCGACCAGGCGGTAGAGGCTGAACACCCGCCCGCGGTCGGCATTGGCCGCCTTGGCGTTGAGCCAGGATTCGATCACCATGGAGAGGCCGGAGAAGCAGAAGCCGGTCAGCATCCGCGCCGCGATCCAGACCCAGATATCGACGGCGATCACCAGCGACAGGGTGCAGACCGCCGCCAGGGCGGCCAAGGCGGCGAAAATCCGGATATGTCCTGAGCGTTTGATCAGCCCGGCGGTGAAGAGGCAGCCGAGGATCGTGCCGATGTAGTAGACCGTGCCGAGCAGGCCGATCAGGGTGATCGGAAAGCCTTCGATGTTGGCGCGCACGGCGACCAGGGTGACCTGCAGACCGTTGCCCGCCAGCAGAATCCCCGCCGAAGCCAGCAGCGGAATCAGATGGCCGCGCGCCTGAGCTTGCGAGGGAGCGGCCATCGCTGTGCGCCTAGATCATCCGCCGAGTTTTTGTTTCAGCAGCTGGTTGACGACGCCGGGATTGGCCTTGCCCTGGGTTGCCTTCATCACCTGGCCGACGAACCAGCCGACCACCTTGGGATTGTCGCCCGCCTTGTACTGTTCCACCTGCTCAGGGCTCTTGGCGATGATGTCGTCGATCAGGGCTTCGATCTCGCCGCTGTCGGAGATCTGCTTCAGGCCCTTCTCCTCGACGATGGTTCCGGCGTCCTTGCCGCTCTCCCACATCGCCTCGAAAACCTCCTTGGCGATGCGGTTGGAGATCGTACCGTCGGCGATCAGGTCGATCAGGCCGCCCAGACGTTCGGCGTTCACCGGAGCGTCGCTCAGCGTGACATCGCTCTTGTTCAGGTAGCCGAAGAACTCGCCGGTCACCCAGTTGGCGGCCAGCTTGGGATCGCGGCCCTTGGCCACCGCCTCGAAGAAATCGGCGCTCTCCTGCTCCGCCACCAGCACCCCGGCGTCGTAGGCGGAGAGCCCCATGTCCTGCATCAGGCGCGCCTTCTTCTCGTCGGGCAGCTCTGGCAGAGTGGCGCCGATCTCCTCGATCCAGGCTTCGTCCAGCTCCAGCGGCAGCAGGTCGGGATCGGGGAAGTAGCGGTAGTCGTGGGCGAACTCCTTGGAGCGCATCGAGCGGGTCGCGCCGGTTTTGATGTCGAAGAGGCGGGTTTCCTGGGCGATCTCGCCGCCGTCCTCCAGCACCTCGATCTGCCGCGCCGCCTCGTGCTCGATGGCCAGTTGCACGAAGCGGATCGAGTTGACGTTCTTGGTCTCGGTCCGCGTGCCCAGTTCCTCGCCCGGGCGGCGCACCGAGACGTTGACGTCGGCGCGCATGGAACCTTCTTCCATGTTTCCGTCGCAGGTGCCGAGGTAGCGTAGAATGGCGCGCAGCTTGCGCAGGTAGGCGCCCGCCTCCTCGGCCGAACGCATGTCCGGCTTGGAGACGATCTCCATCAGCGCCACGCCGGAGCGGTTGAGATCGACGAAGGTCTTGCTCGGGTGCTGGTCGTGCAGCGACTTGCCGGCGTCCTGCTCCAGGTGCAGGCGCTCGATCCCTACAGTGCGGGTTTCCCCGTCCGGCAGGTCGAGAAGGATCTCGCCCTCGCCGACGATGGGATGGAGGAACTGGCTGATCTGATAGCCCTGGGGCAGGTCGGCGTAGAAGTAGTTCTTGCGCTCGAACACGCTGGTCCGGTTGATCTTCGCCTTGAGGCCGAGACCGGTGCGGATCGCCTGCCGGACGCACTGTTCGTTGAGCACCGGCAGCATGCCGGGCATGGCGGCGTCGACCAGGGAGACCTGGCTGTTCGGCTTGGCCCCGAAGGTGGTGGAGGCGCCGGAGAAGAGCTTGGATTCCGAGATCACCTGGGCATGGACCTCCAGCCCGATCACCATTTCCCACTCGCCGCTGCGGCCTTTCAGCAATGCCATGGCTCAGCCCTCCGTCACATAGGCCGGGAGGTGGTCGAAAGCCGCCGCCTCCTCCAGCACGCCGGCGACGCGGATCACGGTTTCCTCGTCGAAGGCCCTGCCGAGCAGCTGCAGGCCCAGCGGCAGGCCCTCGGACGACAAACCAGCGGGAATCGAAACGCCGGGCAGGCCGGCGAGGCTCGCCGGCACGGTAAAGACGTCGTTCAGATACATCGCCAGGGGATCGTCCATGTTCTCGCCCATGGCGAAGGCGGCGCTCGGCGCGGTCGGGGTCAGGATGGCGTCGACCTCGGCGAAGGCCTCGGCGAAGTCCTTGGCGATCAGGCTGCGCACCTGCCGCGCCTTGTTGTAGTAGGCATCGTAGTAGCCGGCCGAGAGCACATAGGTGCCGATCAGCACGCGGCGGATCACCTCGTCGCCGAAGCCCTCGCCGCGGGTCGTCTCGTACATGGAATCGAGGCTGCCCTCGCCCTCGATCCTCAGGCCGTAGCGCACGCCGTCGTAGCGCGCCAGGTTGGAGGAGGCCTCCGCCGGCGCGATAATGTAATAGGTCGGCAGGGCGTAGTGGGTGTGCGGCAAGGTGACCTCAACCACCTCAGCCCCGGCGGCGGTCAGCCAGTCGCAGCCCTGCTGCCAGAGCTTCTCGATCTCATCGGACATGCCGTCGACCCGGTACTCCTTGGGCACGCCGATCTTCAGGCCCCTCACGTCGCCGGTCAGCGCCTGTTCGTAGTTTGGCACCGGCCTGTCGACCGAGGTCGAATCCTTGGGGTCGTGCCCGGCCATGGAGCGCAGCAGAATCGCGCAGTCGCGCACGCTGCGCGCCATCGGTCCGGCCTGATCCAAGGAGGAGGCGAAGGCGACGATGCCCCAGCGCGAGCAGCGGCCATAGGTCGGCTTCAGGCCGGTGATTCCGGTGAAGCTCGCCGGCTGGCGGATCGAGCCGCCAGTGTCGGTGCCGGTCGCCCCCAGCGCGATCCGCGCCGCCACCGCCGAAGCGGAGCCGCCGGAGGAGCCGCCGGGGACCAGCTTGCGGTTGTCGCCTGCCCGCTTCCAGGGGTTCTCGACGCCGCCGTAGTGGCTGGTCATGTTCGAGGAGCCCATGGCGAACTCGTCGAGATTGACCTTGCCCAGCATCACCGCGCCGTCGCGCCAGAGCTGCGAGGTGACCGTCGATTCGTAGGTCGGTTTGAAGCCCTCGAGAATGTGGCTGCCCGCTGTGGTCAGCACGCCTTCGGTGCAGTAGAGATCCTTGATCGCCAGCGGCAGGCCGTCGAGCGGTCCGGCCTCGTCCTTGCTGCGCCGCGCGTCGGAGGCCTCGGCCATCGCAACCGCCTTCTCCGGCGTCTCGGTGATGAAGGCGTTGAGCTCGCGCGCCGCCTCGACGGCAGCGACGTGGGCCTCGGTCAGCTCCTTGGAGGAAACCTCGCCCTTGTCGAGCAGGTCGCGGGCCTCGGCGAGCCCGAGGTGGGTCAGCGCCGCCATGATCTACTCCACCACCTTGGGCACGACGTAGAAGCCGTGCGAAGCCTCCGGCGCGTTGGCCGTCACCTTGTCGGGATAGCCGCCGTCGCTAACCTCGTCCTTGCGCAGCGGGATACGCATCTCGACCACCGAGGTCATCGGCGGCACGCCCTCGGTGTCGAGCTGGGAGAGCTGCTCGACCCAGCCGAGGATGTTGGACAGCTCCTTGGCCAGCGGCTCCTTCTGCTCTTCCTTGAGGCGGATGCGCGCCAGCTTGGCGATGCGTTCGACGGTGTCCTTGTCGACCGACATGGAAAACTCCAGCAGGTGTTCGATAGCGGCGCGCAAGCCTTTGCCGCGCGCCGGCGGGCGTTTGATAGCACCAGGGCCCTTGCCGCGCAACGTGGCGGGACGTAAAGCTTGCGGCCATGCCGGAGCTGCCCCTCACCGACCTGCCCCAGACGCTGCAGAAGCGGCAGCGTCTGCTTGGGCTCGACCTGGGGGAGAAGACCGTCGGACTGGCGATCTCCGACGGCGGGCTGACGGTCGCCTCGCCGCTGGAAACCATCCGGCGCCACAAGTTCACTCAGGACGCCGAGGCGCTGAAAGCCGTGATCGCCGTGCGCGAGGTCGGCGGCCTGGTGTTCGGCCTGCCGGTCAACATGGATGGGAGCGAGGGGCCGCGCTGTCAGTCGACCCGGCAGTTCGCCCGCAACCTGGCGCAGCTTGCCGGGCTCGACCTGCCCTATGCCTTTTGGGACGAGCGCCTCTCGACCGCCGCCGTCGAGCGCTTCATGATCGAGGAAGCGGACATGACCCGGCGGCGCCGCGGTGCGGTGGTCGACAAGATGGCCGCCGCCTACATCTTGCAAGGCGCGCTCGACGCCCTGCGCCACAGCAAAAATCGGAGCGCGCCATGACCCGCATCCTGGTCTTGCAGCATCACCCCAGCGAGCATCCCGGCGTGTTTCGCGAATTCCTGGCCGCCGACGGCATCGCCTGGGACTCTGTGGAGCTCGACGCCGGCGAGGAGATCCCGCCCCTCGACGGCTACGACGCGCTCTGGGTGTTCGGCGGCCCGATGGACACCTGGCAGGAGGAGGCGCACCCCTGGCTGGTGACGGAGAAGGCGGCGATCCGCGCGGCGGTCGAAGACCACGACCTGCCCTACCTCGGCGTCTGCCTCGGCCACCAGCTGCTGGCCGCCGCGCTGGGCGGCAAGGTCGCTCCCTCCGCGACGCCCGAAGTCGGGGTCTGCGGCCTGGAAGTGCTCGCCGACGATCCGCTGATCGGCAAAGCCGGCAACCGCCCCATGGCGCTGCAGTGGCACAGTGCGGAGATCGCGGAGCCCTGCCCCGGGATGGAGATCCTGGCGTCCTCGCCGCTCTGCAAGGCTCAGGCGATCAAGGTCGGGCCGCGTGCCTACGGCATCCAGTACCACATGGAGGTGACCGCCGAGACCGTGCCGACCTGGGCCGCCATTCCCGAGTACAAGGCGGCGCTGGAGAAGACCATCGGCGCGGCCGCCCTGCCCGCCTTCGAGGCCGAGGTGACCGAGAACCTCGCCGCCTTCCGCCGAGACGCCAAGCGCCTCTACGAGGGTTTCCGGGCGCTGCTCGGCTAGCGCCCATGCTGCAGATCCTCCTCGTCATCCTGCCGGTCTTCCTGCTGATCTTCCTCGGCTGGGTCTGCCGCAAGCGGGGCTTTCCCGGCGAGGGTTTCTGGGCCCCGGCGGAGAAGCTCACCTATTTCATCCTCTTCCCGGCGCTGCTGGTCGCGACCCTGGCCGAGGCGGACTTCTCCGGCCTCGACCTCCTGCCCATGGCGCTGGCGGTGGACGGCGCGATCCTGCTCATGACCGCGCTGACCCTGGCCCTGAAGCCGCTGCTCGGCATCGACGGACCCGGCTTCACCAGCCTCTACCAGGGCGCCATCCGGATGAATTCCTACATCGGCCTTTCGGTTTCCTACGGCCTGTTCGGCGCGGCCGGACTGACCGCCGCTGCGCTGGCGGTCGCCGCCATCGTGCCGCTGGCCAACGTCTGCTGCGTGCTGATCCTGGCGCGCTACGGTTCCGCCGCGCAGCCGACCGTCCTTGGCGTGCTGAAGGAATTCGCCCGCAACCCGCTGATCCTCGGCTGCGTCCTCGGCGGCCTGCTCAACGCCACGGGCCTCGGCCTGCCACCGGTGGCCGACGACATGCTGCACATTCTCGGCCGCGCCGCGCTGCCGCTCGGCCTGCTGGCGGTCGGCGCCGCGCTCAGCCTGCAGGCGGTCAAGAACGTCAAGGCGCTGGCCTTCGGCATCACGGTGCTGAAGCTCGCGGTGCTGCCGGCGATCACCCTGGGGATCGCGCTGCTGCTCGGCGTGCAGGGTACGGCGCTGGCTGTCGCCGTGCTGTTCAACGCCCTGCCGACGGCGACCAGCTCCTACATCCTGGCCCGCCAGCTCGGCGGCGACGCCCAGCTGATGGCCGCACTGGTCACCTTGCAGACGGCGGCTTCCATGCTGACCATCCCCCTGGTCCTGGCGCTGGTTGCCGCGCCAGCTTGACCTCCACTGCGGGGCGCGCGACAACCCCAGAACCACACAGCCAAAGGACGTTTTCATCATGAGCGGACCGCTGCAGGGCCTGCGCGTTTTCGACCTGACCCGTATCCTCGCCGGGCCGACGGCGACCCAGCTGCTCGGCGACCTCGGCGCCGACGTGATCAAGATCGAGCGCACCGGCGAGGGCGACGACACCCGCCGCTGGGGTCCGCCCTTCCTCAAGAACGCCGACGGCAGCGACAGCGAGACCGCCGCCTACTACCTCGCGGCCAACCGCGCCAAGCGCTCGGTCACCATCGACATCGCCAAGCCCGAGGGGCAGGCCCTGGCGCACCGGCTGATCGCCGAGTGCGACATCCTGGTCGAGAACTTCAAGACCGGCGGCCTGGCCAAGTACGGCCTGGATTACGCCAGCGTGCGCGAGACCAAGCCCGACATCGTCTACTGCTCGATCACCGGCTTCGGCCAGACCGGCCCCTACGCCAAGCGCGCCGGCTACGACTACCTGGCCCAGGGCATGGGCGGCATCATGTCGCTGACCGGGCAGCCGGACGGCCAGCCGACCAAGGTCGGGGTCGGCATCGCCGACGTGATGTGCGGCATGTACGCGGTCTCGGCGATCCTCGCCGCCGTGCATCACCGCCACGAGACCGGCCAGGGCCAGCATATCGACCTGGCGCTGCTCGACACCCAGATCTCCTGGCTGGTCAACGAGGGGCTGAACTACCTGACCTCGGGCAAGGTGCCGCAGCGCATCGGCAACGAGCATCCCAACATCGTGCCCTACAACGTGCTGCCGAGCAGCGACGGCCATTTCATCCTGGCGGTCGGCAACGACGGACAGTTCCGCAAGTTCTGCACCTTCGCCGGCGCGCCGGAGCTGGCCGACGACCCGCGCTTCGTCACCAACGCCCTGCGCTGCGCCAATCGCCGCCCGCTCTACGACGAGATCCTGCCGCCGCTGACCCAGCGGAAGACCAAGGACGAGTGGATCGACGGCCTCGCCCAGATCGGCGTGCCGGCCGGCGCCGTCAACACCCTCGACCAGGTCTTCGACGACCCCCAGGTCAGGCACCGCGAGATGCAGGTCAAGGTGCCCTACGAGAACAGCCAGAGCGGTTCCATCGACCTGATCGGCAACCCGATCAAGTTCTCGGAGACGCCGATCGCCTACGACCGCCCGCCACCGAAGATGGGCGAGCACAGCGAGGAGGTTTACCGTGGCCTGCTCGGCCTCAGCCACGAAGAACTCGCAGAGCTGCGCGAGAAGGGCGTGATCTAGGTTCTCCTAAGCTCTTATTTCTACGAGATCACGCTTGAGAGATTTTGCACCTTCTTCCAACTGACGAAACCTTGGCATAACGCTTAGCCGGGGGAACAATTGACTTGAGTACTCCACGATCTGTTCGCCCATTTCGTGTTTGGATAACTCCAGAGAAACAGGAGATTTTGCGAGATACCAAATCTGAAATAGTGAAGATGTGAATGAGAGCTTGCGCCCCTTTGTCTCTCTTTGGCGAAGATATTCAGCACACTCTAGTGTAGCTATGATTAGCAATTCATCGTTCTGTATTTCATCAAATTCAAGAATTGCGTTCGGGTCTCTATCAGCATGTTTGAAAAAGTTTTGAGCTTCGTTCATTCTCTCTAAAACTTGCTTTTCGCTGCCTGGAAATGTTGATGCGATCTTCATTCGCCAAGACTCAACCTCAATGTGTTGAAGTAAATCAGCGAAAATTCGCGCTGAAGCCGCGCCCAGTGTGTGCACTGAAACGATGTCGCCGCCCTTAAACATTAATTCTATCGCAGCATCCAATTGGCGCGACGCAACATCGAGCTTGTTGAGTTTGCTTTTCACGGTACCTGAATTGTCTACCTATTAACTGTTGATAACTACCGCCCCGCAAAGGCGAGCCTTACCCCCAGCCCTGCAAAAGCGAGCGCGAAGCTGCGGCGCAGCACTTTCATCACCGTCGGCTGCTCGATGACGTAGGTCCGCGCCAGCGAGGCCAGCGCGCCGTAGATCAGAAAGACCACCAGGGTCATGGCGATGAAGACCGCGCCGAGCGGGATCATCTGCGGCACCGGCGCGGCGGCCGGATCGATGAACTGCGGCAGGAAGGCGAGGAAGAAGATCGAGAGCTTGGGATTGAGCAGATTGAGGGTGATGCCGCGCCGCAGGACCCGCCACATCCGCCGGTCCTGCTGCGCGCCGCCGACCGAAAGCGCGCCGCTCTCCCGCCAGGCGCACCAGGCGAGATAGAGTAGATAGGCGGCGCCGGCGTACTTCAGCACCATGAAGGCCAGCGCGCTGGCGTGGACGATGGCGGCCAGGCCGAGCAGGGTCGCCACGAACTGCGGCAGCACGCCGAGGGTGCAGCCGACGGCCGCGAAGACGCTGCCGCGCAGGCCCAGTCCGAGCCCGGAAGCCAGCGTGTAGATCACGCCGGTGCCCGGCGCGAGCACGACGATCAGCGAGGTGAGCAGGAATTCGATCGACATGGCGGCGAGCCTAGCCCGCGCCGCCGCGCCGCGACAGCCGAAATCTGGCGCCCTTAACCGCTTGCCCCGCCAGGGGCCTCCTGTCATAAACCTCGCTTTAATGAGCGCGCGGGAAGAGACTCGGAACGACGGCGATTTTTCGCATCAGCATCTCCTCGGCATCGAGGGGCTGACGGCGCCGGAAATCTCCTTCCTCCTCGACCTTTCCAATCACTACGCCGAACAGCAGCGCCAGCGCACGCGCGGCGCGCGCAAGCTCGACGGCCGCACGGTCATCAACCTCTTCTTCGAGAACTCGACCCGTACCCGCACCTCCTTCGAGCTGGCGGCGCAGCGCCTCGGCGCCGACGTCATCAACATGCAGGTCGCCGCCTCCTCGATCAAAAAGGGCGAGACCCTGATCGACACGGCGATGACCCTGAACGCCATGCACCCCGACGTTCTGGTGGTCCGCCATCCCGACTCCGGCGCCGTCGCCCTGCTGTCGGAAAAGGTCAACGGTTCGGTGATCAACGGCGGCGACGGCAGCCACGAGCATCCGACCCAGGCGCTGCTCGACGCCCTGACCATCCGCCGCCGCAAGGGCCGGCTGCAGGGCCTGAAGGTGGCGATCTGCGGCGATATCCTGCATAGCCGGGTCGCGCGCTCGAACATCTACCTGCTCAACATCATGGGCGCCCAGGTGCGGGTGATCGCGCCGCCGACCCTGCTGCCCGGCAAGATCGAGATGCTCGGCGTCGAGGCCTTCTTCGACATGACCGAAGGGCTGAAGGACTGCGACATCGTGATGATGCTGCGGCTGCAGACCGAGCGCATGCAGGGCACCTACGTCCCCTCGATCCGCGAGTACTTCCGCTTTTTCGGCCTCGACCACGAGAAGCTCAAGGCGGCCAAGCCCGACGCCATGATCATGCACCCCGGGCCGATGAACCGCGGCGTCGAGATCGACAGCGAGCTGGCCGACGACATCGACCGCTCGGCGATCCGCGAACAGGTCGAGATGGGGGTCGCCGTGCGCATGGCCTGTCTCGACGCGCTGACCCGCAACCTGCCGCCGATCAGAGAGGCGGACTGAGCGCATGGCGAATAGCCTTCCCCGCACCGCCTTCCTCGACGCCCGGCTGCTCGATCCGGAAAGCGGCCTCGACCGGCGCGGCGACCTGCTGGCCGAGAACGGCAAGATCGCCGACTTCGGGCCGGGCCTGTTCAAGGACGGCCCGCCGGAAGGCGCGGATGTCGTCGATTGCGGCGGCGCCTGCCTCGCGCCGGGCCTGGTCGACATGCGGGTGCAACTGCGCGAACCGGGCGAGGAGCACAAGGAAGATATCCTTTCCGGCTCCCGCGCCGCGGCGGCCGGCGGCGTCACCTCGATGGTCGCGCTGCCCAACACCGAGCCGGTGATCGACGACGTCGCCGGGGTCGAGTTCGTCGCCCGCCGGGCGCGCGATGTGAAGCTGGTCAAGATCTACACCTACGGCGCCGTCACGCGCGGGCTGGAAGGCCGGGAGCTGACCGAGATCGGCCTGCTGACCTCTTACGGCGCGGTCGGCTTCACCGATGGCCTGAAGGCCGTCGCCGACCCCCAGGTGATGCGCCGGGCGCTGAGCTACTCGCGCGCCTTCGGTACGGTGATCCTGCAGCATCCGGAAGTTCCCGAACTGGCCGGCGGGGTGATGAACGCCGGCGAGCTGGCGACCCGCCTGGGCCTTTCCGGCATCTCGCCGCTGTCCGAGGTGATGATGATCGAGCGCGACCTGCGTCTCGTCGAGATGGTCGGCGGCCGCTATCACGCCAGCCATATCTCCACCGCCGAGTCGGCGCGGGTGATCGCCGCCGCCAAGGCGCGCGGCCTCGACGTCACCTGCGATACCGCGCCCCACTACTTCTCGCTCAACGAGCTGGCGGTGAACGACTACCGCACCTTCGGCAAGGTCTCGCCGCCGCTGCGCAGCGAAGACGATCGCGAGGGCATCGCCGCAGCCGTCGCCGCGGGCACCATCGACGCCGTGGCCAGCGACCACAGTCCCCACGACCAGGACGCCAAGCGCATCCCCTTCGCCCAGGCGGAGCCCGGTATCGTCGGCCTGGAAACTCTGCTGCCGCTGTCCCTGCGGCTGGTGCATCAGGGCCGAACCACCCTGCTCGACCTGCTCGGCCGCCTGACCTACCGGCCCGCCGACATCCTGGGCATCGAGGCCGGACGTCTGAAAAAAGGCGCGCCGGCCGATCTGGTGCTCTTCGATCCCGACATCGCCGGCCGCATCGACCCCAGCAAGTTCCGCAGCAAGTCCAAGAACTCGCCCTTCGAGAACCATCCGGTCGAGGGCCGGGTGCTGCGCAGCGTGGTCGACGGGCGCAGCATCTTCGTTCACGATGCCTAGACCATGCCCGATCCGATCTCCTGGGAATTCGCCTGGCCGTACCTGACGGCGGCACTCCTGGCCGGCTACCTGCTCGGCTCGATCCCCTTCGGCCTGCTGCTGACCCGCCTCGCCGGGCTCGGCGACCTGCGGCAGCTGGGCTCGGGCAACATCGGCACCACCAACGTGCTGCGCACCGGGCGCAAGGACCTCGCCCTGGCAACGCTGCTGCTCGACGGTGGCAAGGGCGCGGCGGCCGTGCTGATCGCCCTGAACTGGGGACCCGACATCGCCCTGATGGCCGGCTACGGCGCCATCCTCGGGCACCTCTTCCCGGTCTGGCTGAAGTTCAAGGGCGGTAAGGGCGTCGCCACCGCCCTGGGCGCCCTGATCGCGCTGTCCTGGCCGGTCGGCCTGGCCGCCTGCGCCACCTGGCTGGCGGTGGCCGCCATCGCCCGCTACTCCTCGCTGGCCGCGCTGATCTCGCTCGCCCTGGCACCGCTGTGGGCCTGGCTGCTGCGCGGCGACCTGCAGCTGGTGCAGTTCGCGGCCCTCCTGGCGCTGCTGATCTGGGCCCGGCACCACGAGAACATCGGCCGCCTGCTGCGGGGCGAGGAAAGCAAGATCGGCGCGAAGAAGGCCGAGGGCTAATCAATCCCCCGCTTGACGGATCGCCGCCGCCGGGACATCGTCGCGGGCGAAAAGAACAAAACGAGGCCAGGGAATGCACCCCCCAGAACGGCTGGCGGCGCTGCGGCTGATCCGCAGCGAGAACGTCGGGCCGATCACCTACCGTCAGTTGATCGCGCGCTACGGCTCGGCGGAGGCCGGCCTGGACGCGCTGCCCGAGCTCGCGCGCCAGGGTGGACGGCGGCGCGGCCTGAAACTCTATTCCCAGGGCGAGGCGGAGCGGGAAGTCGAAGCCCTGGAGAGTTTCGGGGCCCGGCTGCTGGTGCTCGGCGCGGCGGACTACCCCGAGGCGCTGGCCGCCCTGCCAGATGCGCCGCCGGTGCTGAGCGCCTTGGGGCCCGGCAGCCTCGTCGCACAGCGCCTCTTCGCCATGGTCGGCGCGCGCAACGCCTCGGCCAACGGCCAGCGCCTGGCCGAGCGGATCGCCCGCGATCTGGGGGAAGCCGGCTTCACCGTTGTCTCGGGCCTGGCGCGGGGGATCGACGCCGCGGCGCATCGCGGCAGCCTCGCCGCAGGCACCACAGCGGTGCTGGCCGGCGGGATCGACGTAGTCTATCCGCCGCAAAACCAGGAGCTCTACGCGGCGATCGCCGCTCAGGGCCTGCTCCTTTCGGAGATGCCGCCGGGCCTGCAGCCCCAGGCGCGGCATTTTCCCCGGCGCAACCGGATCATCTCGGGACTCTGCGAAGGCGTGCTGGTGGTCGAGGCGGCGCCGCGCTCCGGCTCGCTGATCACCGCCCGGCTCGCCGGCGAGCAGGGCCGCGAAGTCTTCGCCATCCCCGGCTCGCCGCTCGACCCCCGGGCGCGCGGCTGCAACGACCTGCTGCGCCAGGGCGCGGTGCTGACGGAAAGCGCCGAGGATATCGTCAACGCCCTTTCCGGCCAGATTCGCCGCAGCTTCGCCGCGCCCTCCTTCCGCGCCGAAGCGGCGATGGAAGTCCCCGAGTCGGTAGCGGAAAGCGGCCTGGAGGAAGCCGAATCCGCAGCCTCGCAAATCGAGGCCCTGCTCGGCCCTGGCGCGGTCACGGTTGACGAACTGGTCCGCCGGTGCCAATTGTCACCCGCCGTCGTCAGCCTCGCATTGCTCGAGTTGGAGCTCGCCGGGCGTTTGGAGCGCCAGCCGGGCAACCGAATATCCCTCGTAGCTGAGCGCGAAGCGCGCCCATAGATACGGACCCTTCATGCATCTCGTCGTCGTCGAATCCCCCGCCAAAGCGAAGACCATCAACAAATACCTCGGACCCGATTACGAGGTGCTGGCGAGCTATGGCCATATCCGCGACCTGCCGGCCAAGGACGGCTCGGTGCGGCCCGAGGCCGACTTCGAGATGTCCTGGCAGGTCGATGAGAAGGCCGAGAAGCGGATCAGGGAGATCGCCCTGGCGGCCAAGCGCGCCGACGAGATCATCCTCGCCACCGACCCCGACCGCGAGGGCGAAGCCATCTCCTGGCATCTGGTCGAGGAGATGCAGCGCCGCGACGTGCTCAACGGCAAGCCGGTCAAGCGCGTGGTCTTCAACGAGATCACCAAGTCGGCGGTGCAGGAGGCCTTCAAGAATCCGCGCGAGCTGAACAAGGAACTGATCGAGGCCTATCTGGCACGCCGCGCCCTGGACTATCTGGTCGGCTTCTCGCTGTCTCCGATCCTGTGGCGCAAGCTGCCGGGCAGCCGCTCCGCCGGCCGGGTGCAATCGGTCGCGCTGCGGCTTATCTGCGAGCGCGAGGCCGAGATCGAGGTCTTCAAGGCACAGGAATACTGGTCGGTCTCCGCCCAGATGAAGGGCGCCGATACCGAGGCCTTCGAAGCGCGCCTGACCGCCCTCGACGGCGAGAAGCTCGACAAGTTCTCCCTGCCAGACGAGGCCAGCGCCCAGCGCGCCGTGACGATTCTGGAGCAGGCCGAGAGCTTCGCCGTCACCCAGGTCGAGCGCAAGGAGGTCCGGCGCAACCCGCAGCCGCCTTTCACCACCTCGACCCTGCAGCAGGAGGCCTCCCGCAAGCTCGGCTTCGGCGCAACCCGGACCATGCGCACGGCCCAGAAGCTCTATGAGGGCATCGAGCTCGACGGCGAGACCGTCGGCCTGATCACCTATATGCGGACCGACGGCGTCTCGATGTCGAACGAGGCGATCGGTTCGGCCCGCAACCTGATCGCCGACACCTACGGCGACGCCTACCTTCCGGACCAGCCGCGGATCTACAAGACCAAGGCGCGCAACGCCCAGGAAGCGCATGAGGCGATCCGCCCCACCGAGCTGCCGCGCCGGCCGGAGCAGGTCGCCCGCCACCTCGGTGCCGACGAGCAGAAACTCTACGAGCTGATCTGGCTGCGCGCCCTGGCCAGCCAGATGGCCAGCGCCCGGCTCGACCAGGTCAGCGTGGACATCGCCACCGGCGACAAACGCGCCGCCCTGAGGGCGACCGGCTCCGTGGTCGTCTTCGACGGCTTCCTGCGGCTCTACGAGGAAGGCCGCGACGAGCCGAAACGCGAGGGCGAGGAGGAGAACAAGCGCCTGCCCAAGCTGGCCGAGGGCCAGGGGCTGGAGCGCGTCTCCATCGATAGCGAGCAGCACTTCACCCAGCCGCCGCCGCGCTACTCCGAGGCCAGCCTGGTCAAGAAGCTGGAGGAGCTGGGGATCGGCCGGCCTTCGACCTATGCTTCGATCCTCCAGGTGCTGCAGGACCGCGACTATGTGCGCCTGGAAAAGCGGCGCTTTCTTCCCGAGGACCGCGGCCGCCTGGTCACCGCTTTCCTGGCGAGCTACTTCGAGCGCTACGTGCAGTACAACTTCACCGCCGAGCTGGAACGCGAGCTCGACGAGATCTCCGACGGCCAGATCGACTGGAAAACCGTCCTGCGGAACTTCTGGGAGGCCTTCTCGGCCAAGCTGGACGAGACCAAGGAGCTGCGCATCAGCAACGTCATCGACGTGCTGGACGAAGAGCTCGGCCCGCATTTCTTTCCCGCCGATCCGGAAAAGCCCGACGCCGACCCCCGCCTCTGCCCGGCCTGCAGCGCCGGCCGCCTCGGTCTGCGCCTGGGCAAGAGCGGCGGCTTCATCGGCTGCTCCAACTATCCCGACTGCCGTTATACCCGCCCCCTGGCGATGCCGACCGGCGCGGAAGGCGAGGCCGCCGATCTCGCCAACAAGCCGCGGGCGCTGGGACAGGACCCCGAGAGCGCGCTGGACGTGACCCTGCGCAAAGGCCCCTACGGCATCTACATCCAGCTCGGCGAGGCCGTGGAAAAGGGCGAAAAGCCCAAGCGTGCCTCTCTGCCCAAGGGCGTGGGACCGGATGATGTCGATCTCGAGCTGGCGCTGAAGCTGCTGGCGCTGCCCCGCGAGGTCGGCGCCGATCCGGAAAGCGGCGAGGCCATCGTCGCCGGGATCGGACGCTACGGCCCTTACGTCAAGCGCGGCAGCACCTACAAGTCGCTGCCCAACGACGACGAGCCTCTTGCGGTCCTGGAGATCGGACTCAACCGGGCAGTCGCCCTGCTTGCCGAGGCGCCGAAGCGCGGCGGCGCCAGCGCGCTGAAGACCCTCGGCGATCATCCCGCCGACGGCAAGCCGGTGACCCTTCACAGCGGGCGCTACGGTCCCTATGTGAAGCATGGCCGTCTCAACGCTTCCCTGCCCAAGGGCACCGAAGCCGATGAGGCCACTCTCGACATGGCCGTCGATCTGCTGGCCAAGCAGGCCGGAAAGAAAAAGGGTGGCCGTAAGCCAAAAGCGCGCAAGAGCGCCAGTTGACCCCCGCGTGACCAAGAAAACCAGCAAGAGCAAACCCGAAACGACCCGCTTTCCCTCCACGGCCGAAATCCTCCGCTTCATCGAGGAGAGCCCGACGCCGGTCGGCAAGCGCGAGATCGCGCGCGCCTTCAAGATCAAGGGCGCCGACCGCCCCCGGCTCAAGGAAGTGCTGCGCGAGCTGAAGCAGAGCGGCAATCTGGAGCGCCACGCCAAGCGGCAGCTCGCGTCTCCCGGGCGGCTGCCCGAGGTCGCGGTGATCGAGGTCGTGGATCTGGACGAGGACGGCGAGCTGGTCGCCCGCCCCGCCAACTGGAAAGCCGAGCAGGGCCCGCCGCCGATAATCTATGTCACACCGGACAAGCAACGCCGCGAGGCGCTGGCTACCGGCGAGCGCCTGCTGGCCAAGCTGACGCGCAGCGACGACATCTACGAAGCCAGGGTGATCCGCCGCCTCGGCAAGGGCGGCGCGCTGCAGGTGCTCGGCATCTACGAGCCCGGCACCCAGGGCGGCCGCCTGAAACCGGTCGACAAGAAGGCCAAGCAGGATTTCCTGCTGGCGCCAGAGGACGCCGCCGGCGCCCAGCCGGGAGAGCTGGTGCTGGCCGAGGCCAAGGGCCACCACCGGCGCATGGGCCTGCGCGACGTGCGAGTGATCGAACGCCACGGCAGCCTCGACAACCACCGCGCGCTCAGCCTGATCTCGATCCACGAACAGGGTCTGCCCACGGTCTTTCCCGAGGCGGCGCTGCGCGAGGCCGAGGAGGCAGAGGCGACGCCGCTCGACCGCCGAACGGACCTGCGCGGCCTGCCGCTGGTCACCATCGACGGCGCCGATGCCCGCGACTTCGACGATGCCGTCTTCGCCGAGCCGGACGACCGCAAGGAGAACGCTGGCGGCTGGCACCTGATCGTCGCCATCGCCGATGTCGCCCACTACGTGCGCCCCGACTCCGCCCTGGACCGCGAAGCCTACAAGCGCGGCAACAGCGCCTACTTCCCCGACCGTGTGGTGCCGATGCTTCCAGAGGCGCTGTCCAACGGCTGGTGCTCGCTCAATCCGCAAGAAGACCGCGGCTGTCTCGCCGCGCATCTCTGGATCGCCAAGGACGGCAAGCTGCAGGACCACCGCTTCGAACGCGGCCTGATGCGTTCCGCCGCCCGCCTCACCTACGAGGAGGTGCAGGAGGCGCGTAACGGCCACGCCAGCGAGAAGACGGGACCGCTGCTGGAGCCGGTGATCGCTCCGCTCTACGGCGCTTTCGAGGCGCTGCTCGCCGCCCGCAAAGCGCGCGGCACCCTTGATCTCGACGTGCCGGAGCGTCAGGTGATCTTCGGCGAGGATGGCCAGATCGCGGAGATCACGACCCGCCAGCGGCTCGACAGCCACCGGCTGATCGAGGAGTTCATGATCACCGCCAACGTCGCCGCGGCGCGGGAGCTGGAAGCGCGCAAGCAGCCCTGCATGTACCGGGTCCACGAACCGCCGGATCCGGTCAAGGTCGAGGCGTTGCGCGAGGTGCTCGAGGGCATGGACCTCAAGCTGCCGCGCGGTCAGACCCTCAAACCCAGCGATTTCACCGGGATCTTGGACAGAGTCGCCGACGGCAAGGACGCACGCGTGGTCAGCGAGCTGGTCCTGCGCTCCCAGAGCCAGGCCTACTACAGCCCTGAAAACCTGGGGCATTTCGGATTGGCGCTGCAGCGCTACGCGCATTTTACCTCACCGATCCGCCGCTACTCCGACCTGATCGTCCACCGCGCCCTGATCGACGGCCTGCGGCTCGGCCGCGACGGACTGCCCAAGGAAGCCCGCGCGCTGATGGAAGGCTGGGGCGAGCACATCTCCTACACGGAACGCCGCGCCATCGCCGCAGAGCGCGATGCCAAGGACCGCATGGCCGCCGCCTTCCTGTCCGACCGAGTCGGCGAGATCTTCGAGGCCCGGATCAGTTCGGTCACCCACTTCGGGCTGTTCGTCAACTTCACCGAGACCGGCGCCGACGCCCTGATCCCGATGCGCAGCCTGCCGGACGACTACTACGTCCACGACGCCAAGCGCCATGCTCTGGTCGGCCGGCGCTGGGGCCGCGAATACCATCTCGGCGAACACCATCCAGTACGCCTGGTCGAGGCCGAGGGACGCACCGGCAGCCTGATCGGCGAGATCATGGAGGGCGAGTCCGGCGATGCCGGCTCCGTTGCCGCGCCGGGCAAGTCCGGGGCGGCGCGCCAGGCGCGCGGCAAGGCGCCGGGCAAGGCCGGCGCCAAGCGGCCGGCCGGCCCGAAAACGCCGGGCAAGAGGCGTGGCAAGCCCCGGAAAAGCAACGCGAAAGGGAAAGCCACCCGCTCAAAAACAAGAGGATGATAGATTTTCTTAAGGCTTTGCCTGGACTATGACGCTGAGCGTTTTGGGATTGCAGCGTGGCATTCTGGCAACGCAGCGCAAAAACTCCACGTCTGTCCCAATTTTCTCAGTGACTTACCTGGGCCTCTTGCGGTTAGAATCGTGGCAATAGTGTCACAGTAGGGTGATGATGGTACGGATGTCGGCGCAGACGGCGGGGCGCGGGTTCAGCGCAGCCCCCGGAGCAAGCTTCGCGAACGGCCTGATCGGCCTCTCGGCGGCGCTGTTGCTGGTGTCCTGCACCGGCAGTGCGACCCAGCCGGGACACCCGATCGGCTACAACTCCTCGCTTGCCGCGAACATGTTCAGCGCCGGCTACGAGGACGTCTCCTCGGTCTATATCGAGGACGTCACGGCCCGGCAGCTGGCCCTGGCCGGCCTCCACAACCTCAGCACCATCGATCCCGGCGTGGAGATCACCGACTCCGCCGAGCAGATTTCGGTGCGCGTCGGCGGACAGGAAGCCGCCGCCTACAGGGCGCCGGCGCATCGCGACAACGAAGGCTGGGCGAAGCTGACGGCCCTGGCGGTCGACGCCAGCCGGACCGGATCCAGCGAACTGGTCAAGGCCGAGAGCGAATCGATCTACGAGTATGTCTTCGACGGCATGATCTCGGCGCTCGACGACTACTCGCGCTACGCCGGACGCGAGGAAGCCCAGGAGAATCGCGCCAGCCGGGACGGCTTCGGCGGAATCGGCGTGCGCATCCAGATCGAAGATAACGGCGTGCGCGTCAACTCGGTGATGGAGAACACCCCCGCCGAGCGCGCAGGCCTGCTCGCCGACGATCTGATCACCCATATCGATGGCGCGGCGGCGGCCGGCGTGGCACAGCGCGAAGTCATCCGCAAGCTGCGCGGCAGGCCGAACTCGCCCGTCCGCCTGACCGTTTCGCGGTCCGGGGCCCCGGCGCCACTGATGATCGAGGTGGTGCGCGCCCACATCGTGCCACAGACCATCGCCTACGAGCGGCGCGGCAATGCAGCAGTGCTCGACGTGCTGGGCTTCAACCAGACCACGACGCGCAATCTCAAGGACAAGATCGAACTCGCCTTCGACGTTCAGGGCGACAGCCTCTCCGGCATCGTCCTCGACCTACGCGACAATCCGGGCGGATTGCTCGACCAAGCGGTCTCGGTTTCCGACCTGTTTCTCGAGGAAGGCTTGATCGTCTCGACTCGCGGGCGGCACCCCGACAGCCACCAGAGCTTCGATGCCCACCGCGGCGACTCGGCGCGGGGCGTGCCGCTGGTAGTGCTGATCAATGGAAACTCCGCTTCGGCCTCGGAGATTGTCGCCGCGGCGCTGCAGGATGCCGGGCGGGCGATCGTGGTCGGCAGTTCCTCCTTCGGCAAAGGCACGGTTCAGACCGTCCTGCGCCTGCCCAACGAAGGCGAACTGATCCTGACCTGGGCCCGCTTCCATGCGCCTTCCGGCTATGCGCTGCAGGATCGCGGTGTGATGCCCGACATCTGCACCAATGCCGAGAACGCCACGATCAGCGGCTCGCGTTTCGGCGAACGCGCCTACATCGTCTCCGGGTCGGTCGTCCGCAGGCAGGTCACGCCGGGCGACAGCGCCGGGGTCGAGGCCCTGCACGGCTACTGCCCGCCGGGCCAGGAACGCGCGGACCTCGACATCGAGGTCGCGGAGCGTCTGCTCGATACTCCTGGTCTCTACACCGAGATCCTGCACGGACGCATCGATACTGCGGAACGCCTGCTCCAGGTCTCCGGCACCAAACTCTAGGCCAGCGCCCTGCGATGCCCGTAGCGCCACGCGACGCGGCGGGACTTGTCGTCCTGCAGGCCAATCCGAACACTCCTGGCGACCCCCTGGTCCTGCTCGGCAAGCGGCATCGGCGCTCCCGTTTCATGCCCAACGTCTTCGTCTTTCCAGGCGGGCGCCGCGACGCGGCGGATGCCGCCGCCAGCGGTTTCCAGGAAACCCTCCGCCTGCCGCAACACGGTCGGATCGACCGGGCGACACGCCGCAGCCTGGCGGCCTATGCCCGCACCGCCCTGCGCGAGACCCTGGAGGAGACCGGATATCTGCTGGCCGCGCCCGAGCCGGCAAGGCCGACCGCGAGGATCGCACCGGGCGTCTGGCAACGCTTTGCCGAGCGGAACCTGACGCCGCACTTCGCGGGCATGAGCCTGCTGGCCCGTGCGATCACCCCGGTCGCCTCGCCGATCCGCTTCCACACGCGCTTCTTCCTTGCCCTCGGCAGCCATCTTGAGCCGGCCGCCGAGAGCGACGGGGAGCTGGAGGATATCGGCTGGTATCCCGCGACCCAGGCGCTCAACGAAATGCCCCTCGCCGGGATTTCCCGGCAGATCCTGGTGGAGGCCCTGCTCGCCCGCCGCGACCTTGCCGCTTACGCTCCGGTGCTGTTTCGTTCGATCGACGACAGGCTGATGCTTCGCTGCACCGCGAAAGCCCCTGCAGGCGCTTGACTTCTCAAGCATAGCGCGTATCTTCCGCTCCGCAGGGCTCCTGGGAACAGGGGCCCAACCGATTTTGGCCAGACATAGGATCGCGCCATGGCGAAGCCCGTAACTCAATTGATCCGGCTGGTGAGCACCGCCGACACCGGATACTTCTACGTGATCAAGAAGAACCCGCGGAACACCACTGAAAAGATGACCTTCCGCAAGTACGATCCGGTCGTGCGCAAGCACGTCGAATTCAAGGAAGCCAAGATCAAATAGGCTGCGCCGGGCTACGGCCCGCCAGGACGAAATCAGGCCGCGCCTGTCAGGCGCGGCCTTTTTCATGTCTGCAGAGTCTGCCCGAAGGCTCAGGCCCGCGCAGCGAGCGCGCTTTCCGGCCGGTCGAGCTCGTCGGAGATCACCCGGTTGCGGCCGGTGCCTTTTGCCCTGTAGAGCGCGCCGTCGGCGCGTTTCTGCAGCAGGCTGGCGCTTTCCGAGCCGCCCATGGCCGTGGCGACGCCGATCGAGACCGTGACCCGCAGATCCTCCTGGCCTTCGACCGCGACCCGCAGCTCGTCGATCTTGTCGCGGAGCCGCTCGGCCACCAGCAGGGCGCCATCGGCGCCGGTATCCGGCATCACCACGGCGAACTCCTCCCCACCATAGCGCGCGACCAGATCGATGTTGCGCACGTTGTCCGAAAGCGCCGCCGCGACCGCGCGCAACACGAGATCGCCAAGAGCGTGGCCGTAGCGATCGTTGAAGGCCTTGAAGCTGTCGATATCGATCATCATCACCGATAGCGGCTTGCCGCTGGCCGACGCCGCCGCCAACCGCTTGTCGAGATGGCTCTCGAGGTAGCGGCGGTTGTACACACCGGTCAGCCCGTCGGTGTAGGCCATCGACACGCTCTGATCGAGCAGCTCGCGCAGCTTCTCGTGATAGCGGCGCCGGCGCACCTGGGTGCGCACCCTGGCCTGCAGCTCGTTGCCGTCGATCGGCTTGATCAGATAGTCGGTGACGCCGATATCGAGCCCCTTGGCGAGCCGCGCGAGATCGTAATCGTCGAGCAGCATCAGTACCGGCACGTGACGCAGGCGCTCGTCGCTGCGCAGCTGGGAAACGAAGCGCAGACCATCCTCGGCGCCCAGGTCGAGAGCCACGATCACCAGATCCGGATCCTTGTCCCGCGCGAGTGCCATGCCTTCCTGCGCGGTTTCCGCTAGGAAGACGCCGTGCCCGGCAGCTTCGAGCTTTGCCGAGAGGTTCTCGCGCTGAATCGCATCGGCTTCGATCAGCAGGATGCCGCCATCGGCCTCCGGTGCGATCTCGGCCATGGTCAGGCCGGCCGCATCGTCCGTGGTGGACTGGCGGGTGCGCAGCTCGTCGATCATCATCTTCAGCCGGATCAGGGAGCGCACGCGGGAAAACAGCGTCAGGTCGTTGGCCGGCTTGCTCAGGAAGTCGTCGGCGCCGGCTTCCAGCCCGCGCACCCGGTCCTCGATATCGCTGAGCGCCGTCAGCATGACGATGGGAATGTGGGCGGTGCGCGAGTCGCCACGCAGAATCCGGCAGACCTCGATGCCGTCCATGCCGGGCATCATGACGTCGAGCAGAATCAGGTCGGGCGACTGGGAGCGCGCGACTTCCAGCGCGGTTTCGCCGTCATGGGCCGTCAAGATATCGAAGTACTCCGACGTCAGCTTGGCTTCGAGCAGCTTAACGTTGGCTTCGACATCGTCGACGATCAGGATTCGACCGGTCATTCTTCCTATCTCCCCACCCGCGGCTGCGCGGACGGACGCTAAATCGATCTAGTTAACGAAGCGGCGCACCGTTTCCAGAAAATCGGTCACGGAAATCGGTTTGGCGATGTAGGCCTCGCAGCCGCCATCGCGAATCTTCTGCTCGTCGCCCTTCATCGCAAAGGCTGTCACGGCGATCACCGGAATATCCTTCAGGGCCTCGTCCTCCTTGATCCACTTGGTGACTTCCAGGCCGGAGACCTCCGGAAGCTGGATATCCATCAGGATCAGATCGGGCCGGTACTGCCGCGCCATGCGCAGGGCTTCCATACCCTCGCGGGTCTGAAGTATCTCATAGCCGTTGGCTTCCAGGAGATCGTGGAAGAGCTTCATGTTCAGCTCGTTGTCCTCGACAACGAGTACCGTCTTGGCCGTCTTCGCCAGTGCTGCTTCTGCCATCGCGCAGTTCCATTTCCTGCTGGTTATCCCGCCGCCGGAACAAATCGCTCGAAAGCCCGCGGCCAAGTTGAGCTATCCTACCGGGGCTTTATTTCCAAAGCCCTAAGCCGATAGAAGCATAGTACACGCTGCTTTGGTTAAGAATGCGTAACCGAAACTCCCGTGGTGAGAGAATAAGATGCGGATCGGGGTCGATCTCGGAGGTACGAAAATCGAGGCGGTGGCCCTGGAATCCGGCTCCGGCGCCCTGCGCGGGCGCCGCCGCGTCCCGACCCCGAAGGGCGATTACCAGGCGACCTTGAAGGCGATCTGCGAGCTGGTGCGCGGGCTGGAGCGCGAACTCGGCGCCCTGGCCCCGGTCGGCGTCGCCATTCCCGGCGCGATTTCGCCGGCCAGCGGGCTGGTCAAGAACGCCAATTCGACCTGGCTGATCGGCAAGCCCTTCGACAAGGATCTTTCCCAGGCGCTCAGCCGCCGGGTGCGGGTCGCCAACGACGCCAATTGCTTCGCGCTGTCGGAGGCTGCCGACGGCGCCGCCAAGGGTGCGCGGCTGGTATTCGGCGTGATCCTCGGCACCGGAGTCGGCGGTGCAACGGTGTTCAACGGCCGCTGCCTGATCGGCCGCCATGCGATCTCCGGCGAGTGGGGTCATAACCCCCTGCCCTGGCCCGAGGCGGACGAACTGCCGGGACCGAGCTGCTTCTGCGGCCAGCGCGGCTGCAACGAGACCTGGCTGTCCGGCCCGGCCCTGACGCGCCAGTACGACGGCGAAACCGCGCCCGAGGAGATCGCCGCTCAGGCGGCGCGCGGCGAGGTCCGTGCCGAAGCCTGCCTTCAGCGTTACGAGAACCGCCTGGCGCGCGGCTTGGCCAGCGTGATCAATGTCATCGACCCGGATATCGTCGTACTCGGCGGCGGCGTCTCCAATCTCGACCGGCTTTATCGCAACCTGCCCGCGCTGCTCCCGCCCTTCGTCTTCTCCGACCGGGCCGAGACCCCGGTTAAACCCCCGGTGCACGGCGATTCCAGCGGCGTGCGCGGAGCCGCCTGGCTGTGGCAGGAAGACGAGATCGCCGAAGGCCTGCCAAGATGAATGCGCTCTGCCGCGATTGCCTGAGCGAAGTTCCGGCCGAAGCCACGCCGCCGCGTTGTCCAGCCTGCCAATCCCGCCGGATCCTGGCGCATCCCGAGCTGCACAGCCTGTCGATCGCCCACATCGACTGCGACGCCTTCTACGCCAGCGTCGAAAAGCGCGACGACCCCAGCCTGCGCGACAAGCCGGTGGTGATCGGCGGCGGCAAGCGCGGCGTAGTCTCGGCGGCCTGCTATGTGGCGCGGACCTATGGCATCCGCTCGGCGATGCCGATGTTCAAGGCGCTGCAGGCCTGCCCGCAGGCGGTGGTGATCCGTCCCAACATGGCGAAGTACCGTGAAGCCGGGCTCAAGATCCGCGAGATGATGCTGGCCGCGACGCCGCTGGTCGAGCCGCTGTCCATCGACGAGGCCTTCCTCGATCTTTCCGGCACCGAGGCACTGCATCACGGCAGTCCGGCGGTCATCCTGGCGGGCCTGGCGAAACGGATCGAGGAGGAGCACGGCCTGACCGTCTCCATCGGCCTCAGTTACAACAAGTTCCTCGCCAAGGTCGCCTCCGACCTCGACAAGCCGCGCGGCTTCGCGGTGATCGGCGAGGCAGATGCCATGGCCTTTTTGAAAGACAAGCCGGTCGGCATGATCTGGGGCGTCGGCAAGGCGCTGCGCGCGGCGCTGGCACGCGACGGCGTGCAGCGGATCGGCGATCTGCTGCGCTTCGAGGAACTGGAGCTGATCGCCCGCTACGGCGCCATGGGCCGCCGTCTCTACCGCTTCGCGCGCGGCGAGGACGACCGCAGGGTCGATCCCGACGCCCCGACCAAGTCGATCTCGGCGGAAACCACCTTCGAGCGCGATATCGGCGATCCGCAAACCCTGCTGGCCGAGGTCTGGCCGCTCTGCGAAACCGTGGCGCGGCGCACCAAGAAAAGCGGCCTGGCCGGACAGAGCGTCAGCCTTAAGCTCAAGACCGCGGGCTTTCAGACCCTGACCCGCAGCCGCCGGCTGCAGGACCCCACGCGCCTCGCCGAGACGATCTACGGCGCGGTCAAACCCTTGATCGAGAAGGAAGCCGACGGCCGGAAATTCCGTCTGATCGGCGCCGGGCTGGCCGATCTCGTCGACGGTGCGCTGGCCGACCCGCCCAGCCTGTTCGATCCCGAACGGACCAAGCACGCCCGAATCGAGGGCGTGATCGACACCCTGCGCGAGCGTCTCGGCCCCGAGGCAATCCGCAAGGGCCGCAGCCTCAAGTAGCAGACCTCAGCAGTCCGGTTCGGGATAGGCTTCGAGCTCGATCAGCTCGGCATCGAAGGCGAAGCTGCCGTAGTCGATCGAGAAGAAATCGACGACGCCGTTCTTGTAGATGCGCAGGCGCTGCTCCTGATTGGGTTCGGCCTCGCCCTGCCCCATGCCGAAGTAGGCCATGGCGATCCGCCAGGAGGGCTGCCCCTCGAGCAGCGGCGACTCGATCGCACCGGGCTCGTCCGAGGGCAGCTCGGCGACCAAGGCGGTGCTGACGCCGGCCAGGCCGCCATCCTCGCCGGTGCCGTCGAACTGCGTGCTCCAGAGGGAGAGATCCTTGCCGGCAATGACCCGCTCGAGGATCTCCAGGCTGTGTGTGGTCGGAAAGATCGTGCCCTTTGGCAGATCGGTGGTCTTGTCCTCCGGCTCGGTAAAGCGCGCGGTGCCCCCGCCACCCTGGGATTCCAGAGTGGCGATGCCGCGAATGTTCTCGGTCTCCTGGCCGTCCTGATCGCGCTTGATGAAGAAGCGGTAGCGCAGCCCGTCCTTGGATTCCCAGGCCGAAACCGTGGAGCCGAAGGCCACGTCATAGCCATCGGCGCGGCCGACGATGAAGCGCGACTTCTGGATCACCGTCCAGCCGTCGCAGACATCGTCCCAGATGAATTCGACCTGGCCGCCGATTTCGACGACCCCGCCGTCGCCGCGCGGCGAGGCCAGTTCCAACTCATAGACCGCGCGGTGCGGCATCAGGCTATCGGCGACGCCGGCCGCCTGGCCGTCGCCGCTAGGGGCAAGCAGCGCCGCCGTCGCAAGGAAAGCGAACAGACGGGGGGAGAGCGCTTTTAATTTGTTCATGGGCCAGACTAGACTCCGCTTCGGTGTCGTGGAAAGAGGCGCCACCGCAATGTCACGATATCACCCCTGTCCCCAGAGTACGAAATGGAGACCATGCCGGACCTACCCCGCTTGCTTGTGACCCGCCGCCTGCCCGAAGCCGTCGCCGCCCGGGCCCACGCGGGCTTTGCCGCCACGCTCAACCCGGAAGACCGTCAGCTTTCTGCCGCGCAGATCGCGCAAGCCGCCGCCGGCCACGACGCGATCCTCTGTTGCAGCACGGAGAAGTTTTCCGCAGAGTCGATCGAAGCCCTGCCGGACTCGGTCCGGATCATCGCCACCTTCTCGGTCGGTCATGAGCACATCGACCTCGAAGCCGCCAAGCGCCGCGGCATCCAGGTGACCAACACCCCGGACGTGCTGACCGACGCCACCGCCGACATCACCCTGCTCTGCCTGCTCGGCGCCGCCCGGCGGGCGCATGAGGGCGCGCGGATGCTGCGTCAGGGAGAATGGCATGGCTGGAGCACCACCCAGCTGGTCGGCGTGCATGTCACCGGCAAGCGTCTCGGGATCCTCGGCATGGGCCGGATCGGCCGCGCCGTGGCGCAGCGCGCCCGCGGCTTCGAGATGGAAATCCACTACTCCAACCGCAGCCGTCTCAGCCCGGAGCGCGAGCAGGGCGCGACCTATCACGAAACGCCGGAGTCTCTGCTCGAGGTGAGCGAGTTCTTCTCGATCAACTGCCCCTCCTCGCCAGAGACGCTGAAGTTCCTCAATGCCGAGCGTATCGCCCTGCTGCCCGACGGCGCGGTGGTGGTCAACACGGCGCGCGGCAACATCGTCGACGACGACGCCTTGATCGCCGCCCTGGCCTCCGGAAAGCTGGCGTCCGCCGGGCTCGACGTCTATGCCGGCGAGCCCGAACTCGACCCGCGCTATCTCGGCGTCGAGAACGCCTTTCTGCTGCCGCACATGGGCAGCGCCACGGTGGAGACGCGTAACGCGATGGGCTTCAAGTGTCTGGATAACCTCGAGGCCTTCTTCCGCGGCGCCGCCCCGCCCGACGCCCTGGTGTAGGTCTGAGCATGAAGCTGCCGCGCACCATCCGCCTCGATGCCTCGGACCAGGAAGTCTTCGACTATCCGGCGCGGCCCGGCGAATGGGCCGTTTCCGGCAGTTTCGCCTATCTCGGGCAGGACCTGTCGCGGCTCGAGGGCAAGCAACGCCTCGCCTTCCAGAGCGGCTGGCTCGGCCTGGAGAGTTTCGGTCGCGCAACCCTCACGGAAGTCGCGGAAATCTCCGAAGCCGAGTTCTTCGCCTGCGTCGAGCGGCTGGCGCGCTACTTCGTCGAAAGCTACGGCGCTCCCGACCTGGCCGCCGCCCTGCCGGTGGCGCGTCAGGAGCTCGACGACGCCGCCGGACTCTGCGAACACAAGGTCCACAGCCTGCTGACCGTCGAGCGCGGGCTGGACGAGCACGGCGAGATTCTCGAACGCTTCCGCGTCGTCACGCCGCAGCGGGCGCAGGAGCACGCCACGATCTGGTCGATCGAGGAAGAGGAGGACGGCGGTTAGAGCCCGATCTAGCCGACCGCCGGCTCCTGCTGGGTGATGCAGTGGATACCGCCGCCGCCGTGCACGATGACGTCGGCGGGCACCTCGACCGCCTTGCGATCCGGAAAGCAGCCGGCGATGGCGTCGAAGGCCTTGGCGTCGCCGGGATCGTTGAAGGACGGAATGATCACGCCGCCGTTGGCGAGATAGAAGTTGATGTAGGAGACGGCCAGGCGCTCCCCGTTATCGTCCTTGCGCGGCCTGGGCTGCTCGACTGGAACGATCTCCAGCCGCCGGCCTGCGGCGTCGCTCTCGCCGCGCAGCACGCCGAGATTCTCCTGGAAGGGGATGTGGTCGGGGTCGTCCTCGTCGCTGCACACCGCGGCCAGCACCTTCCCCGGACCGGCGAAGCAGGCCACGTTGTCGACGTGGCCGTCGGTTTCGTCGTTGCTCACCCAGCCGGGCAGCCAGATCACCTTCTCGACGCCGAGGAAGTCGGCGAAGGTCTTCTCGGCCTCTTGCCTGGTCAGGCCGGGATTGCGGTTGTCGTTGAGGATCGTGTTCTCGACCACCAGCAGCGTGCCCTCGCCGTCGCTATGGATGGCGCCGCCCTCGGTCACCAGCGGGCAGGGGAAATGCCTGGCATCGACCTTCCCGACCACCGCCTCGGCGATCCGGGCGTCGATCTTGTAGCCGTACTTTTCGCCGTAGCCGTTGAAGGTCCAGTCGACGCCGCCGAGATGGCCCTTGCCATCGGCCACGAAGGTCGGGCCGGTGTCGCGCATCCAGGAATCCTCGATCTCCAGCGGAAAGGCGCTGACTCCATTGCCGCAGCGCAGCGAAACCTCGGCAATGTCGTCGGGCAGCGCCACCATGGTGACCGGTTCGAACTGGGCGATCGCCTTGGCGACCTCCGCGTAGGCATCGCGGGCTTCGTCCAGGCGGTCGCCCCACAGCGCCTCGCGGCAAGGCCAAGCCATCCAGCAACGCCGGTGGGGCTCCCACTCGGCGGGCATGCGAAATCCCAGTTCGGCAGGTGTCGGCATGCGGCAAACCCTTCGTCACGACGCGGAAAGCGACGGAGTCTAGGTGAGGCCGGGTCCGCTGTCCATCCCGCCTGAAATTAGAAAACCGCGTCAACTCAAATAGATAGCCGGAATCGCTTCGGGGCCGGGATCACAGACCGTGCGAATCGGGCGGCGGAGCGCTCCGCGCGTGAAGATCCGCGCGTTGGTGGCGGAGCGGTGGCCGTCACGAAGATCAGCGGTCGATAATCTCGATCTCGCTGAGGCTGTCGCGATTGCCATCCATGTCGCTCATGGGATCCTGGAAGGCATAGGCGACGCCGAGCACCTGGCCGCTCTCGTCATAGACCAGGCCACGGGTCTGGGCCGCTTCCTCGGCGGGCAGCGGCGCGAGCGCGGCGAGCTGCTCCGCGGTGGGATCGACGGTCCGCTGCGAGGGCTTCGATTGCAGGCTTTCCGGCGCCTCAAGCTCCCTCTCCGCCGCCCCGGCGAGGACCTGCTGAGACCCCTGTGCCGGCCGCAAGGGCCCTGCCGAGAGGAACGCCAAGCCTTCAAGCGGCGAGCCGTCCGGAGAGATCGCCGCCGAGGCCAGTTGGATCGGCTGAGGCTGGCGTTCCGGGGCCGCTGCCAGCGGCGGCTCGAATTCGAGATGCTGCCGCACCGGCAGGCGCCGGGCGGTGGCGAACGGCTGGTCCGCGGTGGGAGTCAAGGCTGCCGGGGCCTCCTCGGGCAAGGGGCGCAGCGGCTCCAGGCTGGCCACCGCCGTCTCGAACTCCCGCTCCTCGCGGCAGATCTCGCCTTCGAGCACACCAAGCATCCGGCAGTCCTCGCCGACCACGCCGGACAAGACATGATCCGATGCGCTCTTGCCGGTGGCGGCGTAGGAACCGATATCCAAAGCCAAGGAAGCGATGCTTATGGCCGGTGGCAGGACGCAGCCGCCCAGAGGCAGCGCCATGACGGCCAGATAGAACCAGCGTTTCATGTAATCCCCCGCGCAAAACGAATTGGCCAGGGACTGATCGAATCACAAAAGATTCGCGCCGGTCAAGAGAAACAGGGAAATATTCATCAAGGACTCCCTGACTGACTCCTTGGCGAGTCCTGCCGAAAACTTCAGAGAGTGCTTGAAGAGTCGTAAAAACCGTTGAATTTAGATCGGGTTATTACTCGGTCTTCTTCTCCGGTGGAAGCGCCAGGCGGATATGCAATTCCTTGAGGCGGTGATCCTCGACCTCGGCGGGGGCTCCCATCAGGAGGTCTTCTGCGCGCTGGTTCATAGGAAAAGCAACGACTTCGCGGATGTTCTTCTCTCCGGCCAGCAACATGACAATGCGGTCGATCCCCGGGGCGGAGCCACCATGCGGCGGCGCTCCGAAGCGCAGCGCGGAAAAGATTCCGCTGAACTTCTCTTCCACTTCCTGACGCGAGTAGCCGACCAGGCCGAAGGCCTTGATCATGACCTCGGGCAGGTGGTTCCGGATCGCGCCGGAGGACAGCTCGACGCCGTTGCAGACGATGTCGTACTGGAAGGCCTTGATGGACAGCGGGTCCTGAGTCTCCAGCGCCTCCAGCCCGCCCTGGGGCATGGAGAAGGGGTTGTGCGAGAAGTCGAGCTTGCCCGTCTCCTCGTCGAGCTCGTACATCGGGAAGTCGACGATCCAGCAGAATCGGAAGGTATCCTTCTCCAGCAGGTCGAGCTCCTGGCCCAGCTTGTTGCGGACCATACCGGCGAAGCTGGCGGCCTGGTTCGGCTTGCCGCAGGAAAAGAACACCGCATCGCCATCGGCGAGCTGTGCGGCTTCCTTGATCTGGGCGACCCGCGCAGCATCGAGGTTCTTGGCGATCGGGCCCTTGGCCTCGCCGTCCTCGCCATAGACGATATAGCCGAGACCCGGTGCGCCCTCGCCCTGCGCCCAGGAGTTGAGCTTGTCGAAGAAGCTGCGCGGCTGCGCGGCTGCGCCCGGGGCCGGGATGGCGCGGACCACGGCGCCCTGCTCGATCAGCTTGGCGAAGATGCCGAAGCCGCCGCCGCGGAAGGCCTCGGTCGTCTCGGCGATCTCGATCGGGTTGCGCAGGTCCGGCTTGTCGCTGCCGTAGCGCAGCATGGCTTCGTCGAAGGGGATCCGCGGGAAGGGCGCGGGGGTCACCTTGCGGCCCTTGCCGAACTCCTCAAACACGCCATGTAAAACCGGCTCAAGTGCAGCAAAAACATCCTCTTGCGTGACGAAGCTCATCTCGAAATCAAGCTGATAGAACTCGCCGGGAGAGCGGTCGGCGCGGCCGTCCTCGTCGCGGAAACAGGGCGCGATCTGAAAGTAGCGGTCGAAGCCGGAGATCATGAACAGCTGCTTGAACATCTGCGGCGCCTGCGGCAGCGCATAGAACTTGCCGGGATGCAGCCGGCTGGGCACTAGGTAGTCGCGCGCACCCTCGGGGCTGGCGGCGGTCAGGATCGGGCTCTGGAACTCGGTAAAATTCTGCTCGATCATCCGCCGCCGGATCGAGTTGATGACCTTGGAACGCAGGATGATGTTTTCGTGGATGCGCGGACGGCGCAGATCGAGGTAGCGATAACGCAGACGCACCTCCTCGCCGGCATCCTCCTCGCCGTTGACCTGCAGCGGCACCTGGTCGGCGGCGGACAACAGCTCGAAGGCCTCGATACGCACCTCGACCTCGCCGGTCGGCAGCTTCGCGTTGACGGTCTCGGCGTCGCGCTCCACCACCCGCCCGGTCACCGAGATCACGCTTTCCACGCGCAGCGTCTCGAGCTGCGGAAAGAGTTCGCTGGAGATGTCGATGACGCACTGGGTCAGGCCGTAGTTGTCGCGCAGGTCGATGAACAGCAGTTGACCGTGGTCGCGCTTGCGGTGCACCCAGCCGGAAATGCGAACGGTCTCACCGGCGTGCGACAGACGCAGCTCGCCACAGGTGTGGGTACGATAGGGATGCATGGGAATCCTGGCGCTTGGAGGTTTGTGAATCCGGCGTGAAAAGGCCTGGAATGACCTTCGATGTCAAGCTTGCTGCGCGCCTGCTCACAGACCTTACGGGCCCTATCAAAGCTATGACGGCAGGCCATGACGGCGCAGGCGACTTGCTATAGGCTGGCGCCCGATGCACGACAGCAAACCTTCTTCCGCCCCCGCGCCCCTGATCGAAACCTCCGAGGCCCTGCTGAGCTTTTGCCGCGAGCAGGCGGCCGCGCAGTTCATCACGGTGGACACCGAGTTCATTCGCGACAAGACCTTTTGGCCGCGTCTCTGCCTGATACAGGTGGCCGGACCGCAGAGCGCAGCGGTGATCGATACTCTTGCCGAGGGGCTCGATCTGGCGCCGCTCTACGCCCTGTTCGACGACGACAGGATCCTCAAGGTGTTCCATGCCGCGCGGCAGGATCTGGAGATCTTCTTCCACGAGCGCGGCCGCCTGCCCCATCCGGTGTTCGACACCCAGGTCGCGGCCATGGTCTGCGGCTTCGGCGACCAGATCGGGTACGACCGCCTTGCGGCGCAGCTTGCCGGCGCGCGAATCGACAAGTCCTCGCGCTTCACCGACTGGGCGCGCCGCCCGCTGACCCGCAAGCAGCTCGACTACGCGCTTTCGGACGTGACGCATCTGCGCACGGTCTACGACAAGCTTGAGAAAAAGCTTGAGAAAAATAATAGAACTCATTGGTTAACCGAAGAAATGGAGATTCTGCTCCATCACGACACTTATGATTCCAGCCCAGAGCGGGCCTGGCTGCGGCTGAAAACCCGCTCGCGCGACCGGCGCTATCTCGCCACCCTGCGGGAGGTCGCCGCCTGGCGCGAGCGCGAGGCGCAGGAGCGCGACCTGCCGCGCAACCGCATCGTCCGCGACGAACAGCTCTATGATATCGCCGCCCAGGCGCCGGACAGTCCCGAGACCCTGGCGCGCACCCGCGGTCTTGGCTCCGACTTCGCCCGCGGCAAGCTGGGGCGCGGCATCCTGGAAGCGATCGAGCAGGCCAAGGCGCTGCCGGAGTCCGAACTGCCCCCCGCACCGACGCGCGAGGACGCGCCGCAGAGTACCGGCGCCACGGCGGAGCTGCTGAAGGTGTTGCTGAAGCAGGTCTGCGAGGCGCACGGCGTCGCCCAGCGGTTGGTCGCCAACGCCGCCGACCTGGAGGCTTTGGCCGGCAACGACGAGGCCGAGGTGGCGGCGCTCAAGGGCTGGCGGCGGGAACTCTTCGGCGAGCAGGCCCTGGCTCTGAAGCATGGCCGCATCGCCCTGGCCATCGACAGAGCCGGCGCGGTGCGCCTGGTCCCCCTCGACTCGTGAGATGCGCGGTGCGCTGGTCCTGGCGCTCTGCCTCCTAGCGGGGCCGGCCTTCGCCGAGGAACCGCCGCGTCTTTCCCTGCCGCTCGACTGCGCCATCGGAATCGACTGCGCGATCCTGCAGTACGCCGATCTCGCCCCCGGTCCCGGCGCCCTGGATCGCGCCTGCGGTCCGCTCAGCTACGACGGTCACGGCGGCACCGATTTCTATCTTCTGCGCCTCGACTTGCTGCAGGCCGGCGTGCCGGTGCTGGCGGCGGCGGCGGGCGAGGTGCGCGCGGTGCGGGACGGCATGGCGGACCGTTCCGTGCTGCTCGGCGGGCGAGAGGAGATTTCCGGCCGCCGCGCCGGCAATTCGGTGGTTCTCGATCACGGAGGCGGATGGGAGACGCAGTATGCCCACCTGCGCCAGGGCAGCGTCGCCGTGGCGCCGGGAGAGCGGGTCGCAGCAGGCCAGCGTCTCGGCCTGATCGGCCTCTCCGGCGACTCCGGCCTGCCGCATCTGCACTTCACCCTGCGCAGCAACGGCACGACCTTCGACCCCTTCACAGGAGAACCGCTCGACGCCGGATGCCAAGTTGAAGGCAAGGGCCTGTGGTCCGCCGAAGCAGCGGCCGCCCTGCCCTATCTGGAGACCGGGCCCTGGGATGCCGGCTTTGCGACCGAGGCAGCCGACAATTTGAAAGCCCAGACAGGCGGTTATGCGCGAACCCGCCTTGCCGCGCATTCCCCGGCGCTGGTGTTCTGGGCCTATGCCTGGGGCGTGCAGGAAGGCGACCGGGAGCGCATCCGCCTACTCGGCCCCGACGGCGGCGTGCTCGCTGAGGCCGAGGAGGAAATCGATCGCGGCCGCCTGCTGCAGCAGAGATTCGTCGGCCGCAAGCGGCCAGACGGTGGCTGGCCGGCCGGTATCTTTCGCGGCGAATACAGCCTGTTGCGCGACGGCAGAACGCTGTTCACCACGTTGCGGGAAATCCGCCGCGACTAGCTAGTCGCTCTTGATCCGGGTCTTCTTGGCGCCGAGAGCGACGCCGAGCGCGTTCAGCCGTTTTTCCAGCACCGGGCCCGGCGGCACTGCCGAGTCCTTCGGCAAGCGCAGTTCCAGCTCCTCCGCCTCGAAGGCGATCGAGGAGCGCTCGAGCACCTCCTGCGCCCCGGCGCAGAGGCTGTAGGCGGCACGGATCGCAAGCCCCAAGACCTCGGCGCGGCGAATCTTCTTGGGCTTGAGCACCTGCAGCGCCGAGGCGGCCTGGGGATCCTCGACCCGCCCGCCATAGCGGCAGTTCAGGGCCAGCGCGATGAAGGCGCGCTCGTGGTGCTCCAGACAGAGCTGAGTCGAGCGCATCACCCGCCAGAAGGCCTGCTCGGCCCGGTAGTCGGGATGGTCGCGCCAGGCGATGTCCGAGAGATGACAGGTGGCAACGCGCAACCGCCTGGCGGGGTCGCTCTCGCTGGCGTAGAGCCCCTTGGTCCACTGCGCCAGCAAGTCGCCGAGGCCGCCGAAACGCCCATCCCGGCCGACCCACTCGACGGCGGCGCTGATCAGGGGGTCTTCCTCGCGAAGCTGCGCGGGGAGCTGATCGAAGATCCAGCCCTCGCGCAGACCGTAGGCGGAGAAGGTCACCCGCTCCGGCTGCATGATCGCGAGCAGCTTGTCGATCAGCAGCGCCGCGAAAGGCAGCGTATCCAGGCGCCGCTTCGGCACCCCGCCGATCCGCGCCAGGGAGCGCTTGCCGAGCTGGGACACCACCGCCGTAAGGTCCTGCAGTTCCTTGCGCCGGATCGAATAGCCGTGAACCATGTGCAGGGGATAGGCCGCCTGCTCCATATGGATGCGCGCCAGGGCCCGCCAGGAACCGCCGACCGGATAGAAGACCTCGCCGCTGAGATCGCCGATCCAGGCGTGCTCGGCCAAGGTTTCGTCGATGATCTTCTCGGCCTTGTTCCGGTCGCCGCCGGATTGGGAGAGCAGCCGCAGCGGGCCGAGCGGCAGGGTCGCGCCCTCGCCCGCCCCGCCGTCGTGCAGGGAGACGATCTCGAGGCTGCCGCCGCCGAGATCGCCCATGGCGCCGCGCGCCCAGGGCATGCTCGAGAGCACCCCCAGAGCGGACAGTCGCGCCTCCTCCTCGCCAGTCAGGATCCGCACCTGGCAGGCGCAGGTCTTTTCGACCTCGGCCACGAACTCGGGCCCGTTCTTGGCGTCACGCACCGCCGCGGTGGCGAGATAGTCGCAGAGCTCGGCGCCCATGGCGCGGGCGATACCGGTGAAGCGGATCAGGCTCTCGATCGCCAGCTTGACGCCGTCCTTGTTGAGCTTGCCGGTCTTCGCCAGATCGCGGCCGAGGCCGCAGAGGACCTTTTCGTTGAACACCGGGGTCGGCACCCGCTTCAAGCCGTCGAAGACCACCAGCCGCACGGAGTTGGAGCCAATGTCGACCACTGCCACGGGGCGCGTGAACGCTTGCGGCAGCGGGGTGACGGGCTGTGCGGGGGACTCCCTGGATGCGTCTGACGCCATCGCCCCGGAGGTTAGCGCAGCGCCGCGTGCGGAACTACCCGAAGCCATGGCCTCAGCGTGTTTCCGCGGCGTTCTTCACGCTCTTGCGTGCAGGGCGCTTGGTGCTGTTCAAAGCGCTGCCGCGGCCCGAGAGGCTGGGATTGGTCATGAAGAAGACATGCGCACTGAAAGCGTCGTCGCCGGCCTCGACCCGCGCGAAGTCGCCGTCGGGACCGAGCACCCAGCTCTGCGCCTCGTCGCGCAGGTTGGCGCCCATGATCTGCTCCAGAATCTGCTCGTGCACCGTCGGATTCTCGATCGGCACCAGGGTTTCCACCCGGCGGTTCAGATTGCGCGGCATCCAGTCTGCCGAGGAGATGAACAGCTTCGACTGCGGCGACGGCAGCTCGTGGCCAGCGCCGAAGCAGACGATCCGGCTATGCTCCAGGAAACGGCCGATGATCGACTTGACATGGATGTTCTCGGACAGGCCGGGGACTCCCGGACGCAGGCAGCAGATACCCCGGATCACCAGTTCGATATGCACCCCGGCCCGCGAGGCGCGGTAGAGCGCGTCAATCACGTCGCCGTCGACCAGCGAGTTCATCTTTGCCCAGATCCCTGCCGGGCGTTCCGCTTCGGCATGGGCGATCTCGTCGTCGATCAGACCAAGCAGCTTGGACTTCAGGTTGATCGGCGAAAGCGCAACCTTCTCCATCTCCTCGGGCTTGGCGTAACCGGTCATGTAGTTGAACAGCTTGGAGGCGTCGCGGCACATCGCCGGATCGCAGGTGAAGAAGCTCAGGTCGGTGTAAATCTTCGCGGTGATGGGGTGGTAGTTGCCGGTGCCGAAGTGGACGTAGGAGCGCAGCCCCTGTCCTTCGCGGCGGACCACCAGGGAGACCTTGGCGTGGGTCTTCAGCTTGATAAAGCCATAGACAACCTGAACGCCTGCGCGCTCCAGGTTGCGCGCCCAGCGCAGATTGCGCTCCTCGTCGAAGCGCGCCTTGAGCTCGACCAGGGCGGTCACCGACTTGCCGGCTTCGGCCGCCTCGGTCAGCGCCTTGATCACCGGCGAATCCTCGGAGGTGCGATAGAGGGTCTGCTTGATCGCCACGACCTTGGGGTCCTGCGCCGCCTGGCGGATGAACTGCACCACCACGTCGAAGGACTCGTAAGGATGATGCACCACGATGTCCTTGTGGCGGATGGCGGCGAAGCAATCTCCGCCGAAGTCCCGGATGCGCTCGGGAAAGCGGGCGCTATAGGGGGGAAAGAGCAGGTCGGACCGCTCCTCGGTGATCAACTGCTTGGTATCGGCCAAGCCCAGCAGGCCATCGAGCTCGAAGACATCGTCCTCCGAGGCATCCAGCTCCTTGATCACGAAGCTGCGGAGATCCTCGTGCATGTCGTCGTTGACCGTCAGGCGGATGACATGGCCGCGCCGGCGGCGCTTCAGGGCGCTTTCGAACACCCGCACCAGATCCTCCGCTTCCTCCTCGATCTCCATGTCGCTGTCGCGCAGCACCCGGAAGACACCGACCTCGTTGACCTCGAGCCCCGGAAACAGCCGGTGCAGGTTCATGCGGATGATCTGCTCCATGCGGCAGTAGCGGATTTTCTCGCCCGGCAGGCGGATGAAGCGGTCGATCTGCGCCGGCAGCGGGATCAGGCCGTTGAGATGCTCCTTCTCTTCGGGCCGGTAGAGTTGCAGCACCATCGAGAAGCCGAGGTTGGGAATGAAGGGAAAGGGATGCAGCGGATCGATGGCGATCGGCGTGAGGACCGGAAAGATCTCCTCGAAGAAGTACTTCTCCGCCCAGGCGCGGTCGGATTCGCTCAGTTCCTCGATCGACAGCACGGAGACATCGGCAGCGCGGAGCTCCCGCCGCAAGGTGCGCCAGCAGGCCTGCTGCTCGGCCATCAGACGGGCGGCTCGCTCATTGATCGCCTTGAGTTGCTCGGCCGGCGTCATGCCGTCCTGGCTCGGAGTCATCACGCCGGCACCAAGCTGGCCCTTCAGGCCGGCGACGCGGACCATGTAGAACTCGTCGAGATTGCTCGATGAGATCGACAGGAAACGCAGCCGCTCGAGCAGCGGGTGATGCCGGTTATCGGCCTCCTCCAGCACGCGCCCGTTGAAAGCCAGCCAGGACAGCTCGCGGTTGATGAAGCGCGCCGGCGCGGTGAGATTCACCACCGGGGCATCTTCCGGGGGAGTCAGGCTTTCGCTGACCTGCTCCGCGATGGCTTGCGCTTCATCCAAGGGCTAAATCCTTCAGGGGCCGAAAAGATTGTCTGGCATCCTACGGCGGTAACTTGACAGAAGTATAACAAAGGCGCCGCCGATTTCCGGCACTGCATGCATTTCAACCGCGACAGGCTCTACCGATGAAACGCATCTATTTGCTCCGCCACGCCAAATCAAGCTGGGACGATCCCAAGCTCGGCGATTTCGAGCGCCCCCTGAACGGACGGGGGCGCAAGACCGCGCCGCGCATCGGGCGTCTGCTCGCCGAGCGCGGCTGGCTCCCGGATCTCGCGCTCTGCTCATCGGCAGAGCGCGCCAGGGAAACCTGGGAGCTGCTCGCCGCCGAACTGCCGGGGGCGGTGGACTGCAAGCGCATGAAAGGCCTCTACCTGGCCCCGCCGAGCCAGTTGCTGCGGCAGATCGAACGCTGTCCCGACGCGGCCCAAGCGGTGCTGCTGGTCGGTCACAATCCGGGGCTCGAGACCCTGGCCCTGCAGCTCGCCGGACCGGGCTCCGACGCCAAGGCCCTGGCCAGGCTGCGGGCCAAGTATCCGACCGCCGCGCTGGCCGTCTTCGACCTCGACACGGCGCGCTGGAAAGACATCGCCGCGGCGCGCAGCGAACTGCGCGCCTTCATCGCGCCGCGCAGCCTCGACGAAGAGAGCTAGTCCCAAAAGACCTTGGTCCCGCGATACTTCTTCCACGCCTTGGAGAAGCGCCCGAGATCGTTGTCGATCTGGGCCGCCTGCCAGCCCATGACGATGCCGACCGGCGTCGCCATGGCGCCGCGGCGGTTCCGGCCGAGAGAGCTTTCGATCTCGTCGAGCAGCCGGTGCCCCGTGACCGCGTCGTTGAGGCTGCCCAGGGTGTCCTGCAGCGCAACCAGCCGCTTGATATAGGTCTTGAGCGCCTTTTCATCGTAGATGCCGCGGAAGAACTCGCAGGCATAGCGCATCTTCTTGGCGGCGATCCGCACCTGATGCAGCCGCGCGTGGCTGAGCTTTCTGTGCTTCCTGCCGAGCTTGGCGAGCCCGGCGGCACGGCGGTCCAGCACCGGATCCGACCACTCCTGAACCGGCGCTTTCAGGGCCGCCTCGTCCGCGGGATCGCGGCTCGCCCAGCCGCCGTCGCCGAGCCACAGCGCCAGGCGCAGCAGCAAACGGGTATAGCGCGGCTCGGCCAAAGCCTGATGCGCCGCCTCATAGGCCTGGGCCCGCGCCCGCTTGCAGTGGTCTCGCAGATCCTCCAGGCCGGCTTCCCCCGGCAGGCTGCGCAGCAGGGGCGCCAGGGTTTCCTCGGTAAAGACGTCCCAGTCGCGCGCCGGACCCAGCACCTGCTGCAGCCAGCGCAGCTCGCGCTTCAGTTCGGCGCCGACCTCGTCGTCGAGCAGGTCCTGAAAGGCGGAAACCAGGGCGCGCAGGCGGCGCGTCGCGACGCGCATCTGGTGCACCCCTTCCGGGTCGGCGCCGTGAAACACCGCAGCCTCGTTGGCGCGCAGATGGTCGAGGCAGGCCCGCGCCAGGCGGGCGAAAGCCTCGCCCGTGGTCAGCTCCGGGGAGAGTTCCTGCTTGACCGCGAAAACGGGTTCCGGCTCATGCTCGCCATAGAGGCCATAGCCGCGTGCTGCCTTGGTCTGCTGCTCGATGCGGAAGGGGATCTTGTCGCAAAGCAGCAAAGCCAGTTCATAGAGCCGCGAGGGCCGTCCCGACTTCAATTCCAGTTCCGCCTCGCAGATCGGCAGGTTGCGCCCATTGGCGCGGATCTCGCCGAAGTCGATCGCCAGCTCGATGTCGCTGTCGGCGAGATGCAGGGCCAGGGCGCGGCGGTCGATCTGCGTGGTGAAGACGGGTGTCAAGGCGTCGCGCAATTGCGGCTGCTCGAGCTCGGCGCGCAGGACATCGTCGTCGATCAGATCGAGGCGGGGCTGCTCGCCATCGACATCGTTCTCGAATTCGCGGTGGCTGTGGGCCATGGACACGCCGGGCTGCGCTCCATTCTGCTTGGCCTTCAAGGTCTGCACCCTGCGCTCCCCGATCTGACGGATGCGTAGCGCCTGCCCCCGGCTCTTCAGCTTGAAGTCCGGGGTGTCGAAATAGGTGCTGACGAGTTCCTGCCTTTTGGAGCGGCCCTGGGCCAGCGACCGCAACAGCGGATTGCGTCTCAGCCGCTCCAGGTGTTCCGGCGCCAAGCTGAGTTTGAGTTCGATTTCGTCGTTCATTCAAAGCCTTGGCGCGCTTGTTTCCCCAATGATCGTAGCGCCGGTTTTGTAATAAAAATGTAATATTTCCAACGCACTACGCAGTTTGCCGGGAGCCTGGAGAAAGAGTCAATCCTTACTCCGGAATCCCCTACCCCCGTCCCTGAACCCCAAGTGGCCGGCCGGAACGCACGGCTTGCAATTACTACGATATCGTAATATATACTGCGATATCGCAGCACTTTCACTACGCAACCGGGAGACGAAAATGCTTCATTCAAGACGCCAGGCTCTCGCCGTGATCGGCGGCGGCAGCGTGCTCGCGGCAACGGCCGGCGCCGCGGCCTTCCTCACCACGCGCCGCCCCGACGGGGCGCTCGCGCCCTGGGACGCCGCCGGCGGCTACGAAGAAATCCGCCACCACGCACTTTCCTACGCCCTTCTGGCGCCCAATCCGCACAACCGTCAGCCCTGGCTGGTCGATCTCGCCCAGCCCGGCCGCGTCGTCCTCTACCGCGACAAGGCGCGCGATCTTCCGGTCACCGATCCCGAGGCACGGCAGCTGACCATCGGCCTCGGCTGCTTCCTGGAACTGATGGTTCTCGCTGCTGCCGAGCGCGGCTACGCGGTCGATCTCGAGCTTTTTCCGCAGGGAGAGGGCGGCCCCGTCGCGATCGCCGACTTCCGCGACGGTACCGCCGAACCCGACCCGCTGTTTACCGGGGTCCTCCATCGCCGCTCCTGCAAGGAGCCCTTCGAGGACCGGCCCATAGAGGACGACCTGGCCGCGCAGCTGGCCGGCTTCGGCGCGGTGATCACAGAGCCGTCGCAGGTCGCGGAGCTGCGGCGGTTGACCTGGGAGGCCTGGATGGTCGAGGCGACGACCCCGGACGCCTACCGCGAGTCCGTCGAGCTGATGCGCTTCGGCAAGGCGGAGATCGAGGCCAATCCCGACGGCATCGATCTCGGCGGACCCTTCCTGGAATCGCTGATGCTGGTCGGCATACTGGACCGCGAGTCCCAGCTCGATCCAAGCTCCAGCGGCTTCAAGCAGGGTATCGAGATCTACCGGAAGATGCTTGCGGCGACGCCGGCCTACGTCGCCCTGACCACGCCGGGCAACAGCCGCGCCGATCAGATCGCCGCCGGGCGGCGCTGGCTGCGGCTCAACCTGACGACCACGGCCCTTGGCCTCGCCCTGCACCCGGTCAGCCAGGCACTGCAGGAGTATCCGGAGATGACGGCGCCGCGGGCGCGGGCGCAGTCTCTGCTTGCGCAGCCCGGCGAGACCGTGCAGATGCTCGGACGGCTCGGTTACGGTCCCCGGACCCCGCCGACGCCGCGCTGGCCGCTGGAGACCCGGATCAGGAATGGATAGCGAGACACGCCGCCTCTACTTCTCCTTCTTCAACGAGATCGGCATCATTGCCCAGCTCAGCCGCGCCCTGATGGAGGCGCGGCTGCCCAAGGGCCTGATCCTGCCGCATTTCTCGGTGCTCAACCATCTGGTGCGGCTCGGCGACGAGCCGACCCCGCAGCGCCTGGCACGCGCCTTTCAGGTGCCCAACACCACCATGACCCATACGCTCTCCGGTCTGGAGGCGCGCGGCTACATCACGATGCGGAAGAACCCGAAGGACGGCCGCAGCAAATGCGTCTCGATCACCGAAAAGGGCAGGCGCTTCCGCGAGAAGGCCATCGCCAGTCTCGACCCGGACATCGCCGTATTGGCGGAACAGCTGGCGGCGAAGGACATCGCGGAACTCGCCGAGCGGCTGGGTGAGATCCGCAGAGTCCTTGACGCCTACCGCGACAAGAAGGCCTAGAGAGTCCCTGGAAAGGCGCCGCCGTCGAGCAGCAGATTCTGCCCGGTGATAAAGCCGGCCTGGGCCGAGCAGAGGAAGGCGCAGGCGGCGCCGAACTCCTCGGGCTGGCCGAAGCGGCCGGCCGGATTCTCGTCCTGGCGTTGCTGCCAGGCCTGCTCGAAGGAAATGCCGCCCTTCTTTGCCGCGGCAGCGACCACGGACTCCAGGCGCTCGGTTTCGAAGGGACCCGGCAGCAGGTTGTTGATGGTCACGTTGTGGCGCACGGTCTTACGCGACAGCCCGGCGACGAAACCGGTCAGGCCGGTGCGCGCGCCGTTGGAGAGACCGAGGATGTCGATCGGCGCCTTCACCGCCGCCGAGGTGATGTTGACGATCCGCCCGAATTTTCGCTCGATCATGCCGTCCACCGTCGCCTTGATCAGTTCGATCGGCGTCAGCATGTTTGCGTCCAGCGCTTTGATCCAGGCTTCGCGATCCCAATCGCGGAAGTCGCCTGGGGGCGGCCCGCCGGCGTTGTTGATCAGGATATCCGGATCGGGACAGGCCGCCAGCGCGGCGGCCCGGCCTTCGGGCGTGGTGATGTCGCCGGCCACGGCCACGGCCTTGACGCCGAATTCCGAGGCGATGCCCTCTGCGGTCTCCTCGAGCGGCCCGGGGGTCCGCGCGACCAGCACGAGATCCACGCCTTCGCTCGCCAGGGCGACGGCGCAGGCCTTGCCCAACCCCTTGCTCGCCGCACAGACGATGCCCTTCTTGCCGCTGATGCCGTGATTCATTTCATCTCCTTCTTCGTTCTGCTCAGGTCTGTTGCGGCTCCTCGCCGCTCAGCTCGGCCAGCGCCGCGCGCGCCAGCGGCAGGGTCACCGGCCGCTTGGCGCGCAGCGATTCGCGGTCGATGGCCTCGACCAGCGCCCGCGCGGCGGAATGCGACCGCTCCATGCGCGCCACCAGATAACTCAGCACCTCCGGCGCCGGACGAATCTGCCGGTCGGCGAAAAGCTTGACCAGCAAGGCCTGCAGCAGCAAGTCGTCGGGTGGGCCGAGACGCACGGACTGCACCGCGCCGAGCCGCGAACGCAGGTCGGCGAGATCGCAGCGCCACTGCGCCGCCGCCGCGCGGCCGGTCAGAAGCAGCTGCCCGCCCCGCTCGCGGGTGGCGTTGACGAGATGCAGCAGACCCCGCTCCAGCTCGGCGCCCTGCCCGCTCTCGGCGAGATGGCGGTCGCCGTCCTCGAAGCTGCGGCACGCCGCTCCCTCGAGGGGATTGAAGCCGGACGCAAGCAGCGCTTCCGGGGTTACTTCCTCGGCGCCACTCATCGCCTGCCAGACCTTGGCGAGATGCGTCTTGCCGGCGCCGGGCGGGCCATGCAGCGCCAGCACCTGGCCCGGCCACTCCGGCCAGCGGTCGATCCAGGCGACCGCCGTCTCGTTGCAGGGCGCGACCAGGAAATCCTCCCGCCCCAGCGCCGGACGGCCGGCGAGATCAAGCGTCAGCTGCACTGTCATCCTTGGGGTCCTTGGGGCCGGTTTCGGCTGCCGCCGCGCGTGGATCGTAGATATCGCTCTTGAGATAGAGGTTGATGGCGAAACGCCCCAGCACACCGATCACCGCGGCGAGCGGAACCGCCAGCAGCACGCCGGTAAACCCGAACACCACGCCGCCGGCAAGCAGGGCGAAGATCACGATCACCGGGTGCAGCCCGACCCGCTCGCCGACCAGCTTCGGCGTCAGATAGTTCCCTTCGATAACCTGCCCCAAGCCGAAGATCGCGGCGACGATCAGCACATTGATGTAGCTGTCGAACTGCAGCAGCGCCAGGCCGACCGAGGCGACCAGTCCGATGGCGGCGCCGACGAAGGGAATGAAGGAGAGGAAGCCGGCGACGAGGCCGACGATCAAGGCGGAATTCAGTCCGGCCAGGGTCAGCGCGATGCAGTAGAAGGTCGCGAGAACCAGGCAGACGATGCCGACGCCGCGCACCCAGCCGGCCAGCATGGTATCGATCTGGCCGGCAAGATCGCGGATCGTCGGCGCGTGCTGGCGCGGCAGCCAGTTGTCGATCTTGTCGACCATATAATCCCAGTCGCGCAGCAGGAAAAAGGCGACCACCGGAGTCAGCACAAGCAGAGAGATGAAGTTCAGCAGCGCCAGTCCGCCGGCCAGGACGCCGCCGATCGCCGAAGCCGCCCAGCTGGCGATCTGCCCGGCAGATCCCGAAAGCGACTCCTGGATTTTCTCGAAGAAGACCGGATCGGTCTCCAGCCGCATGCGCGCGACCCAGGCGTTCACGGCGCCGCGTAGCGACTCGATGTAGTTCGGCAGCTCGTTCATCAGATCGATCAGCTGCGCAACCACAGCAGGCAGAATCACCACCAGCAACAGGATCAGGATCAGCACGAAGACGGCCGTGACCAGAGAGGTCGCCAGGGTCCGGGACCAGCCGAACTCCTCCAGCCGGTCGCAGACCGGGTCGAAGAAATAGGCGATCGCCATGCCGAGCACGAAGGGCAGCAGAACGCTATTGAGAACGTAGAGCGCGACGAAGAAGACGATGGTGCCGATCAGCCAGAAACGAAGCTGGCGCGGAGCGTTCACGCGACCCTCCCTGCGACGCCCAGTTGCGGCGTCACTGCGCGACCGTTCCCGCATCCGGCGCCGCCTCTGAGTCGGTCGTACCGCCGCTATTCAGGGCCCCATCTTCGGCCGGAGCGGTCAGGGGAGCGTTCTCCTCGAGCCTTGGCGCCGCGCCGGAGGCGAAGCCAAGGGACCACTTGCCCTGCGACTCCGGCGTCAGGCTGAGGTTGCGCTGGGCGAGCACCTGCGACAGCGCCTGCTGATCGCCGAGATAGGTCAGATTGACCCGCACCTGGCCGCGCGTCATGTAAACGATGTCGACCCTGCGGATCTGCGGCAGGCTCTGCAGGCGGCTGCGGATGTCCATCCACTCGTTGAGGGACTGGATCGGCACGTCCGCCGTAAGCTGGCTTTCACTGCCGAAGCGCAGCACGTTCTGCGCCTTCCAGTCGCCCTGCATCGCCGCGGCCAGTCGGTCGGTGGCGCGCACCAGCGCGTCTGCCAGATCCTCGCCCTCGGCCTGGGTGACCTGATCGCTCACCTGCCCGCCATCGCCGAGCATGCGTTGTCCCTCGATATCGATCACCGCCGGATCGCCGGAGACCTGCGCCCGGGCGATCAGCACCTCGGCGGCATCGTAGCGCCCGGCGATGGCCTGCAGCGCGCTGCTGTCGCCGGCCAGGGCGGCTTCGGCGTCCACGGCGATGACGTCGTCGATGTCCCCAAGCGGCGCCTCCAGGGGAACCAGATCATTGCTGTGCCGCCCTTTCAGCCAAGCCTCGTGCCAGGGATTGGGGCTGTCCCACAGCCGCCAGCCGTCGGCGTCCTTGTACAGCGGAAGGACGACGATCGGCCGGGCCTGGGTTTCGGCATAGTCGATGCCAGCGCGCTGCAGGAAGCTGCGCACCGCATCCGGCTGGAAGCGCACGGTCATATCGGCCAGGTAGCGCACATCCGAGGTGCGCTCGTTGGCGACGGAGAAATCCGTGACCAGGGAGTCGACCTCGTTGCTGCCGATCGCCGGCACGCGCGGCAGATCCTGGCTCGGAACCAGACGCTGCATCAGCAGGTCGAAGGCCTTGGACTGGCCCTGGGCCATCGCCTGGCTGCGGGCCTGGGTTACGGTGTCTGCCGTGGCGTCCACCTTGACCCCGCTCACCACATAGACGCCGGCCTCCTGTGCAGCAGCCGGTCCCGCCAGTCCGGCGGCTAGGACAAGGGCCGCGAGCAGCGCAAAGTGAAGGGAGTTCGTTCCGCCCCGGCGTCGGATCAGCATTGCAACCTACCCTGGATTGACTATTCTCGCCCCGCCCCCCGCGGGGGGCCCCCCGTCATTTCCTGCCGGACGCGTCGCGATCAGGCAACCCGTCAGA
>JBBEAM010000007.1:466534-558210 GCA_040882845.1 Rhodovibrionaceae bacterium | reverse complement strand
TATTGAATATTCTCCCCCCGCCCGCGGCGGCGGCCGCGGGCAGACCCCGACTCATACAGAAATCGGAAGGCCTGCGCCATAACCACCCGTAACCATCTTACCTACAAGGACTCTGGCGTCGATATCGATGCCGGAAACGCCTTGGTCGAGGCCATCAAACCGCTCGCCGCCAGCACCGCGCGGCCCGGCGTGGCAGGCGGACTCGGCGGGTTCGGCGCACTGTTCGATCTCAAGGCCGCGGGTTATGAGGATCCGCTGCTTGTCGCTGGCACCGACGGCGTCGGTACCAAGCTGAAACTGGCCATCGCCAGCGGCCTGCACGACGGCATCGGCATCGACCTGGTGGCGATGTGCGCCAACGACCTGGTGGTTCAGGGCGCCGAGCCGCTGTTCTTCCTCGACTACTATGCGACCGGCGCCCTCGACCCCGCCGTAGGCCGGCAGATCGTCGCCGGTATCGCCGAGGGCTGCCGCCAGGCCGGCTGCGCCCTGATCGGCGGCGAAACCGCGGAAATGCCGGGCATGTACGCCGCGGGCGACTACGATCTCGCCGGTTTCTGCGTCGGCGCCGTGGAACGCAAGGATCTGCTCGACGGCAGCGCAGTCGCCGCGGGCGACGTGCTGCTGGGGCTGACATCTACCGGCCTGCACTCCAACGGCTTCTCCCTGGCCCGCAAGGCGATCGAGCTCGCCGGGCTGGAAGCGGCCTCCCCGGCCCCCTTCGCCGAGGGGCAGTCGCTGGCCGAAGCCCTGCTCGAACCGACCCGGATCTACGTCAAGTCCTGCCTGGCGGCACACCGCAGCGGCGGGGTGCATGCGCTGGCGCATATCACCGGTGGCGGCCTGCCGGAGAACCTGCCCAGGGTACTGCCGGAAGGCCTCGGCGCCGAGATCGACCTCACTGCCTGGACGCCACCGGCGGTCTTCGCCTGGCTGTCGCAAACCGGCGGGGTATCGGCCAAGGAGATGCTGCGCACCTTCAACTGCGGCATCGGCATGGTCGTCGTTGCGTCTGCCGAACGGGCGGAGGAGCTGGCCGCCGTCCTGCAGGAGGCCGGCGAGGAGGTCCGCCCCCTCGGGCGTATCCTGCCGCAAGCGGAGGAGGCGCCGCGCGTCGCCTTCCGGAATCTGAGCGAGACATGGCCGGCGTGAAGCGGCGGCGTGTCGGCGTACTGATCTCCGGGCGCGGCAGCAATCTGCAGGCGCTGCTTGACGCCGCGGCCGACCCGGCCTACCCGGCGGAGATTGCCGTGGTGATCGCCAACACGCCCGGCGCCGCCGGGCTGCACCGGGCGGAAACCGCCGGGGTCGAGGCACTCTGCATCGACCATCGAGACTATCCCGACCGGCCCGCCTTCGAGGCGGCGCTGACCGCGGCGCTGGAGGCGCGCGGCATCGAGCTGGTCTGCCAGGCCGGCTTCATGCGGGTGGTCACTGCCGGCTTCGTCGGCCAGTGGCGCGACCGGCTGATCAACATCCACCCATCGCTGCTGCCGGCCTTCCCCGGGCTCGACACCCACGCGCGGGCGTTGGCGGCCGGGGTCAAGCTGCACGGCTGCAGCGTCCACTTCGTGCGCGAAACCGTGGACGAAGGACCGATCATCGGCCAGGCGGCGGTGCCGGTGCTTGCCGGCGACGACGCCGAAAGCCTGGCCGCCCGGGTGCTAGCCGCCGAACACCGGCTCTACCCGCTCTGCCTGCGGCTGCTCGCCGAGGGGCGCGTGAAACTGGACGGCGAGATCGCCCGCATCGATGCGCCCGGCGGCGGCGAGCGGCAACTCCTGGCCCCGCAGCCGCAAGGCTCTTGAGCGCTTCGCGAATTTTCCTTATCTATGAGTGCCTGAAACCGCGCAGCAGCTACGGGACGACACATGGCCAAGGACACGACCGCTTCGACTTCCGAACTCGACCGCGAAATGGCGCAGGATCGCCGCCAAGGCTATGAGAAGTTTCTCAAGTTCACTGGCGTGCACATCGTGCTGATCGTCATCCTGCTGGCCCTGATGGCGCTGTTCCTGACCTGAGCGCCGCGCAGCCGAGACAAAAAAAGGCGGGCCCGCGAGCCCGCCTTTTTGCTTGACCGGTCAACCCGGAGTTTCAGCCGACGATCTCGTCGTCCTTGAAGAAGTAGGCAATCTCGGTCTTCGCCGTATCTGGAGCGTCGGAGCCGTGGACCGAATTGGCCTCGATGTTCTCTGCGAAGTCGGCGCGGATGGTGCCCGGCGCGGCCTCCTTGGGATTGGTCGCGCCCATCACTTCGCGGTTCTTGGCGATAGCGTCCTCGCCCTCCAGCACCTGGACCACGACCGGGCCGGAAATCATGAAGCTCACCAGGTCGTTGAAGAAGGGCCGCTCTTTGTGAACCGCATAGAAGCCTTCGGCTTGCTCGCGGGTCATCTGGATGCGCTTCTGCGCGATCACGCGCAGGCCGGCGCTTTCCAGCCGATCGACGATCTTGCCGGTGATGTTGCGCTTGGTAGCGTCGGGTTTGACGATGGAAAAGGTGCGTTCGGTGGCCATGCTCTCGGCGCTCCATAGCTGGATTTCGATGGGAATCTCGCGGCGCCTTATATAGCGCGCGCACAAGGCTTTCAACCGCCCTTCCGGTACGCCGCCCTGCTGTGCTATCCCCTCGCCCGCCATGTTGCATATCAACAACCTCAGCTACCGGATCGGGCCGCGCCTGCTGTTCGACGCCACCACCGTCGCCGTCAACAAGGGCGAGCGGGTCGGGCTGGTCGGACGCAACGGCAGCGGCAAGACCACCCTGCTGCGCCTGCTCGCCGGCGAGCTCGCGCCCGATCAGGGCGAGGTCGGCATCGCCGGACGCGGACGAATCGGCCGGATTGCGCAGGAAGCCCCCGGCGGGCAACGCAGCCTGATCGACACTGTGTTGGCCGCAGACGTCGAGCGCACCCGACTGCTCAAGGAAGCCGAGAGCGCCCGAGAGCCGCACCGCATCGCCGAGATTCACGAGCGCCTGGCAACCATCAAGGCGGAGGCGGCGCCGGCCCGCGGCGCCCGCATCCTGGCCGGCCTCGGCTTCGACGAGGAGCAGCAGGCGCGCCCCTGCGCCGAGTTCTCCGGCGGCTGGCGGATGCGCGTCGCGCTGGCCAGCCTGCTGTTCTCGCAACCCGATCTGATGCTGCTCGACGAGCCGACCAACCATCTCGACCTGGAAGCGACGCTGTGGCTGGAGGGTTACCTCAAGAGCTACCCCGGCACCCTGCTGCTGATCAGCCACGACCGCGACCTGCTCAACCGCGTCGCCCAGAAAATCATCCACCTCGAGGGCGGGCGTCTGACGCTCTACAACGGCAACTACGACACCTTCGAGCGGACCCGCCGCGAACGGCTGGAGCACGAGTCCGCGAGCAACGCCAAGATCATGGCGCAGCGCCGGCACATGCAGGCCTTCGTCGATCGCTTCCGCTATAAGGCCTCCAAGGCCCGCCAGGCGCAGTCGCGGCTGAAGGCGCTGGAGAAGCTGCAGCCGATCGTCTCCATGGTCGAGGACCAGACGACCAGCTTCGACTTCCCGCAACCGAGCGCGCTGTCCTCGCCGCTGATAGCCATGGAGGCGACCTCCATCGGCTACGCACCCGGCAAGCCGGTGCTCAAGAGCCTCGACCTGCGGCTCGACATGGACGACCGCATCGCCCTGCTCGGCGCCAACGGCAACGGCAAGTCGACCCTGGTGCGGATGCTGGCCGGCCGGCTGAAGCCGCTCGAAGGCAAGCAGATCCGCTCGCCGAAGCTGAAGATCGGCTACTTCGCCCAGGACCAGGCCGAGGAGCTCGATCTCGACGCCACGCCGCTCGCGCATATGGAACGCCTGATGCCGATGCAGACCGAAACCCGGCTGCGCGCCCAGCTCGGCCGCTTCGGGCTGCAGAAGAACAAGGCGGAAACCAAGGTCGGCAGTCTGTCCGGCGGCGAGAAGGCGCGGCTGCTGTTCGCTCTGATGAGCCGCGAGGCGCCACAGATCCTGCTGCTCGACGAACCGACCAACCACCTCGACGTCGATGCCCGCGAAGCCCTGATCCAGGCGCTGTCGGAATATGACGGCGCGGTGGTGCTGGTGACCCACGACCCGCACCTGATCGAGCTGGTCGCCGACCGGCTCTGGCTGGTCAAGGACGGCGCTGTGACACCCTACGACGGCGACATGCAGGACTACCGCCAGCTGCTGCTGGAGCAGCGCCGGCAGGAACGCAGCGAGGCGCGCCAGGATAAGGATCGGGACAAGAAAGCCGGCGGCGACGCCAAGGCCCGGCGCCGCGAGGCCGCCGCGGCGCGCGAGGCCGTCGCCCACCTGCGCCGCTCGGTCAGGGACGCGGAAAAGCGGATCGAGGCGCTGCAGGCCAAGGTCGCCGTCCTGGAGGGCAAGCTCGCCGATCCGGAGATCTACGAGGGACCGACCTCGAAGCTGATGGCGCTGCAACTCGAGCACAAGAACCTGAAGGACGAGATCGCCTCGACCGAGGAAGCCTGGCTGGCCGCGCAGGAGGAGCTGGAAGGCGCCTGAGGCGCCGCGGCTACTCCTCCTGGGTCAGGATGCTCGGCTTGATCAGGATCAGCAGAGTATTTTTCTCGGCCCGGTGTGCCGTTCCCGCGAACAGCCTGTTCAGCATAGGAATCTCGGAAAGAAAGGGAATCTTGCTGTCGCTCCCGTAGTCGGTTTCACGCAGCCCTCCGAGGAGGATGGTGTTGCCGTCCGGCACGATCACCTGGGTGGTCGCCTCGCGCACGCTGCCCAGTCCCTGCAGTTCGCCGAGCGAACCCTCTATTCCGGTGCCTCCGGTGGTAAAGGTGTATTCCAGCGGTTTAATCTCGAAGCTTAGCTTCTGGTTGAAGATCACCACACGGGGAAAGGCGACCTGCGATGCAGCGCTGTTCTCGGCCGCGGCGGGATCGAGGGCGATGAAGAGGCTCTCGTTCCCGGTGCGAAAGACGTTGCCGATCTTGTTTTCCTCGGTCATGTCGTCGCCGTTGAACTCCGGCCCAACGAGCGCGCCGAAAAGCGGAATGGCGGAAAGGTCGAGCTTGTCGACGCTGGTCGCCTCTACCAGCCTGATCTCAATCAGAACCTGCTGCTCCGGCCGGCCATATGTCGCTATTCCCATTCGGGAAATACGTTCCTTGAGTCCGCCGCCATACTCTAAGGGCAAGTAGTTGAAAGACCAGCTTTCGGCAGGTGTACGACCGCTTTCTCCCCCGTCGTTTCCGGCATTGTTGTCGCTGGCAAGGCTCGGCGCCGCCCCCGCGCTGAGCACCGCCGCGATCAGAAAGGCAAAGAGAAGTCGCATTCCCGTATCCTCCCTGCCTGTAGTTTACGCCTTTTCGGTGGCGGAGGGGAGAGGCCATGAGCGGGGGTCAGCCGGCCTTGTTCTGCCAGCGGCCGCTGTCGTCCTGCTGCCAGTAGCTGAGCACGCCGCCGCTGTCCTTGAGCGCCTTCCACTGCGCGCGGGCGGCCGTCACAGCCTGCTCGTCGCGGCCGTCGAACAGCAGGAAGCAGCGCTCGAAGCCGTCCATCTCCCGGCTTTCGGCACCGTCCGTTAGGAAGAGGTACTTGGCGCCGTTGGGATTCTCCGGCTTGGTCGTCAGCCAGATCGGCTGGCGCTCGGCGAAGCCGTCCTTGGCCGAGCCGTGCGGCAGGAAGCCGCGGTCGTTGTAGGTCCACAGCAGCGCGGTCAGAGCCTCGACCCGCTCCTCGCTCTGCGCCATCACCACGGCGCGGGCGCCGGTTTCCAGCGTCTTCTCCAGCAGCAGCGGAAGAACCCGCTCGAGCGGCGCGCGCGACAGGTGATAGAAGCGGATCTCCGGCACGCGCCCTACTTGCCTTCGTGGTTGTCCCGGATCCAGCGGTCGAGCAGGCGCACGCCGAAGGCCGTCGCGCCCTTGGGCACGGTCGGCTGATCCTTTTCCGACCAGGTGACGCCGGCGATGTCGAGATGCGCCCAGGGAGTGCCCTTCTGCACGAAGCGCTGCAGGAACTGCGCCGCGGTGGTCGAGCCGGCCCAGCGCCCGCCGATGTTCTTCATGTCGGCGGCGTCGCTGTCGATCATGCGGTCGTACTCCTCGCCCATGGGCATACGCCACAGGGGCTCGCTGACCTCCTTGCCGGCGGCGGTCAGCTGCGTCGAGAGGTCGTCGTCGTTGGAGAACAGTCCGGCGGTGCTGCGGCCCAGGGAGACCATGATGGCGCCGGTCAGCGTCGCCAGATCGACGATGGTCTTCGGCTTGAACTTCTCCTGCGCGTACCACAGCGCATCGGCCAGCACGAGCCGGCCCTCGGCATCGGTGTTCAGCACCTCGATGGTCTGACCCGAGGCCGAAGTGACGATGTCGCCGGGACGCTGGGCATTGCCGTCGGGCATGTTCTCGACCAGCCCGCAGATGCCGATCACGTTGACCTTGGCCTTGCGTCCGGCCAAGGCCGCCATCAGGCCGAGCACCACGCCGGCACCGCCCATGTCCCACTTCATGTCGCCCATGCCTGCGGCGGGTTTGATCGAGATGCCGCCGGTGTCGAAGGTCACGCCCTTGCCGACGATGGCGAGCGGCTGCCCCGCCTTGCCTGGGGATTTGCCTTGCGACTTGCTCTTGGCCTTTTCGGCCAGGCCGTCCCAGCGCAGCACCAGCAGCTGGGATTCCCGGATCGAGCCCTGGCCGACGCCGAGCAGGGCGCCCATGCCGAGCTTCTTCATCTCCTTTTCGCCGAGCACCTGGAGCTTGATGCCAAGCTTCTCCAGTTTCTTAGCTTCCTGAACGAAACTCTTGGGATAAATGATATTTGCCGGTTCCGAGACGATGTCGCGCGTAGTGAAAACGCCGGCTGCGACCTTCTCCAGGCCGTCGTAGATCCGCTTGGCCGGCGCGGTCTTTTCGACGCCGATGGCAAGCTTCTTCAGGCTCGGCTTGGCATCTGCCTTCTCGGTGGTGCGGTACTTGTCGAAGCGGTAGGAGCGCAGCAGGGCGCCGAAGGCGAGGTGCGCGCCGGCTTCCTCTGCCGAGGGTCCGCCGGCGAAGGTCGTGCCGAACAGCGTCGCCTCGCTCTCCCCCAGGGCATTCAGCTTGGCGGCAAGGCTGCCGCCGAGGTCCTCCAGGTTGCGCGCCGTCAGTTCCGCGGGCTTGCCCAGTCCAACCAGCAGAACGCGGCTGTTGCTCAAACCGCCCGGCGCCGTAACCTCGAGGATGTCGCCGCGCTTGCCGGGAGAACGCGCATGGCTCAGCGCGCGCGACAGCGCGCCGCCGGCCGCCTTGTCGAGTTCCTTGGCCGCCGCGGGCAGCTTGCCGCCCTCGCCAAGGCCGGCGACGACGGCGCCGCTCTTCGGCTGTTTCTCCGTCACAAAACTGATGCGCATGAAGGTGGGTCTCCGCTGTTCGTTGCTCGGGGCGCCGCTCCGCGGGGGCGCGCAGGGGTGATGGCGGCAGTTAGACGCCGCCGCCGCGCAGTGTCAATGGCTCGCCGGGGACCGGCACGGCGCGCGGAGCTCCCCGTCGAAAGAGTTGGAAACCGCCCGGGAAAATCCAAACAAATCAAGTCAAGAAATATCGAAGTAAAAGCCTTACAGACTGGACGGATTCCTTGGCTTGCGTGTATTCCTCTCTTTCAGGAACGGGACTCCAGATAATTTCCGTGCGGTCCGGCGCCGGTTCGCCGGTCGCCGCGAGTCCGCGAGAGAGGGAGCTCGGTAGGGGGGAATGCCGGGGGGATTCACAGGCAAGGATTTGGCGGGCGGAGCCTGGCTACAGGCTTTTCGGCTTCTCGCCCTGCGCCTCGTTGTGGCGCTGGTGCTGTTGGGCCTGCCGACGCAGAGCCTTCTGGCAGCGGGCTCGCTGATCGCCCAGGACCAACTGCCCGACGGCGAAATCCCGGCCCTGATCTCGGCAGACAGCATCACCTACGATCAGAACCTGGGCGTCGTCACGGCGACCGGCGATGTCGAGGTCGCGCAGGGCGATTACACCGTTCTCGCCGACACCATCTCCTACAACATGCGCAGCGGCCTGGTCTCGGCCTCCGGCAATGTCGCGCTGGTCGGCCCGCGCGGCGATGTGGTCTTCTCCAACTATCTGGAGCTCAAGGACAACCTGCGCGAAGGCTTCATCCGCGACATCCGCGTGCTGCTGTCCGACGACTCGCGCATCGCCGCCGCCAGCGGCAGCCGCACAGGCGGCACACGGACCACTTTCAACAAGGCTGTGTTCAGCCCCTGCCCGCTTTGCCCGGAAGATCCGATGCGCGCGCCGCTCTGGCAGCTCAAGGCCGAGCGGGTGGTGCATGACCAGGACGAGGAGACCATCGCCTACCACAACGCCTGGATGGAGATTTACGGCGTTCCTGTGCTCTATACGCCCTACTTCGAACATCCCGACCCCTCGGTCGAGCGCAAGTCGGGATTCCTCTCGCCCTCCTTCGGGATCTCCAATCGCTTTGGCGGGTCGATCTCCACGCCCTACTACTGGACGCTCGGGCCGGATGAGGACTTCACCTTCACTCCGCTGATCACCACCAAGCAGAACGCCCAGCTGGCGGGCGAGTACCGGCGGCTGTACGAAAACGGCTTCCTGGAGCTGCGCGCCAGCGCCACGGTCGCCGATCGCGAAGACGAGGACGACGGCGACGTCGATCACGACGTCTTCCGCGGCCACATCGACGCCGAGGGAGAGTTCGACCTCGACGATACCTGGCGCGCCGGCTTCGACGTCGAGGCCGCGACCGACGACACCTACCTGCGCGCCTATGACATCAGCAACGATTCGCGGCTGACCTCCCGCGCGTTCCTGGAGGGGTTCCGGGGACGGACCTACGCCTCGGTCGAGAGCTTCGCCTTCCAGACCTTCCGCCAGGGAGAAGAGAACGACGAGCTGCCGATCATCGCCCCGATCGCAAGCTACAACTTCGTCGGCGAGCCGATGGACAACGGCAGCAAGTTCAACGCCGACGCCAGCTTCATGAACCTCTATCGCCAGGATGGCCGCGACGTCCGCCGCCTCTCCGCGAACGTCAGCTGGGATCTGCCCTACACGACGCCCGGCGGCCATGTCTTCAAGGTGACCGCCGGCCTCCAAGGCGCCGCCTATTGGACCTATGGCGTCGATCCGGACACCAACGACTTCGATCCGCCGAACCCTCAGGGAGAGGATTTTGCCGGACGCCTGTTCCCCTATCTCGCGATGCAGTGGCGCTATCCGCTGATTTCTCACCACGAGACCTTTTACCAGACGATCGAGCCGATCGCCCAGATCGTGGTCGCCCCGGACGGCGGCAACTCCGGGGACATCCCCAACGAGGACTCCCTGGAGTTCGAATTCGACGACACCAACATTTTCTCGATCAACCGCTTTCCCGGCGTCGACCGGGTCAGCCCTGGACAGCGCTTCGACTACGGCGTGAAGTGGACCTACGGCGGCTACGACGGCGGCTATGCCGAAGTTTTCCTGGGACAGTCCTTCCGGCTCGACGAAGCCGAGGTGTTCGATAACAAGAGCGGCGTGCGCGACAATGTCTCAGATATCGTCGGCCGCACGGTAATCCGGCCGATCGAGGATCTGGATCTGTCCTGGCGCTTCCGCCTGGACAGCGACGACTTCAGCCTGCGGCGCAACGAGCTGGTGCTCGACACCGGCCCCGAAGCGCTCAACATGCAGCTCGGCTACAGCTTCATCGACGGCGGCGTTCAGGAAGACTTCCCCGACGACAGGCACGAACTGATCGGCCGCATCAACAGCCAGTTCACCGAGTACTGGTCAGGTTTCGTGCAGCATCGCCACGACCTGGAAAAGGGCCGGGAACTCTCCACCAGCGTCGGCCTGACCTACGAGAACGAATGCTGCACCGTCGCTGCGATCTACAAGCGGAGCAACTACGACGACCGCGAGATCGACCCTGACGAGAGCATCTTCTTCCAGGTGTCCTTCAAGCACCTGGGGTCATTCAGCAACTAACCCCGCGCCGCCCGGCGCCGCCGCGGAAATGCCTTATTGCGATGCGTTGTTTCGCGGCAGGCGAGGAACTATAGTGCGCGCGAAACGGCCGCGGCCCCAGGGCTGCGGGAACGCGCCATAAAGAAGCTTTCCCCTAGGGACGCGATACGAGGCTCATGTCACTGAAAATCACATCACTGATCGCCGCGGGCGCCTTCTGCCTGCTCGCCGGCCTCGCCGCGCAGCCCGCCAGTGCCCAATCCACCAGCGGGCAGTCGGACACCCTGCGGCCGGCCGCGGTGGTCAACGACGAGGTGATTTCCATTCTCGACCTGTCGATGCGGCTGCGCATCGCCATCGTCGCCTCGGGCCTGCCGGACTCCCAGGAAACCCGCAACAGGCTCAGCGGCACGGTGTTGCGCAACCTGATCGACGAGCGCCTGCAACTTCAGGAAGCCAACCGCCTGGAGATCGAGGTCCCCGAAGCCGAAATCGATTCCGCCCTGCAAGAGGTGGCGCGGCGCAACGAGATGGAGACGGCGCAGTTCGTCGAGATGCTGCAGCGCAACGGCATCCTGCCCAGCTCCCTGCGCGAACAGCTTCTGGCGCAGCTGTCCTGGAGCCGGGTCGTCAATCTGCGATTGCGCCCGGAGGTCGAAATCGGTCCGCTCGACATCGATGCCGCCATCGAAAGGATGCGCGCCAACGCAGGTCAGCCGGAACGCCGCGTCGCCGAGATTTTTCTCGCCGTCGACAATCCCTCGGAAGAAGCCCAGGTGCAGGCCAACGCGGAACGGCTGATGCAGGAAATTCAGCAGGGCGGCAACTTCAGCGCGCTGGCCCAGCAGTTTTCCCAGTCGCCCACCGCCGCGGTCGGCGGCGACCTGGGCTGGACCCAGGAAGGCGAACTGCCCGAGGAGCTGGAGGAGACCGTCGCCAGCATGGAGCCGGGAACGATCCGCGGTCCGATCCGCACTCTCGGCGGCTTCTACATCGTCGCTCTGATCGACAAGCGCACTGCCGCCTTTGGCGGCACCGCGGTCTGGGAGATCGTGCGCATCGCCTTCCCGGTGAACACTGGCGACGACAGCGAAGCCGTGCTCAACGACGCCCGGGCAATCTCCGAGCAGATCGAGGGCTGCGACGATGCCAAGGCCATCGCGGAGGAACTCGGCGTCGGCGAACAGGCCGATCTGGGCGAGATCGCCGCAGACCGGCTGCCGGAGAACGTCGAGCAGGCCCTGACCGGCCTGCCCGTACAGCAGGCCAGCCCGCCGCTCGAAGTCAGCGGCGGCTATTCGGTCTTCGTGGTCTGCAACCGCACGGAGGATGGGGTCGACCGGCGCGAGATCGAGGAAAGCCTGGCGCGCGAGCGTCTGGAGCGGCTCGCCCGCCGCTATATGCGCGACCTGCGCCGTCAGGCGAACGTCGACATCCGTCTCTGAAGCCGGCAGATGGCGCCAGCAGCCCCAACCACGGGCACGCAGCCGCCGCTTCTCGCGTTGACCATGGGCGAGCCTGCCGGAATCGGCGGCGAGATCGCGATCAAGGCTTGGCTGGAGCTGCGGAAAGACTCCGCCGGGCCGGCCTTCTTTCTGATCGACGATCCAGCGCGGCTGACGGCAATCGATCCTGCCATCGAGATTCTTGAAATCGGCAGCCCGGAGCAGGCACGGCAAACCTTTCCCGACGCTCTCCCGGTGCTGCGGCAGTCCCTGGATGGGGAGGTCGAGCCCGGCCGACCGGACATCGGCAACGCCGCGGCGGTGATCGCCGCCATCGAGCGCGCGGTGGCGCTGGTCGCGAAGGGCCAAGCCGACGCCCTGGTGACCAACCCGATCCATAAGCAGACGCTCTATCAGGCGGGCTTCAAGTTTCCCGGCCACACCGAGTATCTTGCCCATCTTGCAGGCGGCGGTGCGCAGCCTGTGATGCTGCTGCTCTGCCCCGGGCTCAAGGTGGTGCCGGTGACGGTGCACCTGCCGCTGAAGGAGGTTGCCGGCGCGCTGAAGCAGGATGCCATCGTCCAGGCGGGGCGCACCCTCGCGGCGGCATTGCGAAGGGACTTCGCAATCCCCGAGCCGCGCCTCGCCGTGGCGGCGCTCAACCCCCATGCCGGCGAAAGCGGCGCGCTCGGCCGCGAGGAGATCGAGGTCATCGCACCTGCAGTCGAGACCCTGTGCGCCGAAGGCATCTCGGTCACCGGCCCCGCGCCCGCGGACACCCTGTTCCATGCCGAAGCGCGGCAGCACTACGACGCCGCGCTCTGCATGTACCATGACCAGGCGCTGCTGCCGCTCAAGACCATCGACTTCCACAGCGGGGTCAACGTCACCCTGGGCCTGCCCTTCATCAGGACTTCGCCGGACCACGGCACCGCCTTCGACATCGCCGGTCTGGGCAAGGCCGACGCGCGCAGTCTGATCGCAGCGATCCGCACGGCGGGAGAGATGGCCCTGCGGCGCCAGGCGGCGGATGGCTGACGACCTTCCTCCACTGCGCGAGGTCATCGCCCGCCACGATCTCTTCGCCCGCCGCGCGCTGGGTCAGCACTTCCTCTTCGATCTCAACCTGACCCGCAAGATCGCCCGCGCCGCCGGCGATCTGGCCCACGGCACGGTCATCGAGATCGGCCCCGGCCCCGGCGGTCTCACCCGCGCCTTGCTGATGGAAGACGCGGCCCAGGTCATCGCGGTGGAAAAGGACAAGCGCTGCCTCGCCGCCCTGGCCGAGGTCGCCGCCGCCTATCCCGGCCGCCTGGAAGTGGTGGAGGCCGATGCCCTGAAGATCGACTGCGCCGCCTTGGGCGCTGCGCCACGGCGGATCGTCGCCAACCTGCCCTACAACATCTCGACCGAGCTGACCCTCGCTTGGCTGCGCGCCCTCTACAAAGATCCTGCAGCCTTCGCCGGGCTCACCCTGATGTACCAAAAGGAGGTCGCCGAGCGCCTGACAGCCGCGCCGCGCAGCAAGGCTTACGGGAGGCTTTCGATCGTCGCGCAGTGGCTCTGCGAGGTGGCGATCCTCTTCGACATCCCGCCAGGCGCCTTTACCCCGCCGCCCAAGGTGACCTCCACGGTGGTTGGCTTCCGGCCGCGCGCCCAGCCGCTGGCGGCAGCCTCCTTCGCAGCCATGGAGCGGGTCACTGCGGCGGCCTTCGGCCAGCGCCGAAAGATGCTGCGCCAGAGCCTCAAATCCCTCGGCGTCCCGCCGCTCCCGCTGCTGGAACAGGCCGGCATCCCGGAAACCGCGCGGGCGGAGGAGCTATCGGTGGAGGATTTCGCGGCGCTGGCACGCGGGCTGGCCGAGACTTAACTCTCCGGCGCCAGGTCCCGGATGAAGTCGCTGAGGTTGGTCTGGCGCTCGCGCTTCAGGCGCTCCGCCTGGAGGATCGCCTCGACCTCGGCGATGCAGCGATCCAGCTCGCGGTTGATCACCACGTAGTCGTACTCCTGCCAGTGGCTCATCTCGCTGGCCGCCTTGGCCATGCGGCCCTCGACGACCTGCCGGCTATCCTGGGCGCGGGTATAGAGCCGGCGCTCCAGCTCGTCATGGCTCGGCGGCAGGATGAACACCCGCACCAGGTCCTTGGGCATGGCCTCGGCAACCTGCTGGGTGCCCTGCCAGTCGATGTCGAAGAGCACGTCCTTGCCCTCGGCCAAGGCCGCCTCGACTGGCGCCTTCGGCGTGCCGTAGACATGGCCGAAGACCCGGGCGTGTTCCAGGAACTCGCCGTCCTTCACCATGCGCTCGAACTCAGCCTGATCCTTGAAGAAGTAATGCACCCCTTCCAGCTCGTTGGGCCGCATCGGACGGGTGGTGGCCGAGACCGAAAGGCTGAGGTTGGCATCGCGCTCCAGCAGCGCACGGGAGATCGTGGTCTTGCCGGCCCCCGAAGGCGAGGAGAGCACCAGCATCAGGCCGCGGCGGCGGATGGTCGGCGGCGCGGATTTACTCAAGGTTCTGCACCTGCTCGCGAAGCTGCTCGATGCTGCTCTTGAGATCGAGTCCAAGCCGGGTCAGCGCGACATCCTGGGACTTGGAGCAGAGGGTGTTGGCCTCGCGGTTGAACTCCTGACAGAGGAAGTCGAGCTTGCGGCCGACCGCCTCGCCGGATGCGAGCAGGGCCCGCGCCGCCTCGACGTGAGCCGCGAGGCGGTCCAGCTCCTCGCGGATATCGGCCTTGGTGGCGAGCAGCGCGGCCTCCTGATAGAGGCGGTCGGAGTCGAGCGAAGCGGCGCTCTGCAGCAGTTCCTCGACCTGCTGGCGCAGGCGCGCGCGCAGCGCCTCGGGCTGGGTGGCGGCCATACCGCTGGCCGCACTCCTCAGACGCTCAATCTCGGCGAGCTGCGCTTCGGCCAGCTGCAGCAGCTTGGCGCCTTCGGCGGCGCGCACCTCCGCCAGTTCGTCCAAAGCCGTTTCCAGCGCCGCGAGCAGTTCGGCCTCCAGGGCCAGAAACTCCTCGGCGGCCAGTTCGCGCTCCTGAGTCTCGATCACGCCGCGCAGCTGCAGCAGACCGTCGAGGCGCGGAGGATCGGCCTCGATGCCCTCCTGGCGCAGCCTGCCGACCAGGGCCATCACGCTGTCCAGCGCGGCCCGGTTGAGATGCACCTCGGGTTCGATCTGCTGGCGCAGGGTCAGGGCGAGTTGGAAGTTGCCGCGCTTGAAGCGCGCCGCCAGAGCCGCGCGCCCCGACTGCTCCAAGGACTCGTAGCCGCTGGGCACGCGGAAGCGAGCGTCGAGGCTCTTGCCGTTGACCGACTTCACCTCCCAGCTCCACTCGGCCAGGGCGTTCGCCCCCTGGCTGCGGGCGAAACCGGTCATCGACTGGATGGCGGGGGAAGCGGCTGTGCTCACGGGACTCCTCGGCGCCGGAACGGCCGCCTGAATGGTGGGAATCGGCTGCGGCCTTTATATACTCGGGGGCCCAGGCCAACAAGCAAGGCTGCGATGCGCGACCCCAGCTCGATCCTGATCACCGGCGCCTCCAGCGGAATCGGCGAGGCCCTCGCCCGCCGCTACGCGCGCGCCGGACGCCGGCTGTTCCTCGGCGGCCGCGACGCAGCCCGGCTGGAGGCCGTTGCCGACGCCTGCCGTGCCGCCGGGGCCAAGGTTTCATGCCAGGTGCAGGACGTCACCGACGGCGGCGCCATGGCCGCCTGGGTGGCGGCCTGCGACAGCGAGGCCCCGCTCGAGCTCGCCATCGCCAACGCCGGCGTTTCCGCTGGCACCGGGGGGCTGGACGGCGAGACCGAGGAACAGGCGCGCCGGATCTACGCGGTCAATCTCGACGGCGTGATGAATACCCTGTTTCCGGCACTGGCGCGCATGCGCGCCCGGCGTCGCGGCCAGATCGCGGTGATGTCTTCCCTGGCCGCATTCCGCGGCTTTCCCGGTGCGCCGGCCTACTGCGGCTCAAAGGCGGCGGTGCGGGTCTGGGGCGAGTCCCTGCGCCCGACCCTGGCGCGGGAGGGGATCGGCGTCACCGTGATCTGCCCCGGCTTCGTCGAGAGCCGCATGACGGCGGTCAACGACTTTCCCATGCCGCTGCTGATGTCGTCGGAGAAAGCCGCCGGTATCGTCGAGAAAGGGCTTGCCCGCAACCAGGCGCGGATCGCCTTTCCCCTGCGGCTCTACGCGGCGGTCTGGCTGCTCAACGCCCTGCCGCCGGGCTGGACCGACCGGGCCATGGGCGGCCTGCCGAAGAAGAGCTGAGCTACTCGGACTCCGCGTCGCGGATGCGCCGCCACTTGGCGACGTTGCGGTTGTGCTCGGCCAGGGTCTTGGCGAAAGCGTGGCCGCCGCTGCCGTCGGCGACGAAATAAAGATACTCGCTCTCCGCCGGATTGAGCGCGGCGCTGAGGGACTCCCGGCCCGGATTGGCGATCGGCCCCGGCGGCAGGCCAGAATTGGCGTAGGTGTTGTAGGGGTGGTCGACCTTCCAGTCGGCTCGGGTCAGCGCCCGTCCCAGCGGCCCCTTGCCCTCCGTCAGGGCGTAGACCACGGTGGGGTCGGACTGCAGCGGCATGCCCCGGTTCAGGCGATTGACGAAGACGCTGGCGACCAGAGGACGCTCGTCGGCTACGGCGGTTTCCTTCTCCACGATCGAAGCCAGGATCACCGCCTCTTCCGGGGTGGAGACAGGCAGGTTCTCGGCCCGCGCGGCCCAGAGCTCCTCCAGCGCCGCCTGCATGTCGCCGCGCATCCGTTCGAGGATGCCGGCGCGCGGATCGCCGTAGGTGAAGTGCAAAGTCTCGGGCAGCAGGCTGCCTTCGGCCGGCAGCTCGGCGATCTCCCCGCTCAGCCCCTCTGCCTTCTCGATCAGCGCCACGACTTCGAAGGACGTCAGGCCTTCGGGGACGGTGATCTTGCGCACCACGGTTTCGCCGGAGACCAGCAGATCGAGGGTTTCCTCGAGGGAAATCCCAGCTTCGAAACGGTATTCGCCGGCACGCAGCTTAGAAGCCTTGTCGGTGATCCGGGCGGCGGCGCGGAAGACCCTGGCGTCCTCGATGACCCTGGCGTCCTCGAGCTGCCGGGCGATCGCGGCGACGCCGCTGCCGCTCTGGACGATCAGGGTTGCTTCGGCCCTTAGCGGGCCCGGCTCCTCGTACTCCCGATAGCCGAAATAGGCGGTCGCGGCCACGACCACCACGGCGATGACGAGAAGCGAGGACGCGGCCTTGAGCAGCCAGCGCACGGGCGTGGGATCAGTGCGGCTTGGCGAGCACCAGGCTCGCATTGGTGCCGCCGAAACCGAAGGAGTTGCTGAGCGCGGTGTTGACGATGCGCTCCTGGGCCTGATGCGGCACCAGGTCGATGCCAGCGCACTCCGGGGAGGGATCGTCGAGATTCAGGGTCGGCGGCACCACGTTGTCGCGGATCGCCAAGGTGCAGAAGATCGCCTCGACGGCGCCGGCGGCGCCGAGCAGGTGTCCGATCGCCGACTTGGTCGAGGACATCGCCGTCTGCTTCGCCGAGTCTTCGCCCAGCAGGCGCTTCACTGCGCTCAACTCGATCACGTCGCCGAGCGGGGTCGAGGTGCCATGGGCATTGATGTAGTCGACGTCTGAGGCCTCGATCCCGGCGCGTTTGATCGCCGCCTTCATCGCGCGATAGCCGCCATTGCCGTCCTCGGCCGGCGCGGTGATGTGGTGTGCGTCGCCGCTCATGCCGTAACCGATCACCTCGGCATAGATCTTGGCGCCGCGCTTTTTGGCGTGCTCGTACTCTTCCAGCACGACGATGCCGGCGCCCTCGCCCATCACGAAGCCGTCGCGCGCTTGGTCCCAGGGCCGCGAGGCCCTGCTCGGCTCGTCGTTGAAGTGGGTCGAAAGCGCGCGCGCCGCAGAGAAACCTGCAATGCCCATGCGGCAGACCGTCGCTTCGGCGCCGCCGGCGACCATCACGTCGGCGTCGTCGAACGCGATCAGCCGCGCCGCGTCGCCGATGGCGTGAGCCCCGGTCGAGCAGGCCGTGACCACAGCGTGGTTCGGTCCGCGGAAACCGTAGCGGATCGAAACCTGGCCAGAGACCAGGTTGATCAGAGCCGAGGGAATGAAGAAGGGAGAAAGGCGCCGAGGGCCCTTCTCGTTCACCGTGATGGCGCCCTCGCAGAGGGTTTCCAGACCGCCGATGCCGGAACCGACCATAACCCCGGTGCGATCGAGACTCTCTTCGTCCTGCGGCTGCCATCCGGCATCCTCGACGGCCTGCTGCGCGGCCGCCATGCCGTAGACGATGAAGCGGTCGACCTTGCGCTGCTCCTTCGGCTCCATCCAATCGTCGGCGTTGAAGCCTCCTGCGGAGGTCTCGCCGCGCGGCGGCTGCCCGGCGATCTTCGCCGGCAGGTCGGAGACATCGAAATTCTGGACCGCGTTGATTCCGGACTCGCCATTCAACAGGCGCTCCCAGACCGGCTTTACGCCCGTACCCAGCGGCGTGACCAAACCCAATCCGGTGACGACCACGCGTCTCATCAGGATATCGGATTTCTCTCGGTCAAATGGCGCTGTGGCGCCGCGCGCAGCTGCGCGACGGCGCGATGCGCAGGATCAGGCGTGTTCCTGAATGAAATCGATCGCATCCTTGACGGTCACGATCTTTTCGGCGGCGTCATCGGGGATTTCGCAGCCGAATTCCTCCTCGAAAGCCATGACCAGCTCGACCGTGTCCAAGCTGTCGGCCCCGAGGTCATCGATGAAGCTCGCGTTGTCGGTAACCTTGTCCTCGTCGACGCCAAGATGCTCGACGACGATCTTCTTAACCCGCTCGGCAGTATCGCTCATGCTCTTTCAACCTCTAATTTTCGCCCGCCTAATCGACACGTGACGCTGTTCTCAACCGGCTGCGCGGCGCAGCCACTCAAACCCCCGGGCTAGCCGGATTTCGCGCCTCATAGCATAGCTCCACTGGCTTGCCAATCTAAGACGCGCCCGCCGCGCGAGCCCGGAAACGGCGCACAGGTCAACTCTCATATCATGGCCATGCCGCCGTTCACATGCAAAGTTTGGCCGGTGATGTAGGACGCCTGCTCGCTGGCGAGAAACACCGCGGCGGCGGCGATATCCTCGCTTTCGCCCAGGCGCCCGGCCGGAATCGAGGCGAGCAGCTTACCCCGCTGATCCTCGTTCAAGGCGTCGGTCATGGCGGTCTTGATGAAGCCCGGCGCGATGCAGTTGACAGTGATGCCACGCGAGGCGACCTCGGCGGCCAGCGCCTTGGACATGCCGATCATCCCGGCCTTGGAGGCGGCGTAGTTCGACTGCCCCGGATTGCCGGTGACGCCGACAATCGAGGTGATGCCGATCACCCGGCCCCAGCGCTTCTTCATCATGCCGCGCAGGCTGGCACGGGTCAGACGGAAGGCGGCGCCGAGATTGACCCGGATCACCTGGTCCCACTCCTCGTCCTTCATCCGCATCGCCAGATTGTCGCGGGTCAGCCCGGCGTTGTTGACCAGGATGTCGAGACTGCCCAGCGCCTCCTCGGCCTGCTTGGGCAGGGCATCGACCGCCGAGTCGTCGGAGAGGTTGCAGGGCAGCACGGCGGTCCGCGCGCCCAGCTCAGACTGCAGCGCTTCCAGTGCCTCCTTGCGGGTACCGGAGAGGCCGACGCTCGCCCCCTGGGCATACAGGGCGCGCGCAATGGCGCCGCCGATACCGCCGGAGGCCCCGGTCACCAGGGCCGCTTTACCGGTCAAATCGAACATCCGTCCTCCCCTTTGTCGTTTCGTCAGGCGTATTTTGATGCCGTCCGTGACAGTCAGCTATTCTCATACTGCGCTCGCGGCGCGGCAAGGCGCGCGGCAGCATGGGAACTAGCTGCGGTCTGCGCGGCGCAGATGCAAGGAGGAAACAATGCTGGCGGTGATCTTCCAGGTCAAACCCAAGCCCGGCCGGCAGGAGGCCTATCTCGACATCGCCGCCGAACTGCGGCCCCTGCTCGCCGAGATCGACGGCTTTATCTCGATCGAGCGCTTCGAGAGCCTCGCCGAGCCCGGCAAAATCCTCTCGCTGTCCTTCTGGCGCGACGAGGAGGCCATCGAGGAATGGCGCAGGTTGGAAAAGCATCGCGCGGCGCAGAAGGCCGGCCGAACCGCGCTGTTCGAGGACTACTCCCTGCAGGTGGTCCAGGTGCTCCGCGCCTATGGCATGCACGACCGCCGCCAGGCCCCGCCGGACTCCAAGGCGGCAAACGACGCCTAAAGCTGCTTCAGCAGCGCCTCGATCTCGGCGGGGGTGCCGGCGGCGATGCCGGTGAGTTCCTTGTCGATGCGGCGGGTCAGGCCGGTCAGCACCTTGCCGGACCCGAGCTCGACCAGGGTGTCGACTCCCTCGGCGGCCATGCACAGCACGGACTCGCGCCAGCGCACCATGCCGGTGACCTGCTGCACCAGCAGGCTGCGGACATCCTCGGGGTCGCTCACCGGTTCGGCGGTGACATTGGCGATCAGCGGCAAGGCCGGCGGCATCAGGGTGACCTCGGCCAGGGCGCCGGCCATGACATCGGCGGCCGGCGCCATCAGTTCGCAGTGGAAGGGCGCGGAGACCGAAAGCATCATCGCCCGCTTGGCGCCGCGCTCCTTGGCGAGCTCGATGGCCCGCTCGATGGCGGCGAGATGGCCGGAGAGCACCACCTGGCCCGGCGCGTTGTCGTTGGCCGGGGCGCAGACCTCGTCGCCTTCGCCCCCTGCGGCGGCTTCTTCGGCGACTTTGCGTGCCTGCTCCAGGTCCATGCCGAGCAGCGCCGCCATGGCGCCCTCGCCGACCGGGACCGCCCGCTGCATCGCCTGGCCGCGCTGTTTCAGCAGCCGTGCTGTGTCCGCCAGCTCCAGTGCGCCGGCGGCGGCCAGCGCCGAATACTCGCCCAGGGAATGCCCGGCGACGAAGGCCGCCTTGCCGCCCAGCTCGAAGCCCCCCTCGCGCTGCAATACCCGCAGGACGGCCAGGGAGACGGTCATCAGCGCCGGCTGCGCGTTCTCGGTCAGGGTGAGGTCGCTCTCCGGGCCCTCGAACATCAGCTTCGAGAGCTTCTGCCCCAGCGCGTCGTCGACCTCCTGAAAGACCTCGCGGGCGGCCGGAAAGGCTTCGTAGAGCTCCCGGCCCATGCCGACCGCCTGGCTGCCCTGCCCCGGAAAGACGAATGCCTTGCTCATGATGCCCCCTCCCTGGTTTTATCCCGCCTGATCGGGCGCCAGTGATAGCCCCTCCCGGCGCGCTGTCAAGCCGGGGGCAAAGACCTTGCGGGGCAAGGGAAAATCTGTATAGTCCGCGCCCTCGGTGGGGAGACCCACCGCTCCTTGCCGGTCCCACCGCCTTTGCTGCGCGGGGCCGGATAGGGCCGAGCGGCCGATCCGCGCAGGTGCGTGGCGGCTCCGGCCCACCAACAGCCATAGGGAGTTTATCGGATGGCCTTATACGAGAGCGTCGTGATCGCTCGCCAGGACATCTCCGCCTCGCAAGTCGAGACTCTTACGGAAGAGCTTCAGAAACTCATCGCCGACAACGGCGGCGAGGTGAAGTCGCAAGAGTACTGGGGACTGAAGAACCTAGCCTACCGCATCAAGAAGAACCGCAAGGGGCACTACGTCCTCTTGAACATCGACGCCCCCGCCGACACGGTGCTGGAGTTCGAGCGCAACATGCGCTTCAACGAGGACATCCTGCGCTATCTCACGGTGCGGGTGAACGAGCTGACGGAAGGCGCCTCTGCGATGATGCAGAGCCGGGACCGCCGCGACGACCGTGGCGGCCGTGGAGGCGACCGCGGCGGCTACCGTGGCGACCGCGGGGATCGTGGAGATCGCGGCGACCGGGGGGATCGCGGCGACCGCGACCGTGGCCCGCGCCGCGAGCCGAGCACCGAAAGCAAGGGAGGGGATGAGTAATGGCTATCGAAGTCGTCAGCCGTGGCGGCGGACCGCGCCGCCCCTTTTTCCGCCGCCGCAAGTCCTGCCCCTTCTCCGGCCCCAACGCGCCGGCGATCGATTACAAGGACCTGCGCCTGCTGCAGCGTTTCGTTTCGGAGCGCGGCAAGATCGTGCCCAGCCGCATCACCGCGGTCTCGGCCAAGAAGCAGCGTGAGCTCGCCCGCGCCATCAAGCGCGCGCGCTTCCTTGCCCTGCTGCCCTACGTCGTGAAGTAGAGGCGGGAGAAAAGACATGGAAATCATACTGCTCGAACGCATCGAGAAGCTCGGCCAGATGGGCGATGTCGTGAAGGTGAAGCCCGGTTTCGCCCGCAACTTCCTGCTGCCGCAGAAGAAGGCCCTCCGCGCCACCAAGGCGAACATGGAAGTCTTCGAATCGCAGCGCGCCCAGCTCGAGACCGAGAACCTCAAACGCAAGGAAGAGGCTGAGTCGGCCGCCACGAAGGTCGAAGGCATGACGGTGACGATGATCCGTCAGGCCGGCGACACCGGCCAGCTCTACGGGTCGGTCAGCGCCCGCGACATCGCCGACGCCCTGACCGAGGCCGGAGCGACCGTGAGCCGCAGCCAGGTGCTGCTCGACAATCCGATCAAGGTGCTCGGCCTGCATGCGGTGCGTGTACGCCTGCATCCCGAGGTTTCGGTCACGGTGACCGTCAATGTCGCGCGTTCGGAAACCGAGGCCGAGGTGCAGGCCCATACCGGCCACGAGATCACGCCAGAGGAGCAGCAGGCCGTGACCGAGGCCGCCGGCGAGGAAGTGATCGCGGCGGTCGAGGAACTGGAAGCCGCAGAAGCCGATGCCGAGGACGCGGAAGTCTCCGCAGAGGCCGAAGACGAGGAAAGCAAGACCGCTTAACTCTCGCTAAGCGCTTGAATCGAAACGGCGGCGCCGCGCTGGCGCCGCCGTTTTTTTTCGCCTCAGCCGAGGTTCTTTGCCGCAGCGGAGAAATTCAACTTCTGGACAAGGGCAAATCGGCTCTATTACGATTTTCCGATAAACAAGAGATTCGGCAGACCGAGTGAAGGGTCGAAAGGCCAAGGGGAGCCGTGCGCCGGATCGGGTCGTGAGTTAGAGGCAGGCATGTTCGCGCATCGTTTCTTCAAGGCGGTCGTCACCACCGGGGAACTGACGGTGATCGATGCGAAAGGCAAGCGCGCCACCTATGGGGATGGCGAAGGGCCGCCCGCCACCATCCGCATCACCAACCGCTGGACCGAGCTGCGGATGCTGCTCAATCCCACGCTGCATGTCGGCGAAGCCTATATGGACGGACATCTGGTCCTGGAGCAGGGCTCGATCTACGATTTCCTGGACATCGCCTCGCGCAACATCCGCAACGTCGGCAATCATCCCCTACGCCGCTGGATCCGCAGAATCGCCGTGCCCCTGCGCCATCTGCGCACTTTCAATCCGATCTCCCGGGCGCGGCGCAATGTCGCCCACCACTACGATCTCTCGGGCGAGCTCTACGATCTCTTCCTCGACGACGACCGGCAGTATTCCTGCGCCTACTTCACCTCGGAACAGGACACGCTGGAGCAAGCCCAGACCAACAAGAAGCGGCACATCGCCGCCAAGCTGCTGCTCGACAAACCGGGGCTGAACATCCTCGATATCGGCTCGGGCTGGGGCGGCATGGGGCTCTATCTGGCCCGCGAGGCCGACGCCAAGGTCACCGGCGTGACGCTTTCCGAGGAGCAGCTCAAGATCAGCCGCGCCCGCGCCGAGAAGGAAGGCCTGGCCGAGCGGACCGAGTTCCACCTGCGCGATTACCGTGAGGAACCGGGAACCTACGACCGGATTGTCTCGGTCGGCATGTTCGAGCATGTCGGCTCCTCCCACTACCACGAGTTCTTCCGGAAGGTGAAATCGGTGCTCGCCGAGGACGGCGTGATGCTGCTGCACGCCATCGGCACCATGGGCCCGCCGGGGCCGACCAACCCCTGGCTGCGCAAGTACATATTTCCAGGGGGCTATACGCCCTCTCTGTCCGAGGTCACGGCGGCGATCGAGGATGTCGGGCTCTATATCACCGATATCGAGATCCTGCGCCTGCACTACGCCGAGACTCTGCGCCACTGGCGCGAGCGTTTCGAGGCCAACATCGACAGGGCGCGCACGCTCTACGACGACCGCTTCTGCCGGATGTGGGACTTCTATCTCGCCGGCTGCGAGGTCTCCTTCCGCTACATGGACCAGATGGTGTTCCAGATCCAGCTGGCCCACAAGCAGGAGGCCGTGCCGCTGACCCGCGACTACATCACCGACTGGGAACGGGGAACCGCACAGAAGTCCACCCGCGCCGCCGAGTAGATCTGCACCGAGTCGCTCCGGCGGTCTGAACCCTAAATCGCTGATTTCCTTCGCCCTGCTCTCGCCATCTTACAATGCTGTGCTGAGCGTGGTGCCGCGCGCTGCTGCAGCGGGAAAAGTTTTCCCCGCTGATTTTTGTTATCCCCAAGCCGCGCCGCCGCCGAAAGCACCGGAAGCCTGCTAGGGTCTCTCGCATGGGTGACAACGCACAATCGACCGTAACGCCGCTGGTTGGACGGGCAGACGAAACCGAGGCCGGCTACCGCAGTCCGCCGGTCAACTACGAGGCCGAGCAGGCGCTGCTCGCCGCGATCCTGGCCAACAACATGGCCATGGAAAAGGTCTCCGACTTCCTGCGGCCCGAGCAGTTCGCCGATCCCGTGCATGGCCGCATCTTCGAGGCCAGCCGGATCCTGATCGACCGCGGCCAGGTGGCCAACGCCGTCACCCTGAAGAACAAGTTCGAGCAGGACGGCGATCTCAGCGAGGTCGGCGGCGCCCAGTACCTGGCGCAGCTGCAGAGCAACTACGTCAACATCATCGACGCCAAGCACTACGGCCAGCTGATCCACGATCTCTATCTGCGCCGGGCGCTGATCGGCCTCGGCGAGGACGTGGTCAACCAGGCTTTCGACCACGATCTCGAGCTGCCGGCTGTGACCCAGATCGAGGGCGCCGAGCAGAAGCTCTACGAACTGGCGGAAACCGGACAGACCGAGGGCGGGCTGCTCGGTTTCAACATCGCCCTGACCCAGGCGATCGACAGCGCCGCCGTCGCCTTCCGTAACGAGGGCGCGGTCTCAGGCGTCTCGACCGGACTGAAGGAGATCGACAAGCTGCTCGGCGGCCTGCACAAATCCGATCTGGTGATCCTCGCCGGACGCCCCTCCATGGGCAAGACGGCCCTGGCCACCAACATCGCCTACAGCGTCGCCCGCTCCACCCGCAGCGAGACCGACGGCGAGGGCAATTCCATCGACCAGCCGCAGACCGTCGCCTTCTTCTCCCTGGAGATGTCCTCCGAGCAGCTCGCGGCGCGGATTCTCTCGGAGCGCTCCGGCGTGAAGTCCGACGACATGCGCAAGGGCGCGATCAGCCACGACGACTTCGAGCACGTCATGCAGGCCAGCCGCGAGCTGGAGCGGCTGCGACTCTACATCGACGACACCCCGGCGATCACCATTCCGGCGGTGCGGACCCGGGCACGACGGCTGAAGCGGCAGCAGGGTCTCAGCCTGATCGTAATCGACTACCTGCAGCTGATGTCCGCGACCGCGGCGCGCGGCGACAGCCGAGTGCAGGAGGTCTCCGAGATCACCCGCGGCCTCAAGGCCATCGCCAAGGAACTGCACGTTCCCGTGCTGGCCCTCTCCCAGCTCTCGCGCGCCGTAGAGCAGCGCGAGGACAAGCGTCCGCAGCTCGCCGACCTGCGCGAATCCGGCTCCATCGAACAGGATTCCGACGTGGTGATGTTCGTCTACCGGGAGCAGTACTACCTGGAGCGCGCCGAGCCGATCCCGCGCCAGGACGAGACCCCCGAGAAGTTCGACGAGCGTCACCAGCGCTGGAAGGACCGCTGCGATCAAGCCTACGGCCTGGCCGAAGTGATCGTCGCCAAGCAGCGCCACGGCCCCATCGGCACCCGCAAGCTGGTGTTCGACGGCAACACCACCAAGTTCAGCGATTACATCGCCGAAGACTACCTGCCGGAGCAGCATTGACGGCGATGCCGAGCGCGAGCGGCGGCGGCGCCTCCCTGCTGACCATCGACCTCGAGGCGCTGGCCTGGAACTACCGTTTGCTTCGAGAGCGCCTGGGAAGCGCAGGCTGCGGCGCCGCGGTCAAGGCCGACGCCTACGGCATCGGCATGACCGCGGCCGCGCCCAAGCTGTGGGGCGCAGGCTGCCGGGACTTCTTCGTCGCCACCCTGGAGGAAGGCGCGCTGCTGCGCGCCCTGCTGCCCGAAGCGGCAATCTCGGTCTTCAACGGCCTACTGCCCGGCGAGGAAGCGGACTTCGCCGCCCAGAACCTGGTTCCAGTGCTCAACGATCCCGGCCAGATCGAGCGCTGGGCGACGTACTGCAAGGAGCGTGGCGCCCGTCCCGCCGCCATTCACTTCGACACCGGCATGGCGCGGCTCGGCCTGATGCCAAGCGATACCGATGCCTTGCTGGCCGATCCCGAGATTCTCTCTGCCTTCGGCAAACTGCAGGTCATGAGCCACCTCGCCTGCGCCGATACGCCGGACTCAGCGATGAACGAGGCGCAGCGCGCCGCCTTCGCCCGGATCGCCAGCGCCCTACCCCGGGCCACCGCCTCGCTGGCCAATTCCTACGGGGTGTTTCTCGATCCCGCCTATCATTTCGACCTGGCCCGGCCGGGAATCGCCCTCTATGGCGGGAATCCGGCTCCGGCGGGCATCAATCCGATGCGCCAAGTCGTTCGCCTACAAGGCAGAATCCTGCAGGTCCGTCAGATTGACGCCCCTCAGAGCGTTGGCTATGGTGCGACCTTCCGCGCCGAAGGCCCGCTGCGTCTAGCCACGGTCGCAGCCGGCTACGCGGATGGATATCTACGCTACCTATCGAACAGGGGGCACGCGTGGGTGGGGGACAAGCGCGTGGCGGTCGTCGGACGGGTTTCCATGGATCTGATCTCACTCGATGTCACCGGGCTGCCGGAGAACGCGGCCCAGCCCGGCGGGCTGGTCGACCTGCTCTCGCCACGCGAGGGCGTCGACGGCTTGGCGGCGGAGGCCGGCACCATCCCCTATGAGATTCTGACGGCCCTGGGCGCGCGCTACCGGCGGAGCTATCTCGGCCGATGAAAAGTGACATGGTGCCCATCCTTCAGCCGCTGGGACGAACCTTCCTCGCCTTTATGGAAGCCACCGGCCGGCTGATGCTGTTCACCCTGTCGGGGCTCAGCCACAGCGTCCGCCCGCCCTTCTATCCCCGGCTGATCCTTCGCCAGATGGTCGAGGTCGGCTACTACTCCCTGCCGGTGGTCGGGCTGACCGCGATCTTCACCGGCATGGTCCTGGCGCTGCAGTCCTACACCGGCTTCGCGCGCTTCTCGGCGGAGAGCGCTATCCCCAATGTCGTGGTGGTGTCGATCACCCGCGAGCTCGGCCCGGTGCTCGGCGGGCTGATGGTGGCCGGGCGGGTCGGCGCCGCCATGGCGGCGGAGATCGGCACCATGAAGGTGACCGAGCAGATCGACGCCCTGACCACCCTCGCCACCAACCCTTTCAAATACCTGGTGGCGCCGCGCCTGATCGCCGGGGTCACCATGCTGCCGATCCTGGTGCTGACCGCGATGATCATCGGCGTGTTCGGCGGCTATCTGGTTTCGGTCTACAAGCTCGGCTTCAATCCCTCGACCTACATCAAGAACACCGTCGATTTCCTGCAGGCGACCGACGTCATCTCGGGTTTGGTCAAGGCCGGCGTGTTCGGCTTCATCGTCACCCTGATGGGCTGCTACCACGGCTATCAGTCGCGCGGCGGCGCCCAGGGCGTCGGTGCCGCGACCACCAATGCCGTGGTCTCCGCCTCGATTTTGATCCTCTGCTCGAACTACATCATCACCGAGCTGTTCTTCGCGCGATGAGCCCCGCCCCCAACACCGCGATGAAGATCGAGATCCGCGGCCTGAAAATGGCCTTCGGCAGCAACGTCGTGCTGAATGGCCTCGATCTCGACATCGCCGAGGGCGAGTCCGTGGTGGTGATCGGCGGTTCGGGCAGCGGCAAGTCGGTGCTGCTCAAGTGCATTCTCGGCCTGCTCCACCCCCAGGAGGGCTCGATCAAGGTCGATGGCGAGGAAGTCGTCGGCACGCGCGGCAAGGACCTGGACCGGATCCGCAGCAAGTTCGGGATGCTGTTCCAGTCGGCGGCGCTGTTCGACTCTCTCTCGGTCTGGGAGAACGTCGCCTTCGGCCTGATCCAGGGCCAGAGGATAGACCGCAAGGAAGCCAAGACCATCGCCTATCAGCGGCTCGCGGATGTCGGCCTGAAAGCGGAAGTAGGGCTGCTCTATCCCGCCGAGCTCTCCGGCGGCATGAAGAAGCGCGTCGGCCTGGCCCGCGCCATCGCCACCCAGCCGGAGATCATCTTCTTCGACGAGCCGACCACCGGCCTCGACCCCATCATGGGCGCCGTGATCGACCGGCTGATCGGCAAGTGCGTCAAGGAATTGGGCGCGACCGCCCTCTCGATCACTCACGACATGGCCAGCGCCCGGCGGATTTCCGACCGCATGACCATGCTCTATCAGGGCAAGATCGTCTGGGACGGCCCGACCGCCAAGATCGACGAGTCCGGCAACGACTACGTCGAGCAGTTCATCCACGGCCGCGCCGAGGGGCCGATTCAAATGCAGATCCAGGATCACTTCGGCTAACGCCCTCTAAGGGAGCCCGATCGGCCCTTGGCCAAACGCCAGTCCATCTATGTCTGCCAGTCCTGCGGCACCAGTTTCGGCCGTTGGGTCGGGCGCTGCGAGGCCTGCGGCGAGTGGAACTCCATCGTCGAGGAAGCCACCCCCTCGTCCGCGCCAGGCGGGCTCAAGCCCAAGACCCGCAAGGCGACGCGCGCCGTCGAGTTCGCCGATCTCGCCGGCGCCGCGGAGAAGGCGGCGCGGCGCGGCTCGGGAATCGCCGAGTTCGACCGGGTCTGCGGCGGCGGGCTGGTGCGCGGCTCTGCGGTGCTGATCGGCGGCGACCCCGGGATCGGCAAGTCCACCCTGCTGCTGCAGGTCGTGGCGGCGCTGTCCGGCGGCGAGAACGCTCTGTCCTGCGCCTACATCTCCGGCGAGGAGGCGGTCGATCAGGTCCGTCTGCGCGCGCGCCGTATGGGCCTTGCGGAAAGCGACGTGCAGCTCGCCTCGGCCACGGCGGTGCGCGACATCTGCGCCGCCCTGGAAAGGCTGGAGAACCCCGGCGTGGTGGTGATCGATTCGATCCAGACCATGTACGTCGATTCCCTGGATTCCGCGCCGGGCACGGTTTCCCAGGTCCGCGCCAGCGCCCAGGAGCTGATTCGCCTGGCCAAGAGCCGGGGCTTCTGCCTGCTGCTGGTCGGCCACGTCACCAAGGAAGGCGTGATCGCCGGTCCCAAGGTGCTGGAGCACATGGTCGACAGCGTGCTGACCTTCGAGGGCGAACGCGGCCACCAGTTCCGCATCCTGCGCGCGGTCAAGAACCGCTTCGGCCCGACCGACGAGATCGGCGTCTTCGAGATGACCGACGCCGGCCTGATGGAGGTCGCCAACCCTTCCGAATTGTTTCTCGGCGACCGCCAGGAGGAGGTTTCCGGCGCCGCCGTCTTCGCCGGGATGGAGGGCACCCGTCCGGTGCTGGTCGAGATACAGGCGCTGGTCTCCCCCTCTCCCCTCGCCACGCCGCGCCGCGCCGTGGTCGGCTGGGACTCCGGGCGGCTGGCCATGGTCATGGCCGTGCTGGAGGCGCGCTGCGGCCTGCTGCTCGCCGGCAAGGACGTCTATCTCAACGTCGCCGGCGGCCTGCGCATCGGCGAACCGGCCGCCGATCTGGCGGTCGCGGCGGCGCTGATCTCGGCGGTCAGCGGCAAGGCCGTGCCCCAGGACTGCGTGGTTTTCGGCGAGATCGGCCTGTCCGGAGAGATCCGCCCGGTCTCCCACGGCGACCTGCGGCTCAAGGAGGCGGCCAAGCTGGGTTTCGTCCGCGCCCTGCTGCCGCGCCGCCGCAAGGCCCGCGCGCGCGAGAAAGCTGGCGGGGACTCGGCGATTGCGTTAACAGAGATCGGCCACCTGCGCGATCTGGTGGCCGAATTCGGGGGCGCGCGAACCAGGGACACGGACAGCCGCCAGCATGGATAATCTTGCAATCAACGTCACCGATATCGTCGTCATCGTGATCCTGCTGCTGTCCGGCGCGCTCGCCTTCGTGCGCGGCCTGGTCCACGAGACTTTGTCGATCGGCGCCTGGGTCGGCGCCGCGGTAGTCACGCTCTATCTCTTTCCCATTGCCCAGCCGATCGCGCGCGACTATATCGCTATCGAGTTGGCGGCGGACATCACCGCGGGCGTGGCGATCTTCCTGGTCGCGTTGATTCTGTTCTCGATTGTCTCCCGCACGCTGTCCCGCCAGGTGCAGGAATCAAGCCTCGGCGCGCTCGACCGCACGCTCGGCCTGCTGTTCGGCTTCCTGCGCGGGGCGGTCATCGTCTGCGTCGCCTGGCTAGTTCTGGTCTGGCTGCTGCCGGTGGACGAGCGGCCGGGGTGGATTACCGAGGCCAAGTCGCGCCCGCTGATCGAGCGCGGCGCGGCCCTGCTGCAGGCGCTGATCCCCGAGGATATCCGGATCCGCGGGGAAAACGCGGCGGAGCGGGCCAAGGATACGACCGAGGACGCCATTGAGACCGAAGAGTCGCTGCGCAACCTTTTGACGCCGCAGCCCGAGCCGGAAGCAAAAGACGATGCAGACTCGACCCGGGAAGGGTATAACCCTGACCAACGTGACGAGATGCAGCGCCTGATCGAGAATACGGATTAGCCAGCAGCCGTCCTCTGTGGCCAGTGCAAAGGAAATCAGCCAGGCCCGTGCTTACGACCAACCCCTTCGACGACGATAAACTCCGCGAGGAATGCGGCGTTTTCGGTATCTTCAATCACGCCGACGCCGCCGCCCATACCGCGCTCGGCCTGCACGCCCTGCAGCATCGCGGGCAGGAAGCGGCCGGCATCGTCAGTTTCGACGGCCAGCGCTTCAACGCGCACCGCGATCTCGGCTATGTCGGCGATATCTTCTCCAGCGAACTGGTCATGAGCCGCCTCAAGGGCCACGCGGCGATCGGCCACAACCGCTACTCGACCACCGGCGAGACGGTGATCCGCAACGTGCAACCGCTGTTCGCCGACCTCGACGTCGGCGGCCTGGCGCTGGCGCACAACGGCAATCTGACCAACTCCACACGGCTGCGTCAGGAGATGGTGCGCGAGGGCGCGATCTTTCAGTCCACCATGGACACAGAGGTGATCGTCCATCTGATCGCCATTTCCAAGGCCGGCAGCATCATCGACCGCATGACCGACGCCCTGCGTCAGGTCGAGGGGGCCTACTCCCTGGTCGCCCTGACCGACAACGCGGTGATCGCGGTGCGCGATCCCCTGGGCGTGCGCCCGCTGGTGCTCGGCAAGCTGGGCGACGCCCACATCGTCGCGTCGGAAACCTGCGCCCTGGACATCATCGGCGCCGAGCTGGTGCGCGACGTCAGCCCCGGCGAGATGCTGGTGCTCGACGCCAGCGGCGTCCACAGCCTGCGCATCGCGCCGCCGGCGCCGAAGCGCCAGTGCATCTTCGAGTACATCTATTTCGCCCGCCCGGATTCGGTGATCGAGGGCGAGTCGGTCTATGACGCACGCAAGCGGATCGGCGTGGAACTGGCCAAGGAAAGTCCCGTCCCCGCCGACGTCATCATCCCGGTGCCGGATTCCGGCGTCCCCTCGGCGCTGGGCTACGCCGAGGAGGCGAAGATCCCCTTCGAGCTCGGCATCATCCGCAACCACTATGTCGGGCGCACCTTCATCGAACCGGGGCAGGAGATCCGCAACCTCGGCGTCAAGCTGAAGCACAACGCCAACCGCGCCAAGATCAAAGGGCAGCGGGTGATCCTGGTCGACGACTCGATCGTGCGCGGCACCACCTCGATCAAGATCGTGGAAATGGTCCGCGCCGCCGGCGCCACCGAGGTGCACATGCGCATCGCCGCGCCGCCGACCACCCATTCCTGCTTCTACGGCGTCGACACGCCGGAGCGCGAGCAGCTACTGGCGCATCGCATGAGCGTCGAGGAAATGGGCAAGCATATCGGCGTCGACAGCCTGGCCTACGTCTCGATCGACGGGCTCTATCGGGCGATGGGCGAGGCCGGACGCAATGCCGCCCAGCCGCAGTACTGCGATGCCTGCTTTTCCGGCGAGTACCCGACGCGGCTGACCGACCGGGAAGAGAATTCCGGCGGACAGCTCTCGCTTCTGGCCGAGATGAAACGGGCCTGACCCTCGGCTGGGCCCCCCAGGTGAGACCACGGCGATGATCGCGCGTATCCTCAACGGTATCTTCGCGGTCGCCGGCGCCGGCGCCTTCTCCCAGCTGCCCGAGTTCTATCAGCAGTACACGGCGGTGCTGTTCGGACGCATCAAGGAAAGCGAGATCGTGCTGCGCGACATCCTGCGCCAGATCGACAGCGAAACCGCCGAGGCCGCCAAGGCCGGGCTCGGCCGCCTGCTGGAAGTGCGCCAGGAAGCCTTGGAGCGGCTCTGGGCGCACTACGATGCGCTGGAGTCGGCCGGTTCCTTCCAGAAGGTCTTCACCTTGATCCGCAGCTTCGAGACCGACACCGCGGCGGCGACTTGGCAGCAGTTCCAGCCGGGCGTCGCCTTCACCGCCGAAGTGGCCGTCTATGCCGCCATCGGCATGCTCGCCGGCGTCGCCCTGCTTGCCGGAGGCGAGAAGAGCGGCAAGAAACTGGCGACGATGAGAAAACGCAAAATCCGCAGAGAAAATCCCTATGCCTGACCCCAAGAAACTCGAGGGGCGGATCGCCCTGATCACCGGCGCGACCCGCGGCATCGGCCGCGCCGTCGCGCTGCGCTACGCCGCCGAAGGCGCGCAGACGGTGCTTACCGCGCGCACGGTGGGCGGACTGGAGGAGCTGGACGACGAGATCCGCGCCGGCGGCGGGCTCAAACCCCTGCTGGTGCCGCTCGACCTGCGCGAATTCGACAGCATCGACCTGCTCGGCAAATCGCTGTACGAGCGCTACGGCCGCCTCGACGTGCTGGTTGGCAACGCCGGGCTGCTCGGGACGCTCTCGCCGGTCGGGCACATCCCGCCGGACACCTGGGAACATGTCTTCGACCTCAACGTCACCGCCAACTACCGGCTGATCCGCAGTCTCGATCCGCTGCTTCGGCAGTCGGAGGCCGGACGCGCGATCTTCGTCACCTCGGGCGCGGCGCAGATGGCGATGGCCTACTGGGCGGTCTACGCCGCCAGCAAGGCGGCGCTGGATATGCTGGTGAAGAGCTACGCCGCCGAGATCACCAAGACCAAGGTGAAGGCCAATCTGCTCTCGCCCGGGCCGATCCGCACCGGCATGCGGGCCCAAGCGTTTCCGGGCGAGGATCCAATGACCCTGCGCGCGCCGGAAGAGATCGCCGGGGCCTTCGTCGAGCTGGCCTCGGCGGACTGCCGGCGCAACGGCGAGATCGTCAGCCTGTCCTAGATTTTCTGGCCACCCACGCTCACGGCGTCGAGCTTGTCGGTATAGAAGGCGACCAGGCCCTTCAGGCCCTGCACTGCGGGGATCGGCTCCTCGTAGTACCAGACCGCGTTCTCGGCCCGCTTGCCGTTCACGGCGACGGTAAAGTAGCTGGCATCGCCCTTGTAGGGGCAGTGGGTGTGGTGGTCGCTCGGCTCCATCACGTCCATGCGGACGGCATGGCGCGGCAGGTAATAGACCGCCGGATAGCCGGTTTCATCGACCCGCACGGCCTCGCTGCTGTCGGCCAGGGTCTCGCCGTTGAACTCCACCACCACGCGGTTATCGACCGGGACCAGTTCGACGCGATGTTCTTGGCTCATGCTTGCTTCCTCCGGGATAGGGGGTAGGGGACTCATACGTAGGGATTGTCGCCCTTTCGCAAATGAATACGTATCGGCGTGCCCGGCAGGCCGAAGTCCTGGCGCAGCGCGTTCTCCAGATAGCGCAGGTAGGAACTCGGCAGGTCCTTGCCGTTGGTGCAGAAGATCACGAAGCCGGGCGGCCGGGATTTGGCCTGGGTTATGTACTTCAGGCGGATACGCCGGCCGCCGGGCGCCGGCGGCGGATGCGCCGAGATCACCTCCTGCAGCCAGCGGTTCAGCGCCGCGGTCGGCAGCCGGGTGTTCCAGATGTCGTAGATTGAAAACACCGCTTCGAGCAGCTCGGTGGTGCCCCTGCCCTCGCGTGCCGAGAGGGTGACGATGGGAATGCCCTTGGTCTGCGGGAAGGACCGCTCCAGGCGGTCGCGCAGCGCCTGCATGATCTCCTGCCGGTTCTCGCAGGCATCCCACTTGTTGAGGCCGAGCACCAGCGCCCGCCCCTCTTCGACCACCCGCCGGGCGATGGTCAGGTCCTGCTTCTCCATCACCTCTCCGGCGCTGCCGGCCGTGGCATCGAGCAGCAGCACCACCACCTGGGCGAAGTCGATGGCCCGCGCCGTCTCTGCGGCGGAGAGCTTCTCGACCCGGTCGGTCACCCTGGCCTTGCGGCGCAGGCCCGCGGTATCGACCAGCCGCAGCGGACGGTCATTGAACCGCCACTCCACGGCGATGGAATCCCGGGTGATCCCGGCTTCCGGACCGGTCAGCAGCCGGTCCTCGCCGAGCAGCCGGTTGATCAGGGTGGACTTGCCGACGTTGGGCCGCCCGACCACGGCGAGTTGCAGCGTCTGCTCCTCCTCGCTCTCGCTTTCGCCACGCGCCTGGTATTCGGCGATCATCGGTTTCAGGCGCTCGTAGAGCGCGTCGATGCCGAGGCCGTGCTCGGCCGAGAGCGCGATGGGATCGCCAAGCCCCAGCGCATAGGCCTCCAGCATGCCGGACTCCGCGGCGCGCCCTTCGGTTTTGTTGGCGCCCAGGATGATCGGCGTCTTGCCACGACGAAGCTGCTGCGCGAAAGCGGCGTCCAGCGGCGTCACGCCGGCGCGCGCATCGATCAGGAAGAGCACCGCATCGGCGGCCTCAATCGCCACTTCGGTCTGGGCGCGCATCCTGGCCTCGAGGCTCTGGTCGCGCACATCCTCCAGCCCGGCGGTATCCACCACGGTGAACTCCAGGTCGAAGATCTGGCCCTCGCCCTCCCGGCGGTCGCGGGTGACTCCGGGGCGATCGTCGACCAGCGCGACGCGCTTGCCAACCAGGCGGTTGAACAGCGTCGACTTTCCGACATTCGGCCGGCCGACGATTGCAAGGGTGAAGGGCATGGGTTTGTCGAGACGCCTCGCGTCCAGCGCCTCAGCGCAGCGCGACGAGGTCCCCCCCATCGGTCACGAAGTAGAGGATGCCGTTGGCCACCACCGGCGGCACCGAGACCGACCCCGGCAGCTCCGTAGCGCCGAGAACCTCGCCGTCGTAGGGCGACAGGGTCAGGGCGACGCCGGTGCTCGAAGCCACGACCAGGCGGTCGCCGGCCAGCACCGGCCCGGTCCAGGCAATCGGGCCTTCACGATCCTCGGGATCTTCCCAGCGGTCGAGATTCGTCACCCAGCGGATCCGGCCCTGATCGCGGGTTACGGCGACCAGCTGCGCATCCTTGGTGATGACAAAGAGGAAATCTCCGGCGAGCCAGGGCATTTCCTTGCCGCCGAGCCCGATATCCCAGGCGCGCAGGCCGCGCCGCATGTCGATGGCGGCCATCCGGCCGGAATGGCTGATGGCGAAGACCCGGTTGCCGTCGATCACCGGCAGCGCGCGGATGTCCGCCAGATCGCTGGCCTGGTCCGTACGGTTCCGGGTTGCCAGGTTGTCGCTCCACAGCTCGCGGCCGTTTTCAGCCAGCAGGGCGAAGATCTCGCCGGAGGAATAGGGGGCGATCACGGTCGACCCGCTGACTGCCGGGCTGGCGGCGCCGATCAGGCCGGCCAGTTCCTGGAACCCGATATGCTGCCAGAGCGGCGCGCCGTCCTCGGCATTGAAGGCATAGACGGCATTGTCCAGGGTGATGGCGAAGACCCGGCCGTCGGCGACGGTCGGCGCGGCGCGCATCGGCGCCGGGACCGAGGCTTCCCAGATCACGCCGCCGCTGCCGGCGTCCAGCGCGAAGACCTTGGCGAAACCGGTGGTCACGTAAATCCGGCCGTTCGCGACCGCCAGGCCGCCGCCGAAGAAACCGTCGTCTTCGTCCTCGGGCTGCAGGTCGTTGCGCCAGATGGCGCCGCCGCTGCCGGCGTCGAAGGCGGATACCTGAGCGCGGGAGTCCATGGTGAAGACGCGGCCGTTGGCGACCACCGGCTGCGTCAGGATCTTGCCTGAATCGTCGGAGCTCTCGCCGACGCCTGCCGTCCAGGCGCGCTGCAGGCCGCCGGAGAGCGCGACATGCCCCAGAGCATGGGCGTTGTTGCCACCCGCGGTCGGCCATTCGCTGTTGGGCTGCGCCGGCGGCAGGGTCACCCGCAGGTCGGCGATCGCCGGATCGGCTTCCAGCCCGCGCTCGAGCGAGAGAATCGCGATGCGCTCGCCGGGCAGCAGCTCCTCGTCTTCCTTGAAAAGATCCTCGACTGTGCTGCAGCCGGCGATAGCAAGACAAAACAGGGTGAGAGCAAGGCCGCGCAGAAGGATCGCCATGTTATTCCCCCAAGCCGTTCAGCATCTGGGCCGCGCGGGTGCGCAGGCCCTGTGGAGCCCCCGGGTCGTCGGCGATCTGGGCATAGCGTTCGCGCGCCGTCTGCGTGTCGCCCTGCTGCAGCGCGATCATCGCCGAAAGTTCCAGCGCCGCGGGACGAAAGGGATTTCCCGTCTCGATCAGCGGCGCCAGCTCGGCTTGCAAGTCCGCCGGGTTGCCCTGTTCCAGCCCGTTCATCACCGCCAGAAACCGGGCCATGGCACGCAGCGAGGGATCGGCGGACCCGTCCGCGGCGATTTCACGATAGGCCGCGACTCCAACCTCTACCTCTCCGGCCTCGATCCGCGCCCGCGCCGCCTCGAAGGCGGCGAGCTCGCTGTAGCCGTAGGAGCCGTCCTCGGCGAGCGCCTCCAGCTCGGCAATCCCCTGCTGGGCGTTGCCGGACCCAATCGCATCCATAGCACTGGAGTAACGGACCGATTCCTCAAGCTGCTGATCCTGGCGATAGGCTTTCCAGCCCTCATAACCGCCAACGCCGATCACCAGCAGGACAGCCGCCGCGATGACGACCCAGCCATACTTCTGCCAGAGCTTCTTGTACCGCTCTGCGCGGACTTCCTCGTCGACTTCCTGGAAAATGTCGGTCACTGGATCACCTTGGGCTGGCGCTCGGCGCGTACGAGCGATGATAGCGCGCCGCAGCGGGCTTGATAAAGGTGATCCCGCGCCCGTTCAAGCCGCGATCTTGCGGCGAGCCCGCGAGCTAGGCGGCCCGCCACTTGATCGAGCAGCCCATGGAGGCGATCTGTTCCTTCGGCCCCTGCCCGGTTTCGGCGATCCGGTTCATCGCCTCGAAGAGCTCGCGGCGGGCATCGGGCACCGGCGTGGTTTTGCTTTCGTCGAGGCGGCCCCGGTACTGCAGCTCGAGTTCGCTGTTGAAACCGAAGAAATCCGGCGTGCAGACCGCGTTGTAGGCGGCGGCCACGGTCTGCTGCCTGTCGAAGAGGTAGGGGAAGGTGAAGCCGTGATCGCGGGCGAAGTCCTTCATCTTGTCGAAGGAGTCCTCCGGGTAAGCGGCAGTGTCGTTGGACATGATCGCCGCCACGCCGATGTCCAGGCCCTGCAACTCCTCCGCATCGCGCACGATGCGCTCGATCACCGAACGCACGTAGGGGCAGTGGTTGCAGATGAACATCAGCAGGGTGCCTCTTTCGCCGCGCAGGTCCGCTAGGCTGTAGGTTTGGCCATCCGTCGCCTGCAGGGTGAAGTCGTGGGCGATCCAGCCGAAATCGCAGATCGGGGGGACTGCAGCCATGGCTAAGCTCCTTCGCATGCGCACCAGAGGATACCCCCTAGCTAGGTCCTTGCCCCGTCCCGTTCAATCGCCGCTTGCCCGGCGGCGAGGCGTGCGGGCACTGGACCTGCGCGCCGTTTTCGGGAAAACTGTGTAACGGCAATGTTATGAGGCGCTTGCAAAGGAGTTTTCATGGGGCAGCTGCACCTGCTTGAGGACTTCCGGCCCGGAAAGGGCGGTGGCCCGCGGCGCAGCCAAAGGGCCGTCTATTTCAACCGCAGCGAACTCACCCAGCTTCTTTCCGTCTACAGCCGCCGCGTGATGACCGGGGAGTGGCGCGACTACGCCATCGACCATCAGCCCGGAATCGCGATGTTCTCGATCTTCCGTCACACCCACGACCAGCCGCTGTTTTCCATCGCCAAGCGCGCGAACGGCAGCAGCAAGCCGGGCAAGGAGTTCGACTACGCGGTGTACAGCGGCCGCCAGCAGCTCGCGCGCTCCGGCAAGCTGGCCGAGGCGCTGCGGGTCTTCGAACGCAAGCTGCAGGTCGTATCCTAGCTATCCGGTTCCTCCTCGCCGGCTTCGACATCGAAGCGATCGGCGATGGAGTTGTGGGCGATGCCGCTGGCCAGTGCGAGCATCACGAGCTGCGCTTCGAGCCCCTCGCCGGCCTCCAGCGCCAGGGCGAGCTTGCGCTCCTCGGCCTCGCAGGAGTTCGCGCCGTTGCTCTCGGCGAACTCCTCCGGGCCGGAGAAGCAATAGGCGAGCAGCCGCGCCGTCTCGGCCAGGGCGGGCTCGTTGGGATGCGATCCGCTGTCGAGGCCGGGGCCGGATTTGACGAACTTCAGCGCCGTCAGCTTGATCTCCTCGGGGATCAGCAGCGGGTGCACCCCGGCGGCGCGCAGGTGATCGTCGAGGATCTGCAGGTGACGCGAGCGCTCGCGCAGACCGAAGAGACCGAAGAACATGAGCGCGCCTTTCCGCCTACCGTGCCGGTCTTCGCGCTTACGGCGCGCGGAGAATCGGCTAGACTCCAGAGATCGCAAGCCTGGGGGAGGAACGCCGTGACCGCAAGCAAGACCATCCTGAGGAGCCTCGCGCTCGGCGCCGGGCTCGGACTGGCCCTGGGCGTTCTCGCCGCCTGCGAGCCGGAGCTCGGCAGCCCCGAGTGGTGCGAGGAGATGAAGGACAAGCCGACCGGCGACTGGACGGTCAACGAAGCCGGCGCCTTCACCAAGCACTGCCTGCTCGGCCAGCCGCCGGAGGAGAACTAACCGCGCTTTGCGTTACCGCGCCGATCAGCCGTGATCTCGCAAACGGATAGATAGAACTTATCGTTTTAGCGCCTCTGATACTCGCCTCAGGATTGCTTTTTTTCTTGTCTGCAGAGATAGATTCAGCGTCAATACTCTCCTAGGTGATTATTGAGGCTGCGGCTTGGCGGATCTTCGCCGAAGTCCCATAAGGGCGGAAATCCTCCCCTTGGCGCGCGATATCCCAGGCTGCCTTTGGCCAGCCTGAGCTATCGCCCCGACATCGACGGGCTGCGGGCGGTCGCGGTCCTCCCGGTCGTCTTCTACCACGCGGGCTTTTCCGCCCTGTCAGGAGGCTTCGTCGGAGTCGACGTCTTTTTCGTCATTTCTGGCTATCTGATCACCGGCATCCTGCTTGCCGAGATCGAAACCCGGCAGTTTTCACTCGCAGGTTTCTATGAACGCCGCGCACGTCGTATCCTGCCAGCGCTCTTCACGGTCATGCTGGTCAGCGGCATCGGCGCGTTCTTCCTGTTCCAAGCCTCCGCTTTCGAGGATTTCTCGAAATCCGTTCTAGCGACGACCTTCTTTGCATCCAATTTCTACTTTTGGCAGGCGACCGACTACTTCTCGACCGCCGCCGAGTACCGGATACTGCTCCATACTTGGACACTCGCAGTCGAGGAGCAGTTCTATATCCTCTGGCCGCTGTTGTTGCTGCTTCTGCCCGGCAGGCGCGCCAACAGCTTTCGGATCGCCGCCATGGCCGCGGTATTCGGCCTTTCCCTGCTGGCCAGTGTACTCGCGGTGGACGGCTTCGCTGCCGCGGGCTTCTACCTTCTGCCGACCCGCGCCTGGGAACTGATGCTCGGCGCTGCCTTGGCGCTGGGCGTCGTGCCCCGGCTGCCGGGAAGGCGCCTCAACGCTTGCGTCGCCTTCCTCGGCACCGCGATGATCCTCATCGCGGCCCTGGCCTACGATTCGAGCGTTCCCTTTCCGGGGGTCGCCGCGCTGCTTCCCTGCCTCGGCGCAGCGCTGGTGATCCGTGCCGGAGGCGACCACGGCTTCGCCCGCGTCCTGGGCTGGAAGCCCTTGGTGCTGATCGGCCTGATCTCCTATTCCCTGTATCTTTGGCACTGGCCCATTCTGGTCTTCTTGCGTCTCGGCTTCGGCACGGTAGAGCTGCCGGCGGAGGTCGCGGCCGGAGCCATCCTCGCCTCCTTCCTGGCCGCCTATCTGTCCTGGCGTTGGGTGGAGCAGCCCTTCCGTCGCAAGGGGCGGATCTCGCGGCGGCGGATCTTTTCCTTGTCGCTCGCAGGCGCGGCTCTCTGCACCCTGCTCGCTTCCGCGGTCATCGCCGCCGATGGCCTGCCCAGGCGGCTACCCGACGAGCTCCACGTGCTACAGACCGCCGAAAGCGATAGCGAGCGCTACAGAAAAAGCTGCATGAACCGGCTTCCCAAGGACGGCCTCTGCCGGATCGGCGTGGAGCAGGTCACGGGAACGGTGCTGCTTTGGGGCGACAGCCATGCTTCGACCCTGATGTGGGCCTTGGACAGCGTTGCAAGCAAGGCGGGCAGGTCCGGTTATCTCGCCTCGCAGATCGCCTGCCCGCCCTTGCTTGGCGTGCGACGCGACGATTGGAGCTGGCCGGCCTGTGTCGCCTTCAACAACACTTACATCGAGCTGATCGAAGCCGGGAACAGCGGCATCGATACCGTCGTTCTCTCGGCGCGCTGGGCCCTGACCGCCACGGGCGAACGCGCAACCGGCGAAGCCGGTGAGGACATCCGGCTCGTCGAGATGAATGGCGCCTCCGGCCCTGGTACGGCCGCCTTGTTCCTGCGCGGCCTTGAAAACCTGGTCGATCGCCTCCGGCGCGCCGGCGTCGCCGTCGTGCTGCTGGGCGGTGTGCCCGAGATCGGCTGGGACGTGCCGGCGACCCTCGCGCTCCGCGCCAAGCTGGCCCTGCCGCTGCCAGAGGCGCCGAACCTCTCCGAGATCGAGGCGCGCAACGCGGAGGCCAATGACGTCCTGTATCGCCTGGCCGAGGCGGAAGGTGTCGACTTCGTGCGCATCGCGCCGCTGCTATGCCGCCCTACCTGCCAGGTTCTCGAAGGGAACCGGCCGCTCTATGTCGATGACGACCATCTCTCCGCCTTCGGGTCGGGAGAGGTTCTCGGGCCCGAACTGATCGGCCTGATTTTGCAGTAGATTCAGAGGGGATGGACAGCAGCTTCCGACACGACCTTATCTTGCGTAGCCGAAGCGTTCGAAGATCGCCTTGTTCCGCGTGTAGCAGATTTCCTTTTGGCACTCGGTCAGGAGTTCGCCGGCCGGGCGGCGGTCGGCGCGCTTGCCTTTCTTGGTCACGGGAAGCTTGGCGAGCAGGTCGAGATCGAAGTCCTTTTCGAGCTGCCGCATGTCCTCCTTCATCTGCTCGTAACGAATCACGAACCGCGGCAGAGTGCGGCCCCGATAACCGTAGTAGGCCACGTTGGTATAGACCTTGTGCGCGAGTTCGTCCGCCAGCTGCGTAAACGACACCTCCAGCTTCTGATAGGCCATGAAGTAATAGACCTGGGACACGAAGACCTCATAGGGGTGGCGGCACATGGTCACCACCTCGGATTCGAGCAGGAAGCGCTCGCTGGCGGCCTCCACGATCTGCCTCGGATTCATGTGGTTGACGTAGCGCGACGATTTGAGACTGAAGAGGGTCTTGTTCAGCTCCGCGCTGTCCCGGTGACGCTCGACCTGCTCCGCGTAGTCGCGCTCCAGGATCGGGTCGGACCAGTTGATCGGAAACTGCCCGCCGAGCTCCATTCGCAGCAATTCATCGCCCAGCACCAGCGGCGTGACGATGTCCCCCGGCCCCGCATGGCGCGATAGCGCGATCTCGACGCTGGTGCCCGCCGTCTTGCGCGGCTTGAGGAAAAGAAGATTGCGGTCGCGTAGGTAGATCATGCGCTTTTCATAGCGGGAAAGTATGAAAAGTCCAGCAACGCCAAGGCTGCCGGCGCCAGCGGCCAGATACTCAACTATTCGGTTGACTATCCTGGGGTAGGTTTCTATATTCAACCTTATGGTTGAGCAACAGACAGCGGATCTGACCCCCGTCTTCCACGCGCTTGGCGATACGACCCGCCGCCGGATGCTCGGCGCGCTCGCCGTGGGCGAGCGCACGGTCGGCCAGCTCGCCGCACCCTTCGAGATGTCGCTGGCCGCCGCCTCCAAGCACATCAAGGTGCTGGAAAAGGCCGGGCTGATCCGGCGGGAGGTGCGCGGCCGCAGTCATATCTGCCGCCTCGACCCCGGCCCGCTGGCAAGCGCTCACGAATGGCTGAGCTTCTACGAGCGCTTCTGGACCGGCCGCCTCGACGCCCTCGACCGGCTGCTCCGCGAGGAGGCCGGAAAACACCCCCCCGCCCCCCAAACAGGAGACGAGACATGACCGACGCTGCAACGCTCGACCGCTACGGCGCGCTGATCGAACCCGCCACCCTGAAGATCCAGCGCCTGCTACCCGGCCCGATCGAGCGGGTCTGGGCCTATCTCACCGAGAGCGAGCTGCGCCGCAAGTGGCTGGCCGCCGGCGAGATGACCCTGGAGGCCGACGCGCCCTTCACGCTGACCTGGCGCAACGACGAGTTGACCGATCCGCCGGGCGACAAGCCCGAGGGCTTCGGCGCCGAGCACTCCATGGAGAGCAGGATCGTCGAGGCCGATCCGCCGCATCGCCTGGTCTTCACCTGGGGCGACAGCGGCAGCGGCGAGGTCGCCATCGACCTCAAGCCGCGCGGCGACAAGGTGCTGCTCACCCTGATCCACCGCCGCCTGCCCGACCGCAGGACCAGCGTCATGGTCGGCGCCGGCTGGCACGCCCACCTCGACGTGCTGGCAGCCCGCGTCAGCGGCGAAGCGCCGGAGCCCTTCTGGGATGCCTGGGTGGAGCTCAGAGAGGACTACGAGGGGCGCGTGCCGGCGTAACCGGTCCAAACCAGGAGAAGACCCATGCGCAACAAGGTCGTTTCACACGACGCGTGGCTGCAGGCGCGCCGCGAGCTGCTCGCGGCGGAGAAGGAATTCACCCGCCAGCGCGATGCGCTGATCCGGCAGCGCCAGGCGCTGCCCTGGGAAAAGGTGGAGAAGGACTACACCTTCGAGGGGCCGGACGGGCCCCTCACCCTCTCCGAGCTTTTCGGCAGCCGCTCCCAGCTCGCGGTCTATCACTTCATGCTCGGCCCCGATTGGGAGGAAGGCTGCAAGTCCTGCTCCTTCTGGGCCGACAACTTCGAGGGCATCCCGGTCCATCTCGCGCAGCGCGACGTGACCTTCATCGCCGTATCGCGCGCACCGCTGGCCAGGATCGAGGCCTACAGGACGCGCATGGGCTGGAGCTTTCCCTGGGTTTCCTCCCACGGCAGCGACTTCAATTTCGATTATCAGGCCTCCTACACCCCGAACAGCTCGCCGCGGGCAAGGTCTACCACAACTACGATTGGGTCGAAGGCTACGGCGAGCTGCCGGGCCTCAGCGTCTTCGCCAAGGACGCGGCGGGGGAGGTCTTCCACAGCTACTCCACCTACGGCCGCGGCATCGAGGAGATCAACGGCGCCTACCACCTCCTCGACCTCGTCCCCAAAGGCCGCGATGAGGAGACCCTCGACTTCACCATGGCCTGGGTGCAACGGCACGACGAGTATTGAAGAAAGCGACGGTAGTCGACTTACTATTTTGAGCTTGTCGCTTCTGGAGAAACTTATCCAGAGTGTATCATTGCGCGATTGCCAGCATACTCGATATCTACTCGTATTCTTCTCTAAGTGCATCACGCTGACGCAGCAACTCAACATATCGAAGCCGTAGATCCTCTTCTTCGCCACCTTGGAACGGAGTGCGATCAAGTGAAAACGTCTGGCCTCTTATTACATCCAATATCCTAAGTGATTCGGCAGGTACTTCGGGTAAAGCACTTGATAGCAACCATAGCCCCAAACGGGCGGCATTCTCAGAAAGTACGGGCTCGGGCGCAAAATAGGGGTAGACGTAGCGCTCGGCATTTAGCCCATCCCTAACCGAAAGTATATTATCAACCTTAACTGTTGCTGCTATACGAGGGAATTCGAATTGAGCCTTTGCCGATTGTCCAGGGCGCATTGGTTCATTGATCCAACGTCGACGCTCGTTCCACCACAAAAGAAAGCCATCCCGCAGCTTCGGGTAAAGATCTCTCCTACGATAATTTGAATCGATACGCTGACTGACACTTTCGTGTAGGTCTGAAACACCAAAGACGTGATTTTTTGCATCCGCCCAAAAGGGCGCGTAAAAATCTCCCCCGGAGGAATTTCCCCCAGCTTCTCTTGCTATATCTTCTCGGATATCAGTCCGAATGGCCGAGCGAGTTCTGTTAGGGTCTAAGAACAATATCTTTAATAACTTGCGAAGATGAATTTTCTCTAACGCCATAACGTCCTCCTCATAGGAAGGTTACTTTGTTAGAGACAATATCGTATAGTTCAATCTCTCGTCGAGGTTGTAATGATAGCGTTTCACTCCCACTCAATCGTCCCTGGGGGCTTCGAGGTCACGTCGTAGACCACGCGGTTGATGCCGCGAACCTCGTTGATGATGCGGGTGGCGACGCGCGAGAGGAACTCGTGCTCGAAGGGGTAGCTGTCGGCGGTCATGCCGTCGGTCGAGGTGACGGCGCGCAGGGCGCAGACCTTGTCGTAGGAGCGGGCGTCGCCCATCACCCCCACGGTCTTGACCGGCAATAGTACTGCAAAGGCCTGCCAGATCGCGTCGTAGAGCCCGGCGTTGGCGATCTCCTCGAGGTAGATGGCGTCGGCCTTGCGCAGGATATCGCAGGCCTCGCGCGTCACCTCGCCGGGGATGCGGATGGCGAGGCCCGGCCCCGGGAAGGGGTGGCGGCCGACCAGCTTCTCCGGTAGGCCGAGCTCGCGGCCGAGGGCACGCACCTCGTCCTTGAACAGCTCGCGCAGCGGCTCGACCAGCTGCATGTTCATCCGCTCGGGAAGGCCGCCGACGTTATGGTGCGACTTGATCGTGACGCTCGGGCCGCCGGTGAAGGAGACGGACTCGATCACGTCGGGGTAGAGCGTGCCCTGGGCCAGGAAGTCGGCGCCGCCGATCTTTTCGGCCTCCTGCTCGAAGATCTCGATGAAGGTGCCGCCGATGGCCTTGCGCTTGACCTCCGGGTCGGTGACGCCGTCGAGCTTGCCGAGAAACTCGGCGCTGGCGTCGCGCACCACCAGGGGGATGTTGTAGCTGTCGCGGAAGACCCGCTCGACCTGTTCGCGTTCGTTGAGGCGCAGCAGACCGTGATCGACGAAGATGCAGGTCAGCTGTTCGCCGATGGCCTCGTGGATCAGCACCGCCGCCACCGAGGAATCGACCCCGCCGGAGAGGCCGCAGATCACCTTGCCCTTGCCGACCTGCTCGCGGATCTTGGCCACGGCCTGCTCCCGGAAGGCGGCCATGGTCCAGCTGCCGGCGCAGCCGGCGACCCTGTGGGTGAAGTTGGCGAGCAGCCGGGCGCCGTCCGGGGTGTGCACCACCTCGGGGTGGAACTGCACGGCGTAGATGCCCCGCGCCTCGTCGGCGATGGCGGCGAAGGGCGCGCCGGAGGAGGTGGCGACGACCTTGAAGCCTTCGGGCAGGCGGACGACGCGGTCGCCGTGGCTCATCCAGACTTGATGCTTCTCGCCGGGGTTCCACAGCCCCTCGAAGAGGCGGCAGTCCTCGCCGATCTCAAGGAAGGCGCGGCCGAACTCCTGATGGTCCGAGCCCTCGACCTCGCCGCCGAGCTGGGCGCAGATGGTCTGCTGCCCGTAGCAGATGCCGAGGATCGGCAGGCCGGACTCGAACACCCAGTCGGGCGCGCGCGGGCTGTCCGCGGCGGTGGTCGAGGCCGGACCGCCGGACAGCACGATGCCCTTGGCGCCGAAGGACTTCAGGCGCGCGGGATCGCTGTTGAAGGGGAGGATTTCGCAGTAGACGCCGCTTTCGCGCACCCGCCGCGCGATCAGCTGCGTCACCTGCGAGCCGAAATCGAGGATCAGGATGCGGTCTTCGGACATGCCGACTGATAGCCGATTCGCCTGAACCTCGCCAGAGCTATATGGGGCGCCAGCGCTCTGTGCCGCATTTGCGTCCGGAATGGCCCCGCTTGGGCCCGAAAGCCTCCCCCGCCGCGCCGCTTTCTCCCGTCAGCCTCCCAGGCTTCGCAATCGCGGGTCTCGGGAGGACTTCCATGACGACGGACGGCAACGGGCAGGACAAGGCGCCCGGCTTCTTCGCGCGCAACGCGCTCTACTTCAAGATCGCCATGCTCGGCTTTCTCTGCCTGGCGCTGCTGATTCCCCTCCAGTTCGTCCGCTCGACCGTGCTGGAGCGTCAGGCGCGCAGCCACGAGGTGATCGCCGAGATCGCCGGCAGCTGGGGCGGCGCGCAGTTCCTCAGCGGCCCGGTGCTGACGATCCCTTTCGAGGAGCGCACCACCCTGCGCACCACCTCGGCTTCCGGGGCGGTGACCGAGCGCGAGCAGATCGTGCAGCGCGAGATCGTCCTGCTGCCGGAAACCCTCGAGATCGCCGGCCAGCTCAGCGACCAGATCCGCCGCAAGGGCATCTACGAGGCCCTGCTCTACAGCGGCGATCTGAGCTTCTCCGGCAGCTTCGCCGCGCCGGACCTGGAGCAGCTCGGCGTCGCCCCTTCGTCCGTGGACTGGGACCGGGCCCAGCTGATCCTGCTGGTCAGCGACCCGCGCGGCATCGGCAAGGCGCCGCCGCTCGACTGGGGCGGCCGGGAAGCCGCCTTTCAGCCCTACAACGGCGCGCCCGACGGCAGCGGGATCGCCGCCGCCCTGGACGCCGCCAGCCTGCAGCGCGGCGAGATCGCCTTCCGCATGAACCTGACCCTCAACGGCAGCCGCCTGCTCGCCTTCCGCCCGGTCGGGCGCAACACGGAGGTGGCGCTGCGGTCGAGCTGGCCGCATCCCGGCTTCGGCGGCGGCACCCTGCCGGCGGAGAGCAGCATCTCCGAGGCGGGCTTCAGCGCGTCCTGGCAGGTCTCCCACTTCGCGCGGGAGATGCCGCAGTTCTGGCGCAGCGACATGGCCGACAGCGCGCGGCTGCTGATGCCCAATCACGATACCTATTGGCTGGACAGCCGCGGCTTCCTGGCCACCGAGCTGGTCAGCCCGGTGGACTTCTACTTGAAGGCCGAACGCTCGGTGAAGCACGGCCTGCTGTTCATCGCCCTGATCTTCGGTGCGCTCTTCACCTTCGAGGCGATCAACGGCGGCCGCCTGCACTTCCTGCAGTATTCGCTGATCGGGGCGGCCCTGGTGGTGTTCTACCTGCTGCTGCTCTCGCTGGCGGAGATTCTCGGCTTCGCCGCCGCCTACGCCATCGCGGCCAGCCTGTCGCTGGGCCTGGTGGCGAGCTACACGGGCAAGATCACCGGCAGCCGCAAACAGGGCGCTACCGTCGCCGGCCTGCTGGCGGCGATCTACGGCTACCTCTACGTCACCCTGCTGTCGGAGGATTCCGGGCTGCTGCTCGGCTCGCTGGTGCTGTTCATCGCCATCGCCGCGATCATGTACGCAACACGCAACATCGACTGGTACGCGCTGCAGGGGACGGTGGCGGAGAAAGGGAACCCGCAGGGGGCAGCTAACGCGCCTGCGCCGCCTTGATCCAGGCGACCAGGTCGGGCCAGCCGTAGGCGGTCTCCTCGTGCTTGGCGCCGGCGAAGTTCTCCATCCTCTGGCCGACCGGCTGGCCGCCCATCCGCTCGTAGAAAAAACGCGTCGGGTTGGCGGCCAGCACCCAGAGGAAGGCCGAGGTCATGCCCGCCGCCGCCAGCTCCTCGAACAGGCCGCCGAGCAGCCGCCGTCCGAGCCCCTGGTTCTGCCAGTCCGGCGTCAGATAGAGGGTATAGACCTCGCCCTGGAAGGGCGGCTGGGGCACGCGGCTCGGTCCGCAGCTGCCGAAGCCGACGATCTCGCGCTGCGGCGCCTCCAGCACCAGCACCGTCCCGGCACTTTTCCTGCCGATCGACTCGCGCCAGGACTTGCTGCGCGCCCGCAGCGAGAATTGGGCCAGATAGCGGTCGGGCAGCAGGCCGGGATAGGTCGCCCGCCAGGTTTCGATATGCACCCGGGCGATGCCTTCGGCATCCAGCGGCGTCGCCTCGCGCAGACGGCAGCCGGCGGTCATTCCGGCGCCGTTTCCGCCTCTGCTTCTTCGGCCTTCACGGCTTTCTCCTTCGGCGGTTCGGCCTTGCGCTGCAGGATGGCGGCGAAGAAACCGTCGGTGCCGTGGAGCTCGGGCGAGAGCAGCAGCATCTCCCCTTCTCCCTCGGGCGGCGGCGTGCCGATGGCCGCATTCCAGACATTGCGCCAGGGCAGCAGCGTAAAGTCCTCATGGGTCTCCAGGAATGCCTGGACCTGGCGCTCGTTCTCCTCGGGCAGCAGGGAACAGGTGGCGTAGATCAGCCGGCCGCCCGGCTTGACCATGCGCCAGGCGCTGTCGAGGATTTCGGCCTGCAGGTCGATCAGCTCGGTCAGACCCGTCTCGGTCTGGTTCCAGCGCGCGTCGGGATTGCGCCGCCAGGCACCGGTGCCGCTGCAGGGCGCGTCGATCAGCACCCGGTCGGCCTTGCGCCGCTGGCGCTTGACCCAGGGGTCGCGCTGGCTCTTCAGCAGGCGCCGGATGATGTTATGCGCTCCGGCGCGCTTCGCGCGCTGTGCCGCCCTGTCAAGCCGCCCCTGCATAATGTCCAGCGCCTGGATGCTGCCGCCGTTCTTCATTCGCGCGGCCAAAGCCAGGGTCTTGCCCCCGGCGCCGGCACAGAAATCCACCACCCGCTGGCCGGACTCCGCGGCGACCAGCAGCGAGACGATCTGCGAGCCCTCGTCCTGGACCTCGACGATGCCCTTCTTGAAGGTCTCGGTCTCGGCCAGGTTGACCCGGCCCGGCAGGCGCAGGCCGAGCGGCGAAAAGGGCGTGGGCTGGGCCTCGATCCCTTCGGCGCGCAGCCGCTCGATGGCTTCGCCGCGGTCCGCTTTCAGCTCGTTGACCCGCAGGTCGAGCGGCGCTCCCTCGATCAGCGCGCGCAGCCGCGCCTCGGCCTGCGGCCCGAAGCGGGGATAGAGCCAGCCCGGGCATTCGCCGCGCACCCCCTCCGGCTGACGCGGATCGTCGAGCGCTTGGCCTTCAAGCGCCTTGAGCCAGCGCTTCTCCTTATCGCCGAGTTTCGGCGGCCCGTAACGCTGCCCGTCGAAGAGCTGCGCCAGCTCGGCCACGTTCTTGTCTTCGCAGAGCGCCAGGGCCGCCAGCACCCGGGCGCGCGGCTCGATGAACACGCCAAGCTCGGCCAGCCACCAATCCAGGCGGGCCTTGCGGCGCAGCTGCCAGAACACCCGCTCGAGGACTTCGCGGCGGTCCGTGGAGCCGATGTAGCGCCGTCCGCGCAGGGCGTCGTGCACCACGCGGTCGGCCGGGCGGCCCGTCGAGTCGACCTGCTCCAGCAGCTCGATGACCGTCTGCAGGCGTGCGTCGGGGGTCATGACAGAAAAATCCTAACTGGGCGAACTGCGCCGGAGAGTTCGCGAGAGTTCGCGCTCTTCCAGCTAGCCCTTGTTGCCGTAGTTCGGCGCTTCGCGAGTGATCGTAACGTCATGAACGTGGCTTTCGCGCAGGCCCGCCCCGGTGATCTTGCGGAAGGTACAGCGGCGCTGCATCTCCTCGATCGAAGCGTTGCCGGTGTAGCCCATCGCAGCCTTCAGGCCGCCGACCAGCTGGTGCAGCACGTTGTGCGCCGGGCCCTTGTAGGGAACCTGGCCCTCGACTCCCTCAGGGACGAGTTTCAGGCTGTCGGCGACCTCCTGCTGGAAGTAGCGGTCGGCGGAGCCGCGCGCCATGGCGCCGAGCGAGCCCATGCCGCGATAGGCCTTATAGCTGCGCCCCTGGTAGAGGAAGACCTCGCCGGGGCTTTCGTCGGTGCCAGCCAGCAGCGAGCCGATCATCACGCAGTCGGCGCCGGCGGCGATCGCCTTGGCGACATCCCCGGAATACTTGACGCCGCCGTCGGCGATCACCGGCGTATTCGTCTCGCGCGCCGCCTCCACGGTCTCCATGATCGCGGTCAGCTGCGGCACGCCGACCCCGGCGACGACGCGGGTGGTGCAGATCGACCCCGGCCCGATGCCGACCTTGATGGCGTCGGCGCCCATGTCAATCAGCGCCCGCGCACCCTCGGCGGTGGCGATGTTGCCGGCCACCACCTGGGCCTGGTTGGATAGCCGCTTGATCACGCCAACGGAGTCGAGCACGCCGCGCGAGTGGCCGTGCGCGGTGTCGATCACAATGACGTCCACCTCGGCCTCGAGCAGGGCCTCGGCCCGGCGGCGGCCGTCTTCGCCGACACCGCAAGCAGCGGCAACGCGCAGGCGCCCCTGGGGATCCTTGGTGGCATTGGGATAGCGCTGCGCCTTTTCCATGTCCTTGACGGTGATCAGTCCGATGCAGCGGAAATCGTCGTCGACGACCAGCAGCTTCTCGATGCGGTGCTTATGCAGCAGGCGCTTCGCCTCCTCGGCATCGACGCCTTCGCGCACCGTGATCAGGTTCTCCTTGGTCATCAGTTCGCTGATCGGCTGCTGCGGATTGTCGGCGAAACGCACGTCGCGGTTGGTCAGGATGCCCACCAGACGGTTGGTCTTGCGCTCGACCACGGGTATGCCGGAGATGCCGTTGATGTCCATCAGCGCCAGAGCATTGCGCAATGGCTCGTCGGGATGGATGGTCACCGGATTGACCACCATGCCGCTTTCGAATTTCTTGACCCGGCGGACCTCGTTGGCCTGCTCCTCGATCGTCAGGTTCTTGTGGATCACGCCCATGCCGCCAGACTGAGCCATGGCGATGGCGAGGCCGCTTTCGGTCACCGTATCCATGGCCGAGGAGATCAGCGGGATGCCCAGCTCGATGGAGCGGGTCATCCGGGTGCGGGTGTCGGCCTGATTGGGGAGAACGGCGGATTCCGCTGGCTGGAGGAGTACGTCGTCGAACGTCAGCGCTTCGCGGATTTCCATGCCAAGTCCCTCGGATCGGATTGGCGGCGCATCATACACGTGAACACCGCGATTCCAAGCACGAGTTATCGCCTGCCGCGACAAAGGAGCTCCGCGCCTCAGACGTCTGGGAAAAATGACAAAATTCTGATCCGGGCGCTTCCCCCTTGCGCGGCGGCGCGGCGATACGACGTGGAAGCTATAGCCTTTTCCTTCGCAACTGCCTTGGAGACTTCACCATGCAGCCGACCCGCACCTGGATCTTGCTCGCCGATGGCGCCCACGCCCGCTTCCTGCGCAATCTCGGTCCCGGCAAGGGTCTGGAAGAGCTCAAGCCCGGCAAGCTCGGCGTCCCCCACCCGCCCGACCGGGAGATCGACAGCGACAAGCCGGGCCGAGTCCAGGATCGCGCAGGTCCAGGCCGCCATGCCATGGAGCCGCACATCGACCCCCACGAGAAGTTGAAGCTCGACTTCGCCAAGAGCTTGGCCGACGGCATCAATGCCGCAGAAAGCAAGGGCCGCTTCGACCGCCTGATCGTCGCGGCGCCGCCGAAGATTCTCGGCGAGCTGCGCCAGAAGCTGGGCAAGGGCGCCAAGCGCAAGCTGCAGCGCGAGATCGACAAGGATCTGACCACGGTGAGCAGCGAGGAGCTGCACCGCCAGCTCGCCGACGACCTGCTGCTCTAGTCTTTTTCCGCCCTGAAGCCGCTGGCGACGACGTAGAGTTCCGCCGAATCGCTGCGGCTGGCCGGCGGCTTGACGTGCCGAACCTTGGCGAATCGCCGTTTCAGGCGGTCGAGCAGTTCCTTCTCGCTGCCGCCCTGCAGGACCTTGGCGACGAAGCCACCACCCTCTGCCAGGACTTCCTCGGCGAAGTCGAGTGCGACCTCGGCCAGCACCATGATCCGCAGGTGGTCGGTCTGGGGATGACCGGTGGACGGGGCCGCCATGTCGGAGAGCACCAGATCTGCCGGCCCGTCGAGCAGCTCCTTGAGCTTTTCCGGAGCACCTTCGATCAGGAAATCCATCTCGATCAGCTCGGCGCCGGGGATCGGATCGATCGGTTGCAGGTCGATCCCGATCACCTTGCCCCCCGACTTCCCCTGAGCGCCGACCTTGGCGACGGCGACCTGAGTCCAGCCGCCGGGCGCGGCGCCGAGATCCACCACCCGGCCGCCGGGTTTCAGCAAGCCGGCCTTCTCGTCGATCTGGATCAGCTTGAAGGCGGCGCGGGAACGGTAGCCCTGCGCCTGAGCCTGGGCGACATAGGGGTCGTTGAGCTGCCGCTGCAGCCAGCGGGTCGAGGAGAGCTTGCGGCCCTTGGCGGTTTCCACGCGGGTCTTCAGGCGGCGCTCGCTCCCCTGCGCGCCGCGCTTCGCACCGCCTTTGCGGTCACGCCGGCCGGGCATGCCCGTTCGGACCGTAGGCTTTGCGGCGGTTGCGGCGGCGCGGTCCGTGCCGCGCCGACTGATCGTGCATCAGCATGAAGAGGATACCCTCGCGCAAACCCCGGTCGGCGACCCGCAGGCGGCCGACCGGCCAGAGCGTACAGAGCGCCTCGAGAATGGCGCAGCCGGCGATCACGAGATCGGCCCGCTCGCGGCCGATGCAGGGGCTGGCGGCGCGCTCCTCATAGCTCATCGCAGCGATCCCGCGGCTGAGCTCGCGCACCGTGTCGAAATCGAGATAGGAGCCGTCGACCACCGAGCGGTCGTAGCGCGGCAGCTTGCAGTGGATGCCGGCCAGGGTCGTCACCGTGCCCGAGGTGCCGAGCATCTGCAGTTCGCCGCGCGCGATCACCTCGCGCAGGCAGCGGTCGCGCTCGAAGCCGCTTAAGGCCTCGGTCATGGCCTCGACCATCTCCGCATAGGCCTGCGGCGTCACGCTGCCCCCGCCGCCATAGCGCTCGGCCAGGCTGACCACGCCAAGCGGGACCGAATGCCAGCCGAGCAAGGCCTCCTCCGGCGCAGTGCGCAGCAGCTTGGTCAGCTCGCCGCGGCCCTTGCCGATCCCGGCGACCTCGAACCAGGACACCTCGGTGCTGCCGCCGCCGATGTCGAACACCAGGGCGCTGGGCACGGCGTGGTCGAGCAGCGGCGCGCAGCCGAACATCGCCAGGCTCGCCTCCTCGCTGCTGGTGATGATCTCCAAGCGGATCCCGGTTTCGCGCTCGACCCGGTGCAGGAAGGCGCCGCAGTTGGCGGCCCGGCGGCACGCCTCGGTGGCCACGGCGCGGGCGCGGGTGACGCCGCGGCGCTGCATCTTCTTGGCGCAGACCTTGAGCGCCTCCACGGTGCGGTTCATCGCCGCCTCGCTCAGCCGGCCGCTCTGGCCTAGCCCCTCGCCCAGGCGGACGATGCGCGAGAAGGCGTCGATCACCCGGAAGCCGTCGGGCAGCGGCCTTGCGACCAGCAAGCGGCAGTTGTTGGTGCCGAGGTCGAGCGCGGCGTAAACCTCTTGCGGCGAGGCGAAGGCGCCATCGGGCGCCTGCCGTCTCCGCCGGTTGCCGCGCAGAAATGTGGTCACTGATCCTCCCTTGCGGAGCCTGCTTCGCCGGGCGCCGCGCCCCGGCCCTGCCGTCGCGCCGGCCGCCCGGGGCGGTCCGTCCTTGTTACCGGTGGAGGATAACGCCAAGCCCCCCGCCAGGGCCAGCTTCCTGGCGCTGGAAATCGCGCCATCCGCGACCCTGCCCCTGGAGAGCACGGCGAAACCGAGCAAAGGGTTGAAATCGGGGGCGAGGATGGACTACATAGCGCTCTGCGCGCACGGTGGCGGGTTCCTAGGAACCGCGCGCCGCCAGCCCGCCCCCTGCTGGGGGATAGTTTAATGGTAGAACAGCGGACTCTGACTCCGCTAGTCCTGGTTCGAGTCCAGGTCCCCCAGCCAACTCCCTTCCCTTAGACTGGCGATTTTTGACCGCTGTCAGCGCGGCGCTGGCTCCTGCCCTTTACCCGGGGCGGGGAATCGGCCGATAAGGGCGGCATGGACTCTCCCCTCTCCGATCCCGCAGCGCAGCTTCTCCAGCAGGTCTACGGCTTCCCCTCCTTCCGCCCCGGGCAGCGGGAGATCGTCGACAAGCTGCTGGCGGGGCGCAATCTTCTGGCGGTGATGCCGACCGGCGCCGGCAAGTCGCTCTGCTATCAGCTTCCCGCGCTGATCCAGCAGCGCCTGACCGTGGTGGTTTCTCCGCTGGTCGCGCTGATCGACGATCAGGTGGCGGCGCTGAAGGCCAACGGCGTGGCCGCCGGCTGCATCCACTCGGCGCGGCCGCGCGAGCACAGCGCCGCGGACTGGCGCGCGGCGCAGCGCGGCGAGATCAAGCTGCTCTACATGTCCCCCGAACGGCTGATGACCGGGCGGATGCTGAGCGCCCTGGAAGCCCTCGCCCCGGATCTCTTCGTCGTCGACGAGGCCCATTGCATTTCCAAGTGGGGGATCAACTTCCGCCCGGATTACGGCGCGCTGACGATACTGAAGAACCGCTTCCCCGCGGCCACCCTGGCCGGCTTCACCGCGACGGCGGACCGGGCGACGCAGCGCGACATCGCCGACAAGCTGTTCGACGGCGACGGCGAAATCATCGTCCAGGGCTTCGACCGGCCGAATCTCTGGATGGGCGTGGAGCCAAAAGCGAAGTGGCGCGATCAGCTGCTCGCCTTCCTGGAGACCCGGCGTGGCCAGGCCGGGATCGTCTACTGCCTGTCCCGCCGGCTGACCGAGGAGGTAGCGGAGATCCTGCGCGGCGCCGGCGTCAAGGCCCTGCCCTACCACGCCGGCCTTTCGCCGGAGCTGCGCAAGGAGAGCCAGGAAACCTTCATGGCCGAGGAAGGGGTCGTGATGGTGGCGACCATCGCCTTCGGCATGGGCATCGACAAGCCGGACATCCGCTTCGTCTTCCACCTCAGTCTGCCGGGCAGTCTGGAGGCCTATTACCAGGAGATCGGCCGCGCCGGACGTGACGGCGCGGCGGCGGACGCCGCCATGATCTACGGCCTCGACGACCTCCGCATGCGGCGGCAGTTCATCGCGCAGGACGGCGAGGACGAGGACCACAAGCGCCGCGAGCACAAGCGGCTGGATTCGCTGCTCGCCTTCTGCGAGGCCTCGCAGTGCCGCCGCGCCCTGCTGCTGGCCTATTTCGGCGAGGCCGCGGAGGCCTGCGGCAACTGCGATATCTGTCAGAATCCGCCGACGCTGCTCGACGGCAGCCGGGAAGCGCGAATGCTGTTTTCCGCCGTCGCGCGCACCGGCGAACGCTTCGGCGCCGTGCATCTGATCGCCGTGCTGCTGGGCAAGACCTCCGAGCGGATCGAGCAGCTCGGCCATGACAGGCTGCCGACCTTCGGGGTCGGCGCCGAGCGCTCCAAGACCTTCTGGGCGGCCTTCATCCGCCAGGCCGTCGCCGGCGGCTACCTGTCGATCGATATCGAGGGTTTCGGCGGGCTGCGCCTCAGCGAGCGCGGCCGCGCGGTGCTCAGCGGCGGAGAGAGCTTCCGCTACCGCGAAACGGCGGCCTTCACCCGGCCCGCCGGAAACGCGCGGGCCAACGCGGCGCCCGAGATGAAGCAGGCCGACGCGGGTCTCTATGCGCGCCTGAAGGAGCTGCGCCGCGCGCTCGCACGCGAACGCAAGGTGCCGGCCTATGTGGTGTTCTCCGACAAGACCCTGCAGCAGATGGCGAGCCTCAGGCCGCGCAGTCTGGCGGCGCTGGCCGAGGTCCACGGCGTCGGCCCGAAGAAGCTCGAGGTCTTCGGCCCGGCCTTCCTCGAGGTCCTAGAGCAGCCGGATTAGCGGGCGCCGATCCGCACCATGCGGCAGTTCTTCTCGTCCCAGAGGACGTAGAACGTCGCGCGGAAGGCCGCGCGCAGCCGCATCTCGGGCACCGCGGCGAGCGTGGGGATCGAGTCGTGGCATTCCTGCAGGCGGTAGTTCGGCACCTTGGGATTGAGGTGATGGACGTGGTGCAGCCCGATGTTGCCGGTGAACCAGCGCAGCAGGCGCGGCAGGCTGAGGTGGGTCGAACCTTCGAGCGAGGCGGTCAGAGCGTTCCACTTGTCGCTGCGCGCCCAAATCGTGTGGTCGGAGCGGTGCTGCACCGTGAACAGCCAGACGCCGACGATCGACGCCATCACCATGATCGGCAGATGGATCGCCGCGACCTGCGCGAAGCCGAAGACGAGGCCCAGCCCGCCGAACAGCGCCACCAAGGCGAGATCGGTCAGGTAGACGGCGCGCCGCTCGGTCTTCCAGCTCTTCGGCATATCGAAGGGCAGGCGATAGAGCACCAGGAACACCAAAGGCGGCAGCAGCAGGTTGGCGACGATGGGGTTGCGGGTGATCCGGTACCAGCGCCGCTGCCAGGGGCCGAGCGCCTCGTACTCCTCCACCGTCAGGCAGGAGGAATAGATGTCGGCGCCGGAGTTGCGCCGGTCGAGGTCGTTCCAGATGCCGTGGTGGCCGGCATGCTGGCGCCGCCAGGACAGATAGGGGGTGAGCGTCAGCAGGCTGCAAACGAAACCCAGCGCGTCGTTGGCGCGGCGCGAGCGGAAAAAGGCGCCGTGGCCGCAGTCATGCTGCACGATAAAGGTCCGCACCAGGAAGGCGGCCGCCAGCGGCGCCAGCGGCAGAACCAGCCAGAGGGAGATTTCGGCCACCGCGTACATCGCCGCGCAGACCAGCAGAAAGCCGCCGATCGTGGTGAAGATCTGTCCGACGCTGGCGGCGGGAAGGGAGCTTTGGAACTGCGCGACGCGGCGTCTGAGGTCGCGTCCGAAGCTATCCCCTCCTTGAGGTTGGGAGAACTGTATCGTCAAGTCTATCGCTTTCGGGAGAGGTGTACGGAATCCATGGCCATCCATGGCCTAGCGATCCCTCGGTGATTTCGAAAAGTTTACAGGACCGACTATAGCGTAACAATCATGGCATGGGCATGACGAAAAGCGCCGGCCGGCGCTAGAAGCTGAGTCCCGCCTCGACGGTGCCCCAGAGCGCCGCCGCGGTGATCGCGATCGATAGCAGCGCCGCCAGGCCGGCGAGCGCGAGCAGCAGGCCGTCTTCCTCCAGCACCGCGAAGGCGAGCAGTACGATGACCAGCGAGGGAATCACCTGGCTGAAGGGGATCGGCGTCAGCAGGGTTGCGCCGAGCAGCAGGATGATCCCGCCGACGATGCGCTTGGCGAGGCCGAAAGCGCGGTTGTGGCGCGGCCGCACCACCCTTTCCAGGCGGCGCATCGTCGGGATCACGCGGGCGAGCAGGCGGGCGAGCCGGGCAGCCGAGAGCCTGCGCTCGGCGAGGCGGCGCGGCAGCACCGGCTCGCTGCGGCCGAGGATCATCTGCACCGCCGGGATCGCCAGCAGGATGCCGACCAGCGGCGAAATGCCCGGCAGCAATCCGACCAGGCCGATCATCAGCATGACGATGCCGAAGGAGCGGTCGCGCAGGTTGGCCACGATCCACTTCAGGGTCACGCCTTCCGGCGGCGCGTCGCGGGCGATCCCCTCCAGGATCGCCGAGGTGGGCAGGCGCTCTCGCGCGCGCGTGTCCTGCGGTCCGGGCGTCGGCTCCCCTCGGGTCTCGAATGACATTGCGTAATTATATTACTTGCATTCCTCGAGCCAAGAGTGCATCTACGGGTCAGATTATCTCGCGAACGCGCGATGCGCCCTTCCGGCGCTTCATCCCGAGACGATTTTTTTCAAAACCTCCGATTGCTCCAGGCGCGCGTGGATCAAACGACCGAGCGCCAGAGCCATGACTCGCGCCCCTGACATGGGGGCCGCCGCTGCCTTGGCGCAGAAAGAAACATTCCAAGTGAACGACATCACATTCCAAGACCTCGGCTTGGCCGAGCCCCTGCTCCGTGCCCTTACGGCGGAGAACTACGAAACCCCGAGCCCGATCCAGGCGCAGGCGATTCCCCTGCTGCTGGCCGGACGCGACCTGCTGGGCATCGCCCAAACCGGCACCGGCAAGACCGCGGCCTTTTCGCTGCCGCTGCTGCAGCGCCTGTCCGTCAACCATCAACGGCCGCAGCCGCGCAGCGCCCGGGCCCTGATCCTGGCGCCGACCCGCGAGCTGGCCGTGCAGATCGGCGACTCGCTCAAGACCTACGGCCGTCACCTCAACCTCAGCCGCGCCGTCATCCTCGGCGGCGTCGGCCAGCATCCGCAGGTCAAGGCCGTGGCGCGCGGCGTCGACATCCTGATCGCCACGCCGGGCCGTCTGCTCGACCTGGTCAACCAGGGCCATGTCCGCCTCGACACGGTCGAGACCCTGATTCTCGACGAGGCCGACCGCATGCTCGACATGGGCTTCGTGCGCGACGTCAAGAAGATCATCGCCTGCCTGCCCCGCAAGCGGCAGTCCCTGCTGTTCTCGGCGACCATGCCGAGCAGCGTCAACAAGCTGGCGGCCGAGATCCTCGACAACCCCGAGCGCATCGAAGTCACCCCCAAGGTGGTGACCGTCGAGAAGATCGAACAGAAGGTCTATCCGGTCGAGCAGCGCAACAAGCGCGCCCTGCTCGCCAGCCTGCTGCGCGACGAGACCCTGGCGCGGGTGATCGTCTTCACCCGCACCAAGCACGGCGCCAACCGGCTCGCCGGGCAGCTCGACAAGGACGGCTACTCCACCGAGGCGATCCACGGCAACAAGTCCCAGACCGCCCGGCAGAAGGCCCTGCAGGCTTTCCGCAACGGCCAGGTCCGGGTGCTGGTGGCGACCGACGTCGCCGCCCGCGGCATCGACGTCGACGGCATCACCCATGTCGTCAACTACGAGCTGCCCAACGTCCCCGAGGACTACGTCCACCGCATCGGCCGCACCGCGCGCGCCGGCGCCGGCGGCATCGCCCTGTCCTTCTGCGACAACGCCGAGCGCAGCCACCTGCGCGGCATCGAGCGGCTGACCAAGCGGCCGATGGCGGTCACCCAGTGCGACTTCTCGCCGAGCGACTTCCCGGCCAGCAACGACGACGCCCCGGAGGAGCGTGTGCAGCGCGGTCCCCGGAACGGCAACGGCCGTGGCCCGGGAGCCGGCAACGGCGCCCGAAACGGCGGCCCGAACCGCAGCGGCAGCGGCAACAAGGGCCGCGCCAACGGCGGTCCCAGCCCCTACAGCAACGCCCCGCAAGGCGAGAACCGGGGCGAGCGTCAGGAGCGCAAGGGCGGCAACGCCAACGGCGCCAAGCGCCGCCGCAACCGCGGCGGCAACGGCGGCTCGCGTAGAGCGGCTTAGGTTCCAGAGTTAGGTTTCGGCGGCGCTTAGGCGCCGCCGGAGCGCTCTACCGCCTGAATTCAGTGGAAACTCTGCCTAGGCGCAGAGTTCGTGCGGAATGGAAAGCCGGTCGATCAGAAAGCGCCGCGTATCGAGCGGCCTTCCATCGGCGCTCTTCACGCTGACGATGCGGTCGACGCGGAAAACGCGCGGATTGCGGCGCTTGCCGAAAACTCCCAAGAGATACAAGTGGCCCTGGCGACTGCGGAGTGATCGCAAGACCGCGACACGCCTTTCTGAATTGACACCCGATGCGTTCCTATACTTGAGCACGACAGAGACCGGCGGCCTGTACTCTTCAATCTTGCGAAGGTCTGAACCATAGGTGTGCCGCCGCTTGCCATCGCTGCCCAGCGCATAGACGGCGACCGCCACGGCGATCAAGACGCCTGCGGCGATCCATTCAATGCCGATAAACACTTCGCTCTACTCCACGCTTGGCTAACAACGACCGCCGCATTAGAGCAGAGCAAGGCTAATCGCTCGTAAACGTGGAACTCGCAGAAGAAAACGAACCTGCTTCAGCAGTACCAGCAGCTTCTTTAATCCGCCGCCGCGACCTTTCCCCGCTCCCGCCAGCTCCAGCGCAGCGCCAAGCTGATCCATGATTTTTCTTGGAGATGGCGAGGCCACTGCCTGCACGCGAAGTGCCCCGTTCGCTCACGATCGCACGACATAGACTCCGCCCGTTCAGCCGCGTCTGACCTGCAGTCGGAACGGGCTGGTGGGGCGGCGGCTGAGGGAGCGGTCGCGGCGCGGGCGCCGCGGCGGCCGTTTACTGCTTGGTTTCGCCGCTCTCGTCGGAGGCGCCGTTGCCCGCCGGCGCGCCATCGCCACCGGAGCTGTCGCCCTCCTCGTCCGGCGTCACCGCCAGGGCCGCTTCGCTGACCTGCGGCTCGTGGGGCGCGAGCGCGGTGCGCTCCTCGTCGGTCCAGGACGCCACCCGGATGACGGCCAGCGCCTGCTTGTCCTCGATCTGCTCGTCGGGAGCGGCCTCGAGAACGTGCAGGCCGTTGGTGTCGAGAAAGAAGGTGTGCTCGCCGAAAGCTTCCTTCAGGTTCGGCGTGGTCGGATGCTCCTCGGGCACCGGATCGATGCCGGTCTGCTCCTTCACCTCGGCGATCTGCGCCGTGGACAGTTTCATGTTTCTATCTCCAATCCATGCATGGTTACGGGGCGACCCTAACCCGCATGAACGGCGAACGAAACCGGGGCGGGCAATTTTCTTCTTTCCTGTCGCTAAGCGATCACAGCCGTGGTCTCGATCTCGACCTTGGCGAACTCTTCAAACCATCCTCGCCCAAGCTCCCGTAAGGGCTCTCTACCCCAGTTTCCCAAGCAGCCACCCGAGCGGAATACCGAGCAGGAGCTTCATACGTTCAAGGCTAAGTTGGAGCAACTGTACCCAATACCAAACGTGTGCCCCCTTTGATCCGAATCGTGGCACAATTGTTTTGCTATATGTTTCCCGCAAGTCCCCTAGCACATCGTCGACTCTGTCATGCGGTAGAACAAGGCTTACAAGAAACTCCGCTCGGCATGGAGGATGAGACGAGATAATATCTGACCCAGAAACATCTCGCTTTCTACCGACCAGATCATTGTTAAGTTCCGAAATAAACTTCACTTCTAAATTTGAAACAAATTTCTCGATTGTTGTGGATGCCTCCACTATTTCTTCATTTATACTCTGACCTGCTCTTAAAATTACTGTATTCTTATCTAGAACGTCTGATTTAAAATTTAAAAGCCTCTTGCCTAGAAGGATGTCAAACTCAGTCCGGGCAGGTATGGCATTTTTATCATCGCGAGAGTGAACTACCCTATCTCGAAGAGCCGCTACATCTCTATGTAGTTCATATAGCGTAACTGCAGGGATTTTTATTTCCATGACTTTAGACCGCTAGCCCCGGCGCTGAAATCCCAAAACGCAATCTCTCAATTGCTTTACGATCCGCATTCAACGCCTCAATCCCGCGCGCTTCAACTTTGTAGTAGCGCTTCGCGCGTCCTCCGCGCTCAGCCGTCGGTTCGCCTAAAAAGGAGGACACAAAGCCTTTCCGCTCAAGCCGATCCAATACCTTATAGACTGTAGCAAAAGAATAATTCCTATCCGCCTTTTCCGAAAGCAAATCCCTAATTACAACGCCATATGCATTTGGCTCCAGACGAACTAGTGCCAGCATTACTATTTCTTCAAGCTTGTCTATGGTATCGGTTCCGCTCAAAATCATGACCCTTTCCTTAACATCGGCTAAGATATATCACTACTTCTCTCGTTCCGCAATAATTTTGTCGCTAAGCGATCACAGCCGTGGTCTCGATCTCGACCTTCGCGCGATCCTCGACCAGGGCGGCAACCTGGACCAGCGCCATGGCCGGAAACACCTTGCCCAGCACCTCGCGATAGGCGCCGCCGACCTCTCGCAAGGCGGCCAGGTACTCCCGCTTGTCGGTGACGTACCAGGTCATCCGCACGATGTGCTCGGGCTTCGCTCCCGCAGCCTCCAGGCAGGCCCGGATGTTCTCCAGCGCCTGGCGCGTCTGGGCGGCGAAGTCGTCGCTGTGGAAGACCTGGTTGGCGTCCCAGCCGATCTGTCCGGCGACGAAGACCTGGCGTCCCTCCGCGGCGACGACATTGGAGTAACCGGGCGGCCGCGGCCAGCCTTCGGGATTGAGATAGTCGGGCATTTGAGGCTCCTAGGCGGCCGCGCCGCTCTCCAGGTAGGACTGCATGCGCTGCCGCAGATCGTCGGGGATCGGCACCGCCTTGATCGGCTTGAGGCTGGCGAAGGCGTGCAGGGTGTCGGCGCGGAAGCGCAGCTCGCCCTCGACCAGCGCCCGCACCACAACGGCGAAAGCGCTGTTCCGCAGTTCGGTGAGAACCAGCTCCATCTCCAGCGTTTCGCCGAGATAGGCCGGCTTCTTGAATTCGGCCTCGATCTTGACCGCCGGAATGCCGATGCCGCGCCGCGTGTGCAATTCGGCGAAGCCGCAGCCCAGGGCATCGCGGAACCACAGCTCGACGGTCTGGTTCACGAACTCGAAGCAGCGGGGATAGAACATGATCCCCGCCGGGTCGCAGTGCTGGAACAGCACGGGGATTTCGAGGGTGAAGCGCTTCATCCCTGCGGCTCCGCCTTCTTCTCTTCCTCCAGGCGCAGGCGGAAGCGCTGCACCTTGCCGGTCTCGGTGCGCGGCAGCGCGGCGATGAATTCGATGGCGCGGGGATACTTGTAAGGCGCGATGCTCGCCTTGACGTGGTCCTGCAGCGCCTTGACCAGGCTCTCCTCGCCCTTCTGCCCCTCCTCGAGAACAACGAAGGCCTTGACGATGGTGCCGCGCTCCGCGTCCGGCGCCGCGACCACGGCGCACTCGCGCACTGTCTGGTGGGCCATCAGCGCCTCCTCCACCTCCGGGCCGGAGATGTTGTATCCGGAGGAAACGATCATGTCGTCGGCCCGGGCCTGGAACCAGAAATAGCCGTCGGCGTCCATGCGATAGGCGTCGCCGGTCAGGTTCCAGCCGTCGCAGACATAGGCCTTCTGGCGTTCGTCCGCGAGATAGCGGCAGCCGGTCGGGCCGCGCACCGCGAGCCGCCCGACCTCGCCCGGCGGCAGCTCCTGCATGTTCTCGTCGACCACCCGAGCTTCGTAGCCGGGGATCGGCTTGCCTGTGGCGCCGGGGCGGATCTCGTCGCCGGCCGCCGAGATGAAGATGTGCAGCATCTCGGTGGCGCCGATGCCGTCGATGATCCTGATGCCGGTCGCCTTCAGCCAATCCTCGAAGATCGGCAGCGGCAGGGTCTCTCCCGCCGAGACGCACTTCTTCAGGCTGGAGATGTCGTGGTGCTGGAGTTGCTTGATCAGTGCCCGATAGGCGGTCGGCGCGGTAAAACAGACCGTCACGCCGAACTCGGCGATGGCCGACGCCAGCGCATCGGGTGAGGCTTTTTCGAGCAGAACGGTGGAGGCGCCGACGGAAAGCGGAAAGGTCACCAGCCCGCCGAGCCCGAAAGTGAAGGCGATCGGCGGACTGCCGATGAAAACGTCCTCGGCGGTCGGCTTGAGAACCGAACGCGGGAAGGCGTTGTTGATGGCGATGACGTCGCGGTGGAAGTGCATCGTGCCCTTGGGCTTGCCGGTGGTGCCCGAGGTGAAGGCGATCAGCGCCACGTCGTCGCTCGCCGTCTCGACATTGTCGAAGCCGCCGTCTTTCGCCGCCATCAGCGCTTCCAGCTCGGCACCGCCGCCGGCCTCGCCGGAGCCGTCGAAGGCGACGATCCGCTCGCAGACCGGCGCCCTGTCCCGCGCCTTTTCCATATCCTCCATCAGCCGCCGGTCGCAGAGCGCGAGGCCGATCTCGGCCTTGTCGAGCATCACCGCAAGCTCGCCGGAGCGCAGCAGCGGCATGGTGGCGACGACGACGCCGCCCGCCTTGACGATGCCGAACCAGCAGGCCACCACCATGGGATTGTTGGCGCCGCGCAGCATCACCCGGTTGCCCGGCACCAGGCCCAGGTCCTCGCGCAGCACCTTGGCGATGCGGTTGGCCTTGTCGAGCAGCTCGGCGTAGGTCCAGCGCAGCCGGGGAGAGATCAGGCAGGGCCTGTCGCCGTGACCCGCCGCGACCTGTTTGTCGAGCATCTCCACGGCGCAGTTGAGCTGCGCGGGGAATTGGAACTCCGGCCTATCGAACAGATAGACCGGCTGGTCCTCCGCAGCCGGGAGATGGTCGCGCGCGAAGCTATCGCGGTGCGCGCTCTTGCCTGTCATGTCTTAGCCTCCTTCCCGTTCCGCCAGCAGCTGCCGGGCGATGATCACCTTCTGCACCTCGCTGGCCCCCTCGTAGATCCGTAGCGCCCGGATTTCCCGGTAAAGCCGTTCCGCCGGATGGCCGCTGGTGACGCCCTCCCCGCCGTGCAGCTGCACGGCCTTGTCGATTACCCGCTGCGCGGCTTCCGTCGCGTGCAGCTTGGCCATCGCGGCCTCCCGGGTGATCCGGGCGGCGCCGCTGTCCTTGCGCCAGGCGGCGCGATAGACCAGCAGCGCGGCGGTATCGACTTCGGTCGCCATCTCGGCAAGGCTCGCCTGGGTCATCTGTAACTCGGAGAGCGGCGCGCCGAAGAGCTGCCGCGTCGCCGCCCGTTCCACCGCGAGATCGAGCGCATGACGCGCGAAGCCCAAGGCCGCCGCGCCCACGGTGGAACGAAAGACATCCAGCGTCGCCATGGCGATCTTGAAACCAGCACCCGGCGCGCCGATCAGCGCCGCCTTGGGTAGCCGGCAGTCGCTGAAGCTCAGCGTCCCCAGGGGATGCGGGGCGATCGTCTCGATCCGTTCGCTGACCGCAAAGCCCGGCGTGTCGGCGGGAACGATGAAGGCGCTGAGACCCTTGGCCCCCGGGGCTTCGCCGGTGCGGGCGAACACCACATAGAGATCCGCGATCCCGCCGTTGGAGATCCAGGTCTTGCCGCCGTTGAGCACGTAGTTCTCGCCGTCGGGCGTGGCCGTGGTGGCCAGCGCCGCGACATCGGAACCCGCCTCCTTCTCCGACAGCGCGAAGGCAGCGATGGCTTCGCCGGCGGCAACCTTCGGCAGCCACCAGGCCTTCTGATCGTCGGTGCCGAACAGGGAGATCGGACCGCTGCCCAGGCCCTGCATGGCAAAGGCGAAGTCGGCCAGTCCGGCGTGGCGCGCCAGGGTCTCGCGGATCAGACAGAGATTGCGCACCGACAGCGCCTTGTCCCCCGCCGCGACCGCATGCTTCAGCCAGCCGCCCTCGGCCAAGGCGGAGACCAGGGCCCTGCAGGCCACGTCGACATTGCCTTCGCCGACAGAGGTCAGGTTGCTTGCGCACCAGGACTCCAGCTCGCCGGCGAGACCGGTGTGCCAGGGTTCGAAGAACGGCCAGTCGAGGAAGCTGCGGTCGGGCATGGGCGTCTCCTCAATCTCCCTCGAAGACCGGCTTGCGCTTGCTGGCGAAAGCCTGAAAGGCGCGCTCGAAATCGCGGGTCTGCATGCAGATCGCCTGGGCCTGGGCTTCGGCCTCGATGGCCGCTTCCAGGCTCATGTCCCATTCGCGGTTGAGCTGGGTTTTGGTCATCATGTGGGCGAAGTTCGGCCCCTCGGTGAGCTTGCCGGCGAGCGCCACCGCGGCCTCCAGGGTTTGGCCCGGCTCGGCGAGCTGATTGTAGAAGCCCCAGCGCTCGCCCTCCTCCCCAGACATCGCGCGGCCGGTGTAGAGCAGCTCGGCGGCACGCCCCTGGCCGACGATCCGCGGCAGCATGGCGCAGGCGCCCATGTCGCAGCCGGCGAGGCCCACCTTGGTGAAGAGGAAGGCGGTCTTGCTCTCGGCCGTGCCGATCCGCAGGTCGGAGGCCATGGCGAGGATCGCACCGGCCCCGGCACAGACGCCTTCGACAGCGGCGACCACCGGCTGCGGCGCGTTGCGGATCGCCAGCACCAGATCGCCAGTCATGCGGGTGAAGGCGAGCAGGCTCTTCATATCCATCTTGGTCAGCGGCTCGATGATCTCGAAGACGTCGCCGCCGGAGCAGAAGTTGCCCCCGGCCCCGGTCAGCACCACGGCCCTGACGTCTTCGGCCTCGCGCAGGGCGCGGAAGGTATCGCGCAGCTCGGCATAGGACTCGAAGGTCAGCGGGTTCTTTTTTTCGGGACGGTCGATGGTGATGACGGCGGTCTCGCCGCGCATCTCCCAGCCGAAGTGGTCCGGCGCGTGCTGTGCCATCGAACGCGGTTCAGGCATCCCCATGGGACTTCTCCTTGGCTTCCACCGAGGCCTTTGCCCGGCTAAGAAGCGCTTGCAGTTGCGAGATTTCCTGAACAGCGAGGCCGCCGAGCAGCTCGTCGATCCAGGCTTGATGGGCCGCGGCCATGCGGTCGAAGTTGCGCTGTCCCTGCTCGGTAAGGGCGATGTAGAAGGTTCGGCGGTCGCCCGGCGGATTCCAGCGCCGGATTTCGCCTTCCTTGAGCAGGCGTTCGACCACGCCGGTTACGTTGCCCTGAGAGACCCGCAGGCGGCGCGAGAGGCCGCCCATTGTCAATCCCTCGGGAAAGCGGTCCAGCGCCGCCAGGACGTCGAAGCGCGGCAGGGTGATATCGAAATCGGCGCGGAAGCGTCCGCGCAGCTGACGCTCGATCAGATGCGTGCAGTCGAGCAGCTTCAGCCAGAGGCGCAGCTTCTCCTTGCCGTCGCGCAGTCCGGCCGACGTCTCGGGGTAGGCCGGCATGGGCATTACATCACCTCCCCGCCGGCAATGGCGACGGCCTGTCCGGTGATGGCGCCGCTGCCCGCTCCAGTCAGCCAGAGCGCGGCGGAGGCCACCTCTTCCGGCTGGATCAAACGTCCTTGAGGATTTCCCGCGGCAAAGTCTTGCTTGATCGCCTCGATGGATTTTCCGGTCTTTTCCGCCACCTTGGCGGCCGCATCGCCGATCAGGTCGGTGTCGCTGTAACCTGGGCAGAGCGCGTTGACCGTGATGCCGGTCTTCGCCAGTTCCAGGGCCAGCGCGCGGGTCATGCCAAGCAGGCCGTGCTTCGCGGCGACATAGGCGGAAACGTAGGGGTAGCCTTTCAAGGCCGCGGTGCTAGCGACATTGACAATCCGTCCCCAGCCGCGTTCCCGCATGCCCGGCAGCACGGCCTGGGTCATCGCCCAGGCGGAAACCAGGTTGAGCTCCAGCAGGCGGCGCAGTTCCTGCGGCGAGGTCTTGTCGAAGGGCGCCGTGGAGACGCCCCCGGCGTTGTTGACGAGGATGTCGGCTTTTGCCAGCTCGCCAGTCACAGCAGAGATAGCGCTTCCATCGGTCACGTCGCAGACCAGGGCGCTGCCGCCGGTCTCGCCGGCCACGGCCTCCAGTGGTTCCCTGCGCCGGCCGAGCAGAATCACCTTCGCCCCCTCTGCCGCCAAGGCGCGGGCGATGGCGGCGCCGATGCCGCTGCCGCCGCCGGTGATGGCGGCGGTCTTGCCCGAGAGGGCTCCGCTCGCCACTAGACCCTCAGAGCCTGCTGTTCCGCCTGGGCCTTTTCGGCGAGGCGGTAGAGCTGGTTGCGGCCGGTCAGGTAGGGTTTCGGCCACTCGACCTCCCGGTAGCCCATCTCCGCGGCGGCGCGCAGGGTCCAGTTGGGATCGGTCAGATGCGGCCGGGCCAGACAGACCAGATCGGCGCGCCCGGCCATCAGGATCGAGTTGACGTGGTCGATCTCATAGATATTCCCGACCGCCATGGTTGCGATACCCGCCTCGTTGCGGATCTGGTCGCTGAAAGGCGTCTGGAACATGCGGCCATAAACCGGCTCCGCCTCGGTCGAGGTCTGGCCGGCCGAGACGTCGATGATATCGACCCCGGCCGCCTTCATCGCCTTGGCGATCTCCACGGAGTCCTGGGGGGTGATGCCGAGGCCGCCGAGCCAGTCGTTGGAGGAGATGCGCACGGCGATCGGCTTGTCCTCGGGCCAGACCGCGCGCACGGCGTGGAAGACTTCCAGCGGGAAGCGCAGGCGGTTTTCCAGACTGCCGCCGTAGTCGTCCTCGCGCTTGTTCATCAGCGGGGTGATGAAGGCCGACATCAGATAGCCGTGGGCGTAGTGAAGCTCCAGCATGTCGAAGCCGGCTTCCTCGGCCATCGCGGCGGCGTGGACATACTGGTCGCGGACCAGGTCCATGTCGGCGCGGGTCATCGCCTTGGGAACCCGGTTCTCCGGCGCCCAGGCAAGCGCGGAGGGGGCCAGCAGGTCCCACTGCTGCTCCTGCGGCAGGGGTTCGTCGTTGCCTTCCCAACCGACCTTGGTCGCGCCCTTGGGCCCTGAGTGCCCAAGTTGCAGGCAGAACTTCGCCGGACTCTCGGCATGAACGAAGTCGACGATCCGCTTCCAGGCGTCGCGCTGTTCGTTGGTGTAGATCCCCGCGCAGCCCGGCGTAATCCGCCCCTCGGCGCTGACATCGGTCATTTCCGTGTAGATCAGCCCGGCGCCGCCTTGGGCCCGGGCGCCGTAGTGTACCAGATGCCAGTCGCCGACCAGGCCGTCCCTGGCCGAGTACATCGACATCGGCGAGACCACGACGCGGTTGGCAAGCTCCATTTCGCGCAGCTTGAAAGGAGCGAACATCGGGGGGATCCAGCGCTGGGTCAGGCGCTCCAAGGCGGTGCTGGCGAACCAGGCCTCAGCCCGCTCCAGCCAGTCCTTGTCGCGCAGCCGCAGGTTCTCGTGGCTGACCCGCTGGCTGCGGGTGAGCAGCGAATACATGAACTGCTGCGGTTCCTGCTGCAGGTAGCGGTGCAGATCCTCGAACCATTCGGTCGAGTTGCGCGCCGCGGACTGCAGCTTCAACACCTCCACGCGACGAGTTTCCTGATAGTCCTCCAGCGCCTTGGCCAAAGACTGCTTCTTGTGCAGGCCCTCGGCCAGGTCGATGGCGTCCTCCATGGCCAGCTTGGTGCCGGAGCCGATGGAGAAGTGCGCGGTGTGGGCGGCGTCGCCCATCAGCACGATGTTCTTGTGGTACCAGCGCTCGCAGGAAACCCGCTGAAAGTTGAGCCAAGCCGAGCCGCGCAGATGCCGGGCATTGGACATCAGGCTGTGGCCGTCCAGGTACTTGCCGAAAATCTTCTCGCAGAGCGCGATGGTTTCGTCGGTGTCGGCTTGATCGAGTCCGAGGCCGCGCCAGGTTTCTTCGCTGCACTCGACGATGAAGGTCGAGGTTTCGGGATCGAACTTATAGGCGTGCGCCCAGATCCAGCCGTGTTCCGTCTTCTCGAAGGCGAAGGTGAAGGCGTCGAAAACCTTGTTGGTGCCGAGCCAGACGAACTTGTTGGCGCGCACGTCGATGTCCGGCTTGAAGACCGACTCGAAGCGCTGGCGCACCCTGGAGTTGACGCCGTCGGAGGCGACGATGAGGTCGGCCTCGTAGTCCTCCGGGTTCTCGACCTCGGTCTCGAAGGTGAGCGTGATGCCGAGCGCCTCCGCCCGCTCCTGCAGGATATTCAGCAGCCGCTTGCGGCCGATGCCGGAGAAGCCGTGGCCACCGGAGGTCATCTTCTCGCCCTTGAAGAAGACGTCGATGTCGTCCCAGTGCGAGAAATTTTCATCGATGGCGGCCGCGCTCTCGGGGTCGTTGCCGCGCAGCCGGTCCATGGTCTCGTCCGACAGCACCACGCCCCAGCCGAAGGTGTCGTAGGGCCGGTTGCGCTCGACCACCTCGATTTCGTGCGCCGCATCGCGCAGCTTCATGGAGATGGCGAAGTAGAGACCGGCGGGACCGCCGCCGATGCATACGATCTTCATAGCACTTCCCTTGGGCCTGCCTTTCATCGATATATTTTAAGCTTAAAATATATCGAGTCAAGTGATCGATCGGCCACCCCGCTCTCGCTCTATCCGAAGGTCTTCGGCCCGGGGTCGCGGATCAGCTGCATGGTGTTGCAACGGATGCCGCCGCCGTATTTGTGGACCTCGTCGTAGTCCACGGGGATCACCTCGACCTTGTGCTTTTCCAGCAGCTTACGGGTCTTCTTTGCGGAGGAATTCATGATCACCTTGCGCGGCGCGACGGTGATGCCGTTGACCCCGAAGGTATCCACCTCCTCGCGCGGCGCCTCGATCAGGGTGTAGCCGATCTCGTGCAGCCGGCGGATGGTGTTGTAGTCGCACCAGGGCGGATAGATCATCGCCAGCTTGGCGTCGAGCGGCATGATCCACATGTCGGCGTGCATCCAGCCCGGCACCTCGTGGTGATAGTCGTAGAGCGGCCCCGGGCTGTAGGCGAGATGCACCTCCTTGTAGCCGGCGCGCTCGAGGATCGGGATGACCTGTTCCGCTCCCTCCATGTTGCAGTCGGTCGAGACCATCAGCACGATGAAGTCGTCGCTCATCCGGGTCGAGGCGCCGATCTCGCAGACCCCCTTGCCGTGCACGGTGTAGAGGATCGGGCAGCCGAGATTCATCAGGAACTGGGAAACGTAGCGCGAGCGGCCGCGCCAGTAGGGCGTCGCCTCGCGCGGGACGATCGCCCCGCCGTTGATCACGAAGCCGGCCGCCGCCGAGATCGAGCGCTTCATCGGGCCATAGGCCGACAGCGGCGGATCGTCGGACCAGGAGACGTAGTGGACCTTGATGCCGAGCTTCTCGTAGGTCTTGGCGAGGTTGAGATGCTGCTTCTGCATCAGCTCGAGATCGGGGGTGATGCCGTTGAAGACGAAGAAAGCCGAGTCCTGCTCGTAGAGCTTCTTCACCTCGGTCTCGGTCGGGCGGACCATGGCGACCTCGCGCAGCCGGCCGATGCCTTGGGCACCCCAGCGTTTGCCCCAGATCAGCTCGATCTCGTCGAGGAAATCGACCTCGGCGTGATAGCGGTGGTATTGCGGCACCTTGCCCTTCTCGTAGTAGGGAAAGTCCTTCAACGTCCCGGTTTTGCGCTTGTCGGCGGTCTTCTTGATCTTGGCTTTCGTGGCCATCTCAGGTGCTCCCTGTCTTGAGGCTGGTGGGCGAGAACATCCGCCCCTCGGGCGGCGGCACCGCCCGCTGATAGGAGGGCCGCGCCTTGAGGCGCTGGCGCCAGGCGTCGAGCGCCGGGTAGTCGGCGAAGAGGTCCGGGCGGCCGAGGTATTCGGTGCGGTCGATCAAGGACACGAAGGAGGCCTCCGCAAGACTGACCTCCTCGCCGCCAAGCCACTCCCGCCCGTCCTGCAGCACGGCATCGAGTTTTTTCATGACGTTGCGCAGGTCGTCGAAGGAAGCCTCGACCGCCGCCGCGTCGACCGGCGTGCGGATGGTTTTCTTCCAGTATTCGCCGATCCACTTCTGCGGATGATTGGCGGCGATCCGTTCGACCTCTTCGTCGCTGCAGTCCTCGAACATCGGCTTGATCATCAGGTTGAAGGTCGGCGCCCGGAAGGCCTCGTGCATTTTGCCGTCCTCGATCCGCACCAGGGTACGCACCCGCGCCCGCTCCACGGGATCGCGCGGCAGCATCGGCTTCTCGGTGAAGACCTCCTCCAGGTACTCGTTGATCACCGTACTTTCGACGATCGGCGTGCCGTCATGCACGATGGCCGGTGCGACGCCGTTGGGGTTGATCTCCAGGTACCAGGGCTGCAGCTGCTCGAAGGCCAGCAGGTCGACGAAGATCTTCTCGTGGGGAATCTCCTTTTCCTCGACGCAGAATCGCACCTTCATCGAGCAGGTAGAATCCCAGTAGTGATAGACCTGAAGCATCGCTGTCCTTCCTAGAGCCCGAGATAGCTTTCCTTGATGCGCGGCGAGGCGAGCAGCGCGGAGCCGCTGTCCTGGGCGGCGACGCGGCCGTTCTCCAGCACATAACCGTAGTCGGCCAGTTCCAAGGTCGCGTGAACGTCCTGCTCGACCAGGCAGACGGTAATGCCGCTCTCGGAGATCCGCCGGATCGCGTCGAAGACATGGCGCGCCATCACCGGCGCGAGGCCGAGGCTGGGCTCGTCCAGCAGCAGCAGCTTGGGGCAGGACATCAGGCCGCGCCCCAGGGCCAGCATCTGCTGTTCGCCGCCCGACAGGCTGCCGCCGCGGGTGTGCCGCCGCTCCGCCAAGCGCGGGAAGAGTTCGTAGATCTCCCCGAGCCGCTCACGCCAGCCCGCTCGGGCCTGCTTGCCATAGGCACCCAGGCGCAGGGTGTCGGCGACGCTGAGATCGGGAAAGATCAGACGCCCTTCCGGCACCAGCACCAGCCCCCGCTCGACGCGCTGGCTGGGCTTCCAGACCGTGATCTCCTCACCGGCGAAGCGGATCGTTCCGCGCTTGGGCACGAGCAGGCCCGAGAGTGCCCGCATCAAGGTCGTCTTGCCGGCGCCGTTGCTGCCGATCACCGCAGTGATGGAGCCTTCCTCCACCGCAAGATCGATGCCTTCCAGCACATGGACCTCGCCGTAGCCGGCCTCCAGACCGGAGACTTCCAACAGCGCGCTCATGCCGGCGCCGCTCCGAAGTAAGCCTCGATCACCACGGGATCCTCGGCCACCTGCTGCGGCGGCCCCTCGGCGATCTTCTGGCCGTGATGCAGCACGACGATGCGCCCGCAGAGCCGCATCAGCGCGCGCATGACATGCTCGATCACCACCAGCGTCAGGCCGCGGCGTTGATGAATCTCCCGAACGATTTCCAGGGCTTCGGCGACCTCGGAGGCGGTCAGCCCGGCCAGGACCTCGTCGAGCAGCAGAATGCGTGGATCGGTGGCCAGGGCGCGGGCGACCTCGAGACGTTTGCGCCCGGCCAGAGTGAGCGACGCCGCGGGCAGCTCCGCCCGGTCGGCGAGATGCGCCTCGGCCAGCACCTCGCGGGCCAGCGCCTCCGCTTCGGTGAAGCCGGAGATGCGGCGGCGGCCGTAAAGCGCGGCGACGGTGACGTTCTCCAACACCGTCATGCCGCCGAAGGGACGCACGATCTGAAAGGTCCGGGCAATGCCGAGCTGGCTGACCCGGTCCGGCCGCAGACCGTCGATGCGCTGGCCGTCGAGATGAATGCTTCCGGCGCTTGGCCGCTGGTTGCCGGCGATCAGGCTGAAGGCGGTGGTTTTGCCGGCGCCGTTCGCCCCCATCAGGCCGAGGATCTCTCCCTCCGCCACCTCGAAGCTGACATCGTTCAAGGCCTGCACCCCGCCGAAGCGCTTGCTCAGCCCCTCGACTTGCAGCAGCGCGCTCATGCCGCCTGCCTTCGGCGCCAGAGCTTCTGGATGCGCCCCCAGAGCCCTTCCGGCAGGAACAGCACGAAGACGACCAGCAGGGCGCCGAGGATCACCATGTAGAGCTCCGGCGCGTTGGCCCAGAGCAGTTCCGACAGCACCACCAGGAAGATGGCGCCGAGCAGCGGTCCCGGCGCGTCGTCGCTGCCGCCGATGATCGCCATGGAGACGATGGTGAAGGAGGTGATCGGATTGAAGACCTGCAGCGGCTCGAAATAGGTCGAGCGCAGCATCATCACCGCCCCGACCATGCCCGGGATGATCGCGGAAAGCACATAGGCGGTCAGCTTGAAGCGGGTGACCGGAATGCCGAGGGTTTCGGCAGCCGTTTCGTCCTCGCGGATCGCCCGCAGCCCCGCCCCGAAACGCGAGCGCCGCACGCCGTAGCAGAGCGCCACGGCTGCCGCCGCGAGAACCAGCATGATGTAGAACAGAGTCTCGAGACTTGGCGTGGCGAACAGCAGGCGGCCGGCCTTGCCGAGCCCGGCCTCGACCGAGACCACGACGTACTTCACGAACTCGGCAAGGCCGAAGGTCAGAATCACGAAATAGGGCCCGCGCACGCGCAGGCAGGGCGCACCGACCAGTAGCGCGAGCAGGCCGGCAACCAGGCCCGCCAGAGGAATGGTGACCAGGAGCGGCAGTTTGGCGCTCCAGCCCAGCACCATGACGTAGGCGCCGAGCCCGAAGAAGACCGCATGGCCGAGGGAGATGTAGCCGGTCATACCGGACAGTACGGTCCAGCTCTGGGTCAGCGCGATCCACATCAGCAGGGTGAGGCCGACCCCGATGTAGTAGTCGCCGGCCAGCGCCGGATAGACACCGCCGAGAGCCAGGCCCGCGAGCATCAGCAGAAGGAAGACGCCATGCCGCCTCATCGCGCCGCGCTCCCGCGGTTGAACAGGCCCTGGGGCCGCAGCAGCAGGATGGCGATGAAAACCCCGTAGACCAGGATCGAGCGGAAGCTGGAAGAGGTCAGCGCGACGCCATAGACCTCGATTCCCGCCAGGATGAAGGCGCCGGCCAGCGAGCCGTAGAGATTGCCCAGGCCGCCGAGGATGATGATCACGAAGGCGGCGATGGTGAAGGGAAAGCCGATGAAGGGCGAGACCTGCTCGGTCATCGAGATCAAGGTGCCGGCCAGCCCCGCCAGGCCGAAACCGAGACAGAAGACCAGCAGATTGATGCGGTCGGTGTCGATCCCGACCAGGGCCGCGGCGTCGCGCTGCTGGATCAGGGCGCGCACCGCCAGGCCGACCCGCGAGAAACGAAAAAACAGGACGCAGGCGAGACAGACCGTCAGGGCGACGATCAAGCTGACCAGGCGGTCGGCGCCGATGCTGGTACCGCCAATAGTGACGACTTGATCGAGATAGCTGTAGGCCCGCTCATTGGCCGAGAAGACCAGGCCCGTGAGGTTTTGGATGATCACCGAGATGCCGAAGAAGACCAGCAGCGAGTTGGCCTCGATCCGCTCCAGCACCGCCGTCGAGGTCAGCACCCGCCGGAAGATCAGGCTGTAGGCAACGGCGCCTAGCCCCGCCGCCATCGCGAAGGCGACGAAGAGCGACAGCACCGGCGGAATGTCGAGCAGGGTGAAGCCCCAGAAGGCGACATAGCCGCCGAGCATCAGGATGTCGCCATGGGCCACGTTGAGCAGCCGCATGGTGCCGTAGATCAGATTCAGCCCCAGGGCGACCAGCGCGTAGAGGGCGCCGAGCACCAGCGCCGAAACCAGGAGTTGACCCGATAGCAGAATATCCATGGCTCAGTCGGCCCGGGAAGCTGGCGCGGCGCTAACGGTCAGCGCCACGCCGGCTTCGGCATGAAGTCGGCCGTGGCGGCCTCCGGCGGCCAGACGATCTGGGCGTCGCCGTCCTGGAACTGCAGGAACATCGTCGGCGTGGTGACGTTCTGCACGCCCTCGAACTTCACCGGACCGTTGATCGTCTCGTGGGTCCGGCTAGAGATGTAGTCGCGCAGCCCGTCCTTATCGAGACCGACTTCCGCCACCGCCTGCTCCAGGATTTCCAGCGACATGTAAGCCAGCGCGGAGTTCAGGTAATCGGGTTCCTCCCCCGTGAAGTCCTTGTAACCTTCATAGAAGTCCCGGGCGCCCGCCCATTCTTCCTTTTCCGGCGTCCAGTGGCCGACGGTGATCAGCCCGTCGCGCGCCGCGCCGAACATCTTGCCGAAGAAATCCGCGGTCGGGCCGATCATCACCAGCTGGAAAGGCGCCTCGATACCCAGCTCGCGGGACTGGTTCATGTAAAGAATGGAATCCGGCGGATAGGACAGCGAGACGATGGCATCGGGCTCGGCCTGCTTGATCGCGGTCAGGGTGGCTGTCATGTCCTTGGTGCCGGGTGCGTATTCCTCGTTCACCACCACCTCGATGCCGCTGCCTTCCAGCGCCGGCATGAGGAACTGCTTGATCTCCTGGGAGAAGGGGAGCTGCAGGGTATTGATGGCGACGCTCTCGACGCCCTCGGCCTGCATCAGTTTCACCAGCTCGGCGCCGATCTGGTCGGGAATGGCGGCGGTCGGGAACCAGATGTTGCCCGGCTCGACCTCGCGCAGCCCCACCGAGGCGGCGGAGTTGCCGACCACCGGGAACTGGTAGCGCTCGAGCACGCCGGCGATGGCGAAGTGGAAAGGCGTGCCCCAGGGCGCGAGCAGCAGATCGACCTCGTCGTCGGTGATCAGCTTTTCGTAGATCGTCGGCCCCTTGCTGAAATCGGACTGGTCGTCGTAGACCACCCACTCGACCGGACGGCGCTCACCGGCGACGTCGAGGCCACCCTGCGCTTCAATCTGCTGGGCCCAGAACTCGTAGGTCGACAGCTGCGAGGCGGCCGCCGGCGCGAACTGTCCGGTCTTGGAAATCGCATAGCCGATCTTGACCGGTTCCTGTGCGGCCACGCCGCCGGCGAGCAGCATGCCAGCCATGGCCGCGGCGGCGACAAATCCTCGCAACATTCTTGACCTCCCTATCCACTTCCCAGGGTATCGGCCGCGTCTTCCCGAAGGCGCGGCCGACCGGTGTTTGACGCTACTGCCAGGCAGGCTTCGGCAGGAAATCGGCGGTCGCGGTGTCCGGCGGCCAGACGATCTGCGCCTCGCCGTCCTGGAACTGCAGGAACATCGTCGGCGTGGTGACGTTCTGCACGCCCTCGAAATCGACCGGACCATTGATCGTCTCGAAGGTGGTATCGGCGATGTAGCTGCGCAGCTTGTCCTTATCCAAGCCGACCTCGGCGACCGCCTGCTGCAGGATCTCCAGCGACATGTAGGCCAGCGCCGAGTCGAGATAGTCCGGCGCTTCGCCGCTGTGTTCCTTATAGGCGTCGAAGAAGGGTTGGGCCTTCTCCCACTCCTGCTTGACCGGCGACCAATGACCGACGGTAACGATGCCCTCGAGATTGCCACCGAACATCTGGCCGAAGAAAGCCGCAGTCGGGCCGATCAGCACCAGCTGAAGCGGCGCCTCGATGCCGATCTCGCGGGCCTGGTTCATGTAGAGGATCGAATCCGGCGGATAGGACAGCGACAGCACGGCATCCGGCGCCGCCTGCTTGATCGCGGTCAGGGTCGCCGTCATGTCCTTGGTGCCCGGCGCATACTCCTCGTTCACCACCACCTCGATGTCGGTTTCCTCCAGCGCCGGCATCAGGAACTGCTTGATTTCCTGGGAAAACGGCAGCTGCAGCGTGTTGATGGCGACGCTCTCGATTCCCTCGGCCTGGAGCATGCCAACCAACTCCTTGGCGATCTGATCGGGGATCGCCGAGGTCGGGAACCAGATGTTGCCCGGCTTGACCTCGCGCAGCCCGACAGAGGCCGCCGAGTTGCCGACCACCGGAAACTGATAGCGCTCCAGGACGCCGGCGATGGCGAAGTGGAAGGGCGTGCCCCAGGGGGCCAGCAGCAGATCGACCTCGTCGTCGGTGATCAGCTTCTCGTAGATGCTCGGCGCCTTGCCGAAGTCGGACTGATCGTCGTAGACGACCCACTCCACGGGGCGCATCTCGCCCGCGACATTGAGGCCGCCTTGGGCCTCGATCTCGGATTTCCACAATTCATAGGCGTTGATCTGCGAAGCGGCCGCCGGGGCGAACTGCCCAGTCTTGGAGATTGCATAGCCGATCTTCACCGGCTCCTGCGCTGTCGCGGTTCCCGCCGCAAACAGCGCGCCAAGCGCGGCCGCGGCAAGCACTATACGTTTGAACATTATCCGTAACTCCCTGTTGATCCCTGTTTTCATTCGTCTTGTTCTTTTCGGCCGCGCCCAGGCTAGGAGTGGCGGCCGATCCACTCCAGAGCGTGCGGAACCCAGGGCCCCTCGCGCTCTCCGCCGGCATAGCTGGCGGAAAAATGATTCCGTCCCTCGAGAACGATCCGCTCGACGTCGCCGCCGGCCTTGCGCAGCGCTTCCTCCATACGCTCGGCCTGGGTCATCAGATGCGGAAAATCGACGCTGCCATGCGCCAGCAGGAAGGGCGGCGTACGCACGATCCGGGCCAGCGGGCTGGCGCTCTCCTCGACCGCGCCATCGCCCTCGGGGCCGAGGAAGCGCGGCCGCATGGACAGCCCCGAGCGCGGCCCAAAGTCGTAGACACCGGAAATCGGCAGGCAGCCGCGTATCATATCCTGGGGCACACCCTGATTGTCCTGCCAGTTGTCGTTGACCGCCATCAGCGCCGAGTAGTGGCCGCCGGCGGAGTGGCCGCCGAGGAAAAAGCGCGTGCGGTCGAAGCCGAGTTCCGCGGCCTTGTTGTAGAGCGCCGCCGCTCCGCTCTGGGCATCCACATAGCCCTCGGGGAAGCAATGCTCCGGCGCCAGGCGATAGCCGATACTGGCGAAGCTGATTCCGGCCTCGGTGAAGCCGGGCGCCATGAAGTGCATCCACTCCTTGTAGCCTCCGGTCCAGCCGCCGCCGTGGATGAAGGCGAAGAGCGGCGGCGAATCCCCCGCCGCCCGGAAGAAGGAAACCGACTGGTAGGCGTTGTCGCCGTAGGCGAACTCCAGATCCGGTTCGATCCCCTCGCCCCGAAGCAGGCATTCGTCGTGATATTCCCGGCCGAGTTCGGAAAGCGGCTCCTGCGGCGGATAGTCTTCAATCCGCATCGTCGTCCTCCCTGGTCAGCAGGCCATCGAGCACGCGTTCCGGTTTCAGCGGCAGCTGCCTCAGCCGCAGACCGGTGGCGGCCGCCAGGCCGTTGGCAATCGCCGGGGCCACGGCGCAGATCGGAATTTCGCCGATCCCCTTGGCGCCGAAGGGTCCGTCCGGCTCGGCTTCCTCGACGATGATGGCATGCAGCTTGTAGGGAACATCCAGCATCGTCGGAATCTTGTAGTCCATCAGGCTGGGGTTGGCGACGCGCGCTCCGTCGAAGACCACCTCTTCGACCAGGGCGAAGCCGAGACCCTGCACGAAACCGCCCTCGATCTGTCCCTCGACCGAGCCGGGATTGATCGCCCGGCCGACATCGCAGGCATCCCAGGCCTCCAGCACCTCGATCTTGCCGCTGGCCTCGTCGACCTCGATGTCGCAGACCGTGGCGGCGAAGTTGAACACGCCGATCTGCGGAAAGGGTACGCCTTCGGCGATGGTCCGCTTGGGATCCACCGTCGGCCGATCGTAGATCAGGGTTTCCGCCCCGACGATCGGTCCGCCGACCGCCCAGTGGGCGCGCATCGAAATGTCGTGGAAGCTCAGCTCTTTATCGGGTACGCCGGCGATCCCAACCTTGCCGCCGGGACGCAGTTCCAGATCGACCTCGGCGCATTCGAAGATATCGGCCGCGTGACGCTTGATCTCGGCCTCGACCTTGCCGGAGGCGGCGACAACGGCGCGGCCGGCCATGTAGGTGACCCGGCTGGCGGTGGTCCCCCAGTTGTAGGGGGATCCGTCGGTGTCCGGGCTGGCGACGCTCACGCTCGCCAGCGGGACCTTCAAGGCCTCTGCGCAGATCTGGGTCAGCACGGTGTCAGACCCCTGACCGATATCGACGCAACCGGTGTTGAGCACCACGGAACCGTCCTCCAGAAGGCGGACGATGGCGCCGGTCGAGAGCACGCCTGAGATGTGACTGGAGCAGGCTAGGCCCAGGCCGCGCTTCTTTCCAGGACCGCTCGGCACGCGCTTGCCGCGGTTGTCCCAATCGCAGGCCTTGCGCGTCTCCTCCAGCACCGTGACGAAGGCGTCGGAGCTGACCTCGCCGCCGCCGACCCACTTGTCGCCCTTGCGGGTGGCATTCTTGAGGCGGAGATCGAAAGGGTCCATGCCGAGCTCTTCGGCGATCTCGTCAAGCTGGATTTCCGTGGCGAAGGAGACCTGCGGATTGCCGAAGCCGCGGAAGGCGCCGAAGCGCAGCTTGTTGGTATAGACCAGCGTGCCCTTGGAGCGGCTGTGCGGAATCCGGTAGGGACCGCGCGCCATCAACAGGGAGAAACCGAGGACGCCGGGGCTGTCGTCGCCATAGGCGCCGCAGTCGACGAGGACCTCGACCTCGCGGGCAACCAGGGTGCCGTCCTGCTTGGCGCCGGTCTTGGCGCGGATCTTATAGGGATGGCGGTGGCGGACGATCTCGAAGTCCTCCTCCCGGGTCAGGATCATCTTCACCGGACGGTCGGTGGCGATCGTCAGCGCGACGCACATCGCCTGGACGTGGATCTCCATCTTGTTGCCGAAGCCGCCACCGACACGCGGGGTCAGGCAGCGCAGCTTCGCCATCGGCAGGCCGAGCAGTTCGCAGACATTGGACTGGGTGCGGAACACCGACTGGTTGGAGGACCAGAGCGTGACCCGCCCGGCGGCATCGACCTCGGCCAGCGCGCCACAGGGCTCCAAAGCGACATGCGCCTGGGCCTGGGTTTCGTAGGTTCCCTCGACGATCACATCGCAGTCGTTCCAGGCGGCATCGACGTCGCCTTCCTGGAAGGCTGTACGCCAGGCGACATTGCCTTCGACCTTCGTCGGGAAGATACGCACGTTCTCCGCGTTGTCCTCGTGGATGAGCGCCGCATCCTCGGCCAGCGCCTCTTCGGGCGAGAGCGCGGCCGGCAGTTCCTCGTAGTCCACCTCGATCAGCCGGGTGGCGCGGCGCGCCGTCTTCTCGTCCTCGGCGGCGACCAGGGCGACCGGTTCGCCGACATAGCGGACCTTGTCCTTGGCGAGCACCCACTCATCCTTGATGAAGGGTCCCCCCTTGGCGGCGCCGATGTCGGCGCCGGTCAGCACCGCATGGACCCCTGGCAGGGCCAGCGCCGCGGAGACGTCGTATCCCTTGATCCGCGCGTGCGGCAGCGGAGACTGCAGAATCGCGCCGAACAGCATGCCGGGCCGCGTCAGATCGGCGATGTAGGTGGCGCGCCCAGTGACCTTCTCGCGGATCTCCAGCCGCGGGACGCTGCGCCCAACCTCGCCCTTCCAGGTCTCCTCGGCCAGGCTCATGCCTTGCCTCCCTCGACCGCAGAGGCGACGGCTTCGACGATCTTGCGGTACCCGGAGCAGCGGCAGAGGTTGCCGGAGAGGGTGCGGCGGATCTCGTCGCTGTCGGGTTTCTCGTTTCGCTGCAGCAGCCAGTGCGCGGAGATCACCATGCCGGAGGTGCAGAAGCCGCACTGCACGGCGCCGCTGTCGATCAGCGCCTGCTGCACCGGGGTCAGCTTGCCGGCGGGCGCCAGGCCCTCGACGGTGGTGATTTCGCTGCCTTCGCAGTTGGCCGCCAGCGACAGGCAGCCGCGCACCGGGCGGCCATCGACCATCACCGTGCAGGCGCCGCAGACCCCCTGATTGCAGCCGCGCTTCGACCCGGTCAAGCCGAGCTGGTCGCGCAGCACTTCGAGCAGCGTCTGGGTCGCACCGGCGAGCACCTGCCGCTCGACGCCGTTGATCTTGAGCGCTACCGCCTGGCTCATGCCGCCTCCTCGATCATCTTGGCGCGCGCCGCCGCGACCGCCTTGGCGAGCAGCCGGGGAATCACCCGGCGGCGGTAGTCCGCCGAGCCGCGCACATCGTCCACGGGATCGCTGGCTTCCGCCAGCATGGCGCCGCCCCAGGCCAGCGTCTCGGCATCGAGGGAACTGCCAACCAGAGCCTCCTCCGCCGCGGCGAGCCGGATCGGCACCGGCCCGCAGGCGCCGACCGCGATCTGCGCCGCGCTGCAGAGCCCGCCGTCCATCGCCAGTACCAGCGCCACCGAGACGATGGCGTAGTCGCCGGAGACCCGGGCCAGTTTCTCGTAGTGGCCGACCGAGCCTGCCGGCGCCGGCGGGACATGGATCGCCGCCACCAGCTCGCCCGGCTCCAGGGCCGTGGTATACCAGTCGAGAAAGAACTCGCCGCAGGGCACGCGCCGCGTACCGCCCGGCCCGGCGATCTCGATCTCGGCGCCGGCGGCGGTCAGGGCCGGCGGATAGTCGATCGCCGGATCGGCGAAGGAGATCGAGCCGCCCATGGTGCCCATGTTGCGCACCGGCATGTTGGCGATCTGCCCGGCGGCGTGAGGCACCACCTGCTGGCCGTCCCGGAAAAGTGCGCTGGCCGCGGTTTCGGCATGGCGCGTCATGGCGCCGATCCGCAGGCCTCCATTCTCCTGTGCCTGGATGCCGCGCAGCTCCTCGATGCCGGACAGGCTGACGATGGCGTCGGGCTCGATCAGGCCGGCATTCAGCATCGCAACCAGGGTCGCGCCGCCGGCCAGCGGCCTGGCGTCTTCATGTGCCGCGAGCATAGCGACGGCTTCATCGATGCTGCGCGGTCTCAGGAACTCCGTCGCATCGTTCATGGTTGGCCTTTGCTGCCAGGCTGAGCCCGGGTCATGCCGAGGTCTCCGCCAGCTCTGCCTTTTCCTTGAAGCAGGCGGCGAAGTCCCGGCCCAGACTCTCGGCCTTCTTCTTCATCACGCCAAGCCCGAACTTGCCGAGCCGGCCGACCACGGACACCTCGGCGTGGTAGAAGACGCGGGTGTTGCCGGCGTCGATTTCCTCGAGCCGCAGCAGGTTCTCGGAGGAAACCGTGGAGGCGCGGCTGCCTTCCTCGCCCCGGGACTTGGAGCGAACCTCCTCGGGCGGCGTTTCGCCGGTCAGTTCGACCTCCATGTTGAAGCTGGCCTTGATCGGGCCGACCTTGACCGAAACCCGGGCGCGGTAAAGCGTGTCACTGACGACCTCGATCCCGTCGCAGCCAGGCACGCAGCCGGCCACGGTATCGGGATCGGTGATCAGCTTCCAGACCCTCTCGCGCGGCGCTGCGACGTCAAAACTGTCTTCGATTTTCATGGCGCGGTCTGTCCCTTCCCTAAACCCGCGTCGATCTTCCGCTCTAGATATCTAATGCTGCTCTCGCTCCACGATCATCTTCTCGTCGACGATCTTTCCTTTTTCCACGATGACTTCGTTGTCCAGCATGATCGTGCAATCGCGCATCGGCACGTCATAGTGACCCCGGGTGCTGCGCTTGCCGCCGCCCTGGGTGTTCGGGCCGGTCGAGAACAGGAAGTTGCCCGGGAAGGTGCGCGCCGCCGCGCGGCTGCGTTCCGGCTCGTCGCCGTTCAGCGCGATGCCGTACCACAGTGCCTGGGGATTCATGCCCCAGCCGAGATGCGACACGGCGAAGGGATCGAGATCGTCGGGTCCCTCCATGTTGTCTTCCAGCCAGTCGCGCATCAGCTTGGCGTCGAGACCGCCCTCGATCTCGCGGATGAAACCCTCGCGCACGGTCAGGCGCACCTTGTCCTGGACGTAGCGGCAGTAAGGCAGAATGACGATATCGCCTGGCTGGAAGATCACCGTCCCGTTGGCCGAGCCTTCGTTGGGGAAGGTATGGATGTGGCCGCCGCCCCAGTGATCGAAATGCCCCGGCTCGTCGGCGTAGCCCCACTGGGTCATCACAGGGTAGTCGCCGCAGCGCCAGGACAGATCGGTGCCGGCCTCGCTGATCACCCGCACCTCCTTGGTCTTCTCGTAGCGCTGGTGCGCATGGTGCATCGCCTGCTTGAGGCCCGGCGGCGACATCAGCTGCTCCAGATCGTCGGGCGCATCGATGATCATCAGGACGCGCACGCCGTTATCCATCACCTGCTTCAGCCATTTGGTGAACAGTGGGACATGGAAGATGACGATCAGGTCGGCCGCCATGGCGGCCTCCAGGGTGCCCTTGCACTGGCCGACCGTAGCGACGCCGACCTTGCTCCACGAGGGGATGTTGTTGACGCACATCTCATAGACGTCGGCGCCGAGCTCCTCGCCCGCGGCGAAGGCTGCCTGGATGTACTCGCGCCGGGTAGAAAGATCGGACACGCAGGCGATGGTCTCGCCTTGCTTGACCTTGCAGAGCTCGAATTGTCTGCGATAAAGGCTCGCAAGCTTCGCGGGATTGATCTCCTGAATTCGGACTGAGGCAGGCTGCATCGCACTCTCCTCTCATTTCAACCGTGCCTTGCGGCGCGTTATCGTGATCAACTTACAAAGAGCTTGGGAAATTCCGCAGGGGCTGTCAATATCGAATGTAATTCATTATTAAGGGGGAGCCATGGCGCAGGTGAAGAAGGAGGCAGTACGAGACGCTATATTGAGCGCGGCCTTCGCGCTGTTCAGGAACCGCGGCTACAGCGAAACGTCCATGGCTCAGATCGCCAAGAAAGCTGGAGTGTCGCCCGCCAATATCTACGTCTACTTCGAGTCGAAACTGGAACTGCTATTCCAGATCTACAGCCCGTGGTTGCAGGAGCGTCTACAGCGCCTGGAGGAGGAGGTTTCAAGCCTCGACGATCCCGAGACGCGGCTGCGGCTGATCCTGCGCACTCTCTGGGAGGACATCCCGGCGGAAGAAAACGGCTTCGCAAATAACCTGATGCAGGCGCTCTCGACGGCGCAGCCGGGCGAGGGCTACAAGCGCGATCTCTTGATGCAGCTGGAAGACCAGGTTTCGCGAATGATCCAGGAATCCCTGCCCGCGGCGCGCGCAGACCTGGCGGAGGAAGGCAGGCTGGCGCACATACTTTTCATGGCTTTCGACGGCTTTGCCATGAATTTCAAGCTGCGCGGCGCCTCGGAGCGGATCGACGAACTGATCGACCTGATGATCGCGCTGCTTCTGGGAAGAAGCGCGCCGCAGATCTAGCCACCGCGCCTCATTCGGAAGCGTCCTGCCCCTGGCGCTTCGCGCGTTCACGGGCGCTGGGATGCACCGAAGGGCGGAAGGGAACCTCGCAGACCACGGCTTGTACTGGCTTGCCCGAGACCTCGCTGTAGGCCTCCGGCAGTTCCACCAGCAATTCCGAACCGATCTCCGAGAGCGCCCAGGGCACATAGCCAAGCGCGATATTGGTCTCCAGCTCCGGCGACCACCAGGGCGAGGTGACGTAGCCGACGCGCGCGCCTTCGCGGTCGGCGATCAGCCAGAAATCCGGCGCGTAGTCGGTGATCGGCGCGCCGCCGAGCTTGATGCCGACCAATTTTAGGGCGAAGGGATAACGTCCCGCCTCGATATCCGCGCGTTGGCGCTCAAGCACCGCCTTGCCGATGTAGTCGGCCTGCTTCTTGCGCGGCACCTGATAGGACAGATTGACCTGGAAGGGGCTGGTCTCCGCATCCATGTCCTGGCCCCAGGACAAGATGCCAGCCGCGATCCGCCGGTGATGCGCCGGGGCGATCACCCGAAGCCCGTACTTCGCGCCGACGCCGCGAATGGCGTACCACACGGCCTCGGCATTCACCGAGGCGTCGCGGACATAGACCTCGAAGCCCTCCTCGCCGGAGAAGCCGGTCTGGCTGATCACCACGGGGCAGCCGCCGATCTCCGCTTCCATCAGACCGTAGTAGGGAATCTCGCGCAGCCCCTCGCCCACCAGGTCGACCATCAGATCGTCCGACAGCGGTCCCTGAACCTGCAAGGGCGCGACATCGATCTCGCGGATATCGACATCCCAGCGCCGGCCGAGGTTGATCCCCTGCAGCCAGAGCATGAGATCGGAATCCGACAGCGAAAACCAGAACTCGTCCTCGGCGAGGCGAAGCAGTACGGGATCGTTGAGTATGCCGCCCGCTTCGTTGCAAAGGATGGCGTACTTGCCGTGCATCGGCTTGATGCGGCTGGCGTCGCGGGTGATCACATGGTTGACGAAAGCCTCGGCATCCGGACCCTGCACCTGGATCTGCCGCTCCACGGCGACGTTCCACAGCGTGACCCGGTTGACCAGGGCATCGTATTCGGCCATGGCGCCGCCGTCCTCCGGCCGGACATAGCCGCGCGGATGGTACATCCGGTTATAGACCGTCGCCCGCCAGCAGCCGGCCTCGATCGAGAGGTGCCAGAAGGGCGACTTGCGCACCCGGGTCGAGATCAGCATCTGCACCGGCGTCGAACCGGACTGGCGCAGGTTGATCGGCACCACGCGGTCCGACTGATCGACGCCGGGTACGTTGGGATGGGAAGTGTTGAACTGGATGTCTCTGTTGCTGACGGCCATCGCGGCATCTCCTTCGCTAAGCCCCAAGTAGAATCAGCGTCCGACTCCCAACACTCGACGTGGCGATGGGCAAGTCAGGGGAGAAGTGAAAATTTTCGGAGCGCCCTTCACCGTCGAAAACGCGCCTTCCAAGCGACTCGTTGCGACGCCGGGCCGAGGCAAAGTTGTGGCGGAGGTATTCGGGCTAGGCCTTGGGCGTCCGCCAGAGGCCCGCTTCGGTGACGATGACATCCATCGCGATGTCGTGGGGCTGGGGCCGGATGCTTTCGAGGCGGCAGGCGGAAAAGCCCAGACCGATGACGTAGGGACGCTGAGCGAAACTGGCGAGGGTGCGGTCGTAGTAGCCGCCGCCGTAGCCCAGGCGGTAGCCGGCGCCGTCGAAGCCGAGCAGCGGCGCCAGCAGGACGCTCGGAACCACAACCTCCCGGCGCGCCGGAATCGGGATGCCGAGGACGCCGGAGTCCAGCGGGTCGCCAGGCTGCCAGCGCCAGAATTCCAGGGGCCGGTTCTTGGCGACGACGACCGGAAGCGCCGCTTGCACCCCCGCCGCCACCTTCTCGGCAACGAAATCGCGGGTATCGATCTCGGCCTTGAAAGGCCAGGTGAAGCCGATCGTCTCCGCGGCGAGACCGGGAAAGGCGGCGTCGATCCGCGCCAGAACCTCGGCTCCAGCCTGGCGGCGCACTTCCTCCGGCATCGACTGGCGCAGCTTGATCAGCCGCCCGCGCTGACGCCCGCGCCAGGCTTCGATCTCCGGCCAGGGGGCATCCTCAGGCGGCCCGCCGTCTCCGCGTCCCGGCATCAGCCCTCGCGCTCCAGCCGCTCGATCATCGCCTCGCGCAGCACCTGCGCGCTGTTGCGCTCTTCGTCCCGCGTGGAGAACAGCAGGGTCAGTCGCCCCTTGCGGGCCGCCTCGAGCAGCGGCTCAAGCTCCTCCTCGAGGCTAGCGAGCTCCGCGCGGTAGCGGCGCTGAAACTCCGGCCAGCGCTGCGGCTCGTGGGCATACCACTTGCGCAGCTCCGGGCTAGGCGCGATCCGCTTCTCCCAGCAATCCAAAGCGGCGGCCGTCTTGGACACGCCGCGCGGCCACAGGCGCTCGACCAGGATTCGCTGGCCGTCCTGCGGAGCGGGAGCGGCGTGGATTTTCTTGGTCTGAATGCGCTGGCGCGGATCGTCGGACATCGCGAAGAGATATCCCGTGTCGAGTTCATGCATGAAGCAGGGTGGCGACGCGTAGCTGCCGATCTCGTTCGGGTCCGCGTCAGAATCGGCCGACGAAAATTCTTTGCGCTTGTCTCTTTGCATCGTTTCCACTGGACCGGCAGGGCGTACATCCTGAAGATTGAGACTACGCGCCGGCAGGCGGCCTGAACATGCTCCCAACGGGGGATGCGAAGCCGCGCGCAACGATGGAAACGGGATGACCGACAAGACCGACCACATCGCCCGCATGCTGCTCGCCGAGCACCACCAGCGCATGCCCTATCATCCCTTGAAGGGAGCGGAGCGGCCCAGCAGCCTCGCCGAGGCCTATGACGTACAGGAGGCCTTCTGCAGGCTGCTGCAGAAGGACGGTGCGGGGGAGATCGCAGGCTACAAGATCGCCCTGACCTCCAAGGCCATGCAGCAGATGGTCTGCGTCGATCAACCGCTGTCCGGCGCGATTTTCGCATCGCGGGTCCGCAAGGCGCCAGCCGTCCTCAAGCCGAAGGATTTCCAGCACCTCGGGGTGGAATGCGAACTGGCGGTGCGCCTGGGGGCGCCGCTGACCGGCGCGCGCGGCCTTTACAGCCGCGACAGCGTCGCCGGCGCCGTCGCGGAGATCCTGCCGGCCTTCGAGCTGGTCGACGACCGCCACGCCGACTACACCCAGATCGACGCCGAATCCCTGACCGCCGACAACGCCTGGAATGCCGGCATCGTACTCGGCCCGGCTTGCCTGGAGTGGGAGGATTTCGACTTCGTCGAAAGCCGCGGCCTGCTGAAGATCAACGGCAAGCTGCAGGCCGAAGGCAAGGCCGGCGATGCCCTGGGGCATCCGCTCGACGCCCTGGCCTGGCTCGCCAATGCTCTGGTCCGCCGCGGCAAGCCGCTGGAAGCCGGAGCGCTGGTGATGACCGGCAGCATCGTGCGCACCGTCTTCCCGCAAGCCGGAGACAGCCTGCATTTCGAACTGGAGGATTGCGGCGAAGCAAGACTGACCATCGGCAAAGCCGGCTAGTTCAACCGCTGTCGCCGAGGGGCGGGAAGACCGCGCAGCAACGCCCCAAGAGATCGGCACCGAACCCGCGCCGGCACCGCGGTTTCAGGCTGCGACGCGAACTCCCGCAGAGGATGATTCAAGTCTGCCGCATACTTGTTAAGATCTACTTGTTGTGATTTCAACTTGAATAGAAAATACCCTCACGGTACATTGTGCGCTGCAGCATGTAGAGTGAGAGCTCTGCAACTACTCTGCGGGGTGGGGATAATGTGCGATCACAGCGCAATCATTGGTCGGCCAAAGAAACATGGGTAGGCTTTCCCTATCTGATCTCTCCAAACGCTACGGAGATTTTTTCGCGCTTCGTCCTAGCAATCTAGATATAGCAAATGGAGAATTCGTCAGCCTTTTAGGGCCTTCCGGTTGTGGCAAAACGACTCTGCTGCGAATTATTGCCGGATTGGTCGAGCCGACGTCGGGAAACGTTAAGGTCGACGATGTCGATATTACCAGCATGCCGCCGCAGAGACGCGGCATTGGCATGGTTTTTCAGGACTACGCCCTCTTCCCGCATCTCACCATTTCGGAGAATATCGGCTTCGGATTGAAGGAGCATCGTTACGCGCGCGCCGCGATAGACTCGCGTGTCGCCGAGCTGCTGGAACTGATCAAGCTGCCCCACATCGGCAAGCGCTTGCCGGTGGAAATCAGCGGCGGGCAACAGCAGAGAGTCGCCTTCGCGCGGGCGATCGCGCATACGCCGCAAATCCTGTTGATGGATGAGCCTCTCGGGGCGCTGGATTTGAAGCTGCGCGAGGCGATGCAGCTGGAATTGCGCGAATTGCAGCGCGCACTCGGCATCACCACGGTCTATGTGACCCACGATCAGTCGGAGGCGATGTACCTCTCCGATCGGATTGCCGTAATCAACAACGGACAGATAGAGCAGGTTGGAACGGGGCGTGAGATTTACGATCGCCCGACGTCACGTTTTGTCGCCGAATTCGTCGGACAGATTAACGTCATCCCGGCAGATCTTGTTGGGGAGGATGGTGACTACTCTGTCGTGAAGTGTGAAAACGCCACGCTGCGCGCGGTGAAACCGCGCAAGCAGTTGCAGGGCGAGGCCTATGTCGCGGTAAGGCCGCACACGATCGACATAGTACAGCGCGATACGCAGGCCGCGGCGAAGAATAGTCTCGACGGCCGAATCCTCTCGCAAGTTTTCAACGGCAATGTCCTCCACGTTCAGGTCGAGACGGCATCCGCGATCATCAGCGTCGAAGCCCGGCCATCTGCCGATCCGCTTCCAGACGGTGCGCCGGTTACGCTGCAGTGGAAACCTTCCGATACGCTGGTGCTGGACTGATGAACAGGAATGCGGAGGACGTTTGAGCGATGCGCTGGGGTCTTCTGGTTATATCGCCGCTTCTCCTGACGACGATCCTGCTTTCGGGATCCCTCTTCATCTTCCTGAGCTCCAGTTTCCATGAAGATCTCGGGCTTGGCCTGCTAAAAGAAGAATACAGTCTTTATAATTTCCGCCAAATACTGGTTTATCCGAGTTATCTCGAAAGTTTCTTCCTTACTCTGAGACTTTCACTTTATGTCTGCATTTTTACGCTAATCATTACCTGGCCGCTATCCTATATTCTCAGCCGTCTTCCTCCTAAACTATCAATGCTTTTTGTGGGCTTGATTTTAGCATCGACATTTATTTCTCTGCCAATCAAAGCCCTGGGCCTGATTATTCTATTCGGAACCGATAGTTTCGCCCTGGATGTTCTGCGCAGTTTAGGCTTGGTCGATCAGGATTTCCGGTTTGTCGGCTCTCTCTTCGGCGTTGGCGTCGGATACACACATCTCGCCATCGGTTTGATGGTGATGATGATGTTCAGCGTCATGCAGGCGATCCCGAAATCGCTCGAGGATGCGGCGCGTATTCATGGCGCGTCCTGGGGCCGGACGATCTGGCGCGTGATCGTCCCCTTGAGCCTGCCAGGCACCATCAGCGCTTCCTTGATGCTGTTTAATCTGCTGACCGGCGCTTTCGTCTCGGCGACCCTCTTGGGCGGTGGCAAGATTCTGACGCTGCCGGTCCTGATTCAGCAATCGATCATTCTCTTCAACGAGTACGGAATTGCCGCGGCGCTCGCCGCCGTTCTGCTGGTAACGGTATTCGCCCTGAACTTGCTGTCCGTCTTCGCGGCTTCGCGCCTGACACCGACGACGAAGGTGATCGCATGACGGCCGAATCGCCGCAGACAAACCGCAGCCTGCGCCGCCGCACCCCGCTCTCGGGGGCCGCATTTTGGCGACGGCTGCGCGGCGCCGTTGGCTGGATCTGGCTGGTGATCGTTCTGCTGTTCATTTACGCACCGATCCTCGTTATCGCCAGCGCGTCCGTGGACCCGGGCGAATACATCATGAACAGGGCCTTCCTGCAGTTTCCGCCCAAGGGCTTCACGCTACACTGGTATTTCAACATCTCCCCCAGTATGTGGCTCACCATAACCAACAGCCTAGTTCTGGCGGCCTGCGTGTCTGCCGCTTCGGTCGTCTTCGGCGTTCCCGCCGCCCTCGGCATCATGCGCGGCTCCTTCGCCGGGCGGAATGTCGTGTCTTCGTTGTTCAGGTTTCCGCTGCAGATACCCTTCATCGTGGTCGGCGTTGCCTTTCTTCAAGGCTCCTACGTCGTGGCGGCTGCGACCGGTATCAACCTGACCAGTTCACTGGGGGCTCTGTTTCTCGCGCATCTGCTGGTGGGAATTCCCTACGTCATCGGGGCGACCGGGTCGACGCTGGCGCAGCTCTCGCCACGCTACGACGAGGCCGCCCTCACGCTGGGCGCGACGCGCTGGCGGGCGTTCCGGCGCGTGACCTTCCCCCTCATCCTGCCCGGAATTTTCGGCGGGGCGCTGTTCGCGTTCCTGGTGTCCTTCACGGACGTGACCATCGCCCTCTTTTTGACGCCGCAGGGCTACGAGACCTTCCCGGTACGGGTCTTCAATTCAATTCAGAACGATCTGGAATCCAGCCTGCCGGCCGCGGCGACGATCGTATTCTTCATATCAGCTGTGGCCATTCTGCTTCTTCAGCGCATTGCTGGGATGGAAGCAGTTCTTCGAAGTAGTGGAAGTAAGAGCGATAAGTAATCAACGAAAAACAGGAGGCGAAGATGAAGAAAAGAATGCTCTCTATAGCCGCAGCAATGATGCTGGGCGTCACCTTGGCGAGTCCGGTCGACGCGCAGATCACACAGCCGGACGAACCCTTCAACGTGACCTTGCGGGTAGCGACTTTCCCGGGCACCTGGTCCGAGGCGATTCGCGGCGAAGTCGGCGCAGCCCTGGAGGAAGCCGGCATCACGCTTGAGTTCATTGGCGGCAACAGCAGCGAATTCCTCGCCCGTCTCGTCGCGGCCCGAGGCCAAGAGGCCCCCTTCGACGTTGTCGAAGTCGGCGATGACACCTACCCCGAGTATCGGGCCGGCGATTTCCTGAGCGAGCTCGATCACGCGAACATCCCCAACCTGGAGCGGCTCGCCCCATCGCTGTACGACGACTACATCGTCTCGAACTGGCTGTCCGAGCCGAGCATCGTCTACAATGCGGACAAGTTCGCCGAGGCCGGCATTCCCGCTCCCGAACGGTACTCCGACCTCGCCAACCCGGAGCTTGCGGGCCGGGTGCTGTTGCCGGACATCACCTCCTACAACGCCTACTATGTCGTGACCGCATTGGCGCACGAGAATGGCGGCAGCGAAGAGAATCCTCAGCCCGGCTTCGACATGCTCTCGCAGATCGAAGCACACTCGGCGGTGAGCAAATCCGGCTCGGTCGCCCAGCTGTTCCAGACCGGCGATGTCTGGGCGGCGATCTGGGGCGCCCACATCGGGCAGCGTATCGCCCAAGCGGGAATCAATATCTCCGTCGTTCACCCTCCCATCAAGGACGGGAATGTTGCGATCGCCAGGGGTTTCCTTGGGGTCGTCAAGGGCTCTCCGCACCAGGAGGCGGCCGAGTTCTACATCAACGCCGTGCTTACTAAGGAAGTGCAGGTCAAGTTCAGCACCCAGTACGGGATGGTGCCGGTCAACTCCGAGGCGCGGGTCAGCGCTCGCGAAGAAGCCGGGCTCGATGCGGCGGGTAATCCCTACCTCATGCTTGAGGACGACGATGTCGCGCAAGCCTGGTGGCCGGATTACGACAAGATCGACAAGCGCGCCTGGGCACGTCAGTTCCAGAGTGCGATACAGTAGTAAATGAGCCTCGGACGGCTGGCAG
>JBBEAM010000007.1:210454-466524 GCA_040882845.1 Rhodovibrionaceae bacterium | reverse complement strand
GGCTGGCAGCGCATGCCAGCCGTCCGGACTCGGCCAACTACAGGCACCAAACGATGATCGATACGCTTTGGTTTACCCGCTGCCCGGCGCCCACGCCCGCCTCCATCGCCATCCGCAATGGCTGGCTGCGGGATGAATTCGCGCCGGATGGGATCGAGGTGCTTTCGCTTGCCGCCTCGCGGGAAAAATCCGTGCATCTCTCCCACTATCGGCATACGCAGCCGAATTCCTTCCGCTTCGGCGGCTACGTCCCTCCGCTGATCAGCTGCGCGCAGGGGCGCGATGTGAAAATCGTCGGCCTGGGCTGGCCGGACCGGACAGCGGAAATCGTCGTTCCCGAGGACTCCGACATCCATTCGGGCGGCGGCCTCGCGGGCAAGCGCCTGGGGGTTCCCCTCCGCCTCAACGATACAGTCGACTGGTGGCGGGCCACCGTGCAGGCAGGCTATGAAGACGCCTTGCAAAGGCTCGGCTTCGGTCCCGGCGACGTCGAATTCGTCAACATCGATATCGCGCGCGAATACGTGGCCGACATCGTCCAGGGCGAGCACCACGATCTTTCGCTCTGGGGCGCGCGCAGCCAATTCGCGGTTCAGCGCGAAGAAGCAGCCGCCATGATCCGCGGCGAGGTCGACGCGCTCTACACCGATGCAGCCATGGGGGCGATCCTCAAGGCGGCCTACGGCTTCCGGCCTGTGATGAGCGTCGGCAGGGCGGAAGACGAAGAGGAGGGCGTCAGCGGCCATCCGACCGTGCTCACGGTCAGCGGCACCTTGCTCGAGGAAAGGCCCGACCTCGTCGAACGCTGGATCGGGCGCCTGCTGGATGCGGAGAGCTGGTGTCTCGCCAACGAGGAAGAAGCGGTGCGGATCCTCGCCCGCGATACAGGGGTTCCGGAAGACTTTTTGGCGCCGGCTTACTCGGCGCGGGTCCAGCGGCAGATGGATGTGTCTCTCTCTCCCAAACGCATTGCTCTGTTGCAAGCCAAGCAGGACCACCTCCTGCGTCACGGCTTTATCGCTCAGCCGATCGATCTGGAGACAGCTATCGACGCCCGGCCGTTGAACGCGGCGCTTCAGCACCGGCGGCACAGCGCTACGGGTCAGATGGCCTAGTTCGCCGGCTCGATACGCAGCAGCAGGCCGTTGCCGGAATCGGTCAGCAGATACAGAAATCCATCTGGTCCCATCTCGATGTCTCGGATCCGGCCGTAGGCGTCTTCCAGGAAGCGTTCCTCTTCCCGCACCTCGTCGCCGTCGAGCTCAAGCCGTGAGACCAGCTGGAACTTGAGGGAGCCGTTGAAGAGATCGCCCTGCCACTCGGGAAAGACCGTGCCGTCGTAGAAGGCCATGCCCGAGGGTGCGATCGAGGGCGTCCAGTGAAACACGGGCGCGATAAATCCCGGCTTGTCCGCCGGACCGATGTCGCCGCCACCGTACTCCTCGCCGTGGGTCACGACCGGCCAGCCGAAGTTGCCGCCCTTGCGGGGCAGGTTCACCTCGTCGCCGCCCTGGGGGCCATGCTCCTGAACCCAGAGTTCGCCGGTCTCGGGGTGAAGCGCCATGCCCTGCGGGTTGCGGTGACCATAGGAATAGACGGCCGGATGCCCAGCCCTGCCGTCTGCGAAGGGGTTGTCCTCGGGGATCGTCCCGTCATCGTGGATCCGCAGCACCGAGCCGGCCGGGTCGTGAGGGTCCTGGGCACGGTCGCGCTCGCCCCGCTCGCCGATCGTGGCGAAGAGATAACCCTCCCGGTCGAAGACCAGCCGGGAGCCGAAGTGCTGGCCCCGCCCGGTCTTGCGCGGCAGTTCGAAAATCACCTCGAAGTCGCGCAGGCCATTGCCCTCGAGCTTGCCGCGTCCCACCGCCGTGCCGGCGCCGCCTTCGCCTGGTTTGGCATAGCTGAGATAGACCCAAGGGTTGCCGGGAAAGTCGGGGTGCAGGGTGACGTCCAGCAACCCGCCCTGCCCGCTGTCCCAGACCTCGGGGAGACCCGAGAGCGGCTCCGCCTGTAGCGCGCCGTCGCGGAACAGCCGCAGGCCGCCAGGTCTTTCGGTGATCAGCAGAGCGCCGTCAGGCAGAAACGCCATGCCCCAGGGATGCTCCAGGCCGTCGGCCAGAACCTGCACCTGAAACTTCGCCTGCGCGGTTTCGAAGGTCTTTGCCTGCACGGCGGAAGCCGGGGCCAGAGCAGCGGCGCCCAAGGCAATCGCCAGGGCCAGGCTGCTGCGTTGAGTCGCTATCTGCATAGGCGCCTTCCTGCGGAGCGCGCGCCGCCCGGCGTGTTCAGTTCGCGCGCACGTCGCGCAGAACGTAGTGGCCGTTCTCGATCCCGGCGAAGATTTCCGGAACGTCTGGATGGGCGATCGGACCGCCCTCCTCGTCCGGAACAAGGTTCTGTTCGGAAACATAGGCCGTGTAGGTCGACTGCTCGTTCTCGGCAAGCAGGTGGTAGAAAGGCTGATCCTTGCTCGGCCGGACCTCTGCTGGGATGGCTTCCCACCACTCCTCGGTGTTGCTGAACTCCGGGTCGACATCGAAGATCACGCCGCGGAAGGGATAGACCCTGTGCCGCACGATCTGACCGAGCTGGAATTTCGCAGTGCGCATAGACATGCAGCTAATCTGGCGAAATCGCGCGCCGCTTACAAGTGACCGCGCTGACTTTAGCCTTTGAAATCGCCGCGAAAGCCCCGTGAAACCGGGATTCCCGCCGTAAGCGAGAAAAAATTCTCCGCAGGGTCAACGCAACCCTTTCCAAGTGCGTATGACATGCATACATATTCACAACTTCACTATGCTGGTTCGATATATTAGACCTCTGAGGATACGCTGCGATGCAGACCAAAACCCTGTGCCTTGCCGTACTCTCGCAAGCCGACGCGAGCGGCTACGAGATCAAAAAGGCCCTGGAAGAAGCGCCCTTTAACCACTTTCAGGAAACCAGCTTCGGTTCGATCTATCCCGCCCTGGCCAAGCTTGCCGAGGATGGCCTGGTGGATTTTCACGAGGAGGCGCAGGACAAGCGGCCCGACAAGAAGGTCTACACGATCACGGAGGCGGGACGCGCCGCCCTGACCGAGGATCTCAAGCAGCCGCCGGACCCGGATCGCTACCGCTCGGATTTTCTCTTCGTTCTCTTCCTGGGCGAGCTGCTGCCGCGCGAGCATCTGCTCAAGGTGGTCGACGATCGGATCGCCTGGTACGAGGAAAAGCTCGAGGCGATGGCCGAATGCAGCGCGGCTCTCGCCGAATCTCCCGCCAACAAGCGCTTCGTGCACGGCTTCGGCGTCACGGTGTATTCGGCCTGCCTCGACTACCTGAGATCCCATCGTCATATGCTGGCCGACGAGGCCCAGCAGACCCTCGTGGCCGAATAGGGCCGCGCCATGAAACGCTCCCTGATCATCGCGGTTCTCTTCGCCCTTGCGGCCGTTGCCTGGATTCTCTCCGGCGTTCTCGGCAGCGGGGCGGAAGAGCCGAACATCGAGAAGAGGCCGGCGGCTCTGGCCGAGGACAGGGCGCCGGCACAGGTGCGCGTGCGCCAGCAGACGGCGCTGCCGCACACGACGCACCTGCTGCTGCGCGGCCAGACGCAAGCCGAGCGCAGCACCGTCCTGCGTGCGGAGACCTTCGGCCGGGTGGTCGAGGTGCTGGTCAGAGATGGCGAAACGGTCGAGGAGGGCCAGCTGCTGATTCGCATCGCCGACAGCGAACGCACCGCCCAACTCGAAGAAGCGCAGGCGCTGCTGGAACAGCGGCGGATCGAACTCAATGCCTCCTCCAAACTCTCCGAGAGCGGCTACCGCGCAGAGACCCAGGTCGCCGCGGCGCGCGCCGCTTACCGCACCGCGCAGGCCCAGGTCGAACAGGCACAGGCCGCGGTCGACCGCCTGACCTTGCTCGCGCCCTTCAGCGGCATTGTCGATGAACGCATGGTCGAAGTGGGCGAGTACCTCGACGTCGGCGACAGCGTCGCTCGGCTGCTCGACCTCGACCCGCTGATCGTCACCGCGCAGGTCAGCGAACGCAATGTCGGCAATCTGAAGCTCGGCGATCAGGCCACGGCGACGCTGATCACCGGCCAGAAAGTGACCGGCAACATCTCCCACATCTCCGCAGCGGCGCAGGAAGCGACGCGGACCTATCGGATCGAGATGGAGGTCGACAATCCCGGCTCGACCTTCCCTGCCGGCATGTCCGCTGAGCTCGACCTGCCGCTAGAGAAAGTCACGGCGCATCTGATCTCCCCGGCCATTCTGTCGCTGCGCGAGGACGGCGCGATCGGCGTCAAGCTGGTCGGCCCGAACAATGTCGTCGTGTTCCACCCCGTCGAAATTCTGGAGAACACCAGCGAAGGGCTTTGGGTCACCGGCCTTCCGGAAACCGTCACCCTGATCACCGTCGGACAGGAATTCGTGATCGAGGGCGAAACCGTCCAGCCCGTGGACGAAGAAAGCGTCCAGCAACAGCAGCCGGAGCTTGCCTCGTGAACGCCATCATCGACGCCGCGATCAGCCACTCGCGGACAGTGCTCGCGACGCTGCTGATGCTGCTGATCGCGGGCACCTTCGCCTACATCAATATCCCCAAGGAATCCGACCCCGACGTCAACATTCCGATCATCTATGTGGCGATGGTGCATAGCGGCATCTCGCCGCAGGACGCCGAGCGCCTGCTGGTCAAGCCGATGGAGCAGGAAATGACGGCGATCGAGGGCGTTAAGGAGATGCGCTCCATCGCCTTTGAAGGCGGCGCTAACGTGACCCTGGAGTTCGAGGCCGGTTTCGACGTCGACCAGGCCCTGCTCGACGTGCGCGAGAAGGTCGACCTGGCTAGGCCGGAACTGCCCGACGATACCGAAGAGCCGACGGTCCACGAGGTCAACCTCAGCCTTTTTCCGGTGCTGGTGGTGCAGCTCTCGGGCCAGGTGCCAGAGCGCACCCTGCTGCGGATCGCGCGCGACCTGCAGGACAAGGTCGAAGCCATCGGATCGATCCTGGAGGCCGAGATCGGCGGCGACCGCGAAGAGCAGGTCGAGCTGATCGTCGATCCTCTGCGCCTGGAAAGCTACAACCTCGACGCCCGCGACATCCTGGCCAGCATCGACCGCTCGAACCGACTGGTAGCCGCCGGTTCATTGGATACCGGCGTCGGCCGCAACTCGGTCAAGGTGCCGGGCCTGTTCGAGGATTTTCAGGACATCCTCGACATGCCGGTCAAGAGCGACGGTGACGCCGTGGTGCGCTTTTCCGACGTTGGCACCCTGCATGCCACCTTCAAGGATCCCGAGGGCTTCGTGCGGATCAACGGCCAGCCCGGTTTGTCGCTCGAAGTATCGAAGCGCACCGGCGAGAACATCATCGAGGCGATCGAGGCGGTCAAGGCGGTGGTCGACCGCGAACGCCAGTACTGGCCGGAGGCGCTCAAGGTCAGCTACAGCCAGGACAAGTCGAGCAACATCCGCACCATGCTGAGCGACCTGCAGAACAACGTCATCAGCGCCATCATCCTGGTGATGGTGGTGATTGTCGCGGCGCTCGGCCTGCGCTCCGCCGGACTGGTCGGGGTCGCCATACCCGGCTCCTTCCTGACTGGAATCCTGGTGCTCGCGGTGTTCGGCCTGACGGTCAACATCGTGGTGCTGTTCAGCCTGATCCTCGCGGTAGGCATGCTGGTCGACGGCGCCATCGTGGTGACCGAATACGCAGACCGGAAGATGAGCGAGGGGCTCGACAAGAAGGAGGCCTACGCGCTGGCCGCCAAGCGGATGGCCTGGCCGATCATCGCCGCCACGGCCACCACGCTCGCCGCCTTCCTGCCGCTGCTGTTCTGGCCGGGCATCGTCGGCGAGTTCATGAAGTTCTTGCCGATCACCCTGATCGCGACCCTGACCGCTTCGCTGCTGATGGCATTGATCTTCATCCCGACCCTGGGCGCTCACTTCGGGCGCGCCGGCGGCGCCGACCCAGAGAAAATGCGCGCGCTGCGCGCCGGAGAAGACGCCAACATCGAGGAGATCGGCGGCTTCACCGGGCGCTATGTCCGCACCCTGCGCGCCGCCCTGAAACACCCCGTCAAGGTGGTGCTTGCCGCGGTGGTCCTGCTGGTCGGCGTTCAGGTGGCCTACGGGATGTTCGGCCGGGGCGTCGAGTTCTTCCCAGATGTCGAGCCAGAGAGCGTTGTGATCTGGGTTCACGGCCGCGGCAACCTCGCAGTCGAGGAACGCGATGCCCTGCTGCAGCAGGTCGAGAACCAGATTCTGGCGCTGCAAAGGGATAAGCAGGAATTCCACGCCATCTATTCCCGCTCCCTCGCCGCCTCCGGGCGCCAGGGAGAGGACGAGCCCGAAGACCTGATCGGACGCATCCAGCTCGAGTTCGTGGACTGGTTCTCGCGCCGCTCCGCCGACTCCATCATCGCCGAAATCAAGCAGCGCACCAGCCATCTCGCCGGCATCCACGTCGAAGCCCGCGAGCAGGAGGCCGGTCCGCCGGTCGGCAAGCCAGTGCAGGTCCAGGTTGGCGCCATCGATCCTGAGCGAATCGAGCCGGTGGTCGAAAAGATGGCCGCCACGATGGAGGAGCTCGGCGGCTTCATCGACATCGAGAACGGCAAGCCGATCCCCGGCATCGACTGGGTGCTGGAGGTCGACCGCGCGCAGGCCGACAAGTTCGACGTCGACGTCGCGCTGATCGGTTCCTACGTGCAGATGGTGACTCGCGGACTGGAGGTCAGCGATTTCCGTCCCGACACCAGCGACGACGAGGTCGAGATCATGCTGCGGCTGCCGAAGCAGTACCGCACGCTCGATCAGCTCGACAGCATCCGGGTTCAGACCAATGTCGGACTGGTGCCGATTTCCAGTTTCGTCACTCGCAAGGCCGAGCCCAGCGTGTCCCTGCTCAACCGCGTCGACGGAACCCGGGTGATGACGGTGAAGGCCGACGTCGGCACCGATCCCGCGACCGGCGCACCCTACCTGGTCGATACCAAGGTGCAGGAATTGAAGGCGGCGCTCGCCGATGTCGAGATCGACCCCCAGGTCAGCGTGACCTTCAAGGGCGAGGACGAAGAACAGAAGGAGGCGCAGGCCTTCCTCTCCAAGGCCTTCGTCGTGGCTCTGTTCCTGATGGCCCTGATCCTGGTGACCCAGTTCAACTCCTTCTACAGCGCCTTCCTGATCCTCTCTGCGGTGATCATGTCGACCATCGGCGTGATGATCGGCCTGCTGGTGACCGGGCAGCCCTTCGGCATCGTGATGTCCGGCATCGGCGTGATCGCGCTGGCCGGCATCGTGGTCAACAACAACATCGTGCTGATCGACACCTACGACCGGCTGAAGCTCGAGACCGAGGATCAGATGGAAGCGATCCTGCGCACCGGCGCCCAGCGTCTGCGTCCGGTGCTGCTGACCACGGTGACCACGATCCTCGGCCTGATGCCCATGGTGCTCGGCGCCAACGTGGACTTCGTCAATCGCATCGTGCAGGTCGGCGCGCCCTCGACCCAGTGGTGGTCCCAGCTCTCCACGGCCATCGTCTTCGGCCTCGGCTTCGCCACGCTACTGACGCTGATCTTCACGCCCTGCGCCCTGATGCTGAGGGTCAAGGTCCACGACTGGCGCGTGGCGCGCCGCGCAGCAAAACAGAGCCCGGAAGCCGGGGTGTCGCGCCAGGACGACGGCAAGGCGCAGGTCGGCCGCGCCGCCGAGTAGCAGACCGGCGCGCGCTTCAGTTGGTCTGTGGCACCATGAAGATCTGGCCGGGATAGATCAGGTCCGGATCGCGGATCTGATCCTGGTTGGCCTGGTAGATCACGGAGTAGCGCACGCCCTCGCCCAAGGTCCCGCGGGCGATTCGCCAGAGGCTGTTGCCGGGCTGCACGATGACGAACTTCTCCGCCGGCAGCTCGGCGCGGGCGAACTCGACACGCGAGAAGGGCGTTTCCACCCGGGCGAGTACCTCGCCCTGCTCGTTCACCTGATCGGCGCGCAGCTGATAAACCCCGAGAGGAAGGTTTTCGGCCAGCCGATAGGACCAGCGCCCCCGATCGTCCGGCTTGGTTTCGCCAAGCAGCTCGTTATCCAGATAGAGACGGAGGGTGCTGCCCGGCGCCGCGCGGCCGCTGATCGTGACCTCACCGTTCTCGCCATAGTCCACGGCTTCGAGAACCAGTTCGCCCTCCGCGATCCCCTCGCCCTGCGGCGCCTGCAGGATCTGGCTGCCGCCGCCGCCCGTGCGCGGCGACAGCACGGCCAGGGCCGGCGCTTGCTGTTCGGTTTCGCCTTGCGCCGTCCCGCTTTCGGCCGCCTTCTTCTCCGGAACCGACATCACCACGACATCTTCGGAGGGAATTTTCAATCCAGTGGAATCCTCAGATTCCAGGCTCAGCTCGCGGCTTCCCGGATCGAGAGGCTTTTCGGACAGGAAAACCCACTCGCCCCTGCTGTCGGCGGTCACGCTGCCCAACGGTTTGCCGTTGTCGAGCACGGTGACCTTGCTGCCCGGTGCGGCGCGTCCGGCGATCACGGTGTCGCCCGACGGTTCGACTCTCACCACATCGAAGCTCGGGCTGACCGGCGCGTTGGCGTCTGGCGCGTCCTGCTGCGTAGAAACGCCGCTGGACTGTGAGGTCGCCGCGGTCTGCGTGGAGGCCGGTGCGCCCGCCGCTTCGCGTTCCGTGCCGTCCTGCGAACCGGCGGACACCTCCGCCGTGGCGCTTGCGCTCGTTGCGGATTCCGTAGGAGCCGGCTCCGCGCTGGGCTCCTGCCCCTGGCTGCCGTTCGCCGTTGCGCTTTCCTTGTCGGCCTCGGCGCTCTCCGCCATGGACTCTGCGCCTGAAGCTCCGCTGTCTTCTTGCGTCGCGTCGGCGGGCGAAGACGCCTGGATTTCCTGCTCGGGCGCAGGTGTCTGCAGCGCGAAATAGAGAATCGCGCCGCCGACCACGACGACGGCGCCGACAATCAAGGATATGAGGTACGAACGTTGCACGCGAAATCCAGCCTCCCCCCAGCGGAGATCCCAGTGAAACCCCCTGTACGCAAGCCTATACTTGCGCTCCCTGCGGCGCAACGACGGTAGGAGAGCCGGAACGAATCCCTTAGGCTGGCCTCATCACACGCTTTGACCGGAACTCCCAATGCCCCGTCTGCGCGCGCTTTGCGTTTACTGCGCCTCCTCGCAACGCTGCGATCCCCGCTATCACGCCACCGCGGCCCTGCTCGGCCGCAGCGCCGCCGAGCGCGGCGTCGAGATCGTCTACGGCGGCGGGCAGGTCGGCCTTATGGGCGCCGTAGCAGATGCCGCCCTGAGTGCGGGCGGGCGCGTCACCGGAGTGATCCCGGAACATCTCATAGTCAAGGAGCTGGGGCACGGCCGGCTGACCGAGCTGGTAGTCGTCGAGTCGATGCATGAACGTAAGCGCGAGATGTTCGAGCGCGCCGACGCCTTCGCCATCCTGCCCGGCGGCCTGGGTACGCTCGACGAGACCTTCGAGATCCTGACCTGGCGGCAGCTCGGCCTGCACGACAAGCCGATCGTGCTGCTCAACGACGGCGGCTACTGGCAGCCGCTGCTCGACCTGATTGCCCATCAGGTTCGCGAGAACTTCGTGCGGCCCGAACACGCCGGGCAGATGCATGTCGCGGACAGCGTCGATGCCCTCTTCGCGCTGCTCGAGGCGCTGCCGGGGCAGCGAGGGGAAAGCGACACGGAGCGCTTCTGAACCGACTGCCGCAGCCGCCGCCGTCGGCCGTCTTGCACCCCCGGAAAACAATGCTATTGTGCCGCCGACCCCGCGCCGGGGAGCCTGCCTTCAGCAAGGCTTGAGCCGCTTTCCAGCGCCCTTTCCGACCCGATTTCACGGATCGAGACATGCCAAAGATCACAGTCAAGAACCCTATCGTCGAACTCGATGGGGACGAGATGACCCGGATCATCTGGGACTTCATCAAGGAAAAGCTTATTCGCCCCTACCTCGAGGTCGATCTGAAGTACTACGACCTGGGGATCGAGAAACGCGACGAGACCGACGACCAGATCACCGTGGATGCCGCCAAGGCGATCCAGCAGTACGGCGTCGGCGTCAAGTGCGCCACGATCACGCCCGACGAGGCGCGGGTCGAGGAATTCGGTCTGAAGAAGATGTGGCGCTCGCCCAACGGGACGATCCGCAACATTCTCGGCGGCACGGTGTTCCGCGAGCCGATCATCTGCCGCAACGTGCCGCGCCTGGTTCCCGGTTGGACCGAGCCGATCGTGATCGGCCGTCACGCCTTCGGCGACCAGTACCGCGCCACCGACGTCCTGATCCCCGGTCCCGGCAAACTGAAGATGGTCTACGAGCCGGCCGGCGGCGGCGAGCCGGTCGTCTACGAGGTTCACGACTTCCCGGAGTCCGGCGTCGCGATGTCGATGTACAACCACGACGAATCGATTCGCGGCTTTGCCCGGGCCTGCATGAACTATGGCCTGCAACGCGGCTGGCCGGTCTACCTGTCGACCAAGAACACCATCCTCAAGGCCTATGACGGGCGCTTCAAGGATCTCTTCCAGGAGGTTTTCGAGGCGGAGTTCGCCGAGGCCTTCGCCAAGCAGAAGATCACCTACGAGCACCGCCTGATCGACGACATGGTGGCCTGCGCCATGAAGTGGAACGGCGGCTATGTCTGGGCCTGCAAGAACTACGATGGCGACGTGCAGTCGGACACCGTGGCCCAGGGCTTCGGCTCGCTGGGCCTGATGACCTCTGTGCTGATGACCCCGGACGGCAAGACCATCGAGGCCGAGGCCGCCCATGGCACCGTGACCCGTCACTACCGCCAGCATCAGCAGGGCAAGGAAACCTCGACCAATCCGATCGCCTCGATCTTCGCCTGGACCCGCGGCCTCAAGTACCGCGGCGAGTTCGACGGCACCCCCGAGGTGACGAAGTTCGCCGAGACCCTGGAGACCGTCTGCATCGAAACCGTCGAGGGTGGCGACATGACCAAGGACCTGGCGCTGCTGATCAGCCCCGACCAGAGCTGGCTGAGCACCAACGAGTTCCTCGACAAGCTCGACCAGAACCTCGACGCCAGGATGCAGAAATGGTGAGCCGCCTGTTCGCTCGCCGCGGCCTCCTGCCGGCTTTCGCCGCGCTCGGCGTCGCACTCTGGCTGGGCCTGTCCGCGGTAACGGCCTCGGCGCAAGGCGCGTCCGATCCCGAGAACACACTGGTGCTGGAACTCAACAGCGGCGAGGTGCTGATCAAGCTGCTGCCGGATCTCGCACCCAATCATGTCGAGCGGATCAAGACCCTGGCTCGGCAGGGCTTCTACGACGGGGTGGTGTGGCACCGGGTGATCGACGGCTTCATGGCCCAGACCGGCGATCCCACCGGCACCGGCAGCGGCGGCTCCGATCTGCCCGATCTCGAAGCCGAGTTCTCCAATGCCTCATTCGAGCGCGGCACCGTCGGCATGGCCCGTACCTCCGACCCCGACAGCGCCAACAGCCAGTGGTTCGTGATGTTCGATCGTGCCCCCAACTTGGACCGCAACTACACGGTCTGGGGCCGGGTGCTAGAAGGCATGGAGCACATCGACGCGATCAAGAAGGGCAGCAGCGCCCAGAACGGCGCAGTCTCCAACCCCGACAGGATCCTCAGCCTGAAGGTCATGGCCGACCAGCCCTGACTTCCCACAACGACCCAGTAAGGAGCACCCATGCCCGCCAGCCAAGACGAAGACACCCTGGTTCTGGAACTCGAACACGGCACAGTGGAAATCGCCCTGCGTCCCGACCTCGCCCCGAAGCACGTCGCCCGGGTCAAGGAACTGACCCGCGAGGGCTTCTATGACGGCATCGTCTTCCACCGGGTGATCGACGGCTTCATGGCCCAGACCGGCGATCCCACCGGCACCGGTACCGGCGGCTCCGGCCAGAACATCGAGGCGGAATTCAGCGACGCCAACTTCGGACGCGGCACCGTCGGCGCTGCCCGGGCGCAGAATCCCAACAGCGCCGATTCCCAGTGGTTCATCTGCTTCGGCGACGCCAGCTTCCTCAACGGTCAGTACACCGTCTGGGGAGAAGTGGTCAGCGGCATGGAGGCGGTCGACAAGATCAAGAAGGCGCCGCCGGAAGACCGCAGCGGCACGGTCCGAAATCCCGACGCAATCAAATCCCTCAAGGTAAAGGCGGACGCCTAGAGCGAGATAGGCGCACCGCGGGCCCGCCCGCGAGACAGGCTGCTCAGCCGGCCAGAGCGGCCTCGATCGCCGCCAGCGCCTTGCCGCCGCCTGCGCCATCGGGACCGCCGGCCTGCGCCATGTCGGGCCGGCCGCCGCCGCCTTTACCGCCCAGAGCTTCCGAGCCGGCGCGCACCAGATCGACCGCGGAGAGACGGTCTGTCAGGTCCTGCGTTACGGCCACCACGATCGAGCCCTTGCCCTCGTTGTTGGCGACCAGCACCACGACGCCGGAGCCGATCTTCGCCTTGAGTTCGTCGGCCAAGGGTTTCAGGTCGCGCGGCGGCACGTCCTGCAGCAGCCTGCTGGCGAGCTTGATGCCGGCGATTTCCTTGGTCTGGGCGCCCGCATCGCCGCTGCCGCCAGCCGCCAGCTTCTTGCGCGTGTCGGCGAGTTCGCGTTCCAGGCGGCGGCGGTCCTCGATCACCTGTTCGAGCCGCGTGGAAAGCTCGGCGGGGGATGTTTTGAGCAGCCTCGCGGCGCTCCGCAGGGTTTCTTCTTGCGCTTCCACATAGTCGAGCGCGGTCCGGCCGGTCAGCGCCTCGATCCGGCGCACGCCGGCGGCCAGGGCGGACTCGCCGACGATCTTGAAGAAGCCGATGTCGCCGCTGCGCCGCACATGCGTGCCCCCGCACAGTTCGGTGGAGAAGTACTTGCCCTCCCCCTTCGCGGCATCCTTTCCGCCCATCGAGAGCACCCGCACCTCGTCGCCGTATTTTTCGCCGAACAGAGCCAGGGCGCCAGCCGCCATCGCCTCGTCGGGAGTCATCAAGCGGGTCACCACCTCCGCGTTGTTGCGGATGCGCTCATTGACCATAACCTCCACGGAGCGGATATCCTCGGGACTGAGCGGCTTGGGCTGGCTGATGTCGAAGCGCAGCCGGTCGGGTGCCACCAGCGACCCCTTCTGGGTGACATGCTCGCCGAGCCGGCGGCGCAGCGCCTCGTGCAGCAGGTGGGTTGCGGAGTGATTGGCGCGCAGGGCATCCCGGCGCTCCACGTCGATCCGTGCCTCCAAGACATCGCCCTGTTTAACCGTGCCGTGTTCGATCCTGCCGACATGCACGTGCAGATCGCCGAGACGCTTCTGGGTGTCGGAAACGGAAATCTCGATCCCGCCATCGCCGATCAGCACGCCGGCGTCGCCCTGCTGGCCGCCGCTTTCAGCGTAGAAGGGCGTCTGGTTGAGCAGCAGCGAGATCTCCTCCCCAGCCTTGGCGGAGTCGCGCGGCTTGCCATCGGCGCCAACGATGGCCGTCACCACGCCCTCGGCGACCTCGCTGTCGTAACCGAGGAATTCGGTTGGTCCGTATGCGTCGCGCAGTTCGAACCAGACGGCATCGGTGGCCGCCTCGCCGGACCCGGTCCAGGCCTTGCGCGCGGCGGCCCGCTGGCGCTCCATGGCGACGTCGAAACCCTGCTGGTCGACGGCGCGACCCTGGCCGCGCAGGATGTCCTGGGTCAGATCCAGCGGAAAGCCGAAGGTGTCGTACAACTTGAAGGCGACCTCGCCTGGCAGGGTGGCGCCCTCGCCGAGCTTGCCGGTCTCTTCCTCCAGCAGCTTCAGCCCTCGGCCGAGCGTCTCCTTGAAGCGGCTTTCCTCCAGCTTCAGGGTTTCGGTGATCAGCGCCTCGGCGCGCTGCAGTTCCGGAAAGGCCTGCCCCATTTCGCGGACCAGCGCCGGGACCAGACGCCAGATCAAGGGATCCTGACAGCCGAGCATATGCGCATGCCGCATGGCGCGGCGCATGATCCGGCGCAGCACGTAGCCGCGCCCGTCGTTGGCCGGCAGCACGCCATCGGCGATCAGGAAGGAGGAGGCGCGCAGATGATCGGCGATCACCCGGTGGCTGACGGCCTGGGCGCCGTCGGGCGCGACTCCGGAGGCCTCGGCCGAGGCCTCGATCAACCGGCGCATCAGATCGATGTCGTAGTTGTCGTGCTTGCCCTGCAGGACCGCGGCGATGCGCTCCAGGCCCATGCCAGTGTCGATCGAGGGGCGCGGCAGCTCGACCCGCTGCTCTGGCGTCACCTGTTCGTATTGCATGAACACCAGGTTCCAGATCTCGATGAAGCGGTCTCCATCCTCATCGGGGCTCCCTGGCGGGCCGCCGGGGATCTCCTCCCCGTGATCGAAAAAGATCTCGGAACAGGGGCCGCAGGGGCCGGTGTCGCCCATCGCCCAGAAGTTGTCCGAAGTGGCGATGCGGATGATCCGCTCCTCCGGCAGCCCGGCGATCTTCTTCCACAGCTCGAAGGCCTGATCGTCCTCGGCATAGACCGTCGCCAGCAGCTTGTCGGCCGGCAGGCCGTATTCCTTGGTGATCAGGTTCCAGGCCAGCTCGATGGCGGCGTCCTTGAAGTAATCGCCAAAGGAAAAGTTGCCGAGCATCTCGAAGAAGGTGTGGTGGCGGGCGGTGTAGCCGACGTTCTCCAGATCGTTGTGCTTGCCCCCGGCGCGCACGCATTTCTGCGAGGTCACCGCGCGCGCATAGGGCCGCGTCTCGGCGCCGGTAAAGACGTTCTTGAATTGGACCATCCCGGCGTTGGTGAAGAGCAGAGTCGGATCGTTGCGCGGCACCAGCGGCGAGGAGGAAACGACCTCATGGCCCTGGCCGGCGAAGTAGTCCAGAAACTGGCTACGGATGTCATTGGTCGTAGTCATAAAAACTCTCTACTTTCAGCATCCTGGAGATAGATTTGGAGATATTCCAAAGCAAGTCCAAGGGCCATTACCCCAAGGGCCGCACGCTTCGCGGTTGTAGCCCCCCCACCTTGGGCTGTCCAGTGGAGCGACGGCAGGCAAACTTTCTCATTTAAGGGCTCTAGCTGGGCTTGGAATCGCCGGAACGGCTGATTAGAGTAGCGCGCCATGATCGAAGAAATGACAGAGTCCCGAACCGCCGCCCGGCCGCTTTTCGCCCGTACGGCGCGTTCCTTTCCAGCTTTTGCCTTAGCGGTTCTGCTTGCTGCCGGCGCCTTCAACGCCCCGCCGGCAGCGCTCGCCCAGACCAGCGCCACGCCGCAGACCGAGCTGACGCCGACGCCCAATAACGGCAAGAAGTTCGATGACTGGACGCTGCGCTGCGGCAAGGCGAACGAGCAGGCGCCCGAGGCCTGCGAGATGTTCCAGCAGCATGTCAGCCAGGAAACCGACAAGGTCGTGCTGCACACCGCCGTCGGCAAGCTGCCCAACAACGACAGCCCCGGGTTGCTGATCGTTCTGCCGCTCGGCATTTCGCTGCCGCCCGGCGTCTTCGTCAGAATCGACGAAGGCGAGGCCCAGGCGGTGCCGATCGAGCGCTGCACCCCCGATGGCTGCCGGGTCGAACTGCTGCTCGACACGGCGTTCCTGAACCAGCTGAAGGCCGGCACCACGATGACCGTGGTCTTCCACGTCTATGACCAGCAAGGCCAACGCGAACGGGTCGGCGTGCCGATCTCCCTGCTCGGCTTTACCGCCGCCCTCAACCAGGTGATGGGTTAGCCCCGCTAGCAGCAGCGCCCCAAGCTTGGGGCGCTCAATCCCGCCAACAAAAACGGCCGCCCGTCCACTTCGGACCGGCGGCCGTTTCGTGTTCAGCCTCAGCGTAGCTAGAGCAGCATCGGACTACGGAGTTTCCCTGCAATCCGATCAGGCTCTTGCTTACGAGCCGGTCGCCGCTTCTTCGCCGCCCTCCCCAGCGTCGTCGTCGGCTTCCGATTCGGTGCCGCTATCCAGCATCGCTTCGGCCACCAGGCCGGCATTGGCGCGCACTGCCTGCTCGATCGCCGCGGCGATCTTCGGGTTTTCCTTGAGGAAGGTCTTGGCGTTTTCCCGGCCCTGGCCGATGCGCTGGCCGTCATAGGAGAACCAGGCCCCTGACTTCTCGACGATATTGGCCTGAACGCCGAGATCGAGCAGCTCTCCACGCTTGGAGATCCCCTCGCCATACATGATGTCGAACTCGACGGTGCGGAACGGCGGCGCAACCTTGTTCTTGACCACGCGCACCCGGGTCTGGTTGCCGACCAGCTCGTCGCGGTCCTTGATCGAGCCGATGCGGCGGATGTCGAGCCGCACCGAGGCGTAGAACTTCAGCGCGTTGCCGCCGCTGGTGGTCTCCGGATTGCCGAACATCACCCCGATTTTCATGCGGATCTGGTTGATGAAGATCACCAGGGTGTGAGACCGCGCGATCGAGGAGGTCAGCTTACGCAGCGCCTGACTCATCAGACGCGCCTGCAGGCCCGGCAGGGAGTCGCCCATCTCCCCTTCGAGCTCGGCGCGGGGCACCAAAGCGGCGACCGAATCGACCACCAGGACATCGATGGCCCCGGAGCGCACCAGGGTATCGGCGATCTCCAGCGCCTGCTCGCCGGCATCGGGCTGCGAGATCAGCAGCTGCTCGACGTCGACTCCGAGTTTCTTGGAGTAGGAGGGATCGAGGGCGTGCTCGGCATCGATGAAGGCGCAGGTACCTCCCAGCTTCTGCGCCTCGGCGACGACATGCAGGGCCAGAGTGGTTTTGCCGGAGCTTTCCGGCCCGTAGATCTCGACCACCCGTCCGCGCGGCAGACCGCCGATGCCGAGGGCGATGTCCAATCCGAGCGAGCCGGTCGAGATGCTTTCGATCTCCATGACATCGCGCTGCCCCATGCGCATCACCGAGCCCTTGCCGAAGGCCCGTTCGATCTGCGACAGCGCCGCGTCGAGCGCCTTGTCCTTGTCTCCGTTGTTCCGATTCGCCAAGTGAACCACCGAATTCGCCATTAGTGAGCCTCCTTATCCCATAGGCGCCGGGCGCAAGGCAATCGCCGCTCCGGCCTCGAAATCCAGAAAAATGTACCTGAAATGTTCTCGTCTAACAAGAACGAAAAGCGCCCTTATGAGAACATTGCGCGAATATGCGAAGAGACGGATCAGCCGGAGGTTTCGGCGAGCACTTCCTTCACCTTGCTCGCCAGTTCCTTGAGGCTGAAGGGCTTGGAGAGAAAGTGCATGCCGTCGATCTTGTCGAGACGCTGGCGGAAGGCATCCTCGGCGTAGCCCGACATAAAGATCACCTTCATCTCGGGATAGGTCTCCCGGACCTGATGGACCAGCGTCACCCCGTCGATCCGCGGCATGACGATATCGGTGATCAGCAGGTCGATGGCCCGAGGGGTGCCCCCGGGGGCGCCGGAGGGCGTTCCGGAGGGCGTTCCCGCGGCGCCGTTCGCCCCGGCGCCGCTGTTCTGCAGCACCTCCAGCGCGGCCTCCCCGGAGCGGGCCTCGAGCACGTCGTAGCCCTTGTTGCGCAGGGCCCGCGCGGAAAAGGCGCGCACCGCGTCCTCGTCCTCGACCAGCAGCACTGTGCCGATGCCGGTAAGGTCGCGCTTCTCGGCGATTTCCTGGGTTTTTTTCGTCGCCGCTGGATCGTCGTCCTGCCGGTGCTGAGGCAGATAGATCGTGAAGGTCGTGCCCTCCTCGGCGCGGCTTTCGACATAGATGTGGCCGCCGGTCTGCTTGACGATGCCGTAAACGGTGGAGAGCCCCAGGCCGGTGCCCTCGCCAACGTCCTTGGTCGAGAAAAAGGGATCGAAAATGCGGCCGAGATTCTCTGGATCGATTCCCTTGCCGGAGTCGATCACTTCGATCAGGACATAGTCGCCGGGCGGCACCAGCTCGTCCTTGCGCCGCAGGCTGGTCGCCAGAGTGACGTTGGAGGTCTTGATCACCAGGCGGCCGCCCTCGGCCATGGCGTCGCGGGCATTGACCGCGAGGTTGATGATCACCTGTTCGAACTGTCCGTGGTCGACCCGCACCAGGCCGAGATCGCGGCCGTGCACGAGCTGCAGTTCGATGGTGTCGCCGATCAGGCGGCGGAGCAGATGCGATAGCTCGGCCAGGGCATCGGTGATGTCCAGGACCTTCGGCTGCAGGGTCTGCTGGCGGGAGAAGGCGAGGAGCTGGCGCACCAGATTGGCTGCGCGGTTGGCGTTCTGCTTGATCTGCATAATGTCGGCGAAGGACTGGTCGCCGGGGCGATGGCGCAGCAGCAGCAGATCGGAAAAGCCGATCATCGCGGTCAGCAGATTGTTGAAATCGTGGGCGATGCCCCCGGCGAGCTGCCCCACCGCCTGCATCTTCTGGCCCTGCACGAACTGCGCTTCCAGGGCCTTCTGCTCGGTCACGTCCTCGAGATAGGCGACATAGCCGGCCTGCTGATCGTCCAGGGATTCGGTCCAGGACAGGGACAGCGCGGCAACCCTCGGCGGGTCGCCGAGAAAGTGCAGTTCGATCGGCGCCTTCAAGCCATTCTGCCGCGGAGAGGTCTCGCTCTCCGCCGTCTCCCCGGATGCCGCCTCGCCATCGGACCGGGGGGAGTCCTTCAAGGCCGCCTGCAAGGCCGGGCGGTCGGGCTCGGCGAAAAACTCGACAAAGGCTTGGCGTTTACCAAGCTTTCCACTCGGTCTGGCCATGGCGGCAAAGCTGCGGTTGTATTCGAGGATCCGCCCTTCGGCATCGAGCAGCGCCAGCCCCATGGGCGCGGCCTCGAAGAGACGGGTAATACGGCGCTCGGACTGCGCCAGCGCCTCGGCGGTCTGACGCTCGTGCGTCAGATGGCGCACCACGGAACGGGTGCGCAGCAAGCGGCCTTCCATATCCTTGACCGCCTCAAGGGTGATCAGCGCATCGAAAACCGTGCCTCCCGCGACGCTGAGCCGGACCTCGACGGAGTCGCGGATCTCTGCTTCCGGAGCGGCGGCATAAGGGGGGGTCTGGGCCGGCGGCGGCTCGGCCAGCAGATCGTGCAGCCGTGTCTCGCCCTTCATCAAGGCATCGCGGGTGGTGCCGAGCCAGCCCGCGAAGGTCTTGTTGACGAACAGCAGCCGGCCGTCGGGATCGCTCGAAAAGAAGCCGATCGGCGCATGCTCCATCAGATCGATGAAGCGCGCCTGCTCCTCGTTCATCACCCGCTCCATTTGACGGCGCAGCGTGATGTCGTTGATGAACCAGAAGGCCATGCCTCGGCGCCGCAGCAACGGGTAGGCTGCGACCTGGTACCAGGTTTCCTCCCGGCCTTCTGCGGCGGGAACCCGGAATTCGATGTTGCCGCCAATGCCGCGGCGCAGATCCTCGCGCAGGCGTTCCAGCAGCTTCCAGGACTCGGCGCTCGGCGCGTCCTCCTTCAGACGCAACGCCAGAGCGTCCGGCGCCGCCACCTGCCCGTCGCCGAAGCGCTCCCGGTAGCTGGGGTTGCTGTACACCACGCGCCCCCGGGAATCGATCAACTGCCGCGGGCTGGGCACGGAGTCGAAGACGTCGCAGAGCAGGTTGCGCGCGCTACGCGCCGTGACCATCGCGGCCGCGATCCCAAGAATTCCGATGACGGTGAAGGCGAGGGTCCCGATCAGAGCCCAGCTCGAGACGTCGTTCACGCTACGGACTCCCGTGCTGTTCCGTAACCGGACATGAAGTTAAGTAAGCACGAAAGTACACAAGCATGCCAGACCCGCCAGGAAGCGCCGGCCCTGGCCCCGACGGCGGGCTGCGCGGCCTGAACAGTCTCAAGGATATGCGATGAAGAAATCCTGAAGATAGCGGCTGGGCGCGCCGCGCGCCAAGGCTCTGCGCCGCGAACTCGGCGAAACATCGCCCAGGAAAGAGCAGGCTGAACCCACAAGAATGCGAGCGCGCCGCCCCCTTGCCCCGCCGGCCTCAATCGTCGCGGTGGGTGCGCTCCATGCGCTCGTGGCGCTCCTGCGCCTCGAGGGAAAGCGTGGCGATGGGGCGGGCCTCCAGGCGCTTGATCGAGATCGGCTCGTCGGTTTCCTCACAGTAACCGTAGGTGCCATCCTCGATGCGCTGCAGCGCCGCATCGATCTTGGAGATCAGCTTGCGCTCCCGGTCCCGCGTCCGCAGCTCCAGAGAGCGGTCGGTTTCCGAAGACGCCCGGTCGGCCAGATCCGGCGCCGCCAGGTCCTCTTCCTGCAGGTGGTGAAGCGTCTCGCCGGAATCCTTGAGCAACTCGGCTTTCCACTCCAAGAGCTTCCGTTTGAAGTACGCCAGCATCTTGGCGTTCATGAAGGGCTCTTTTTCGCTCGGCTTGTAATCCGGAGACATCGTCACCGTCATCTGATACCCCGCTGCATCCTCGACCCGTGGCACGGAACGATTTCCGGCCGAAAGTGCGCGCGCGAGTATATGCAAAAAAGCCGCTCCGACAAGTGCTTCTGAGGGCCTTTCGGAAACTTCTCGAAACGCCTTCAAGGAATTGAAATTTTTACGTTTCTCCGGGCATGCGGCGCCCGGTCGCGGTCTTCCCCCGCCCCTAGGTCGCGTGGCCGGCGCGGCCGGGGACTCTCTAAAATTCCTGCGAAATGCCCTGTAAACCTTCTCTTAACTAACTGATAAGAAAGATAAACATTCGCTTCGGTTAGGAGTTTCTTCAATCTTCGGCGCTAGCTTCGTTCCACCACAGGTCTTCGCTTTCGCATGGAGAAGCTTTGAATGTCGCAGCGCGCCCTTCGCACCGAGGATCGGGATCGGGATCTGGACCAGCTCAGCCAGGCACTGTCGGTCCACGATTTACCGCCGCCGAATACCAAGCGATGGGTGGTGCGCCGCAAGGCTGCCGTGGTCGCCGGCGTGCGCAACGGCGTGCTCAGCCTGCACGAGGCCTGCGAACGCTATAATCTCTCCGTCGAAGAGTTCCTTTCCTGGGAGAAGCTGATCGAGCGCCATGGCGTCGGCGCCCTGCGCACGACACGCCTGCAACGCTATCGTCAGCGCGACAGCGAGGGCTTCGCCAAGGCGGAGTAGCCTCGGGGCCGCCCGCTCCGGCGGATAGGGTTCCTTACTGGACATCCCTTCCCTTTACGGCTCATGCTTGGGGTGTGGGGCGCCGCTCCGCAGTAAATTGAATTTGCATGAGCGAATACCATGTTAAAGTTGTGTTGCGCCGCCCTGGCCTGCGCCGTTCTTTCCGGAGCGGCGGCTTCCGCCGAGGCTGGCGGCATCCAGCCCTTGGCCTGCAGCCAAGGCGACGAAATCCGCACCATCGACTACTATATGGACGTCAACATGGAGCGGATGCAGGAAATCCAGTCTGCGGAGATGGAGTCCGAGACACGCCAACAAGCCTTGGAGGCGAATACACAGGAGTTCATCGACCTGCAGCAAAGGCGCGAAATACTAACCCAGGAATGCGCGCAACAGATAAAAATCAGAAACGACTATTACCAGCAGTAGATTTACTGAGCAGTATATGTGCGCAAGAGTTTTATATACTCCGCTTTTCTTCATTCAGATGGAGTTTTACCTTAGTAACTCTTTAGAATTCAGGTAAGAATTTATTAATCATCGTAGGCTTAAATGGTTAACGGTCAAGATTTCACAAATTAAGAACAAGGTATTCCCATGCGTGTGCTGCTTGTTGAGGATGACACAACCACGTCGAAGAGCATCGAGATGATGCTCCGGTCCGACGGCTATGTCTGCGACACCACAGACATGGGCGAGGATGGGCTCGAGATCGGCAAGCTCTACGACTACGACATCATCATTCTCGATCTGATGCTGCCGGATATCGACGGCTACGAAGTGCTGCGCCGGCTGCGCGCCGCCAATGTGAAGACGCCGATTCTGATCCTCTCCGGCCTGACCAGTCTCGACGAGAAGATCAAGGGCCTCGGGTTCGGCGCCGACGATTACCTGACTAAGCCCTTCGACAAGCGCGAGCTGGTCGCGCGCCTGCAGGCCATCGTCCGCCGCTCCAAGGGGCATTCCGAATCGATCATTCGTACTGGCAAGTTGGCCGTAAATCTCGATGCCCGCACGGTCGAGGCCGAAGGCAAGCCGGTGCATCTCACCGGCAAGGAGTACGGCATCCTCGAGCTGCTCTCCCTGCGCAAGGGGACGACCCTGACCAAGGAGATGTTCCTCAACCATCTCTATGGCGGCATCGACGAACCGGAACTCAAGATCATCGACGTCTTCGTTTGCAAGCTGCGCAAGAAGCTGGCGACTGCAACAGAGGGCGACAACTACATCGAAACCGTCTGGGGCCGCGGTTATGTACTGCGCGACCCGGTGGGCGGCGGCACTGCCAATCTGCCCCAGGCACGCGTAGCCAGCGGCTGATCTCCACAGCGATAAACCGACGCCAAACGGCGGCGCGGATTTCCGCGCCGCCGTTTTCTTTTCTTCGCGGTCCCGAGTGCTGTAAGAATGCTTCGCATTGTCAGCTTTTACTTGGCGGCCAGAGCGCTAGGCCTGTCGAGTTGGATGCGAGGGCGCAGCGACGTGAGCGAGACCAGCGAGAGCCTGCAGATTCCCGGCGCCTTCGAGGGCCGGCCGTCGCGTGCACGGCTTCAGCAGTCGTGGCGGCCACGGGGGCCGCTCGGCTGGACGGCGATCCTGGCCGCCCTGATCCTCTCGGCGCCGATTCTCGCCGTGCTGCTCAGCCTCTTCTCCGAAAGCGAGGGCGCCTGGCGGCATCTCGCCGAAAGCGTCCTAGCGGACTATATCGCCAACTCGCTCTGGCTCTGCCTAGGAGTCGGCGGCGGCGTCCTGATCGGCGGCGTTTCCAGCGCCTGGCTGGTGACCATGTGCCGCTTTCCCCTGCGCAAACTCTTCGAGTGGGCTCTGATCCTGCCGCTGGCGGTGCCGGCCTACGTCATGGCCTACGCCTACACCGACTTCCTCGCCCATCACGGCCCGGTGCAGTCGCTGCTGCGCGATGTCATGGGCTGGGGACCGCGGGAGTACTGGTTCCCGAACATCCGTTCCCTTGAGGGTGCCGTGCTGATGTTCAGCCTGGTGCTCTACCCCTATGTTTATCTGCTGAGCCGCGCTGCCTTTCTCGAGCAGTCGGTCTGCGTTCTCGAGGTCAGCCGCACCCTGGGACAGAACGCCTGGGGCGCCTTTTGGCGGGTCGCCTTGCCGCTCGCCCGCCCGGCCATCATCACCGGCATGGCCCTGGCGCTGATGGAGACCCTGGCGGACTTCGGCACCGTGGCCCACTTCGGCGTTCCCACCTTCACCACCGGCATCTACCGGGCCTGGTTCTCCATGGGCGATCGCATCGCCGCGGCCCAGCTCGCCTCATTGCTGCTGGCTTTCGTTCTGGTGCTGCTGCTGATCGAGCAGCTGCAGCGCGGCCGGGCCCGCTATCATCAGACCAGCAGCCGCTATCAGAAGCTACCCCGCATCCGCCTGCAGGGCGCCAAGGCCGCCCTGGCGATCGCCGTCTGCGCGCTGCCCCTGGCGTTCGGCTTCCTGCTGCCGATGGGAATCCTGCTGGAGATGGCCCTCTCCCAGGGAGGAAACCCCTTCGAAGGCCGCTACCTCACCCTGATCTTCAACTCTGTCACCCTGTCCGGAATCACCGCGGCCGCCGCCGTGGCCATCGCTCTGCTGCTCGCCTATGCCACCCGCCTGAACCCCAACCGTGCGACTCTGACTGCCAACCGGATCGCCGCCATGGGCTACGCCCTGCCCGGCTCGATCATTGCGGTCGGCATTCTGATTCCTCTGGCCTCGCTGGACAACGCCCTCGACGCCTGGTCGGAGCGGGTCTTCGGCCTCGATCTCGGCCTGCTGTTCACCGGCTCGATCTTCGCCCTGGTTTTCGCCTACCTGGTCCGTTTCATGGCGATCTCCCTGAAGACCGTGGAGGCGAGCCTGGGGAAGGTGACGCCGAACATGGACGACGCCGCCCGCACCCTGGGATCGGGCGGCCTGCTGACGCTGTTGCGGGTCCATGCACCGATCATGCGCGGCAGCCTGCTGACCGCGGGGCTGATCGTTTTCGTCGATGTGATGAAGGAACTGCCGGCGACCTTGATCATGCGGCCCTTCAATTTCGATACCCTGGCGATCCAGGCCTACCGCTTCGCGAGCGACGAACGCCTCAGGGAAGCCGCAACCCCGGCGCTGATGATCGTCGCGGCCGGCCTGCTTCCCGTGCTGCTGCTTTCCCGCTCGATTCGGCATTCGCGCCCCGGACAGGCGAAGTTGCCAAGAAACCTCTTCGCGGAGGCCGGAAAAGAAAAGGCCCCGCTCGAAAGCGGGGCCCCTCTTTAGAACGAGCGCGGTGCGGAAATTACTTGTAGCCGACCTCGTTATAGATCTCCTGCGCCTTGGCCTGGTTCTTGCCAAGCACGCTCAGGTTCAGATCGTCGGACTTGAAATCGCCGAGGCTGGCAACGGTCGACGGCATCGCGGCGTCCTCGACCACCGGATATTCGTCATTGCCGGCCGCGAAGTACTCCTGCGCCTGATCGCTGGCCAGATACTCCAGGAACTTGACCGCATTTTCGCGGTTCGGAGCGTGCTTCAGCACGCCGCCGCCGGAGATATTGACATGCGTGCCGGTGCCGTCCTGGTTCGGAAAGATCACCCCGATACCGTCGGTCTTCCCGGTCAGATCCTTGACGTCGGTCCTCAGGGCGCGGGCGAAGTAGTAGGTGTTGGCGACGGCAATGGCGCACTGGCCGGAGGCGATGCCGCGCAGCTGGTCGGTGTCGCCGCCCTCGGGATCGCGCGCACGGTTGGACCAGAGCCCGGCCGCCCACTCCTTGGCCCCGTCCTCGCCGAGGTGTTCGATCATCGCGGCCATCAGGGAGAGCATGTAGATATTGCTGCTGGTGCGGGTGCAGATCATGCCTTCCCACTTGGGATCGGCGAGATCCTGATAGCTGGTGAGCTCGCTCGGATCGACCCGCTCCTTATCGTAGAAGATCACCCGGGCGCGTTGCGAGAAGCCGAACCAGAGGTTGTCGGGATGCTGAAGATGCGCCGGCACCCGCTCCTCGAGAAGCGAGGAGTCGACAGGCTGGAACAGGGCTTCCTGCTCGGCCGCCCAAAGCCTGCCGGCATCGGTGGTCAGGAAGATGTCCGCCGGGCTGTTCTCGCCCTCGCTCTTGATCCTTTCGATCAGGACCGAGCCGTCGTCCTCGATACGATTGACCGTGATCCCGGTCTGCTCCTCGAAATCGCTGTAGAGACGCTCGTCGGTGTCGTAGTGACGCGAGGAATAGAGATTGACCTCTCCGTCGGCGTGGGCAGGCTGTCCGTAAGCGCTTGCGCCAACCAGGATTGCGGCAGCGGCGACAGCAGTCATGCAGCGTCGCGATAGGCTATTCAGCATCGTCGTTTTCTCCCTTGGTACAGATGGATTGCACCTACTTGAGACTAGGAATTGTTCGCAGTAACACCGGCATGTGTTATTGCAAATCATTCTCATAGTCAAGCCGTGCGGGGAGCGCTGGCCAAGCCGTGCGGCGAACTACCCGGAAGCAGGCAGACGTGCAGAGAGCGCTACGCTGTCGCCCTCGCTATGCTCGTGGACCTCGGAAGCGAGCTGCCGGGCGAGCAGGGCGGCGTAGTAGGCCTGGACACTACGCGGGGTGATTTCGCCTGCCGCCGCGGGATCCAGCGCGCCGCGCGCTTCCTCGCGGAGCTGGGCGTTGGGGCCCCTGGCCGTGGCGAAGATCACGAGCTCTCCATCTTCCCGGCGCACTCCGCCTTCGAGCGTGCCGCTGCGCGGCAAGGTCTCCGCGGCGAGCCCCATGAAATTGGCCAGCAGTTTGGCGGCGCCGAGCGGCGCGTCCACCCCGGCGTCGATATCCCAGCTATGCTCGAGACCGCGCAGTTCGGCCATTCCGGCCACCACCGAGCGCAGCTCGTCGAAATCGTTGCGCAGTCCGCCGGCGGCGCCGAAAGCCAGCCTGTAGTACTGCAGCAGCTTGGCCGCCTGGTTGGCGCTGGCCGCGGTCAGGGCCAGGGCCTCCTCCTCCATGGTCATGTCGGAGAGCAGCTCGGCGCCGTTCGCCGTTGCCCCCACGGGGCCGACCAGATCGTGACAGAGCTTGGAAGCCATCAGCTCCGCAAGCTCGAGGCGTGATAGTCTTTCTGTCGAGTCTTTCATTTGCCTAGTGTGCAGCTACGCATTCGCGAACGAAAGAGATGCATGAGCGATGCCGCCTCCTTTGTCGTTACGGTCCCTTTTGATGTCGTTCCTGGCCGGGCCCCCCTACCCCATGCCACCTAGAAATTGCCTTGGTATCAGCCATGCATGATGACTATCGACCTGGGATGTTGGTGAGACATCCGCAGCAACCGGACTGGGGAATCGGCCAGGTGCAGTCGGCGATCGGCGATCGGGTGACGGTCAATTTCGAGAATGCCGGCAAGCTCTTGATCAACACCGGTCATGTAACGCTCGAAGTTCTGGACGATAGTACTCGGTAATGGCAAGACTTCGCGCGCCGTGGTAGGCGCGGCAGTGACACGCAAGAGGCGACGAGGACAGGCAGTATGCCAGAGGGCAATTCCGACCAGCGCCCCTTCGAGCGGCAGATCCACCCCGGCTCGGGCCGCCGCAAGGCGCCGCCCCTGCCCAAGGGGCGCGCCCTCGAGTCCGAGGCTCTGACGCAGGTGCGCGAGCTGCTCGGCGAGCGGCCGCGGCGGCGCGACCTGCTGATCGAGCATCTACATCTGATCCAGGATCGCTACAGGGGCCTCTCGCCGGAGCACATGCAGGCGCTCGCCGAAGAAATGCGCCTGCCGATGGCAGAGGTCTATGAGGTCGCCTCCTTCTATGCCCATTTCGATCTGCTGAGCGACGGCGAGAAGGCTGCGGAGCTCACCATCCGGGTCTGCGACTCCCTGACCTGCGAGATGATGGGCGCGCAGGAGATCCTGAAGACCCTGCCGGAGAAGGTGGCGAAGGGCGTGCGCGTCGTGCCCGCGCCCTGCATGGGCCGCTGCGACTGCGCGCCGGTCGCCGAGGTCGGTCATCGCCATGTCGACCACGCGACGGTCGAGAATCTGTCGGAGGCCGCCGCGTCCGGGAAAACCCATCCCGTCATTCCAGACTACGTCGACTTCGGCGCCTACCAGGCCGATGGCGGGTACAGGCTTCTCCAGGACTGCCTCGCCGGCAAGCACGAGCGCGAGACCCTCTACAAGACCATGGAGGAGGCCAATCTGCGCGGCCTCGGCGGCGCCGGCTTCCCCGCCGGGCGCAAGTGGCGTGCCGTCTCCGAGCAGCCCGCCCCGCGTCTGATGACCATCAACGGCGACGAGGGCGAGCCGGGAACCTTCAAGGACCGCTACTACCTGGAGCGCGACCCGCACCGCTTCCTCGAAGGCACCCTGATCGGTGCCTGGGCGGTCGGCTGCGAACGCTGCTACATCTACATCCGCGACGAGTATCCGGCGGTGATCGAGATTCTCCACAAGGAGATCGCCAAGCTGGACGAAGCCGGCCTGACGAAACACTGCCCCCTGGAAATCCGCCGCGGCGCCGGTGCCTACATCTGCGGCGAGGAGTCGGCCATGGTCGAGTCCATCGAGGGCAAGCGCGGCCTGCCGCGCCACCGCCCGCCGCTGATCGCCCAGTTCGGCGTGTTCGGCCGCCCGACCCTCAACAACAACGTCGAGACGGTGTTCTGGGTGCGCGACATCATCGAGCAGGGTACCGAATTCTACGCCGGGCACGGCCGCCACGGACGCAAGGGCCTGCGCTCCTTCTCCGTCTCCGGCCGGGTCAAGCAGCCGGGCGTGAAGCTGGCCCCCGCCGGGATCACCGTCCGCGAGCTGATCGAGGAATATTGCGGCGGCATGCAGGAGGGGCACGACCTCAAGGGCTACCTGCCGGGCGGCGCCTCCGGCGGCATCCTGCCGGCTTCGCTCGACGACGTGCCGCTGGACTTCGACACCCTGCAGGAGCACGGCTGCCTCATCGGCTCGGCGGCGGTGGTGGTGTTTTCCGGCGAGGACAACGCCCGGGACGTGGCGCTCAACCTGATGCGCTTCTTCGAGGACGAGTCCTGCGGCCAATGCACGCCCTGCCGCAACGGCACCGAGAAGGCGGTCAAACTTATGCAGCAGGCAAGCTGGGACAGGCCGCTGCTCGAAGAACTGTCGAAGGTGATGATGGACGCCTCGATCTGCGGCCTCGGCCAGGCAGCGCCCAACCCGCTGCTCTCCGTGATAAAGTACTTCCCGGAAGATATCGGCGCCGCATAAGCGCAGCTTGTGCGAGGCTGAGCAGGACTCGCTTGCCCGCCGGAGCTGCAGCGCACAGAATGCGCCGCGTTCTGGCTGCGGAGGCACGACGATGCTGATCCTTCACGACTATCTGGGCTCGGGAAACGGCTACAAGGTCCGCCTCCTCCTGCATCAGTTGGAGATCCCCTTCGAGCGGGTCGAGCTCGACATCGATAAGGGCGAGACCCGCACAGCGGAGTTCCTGGCCAAGAACCCCAACGGACGCATCCCCGCGCTGGAACTGGAGGACGGCGCCGTCTTGCCGGAATCCAACGCCATTCTCTTCTACCTCGCCGAGGGAACGCCCTTCCTTCCGGCCGGCCGGCTGGAGCGCGCCCAGGCACTGCAGTGGATGTTCTTCGAGCAATACAATCACGAGCCCAGCATCGCCGTGTCCCGCTACATCCGGCTGCACCTGCCGGAGGGACACGAACGCTATGGCGAGCTGCCGAAGCTGGCCGAGAAGGGCCATGCCGCTCTCAAGGTCATGGAAGGCCACCTGGAGAAACGGACCTTCTTCGCGGGCGGTGCCTACTCCATCGCCGACATCGCGCTCTACGCCTACACCCATGTCGCCGACGAGGGCGGCTACGACCTCGCGCCCTACCCGGCTGTCCGGGCTTGGCTCGACCGCGTCGCCGGACAGCCCCAGCATATCCCGATCACGCGGAGCTAAGGCGTCCGGCAGGCAATCCAGGTCGGTTGGACGCTATCTTGGCGCAGGACAAGGGCTATGCTTGCCCCGCAGGCCGCTAAGGCCCATCTGCAGGAAACGGGATGAGAAGATGAGCGCAGAGACCCTCAAGTTCACGCTCAACGGCCAGGAGGTCGAGGCGCGCCAGGGCGAGACCGTCTGGCAGGTCGCGAATCGCCTGGGCACTGAGATTCCGCACCTCTGCTATTCGCCGGAGCCCGGCTACCGCGAGGACGGCAACTGCCGCGCCTGCATGGTCGAGGTCGAGGGCGAGCGGGTGCTGGCCGCCTCCTGCCAGCGCAAGGCCGCCGAGGGCATGAAGGTCAACTCCGTCTCAGAGCGCGCCAAGACCGCCCGCAAGCTGGTTTTCGAGCTGCTGATGGCCGACCAGCCGGCGCGCGAAACGGCCCACGACCCCGACTCCAAGTTCTGGCAGTGGTCGGACAAGATCGGCCTCGGCGAAAGCCGCTTCCCGCAGCGCGAGACCTGGTCGCCCGACGTCAGCCACTCCGCCATGGCGGTCAATCTCGACGCCTGCATCAACTGCACGCTCTGTGTGCGCGCCTGCCGCGAGGTGCAGTCCAACGACGTGATCGGCATGGCCTATCGCGGCCACGGCGCCAAGGTGATCTTCGACTTCGACGATCCCATGGGCGAGAGCACCTGCGTCGCCTGCGGCGAGTGCGTCCAGGCCTGCCCGACGGGGGCGCTGATGGAGAAGGCCTTGCTCGACGACCAGGGCGTTCGCACGGAGTATCCCGACCGCTCGGTCGACAGCGTCTGTCCCTACTGCGGCGTCGGCTGCCAGACCACCGTCCACGTCAAGGACGACAAGATCCTCTACATCGACGGCCGCGACGGCCCGGCCAACGAGAACCGGCTCTGCGTCAAGGGCCGCTTCGGCTACGACTACATCTACCATCCCCATCGCCTGAAAACGCCGCTGGTTCGCCGCGACGACGCGCCAAAGCGCTGGGACGATCAGGTCGATCCGGCCAACCCCTTCACGCACTTCCGCGAGGCGAGCTGGGAGGAGGCGCTGGACCGCGCCGCCGGCGGCCTGAAGCAGGTCTACGAAACCCAAGGGCCGCAGGGCCTTGCCGGCTTCGGCTCCGCCAAGGGCTCCAACGAAGAGGCCTATCTCTTCCAGAAGCTGATCCGCACCGCCTTTCACACCAACAACGTCGACCACTGCACCCGGCTCTGCCACGCCTCCTCGGTAGCGGCACTGATGGAGGGGGTTGGCTCTGGCGCCGTCACCGCGCCCTTCACCGCCGCCGACGACGCCGAATGCATCGTCATCATCGGCGCCCGTCCGGCCCAGAACCATCCGGTCGCCGCGACCTACTTCAAGAATGCCGCCAAGCGCGGCGCGAAGCTGGTGATCATGGATCCGCGCAACAGCAACCTTGCGCGCTACGCCGAGCACAACATCCAGTTCAAGCCGGGCCAGGACGTGGCGATGCTGAACGCCATGATCCACACCATCATCGAGGAGGGCCTGACCGACGAGCAGTACATACAGGCCCACGTCGAAGGCTTCGAGGAGCTGAAGCAGAAGGTGAAGGCCTTCCCCCCGGAGAAGATGGCCGAGGTCTGCGGCGTCCCCGCCGAGGAGTTGCGCGCCGTCGCCCGGCTCTATGCCGGCAGCCAGACGTCGATCATCTTCTGGGGCATGGGCATCTCCCAGCATGTCCACGGCACCGACAACGCCCGCTGCCTGATTTCCCTGGCCGCCATCACCGGCCAGGTTGGGCGGCCCGGCACCGGCCTGCATCCGCTGCGCGGCCAGAACAACGTCCAAGGCGCCTCCGACGCCGGATTGATCCCGATCGTCTATCCCGACTACCAGTCGGTGGAAAAGCCGTCGGTACGCGAGCATTTCGAAAGCGTTTGGGGCATGCAGCTCGATCCGAAGCGCGGCTTGACCGTGGTCGAGATCATCAATGCGATCCACGAAGGTATCATCAAGGGCATGTATATCCTGGGCGAGAACCCGGCGATGTCCGACCCCGATCAAAAGCACGCCCGGCAAGGCCTGGCGGAGCTCGATCACCTGGTGGTGCAGGATATCTTTCTGACGGAGACGGCTTGGCACGCCGATGTCGTTCTACCCGCCTCCGCGCATGCCGAAAAGTTCGGCAGCTTCACCAACACCAACCGTCAGGTCCAGATCGGCCGTCCCGCGGTGGCGCCCCCGGGCGAGGCACGCCAGGACTGGGAACTGATTCAGGAACTCGCCCAGAGGCTCGGGCTGTGCTGGAACTACACCACCGTCTCCGAAGTCTTCGAGGAGATGGCCGGGGTCATGCCATCTCTCAACAACATCACCTGGGAGCGGCTTGAGCGCGAGGACTCGGTCACCTATCCGGTCGACGGTCCCGACGTTCCGGGCAACGAGATCATGTTCGCCGAGGGCTTCCCGACGGAAAGCGGCCGCATCAAGGTGGTGCCGACCGACATCGTGCCGCCCGACGAGCTGCCGGATGCCGACTATCCCATGGTGCTGTCGACCGGGCGGATGCTGGAGCACTGGCATACCGGGGCGATGACCCGCCGCGCCACGGTGCTCGACGCGCTGGAGCCTGAAGCCATTGCCGGCCTCAACCCCAGGGACATGACCCGTATGGGGCTCTATCCCGGCGACTTCATCAAGGTCTCCACCCGGCGCGGCGAGATCGCCCTGAAGGCGCGCAAGGACCGCGACGTGCCCGAGGGTATGGTCTTCATTCCCTTCTGCTTCAACGAAGCGGCCGCCAACGTCCTGACCAACCCGCAGCTCGATCCCTTCGGCAAGATCCCCGAGTTCAAGTTCTGCGCCGCCAAGGTCGAGCCGCTGAGCGAGCACGCCGCGGCGGAATAGACTGCGCCCAGCCCGCGAGAAGCGTAGACTGCGGACCATGCAGGCTCTTCGCAGACAGCTTTCGGTTCTCGCCTTCTTCTTCGCCGTCTTCTGCTTCGCCCTGGGCGGCGCAGCGGCCCAGGAGTCACCTGAAGCGGGTCTCTTCCTCGCCGCGCGCAACAACGATGCGGAGTTGGCGAACTACGCGCTGGGGCTCGGCGCCGAAATCGAAGCCAGGGACCAGCTCGGCAACACGGCGCTGCAGGTTTCCGCGATCTACGGCAGCCCGGATACGGCCGCGGCCCTGCTCGCCGCCGGTGCCGACCCCGATACCCGGACCCAGGACGATCAATGGACTCCGCTGCACTATGCCGCCTATGAGGGGCACTTTGCCGTCGTCAGGTTGTTGATCGACGCGGGCGCCGAAATCGAGGCCCGCGAGGGCAATCGCGGCAACACGCCGCTGCTGCTGGCGGCACGGCGCGGCAAGCGGCAGGTCATGACCCTGCTGCTCGACGCCGGGGCGGACATCGCCGTGCGCGACGAGAGCGACGGCAACACGCCGCTGATCAACGCCGCGTTCAATCCCGCTGCGGTCGCGCTGGTCGCCGAACTGTTGGCGCGCGGCGCCGAGGCCGATGCCCAGGCCGCGGACGGCTTCACCCCCCTGATGGCCGCGGCCAGCCGGGGCAGCTCCGGCGCGGCGCAGCTGCTGCTGCAGGCCGGCGCCGACCCCAACCTGACCAACGCCGAGGGCTTCACCGCGCTACACATGGCGGCCTCGGCCGGCGACAGCGATCTGGTGAAGGCCCTGCTGGCGCGCGGCGATCCGAACATCCAGGCCAATGCCGGGGAAACGCCGGTGGAGATGGCGATCCGCGCGGCGCAGATCGACACCCTGCTGCTGTTGCTACGCAGCGGTGCCGACCCGGAGTTGGCCGGGGGCGACGGCCGCCCGCCGCTGCATGTCGCGGCGCGGGCGCGCAACAGCGCCGCCGTGGTCGCCCTGCTCAGCGAGGGTGGAAATCCGGATGTACGCGACGCCAAGGGCAATACGGCCCTGATGTGGGCCGCCAATCTTGGAGCGCTGGACAGCGTGCGCGTGCTGCTGGCTGCCGGCGCCGATGTCGATCTCGTCGCGGAGGACGGCTGGACGGCGCTGGAAGCCGCGGAAATGATCGGAGATGAAGAAATCGCAGCGCTGCTCAGGGAAGCGGGCGCCGCGAACTAACGGAAAAGCCGCGTCAGTCGAGACGCACGTTATCGCTCGAGTAGGTCTGTCCCGAGCTCATGTCGAGCGCCTCCAGACCGAATCCGGCAATCGCCGAGATAACGACGATCACCACGCAGGCCACCACAAAAGCTTTCATGCTTCCTCCTATCCGCGCCTAGGCGCTGGGATATCAGTGTTTCTCACTGCGCCAGCTACTGCAAGCCCGATCACTGCCGGGACTCCGGCGCCGTGACCTCCTGCAGATAGCGGACCAGGGCCCTGCGGTCCTCCTCGGAAGGGATGCGCTGGATCGGCATCTTGGTGCCCGGAAGCATCACGTCCGGCCCCTCGTCGAAGAGCTGCGAGATGGTCTCGGCGTCCCACACCACGGAACTGTCATCCAGGCTGTCGGAGTAGTTGTATCCGGGAACCATCCCGGCCTTGCGTCCGAAGACACCATGCAGGGTCGGGCCGGCGCGGCGTCCGCCCTCCGGCGTGACGGAATGACAGACCGAGCACTTGCGGAAAACCACGGCGCCGCGCTCGGCATCGGGATCCTCGATCACGTCGCGGGCCTGCATGCCGGCGGTGACCGAGATGCCCAGTTCCTCCCCGCTTTCCAGATCCCAGCGGCGGGCGACCTCATCGGCGCCGCCGCTGAGCAGGCCCTGGCCGTCGGGCAGGAAGGCGAGGCTCCAGATCGGCCCGAGATGCCCCTCCAGGCTCCGGTGCCCTCCTGGGTCTGCAAGGTCCCAGAGATGGATTTGCCGGTCCCGTCCTGCCGAGGCCGCCCAGCGGCCGTCCGGCGACACCGCAACGGTGAAGGCTGGGCCGTCCTGCTCGCCAAGCGCGATCAGCTCGCGGCCTTCCGCCAGATCCCACAGCACGATCCGGCCGCTGACCGAGGAGGAGACCGCCCGCGCGCCAGACGGCAGGTAAGCGGCGGAGGTGAAGCCGGTCTCTCCGCCCTCGATCACGCCCAGCTGCGTCCCGTCCGAGACGCGCCAGAGCCGCAGGGTGCTGTCATACCCCGCGGAGAGCAAGGTCGCGCCGTCCGGCGAGAAGGACACCGCATTGACGTTATTCTCGTGCCCGTTCAGCACCTGGAGTTGTTCGTGATTCTCAAGGTCCCAGAGCCGCACCGTGCGATCCCAGCCGGCCGAAGCCGCGAGACGTCCGTCCGGAGAGACAGCGACCATCTCGACCTTGCCGCCGTGGCCGCTGAAGACGTGCCGCAACTCCCCGTTCTCCAGGTCCCAAAGCCGCAGCGTACCGTCGTCGCTGCCCGAAATACCGTGCTTGCCATCCGGTAGAAAGGCGACGCTGTTGACCGAGCCCTCATGGGCATCCAGCACCTGCAGCGCCTGCTCCTGCTCGATGTCCCAGAGGATCACGGTGTAGTCGAAGGAGGCGGTCAGCGCCGTCTTGCCATCGGGAGAGACCGCCACGCCCTTGACGAATCCGCCATGGCCGGCGAGTTCCGCATGCAGGCCCGACGGCAAGGCCGACAAGACCGCTGCGAGAAGCATTGCGGAAAGGGACAGAAGTTTGCGAGGCATCGAGGGCTGCGCCGTCAGAGGCATGTCGCAATCTTAGTCACCAAGGGATCACCTCCAAGAGACGCAGATACGGCGGCGGCTGACGGCCTCGACCGAGGCTAGAGCGACAACTTATTGCGAGATCGCCGCTAGCGCCAGATCCCTCCGCTCCGCGCCGAGGAAGGGCGCCGGTTCTCGATCGTCGAGGCCGAGGCGCCATTGGACGTTACCGACCCGGTCTCCATCCGCCGGAACCCGGGGATCAGCTCCCCGGTTTTCGCGTCGACTGCAATGGTGTTGACCTGGAAGGCCGCGTTGTCATCGCTTCCCGGCTGCATCACCGTCAGCAGGATGACCGCCCTGCCATCCTGCAAGAGGGCATCGGTCTTTAGCACCTCAACCCCGTATTCTTCGGCGATCTTCTCGGCCGCCTCCTGCTGCGTCATGGCTGCGGCAGGACCGGAAAGGACGATGAGCAGAGCCAGGGACGCCAGCCCGGCGAGGGAACGGCTGCGTTGCATTGCCGTCACTCCGCCGGCTGCGCTCTGGCGCCACGAGAGTCATCCTCGTCCGGCAAGGGCTCGTTCTTGACCTCCGCGACCCAGATACTGTGGTGCTCGCGCGCCCAGTTTTCGTCGACGTAACCGGTGCCCATGGCGTCGAAGGCGCCTTCCATGCCCAGGGTGCCGATATAGATGTGCGCCAGGATGATGGCGATCATCACGATCCCGACCGCGGCATGCCAGAGGGCGTTCAACTGCTGCTCCTCCATCAGCGTGACCTGGTTGGGTACATCGAGACCGATGGCGGAGAGAATACCGAAAGTCTTGCCCCACATCGCAGTCTCGAAGGGAAAGAGCAAGGCGATGCCCGACAAGCTGAGCGAGATTCCGCCCAGGATGGTCGCCCAGAAGACCACCTTCTGTCCGGCGTTGAACTTGCGCGCCGGCGGATGATTGTGCTTGCCGAACATGCCGCCGCCCTTGGCGATCCACTTGAGATCGTACTTGCTGGGCAGGTTGTGGCCGACCCAGAGCACGAACATCGCCAGGATGCCGAGCATGAAGGCGAAGGCGACGTAGTTGTGCAGGTACTTGCCCCAGGCGGTGATCGCGCCGAAGGCCGAGGGGCCGATGACCGGCAGGAGCACGAACTTGCCCCAGAGAATGTTCATCCCCGTAAGACCGAGGATGATGAAGGAGACCGCGGTGGTCCAATGAGTGATGCGGTCGAGGAAGTTGAAGCGCTCGATCCGGCGATCCGATTCGCCGCTTTCAATCTTGATCCGGCCACGAATGGCGAAAAACAGCGCCAGCAGGATGATCATGCCGAGCAGCACCCAAACCCCGTAGGTGGCAAGCGGCCCGTTGCGGATCGCCCGCCAGTTGTCACCCTCGGACTGGATCAGCGTCCCCGCCTGCTTGTCCTGGATCGAGACCGAGCCCTGCGCCCCGTTGCGGATCGCCCGCCAGAGATCGGCGTCGCTCGCGGAACCCAGGCTGTTGCCGGGAACCTGGCCGCCGAGATTCTGTTCGGTGCTGCCGTCCGCGCTTTGCGCCAGCGCGGCGTCCTCGAAGCTCGCGGCGGCGGCTAAAGACAGCAGGATCGCCAGCCCCAGAACGGCCGCCAGTCCACGCGCTGATTTCCCCAAGCTATGATGCATCGTCGTCTCTCCTCGCCCTCGCATGAACGGCGGCATGGGGTCAGGCCCCCTGCTGGTTTCGCGCCCGGTTGCGCAGTTCGTCCAAAGTGCCCTGGTCGAGCGGGTCGTCCGGCTCGCCAAGATAGGTGCCTTTGTCGTAGCGCAGGATGCGGTCCTGCTCGTCCTCGTCGCAAGCGGACAGGCTAAGGCCCATGCTGACAAGGATTGCAGCGGCGATCGCCGCCTTGGCTGTTCGAGTCATGCTGCTATCCGCTCGCCTCGGAGCGCTCCTGAATCCGGGTTGAATCTGCGAACCTGTCATTTTCGTCAGGAAGGGGGTGGGACCGGAACGCCGGTGCCACCCCCTCCTGCTAGACTGCGTTCAGACGCGGGTTATCAGGACCCCGGCGCCTTCTGCTCGTAGGCCGTGCCCCAGCCCCAAGCACCGGAGCCGAAGCCGCGGGCAACCACGCGCTCGCGGTAGATGTCCGACACCACGTCGCCGTCGCCGGCCAGCAGCGCCTTGGTCGAGCACATCTCCGCGCAGAGCGGGAGCTTGCCCTCGGCCAGACGGTTGCGGCCGTACTTCTGGAACTCGATGGAGGAAAGATCCTCCTCGGGCCCACCGGCGCAGAAGGTGCACTTGTCCATCTTGCCGCGACTGCCGAAGTTGCCTGCCTGCGGATACTGCGGCGCCCCGAAGGGGCAAGCGTAGAAGCAGTAACCGCAGCCGATGCAGAGATCCTTGGAGTGCAGAACCACACCCTCGTCGCTCTGGTAGAAGCAGTCGACCGGGCAGACCGCCATGCACGGCGCGTCGGAGCAGTGCATGCAGGCCACCGAGATCGAACGCTCACCAGGGTCGCCATCGTTGATGGTGACGACGCGGCGGCGGTTCACGCCCCAGGGCACCTCGTGCTCGTTTTTGCAGGCGGTGACGCAGGCGTTGCACTCGATACAACGTTCGGCGTCACAGAGGAATTTCATGCGTGCCATGATCTATCTCTCCTCTCGCCCTATGCCGGCTCAATGCGGCAGAGGGTCGCCTTGGTTTCTTGCATGTTGGTAACGATGTCGTAGCCGTAGGTCTGCGCCGTATTCGACGCTTCGCCCAGGACATAGGGGTCGGCACCCGCGGGATAACGATCCCTCAGATCCTCGCCCTGCCAATGCCCACCGAAGTGGAACGGCATAAACGCGACATCGCGGCCAACGCGGTTTGTGACCATGGCCATGACCTTGACCTTGGCGCCTTCCGGACCATGCACCCAGACCATCTGCCCGTCCTGAACGCCGAGGTTGTTGGCGTTGTACGGGTTGATCTCGACGAACATGTTCTGCTGCAACTCGGCCAGCCAGGGATTGGACCGGCTTTCATCGCCGCCGCCTTCGTACTCCACCAGGCGTCCCGAGGTGAGAATGACCGGGAAGTCGCTGGAGAAGTCCTTGGCCTGGATCGACGCGTAGAGAACAGGCAGGCGGAACTTCCGCCCGTCTTCGTAGGTCGGGTAGTCGGCCACCAGATCGCGGCGCGGCGTGTAGAGCGGCTCGCGGTGCAAGGGCACCGGATCCGGGAAGTTCCACACCACCGTGCGGGCCTTGGCGTTGCCGAAGGGCGCGCAGCCATGCTTGATCGCGACGCGCTGGATGCCACCCGAAAGGTCGACCTTCCAGTTCGTCTTCTCGGCTGCCACCGCATCGATCGCGGCCCGCTCCTCATCGGTCAAGTCGCCATCCCAGCCAAGCTCCTGGAGCATGGCCATGGTGAACTCGGGATAGCCGTCCTCGATCTCAGAGCCGACCGGATAGCTGCCTTCGGCGAGCAGGTTGTCCCCCTCGTGCTCGACGCCGAAACGGGCGCGGAAGCAAAGACCGCCTTCCGCCACCGGCTTCGAGGTGTCGTAGAGCAAGGGCGTTCCGGGATGCCCCAGCTCGGGGGTGCCCCAGCAAGGCCAGGGCAGTCCGTAGTAATCGCCGTCCGCCGGGCCGCCGTTCGCCTGCAGGGTCGTTTTGTCGAAACTCCCCTGGTTGGCCATGTGCAGCCGCATCCGCTCCGGCGACTGGCCGGTGTAGCCGATGGTCCACATGCCGCGGTTGAACTCCCGGGTGATGTCCTCGACCAAAGGCGAGGTGCCATTGACCTCGATGTTCTTGAACATCTCCTCGGCGAAACCGAGCTTGGCCGCGAGCAGATACATAATATCTTGATCGGGCTTCGACTCGAACAGCGGCTCGAAAACCGTCTCGCGCCACTGCAGGGACCGATTCGACGCCGTCACCGAACCATAGGTTTCGAACTGCGTCGAGGCCGGCAGCAGATAGACGCCGTCGGTTCGTTCGTGCATCACCGCCGTCATGGTCGGATAGGGATCGACGACCACGAGCATATCGAGGTTGCTCATGGCCTTCTGCATATCCGGCAGACGGGTCTGCGAGTTCGGGGCGTGGCCCCAGAAGAACATCGCCCGCAGGTTATCGTTCTGGTCGATGTTCTCCTTGGCTTCCAAGGCGAGATCGAACCAGCGCGACACCGGCACGCCGGCGGCCTCCATCATTTCCTGGGAGGCGAAGCGGCCCTTGAGAGCCTCGTAGTCGGTCTCCCAGACCCTGGCCCAATGCTTCCAGGAACCGGTAGCCAGACCGTAGTATCCCGGCAGGGTATCGCAGAGCACGCCAAGATCGGTCGCGCCCTGGACGTTGTCGTGGCCGCGGAAGATGTTGGCGCCACCGCCAGGCACCCCGATCACGCCGAGGGCAAGGCCCAGGACGCAATAGGCACGGGTGTTGTTGTTGCCGTTGGTGTGCTGCGTACCGCCCATGCACCAGATGATGGTGAAGGGACGGTTGTTGGCCAGCGTCCGCGCGACGCGGGCCATCTGCGAGCCGGGCACGCCGGTGACGCGCTCGACCTCTTCCGGGTTCCACTTGGCGACCTCGGCCTTGATCTGATCCATGCCCCAGACGCGCTGGCGGATGTATTCCTTATCCTCCCAGCCGTTCTCGAAGACATGCCAGAGAATGCCCCAGATCATGGCGACGTCGGTGCCGGGACGGAAACGGACGTACTCGTCGGCATGGGCCGCGGTTCTGGTGAAGCGCGGGTCGCAGACGATCATCGAAGCGTTGTTCTGCTCCTTGGCCTTCAGCAGGTGCTGGAGGGACACCGGGTGCGCTTCGGCGGGATTGCCGCCGATCAGGAAGATGGCGCGCGAATTGTGGATGTCGTTGTAGGAGTTCGTCATCGCCCCGTAGCCCCAGGTGTTGGCGACACCCGCGACCGTGGTGGAATGACAGATACGCGCCTGATGATCGATGTTGTTGGTGCCCATGAAGGCGGCCAACTTGCGGATCAGGTAGGACTGCTCGTTGCTGTGCTTGGCGGAGCCGAGCAGGTAGACCGAATCCGGTCCGCTCGTCTCCCAGATCTCCTTGACCTTATCGCCGATCTCGTCGATCGCCTGGTCCCAGCCGATCTTCTCCCACTTGCCGTCGACCAGCTTGGTGGGATGCTTCAGCCGGCGTTCGCCGTGCGCATGCTCGCGCACCGAAGCGCCCTTTGCGCAGTGGGCCCCGAGGTTGAACGGGCTGTCCCAGCCGGGCTCCTGGCCCGTCCAGATACCGTTCTGTATCTCTGCGATGACCGTGCAGCCGACCGAACAATGGGTACATACCGATTTGACCAGCTTGGTCTCGGCGTTCGGGTCGGTGAAGCCTGCCTCGGCCTTCCGCACCATTCCGAAGGACAGGCTGGACGCCGCGGCAATGCCGCCAGCAGCCAGACCGGATCGCTTCAGGAAAGTACGGCGGTCAATTGCGTTACCGGCAATGCCGGCGAACGCTTTTGACAAACGGGGGCCATTCGCAACCCCATTCGTCTTTCTCGTAAGCATCGACCTCTCCTGTACTTTTCAAGCACTTGGTTTGATTAGAATTTCGACAGCTCGTAGTACTTCTTCACGTGCTCCGTCTCGCGATAGCCCGCCGCGGTCGGGGACTTGACCGGCTCAGCCGCTTCCGCGCCCTTGCCGGCAACGGCGAGAACCGCCGCGCCACCGATCGCGCCGGCACCGATGCCAGCGGATTTGAAGAAGCCGCGCCGATCCATCGACTTCGCTTCTTTCGTACTCATTCGCTCACCTTCCTTTCGTGGTGAAACGCTTGCCTTGCGGGACGACTGCCTAGAGGGACCCCGCCACTCCCCTATGCACCTGACGACAGAGCGCTAGGCCGCCATGTCGAACGCCTGGGCCTCGACCGCCAGGAACAGGCGGCCGATGGTGCCCACAGGCATGTAGAAGGCCGCCGAGGGCGCAGCTTCGAGATCCTCGAAGAAGCGCGGCGCCCAGCAACCGATGTGAGTTTCATAGAATTGGCGTTGCGTGGCCAGCGGGACCGGTACCCCATCCTGGCTGAACGCCCCGTTGATCAGTCCGGCCATCATCTCGCAGAGCGCGGCGATGTGGTCCTCCGGCTCGGCGACGCTATCGGCGCGGCGGATGCCCAGCTGGTTCATCTCGCCGCGCAGCTTTGCCAGGGGTTTTTCGTGCAGGAAACCGGTCAGATAGTAGGAGCCGTAAGGCAGCAGCTCGCCCTGACCGATGCCGATGAAAAGGTCGTGGTATTCGCGCTTGAGCTTGGCTTGGTCGGTCGCCTTGGCGGCGGCGGCCAGGGAGGCGATGGCTTCCCCGAGCAGGCTGTCGTCGCCCTCCAGCTTGCGCAAGCCCGCCAGGTCGTGCTCCTGGGGCGGCTCGCGCAACAGCTGCGCCAACAGCATGTACCAATCGGCGCGCAGCCGATCTTCCTCGCTCAATTCGAAATTTTGGGCGGTCTCGTCCGCCAAAGCCCGATCCTCCCGTAACACGCACTTTCCGGCGCGAAACGCGGTCTCGGTAACTGTGGATCGATCCCTGCGACCGGCCCACACGCCGACGCCGCGATTGCTTAACCCGTTTCGGTAGTCGTTTTTTATTATTACGGAGAATTAGGCGCTATTCGCAGCGCTGTGTCAAATCAAAGACATGCTGCACTGCGAAGAGCCACCAAGTGGTAACAAATTGATACCACAGGCATATTTAGCCGTTCGGCGCGGCTGCGCTAGGCTTGGCCGCCGCCCCAGCGCCGCGCCGAGGCGCGGCCGCGGCCCTTCCCGGCCGCTGGCTTGCTATCAGGCTGCGACTCGGTCTCCCGATCCTCGCTATCGGCTGGATCGGAGAGGGCGGCAGTCTGGGCGTCGGCGGCGGCCTGCCGGTCGATGCCGCCCGCTTCCTCGTCCTCGCCGGACTCGGCGCCGCGCTTTTCCGCCGCTTCGCCGGCCGCCCGCGCGCGGTGCTTGTCGCGATCGCGCCGCGCGGAGATTTCCGTCTGGCGCTCCGTCTCCGCCTCCTCGTCGTAGACGTAGCCCTCACCCGCCCGATAGGCGCTGCGGACCTGCGCCACCACCCCCGGCTTGATGGTGTAGTCCTCGTTGTAGTCGTCGAGCCCGTCGATGAAGCCGATCGCCGGATGGCTGCGCCACAGCTTTCTCAGCGCGGCCCGCTTCACCAGGGAGGGGATACCGGCGCCAAGCAGCGGCTTGAAGTCGTCGCCCTGCTTCATGCCTTCGATCTCGCCGAGCTTCTGCTGCACCTGGTCTTCGCTCCATTCCGATGGCGCCTCGCTGCCGGTCTCGGCCGGGACCGCGGAATCGCCCGCAGCGGCTATCTCTGCTTCAGGTTCGGCGGCGCCGCCGCGCTTACGCTGCGACCAGCGGGAGAAAAAACCCCCTTCGTCCGACGGCTTCGGAGCTTTTGCCTTCTCGCCTTTCATTGCCTCATAGCCTTTTCTTGCCCTTGCCGCGCTCCACTGGCGCTGCACCCTGGGCGACGAACACCTGCTTTTCGGGGGCGCGCGGGCCCCGCTGACGCTTGATGAAGGGCTCCTCGCTGTGATGCCGGTCGATGTAGTCCTGAACGAAGCCGGCCAGCGTCGGCGGCATCGGCAGGGCCTCGACGATATCGCTGCCGCTGTCCAGGAAGTCCTGGGCCTCATAGGGGCTGACCGTCGCCGCCACCGCAACGACATCGTGTTCGCAATCGCAGTCGAGCCCGCTGCGCAGCACGATGAAGACGCGCGGAGGCTGCTGGCTCATGCTGACCTTGTAGCCTTCGGTCTCCTTACGGAAGAGGCTCAGCGGCAGGGTGCCGGCGTGGTAGCGCACCCAGCCCTTGCCCCCCTCTTCGCCTCGGGCGAGTTCTTTCCAGGGGCCGCGCGAATCCAGCTCCGCTGCGCCGGGCAGCACGGCGACCCCGCGCCAAACGTGCTTCTGCCAGCGATTGTCGATCTCGCGGCGCTCGATCACGATGCCAAGCGGCAGGATCTCCTGGCCGGCTGCCAGAGGTTTCTGCTCCATATCGCGTTCGATTCCCAATCCAGCTCAAGGCTCCACGGGACTCATATAGGCGCAATGCGGGGGGCTTCACAACGTGGAGATGAGCGGCCGCGACGCGGCGGCACGCTCAACGCCACCAGTCCTTGGGGGAGAGGATTTCCTTCAGGCCTTCGATCTTCAAGGCGCGCGTCTTGGGCACCGCGAGCATGTTGACCGAAAGAACGTTGCCAAAAACGTTGTCGGCCTTAGCGAAGAAATTATCCGGATTGAACAGGTACGGCAGGTGCCAGAACAGCCGGTAATCGAGCGAAAACAGGAGCGCGATCAGCTTCGCGGAATGCTCCTGACGGTCGTTCTCCACATAGAGCAGCGGCGCGTGCAGGACCACGGTATCCCTGGCGCCCTGCAGAACCTCGATCTCCAGCCCCTCGACGTCGATCTTGATCAGGTCGCAGCGGCCGAGATCGAGGGAATCCAGAGCGATCATCGCGACCGGCTCACCATCTCCCTTGGCATTGACCGAAACGCCGCCGAAGTTGCTCGTGGCCGCGGGGTCGAGATCGGGCACGTGGATTTCGCCTCCGCAGGGCCCGACGGCGGCGCGCTCGATCCGCAGGTTCGACAGGCCGTTGAGCGCCGCGTTCGCCGCCAGCAGTTGAAAGGCGTGGCGCTGCGGCTCGAAGGCCAGCACCCGCCCCTGCGGTCCGACCGTCTTGGCAAAGAAAACGCTGTGCACGCCGATGTTGGCGCCGACGTCGATCACCGTGCCGCCGGCTGGGATCAGCTTGCCCAGCGCCTGCAGCTCCAGTTCCGTGTGCTCGCCGTAGAGGTCCAGGGCGCGGCCGACATAGATGTCGTTCTTGTTGTAGGCCATGACGCCGTGGCGGGTCTGCTTGACCCGGACGAATCCCGTCTCGATCAGCGGCGGCGGGGCGGCCATCCTCGCCGCCTATTCTTCGCGGGCCGCCAAAAGACGCTCGGCCTCGGCCAGGTCTTCCGGCCGGTTGGTGTTGAAGAAGGGATCGAAGGGCGCGATCGGCCAGTCGACCTCGGCGACGCGGTAGCGCGCCGTCCAGGCGTCGATCTTGCGCAGATCCTCGACCAGCATGGCCTCGCGCAGATCCTCGTGCAGATCGACCGGCCAGAGGCCGAACACCGGATGGGTGCGGCCGCCGGACTTGGCGCAGGCGATGTCGGCGCCCTGGGCGGGAAAGGCGGCTTCCATGCGGCTGACCAGATCCAGGGGAAAGAAGGGGGTGTCGGTGGCGAAGCTGGCGATCAGATCGCAGGTCGGCTCATGCTTGGCCGCCCACTCCATGCCGGTGAGGATCCCGGCCAGCGGACCGGCGAAACCCTCGATCACGTCGGGCACGACGCGCAGACCGAAGTCCGAGAAGCGCGCGGGATCGCCGTTGGCATTGAGGATCAGGTCGGTGACCTGGGGCCGCGCCCGCGCGATGACCTGGGCGAGGATCGGCTTGCCGCCGAGCGCGCGCAGGCACTTGTCGCCGCCGCCCATGCGCCGCGCCTGCCCGCCGGCGAGCAGGATGCCGAGCGTCTTATGCGGCATCGTCGTCGCGCCGCGCGGCCTTGCGGGCGTGGCTCGGGTCTTCCTCGCCGACGCTTTCGGGGTCGCTGTCGTAGACGATGCGCTCCTCGCCGGCCAGCGCGATGAAGCGCTTGCCCTTGGCGCGGCCGATCAGGGTGAGCTTGGCCTGCTTGGCCAGCGCCACGCCCCAGGCGGTGAAGCCGGAGCGCGAGGCGAGGATGGGAATGCCCATCTGCACGGTCTTGATCACCATCTCCGAGGTCAGCCGTCCGGTGGTGTAGAACATCTTGTCCTCGGGCCCGATGCCATGCAGGAACATGTAGCCGGCGATCTTGTCGACGGCGTTGTGGCGGCCGACATCCTCCATATAAAGCAAGGGCTTATCCTCCCGACAGAGCACGCAGCCGTGGATCGCGCCGGCCGAGAGATAGAGGCTCGGCGCGGTGTTGATCTTCTTGGTCAGGGCATAGAGCCAGGAGATCCGCAGCACCGCGTCGGCCGGCAGGTCGATCTCGTCGAACTTCTCCATTAAGTCCCCAAAAACAGTACCTTGCGCGCAGCCGGAGGTGCGGGTTTTCTTTTTCAGCTTTTCCTCGTAGTCGGTCGCCCGCTCGGTGCGCACCACCACCACCTCGAGGTCGTCGTCGTAGTCGATGCCGGTGACCGTGTCGTCGGCGCGCAGCATGTTCTGGTTGAGCAGGTAGCCGACCGCCAGGTAGTCGGGGTGATCGCCGATGGTCATCATCGTGACGATCTCCTGGCCGTTCAGGTAGAGGGTCAGGGGCTTTTCGGTAACCACTGAAGTTTCAATGGCTTGGCCGTCCTGATCGACGCCGGTGACGCGCTCGGTCAGACGCGGATCGTCGGGATCCGGACGCAGCCAGAACTCGCCCAGGGTCTCGGCCCCGGCCAGTTTCGGCTGGGCTTTCTGCGCCACTTTCACGGGCTTTGCGGACATCGCGGACCTTTCCATGTCTCCCCCTCGAATATGCGGCCCGCGGCGCGCGCGCACAAGCGCAAGCCACCCAAGAGGCGAATTCCGCGTCTTGCAAAGGATGCATAAAAATGCACAATATTGCGCAAAATTGCAGTTTGAGCGACAGGGGCAGGAATGAACGATTTCACGGCCGCCTTCGGCGAGGCCTTTGGGCTGATCGCGCGCTTCGATTCCGATCTGGTCGAGATCGTCGGGCTGTCGCTGCGGGTGTCGCTGAGCGCGGTGTTCTTCGCCGCGCTGATCGGACTGCCGCTGGGCGCCGCGGTGGCGCTGTTCCGGTTCCCCGGCCGGCGGCTGCTGGCGGTGCTGCTGTCGTCCTTCATGGGGCTGCCGCCGGTGGTGATGGGGCTGGTGGTCTATCTGCTGCTGTCGCGCGCCGGGCCGCTCGGCGTGCTCGGCCTGCTGTTCACCCCGACGGCGATGATCGTCGCCCAGACCTTGCTGGTCACCCCGATCCTCGCCGCCCTGACCCGCCAGGTGGTGGCCGATCTCTGGACCGAGTACGGCGAGCAGCTGCGTTCGCTCGGCGCCACCCCGGCGCGCGCCGTGCCGACCCTGCTGTGGGACGCCCGCTTCAGCCTGGTCACGGTGATGCTGGCCGGATTCGGCCGGGCCAGCGCCGAGGTCGGCGCGGTGATGATCGTCGGCGGCAACATCGACCACGTCACCCGGGTGATGACCACGGCGATCGCGCTGGAGACCAGCAAGGGCGACCTGCCGCTGGCCTTGGGGCTCGGCATCGTCCTGATCCTGCTGACCGTGGCGATCAACGCCGCCGCCTTCCTGATCCAGGGCGCGACCCAGGAGCGCGCGGCATGACCGCCCCGGAAGATCCCCGGCATCGCGTACCGCCGACCAGCGAGGGCGATTTTCGCGCGCCGATCCTGCCCGGCCGGCTCGAGGCGGTGAGCTACGAGATCGCCGGCAAGCGGCTGATCGACGGCATCACCCTCGACATCGAGGCCGGTACGCGCACGATCGTCCTGGGGCCCAACGGCGCCGGCAAGTCGCTGACCCTGCGGCTCGCCCACGGCCTGATCAAGCCGACCTCCGGCGCGGTCTTCTGGCGCAACCGCAAGACCGAGGGCGCCGGCGCGGCGCCGCGCCGCCAGGCGATGGTGTTCCAGCGCCCGGTGATGCTGCGCCGCTCGGCCGCGGCCAACATCGACTACGCCCTGGCGCTGCACGGCTTCGCGCGGGCCGAGCGGCGGCGGCGGCGCGACGCCGCCCTGGCGCGCACCGGCCTGACGGCGGCCGCCGCGCAGCCCGCGCGCACGCTGTCGGGCGGCGAGCAGCAGCGCCTGGCGCTGGCCCGGGCCTGGGCGCTCGAGCCCCAGGTGCTGTTCCTCGACGAGCCGACCGCCAGCCTCGACCCCTCGGCGACCAGGCAGGTCGAGGAGATCGTCGCCGCGATCGCCGCGAGCGGCACCAAGATCGTGATGACCACCCACGACCTAGGGCAGGCCAAGCGCCTCGCCGACGAGGTGGTGTTTCTGCACAACGGCCGCCTGCTGGAACGGAGCCCGGCGGCGGATTTCTTCGAAACCCCGCGCAGTAAGGAAGCCCAGGCCTTCCTCAGCGGGGAGCTGCTCTGGTGAACGCCACGAAAGGAAGAACGACCATGCTGAGACGGAATTTCTTCACAGCGGCCGCCCTGGCGCTGGTCCTTGCGGTTCCCGCGCTGGCCGGCCCCGCCTTGATCGACCGGGCGCAGGCCCAGGACAGGTACATCGTCGTCGCCTCGACCACCTCGACCGCCAACTCCGGGCTGTTCGACGTCCTGCTGCCGGTCTTCCAGGACAAGACCGGCATTGCAGTGCGGGTGGTCGCGGTCGGCACCGGCCAGGCGATCCAGCAGGCCAAGGACGGCGACGCCGACGTGCTCTTCGTCCACGCCAAGGGCCGCGAGGAGGCCTTCGTCGAGGAGGGTTACGGCGTCGAGCGCTTCGACGTGATGTACAACGACTTCGTCCTCGTCGGTCCGGAGAACGACCCCGCTGGCGTCGCTGGCATGAACGACGCGGTGGCCGCCCTGACCAGGATCGCCGAGAGCGAAGCCCCCTTCGCCTCGCGCGGCGACGACAGCGGCACCCACACCAAGGAGCGCAGCCTGTGGAAGGAGGCCGGCATCGACCTACGGGCGGCCTCCGGCGGCTGGTACCGCGAGACCGGCTCCGGCATGGGCGCCACGCTCAACACCGGCAGAGCCATGGGCGCCTATGTCCTGACCGACCGGGCGACCTGGATCGCCTTCGAGAACAAGGGCGACTACGCCGTCCTGGTCGAGGGCGACGAGACGCTGTTCAACCAGTACGGCATCATCCTGGTCAGCCCGGAGAAGCACCCCCACGTCAAGGCCGCCGAAGGCCAGGCCTTCATCGACTGGGTGCTTTCAAGCGAAGGGCAGCAGGCCATCGCCGACTATCAACTGAACGGCCAGCAGCTGTTCTTCCCGAACGGTCAGAAGACGGGCTCGTAAAGCAGCCCGCGCGCGAATCCGCGACCCGATCCAGGACGGCTCCACACACCGGCCTGACCGCGGATTCCCGCCCTTCTGACCCATCTTCCCGGTCCGGCACAAGGGGCCTGCCGCAAGGCACCTACCCCTAGCCGGACCGGGCTTTTTTTAGCCACTGCTGTTGGCGCTGCTCAGCGGCCAGCCGCAATCCCGCACAAAGTACGGTTAAGTGATTCATTCATCGCTTCGTAAATTTTCATGAAAGCCATCTGCATAGTGAAAGAAAATAAAAGTATGCAAAGATCAATGCCAAACACAATATTACAGGAACCAAAAAAATAACCACTGGGCCAAAGAGAACTTCTAGCAAAAAAGGGTTTTTGATTAAACTCGAAAGGTCAAAATAGTCCTCCGATTTCTGAAAATTCTCAGAGGGAGATAAAAATTCAATATTCAAATATAATACAAATGTAATTATAATTGTGCCAAGAAACCCCTTCTTTGCTTCATCTGGCATCATCTTATCTCTTGCGTGCTGCACTCCCTGGATCAGACCAAACAAAAAAAAGAGTGTGCCGCACAGCATAGCGGAGAGATAAACCAAAGAAAGAGAACTCTTGTCGTCTGCGCTGGCGTGCGGATTATCTAGATAGAAAAGCCTCTCCGAAAGCACCGGAATATCTCTAATTTTCTCGACTATTAAAGAAAAATCCGCCACACTAAATTTTAATATCAGAAGTAGCTCAGATATTACAAAAAGACCGACCGAAGCAAGAAAAAGTATGTAAAAAATATTCTTCATGTTATTCACTTCCAAAGCGTTACGTTATAAAAATAATGAATCAAAAGATATCCCGTACCCTTAATACTAAGCACAGTGTTGCAGGGGCCACTCCGTGGCGATGCAGCCATGCCTATTTGGAATCGATTGGGCAATGCGATATTTAAGAACCAACATTTCTTTTCCGTAGAGCAGATTCCGAAGAACCGTATTCAATTATGATGTCTAAGCAATCTTTTATTGATTTCGGGAATTTAACTAAAAAAGTAACAAGTGATTCTATAGTCTTCTCATAGCTAAATAAAAATGAATAAAAATATTGTACTATTTTTTCTCATAAAAGCATAAATATTCATCGCCTCTAAATTCGCACCTACCACCTATATCAGTGATGTAAGATCGCACCCCAGCCGCAGGCTGCTAGTTTGGGAATCTGTCTCCAAAATATTCTTTAGCCAGATCCGATGGAGGGGCAGTAACGATCTGTCATCGTCTAAAACATAGGCTTCGAAGAGTGCACGGTCGAATACGTTCGTTGGGTTTCGAAGATGCTCTGCTGAGAATTCTATATAAGGGACGTCAATCAGGCACGAGGCGCAAGAAAGCCCGATAACCGTAGCGCATGCTACTCTCCTTAAGATCTGGAGCGTACGGAGCGTCATTTGCAGTTTCGATGCGAATTCACCATTAACAAGACACCTCGTTTTCCGGTTACAAAGTCAGGATACCCTCCAAAGCATTCATCCGCAAGTTGATTGCCTCGCCAGGGGGCTTACAAAAGTCGAGAGCTGCATGGCGGCCACCTACTTGCCCTTTGCTACTGAAAACAGTTGCTAAATCACGTCATCGACGCTGTTCTGGAGGTGCTGACCGAGGAGGATCTAATATGAGCGCGACGCTCGAATACAAAGGCTACATCGGCTCCGTCGAGTACAACGACGACGACGAGGTTTTCCATGGCCGCCTGCAGTTCATCCGCGACCTGGTCACCTACGAAGGGACCGACGCCAAGGGCCTGAAGCGGGCCTTCCACGAGGCCGTGGAGGACTATCTGGAGCTCTGCGCCGCCGAGGGGCGCAAGCCCGACGGGCCGCTCAAGGGCAGCTTCAACGTCCGCCCGGGCCTTGGCAGCATGACGGAGAGGTTGCCCTGATCACGCAACGAGCCTTTATTCGGAAGCTTACCCTGATGCTTGGCTTGCTGCCTTTCTTCGCGACCGCCACTTCCACCGCTACGCGAGCCGGGCTGGAAGAGGAGCACATCGAGAACTTTCCGATTTTCTATGACTGTCCCGAGAACATCTCCCAGCATGATTCACGCGTGACAGCCACGCGGCACGGGTTTCCGCTTACGACCCCCATAGGCCTGCGTCAGGAGGGCGTCGAGTTCTGGATTCCGGCTGGATATCTCTATCCCTGGCCAGAACTTCTCCTTGATCAATATTCATCTGAACCTGTCGACATCAAGACTTCGTCGATCAATTTTGCTTTTTGGATGCCAAGTGGAAGATTCCCGGAGCGTAATCCTTTCTGGTTCTCGAGTTACTCGCCCTGCGAAGCGGGGCGGCCACCGCCGGAGGACGACAATTTCGTGGTTCGGGTGAACTTGATGACGCCGAGCGATAGCCTCCCAGGCTACACGCGGCCGAGCCAGTCCGCTCTAAGCCACAAGTACCACATGAGCCAAGATGCCACCCGCGATCTAGAAACGCCTCTCAAAGACGTCCATGGTCTCAAGAGATACGCAATCGTCGTCAAGGGCAAACCTCATTATCGTTATCAGCGCCTCGACCAGTACGACCCGGAAATCATAATTACTTGCACGGATTATTGGACTAAAGTCCTTAACCCTAGTTGCAGAGCGTGGGTCTATTACGAGCCAGATAATTTAGGAATTCATGTCATCTTCCCTAAGCGGGCACTTCCGGACTGGCTGAGGATAACGGATATGGCGCGGAATCTGCTTATTAAATGGGAAAACGGGAATTGAGTAGAGTAAGTGAAAATAATAACAATCATATTACCTCACAAATCATATACAAGATAGAGAAAAGCCAAAGTTGCAGTAATAACAAATAGTGATGTGTAGAATACAATATATGCAAATTTGCTTATTAACTTCCTCTTTAGCCAATTATCGATCTGTTCGGAGTATACAACATTACATACTGTAAGTATGATTTATGAAATCATTCGTATATACAGAACAGCCATAGCACATCCTCCGAATATGTTATTCCTGTTCAAACGTAAGCTCAAAGCAACGCTTCGCACTTTATCGCTTCGAGAAATTTCCTGTTTGGCGCCGGCTGCAGGGCTTTAGCGTCTTGCCTGGGAAGGCCTGGGTGCAGATTTCTTGGATTTCCTGGGCGTAGTTACTAAGTTAGTTATTTCTTGAAAAGTAAAGTTGTAAAGTTGAATCCACTGCGACACCCCCTTCACTTTCTAATTAATACAAATAAAACTGAAACTATTGCATAAACGAATAAAATAATAGGTAGAAGGGCGACTATATGACACACAAAGAAGGACGGGATAGTGCTAAGTTCACTCTCAAGATAGCTGTGGCATTTCTCGCTATATGAAATGTACCAGATCAGTATTGCCAAACTGCTAAGTATGGCAAATATATTATCCCGTATTCTTGTCTTTGAAGTTTTCCTCATAATCTTACTATATTTTCATAGGAAACTTGGCTGGTAGAGCGTCTTACTGTCTGGGCCCGCATCGAGGTCGTAGCACCCGCACCCCGCCCCTCACCTCTCGGTCATAGAAACCAGGATACCTGCCGCCGACATTCGCCTGCAAGTTGCTTCGAGGCCTTGCTTACACTAGCAAGGGCGTGAGAGTGCGGTATCTCGTTTCTGTATTGGCGTTCCTAGGCCAGCTCCTCCCAATACTCTGCGGCATCTTCCGCCAGCATCGCGGCGATCCGCGTCTCGCCCTGCTCGAGCGCGCGGTTCGCATGGCGGAGGGTTGCCGCGTCCAGGGCGGCATCGCGGGTGAGCTTGCCCTTGCGGGCGAGCCAGAGCGCGACACTCGCCCAGTCCCACAGCGGGCTGTCGGAGGTCACGCGGGCGACCGGGGGCGGGAAGTCCTTGCCCCGCTGCCCCTTGGCGTACTGCGTGATCGCGGCGCGGGAGAGGTCCGCACGCTTGGCGATCTCCGCCATGCCGACCAGGGGATCGGGCTCGATCCTGTCGATCCTGGCGCCGGCCACGCGCAGGTTCTCTAGCGCCGAAGAGATCGCCTCGTGCAGCGTCTCCGCCTCGCGCGCGAAGTCGACGATGATGTGGCCCTTCTGGAAGGAGACCAGGGCGTCGTCGCAGCCGTTGTCGTAGAAGCGCGCCTCGAAGTCGTCGGCGCTGGGGTCCAGGCCGGAAGCTATGACGCTGAACTCATGGGTTTTCATCGCCGGTGTCCTTATCCTTGTGCGGGCAGCGATCCACCGCCCTGCGGATCTGCCTGGCGTGGTTGTCCGCATTCCTGGGAGTGCCGTTCACGCCGATCTGACAGCCGTCGCGCCCGGCATGGGCGCAGAACAAGCGGCCCCAATGGCCCAGGAGCCGCAAGGTCCAACCTTGCGCTTCGGCGTAGACGACGGCCGCTTCCACTTCTTTCTTTGGGTGCCGCGGCCTGTTCACTTCGCCATGCCTAAAGTGATAAATGTGTTAACATATGTCAACACATTTCCTCCTACGCCATCTTCCCGGGAGAAATCTACCCTAGATCCTGGATGATCGTATCCCAGAAGGGAACGCGCGCCAGACTCGGTCGTAGCGGCTATGCTTCGGGGAGACTGAAGTGGGTGACGCAGAGCTTGAGCGAAACTTTCGGGGGAAAACTGTCCAATGCGTTTGGGTCGATTGAAAATACTGCCGGCCGGAATAGTCCTGCTCATCGCCCTCTCCGCCTGCGCCGCGCCGCAGAAGCCGGCCAGCACCGCGCCCCTCCCCGAACCCGCTCCACCGCACGCCTCCGCCGAGGTCCTGCTCACCACCGGCGAGACGATCCTGGGGCAGCCGATCGTCTATCCCACGGACTCCCCGGCGCAGGTGACCATCGCCATCGTCACCCTGGAGCCCGGGGCCAGCACTGGCTGGCATCGCCATGCCGTGCCGCTGGCCGCCTATATGCTCGACGGCGAGCTGACGGTGACCTACGAGGGGGAAGGCAAGCGGGTCTACCGGGCCGGCGACGCGCTGGTCGAGGCCATGGTCACGCCGCATAACGGCCGCAACGCGGGGAGCGAGACGGTGCGTATCCTGGCAGTCTTCGCCGGCGCCGAGGGCGTAGCGAACAGCGAAGCCGTCGACTGAGCGGTCCTGACGGGATGGGATTTCCGTCATGAAACGCCGCTTGCTTCTTGCCGTGCTCCTGTCTCTCGCCGCGTTCCCGAGTCTGGCGGCGGAGGAGCCGCCCGCGACATCACCGTCCTGAGCTACGCCCGGCGCCGACTTCGGCCGCTACCGCCCGGATAGCTTCTGGTACGCCGACTAGACCGCTAGACCGCTGAGCCGCAACGAATACTTCATTTCCGGCACAGGTCGTTGTCCTTGACAGGAATTATGTTGCAGCGCAGCATTGGATGAACCACATCAAGAACAACGACAGTCCGCCTGCCCCTCAGAGCGGACGAAACGGAATGGAAACGCCTCCATCGCTTTTTGGAGGATAAAGAAAATGCAGAACTTCAAAGCCGAGAACTTCCCCCGCTTCGAGATCCCCAGCTACGCGGAAATCGAGGCCTACGTCGAACGCGGCCGCCAGATGCGCAGCGCCGCGGCCTTTGGCTTCTTCGCCGATATGGCCGGCGGCATCGCCGGCGGCGTGAGCCGCGCCGTCAATGGCCTGCGCGACCGCGAGAGCACCCGCTGGCCGGCCCGGCTCGACCCCGGCCGCAAGGCCGGCTGAACCCGGAAAACGAGCCCGGAAAACGCGCCCAGGCCATAGCCCGGCGCGGCCGCCGCGTATAAGCTCTCCTGGAACGCAGCGTAGTTTCCGGGAGAATGCCGCGCATGATCTATCTGGTCGGCGGCTGCAGCCGCAGCGGCAAGACGACGCTGGCCCGGCGCCTGCTGGCCGAGCGCGGCGTGCCCTACTTCTCCACCGACTACCTGGCGCGCGGCCTGCACGGCGCGGGGATCGGCGAGGTCTCGCCGGAGGAGGACGACCGGATCACCGCCGCCAAGCTGGAGCCGGTGCTGATCTCCCTGGCCGCCGCCGCGGCCTACGACCGCCGCGACTACCTGATCGAGGGGGTGCATCTCGGCCCCTGGCAGATCCGCCGCATCCTGGATCGGGTCGCGCCGCCGCTGGCCGGCTGCCTGCTCGGCTGCCCCGAGATCGACCCGGCGGAGAAACTGGCCCAGTTGAAAGCCCGGGCCAGCGGCCAGGGCGACTGGCTGATGGACTTCGACGCGGGCGCCCAGCTGCGCTTTCTGCAACGTCAGCGGGAGATCAGCCGGGAACAGCGCGGCGAGGCCGACTCGGCGCGGATCCCCTTCTTCGACAGCGGCGCGGACTTCGACTCGGCGCTGGATCAGGCTTTTTGGACACTGTCTGAACAACCCTGAGATTCGCAACCCTGGCGTAACACCACTTAAGCGCGTAATTTCTTCAGAATTTCGCTGGTCCGCGGCCGCTCCGGCTTTCCAAAGCTGGGTCAGCGGCTATACCATTTGATGGATCGAGTCGATCCGTGGGGGGATGGACATGCAAATCCTGGAATTCCAGCCCTATGCCGAGCATGTGCGGCTGGTCTGGCGCTGGTGGTCGCACATCGCGATCGAGCGTGGCCGGCCGCCGCGGCGCGGCGAGGTCGATCCCGCCGCCTTCCTGCCGGCGCTGCACAAGGTCTGGCTGGTCGAGTGGCTGGCCGAGAGCGACTGCTTCCGCTACCGCCTGGCCGGCGAGGACATCAACCGCACCCACGGCTTCTCCCTCAAGGGCAGGACCCTGGAGGAGGTCTTCCCCGGCCCCACGCGCGCGCGCATCGATGCCGCCTGGCGCGAGGTGCTGGGTCAGCCGGCGATCTCCTACCAGGTCGGGCAGATCTACCTGGACGGCCAGACCACCCGCCATGGCGAACGCCTGGTGCTGCCGCTGCTCGACGACCGCACCAAGACCGCCGGCTATCTGCTCGGCATCACCTCGCACCCCAAGGGGCTGCCCGAGGAGGAAGCGGTGGAGTCCCTCTCCCTGCAGCCGAACTTCAACCACAGCTTCTTCTCGCTGAAGGAACTGCTGGCGAAGAAGGCCTAAACCCCGTTGAAGTGAATCCGCCCGAGTTCCGAGACGTCGTAGCCGCCCATCTCCTTGGCGCGAGCGGCGAAAGCCTCGCTGCGGCAGAAGGTCAGCAGCCTCTGCAGCGGCGGCGCGAAGAAATCCCGGCGCCGGGCGAGCAGGTCGAAGCGCTCGACGGTCACCGGGGTGAAGTTCAGCTCCAGCGCGTTGGCGACCGCCTCGATGGCGAAGCCGGCGTCGGCCCGCCGTTCCAGCACCGCCATGCCGAGGTCGGTCTCGCCGTAGGCGATCTCCTCGGTCCAGCGGATCTTCGCGGGGTCGATCCCCCGCGACTCGAGCAGCTCCTCGAGCAGCAGCTGGCTGCCGGCGGTGGCCTGGCGGCGCACCACCCGGCCGTAGACCAGGTCGGTCAGCGCGTGGATGCCGGCCGGGTTGTCCGGCGCCACGATCACCCCCTGGCTGCGCATCGCCCACTCCATCAGCGCGACCGGCCGGTTGCCCAGCGCGGCGCGCACCGTGGCGACGTTGAAGCTGGGGCCATGACGCTCGAAGATATGCAGGCCGGCGGCCACGGCCTCGCCCCGGGCGAAGCGCCGGATGCCGTCGAGACTGCCGCCGGGCAGCATCGCCAGGCCGCAGCCGGACTGCTTGACCGCCCAGTCGAGCAGCGGATCCTGAGAGCCGGCGATCACCGGCGGCGGCACCGGCGCGGCGGTCTTGCCCTCGGCATTCTCGGCCAGCCAGAGATCGATCAGGTCCTTGGGAAACAGCCACTTGCCGGTGACCTTGGTACAGGGAATCGCCTTCTGCTTCAGCAGCTCGTAGATCCGCCGCTCCTTGATTCGCAGATAGGCCGCGACCTCCTTGGTGGTCATGAATTCGGGAGCCGCGCCGCCTGCCCCGCCCGAGGTCTCTTCCGGACCGCTCATTTTCCGCCTTTTCAGAACTTTAGAAACAGAACGCTTGATCGTTAACCCGTTTCGCGATTTGTTGATCCTAAATCAATCGCAAGAAAGCGTCAGCGCGAGAGACCGAATAGGTCTAGCGCCAAGACGCCATACTACCAGAGAGATCGGGAGAGACCGCGCCAATGAAGCTGCAGGGCAAACGCCTGCTCGTCTGCAACTGCGAAGCGAGCATGCCGCTCGACGCCGGCAAGCTGACCAAGGCCTGTCAGGCGGCCGGGGCCGAGGGCGAGCTCGAACTCAACACCCAGCTCTGCCGCGCCCAGCTCGGCAACTTCCAGGCCGCGATTCTCGGCGCCGAGCCGGTGCTGACCACCTGCACCCAGGAAGCGCCGCTGTTCGGCGAGGTGACCGCCGAGGACAACCCGCAGCAGTCCATCGACTTCGTCAACATCCGCGAGATGGCCGGCTGGTCCGCCGAGGCCGGTCAGGCGACGCCGAAGATCGCCGCCCTGCTCGCCGCCGCCAGCGAGGACGCCGATCCGCCGCCGACGGTGAGCTATGCCTCCGAGGGAACCTGCCTGGTCTACGGCCGGGGGCAGCAGGCGCTCGAGGCCGCGCAGCAGCTCGCCGGGCGGCTCGACGTCACCCTGCTGCTCGAAGACGCCGACGATCTGCTGCCGCCGCGGCGCATGGAGGTGCCGATCTTCGCCGGGCGGATTTCCGGCGCCAAGGGCCACCTCGGCGCCTTCGGCGTGACCGTGGACGGCTACGCCGCCGCAGACCCCGCCTCCAAGCTGGAGCTGACCTTCGACGCGCCGCGCAACGGCGCCTTCTCCGAGTGCGACCTGATCCTCGACCTGAGCGGCGGCACGCCGCTGTTTCCGGCCCACGACCGGCGCGACGGCTACCTGCGGCCCGACCCCGGCGACCCGGCGGCGGTGCAGAAGGCGATGTTCGAGATCGCCGGCCTGGTCGGCGAGTTCGAGAAGCCGCGCTACATAAAGTACGATGCCGAGATCTGCGCCCACGGCCGCAGCAGAAAGACCGGTTGCACCCGCTGCCTCGATGTCTGCCCGGTCTCGGCGATCGCGCCCAACGGCGACACGGTCAGCATCGATCCTTACATCTGCGGCGGCTGCGGCCTCTGCGCCAGCGTCTGTCCGACCGGCGCGGCGGCCTACCAGTTTCCCGAGACCGGCGGCCTGCTGCAGCGGCTGCGCAGCCTGCTCGGCGCCTACCGCGCCGCCGGCGGGCCGGAAGCGGCGGGCCACCCCATCCTGCTGCTGCACGATCCGCGCCACGGCGCCGAGACGATCTCCCTGATGGCGCGCGGCGGGCGCGGCCTGCCGGCGCGGGTGCTGCCCTTCGCGCTCAACGAGGTCACCCAGACCGGCATCGACCTGCTGTCCTCGGCGCTGGCCTGGGGCGCGGCGGAGATCGTCCTTCTCACGGGACCGGAGAAGACCGAGGAGCTGGAGCCCCTGGCCCAGCTGATCGGCCTGTTCGAGACGGTGATGGACGGCCTCGGCTTCGGCGGCGGGCGGCTGCATCTGATCGAGGCTCTCGATCCCGACGCGGTGGAGGCCGAGCTCTACGCGCTGTCCGGCGAGAGCGGCAAGCGGCCGGCGGCCGAGGGCAGCTTCCTGCCGATGGGCGGCAAGCGGACCCGGTCCATGCTGGCGCTGCGCCACCTCCACGAACAGGCAGAGAATGCGCCGGAGATCCTGCCGCTGCCGAAGGGCGCGCCCTTCGGCGCGATCAAGGTGGATACCGAGGGCTGCACGCTGTGCCTGGCCTGCGTCTCCGCCTGCCCGACCGGGGCGCTGGTCGACCGCGAGGACCGGCCCTGGCTGGGCTTCCAGGAGGAAGCCTGCGTGCAGTGCGGCCTGTGCAGGAACACCTGCCCGGAATCGGTGATCTCCCTGGAGCCGCGCCTCAACTTCGGCGAGTCCGCCAAGTCGGCGATAATGCTCAACGAGCAGGAGCCCTTCAACTGCATCCGCTGCGGCAAGCCTTTCGGGGTCAAGACCTCGATCGACCGGGTGGTCGAGCAGCTCGGCGGCAAGCACTGGATGTTCGGCAACAGCGAGCAGACCGAGCGGATCAAGATGTGCGACGACTGCCGCGTGATCGTGCAGTTCCAGACCCCGAACAACCCGCTACAGGGCGCCGAGCGCCCGCGCACCCGCACCACCGAGGACTACCTGCGCGAACGCGAGGAGATCGAAGCGGCGCGCCGCGAGCACGAAGACAAGAAGCAGTAGCGCTGCTTGGAGGCCGATTCACGGCTCACAGGGTTTCCGTGCGGCCCGATATGGAACGTTTTTCCCGCCCGGCCGTTTTTCCTAGAGCGAGGCTGACTGAGATTAGTCACTCCCAGGCCGCCTTGCGCTACTTGAGTCTCCCAGGGATCGCCGTGGACGTCTTCCGCGGCGGCGCAGTTTTTTCAGGAGCAGGTCATGCACAGCATCATCTGGTGGGTCGGCGCCATCGTCATCGTTCTCTTCATCCTGGGCTTCCTCGGCCTGCGCTAAAGCCTCGAGACTCCAGCACCCTACTCCGCCTCCAGCGCCCGCCGGGTGATCTCGGCCTGCTGGGCGCGGATATCCTCCGGCCAGCGGCTCTTGATGTAGGCGATCGAGGCGCGGATCTCGCGGTCGCTCAGCAGCTCCTCGTAGGCCGGCATGTCGCTCTCGTAGCCGCCGCCGACCAGCGCCGCCGGACCGTACTTGGTCAGCGCGAAGAGCTGCGGGTCCGGGTGGTGCCAGGTGTGGCCGCTGGGGTCGTGCGGCGGCGCCGGCAGCTTGCCGTCGGGCTTGCGTTGCCGCCAGTCGGGCTCGCCCTCCAGCTCGGCGCCGTGGCAGGCGGCGCAGTGGGCCGCATAGACCTCCTCCCCAAGGCGACCAATCCGGCATCCGCCGGGTCGATCGTCCGCGCATCCGGCGCCGCGGCCTTCCAGGGCTGGGCGGCCAGCAGCCAGCCGCCAAGGCCGAGCGCGGCGGCGAGGGCGACTCCCACGAGGACCATGACGGCGGGCCGGTTTTTCTGCATGCTAGTCCTCCATCGACTACCGCTGCCTTCTAGAAGCTTCCAGCTACGGGAAGGCAAGCCGAAAGCCCAGCAGGAACGCCGATGACCGAGCACAGCCTCGACCCCCGTCTCAACGCATTCCGCCCCGACCTCGCCGACTGGCAGCTCGAGGGCCGGGTCGAAGCCGCGCGCTTCGTCGAGGGCACCCCGGCGCAGGTCCGGGCCGGCGTGGCCTCGCTGCGCCGCCGCCCCGAGGACACGGCGCCCCAGGACAGCCAGCTGCTGTCCGGCGAGATGGTCACGGTGTTCGAGGACAACGCCGGCGCGGACGGCGCCTGGGCCTGGGTGCAGAACTGGAGCGACCGCTACGTCGGCTATGTCCGGGCCGAAGCCCTGACCGCCGAGACCGCGCCCGCGACCCACTCGGTCAAGGTGCTGCGCACCCCGGTCTATCCCGAACCCGACATCAAGACCCCGGTCCTCGACTGGCTGACCATGAGCGGCCAGACGGCGGTGACCGGCGAGCGCGGCCGCTTCAGCGAGCTGGCCGGCAGCGGCTGGGTGTTTTCCGCCCACCTCGCCGAAGGCGACGAGACCGAACCCGACTACGTGGCGACGGCGCGGCACTTCCTCGGCGCGCCCTACCTCTGGGGCGGCAAGGAGAGCCTGGGGCTCGACTGCTCCGGCCTGGTGCAGGTCGCCCTGCACCGCGCCGGGCTGCGCTGCCTGCGCGACACCCCGCAGCAGGAGAACGACCAGAGCCTGGGCCAGGCCCTGCCCCCGGTCACCGCACCGGTTTACGGCGACCTGATCTTCTGGAAGGGCCACGTCGCCCTCGCCCTCGACAGCGAAACCGTGCTCCACGCCAGCGGCGGCCCGATGCTGACGACGATCGAACCGCTGGCGGCGATCGACGCGCGAGCACGGAAGGAGAGCGGGAGCGGGATTACGGTGGTGCGGCGGTTGTAGGGGGCGGCGCTGCCGGAACTGCATCAATTTTTTCGGCGGAGGAGCCGCAACGAATCGAGCGCATGACTTCGGGAGCCGGAGCGTGTATACGCCGCGCGAGCCCTAAAGGAGCTAGACCCATGACCTGGAAAACCTACACCGACGGCGAGGCGATCTTCCGCGAGGGGGAGACCAGCGAGGCGGCCTTTCTGATCGTCTCCGGCGAGATCGACATCGTCAAGGGCTACGAGACCAACCACGCCCGGACCATCGCCACGGTGGGCGCCGGCGAGTACGTCGGCGAGATGGGGGTGGTCGAGTCCCGGCCGCGCTCGGCCTCGGCGCTGGCCAAGGGGCCGACCGTGGTCGCCCCGGTCACCCAGGCCGAGTTCATGGAGCTGCTGCTGCAGAACCCCGAGGAGGCCGTCGGCCTGATCAAGGTGCTGTTCGAGCGGCTGCGCGCCGCCAGCGACAAGCTGGCCGCGCTGGGCGAACCCCTCGACCACTAGAAACTTCCCGCTGTGAGATTACCCGGGCAGGCGGTTCTGCCAGGGTTGTCCCTAGCCGCAGGGCTTCCGACATGCAGGAGGGTGCGCAGACACCCACCTTGACAGGAGGACGCCATGCAGAACGATAACGTCTACAAGAAGGTCGAGCTGGTCGGCAGCTCCGGCGAGTCGGTCACCGCCGCCATCGACGGCGCCATCGCCCGCGCCTCCAAGACCCTGAAGAACCTCGACTGGTTCGAGGTCGAGCAGATCCGCGGCCACATCGAGAACGGCAAGGCCGCCCACTACCAGGTCACCCTGAAGGTCGGCTTCCGGCTGGATGAATAGTTTTTTTGGCGAGGCCGATTCACGCCGCGCGGGAGGGCCGCGAGGCGATCGGGCTCGCTTGGCGAGGCTGAGGCCAGGGGCCTAGCCGTTACGTCTTCTTGGAGTCTTCGTCTTCTTCGTCGCCGCGGCCCCAGTCCCGGGGCGGCGCGTCGAAGCCCTTGTCGACGCCCTGCTTCAGCTTGACGAAGGCGCGGCCGAAGGCCTGGCCGGCGGCGCGGCCGGGAGTCTCGGAGCCGCGGACTTCGGCATAGCCGCGCCTGGCCTCCTCGCCCGCCTGCTTGGCGGCGGCGCGGGCCTTGGCCCGGGTTTCCGGCTCCTTGGCTTTCTCGACGGCCACGCGGGCGCCGTGGCGCGCCGCCTGGCCGAATAACGCTCTCCAGATCGACATGGCCGCAGCCTAACCGGAACGCCGGGCAGGAAAAAGGGCCGCGAGGGGGACTCGCGGCCCTTTCCCTATGGCAGCGGCGCTTGGGGAAGGCTGCGCCGCAGCCGCTAGAGCGGCTTACTGGGCCGGCAGCAGCACCGTGTCGACGACGTGGATCACGCCGTTCGACTGGCGCACGTCGGCGATGGTGACCGTGGCGGTGCGGCCCTGCTCGTCGGTCAGGGTGATACCGCCGTTGCTGTTATTCTTGGCGATCAGGGTGCCGCCGGAGACCGTCGGCACGGGATGGGCGCCGTTGTCGTCGGCGATCATCTGGTTGATCGCGTCGCTCATCGCATTGGCCGAGACCACGTGATAGGTCAGGATTTCCTGCAGCATCGCCTTGTTCTCGGGCTTCAGCAGGGTCTCGACCGTACCAGCGGGCAGCTTGGCGAAGGCGGCGTCGGTCGGCGCGAAGACCATGAAGGGACCGGGGCCCTGCAGGGTGTCGACCAGACCGGCGGCCTGAACCGCGGCGACCAGGGTCTCGTGGTCGGCCGAGTTGACCGCGTTCTCGATGATGTTCTTGTTGGGATACATCGACGCGCCGCCGACCATGACGCTGCCGCTGGAGTTGGAGGCCATCTGCATCGACTGGCCGGACATGGAATCGCCCGACATGCTCGACGCCGTGGGCACCTCGTGGGAGGTGCAGGCAGCCAGCGCCGCAAGGGCGATGGCGGCGCCGGTAATCTTGATCGGGAATAGCATGGAAAGGTCCTTTCGTTGGGGGACTCGCGTGCAATCACGCATTCCCACCTACGGCGCCCCCGCCGCTTTGGTTCAGAAAGACCGATCTCTTTTTCGTGAGCGGGCCGTGAGCAGCTACTGGCTGGGAACCTGGCTGTTGCCGCCGTGCTGGTCGAAGCAGCGCGCCTCGGCTCCGGCCAGGGCGCGGGCCGCCTGATCCTCGTTGAAGGCGCCCTCGGCCACCAGCTTGTCCAGGGTCTGCTTCTCGGCGGCGATGCAGAGCGCAACCGGGCTGTCGGGATCGAGGCCGCCGGCCGCCTGCTCCGGCGCGAAGAGATCGTCCCAGTGGATGGCAAGCAGCGCCAGCGCGGCCAGGGCCGCGACGCCGAGGGCGCAGAGCCGCGGAACCGGCCCGTCGAAACGCGATCTCTCGGAAGCGCTCATGGGGCGAGAGGCTAGACCGGCTAGGGCAGCCTGCCAAGAGCCGCAACGCAGTCGGGATTTGAACCCGGCGGCAGAGTCGTTATATTCACGGGTATAGAACGCGCCCGGAGCCGAGACCTGTCCAGGGCGCGCGAAAGGAGATTCGATGCCGCACGGCGAGAGCCTACAGCAGATGCCGAACACCCCCGCCCTGGAGAACTCCGCCCTGGAGAACCCCACGGCGCGCGACGTCACGCCGGAGACCCAGAAGCCGCCGCTGATCGACCCCTACGCGCGGGCGATCAGCTACCTGCGGGTTTCGGTCACCGACCGCTGCGATTTCCGCTGCGTCTACTGCATGTCCGAGGATATGACCTTCCTGCCGAAGAAGGACCTGCTCAGCCTCGAGGAGCTCGACCGGCTGTGCTCGGCCTTCGTCGGCCTGGGGGTCAAGAAGCTGCGCCTGACCGGCGGCGAGCCGCTGGTGCGCCGCAACATCCTGTGGCTGATCGAGCGGCTCGGCCGGCACCTCGACAGCGGCGCGCTGGAGGAGCTGACCCTGACCACCAACGGCAGCCAGCTCGCCCGCTTCGCCCAGCCGCTTTACGAAGCCGGGGTGCGCCGGGTCAACGTCTCCCTGGACACCCTCGACCCCGACAGGTTCGCCGCGATCACCCGCTGGGGCAAATACGACAAGGTGATGCAGGGTCTGGAAGCCGCCAAGGCGGCGGGCCTGCAGGTCAAGATCAATACCGTGGCGCTGAAGAGCGTCAACGACGACGAGATTCACCGGCTGGTGGAATGGTGCGGCGAAGAGGGCTTCGACCTGACCTTCATCGAGGTGATGCCGATGGGCGACATCGGCAACGAGGACCGGATTGAGCAGTACTATCCGCTGTCGCTGCTGCGCGGCGACCTGGAGAAGCGCTGGACCCTGGCCGATATCCCCTACAAGACCGGCGGCCCGGCGCGCTACGTCGAGGTCGCCGAGACCGGCGGGCGGATCGGCTTCATCACCCCGCTGACCCACAACTTCTGCGAATCCTGCAACCGGGTGCGCGTGACCTGCACCGGCCAGCTCTACATGTGCCTGGGCCAGGACGACGACGCCGACCTGCGCGCGCCCCTGCGCGCCAGCGAGAGCGACGCCCCGCTGGAGGACGCGATCCGCGAGGCGATCGGCCGCAAGCCCAAGGGCCACGACTTCATCATCGACCGGCGCCGCGGCGCCCAGGGCGCCTCGCGCCACATGAGCGTCACCGGCGGCTGAGCAGGGCGGCGCCATGACCGGCCCGCTGCACCGCGCGGCGCATGCCCTGGTTTCCCTCTGGCGCGGCGCCCGCCCGCTCGGCGAGGCCTTCTGGCTCTGGGCCGTGCTCGGCGCGGCGGCGGTGAACTTCGGCACCTCGGCGCTGTTCCTGGCGCTGATCTCCGCCGGCCATCCTGTGATCGCCTGGATCGCCGGCTACGCGCTCTCGATTCCCTACAACGTCCTGGCGCTGGTCGGCGTCTGGCGCAGCGCCGACTCTTACGAGGGCGCGGCCTTCTGGGCCCACGCCGCGCGCAGCATCGCCCTGGTCGGCCTGGTGGTGATCAGCGTGTTCTGAGGGGCGGCTAAAAACCTTGCGGACGACCTACGCCGCCGGATCGGGAACGGGGAATCCATGAGAACAATTGGACGGGGACGGAGAATCCACCCCTTACTGGGGATTCCCGGCGCGGCGTAAAGGGTGCGGTCCCCAAGGTTCCGGCGTTAGCGCAATTTCAGCTCAGGAAAGTTGGCTGGGGGACCAGAACCCGCAATCTTGGATAGTGTCTCAGTTTAAATCTCTGGTGAAACCGGCAATCATCCAGACCACTATCCGCCCTAATCCAGCAGCTATGCAGATGAGGAGCGCGATCAAGATGGCTCCGCCCGGCAGAACCCACCAGTTACTACCTAGCAGGCTCACAAACCAAGTTTCGCCGTCCTGCGGCCCGCGTGCCTGCTGATAACACGCAGCCCATTCTTCAAAAGCCATCTCTGATGTATCGCAGAGGCTTTGAGTCAAAAAGTCAGTAGTGTCCTGAGCCGAATTCATCATTAGGACCAAAGCGACAATCATCCAAATGGCTGAAGAGATCAGCCAAAAACGAAATAAACCTTGCTTCCAATTGATTGTCAGAGCTGAACGATTCTGCTCTTCGAGCCTCTGAGGCATCAATCGTCCTCAACCACTGCTACTTCCCAATCTGACGGAAGTTCGTCGGCGCGCAATACGGAAGCGGTGTAGTGCCTGCCGTGGCCGACCGTGACCGCCTGTCGTCTGCCGCCTTGTGAATTTTGAGGCTCAAACACAGGATGATACCCCCTCGCATTTCTTGGCAACGATCCGGCTATGATATCTTCGTAGTCCAGTCCTTTGCAGGAAAGTCGTTGCAAGAGCCTGATGGTGCCTTGGTCGGTGAGATTACCGAGAGGTATAAATTTTCTGAGTATGGGCCGGTCTCCGTCGGCACCCTCAATCCGTAGGTACTTTTTTGGGTTCGCGGTCTTTCGAGCCATTTTTCATTCCTCATATACTACGCCAAGCCCTTTAGCAGCGAGCACAAGCGCCAACCGTACGGATTTTCAAACTGAGACACTACCTACTCCAGCACCACCTGGTAGGCGAAGTCCTTGCCGTCGGTGAAGGTGATCAGCTCGAAACCGAGCATCTTGGCGAGATCGAAAAAGGTGAACCACTCCTCGACGCCGTGCTGCTCGAAGATCGGCAGGGTGCGCGCGATCGCGGTCATCATCGCGAAGAAGGCGCGGGCCCGGTAGAGGCTGTCGATGTAGCCCTCCTCCAGCGCCACCACGATCAGCTTCTGCGCCTCGTCGCCCTTGGCGAAGATCGCCACGCCGGGCCGCACCGGCTTGCTGAGCTGGGCATTGGTCATCCCGGTGACGAAGCCGACGCGCAGCCCGCGATTGGCCTCCGGCAGGGTCTCGGCGCGCGGGCCGTAGCTCTCGACCAGCTCCGGCTCCGGGTAGTAGTAGTCGCTGTGCTTCTCGTCGACCTTCCCCGCGCCGCCGTCCTGCGCCAGCGCCGGGGGCGTCCCCAGGGGCGCCAGCAGCAGCAGTAGGCCGACCAGCGCCAGCGCCACCGTCCTGAGTTCCCGCCGCATCTTCCCCTCCCGCAAGCTGTCCGGCGCAAAGCCTCGCTCAAGGCGGCGCGCTTGACAAGCGGGCGCGCAAAAATGCGCTATAGCGGCGAGCTTTCCCAAGCACAGGATTCAGGCCGCGACATGACCGAAACCGCCATCGCCTTCATCGCCTCCGACGGCGAGGAACCGCAGCGCGCCCTCGAGCGGCTGAGCGCGCGCTACGGCCAGGTCTCGCCCGATGCGGCCGAGGTGATCGTCGCCCTGGGCGGCGACGGCCTGATGCTCGAGGTGCTGCACGGCAACATACAGCGCGGCCTGCCGATCTACGGCATGAACTGCGGCACCATCGGCTTTTTGATGAACGAATACGCCGAGGACGAACTGCCGCGCCGCCTGACCGCGGCCCAGGCCGCCTCGCTGAAGCCGCTGGAGATGCTGGCCGAGACCGTCTCCGGCGAGGAGGTCGCGGCGCTGGCGATCAACGAGGTCTCGCTGTTCCGCGAAAGCCGCCAGGCCGCCAAGCTGTCGATCCAAATCGACGGCGTGACGCGCATGCCGGAGCTGGTCTGCGACGGCGTGCTGGTGGCCACCCCGGCCGGCAGCACCGCCTACAACCTCTCGGCGCACGGCCCGATCGTGCCGATCGGCGCACCGCTGCTGGCGCTGACGCCGATCTCCGCCTTCCGGCCGCGGCGCTGGCGCGGCGCCCTGCTGCCGCATAGCGCGACCGTGGGCATCGAGGTGCTCAACCCGGAAAAGCGGCCGGTCAGCGCCACCGCCGACTTCACCGAGGTGCGCGACGTCCGCCGGGTCGAGATCCGCGAGAAGAACGGCGTGGCGCTCAAGCTGCTGTTCGATCCGGAGCACAACCTGGAAGAGCGGATCCTGACCGAACAGTTCATGCCCTGAAGCCCGGCGGGGCTGCGCGCCCCGCAGGCATTTTTCTCCGTTTGAGGCCGCCTCCCGGAAAAGGCTAACGAAGAAGTAACCATTTCCCTCTATCCGATTACAGAACATCAGTCAGTATTTGCAGCTTTCACGTGCATAACAACGCGCGCCGCAGCAAGCGGCTGGGACCAGCATGAACTTCCTCGTCAACCTGCAGAGCCTGCGCGCATCCGGTCAACGGCGCGCGGCCGGACTGCAGGCAGAGCAACCGCGGCGGCTCGTCTTCGAAGAGGCCCTGGAGCTGGGCAGTTTCGGCGAGGTGCATCGCCGCCTCACGGCCTGCTCGGAGCGCGGCGCGGTGGTCTGGGAGAGTTTCGACATCACAGAGTTCGGCAGCTACATGCCCTCCATGGCGACTTTCGACGCGCTCGAGAGCGCCGAGGGCGCGCCGGATTTCGTCTATCGCTTCTGCGGCGAAAACATCAACCGCGTCGCCAAGCGGCCGCTGCGCGGGCGCTTGCTGAGCGAGGTTCTGACCGGCCCGAGCCGGGCTGCGATCCTGGCCGAGTACCGGCAAACCCTGGCCGAGGCGAAACCCAGCGCCAGTACCGACACGGTCGACATCTCCGACATGTTCTGGGTGCGCTACCTGCGCTTCCTCTATCCGGTGCGGCGCGACGGCAAGGTCGACCGGCTGCTCAACTTCATGCTCTTCGCCTCGCGCAACGACGGCGAAAGCGGCTTTGCCAAGAGCGCGCTCTGAGGCGGCGCCGAAGCCGCTTGCGCCGCGACACGGGCGGTTCCACGATAGCGGGCGTTGGCTGATAACCCCCAGCGAGGGAGAGGACAGCTGATGGCGCAGCAGTGGAACCACCGCCTGGTCCGGGCTTCACAGGCCTGGGCCCGGATGCCGCAGACCGCTGGCGGCGAAATCGACTGGGCAGACGTGGCCGTCGCCCATCTCGACACCGGCTACAGCGAGCACCCCTGCTTCGGCCCCTGGAACGGCGGCCTGAGCACGATCCTGCAGACCGCCAAGGCAAAGTCCTATGTGGCGCCGCTCAACGGCGCCGGCCGCGACCCCTTCATCGAAACCGGCATCCAGACGCCGGGTCACGGCACCAAGACCTGCAGCGTCATCGCCGGGATCGAGGGCACACGCTTCACCGGTCTCGCGCCGCAGGTTCCGGTGATCCCGTTCCGGGTCACCGACAGCAGCCTGGTCACCAGCCGGGTGGCGCGGGCGATCGGCCGGGCGCTCAGGAACGTCGCCGACAACAAGCTGGCTCCGGTGGTCTCGATCTCGCTCGGCTATCCGCTGCTGAGCGGATCGGAGATGGGCCGCGCCGTGGACCATGCCTACGAGAAGGGGGTGATTATCGTCGCCGCCGGCGGCCAGGTGATCGACCGCACGACCTATCCGGGCAAGCACCTGCGGACCATCGGCGTCGGTGGGATCACCCGCTACCGCGCGGCCGGACAGTGGAAACACCGCATCTATGCCGTCTACGACAGCTACAGCCGGATCGACAGCTGGGCGCCGGCCGAGCCGATCGGACGCGCCACGCCCCACCGCGACTATTCCGGCGTCGGCAACCCCGCCGATCTCTACGGCAGCGGCGACGGCAGCGGCGACGGCACCAGCTACGCCACCGCCCATGTCGCCGCCGCGGCGGTACTGTGGTGCCGCTTCCACGGCTGGGCGGCCCTGCGCCAGACCTACGGCCGCGGCTGGGACCTGGTCGAGGCTTTTCGCCAATGCCTGTTCAAGAGCGAGCAGGCCTTCCGCATGCCGGCGAACAAGCAGCCGCAGGGCGCGCGCGGCAAGCTGCTCGACATCGACAAGCTGCTGCAGGTCGCCCTGCCCGACCCGGCCGATCTCAGGAAGGAAGCCGACCTCGCCGCCGACGACAGGATGTAGCGGCTACTCCGCCGCCTTGCGCGCGCCGGAACGACCGGGCAGATCGCCGCGAATCACATAGGCCAGAGCCTGCACCACCTGGGCCGGTTCGCGGGCCACGGCATGGGCGGCGGCATCGACCTCCTTGAGGGCGTGGTCGTGCTCCTCCGGGTGCAGGGTGATGAACGGCGTCCCCAGGGCGGCGGCGGTGCCGGCGTCGAAGGCGGCGTTCCACTGCTTGTACTTCTCGCCGAAGCGCACCACGACGAGATCGGCCTCGGCGATCAGGCTGCCGGTGCGGATGGCGTTGAGCTGGGCGCCCTTGCGGTCGTGCCAGAACTTGCTGTCCTCGGCGCCGAAGATCGCCACCCCGCAGTCGTCGGAATCGGCGTGCACCGTGACCGGCGCCGTCAGTTCGACCGGCAGATCGGCCGCGGCCACGCCCTCGGCGATCCGCTCGCGCCAGTCGCTGTGAATCTCGCCCGATAGGTAGACCCGCCAGATTTTCTCGCTCATCGCTCTCTCCTGCTTGGAATGTCCCTGCCCCAGACCTAAGCGGCCGCGCGCCCGAGGCCAAGCCTCTTTGCGGTGCGGCAGGCCCGCGGCGCCCTTCAAGGCCGGTCTGAGCTCCATCGTCGTCGATCTGCGCAGGCCTCGCGGGAGTTATCCCTCCCGCAACCTGAGAAGACGGTTGATCTCGCCGACGATGCCGCGCCGGAAGGTCAGCACGCAGATGACGAAGATCGTCCCCGTGATGATGGTGATCCAGGCGCCGAATCCGGAGAGATAGTTCTGCAGCGCCACGACGATCGCCGCGCCGACCGCGGGACCGGCAATCGTGCCCATGCCGCCGAGCAGGGTCATCAGCACCACCTCGCCGGACATGAACCAGTGCACGTCGGTCAGGGTCGCGGACTGGAATACGATCGACTTGGTGGCGCCGGCGAGGCCGGTAACGGCGGCGGAGATGGTGAAAGCCGCGATCTTGAAGCGGGTCACGTTGTAGCCAAGCGAGACGACGCGGGTCTCGTTCTCCCGAATCGCCTTGAGCACTTCGCCGAAGGGCGAGTGGACGGTCCGGTAGATGATGAAGAAACCGAGCGCGAACACGCCGACCACGAAGTAGTACATATTGAGATCCTGGGAGAGATCGACGATCCCGAGGAACCTGCCGCGCGGGACGCCCTGAATACCGTCCTCGCCATGGGTGAAGGGCGCCTGAAGGCAATAGAAGTAGACCATCTGAGCCAGGGCCAGGGTGATCATCGCGAAGTAGATGCCGGAACGCCGCGTCGCGAGAGTCGCGAAGAGAAAGCCCAGTATTCCGGCCCCGCCCGCCCCCAGCAGTATCCCGATCTCGGTCGGGAAACCCCAGACCTTGACGATATGCGCGGTGAAGTAGGCCGCCATGCCAAAGAAGGCCGCATGGCCGAACGACAGCAAGCCGACATAGCCAAGCACCAGATTGAAGGCGACGGCGAAGAGCGCGAAGCAGAGCACCTTCATCATCAGGATCGGATACAGCCCGATGAAGGGCGTGATCAGGATGAAGACCGCCAGGGCAGCGAGCGCCAGCTTCTTACCGAGTTCGAGGGTCATGTGCGCGGCCTCCCGAACAGGCCGTGAGGACGCAGCAGCAGGACGATCGCCATGATCAGGAAGACCACCGTGGAAGAGGCCTCGGGGTAGAAAGTCTTGGTCAATCCCTCGATCACGCCGATCCCGAGCCCGGTCACGATCGAGCCGAGAATCGACCCCAGACCGCCAATCACCACGATCGCGAAGACGACGATGATGACCTGCTGACCCATCAGCGGATTGACCTGGTAGATCGGCGCCGCCAGCACGCCGGCGAAGCCGGCCAGGGCGACCGCGAAGCCGTAGGTCAGCGTCATCATCAGCGGCACGTTGATGCCGAAGGCCCGCACCAGATGCTGATTCTCGACCGCGGCCCGCAGATAGGCTCCGATCCGCGTTTTCTCGATCACCAGCCAGGTACCGAAACACACGATCAGCGAGATCAGGACGACCCAGCCGCGATAGAACGGCAGGAACATGAAGCCGAGATTCCAGCCGCCCTGCATGGCGGCGGGAATCGGATAGGGCTGTCCGGAAACGCCATAGGCGTTGCGGAACACCCCCTCGATCACCAGGGCCAAGCCGAAGGTGAGCAGCAGACCGTAGAGATGGTCGAGCTTATAGAGGTGCCTCAGCATCGTGTATTCCAGCACGATGCCGAAGGCGCCGACCACCAAAGGCGCCAGGATCAGGGCCGGCCAGTAGCCGATGCCCAGAAACTGGAGCAGAAACCACGCCACGAACGCGCCCATCATGTAGATCGCGCCGTGAGCGAAGTTGATCACGTTCAACATGCCGAAGATGACGGCCAGGCCTAGGCTCAACAGGGCGTAAAACGACCCGTTGATCAGGCCGAGCAAAAGCTGGCCGAAGAGAGCCTGGGGCGGAATCCCCAACAGTTCGAACATCGCGATGCCTCGGTGGTCGGCTTGGCTTCAGACTCCGATCAGTTGCTCACCAGCGCGCAGCGGCTTTCGGAGAGCGGCTGATAGGCCTGGTCGCCGGGAATCGTGCGCAGGACGTTGTAGTAGTCCCACTTCCCCTCGGACTCGTCGGCGGACTTGACCTCGACCAGGTACATGTCGTGCACCATCCGGCCGTCTTCGCGAATTTCGCCGCCCTTGGCGAAGAAGTCGTCGATCGGTCCAGCCGCCTTCATCTGCGCAACGCTGGCCGCGCCGCTGTCGTCGCCGATCTCCTCGACGGCCTTCAGCCACTGCATCACCGAGGAGTAAACGCCGGCGTGGACCATCGTCGGGTACTGCCCGCCGCGGCGCTCGGCGAAACGCTCCGCGAAGGCGCGGGTGTCGTCATCCAGGTCCCAATAGAAACCGGTGGTCAGGACCAGGCCCGCCGAGGTGTCCAGCCCGAGCGAATCGACATCGGTCAGGAACATCAGCAGCGCCGCCAGCTGCTGGCCGCCTTGCACGATACCGAACTCGTTGGCCTGCTTGATCGAGTTGGTGGTGTCGCTGCCCGCATTGGCGAGGCCGATCACCTTGGCGCCGGACGACTGGGCCTGGAGCAGGTAGGAGGAGAAGTCGGATGAGCTCAAGGGATGCCGGATCGTGCCCAGCACTTCCCCGCCTTCCGTCTTGACGACGTTGGAGGTGTCTTCCTCGAGCGAATGCCCGAAGGCGTAGTCGGCGGTGATGAAGAACCATGAATCGCCGCCCTCCTGAACCATCGCGCGGCCGGTGCCGATGGCCAGCGCGTAGGTGTCGTAGGCATAGTGCACCGTGGTCGGCTTGCAGTCCTCGTTGGTCAGGCGCGTGGTCGCTGCGCCGTTGACCAGAAAGGCCACATCCTCGTCGCCGGTAACCTCCGCCACCGCCAGAGCGACCGAGGAGGTCGGCACGTCGACGACGACGTCCACGCCATCCCGATCGATCCACTCGCGGACGATGTTGGAGCCGACGTCGGGCTTGTTCTGATGATCGGCGGAGAGAATCTCGATCGGCATGCCGTTGAGCGTGCCGCCGAAGTCCTCGACCGCCATGCGGGCCGCCTCGACCGAACCCTCGCCGGCAAGATCGGCGTAGAGGCCAGACTGGTCGTTCATGACGCCGATCTTGATGACGTCCCCGGAGATGTCGGCCTGCGCCGCCGAGGCCGTCAGCAACACGGCGGCACTCAGTGTCAGGGTTTTCAAGTGCATGATATTTCTCCCTTTCCTTGTTTTTCCGCGGCGCCGAACAGCGTCCGCGTCTATACGCCTAGGTAGTCGTAAAGCTTGTGCATACTGCTGTCCAACTGCTCCCTGGCGATCTCCTCCACCACGCGGCCGTGCTCCAGGATGTAATGCCGGTCGCCGACCTTCGCGGCGAAGTGAAAGTTCTGCTCGACCAGAAGAATGGTGTAGCCCCTCTCCTGCAACTGCCGGATGACCTTGCCGATCTGCTGGATGATCACCGGCGCCAGACCCTCGGTCGGTTCGTCGAGCAGCAGCATGTCGGCGCCGGTGCGCAGGATCCGCCCGATCGCCAGCATCTGCTGCTCGCCGCCGGACAGACTCGTGCCGGAACTGCGCTGCCGCTCCTTGAGATTGGGGAAGAGTTCGTAGATCTCCTCCAGCGTCATGCCGCCATCCTTGATTCGCGGCGGCAGCATGAGGTTCTCCTCGACGTCGAGGCTGGCGAAAATACCGCGCTCCTCCGGGCAGTAGGCGATACCCCGGCGGGCGACCCGGTCGCTGTTGAGCTTGATCAGTTCCTCATCGCCGAAGCGGATCGAGCCTTCGCGGCGGTCGACCATGCCCATGATGGCTTTCAAGGTGGTGGTCTTGCCGGCGCCGTTACGGCCGAGCAGCGTCGCCACCTCGCCGCGCTTCACCTCGAAGCTGGCGCCATGGAGGATGTGGGACTCGCCATAGTAGGCCTGCAGGTCGGCGACCTGCAGCAGCGGGGCCTGCGCCGAGGACTCACTCATCGCCGGTCCCCATATAGGCTTCGCGGACTTCGGGGTTGTTCGACACCTCGTCGTAGGTTCCTTCCGCCAGCACCGAGCCGCGCTGCAGCACGGTGATCTTGTCGGAGAGATCGGCGACGACGTCGAGATGATGCTCGACCATCAGCACGGTGCGGTTGCGCGCGACCTGACGGATCAGCTCGGAGACCCGCCCGATATCCTCGTGCCCCATGCCGGCCATCGGTTCGTCCAGCAGCATCAGTTCCGGGTCGAGGGCCAGTGTCGTGGCGATCTCGACGGCGCGCTTGCGGCCATAGGGAAGCTCGACCGCCAAGTGGTCGCTCGCATCCTCGAGACCGACGTCGGCGAGCAACTCGAGCGCACGGTCGTTCAGCTTGTCGAGCACGCTCTTGGAGCGCCAGAAATGATAGGACAGGCCCGTCGCGCGCTGCAGGGCGATGCGCACGTTCTGGAGCACGGTCAGATGGGGGAAAACCGCGGAGATCTGAAAGGAGCGCACCATGCCCCGCTTGGCCAGATCGGAGGAGCGCGCCTTGGTGATGTCCTGGCCCTTGTAGCGAATATGACCGCTGCTCGGCTCCAGAAACTTCGTGATCAGGTTGAAGACGGTGGTCTTCCCGGCGCCGTTCGGCCCGATCAAGGCGTGAATCGTGCCTGCTTCGACGCGCAGGCTGACATCGGAAACGGCAACGAAGCCCTTGAACTGCTTCGTCAAATTCTCCGTTTCTACGATGATGTCCTGGGTTCCGTCTCCCGCCATGAACGACGCCGTCCCACCTCCCTAACGATTCAGCAGCGCGGCGCGACTTCCTCACGGCCACTTGCCCGCCGGCCATCCTCCAGCGGTTGCAGAGTATAGGTGGCCACTTTACCGGCCGTCCAGCCTAGTGACCTGGCGCAACGCCCTGCGCCGCGAATGTCACAAATGAACGCGCTCCAGGGGAGTCAGTGATCGGCGAGAGCGAAGTTCCCGGCGCGCGGAACTCCTTATAACCCTTTGGAAATATTATACTTTACCCCTCCCCTTCGGTCTCGATCTTGATCGGCTGGCCGCAGTGCTTGCAGTGCACGGCGTCGGTCTCGTGGCGGTTGAGGCCGCACTCCGGGCAGTCGTACTGCACCTTCTGCGGCCGGAAGATCGCCTGGGCGAGACGGAAGAACAGCGCCACTCCGACCACCATGATGAAGACCGCCAGCAGGCGGCCCGCGGTGCCGGTCAGCACGATGTCGCCGAAACCGGTGGTGGTCAGCGTCGCCACGGTCAGATAGAGCGCGTCGACGTAGCTCTCGACATCCGGGTTGCCGCCGAACTGCAGCACGAAGACCATCGCCGTCATCAGGAAAATGAAGACCGCGAGGTGGACCGCGTTGACGATCACCTCCTCGTGGTGGCGGAAGAAGGACTCGCGGCGCAGGTCGCGCAGCACGTGATAGGAGTGCAGCAGGCGCAGGGTCCTGAGCACCCGCAGGAAGGCGAAGTTCTGCGAAATCAGCGGCGCCAGCACCAGCGACAGGATCACCGCGATGTCGGCCAGGGTGTAGACCCGCAGCAGCATCCGGCGCTTGCTCGGCGCGATCCACAGCCGGGCCAGGAAGTCGGCCAGGATCAGGCAGCCGAGCACCAGATCGACGGCGAGGATCCAGGGCTCCGAGGGCAGCGGCGCGGTGGCGATGAAGAAGACGATGGTGGAGACGTCGAAGACGATCAGCGCATAGCGGAAGGCGGCCGCCCTGCGGGTGCGGCCGTTGTAGCAGGTATCGAGTATGGTCCTGAGGCGGGGCTCCGCCATCTTCCCCCCGGCGACTGGGTCAAGCTCCGGGGCGATGGTACACGGCGCGGCGCCGGGATCAAACGCCGCGCGCCGCGGCCGGAGCGGAGACTTCGGTCTCGCGCTCCGGTTTTCCGGCGGGGGTCACTCCATCCAGAAGGGCTTGTTAATCTCCTGCACCGCCTCGCGGCGGTCGAGGCCGATGTCGCGCAGCAGGCGGGCGTCGAGCTGGGCCAGCTGGCGGCGCTGCTCCCAGCGGTCGGCCCAGGTGGCCAGCAGGCCGATCCCGGCGAAGACCGGCGCGGTCAAGGCCGAAAGCGTGCCGCCGGGGTTGACGGAGGAGCGCCTGTCCAGCGTCGTGGAAGCGCAGGTCTGGCCGTTCGCGTGTAGCCTGTTCATCGCAAATCTCCTTATCCATCTGGATCGGCCGAACTGGGCGGATCGCGTTCTCTGTTGCGCATAACCTATGGACTTTCGGAAAGCTGGACAAACGACCTTATCTCGGGTTAGCCCTAGATAAACTTATTCGAAAAAGAGGCCCGCATGAGCCGCCGCCTGCCCCCGCTGAATGCCCTGCGCGCCTTCGAGGCGGCGGCCCGCCACCTCTCCTTCACCAAGGCGGCCAACGAGCTCAACGTCACCCAGGCGGCGGTCAGCCATCAGGTCAAGGCGCTGGAGGAGAGCCTGGGCATCGTCCTGTTCAAGCGGCTCAACCGCGCCCTGCTGCTGACCGAGCCGGGCCAGGCCTACCTGCCGGCGCTGCGCGAGGCCTTCGATCTGATGGACGCGGCGACGCGCGGCCTGCTGGACCGCGGCATGGAGGGCCCGCTGAAGATCACCGCCCTGCCCTCCTTCGCCGGTAAGTGGCTGCTGCCGCGGCTGCACCGTTTCCGCGAGCGCTATCCCGAGATCGACGTGATGGTCAGCGCCAAGGATACCCTGGTCGACTTCGCCACCGCCGAGGTCGATATGGGCATCCGCTACGGGCGGGGAGACTACGAGGGGCTGGTCTGCGACCTGCTGCTGCCGGATGCCTACGCGCCGCTGTGCAGCCCGCAGCTGCTGGAGGGCAAGCGCGCCCTGCGCAAGCCGGAGGATCTGAGACACGCCGTGCTGCTGCACGACGAGGTCGACCCCGTCTACGGCTGGCCGGGCTGGCTGCAGCGCGCCGGAGTCGCCGATATCGACCCCAAGCGCGGCCCCGGCTTCAGCGATTCCTCGATGGTGATCTCCGCCGCCATCGCCGGGCAGGGCGTCTGTCTCGGCCGCATGTCGCTCGCGGGCGACGACATCCGCGCCGGGCGGCTGGCGATACCCTTCGGCCCGGTGATGGAGTCCAGCTACGCCAACTATGTCGTGGTGCCCAGGGCCCGGGAAACCTGGCCCAAGGTCGCGGCTTTCCGGGAGTGGCTGCTGGAGGAGGCGGCAGCCAGCGGCTTCGACGACATCGCGGCGGTGCGCTAGCGCGGCGCGGCGGTGCGCTAGCGCGGCGCGGCGAAATACTTCGCTCTCGCTGATTCGACCTGACCTGCCCCAGGATGGGGTGCTATAGCTGACCTATTCTGCCAAGACGGAGTGTTCCTGCTGCCATGCCGAGCCAAGCCTCTCTCGATATGATTCGGCGGCTGATCGCCTTCGACACCACCAGCCGCAATTCCAACCTCGAGCTGATCCACGACGTGCGGGACACCCTCGCCGGTCTCGGCATCGAGGCCGAGCTGGTACACGACGAGGCCGGCGGCAAGGCCAATCTCTACGCCACCCTGGGACCCAAGGACCGCGGCGGCATCGCCCTGTCCGGCCATACCGACGTGGTGCCGGTCGACGGCCAGGACTGGGACAGCGATCCCTGGAAGATCGAGGAGAAGGACGGCAAGCTGTTCGGCCGCGGCAGCTGCGACATGAAGTCCTTCATCGCCATCGCCCTGGCGCAGCTGCCGCGCTTCGCCGCGCGCGAGCTGACCACGCCGATCCACCTCTGCTTCTCCTACGACGAGGAGATCGGCTGCATCGGCGTGCGCCGCCTGCTCGACCAGCTCGCCCCGCTACCGGTCAAGCCGCGGCTTTGCATCATCGGCGAACCGACCGGCATGAAGGTGATCAACGCCCACAAGGGCAAGTTCTCGGCCCGCTGCAACCTGCGCGGCTACGAAAGCCATTCTTCCCTGGCGCCGACCGGCGTCAACGCCATCGACTACGCGGCCAAGCTGGTGGTGCGGCTGAGCGAGATGGCGGCGGACAAGGCCGAGAACGGCCCCTTCGACGAGCAGTATGACGTGGCCCATACCACGGTGCACACCGGGGTGATCCAGGGCGGCACGGCGCTCAACATCGTGCCCAAGGACTGCTTCTTCGATTTCGAGTTCCGCAACCTGCCGGCCGACGATCCCGAAGCGCTGTTCGAAGAGCTGCGCGCCTACGCCAAGGACACGCTGGAGCCGGAGATGCAGGCCAAGCGCGAGGGCACCGGCATCTCCTTCGAGATGCTGTCGAGCTTTCCCGGCCTCGACACTCCGGCGGATCACGAGGTGGTGCAGCTCGCCAAGGCGCTGACCGGCGCCAACGACACTGGCAAAGTCGCCTTCGGCACCGAGGCCGGGCTGTTCGCCGAGAGCGGCATCCCCGCCGTGGTCTGCGGCCCCGGCTCGATCGAGCAGGCGCACAAGCCGAACGAGTTCGTCTCGCTGGCGCAGATCGAGCTCTGCGAGGCCTTCTTCGACCGGCTGCTGGACCGGGTCAGCGCCTGAGCGGATGGCCGACCGCCGGACACATTTCCGCTTTCTCCTGACCATCGGTCTGGGCTGCGCCGGAGGCTACGCCGCCTCGCTTCTGAACCTGCCGCTGGCCTGGATGATCGGCGCCATGGTGGCGACCACCGCGGCCGCCATGCTGGGCGCACCGCTCTATGTCTTTTCCTGGCTGCGCAACGTCATGGTCTGCGTCCTGGGGGTAATGCTGGGCAGCAGCTTCACCCCGGCGATCCTCGGCGTGATCGGCGACTGGGTGCTGAGCCTGGCCATGCTCGCCGTTTACATCGCGGTCGCCGGCGGCAGCTGTTTCCTGTATTTCCGCAAGCTCTGCGGCTTCGACAAGACCACGGCCTACTTCTCCGGCATGCCCGGCGGGCTGGCGGAAATGGTGATCGTCGGCGAGTCCTTCGGCGGCGACTCGCGGATCATCTCCCTGGTGCACGGTCTCAGGGTGCTGCTGGTGGTGCTGATCGTGCCTTTCGGCTTCCAGCTCTTCCTGCCCTTCAGCATCGCCGACCGCCCGCCGCCGGGAGTGCCGCTGCTCGAACTGCCGCTCGACGACCTGGCGATCCTCTTTGCGGTCGGCGTCGTCGGCTACCTCGGCTCGCGCCTGCTGAACATCCCGGCCGCCCGCCTGGTCGGCCCGATGGTGCTCTCCATGGCGGTGCATCTGGCCGGCTGGACCACAGCCTCGCCGCCGACCGAGGTGATCTACGGCGCGCAGGTGGTGATCGGCGCGGCGATCGGCACCCGCTTTGCCGACACCTCGATGAAGCTGATCGGCCGGACTATGATCCAGGCTCTCGGCGCCACGCTGATCCTGGTCGGCTTCACCCTGGTCTTCGCCGCCGGCCTGACTGCCGCGGTCGGCCTGCCCTTCGACGCCGTGGTGCTGGGCTTTGCGCCGGGCGGGCTGATCGAGATGAGCCTGATCGCCCTGGCGCTCAGCGCCGACACCGCTTTCGTCGCCACCCACCACATCGTGCGCATCGCTTTCGTGGTGATCGGCGCGCCGCTGGTGTTCCGAAAAGGGCTGAAGCCGCCGGAGGGCCCGGGCTCCGGCTAGGTCACGATCTGCCAGAAGATGCAGAGGATCGCCAGCCAGCCGACCGCGAAGCTGAGCGTCCGGACGTAGGGCCGCCCCGCGACATAGACCGCGTAGTGGACGATCCGCGCGGCGAAGTAGACGACCGCGGCCGCCGCCGTCGCCTCGTTGGCGGCGCCGGCCAGATGGGCGACCAGCACCACGGCGGCGAAGGGCGCCAGGTTCTCGATCGCGTTGTAGTGCGCCTTCCTGGCCCGCTCCGCCCAGCCCGGCAGCGGCGTGCCGTCGGCCCGGTAGGTCAGCACCGCCTTCAGGCCGGTCTTGCCGATCAGCGCCAGGATGTAGGGAATCCACAGCAGGACCGTGAACAAGGCGGTCCAGGCGAGCATCGAGAGGTCGGTGGTCATGGAACAGCTCCATCGTTGAGATGCCCGAGTCTACGCCTCTCGCGGCCGCGCCGCCATTCAAGGTAACGCGATCAGGCGGCCCGAGAGATCGTAGTGGGTGTGGCCGATCCCGGCGGCCGCGTCGTCCTGCACCACCCGCTCGCCCAACGCGTTGGTGAGGGTGCTCGCTTCGGGGAGGCTGTTGCGCTCAACCTCCTCCAGCCGGTTGGCGGCGTTGTAGAGGAAGGCGTGATCGCTCCCCGCTCCGCGCGTCGGTCGTGATGTTGCCCGCCGCGGTGTAGGTGAAATTGCGGACATTCCGGAGAATAGCGGTTCCCAGAAATTCCAACCTCCTTGATGGAGCTAAAGAAGTCGCTCTCAAACTGGCTGCGTATGAAGGGTGCCTCGCGCTTCTCGGTGCTGCGTCTAGAAGAAGCGATCTTCGCACAAGATCGCAAGTGTTCTAAACAAACTTAATGCATACTGAACGCTGCAAGGCTTCATAGATTCTATCAGCGGACGTTGTAATAGATACGTTCAGTGGGATTTCTTTGTGATGCTCGACCAGGCAGGAAGCACCTTTATGGGAAACAAGTAGAAGCCCCCTGTCAATATAAACATCAACTCGCTCTATCTTCCCAGGAACCAGCTCAATCTGCATGCATTCCTTATAAGTTAGGACAGCGGGGCGAATGTATTTACCCTTGAGTGCACTAATATCTATAGATTCACCATCTCCATCATTCGGAACTTCAATACCCATTGAATGAGCTTCATTTTTCTCTAACATGCAGAGCCGAAACGCCTCTGCTTTTCTCCCTATATCAACATTTTGCGCAATAACATAAATTTCCTCATCTAGCACAAACACGACTCTAGAAACTGAAACATCTATTGCATCACCTCCTAAATCCCTAGATGAATGCACGTTTCCAATATGCACATCTCTCAGTGGTCCCCGCCATTTTCTGGCGAGGATTCCAGAGCTATGAACGGATAAAGGGCATGTCACTTCATATGCCATGGAGCACCAACTTAATCATAGTGAATTGTTTCGTGGCCAAAAGGACCTCGCCCAGGAATATCAATGCGTGTAGAACCATCCGGGTTTCTCCTTATTTGCGTCCCGTCCGGAGAAAATTCTCTCTCTCCACTATTGCTCATAGGTTCCTTGGTTGTGGATTTCCCTCCCGTTAGTTCCTTAAACTTCTTTTCTGCTGCATTTCTACCCCCTAGGAGATCAGTATTAGTCTTATGGCCTCCATCTCTAGGATTCTCCCCTTCTAGATCATCGAACTTACCATCACCGTTACCTGACGATGACGTTTGACCGTCATCCTAATTTTCGGACATGAGAGTGTTGCCTATCGGGCGGAAGTCATCAACAATGTTGTTAACGCATATTTCAAGCGCTCCTGCAGCTTGTTTCGTTCTATTCGAGTCTAACGAGAGGGCTGTGCCGATTGCTCCCAAAGCCGAAGCCACTGCTCCGCTACACGCCAGATTAGAGGCGCAGGCATGAGCTACTCCGTAACCAACCCGAAGACCCGCCGCCAGAGCGGGAACGAACTCCCCCGTCGGATCGATGTACCTAACGCTGTTCTGATAGGCATAGCTATAGGTATTGATCCCGCCCCCAAGCCCGATGGGGTCGGATCGTAGTCCCGGAAGGTGTTGTAGTGGAGCACGCTCTCGGCGTCGTAGAGCTGCCCTGGGAAGCGCAGGTCTGTCGCCAGGCCCCGCCGTTGCTGCGCCGGTCGGCCTCGACCAGGTCGTGCTCTGGTAGCCCGAGACCGCCGTCGAGGTAGTCCTAGGCTCCCGGTTTGAACTCCGTCACGATGTCCCAGGTCTGCTTCGGGTCGTCTGTATAGATGACCAGCAGGTCGCCTGATTCCGCCATCGCCAGTCCGGCAGCGAGCGCGCCGCGGTAGTTTTCGGCGGCCAGGATCTTCTCGCGCGGGACCCCTGCCGCGGCAAAGGCCTCGGCGCAGCGCCGCGGAATCTCGTCGGCCGGAAAGCCGCGACTGCGCAGAGCCTGAGCGCTATTGCTGTAGGTTTCGTCGCGGCCGAACACAAAGCTGTCGAACAGCCCGGCGAGCGCCTTCGCCGCGGCCGGAATCTGTTCGGCGTGGCGGCTGCCCAGGGTGGTCACCACGGCGAGGCGGCGCTTGTCGGGATAGCGGCGCTGCAGCGCCTCGGCCACCGCCTGGAATCCATCGGGATTGTGGGCGTAGTCGACCGCCACGGTGAAGGGGTGACCGTCGTAGATGTTGAGCCGTCCCGGCGACATCTCGAGGGAGTTCTGGAACCCGGCCAGCGCCGCGCGGATTGTCTTCGCCGGAACCCCCAGGCCGCGCGCCAGGGCGGCGGCGAACATCGCGTTCTGGACATTGTGCCACGCGGCGCCCTGCAGCGTCGCCGGGATCTCCTGCGGCGCCATCAGCGGCGTCGCCTCGCCGCCCTCGATCAGGACGATCAGGCCGCCGCGCTTTTCCGGGCCGAGTACCACCGCATCGCCGCCAGCGCGCAGATGCGCCGCCACGGCAGGGTTGTCCTGTTGCAGGGTGACGTAGCACAGCCGCTCCGCAGGGCTGCGCTCGGCGATTTCCCGGCAGAGCGGATCGTCGGCGTTGAGCACGATGCGGCCGCGCGCGGCGTCGGTGACGACCTGCTTGACCTTGGCCAGCTGCTCCAGCGTCTCGACGCCGTCGATGCCGAGATGATCGGCGGTCACGTTGGTGATCGCGGCGACGTCGCAGCGGTCGAAGGGGGCGCCATCGCTCAGCAGGCCGCCGCGCGCCGTCTCCAGCACCGCCGCCTCGACCCGGAGATCGGCGAGCACCGCGCGGGCGCCGCTGCGTCCGGCGACGTCCCCCTCGAACAGCAGCTCCTCGCCGACATAGGCCCCGTCCGTGGTGGTGACGGCGGTGGTCAAGCCCTGCGCCTCGAGAATCCGCGCCAGCATCCGCGTGGTCGTGGTCTTGCCGTTGGTGCCGGTGATCGCGGCCAGGGGAATGCGGCCCTTGCCGCCCTTGGGAAACAGCCGCGCGAGAAGCTGGCCCGGCAGGTCCAGCCTGGGCGCCGCCTCGGCGTGGGGGAGCAGATCGGGGGTTGCCTGGATATCGCTGAACACCCCCTGCGCCTTGCCCGGCGGCAGGGAGATGTCCGTGGCACGGTAGCGCAGGCCAGCGACTTCGAGCCGCAGCGCCCCGGCGGCATGCTCCGCCAGCTTGCGAACCTGGGGGTGCAGCGCACCGGTGACCTCGGCCTTGACGCGCCCCTCCTCCATCTGCAGGGCCGAGACCACGCGCCCGCCGATCGCCAGCAGGCGGTAGCGCCGAAGCGGCTCGCCGGCCTCGCCTCCCTCCGTCCGCCTGGTCCGCACCGGCAGGCCGAGGCTCAACAGCAAGGCGCCGAGCGCCGCCTTGTCGGCAGCAGCGAGGACCGAGGTCGCCGGGGTCCGGTCGTTCAGGGCGCCCTGGATCGTCCGGCGGTGGCGTCCCTGGCCCAGCACCACCCGGGGCGAGCGCGGAGTCTCGCGCTGCCAGGGAATGCCGCGCCTGGCGGCGGCGCGCAGCAGCAGCTTGGTGGTCGGGTCCAGGATCCAGCTCTCGACCCGCGCGAGGAACGCGCGGAGCGCCCCGGCGGGATCGAAGTCCTGGGGCGGCGACTCCTTCAGCCTGGCCCTCGCCTCCGCCGGCAGCAGCGCCAGCAGCAGCTGCGGGGCGAGCCGGGCGGCTTCCAGCGCCAGCTCCGCATCCTCGTAGCCGAAGAAGACTTCCTGCTGCCGCCCCGTACCGCGCAGCAGGACGCCGCGGGGCAGCTCCAGCGCGGAGGTCAGGCGCTCCAGCTCGGCGGCGATGTGGCCGAGCAGCAGGGCGGACGGCAGACCGTCCTTTTCCTTCCCGGCGCCGCGCAGCCGGGCGGCGAATTCGCCGCTCTTGCCGCCGTGCCGTTCCAGGCCGGGCAGCAGCTGCAGCAGCGCCGCCACGAAGTCGGGACCGAGCTTGCCGCTCGGCCAGGCTTCCAGGCCCTGCAGATCGAGCCGCAGGTAGATCAGCGGCACCGGCGCGAAGACGCTGGGCCCGGCGAAGACGGAGGTGGAGAGGATCTTCATGGCCTGCTGCGCGATCCCGTCAGGAGAACTTGCAGGTCAGGCCGCCGTCGACCACCAGCTCGGCGCCGGTGATGTAGCGCGCCTCGTCGCTGGCGAGGAACAGCGCCGCCTGGGCGACGTCCCAGGCATCGCCCATGGTGCCCATCGGGCACTGCGCGTCGCGGATCGCGATCATCTCCTCGACGTTGCCGCCGGCGTAGCTGTCCTTCAGCGGCTCGACGATCATCGGCGTGTTCATCAGCCCCGGCAGCACCGAATTGGCGCGGATGCCCTGGCCGGCGTACTGCAGGGCGATGCTGCGGGTGAAGGGCAGCACCGCGCCCTTGGAGGTGTTGTAGGAGATGTAGGCCACGCCGGTATCGCGGATGCCGGCGATCGAGGAGATGTTGACGATCGCCCCGCCGCGCGCCCTGCGCCGGTCGCCGGTTTCCGCCAGGCTCTGCTCGTACTGGCGCAGCATGACGGGAATCGCGTACTTGCAAGTCAGGAACATCGACTTGATGTTGACCTCGATCACCCGGTCCCAGTCTTCCTCGCTGGTCTCCACCGGGCCGCCGACCTTGAGGATGCCGACGTTGTTTTCCAGCACGTCGATCCGGCCGTAGGCCTCGAGGCAGGCGGCGACGGCGGCCTCCACCTGATCGGCCTTGCTGACGTCGGCCCGGCAGGCCGTGGCCTCGCCGCCTTCGCCGCGGATAATCTCCACGGTCTCCTCGGCGGCCGCCTGGTTGACGTCGATGCAGAAGACCTGCGCACCCTCGCGCGCGAAGAGCGCGGCCGCCGCCTTGCCGTTGCCCCAGCCGGGCCCGCTGGAGCCGGCGCCGACCACCATGGCCACGCGGCCCTTCAAGCGTTCACCCATTCCTGCGTCCCATCCCTTGTCTTGTTTCGCCAGCCTACTTGCGCTCGGCGACCGTGACGCCGCCCCAGTCCTCGTCCGGCGCCTCCTGCCGGAAGCGCGCGATGCGCGCCGCGTAGAGATCGTAGACTCCCCAGAGATCGACCGGCGTATCGAGTCCCCGGCACTGCGCCAGCAGGCGCTCGGCGTGATCCCAATCCCGATTGCGGTAGGCCGCCAGCATCGAGTCGTGCAACGCCCGCCATTCCGTGAAGGCCGGATCGGCGGCCAGGGCGGCGTCGCCGATCAGAGTATAGAGACGGCTCGGGCGCTGCAGCCCGACCAGGCGCACCCGGTCGACCTCGAGCGCCGCGAAGCGCGCGGCGCCGGCGTCCCCGCCTTCCTGATTGGCGGCGTTCAGGCTGAGCTCGCTGACCAGGATGTCGACGCCGTAGGTCTTGGTCTGGCCCTCGATCCGCGAAGCCTCGTTCACCGGATCTCCGAGCGCCGAGTAGTTGAAGCGCTGCTTGGAGCCCATGTTGCCGACCAGGGTCGGGCCGGAGTTGATGCCGACGCCCATGCGCAGCGGCAGGAAGGTCTCGCCCTCCTCGACCTCCTGGCGCCGTTCGCCGTTGAGTTCGACCAGCGCCTGGCGCATGTCGAGCGCCGCCTGGAAGGCGTTGCGGGCGTGCTCCGGATCGTCCAGCGGCGCGTTCCAAAAAGCCATGATCTGATCGCCGACGTACTTGTCGATAGTCCCCTTGTGGGTCAGCACGGCTTCGCTCATCGGGGTCAGAAAGCGGTTGATCAGGGTGGTGATCTCGGCCGGCGTCAGCCCCTCGCAGATCGTGGTGAAGCCGCGGATGTCGGCGAAGAGGATGGAGATGTCTCGAGTTTCGCCGCCCAGGGTCAGGGTCCCGGGGTTGTCGGCGAGACGCTTGACCAGCTCCGGCGCCAGGTAGTGGCCGAAGGCGGAGCGGATCTGATTGCGGTCGTGCTCGGTGCGCAGGAAGGAGACGAAGGCGGCCGAAAGGAACACCGCGAGCACCGACAGCGAGGGGATCACGGGATCGAACAGCAGGCTCTGCGCCAGGAAGGCATAGACCGAGCCGGTCGCCGCCGTGACCATCGCGACGGCGCCGAGCATCGCCGAATAGAAAGCGCCGAGCCAGGGCTGGATCAGGATCAGCAGCGCGCCGAGCACCAGGATGAAGATGAATTCGGCGCCGATCGCCCAGTCGGGCCGCAGCAGCGAAATGCCGAGAATCATCTGCTCCAGCGCCTCGGCATGGATTTCCACGCCCGGCGCGGCGGGATCGAGCGGCGTCGGCCGCTGGTCCTTGAGGCCGGCCGCCGAGCTGCCGATGATGACGATATGCCCGGAGAGCAGCTCGGCCGGCGCGTTCCCGGCCAGCACCTCGGACGCCGAGACGAAGCGCTCCGGCCGGTGGCCGGTGTAGTGGATCCAGTAGCCGCCCTCGGGGTCGGTCGGCACCTCCAGGCCGCCGACCTTCATCGAGACCACGCCGGTGCTCGCCCCCAGGCTCTCGACGCCGCTGGCGTTGGAGGACTTCACCAGATAGGTGCTGGCGCCCTGCACCGTGCGCAGCGCCTCCATCGACAGCGAGGGATAGACCTTGTCGCCCAGGCGCGACAGCAGCATCACCCGGCGGATCACCCCGTCGATGTCCGGCAGCGCGTTGAGATGGCCGTTGCCGGCGGCGGCATCGACCAGCTCCGGCAGCGAGGTCACCGCGCCGCGGTAGGCGGTGAGGAAGGGCAAGGGCGAGTCGCCGGCAAAGCCGGTGCCCCACTTCTCGCTCGGCTGGCCGCCGTTGTTCTCCGTGGTCAGCACATAGCCGGTGACCGCGGTCGTCCGGCTGAGCGCCCGGGAGAACAGCTGGTCGTGGTCGGGCAGGCGGCGCAGCTCCTCGGTCAGCTCCGGCGAGTCGATCTCGCCTTCGAGCTGATCGGCCATCGCCGCCGGCGAGGTGCGGTCGGGCTCGGCGAAGATCAAGTCGAAGGCAACCACCGCGGCGCCGTAGTCGGACAGGCGCTGCAGCAGCTCCGCCAGGGTCCGCCGCGACCAGGGCCACTGCCCGATCTCGGCCAGGGAGGCCTCGTCGATGTCGACCACGCGCACCGGCGCCGGCTGGTATTCGCGCGGCCAGAGCCGCTGATAGGTGTCGAACACCGTCAGGCGCAGTTCGGCGAGCTGCGGCGGCTCGTGCAGCTTCAGGCCGAGCGCCAGCAACAGCAGCGCCAGGGGCAACAACCTATGAAGTACGCGCAGCATGCCGCTCGATCACCTTCCCCCGCTTTCGCCCGCCAATCCTGTCAGGCGACAAGAGGATTACAGCTTGAAACCAGGAGTTTATTTGATTTCTGGAAAAAACGACCAGAAAATGAGAGACTTAAGCTGTAATCGCCAGTAGCGTTTTACTGACTCGGACTTCACCGGACCACCGGTTTTTTGCCGCGCCCCCCGCGGCCGGGCAGATAGGAAAGACAGTATCATGCATGCCAAAGCCTTGAGCTTCGCCCTTGCCGCCGCGCTCGCGCTGCCGGTTTTCGTCGCCGACGCCGCCCAGAGCGCGAACATCGGCAAGGTCGAGAAGGTCGAGATCAAGGCCTACGGCACCCCGCCGCAAGCGAGCCGCAGCGAGCTGAACGCCGAGCAGGGCGTGGTCCGCGACGAGCTGCTGGAGACCGTGGAGGGCGGCGGCGTCACCATCGCCTTCATCGACGGCACCTCCTTCCATCTCGGCGGCGGCAGCCAGGCCAAGCTCGACGAATTCCTGTTCGATCCCGAGGCCCAGGACGGGTCGGTGGTCGGGCTCGGCGTCGGCGCCTTCCGCTTCATTTCCGGCAGCGGCAGCGGCGGCGGCGAGGATGGCCAGGAAGGCAAGGTCAAGTTCGCCACCTCGACCTCGGTGATCGGCGTGCGCGGCACCGACTTCATCGTCCGCCACGAGCCGAGCGGCCTGACCCGGGTCGGCGTGATCTCCGGCCTGATCGAGGTGACCAGCCGCGAGACCGGCGAGACCGTCGAGGTGCGCCCCGGCCAATACGCCGTGCTCGCGCCCGGCGGCGGCGAAATCCCGGTGCGCAACGCGCCGGTGCGGATCGCCGACCTGGCCTGCTGGCTGACCCGCGACGCCTACATCTGCGACACCACGGGCACCGACGGCGGCACCGGCACCAGCGCCGGCGGCGGCGACACCTCGAGCCAGGGCACCACCGGCGGCACGGCCGGCGCCGGCCCCGGCAGCGGACCGGGAGCCGGTCCTGGCGACGGCCCGGGGGATGGCCCCGGCGATGGTCCCGGCGACGGTCCCGGCGACGGCGGCGGCAACGGCGAGTCGGCCTCGTAAGCGCCGCAGGGGCGGCGCGCTACCCTGCCGCGGCAAGGCTGGAGGGGGGATGACCCAGGAGGTTCTCGACCCGCCCGGCACGGCGGTCTGGCCGCAGGGGCAGAAGTACGCCCGCTGGCGCGGCGAGACCGTGTTCCTGACCAAGTTCACGGACACCGCCGCCTATCACCCGGCGCTGCGCGCCACCATCATGCGCCTGGCCCAGGACTCGCCGCTCGCCGCCCCCTTCGACGGCATGGTCGGCAGCCGCAAGGTCTTCGACATCGAGAGCTGGGACTGCCCGGCGGCGCGGCTGCTCCACGCCCGGGCGCTGGCGCTGTTCGAGATGGCGCTCGGCCCCGGCCCGGCTGTAGTCGACCTGTCCTGGGCGACGCTCTACCGCAAGGGCGACCACTGCATGGCCCACAGCCACCCGCGCGCCTACGCCAGCCTGGTGTACTTCCTCGACCCCGGAGAGATCGACCCGCAGGGCAACGAGGGCACCTTCCTCTTCGCCGATCCGCGGATGCAGATCTGCTGCCCCGAGGAGGAGGGCTGCATGTCCCACCCCTGCGCCCCGGCGGGGGCGGAAGGCCTGCTGCTGCTGTTCCCCGGCAAGACGGTGCACATGGTCACCCCCTACTTCGGCGAGACGCCGCGTATCACCCTGTCCTGGAACATCAACCGCGCGGCGATCCCCGGCCGCCAGCTCTCCGAACGCATCCGCGAGAAGATGTGGGAGATCCACGGCAAGCACGCCTGGCCGTGAGAAGGGATGCCAACGCAACACGCGATTAAACAACGTTATAATATAAACTAGGATCAACTACCTAGAACGTAATAAACGACAAATAATACGACTCAAATTTTTACGTAAATTATGGTAAAAATATTCCTAAGCATAAATGAACTTGGATCGGGGAGCGGTCTTCGGGCCGTTAGGTGCATCCATGAAGAACATACTTTTCGCTTCTGCGCTGGCGGGGGCAAGTTTCCTCATGTTCGGTCAGCCGACAGCCGCCGTTGCCGAAAGCGCGATCGGCGCGGTCGAGAAGGTCATCGAAGGCGCCTATGGCACGGTGCCGGCGGAGCAGCGCCGCGCGCTGAAGAAAGAAGACGACGTGGTCCGCAACGAGTTCTTGGAGACCCTGGAAAAAGGCGGCCTCTCCGTCATCTTCATCGACGGCACCTCCTTCCACCTCGGCGCAAACTCCACGGCGACCGTCGACGACTTCGTCTACAGCGAGGACAGCCAGGGCAACGCGCTGCTCGAGCTCGGCGAAGGCGTCTTTCGCTTCGTCTCCAACGGCAGCGGAGATGAAAAGATCAAGTTCGCCACCACGACTTCGGTGATCGGCGTGCGCGGGACCGACTTCGTGGTCCGCCACGAACCCGACGGCTCCACCGTGGTCGGCACTGTTTCCGGCCTGGTCGACGTGACCAACAAGGCCAACAACGAACAGGTGCTGGTCTATCCCGGGAAGTATGTCGCGGTGAAGCGCGACACCGAGAAGTTGCTGGCGCTCGACGCGCCGGTACGCAGCAACGACTTCGCCTGCTGGCTGGCGCGCGATCCCTATCTCTGCTCCGTCGGAACCACCTCGACCGCGGCAGTCTCGATCGACACCGATGTCGATTCCACGCTCGGCTCGACCGGTAGCGCGCCCTCGGCCGCGGCGGCGGAAGCCCCCGGCCCAAGCAATGATCCCGGCCCCGGGACAGATCCCGGTGAGGGTCCTGGTGCAGGCCCGGGAGAGGGTCCCGGGGAAGGCCCGGGGGAAGGCCCGGGAGAGGGTCCAGGCGAAAGCGCGAACGACGGCGACAACGGCCACGGCAACGATCCGGGCGGCGTCGATGGCAGCAATCCGGGCAACAGCGCCGGCGTCGGCGGCCCAAGCGGCAACAATGGCAACAACAGCAATGCCAACGGCAACGCCGGCGGCAATGGAAACGGCAACGGCAAGAACTGAACCTAGCCCGTAACCGCCGCGCTGTCTGGACTGCCGGCCGCTAGATTTCCCACAGAATTTCGGCGCTCCAGCCCACCTTTCGGGCGGGGCGCCGCTGCGTTGCATTCCGCCTTCTCACCAGGGCCCGCGAGCCAGCGCGTTGCGCGGCGCGCCCAGCTGTTGCACAAGGGAGGGACTGCAGCGTCCCGGCCTAAGGTGGGGCGCGGCGCGCGGCGGCCCCTTGGCGGAATTGGCAGACGCATGGGACTTAAAATCCCTGGTCCGAAAGGACGTCCCGGTTCGAATCCGGGAGGGGCCACCAGCCTGACAAGCGATCCGCCGCGAGCGCCTTCGGATCGCCGATGGCGCAGCATGACTGTAATACCAGGTGCTATGAATTTGATTGAAAAATATAACACTAGGCATTATAAATAAGGTCTGGATCAGATGGCTGGGGACAGGCAGCGAACGCGGGTATTCAAGACCAAATGGTTCGTTCGCTTCGCCCGAAAGGAAGGCATCGAAGACGCTGACCTGTGTAGGGCTGTCCAGCGTGCCGATGCTGGATCGATAGATGCCAATCTCGGTGCTGCGGTGATCAAGCAGCGGATTGCGCGACAAGGAGAGGGAAAGTCCGGTGGCTACAGGTCGATCGTTCTGTTTCGCTCCGGAGATAAAGCCTTTTTCGCCTATGGTTTCGCTAAGAATGCACAGGACAACATTCGGCAAAACGAGTTGAAAGGCTTCAAGGCTTTGGCTCAGGAAATGCTGGGCTATGACACTGCCGCTCTTGCAAAAGCATTGCAGCGCGGCGCGTTGGTAGAGGTGAAGTGCGATGAAGAAGACCTATAAGAGCGCCGCCTTCGGCGCGATCCACGAAACCGCTTCCGATCTCCACGAGGCCGGGGTGATGGACAAGCGGACGCTGCGCCGCTTCGACGACCTCTGCCTGACTCCGGTGCGCGAGATGAAGCCGGCCGAGATCCGGGCGCTGCGCCAGCGCGAACAGGTCAGCCAGGCCGTCTTCGCATTGCATCTCAACGTTTCCAAGGGGATCGTCAGCCAGTGGGAGCGCGGGGAAAAGCACCCCGCCGGTCCCTCGCTCAAGCTGCTGACCCTGGTTCAGGAGAAGGGATTGGACGCGATTGCCTGAAACCCAGCCTGCTATGCCCTCCCTCTCCGCCATCGACTCCTACCACGCCCACGTCTACTTCGGGCCTGACACCGTGGATCAGGCCCGCGCGCTCTGCGAGGCTGTGCGCGATGCCTTTCCCGGGGTCGAGATGGGGCGGGTGCATGAGAAGGAGGTCGGGCCGCATCCGCGCTGGTCCTGCCAGCTTTCTTTCGATCCCGAGCTGTTCGACCGGGTGATCCCCTGGCTGGCGCTCAATCGTGGCGGCCTGACGGTCTTCATCCATCCCAACACCGGCGATGCCCTGGCCGACCACCGCGACCACGCCCTCTGGATGGGCGAGCTGCTGGAGTTGAAGCTGGAGATGTTCAGCCGCGACCGCGAGACACAGCGCGGAGTCTAGCCCTCTGCCGCGCCTTGCGCTTATGATCGCCGCCCAGCAAGACCGAGGCAGGCCCGCATGTCGCACCCCCCCTCCCAGGCGCCCAGCGTCACCCCCGCCCCCGGCGAGATCGAGGCGGCGCGGCGGGCGCTGGGCGACGCGGTGCTGGAAACCCCGGTCCACGCCTGGCGCGGGCCGGAGATCGCCGCCGCCGGGCCGCAAGGCGCCACAGTGCTGGCCAAGCTGGAGCTGTTCCAGGTCACCGGCACCTTCAAGGCGCGCGGCGCGCTGACCAACCTGCTGCGGATGTCCGAGGCCGACCGCAAGCGCGGCGTCACCGCGGTCTCGGCCGGCAACCACGCCATCGCCGTGGCCTACGCCGCCCGGGCGCTCGGCTCGAGCGCCAAGGTGGTGATGCCGAAGTCGGCGCCGCCCTTCCGCCGCGCCCGCGCCGAGTCCTACGGCGCCGAGGTGATCCTGACCGAAAACATCGCCGAGGCCTTCGAGACCGGGCTGCGCATCCAGGAGCAAGAAGGCCGGACCCTGATCCACCCCTTCGAGGGGGCCAACACCGTGCTCGGCACCGCCACTGTCGGCTGGGAGCTCTGCCGCCAGGCGGCGGCGCGCGATTTCGACCTCGACGCCGTGATCGTCCCGGTCGGCGGCGGCGGGCTGATCGCCGGGGTTGCCGCGGCGGTCAAGCAGCTCCGGCCGGACTGCAGGGTCTATGGGGTCGAGCCCGAAGGCGCGCCGGCGATCCGCCGCAGCCTCGACGCCGGAAAGCCGGTCAAGATCGACGCGGTCGCGACCATCGCCGACAGCCTCGGCGCGCCCTACGCCACGCCCGGCACCTTCGCGATGATCCAGCGGCATGTCGACGACGTGGTGCTGGTCGACGACACCGCGATCCGCCGGGCGATGCGCTTCGTCTTCGACAACCTCAAACTGGCCGTCGAGCCGGCCTGCGCCGCGGGCACGGCGGCGCTGACCGGGCCGCTCAAGGAGCGCCTCGCCGGGCAGCGCATCGGCCTGGTGTTCTGCGGCACGAACATCGGCCACGACACTTTCTGCAAGCACCTGGCGGATGCGGAGTGATGGAGACGGCGGCGCCGCTCTACCGCGAGGCCGAGGGCCTGTGGCATCCGGCGCCGGAGACCAAGGGCCCCTTCCCGGGACAGCACGCCGGGGCCGTGGCCGGACTGCTCGCCGGAAGCATGGAGCGCTGGGCGGCGGCAAACTGGCAGGGCGGCGCAGAGGGCGGCGCAGAGGGCGGCGGGACTGGCCATCCGGCGCAGTTCGCGCTCTACCTGCTGCGCCCGGTCCCGGTCGAGCCGCTGGCGGTCGAGATCGAGGCGATCCAGAGCGGCCGCCGGGTCGCGGTGCTGCGCGCCAGGCTGAGCTGCAAGGGCAAGCTGGCCGCCTTCGCCGAGATGGCCCTGATCCGCGGCCTGGAGATTCCCACGCTCGGGCCGCTGCCGGACGCGGCGCGCGATCCGGAAAGCGCGCCGCCCTTCGACCTCTGGCGCTACGCCGAGAGCCCCTGGTACGCCGACGTCTGCGAGCTGCGCCAGGAGCCGGGCAGCGGCGGAACGATCTGGATGCGGGCGCGCCGCCCGCCGATCGCCGATCCGGGGCCGATGGCCCGCACCGCCGCCCTGGCCGACTGGATCTCCGGCCTGACCCGGCCGGACGGCCCGCTCGACCCCAAGGTCGGCGGCTTCCCCAATGTCGACCTGACGGTTCACCTGGCGCGCGCGCCGCAGGGCGACTGGATCGGCGCCGAGGGCCTGCCGCTGTGGCACGGCGGCGGCCACGGCCTGACGGCGACGACCCTGCGCGACGCCGGCGGCGTCATCGGCCGCGCCGCGCAGTCGGTGGTGCTGCTGCCGCTGGAATGAAAAACTACATAAAACTTAATGCTTTAACCGGCTGGAAAGGCTTTGCGGTCTAGCCTGCAGACTGTCTCCACAAAGCTCGGAACCCGCTGCCGTGAACCTCCAGGCCACCCTCGTCACCATCCTGATTTCCGCCCTGGCCGGGGCCGGAATCTGGCTCGGAATCGCCGTCATCACCGATCAGCCGGCCAACTGGGGCAACCCCGCCTACGTCTACTTCGGACTGCCGCTCTGCGCCCTGCTGTGCGCCGCGCTGGGCTTCCTCGAGCCCGAGCGCCCCTGGATCTGGAGCGTGGCGATGATGGCCAGCCAAGCCGCACTGCTGTCCCTGACCGTGCCGCCGGGCAACGACGCCCTGCTGCTGACGGCGCTGGGTACCATGGCCGTGCTGGCCGTGCCGACGATCGCCGCCGCCTATGCCGGGCGCGGCATGCGCGCCTGGATCGCCGCCGACTGACAGAGCAAGAGCGCATCGGACAGACTCAAGCTGATGCGTGAGCCTTGCTCTTTTGAAGGGTTTGGAGCCTAGCTATCGACCGGCAGGTCCGCGGCCGCCAGCGCCGCGCGGAGCGCCGCCGCCGCCGTCTCCACCTCCTGCGGATCGAGCCCGCGCAGCACCAGCTCGGCGCCGAAGCCGGTCTCGTCGCGGAAGGGATAGCTGCCCATCTCGACGCCGGGAAAGCGCTCCTGCAGCGCGGTCAGCGGCCCGGCCAGAGTGCTTTCCGGCGCGCGGGCGACCAGGGTCGCCGAGACCATCGGCCGGCCGCCCTCGAGGCTTCCCGCCACGGCCTCGAACATCGCCTGCATCACCCGGGGAATTCCGGCCATGACGAAGACGTTCTCGACCCGAAAACCCGGGGCGCGGCTGACGGCGTTCTCGATCAGGCTGGCGCCCTCGGGGGTGCGGGCCATGCGCAGCCGCGCCTCGGTCAGCTTCTCCGGCCCGTAGAAGTCGAGCAGAATCCGCCGCGCCTCGGGATGGACGATCAGGGCGCGGCCGAAGGCCTTGGCGATGCAGGCGGCGGTAATGTCGTCGTGGGTCGGGCCGATCCCGCCGGTGGTGAAGAGGTAGTCGTTGCGCGCCCGCAGCGCGTTGACCGCCGCCACCACCTCGGCCTCGACGTCGCGCACCACGCGGGCCTCGACCAGGCGGATGCCGCAGTCGTTGAGACGCTTGCCGAGATAGCCAAGATTGGCGTCCTGGGTGCGGCCCGAGAGGATCTCGTTGCCGACGATCAGCACCGCAGCGGTCGCCTGTCCCCCGGAAGCTGTCATACCTGCTGCGTGCCGTTATTGGGCGTCGGGGTCCTGCTCGCCCTCGACGGTCGGGGCGTAACCCTTGGCCTGCATGCACTCGTTGAACAGCCGGATCTCGCGGTTGCGCTCCTCGTAACGGTTGAGGCGGCTGGTGAACTCGCGGGTCTGGAGGATCTGCGCGCTGTCGCTGCGTCCGGCGTCGATGTCGCTCTCGATCCGCCGGTCGTGGGCGGTCAGCGCCCGGGCACTGAAGTAGCAGTCCTCGGTGTCGTTGGCCCGCTGCTCGTCGTTGACGTCGGTCTTCTTCCAGTCGTCGTTGATGCGCGGCGATTCGAAGAAACCGGAGCTCGGAGCAGAAGAAGACGCCGGGGCCGGCTCGGTGCCGACCGGCGACTCCTGCTTGCCGCCACTGCAGGCGGCGAGCGCCAGACCGAGACCGGCCAGGAACGTGAAGGCGAGAACTCTCATGGAAACGGCGACTCCGGTGGCTGCGCGTTGAATCACCTTAAACCTGCGTCAGGCATCGCAAAAGTACAAGTCCGCTGGCGCCAGCGTGGCCGCGCACGCCCCATCATGGGTCGTGGCAAAGGGGTGAATTTCTGTTATTGCGGAGGGGCCCGAAACGTAACAGAGGATAAGCTCATCGTCAGGCAGGCTTCGCATAGTCTGCTCGCCCTGGCCGCGATCGTCCTGGCTACCGCGATCTTTGCGATCGGACAGCATGTCCTCGATCTGACCCAGGTTGCGCGCAGCGCCTGGGCCAACACGCTATGGACCGCCGCCGCGGCGATCCTGACCTGGCAGTGCCTGCTGACCTCGCGCCATGTCGAGCCGCCCTTTTACAACACCTGGCGCGGCTTCACCCTGGCCAGCGTCTTCTGGGTTTTCGGCATGCTGGTGTGGAGCTGGTACGAGCTGGCGCTGGGCCGCTTCACGCCGGTCCCCAGCCTCGCCGATCTGGGCTTCCTGGGCTATCCGATCCTGATCGTCGCCGCTTTCCTGGCGATGCCGACCCGGCATCAGATCAAGTATGCGATGCAGTGGAAGTTCGCGACCCTGCTGGTATTCCTCTCCACCGTCTGCTTTCTCTACACGATCCTGAACTACAGCGACTTCGCCGGCACCCTGGAAGGCAGCCGGCTGTGGGTCGCGCTGGCCTACCCGATCCTCTACTTCCTCGCCTTTATCTACGCCTGCTTCCTGACGCTGCTGCGGATCGGCGCGCGCGACTTCTTCGTCATGCTGCTGATAACGATCTCGCTGCTGCTGTTCTCCCTGGTCCACCTGCCCTATGCCTACGCCCTGATCAACGGCGTCTATCTGGTCGGCGCCTACTTCGACAGCCTGTGGATCGCCGCCCTGGGAACGATGACCTGGGCGGCCTGGGAACGGCGGCAGTTCAGCTTCGCGGAAAACGAGATCCAGGAAAACGCCGTCTCCGGCATCCTCTGGGAGGCGGTGGTGCCGGCGATCTGCGGCATCGCCAGTGTCCTGGCGCTGTTTTTCGCGCTGGATCACGTACAGCTGGACGCGGCCCCCTACCTCGCATTCTTCGCGGTCGCCTACCTGATCGGCAGCAGTCTGCAGAAGTTCTGCCTGCTGCGCTCAGAGCTGCGGCGCGCCCTTGATGCCCAAGTCGCCAGCGAGGAGCTGCGGCGAAACGAGGCGCGCTTCCGCGATCTCGCGGAGCTGACCGCGGACTGGTTCTGGGAAACCGACCTGGAGCAGCGCTTCACCTACCTGACCTCCTCGCAGGTCTACGAGGGCATCGGCCTGAACTCGGAGGACTGGATCGGCTACAGCCGCTGGGAGCTGCACCAGCGCCTGACCGGCGAAGGCCTGCCGGAGGAGGTCCAGGGCTACATGGACCGGGGCGCGCCATTTTTCGACATTCGCCGCAGGTTCATCCATCCCGATACGGGCGAGTCCTGGCTGAGCATCTCCGGCAAGCCGCTGTTCGACGAGAAGGGAGAGCTGCGCGGCTACCGCGGCGTCGGCCGCAACGTCACCTCGCAGGAGCGGGCCAAGCGCAAGATCCGCGAGCAGCAGGACCTGCTGCGCCTGGTGATCGACAACGTTCCGGCCACGGTCTATCTGAAGGATCTTCAAGGGCGCTATCTGCTGGTCAACAAGAAGATCAGGGAATACCTGCAGCTGAGCGACGAAGAGATCGAGGGGCGTCTCTCCTACGAGCTCTTCGGGGACAGCCAGGCCGAGGAGTACGAAGCCCAGGACAAGGAGGTGATGGCCAGCCAGGAGATTCGCGAATTCAGAAGCGTCGCCACCTGGCCGGACGGCGAGCATCACATCCACATCACCAAGTTCCCGGTGTTCGACTCCGAGGGTACCTTCGTGGCGATCGGCGGCATCAACCTGGACATCACGCTGCAGAAGGATCTGGAGCGCCAGCTGCGCCAGGCGCAGAAGCTGGAAGCCGTCGGCCAGCTCACCGGCGGCGTGGCGCACGATTTCAACAACCTGCTGGCGGTGATCCTGGGCAACGCCGAGCTGCTGAGCGAGCGCCTGGAAAAGCAGCCGGAGCTGCGCCAGCTCAGCGCCACCATCGAAACCGCCGCCGAGCGCGGCGCGGAGCTGACCCAGCGGCTGCTCGCCTTCTCGCGGCAGCAGGGGCTCACGCCCAAGTTGATCGACTGCAACGCCCTGATCGCCGGGGTCGAGCAACTGCTCGGCCGCACGCTGGGCGAAAACATCGAGATCGAGCGCCGCTTCGCCGAAGCGCTCAATCCGGCCTACGCCGACCCGGGACAGCTCGAGAACGCAATCCTCAACCTGGCGATCAACGCCCGCGACGCCATGCCCGGCGGCGGCAAGCTGATCCTCGAAACCGCAAACGTCGAGATCGACGAGGACTACGCGGAACAGGACCAGGAACTGCAGCCCGGCGATTACGTCTGCATCGACATCACCGACACCGGCGAGGGCATGCCGCCCGAAGTCGCCGAGAAGGCCTTCGAACCCTTCTTCACCACCAAGGAGGTTGGCAAGGGCTCCGGCCTCGGCCTTTCCATGGTCTACGGCTTCCTGCGCCAGTCCGGCGGCTTCGCCAAGCTCTACAGCGAGCCGGGTTTGGGCACCACGGTGCGGCTCTACCTGCCCGCCAGCCGGGACGAACAGCCCGCGGCCGTGAGCGAGGCAGCCGAGGACCGGGCCGCGCCGCACGGCAGCGAAACCGTACTGGTGGTCGAGGACAACGAGCTGGTCCGCAGCTTCGTGCTCACGCAGTTCAACGCGCTGGGCTACAAGGTGCTGGAAGCCCACGACGGCCCTGCCGCCCTGGCCCTGCTGGAAGGCGACGCGCAGGTCGACCTGCTGTTCACAGACATGGTGATGCCCGGCGGCCTGCATGGCTATGACGTCGCCACCGAGGCGATCAAGCGCCGCCCCGGCCTGAAGGTGATCTTCACCACCGGCTTCAGCGACATGACCCGCTTCCAGCTGCCCCTGGATCTGGCCGACTGGCCGGTGCTGCGCAAACCCTACCGGCGCAGCGAACTGGCCCAGGTGCTGCGTCAGCTGCTTGACAGCAAGTAAGCCGCGCCGGCGCGCCGAGGCTGGACGCCTCTCCGCGCCGGGCGTAGGTTCCAGGCCATGCGATTCGACCTGCCCCTGACCGAAGCGCGGCTGCTGCGCCGCTACAAGCGATTCCTCGCCGATGTGGACATCCCCGGCCAGGGCGAGATCACCGTGCTCTGCCCCAATCCCGGATCGATGCTGGGGCTCAATCCGCCAGGCGCGCGCATCTGGCTGTCGGAATCCGACAGCCCGACCCGCAAGTACCGCCACACCTGGGAGCTGCTGGAGGTCGACGGCGGCATCGTCGGCATCAACACCGCCCACCCCAACGCCATCGCCGCGGAGGCGATCGCCGCCGGGGCGGTGCCGGAGCTGGCCGGCTACAAGTCCCTGCGCCGCGAGGTGAAGTACGGCGAGAACAGCCGCATCGACATCCTGCTGGAGAACCCGGACGGCGCGCGCTGCTACGTCGAGATCAAGAACGTCCACCTGATGCGCGAGCCCGGCCTCGCCGAGTTCCCGGATTCCGTGACCAAGCGCGGCGCCAAGCACCTGCGCGAGCTGACCGCGATGGTCGCCGAAGGCCATCGTGCGGCGATGTTCTACCTGGTGCAGCGCGGCGACTGCCGCCGCTTCTCCATCGCCGAGGACATCGACCCGGCCTATGCCGCGGCGCTGCGCGAAGCCCGCTCCCACGGGGTTGAAGCAATCTGCTATAGTTGCAATCTAACCACCGGCGCCATTGAATTGGCCGGACCCGTCGAGATCGTCTTTTAGGCAGTAGAGTCAATGCAGCAGGACATGGCCGCCCTGGCCCAGGAACACCGGGGCATCAACATTCACGGCGACGCCGATTTCGAGGCGATGCGCAGGGCCGGACGGCTCGGCGCGGAAACCCTGGACATGATCACCCCGCATGTGCGGCCCGGCATCTCGACCGGCGAGATCGACCGCCTGGTGCACGACTTCATCGTCGACAACGGCGCGATTCCCGCCCCGCTCAACTACCGCGGCTTTCCCAAGTCGGTCTGCACCTCGATCAACCACGTGGTCTGCCACGGCATTCCCGACGACGCCAAGCGGCTGCGCGACGGCGACATCGTCAACATCGACGTCACCGTGATCCTCGACGGCTGGCACGGCGACACCAGCCGGATGTTCTACCTCGGCAAGCCCAGCGTGAAGGCGCGCAAGCTGGTCGAGACGACCTACGAAGCGATGATGCGCGGCATCGAGGTAGTGCGCCCCGGCGCCACCCTGGGCGACATCGGCCACGCCATTCAGAGCCATGTCGAGGCCAACCGCTTCTCCGTGGTGCGGGATTTCTGCGGCCACGGCCTGGGCCGCATCTTCCATACCTCGCCGTCCATCCTGCACTACGGCCAGCCGGGCGAAGGCCTGGAGCTGATGGAGGGGATGTTCTTCACCGTCGAGCCGATGGTCAACGCCGGGCGCTATGCCGTGAAGATCCTCGACGACGGCTGGACCGCGGTGACCCGCGACCGCTCGCTCTCAGCGCAGTTCGAGCATTCCATCGGCGTCACCGCCGAGGGCCACGAGATCTTCACCCTCTCGCCGAAGGGCTGGACGCTGCCGCCCTACGACGACTAAGGCGGACGATCCGGCATGGCGGGGGAGCAAGCGGCGGAGAAGCCGCATCACCTCGGCCACCGGGCGCGGCTGAGGGAACGCCTGCTCGCGCGCGGCGGCGACGCCCTGGCCGACCACGAGATCCTCGAATTCCTGCTGTTCGCCGCCCAGCCGCGCGGCGACACCAAGCCGCTGGCCAAGGCGCTACTGGCCCGCTTCGGCAGCCTCTCCGGGGTGCTGTCGGCGGCGCCCGAGCAGCTTCTCGGCGTTTCGGGCATGGGCGCGGCCTCGGCGGCGGCGCTGAAGGTGGTGCCGGAGGCCGCCCGGCGCCTCGCCCGCGAAGAGGCCATGGCCACCCCGGTGATCGACTCCTGGCAGAAGGTGATCGACTACTGCCGCGTCTGCCTGGCCCACGAGAAGGTCGAATCGCTGCACCTGCTGTTCCTCGACAGGAAACTCCGGCTGATCGCCGACGAGGCGCAGCAGCGCGGCACGGTGGACCACACCCCAGCCTATCCCCGCGAGGTGGTCAAGCGCGCCCTGGAGCTCAATGCCAGCGCTCTAATCCTGGTGCACAACCACCCCTCCGGCGACACCGCACCGAGCCAGGCCGATATCGTCATGACCAAGGAGATCGCCGCGGCCGCCGAAAAGCTCGGCATCGCCCTGCACGACTACCTGATTATCGGCAAGGGCGGCCACAGCTCGTTTCGGGCGCTGGGGCTGCTGGCCTAGTGCAGGCGCGCGCCTTCGCCGCGATGGCGGATAGCCCTTGTTGGAATGCGCCAATGGCTGCATCCTGTGCTCCCGTACCGTTTGATGTTCGGGAAACACCGGAAAAATCGAGCGCGAGGGTCATGGAACGCCGTCTGACTGCGATTCTGGCCGCCGACGTCGCGGGCTATTCCAGGGAGATGGAATCCGCCGAGGAAAGCACGGCGGAGGGGCTGGCGAAGTGCCAGGCGATGATCGCCGAGACCGCCGGGCGCTTTGGCGGACGAATCTTCAACACCGCCGGGGATTCCGCCCTGGCCGAGTTCGCCAGCCCGGTCAACGCGGTGCACTGCGGCGTCGAGATTCAACGCGCCAACCGCGCCGGCGAGACCGAAGGCGAGCGCGACGCGCGGCTGCCGCTGCGGATCGGTCTGCACCTGGCCGACGTCATCGTCTCGGGCGAGAATTTGATCGGCGACGGCGTCAATCTCGCCGCCCGCATTCAGGAAGCCGCCGAGCCAGCCTCGGTGCTGGCCAGCCAGGCGATCTTCGATCACGTGCGGCGCAATTCGCCCTATGTTTTCGAGGACCTCGGGCTGCACAGCCTGAAGAACATCTCCGAGCAGATCCATCTCTACAGAATTGCCGGCAGCATGCCGACCGGACGATTCCAGAAAGGTCATGCGCAGCCCCATCCCAAAGCGGCGCCGATCCGGCAGCGCGCACTGGCCGTGCTGCCCTTCGAGGTGGCCGGCGGAGACGAGGAGCAGCGCTACTTCGCCGAGGGCCTGAGCGACGACCTGATCATCGAGCTGGCGCGCTTCAAGAAGCTGTTCGTGATCTCCCGCAGCGCCAGCTCCAGTTACGAGCCGCGCACCGCCGACCCGCAGGCCGTCGGCCGCGAGCTGGGGGTCAAGCACGTGCTGATGGGACAGGTCCGGCGCCTCGGCGACAGGGTCAGGATCACCGTCCGGCTGATCGACGCCGAGAGCGGCAAGAGCCTCTGGGCCGACCGGTACGCCCGCCCCTGGGCCGAACTCTTCGACGTGCTCGAGGAGCTGGCGACCCGGATCGCCGCCACCGTCGTCGGCCAGGTCGAAGCCGCCGGGATCGCCGAGGCGCGGCGCAAGCGGCCCGACGACATGGAGGCCTACGACTTCCTGCTGAAGGGACTCGAGCACCATCGTCTCGGCGGCGTCACCGAGGGCAACATCCGCGAAGCCGTCGGATGGTTCGAGCGAGCGATCGAAGCCGACCCGAACTACGGGCTCGCCTACGCCTGGCACGTCTGTTCGGCCTCGCGCCTGCCCGGCTTCGACGCCGACAAGGGCTTCCGCTACATCCAGAAGGCGCTCGAGCTGGACGAGAACGATGCCGAGGCGCACCGCATCATGGGCTCCTATCAGGTCTTCATGGGCGACTTCGAGCTGTCCGAGCATCATCACTGCCGGGCGATGGAGCTGAACCCCAACGACGCCTACATCCGGGCGCGCTCGGCAGCCTTCTACTCCTTCAATCACCGGCCAGAACGGGCGCTCGAACTGATCGCTGAGGCCGAGACCCTCGACCCGCTGATGCCGGTCTGGTGCCTGGAGGAAAAGGGTGTCGCGCTGTTCAATCTCGGCCGCTACGAGGAGGCGATCGCGGCGCTGACCGCGCTCGCCTTCAAGACCTTCCGTTCGCGCAGCTACGCCGCCGCCAGCGCCATGGCGCTGGGCGACAGGGAGCGGGCCGGCCGCTTCGCCGCCGAGGCGCTCGGCATCCGCCCCGAGCTGACCGCCACCCTGCTGCTCAGCCGCGAGAACTATCGCCTGGCCGAGGACAGCGCCCGGCTGCGCGACTGGCTGATCGAGGCCGGACTGCCGGCGTGAGCGGCAGATGAAAACCGCCCTCCTGCTGCTGTTTATGCTGCACCTCGGCCTTGGCGCCTGGGGCCTCGGCGGTCTCGCCGAGTATCTCCTGCCCGGGCTCGGCTTCGGCCTGCAGAACCCGCTGTTTCCGGCGTGGCTGCAGCTGGCGCATTGGCTCGCCATTCTGGCCGGCGCCACGGCCTTCCTCCTCGGCTACCTGGCCCTAGCGCGCCTGCTGCTGCCGATGCTGGCCGCAGCCTATCTGGCGATGGCCGCGGTCTGCGCGGTCGAGACGCTGTTCTTCCTCGATGGCAGCGGCAGATATCTCGCCATGGCGGCGGAGTACGCCGCCTACCTCGCGATCCTGGCGCTGCTGGCGCACCGCGAAAGGCGCCGCGTCAGCTCGCTCAGAACCGCGAGAGCGCCTGCTCGTCCAGCGTCTTGAGGCCGAGCAGCACCGCAGCGAGCAGCCGAAAGCCGCCGCAGCCAGGGGCCATGGACAGCCATAGCGTCGTCACCCCTCCCGCCTTGCTCCTGGACCGTCCCCCCGGCATAGTGCCGCCGCATTCCCGCAAGGAGACAGCCGCACCGTGCAGACCCCGCAAGACCCGCAGACCGCTCGCCCGCAGAACCCGCAAAGAGACCCGCTCGCCCCGGCGGTCGCCGCCTACCGCCAGGGTGACTTCGCCGCGGCCAAGCGGCTCTGCGGCCAGCTCCTGGCGCAAAGCCCCAAGCACGGCGGGGCGCGCACCCTTTCCGCCGCCATCGACCTCGATATGGGCCGCCCGGAGGCCGCCGCGGCGCAGCTCGAGATGGTGATTGCCGAGAACCCGAAGAACGCCGCCGCCTTCTACAGCCTGGGCCGGGCGTACCGGCTGCAGGGCGAGAGCGAAGCCGCCGAGGAAGCGCTGCGCGAGGCCGCCCGGCTCGACCCCAAGATGGCCGCCGCCTATGCCGAGCTGTCCGAGCTGCTGCGCGCCAAGGGAGACAAAGCCGCCGCCAAGGCCGAGCTGGAGCGCGGCATCGCCGCCTGCCCGGGCAGCAGCCTGTTGATCAACAACCTGGGCAGTCTGCTGGCCCAGGACGGCGACCACGACGCGGCGCTGGAGGCCTTCCGCAAGGCCATCGCCGCCAACCCCCAGGACGCCGTTTCCCACTACAACACCGGCCGCAGCCTGCGCGACCGCGACCGGATCGAGGAGGCCGTCGCCGCCTACCGCAAGGCGCTGGAGCTCAACCCGAAGATGACCGAGGCCTGGCACAACCTGGGCACGGCGATGATCGACCTCGGCCGTCCGCTCGATGCGGCGCGGGCGCACTTCGAGGAGTTCCGGCTGCGCCGCTTCGAGGAGCATCCGGTCGGCATCGTCTCCGGGCGCGGCGACATGACCAAGACCAGCCGCTCCAAGCTGCGCCACGACATCGAGCAGCTGAACTACCTGCGCGAGCGCAAGCTGACCCAGCGCGACCTCGGAGCGGACATCGCCGCCTACCAGGCGGTGCTGGACCGCCTGCCCGCCGCGCAGGGCGAGACCGCGATCCACGCGCTGACCCCCGAGGAGCGCCAGGCCCTGGCGCCGACCTACAACCGCGCCGTCCACTGGGACCCGGAGCCGGCGCTCAAGGGCCCGGCGGTCAACGCCGCCCTGGACCGCGCGGCGATCGAGGCCGACTACCTCGGCAACGGCCCCGGCTTCACCTTCGTCGACGACTTTCTGTCCCCGGAGGCGCTGGAAGGCCTGCGCCGCTTCTGCCTCGCCTCGACGATCTGGTACGAGTACCGCTACGCCAACGGCTACCTCGGCGCCTTCCTGGACGAGGGCTTCGTCTGCCCGCTGCTGCTGCAGATCGCCGAGGAGCTGCGCCAGGCCTTCCCCGGCATCTTCAAGGACCACCCGCTGCGCAAGCTCTGGTCCTTCAAGTGCGACAGCCAGCTGAAGGCGCTGGAGCGCCACGCCGACTTCGCCGCGGTCAACGTCAACTTCTGGATCACCCCGGACAGCGCCAACCTCGACCCCGCGACCGGCGGTCTGGTGGTCTGGGACAAGGAAGCGCCGCTCGACTGGGACTTCGAGAAGTACAACAGCGACCAGGCGGCGATCGAGGCCTTCCTGGCCGAAAGCGGCGCCAAGGCGATGGAGGTGCCGCACCGCCAGAACCGGGTGGTGATCTTCAACTCCGACCTGTTCCACCGCTCCGGCGAAGTCTCCTTCAAGGAAGGCTACGAGAACCGCCGCCTCAACGTCACCATGCTCTACGGCAAGCGCGAGAGCGCCTGAGCGCCCCCGGCGTTAGCAGAATAGTAAGGCCGGCGCGCGATCCTCTTTTCCTTGGAGGAAAAGCGTCGCGCAGGCATGGGAAAGCACAGACCAAATCCCTGGCAGGCCCGCAACCCTTTGCGGGACTGGCAGGCGGCGAAACGGGACTACCGCACGCAGCCGCCGCGTCCCAGACGCCGCAGGCGCGGCGCGATGGGCTCGCCGCTGCCGCTGCTGGCCGCGCTGCTGATCCTCGGCGGCCTGTTCTGGGCACTGCTCGAGGTGGTGACGCCGCCGCCGCTGGCCAAGGTCACGAGCGGCCGCGCGGACTTCGACCTCTGCGCGAGCGCGCGCGAAACCGACTGCGTGATCGACGGCGACACCCTGCGCGTCGGCGGCCAGACAATCCGCCTCTCCGACGCCCATGCCCCGGAGATCTTCGACCCGGAATGTCCGCTGGAGGAGCAGCTGGGACGGCGCGCCGCCCGGCGCCTCGCCGACCTGGCCAGCGGCCGCCCCTTCAGCTTGGAAGCCACGCCGGGCGCAGACGAGGACCTCTACGGCCGCAAGCTGCGGGTGCTGACCCGCGACAACCGCTCCCTCGGCGCCAGCCTGATCTTCGAGGGCCTGGCCAGCGAGAAAGACCGGAGTTGGTGCCCGGCCTAGTTTAGGTAGCTTCGTATCCATAGGCGCGCAGCTGCGCCCCGGCCAGCGCCTCGAAGCGGGCGGCGTTCCCGGCGTCGAAGTGCTGCCGCCAGTCGCCGGCGACGCCCTTGCGGAAGAAGGAACCCGTGTCCTCCTCCCCCGCTTCGCGGCCGCCGGACAGCTTGGCGAAGTCGGCGGCGGCGAGGCAGGCGCGGAGCGTTTCAGGTTTGGAGTCCACCTCGAGAAAGGCCGTCAGGCGGCCCAGCGTCTGCTCCGGTTCGGCGAGCAGATCCTCGTAGCGCAGTTCGATCACCCGCCCCGGCCAGCGCGCCGCCGCCGCCCGGCCCTTGGCGGTCTCCTGCGCCCACTGCTGGGCCGAGGTTTCCAGAAAGGCGGCGAAGCTGCCGCTCCAGCGCTGCTGCACCTGCTCGGCCTTGACCCGCCGGTAGTGGAACCAGCAGGACACCGCGGCGTCGCGCCCGTCGCGCACGATGTGGAGAAAGCGCGCCTCGGGAAAGATCGTCAGCGCCGGCTCGATGTAGTGGATGGTGTTCGGAGTCTTCTCGCCATAGAGCTTGGCCGCCTTGCCGCGCGCCGCCCGGGTCAGCACCCGGGCGACCACCAGGCGCATGATCGCGCCGACGTCCTCGCGGGCGATGCCGGGGAAGGGCTCGAGACCCTGGAAGGTGGTCTCGGCCAGCCACTTTTTCCTGCGATTGAAGTGCTGCACGCTCTTCATCAAGTCCTCGAAGAAGCTGTCCCAGAAGTGCGCCTCGCCCTTGCAGGCGATCTCCGGGTGGGCGTCGAGCAGCAGCTGCAGCCAGGTGGTGCCGGACTTCAGGAAGCCCATGACGAAGAAGGGATCGCGCGGCAAACTGTCTAGTGAGGTCGAGGAAGGCATGGTGTCGGCTTGACCCTCCGGGCCGGGGGCTATATCTGGAGGCAACCTAAAGGCCCAGTGGCCCCGATCAACAGAAATTACCGGACAGTGCCCGCGTGAACACGCCCAGAGAGCAACTCCAGCAGGCCTTCCAGCTCCAGATGGCGGGCAAGACCAGGGAGGCCGGCGCGGCCTATCGCGATATCCTGGCGGACTATCCCGACCACCCCGAGGCGACGCGGCTGCTTGGCCTGGTGGCGCTGCAGGAGAAACGCGCCGAGGACGCCTTGCCGCTGCTGCACAAGGCGGCCGAGCTGGCGCCGGCCAATCCCCTGCCCTGGGACCACCTCTGCGAGGCGATGCTGCTGCTCGACCGTCTGGAAGAAGCCGCGGACTGCGCCGAGGCCGCAGTGACCCGCGCCGAGAGCAATCCGCAGATCGTCCTGCGCCTGGCAAGCATCCAGCGCCTGCTCGGCCAGAACGACGAGGCGCAGGCGACGGCCGGCAGGGCACTGGAACTCGACCCTAATCACGCCGCCGCGCAGCAACTGCGCGGCAGCCTGCGCTTCGCGCGCGGCGAGATCGAGCCGGCGATCGAGGATCTGCTCGCCGCCCGCAAGGCCGAAGACCGCCCCAAGGACGACCTCTGCCTCCTCGCCCAGGCCTTGATGGTCACCGACCGGCTCGACGAGCTGGCGGAGTTGCCGCCAGTGACCTCACCGCAGGAAATTCTCGGCGAGATCGTGCTGCAGGCGATCTATGCCTGGGAGCACGGCGCCATAGAAACCTGCGCCGAAGCGATCGGCTATATCCGCGAGGTTTCCAGAAAGCAGCGCAAGCCGAGCTACTTCCGGAAGCTGGCGCTCCACCTCGAAGCGCTGATGGCCTACCACGAGACCCGGCCCGAGAGCCTAGATGGCGTCGAAGAAGGTCAGTTGATCTTGATCGGCGACAGCTCCGTCTTGGCGGCGGCGAATCTTCTGGTTCCCTTCGGCGGCAAGCAGGCGCGTTTGGCTAGCCGCTTCATTCCCTTCGGCGACCTGCAGCAAGTGACGGCCCCCGCCCCTAACCTGCAGCGGGCCTGGCTTGAACGCGAGCTCGACAAGCTGCCGCAGGGGGTATCCGTCGGATTTTTGTTCGGCCGGCTTCGCCTACGCGATATGGCAGCGAAGCTTGGGCAGGGCGAGGAAAGCGCGGAAAGCCTTGGCATGACCGAGCTAGACCTTCTTGCCGCCAACTACGTTTCTCTCGCCGCTCAAGCGGCGCGAGATCGCAATCTGACACCTCTGTTCGTCACTGCGCCGCTGCCGAACATCAAGCACTCGGTAGCGGGCGAGCCGTGGAACGAAGTCGTCAAGGCGGCCGAGCGCTTCAATGACTCGCTCCGAAGCGAAGCCCAGCTTCGCGACGCCCATGTTATCGAGCTCTACCGGGTTACCTTGGGAGCCGATGGCGGGCCGAACGCCGGTAAGTTTTTCGGCGGAAATAACGACCTGCGCCCCCTGGCGATCGAGGAGAGCTTCCAGGGACGCTTTGGCAACCTGCCGCACTAGCAGCTGAGGCTAGGCTGCTACGATCCGAAGCCTGCCCTGGGCCTGCATCGGCGCGAAAGCTTGCTGGAAGGCGTCGCGGGTGAGCAGCCTTGCACTGGGACCCCAAACGACCGCCCCCACTTCAGGCCCTAAACGCGGGAAGGACGCGGTCAGTAGGATCTCGCGTCGCTCGACCGCTTTGCCGCCGGGCGCAGTCCGGCTTTCCAGATCACGGCGCCAGAGCGGCTGCCGCCGCGCCACCTCGGCATAGAGTTCGCGGTCGCAGGTATGCCGGTCGCGAAGGGTCTGCCGCCAGGCGGCGGTCCCGCCCTCCGGCTCTTCCTCTTCGGAACCCCGATTGCCGCCGTAGCAGACCGCCGGCCAGTCGTAGAGCGCGATCATCGCGGCGAGGAAATCGTCGAAGCGCTCCTGCGTGCCGACGACGCCATAGACCTCCTCAAGGTGCCGCAGCGCTGTCTTTACCTCCCGCTCGCCGCAGGGCGTATCGGGGTCGGCCAGGCCGGCGAGTTGGCGCACCTGGGGGTTATCGATCAGCGCGCCGGAGGCGAAGAGATCGGCAAGCGGCGTGTCTTCCGTCCAGCCGCCACGCTCGATACCATGGCGGAAATGCGAACGGCAGCGCGCCTCCGGCTCGCGCAGCAGGGTGATGTAGATACAGTCGCCCGCAATCTGCCGGTGCACGCCAAAGGGAAGATGACCGGTCAGGAAGGCGACCTCTTCCGGAATCTTCGGCAAGGCGCCCGGCTGCAGCGCCCGCTCGCAATTCTGGAACTTGCCAGGACCGAGGAACTGCCCATAGATCGAGCCGCGGATGCGCCGCACCGTCCGGCCCCGGCTCTTCCCCACGGCATCGAGGATGGTCTCGAAGGCAGTGCCGGCGCACTTGGGAATATGCGTGAAGATCGTCAGAGGCCTCTCGGCCGCGCCGTGGAGACCGGCGCGCGGCTCGACCAGAGTCAGCCGCATCGCGCCGCTTTCAGCGCCGCGCCCGGCCCGGCTCACTTGCCGGCGGCGGCAGGTCGCGACTCCGCTCCGCCTCGCTCCATCAACGCGCGCTCGGCAAACCAGAGATCGGCGTAGTCGACGGCCTGCCACTGTTCGAACCAGGGGCCGCCGCGGGTGTAGTGGATCGCCTTCGGCGGGCCCTCGGCCGGCTTGGCGCACCAACCCTCGAGCCAGTTCCAGGCCTCCGGCAGGGCGCCGATCTCCTCGTCGGCCAGCCACTGCATGCGATGCAGGAACTTGCCGCTCTCGCCGTTCGCGACCTCCGGGGTGAGCTTGCGGTTGGCGGGATGGTCGCAGTTGAACAGCATTAGGGAGGACCAGTTCTTACGCGGATATACGGTCTGTACCCGGCCGTCCATCTTGACGGTTTCTGTCGGGCGGTGGTCGTGCTGGACGCAGAGCAAAGCCTTCCCGGGGTCGGCCAGTTCCAGCAGTTCGCCGACGTCGCCGCACCACAGGAAGTCGCTATCGCAGAACAGCGCCCAGCCGCAGTGGCCGGCGAGATGCGGGGTCAGAAAGCGGGTATAGGTGAACTCGGTCGAGGCGATGGGGTCGAACTCGCGCCAGTAGAGCCCCTGGGCGCGCAGTTCCGGCTGCTTCAGGGGATGCACCTCGGCCTCGATCGAGACGTGGCGCAGCAGGGAAAACCGCGCGACTTCATATGCCTCGGGCTCCCGCGAGTCCCAACCGATGAAGACTTTCAAATCAGACACGTCGAGCCGCCTATTGGAAGGAGATGATACCGCGCTTGCCGATGCTGCCGCCCTGGATGTCCCAGCCGGTAAACAGGGCCAGTACATGAACGAGCAGCAGGGCGCAAACGAAGATCGCCAGCACCTCGAGGCCCCTGTAGGGGAAAAGGCGCGGCCGGTTGGGATCGAACGGCTGCCCGGCCTTATAGTGGCTGGCCGCCGCCACGACAAAACCGCCCAGAAGCGCGAGGAGCGTGAATTCGAGGTTCATAACGTCCCGATTTTTTTGCGCAAATCCCGCCGCGTCCGAGGCCGAAGTCGTAACTAGAATTGACGCGCGACGCTATCACGAAATACCTTCTCAGCCAATTTTCCAGGCATTTCCAGGAGTGGAACGCGCGCATGGTCGGCCAAGGCATGCCCGACGCCAATCTATCCGACACGATCGCCCAGCAACGGCGGATTCTGGCCCACGACCCGGACGACGTCACCGCCCTGATGACGCTCGGGCTCTCGCTGTGCAAGACCGGGGCCGCGGCCGAGGCCCTGCCGCACTTGGCGCGAGCCGAGCAGCTGGCGCCCCGGATGCCGGAGGCCAAGCGCGCCCTGGCCGAGGGGCTGTTGCTCACCGGGCGGCGAGGCGAGGCGATCGCGCGGCTTCTCGCCGCCCTGGAGATTGCGCCGGAGCGGCCGATCCTGCTGATGCGCACTTCGCGGCTGCTGGTCGAAGCCGAGCGCTACGCCGAAGCGCTGCCGCTACTGCAGCGCCTTGTCGTAATGCCCGGCGCGCCGCCCGACTCCCTGGTCTTCCTGGCGCAATGCTACGAGCGCTGCCAGCGCCACGAGGAGGCGGTCAGCACCTTGGAGCGGATCGCCGCGCGGCATCCCGACGATCCCGTTGCGCATTTCAATCTTGGCAAGGCGCTGACCGCCGCCGGGCGCGCGGAGGACGCCGTCACCGCCTACCAGCAGGCGGCCGTTCTCGCGCCCGGCATGACCGAGGCGCACTGCAATCTCTCGACGCCGCTGCGCGATCTCGGGCGCTACGACAAGGCGGAGGCGGCCGCCCGCCAGGCGCTCGCCCTGCGGCCCGACTACCCCAACGCACACCAGAACCTGGCCCAGGCCCTATTCGGGCAGGGCCGTCTGTCCGAGGCCTGGGCGGAGCACGCCTGGCGCTGGAAGAATGCAAAAACCTCCCGCAAGGTCGGCTGGCGCGACTTCGCGCAGCCCTACCTGGAACGCCCGCCCGAGGCCGGCGAGCGCCTACTGGTCTGGGGCGAGGAGGCGATCGGCGAGGAGATTCTCTTCGCCTCCATGGTGCCGGAACTCGCCGAACGCGGCATCGCCTGCATCTTCGAGTGCGCGCCGCGCCTCGCGCCGCTCTTCGCCCGCTCGATGCCTGGGGTGACGGTCGTGCCGCGCAGCGACCCGCCGGATGCCGCCTGCCTCGATCCGGCGATCGGCGGGCAGACCTCGAGCGGCGACCTCGGCCGCTGGCTGCGCCCCGGATTCGACGCCTTTCCCGACCGCCGCAGCTACCTGCAAGCCGATCCGCAGCGGGCCGCCGCACTGCGCAAGACGTACCGGGCGCGCGGAGACGGCCCGGTGATCGGGATTTCCTGGCGCAGCAAGCACGCCGGCCTGACCCGCCACAAGTCGACGCAACTCGCCGATTGGCTGCCGATCCTCCGCGCAAGGGATGCGAACTTCGTCAACCTGCAGTACGGCGACTGCACCGAGGAGATTGCGAACCTGAACTCCGAGCACGGCATCGCGGTCTATGACGATCCCGAGGTCGACTCCTTCGTCTCGCTCGACGACTTCGCCGCACAGGTCGCGGCGATGGACCTGGTGATCTCCGTCAGCAATACCACGGTACACATGGCCGGCGCCCTCGGCGTCGAGACCTGGGCGATGATCCCCGCCGGACGCGGCGCCTACTGGTTCTGGTTCCCTGAGAAGGAGTCCAGCCCCTGGTATCCTTCGGTCCGGCTATACCGGCAGGAGGACCCCTTCGACTGGGCACCCCCGATTGCGGCGATCGGCACGAAGCTGGAGAACTGGCGCGCCACAGAGGCGGAATCGGCGTAGAATGGCCGCCGCCAAGCAAGAGGACTGAAAGCATGATTCCGCGTTACAGCAGGCCCGAAATGACTCGCATCTGGGAGCCGGAGAACAAGTTCCGGATCTGGTTCGAGATCGAGGCCCATGCCTGCGACGCCCAGGCCGAGCTGGGGATCATCCCCAGGGAGGCCGCCAAGGAGGTCCGGGACAAGGGCAAGTTCGAGGTCGACCGCATCGACGAGATCGAGCGCGAGACCCACCACGACGTGATCGCCTTCTTGACCAACCTGGCCGAGCATGTCGGCCCGGCGGCGCGCTTCGTGCACCAGGGCATGACCTCCTCCGACGTGCTCGACACCTGCCTGTCGGTGCAGCTCACCCAGGCGAGCGACCTGCTGTTGGCCGATCTCGACCGCCTGCTGGCGGCGCTGGAGGCCCGCGCCCGGGAGCACAAGGACACGCTCTGCCTCGGCCGCAGCCACGCCATCCATGCCGAGCCGACCACCTTCGGCCTCAAGCTCGCCGGCCACTACGCCGCCTTCGCGCGCAACCGGGAGCGGCTGCTGGCCGCGCGCAGGGAGATCGCGACCTGCGCCATCTCCGGCGCGGTCGGCACCTTCGCCAACATCGACCCCGCCGTGGAGCGCCACGTCGCCGCGCAGCTCGGCCTGGAGGTCGAGCCGGTCTCGACCCAGGTGATCCCGCGCGACCGCCACGCCATGTTCTTCGCCACGCTGGGGGTGATCGCCTCCTCGATCGAGAACCTGGCCATCGAGATCCGCCACCTGCAGCGCAGCGAGGTGCGCGAGGCCGAGGAGTACTTCGCGCCGGGGCAGAAGGGCTCCTCGGCGATGCCGCACAAGCGCAACCCGGTGCTGACCGAGAACCTGACCGGCCTGGCGCGGATCGTGCGCTCGGCGGTCGTCCCGGCGCTGGAGAACGTGGCGCTGTGGCACGAGCGCGACATCTCCCACTCCTCGGTGGAGCGGATGATCGGCCCCGATGCGACCGTGACCCTGGATTTCGCCCTCACCCGCCTGGCCGGAGTGATCGAGAAGCTGCAGATCTACCCCGACAACATGCGCCGCAACCTGGAGCAGCTCGGCGGCCTGATCCACTCCCAGCGGGTGCTGCTCGCCCTGACCCAGGCCGGGATCAGCCGCGAGGACGCCTACCGCCTTGTGCAGCGCAACGCGATGCAGGTCTGGGACGCCCAGAGCAAGGGCGAGAAGGCGGATTTCCTGGCACTTCTGAAGGCCGATGCGGAAGTGACCATCTCGGATGCCGAGCTAGAGGCGATCTTCGACCTCGGCTACCACAGCAAGCATGTGGATACGATCTTCGCGCGGGTGTTCGGCGCGGAGGGCGCTGCGACCGCCTTGAAAGCACGTACCGGCTAAAGGGCCCGCTCAGCCGCCGGTGCGGCGCAGCTCCCATTTCTCCCGGTAGCCGATGATCTCGAAGCCGCCGCCGGTCCACTTCAGCAGGAAATCCTTGGTCAGGGTTTGCGGCATGTAATTCGACCTTTCCGAAAGCCTCACGCTCGCAACGATCTCATCCTGCTCGATCTCTTTGACGCGAAAAGCGCCGAGCACGACCTTCCGAGGCAGGCGGGAATCATGCTTCTTCAGGAGGCGGTAACGGTTGTTGTATTCGACAAACATCTCGGTAACGGCGCCTTCGTTCGAAGCGACGTAGGATTCGACCTCATCCTTGGAGACGACAGGCTCGGGCGGTAGGGCCGCGGTCTGGGTCTGCGCCGGCTGCGGCTCCGGCGCGGGCTGTGCGGTAACGGGCTGCGGTTCCGGCTCGGGTTCCGGCTTCGGCGCATCGGACAGGATCCCACTGGCCAGAGAGGCGGTCAGGTAGCCGGTCTGCGCGGCGCCCTTGGCGGCCTGATACTGACGGATCGCGTTGCGGGTTCCGGGTCCGAAGAAGCCGTCGATGCCGCGGGTGTCGTAGCCCAGCGCCACCAGCGCCTGCTGCAGCTCGCGGCGGTCGCTGCGGTTGAGGTTGAGCGCCAATTCGTCCTGCTCGGCGGGATCGACCTGCGGCTGCTCGGGCAGCGCGGCGACCTGAGTCTCCTGCGCGGCCTCGCGGGCGGCCTTCTCCTCGGCGATGCGGCGCGCCTCCTCGGCGAGCCGGGCTTTCTCCTCGGCGATCTTGGCGCGCTCCTCGGCCAGCCGCGCCTGCTCCTGGGCGGCCGCGCGCTGCGCCGCCGCCTCTTCCTCCTGGCGCGCTTCCTCCTCGCGGGCCCGTGCCTGCTCCGCCTCGATGCGGGCCACCCGCGCCTCGAGCTCGGTCAGGCGGGCCTCGGCGAGCACGGAAAAACGGCCATCGGGATAGGCGGTGAGATAGGCCTGGTAGTCGGCGATGCTGTCGCTGGCCTTGATCGAGTCCCAGAAGGCCAGCTCGACCGCGAGATCCGGGTTGGGGTTAGGCAGCGCGCGGGTTCCGGCCTCGCCGGCCGGCGCCTCCTCGTCGAGGGCGGCGACCTGCACCTCTTCTTCATCCCGCGGCAGCAGGAAGACGAAGTCGCCCTGGTCGAAGCGCTGGTCGCGCAGCTTGCCGCTGCGCGGCGTCTGCGCCGAGTTGGTCAGGTTGATCACCCGGTCCTCGAGATAAAGGCTGAGCTCGCTGCCGGTCAGATAGCCGTCGTCGTTGGCGTCGGCGTCCTCGTCGCCCCGCAGGGCCTTGAGGAAGAGGCTGCGGAAGGTCCCGTCGTCGGAGACCTCCTGGTCGGCGTCGCCGGAGGTCAGGAACTGGCGCACCGGCTCGGCCACCGCGCGGGTGATCGCCGCCGGCGGACGGGCGCGGCTGGCGTTGAAAATGGTCCCGGCGAAGCAGGAGTCGAAGACGGCATAGACGTGCTTGGAGCGGGCGATGCGGACCATCGAGCCGACATCGCCCATATGCAGCGCGGTCAGGCGGAACTCGGGGTTGCTCGGGTCCGGCGCGTCGGCCGGGACCAGATAGCCCTCGCCGAACTCGGTGTAGCCGTGGCCGGCGAACCAGACGAACAGCCGGGCCTCGGGGTCGGCGCCCCGGAGCGCGAAGAAGGAGCGCAGCTGCGCGCGCAGTTCGTCGCCGGTGGGGTCGAGCAGCGTGGTCACCTCGAAGCCCCGGCCCTCGAGCTCCTCGGCTACCGCCTTGGCGTCCTTGACGGCGTTGGAGAGGCGCGGCCAGCCGTTATCGTAGTCGTCGATGCCGATGATCAGCGCGTGGCTGGCGCCATAGAACTTCCAGCGCTCGGTGACTTCGGCGTCCGGCGCGTTCTCGTCGCGCAGCTCGACATAGACGCCGCTGTCGGTCTCGGCGGCCAAGGCCGCAGAGGGCAATAGAAGGCTGCCGACGAAGGCCGAGAGAACCCCGGCCATACTGAAAAATTTGAACATGCCCCACTCTCGCGCCAATGCTAAGCGACGGAAGCATAGAGCATATCGCCTGTTTTTTCCACAGCCCCCAGGGAGAAATCGGGGCAGCGCCGCTCGCCTCACAGGCAGGATCAGCCGCCGGTGCGGCGCATCTCTCGATCCTTCTCGTAGCCGATGAATTCGAGGGCCGAGCCGGTCCATTTCATCAGGAACCTCTGAGTTCCGCCGCCTGAGGCGTTGCCGGCCCGATGTTGATAAGAGACCCCGACCACAGCTTCGCTGCCGGAAATCTCCACCACACGCCAGGCGAGGAAATTGGTGCGCGAGAGGGTCGAGCTGCCGCTATGGCGCAGGATAATGCGATGCTGGTCGTTGTAGTTTTCCAGCGCTGAGCGAAGCGCGCTCTCGTTGGAGTCGATGTAGCCGTTGATCTCAGCTTCGGAGACCGCCGGCTCCGGCGGCAGGGCTGCAGTCTGGGTCTGGGCCGGCTGCGGTGCGGCCTGCTGTACCGGCTGCGGAGCCGGCTCCGGCTTCGGCGCCTCGGCGACGATGCTGCTGGCGAGGCTGGCCGTGAGGTAGCCGGTCCGCTCCGCTCCCTTGGCGCCCTGATAACCCTGGATTGCCGCGCGGGTCCCCGGCCCGAAGAAGCCGTCGACGCCGTTTGTATCGAAGCCCAGCGCGGTCAGCGCCGCCTGCAGCTCCCTGCGGTCGTTGCGGTTGAGGTTGAGCGCCAGCTCCGCCTGCTCGGCTGGATCGATCTCTGGCGGCTTGGGCAGCGCCGCGAGCTGCGTCGCGCGTTCCGCCTCTTCCTGCCGGCGCACCTCGGCTTCCGCCTGGCGCCGCGCTTCCTCCTCGGCCCGGCGGCGTTCTTCCTCCTCGGCGCGCTGGCGCGCTTCCTCCTCCAGCCGGGCCTGCTCCGCTTCGAGCCGCGCCACCCGCGCCTCCAGCTCGGCGATGCGCGCTACAGCGAGCGGCGCGAACTGCCCCTCGGGATAGCTCCCCAGGTAGGCCTGGTAGTCGGCGATGCTGTCGCTGGACTTGATCGAATCCCAGAAGGCGAGCTCGACCGCGAGATCCCGGTCCATGGAGGGCAGCGCGCGAGTGCCCGCTGCGGCTTCGGGCTCCGGATTCGCGGAAGCCACCTGGACCTCCTCCGGCTGCGGCAGCAGGAAGACGAAGTCGCCCTGGTCGAAGCGCTGGTCGCGCAGCTTGCCGCTGCGCGGCGTCTGCAGCGCGTTGGTCAGGTTGATCACCCGGTCCTCGAGATAAAGGCTGAGCTCGGTGCCGGTCAGGTAGCCGTCGTCGTTGGCGTCGGCATCCTCGTCGCCGTTGAGCGCCTTCAGGAAAAGCTGGCGGAAGCTGCCGTCGTCGGAGACCTCCTGGTCGGCGTCGCCGGAGGTCAGAAACTGGCGCACCGGTTCGCTCACCGCCCGGGTGATCGCCGCCGGAGGGCGGGCCCGGCTGGCGTTGAAGATGGTGCCTGCGAAGCAGGAGTCGAACACCGCATAGACGTGCTTGGAGCGGGCGATGCGGACCATCGAGCCGACATCGCCCATGTGCAGCGCCACGGCGCGGAAGGCCGGCTCGCTGGGATCGGGCGCGTCGGCGGGCACCAGATAACCCTCGCCGAACTCGGTATAGCCATGACCGGCGAACCAGACGAAGAGGCGGGCCTCGGGATCAGCGCCCTTGAAGGCGAAGAAATTGCGCAGTTCACTGCGCAGTTGGTCACCCGTGGAATTCAGCAGCAGGGTGACCGCGAAACCGCGCGCCTCGAGCTCGGCAGCGACGCTTTCGGCATCCTTGACGGCGTTGGAGAGGCGCGGCCAGCCGGCGCTGTACTCGTCGATGCCGATGACCAGGGCATGGCTGGCGCCATAGAGCTTCCAGCGCTCGCTCGCCATGCCCCCGGCCGCGTCCTTGAGCTCGACGTAGACGGCGCTGTCGGTTTCGGCGGCCTCAGCCGGCGCGGCCGCAGAAAGGATAAGGGCGAACGCTAAAAGACAAACGAACGCGGCGCATCTGGACATTTCATTCCCCCAACCAGCCGGAATCCCCAGAAATTTAGCGCGAAACTTCCGCCAGATCGACCCCTGGAGGCTACTCCTTCATCACCTGCTGCTTGGCGATCTCGAGCAGTTCTTCCATTTTCTTGCGCAGGCGGTGCTCGGAGATGTCGATGTTCTTTTCCTGGAAGTCGGCCATGATCTTGCGCACCACGTCGTCCTCGCCCGGCTCCTCGAAGTCGGCGGAGATCACCGCCTTGGCGTAGGCGTCGGCGTCGGCGCCCTTGAGGCTGAGCATCTCGGCGGCCCAGATGCCGATCAGCTTGTCGCGGCGGATATCGACCTTGAAGCGCAATTCCTCGTCGCGGGCGTACTTGTTCTCGAAGGCGTCCTCGCGTTTCTTGAATGACATCGGCGCGGCTCTCCTCGTTGCCTTGCGGTGATCCGGGGTGCTATTTGCGCACGTTATAACCGCTCCGCCTGGACAGGTGAAGCGATCTAACGGGCAAAACGGCATGTGCAGCATCGTCATCCACCGCGCCCCCGAGTCCGCTTGGCCGGTGATCTTCGCCGGCAACCGCGACGAGATGAAGGACCGGCCCTGGAAGGCCCCGGCCCGGCACTGGCCGGACCGGCCGGAGATGACCGCCGGGCTCGACGTGCTGGCCGGCGGCTCCTGGCTCGGAGTCAACGATCACGGGGTGCTGGCCTGCGTGCTCAACCGCTATGGCAGTCTTGGCCCGGCGGCGGACAAGCGCTCGCGCGGCGAATTGGTGCTGGAAGCCCTGGATCATGCCGACGCCGCCGAGGCGGCCGCCGCGCTGACGGCGCTTGAGCCGGCGGCCTACCGCTCCTTCAACCTGGTGATCGCCGACAGCCGCGACGCCTTCTGGATCAAGAACGGCGGCGGCCCAAGCGACCGGATCGAGACCCGGGCGATCCCCGCGGGCCTGTCGATGCTGACGGCGCGCGATCTGAACGCCCCCGAGAGCCCGCGCATCGCCCGCTATCTGCCGCGCTTCCGCGCCGCGCCGCTCCCCGATGTGGACGGCGGCGACTGGCTGGCCTGGCAGGAGTTGCTGGCCAGCCGGGAGATCGCCAAGGGCGAGCCCGCTTCGGCGATGACCGTGGTCTACGACAGCGGCTTCGAGACCGTCAGTTCCAGCCTGATCGCCCTGCCCGCCCCCGCGGCCGAAACCCGCCCGCCGGTCTGGCGCTTCGCCCCCGGCCGGCCGGACAAGGTAGGCTACGAAGATTTAGATCTCGGCGACTTCAGCCAGTCCCTCAGTTCGTAGTACCAATAGGCGCCCTGAACCAGCGCCGGGCGCAGGATGCCGCCGGCGTAGTCGAGCCCGAAGGGCGCGAACAGCCGGTAGGTCTCGTCGCCCTCGGCGATCGCCTTGGCGATAATCTCACCGCCCGCCGTGGTGGCGCACATGCCGTGGCCGCCGAAGGCCGAGCAGACCCAGAGTCCCGGCTCGATCTCGCCGATCTGCGGCATCTTGTGGGTGGCGTAGGCCATGGTGCCGGACCAGGCGACCTCGGCTTCGACCCCCGCGAGCTGTGGGTAGACCTTGAGCAGGTCGCCGAGCATCGCGGCCTTGAGATCGCGCGGCGGCGGCAGCATGGAAATCCGCCCGCCCCAGAGCAGCCGCGTGTCCGGCAGCGGCCGGTAGTAGTCCAGCGCGAAGCGGTCGTCGTGCACGCCGTAGGGCGCGCGGATGGCGCTCGCCAGGCGCTTGCCGAGCGGCTCGGTCAGCATGACGAAGGTGTAGACCGGCAGGGTGGCGCGCTCGACCCGCTTGTCCAGGCCGCCGAGATAGGCCGAGCCGCAGAGCACCACTTGGTCGCAGTCGACCCGGCCGGCGGCGGTCACCACCCGCCGCCCTTCGCCGCGCTTCTCCAGGCAGATTACGGCTGAGTCCTCGAAGATCCGGGCACCTTGCCCCACCGCGGCGCGCGCGGTGCCAAGGCAGAGCTTGAGGGAGTTGAGGTGCATCGCCTTGGGCTGGAACAGGCCGTCGCGGTAGCGCGGCGAGGCGTAGTGCGCGGCGACCTTGTCTTCCGGCCAGTATTCGAAAACCTCGCCGGTGTGCTCGGCCATGAAGGCGGCTTCCTCCTTGAAGGCCTTCTCGGCGCCGAACCAGGACAGCCGGATCAGCCCCTCGACCGGGCCGCAGCCGATCTCGTAGCGCGCGATGCGCGCACGGATCAGGTCATAGGCGTCCTGGGTCAGGCGGTAGAGCTCGCAGGCCCCGGCCTCGCCGACCTGGCCGATCAATCTCTCGCTGCTGGTGGCATAGCCCGGCGAGACAAAGCCGCCGTTGCGTCCCGAGGCGCCCCAGCCGAGGCGCTGGCTCTCCAGCAGAACCACGGAGACGCCGCGCTCGGCCAGCCCCAGCGCCGTCGCCAGCCCGGCCATGCCGCCGCCAACCACGCAGACCTCGGCCTCGACCACGCCGCGCAGCGCCGGATAGGGCGCCGCTTCGGCGGCGCTCAAGCTGCGGCTGTAGTAGCTGTCGATGAAGTCAGCGGGCATGGGGGCCCTTCCTAAGGCTTGGCCTGCAGGCCGTCGGCCCGGAAGTCCCACCAGGCGAGCAGGCAGTCCGCGGCGTCCGGATCGGCGATGCCGCGGAGCAGGAACTCGGCCTGGATGCGCGCCCGCACGACCAGCCGGGGCAGACCGTTCTCCGCCGCCAGATCCTGCTCTATCCAGACGCAGGGATCGAAGCTTTCATAGCGCGCATAGGTCGCGGCGGCGGCGGCGAGCAGCAGCGCGGCGAAGAGGACGAGGAACTTCTGCATGAGCGCCAAGGCGGAAGGCCAGGAAGCGAGGACGAAGACCGCCCCTACCTGCCAGCCTGCGCCGCGCAACGCCAGTGAAATCGCCGCGCTAAGCCTGTCGCAGAAGCCCCAAGCAAGCGCTTGAAAAATTTCCTTCTTTGGGTACTACTGATTTAATCGCCGGTTGAGATTCATTCACATCGCAGGCAATTCGCACTCATGAGTTCGGACAGTTCCGGCCTTGCGCCGCCGTCTGCTGACCTGAGGCAAGCGACAGCCGCCACGCCAGGGGTTTCCTGGCTGGAAAAGGCCGTGCTGATCTATGGTCCGCGCAAGAGCGGCACGACGCTGTTGCAGAACCTGCTCGACAGCGCCAGCGAACTGTTCGTCTATCCGACGGAGATCAAGCTCAAGTACTTCGTAAAGCGCAAATGGGGGCAGGCCGACGACGCCGACTATTATTTCAGCCGGTCGCGGATCCCCACGATAGAGAGCGAGAGGCTCTCCCTCGAGGACTATCGGGCCAAGTGGCGGCAGCACGCTCTGCGCAGCGATTCTCCCGGCCTCAAGGCGCTGATCCAAAGCGACGTGCTGCATGCCCTGGAGTCCGTCTTGCCGCCCGCGCCGCGGCCCGAGGGCTGGTGCGCCAAGGAAGTCGGCGGCGCGACGGACCGCATTCTGGCCTTGTGGTTTTCCCTCTTCGCGGAGCCGCGGGTTCTGCTGCTGCTGCGCGATCCCTTGATGTCCATCCGCGCCATCCTCAACGACCGCAGGAAACAGAAGCATCGTCTGACGATCGCGCAGATCGTGTGCGAGACCCTGGACAGCCTGCGGGTCGTCCGGGCCCAGCTGCGCCACCTGAGGGACCCCCGCGTCCACGTCGTGCTCTACGAGGACATGGTCGCCGATACGCAGGACGAAATGCGCCGGATCAGCGAGTTTCTGGGGATCTCCTACTCGGAACATCTGACCCATCCGACGATCCTCGGCGAACGCGTGGTGGTCGCCACCTCCTCGCGGCCGACCACGAAGGTCTTCGCCGAGCAGGCGCGCTGGCAGGACGGACTGACGCTGCGCGAACGCCTGACGGTCGGGCTCACGGCAGCGCTCGCCGCGCTGTTTCCCCGCTACCGCGTCGACTATGCGGCGCTTCGCCGCCGCCTCGCTGCCTGGGGGCGGTAACACAGCCTCGTATTGTCTCGCCGCAGGCGCCCTGCTATAGACTGCCGAGCAGTTCCCTGAAAACGGCGCAGTGACCGCCCTGCCTTCGCGCGGGGCCAGCGCCAATAGCCGGACAAGCTCCATGACGCGACGCAGACGGATCTACGAGGGCAAGGCGAAGGTTCTCTACGAGGGTCCGGAACCGGGCACCGTGGTGCAGTACTTCAAGGACGACGCCACCGCCTTCAACAACCAGAAGAAGGGCACGATCACCGGCAAGGGCGTGCTGAACAACCGGATCAGCGAGTATCTGATGCTGCGCCTGGCGGAGATCGGCATTCCGACCCACTTCGTGCGCCGCCTCAACATGCGCGAGCAGCTGGTGCGCGAGGTCGAGATCATTCCACTCGAGGTGGTGGTGCGCAACGTCGCCGCCGGCTCCTTCTGTGCCCGCTTCGGCGTCGAGGAGGGCACCGCCCTGCCGCGCTCGATCGTCGAATACTACCTGAAGAACGACGAGCTGAACGACCCGCTGGTCACCGAGGAGCACATCACCGCCTTCGGCTGGGCCGCGCCCCAGGACCTCGACGAGATGCTGCAGTACGCGCTGCGCATCAACGACTTCCTGATCGGCCTGTTCCTCGGCGCGAACATGAAGCTGATCGATTTCAAGATCGAGTTCGGCCGGCTGTGGGAGGACGACGACATGCGGATCGTGCTGGCCGACGAGATCAGCCCGGACTCCTGCCGCCTGTGGGACAGCGAGACCAACGAGAAGATGGACAAGGACCGCTTCCGCCGCGATCTGGGCCAGATCGAGGAGGCCTATCAGGAGGTCGCCCGCCGGCTCGGCGTGCTGCCCGAGGCCGGACCGATCGACATCAAGGGCCCGAAGGTGATGCAGTAGGGCCAACGCGGCTGAAAGCTAAGGACATGCGGCGCAGAGAGCTTCTCAAAGGCCTGGCCTGCACGGCGGCGCTGCCGCTGCTGCTACCGGCGTTGCCCCGCGGCGTCCTTGCCGCAACCCCGCAGGAGCAGGTCCTGCGCGCCGCCCCGGGCGAGGCGCGGCTGGTCGGCAGCAAGTATCCCATGACCAGGGTCTGGAGCTACGGCGGGCGGGTGCCCGGCCCGGAGCTGCGGCTGCGCCAAGGCGAGGCCTTCGCCGCCCGGCTGGACAACGCGCTGGAGGAGGGCTCCAGCCTGCACTGGCACGGCATCCGGCTGGACAACGCCATGGACGGCGTCCCGGGGGTGACCCAGGACGCGGTGGACCCCGGCGCGAGCTTCCTCTACGGCTTCACGCCGCCGGATGCCGGCACCTACTGGTATCATCCCCACTTCAACTCCTCGAAGCAGGTCGACAGCGGTCTCGCCGGGCCGCTGATCGTCGAGGAGGCGGAGCCGCCGCGGGTCGACCGCGAGGAGACCTGGCTGCTCGACGACTGGCGGCTCGACGACGAAGCGCAGATCGTCCAGAACTTCGGCTCCGGCCACGACGCCAGCCACGCCGGGCGGATCGGCAACACCGTCACCCTCAACGGTTTTATCCCGGAAGCCTGGCCGGTGCGCGCCGGGGAGCGGGTGCGCCTGCGCCTGATCAACGCCGCCAACGCCCGCGGCTTCACCCTGCAGTTCCAGGGCCACAGGCCGACGATCGTCGGCCTCGACGGCCAGCCCTGCAGCCCGCACGCGGCGCCGGAGGGCGGCATCGTGCTGGGCCCGGCGATGCGCGCCGACGTGATCGTCGACCTCGAAGGCAAGCCCGGCGAGCGCTTCGAGGTTCACGACGCGCACTACCCGCGCTCCGCCTACAAGCTGCTGGAGATCGCCTATAGCGAGGCGGCGCCGCTGCGCGAGTCGCCGCTCGACGCGCCCCTTGCCCTGCCGGCCAATCCTTTGCCGCCGCTCGACCTCGCCGCCGCCGAGGCGCTGACGATCGTCATGGCCGGCGGGATGACGGGCGGGATGACCGGCGCGATGCTCGGCGGCGAGAGCCTGGACCCGCGCGCGCTGATGGAGAAGGGCGTGTTCTGGGCGCTCAACGGCGTCGCCGCCGCGCACCACGAGCATCCCAAGCTGTTCGACCTGCAGCTCGGCCGGACCTATCGGGCGACCCTGGTCAACGACACCGCTTTCGAGCACCCGATGCACCTGCACGGCCACCACATGAAGCTGCTCAGCCGGGACGGCATCGAGGAGACGCGGGAGATCTGGCACGACACCCTGCTGGTCGCCCCGCAGCAGCGCGTCGAGCTCGCCTTCACCGCCGACAACCCCGGCGACTGGCTGTTCCACTGCCACATCCTGGAGCACCAGCAGGCCGGGATGATGGCGCTGGTTGGCGTTTATTAGTCCTCACCAGGTATTGCCATAATTGGTTTTCTAATTATATCTTTCCATCTTCCACTATCTAATCTTATCTGAAATTTTAGAGTCCCAGGCTTGTCTATGGGAACTACTGCCTTCGGTGTAGAAAGGCTAAGGGTCGCTTCAGAGTCTTTCTCCTTCTTTTCCATTTTAAAAGAACCTCGTGTAACCTGCTTTCTGTCTACTAATATGCGAACCTCAACTTCCTTTTTTCCTCTCCCCTTAATTTCAACATTAAGCCATACTGAAAGAGGAATTCTCGCAGGAAAATGACTAACATATATATATCCAGAAAGTACGCCCACAAGGATATCCTTCTCGTCCTTGTCTTTGCGCGCATCTTCGCAAAAAAGAGCGTTAAGGACCTTGTATGATATGTTAGACTTTGCCTTCATCGCATTCATTGCGCAAATTCCACATGGGCTTTAGCCTTTGTCCGGTGACCAGTTGAAGACACTATCAAAGTACGATTCTCGTCTCCAAACCCGGTAACTTCGCCATACGAAGTGCGAAATCTCGGCTCGACCAAATCTTGACCCTTATAGTTTTTCTCTGCCCCCCCTAATAGCGATGCCGATTCTGGCACAAGACGCTCTTGCGCAATGCCCACTAACAAGTCGCTGACTGTAGCAATCGTCCAATTTCCTGGAGCAGATAAGAGTCGACTTAATCGTCCGGGATCACACCCGATACGCCGTGCGAGTTGCGCATTTGTGAGTCCCTGCTCCCGTCGCGCTTCCAGAAGTTTCTTGATGATAAAAGCGTAAAGATCATTTCGTGTTTGAGCGCGCAGGTACTCGAGAATGCCCAACGGGATTGGTTGATCAGCACCCTCAAGCTCCAACAGGAAATGCCTTTTCGGAGATGTAGTCATGGAGGTCTTCTCCAGTCTTGGGTTCATGTTTGGGGAAAAGTGTCTCCCACTCCTCTTCGCAGGCGATTTTCGCGATCTCGAACTCTAGCGAGTCACCCATGCCCAGAGCCTTTCGTCCGTTCCAATCCGCAGATCGAGGGCGCCAGATCAGCCCGACGAAAACATCTGTTTCTGCAAAGCGCCCCAAAACTCGCAAACCAGGTTTGGGATCTCGGCTCCTTACTTCCCAAAGCTCTTGTCGAGGTTTGTCGAGGCGACCGAAGTAAGCATTTTTATGCTTGTAGGGCTTTAAAGACACCGAAATCGGGTCGCCCTTCACAAAGGCTTCTAGGTCCGCCTGTAAGCGGCGTGCTCTTCCTTCGATGTCCTGGGAATCCCATGGAGCGCTAAGCAGCCCAGCCACGTCGTTTGAGATCACCATATGTCTTTCCACCGAGTCATGAGGTGGCGGCAACACTTGGTGCAGCTCTCCTGCTCCGATGAGCCGCGCTATCTCATCTCGTATTGACATTAAAGTCAATACCCCCAGAAGATTGTGACTATCCCCTGATATTCAATCAGGAGTCTTCGCGCGAGCCAACAAAATCCCCCACCTACTGCTTGTCTCGACTCGGCGGAGCGGATAAAACTGGCGCAACCCGCGCAGCCGGTCCCCGTCTGGACCCTTTTCTCTTCGGAGCCGCGATGAAAGCCCTCGTCCACGTCACCCTGAAGCCCGGCGTCCTCGACCCTCAGGGCAAGGCCATCGAACACGCGCTCTCGGCGCTCAGCGTCGAGGGCGTCGAAGAGGTCCGCCAGGGCAAGTTCATCGAGATCGAGCTGGCCGGAAGCGACGAAGCCGCGGCGCAGCGCTCCGTCGAGGAGATGTGCCGCAAGCTGCTCGCCAACACCGTGATCGAGAACTACAGCGTCGAGATCGTGAGCTGAGCCGAAACAGATGAAAGCTGCCGTCATCGTCTTTCCCGGATCGAACTGCGACCGCGACGTCCAGGTGGCGCTGCGCCAGTCCATGGGCCGCGAGCCGCTGATGGTCTGGCACAAGCAGGGCGAATTCGAGCAGGTCGACCTGATCGTCCTGCCCGGCGGCTTCTCCTACGGCGATTACCTCAGAAGCGGCGCCATGGCGGCGCACTCCCCGGCGATGAAGGAAGTGGTCAAGCGGGCCAAGGCCGGCACGCCGGTGCTGGGCATCTGCAACGGCTTCCAGGTGCTGACCGAGGCCGGGCTGCTGCCCGGCGCGCTGATGCGCAACGCCAAGCTGAAATTCGTCTGCCGCGACGTCGATCTCAGGGTCGAGTCCAGCCAGAGCCTGTTCACCGCGCGCTACGAGCAGGGCCAGCGGATCCGCATCCCGGTCGCCCATCACGACGGCTGCTACTACGCCGACGCGCAGACCCTGGAGACGCTGGAGGAACGCGGCCAGATCGCCTTCCGCTACACCGACGAGGCCGGCGAGGTGAACGCCGACGGCAACCCCAACGGCTCGCTCGCCAACATCGCCGGGGTATTCAACGAGACCAAGACGGTGCTCGGCATGATGCCCCACCCGGAGCGGCTGGCCGACCCCAGGCTCGGCGGCAGCGACGGGCGCACCCTGTTCGACGGCCTGGTCGAGGCGCTGACGTGAGCGCAGCGGTTTCGGAAGTGACGCCGGAGATCGTCGCCGAGCACGGGCTCAACGGCGAGGAATACGCGCGCATCCTGGAGATCATGGGCCGGGCCCCGAACCTGGTCGAGCTCGGCATCTTCTCGGTGATGTGGTCGGAGCACTGCTCCTACAAATCCTCCAAGAAATGGCTGAAGACTCTGCCGACCGAGGGGCCGCAGGTGATCCAGGGGCCGGGCGAGAACGCCGGGGTGATCGACATCGGCGAGGGCCTGGCAGCGATCTTCAAGATCGAGAGCCACAACCACCCCAGTTTCATCGAGCCCTATCAGGGCGCCGCGACCGGCGTCGGCGGCATCCTGCGCGACGTCTTCACCATGGGCGCGCGTCCGGTGATGAACCTCAACGCCCTGCGCTTCGGCGATCCCTCGCATCCCAAGACCCGGCACCTGGTCGGCGGCGTGGTCGCCGGGATCGGCGGCTACGGCAACTGCGTCGGCATCCCCACGGTCGGCGGCGAGGTCAACTTCCACCCGGCCTACAACGGCAACATCCTGGTCAACGCCATGACCGTGGGCATCGCCCAGGCCGACCGGATCTTCACTTCCAAGGCCAGCGGGGTGGGCAACCCAATCGTCTATGTCGGCAGCAAGACCGGGCGCGACGGGATCCACGGCGCGACCATGGCCTCGGCGGAGTTCGACGAGGACTCCGAGGCCAAGCGGCCGACGGTGCAGGTCGGCGATCCCTTCACCGAGAAGCTGCTGATCGAGGCCTGCCTGGAGCTGATGGCGACCGACGCCATCGTCTGCATCCAGGATATGGGCGCCGCCGGCATGACCTCCTCCTCCTTCGAGATGGCCTCCAAGGGCGGCATGGGAGTCGAGCTCGAGCTCGAGCGGGTGCCGATGCGCGAGGCCGGCATGACCCCCTACGAGGTGATGCTGTCCGAGAGCCAGGAACGCATGCTGATGGTCCTCAAGCCCGGCCGCGAGGGCGAGGCCCGGGCGATCTTCGAGAAGTGGGACCTCGACTTCGCGGTGGTCGGCCAGCTGACCGACAGCGGCCGCATGGTGCTGCGCTGGCACGGCGAGACCGTCGGCGAGTTGCCCATCGACCCCCTGGCCGAGGCCTCGCCGGAGTACGACCGGCCGCACGAGAAGAGCCCCGCCCCCGCCGCCCAGCCAGAGCTGCCGGCGATGGGCGACAGCGGGAAGCGTCTGCTGGAGCTGCTGGCGACGCCGGAGCTCTGCAGCCGGCGCTGGATCTGGGAGCAGTACGATCACATGGTGATGGCCGATACGGTAATCCGCCCCGGCGGCGACGCCGCCGTGGTGCGCATCCATGGCAGCGCGCGCGGCCTGGCGGCGACCACCGACTGCACCCCGCGCTACTGCCAGGCCGATCCCGTGGAAGGCGGCAAGCAGGCCGTGGCCGAAGCTTACCGCAATCTCTCAGCGGTCGGCGCCAAGCCTTTGGCAATCACTAATAATATGAACTTCGGGAACCCCGAGAAACCCCGCATCATGGGCCAGTTCACCGGCTGCATCGAGGGGATGAGTGCCGCCTGCCTGGCGCTGGAAACGCCGGTTGTCTCGGGCAACGTCTCGCTGTACAACGAGACCGACGGCAAAGCCATCCTTCCGACCCCGGTGATCGGCGGCGTCGGCGTGATCGACAACCTCGACGCCATGGCGACGATCGCCTTCAAGGCCGAGGGCGAAACCATCTTCCTGCTCGGCGAGAGCCGCGGCCACCTCGGCCAGTCGCTCTACCTGCGGGCGCTGAGCGGCCAGGAGGCGGGGCCGCCGCCGCCGGTCGACCTCAAGGCCGAGCGGCGCAACGGCGAGTTCGTGCGGCGGATGATCGGCGCCGGCAAGATCACCGCCTGCCACGATCTTTCCGACGGCGGCCTGGCGGTCGCCCTGGCGGAGATGGCGCTGGCCGGCGGCCTCGGCGCCGCGATCTCGGCGCCGGACGGACTCGACCTCGCGGCCTGGCTGTTCGGCGAGGATCAGGCGCGCTATCTGGCGACCACGGCGGTGCCCGAAGCCCTGTTGGATGCCGCGCGCGCCGCCGGCGTTCCGGCCACGCCGCTCGGCGAGACCGCCAAGGGCACGTTGACACTCCCCGGGGGGAAGGCCATATCCTTGGGCGAGTTGAAAGCGGCGCACGAAGGCTGGCTGCCGGACTACATGAGCGCGTAACACGCCGGCCGCCCCAGGCGGAGATCCGGAGCGGAGGAAGGAATTAAGCGATGCCGATGAATCCGGCGGAGATCGAGAGCCTGATCAAGCAAGGCATCCCCGACGCCAGGATCACCATCGAGGATCTGCGCGGCGACGGCGACCACTACGCGGCCTATGTCGTCTCCGCCGCCTTCCAAGGCAAGAGCCGGGTTCAACAGCATCAGATGGTCTATCAGGCCCTGCAGGGGCGGATGGGCAACGAGCTACACGCGCTGGCCCTGCAGACCAGCGCCCCGAAGGACGAGTAACGGCGGCAAGCCGAGAAGGTGGAGAGATGAACAATCCGGTTTTCGAACGCATCAAGCAGGACATCGGCGACAACGACGTCGTGCTGTACATGAAGGGCACCCCGGTCTTCCCGCAGTGCGGTTTCTCCGCCTCGGTGGTGCAGATCCTCAGCCACCTCGGCGTCAAGTTCCGCGGCATCGACGTGCTGCAGGACCCCGGCCTGCGCGAGGGCATCAAGCAGTTCTCGAGCTGGCCGACGATTCCGCAGCTCTACGTCAAGGGCGAATTCGTCGGCGGCTGCGACATCGTGCGCGAGATGGCCGAGAGCGGCGAGCTCGGCGAGCTGATGCAGAACCGCGGCGTCGAGGCCCAGCCAGCGGCGTAACGCCAGCATCCAAGCCATTGCCGCATAACAATTCTCCGCTTTCCCTGACGGCCCGAAGCGCGTAGCCCTCGGAGCTTCTTCCACGGGAGCTCCCTATGGCTGGTTCGAGACGCGAGGAACGGCTGGGACTGCTGCTCGGCATGGCCGGGGTGGTCTGCTTCGGCCTGACCCTGCCGGCGACACGGCTGGCGCTGCAGGGCTTCGATCCCTGGTTCATCGCGCTCGGCCGCGCCGCCCTGGCCGGCCTGATCTCCGCCGCGCTGCTGCTGCTCTGGCGCAGCCCCCTGCCCGCGCGCCGCCTCTGGCCCAGCCTGGCGCTGGTCGCCCTCGGCGTGATCTTCGGCTTTCCCCTGCTCAGCACCTGGGCGATGCAGTACGTCCCCGCCGGCCACGGCGGCGTGGTGCTGGCGATCCTGCCGCTGGCGACCGCGGCGGCCGGGGCGCTGCGCACCGGGGAGCGGCCCTCGTCCGGATTCTGGGTTTTCGCCCTGCTGGGCAGCGCCTGCGTCGCGGTCTTCTCCCTCTACCAGGGCGGCGGCGGCATCGTTCCGGCCGATCTTGCACTGCTCGGCGGCGTCGTCCTGGCGGCGCTGGGCTATGCCGAGGGCGCGCGGGTGGCGCGGGCGATCGGCGCGCCGGAAACGATCTGCTGGGCCCTGGTGCTGGCTTTGCCGGTCACCCTGCCCGCCGGGCTCTGGCTGCTGGCCGCAAACGGCCTGCCCGCGGCAACCGCCCCCTGGCTCGGATTCTTCTACGTCTCGCTGTTCAGCCAGCTGCTCGGCTTCTTCGCCTGGTATCGCGGCCTCGACCTCGGCGGTGTCGCCAAGGTGGCGCAGCTGCAGCTGCTGATGCCCTTCGTCACCCTGGCCGGCGCCGCCCTGCTGCTCGGCGAGACGATCGAGCCGGCCACCCTCGGCTTCGCCGTAGCGGTCTGTGCGATCGTCGGCCTCGGCCGGCGGATGCCGGTGCGCCGGGCGGCCGCCTGATCCAACGAAAAAGGGCCGCTCCGAGGGGCGGCCCTTTCGTGGTTCGCGGTGGTTCGCGGCTTAGCGCGAGTAGAACTCGACCACCAGGTTCGGTTCCATATGGACCGGATAGGGCACGTCGGCCAGCTTCGGCTGGCGGATGAAGGTCGCCTTCATCGCCTTGTAATCGATGTCGATGTAGTCCGGCACCTCGCGCTCCGGGGATTCCAGCGCCTCGAGGACCAGGCCGAGCTCGCGGCTCTTCTCCTTGATCTGGATCTCGTCGCCCTCGCGCACCTGGTAGGAGGGGATGGTGACGCGCTTGCCGTTGACCAGGATGTGGCCGTGGTTGACGAACTGGCGCGCGGCGAAGACCGTCGGCACGAACTTGGCGCGATAGACCACGGCGTCGAGGCGGCGCTCCAGCAGGCCGACCAGGTTCTCGCCGGTGTCGCCGACACGGCGCGAGGCCTCCTGGTAATAGCGGCGGAACTGGCGCTCGCCGATGCTGCCGTAGTAGCCCTTGAGCTTCTGCTTGGCGGAGAGCTGGGTGCCGAAGTCGGAAGGCTTGCGGCGGCGCTGGCCATGCACACCGGGAGGATTCTGGCGGCGGTTGACCGGGCTCTTCGGCCGGCCCCAGAGATTCTCGCCGAGGCGGCGATCGATTTTATACTTTGAACTCAGACGCTTGGACATGAGGGTTGCTTCCCTTTGCTAACGTTAATGTCCCGGTAGTCCCCTGGCTTGGGGCGGGGCCGGACGCGCCATAGCCGTCCTGCCCGCTTTCCCGGGAATGAAGGCGCGGACTATACCCGCGCGCGAGGCGATGTCAACCGCCGCGCGGAGGCCCCCTGCCACGCGGATTCCGGGCATTTCGCGCGCCTGCCGACTAGGCTATGACTGGGCCGTCCGCGCCGCCTTATCCGCCCGCCCGCCAGGAGCTTCATGGACGACGAACAGGCAACCCACCGTCTCGGCCTGCTGATCACCAGCCTGGGCGTCCTGGTGCTGAGCCCGGATACCCTGCTGCTGCGGATGATCGGACAGCACGGCGGCGACAGCTCCTGGACCATCAACTTCTGGCGCGGGCTGTTCCTGTTCATCGGCATGATGACGGTGTTCGCCGCGATGCAGGGCCGCGGCGCGGTCAAGGCAGCCTTCGCCATCGGCCCCTGGGGCCTGCTCGCCGCCCTGGTGTTCGGCGCACAGGCGCTGACCTTCGTGTTCTCGGTCGGCAACACCCTGGTCGCCAACACCCTGGTGATCATCGCCACCGCGCCCTTCTTCTCGGCGCTGTTCGCCTGGATCTTTCTCGGCGAGCGGGCGCCGCCGCGCACCTGGATCGCGATCCTCTGCGCCTGCGGCGGCATCGCCGTGATCTTCTCCGGATCGCTCGGCAGCGGCCAGCTCGCCGGCGACCTGGCGGCGCTGGCCACAGCCGTCGGCCTGGGCGCCGGCTTCGTCATCGTGCGCCACAAGCGCAAGGTCAGCATGACCCCCTCAATGGCGCTGGGCGGCCTGCTCGCCGCCCTGGTCAGCCTGCCCCTGGCCGAGCCCTTCTCGCTGAGTCCGACCGGCTTCGGGCTGATGGCCTTTCTCGGTCTGGTGATGCTGCCGGTCGCCTTCACCATGATCACCCTGGGGCCGCGCTACCTGCCGGCGCCGGAGGTGAGCCTGCTGCTGCTGCTGGAGACGGTGCTCGGCCCCTTCCTGGTCTGGCTGTTCCTGCACGAGACGCCGGACGGCCTGGCGCTAACCGGCGGCGGCATCGTCATCGTCACCCTGGTGCTGCACTCCCTAGCCGGCTGGCGGGCGATGGCCCGGCGCGGCGGCGTGGAGACCTGATCCATGCGCTCCCTGCTGCTGTCCGTCGCCGCGCTGATTTTGAGCTTCTCCACGCTGCTGGCGGGCAACTCGCTGCAGTTCGTGGTGCTCGGCCTGCGCGCCGATATCGAGGGTTTCTCGGTGCAGGCCATGGGCGTGATCACCGCCTGCTATTTCCTCGGCTACGGCATCGGGTCCTTTATCTGCCCGAAGATCGTAGACAGTGCCGGACACATCCGCAGCTTCGCCGCCCTGGCCTCGGTGATCTCCGGCGTTACCCTGGCGCACCCCCTGCTGCCCGATCCGGTGGCCTGGGGCGCGATGCGGGTGGTCACCGGCTTCTGCTTCGCCGGGCTCTACATGGTGGTGGAGTCCTGGCTCAACGCGCGGGCCAGCAACGAGCTGCGCGGCCGCGTGCTCTCGGTCTACGGCACCGCCGCCTTCGCCGGCTATGCCTGCGGGCCGCTGCTGACCGGCCTCGGCAGCGCCGACGGCTTCGTGCTGTTCATCGTCGCCTCGATGATGGTCTCCTTCGCCCTGGTGCCGGTCACCCTGACCCGCGCCAGCGCGCCGATCATCGAGCCGGCGGAGACCGGCGACTCCGGGAGCGACCGGCGCACCGGCCTGCGCAAGCTCTACCGCAAGACTCCGCTGGGCGTGGTCGGGGTCGTTCTGCTCGGCACGGTGCATGGCAGCTTCCTCGGCCTCGGCCCGGTGTTCGGCGCCCAGCTGCAGCTCGAGCCGCGCTGGATCTCGGCCTTCATGACCACCGGCCTGTTCGTCGGCCTGAGCCTGCAGTATCCCATCGGCTGGCTGTCCGACCGCTTCGACCGCCGCCTGACCCTGATGGCCGTTGCAGCCTTCTGCGGTGCCGGCTGCCTGCTGTTTTTCCTGCTGCTGGCCGCTGCCGAGCAGCCCTCTCCCGCCCTGGTGCTGGCGGGGGCCGCGATGGCCGGCACCGGCATCTTCCCGCTCTATGCCGTGATCCTCGCCTACACCAACGACCGCCTGCCGCAGGCCTCGCTGGTCACGGCGGCGGCGGCGCTGGCGCTGGCCTATAGCCTCGGCGCATCGCTCGGCCCGCCGCTGACCTCCCTGGCAATGGAGGCGCTCGGTCCCGCCGCCCTGTTCCTCTCGCTGTCCGTCAGCATGACCGCGCTGGCCGCCTTCGCCGGCTACCGCATGCTGCGCCGCGCCGCGCCCAAGGCCAGCGCCAGCGAGGACACCGCGGCACCGGTGGTCGCCGCCAGCCCCGGCACCCTGCCGCTCGACCCCTCCTACGAGGATGCCGGGACGGAATAACCGCCGTGACGGCCCGGCGCTTTGCCCCGCCCCGGCGCTACGCTAGCCTCATGCGGAGGAGCCAAGGGAGAAAAGCATGGCCGAGGAAAGCTGCCACGGAAGCTGCCACGGGAGCTGCCTTTGCGGGACGCTGCAGTGGCGCATCGAAAAGCCTATTCGCATGACCCACTGCCACTGCTCGATGTGCCGCAAGGCGCATGGCGCGCCCTTCGCGACGATTCTCTGCGTCGCGCCGGAAAACCTGCACTTCGAGTCCGGCGCCGACAACGTGGTCTATTTCGAGTCATCGCCTGGCTACCGGCGCGCCTTCTGCGCCACCTGCGGCTCCTGCGCGCCGGTCGACTTCGACGGCGAGATGGACATCCCCGCCGGCTGCCTCGACGGCGATCCGGGAAGTCGGCCGATACGGCATATCTTCGTCGCCTCCAAGGCCCCCTGGCACGCGATCGGAGGCGGCCTGCCGCAGCTTGCGACCTACGAGGATGACGGCGGCGGCGCGAGCGTCGAGCGCCCCGATCCCGGCCCGGCGAAGGAGGGCGTGCTGCGCGGCTCCTGCCTCTGCGGCGGTGCGGCCTACGAGGTAAGCGGAGAGATCGGGCCGATCTTCAACTGCCACTGCACCCGCTGCCGCAAGGCGCGGGCGGCCGCCCACACCACCAACGGCTTCGTCGCGGCCGCCGCGCTGCGCTATGTCAGGGGCGCGGAGCTGATCCGCCGCTACAAGGTCCCCGAGGCCAAGGCCTTCAGCCAGTCCTTCTGCAGCCGCTGCGGCTCCGGCATGCCCCACGCCGGGGTGAGCGAGGGCAAGGCGGCGATCCCCCTGGGCTCCCTCGACGACGATCCTGGACGCGGCGCCGACTGTCACATCTTCGTCGGCTCCAAGGCGGTCTGGTACGAGATCGAGGACGGCCTGCCGCAGTTCGAGGAACGCCCGCCGTCCAAGGGGTAGCCTCCGATTCGCCGTACCCCTCCCGCCGTGCTAGGCTTTGCGCAGAAAACGGGGTACGCGCGGAGGGGGAGAGATGAATTTCCTGCGATTCTGGGACGATCTCAGCGGTTGGAACAAGGTCGGCTTGACCATCGTCGCCGCGGCGATCCTCATTCTGCTGATTCTCTATCTGACCTGACGGGCCTGGCATGGGCCTGGCAAGGGCCGCTGGCTAATCCCTCACCTTGGCGCCGAGCAGCGCCGAGAGGATGCCGTGCAGGGTGGCCAGTTCCTGCTCCGTCAACTCCGACCTCGTGAAGATGTTGTGCAGGTTGCGCCGCATCTTCGGGCGCTTTTCCGGCGGCTGGTAGAAGCGCTTCTCGTCCAGCAGGCCATCGAGACGCGCGAGAAACTCGTCGAGCAGCGCGCGCCCGGCGGGACGGCTGCCGCCGGTCGGCAGGACCACCGCCGGGGTCTCGTCGGCGGCGGCGAGATACTCCCAGGCGACCAGCAGCACCGCCTGGGCGAGGTTGAGCGAGGCGTAGGCCGGGTTGAGCGGCGCCACGATCAGCCGCTCGGCGCGCACCACGTCCTCGTTGGTCAGGCCCATGCGTTCGGCCCCGAAGAGCACGCCGATGCGCGGGCGTTCCACTGCTTCTGCCGCCAGCGCCGCGCGCATCTCCAGCGCCGCCTCGCGCGGCGTCACCACCGGCTTGACCATGCCGCGCGGCCGCGCCGTGGTGGCATAGAGCGTTGAGATGTCGGCCACGGCTTCTTCGGTGCTGTCATAGAGCCTGGCCTGGGCGATCACGGAATCGGCGCCGACGGCGGCGGCCACGGCGTGGCGGTTCGGCCAGCCGTCGCGCGGCGCCACCAGGCGCAGCTCGCTCAGGCCGCAGTTCAGCATCGCCCGCGCCGCCATGCCGATGTTCTCGCCGAGCTGCGGACGCACCAGGATGACGACGGGCCCGCCTTCCTGCAGGGCGAGCGGTTTGGACTTGTCGGTTCCGGCCATGGCCTCTGCGTCAGGCCGCCTGGGCGCCGTCGTGATAGAGCTTCCAGGTGATGGAATCGAACAGCGCGTTGAAGGAGGCATCGATGATGTTCGGCGAGACGCCGACCGTGGTCCAGCGCCGCCCGGTGGCGTCGGCGGACTCGATCATCACCCGGGTGACCGCGGCGGTGGCGGCCTGGGGCGAGAGGATGCGCACCTTATAGTCGACCAGCCGCATGTCCTCGAGCTGCGGATAGACCGGCAGCAGAGCCTTCCTGAGCGCGATGTCGAGGGCGTTGACCGGGCCGTTGCCGTTGGCCACGGTCATCGAGCGGGCCTCGCCCACGGTCAGGGTCACCGTCGCCTCGGACTCGGTGACCAGATCGCCGCGGGCATTCCAGCGGCGGTCGTCCATCACCCGGAAGCGCTCCAGCCCGAAGTAGTCGGTGACCTCGCCGAGCGCGCGGCGGGCCATCAGCTCGAAGCTCGCCTCGGCGCCGTCGTAGGCATAGCCTTCGAACTCGCGGGCCTTCACCTTCTCGACCAGGGCGGCGACCTTGTCGTCCTGGGGGTCGAGTTCGATCCCCAGCTCGGCGAAGCGGGCCAGGATGTTGGCCCGCCCGGCCTGATCGGAGACGACGATGTGACGCTGGTTGCCGACCAGCTCCGGCGCGATGTGCTCGTAGGTGCGCGGGTCCTTGGCCACGGCCGAGACGTGCAGCCCGCCCTTGTGGGCGAAGGCGCTGCCGCCGACGTAGGGCGCCGCGCGGTCGGGCGTGCGGTTGAGCCGCTCGTCGACCAGATGCGAGGTCAGGGTGAGATGCGCCAGGGCCTGGTCGCCGACCCCGGTCTCGTAGTCGCTCTTCAGCTTCAGCGAGGGGATCAGCGAGACCAGATTGGCGTTGCCGCAGCGCTCGCCCAGCCCGTTCAGGGTGCCCTGGATCTGGCGCGCACCGGCCTCGATGGCGGCCAGGGAGTTGGCCACGGCATTCTCGGTGTCGTTGTGGCAGTGGATGCCGAGCTTCTCGCCGGGGATGGTCTCGCTCACCTGGCGCACGATCTCGGCGATCTCCCTGGGCAGGGTGCCGCCGTTGGTATCGCAGAGCACCACCCAGCGCGCGCCGGCATCGCAGGCCGCCTTGGCGCAGGCCAGGGCGTAGTCCGGGTTGGCCTTGAAGCCGTCGAAGAAGTGCTCGGCGTCGAACATCACCTCTTCCTTGCGGGTCTTCGCGTAGGCGACGGAGTCGGCGATCATCGCCAGGTTCTCCTCGCGCGGGATCTCCAGCGCGACGTCGACGTGGAAGTCCCAGGACTTGCCGACCATGCAGACCGCCGGCGCGGCATTGCCGAGCAGCGCCGCGAGGCCGGGGTCGTTCCCGGTCGAGCGGCCGGGCCGCCGGGTCATCCCGAAGGCGACCAGCCGCGCGGTCTTGAACTGCGGCGGATCGGCGAAGAAGGCGTCGTCGGTCGGGTTGGCACCGGGCCAGCCGCCCTCGACATAGTCCACGCCGAGCCCGTCCAGCGCCTTGGCGATCGCCAGCTTGTCGGGGACGGTGAAGTCCACGCCCTGCATCTGCGCCCCGTCGCGCAGGGTGGAATCGAAGAGGTGGACGCGACGCTCGCCGCTCATGGCCTGCCTTTCCTTGCCGAATGCGCTGTCTTTTTCCACGGAAGCTGCGCCCGGTCAACGTTCCGGGCCGCGCGACGCTGCCGCTTGCCAGCGTCCGGCCGCGGGATTATGCAGAGAGAACCATGCTCGAAATCCTGCATCTTCCCGGCTGGCCGCTGCTGCTGCCCTTCCTCGCCGCCGCCCTGGCGCTCAACGTCACGCCGGGCGCCGACATGACCTATGTGATCGCGCGCGCCGCCGGACAGGGCGAAAAAGCCGGCGTGGTCTCGGCTTTCGGCATCGCCACGGGCTCGCTGGTCCACTCGATCCTGGCGGCGCTCGGCATCTCTGCGCTGCTCGCCGCCTCGCCGCTCGCCTTCCAGGCGGTCAAGTACGCCGGCGCCGCCTACCTGCTCTACCTGGCGGTGCGCATGGCGCTCTCGGCACGCGAGCGCAACAGCGCCAGGGCGAAGCCGCCGGCCCGGCTGCGCCGGATCTATCTGGAAGCCACCCTGGTCAATCTGCTCAATCCCAAGGTGGCACTGTTCATCGTCGCCTTCCTGCCGCAGTTCGTGACCCCGGAGCGCGGCAGCGTCGCGGTGCAGATCGTCGCCCTGGGCCTGCTGTTCAACCTTACCGGCACGGCGATCAACGCCGCGGTCGCCATCGCCGCGGCCCGGGTCGCCGGGCGGGTCAAGGCGGCGCCGCGCTTCAAAGCTACGATGCAGTGGCTGAGCGCCGGCATCCTCGGCGCCCTGGCGCTGCGTCTGGCGCTGTCGGAGAACCGTTAGTTCTTCCGCTTCCAGGTCGTGCCGCCGGGCCCGTCCTCGAGGACGATGCCGCGGGCCTCGAGCTCGTCGCGGATGCGGTCGGCCTCGGTGAAGTTGCGCTCCTGGCGCGCTGCGTTGCGATCAAGGATCAGGGATTCGATCTCAGATTCCGAAAACTCCTCTGGCTCCCCTCCGATTCTCGCATCACCAGCGGTAATCGTTAATCGGCCTGGTTCCGCCTTAAGAATATAGCGTTTCTTGAACCAATCCTCGGGGTCCTGCTGCAGCAGGCCGAGCAGCGCCCCGCCCTGAACCAGCGAGGCCTTGAGACGCGCCTGCTCGCTTTCCAGTTCCTCGTTGTTGAGCTCGTTGGCCAGCGCATGGAGCTGGCTCAACGCCTCCGGCGTCGAAAGATCCTCGGAGAGCGCGGCGACGATCCAGGAGACGTCGCCCTTGTCCACCGGCGCCACGCTTTCGACCCGGCGCAGCGCCTGATACAGACGGTCGAGCTGCGCCTTGGCGGCGGAGATCTTCTCCCGGGTGATGTCGAGCGGCTGGCGGTAGTGGGCGGACAGCAGGGTCAGGCGGATCGCCTCCCCGGGAAATCCCTCCTCCAGCAGCTGGCGCACGGTGAAGAAGTTGCCGGCCGACTTCGACATCTTCTCGCCGTTGACCACCACGTAACCGTTGTGCATCCAGATCCGGGCCATCTCCCCGCTGCCGTGGGCGCAGCGGGACTGGGCGATCTCGTTCTCGTGGTGCGGGAAGATCAGGTCCTGACCGCCGCCGTGGATGTCGAAGACGGCGCCGAGATGCTTCTCCGACATCGCCGAGCACTCGATGTGCCAGCCGGGCCGGCCGCGCCCCCAGGGGCTGTCCCAGCCCGGCTGTTCCTCGCTCGAGGGCTTCCACAGCACGAAGTCGGTGGGGTCCTGCTTGTAGGGCGCGACCTCGACCCGGGCGCCGGCCACCAGCTCCGCGCGCTTGTGGCCGGAGAGCCGGCCGTAGTCGGACATCGAAGGGGTGTGGAACAGCACGTGCCCCTCGGCGGCGTAGGCGTGGCCCTTTGCGATCAGGATCTCGATCATGGCGATCATCTCGGCGATGTGCTGGGTCGCGCGCGGCTCGACCGTCGGCTCCAGCGCGCCCAGCGCCGCCATGTCCTGGTGGAAGGCCGCGGCGGTGCGCGCGGTCACGGAGTCGATGGCCTCGCCGGTTTCCTTGGCCCTGGCGATGATCTTGTCGTCGACGTCGGTGATGTTGCGCGCGTAGGTGACGTGGCTTTCGCCGTAGAGATGGCGCAGCAGCCGGAACAGCACGTCGAAGACCACCACCGGCCGGGCGTTGCCGATGTGCGCCAGATCGTAGACCGTCGGACCGCAGATATAGACCCGCACGTTGGACGGATCGAGCGGCACGAAGGCCTCGCGGCGGCGGGTCAGGGTGTTGTGGAACTGCAGTTCTGCGGGGTCGAGATCGGTCATGGGATCGGGTCCGGTGCGATGTCGGGTCAAGCGGGCGCGTGGCGGGCACAGCCTCTCACGAGGCCGCCGCCGAAGCCGTCAACATCGCGTCCTGACCCGGACCATCCTCGGGTTTCCCTTCGCTGCTGCCAGGGTTATCGCGGAGAGCGGCGGAGGGGTCAAGCGCGGGAGCGGCGGCGGCGCAGTCTCGTCAGGCCGTGCAAGCGGGATACAGCTTCCCAGCGTAACCTGGAGTATTATCCTGAGCGTCTGTGGCGCTGCCGTCGAGACCTGCAATGGAGACCTGAAGATGTGGCCGAGTATCGCTGCCCTGTGCTGCGCCGCCAGCCTGTTCGCCGTCCCGGCCGCGGCCGAGGATTTCTACGCCCCGCGGGACTGGTCGGTGGCCTCCGGCGGCAAGATGAACATCTCCGGCTTCCTGTTCCGGGACATCAACCGCAACGGCAGCTACGACCTGCCGGACCGGCCGATGGAGGACATCGCGGTCGAGATGACCGGGCCACGCGGCGAGCACCACATCCAGAGAACCAACTCCAACGGCTTCGCCAACTTCTCGATGTCGAAGGATAACGACGAGGCCATTATCACCGAACCCGGCGACTACGCCTTCGACGTGATCGTCCCCGAGGGCTGGTCGGTCACCACCGGCAACACGCTTCAGGTCAAATCCTTCCATTTCCTGCCGGGAGCCGTCGGCGACATGATCGCCGATCCGCCCTTCGTCGCCGTTGGCCTGGTTCAGGATCTCAGGGTTTTCGGCAGGCTGCCGGAGGCGAGCGCCGGAACCGAGATCACGCTGGACAGCGGAAGCGTGCAACGCGATGTGACGCTGCAAGCCGACGGAAGCTTCTCGGCCGAGGTCGAGCAAGGCGCCTGGTCGCTGAGTGTGCGGGACGGCGCCAGCGGTGCGACCGTGACACGCGCCTTCACCGTCACCGATACGCCGGTCCAGCTTTCAGGAATTCTGTTCGGGGATCGGGAGCCCTCGCAAGCTCCGTCCAGGCTGGTCGACTTCGAAGACGTGACCGATAAAAGCATCCGCGAGATGCCAAACGGCGTCGGCGGCCTGTCGTGGTGGAACGTCGTCGCCCTGGAAGTGGCCATCGCCTACACCAACAACGCGGTGTCGGGCCACTATGTCGCCTACAACAGCTCGGGCCACCCGGCCCGCATCTATCACGACACGCCCTTCGATTTCGTCGGCGCGTACTTTGGTATCGCCTGGCGCCGGGCCAATGGGGAAACCCTGCAGCTGCGCGGCTGGCGCGGCGAAGAGCTGGTCTACGAGGACAGCATCGTGCTGTCTTACCTCGGCCCGATCTGGTTCACCGCAGACTACCGCGGCATCACCCGGCTGGACCTGCAAACCGAACACTACTGGCAGTTCGTGACCGACGACATGGAGTTCCGTCTGCCGCAGGGCGGCGCGGACTGACCCGAAGCTACAGGCAGGACCACAGGAGCCGGCCGCGGCGCGGACTATGCAGGACCGGTACCATTGGTTTGCCCCTGGGTCTGGCCCTGGGTCTGGCCCTGGTCGGAGCCCTGGTCGGAGCCCTGGTCGGAACCCTGGTCGGAACCCTGGTCGGAGCCCTGGTCGGAGCCCTGGTCTTGCCCCTGGGTGCTGCCCTGGGACTGACCCTGACTGTCGCTAGTGTTGCTCGGTTCGTTCTGGCGGATGGTATCGCCGGGGATGCTTTCGCTGCCCCGCAACTCGATCGCCAGCTGCTCGGCCTTGCCGGCGCCGATAAAAGCCAGGAATCCTGCAAGCGCGAGCAGACTGCAGAGCGCCACCCGCGGACTGCGCAGGCTGACGTATTTTTGCCGTTTGTGCTGAATCATCCGTCATCCCCCATCATGGGCCATTACCGGCCGCGCGGCCCCTGCGGGCGCGATAGAACGCGAGATTTCACAAAATACTGGCTCGAGACCGGGCGATCCGACCCATGAGAAAGGGGCGTTCTTAGCCGCTCAAGCTATTCGGGCAGAATCCTACAGGGGCATGCCTGGCAGCAAGTTGTGCCAATCTTGTGACATCTGTCACAGGCCGCGTGGCTAGGCGGCTTCGCCCCGCAGCCGCTTCTCCACCTTCTCCCGGCCGATCAGCGGCAGCAGGGTCTTGAGCTCCGGGCCCTGCTCGCGGCCGGTCAGCGCCAGCCGCAGCGGGTGGAACAACGCCTTGCCCTTGCGGCCGGTCTTTTCCTTCAGCACTGCGGTCCAGGCGCCCCAGGCGGTCTCGTCCCAGGGTTCAGGGGGCAGCAGCGCCGCCGCCGCCGCGAGGTAGTCCGCGTCCTCGATCACCGGCGCGACCGCGCGGCGGCAGACGGCATGCCAGTCCAGGGCGTCGTCGCGCTTGCGCAGGTTCGGCCGCACCGCCAGCCAGAGGGCCTCGTCGAAGTCGGTCAGGCCGCGCTCGGCGAGCCAGGCTTCGACCGCTTCGTAGGGCAGAGCGTGCAGCAGCTTGGCGTTGAGCGCCCAGAGTTCGTCCAGCGAGAACTTCGGCGTCGCCCGCCCGAAGCGGGCGATGTCATAGCCCGCCACCAGTTCGTCGAAACGGGCATGCGGCTCGATCGGGTCAGGCGTGCCGAGGCGGGCGAGATAGGCGTTGAGCGCCATCGGCTCCAGCCCCTCGGCGCGCAGGCTTTCCAAGGTCAGGCTGCCGAGCCGCTTCGACAGGCTCTCCCCGCCGGCGCCGATCAGGAGCGGGAAGTGCCCGAAGGCAGGCGCCGTCCCGCCCAGGGCCTGGAAGATCTGGATCTGTACCGCGGTGTTGGTGACGTGGTCCTCGCCGCGCAGCACCTGGGTGACGTCGAGATCGATGTCGTCGACCACCGAGGTGAAGCTGTAGAGATAGCTGCCGTCGGCACGGATCAGGACGGGATCGGAGATGTGCGCGCCGGCGACCTCCTGGCGGCCCCGCACCAGGTCTTCCCAGGCGACCGCCTCCGGCGCCAGCTTGAAGCGCCAGTGGGGCCGGCGTCCAGCGGCCTCCAAGGAGGCGCGTTCTTCCGCGGTCAAGTGCAGCGCCTCGCGGTCGTAGAGCGGCGGCCGGCCCGACTTGAGCTGCAGGCGGCGCTTGAGCTCCAGCTCCTCGGCGGTTTCGTAGCAGGGATAGAGCCGTCCCGCCGCCTTGAGGACCTCGGCGGCGGCATCGTAGCGGGCGAGCCGCGCCGACTGGCGCTCCAGTTCGTCCCACTGCAGGCCGAGCCAAGCCATGTCTTCCCGGATCGCCTCTGCATAGGCTTCGGTCGAGCGCTCAGGATCGGTGTCGTCGAGGCGCAGCAGGAAGACCCCGCCGCACTGCCTTGCATGCAGCCAGTTGAGCAGCGCCATGCGGGCGTTGCCGACGTGCAGCCTGCCGGTCGGGCTGGGCGCGAAGCGAAGCTTCATGGGATCAAGCCCCCAAACTCACGAGGGCCCCTTGAAGGCGTTGGTGATCGGGTAGCGGCGGTCGCGGCCGAAGGAGCGGCGGGTCAACTTGACCCCCGGCGGCGCCTGGCGGCGCTTGTACTCGGCGTTCTCCAGCATCCGCCAGACCCGGTTGACCAGGGCGCGATCGTGGCCGCGCGCGGCGATGGCGTCGACCCCCTCCTCGCCCTCGATCAGGCCGCGCAGGATGTCGTCGAGCGCGTCGTAGGGCGGCAGGGAGTCCTGATCGGTCTGGTCGGGCTTCAACTCCGCCGAGGGCGGCTTGGTGACGATCCGCTCCGGGATCGCCCGCCCTTCCGGCCCCTTGGCGCCGGCCGGGCGGACCTGGTTGCGCCAGCGCGACAGCTCGAAGACCGTGGTCTTGTAGACGTCCTTCAGCACCGAGTAGCCGCCGCACATGTCGCCGTAGAGCGTGGCGTAGCCGACCGACATCTCCGACTTGTTGCCGGTCGAGAGCACCATCTGGCCCAACGCGTTGGACAGGCTCATGAGCAAAATTCCGCGGGAGCGGGCCTGCACGTTCTCCAGCATCAGCCCGGTGTCGGCGCCGTTCATCAGCGGCTCGAGCATCCCGCCGAAGGCCTGCATCGCCGGCTCGATCGCCACGGAGTCCAGGCGCGCGCCGAGCAGCTCGGCGCAGGCCGCGGCGTCCTCCAGGCTGGCGTCACTGGTGTAGGGCGAGGGCATCATCACGCAGCGCACTCTGTCCGGCCCCAGGGCATCGACGGCGACGGCCGCGGTCAGCGCCGAATCGATGCCGCCGGACAGCCCGATCAGCACGCCGGGAAAGCCGTTCTTGCCGACATAGTCTTCGAGGCCCAGGCACATCGCCCGGTAGAGCGCCTCCAGCCCCTCGGGCGGCGGCGTCCGCTGCGCCTCGGCGCAAACCCAGGCCTCGCCGGCACGGTTCCATGTCGTGAGTGCCAGTTTCTCTTGGTAGGAGGGCAGCTGCGCCGCCAGGCCGCAGTCGGCGTTGAGGACGAAGGACGCGCCGTCGAAGATCAGCTCGTCCTGGCCGCCGACCTGGTTGACGTAGATCAGCGGCAGGCCGGACTCGGTCACCCGCTTGACGGCGAGCTGCAGGCGCTCGTCCTGCTTGTCGCTCTCGAAGGGGCTGCCGTTGATCACGACCAGGATCTCGGCCCCGGACTCCTCCAGGCACTCGGTGACCTCCTCGGTCCACATGTCCTCGCAGATCATCGCGCCGAGGCGCACGCCGCGAAAATTCACCGGGCCCGGCAGCGACCCCGCCTTGAACACCCGGACCTCGTCGAAGACGCCGTAGTTGGGCAGGTCCCACTTGTAGCGCACCGCCTGGATTTCGCCGCCGTCGAGCAGCAATGCGGCGTTGTAGATCTTGCCGCGCAGCGGCGGCGTCACCTCGGCCTCGTCGCTCCAGGGACAGCCGATCAGCAGCGCCGGCCCGCCGTCGGCGGTTTCGGCCGCCAGGGCCTCGACGGCGGCGCGGGCCCCGGCGATGAAGGCCGGCTTGAGCACCAGGTCCTCGGGCGGATAGCCGCTGACCACCAGCTCCGTCGCGACCAGCAGCTCAGCGCCCGCCCGCGCCGCTTCGGCCCGCGCGGCGCGCAGCTTTTCGACGTTGGACTCGAGCGCGCCCACCGTGGGGTTGAGCTGCGCCAGGGCGATGGTCAGGGTCTGGGTCATACCCCGCCTAGATACGCCGCAGGCGCGCGCAGGGCAAGGCGCGCCGCCGTCGGGAGCCACACCCCTTGCTTTGTCCGATTAGAGCAACTCTTTGGCCTGATACCGAAAGACAGCCAGACCGCCGCAGGCTAGTTTTGCCGTCTAACCGCACTGTCAGAGAAACCCTGTGCTCAAGAGACTGCAAGAGATCGTCGCCACGCTGCGGATCGGCGGCTGGCGCTCGCCGGAAGCCCTGCTGCTGCTGATCGGCGCCGCCGTGCCGCTGTCCTTTGCCACCTGGATGGCGCTGCTCAACAACTTCGCGATCGAGCGCGCCGACTTCACCGGCGCCGAGATCGGCATCCTGCAGTCGCTGCGCGAGGTGCCGGGCTTCCTCGCCTTCACCGCCGTCTTTGTCCTGCTGATCCTCAAGGAGCAGCGCTTCGCCCTGCTGTCGACCATCCTGCTCGGTATCGGCACGGCGCTGACCGGCTTCTTCCCCACGGTGGTCGGGCTCTACCTGACCACGGTGCTGATGTCGATCGGCTACCACTACAACGAGACCCTGCAGCAGAGCCTGGCGCTGCAGTGGGTCGGCAAGGACCGCGCGCCGATCGTGCTGGGCCGGGTGATCGCCATGGCGAGCTTTTCCTCGCTGATCGCCTACGGCCTGATCTGGGGCGCCTTCGAGCTCGCCGGCATGGACTACAAGATCGTCTATCTGATCGGCGGCGGCCTGACCGTCGGCCTCGCGGTGCTGGCCTGGTTCGCCTATCCGCAGTTCCCGCAGAAGGTCGAGCAGCACAAGAAGCTGATCCTGCGCAAGCGCTACTGGCTGTACTACGCCCTGACCTTCAACTGCGGCGCCCGGCGGCAGATCTTCATCGTCTTCGCCGGCTTCATGATGGTCGAGAAATTCGGCTATTCGGTCGCCAACGTCACCCTGCTGTTCCTGATCAACTATGCCGCCAACATCTTCCTGGCGCCGGCGATCGGTCACCTGATCCGCCGCTGGGGGGAACGCAAGGCGCTGACCTGCGAGTACCTGGGACTGATCTTCGTCTTCACTTCCTACGCCTTCGTCACCGACGCCAACTTCGCGGCGGCGCTCTATGTCATCGACCACCTGTTCTTTGCCATGGCGATCGCGATCAAGACCTATTTCCAGAAGATCGCCGACCCGCGCGACATCGCGCCGACGGCGGCGGTCTCCTTCACCATCAACCACATCGCGGCCGTGGTACTGCCGGTGCTGCTCGGTTTTCTCTGGCTGGTCAACCCGGCCGCGGTCTTCCTCACCGGCACCGGCTTCGCCGTGATCTCGCTATTGCTGACGCAGCTGATGCCGCGCATGCCGGAGCCGGGCAACGAGACCCTGCTCAGCAAACCGCTGCCGCAGCCGGCGGAATGATCTTCAGGAGGTCGGGTTAGGCAGCAGCGGGGAGGCTGCGCGGCAGGCCCTCGAAGCGGGCCTCCATCCGCGCCAGCCAGGTCTGCAACGGATCGTCCTCCGCCAGCACCGGGCGTTCGGAGGCGAACCAGGCCCAGACGAAGGCCGTGTAAGGTACGTAGTCGGCGTAGCTCGGCGAATCCCCGCCCAGGTAGCTCTGCACCGAAAGTGCCGAGCGCAGCGGCGCCAGCGAACAGCAGAGGTCCGAGAGATAGGCCGTCCGGTTCTCGTTCATCCGCTCCACCGTGGCGCCGACCCAGGCCTCCCGGGATTGCCGGTAGTACTCGCGGTCCTTGACGTGCAGACGCTGCAGGAAGTCCGGCAGCACCACGCGCATCAGCCCGGGGACCAGCACGTTGTCGGCCCAGGACCCCATGAAGCGCCCCAGCGCCCTTGCCTCCGAACAGCCCATCAGCGCCGGGCGATCAGGGTAGGCCTCGTCGAGATAGGCGGCGATATCCCAGGTGCCCTCCACCTTGCGGCCCTTATCCGAAAGCACCGGCAGGTTGGAGACGTTGCGGAAGGGAACCTTTTTCGTCTCGAAGTAGTAGATCGGGATGGATTCCGCTTCCAGACCCTTATGCTCCAAGGCCAGACGCGCGCGCCAGCAATAGGGAGAGACCCGGAGGTCGTAAGCCCCGGCACGTTCATAGAGCTGCAAATTCATCTTGATATCCCCAACCCTGAAAACACCTACCTACCCCACAAGGTAGCAACGACATAAAATTGCCAGAAGAAACTGGACAGCGTCAAGTCTGGACGAGTTGTAAACTTCACTTAATCGTGTCCTGGCTGCCAAAATACTCAGTTATGAGAATCTTCCCTTATGTCTTTTCTCTTATTTGGTTTTTCCGGGCCGGGCCCAGAGGCAAGCGAGCGAGAGCGAACGGCAAGGGCTCAAGTATCAAAATACTGCCTAAGCTCCGCTCAGCGCGCAGCGCGCAGACCCTATACCAGCGCAGCGCGCGCCTGGCGGCGAGGACGAGCGCTGCCCCCATGCAAGCGACACTGCGCCGCGGCAAGACTTCGTGCCGAGCCGGCGACGGCGTCGGCTGTTTTATGCTAAGCGGCGGCGGGCAGCCGGCGCGGCAGGCCGTCGAAACGGTCCTCAATGCGCGCCATCCAGACTTGCAGCGGATCGTCTTCCTCTAGCACCGGCTCACGCGAGGCGAACCCGCCCCAAACGAGCATGGTATAGGCCGTGTAATCGGCATAGCCCGGCGCGTCCCCGCCAAGGAACCACTGCACCGAGAGCGCCGAACGCAGCGGCGCCAGCGAACGACAGAGATCCGAGAGGTAGGCTGTACGGTTCTCGCGCAGCTGCTCGACCGTGGCGCCGAGCAACAGCTCCCGCGATTGCCGGAACCACTCACGGTCGTTGACGTGCAAGCGCTCCAGGAAATCCGGCAGCACGACCCGCAGGAGATCGGGAAAGAGCACGTGATCCCCCCAAGACGCCACTAAGCGCCCCAGCGCGCGCGCCTCGGCGTTGCGCATCAGCGCCGGGCGATCCGGATACTCGGCATCGAGGTGCGTGACGATGTCCCAAGTTCCCAGGAACCCGCAGCCGTCGTCGATCAGGAGCGGCAGCTTGGAGTTGTTGCGGTGGGTAATCTTTTCGGTCTCGAAGTAAGCGACCGGCACGGACTCCGCCTGAAGCCCTTTGTGCTCGAGCGCCAAGCGCACGCGTCAGCAGTAAGGAGATATCCGAAGATCGTAAGCACCGGCGCGTTCGTAGTGCACCAAGGTCATTTGGGCAAATCCCCCGGCGCCGTCGCTACGGCCTCTCCCCAGCGCGAAACACCGCTGAAAAATAGTGTCGCCCCGAAAATTTTCCGTCAAGCCCGCCCGCAAGCGAAGGTGCGGACCTACTTTCGCAGCAGGAACTCGCGGCCGACCTTGACCCGCGCAACGCCGTCGTAGGCGACGATGTCGGCGGTGGCGTAGGTTTCCTCCCACTTTCCCGGCAGGTAGGAGCCGCTCCCGATGACGTCGAGCGGGGCCTTGGCCTCGGCCATTACCCGGCACTTCATCGGCCCGAAGCCGGAGGAGGCGACGATCTTGACCTTCTGGAAGCCGCCCTTGTCGAGCGCCTCGCGGGTCGCCCAGACGGCGGCCGCCGAAACCCCCGGACCGACCAGGAAGCGCAGCTGTTCCTCGGTACGGTAGCCGCGGATCGCCTCGGGCACGTTGCGCTCCAGAACGGCATAGGAAACCGTGGGGTCGAGACCCTCGACGAAGCGACTGCCTGGTACGTCGAGACGCACCGCCAGCCGCCCTTGGGCGACGCGCTCGGGGAAGTGCCTGCAGACCTCGAGGGAGTCGCTGATTTCCTGGGCGAAGTAATCGACCAGCACGGTCATGTTCTCTTCCGGAAAGGCCTGGTCGAAGAGCTGCGCGGCCTTCAGCGTCGAGCCGGCATAGCCGACCAGCGCATGCGGCATGGTGCCCATGCCGCCCTCGGCGCCGAAATAGTGCGCCGTGGCTTCGGTGGCGCAGCCGATGAAGCCGATCGCATCGACCTTGCGCCGCGCCCGCGCCGAGCCGACCGAGGCGGCATAGGCCATAAGCTCGGCCATCTCGGTCCCGGCGCAGTGGCGCGCGTCCATCGCCAGGAAAGACACCCCCGGCAGATCGGCGCACATCCCGAAGGCGTTGTAGGCGGCGACGCAGGGCGGCCCGAGCTTCTGCAGCAGCAGGGTTTCAAGGTCGCAGAGCTTGGCCATGGAACCGGTGACGTACATGATCGGCTCGCCGGCGCCGACCCACTTGCCCTCCGGATACTGCAGATCGATGTCGAACTGCGTGCCCCGCGCCGCCGCCACGGCTTCCAGCCATTCGATGGCGAGGCGCGGCGCCGAGATCACCGGGCGGCGCAGAAAGATCGCGTAGGTCACCTCGGTATCGCCGAAGCGCTCGACGGCCTGGCGGGTCAGCTTGAAGTAATGGTCCGTCCAGGCTGCGATCTCGGCTTCGCCGGTCGGCCAGGGGGCGACCCTGCGGTCAGGCAGCTTGCCGGTATCGTCGGGCATGGCATGGTTCCAAGACGGGCTGGAGGCGCGTTTCAGGCTCCCGCTGCGGCGGCCGCGCGCACGTCGCCGCGCGCCAGACGCTCGGCCTTGAGCTCGCCGGCGATCAGGAAGGCGAGTTCCAGCGCCTGGTTGGCGTTGAGCCGCGGGTCGCAGTGGGTGTGGTAGCGGTCGCCGAGGGTTTCGTCGCTGATCGCCTGGGCGCCGCCGATGCACTCGGTGACGTCCTGGCCGGTCATCTCGAAGTGGACGCCGCCGGCGTAGCTGCCCTCGGCCCGGTGCACCGCGAAGAAGCCCTTGACCTCGCCGAGGATCCGGTCGAACGGCCGGGTCTTGTAGCCGGAGGAGGACTTGACGGTGTTGCCGTGCATCGGATCGCAGGACCAGACCACCTTGCGGCCTTCGCGTTCGACCGCGCGGATCAGCTTCGGCAGCTCCTGCTCGACCTTGTCGGAGCCCATCCGGGAGATCAGGGTCAGACGCCCCGGCTCGTTCTCCGGATTGAGCGCGTCGATCAGCCGCAGCAGCTCGTCGGGTTCCAGGCTCGGCCCGCATTTCAGGCCGATCGGATTTTTGATGCCGCGCATGAACTCGACATGGGCCGAATCGAGCTGCCGGGTGCGGTCGCCGATCCACAGCAGATGCGCCGAGCAGCCGTACCACTGCCCGGTCAGGCTATCGATCCGGGTGAGCGGCTGCTCGTAGGGCAGCAGCAGCGCCTCGTGGGAGGTGTAGAAGTCGGTTTCGCGCAGCTGCGGCACGGTGTCGGGGGTGATCCCGCAGGCCTCCATGAAGGCGAGCGATTCGTCGATCCGCTGCGACAGCTCCTCGTAGCGCGCGCCCTGGGCCGAGCCGGAGACGAACTCCAGGTTCCAGCGATGCACTTTGTGCAGGTCGGCGAAACCGCCCTGGGCGAAGGCGCGCAGCAGGTTCAGCGTCGCCGCCGCCTGGTTGTAGGCGCGCAGCAGGCGTTCGGGATCGGGGTGACGCGCGGCCTCCTCGAACTCGATGCCGTTCACGATATCGCCGCGGTAGCTCGGCAGTTCGACGCCGCCGATGGTTTCGGTCGCGGCCGAGCGCGGCTTGGCGAACTGTCCGGCCATGCGGCCGACCTTGACCACCGGCAGGGCGGCGCCGAAGGTCAGCACCACGGCCATCTGCAGCAGCACCCGGAAGGTGTCGCGGATGTTGTTGGCGTGGAACTCTGCGAAGGACTCCGCGCAGTCGCCGCCTTGCAGCAGAAAGGCCTTGCCCTCCGCCACCTCGCCCAGGGACTCCTTGAGCGCCCGCGCCTCGCCGGCGAAAACCAGCGGCGGGTAGTGTGACAGGGTCTCCTCGACCCGTTCGAGAGCCTCGGCATCCGGATAGTCCGGAACCTGCAGAATGGGTTTTGTGCGCCAGCTGTCCGGCGACCACTTCGCGGTCATTTTGAAATCTCTTGATCTTTACTTCGCCAGTCCGCGGCTCCCGCCGCGGGACCTAGGGTTTTAGCGCCTGAGCCCAGGCATTTCCAGTGGTTATCCAGCACGCCGCATCAGATCTCGCCGATCGCGTAGAGCTTGCGCACCGGTTCCAGGGTCTCCCAGGTGCCCTCGAAGCCGGCCGGGATGACGAAGGCGTCGCCGGCCGAGAAGGTCTCGGTCCTGCCCTCTGCGTCGGTCAGCGCGACCCGGCCGGACAGCAGGACGCAGAATTCCTCCTCGGCGTAGGCAATCCGCCACTTGCCCTCGCTGGAGGACCAGACGCCGGAAAAGAAATTCCCGGCCGCGTTCGCGTAGACGTTTTCGGTGGTGGCGATCGGCTCTCCGGAGATCACCTTCTGCGGATCGATCGCCGCGATCTCCGGCTCGCCGGCGGCGCCGGTCGCGATTCTGATGATGGACTTCGCCACGATCTTTCTCCCCCCTTAAGTGCCCTATTCGGCGGCCTTGCGCTCGGGATCGGGCAGCGGTGTGCGCAGGGTCACGAACTCCTCGGCAGCCGTCGGATGGATGCCGATGGTCGCGTCGAAATCGCGTTTGGTCGCCCCCGCCTTGATGGCGATGCCGATGCCCTGGAGGATTTCCCCGGCGTCGATGCCGACCATATGGGCGCCCAGCACCTTCTGGCTGGCGCGCTCGACGACCAGCTTCATCATCGTCTTCTCCGACCGCCCGGTCATGGTGTGTTTCATCGGCGTGAAGGTCGAGCGGTAGATATCGACGCTGTCGTGCTTGGCGCGGGCCTCCTCTTCGGTCAGCCCGACGGTGCCGATCGGCGGCTGGCTGAAGACCGCGGTCGGAATGTCGGCGTAGTCGACCGTAGTCGGCTCGCCGTTGAACAGGGTCTTGGCGACAGCCATGCCTTCGGCCAGGGCCACGGGAGTGAGCTGGAGCCGGTCGGTGACGTCGCCGATGGCGAAGATCGAGGGCACCGAGCTGCGGAAGTGTTCGTCGACCTTGACCGCGCCACTCTGGTTCAGCGCGACCCCGGCCTTTTCCAGGCCCAGGCCCGCGATGTTGGGGTGGCGGCCGGTGGCGTAGAGCACGGCGTCGAAGCTTTCGGTCTTGCCGTCCTTGAAAGTCGCGGCGATGCCGCCCTTGCCGTCCTTCTCCAGCTTGGCGATATCGGTGTTGAAGCGCAGGTCGATGTCCTTCTTCGGCAGCTCGCCGGCCAGGGTTTCGCGCACGTCCTGGTCGAAGCCGCGCAGGAACAGCGGCCCTCGGTAGATCTGCGTCACCTTGCTGCCGAGCCCGGCGAAGATGCCGGCGAACTCGACGGCGATGTAGCCGCCGCCGACGATCAGGATGGTTTCGGGCTGTTTCTCGAGAAAGAAGACGTCGTCGGAGACGATGCCGAGCTCCTTGCCCGGCTCGTCGGGACGGCTCGGCAGGCCGCCGGTGGCGACCAGGATGTTCGCCGCCGTGATCTTCTGCCCGTCGAGCTCGACGGTGTGCGGATCGACCACCGTGGCGCGGCCGTCGTGGATCGTCACCCCCGCGCCGTTCAGCAGGTTCTCGTAGATGCCGTTCAGGCGGTTGATTTCGGCATTCTTGTTCTCGATCAGCTTCGACCAGTCGAAACGCCGCTCGCCGACCTGCCAGCCATAGCCGGCGGCATCCTCGAAGTCCTCGGAGAAGTGGCTGGCATAGACCATCAGCTTCTTCGGCACGCAGCCGATGTTGACGCAGGTGCCGCCGAGGTGGCGTTCCTCGGCGACGCCGACCCGCGCGCCGTAGTTCGCCGCGAAACGGCTCGCCCTAACGCCGCCCGATCCGGCGCCGATGGTGAAAAGATCGTAGTCGTAACTCGCCATGACTTCGCTCCGCTTGCTCAGCTCGTGCCCCAGGGCTGCTTCCTAGATAGGGTCGCGCACTGCTATTGTCGCCCGCCCGTCGCAGCTACAGCGTCATCGCTGCTATGCCTTGCGGTCAAGGCCAGGGGCCTGCGGCCGGCGCCAGGCCTGCAGCAGCAGGAAGAACAGGATCGCCGCCTGGACCGCCGCCGAGACGGGAGAGAGCGCAGAGATCTGCACCGGCAGCGCGACCAGCAGGCCGGCGAACTGCGGCGCGACCAGCTGCAGCAGCCACACGGCGGGACCATAGAGCACCACCAGGTAGACGAAGGCGGTGAGGTCCGGCCGCCGATGCCCCCAGGCGTTGAGCAACAGCACGAAGCCGATGTCGCGCAGCGCGAAGAGCACCGCCGCGGCGACCCAGAGGCGCGAGAGACGGCCGATCTCGGGCTCCAGTACCCGCAGTTGCAGCGGCCCCAGGGCGAAGAGATCGAAGTCCGCGGCGGTCATGGCCCCGCCGGCGAAGATCGCGAGCAGCAGCACGCTGGGCAGCCAGCGCGGCAGGCGGCGCAGCGCCAGGCGCGGGCGTCCCGCCTCCAGGGCCGCGAAGATCGCCCGGTAGCGCAGCGGCCCGTTATGGTCGGCGAAGACAGAGATGTAGGCGGCAGCCAGGGCGACGAAGAATCCCACCACCAGTCCGGACTTCACGCCGAACATCTCTCCGCCTTTCAGGAACCCGAAGAGATAGGCGATGACGAAGAGCGTGAAGAGCGGCCAGCCCCAGGGCGCGCCCTCGAACTGCAGCTCGGCGCGCATCAGGCGATAGACGCCGAACACCGCCCAGGCGGCGAAGACGGCGACCGAGGCGAAGGCGAAGTGATGCAGCTGGATGGCGAAGCCGTACCAGCTGGCCGCGCCGAAGGCTTCCCACCGCGGCACCAGCACCAGGCCGAACTCCGGGCGCCAGGCCATCACCAGCACCGCGGCCAGGCCGATCAGCTGACTGAAGGTGACCGGCAGGGTTTCGCTGCGCGGCTTCTTGCTGAGCAGGATCAGGCTGATCGACAGCGCGACGGCCTGGACCAGGATTCCAGCGGCGATCTCCATGCCGGCGAAGTACAGCGCCCCCTCCAGCGGCATCTCGCGGCGCGCCACCGAGGCGTAGCCGAAGAGGGCGAGGATCATCAGCCCGCCGTACCAGATGAAGGCGGTACAGCCGAACAGCTTGCCCCAGGCCATCGACCAGGCGCCGAGCGCGGTCATGCGCTGCAGCTCCCAGGTACGGCCGTTGACCTCGCCGGCGATCGCCGAGGCGGCGCAGCGCCCGCCCCAAAGAAAGACCACGCCGTAGAAGGCGGCCAGCGCCGAGCTGCGCAGAATTCCCAGGCTGCTATCGAGGGAGATCAGCAGCGCCGCCACCAGGGCGACAATCGCCGGCATGGCGATCAGACGATGCAGACGCAGCTCGATCCAGAGGTTGCGGCGGAACTCGGGGTTGAAAGTCATGAGGAGTCCCCCTGCATCGCCCTGCGCTCGGTCTGCAAACGGGCGATGTAGGCATCCTGCAGGCTGCCGCGCAGCGGTGCGAACTCGGCCAGCGGCAGCCCCGCGGCCAGGATCGCCTTGAGGATGCCATGCTGCGCCGCGGGGTCCGCTGGAACCTCGGCCTGGGCGATCCGCCCCTCGCCTTCGATGCGGCTCAGTCCCGCGACGGCGGCCAGCCGGCCGGCCAGGTCCTCGACCGGCTCGGCCATCACCAGGCGCAGGGTAGTGCGGCCGCTTGCGCGCGGCGCGGCGGCGCCGTCGAGGGCGCGGTATTCGACCAGCCGCCCGGCCTCGAGGATCAGCAGGTGGCTGGAATAGTCCTCCAACTCGGCCAGGATGTGTGAGGACACGACCAGTGTCATGCCGCTGTCGCGCAGCGCGCGCAGCACCGCGGCGAGGCCGATCCGCGCCTCGGGATCGAGGCCCGAGGCCGGCTCGTCGAGCAGCAGCACCTCGGGCTCGTGGATGATCGCCTGGGCGATGGCGAGCCGCTGGCGCAGACCGCGCGACAGCGTTCCCGCGCGCGCTCCCATGCGGTCGTCGATGCGCAGCCGCCGCGCCGCGGTCTCCACCGCGCCGGCCTGCGCCTCCCCCTCCACTCCCAGCGCGGCGGCACGGAAGGCGAGGCACTGGCGCACCGTCAGCTCGTCGTAAAGGCCGAAGAAATCCGGCAGGTAACCGAGCCGCCGGTGGGCGGCACGGGAATCCTCGAAGACGTCCTGTCCGGCAATCCGGATCTCCCCGGCCAGCGGCCGGTCGAGCGCCGCCATGCAGCGCAGCAAGGTCGACTTGCCGGCGCCGTTGGCGCCGACCATGGCGACGATGCTGCCGGCCTCGACCGCGAAGCCGACATCCGACAGCGCCCGCAGGCCCGGGTAGTCGTAGGTCACGCCGGCAACCTGGATCACCGCCTCTGCGTTCATTCCGTCGCTCTCACGCGCGCGCCTGCTCCGCCAGCTTGACCAGCATCTTGCCGCGGTTGCCGCCGGCCAGCAGCCGCAGCAGCGCCTGCGGCGCGTTTTCCAGGCCCTCGGTGATATCCTCCCTGCCTGTCAGCCTGCCCTCGGCGATCCAGGACAGCAGGGTCTGCGTGGCCGCCGCGAATCGCGCCTTGTGATCGAAGATGAGGAAGCCCTGCATCTTCGCGCGCTTGACCAGGATATGCCGGTTGTAACGCGGGCCCTCCGCCTTCCCGGCAATTCCCATGGTGCCGCAGACGACGACCCGCGCGCCGAGGTTGAGATGGGGCATCACGGCGTCGGAAATCGCGCCGCCGGTGTTGTCGAAGTAGATGTCGATGCCCTGCGGCGCCGCCGCGGCCACCGCGGCGTCGAGGTCCTCGGCGCTCTTGTAGTTGATCGCGGCGTCGTAGCCGAACTCCTCCAGGCAGGTCTTCACCTTATCGTCGCTGCCGGTGAGCCCCAGGGTCCGGCACGCGAGATTCTTCGCCGCCTGGCCGACCACCGAGCCGACGCCACCGGCGGCGGTGGAGACCGCCACGGTCTCGCCGGGCTGCGGTGCACCGATCAGGGTGAGCCCCAGATAGCCGGTCAAACCGGTGATACCGAGCAGATGACAGGCCGCCGAGAGGGGCGCTCCGGCCTTGTGCAAGGCATCTGCGTCGACCTTGAGGTCGATATCGCCGCCGTCGCTCAGCGCGTAGTCCTGCCAGCCCTGCCAGCGGTAGACCAGCTCGCCTGCGGCGTAGTCCGGATGCCGCGACTCGATCACCTGGGAAAGCGCGAGGCTGCGCATCGGCGCCCCAAGGGCCACCGGTTCCGAATAGTTCGGCCCGGCGGCGATCCAGCCGCGCATCGCCGGGTCGATGGAGAGATAGAGCGCCCGGGTCAGCAGCTCCCCTTCTCCGGGAGAGGGACGCGCCGCCTCCTCGAGCCGAAAACAGCTCTCGCTCACCGCCGGATCGGGCCGCGCCGCCAGGACGATTTGCCGGTTCCCGCCGCCGTTCTTGGCCTGGGTCATCGCTGTCGCTCCGTTCTTTAGCTTTCCTGCATAAGTGGTAGCCGCTCTGCGCCGCACAGTCCAAAACGCAATCGCGGCGATTTGACGGCAGCGCCGCAAGCCAGGCTGGGGCGCAAGCCAGGTTGGGGCGCAGGCGCGCCGCCTTTGCATCCCTGCCGCTTTGTTCCCTATGCTTGTGCAGGATCTCCCGCGCCGCTGCAGGCGGGAGCGGCGGCGGCGCGAACCTTAGGGGTTGCGTATCTTTCCGCCGACGCCACTTTGCAGAAGAGGCTACGAAGGAGCGGGCGATGAGGATGAGGACGATCTCGCAGGGTTTCGCAGTGCTGGCGGTGCTGGCGGTGCTGGCGGCGGCCGGCTATGCCCCGGACGCAGCGGCGCAGACAAGCGGGCAGACCGGCACCTCGAAACTGGGCGACGAGATGATCTCCTGCGCCTCGATCGACGACGACGAGGAGCGTCTCGCCTGCTACGACGGCCTGGCCCAGCCGCTGGCCGGACTCGACGACGCGGCAAACGAGGAAGACGGCGCGGGCCAAGCGCTGCATAGCTTCGCCGGCGAGGACGACTGGCAGTCCGAGGTCTTCACCATGGAAGAGCCCTGGCGCATCACCTGGCAAACCCAGGCCAATATCCTGACCATCGAAGTCTACGGGCCCGAGGGCGAACTGCTCGACGTGGTCGGCAACCAGATCGGCGCCGGCGGCGGCTCCTCGGGCACCCTGAAGCCCGGCCGTTACAGCATCGCGGCGCGCGGTATCGGCTCCTGGCGGCTCAAGGTTCTGCCGGCGGAAGAGTAACTCCCAAGCCCGCGAAAATGAAAAGGGCGCGGCCTGCGGGACCGCGCCCTTTCTTTGTCGGCGATGCGCCTGGCGCTTAGACGCCGCCCATGCAGAGGTATTTCACTTCCAGGAACTCGTCGATTCCGTAGTGCGAGCCCTCGCGGCCGACGCCGGATTCCTTGACGCCGCCGAAGGGCGCAACCTCGGTGGAGATGATCCCGGTGTTGATGCCGACGATGCCGCTCTCCAGCGCCTCGGCAACGCGCCAGACGCGGCCGAGGTTGGTGGCGTAGAAGTAGGCGGCGAGGCCGAACTCGGTGTCGTTGGCGAGCGCGATGGCCTCGTCCTCGTCCTTGAAGCGGAACAGCGGCGCCACCGGGCCGAAGGTCTCCTCCTTGGCGACCTTCATCTCGGTGGTGACACCGGTCAGCAGGGTCGGCTGGAAGAAGCTGCCGCCAAGCTCGTGGCGCTGGCCGCCGATCACCACCTTGGCGCCCTTGGCGACCGCGTCCTCGACATGCTCTTCGGCCTTCTCCATTCCGGAGACGTCGATCAGCGGACCCTGGTTGACCCCATCCTCGAGGCCGTAGCCGACCTTCAGCTCCCTGACCTTGGCGGCCAGCTTCTCGGCGAAGGTGTCGTAGACGCTGTCCTGCACGTAGATGCGGTTGGCGCAGACGCAGGTCTGGCCGGTGTTGCGGAACTTGCACAGCATCGCGCCCTCGACCGCGGCGTCGAGATCGGCGTCGTCGAACACCAGGAAGGGCGCGTTGCCGCCCAGTTCCATGGAGACCTTCTTCACCGTCTGAGCCGACTGCTCCATCAGCAGCTTGCCGATCTCGGTCGAGCCGGTGAAGGTCAGCTTGCGGACGATCGGGTTGCCGGTCATCTCGCCGCCGATCGCCTTGGCACTGCCGGTGACCACCGAGAGGATGCCGGCGGGAATGCCGGCGCGCTCGGCCAGCTCGCAGAGCGCCAGCGCCGAGAAGGGCGTCTGGCTGGCCGGCTTGACCACCATCGGGCAGCCGGCGGCCAGTGCCGGTCCGGCCTTGCGGGTGATCATGGCGGTCGGGAAGTTCCAGGGGGTGATCGCGGCGGTGACGCCGATCGGCTGCTTGATCACGACGATCCGCTTATCGGCCTGGTGGCCGGGAATGGTGTCTCCGTAGATCCGCTTGCCCTCCTCGGCGAACCACTCGATGAAGGAGGCGCCGTAGGCGATCTCGCCCTTGGCCTCGGCCAGCGGCTTGCCCTGCTCCATGGTCATCAGCACGGCCAGATCGTCCTGGTTCTCCATCATCAGGTCGAACCACCTGCGCAGCACCGTGGCGCGTTCCTTGGCGGTCTTGGCGCGCCAGGCCGGCCAGGCCTTCTCGGCCGCGGCGATGGCGCGGCGGGTTTCAGCCTCGCCCATCTTCGGCACCGTGCCCAGCACCTCGCCGGTCGCCGGGTTGGTCACCTCGAGGGTTTCGCCGGAGTCGGCGTCGATCCACTGGCCGTCGATGTAGCACTGCTGGCGGAACAGGCTCATGTCCTTGAGCTGAGGGGCGCCGTTTCCGCCGGCTGCCTTGGCGTGCAGAGTCATGGGTTTCTCCCTGGTTCGCTTCTGTTCACAGATATAGGCCCGGGCGCGCCCGGCTGCAAAGGTTGAGCCGCCGGCGGATCAGAAGGGCGCAGCTACTTCGGCATGCCGGACGCATGCCACGCGCCTTCTAGCCGGTTCTTTTCGTCAGGTCGATTCCAATGACTGTGACTTCCTCAATACCGGAAAACTTCGGAGAAATCTGCTCCCAGTGCTCCTGAAGCGCGTGAACCAATTTAGTGAAATCTACGCGCTTCGCAGAGCCAGGAACATCCCAGCCCTTCTTCACACCTCTGTACACAAGGACAAAAAGGCCCCGGTCCGAACGTCTGTCGCGCAGATAATCACCGCAAAGCTGGTTCTCCAGGCGTTCGAACAGCTCTGGGCCGCTCCAATTGTCTGCAAGTTTCAGCTCTCCTGGGACAGGTCCGTCAAAGCCTTTGCCATGAAATCTCAAGTCAGGTTTTTTGGCGTCAGCAAGCTCTTCTTCTTGTGGGATCGAATACCGACCAGATGCCTTCTCACGAAGTTCGCGACCGATAAATTTACGCATATCAGTTTCGAGCGGTGCTCCCTTGAGAATCTGCGCAATACTGCTGTCGCCATTTTCCAAATCGTCCTTAAGATCTAAAAGGCGCAAGATTGCGAGTTCGGCCAACTCCCTGTGATTGGCGGGCGTACGTTCAAGACTGTCTTGAAACTCCCGCACTTGCGACGGGGTCCACGGATCGAAATCAGCGTCCTGTTCGGCCTTTGCCTTTGCAAGACTTGCGAACCAGGGGCGAGATGACACTTGAGGGTGTGCCTCTGATATTTCCTGAAGTGCCAGAAAGGCCTCCTTACCCGGGATTTCATTTAGCAGTCTAGCTAGACTATCCCTAGCTTCTTGGGCATTATCACGTAGACTGGGCGTGTATGCACCTGTTCCAGCTCGATCAATATCCTCTTCACGCCGGATATTCCGGTGCGCGAGCAAGTAGAGGTCTTTTAAATGTTGGGGCTCCCGATATGCATGCCTAGCGCCGGATGCATCGCCCAAGCGGCCTCCTAAAAGCTCCGTCACGAAACGCATCGCAATATCAATGCATTCTTCATGTTTTGATAATCCCGCAAGCTGGGTGGTGAAGGCTGGGATGGCAACGGATGGCTCAACGCCAGTCCATACTGCGTACCAAATAGCAAGGTGACTGTGCCGTCGAATGGTCTTACATTTTCTAGCGGAAAGCTCTCTGATATCCTCATCAGTGATTGAAGAACCCAGAATAATCCGTAATAGCTTACGTAGATTCGTCAGGTTATTCGGTTCGGTTCTGAGAAAGGCCAGAAGTGCAGGCGCGATCTCGTTCCACGCCCACTCACCAGACCAAGCAACGTCGCTCAAGACGTAATGCGTTTCGACATCAACCTTTTCAATTGAAAGTTCATACTTGATCTCATTCAGCAGGAAATTACTGACTCTCTTATGGTGCTTCTCATATAGCCCAGGAAACCAAACTGGAAAGCCGTTCAGCTCATATGAGGCATAGCGGCATGCAAGTTCAACCTCTCCTCCACTCAGTGTGCATGCCCAACTGCTAGTTTCTCTCGCCTCTATGCTTAGCCCAGTGAGACCAAAAATTACTTCTATTGGAGTCTGATTAAACGGCGCTCCCTCGGATCTCAGTTTAGGCGTATTGCGACGCCAATAAGCAGCAGCCCCATCCCGGAATGCACGCGCTACTGCTTCACCTTGCTCTTCGATCAGATATTCCCACTCACCGTCCGTCCAGCGATTCAATCCACCTCTCTTCTCGCGCATTCGCTCATACAAATACCACTGTGCTGTAGAAATATCATGTGGTCTTGGAAGGTCGGGATTGCGGATTCGTTCAAGATTCTCCACAAGATATTTCTTCCAATCATCGTGCCGTTTCTTTTCGCTCCTTTCCCGCTCAATCATGCGTCGATTCCACGCAGCTTCCCTTTTCCTCGATCTGCGAGACTTTTCTCCTTGAGCAGGCGGGGTTAGGTATCTTGAGAGCCGCCCAGAGAGTTCACTGTCGGCAGAAATGACTCTCTTTAGCCTCTCGCGCCACCTGCGTGGCCTGCCATTGTCGACATAGAGCCTGAAGGCCAGAGATAGAGCTACGAGCCGATTGTCATTAAGTGACTGGCTTGAAATCTGTTCCACGACATAGTCGAAATCTTGCTCACCAAACCGCCAAAAGACATGAAACATCGGCGCGCGCCAGAATTCATCGAGACGCTCACTTTTATTTTTGTTTAAGCCAATCCTGGCTTTATCAATTTCATGCCAAAATAAGCGGTGATTAAGTTCAGGCCACTCGGGAACGAGGGCGGAAAAATCGATCTTTGCATCCCGAAGTTCGTCTGTCCCATATTCACGTGTAGCGCGGTATTTTTGGAGAATGCTAAGCGCTGAGGGATTGAGTGCAGCCGGGCTCCTCTCCTGCACAAGTCGCTCGACAGACTGCGCGGCGGCTTTCAACAGCCACCCAAACTTCTCCGATACTTCGCAATATCGTCTTTCAATGACCGGGGGGTGATCCAACGACTCGTTTAAACCGGCAACAAGCTCTGGCAAGAGTGAGCTATCTGTCGCTTCAGCAAACTTACAAACAGCGACAGCTAAACGATCGAGGCTATAAGGCTCCATTTCTTCGCACTTCGCGAGGGCAGCAAGCAGCCACGTGATTGAATCATTTGACGCTTCGGTGTCTTGCACCAGCTCAGCAAGCCACTCCCGTTTTAATTCAGGACCTTCCTTTAAAAATTCTTGCCGAACTTTCTCCACGTCGTCTTCAGACCCAAGAGCTTTGACAGCTCGAAAGGCTGCGATGCGGGAATACGTCGAGAGTGAGGGGGAAAGAGCCTTCGCTAGAGCCTCGGGCAACACTCCCTTCAGTTCGCCAAGCCATACCATTCGGAGCAAAAAAAAGGTTAGCTCATCATTCTTTTCGTACTGATTAAGTAAGCCTCGAATGTCGGCTTCCAGATCTTTGTTAGCAAAGCGCTGAATGGCTTCATAACTATCAACAGACCGACTAGTCGCTCCGTTAGCCATTTTCTCACATACTTCATGTAGTATCACCTGACGAATCTCAAGCGGGAGCTGACTCGGATCGCCGCCTTCAAACATAATCTCAGGCGCTACTTGTCTCAGAAGATTACAAATCTTTCTATCGTTGATGGCCAACCAGGGCAGCACTGGACGTAATGTAGGGACTATAACGTCGAGGCCGTACTGTTTCCGGAACAGAATTCCTTCTATTTTTCTCCGAGAAGTCTCGCGATCAAGAAGTTCTGTAAGCCATTTTGCTGCGAGGTATTCGCGAACTGACCGGTGATGAAAGCGGACTGTCCCGTAGATAGCTTCATCGAAGATGGGGCGTGACAGCAGAGTGGCTTGCTTCTTGTCGTCCCACCCAGGCAGGGCATCGCGAATTTGAATACCTTTGGAATTACCGCTGCCATCGGGCACGCAGATGGTCTGTTCTTTGCCCAACGTTGCTACCGCCGCGAGGATACGGGCGCCATAGTGTGCGTCTTCCAATGAAAGCAGCTGCGTATCCGCTCGATCCTGATCCCTTTCTGTAAGGCGTCGACTGACAGTGCTCTTCATCAATTCGAGCCGACTGCCCGTGCGACCTTCTTCAGTCCAGAACTCTGTAAGCTCCTCTAGGTCCTGTGGTCGCGCAGTAAATGACCAAGCGTCGGCCCGCTCAATGGCGTCAAGAAAAGCGCTAGTGTTTGTGATGCCTTTCGCTCTCGCGAAGACCTCAATCTGACCTGCACGCAATTCGTCAAGCTTAACGAGTTTGAATGTCGAATCCTCGTGTCGGCCTTGCTGAACAGTACGAATGCCTGTGGACGGATCGCCATGCTCCACCTGCTCCGGCTGAGCAACAACCGTCTCGGTTGAAGCGAATTGAAGGTGACGAGTGCAAAATTCCAAGTCTGTCTTTGGGCGCCACGCAGATGTTCTTCCGGTTATCAGAATATGCGCACGATCCTTTGCGGTCGCAATTTGTCTACCTAGCTTACGAATCGCAATCTCAAAGTCTCCCGGGCTTCGCAGGCGCGCTTCGTCCACGGAATCTAAAAGCAGCCATCCTTCGTCGCCTGACAACAGCCAGCCCTGGAATTGCTCAAACGTCCCAACTTCAAATGCGTCCTCAAAATCTATTGGAATGTGTTCGAGGCGTATAAAAAAAGCTGTTTTATCTTCCTCGCAGAGCTTTTTTGCGACATTGCGAATTTCCGCTGTCTTGCCTGAACCGGCTTCAGACAGAAGAACGACACGATGCTCTTGGATCAAGTCAGACCAACTCAATTGGCTACTGAGGTGAAAGGGCTGACTTAGATCCACATCTTCATCATGCGGAATCTCATAGAACTTTCTGTTTAGCTCTACAAACCCGTTTTGATAGGTCGGTTTAATCATACATATGGCAGTCTAAAATTCCCTCTCGAATGACCTTATCCGCTCCAGCCTTCAGCACGCAATCCTCTAGGGCTCTCCTGCTTGATCGTGCAAAATGCCGCTCTCAGCTAGCCCTATCGAGTGGCACCTACTCTAGGATGTCAGAGACGCTAGGCGCGACGATGGCGAAGCGGTCGGAGAGCGCGGCCAGCTCGGCGCGGTGCAGCTCCGTGTGGGAGACCACGCCGCCCTGGCCGTCAGGCAGGTCGCGGGTCGCGCAGGCGCTTCCGACCACGCTGCAGCCGTAGCCGAGGTCGAGCGCCGCGCGCACCGTCGAGGAGACGCACATGTGGGTCATGAAACCGGCGACGATCAGGGTCTTGGCGCCGAGCTCCTTCAACTTCGCGTCGAGATCGGTGCCGGCGAAGGCGTTAGGCAGGCCCTTCTCGATGCGCAGCTCGCCCGCTTCCGGCGCCACGGCCGCCGCGATTTCGAAGGTGCCGTTCTCGGGATCGAACACCCCGCCGCCGGACTTACCCCGGTGCTGGACGTGGACGATGGGGCGGCCGGCGGCGCGGGCGCGGGCGAGCAGCGCCGCCCCCTGCTGCAGCGCAGCTTCGGCGGCGGGCAGCTTGAGCACGCCGCGCAGGTACTCCTCCTGGGCGTCGATCATCACCACCACGCTTTCGGACAGCGGCTTGGGGGTCGCCGGCGCGCCGGCCATCTGCAACAGGGTCTTGGGGTGGCTCATCTCAGGCTCCCTCACTTGGCCGGCAAGGCGCCGTACTCGCGCTCGTAGTGGGACTTCTGCAGCTTCAGGGCGGTCAGGGTGTTGCGCAGCAGGATCGCCACGGTCACCGGGCCGACGCCGCCGGGCACCGGGGTGATCCAGCCGGCAACCTCCCGGCAGGATTCCATGTCGGCGTCGCCGACCACCTTGCTGCCGCCGTCGGCTGTCTCGACCTGATTGATGCCGATGTCGATCACCGCCGCGCCCGGCTTGATCATGTTGCCGGTGATCAGCCCCGGCTTGCCGGCGGCGACGAAGACGGCGTCGGCCTGGCGGCAGTGGACCGCGAGGTTGCGGGTCATGTGATGGCAGACCGTGACCGTGGCCCCGGCGCTCATCAGCAGGAAGGCGATCGGCTTGCCGACGATCTCCGAATGGCCGACCACCACGACCTCGAGGCCCTGCAGCGAGAGCCCTGTGCAGCGCAGCAGCTCGACCGCGGCGACGGCGGTGCAGGGGCCCATGTCGAGATCGTTGTAGACGATCTTGCCGATCGAGGCGGGATGCATGCCCTCGACGTCCTTCAGCGGATGCACGGCGAGCTGCAGCTCCTTGATCGAGAGATGCTCGGGCACCGGACGCTGGATGATCACGCCGGAGACCCGGGGGTCGGCGTTCAAGGTCGCGATCACCGCCAGCATCTCCTGGCGCGAGATGTCCGAGGGGTAGAAGCGCTCCTCGAAGTCGATCCCGACCTCGTCCGCGTTGCGCTTCTGGTTGCGGATGTAGAGCATCACCGGTTCGGCGTCGCCGATGGCAATGGAAACCAGCTTGGGCGCCCAGCCGGCCTCGCGCAGGCGCTGGGCCTCGGCCGCGACCTCGGTCTTGATCGCGGCGGCGACGGGCTTGCCGCGCAGCAGCTTGTGATCGCGCAGATCGGTGACGGGCTCGGCTTTGCCCTGGATGCTGGCCTGGGCCATGACGGCGGCTCCCTCTCGGCGGTGGTTGCGTGCCGGGTTTTAAGCCCCGCCGCACCGCCGCACAAGTCCGCGCGCGACCGGGTTGCGCCCGTCAGCGCTGGGCGCCTGCTATTCCTCCACGTCGTCGACGTCGAGCTGGCCGGAGACGCGGCGGCGGATGTGCGACCAGGAGATGCCGATGGCCAGCACCCAGGAGATAATGAACAGGCCGAGCCAGGTCATCACCTTGGGGTTCTGCGGATCGAGCAGGCCGAAGTCGGCCAGCACCCAGGCCAGCGCCCCGACCACCGCGGCGGCGAGGACGATGCCAAGGATGCCGATCGAGCGCCAGGTGGCGCGCAGGAAGATCACCCAGCCGATCAGCAGCAGCACCCCGGCGAGCGCCTTGAGCGGCAGATCCTCCTCGAAGCCGCCGGGTCCGAGCAGCCAGTTGGCGTAGGCGTAGCCGCTGGGATTGAAGGTCGCGAAGACCAGGATCAGGGAAAACCCCCAGCGCAGCAGGAAGTCGGGGAAGGAAAAGCGGTTGGCGCGGGCCATAGAGGGTCCTTTTCGGCGGGAGTCGTCCAGAATCGCGGCGGCCAGCTTAGCAAAGCGCGGCGGGAGGGTGCAGAGGGCTATTCCGCCGGGTTGCGCGCCGTGGCGATCAGGGTGTCGGTGGCGTCGCGCCTGAGAAGGTAGTCGCGGTAGGCGGCATCCAGGGCGGCGTCTTCGTAACCCTTATAGGTCACGTGGCCCCCCGGCTTTCCCTCCACAAACCAACACAGGTGATTGGTGTAGCCGTAGCGCTGGAATCCCTCGATGGCGATCTCCTCGAAACCGGCGGCGGCGATCACCGCCTGCAGCGACTCGCGGGTGTGCAGCACCAGGTGCTCGCTCCAGAAGGTGAAGTCCCGAAACTCCAGCACCTTAATCAGGATGTCGCGGGCGTGAGGCACCTCGACGACGATCTCTCCGCCGGGTTTCAGCGCCGCGCGGATACGCTCAAGCAAGGCGACCTGAGCGGGAATGTGCTCCAGCACATGGAACAGGGTGACCAGATCGAAGCTTATGCCGAAGTCGCGGATGTCCTTGGCGGTGCGCACCTCCGGCTGCTCGGCGGCGATCCTGGCCAGGCAGTTGTCGCGCAGCTCCACGCCGTAGGCTTCGCCGGCCGCCTTGGCCGCACGCTCGAGGAAGCTGCCCTGAGCGCAGCCGAAGTCGCAGATCGTCCTGCCGGCGATGCGATCCGCAAACTGGGTACACCGCCGCTCGGCATCTTCCAACGAGTCGGTCATGATCACGCTGCCGTCGGCGAAGTAGGTCAGCGCCTGGGAGTCCTGGCGATCCTCCTGCTTTCCGGCTTCATAGTAGCTCTTAGAAGTTTCGCAGGACTCCAGAAAGATCACCTGGAAGGTCTCGTCGCGATAGACCGGCACCGGCAGGTCGCGGGTCCTGTCCCTGATCTTCTTAACCCCCTTGGGGTCGACGGCGCCGAGCGCGACCAGCTCGGCATAGACGGGATTGGTGATCTCGCCCATCGCGCTAGAGGTCTTCGACGGTCCAAGAACCGTCGCGATAGTAAACCTCCTCGATGATCGCCTTGGAGTACTTGCCGAGCGGCGGCTCCTCGAGCACGAAGAAGTGCTGGTCGCGGCGCGCACAGTAGCGGTAGGCCCAGTCGCGCTGCAGATTGCATTTGAGGAAGCGGGCGTTGGCGGCGCGGCCGTCGACGATAATCACCGTCTTCGGCGTGAGGAAGTGCTCGATCTTCAGGATGTCGCAGCTCATCGGCATCAGGTCCCGGTGCCGGGTGCTCCAGCCGTCGATCTCCCCCAGCACGCCCGGCTGGTCCGGCGCGTCGAGATAGATCAGGTCGGGATTGCACAGCGGCAGGGTCTGGTACTCGGTGGCGATGCGGCCGTTCCACTGGGTCATGCGGACCGGAGAATGATGGAAGGTCACCGCGGCGCGATAGGCCTCGGGAATGCGATCGCGGGCGATGGCGATGTACCGCTCCATGTTGTCCAGGCAGTGGCAGGCGAAGGGATCGTTGCGCCGGTAGGCCTCGAGCGATCCGAGCCTGTCCCTGAGCTGGCTCAGCGAAGCGGCGAAGAGCAGCGAGCTCCAGCCACAGCCGAATTCCAGGACGGTGGTGCGGCCGGTGCGCTGCACGATGGAATGCAGGGAAAAGAGATCCTCGAGCTCCGGCTTGTAGGGCGCCTCGGCGTCGAATTTCTCATTGACCGCGAGCTCGCGCGCGGCAGCCGCGTCGACGACCTCCTGCAGGCCCAATTCTGCGAAGCTGGCTCTTAGGTCACTCTGCATGGAGTCCCCGTTTCCCTCCGCCCCGAAATGCCGCCGCAGGCTACGTGGCGCTGCAAAGGGAATCAATCGCCATGCGCGCCTATTCCACCGTCACCGACTTGGCGAGATTGCGCGGCTGATCGACGTCGGTGCCCTTGATCACGGCGGTGTGGTAGGCGAGCAGCTGCACCGGAATCGCATAGAGCAGCGGCGCGACGAAGGGGTCGACCTTGGGCAGGGTGACGCTATGGGCCGCACCCTTGGCGAGGCGCTTCACGCCCTCCTCGTCGGAGAAGAAGATCACCCGGCCGCCGCGCGCGATCACCTCCTGCACATTGGACAGGGTCTTCTCGAACAGCGGGCCCGAGGGGCAGCAGACGATCACCGGCACATCCTCGTCGATCAGGGCGATCGGGCCGTGCTTCATCTCCCCGGCGGCATAGCCCTCGGCGTGGATGTAGGAAATCTCCTTCAGCTTCAGCGCGCCTTCCAAGGCGATGGGGTAGAGCGAGCCGCGCCCCAGATAGAGCACGTCGCGGGCCTCGGCGACCTCGGCGGCCAGTTCGCGCAGGCGCTCGTCGTGATTGAGGATCTCGGCGGCGCGCGCCGGCACCTCGAGCAGGGCGCGCGACAGGCTCTCGACTCGCCCGGCGTCGATCGCGCCGCGCGCCCGGGCCGCGGCGATGGCCATGCAGGCCAGCACGGTGAGCTGCGCGGTGAAGGCCTTGGTCGAGGCGACGCCGATCTCCGGGCCCGCCAGGGTCGGCAGCACGGCGTCGGACTCCCGGGCGATGCCGGATTCCGGCATATTGACGATGGAGAGGATGGTCTGGCCCTGGGCCCGGGCGTAGCGCAGCGCCGCCAGGGTATCGATGGTCTCGCCCGACTGGGAGATGAACAGCGCCGCCCCGCCCTCGGGCAGCGGCGCCTCGCGGTAGCGGAACTCGCTGGCGAAATCGATCTCGACCGGCAGTCGGGCGATCTGCTCGAACCAGTACTTGGCGACCAGTCCGGCGAGGTAGGCGGTTCCGCAGGCGGCGATGGTCAGGCGCGGCAGGGTCGCGAAATCGACCGGCAAGGCCGGCAGGGTGACTTCCCGCGACAGCGGATTCAGCAGCGACTGCAGGGTGTCGCCGATCACCGCCGGATGCTCGAAGATCTCCTTCAGCATGAAGTGGCGGTACTGCCCCTTGCCGATCAGCGCGCCGGACAGCGCGGTCTGGGTCACCGGGCGCTCGACCACCCTATCGGCGGCGTCGTGCACCGTCGCGCCGTCGAAGGTCAGCTCGACCCAGTCGCCCTCCTCCAGATAGCAGATGCGGTCGGTCAAGGAGGCGAGCGTCAAGGCGTCGGAGCCGAGGTACATCTCGCCCGCGCCGTAGCCCACCGCGAGGGGACTGCCGCGCCGCGCGCCGATCATCAGGTCGTGGCGCCCGGCGAAGACGATGGCCAGGGCGAAGGCGCCCTCGAGGCGCTTCAGTACGGCGGCCACCGCGTCCTGCGGCGTCTTCTGCTGGCGCAGCTGGTCGCTGATCATGTGCACCATGACTTCGGTGTCGGTCTCGGTCTCGAAGACCTGACCGGCCGCCTCCAGCTCCTGCCGGAGCTCCTGGAAGTTCTCGATGATGCCGTTATGCACCAGGGCGACGTCGGCGTTGGCGTGGGGGTGGGCGTTGGCCTCGCTGGGGCGGCCGTGGGTCGCCCAGCGGGTGTGGCCGATGCCGGTGGTGCCGCTGAGCGGCTGCTTCTCCAGCAGCGCCGCGAGGTTGCTCAGCTTGCCCTCGGCGCGGCGGCGCTCGATCCGCCCGTTGGCCAAGGTGGCGATGCCGGCGGAGTCGTAGCCCCGGTACTCCAGGCGCTTCAGACCTTCGAGCAGCAGCGGCTGGACTTCCGCCTTGCCGAGAATGCCGATGATTCCGCACATCGCTAGCGATCCTTCCTCGTCTTGCTTTTCTTCTGGCGGAACTTGGCTGCCCAGCCCGCGAGGTTGCGCTGCGCGCCGCGGGTGGTCGCCAGGGCGTCCGCCGGGGTGTCCTTGGTCAAGGTGCTGCCGGCGGCGACGATGGCGTTGGCGCCGACCGCAACCGGCGCCACCAAGGCGGTGTTGGAGCCGATGAAGGCGCCGGCGCCGATCAGGGTGCGGTGCTTGTCGTAACCGTCGTAGTTGCAGGTGATGGTGCCGGCGCCGATGTTGGCGCCCGCCCCGACCTCGGCGTCGCCGAGGTAGCTCAGGTGATTGGCCTTGGCGCCTTTGCCGAGGCGCGCGTTCTTGATCTCGACGAAGTTGCCGATCCGCGCGTCCGCGCCGATCACGGCGCCGGGGCGCAGCCGGGCGAAGGGGCCGACCACGGCGCCGGTTTCCACCCGCGCGCCCTCGAGATGGGAGAAGGCCCGGATCCGGCAGCCCGTCTCCAGCACCACGCCGGGACCGAGCACCACGTTGGGCTCGAGGACCACATCCTCGCCGATCTCGCTGTCGGCGGAGAGCCAGACGGTCGCCGGGTCGATCAGCGTCGCCCCACCCGCCATGGCCTTCTCGCGCAGCCGGCCCTGGAAAATCCTCTCGGCCTGGGCCAGCTCGGCGCGGGAGTTGACCCCGCGCACCTCGTCGTGGGCGGTCTCCACGGCGACGGAACGGCAGCCGGCCTTGCGTCCGAGCTCGACCAGCGCCGTCAGGTAGTATTCGCCGCGGGCGTTGTCGGTGCCGACCTGCTCGAGCAGGCGGAACAGGGTTTCGCCCTCGCCCAGCAGCAGGCCGCCCCAGCAGAGCCTCTGCTTGCGTTCTTCCGCGCTGGCGTCACGCTCTTCGACGATGCGTTCCACCGCGCCCTCGCCATCGAGCAGGATGCGGCCGTAGCCGGTCGGGTTTTCCGGCTGCATGGCGAGCCAGACCAGTTCGGGGGCTGGCGTCCGCTGCCGCGCGGCCAGCATGTCCTGAAGGGTCTCGGTGGAGATCAGCGGGCCGTCGCCGTAGAGCACCAGGACGTCGCCGGGCGCCTCGCCCAGCGCAGCGCGCGCCGCCAGCACGGCATGGCCGGTGCCCAGCGGCTCCGGCTGGATCGCGGTGTCGCAGGGCGCGACGGCGGCGGCGACGTCGTCCATGCCGGGGCCGACCACCACTACGGTTCGCTTTGCCTGGAGCGGCGCGGCGGCGCGCAGCACATGCCGGATCATCGGCAGGCCGGCGACCTCGTGCAGCACCTTGGGCCTGGCCGAGCGCATCCGATCGCCCCTGCCCGCGGCCAGCACCACCACGCTCACCTTGGACCCCGTCATGACCGCGCTTCGTCCCCGCTGCTGTGGCCCGCTACTGCGGTCTTGTGATTCCCCCGACCGCCGCCGATAAAGGCGCCGTCCGGCAAGTTCAACACCGCAATCCTCTATGGAGCCTTTATGGCAGGCCTGGGGCAGAAGAAAAACGTTCTCTTGGCCGACCTCGACGGCACGCTGGTGGATTCCGCGCCGGACCTGGCGGCGGCGGCCAACAAGCTGCTGGTCGAGCTCGGCAGCGAGGCCCTGCCGCTGGAGCGGATTCGCGGGATGATCGGCGATGGCATGCCGGCCCTGGTGGAGCGGGCCCTGACCGCCCGCGAGATCGCCTTCGGGCCGGAGTTCCTGCCCGGCGCGGTGGCCCGGATGAAGGCCTTCTACGCCCAGGACATCGCCGTGGAGACGCGGCCCTATCCCGGCGTGCGGCGGGCGCTGGAGGCCCTGCGCGCCGCAGGCTGGCGGCTGGCCGTCTGCACCAACAAGCCGGAGAAGCTGAGCCACGCCCTGCTGCAGGCGCTACAGCTCGACGGGCTGTTCGCGGCGGTCGCAGGCGGCGACAGCTATGCGGAGAGGAAACCGGCGGCGGGCCATCCGCTGAGACTGCTCGAAGCGCTGGGAGCGCCGCCGGAGCAGGCGGTGCTGCTGGGCGACGGCCCCAACGACATCCTGGCGGCGCGGGCGGCTGGAATCGACGAGATCTGGTTCAGCGGCGGCTACGGCGGCGCGGCGGCGGAAGCGCTGGCGCCGCGCCGCCGCATCGACGGCTTCGCGGAGCTCGCCCCGCTGCTGGAACGACTCTAGCGGGAGTCTTCACTCGCCCTCGTGCAGCTCCGCTTCGAGCGCGACCGGCTTCTCGTGGATGTCGACATCGACCAGATGGGCGCGCAGCGCGCCGTACTTGTGATCCATCTCCATGCGCACCGGCACGAAGGGCAGACCGGATTCGACCTGGCCAAGAAACACCGAGATGTTGTCGGGATAGGAACTCTCGACGCCCATGTCGCCCTTCTTGTGGCCGCTCAGCCGCTCGAACTTGACCAGGCAGTGGCGGGCATCGCCCTCGAAGGCCTGATAGCGGCTGGAATCGATCCGCTCGCTGCCCAGGTCCTCGGCGGTGAGGTCGAAGCGGCGGCGGCCGTCGAACACCGGCACCACGGATTCGCAGCTGCCCTGCAGCGCCGCCGCCTGGGTCAGCATCAGGACGGCGCTCAGCGGATCGAAGGTGCCGAGTTGCAGGCTTTCGGGAATCTCGTCGCGATTCTCCTTCTTCGGCTCCGGATCGACGCTGGTCAGCAGCGTGCCGTCGGCCAGATAGGAAATCTCGACGCGGCGTTTCAGCTTGTCCTTCTTGTAGCTCTCGGTCACGAAGCTGGCCGGCTGCAGGACGCTGTCGGCGCGCAGCCCCTCGACCTGGGATTTCACCGCGAAGTCCATGAACCAGGAATAGGGTCCGGCGATCTCCGCCTTGAAAAGGGTGCGGTAGCGGGGGGGGGCGCGCGCGGTCTCCATCTTCACGACCAAGGCGAGCATGCCGCCGGCATAGATCTCGTACTTGAGGTCCATCACCGTGGCCTGGACGGTATCGGACGGGGCGAGCTGTTCGGCGGCGGCCGGCGTGGCCAGGAAGGCGAGCCCAAGCAGACCGAGAACGCTGTTGCGCAAAGGGGAATAGGTCATGGTCAACACTCTGCTTTGTGACAGGAAAACTGGCGAATCACATTGTGTTACGCGTTCCGTCGGCAAAGCGTTCACGCCGCAGGGAAAATTCGCCCCCATCCCGGCGCGGTAACGGCGCGGCGGCGGGGCGGCGGCGGGACGGCGGACCGCTTGACAGCCCCCGCCCCCTCACGTAAATCCCCACATCTTCGAGACCCGGGAGGGGCGCGTAGCTCAGCGGGAGAGCACTGCCTTCACACGGCAGGGGTCGCTGGTTCAATCCCAGCCGCGCCCACCATCCTCCAGCTTCCCAGACAGATTTTGCGGCCTGAAAAGCGACGGGGCGCCCCTGCGGACGCCCCCTCTCTAGCTTGCGTGCCCGCTAGAGCAAGAGGCTGATTCACGGATCACACTGCATCAGTGTGATCCGATCAGACTCTAGTCGCCGGCCTTGCCGGTCCAGGCGGTGCGGTCGAGATCCAGGTCCGGGAAGTCGTCCGGGTTGAGCACTGGCCGCTCGACCCCCTCCGCCAGCTGCCTGCGGAAGTCCTTGACGATGCGCAGGCAGGTCGGCAGCAGCATCATGATGGCGATCAGATTGACCAGCGCCAGCACGCCCATCAGCGGATCGGAGAAGAAGAACACCGCGGTCGCGCCCGGCGCCACGGCGCCGAGGAAGACGATGCCCATGATCACCACCCGCAGGACGTTGAGCGCCATGGGGTGTTCGGTGATCACCGTCAGCGCGTTCTCCCCCAGATAGTAGTTGTAGATGATCGAGCTGAAGGCGAAGAGCAGGATGATGAAGGTCAGGAAATACTGGGTCCAGGCGCCGAGGTGGCTGACCAGCGACTGCTGGGTCAGCACGATGCCGTCGATGTTCTCCGCGCCCGGCTGATAGACGTCGCCGAGCAGGATGACGAAGGCGGTGCAGCTGCAAATCACGATGGTGTCGATGAACACCGAGAAGGACTGGGTGATGCCCTGGCTGACCGGGTGGCGCACGTCGGCGGTCGCGGCGACGTTGGGCGCCGAGCCGAGGCCGGCCTCGTTGGAGAACAGGCCGCGGCGCAGCCCCTGGGCCAGCGCGGCGCCCATGCCGCCGCCGACCGCTTCCTCCAGCCCGAAGGCGTTGAGCACGATCGAGGAGATCACGCCCGGCAGCTCGCCGATGTTGAACAGGATGATCGCCAGCGCCATCAGCAGATAGGCGACGGCCATGATCGGCACGACGATATCGGCCGCCTTGGCGATGCGCCGGATGCCGCCGAAGACGATGAAGCCGGCGACGACGGCCAGCAGGCCGCCGGTCCAGATCCGGTCGATGCCGAGGCTTTCCTCGGCCGCGCCGGCCACGGTATTGCCCTGGAAGGCGTTGAAGCCGAGCGCGAAGGCGGCGATCAGGCAGACGGCGTAGATCACCGCCAGCCACTTATAGTCGGCGCCGAGGCCATGGATGATCGAACGCGCCGGCCCGCCGCGGAACAGGCCGTCGGGCTCGCGGCGCTTGTAGAGTTGGGCCAGGGAGCACTCCACCAGGGAGGTCGCCATGCCGATCAGCGCGATCGCCCACATCCAGAACACCGCGCCGGGGCCGCCCAGGGTGATCGCCACGGCGACGCCGGCGATGTTGCCGCCGCCGACCCGCCCGCCGACCGAGACCAGCAGGGCGGCGCGCGCCGAGATCGCATTGGGATCGCCGCTCTGGTTCTTGGAGGAGAGGACGCGGAACATCCGCTTGAAGAAGCGGAACTGCACGAAGCCGGTCAGGGCGGTGATGAACACGCCCAAGACAACCAGGATCGGAATCAGCGACCAGCCCCAGGTGAAATCGCCGATCAAGCCGAAAAGACTCTCCAGGAATTCCATCGCCGTGCCCCTTCTATCGAGCAAGATGAATCGGTACTGCCGGTTGAAGGCTAATCCTTCGATTACACCGAAGCTACGAAAACCGGCAGACGGCGGGCAGGATCCGGCATTGCTCTGCGCGGCCGCAGCGGCAATTCCGGCCCTGAAACGAAGATCATCTTCTGGCGCGCCGCCAGAAAAGCGCTAGGCTAGGTTCAGGGGGAGGCGAAGCTGTGGATGTGACCCCGGGGCAAGCAGAGAACGCTGCCAGTGAACGCCGCCGCGGCCGGCCGCTCGAGCCTGGCGACCGCGCGCCGCCCCTTCAACTGCGCAACGGCCAGGGACTGATGGTTTCGCCCGGCGACGACGCTCACGCCGGCAGGGCGGCCGTCCTGATTTTCGCGGAGTTGCCTGGCGCCGCCGCGCCGCTGAGCGCGTTGCTGAAGCGGCTCAGTCTCGGTGAAGCGGCGCGACTGTTCATTGTCGTGCGCCAGGGGTCGATGGGAGAAGCGGCGAGCCCAGGCTCGATATGGCTGCAGGATAGCGATGGTGAAGCCGCCGCCGCTTTCGGTTTCGCGGCGGCATCCCTGGGCTGTGCGGTGATCGATGCCAATAGCCGTTTGCTGGCGCTGCTCGACGGCGTTGCGCAAGTCCAGGCGCCCGCCATCGATGCCGCGCTGCGCGAGACGACCCGCGCGGGCGGCGCGAGCGGCCTCGCCAACCACCCGCCGGTGCTGCTGTTGCCGCGCGTGCTCTCGCCGCAGGACTGCGCCCGGCTGATCGCGGAGTGGGAGAAACCGGTACGTACTTGGCAATCGGACGGTTTTACTTCAGCGGGCTACGATAGCGAGCGGACCAGCTTCAAGGTGCAGGTCGACAGCCATGGCCAGCTCGAACAGCTCGTGCTGCGCGACCCAGTGCTGGAACAGTGGCTCGACAGCCGCTTCGCCAGACGTATTCGTATGGAAATCCGTAAGGTTTTCCATCACCAGCTGCCGATGCGCGAGGACTACCGGATCGTCTGCTACGATGCCAGGAAAGGCGGTTATCTCGGCCCGCATCGGGACAATCCTAACGCGCAGACGCGACATCGTCTCTTCACCGCCGTGGTAGCGCTCAACGACGCCGCCGATTACGAGGGCGGTACCCTCGCCTTCCCGGAATACGCTCCCGGTGGATACCGTCTCGCCGCCGGTACCGCCGTCGTCTGGTCGACCTCCCTGCTGCACGAGGTTCAGCCGCTCCATGCGGGCCGCCGTGTCGTGCTCGGGACGCACCTGGGCGCATGAGGAGGATACCGCCGCGCTCTTTAGGCGAATGGAGGCGTATATTTACTCCACTTTCCAGACGATTGTTTCCAATTCAAGTCTAATGAATACTGATTCGCGTCTATTAACTATAAATTAGATTGTATCAACCGTAAATTTCCCTGGTTATTTGCCTAAAAATTTAGCTATTCAGCCTTGGGGAATAGGTCATTTGGCTGGAGAAGAAAATGCTTACCCGGGCCCGCAAATTCCTGCGCAGCGAGCGGGGCGCCACGGCCATCGAATACGGGCTGATCGCAGCCCTGGTAGTGGTCGGCGCCGTTGTCGCGCTGGACAGCCTCGGCGACTCCATCGCGGCGATCTTCGAGGCCGCGACCTCCGAACTCGCCAAGTCGACGCCGATGGCAGGGTCCTGAGGCGCGGCACGTTTCGGACTTGATCTTCGCGGCCGTTCCGGGGGATTTCTGGGGGAATCGGGACACCCCCGCACCGAGACCGCAAAGAGGACAGCCATGCCCCGCACCCCCCCCGCCGACGCCCGAGGACTTCCCCGCCTGGACCGCGGACCGGCTGCGCTACTGCGACACCGACCGTCAGGGGCACATCAACAATGCGGTCTTCGCGACCTTCTGCGAAAGCGGCCGCACCTCGCTGCTGTTCGAGGAAGGCGCGCCGATCTCCCCGCCCGGCACCGCCTGGGTGATCGCCCGCCTGGAATTGGATTTCCGCAGCGAGCTCAACTGGCCCGGGGAGGTCGAGATCGGCACCGCCGTGAAGTCGATCGGCGGTTCCTCGATCGTCCTCAGGCAAGGCATGTTCAAGGACGGCGTCTGCGCCGCCGACGCGCAAACCGTGATCGTGCTGATGGACGAGGCCAGCCGCAAGTCCGCGCCGCTGCCGCCGGAGCTGCGCGCCAGGCTGGAGAAGCTCAAGGCCTGAAAAAAACGAGGGGGAGGGCAAGGCCCTCCCCCTCGAAGTCCATCCCGGTTAACCGGGATGGAAAGGAGGATCGGGATTCCGCGGAGCGCCTGAGCTCGCTCCTGGAAGCTTTCGCGCCAGAGCAAGGCTGCGAAAGTCGATCCTGAGGGATACTACTCTAGCGTGAAATAGGCCGCAAGCCGTTGTCTTGCGCTGTTTTCAACCGGCCGCCACGGGCCGGCTAGCGGCGGCGTTTCGCCCGCCAGGCGGCGAAGCCGCCGGCCGCCAGCACGGCCAGGATCGCCGCCGTGGTCAGCGGCAGGGCGACGGCCATGAACACCAGCCCCGCCAGCAGGCCGGCGGCCAGAGCCAGGCCGAGCAGCGCCAGCACGGCGGTCAGAACCAGGCCGCTGAGGGTCGCGGTCAGGCGTTTTCTCCTGCCAGGGCGCCCAGCCTCCCGGTCTTCCGGCGGCGTTTCGCCAGGCGCGGTCATTTCGGCCAGTTCAGCGCCCGCCAGCACATGAAGCGCTCTTCATCCAGGTACTCGCCGCCGAGACTTTCATAGAAGGCCATGGCGGCGGGATTCTTCGTCCAGACCGACCAGATAAGGCGCTTGCCATCAACCTCGGCCAGCAGCTCTGCGCCCGCGCCCATCAGGGCCCTGCCGACGCCGCACCGCCGCGCCTCTTTGCGCACGAACAGCCCGGCGATATAGAGACAGGGTGCCGGATCCTCGGCCCAGTAGCCGTAGTGGTACATCAGGCAGCCGACCGGCTGCAGCGCCCGCTCGGCCATCAGCAGTTCGAACCAGCGCCGCTCGCCGAAGCCGTGGGCGAGGATGTCGGCCTCGCCGAAGTACGGCGGCGTGGGCACCTCACCGGGGCTTGGCGGTACGACCTCGTCGAAATAGGCAACCATCTCGCGCTCCATGGCCGCGACCTCGGCGGCGTCGCTGGGCAGAGCGGGCCGGATCGTCAAGTGCGTAGCGTTCATGGCGCCACTCCTCCGATAAAGGCAGCAAAGCCGCCGTTTTTTCCTTGGCCGAAGCCGCCGTTGTAGAGCAGATTGGCCGGTATGAGAACGCGCGACCTGGCCTCCAGGATTCTGGCTCTGGGCATGCTGCTCGCCGCCGCGGCCGCCGCCCCAGCCTCGGCCCATCCCCATGCCTGGATCGACCTGCGCAGCACGGTCATCCTGGACGCCGAGGGGCGGGTGACGGCGATCGAACAGGAATGGCTGTTCGACGAGTTCTACACCATGTTCGTGGTCGACGGCCTGGCGCAAAGCGAACTGCAGCAAGCCGCGGTGCTGAAGGAACTCACCCGCGGCAACCTCGAGAACCTGCGGGACTACGACTACTTCACCGAGGTGCGTGCCGACGGCCGGCGAATCGGTCTCGAGACGGTCGAGGAGTACGAGAGCGAACTGCGCGGCCCCAGGCTGTGGATGCGCTTCGTGGTGCCGCTGGAAACCCCGGTCGAACCCGCAAGCCAGACGCTGACTTTCTCCGTCTTCGACCCGACCTTCTACATCGAAATCCTGCACCTCGAGGGCGATGTGGTCGCCTTCCGCGGCAGCGGCTCGGCAGGCTGCTTCGGCGAGATCGTTCCGCCCAACCCCTCGCCCGAGACGGTCACCCTGGCGCAGGCCCTCGACCGCGAGGCCACCCCCGACGACACCCTCGGCAGCCTCTTCGCCGAGCGGGTGGAGGTGACATGCCGTTAGCCCTGCGCGGCCTGCTGCCCGCCGCCGCGCTGGTCGTTGTGATCGTTCTGCTCGCCGTCCTGCTGCTCAGCGCGCTTCCCGGCGGCGGCGGAGTCTGGTCCGAACTGACGATCGAGATCCAGGCGATCCAGCGCGATCTCCACCGCCAGCTTGCCGCGGCGATGCGGGCGGTCCAGGAACGCGGCGCCGCCGCGGCCTGGACGCTGGTGCTCCTGAGCTTCCTCTACGGCGTCTTCCATGCCGCCGGGCCGGGCCACGGCAAGGTGGTGATCTCGACCTACCTGCTGACTCAGGAAAGCGCGCTGCGCCGTGGCCTGCTGCTCTCGACGGTGTCGTCGCTCTGCCAGGGCCTGACGGCGGTGCTGGCGGTCGAGGTGACCGCCGGGCTGCTCGATCTCACCCTGCGCCAGGCCCAGGGGACCGCCGCCAACCTGGAAAGCCTCAGCTACGGACTGGTCGCGCTGCTCGGACTGGTGCTCGCCGCGAGCCGCCTGCGCCGCCTCGGCGGGCGTCTGCGCCGCGGCCGGGAGGGCCACGCGCAGGACGCAGAGGGCCATGGCCACGGCGGCGAGGACTGCGGCCACGCCCATGGGCCCAGGCCGCAGGATCTGGAGGCGCCGCTGTCCTGGCGCGGCTTCGCCGCCATGGTGGCCTCGATCGGCATCCGCCCGTGCAGTGGAGCGATCCTGGTGCTGCTGGTGGCCTATTCCCTCGAGCTGCGCTGGGCGGGCATCGCCGCGGTGCTGGCGATGTCGCTCGGCACCGCGATCACGGTGTCGCTGCTCGCCACGCTCTCGGTCTATGCGCGTAAGGGCTCGCTGCGGCTGGCCGCGCTGCTGCCCGGCCAGAGTGGGCGGCTGTCCCTGGCTCTCGACCTGGTCGCGGTGGCCGGCGGCCTGCTGATCCTCGCCGCCGGTCTGCTGCTGCTCCAGGCCTCCTGGACCCTGGCCGACCACCCGCTGCGTTAGAGCCGGATCAGCGGCGGTCGCCCTTGCCGTAGTGCCGCTCGATCCGGCTCTGGATCGCCTCGAAGGTGATCGAGAGAATCCAGTAGACGATCGAGGCGGTGATCAGCATCTCCAGGTGCTTGAACTCGGCGCGGCCCTGGGTCTTGGCGAGGAAGGTCAGCTCCCAGACGCCGACCACCGAGACCAGCGAGGAGTCCTTCAGCATGGCGATGAACTGATTGCCGGTCGGCGGCACGATCAGCTTCATCGCCTGGGGCAGCACGATCTTGCGCATGATCGCCCAGTGGGTCAGGCCGAGCGCGGCGGCGGCCTCGCGCTGCCCGTCGGGCACGCCCTGGATGCCGGCGCGGAAAATCTCCGCCATGTAGGCGCCGTAGCACAGCGACAAGGCGGCGATGCCGGCCGGCACCGGATCGACCACGAAGCCCATCTGCGGCAGGCCGATGTAGATCAGGTAGATCTGCATCAGCAGCGGCAGGCCGCGGAAGAAGGAGATGTAGAAGGTCGAGATGCCGAAAGCGACCGGACTCTTCGAAAGCTTGGCCAGCGCCCCGGCCATGGCGATCACGCTGGCGATGGCGATCGAGATCAGCGAGATGTAGATCGTGGTGAAGGCGCCCTGGGTGATCAGGAAGCCGATCCGCGACCAGATGAAGTCGTAGGCCAGATCGAAGGAATAGGAGAAGGCCAGGAAGCCGATCAGCAGCTCGACCCAGACCACGATCACCCGCAGCCAGCGCCCCGGCAGGAGATTGACGAGCCAAACGTTGATGCAGAGCAGGAAGGACAGCACCAGGGCGCAGGCGAAGGCGCCGTAAAGCCCGCTGTCCTCCGGCGGCGTGCCGATCGCCGGTGCGAGCAGATGTCCGAGCTGGCTGCCGCTGAGATCGACCCAGGTGAAGAAGACGGTCGAGGCGATGAAGAAGAGCAGCAGCCGGAACGACTGCCGCTCTCTCCATTGCAGGATCACGTCTGCCATTCAGCGGATCTTTCTCAATCCGCCCGCAGCGCTACTTCACCGTGGTGTAGTCGATGCCGTACCACTTCTCCGACAGCGCGCTCAGCGTGCCGTCGGCGCGCATCGCCTCGACGATCTCGGCGATCTTGGCGTCGAACTCGGGGTCGCCCTTGTCGGTGGCGACGGCCAGGGGCTCATAGAACACCGGATCGCCGACCAGCTTGAAGGGGTAGCCGTTCTTGATCGCCTCATCGATGGTCGGCTGGGCCGAGAGGATGGCGTCGAGACGCGCACCGTCGCCCAGGCGCAGGTCGTCGAAGGCATTGGTGTCGGTCTCGTAGGAGCGGATCTCCCCGGCCTCGACGTCGTAGCTGAAGTCCGGCGCGCCGCCGGCGTCGATCACCAGGTCCTTGTTGAGATAGGCCTCGTAGGTGCAGCCGCCGCACACGCCGATGGTCTTGCCGTTGAGATCGTCGACGGACCCGGCGTCGGAGTCCGCGTGCACCGCGAAGGTGGCCGGCGTGTAGTAATATACCGCCGGGAAGTCGAGCACCTCGGCGCGGGTCGTGGTCGGCGTCATCGAGCCGACCGAGATGTCCCAGCGGCCCTGCCAGTTGCCGGCGGTGATCACCTCCCAGGCCGGGGTGATGATCTCCAGCTCGGCGCCCATGCGCTTGGCGATCTCCCGGCCGACATCAACGTCGAATCCGTCCATCTCGTTGTTTGCATTGAGGAAAGACTGCGGCGGATAGGCCGCGTCCGAGGACATGGTGAGGGTGCCGCTGTTCATCACGCGATCCAGCGTCTCGCCGGCCTGCGCCGCCAGCGGCGCGCAGAGCAGCGCTGCCGCCACCAGGGTCTTGAGAGCCGTTGTTGCGAAAGTCATTCTATTCTCCCTTGTTGCCTCCCGGCGGACGCTCGTTGACTGGCGCCGCCGCGGTTCAGGTTCTGCATCTCTTTGGTCGCGAAAGGGTTCCCGGCCTCCGCGCGCCGCTTGATCATAGCGCCTGACCTCTTCTACACAAGGGTGCCGCGCGCCGTGCAAAAGGACCCGCTAACGATGACCCCGCGTATCGCAGAGATCAGGCCCAGCCATGACAGCCTCGAAGTCGCCTGGCAAGGCAGGCGCGAAAAGAGCCGTTTCCTGAAGCTCTGGCTGCGCGACCACTGCGGCTGTCCGGAGTGCCTGCATCCCGAGACCAAGCAGCGCCAGGTGGACAGCTTTGCCCTGCCGGCCGCCCCGGAGGTCGCCCATCACCAGCTGGTCGACGGCGGCGCGGCGCTCGACGTGATCTGGGCCGCCGACGGCCACGCCAGTCGCTACGACGCCGCCTTCCTGGCCGATCTGACCGGCGCAGCGGAAGCCCCCGAGATCGAAACCTGGGACCGCGCCGCGCTGGACAACGCGCCGCCCAGCGTCGCGCACGCCGCGGCGATGCAGAGCGCGGCGGGCCTGAAAGACTGGCTGGAGAAGATCGAGCGTTTCGGCTTCTGCTTCGTCGAGGGGGTGCCGCCGACGGCGGAGGCGACCCAGGCCCTGGCCGAGCGGATCGCCTATATCCGCCACACCCTGTTCGGCGGCTTCTGGGACTTCACCGCCAACATGGAGCACAAGGACACCGCCTATACGACCCTGTCGATCGGGCCGCACAGCGACGGCACCTACTCCTTCGACGCCCCAGGCTACCAGATGTTCCACTGCCTGGAGTTCGACGGCGAGGGGGGCGAATCCACCCTGGTCGACGGCTTCCGGATCGCCGAGATCCTCCAGCGCGACGCCCCGGAGGCTTACGAAACCCTGGCCCGGGTGCGCATCCCCGGGCACTACCTGGACGAGGGAGTGAACCTGCGCGCGGCGCGGCCGCTGTTCCGCGAGGATGCTCACGGCCGGCTGCGCCAGGTCAGCTACAACAACCACGACCGGGCGCCCTTCTGGCTGCCGGAAGATGAGATGGCCGCGTTCTACAAGGCGCTGAAGGCCTTCGACGCCCTGGCCAACGACCCGGCGCTGGTCTATCGGCGGCGGCTGGAGCCCGGCACCGCGCTGCTGTTCGACAACTGGCGGGTGCTGCACGGCCGCCTCGCCTACCAGGGCCACCGCCGCCTCGCCGGCGCCTATCTCAACAAGGAGGACGTCGAGAGCCGCCTCAGGGTGCTGCGCCAGGCACCCTAGATCGGGCGGTCGCCTTCTATCTCGGCGCGGTTCAGAACCAGGAATAGAGCCCCATGCTTACCCGCCGTAGCTTCACCGCCCTCGCCGCTGCAAGCCTCGCCGCTCCGTTCGTTCGTCCGGCTCTGAGCCAGGAAGCATCGATGCTGGACAATGCCCTCGAACGCCTCGACCAACTGCACTCGATCCAGGTCCAGCGTGGCAGCGATCTCCTGTATTCCCAGGCGCCCCGGGGGGCGGGTCTGGATGGGCTGGCCAACATCAAGTCCTGCTCGAAGAGTATCGTGGCGTTGCTTCTGGGCACCTGCATCGCCCAGGAGGAGATCTCATCGGTCGCCGCACGCCTTGGCGAGGTCGCGCCTTCCATCGTTCCCGCAGATGCGACGCAAGGCGTGTCCGATATTACGGTAGAGAACCTTGTGACGCTCCACGCCGGTCTCGAGGGAACGTCCGGCGATCGATATGGCGGCTGGGTTGCGTCGGGGAACTGGATCGCGCATGCGCTGACACGCCCCATGATCGCCAATCCGGGCAGCCGCATGATCTATTCAACCGGGTCCACGCATGTCCTCGGCGCTGCGATGGCGAAAGCGTCGGGGCAAAGCCTTCTCGCTCTGGCACGGCAGCGATTGGGCGAGCCGATGGGTTTCGACGTTCCACCTTGGATACGCGATCCCCAGGGCTATTATCTGGGCGGCAACGAGATGGCCCTGACGCCTCGCGCAATGCTCTCGCTTGCACGTCTCCTGCGGGATGATGGCCGCTTCGAGGGAAGCCAGATCGTTCCCGCCGCGTGGATCGGATCCTCGATCGTTTCCCGAGGCCGGTCGCCCTATTCCGGCATGGACTATGGCTATGGCTGGTTCCTGACCGAGTCTGGCTACGTGCTGGCGCGGGGATATGGTGGCCAGATTATCGCAAGCCATCGCGACCTCGGCCTGGCTGTCGCGATAACATCCGATCCCAACCGTCCTGCCTATTCGCAGGGGTACTTCGGCGATCTGGTCGAGCTGCTCGACGGCCCGATTCTTGCCCTCGCAGGGTCCGCATAGTTGGCGCTGCAGGCCGAGCCTTAGAGGAGTGAGAACTGGCCGCGTCCGTCCGCGCGCGGCGCGTCGGCGGGCAGCGGCTTCAGCAGGTCCAGGGAGTCGTTGGCGACCCTGTTGACCGCCTGGGAGACCGGAGAGGCCCGCAGTTCGCCGGCGTAGGGCGCGAGCAGGGCCTGGAGCTTCGCCGTCTCCGCCTCCGGCTCCAGCCAGACGGCGGCAGCCGCCCCTTCCAGAATCACCGGCATGCGGTGGTGGATTTCGCGGATCGCCGGCGCCGCCTCGGTGGTGACGATGCTGCAGCTCTCGATTCGCCTGTCTTCGGCCGGATCGCGCCAGACCTCCCACAGCCCGGCGAAGGCGAAGGGCCGGCCGTCGGACAGCGTGATCCGGTAGGGTTGCTTGCCGCCGGAGTCGCTCTTCCATTCATAGAAGCCGTCGGCGGGGATCAGGCAGCGGCGGCGCGCGAAGGCCTCGCGGAAGGCCGGCTTCTCGGCCAGGGTCTCGGCCCGGGCGTTGATCGTTTTCGCACCGATCGAGAGGTCCTTCGCCCAGGCCGGAATCAGGCCCCAGCGGGCGCTCCGCCAGTGGGTTTTTCCATCGTTTTCGAGGCGGATAATCCCTATATCCTGTGTGGGCGCGACGTTCGCCCGCGGCGCCAGATTCGGCTGCTCCTCGAAGGCGAAAAGCTTCTGCAGTTCGGCGAGAGTCGAGGTCTGGGTAAAGCGCCCGCACATGGTTTTTCGACTGAAGCACGCGCGCCCGAGTCCGGCAAACCGGGTTCGCCACGGCTTTGCAGCCGCCGGTTTTCGAGTCGGTTATGACAGATCGGCGTCAAGCTGGCGGAAAACCTCATGTCTTGGGGCTAAGCGCTTGTCCCGAGAGCGAAAGTCAATTATGAAATGTTCCATGTTCCTCCTCTGTTCCTGGTGACATCATGACGAGCTTGTGTCTAGATTTCGTGTCCGTTCCGCACAACCACGCTAGATATTGTGCACATCTTTCACGGACGATTTGTCCACACGCAGGGAATAAATTGGGGGGCACCTATGGACGGCACGGGGATTCTGGAGGCCAAGGAGGCCGAGGGCGCGCGGGAGTCCGCTGTGGATAACGCAGCGGAAAATCCAACGCCGAGGGCGGACGAGGCCGCGCAGGGCAGTCTCCTCGACCACCTGGCGGGGTCGGAGGACGTGCTTGGCAATGGCCAGATTCGCGATCACTTCCAGAACGATCGCGGCATCACGATTCGCATGGACCGTTCGCGCGACGCCAAGCTGACGGTGTTCGGCAAGGCGACGCTCAACGACCGCTACCTGCTCGAGGGCGAGTCCTACCAGGACCTCTTCGCCCGGGTTGCGGCGCACTTCGCCGACGACACCGCGCACGGCCAGCGGATCTACAACTATATGTCGAACCTCTGGTTCATGCCGGCCACTCCGGTGCTGTCCAACGGCGGCACCTCGCGCGGCCTGCCGATCTCCTGCTTCCTCAACGAGGCGAGCGATTCCCTGGAGGGCATCGTCGGGCTGTGGAACGAGAACGTCTGGCTGGCCGCCAAGGGCGGCGGCATCGGCAGCTACTGGGGCAACCTGCGCTCGATCGGCGAGAAGGTCGGGCGCAACGGCAAGACCTCGGGCATCGTGCCCTTCATCCGGGTGATGGACTCGCTGACCCTGGCGATCAGCCAGGGCTCGCTGCGCCGCGGCTCGGCCGCCTGCTACCTGCCGATCGACCACCCGGAGATCGAGGAGTTCATCGAGATGCGCCGCCCCACCGGCGGCGACCCCAACCGCAAGGCGCTGAACCTGCACCACGGCGTGGTGGTCTCCGACGACTTCATGCGCGCGGTCGAGAACGGCGACGTCTGGGCGCTGAAGAGCCCCAAGGACCAGGCGGTGATCCGCACGGTCAGGGCGCGCGACCTCTGGGTCCGCATCCTGCTGGCGCGGATCGAGACCGGCGAGCCCTACATCCTGTTCGGCGACCACGTGAACAACGCCCGCCCCGACCACCAGAAGCTGGCCGGGCTCGACGTCAAGATGTCCAACCTCTGCAGCGAGATCACGCTGCCCACGGGCAAGGACCATCACGGCAAGCAGCGCACGGCGGTCTGCTGCCTCTCCTCGCTCAACCTGGAGACCTACGAGGAGTGGCAGGATCACCCGCAGCTGGTCGAGGACGTGCTGCGCTTCCTCGACAACGTGCTGACCGACTTCATCGAGCGCGCGCCGGACTCCATGAACCGGGCCAAGTACTCGGCCCTGCGCGAGCGTTCCGTCGGCCTCGGCGTGATGGGCTTCCACTCCTACCTGCAGAAGAACCGCATTCCCTGGGAAAGCGTGATGGCGAGGGTCTGGAACAAGAAGATCTTCGAGCACATCCGCGCCCAGGCGGACGCCGCCTCGGTCAAGCTGGCCGAGGAGCGCGGCCCCTGCCCCGACGCCGAGGAATTCGGCGTCATGGAGCGCTTCTCCAACAAGATGGCGGTGGCGCCGACGGCCTCGATCTCGATCATCTGCGGCGGCACCTCCGCGGGGATCGAGCCGATCGCCGGCAATTCCTATACCCACAAGACGCTGTCCGGCTCCTTCAACGTGCTCAACAAGCACCTGCAGGCGCTGCTCGAGGAGAAGGGCAAGAACGACGAGGAGACCTGGACCTCGATCACCGTCAACGAGGGCTCGGTGCAGCACCTCGATTTCCTCAGCGACGACGAGAAGGACGTCTTCAAGACCGCCTTCGAGATCGACCAGCGCTGGGTGATCGAGCATGCCGGCGACCGCGCGCCCTTCATCTGCCAGGCGCAGTCGCTGAACGTCTTCCTGCCGGCCGACGTGCACAAGCGCGACCTGCACCAGGTGCATTTCCAGGCCTGGAAGAAGGGCGTGAAGAGCCTCTACTACTGCCGTTCCCGCTCGATCCAGCGCGCCGAATCCTCGGCCGCCAGCCTGGTCGACGGCACCGCCATCCCGATGCTCGGCAAGGTCAACATCGACGACCGCAAGAAGGATGACGGCAACGACTACGAGGAATGCCTAAGCTGCCAGTGACCGCTGCGGTCCGGTTCAAAGTTCGAGTACGGGCGAGGAGGCCCTGAAGAAGTCATGTCGCTGTTGGAGTCCGATTCCGTCTACAAGCCCTTCAACTATCCCTGGGCCTACGACGCCTGGCTGACCCAGCAGCGCGTCCACTGGCTGCCCGAAGAGGTGCCGCTGGCCGACGACGTCAAGGACTGGCAGAAGTCCCTGACCGAGTCCGAGCGCAACCTGCTGACCCAGATCTTCCGCTTCTTCACCCAGGCCGACGTGGAAGTGAACAACTGCTACATGAAGCACTACTCGCAGGTGTTCAAGCCGACCGAGGTGCAGATGATGCTCTCCGCCTTCTCCAACATGGAGACGGTGCACATCGCCGCCTACAGCCACCTGCTCGACACCATCGGCATGCCGCAGACCGAGTATTCGGCCTTCCTCCACTACAAGGAGATGAAGGACAAGTACGACTACATGCAGCAGTTCGGGGTCGAAACCAAGGAGGACATCGCCACCACCCTGGCGGTGTTCGGCGCCTTCACCGAGGGGCTGCAGCTCTTCGCCAGCTTCGCGATCCTGCTCAACTTTCCGCGCTTCAACAAGATGAAGGGCATGGGCCAGATCATCTCCTGGTCGGTGCGCGACGAGACCCTGCACACGCTGTCGATCATCCGGCTGTTCCGCACCTTCATGGAGGAGAACCGCTACCTCTGGAGCGAGGATCTGCAGCGCCGGCTCTATACCGCCTGCGAGACCATCGTCACCCACGAGGACGCCTTCATCGACCTCGCCTTCGAAATGGGCGGCGTCGAGGGCCTGGAGGCCAGCGAGGTCAAGCAGTACATCCGCTACATCGCCGACCGCCGGCTGTCGCAGCTCGGCATGCAGCCGATCTACCGCACCGAAAAGAACCCCCTGCCCTGGCTCGACGCCATGCTGAACGGCATGGAGCACACCAACTTCTTCGAGAACCGCTCGACCGAGTACTCCAAGGCCTCGACCCAGGGCACCTGGGAAGAAGCCTTCGAGTAGGCGGCGGGCGGCCCAGGGCACTTCCTGACGAGACGCTTCTCCCCGTGAAGCTCTCGCGGCGCCGGGTTTTATGAGGCGGCGCCTTGCCTTGGGGGCCAAGGTTTTTCTTCAGATAGGGGGTTTCGAGCGGGCGGGTGCCTTGCCTATGATCGCCCGCGTAAACTCGACAGTACAATCCCGGATGGAAGGATAGCTCTCTATGGGCCAGTTCGGCGCAGGACAGGGTTTGCGGCGCCTGGAGGACCGGCGCCTGCTGACCGGCGCGGGGCGCTACACCGACGACGTCGTTCTGCCCGGCCAGGCCTACGGCGCCGTAGTGCGCAGCCCCTTCGCCCACGCCAGGCTCGGCAAGATCGACAGCGCCGAGGCCAAGGTCGCCCCCGGCGTGCTGGCGGTCTACACCGCCGCCGAGCTGGCCGAGGACGGGGTCGGCGACATCCCCTGCCTCGCGCCGATGAAGGGCAAGGGCGGCGCCCCTACCAAGCTGCCGCCGCACCCGGTGCTGGCCCGCGGCGAGGTGCACCATGTCGGCGACGCCGTCGCCTTCGTGGTCGCCGAAACCCAGGCCCAGGCCGAGGAAGCCGCCGAACTGGTGATGGTGGACTACGACGACCTGCCGGCGGTCGTCGACGGGCCGGCGGCGCTGAAAGACGGCGCGCCGCAGCTCCACGAAGAAGCGCCCGGCAACCTGGCGCTGGACTGGGAGCAGGGCGACAGGGCCGCCGTCGAGGCCGCCTTCGCCAAGGCCGATCATGTCGCGCGCATCGAACTGATCAACAACCGGGTCGTGGTCAACGCCATGGAGCCGCGGGTCTGCGCCGCCGAGTACGACGCGGGGGCGGAGAAGTTCACCCTGCACACCGCCAGCCAGGGCACCTTCCGCATGCGCCCGCAGCTCGCCAGGCAGATCCTCGGCATCGCGGAGGAGCAGCTGCACATCGTCAGCCACGACGTCGGCGGCGGCTTCGGCATGAAGATCTTCGTCTATCAGGAGCATGCCCTGGTGCTCTTCGCCGCGCGGCGCCTCGGCCGGCCGGTGCGCTGGTGCGGCAGCCGCAGCGAATCCTTCCTCACCGACAGCCAGGGCCGCGACCACGTCACCGCCGCCGAGATGGCGATGGACGCCCAGGGGCGCTTCCTCGCCCTCAAGGTGGAGACCGTCGCCAACCTCGGCGCCTATCTCTCCAACTTCGGCCCCTATATCCCGACCGCCGCCAGCACGCCGATGCTCTCCGGCCTCTACCGCATCCCGGCGATCTACGCCGAGGTGATCTGCGTGCTGACCAACACCGTGCCGGTCGACGCCTACCGCGGCGCCGGACGGCCCGAGGCCTCCTACATGATGGAGCGGCTGGTCGACGAGGCGGCGCGGAGCCTGGGGCTCGACCGCCGCGAGATCCGCAACCGCAACTTCATCCGGCCCGAGGATCTGCCCTACGACACCGGGCTGGACCGGGTCTACGACTCCGGCGACTACCCGCGGCTGCTGCGCGAGGCGGCGGCGACCATCGGCTGGGACGACTTCGAGACGCGCCGCGCAGAGGCGGCGAAGCAGGGCCGGCTGCTCGGCATCGGCAGCGCCTCCTACGTCGAGGCCTGCGGCGGCATCGGCAGCGAGACCGCCGAGCTGAGCCTCGATGGCACGGGCGGCGTCGAACTGGTGATCGGCACCATGACCAACGGCCAGGGCCACCTCACCGCCTACGCCCAGCTGCTCAACGACAAGCTCGGGCTCGATCCCGAAAAGCTGACCCTGCGGCAGGGCGACTCCGAGGTCTCCCTCAAGGGCGGCGGCACCGGCGGATCGCGCTCCCTGCTGATGGGCGGCGTCGCCATCAACCGCGCCTCGGACAAGGTGATCGAAACCGCCAAGAAGGTCGCCAGCCACCTGCTGGAGGCGGCGCTCGAGGACATCGCCTTCGACGACGGCGTCTTCTCGATCGTCGGCACCGATCGCCGGGTCACCCTGGCCGAGGTCGGCAAGGCGGCGCTCGAGGGCGACACCCCGGACGGCGAAGCCAGGGCGATCCGGGAGACCGCCGACTACGACGCCGAGGCCATGACCTATCCCAACGGCTGCCACGCCTGCGAGGTGGAGGTCGACGCCGAGACCGGCCGGGTGAAGATTCTCCGCTATGTCGTGGTCGACGACTTCGGCACCGTGGTCAATCCGCTGCTGGTCGGCGGCCAGGTCCACGGCGGCATCGCCCAGGGCATCGGCCAGGCGCTGCTTGAGAACACCGTCTACGACGAGACCGGGCAGCTGCTGACCGCGTCCTACATGGACTACTGCCTGCCGCGCGCCGACGACCTGCCGGAGATCGAGCTGACTCTGGTCGAGGACATGCCCTGCACCACCAATCCCATGGGGGTGAAGGGCGCCGGCGAGGCCGGCTGCATCGGCGCGCCGCCGGCGGTGATGAACGCCCTGCGCGACGCCCTGGAGCCGCTGGGGGTCACCCGGATCGACATGCCGGCGACCCCGGAACGGGTCTGGCGCGCCATCCAGGCGGCCAGGGCGGGCCGCCAGAAAGCCGCCGAATGAGCGGCAGCGAAAGCCCGTCCGGCTCCAAAACCGAAGACGAAGACCTGCTCGCGGTGCTGCGCACCCTCGCCGAGCGCGCCGGCAAGGAGATCCTCGCCTACTACGTCGAGGCCGAGGAGATCGAGGTGCGCGAGAAGGCCGACGCCTCCCCGGTGACCGAGGCCGACGAGGCCGCCGAGGCCCTGATCCTCGCGGCGCTGGAAAAGCTGACGCCGCACATTCCGGTGGTCGCCGAGGAGCTGGCGGCGGCCGGCGGGCTGCCCGACAACATCGACCCGGCGGGCGACTTCTGGCTGGTCGACCCGCTCGACGGCACCAAGGAGTTCCTCAAGCGCAACGGCGAGTTCACGGTCAACATCGCGCTGATCCACAATCGCGAGCCGATCGCCGGTGTGGTCCACGCCCCGGCCCTGGCGATGACCTGGGCCGGCAGCCGCGAGCCCGGCGCGGTCAGCGGCACTGCGACCTTCTCCCAGACCGATCAGCCGCCGATGCAGGTCGCCGCGCGGCAGAGTCCGGCCGAGGGCCTGACCGTGGTCGCCAGCCGCAGCCACAAGGACGATACGCGCCTCGGCGCATTCCTCTCGAGCCGCAAGATCGCCAAGCAGCTCGAGGCCGGCTCCTCGCTGAAGTTCTGCCTGCTGGCGACCGGCCAGGCCGACCTCTATCCGCGCTTCGGCCGGACCATGGAGTGGGACACCGCGGCCGGGCAAGCGGTGCTGGCGGCGGCCGGCGGCACGGTGCGCGATCTCGAGGGCCAGACGCTGGCCTACGGCAAGCCGGGCTTCGAGAACCCGCACTTCGTGGCCACTGGCGCCGAGGACGGCGGCGTCAAGGAGAGCTAACCCGCCTTCTTGAGGATTTCCTTGGCCAGCGCCTTGATCTCGGCGGCGGCCTTGCCGCGCGGCTGGACCTCGCCGACCGCGCGGCCTTCCGAGAGCGCCGAGGCGAAGACCACGCGGTTGCCGATCCGCGCCCGCGCCAGGGCGGCGCCGTATTGTTTCACCGCGGCGATCATCTCCTCGGTGAGATTGGCGCGCGGCGGCACCCGGTTGAGCACGATCAGGGCGGGCGTGCCCTCGTCGCGGGCGAGCTCCAGGGTCGGGCCGGTCGCCCAGACGTCCATCGGCGAAGGCTGCACCGGCACCACCACCAGATCGGCGGCGCGGATGGCGATGCGCGCCTCGGTCTCGGCATGGGGCGGCGAGTCGATCAGCACCACGTCGTGGTCGCGGGCCAAGCGCTCGACCTCGTTCTTCACCCGCCAGCCGGTGATCCGGTTGACCAGCAGCCCGGCCCCGGCGTCGCGCCGTTCTCCTTTGGGCTGCTCCTCGCGCAGGCGGTACCAGAGGGTCAGGGATTCCTGCGGGTCGATGTCGACCACGGCGACCGACTTGCCGGCGGCGGTGAAGGCCACCGCCAGATGCGCCGCCAGCGTGGTCTTGCCGGCCCCGCCCTTCTGCTGCGCCACGGTGATGATCTTGGCCGTCATGGGAACTGCGCTCCGCCTGTCAGGGAGCGATCATTGTGCAGCTGCGAAGGGATGTGAGCAAGTGCGGCAGAATCTAGCGCTTAGGGATACGCACACGACACTGCCGTGACGTTCAAAAAGCCGCGGTTGTCGCCGGGGCGGGCGGTGAAGCGGTATTCGCGGTCGCCGGCGACCATGGAATGCTGCAGCGGCAGCAGGCCCTCGACCTCCGAGGTCTCGCCGCCGCCGACCGTGGTCACGGTCAGCTTCACCGGCTGGTCCTTGTCGTACCAGGCCTCGGGGTTGCCGCTGGCGTTCTCGGCGGGCTGGCCGGTCGCGGTGACGGTCAGGAAGCTGTCGTTGAAGCTGACGGAGTCGTTGCCGCCGCCGGTGTAGGGAGTCTGCACGACGAAGCGCTTGGTCTCCGGGTTCTCGTCGCAGCTGTCGGGCTCCTGCGCGGTGCGCAGCAGGAAGCGCAGCCGCTCCTGCGACAGCCCCTCCTCGAGCCGGGCGTTGACCAGCTCCTGCACCACCTGGGAGAAGCCCTGGGGCACGTCCTGCGTGTAGCGCCGTTCCCAGGTTTCCGCCTGCTGCAGCGCCGCATCCCGCTCGCTGCGCAGGGCGGTCTCGCCGTCGCGCGCCTCGCTCAGCGCCGCGCGGGTGCCCTGCAGCTCCTCGGTCAGGCTGGAAATCTCCCGCCGGAAGGTCTCCGCGCCCATCTCGTAGGCGAAGACCGCGACCACGCCGAACAGGATCAGCACGAAGACGAACTTCACCATCGTCATGCGCCGCTTGCGGCGCCGCCGGTGGCGATCTTCGTAGAGTCCCAGCGACATCTGCGGGCAGCCTTTCGTGAGATGTGGACGCGCCGAGTCGGCGAAAGCTGAAAACAGCACGAGCGGCGCGGCCAAGGCAAGGCCATAGAAGGGCGAAAAGGAGGCGGGCGCTTTTTCGTCTCAAGCGATACCCGGCGCGACGCCAGCAGCGTGGCCCCGCCCGCCGAGCGGTGCTAGCTTCCCCGCCCATGAAGCAAACGCGGATTATCGGGGCCGAGGAAGGCATGGAAGAGGCGGTCGCGCTGCTGCGCGCCGGCAAGCTGGTGGCCTTTCCGACCGAGACGGTCTACGGCCTCGGCGCCGACGCCGGGAACGAGCGCGCCGTGGCCGAGATCTTCCGCGCCAAGGGCCGGCCGCGGTTCAATCCCTTGATCGTCCACACCCTGGGCCTCGACTGGGCCGCGCGGGTGGCCGAGATTTCGCCGCTGGCCGAGCGCCTGGCCGAGGCTTTCTGGCCCGGCCCCTTCACCCTGGTGCTGCGGCGCCGGGAGGATGCGCCGCTGGCGCTGCTGGTCAGCGCCGGGCTGGACTCCGTGGCGATCCGGGTGCCGGCGCATCCCGTGGCGCGGGAGCTGCTGCGCCGCAGCGCCCGCTTCGTCGCCGCGCCCAGCGCCAACCCCTCGGGCGGAGTCAGCCCGACCACGGCGGCCCACGTGGCGGAAGGCCTAGCCGGCGAGGTCGAACTGGTGCTCGACGGCGGCGCCTGCCGGGTCGGCCTGGAGTCCACCGTGGTCGATGCGACCGGCGAACGGCCGGTCCTGCTGCGCCCCGGCGGCGTCACCCGGGAGATGATCGAGCAGGCCGCCGGACCTCTGGCGGAGCGCCAGGAGGATGCAGCGATCACCTCGCCCGGCCAGCTCGCCAGCCACTACGCCCCGGCCCTGCCGCTGCGCCTGGACGCGCGCGCGGTCTCCGCCGGGGAGGCGCTGCTGGCCTTCGGGCCGGAGCCGCTGCCGGACTCTCTCCGGGGCGCCGCCCGAACCCTCAACCTCAGCGCAGCCGGCGACCTGACGGAGGCCGCCGCCAGGCTCTTCGCCATGCTGCGCGCCCTCGACGACCCGCAGTTCAAGGGGATCGCCGCCATGCCGGTGCCTGAAGAGGGTCTCGGCGCGGCGATCAACGACCGCCTGCGCCGCGCCGCGGCGCCGCGACCCAAGTAGCCGCTCCACGTAGGCAGCGGTGGCGTCCCGCCGCGACAAGCCCTAGATTCCAGCCATGGAACACCGCAAATCCCCGAACGCCCCAGGCAAAGTCTCGGCCGAGAAGGTCGACATCGGCGCCCTGCAGGAAAAGCTGGCCGTCGCGGTCGGCGCCGAGCATGTCGTCCCGGCCAGCGCCGATCTCTCGCCGCACCTCGAGGACGAGCGCGGCCTCTATGTCGGCAGGGCGCCCTTCATCGTCTTTCCCGGCACCGCAGAGGAGGTCGCCGAAACGGTGCGCCTCTGCGCCGAGGCCGGTGCGGCGATGGTTCCCCAGGGCGGCAACACCAGCCTGGTCGGCGCCTCGATCCCGATGCACGGCGAGGTGCTGATCGGCCTGAAGCGGCTCAACCGGGTGCGTGCGCTCGACCCCGCCAACTTCACCATCACCGTCGAGGCCGGGGTCATCCTGCAGGACCTGCAGCGCGCCGCCGAGGAAGCCGACCGGCTGTTTCCGCTCAGCCTCGGCGCCGAGGGCTCCTGCATGATCGGCGGCAACCTCTCGACCAACGCCGGCGGGGTGCAGGTGCTGCGCTACGGCAACACCCGCGATCTGGTGCTGGGGATCGAGGCGGTGCTGCCCGACGGGCGGATCTGGAACGGCCTGCGCGGGCTGCGCAAGGACAACACCGGCTACGACCTGAAGCAGCTCTTCATCGGCGGCGAGGGCACGCTGGGCATTATCACCGCGGCGGTGCTGAAGCTCTTCCCCCGGCCGCGCGAGGTGGTCACCGCCTTCGCCGCGGTCACGAGCGTCGCGGCGGCGGTCGAGCTGCTCGGCCGCATCCGCACGGCGAGCGGCGACGCGGTCTGCAGCTTCGAGCTGATCCCCCGGCGCGGCCTCGCCTTCGCCCTGGAGCATGTTTCCGGCGTACGCGACCCGCTGGCCGCGCCGCACGACTGGTACGTCCTGATCGAGCTGCACGGCGGCCAGGCCGAGGGCGGTCTTTCGGGTTCCCTGGAAGCCGCGCTGGCCGAGGCCTACGAGGCCGGGCTGGTCGCCGACGCGGCGCTCGCCGCCAATGCCGGCCAGGCTGGCGACTTCTGGCGCATCCGCGAGGCCATCGTCGAGGCGCAGAAGAAGGAGGGCGGCTCGATCAAGCACGACGTCTCGGTGCCGGTCTCGCGCATCCCCGAGTTCATCGAACGCGGCAGCGCGCTGGTCGCGGAGATGGTGCCCGGGATCCGCCCGGTGCCCTTCGGCCACCTCGGCGACGGCAACATCCACTTCAACCTGAGCCAGCCCGAGGGCGCCGAGCGCGAGGCCTTCCTCGCCCGCTGGGACGAGGTGAACCATGCCGTCCACGACCTGGTGGCCGAGCTCGGCGGCTCGATCTCCGCCGAGCACGGCATCGGCCAGCTCAAGATCGCCGAGAACGCCCGCTTCAAGCCGCCGGTCGAACTGGAGATGATGCGCGCGGTGAAGAAGGCCCTCGACCCCCAGGGCCTGATGAACCCGGGGAAGCTGCTGGGGTAGCGGCCTGTCCCGCCAGCCGGCGCGCGCTTTTACCGCCTGTCCGGCGGGGAGGTTTCACCTCCCGCGAGCAGATAATCAGAAAAGGTTGAAAATACGTTCCTGATTTCTCGCCGCTGTGCTAGGTACACGGACACTGACTGGTGGGGGAAAAATCCATGAATTCTTTACGTCTTTTGGCGACTGGGCTGCTGTGCCTCAGCCTCAACGCCTGCTCTTCGATTACCCAAGGCACAACTCAGGATATTACGGTCAACAGCAATCCCGGCGCGGCCAGCTGCATTCTGACGCGTCAGGGCTCGGAAATCGGCCGGGTGCACAACACGCCTGGTACGGTGAGCGTCAGCAAGACCAAGCATGACATCACGATCGCCTGCGACAAGCCGGGCTATCAGACGGCGACCTATATCAACGACAGCGGCTGGGAAAGCGGCTCAGGCGCCGCCGGCATCGCGCTCGACGTGATACTCACGGCCGGGATCAGCAGCGCGGTCGACTCCGCAACCGGAGCCGACAACCGCTACGAAAGCCCGGTCAACATTACGATGGTGCCGAATCAGTAAGCAGCGCGTTCGGCTGAACGGAGAAGCCGGGGGCAGCCGCTCCCGGCTTTTTCGTTTTCCGGCCCCTAATCCACTCCCTCGACCTCGTAGTCGCCGGTGGTGTAGGCGCGCTGCAGGCCGCAGCCCAGGCCCATGACGAGCACCAGATAGCCCTTGATGTCCCTGGGCCGCACCCAGGCGTCGAAGCCGATCAGGCGGGGGAAGCTCAGGCTGGGGCTGGTCTTTTCCTTGAAGGTGATCGCCTCGATGCTTTCCGGCGCGATCCGCAGGTCTGCGAGGTAGTCCGCCACCGCCGGACGGCAGCGCCGCCCCTCGTCGTAGGTGAAGGGGTAGTCGGCCAGCGCGGGGGCCGCGGCGGTCAGGCCGAGCAGCAGGGCCGGCAGGGAAAGCAGCTTCGGCATGGCAAAAGTCTGCGGCCGGGACTGTGGCAATGGCAAGGCGGGCTTGCTGGCCCGCCCGCGCAAGGCTAGGTAGACTGCAACCTCAGCCACGGGATCGATGCGAATGAGCGACTACCACGCCCCCCTCGACGAGATGCGCTTCCTGCTGCGCGAGATCGCCGGTCTGCCGGAGATCGCCGCCCTGCCCGGCTACGAGGAAGCCAGCACCGACCTGGCCGAGGCCATACTCACCGAGGCCGGCAAGCTCTGCCGCGAGGAGCTGGCGCCGCTCAACCGCAGCGGCGACATCGCCGGTTCGGTCTATGAGAACGGCGCGGTACACACCCCCGCGGGCTTCAAGGAAGCCTACCGGCACTACGTCGAGGGCGGCTGGAATTCGCTGCCCTTCGATCCGGCGTTCGGCGGCCAGGGCCTGCCCTGGGCGCTGGCGATCCCGGTGCAGGAGATGCTGAACTCGGCCAATATGTCCTTCGCGCTCTGCCCGCTGCTCAACGTCGGCGCGGTCGAGCTGCTGCAGACCCACGGCTCCGACGAGCAGAAGGCGACCTACCTGCCGAAGATGATCTCCGGCGAATGGACCGGGACCATGAACCTGACCGAGCCCCAGGCCGGCTCCGACGTCGGCGCGGTCAAGACCCGGGCCGAGAAGCAAGCCGACGGCAGCTACAGGATTACCGGGCAGAAGATCTACATCACCTACGGCGAGCACGACTTCACCGAGAACATCGTGCACATGGTGCTGGCCCGCCTGCCGAACGCGCCGGAAGGCACCAAGGGCATCAGCCTCTTCCTGGTGCCGAAGTTCATTCCGAAGGAGGACGGCACGCCGGGCGCGCGCAACGACCTGCGCTGCGCCTCGATCGAGCACAAGCTGGGGATCAAGGCCTCGCCGACCTGCGTCATGGCCTACGGCGACGACGGCGGCGCCACCGGCTATCTGATCGGCCAGGAGCACGGCGGCATGGCCTGCATGTTCACGATGATGAACAACGCCCGCCTGGCGGTCGGGGTGCAGGGCATCGCCATCGCCGAGCGCGCCACTCAGCAGGCGCTGGCCTACGCCCGGGAGCGGGTGCAGGGCCGCAGCCTCGACGGCAGGACCAAGGACACGAGGATCGTCAGCCACCCCGACGTGCGGCGGATGCTGATGACCATGCGCGCCACCACCGAGGCGGCGCGGGCGCTCAGCTACTACACCGCCGGCGCGCTCGACCGCGCGCTGCGCCACCCCGAGGAGAGCGAACGCAGCCGCCAGCAGCAGGATGTCGTCGAGCTGCTGATCCCGGTGGTCAAGGCCTGGTGCACCGACATCGGCTGCGAGGTCGCCTCGCTCGGCGTGCAGGTGCACGGCGGCATGGGCTTCATCGAGGAGACCGGCGCCGCCCAGCACTACCGCGACGCGCGCATCCTGCCGATCTACGAGGGCACCAACGGCATCCAGGCGATGGACCTGATCGGCCGCAAGATCTGCCGGCTCGAGGGCAAGCCGGTGCAGGCCTTCCTCGCCGGGGTGCAGACCACGCTCAACCACCTCGAGGACTCCAGCAACGAAGACCTGATCGCGATCAACGAGGCGCTGAGCGAGGCCGCCGAGGCGCTGGAGGAGGCGACGGACTGGCTGCTCGAGACCTGGAAGAACGACATCGAGGAGGCGGCTGCCGGGGCCACGCCCTACCTCAAGCTCTTCGGCACCGTGGCCGGCGGCTGGCTGCTGGCGCGCGGCGCGCTCGCCGCCCGCGAGAGCCTCGACCGGGAGGAAGGCGACCGGGATTTCCTCGCCGCCAAGATCAAGACCGCCCGCTTCTACGCCGAGAACATCCTGCCCTTCGCCACCGCCCAGGCCGAGGCGGCGCGCGGTTCAGCCTCGGTGCTGGCGCTGGAGACGGAGTTTCTCTAGGCCAAAAAGAACCCCGGCGCCGCTCTGGAGAACGACGCCGGAGCCCACGGGTTTAGGAAGGTTTAGGGACGCTCTTTGTGCCTTAGCTAGTACCTGGCGTCCTTGATCTGGATCAATTGTTGTTGCGGCATCCGTCTTCATGCCTTCACTTTCGTTTGAGCACAATCCCTCGACAGGGGAAACTAAGACTTAAAAATCAAAGCCATGACAGTTGCAATTCGAGTTCTCAGCGTTCTGGTCTATTTTCTTTTCCAGACCTCCATAGCTGTCGCTCAATCAGATGTGGACACGCTTGGCCAAAGTAAGCGGCTAATCTTCGTCTGCTCAGGACTACCGAGCCTCGATGCAGAAAGATTGGAAAGTTTCTATACCCACGCTTTCCCAGAACGGACCCCACCGCTCATTCTCAACGGCTCTCCAATTTCTTCAGAGGAGAAAACCGACTTTCTATTCTTTTTCGTTAGTAGTCTTCCTATCAATGAAGCTGCCATGGCTTGCTTGATGGAGACCTCGCTGCTCACGCCTCGCTTCCGGGCGCAGGTCATTGCGCAAACGAGCCTGATTGGGACTGTACCGCCCTTTCTTGCGAACCAGCATTTTGGCAAGTACTACGAGCCGATTAAAGCGATCTGGAGATACTATCGGGAGGGTAAGAGACTGTTCGTTTCCTTCCTCTCTGCCGAAAGCAATGACTATGCTCGCAACCACGCCTTAACCGGCATCTTTGGTTTGGAAATGGACGCCTGCGACAGTAACCCCGCCTGCGAGACATTAAAGCCCAAGCAGTAACGCGCCCCTAGGCTCTCTTCAGCCCCGCCCTGACCTCTTCTGTCGTGGCCGGCTCGCCGCCTTCCCTGCGCACCGTCTCCAGCGCCTCCTCCAGCCAGGCGAGGTTGCTCATCTCGGTGCCCCAGGGGGCATCCTCCAGGCCGACGCGGACGTGACCCCCGCGCTCGACGGCGGCGGCGATCACCGGGCGGATGTCGACGGCGAGACCGGCGACCATCCAGGGCGCCTCCGGCACCAGCTCCGACAGCAGGCGGTGGTAGGCGGTCAGCGCCCAGCGCGTCGCCGGGAAGCCGAAGGCGAAGTCGTCGCTGAAGAACATCCGGTAGATTGGCTGCGGCAGCCCCTCGACCTCCGCCGCCAGGGCGGCGCCGAGCCGTGCGAAGCCGGGCTCGTAGAGCGCGTAGCAGGGATGGATGCCATGGCGCGCCGCCAGCGCCAGTCCGTAACGCAGGTGCGATTCCGGGTTGAGATAAACGAAGCCCTCGCGCCCCGCCGCGCGGTCGTCCTTATGGGAGAAGTTGACCGAGCCGGGGTCGATCACCGCGCATTCGATCAGGCCGCGCCGGGCCAGTTCCTCGACCGCGGCGAAGCGCGTCTCGGGCGTATCGGCGCCGGACATCTCGGGACTGCCGGCAAGTGGAAGGGTCGGATAGACGATGACGTCGGCATTGGCGCGAATGCCTTCGATGATCCGGGCATAGATGTTCCAGTCGTCGTTCTGGCGGCCCGTGGTCTCGTCGTAGGCGTGGACATGCAGGATCGACGCGCCGGCCCGGGCGCAGGCCACACCCTCTTCGACAATCTCCTCCACCGTGACCGGCATCAGCGGTTGCCGCTCCCGCGTCCAGGGCCCGTTGAGGGCCACCTCCATCCAGATCTTGCGTGCCATTCTCGCGCCCCTGCTTGCTTTCCGCCTTGGCTCTCCGCACCATAGCGAAAATCGCGCCGCAAAAAGAGGACTCCATGGGGGGGAAGAGCGCCGTCCTGGCGATCGACCAGGGCACCACCAGCAGCCGGGCGCTGGTCTTCGACGGCGAAGGCCGGATTCTCGGCCTGGCGCAGAAGGAGCTGCCGCAGCACTTCCCGCAGTCCGGCTGGGTCGAGCACGACGCCGAGGACATCTGGCGCGACACTGTCGAGACGGTGAAGGGCGCGCTGGACGACGCCGGGCTGGAGGCTGGCGAGATCGCCGCCCTGGGCATCACCAACCAGCGCGAGACCACGATCCTCTGGGACCGCGAGTCCGGCGAGGCGCTGCACCGCGCCATCGTCTGGCAAGACCGCCGCACCGCCGAGCTCTGCCGCGATTGGAAGGCCGAGGGCTGGGAGCCGGAAATTCAGAAGAAGACCGGGCTGCTGCTCGACCCCTACTTTTCCGGCAGCAAGCTCGCTTGGCTGCTGAACGAGATCCCCGGCGCCCGCGAAAAGGCCGAGGCCGGCAAGCTGGCCTTCGGCACGGTGGACTGCTTCCTGCTGTGGCGGCTGACCGGCGGCAGGGTCCACGCCACCGACGCCACCAACGCCTCGCGCACCCTGCTCTACGACATTCACAAAGGCGACTGGGACGACGACCTGCTGGCGCGCTTCGGCATTCCCCGCGCCCTGCTGCCCGAGGTGCGCGACTGCATGGGCGCGTTCGGCGCCACGGAAAAGGACCTCTTCGGCGCCGCCCTGCCGATCCTCGGCATTGCCGGAGATCAGCAGGCCGCCGCCATCGGCCAGGCCTGCCTGAAGCCGGGCATGGTCAAGTCGACCTACGGCACCGGCTGCTTCGCGCTCTACAACACCGGCGGGGAGGCGCTGGCCTCGACCCACCGGCTGCTGACCACCGTCGCCACTCAGTTCGGCGGGAAGCGGAGCTATGCCCTGGAGGGCAGCATCTTCGTCGCCGGCGCGGCGGTGCAGTGGCTGCGCGACGCCCTCGGCCTGATCGCCAGCGCCGGGGAAACCGAGGCGCTGGCCCGCCAGGCCAAACGCGATCACGGCGTGGTGCTGGTCCCCGCCTTCGTCGGCCTGGGCGCGCCGCACTGGGACGCGGATGCCAGGGGCGCGCTCTTCGGCATGAGCCGCGACACCGGCAGGGCAGAGATCGTGCGCGCGGCGCTGGAGGCGGTCTGCTTCCAGACCCGCGACCTGCTCGAGGCGATGGTCGCCGACGGTGCGACCGCACCCAGCGCACTCCGGGTCGATGGCGGCATGGTGGTGAACGACTGGATGCTGCAGTTCCTGGCCGACAGCCTGGGCGTCGCCGTGGAGCGGCCCGAGGTGACCGAGACCACGGCGCTGGGCGCCGCCTTCCTCGCCGCCGCCGAGGCCGGCGTGCTCTCGGGCATCGAGGCGATCTCCGAAACCTGGCGCGCCGAGGCCCGCTTCGAGCCGAAGATGCCGGAGGACGAGCGCGCCCGGCGCTACGCCGCCTGGCGGGACGCCGTCGAGCGGGTTAAAAGCGCGCCATGAGCCTCGCCCATTTCACCCTCGAGACCGAAACCGCCGAGATCGTCGGCGCGCTGAAGCGCGACGGCGCGGCGGTCATCCGCGAGGCCGCGCCGCCGGAGACGATCGAGGCGGTGCGCAGCGAGCTGCGCCCCTACTTCGACGCCGAAGGGGCCCGCGAGCAGAGCGACTTCAACGGCTACACCACGCTCCGCATCATGGGCATCCTCGCCCGCTCGCGAAGCTCGGCCGAGCTGATCGCCCATCCCAAGCTGCTGGAGATCGCCGACGCCATCCTGCTGCCGCACTGCCTCGCCTACCGCATCGGCAGCACCACCGGCATCGAGATCCATCCCGGCGAAACCGCGCAGCTGCTGCACCGCGACGACGGCATCTATCCCCTGCGGGTGCCGGGCATGGAACTGCAGATCAGCAGCAACTGGGCGCTCGACGACTTCACCCAGGAGAACGGCGCGACCCGCCTGCTGCCCGGCAGCCATGGCTGGAAGGAGGCCAGCAGGATCGACGAGTCGGCCTGCGTGCAGGCGGCCATGCCGAAAGGCTCGCTGCTGATCTACCTCGGCTCGGTCCTGCATGGTGGCGGCGCCAACCGCAGCAACGCGCCACGGATGGGCCTGGTCAACACCTATGCCTTGGGCTGGCTGCGCCAGGAGGAAAACCAGTATCTCACCATCCCGCAGGAGATCGCCGAGGGCTATCCCGAGCGCCTGCGACGGCTGATGGGCTACCAAACCCACGGTCGCCTGCTTGGCTGGTATCCGGACAATCCGGACGGGATCTAGGCCTAGGAACAGGTAGGACAGGGTCTTGGCCACCATCGACGAAGACTTCTCCGCCGAGGGCGCCTGTACCTGCCGCGCCCTGCGCTACCGTATGACGACCCGGCCGATGTTCGTGCACTGCTGCCATTGCCGCTGGTGCCAGCGCGAGACGGGCAGCGCCTTCGCGATCAACGCTTTAATCGAGGGCGACCGCGCGATTCTGCTGCAAGGCGAGCCCGAGACGGTCAACACGCCGTCCGAAAGCGGCAAGGGACAGAAGATCGTCCGCTGCCCGAATTGTCATGTCGCGATCTGGAGTCACTATGCCGGATCGGGCGACGCCATCAAGTTCATCCGCGCCGGCACCTTGGACACTCCTGATCTGCTGCCGCCTGACATCCATATCTTCACGGCATCGAAGCAGTCCTGGGTGATCCTGCCGCCGGACGTTCCCGCAGTTGAGGCCTATTACAGCCTCAGCCAGTATTGGCCGAGGGCCAGTCTCGCCCGCCGCCAGGCCCTGCTCGGCGGGTATCCGGACAACCCGGACGGCCTGTAACCGGGTGTTTTCCGGCCTAACGGGTGACATCCGCCACGAAGCGCCTACATGTCATTGAAGAGTTCCAGTCAACGCTCCGGCTTGGGCGCGTGTTGCTTTCGCGCCGCCGGACCAACGGGAGAAGTATTCATGGCAGACGACAAGTCGAAGACCGGAAAGGACACCCAAAAGGACGACCCGAAGAAAAGCGGCACGACCAGCGCTACCTCGACGGGTGCCAGCAACGGCAACGCCACGGCTAACGCCAGCGCCAATGCCAACAGCGCCGCCAACGCCAGCGCCAACACCAGCGCAAACACCAAGGCGAGCGGCACCACCACGACAACGCCGACCGGCGGCAAGCCAGGCGAAGCGGCTTCCGACGCTGCCAAGGCTGGCGAGAAAGCCGCTACGGCGGGCAGCTCCACGGGCGGCAGCCCGGCGAGCCGCAGCACCGGCGGCGGCTCCGGCGGAGCGTCCGGCGGCGGCAAAGCCTCCGCCGCTTCAGGCGGCAAGCGCAACTGGGGCTGGATCGCCGCGGCGGTCCTTGCAGTCCTCCTGATCGGCGGCGGTATCGTGATGAGCGGCCAGCATGCCGATACCGTCGGCGCGCTGGAAAGCGAACGCGACTCGCTGACCACCCAGGTCGACGAGCTGCAGGGCCAGCTTGAAGCCGAGCGCCAGGCGATCAACGAGTATCCTAGCGCCACGCAAGCCCTCGACGCGGTCAAGCAGGAGCTGGCCGAAGCGGAGTCGGCGCGCGACGCCGCTCTGCAGGAGACGGAGGAGCTGACTTCCCGGGAAGAGGATCTGCAGGCGCGCCTGAGCGCGCTGGAGGAGAAGCTGACCACCCGCCAGCAGGAATTCTCGCAGATCGAGGAGCAGATCGCCGAGACCGAGGACGAGCTGCAGCGCCTGCAGCAGGCCAAGGCCGAGGCGCAGGCCGGGCTGCAGACGGCCCAGGAACAGCAGCAGGCCGAGCGTGCCGAGGTCGAGGAACTCTCCACCGAGCTCACCGCGCTGCGTCAGGAGCGCGACGGTCTGGCCGAGGACATCGCGCAGATCCGCAGCGACATGGACACCGCCGTCGAGGCGCTCGACTCCGCGCGCGAGAAACTCGGCGGCGCCCAGCAGCAGGATCCGCAGAGCGAGCAGAGCGGCGACCAGGGGCAGAACCAGGGCGCGACCGAGGAGCCGGACCAGCCGCAGGGCCCCGAACAGGATAGCCAGCAGGAAGGCGAACAGGAGGGCGAGAGCGCCCCGGCGAACTAAGCGGGCCAAGCCTGAGCCCGGAGCCGCCGCCAATGCAGCTCGCGCTCTTCATCCTCGCCGCGGCGATCTGGGTGATCGGGGTGAATGTTCTGTTCTATGTCAGCCGGCGGCGGGGCGGCGCCTCCCGGCTGCAGAGCCTCAATCCCATCGCCTTGCCGATCAAGAATCTGAGCGCAGTGGAGAAGGCGATCTTCTTCGCTCTGCTGACGCTCGCCTTCCTCTGCGCCGTGATCGCCCTGCAGATCGGCGGGTAGGAGGCGGCGCGGTGGCCGCCCCCTGCTCCTGAGTTCAGCGCGCCAGGCGGGTGACGCTGCTCGAGGCCGCCACCTTGCCTTTGTTGACGAAGTCCTCGTGGTTCCGCTCGATCGCCGAGAGATCGTAGAGGTAGTTGACCAGCAGGCCGAAGGACTGCGCCAGGCCTTTCTCGGAGCCATCGCCCATCCAGTTGATTCGATGCAGCACCGCACCGTTGCCAAGATGAAAGCGGGCCACGGGATCGCCGCGGCGCGGCCCCTTGCCGCTCTCCAGCAGGTAGCGCGCACAGGCGCGCAGCAGCGCCTCTTCGCGCTTCTGCAGCGCCTTGACTCCGGAGCCTGCCCCGTCGCGCAGCAGCGGCGCCAGAGCCTTGCAGTCCGCCTCGCTCAGCACCCCCTCGGGCGCCGCCAGCACCTCCGACAGCCAGCGCCGGAAACCGGGAACCGGCGAGAGCGTAACGAAGGTTTTCAGGCTCGGCAGCTCGCCGGTCAGCTCGAGCACGACCTGCTTGATCAGGAAATTTCCGAAGGAGATGCCGCGCAGGCCCGGCTGGCAGTTGCTGATCGAGTAGAAGACGGCGGTGTCGGCCTCCTCCAGCGGCGCTTCCAGGCCGTCCTTGTCCAGGATCGGCCCGATGGCGCCGGCCGTGCCCTTGACCAGCGCGACCTCGATGAAGATCAGCGGCTCGTCGGGCAGCGCCGGGTGGAAGAAGGCGAAGCAGCGCCGGTCGGCGGCGAGACGGCGGCGCAGATCGTCCCAGCCGTTCATTTGATGCACCGCTTCGTAGCGAATCAGCTTCTCCAGGATATCCGCCGGGGTGTGCCAATCGATGCGGCGGAAATAGAGGAAGCCGCGGTTGAACCAGGAGCTGAGCAGATGGCCGAGATCGACATCCACTTCCTTGAGCTCCGGGTGCTGCTTGATCCGTTCCAGGATGTCCTGGCGCAGCTCGACCAGCGCGGCGGTGCCGTTCGGCGCCAGGTTGAGGCGGCGGAACAGCTCCTGACGCGGCGCTTCCACGGCCTGGGTCAGCGCCCGGTAGGACTCGGCGTCGCGGCGCGTCACGTAGTCCTTGACGCTGTCGGCGATGTGCTTGGCGTCAGGCGCGAACTTCTCCGCCAGCAGCTTCAGGAAGGCCGTCTTGCCCTCCGTGTCGAGATGGCGGTAGCCAGCCACGGCGTCGCGCGCCAGCGCGGTCCCCAGCGCCTCGCCGCGCGAGGACATCAAGTCCCGGCAAAGATCCTGCAGCGCCGCGACGCTGCTGCGCCGGGCCTTGCGTTCGCTCGGCCGCAGCAGCTCCAGCCCCGCATCGGCCACTGAGGTCATCAACTGGGTCAGGAGTGTCATGCCGCTCCATCCTCGAAATCGATCCGCGCGATGCTAGCATCGCGGAGAGTTAGAACAACGACGTCAGCCATAACGATTGCGACAGGGCCTATCTGCTTGCGACATTGACCGTCGAGGCGACTTTTCCGCAAGCTCCGGACTGTCTCTCCGATCTTCCGGCTGCGCGCCCGCGGATCCTCGCCGCGCCGGCCGTCTCTCTACATATGGAGTTTGCAGCAATGACCAAGAAGCACGCGGGAAAGACGGTGCTGATCACCGGCGGCGCCAGCGGCATCGGCCTCGCCATCGCCGAGCGGTTCCAGGCGGAGGGCGCCAGCCTTGCTCTCTTCGATCTTTCCCAGGAGGCGCTTGATCGAGCGCGGGAGAAACTCTCGCAAAGCGGCCCGGCGCCGCTGACCTTCGCCGGTTCGGTCGCCGAGCCGCGCGACGTCGAGGACTGCTTCGCCGCGCTCGACAGCCAGATGCCGGGCCTCGACGTGCTGATCAACTGCGCCGGCGTGCTGGTGGTCAAACCCGCAGTGGAGCTGGCGGTCGAGGACTGGAAGCGCAGCATCGACATCAACCTGACCGGCACCTGGCTGACCTGCCAGGCGGCGGGGCGGCGCATGGTCGCCGCCGGCAAGGGGGCGATCGTCAACATCTCCTCGGTGATGGGCAACGGCGGTGCGCCGGAACGCACCGGCTACTGCGCCTCCAAAGCCGGGGTGATCGGTCTGACCAAGAGCCTCGCCGTGGAGTGGGGTCGCTACGGCGTGCGGGTCAACTCCCTGGCGCCGACAGCGACCCGCACCGATCTGGTGCAGAACCTGATCGACCAGGGCATCTTCGACATGGAGGGAATTCGCGGCCGCACACCGCTGCAGCGGATGGCCGAGCCGGCCGAGGTCGCGGCGGTCTGCAGCTTCCTGGCCAGCGAGGACGCAGCCATGGTGTCCGGCCATGACATGGCCGTGGATGGCGGCTGGATGGCCAACACCTACGTCTAGGCGCCGCGCAGATCCTGACGCGAGTCGATAGCTCTTCCGCCCGTCATTCCATTCCGGAATAGCTCAAATCATCTCGCAGTGGACGCGCCGCGCAAAGCCGGGGAGAAACGTGCGGCGGCGGCAGCGGCCGCTGTCCCGTGCCAATACTTTGGGAGCGAGCCAGGTGGATTTGGAAGCCTCGAACGCAAAGGTCGCGGCGCTGTTGAAGCCGCGCAATATCGTCATCGTCGGCGCCAGCGAGCGCGAGGGCAGCTGGCCGGCGACGGTGTGGAAGACCGTGCAGCGCTACGGCTTCGAGGGGCCGATCTATCCGCTCAATCCCAACCGCGAGACCATCTTCGGCGCGCCCTGCTACCCGGACTTCGAGGCCCTGCCGGAAAAGCCTGACCATCTGGTGCTGCTGGTGCGCAGTGCGTTCGTGCCCGACACCCTGCGCCGCGCCGCCGCCGCCGGCGCGCGCAGCGCCACGATCTACTCCGCCGGCTTCGGCGAGACCGGCACCGAGGAAGGCCGTGAACTGGGCCGCCAGCTGGCCGAGGTGATCGCCGAGACCGGCATCGCCGTGTCCGGCCCCAACTGCACCGGCAACATCTCCGCCGCGCACGGCCTGGTCACCATGGTCGACCACCGGGTGTTGAAGATCGCGCCGGGGCCGGTCGCCCTGGTCGGCCAGAGCGGCGGGGTGATGCTCTACGCCAATCACATTCTCGCCGACCGGGGATTGCAGATCGGCTACCTGATCTCCAGCGGCAACGAAGCCGATCTCTCCTGCGCCGACTACATCGCCTATCTGGCGCAGGACCCGGCGATCAAGGTGATCTTCTGCTACGCCGAATCGATCAAGGACCCCGAGCGCTTCAAGGCCGCCTGCGCGGCGGCCCAGGCGGCGAATAAGCCGGTCGTGGTGTTCAAGGTCGGCGTCTCGGCCGAGGGCCGCCAGGCGGCGATGACCCATACCGGCGCCCTGGCCGGCAGCGCCGAGGTCTTCGACGCCGTGGCCGGCGAGCGCGGGGTGATCCGGGTCGACTCCCTGGACGACGCCATCGAGGCGATCGAGCTGGCGGTGCATGCCGGGGTGCCCCTGGGCAAGCGGGTGGCCGCGCTCAGCCTCTCCGGCGCCTACTGCGGCATCCTGCTCGACGCCGCCGCAGGCTCGGAGATCGTCTTCCCGCCGCTCGCCGAGGCGACCGAGGCCAAGCTCAAGGAACTGCTGCAGACCGGCTCTTCGGTCGGCAATCCCGCGGACGGCGGCTTCAGCGTGCTGACCGATGCCGATGCCTATGCCAAGGCCATCGAAGCGCTCTGCCAGGATCCCGGTATCGACGTCGTGCTGCTGCAGGCGGAACTGCCGCGCGAAACCGGCATGGCGGCCAACTGGGAGGAGCGCTTCCAGAGCATCGACGACCTCGCCGCCAACTACGGTAAGAAGATTCTCGTGGTCTCGATGTACAGCCGCAACTTCACCGACTACACTCGCGAGCTGCGCGCCCGCTACAGCCACACCGCCTTCGTGCAGGAAAGCCGCAAGACCGTGCGCGCCATCTCCCACCTGATCCGCTGGTCGCAGCGCGCCGCCCGCGCCCAGTCCGGCAATAGCTCAGCAGAAACCGCAAAGGCGGCACCGGACATCGCGGCCAGGCTGCAAGCGGAGGCGAAAGCCGCCGGCGGCTCCCTTCCGCTCAGCGAGCCGCGCTCCAAGGAACTGCTGCGCGCCTACGGCATCGAAACGCCGCGCGAGCAGCTGGTTTCGAACTTAGCGGAAGCCAAGGCCGCGGCCCGGGAGATCGGCTATCCCGTGGTGCTCAAGGCGGCCGCGGCCAGCCTGCTGCACAAGTCCGACCTCGGCGCGGTCGCCGTCGGCCTGGCCGACGACGCGGAGCTGGAACGCGCCTACGGCGGGATCGAGGCAAACCTCGCGCGCGGCGGCTTCAACGATCCCCTGGAGGGCATGCTGGTCTGCGAGCTCTGCAAGGGCGAGATCGAGCTGGTGCTGGGCGTCACGCGCGATCCGGAGATGGGCCTGGTGGCCATGGTCGGCGGCGGCGGCGTGCTGCTCGAACTGGTCAAGGACGTGGCCTTCGCCGGGCTGCCGATGAGCCGCGAGAGCGCCGCCGAAGCGCTGGCGCGCACCCGGGTCAGCAAACTGCTGGAAGGCTACCGCGGCGGCGCGAAGCTGGAGCCGGAGAAGGTCGTCGACGCGCTGCTGGCACTCGGCCGCATGGCCGGCGATCTCGGCGAGAGACTTGAATCCATCGACATCAACCCCCTGGTCGGCACCGCCGATGGCCGCCTGCTCGCGCTCGACGGCCTCGTCGTGCTGCGTGGCGAAGACGCCTGAGACCGCGAGAGAAAGGAACGCAGCGCATGAACGAGAGCAAGAGCCCCAGCCAGGCGGCGATGACCTACGAGACCGTCGAGGTCGGGCGGCGCTTCGTCAGCAGTGGGCGGACGGTCACCGAGTCCGATCACGGGATGTTCATCCTGGTCAGCGGCGACTGGCATCCGATCCACTGCGACGACGCCTATGCCGCCTCGACACCGCTCGGCAAGCGCCTGATCCACGGCACCTTCGGCATCACCCTGGCGCTCGGCAGCCTGGAGGCGCAGGTGCTCAAGGTCTCCGACAAGCTGGTCGCCGCGCTCGGCCTCAAGGAGTGGAACTACAAGGCGCCGATCTTCCTCGGCGACTCCCTGCACATCGAGCTGAAGATCTCCGACAAGCGGGTGACCAGCCGGGGCGACCGCTACATCCTGCAGCGCCACATCAAGCTGATCAATCAGGACGACGTGGTGGTGCAGGAAGGCAAGGTGGAGTCGATGTTCGCCCTGCCCGGCGCCTGAGCCCGGGATAGAAAGCACACCCCAAGCGAAGGGCGGACCCGCGGGTCCGCCCTTTTTCGTAGTGCTGCTTCCCGGTGACGCTACTTCTTCTGGTTGATCTGCACCGACTCGTGCCAGGGGATCAGGAAGCGGCGGCAGCCGACCAGCAGGGCGTAGAACACGAAGCCGACCACCGAGAGGTGGATGATGATGGCGAAGAGCGCCGTGGTGTCGAAGGCGTTCATCCGCTGCACCGCGAGCACGCCCAAGCCCTCGCTGCCGCCGAGAAACTCGCCCACAACCGCGCCGATGATCGCCAGCACGATGCCCATCTCCATGCCGGTCAGGATGTAGGGCAAGGCGCTCGGCAGCTCGAGCTGGGTAATGGTCTGCCAGCGCGAGGCGTTGAGGCTGAGCAGCACCTCGCGGTGGCCGCGGTAGACCGACTTGAAGCCGAGCGTGGTGTTGACCAGGATCGGGAAAAAGGCCAGCACCGCCGCGATCACCACCTTGGGCGTCAGCCCGAAACCGAACCAGACGATGAACAGCGGCACCAGGGCGATCTTGGGGATCACCTGGGTGGCGACGACGAAGGGATGCAGGGTCTGCTCGACCCGCCGCATCTTGCCCATCATCGCGCCGAAGGACACGCCGATGACCACGGCGAAGGCGAAGCCGAGAAGGGTCTCCAGCACCGTGATCCAGGTATGGAACCACAGCTTGGGGGTGGTCATCATTTCGACCCACTCCAGCAGCGCCACGGAGGGCGGCGGCAGGATGAACCAGTTGACCTCGGCCAGGCGGACATAACCCTCCCAGCCGGCCAGCAGGGCCGCCAGCAGCAGCAGGCTGGCCAGCCACGGCGGCATCGAAATGGCCGAACCGCGGCGGCCTTGCACGGTTCCTGTCGCTTTGTTCTCTTCGCTCATGCTCAGTTCTCTAATCGGTCCCGCAGGAATTCGCGGATTTCCATGAACTGCGGCAAGCTCTGCACATTGAGATCCCGCGGCCGCTCGAAGGGCACCTCGATGATCTGCTCGATGCGCCCCGGCCGCGCCGAGAGCAAGACGATGCGGTCGGCGAGGAAGACCGCCTCGGAAATCGAATGGGTCACCAGGACGATGGTCTTGTGGGTCGCCATCCAGATGCGCTGCAGCTCGATGTTCATGCTGTCGCGGGTGATCGCGTCCAGGGCGCCGAAGGGCTCGTCCATCAGCAGCACCTCGGGCTCGTAACACAGCGCCCGGGCGATCGCCGCGCGCTGGCGCATGCCGCCCGACAGCTCCGACTGCCAGCGGGACTCGAAGCCCTCGATGCCGACCAGTTTGCAGAGCTCGCGGGCGCGCGCGTGGCGCTCCGCCTTGCCCACGCCGCGCAGCTTCAGCGGCAGGGCGATGTTGTCGAGGATGGTCAGCCAGGGAAAGAGGTTCGGGTCCTGAAACACCACCCCCATGTTGGCCACGGTGGCATCGTCGCGCTTGCCCGACTGCCACAGCGGGGCGCCGCCGATCTGGATCTCGCCCTGGCTGGGCGTTTCCAGGCCGGCGATGAGGCGCAGCAGGGTCGTCTTGCCGCAGCCCGAGGGGCCGAGCAGGACGGTGAACTCGCCACGCCGCACGCCGAGGTCCGTCCGCGACAGGGCCTGGATCGGCCCCTGTCGCGTGACGAACTGCTTTTCAACGCTGACGATATCGATTGCGTTGGAATCGGCAACTTCAGAATTCATCAGAACCTTCGCAGTTACATCGCGGCGTCGATGAACTCGTTAGTATACAGGGATTCCGGATCCGCTACCTCCGCGATGCCTGCCTTGGCGACCTGCTCCACGGCGCTGGCCCAAACCTCGGGCACGTTGCGCAGCAGGTTTTCCCTGCCCTGGGACAGAGCCATGTAGTTGTAAATGGTCAGGGCCTGAACCCGGAAGTCGCGGTCCTCGTTGGCCGAGATCTCGAACTTCTCCTCGACCCGCGCGACGATGTCGTTGGGGTCGGCGACCAGAAGCTCCTGGGCCGAGGCGTGCATCGCCTTCATGAAGGCGGCGACGGTGTCGCCGTTGGCGTCGGCGTAGTCGCGGCGCACGATGATGGCGCCGCCCGGCATCGGCGCGAAGCGGTCGGCGCCCCAGATGTGCACCGGCTCGCCGCTGCGGCGCAGCACCATGGAGCCCTCGACCGTCGGCATGAAGGCATCGAGGCGGCCCTGCTTCAGCAGCTCGACGTTGCCCGGGCTGCTGCCCACGGCCTGGCGCTCGACCTCTTCGACCGGCACGCCGGCGTTGGACAGCATCAGGTTCAGCATGTTCTCGGTGCCGCCGCCGATGGAGGCGACGCCGATCACCTTGCCGCGCATCTCCTCGGGGCTGTTGATCGGCTTGTCCTGCAGGCTGACGACATCAAAGATGCCCTCCTGCAGACTGACGCCGACGGACACAAGCTCGGTGTCCTGGGCGGCCGAGGCTTTGATCAGATCGAGTGCGCCGACACGCGAGATGTCGGCCTGGTCGGCGACCACCTGCTGGATCGCCAGCGAGGTGCCGCGGCCCGGAGTCATCTCGACTTCGATCCCGGCGTCGGCCATGTGGCCGCCGGCAATCGCGTTCAGCTCGTGCATCTGCTCGAGCAGGATTTCCCAGGCGGTAATGAAACGCATCGTCGTGCTGCCCTGGGCGAAACCGAGGCGTAGCGGCGCCGCCGCCAGCACCGTTCCGACGCCAAGACCTTGAAGGACACTCCGGCGCGAAAGCTTCGTGAAGTTGTTGTTCATCCCCTTGCTCCCTGTATCTCTTGTGCAGACGAAATTGCGGCGGAGACTTCACACTGCTCAAACGCTCCGCGAGCTCGTCTCTCCAAACTGCGTGCCGGCGTTGAACGACCCGGAAAACCCGGCGCCGGCTTCCCGCGCTGCCGCTCCTCAGGCTCAGGTTGGAGCGTGGCACGAGACATCCTATCCCTAAGAGACAGCCCCCTATCCGTCTATAATACTAATCGGGGTAGTCATTACCTCTTGGAATAATGCAGCGGCGCTATGCCGAGGCCTTCCTGGCCTCGGCCGCATAGCGCTGCACCCAGGGGTCGGCGAACTCCGCGGCCAGGGCCGACCGGTACTCCTCGCGGAGCTGGCCGACGATCGCGGCGGTGCTTTCGACCTTGCGTATCTGGCCCACGGCGTGCCCCGCCGACCAGATATCTTTCCAGGCCTTGGGCTGGTCCTTGCCGTGCTCCAGGTCGAAGCCCCTGCTGGTCTTCAGTTCGTCGAGCCGGTCGCAGTCGATGCCGGCGGCTTCCATGCTCGGGCGCAGGTTGTTGGCGAAGGCGCCGGTAATGACGTCGGTGCAGACGATGTCCTTGAAGGCGCAGTCGACGACCATCTGCTTGTAGGCTTGGGCCGCCATGCTTTCCTCGGTGGCGATGAAGCGGGTCCCCATGTAGGCAAGATCGGCGCCCAGAAGCTGCGCGGCGCGCAGGTCGTTGCCGCTGGTCATCGCGCCGGCGACGACTATAATGCCGTCCCAGAACTCGCGCACCGCCGAGATGAACGCCGGCGCGGCGATCTGCCCGGTGTGGCCGCCGGCGCCGGAGCAGACCAGCACCAGGCCGTCGGCGCCGCTCTGCGCCGCCTTGTAGGCGTACTCCGGGGTCGAGACGTCGGCGAACACCAGGCCGCCATAGTCGTGCACCGCCGGCACCACCTCGCGCGGGCTGCCCAGGGCGGTGATGATCAAGGGCGCGCGGTACTTGACACAGAGATCGAGGTCCGCCTGCAGCCGCCGATTGGTGCGGTGGACGATCAGGTTGATCGCCCAGGGTGCCGGTTTGCGCTCCTTGGCCTTCTCGAGACGCGCCGTCAGCTCCGCCAGCCAGCCGTCGAGAATCTCCGGGCTGCGGGCATTGACCGTGGGGATCGCCCCGATCACGCCGTTCTCGCAGGCGGCGGCCACCAGGTCGATGCTGCTGACCAGGAACATCGGCGCCGCGATCAGCGGCAGGTCCAGGGTCTCCAGCCAGGCGGCCGGCAATCTTTCGCTCATCTAGGTAGGACTCCCTTATCGTCTGCGGCCTTTCTAGCCGCCGCTCCGCCCGGCGTCATGACGTATCTCGTTCCGGATATCGCCAAAGCGAATATCTCCTCAGGAAAGCGGATGGATTGGAAATAGCGCACTCCTCATGACGATCCGCCATGACGAATCGCTATCGCGGCGACGGCTTTGTTCCCCCTCCCCTACAGCGAATGCCCGCTATGATGCCGCCGATACGCCATTCACGGAAGAAGGCGCGAAGCCATGGCCGAAGACCGCGACGCCCTGCGCATCGTCGATGCGCATCATCACCTCTGGGATTTGGAGAAGCACTTCTATCCCTGGCTTTCGCCGGATCCCCTGCCCCCGGCGATGGCCGGCGACTGCACGCCGATCGCCAAGACCTACGGGGTCGAGGACTACCTGGCCGACGCCGCGGGGCAGAACCTGATCAAGTCGGTGCACGTCGAGGCCGGCTTCGACTACACCGCGCCGCTCGACGAAACCCGCTGGCTTCAGGAACTGGCCGACGCACACGACTTTCCCCAGGGCATCGTCGCCAAGGCCAGCCTGCAGGAGCCCGAGGTCGAGGCCCTGCTCGCCGCGCAGCGCGAGCACAGGAATGTCCGGGGTATCCGCCATATGGTGAGCTGGCACGAGGTGCCGAAGAACACCTTCATCGACCGTCCGGACCTGCTGACCGACAGCGCGTGGCTGGCCGGTTTCGCGCTGCTGGAAAAATACGACCTGTCCTTCGACCTGCAGGTCTATCCGCCGCAGATGCGCGACGCCGCCGCCCTGGCCAGGGCGCATCCCGGCACCAGCATCGTCCTTGTTCATACCGGCATGCCGCTGGACCGCGACCCAGAGTCCCGGGAGCTGTGGCACAGCGGCATGAAGGCCCTGGCCGAACAGCCCAACGTCACGGTGAAGATCACCGGACTTGCCATGTTCGACCACGACTGGACGGTGCAGAGCCTCCGTCCCTACGTGCTGGAGACCATAGATCTCTTCGGGACGGAACGCTGCATGTTCGGCAGCAACTTCCCGGTCGACAAGCTCTACAGCAGCTTTTCGGCGATCTTCGATGCTTTCAAGGAGATCACCCGGGGGTTCAGCGACGGCGAGCGCCAGGCGCTTTTCGCCGAGAATGCCGAACGGATCTATCGCATCTAGCTTCCGGGCGGGCTAACGCCCCTTGAAGGGGCCGGGCTTGCGCTTCTCCGCAAAGGCGCGGGCCGCTTCCTCGAAATCCTCGGTCAGCTCCAGCTTGACCCCCTCGGTCTGGAAGGCGACCTCGGCGGCGAAGCGCTGGCGGTGCCAGCGCTGCACCCGCAGGGTCTCGCGCAGGCTGAGCGGCGGAATGGCGGCCAGTTCCCCGGCCAGGGCGCGGGCGCAGTCCAGCAATTCGCCCGGCGCTGCAAGGCGGGCGAGCAGCCCGGCCGCCTGGGCCTCCTGTGCGGTGAAGAAGCGTCCGGTTAGGCAGACCTCGTCGGCGAAGGCCGGCGCCGCGCGCTGCGACAGCAGCGGCCAGTGGCGGTAGCCGCCGAGGCCGCGCGCCGTCTCGGTCACCTGGAAGCGGGCGCCTTCCTCGGCGACGATCAGGTCGCACTTCAGCACCAGCCCCAGGGCAAGGCCGAGGGCGTAGCCATGCACCGCCGCAATCACCGGCTTGCTGTTGACGCTGTAGGCCAGGAAATCGCCGACCGGGGTGCCCGGGGCCATGGGATCGCGCGCCTGGCGCAGCTCCTCGCGGCTGCGCAGCTGGCTTTCCTGCACGTCGACGCCGCTGGAAAAGGCCCGGCCGCCGCCGCAGAGGATGGCGACGTCGGCCTCGGGATCGGCATCGAAGCGCGCCAGGCAGTCCTCGAGACGGGAAAGCAGCGCGCCGCTCAGGGCGTTGAGCTTGTCGGGACGCTTGAGGGTCAGGGTGACGATCCGCTCCGCGCAGTCATAGGTCACCAGGTCTTCCGTCTTCGTCTCCGGCATGCCCTCAAATTCCTCCTCGGGGTTCTTCAGTCCAGTTCGATCAGCTTCAGTTCGTAGCAGACGGTGTGAATGCTGCGCAGCATCGCCGCGGCGCCGGGGGTCAGCTCGAACTCCGTCGAGAGCACCAAGCCCATGGGCCGCAGCAGCCGCGGCAGCAGGCTGTTCTCCGCGAAGCGTTCCAGCGGCAGGCTGACCAGGTCGCCGGACTCCGTGCTCAGCTTCGCGGCGTGGCTCGGCAGGATGCCGATGGAGTCGGTCTGGCTGGCCAGGGAGCGCACGAAGACCACCGAATTGCTCTCGATGATCGCGTTGCGCTCGAGCGCGCCGCGGCGCGCCATCTCGTCCACCGTATGCCAGAGGGTGCTGGCGTCCTGCAGCATCACCCAGCGATAGCTCATCAGGTTTGCCAGGGTGATGTCCTTGGCCTGAAGCAGGGGGTGCCGCCGGTTGACCACCAGCACGAAGCGGTCCTCGAACAGCGGCTCGATCTTCAGGTCGGGACCGCTGACCCCTTCGTCGAGCACCGTGAAGAGAATGTCGATATCGCCGCAGGTCAGACTCGGCAGCAGTTCCGAGGCGGTGCCGCTGCGGATCACCACCCTGAGGTCCGGCCGCTTGGCGGCGACCCGGAAGACCGCTTGGGGCAGGATGGAATCCAGCACGCCCGGTCCCGGCGTCACCCCCAGGGTGACCTGCCCGGCGGTCGATCCGATCAGATTGTCGAGATCCTCCCGTGCCCGCCGGAACTCGGCCTTGATACTGCGGGCGCGGCGATAGAAAACATCGCCGAACTTGGTCACCTTGATGCCCCGGGGACCGCGCTCCAGAAGCTTGGCGCCGAGCTGTTCTTCCAGGTGTCTCAAGCTCTTACTCAATGCCGGTTGGGAAATATGCAGGCGCCGCGAGGTCCGCGTGAGGCTGCCGCTTTCGACCACATCCACGAAGCGTTCTATCTGACGCTGGTCCATTTCTTCCATTCCAATAGGTTATGGTACGAACGACATTACGCATATACGGTTAGAACAGACAACTCTATAGCTGTCCCCTCATTCGCTCCTTGCCGCAGCCCTGCCGGGAGGCTACGGGAGCTCGTCAGGAGGTCCGATGATTCGCTCCGCCAACAACCTGAATGCCGCCGCGGATCTGGTCTCTTTGTTCCGCGAAGGGCTCAGCCGCTCGAAGCTTTGCGAAGGCGAGGTTGTGGTCGTCTATGCCGACAGCCTGACCAGCCCGCAGTATCCGGCGGCCTTCCTGGCCGCCGCCAAGGACCTTGGCGCCCAGGCGATCCAGATCGTCCAGCCCAGCATCGCCACCGGCGCCGGGCGGGCCAAGCCGACGACCCTGATCCGCGACGCCATGATCGCCGCCGACTTCGTGATCGACGTCTCCACCGGCGGCATGCTACACGCCAACGAGCAGGGCACGATCCTGGACTCGGGCACCCGCATCCTGCGCATCCGCGAGCCCGAGGACTGCCTGCAGCGGATGCTGCCCGACGCGGCCGTACGTGCCCGCTCCATCGCCGGCGGCAAGCGCCTGGAGGGCGGCGACGAGATCCGCATCGCCTCCGACGAAGGCAGCGACCTCACCATGCGGCGCGGCGCGCGCAAGGTCCTGATCCAGTACGGCATGGCCGACGAACCGGGGCGCTGGGACCACTGGCCGACCGGCATGGTCAACACCACGCCGGAGGAAAGCTCCGTCGAGGGCGAGCTGGTGATCGGACCCGGCAGCATCCTCTTCCCGCTCTCGGTCTACGTGACCGAGCCGCTGCGCCTGCGCTTCGAGGGCGGCGTCGCCGTCGCCATCGAGGGCGGACGCGAGGCGGTCATGCTGCGCGACTACATCGACGACGCCGGCGACGAGAATTGCCGCCGCCTGGCCCATATCGGCTGGGGAACGGAGCACCGCGCCCGCTGGCACAGCCTGGCAGTGCGGGGCAACGACGGCGGCGGCGGCGCCGAGGCGCGCTCGATCTACGGCGGCGTGCTGCTGGCGCTGGGCGAGAATCGCGATCTCGGCGGCGAAAACGCCGCGCCGCTGCATATCGACATTGCGCTGCGCCGCTCCCGCTTCGAGCTCGACGGCGCGCCGCTCTGCGAGAACGGCAAGTTCCTCGACGAGTCGCTCGCCTAGACGCAGATGATCGGAGCCAGCCCCCCCAGAGTCGAGGACGCGCGCTTTCTGCGCGGCGAAGGCCGCTACGTCGCCGACCTTCGCCTGCCCGGAATGCTGGAAGCGGTGGTGGTGCGCAGCCCCTACGGCCATGCCCGCCTGCTGAGCATCGACACCGCCGAGGCCCTGGCGCTGCCCGGCATCCACGCGGTGATCACCGGCGCCGACCTGCCGCCGGGAATCGCCAGGATTCCCTGCCGGGTGCCGACCCATGGCGAGATGAGCGGCTTTTTGCAGCCGGTATTGGGGCGCGAGGTGGCCCGCTACTTCGGCGAACCCTTCGCCGTGGTGATCGCCGAAAACCGCAGCCTGGCCGAGGACGCCGCCGAGCTGATCGAGTTCGACTGGGACCCCCTGCCCGCCCTGGCCAGCGGCGAGGACGCCGAAAAGCCCGACGCACCGCGGCTTCACGAGGCCGGCAATATCGCCTCGCGCTGGGGCTTCGACCTGGGCGACGTCGATCGGGCGAAGACCGAGGCCGCTGCGGTGGTCGAGGAGACCTTCACCAGCCAGCGCCACACCGCCATGCCGCTGGAAACCCGCGGCCTGCTCGCCAGCTACGACGCGGCGCGCAACCTGCTAGAGGTCTTCGGTCCGACCAAGGTGCCGCACACCAACCGCGCCATCCTGGCCGGCATGCTGGATATGCCCGAAGGCGATATCCGCTTCGTCGAGCCCGACGTCGGCGGCAGCTTCGGTGCGCGCGGCGAGTTCTATCCCGAGGACTTTTTGATCCCCTGGATCGCCCTGCGCCTGAAGCGTCCGATCCGCTGGATCGAGGACCGCCTGGAGCACTTCGCGGCGATCAACCATTCCCGCGAGATGCGCTTCACCCTGACCGCCTGCGCCGACGCCGAAGGCAGGATCACCGCCTTCGACGTCAAGCTGCTGGCCGACATGGGCGCCTACATCCGCACCCACGGCGACATCGTGCCCTCGCACGCCGCGGCGCAGTTCCCCGGCCCCTATAGGTTGCGCAACTACCGCTGCCAGGCGGTCGCCGCGCTGACCAACAAGACGCCGACCGGGACGCTGCGCGCGCCGGGCATGTTCGAGGCCAACTTCGCGCGCGAACGCGCTGTCGACCGCCTCGCCGCACAGCTCGGCCTGGATCCGGCGGAGCTGCGCCGGCGCAACCTGATCCGGCCCGAGGAGCTGCCCTGGAATACCGGCACCGAGAGCGCAAACCGCCCGGTGATCTACGACAGCGGCGACTTCCCGGACGTTCTGGCGCGGGCGCTGAACGCCTTCGGATGGGACAAGCCGCGCGCCGCCCAAAACGGCCCGCTGCGCCGGGGACGCGGCATCGCGGTGGTGGTCGAGCCCTCCGCCTTCGGCCCCTTCGAGGCCGCCCGGGTCGAGATCGACGTCCGTGGCCGGGTCGAGGTGATCAGCGGCTGCAGCTCCCAGGGGCAGGGCCACGAGACCGTCCTCGCCCAGGTCGCCGCCGAGGTGCTGCGGGTGCCGCTGGAAAGTATCCGGGTGCGCCACGGCGACACCGGCCTGCTGCGCTACGGCGGCGGCACCTATGCCAGCCGCACCGCGGTGATGTCCGGCCATGCCGTGACCGCCGCCGCCGAGACGGTCAAGGCCAAGGCGATCGCCGCCGCCGCCCGCAAGCTGGAAGCTCCCGAGGACAGCCTGGTCCTGGAAGACGGCTACGTCCGCCTGCAGGACGCGCCCGAAGTCTCCCTCGCCCTGGGCGAGATCGCCCGCCTGCTGGCGCCGGGCAATCCCGAGCTGACCCCGCCGCCGCCCGCCGCCAACGCGGTCGACCAGGACGGCCTGACCGCGACCAGCCACATCCGCGGCTATCCCAGCGGCACCAGCGTCTTCGCCGTGCATCTGGCCGAGGTCGAGGTCGACTGCGAAACCGGGCAGATCGCCGTCAAACGCTACCTGCTTGCCGCCGATATCGGCCGGGCGATCAACCCGAAGCTGGTCGAGGGCCAGCTGGTCGGCGGCGTCGCCCAGGGCCTGGGCGGCGCGCTGCTCGAGGAACTGACCTACGATTCCGAGGCGCAACTGCAGACCGGCACCTTCGCCGACTACATGCTGCCCTCGGTCGCCGAGGTGCCCCGGATCGAAACTATGGTGATCGAGGAAGCCCGCTCGCCGAGCAACCCGCTGGGCGTCAAGGGGGTCGGCGAGGTCGGCACCTCCGGAGTCGCCGCGGTGCTGGGCAATGCCGTCGCCGACGCGCTCGGTGGCCAGACCGGGCTCAACGCCCTCCCGCTGACGCCGGAGCGCGTCCTGGCGGCGCTGGAGGAGACACCATGAAGCCGGCGCCCTTCGACTACGCCGCACCGGACAGCCTGGAGGAGGCGCTGACCCTGCTCGCCGACTACGGCGAGGACGCCCGCCCCCTGGCCGGCGGCCAGAGCCTGGTGCCGATGCTGGCGCTGAGGCTGGCGCGGCCGAGCGCGCTGATCGATCTCAACCGGATCGCCGCGCTTTCCGGCATCGCCGTCGAGGGCGCGGCGCTGCGGATCGGCGCGATGACCCGCCAGGCGGCGCTCCTCGCCTCCGGAGAGGTCGCGCGTCACGCGCCGCTGCTGCGCCAGGCCTTGCAGCTGGTCGGCCATCCGCCGACCCGCGCCCGTGGCACCATCGGCGGCAGCCTCAGCCACGCCGACCCAGCGGCCGAGCTGCCGGCCGCGCTGCTCACCCTCGACGCGGAGATCGTCATCCAGGGGCCCGCCGGCGAGCGACGCGTGCCCGCCGCCGAGTTCTGCTTCGGCCCCTTCGAGACCGCCGTGCAGCCCGGCGAGATCCTGACCGAGGTGCGGATTCCGCTGCACGGCCCGAGCGGCAGCGCCTTCCTGGAGATTTCGCCGCGCGAGGGCGACTTCGCCGTGGTCTCCGCCGCCGTGCGGCTGAATCTCGATGAGAACGGTCTGTGCCGCGAGGCCGCCGTGGTGCTCGGCGCCGTCGCGCCGACGCCGCTGCGCTGCGCGAACAGCGAGGCGGTGCTGCACGGCCGCGGCTTGGATTCCAAGACCATCGCGGAAGCCGTGGCGGCCTTGCCCGTGGACGCCGTGGAGTTCGATTCGCCCTTCGCCGGGCGCGACTACCGCCGCCGCATGGCCGGTGTCCTGGTCCGCCGCGCCATCGAGGCGGCGCTACAGCTACAGGGAGAAGCCGCATGAGCCGGCGCCGCGTCGACTTTACCCTCAACGGCAGGCCCGCAACCCTGGAAGTCGCGCCGAACAAGAGCCTGGCCGACGCCCTGCGCGACGACCTGGGGCTGACCGGCACCCATCTCGGCTGCGAGCACGGCGTCTGCGGCGCCTGCACGGTGCTGCTCGAAGGCGAGGCCGTGCGCGGCTGCCTGCTGCTGGCGGTGCAGGCCGAGGGCGCAGAAATCGTCACCATCGAAGGGGTTTCGCCCGAAAGCGGGCTCAGCCCCTTGCAGGAGGCCTTCCGCAGCCATCACGCCCTGCAGTGCGGCTTCTGCACGCCGGGCATGGTGCTCAGCCTGCAGGCCCTGCTGGAGCGCACGCCCGGGGCCGGCGAGGCGGAGATCCGCGAAGCGATCTCCGGCAACCTCTGCCGCTGCACCGGCTATCAGCCGATCGTCGACGCGGCCCTGGAGATCGCAGGGAGCGGCGGCGGCCAGAAACGATGAAACACCCACATTCATGAACGGAGGAGATGAGCATGGCTTTGCTCGCTAGAGCCCACGAAGTCAAGGAAGGCCAGAACGTGCTGCAGGTGCGCGGCGGCGCGATGTCGACCAAGATGGTTTACGGCAACGAGTGCAACCTGATGGTCGCGACCCGCGCCCCGGGCTATCACTCCAACCCGCACCGCCACGACGCCGAGCAGCTCAACTATCTGGTCGAGGGCGAGGTCTGGGTGTTCATCGAGGACGACGCCTTCCTGATGAAGGCCGGCGACTTCTCGCGGATTCCCAAGAACGCCCTGCACTGGGCCTGGAACCGCGGCGACCAGTCCTGCACCCTGGTCGAGGCCCATGCCCCGGTCTGCGACCCCCTGACCCGCGCCAACGCCGTCGGCCTCTTCGCCGAGGGCGAAACCCCGGATCTGACCAACGCGGTGGATACGGTGCGCGGCGGCGAAAGCCCCGACGAGGTCGAGCGGCGGATCTTCGGCGACGACCTCTAGCCGCTCCTCACGCCGCTTCCAGGGCCCGCGCGGCGGCCTGGAAGACGGCGAGGGGGAAGGATTGCACGCCGGCGCCGATCTGCCCGGCGCCGGGCCGCTTGGAGGCGACGCCGGTGTTGACGATGGGGGCGATCCCGCTGCGCGCGACCCTGTGGACGTCGATCCCCGAAGGCACGCCGCGAAAGCCGAGGCTGGGGATCAGGAAGCGGCTGTGTTCGCCGACCGCGATCTCGCGCATCCGCTCCGAGCGGGCGACCAGATCGGCCACCGTGCCGCCGACGAACTCGGCGATGGCCGGGGCCGCGGCCAGGGCGAAGCCGCCCAGGCCGATCGCCTCGGTGACGTAGGAGTCCCCCATGGTCGGGGTGGCATCCTCCAGGCTCTGCCCCGCGAACAGCCGGACGTCGGCGACCTCGGCCGGAGCCGTGAACCAGCGCGCGCCGGTCGCGCTGGTGCGAATCCCGACCTCGCGGCCGTTGCCGGCCATGGTGGTGACCAGCGAGCCCTTGGCCTCGCGCTCCAGCGCCAGGGTCACGGCCTTGGCGTGGGCCATGGAGAGGTTGAGGAAGAAGTGGTCGTTGCCGGCGACGAAGCGCAGCGCCTCGGCCACCGCAGAGCGCGGCGCATCGCAATCGACCAGGGACAGCGCCAGCTCGCGAAAAACCAGCGCCGTCGCCGCCTTGTTGCGGTTGTGGCACTCGTCGCCGCGGCGCAGCGCCTCGGCCACCAGCCCGCCGAGATCGAGCGGCTCGTGCGCCGCCAGGGCCGCGTCGAGCAGCGGCGCCAGGTCGTCGCGGATCCAGGCGAGACGGGCCAGCACCTCGGGCCCGTTGGCGCCGAAGCGCAGGGTCTTGCCCAGCCCCTCGTTGACCGTGGCGAAGGCCTTCAGGCCGGAGACCGCATCCTCGGCGACGAAGACCGGCATCGAGGCGCTGACGATCCCGGCCATGGCCCCGGCGGCCTGGTGATCATGGGCCGGGGCGAAGTCGATCTCGCCGCTGCCGGCCAGCGCCGCCGCGCCCTCGAGGGTCCCCGCCAGCCCCTCGTGGACCAGCGCCCCGGCGACCGCCGCCTGCATCGCCGGCGTCATCTGCGCCCAGGCAATCGGCGGCCCGGCGTGGAGGATGCGGTTTTCCGCCATCCCCGGCACCGCCTGCAGCGCCGGCTTGAGGCCGGTCAGCCGCGGCCGGGCGGCGCAGAGAATGTCGAGCAGGCTGCGGTTCTGCCGCTCCAGGTCGGCTTCGGCGGTGGGGGTCATGGCGGCTTTCCAGAGGTTGGAGGGGGTGAGATTTCACGCTCCCCCATGCTTGGCATTGAGCCATGCCTGTCCATTCGCCTTTCGGCCCGCGGCATAGCCAATCGCTATGGCCTCGAGGCAGGATCCGGCGCGCATAGTGCCGCCGAACTCAGCGGAAAAGAGGAGCGGCTATGAGCGAGACTGCGGAGCGCGGCATGATCTATGGCGGCGACTGGCGGCCGGCGCTGTCGGGCGAAACCTTCGCCTCCATCGACCCGGCGGACGGCAGCGAGCTTGGCCGGGTGCCCCAGGGCGGCGCGGCCGACGCCAGCGCCGCCGTCGGTGCCGCTCAGGCCGCCTTCCCTGCCTGGTCGGGCCTCAGCGCCGCGGCCCGCGCCAAGCACCTGCACCGCTTTGCCCAGGTCCTGGACTCCCGCCGCGACGACCTCGCCCGGCTGATCACCCGCGAGGAAGGCAAGCCGCTGGCGGAATCGCATATCGAGCTCAACCTGACCATCGACTCCTTCGCCTGGTACGCCGAGGAGGCGCGGCGCAGCTACGGCGACTGGATCCCCGATCCCCTGCCCGGCCGCCGCCTAATCACGCTGCGCCAGCCGGTCGGGGTCTGCGCCGGGATCATCCCCTGGAACGTCCCCGCCGCGATGATCGCGCGCAAGGCCGGGCCGGCGCTGGCCGCCGGCTGCACTATGGTGATGAAGCCGGCGGAGCAGACCCCGCTGACCGCGCTGGCCATCGGCGCCGCGGCGCTGGAGGCCGAGCTGCCGCCCGGCGTGTTCAACGTGGTGACCGGCGACCCCCAGGCCATCGGCAAGGTCTTCCTGGAGGACGCGCGGGTCCGCAAGATCTCCTTCACCGGCTCCACCGAGGTCGGGCGCCTGCTGCTGCGCGGCGCGGCCGAGCAGATCAAGCGCACCTCCATGGAGCTCGGCGGCAACGCCCCGGTGATCCTCTTCGCCGACTGCGATCTCGACACCGCGGTCTTCGCGCTGTCGATGCTGAAGTTCCTCAACGCCGGCCAGGCCTGCATCTCGGCCAACCGGATCTACGTCGAGCGGCCGATCCTCGAGGCCGTGGCCGAGCGCCTGACGGAGCGCGCCCAGGGCCTCAAGCTCGGCAACGGTCTCGACGCCGGCGTGACCATGGGCCCGCTGATCGAGGCCGGGGCGGTACAGAAGGTCGAGCGCCTGGTGGCCGACGCCCTGGAGCGCGGCGCCATCCCGCTGACCGGCGGCAAGCGCCGGAGCGGAGGCGACTACGCCAAGGGCTTCTTCTTCGAGCCGACGGTGCTGTCCGGGGTCACCCCGGAGATGGCGGTGGTCAACGAGGAGGTCTTCGGCCCGGTCGCCTCGCTGCTGCCCTTCGACGGCGAGGAGGAGGTGATCGCCGCCGCCAATAACGTGCCCCAGGGCCTCGCCGCCTATCTTTTCACCGGCGACCTGGGGCGCGGCATCCGCGTCGGCGAGCGCCTGGAAACCGGCATGGTCGGCCTCAACGAGGTGCGGATCGGCGCCACCGAGGCCCCCTTCGGCGGGGTCAAGCAGTCCGGCATCGGCCGCGAAGGCGGCCGCGAAGGGCTCGACGAGTACCTGGAGACCAAGCTGATGGCGATCGGGGTTGGGGGGTAAGTAGCTGTTATCGGAAGGATTACTGTGCCCAATTGGCTCCAGATTATCCCTTATATCTCAACGACGATTATCGGCTCATCATTAACGTCAGCATAGAACACTCCACAACCGGTAGTGGTGTGCTACGTTGCTCGACAGCTTAACCGCTGAGGGAACGGGCAGGAGATGAAGCTAGAAAAGGTCATTATTGAGGGCTTCCGTGGCTATCGCGAACGCACTGAGATCGATATCTCCGCTCTCACCGCACTTATCGGTGAAAACGACGTTGGAAAGTCAAGTGTCCTTGAAGCGCTTGATGCTTTTTTTAATGACGTTGTGGATGCACAAGACGTTAACACCCGAATCGAAGACGGAAAATTCAAGGTAGGCTGTATATTCTCTGACCTGCCGAACCAGATCAACCTCGATGCCCAATCACATACAACGCTCCAAGATGAGTGTTTGCTGAATAATTCTGGAAACCTTGAAATCTACAAGATTTGGCGAGCCACCTCGGCAAAAGTCGAAGTGGAGAGTATCTACGCTTGGGCTAATGCACCAACCCACGAATTGGGTAGGGATCTTCTCTTCAAAAAAAGGGACGAGCTCAAGGAAATTGTTGAGGCGAATGGACTGGAAGCAGACAAACGGAAGAATCCAGACATGCGCCAAGCCATTTATCGTCACTTGGAAGCAACCAACGAGCTTAACCTGCAACCACGTGAGGTTGAGTTAGATCGCCCAAAAGACAAGGGGACTGACTTCCAAGATGCTCGAAAGATATGGAAGAAACTTAATGATCGCCACCTCCCAGTTTACTCACTCTTCAAGTCAGAGCAAGTACGGGGGGACAAAGAAACGACAGTCCGCTCCCCTCTGGATGCGACACTGAAGTCAACCATAAAAAAACTAGAAGCAGAGCTTGCGCCTATCGCAATTCAAATTCAGCGGAAAGTAGAAGAAACAACTGAACGCACTCTGCAAAGATTGAAAAGAGATTACCCAGAATTAGCGCAGAGCTTAGTCCCAGATTATAAACCTCCTATATGGTCGAAGGCTTTTGATCTAGACGTACTTCGTGGAGACGATGACGTACCACTGAACAAGAGGGGCGCTGGGGTTCGTCGTCTTGTAGTGTTGGCGTTTTTCCAGGCTGAGGCAGAGAAGAAGCGCCAAGAACGTGCTGAGGGACTGGTTCAACCGCCAGCAATCTATGGGATCGAGGAGCCGGAAACGTCACAGCATCCAAATTTCCAACGTAACATTATTGAGGCTTTCAAGGCCCTGGTCGATACGGGAGATCAAGTTCTCCTAACGACCCACGTTCCAGGGCTTGCAGAACTCCTGCCTATTGATTCCATTCGCTTCATCGACAGACCAGCCGCGGCAACTTTTCCACGCGTCCGTAACGGGGCTCAGGATAAGGGCGTACTGTTGGAGGCCGCAACGAGTCTCGGTGTGTTGCCGAGCGCTATTCCCCGCGAAAATGCCCAGATCGCAGTTTGGGTCGAAGGTGACTCAGATGTATGGGTGCTGGAGAGTATCGCCGGAAAGTTGAATCAAGCGGGATTAGCGCTAGAACCGCTGGAGATCAACCGGATATTCTTCGTATTCGGTGGTGGCGGCGACCAGCTCAAGTCCGTTGTTAACGGCGAGTATCTCGACGCGCTCGGATTGCCACAGTTCTATCTACGCGACTCTGACAAGGAAGGACCAGATCATCCAGGGAAGGCTATTCCTCCTGAGGTAGCGGAGCGTGTCAGGAGGTGGAATGATGGCGGAGAGGGCCTACCCATAGCTGTTGTAATGACTCGTAAGCGCGAGATTGAGAATTACCTACATCCAGCCGCTGTCGACCGCATTTGTGGTGTCGCTGTCGATATCATAGGGCGACTCCCTAATCTTGACTTCGATTATGGGAAGATTTCAAAGACCGATACTGAGTTTTGGCAGGAGTTGTGTCGTGCAAAAGAAGAGCTGGAATTCCAGCTTCCCTCAGAAGTACGACGTGGCGTCCACCTAAAGGACTCTCGACCAAAACACGTTATTTGTGGCCTTTTACTTCCGGAGATGACATTAGAAGAAATAAGGGAACGTTGTACTTCAACTGACCCGGAAGGAGCGGAAAGGAGCGAAGTTGAAGAATGGTTCTACATCATGGCGCAGCTCGTTCGGGCTGTCCAAAGATAGCGATGCATTACCATGCCAGTAGCAACGCGTGTTGCAGCGAAGCATCTTCTGGTTCCGAAGGCACAGAAGAGGTGCGGCAGCTGAGCGTTTTACACACTGCGCCGCGATGCTTTACACACCGCCATCTAAGCGCCTGAATTTCAATAGCTATCTTGGGGCTATGGTGCCCAGGGGCGGAATCGAACCACCGACACTGCGATTTTCAGTCGCATGCTCTACCAACTGAGCTACCTGGGCCACCTTCCGGACGGGCCGGAGAACCGGGGCGGAGCGGGGCTCCGCCGGACGCTCTCGGGGAGCGCCGTGCGCTTATAGAAGAAGACGGCGGTGCTGTCCAGCCTCCCTTGCCTGGCAAGGGTTTCGCAGGATTCCCGGGCCTTTGCGGCGCCCGCGCGCCCTACTGCGGCGGGGCTTCGAGCTCGAGCTCGACGGCGGTCTCGGTGCCCTCGCGCCAGAGGATCAGGGTCACGGTGTCGCCGGGCCGGGCGAGCTGCAGCGCCGTGCGCGCGTCGCTGGCCTGTTCGACCCTGCGCGCGCCGATGGCCAGGACCAGCTCGCCCTGGGCGATGCCCGCCGCGGCGGCCGGGCCGCCGGGGCGGACCGCGGCGACCAGGGCGCCGGCCCGCTCGCGTCTCTGGTCGAGCGGCAGGTCGCCGAACTGCAGCCCGGCGGAGCCGCGCCTGACCGCGCCGAAGTCGAGCAGATCGCCCATCACCCGCTTGAGCAGCGCCGGGGAGACCGCGAAGTTGACCCCGAGGTTGCCGTCGGTCTTGCCGGTGAAGATCGCCGAGAGCAGGCCGACCAGCCGCCCCTGGCGGTCGAGCAGCGGGCCGCCGGACATGCCCGGATTGACCGCCGCGTCGGTCTGGATGAAGTCCTCCACGGCGTTGAAACCGGCCCGCGTGCGCCGGGTCGCCGAGACCACGCCGCAGGTGACGGAAAGGCCGAGGCCGTAGGCGTTGCCCAGGGCGCAGACCTCCTGCCCCAGCGCCGGCTCCCCGCCCTCCTCGAGCAGCGGCAGCTCTTCGGCGATCCGCAGCAGCGCAAGGTCGCTGGCCGGGTCGCCGGCCAGCAGCTCGGCCGGCAGCACCCGCCCGTCGGCGAGGCGCACGTCGATCCGCTCGGCCTGGGCGACGACATGCAGCGCCGTGGCGATCTGCCCGCCGGGGGCGATGGCGAAGCCGCTGCCCTCGGGCGCGCTGCCCGGCGGCGCGCCCTGCCCGCCCTGGGCGTAGCCCGGCCAGACCGGCAGCACGGAGACCACGGACGGCAGCGCCGCCTCGAGGGATTGGGAGGCCTCCTGGGCGAAGGCCGGAGCGGGCAGCAGCAGCGCCAGGGCGAAACACAGCGCCGCCAGGCGGCGCGTCACTGCTCGTCCTCTTCCGGGGCGGGTTCGCCCTCCGAGGGGCGCTCCTGGGTGGGAATGCGGTAGCTGCCCTGCAGCCAGCGGCCGAGGTCGACCTCGGCGCAGCGGGTCGAGCAGAAGGGCCGGGTGGCAAGCTGGGAGGCAGCGCCGCAGGTCGGGCATTTGCCGCCGTTGCGCCGGCGCGCCCGGCGGGGCGCGGGAGAGGAGGGATCGCCGCTCATGGCCGCGACGCTATCACGAGTTCATAGGAGTCGTCGTCCCGCCAGGCCTCCTCGATCAGCACCAGGGAGTGTCCGCGCCGGGCCTCCAGGGCGGCCAGGGCCTCCCCTGCGGGGCCGCGCAGGGCGGCGGCGAGACGGTGCGACAGGCGCAGCTCGGCCGCAGGCGCCGGCGGCGCGGCGGCGAAGCCGCGCAGGGCGTCGTAGGCTAGGGAGAGCGGCTGGCGCCGGCGGTGCGGCGGCCAGAACATGATCTCGTGCAGCGCCGGAGCGGCGCGGCGGCGGGCGATCTCGACCAGGCCGCTGGCCGACATGGCAGAGAGCTCCACCGGCTCGCGATCCGCCGCGCAGCCCTCGGTCAGGCGCTCCGTCACCTGGCGGCGCGCGTCCCGGCGCTCCAGGCCCAGGAAGTCGACGACGATCAGGCCGGAAAGGTTGCGCAGACGCAATTGCCGGGGGATCTCGGCGGCGGCGGCGAGGTCGATCTCCAGCGCGCCGCGCGCATCGCTTCCGCTATCCACGTCGATGGCGGTCATCGAGCTGACCGGCTCGACGATCAGACGGCCGCCGCCGGGCAGGGTCACCTCGGGCTGCAGCAGGGTCTCGATCTCGGCCTCGACCGCCTCGGGAAAGCAGGCGCCGGTCTCTTCCGGCGCGCGCTCCTGGGCGGTCAACCAGGCCTCCAGGCCCGCCGCCGCCTGCAGCAGCGCCGGCGCCGGCCCATCGCTCTGGGGCACACCCTTGGCGCTGAGCTTGGCGCCCTTGCCCGGCGAGGGGGCGCGGGTCACCTTGAGGCAGAGCGCCGTCCCCTCGGTAACGCCCTCGGGCGCCTTGTCGAGCGGCAGGAAGCCGGGCAGGTCTTCGCCGAGGTCGACGAAGGCCGCAGCCAGCGCCCGGTCGATGCGAGCGATCCTGCCACGGTAAAGGCTGCCGGCCTGGGTGGCCGGACCGCCGCGCTCGATGCGCAGATCCTGCAGCCGCCCCGCGCGGTCCAGCCGCACGGCCCGGAGCTCGCCGGGCAGCCGGGCGACCAGGAGCTTTCCCGTCATCCCGAAAAGCCGAGCCCGCGCAGCAGGGCCAGGGTCTCGGCCAGGGGTAGGCCGACGACGTTGCTGGTGCTGCCGTTGATGCTGGGGATGAAGGCCCCGGCGGCGCCCTGGATGGCGTAGCCGCCGGCCTTGCCGCGCCACTCGCCGCCGGCGAGATAGGCGTCGATCTCGGGCGCGGTCAGGCGCTTGAAGGTCACCTGGGTCATTACGCAGCGGCGCGCGGCGCGGCCGTCCGGGGCGACCGCCTCGACCCCGCCATAGACCCGGTGCCGCCGCCCGGAGAGCAGCTCCAGGCAGCGCCGCGCCTCGGCCTCGCTCTCCGCCTTGGGCAGGATGCGCCGGCCGCAGGCGACCACGGTGTCGGCGGCCAGCACGAAGGCGCCGCTGTGGCGCGCGGCCACGGCCGCCGCCTTCGCCGCCGCCATGCGCGCGGCATAGACCCGGGGCAGTTCCCTGGCCAGGGGGGTCTCGTCGAGCGCCGCCGGATCGACCTCGGCCGGCTCGATGCCGACCTGGCGCAGCAAGGCGAGCCGCCGCGGCGAGGCGGAAGCAAGAATCAGGGGAGCATCCATCGGCGGAGCGCCGCCCTGGCCTACTTGTAGCGGAAGGTGATGCGACCCTTGCTCAGATCGTAGGGGGTCATCTCGACGTTCACCCGGTCCCCGGCGAGAACGCGAATCCGATGCTTGCGCATCTTGCCCGCGGTGTGCGCGAGCACTTCATGGTCGTTGTCGAGCTTCACCCGGAACATGGCGTTGGGCAGCAGCTCGACGACGGTGCCCTGAAATTCGATCAGGTCTTCTTTTGCCATTCCTGCTTTCTTCTTGGTCAGTTATCGAGAGTGTGAAAATGCGGCGTTCTGCAAAACGCGGCGGATCATACACAAAGCCGCCCAGCATAACAATTACATGGGCTGACTTGAGAGCGGCGGCCGAAACTGGGGATTCACCCGCCGTTCTCGCGGAATCGCGCTTCGATCCGGCGGCGCAGCTCGTCGCGCACGTCGCGGTAGGCCTTGAGCTGTTCCTCGCGACTGCCCTCGACGATGCCGGGGTCCATGATCCGCCAGTACTCCACATCGCAGGCCATGGTGCGGGTCAGCTCGACGGCGGAGTGCTGCGCCTCCGGCGAGAGCGAGACGATCAGGTCGAAGGAGGTGTCCTCGAGCTGATCGAAGGTCTTGGCGTGGTGCTTGGAGATGTCGATATCCAGCTCGCGCATCACCGCCACGGCGAAACCGTCGACCTCGCCGTCGCGCACCCCCACGGAGTCGACGAAGACCTTATGGCCGAGCAGCCGCTTCAGCAGCCCCTCGGCCATCGGCGAACGCACCGAGTTGTGGGTGCAGGCGAAGAGCACGGCGCCCGGCAGCTCGGCAAGAGGAGGCTCATCCATGTGGGCCTAACCCTTGATGTGCAGGACGCAAAGCAGGGTGAACAGCCGCCGCGCCGTGTTGTCGTCGAGCTCGATCCTGTCCTCGAGGCGGGCGCTCAGCAGCTCGGAACCCTCGTCGTGCAGGCCGCGCCGCCCCATGTCGATGGCCTCGATCCTGGAGGGGCTGGCGGTCTTGATCGCCTCGAAGTAGCTCTCGCAGACCGTGAAGTAGTCCTTGACGATCCGCCGGAAGGGCGAGAGCGGCAGCGGCACGCTGCCGAGCGGCGCCCCCGCCTCGTCGCGGATGTCGAAGACCAGGCGGTTGTCGGAGATGCGCAGGTGCAGGTTATAGGGGCCCCGGTAGTCGCCGACCGGGCGGAAGTAATTCTCCTCCAGCAAATCGTAGATCGCCACCGCCCGCTCGTGCTCGACATCGGCCGCGCGGCGCACGACGCTGCGCTCGTCGAGGGTGATGTTGCAGATCCGCTGGGTCTTGGACTCCGTGGACATGAGCGCCTCCCCGGCCCTAGGCGTCGGGCTCCCTGTCGGAGCCGCCGGGCCGCGCGTTCAACCGGATTGCCACGGAGAGTGCGTGTGCGTCCAGTCCCTCCGCGCGCGCCAGGGCGATCGCCGAGGGACCCAGCGCCGCCAGGCCCTCGGTTCCGCAGGCGATCAGGGAGGAGCGCTTCATGAAATCGAGCACCGAAAGACCGGAGGAAAAGCGCGCCGAGCGCCCGGTCGGCAGGACGTGGTTCGGCCCCGCCAGGTAGTCGCCGATCACCTCCGGGGTGTGGCGGCCGAGGAAGATCGCGCCGGCATTGGAGAAGCTCGGCAGCAGGGCCTCGGGATCCTCGATGGCCAACTCCAGGTGCTCCGGCGCGATGCGGTCGATCAGCGGCCCGGCCTGGGCCAGGTCCTCGAGCAGGATGACGGCGCCGTGGTCGCCCCAGGAAGCGCGGGCGATGGCGCTGCGCGGCAGGGACTGCAGGTGGCCGTCCACCGCCGCCTCTACGGCCACGGCGAAGTCGGCATCGTCGGTCAGCAGGATCGCCTGTGCCGTGGGGTCGTGCTCGGCCTGGCTGAGCAGGTCGGCGGCGATCCAGGCGGGATCGTTGGCCGCGTCGGCGACCACCAGGATCTCCGAGGGGCCGGCGATCATGTCGATGCCGACCTGGCCGAAGACCTGGCGCTTGGCGGCGGCAACATAGGCGTTGCCCGGCCCGGTGATCTTGTCGACCGGGACGATGCTCTCGCTGCCGTAAGCCAGCGCCGCGATCGCCTGGGCCCCGCCGAGGCGGTAAATCTCGGATATCCCGCAGATCCGCGCCGCCGCCAGCACCAGCGGATTGAGCTTCCCATCTGGCGCTGGAACGGTCATGGCGATGCGCTTGACCCCGGCGACCTTGGCCGGAACCGCGTTCATCAGCACCGAGGAGGGATAGGCCGCCGTCCCGCCCGGCACGTAGAGCCCGGCGGCGGCGACCGGCGTCCAGCGGTGGCCGAGCCGCAGCCCCTCTCCGTCCACGTAGTCCAGGTCTTCGGGGAGCTGGCGTGCGTGATGCGCCTCCAGTCGGGCCTTGGCGTGTTCCAGCGCGGTCAGGGTTTGCGGCGCGCAGGCGGCCAGGGCAGCGTCGAGCTCGCGTTCGCCGACACGAAAGTCCTCCGGCGCGACCTCGAAGCGGTCGAAGCGGCGGGTGTAGTCGGCCAGCGCGGCGTCGCCGCGCTTGCGCACCTCGGCGAGGATCTCCGCCACCGTGGCATCGACCTCGGCCTCGGCCTCGCGCTTGACCTCGAGAAAGGCGGAGAAGGCCGCGGCGAAGTCCAGATCGCGGATGTCCAGCCTAAGCGGCACGGGCCGCCTCCCGGAAGCGCTCCACGTAGCCGCCGACCTCGTCGGCGCGGGTCTTCATCGCCGCCCGGTTGACCACCAGGCGGGAGGTGATCTCGGCGATGGTCTCGACCTCGACCAGGTCGTTGGCCTTCAGGGTGGCGCCGCTCGACACCAGATCGACGATGCGGCGGCACAGCCCGAGGCTGGGCGCCAGCTCCATGGCGCCGTTGAGCTTGATGCACTCGGCCTGGACGCCGCGCGCGGCGAAGTGCCGGCGGGTGATCTCGGGGTACTTGGTGGCGACCCGGATGTGGCTCCAGCGCTGCGGATTGTCCTGCGCCAGCAGCTCCCCCGGGGCGGCGACCGAAAGCCGGCAGCGGCCGATGCCGAGATCGACCGGGGCGTAAAGCTCGGGATAGTCGAACTCCATCAGCACGTCGTTGCCGGCGACGCCGAGCTGGGCGGCGCCGAAGGCGACGAAGGTGGCGACGTCGAAGCTGCGCACCCGCACGATCTCCAGGTTGGGTTCGCCGGTGGAAAAGCGCAGCTGCCGCGCCGAGTCGTCGAAAAAGGCGGCTTCCGGCTCGATTCCGGCCGCGGCCATCACCGGACGCAGCTCCGTGAGGATGCGGCCCTTGGGCACGGCCAGGATCAATGGCTGGTTGGCGGCACTCGGCGGCACGGGGTCTTCCTCTTGTCCAGACGGCGGCGTGAAGTGGCGGTGATGTAGCGCGCTTCGCCGCCCAGGTCCAGGATCAAGGGGTCGAAAAAAGGCTCGGGCGGGAGGTCAATCCGGGGCGCCGGCTCGGTCCTGGGTATGGCGCGGCAGGTTGGTGGTCGGCCAGGGCTCGCCCATGTCCTCCATATGGGCGCGGACCTTGCGCGCCTGCAGGCGGATCGCCGCTTCGCCGGCGAACACCAGGGCGATGCCGTCCTTGTCGGCCTCGATGGTCAGCAGCTCCAGCAGCCGGCTCTTGTCCTTGCGGTCGATGCCGCGCAGCTGGGCGCCGCCCACCGCGTCGAAGGTCAGGGCGCAGTGGACCCGCTCGTAGACCGGGCCGGTTTCCTCTGCGTCTTCCAGGAAGGCGACGTCCTCCTCCGCTGCTTCGGCGCCGTGCTCCGGTTCCGGCGCGGACTCCAGCGCCGCCACCGGCCCCTCCTCGGGCAGGCGCTCCCACTTGAAGCGGTTGAACAGCATCACGAAGCGCCGGTCCTGCGGCAGGTAGGCCATCTCCTTGACCGGCAGGATGGCGTCCTGCAGGAAGGCGGCGAGAACCCTCAGGTCCTCGCCGTCGCGCGCCCGCAGCTTCATTCTATGGATGTTGGGCATGATTATCCGCAGCCTCCGCCTGGGGCGCCGTCTTCGCCGCCTCCTCGCTTTTCTCCCGGCGGATCGCGGCGCCGCAGGCCGAGAGCTTCTCCTCCAGCCGCTCGTAGCCGCGATCCAGGTGATAGACCCGGTTCAGCACGGTCCTGCCCTGGGCGGCCAGTCCGGCCAGCACCAGGGAGACCGAGGCGCGCAGGTCGGTCGCCATCACGGGTGCGCCAGTCAGGCGGTCGACGCCGCGCACCAGGGCGGAGGCGCCGTGCACCGTGACGTCGGCGCCCATGCGGGCCAGCTCCGGCACGTGCATGAAGCGGTTCTCGAAGATCGACTCGGTGATCATCGAGGCGCCCTGGGCGGTCGCCATGGTGGCCATGAACTGGGCCTGCAGGTCGGTCGGGAAGCCGGGAAAGGTCTCGGTCATCACGTCGGTGCCGCGCAGCGGCCCGTTGGTCCGCCGCACCCTGAGGCCGCGGTTGGTCTCGGTCACGCTGATTCCGGCGCGCTTTAGCACCTCGATGACGCTGCGCAGATGCTCGGCCTTGGCACCCAGCAGATGCAGGTTACCATCGGTGATACCGGCCGCCATGGCGAAGGTTCCGGCCTCGATGCGGTCGGGAATCACCTCGTGGGCCGCGCCGGCGAGCGATGTCTTGCCCTTGATCCTCAGGGTCGCGGTGCCGATGCCCTCGATCTCCGCGCCCATGGCGATCAGGCACTTGGCGAGGTCGCCGACCTCGGGCTCGCGCGCGGCATTGACCAGGCGGGTCTCGCCCTCTGCCAGGGTCGCCGCCATCAGCAGGTTCTCCGTGGCGCCGACCGAGACCTGCTCGAACACCACCTCGTTGCCCTTGAGGCCGCCGGGCGCCTTGGCGAAGACGTAGCCTTCCTTGAGCTCGATCTCCGCGCCGAGGCGCTCCAGGCCGGAAAGATGCAGGTCGATCGGCCGGGTGCCGATGGCGCAGCCGCCGGGCAGCGAAACCTCGGCCTGGCCGCAGCGCGCCAGCAGCGGCCCCAACACCAGCACCGATGCGCGCATCTTGCGCACCAGATCGTAGGGCGCGCGGGTCGAGCGGATCTCTCCGGCCCGCAGCTCAAGGCCGTAGCCGCCGCTCTCTGTCTCCACCGCCTCGACTACGACCCCCAGCTCCTCCAGCAGGGCGCGCATCGAGGCGATATCGCCGAGCCGCGGCACGTTGGCGAGGGTCAGCTTCTCCGGGGTCAGCAGGCTGGCGGCCATCACCTTCAGCGCCGCGTTCTTGGCGCCGGAGATGACGATGTCGCCCTTCAGCGGCTTGCCGCCCTCGATGACGATGCAGTCCACGGCCCCGCCTCTCCTACAGCTTGGGCAGCGTCACGCCGCGCTGCCCCATGTACTTGCCCTTGCGGTCGGCGTAGGAGACCTCGCAGACCGAGTCCGCCTTCAAAAAGAGGAACTGGCAGGCCCCTTCGTTGGCGTAGACCTTGGCCGGCAGCGGCGTGGTGTTGGAAAACTCCAGGGTCACATGGCCCTCCCACTCGGGCTCCAGCGGCGTCACATTGACGATGATGCCGCAGCGCGCGTAGGTCGACTTGCCGAGGCAGATCACCAGCACGTTACGCGGCACGCGGAAGTATTCCACGGTGCGCGCCAGAACGAAGGAATTCGGTGGAATAACGCAGACCGGCCCGGTGCGTTCCACGAAAGACTGCTCGGAGAAGGCTTTCGGATCGACGATCGCGTTGTCGACGTTGGTGAAAATCCGGAACTCGTCGGCCACCCGGGCGTCGTAGCCGTAGGAGCTGAGCCCGTAGGAGATCGCGTTGGTCCGCTCCTGCACCTCCACGAAGGGGTCGATCATGTTCTTGGTCTGCGACATCTCGCGGATCCAGCTGTCGGGCATGATCGGCATGGTCGGAAGGTCCCCTGAAGCGGCGCCGTCGGAATAGATGGCGCGCGGCTGTTTCTACTGAATCGGCCGGGCAGCCTCAAGCGCCCTGCCGCCCTGGCTAACTCTTGGCCTCGTCTTTGCGCGGTGCGCTCCTGGCGCGGGCCTGGGCCTTGCGCTTGCGCAGGTTGTCGCGCAGCGCCTGGGACAGGCGCTCCTGCCTGTCCTGGCTAGGGGCTTTCCCGCCCTCCGAAGCCGCTTGCGAAGATGACGAGGACTTGGCTGTCATGACGCGGCAATCTGAGCGGGGAATGCGGCAAGGTCAAGGCGTGACGGAGCCCGCCCGGGGGCCAGAAGAGGCTTGCCTTTGGCGCCCGCGGCTGGCATCTTCCGCGCCGCTCTCAAAGGCTTACGGGGCCGCCGTAGCTCAGGGGTAGAGCACACCCTTGGTAAGGGTGGGGTCGCGTGTTCAATTCACGCCGGCGGCACCATTTTCCTAGATTCTGTATAGTTGGCTCGCTCTCGTCGGAGGGAGTCCCACCAGACGAGAATCAAAGGCGCGGCTTGCCGAGAATTTTCAGCGTCAGCGAGCGACCCATCCGCAGGATGGGGTAGAATAATCGAGCCGCAGTGCGCGAGGAGAAAACGCTCGCCAGAACCCAGTTTCCTAAACCCGTTTTGTTTGACAAGCCAGACAACAGCCATACTGCATCGGCACCGTGATAAACATTGCCGTTGAGATCGGCCACCATTCCCTCGTTGAGATCGAGTCCATAGCGCATAGCCTTTTCCGGCTCACGCCGCGCATCGACGAGTTCGACTGCAAAGTCTGCCTTGAGCCGCGTTAGCTTCACATAGTTGCTGCAGAATGGACATTCGCCGTCATATACCACGCGCAGGGGAAGCTTGCTCATCGCGCGGGAACCTGTCTTCCTGGGGCGCTTGCGGCAAACCTTGTAAGGACACGCCGATAGACAAGCCCTACTATGGGCAGGTCTCCGATTACCTGGGGCAAAGACCACTGCATTGGGCGGAAGGGCGACATCACGAAAAGCAACGCCAGGAACAGAACATGCTGGCTAAAACCTATCTCCATAAGCAGATAAGTTCCTAAATGGAAGAAAATCAGCAGATATCCCCAGAGAGCATGCAAGCGAGGGCGAAAGGCAACCAAAACCGCAACGAACTGGATGTAAATAACGCCAATGAACATCGGCCAGGATAACCAATAGTTCACGATAAAGAAGTTTGCTAGCAACGGATCAGTACCCGTCTGTAGCATCCTATCCGCCAAAGTAAGAGCTAGGCCACGCGGCGAGAAGTTTCCCTCATAGCCAGCGAACAAGCCTTGTAGGCCATAAACGAGTTTCCAGAATCCTGCCAAGCTATAGAAGAATAGCAATAACGCTTGGCATGTGCTTATAACCAGAAGATAAGACATTTCTATATGCCGAGATATCTCACCTCGTTTGACATCTGGAAGGAATACGAAGCAGACGCCGATCCAGAACCAAGCGTGGTAAGGATGATTGATACCTCCAAGAGAATTTGGAATTGTACAAGCCGGCAAAAACAAGAGGATGAAAAATAGTCTGAAGCTGCGTTTGTTCGAGAAATGAAGAGCAAGAAGGCTCGATAGGAAACACGCGACTGAGAGCCAGCGTAGCGTGTCGGCGGCACCCGAGGGGGAGACCCAAACCAATGGCCAGAGAAAATCCCAGTCGGCAGAAACCTCCCGGGTAAGCGCTCCAGCCTTCAGCATCAACATGAAGGTAATGTAAACGGACGCGAGGTAGTAGCCTTTAACGACGAATTGGGCCCGGTTGAAGCGCCGATGCACAGTCTGTAGGGTATCGTTTGGAGCGGTGTCCTGCCCTGACAGAGTTCGCCGAGTCCATCGAATGACTGAATTGACGCTTCTACTACTCATGGCAAGGATTTCTCATAAGAGGAAATAACCTTCTTTTCTCTTATCGTCATATTTGTCAGTCTATCTATCGGATTATATCCGATTACTACGAGATCATATTCGATTGCAGAAACGTCAGAAAGAAAACGAGTTTCGATGACATTCTGAAGTCGCTCTGCCGTCACCTGGTCCCCACTGTAAACTGCCATATAAAGGCGGTCGATCGTCTTCATCAGGACGCCATTGCGGTTTTTCGCAGCCGAGAGACTCTCCTTCATATCGTAGAGCAGGCGCGGCTCATCGAGGGTCCGGCCTTCAATGCTACGAACCTGCAGCACCACATCCGTTCTGAAGTCAGCGCTTCGTGAAAATAGGCTCCAATTGAAGAAGGGATAAAACTCTCGACTACCAGCTGGAATCGCGTTTAGCGCGACCAGCGCATAGCTGCAAATGAAGACGGCAGGCAAAAACCTGCGCAACCTGTAAACTTCGAAAGATCCCATAAATTCATACCTTGCAGAGAGTCGGCTACTGAAAGCGATATCCTGATAGCTTCTATAATTCTGAACTCTATCATCTAAAATCTTGCATTTACCTTAACTCACTGCGTTAAATTCTCTTTTCGAGATCCAAGGGGAGCATTGACCTTCAGTCTCTGGCCCTGTCGTGCAGAGATCTCGTTCGGTACCATGCCTCTCTAGCCCAGAGAAAGCCCACCCTTGGTAAGGGTGGGGTCGACAGTTCAATTCTGTCCGGCGGCACCATTTTCTTCGGATAATCCAGCTTTCTGCACCAGCCACCCGGCGCCCCGCCAGATCAGCCAGGTCGCGGCGATCGCGAGGTAGCCGTCCAGCGCGTAGTGCCAGGCGAGCAGCACCGACCCCAGCAGCATCGCCGCCAGATAGACCGCGAAGAAGCCGCGCAGCCAGGGCCCGGAGTTCCAGGCGGCGAGCAGGAAAAGGAAAGCCGTGGCGATGTGCACGCTGGGCATCGCGGAAATCCCGCCGCCGGCCACGGGATCGCCGGCCAGGTAGCTGTCCCAGAGGTAGTCCTGCAGGAAGACGGCGAGGCTGGGCGACTCGGCATGGGCGGCGCGCAGCGCCTCGAGCAGGCCGGCGTAGGGCCCGGCGGAGCCCGTTACTTCGGCGAAGTAGGCCGGCCCGGCCGAGGACAGCAGGATCGCCGCCAGATTGCCGAGCAGCGCCCAAATCAGGATATAGGCGGTGAAGAAGCGGGTGCGCGCCGCCGCGCTGCGCGGCGCCCAGGCCTGCCACAGGCAGACGGCGCAGATCAGGAACAGCCAGGAAAAGTTGTAGACCGCGCCCAGGGTCGAGAGCAGCTGCGGCGAGGCCAGCAGCGGCTGCAGCAGCTCCCAGGGATGCACCCCGAAATGCAGGCTCCGGTCGGCCTCGGCCCAGAAGGCGTCGAGCTCGAAGGGCCGGATCTGCGGGATCATCCGCTTGACCGAACTGTAGAGCGACATGGTCAGCGGCAGCAGCAGCAGCAGCGGCAGGGCGACGGTCAGGCGTTGCTTATGCAGCAGGCCCGCCTTGATCGCCGCCAACACCGCCGGGAGGCGGCGGCCTGGCCCCGACTCGCGCGCGGCGCGCAGGCCGCGCCAGGTCCACCAGAGGACCGCGAAACTGAGCAGCGCCACGGCGGCCTGCAGGAAGCGGTCGAGGTAAGTGCCGAGTGCGAGCTGGCCAGTGGTGCCGAAAACCAGCGCCAGGGCCAGCGCCGCCAGGCCATAGAGCCCAATCAGCGGCCCCAGCACCCGCCAGGTCGCACGGGTTTCCGGGTCGCCCCAGAAACTAGCCCAAATACTGGCCCAAACACGCGCCAGCGCACCGCCCCCGTCAGGGGCAAGGGGAGACGCAGACAGGCGTTCGGACTCGGTCGTGGCCACAGGCCATCTCCAGCGGATCGAAGGGACCGCAGTCTGCCCGAATTATCGTTAAGAAAGCGTGGAGAGGCGGGCGTTGTGCCCAGAAATCACCCGTTCTTCGCACCCAGCGCCTTTGCCCGCGCCAGCGCCTTGTCACGCCCGGCAGCGTCGAGCTGGGCTTCCAGGTCGGCGCGCAGCTTGGCGGCGCCGGGGGCGCCCTGGGCCTCGGCCAGGATCAGCCAGGCCAGCGCCTCGACCCTGTCCTGGGGCACGCCCTGGCCGAGCAGGTAGAGATTGCCCAGGTTGCGCGCCGCCGCGGCGATCCCGCCGCGCGCGGCTTCCTCATAGAGCGCCGCCGCCTTGGCCAGGTCGCGCGGCAGGCCGAGCCCGGCCTCGTAGAAGCGGGCGAGGTTGAACTTGGCGGCGGTGACGCCCTGGGCCGCCGCCTTCTCGTACCACCCGGCGGCGGAGGAGACGTCGAGCTGCCCGGCGGCGCCGCTTTCCAGCAGCAGCGCGGTCTTGAACTGGCCCAGGGGATGCCCGGCCTCGGCGGCCAGGGCGTACCACTCCAGCGCGCTGGACAGGCTGCGCTGGCCTTCCAGACCCTGCTCGTAGAGCTGGCCGAGACGATAGGCCGCCTCGGCATCGCCCTGCTCGGCGCGTTTGCGGAAATAGGGGATGCCGACGCGCTGCTCCCAGGGCGTGTCCTGCCACCCCGGCTCGGTCGGAGATTGGGCGCGCGCCGGAGCGTCCATGGCGGCGCCAAGCGCCAGCAGCGCAATCAGCGCAGCCGCGATCCCTGTCTGAAAACCGAAACCGACCGTCACGAAACTCCCCCGAGTCGCTCGCCCCAACGGCCTGCAGCATAAGCGCAATAAACCGCCAGGGGAAGGATCGGGGCGGGAGAAAACCCGGCGGAGAAACTACGCCTGACAGTCCACCACGACGCGGCCGCGGACCTGACCCTTGAGGATCTGGCCGGCGAGCTCCGGCAGGTCGTCGAGCGTGGCCTCGACGATCATCGAATCGAGCTTGCCGCGCGGCAGGTCCTCGATAAGGCGGTCCCAGGCGGCGACCCGGTCGTCGTAGGAACGCAGCACGGAATCGACGCCGAGCAGCTTCACCCCGCGCAGCAGGAAGGGCAGCACCGTGGTTTCCAGGCTGTTGCCGCCGGCGAGGCCCACGGCGGCGACGGAGCCGGCGTAGTCGATCTTGGTCAGAAGGTTGGCCAGGGTGGTGCCGCCGACGGCATCGATGGCGGCGGCCCAGAGGGTCTTGTCCAGCGGGCGCTGCGGCGCTTCGGCCAGCTCGGCGCGGTCGACAATCTCGGCGGCGCCCAGGTCCTTCAGGTAGCCGTGGGTCTCCTGCCGCCCGGTCGAGGCGACGACCTGATAACCGCGCGCCGCCAGGATAGCGACGGCGACGGAGCCGACGCCACCGGAGGCTCCGGTGACCAGAATCTTGCCGGAGTCCGGCACGACGCCGTGGTTTCCCAGCTGCATCGCCGCCAGCATCGCCGTGAAGCCGGCGGTGCCGATGGCCATGGCGCGCTTGCTATCCAGCCCCTCGGGCAGAGGCACCAGCCAGTCCGCCTTGACCCGGGCTTTCCGGGCATAGCCGCCCCAGTGATGCTCGCCGACCCGCCAGCCGGTCAGGATCACCCTGTCGCCGGGCTTGTAGCGGCTGTCGGAACTCTCCTCCACGGTGCCGGCGAAGTCGACGCCGGGGACATGGGGGTAGTCCCGGACCAGGCGGCCGATGCCCTGGATCACCATGCCGTCCTTGTAGTTCAGCGTGGAGTGTTCGACGGAGACCAGCACCTCGCCCTCGGGCAGCTGGCTCTCCTCCAGCTCGGCGAGCTTGGCCGAAACCTTGCCTTCGGCCTCCTCCAGCAGCAGCGCCTTGAACATTGGCGGCTCCCTTCGTGTTGGGGTGGCGGTCGGAAGCGGCCTAGCGCAGCCGCTCCAGGATCGAGACGTAGTTGGCGACGGCGGCGCCGCCCATGTTGAAGATGCCGGCCAGCTCGGCCTTGGGCAGCTGCATGCCGCCGGCGCTGCCGGTCAGCTGCATCGCCGCCATGACGTGCATGGAAACGCCGGTGGCGCCGATCGGGTGGCCCTTGGACTTGAGCCCGCCGGAGGGGTTGACCGGCAGCTTGCCGTCCTTCTCGGTCCAGCCCTCCAGCGCCGCCCGGGCGCCCTCGCCGCGCGGAGTCAGGCCCATGGCCTCGTACTCCAGCAATTCGGCGATGGTAAAGCAGTCGTGGGTTTCGACGAAGGAGAGGTCGTCGAGGGTCGTCCCCGCCTCGGCGTGGGCCTTGTTCCAGGCCGCCTCGCAGCCCTCGAACTTGACGATGTCGCGCTTCGACAGCGGCAGGAAGTCGTTGACCTGGGCCGCCGAGCGGAAGACCACGGCCTTGTCCAGCCCCTCGGCGGTCTCGACGTCGGTCAGCACCAGGGCGGCGGCGCCGTCGGACACCAGCGAGCAGTCGGTGCGCTTCAGCGGCCCGGCGACATAGGGGTTCTTCTCGGATTCGGTGCGGCAGAAGTCGTAGCCCAGGTCCTTCTGCATCTGCGCCAGCGGATTGACCGCACCGTTCTTATGATTCTTGGCGGCGATCCGTGCCAGGGCGTCGCTCTGGTCGCCGTGGCGCTGGAAGTAGTTGCTGGCGATCACGCCGAACACCCCGGCGAAGCCGCCCTCGACGTCGCTCTCCTCCTTCAGGTAGGAGGCGGTCAGCAGGGTATCGCCGATCTCCTTGCCGGAAACGCCGGTCATCTTCTCGACCCCGACCACCAGGATCCGGCGGGCGCACTTCGCCTCGATGGCGCGGATACCCTGATGCACCGCGGCCGAGCCGGTAGCGCAGGCGTTCTCGACATGGGTCGCCGGCTTGAAGCGGAAGCCGTCGCTGGCCTGCAGTACCAGGGAGGCCGGGAAGGCCTGCTTGGAAAAAGCGCCGCCGAAGGTGCCGAGATAGATCTCGTCGATGTCCTCGGGCTCCAGCCCGGCGTCGGCCACCGCCTGGGTCGCCACCTTGGCGATCAGCGATTCGACGTCCTCGTTCTCGTGCTTGCCGAAGGGGGTATGGCTCCAGCCGACGATGCAGGCGGTCATGGGAAGCTCCTCTGCTGCGCTTTCGCCTTACCATATGGCAAGGATCGCGCCTCCTGGCTAGAGTTGTGCCCAGGCGAAGCTGGAAGAGCTGTGATGCGGAGAGGGTAACAATCCGGTTTCCTGCCGTTCCTGGGAGTTCGAAACGATGACCACGATCCGACCCGCCCGCAGCGAGGACTGCGGCCTGCTAACCGACCTGGCCCTGCGCTCGAAAGCCGTCTGGGGCTACGACGCGGCCTTCATGGAGGCCTGCCGGGAGGAGCTGACGATCCGACCGGAGATGTTCGACAGCGATGTCGTGACGGTGATCGAGGCGGAGGGGACGGCGGCGGGCAAGATCGCCGGCTTCTATCGCCTGCGCCTGGAACGGGGCGTGGTCGAGATCTACGACTTCTTCATCGATCCCGAACACCTGCGCCAGGGTTACGGCAAGCGGCTGTGGCGGAAACTGCTGGAGGACGCGCGCGGCTATGGCGTGAAGACCCTGGGCGTCGATGCCGACCCCCAGGCCGAGGCCTTCTACACGGCCATGGGCATGAAGAAGGTCGGCAAAGCGCCCTCGGGCTCGATTCCCGGCCGTTTCCTGCCGCGTCTCACCATGGCGCTGTAATCGTCCCAGAGATGTCACTGCGGCGGGAAAAGGGGCTGCTTATCTAAAAAGTCGGACCACGGGAGTTCAGCGGGGATTCAGTTCACTTCGAAAAAGCGGAGGAACGTCCCATGCCGAAGAAGATTCTCTTACCCGTCGACGGATCGGATCACGCCCACAAGGCTGCCGCTTTCGCCGGCGATCTCGCCGAAAAATACGGCTGCGAAATCGTTCTGCTGCATGTCGTGCAGGAGAAGCAGGTCAGCGAGCAGATGCGCCGCATGGCCGAGGTCGAGCATGTCGGCCAGGGCGAGCCGCCGAGCCTGCCCCGTCTGGACAACATCCCCGGCGGAGTAGGTTGGGCGATGGACAGGCCGGCCCCCGCGACGGTCCCGGACGACAGTCAGTTGAACGCGTTCGTCAACGAGAAGATCGTCGAGGAGGCGCGCGAAATCCTGAAGCGCCACGGCGCCCAGGCGTCCCGCGCGCTCTTCAAGAACGGCAGCCCGGCGCAACAGATTCTGGATGCCGCGAAGGAAGAACAGGCAGACACCATCGTCATGGGCAGCAGCGGCGTCAGCGACCTCAAGGGCCTGATTGCCGGCAGCGTCTCCCACAAGGTCGCCCAGCTCGCCGACTGCACCTGCATCACGGTGAAGTAGCTAAAACCTCTCCTCTCCCCTCTCCCGCCCCGGATCGGGGAAATCGCGGTAGAGGGCGAAGCGGGCGTTGCGGACCAGGGCGTTGACGCCGTGATGAAAGGCCTCGACCGGGTCGGTGCGGCTGGAGACCACGCCGAAGGCGCGGTCGAGCTGGCCGAGGTCCTCGAACTCCATCATCAGATGGAACTCGCCCAGATCGCCGGGGGCCAGGCCGAGTTTGCGCCGGGTGATGCGATAGGAGACCAGCAGCCCCTGCGCCTTGAGGTGCTCGAAGTAGGCCTCCGCCTTCTCGGCGAACTCCGTATCGCTCACCCCGGGCTTGAGGTCGCACCAGCCGTGGTAGATGTTCATGCCACCTCCGGCGAGAGGGTGTCCTGGAAGCGCACCGGCTTGCCGATCGCGTGATCCTGCAGTTCGTCGTCGCGGACCACCATGCGGCCGCGGATGATGGTGGCTTTTGGCCAGCCGGTCACGGTCTTGCCCTCGAAGGGCGACCAGCCGCACTTGGAGGCCAGCCAATCGCCGGTGATCTCGCGCTCCGCCTTGAGGTCGACCACCGTGAAATCAGCGTCGTAGCCCTGGGCGATGCGGCCCTTGCCGGCGATGTTGAAGATCCGCTGCGCCCCGGCCGAGGTCAGATCGACCACCCGCTCCAGGGTCAGCTGCCCCTTGGCGCAGTGGTCGAGCAGCAGCGGCAGCAGGGTCTGCACCCCCGGCATGCCCGAGGGCGAACCGGGATAGGGCTTGGCCTTCTCCTCCTTGGTGTGCGGCGCGTGGTCGGAGCCGACCACGTCGAACACGCCCTGGCGCACCCCCTCCCAGAGACCGTCGCGGTGCCGCCCCTCGCGAATCGGCGGATTCATCTGGGCGTAAGTTCCGAGCTCGCGGTAGCAGTCCGGCGCCGCCAGGGTCAGGTGCTGCGGCGTCACCTCGCAGGTCGCGATGTCCTTGTTGCGCGCCAGCAGCGCAACCTCCTCGGCGGTGGTGACGTGCAGCACGTGGACCCGCCGTCCGGCGCGGCGCGCCAGGTGCAGCAGCCTCTCGGTCGCCACCCGCGCGGTCTCGGCGTCGCGCCAGACCGGATGGTCCTCGGGACCGTTGCCGGCCTCCGAGTAGGACCTGCGGGCCTCGAGGCGGTACTCGTCCTCGCAGTGTACGGAGCAGCGGCGCAGTCCGCCCTGCAGCACCCTGAGCAGGGTCTCGTCGTCCTGCACCAGCAGGCTGCCGGTCGAGGAACCCATGAAGATCTTGACCCCGCAGCAGCCGGGCAGCCATTCCAGCTCGCCCAGGGCTTCGGCGTTCTCGGCAGCCGCGCCGAGGAAAAAGGCGTGGTCGGTCCAGGCCCGGCCCCTGGCCCGCGACAGCTTGGTCTCCAGGGCGGCGGCGTCGAGGGTGTTGGGATTGGTGTTGGGCATCTCGAAGACCGCCGTGACACCGCCCAGGGCGGCCGCGCGGGTGCCGCTCTCCAGATCCTCCTTGTGCTCCAGCCCCGGCTCGCGGAAGTGAACCTGGGTGTCGATCACCCCGGGCAGAATCGTCAACCCGCTGGCGTCGAAGACTTCGCCGGCGTCCTCCTTGGCGAAGCTGCCGAGGCCGGCGATCTTGCCGTCCTTCACCGCGATATCGCAGCGGGCACGCCCCGAGGGGGTCATCGCTTCACCGTTCTTGAGGATCAGATCGTAGGTTTCGGCCACGGGGCGCCTCCTTGGTTCGGCTGGGGCGGCATTCTGCCCGAGGCGGCGCCGCAACCCAAGAGGGCTTCCAGGCAGGACTTGCCAGAGTCCACGCGGAGGCTTACTTGCAGACCATGACCGATCCCACCGCCATCCCCCTCGCCGACCGCGGCGTCCTGCGCATCTCCGGACCCGACGCCCGCAGCTTTCTGCAGGGCATCGTCAGCAACGACGTCGAGCAGGCGAGCGAGAGCCATGCCATCTGGTCGGCCTTCCTGACCCCCCAGGGCAAATACCTGCACGACTTCTTCCTGGTCGAGTCGCCCCTGGCCGAGGAGGGGGGCGCGCTGCTGCTCGAAGGCGAGCGCGAACGCCTGCCCGACCTGATGAAACGGCTCAGGATCTACAAGCTGCGCTCCAAGGCCGAGGTCGAGGACGTCAGCGAAAGCCATGCCGTCTTCGCACTGCTTGGCGACGCTGTCCTGAAAACCCTGGAACTTCCGGAGGCTCCCGGGGCCGCCACGCCCTTCGGCGGCGGAGTCGCCTTCGCCGATCCGCGCCTCGCCGCCGCCGGCGCGCGCGCTGTCCTGCCCGCCGAAAGCGCGGCACAGACCCTGCAGGACGCCGGTTTCCTCCTGGGAACGCATGCCGACTACGACCGGGTGCGCATCCCTCTCGGCCTGCCCGACGGCAGCCGCGACATGGAGATCGACAAGGCGATCCTGCTGGAGAACGGCTTCGACGAACTCCAGGGCGTGGACTGGAAGAAGGGCTGCTTCCTGGGACAGGAGCTGACCGCGCGCACCAAGTACCGCGGCCTGGTCAAGAAGCGCCTGCTGCCGGTCGAGATTGAGGGCCACCCGCCCGAGGGCGAAACTGCGATCACCCGCGACGGCAAGGAGGTCGGCGAGCTGCGCTCCCATATCGACGGCTGGGGCCTCGCCCTGCTCCGCCTGCAGCAGATCGAGGACCTGCCGCCCGGCGGCCTGGCTCTGGGCGACGCCAAGCTGACCCCGAAAAGACCCGCCTGGTTCGCCCCCAACGGCTAGAGCCCAACGGCTAAAGCCCGAGCAGCTGCCAGCCGGACTTGATCAGGCCGATCCCGCCGGTCAGGAAGATCAGTGCCAGCACGATCTTGCGGAAGGTCGCCTCGTCGGTGGCAAAGAAGTGGCGCTTGCCGAGCCAGACGCAGAGGCTGAGCGGCAGCACCAGGACCGCCGCCCAGAGCAGCGTGACCTCGGTGATCAGCCCATTCCAGCCGACCACCGCGAGCCCGGCCAGGTCGAGCGCGCCGAAGTAGAAGATCAGCGAGGCGCGGCTGGCCGCCGCCGTGCCCGGCGAGGAGAAGTAGAACAGGATCACCGGCGGACCGGAGACGGCGATCGCCCCGCCGAGCAGGCCCGAGGCTGCGCCCGCGCCCAGGGCGAGCGGCGGGCCTGGGGTGCGCTTCAGGGCGAAGCCGCGCCAGAACAGCACCGCGAAGACCAGCACCAGAACGGAGACGGCCAGGGCCATGGGCACGGCGGGAATCGCCACCAGGGCATAGCCGCCCAGCGGCATCGTCAGCAGCGCGGCGGGCAGCAGCCAGCGCAGCGAGCGCCAGTTGATCGCGCCCCAGGCGCTGGGCAGAAGCACCGCGGCGAGCGCCAGATCGAGCAGGAACATGATCGGCACCACCTGGGCCGGCGGCAGCACCAGGGTCAGCGCCGGCACCGCCAGCAGAGCGAAGCCGAATCCCGAATAACCGCGCACGAAGCCGGCGATCAGAACGACGAACAGAGCGAGAATCAGCAGTGCCGGTTGCATCGCCTCCAGGCTGAGGCCGAAGGCGTTCACGCCGGCATCAGACGTCCCGCTCGACCTCCGCCAGAGCGGCCTGGGCGGCGGCGAGGCGGGCGATGGGAACGCGGAAAGGCGAGCAGGAGACGTAGTCGAGCCCGACCTTCTGGCAGAAACGGATCGAGGCCGGATCGCCGCCGTGCTCGCCGCAGATGCCGAGCTTGAGCCCCGGCCGCCCCTTGCGGCCGCGCTCGGCGGCGATCTCGACCAGCTCGCCGACGCCCAGCGTGTCGAGGGAGATGAAGGGGTCCTGGTCGATGATCCCCCGCGCCTCGTAGGCCGGCAGGAAGTTGGCGGCGTCGTCGCGCGACAGCCCGAAAGTGGTCTGGGTCAGGTCGTTGGTGCCGAAGGAGAAGAACTCCGCGCTCTCGGCGATGTCAGCGGCGCGCAGCGCGGCGCGCGGCAGCTCGATCATGGTGCCGACCAGATAGCGGAAGTCGGCGCCGGTCTCGCGCTTGACCTCCTCGGCGACGGAATCGACCAGCTCCTTGAGGATTTCCAGCTCGCGGCGGAAGGCGACCAGCGGGATCATCACCTCCGGCTCGACGGTGTCGCCGCTTTCCTTCTCCACGGCGGCCGCGGCCTCGAAGATGGCGCGGGCCTGCATCTCGTAGATCTCGGGATAGGTGATGCCGAGGCGGCAGCCGCGATGCCCCAGCATCGGGTTGGTCTCCTCCAGCTTCAGCATGCGGTCGCGCAGGTGTTCGATCGAGCTGCCGGTGGCCTTGGCGACCTCGGCCATTTCGGATTCGCCCTGGGGCAGGAACTCGTGCAGCGGCGGATCGAGCAGCCGGATGGTCACCGGCAAGCCCTTCATGATGCGGAAGATCTCCTCGAAGTCGCCGCGCTGCATCGGCAGGATCTTGGCCAGCGCCTTGCGCCGTCCCGCCTCGTCGTCGGCCAGGATCATCTCGCGCACCGCGACGATGCGCTCGCTGTCGAAGAACATGTGCTCGGTGCGGCACAGCCCGATGCCCTCGCAGCCGAAGCGCACCGCGGTGCGGCAGTCGGCCGGGGTCTCGGCGTTGGTGCGCACCTTCATGGTCCGCACCGCATCGGCCCATTCCATCAGCTGGGCGAAATCGCCGCTCAGCTCGCGCTGGATGGTCGGCACCTCGCCCTGCATCACCTCGCCGGTGCTGCCGTCGATGGTGATGGTCTCGCCTTCCTTGATCTCCAGGTCGCGCACCCGGATCGTCTTCGCCTCGTAGTTGATGCGCAGCTCGCCGGCGCCGGCGACGCAGGGCCGGCCCATACCGCGCGCGACCACGGCGGCGTGGCTGGTCATGCCGCCGCGGGTGGTGAGAATGCCCTGGGCGGCGTGCATGCCGTGGATGTCCTCGGGGCTGGTCTCGATCCGGCAGAGGATCACCTTGGCGCCCTCGCCCGCCAGCGCCTCGGCCTTGTCGGCGGAGAACACCACCGTGCCCGAGGCCGCGCCCGGCGAGGCCGGCAGGCCGCGGGCGACAATCCTGCGCTCCGCCTTGGGATCGAGGGTGGGATGCAGCAGCTGGTCGAGCGCGGCGGGGTCGATGCGCTGCACCGCCTCCTGCTCGCCGATCAGGCCCTCGCGGACCATGTCCACGGCGATCTTCAGCGCCGCCGAGGCGGTGCGCTTACCGCTGCGCGTCTGCAGCATGTAGAGCGTCCCGTTCTGCACGGTGAACTCGATGTCCTGCATGTCGCGGTAGTGCTTTTCCAGGGTCTCGCGCACTTCATCGAGCTGGCGGAAGACCTCGGGCATGGTCTCTTCCATGGCCGGCAGGTCGGAGCCGCTTTCCTCCTTGCCCGCCACGGTGATCGACTGCGGGGTGCGGATGCCTGCAACCACGTCCTCGCCCTGGGCGTTCACCAGATACTCGCCGTAGAAGCGGTTCTCGCCGGTCGAGGGATTGCGGGTGAAGGCGACGCCGGTGGCGCAGTCCTCGCCCATGTTGCCGAACACCATCGCCTGGACGTTGACCGCGGTGCCCCAGTCGCCGGGGATGTGGTGCAGCCGGCGGTAGGTGATGGCGCGCTGGTTCATCCAGGACCCGAAGACCGCCTGGATCGCCGCCCAGAGCTGATCCTGGGGGTCCTGCGGGAAAGGCGTACCGGTCTCCTCCTCCACCTTGTCCTTGAAGGCCTGACTGACCTGGCGCCAGTCCTCGGCGTCGAGCTCGGTGTCCAGCTCGGCGTCCTTGTCTTCCTTGTGCAGCTCCAGCAGTTCCTCGAAGTGGTGGTGATCCACGCCGAGCACCACGTCGCCGAACATCTGAATGAAGCGGCGGTAGCTGTCGTAGGCGAAGCGGGCGTCGCCGCTGTGCTTGGCCAGGCCCTCCACGGTGGCGTCGTTGAGGCCGAGGTTGAGTACGGTGTCCATCATGCCGGGCATGGAGACCCGCGCGCCGCTGCGCACCGAGACCAGCAGCGGATTGGAGGAATCCCCGAACCTGGCGCCCAGCGACGCCTCGATATGCGCGAGCCCCTCGGCGACCTGATCGCGCAGGCCCTCGGGATAGTCCTGCTGCGCGGTGTAGTGGGTGCAGACCTCGGTGGTGATGGTGATGCCGGGCGGCACCGGCAGGCCGATCGAGGCCATCTCCGCCAGGTTGGCGCCCTTGCCGCCCAGAAGGTTGCGCAGATCGGCCCGCCCCTCGGACGCGCCGCCGCCGAACTTGTAAACCCACTTGCTCATGCTTCGCTTAACCCTCGATGCGGGAGAAATCCGCCAGCGTGTTGAGTGTCTCGACGATGCCGGAGAGCAGCTTCAGGCGGTTTTCCCGCAAGCTCGCATCCTCGGCATTGACCGTCACGTGATCGAAAAATGCATCCACCGGCGCGCGCAGCCTGGCCATGGCCGCCATGGCGGCGGCGAAGTCCTCGGCCTCCAGCGCCGCCTCCGCGGTCTCCGTCGCCTGCTCCAGCGCTGTGTGCAGGGCTTTCTCGTCGTCCTGCTCGAAAGCCTCGGGATCGGGCGCGTCGCGGTAGCTGATCCCGTCCTTCTTCTCCTCGATGCGCAGGATGTTGGCGGCGCGGCCATGGGCCGTCAGCAGGTTGGCCCCGTCCTCGCTGGCGAGGAAGGCCTGCAGCGCGTCGACCCGGCGGTGCAGGCGGACCAGATCGTCCTCGCCGCCCAGGGCGAAGACCGCTGCGACCAAGTCGTGACGCACCCCGCGGTCGCGCAGCGTGACCTTGAGCCTGTCGGCGAAGAAGTCGAGGAGATCATCGATGATTTTTTCTTCGCCTTTGCCAAGCGGTTGCTCGCCGCTAATCATCCGTGCGTATGCAATTGCTTGAACACTCAAATCGCCAAATGCACCAGAGGCTTTTCCTTCATGCTTATAAACATCAAACTCTCTTCCTTCTTTTATCCGCTTTTGCTCCGCAACGTTCGCGTGCACAAGCGAATATAGGAACGGTGGAGTAAGCGTTTTGCGCAAAGGTAGGCGGAGTTCGTTCTCAAGAATTATCCGGATCACGCCGAGCGCGGCGCGGCGCAGGGCATAAGGATCCTTGGAGCCGGTCGGTTTCTCATCGATCGCCCAGAAGCCGACCAGGGTGTCGATCTTGTCGGCCAGGGCCACGGCGACGGAAACCGGCGCCGCGGGGCAGCGGTCCTTGGGGCCGAGCGGCGCGTAGTGCTCGGCGATTGCCGAGGCAACCTCATAGTGTTCGCCGTCCTTGAGCGCGTAGTAGCGGCCCATCACGCCCTGCAGCTCCGGGAACTCACCGACCATGCCAGTGGTCAGATCGGCCTTGCAGAGCCGCGCTGCCGAGCGCACCCGGTCGGTCTCCGCGCCGTCGATATGCCTGGCGATCTCGACCGCCAGGGCGGTCACCCGGTCGACCTTGTCCTCCAGGCTGCCGAGTTTTTCGTGGAACACCATTTCCTTCAGCGCGCCGACCCGGCTCTGCAAGGTCGCCTTGCGGTCCTGATCCCAGAAGAACTGCGCGTCGGCGAGGCGGGCGCGCAGCACCCGCTCGTTGCCGGCGACGATGGTGCGATGCAGCTCGTCGCTGCCGTCCATGTTGGCGACGACCAGGAAGTTGGCGGCGAAGCGGCCCTCGGAGTCGTTCAGGGCGAAGTACTTCTGATGGGCGCGCATCGAGACGGTCAGCACCTCGGGCGGCAGCTCCATGAAGTCCCGGTCGATCCTGCCGAGCAGCACCCTCGGCCATTCGACCAGCCCGGCGACCTCGTCGAGCAGGGCGGGATCCTCGAGCAGCGTCAGCCCGGCGGCCCTGGAAACCTCATCTGCCTGGGCGGCGATCGTGGCCCGCCGCTCGGCCGGGTCGAGCATCACCTTGGCGGCGCGGAGCTTTTCTTTGTAGTCCGCAAAATCCGTGACCTCGAAGGGCTCCGGCGCCAGGAAGCGGTGGCCGAGGGTGGACGTACCGCTACGTATAGAAGAACCGAAATCGTGAACGATTTCCGTGCCATCGAATAGCACGAGCAGACCTTGGATCGGCCGGACCCAGCGGATATCCCCCTCGCCCCAGCGCATCGACTTCGGCCAGGGAAAGCCGAAGATAACGTCTCGAAGAATCTCGGCGATCACGTCCCGCGTCGCCCGCCCGGCGACTTCGCGGACCAGGAAGTAGAACTGGCCCTTGTCGGTATCGCGGAGCTCGGCCTCGGAGATGTCGCTCAGCCCGTTGGCTTTCATGAAGCCCTGGATCGCCTGCTCCGGCGCGCCGACCTTCGGCCCCTTCTTCTCCTCAACTTTACTCTCAGAGTGTAACGGTAGGCCCTGGACGACCAGCGCCAGGCGGCGCGGCGTCACGTAGGACTCGGCGCTCTCGAACTCCAGACCGGCCTTGGTCAGCCCTTCGCTTACCAGGCGCTTCAGGTCGGCGGCGGCGCGCGCCTGCATGCGCGCCGGAATCTCCTCCGAGCGGATCTCCAGCAGCAGTTCAGGCATCGGCGGCCACCCAGGCTTCGCAGGAGCCCTTGGCCAGCGTCCGCACCCGGCCGATGTAGGCCTGGCGCTCGGTCACCGAGATCACGCCGCGGGCGTCGAGCAGATTGAAGATGTGGCTCGCCTTCATGCAGAAGTCGTAGGCGGGCAGCGCCTTGCCGGCGGCAAGCAGCGCGTGGCACTCGGCCTCGGCGTCCTTGAAGTGCTGGAACAGCGTGTCGGTGTTGGCCAGCTCGAAGTTGAAGGCGGAGAACTCCTGCTCGGCGCGCAGGAAGATGTCGCCGTAGGACTTGCCGCCCCTGTCGGCGGGCACGCCGTCCCAGTCCAGGTCATAGACGTTCTCGACGCCCTGGACGTACATCGCCAGACGCTCCAGCCCGTAGGTCAGCTCGACCGGCACGGGGTCGCAGTCGATGCCGCCGACCTGCTGGAAATAGGTGAACTGGCTGACCTCCATGCCGTCGCACCAGACCTCCCAGCCGAGGCCCCAGGCGCCCAAAGTCGGGCTTTCCCAGTCGTCCTCGACGAAGCGGATGTCATGCTCCCGCGGCTCGATGCCGATGGCGCGCAGCGAGCCGAGATAGAGCTCCTGGCTGTCCGGCGGGCTCGGCTTCAGCAGTACCTGGTATTGGTAGTAGTGCTGCAGCCGGTTGGGGTTCTCGCCGTAGCGCCCGTCGGTCGGGCGGCGCGAAGGCTGCACGTAGGCGCAGTTCCAGACCCGGTCGGGACCCAGCGAGCGCAGCGTGGTCGCCGGATGGAAGGTGCCCGCCCCGACCTCCATGTCGTAGGGCTGCAGAATCACGCAGCCCCGCTCCGCCCAGTAGTTCTGGAGGTTCAGGATGATGCGCTGGAAGCAGGTCTTGGGATCGGCGGATTTCACGGGACTGGGCCCTGGCGTGCTGCAGGTGCGAAAGGCGCGCGCACGTTAGCCCCGGGGGCCGGGGGAATCAAGCCGGGAGGGCCGGACTCCGGGTCCGCTACCCGGGATTGGGTTGCCCGGAAAGGGGAAAGCCTGTCCCAAGGCATCGCGCCGCTTCGGGGAGGATATCTACGCCCGCGCGTTTCGCCGACCACGGGATCGGCTTCCAGGATGAGGACGATCAGGGCGGAGTGAAGAGTTCCCATGCCTCATTTACCACGCGCGCGCCGGCAAGAGCAGCGGGGAGCGAGTCTCATCGGACACACCTCAGGATCGCAGCTCGCGGGCATTTTATTCTTCAGAATTGCAGGGCACCAAAGTAGAATTTCTTCGGGACTTTCTGGGGAATCTAGATATTGGGGGCCAAACAGGTGGGAACTTCTATCGCTACGCGGCGGCGCGCGTCGTCTCTCGCGGTTTCCTTCGCAGTCTTGCTCGCGCTCGGCGCCTGCAGTTATGGCGCCAACATCAAAACTCCGGCAGCGCCGGCGGTGACCGAGGGGCAGCGCCTGCCGCTCGCCATGGGGGTTTACTATTCGCCGGAGTTCCTGAGCTACATCCACCGCCAGACTGCCGGGGCCGGGCCGCACTCCGTAACCTTCAACGTCGGCAATACCAGCGCCACGCATTTTTCCAACGTCTTCGCCAGCTACTTCGAGAGCGCTGTGCAGTTTCCCGAGCGGCCGACTCCGGAACAGCCGGCCGGGGGCGTCGTCGCCGTGCTGATCCCGCAGCTCGAATCCCTGGAGATGACCGATCCGGCGCTCTATGGCTGGGGCGGCACCTGGAACACGGCGCTGGTCTACCGCTTCCAGATGGTGGACCCCACGGGCCTGCCAATCGCCAACTGGCTGGTGCGCGGCAACGGCTCCGACGGCGGCGTCGACTGGTGGGGCAACGCCGGGCAGAACATCGCCGGGGAGGCCTATTCCAAGGCCCTGGCGGCGGCGGGCAGGAACTTCGTCGAGGGCTTCGCCAAGGAAGCCCAGGTGCGCGAGTGGATGCAGGCGCAGGGCGTCCAGACGACCCTGCGCAGCCTGCCCTGGCTCCGCCCGGCGCGCGCGCTGACCGAAAAGCAGCCCGAAAAGCCCCTGTGATGTCAGGCCCGCGCAGCCTGCTTCTGCTTGTTCTGGCCGCTGCGCTGCTGGCGGCCCCCCTAGCGGAGGCGGTGGAGACTCCGGAGTCGGGGGTTACTCTCAACGTCAGGGTCTACCGCAACCCAGGCGGCCACGAAGTCGCCTTCAAGCGCGATCTCGACAAGGCCAATCTGCTTGCCCTCAAGATCGAGGTCCGCAATGACTCCGCACGGGAGATCATCGTCCGGCGGACCGACATGACTCTCGGGCTCAGCAGCGGCCGGGAAATCGGATCGATCAGCGCCAAGCAGGCGGCGCTGCGCGCCGACGAAGGTGCCGATGTCGGCGGCGTGATGGCGGGCGTGTTCTTCTTCGGCTACACCGGCGCGGTGATCGCGGGTCACGCTGAGGACTCCGCGCGTCGCGCCCAGATCAGCGACTACGATGCCAGGGAATTCAAGGACATCGCGCTGGCGCCGGCGGAGAGCTTCGATGGCTACGTCTTCTTCCATCTGGCAAGCGGCCCGGCCAGCGCCCAGGGCGGCGAACTGCGGGTCTGGCTGGTCGACAGCGAGAGCGGCGCCCTCGCCGCCGTCGCCGTGCCGCTCAAGGACGTCGGCGGGGCGCCGGTGGCGACGCCCGAACCGGAAAGCCGGCTGCTGAGCGAAGCTGGGCGCGACGTCACCAAGAATCAGGCCAACCGGGCGCCCCCTGAGCCCCAGGTCGAGGTGATCGGCACCCTCTCTTCTGTCACGATTCCAGCGCCGGACCCGGCGACGGTGCAGCAGCCAGCGGACACGGCCAACATTGTCGAGACCACCCCGATGAGCGGCACGCCGCTGAGCGCGCCGGCCTATGTCGAACCGGTGGAGGAGGACGGCGACGAACTGGAAGGCTCCTCGGAGCCGCTTGCCGGAACCTCGACCCGCCCCTAACCTCCATCGATGACGGACCCGCTGACCCTCGTCATCGTCGCTGCGACCTTTCTGCTGGCCGGGACGGTCAAGGGGGTGATCGGTCTCGGCCTGCCGACCGTCAGCCTGGCGATCCTGACCCTGGCGCTCGACCTGCCCAGCGCCATGGCGCTGCTGCTGGTTCCCTCCTTGGTCACCAATCTCTGGCAGGCCGGCGCCGGCGGCCATGCCCTGACTCTGCTACGCCGGCTGTGGTCCTTTCTGCTGCCGGCGGCGGTCTTCGTCTGGTTCGGCGCCCTCGCCCTCCGCCATGTCGAGTTTTCCCTGCTCACGGCCCTGCTCGGCCTGCTGCTGATCGTCTATGCGGGCCTTGGCCTGGCCGGCTTCGCGCCGCGGATCCGCCGCGCGCGCCAGGCCTGGGCGGGGCCGGTCTTCGGCGCAGTCAACGGCGGGCTGACCGGGATGACCGGGTCCTTCACGGTTCCAGGGGTGCTTTACCTGCAGGCCATCGGCCTGCCGCGCGACCAGCTGATCCAGGCGATGGGGATGCTGTTCGCTGTCTCCACCCTGGCGCTGGCGGTGGCGCTGGGCGACAGCGGCCTGCTCTCCGCCGAGCTGGGCGCGGTTTCCGCCGCCGCGCTGATCCCGGCGCTGGGCGGCATGGTTCTGGGCCAGCGGATACGCCGCCGCCTGCCCGAGGCGGCGTTCCGCCGGGCCTTCTTCATCGCCTTGCTGGTATTGGGCGGCGTCCTCGCCGCGAGCGCCGGTTAGCCCTTTTTCAGGCTGTCCTTGGGGACGTAGGCGCCGGTCTTGGGATCCTTGACCATGTCCTGGATCTCGCCGTCGTCGCGGCTGGCCTTGCGCCCCCACCAGCCGCCGGTCTTCCCGCCGGTTCTACCCTCGGCCTTGCCGCCGCGCGTGCCCTCGCGGGCCGCCTGACGCAGTTTCTCCTTGCGGTCGGCCTCGAGCTTGCCGACCCATTTGAAGCCGAACCAGATCGCGAGGATGATCGCCACCAGGATCGTCAGCTTGCCGAGGGAAAATCCGAACATGGGCGGTATTTAGAGAGCCGGGAGCCGCGCGGTCAAGGCGCGTCTGCCCCCGACGCGAAGACGGCCAGCGCTCATTTCTGCTTTCCGCCCTCGAAAAACAGGAAGTCGTAGGCGACCAGCGCCAACGAGACGGCGACGACGATGCCGAGATCCCAGCGCGGCACGAAGCCGACCAGGATGCCGAGGAAGCCGAGCAGAACGGCATAGGCAAAAATGCCGAGAACGCGGTCAAGCATGGGGGGAGTCCTCCTCAAGCGTAGCGAAGCGCGCCGCCAGCCAGCGCGCCGTGCGCAGCAGGCGGGCGTCGTCGCCGCGGCGGCCGACCAGCTGCAGGCCCATGGGCAGCCCGTCTTCGGCCTCGAACAGCGGCAGGGTGACGGCCGGCGTGCCGCACAGCGTCCACAGGCCGTTGAAGATGCCGTCGCCGGTGGTTTCCCGCCCCGGCGCCGGGCCCAGAGTGGCCGGGGTCAGGATGGCGTCGCAGCGTTCGAAAATCTCCTCCAGCCCGGCGTTCAGCACCCCCGGCCAGTCGAGTGCCGCGATGTAGTCGCGCGCCAGCTCCGCCTTGCCGGCGTCGATCGCCTTGAGGAGGATCTCCGAAAGCTGCTCCCGGCCACGCCGTTCGTAGGAATAGTAGCACTTCGCCATCTCGGCGTAGTTGATCCGTTCGCGGATCGCCGCCGCCTCGTCGAAGGCAGTGGGCAGCACCGCCTCGAAGCAGTTCTCGCCGAGCGCGTCGGTCACCTCGCGCAGCGCCATGTGGGTCTGCGGGTCGGCGTCCTCCCAGCGCGGCGGACGGACGAAGGCGAACATCGGGGTCACCGGCGGCTCCGACAGCGCAGTGTCGAGCAGCCGCGGCGGCGGCGCCGGACGGGTGGCGGGATCGGCGGGATCGTGACCGTAGAGCGTCTCGGCGAGCAGCGCCGCGTCCTCGACGTCGCGGGCGAAGACGCCGACGGTATCCAGGCTCGGCGACTGCGCGAGGATGCCGCGGCGCGGGATCGCGCCGAAGCTCGGCTTGAAGCCGACGACGCCGCAGAAGGCAGCGGGACGGATCACGGATCCGCCGGTCTGGGTGCCGAGCGCCAGCGGCGCCATACCGGCCGCCACAGCCGCCGCCGAGCCCGAGGAGGATCCGCCCGGGCTATGTGCGGGGTTGTGGGGGTTGCGGGTTTTCCCTGGATGCAGGAAAGCGAGCTCAGCGGAGACCGTCTTGCCCAGGATCAGCGCGCCCGCCGCCTTCAGCCGCTCGACGACGAAAGCGTCGGCGGTGGGCACGCGCCCGGCGTCGAGGCTGCTGCCGTTCTCGGTCGGGATGCGGGCGGTATCGACGATGTCCTTGACCGCCACCGGCAGGCCGTGCAGCGGGCCGATGGCGGCGCCGGAGGCGCGGCGGGCGTCGAGCGCCTTGGCCTGCTGCAGCACGAAGTCGCCGTCCAGCCAGGCCCAGGCCTGGACCTCCGGCTCGACCGCGGCGATGCGTTCGAGCAGCGCCGAGGCCAGATCGGCGGCGCGCAGCGCGCCGCCGGCGAGCCGGTCGCGCAGGGTTAGCGCCCCCGCGCCGATCAGGTTCTCCGCAGCCTTGCGCCGATCAGCCATAGAACAGCTTGGGAAGGTCGAAGACCAGGCCGGGGAAGATGTAGATCAGGGCCATGGCGATGAAGACCATGAACAGGAAGGGCATGACGCCGGCGAAGATCTCGGTCAGGCGTATTTCAGGCGGCGCGATCCCCTTGAGGTAATAGGCCGACATCGCCATCGGCGGCGTCAGGAAGCTGGTCTGCAGGTTGAGCGCCACCAGCACACCGAAGAACAGCGGATCGATCCCGAACAGCGCGAGCAGCGGCAAGAAGATCGGCACGAAGATGATGATGATCTCCGACCACTCCAGCGGCCAGCCGAGCAGGAAGATGATCAGCTGGGCAAGCAGCAGGAAGGCGAGCGGCGAGAGGTCGAGACCCTGGACGAACTCGGAGATGAGGTGCTCGCCGCCGAGGTAGGAAAACACCGAGGAGAAGGTATAGGAGCCGACGAAAAGCCAGCAGACCATCGCCGTGGTCCGGACGGTGAGATAGACCGATTCGCGCAGCCGCTGAAAGGTCAGCGCGCGGTAGGCAATCGCCAGCACCATGCCGCCGAGAGCGCCGATCGCCGCCGCCTCGGTCGGCGTCGCCAGGCCGAACAGGATCGAGCCGAGCACCGCGAGGATCAGGAAAGCGAGCGGGAAGAAGGAGGTCATCAGCATGATGACGAGCTTGACCGCCGGAACGTCCGGCACCTCGTCCTTGGTCGGCCGCGGCGCGACCGAGGGCTGCAGGGTCGCACGGCCGATCACGTAGAGCAGATAGAGCCCGACCAGCACCAGGCCGGGCAGCAGGGCGCCGGCGTATAGCCGCACGATGGAGACGCCCGAGGAGGCGGCGTAGACGATCAGCATGATCGAAGGCGGGATCAGGATACCCAGCGTCCCGCCCGCGCAGATGATCCCCGAGGCGAACTTGTGGTCGTAGCGGACCTTGAGCATGGCCGGCAGCGCCAGCAGCCCCATCAGCGTCACCACCGCGCCGACGATGCCGGTCGCCGTGGCGAAGAGCGCGCAGGTGATCAGGGCGGCGACCCCCATCGATCCGGGCACCCGCTTGGCGGCGATGTTGAGGGTCGAGAACAGCCGGCTGACGATGTTCGCGCGCTCGACGATGTAGCCCATGAAGAGGAACAGCGGCACTGCCGTCAGCACCTCGTTCGACATCACCGTATAGGTCTGATTGACGAAGAGGTCGAAGATCCGGTTGTTGAAGAAGCCGTCGATCCAGGCCGTGAGACTGGTCCAGGTGTCGGCATCCTCGGTCAGCCGGTTGAAACCGCGCCACATCCTGCCGGCGTCGAAGTAAGCGAAGTACCCGAAGCCGATGCCCAGCGCCATCAGGGTGAAGGCGATGGGAAAGCCGAGGAACACCAGCATGATGAAGATGCCGAGCATCGTCAGGGCGACTTGGGGATCGGTCACGTTGGGTGCTCCGTGTGCAAACGAATGACGTCGATCGGCGGCGCTGGGTCTAGAGCTCTCCCTTGGCGTAGCGCTCCGCCAAGGCTTCCTCGGTTTCCTTCACATCGTCCTCGATTCGCGGCCAATGGCCCTCACGCAGGCAGACGATGCACTTGCAGACCTGCGCCATGCCCTGGATGAACAGCAGAAGGCCTGCCGCGACGATCGCCATCTTGAATTGGAATACCGGCACGCCCGCCGGGCTGTTGACGCTGGTCTCGAGGTATCCCCAGGAACGCACACCGTACTTCCAGCCGGCGAAGATCAACGCCGTGACGCCAGGAAAGAAGAACAGCAGATAGAGCACGAGATCGACCGTCGCCTGGGTGCGCGGCCGCCACAGGCGATAGATGAAATCGCCGCGCACATGGCCTTCGGTCGAGAGGGTATAGGCCCCGCCCATCATGAACAGCGTACCGTACATGATGAAGGAGACGTCGAGCGACCAGGGCGTCGGCGAATTGAACAGGTAGCGGACGATGACCTCGTAGCTGACGCCGAAAGTCATCAGGATGATCAGCCATCCGAAGGCCTTGCCGAACCAGGCCGAGAGCGAATCGGCGAAGTGAATGAAGGCTTGCATCCCGTCCTCTACTGCTGAGGCATTCGCGAAGCCGGGCCGGCGGCGTTATCGC
>JBBEAM010000007.1:0-210444 GCA_040882845.1 Rhodovibrionaceae bacterium | reverse complement strand
GGGGGTTTTCCCCCCCCCCCCGGCCCGCAGGTAAAGCGAACTATTAGAAGCGGAACTTAGAGCTTCAGCTTGTTCGGGAAGTAGTGATCGTAAGCAAGCGCGTAGTCGGGCGCGTTCATCAACTCGTAGTAGGTGACGCGGTCGACCCACTCGCGCTGGCTGTCCATCACCCGCTTCATGAACTCGTCGTTTTCGAGCTCGGTGATCAGGGTGTCCCAGGCCTCGAGCTGGGCCGCCAGGATCTCCTCCGAGGTACGATGAACCGTGACGCCGTGCTCCTCCTGCAGCTTCTGCAGATCGGAAGAGTAGTTATCCAGGGCCAGCGCGGTGTTCGAGGTCGACGTTGCCTCGACGCCGTACTCGAGAATCGCCCGCAGGTCGGGCTCGAGATCGTCGAGGAAGTCCTTGTTGAACAGGAACTCGAAGCTCTCCGAAGCCTGATGGTAGGACGAGAGGTAGTAGTTCTTGGCCACATCCTGGGCGCCGAAACGCATGTCCGAGGAGGGGTTGTTGAACTCGAAGGCGTCGATCACGCCGCGCTCCATGGCCGGCACGATCTCGCCGCCCGGAAGCTGGGCGACGCTCATGCCCATGGACTGCAGCAGATCGGCCGCGAGGCCGACGGTGCGGTACTTGAAGCCCTCGATGTCGCTTACCGAGTTGACCTCGCCCTTGAACCAGCCGAAAGGCTGGGCCGGCATCGGGAAGCCCATGAAGCCGTAAACGTTCAGGCCCATGATGTCCTGGGTCAGCTCGCGATAGAAATCCTTACCGCCGCCCTGATGGAACCAGGCCAGCATGGTGGTCGCCGAGCCGCCGAACACCGGACCGGTGCCGAACAGCGAAGCGGCCTTGTTCTTGCCGTACCAGTAAACCGGAACGGTATGCGCCGCGTCGAGCACGCCGTCGTTGACCGCGTCCAGCACCTGGAAGGCACCGACCACGGCGCCGGCGGGAAGCAGATCGATTGTCAGGCGGCCGCCCGACATCGCCTCGACCCGATCGACGTACTGCTGTGCAAAGTCCATCCAGATGTCCGAGGACGGCCAGGATGTCTGCATCTTGACGACGAGCGGGCTCTGGGCGAGCACGGCCGGCGCGCCGATCGCACTGCCGGCGACGACGCCGCCCGCCATGGCGCCCTTTTTGAGAAAGCCCCGGCGGGTGGTTTCCTGTGCGGTGGATTTTTGTGTCGTGTCTGCCATCATTTCCTCCCTGTAGGTTCACATTCGGCTGCAATGCAACGCGACTTTCGCCCGCAATGCAACCCGACTTCCGTAGTTTATTGTGGCAAATGCTTACGTCTCTGCCTTGATTTATGAAATATTCAGCAAAGTTGGCTCTATTACAAGCAGCTTAGGCTACGCGGCGCCTGCGCCGCCCTCAAGCAGGCGGTTTCAGGCCACGCGGTCGCGGGGTTCGTCCCCGGCAAAGACCGCGTCAAGATTGTCCAAAGCGCGAAATCCCATGGCATCGCGGGTTTCCTGGGTCGCCGAGCCGATGTGCGGCAGCAGGAAGACATTCTCCAGGGCCGCTAGCGCCGGATTGCCCCCCGGCTCGTCGCGGAAGACATCGAGTCCCGCAGCATAGAGCCGGCCCGAGGTCAGGGCGTCGAGCAGGGCCGATTCGTCGATCAGGTCGCCGCGGGCGGTGTTGACCAGGATCGCCCCTTCCGGCAGCAAGGACAGCGCCTCGGCATCGATCGCCCCTTTGGTCTCGTCCGTTGCCGGGCAGTGCAGCGACAGGACGTCGGCGACCGCCAGCAGGCTGTTCAGGGAATCGTGGAAAACCGCGCCTTTCTCCTGATCCGGGGGAAGTCGGCGGCGGTTGTGGTAGTGCACCTCCATGCCGAAGCCGCGCGCCCGCTCGGCCGCCACCTGGCCAACCCGGCCCATGCCGAGCACGGCAAAGCGCTTGCCGGTCACCTGCCGGCCGACCATGAAGGCCGGCGACCAGAAGTCCCAGCGGCCCTCGCGCAGCAGGCGGTTGCCCTCCGCCCCTCTGCGGGCGGCGCCGAGCATGCAGAGCATGGCGATCTCGGCGGTCGCATCGGACAGCACATCGGGGGTGTTGGTGACGACGATTCCCCGCGCCTTGGCCGCCGCCAGATCGACGTGGTCGACCCCGACCGAGTGGTTGGCGATCACCTTCAGCCGCTCCGGCAGGGCGGCGATCGTCTCGGCGTCGAAGCGTTCCGAATGGCAGGGCAGCACTGCATCGACCTCCTGGCAGCGGTCGATCAGTTCTTCGCGCGTGAACACGCGATCCTCGAGATTGAGCACGGCCCGGTAGTCGCGTTCGGCCCGGGCGTGGACGGCATCGGTCAGGCGGCGGGTGATCAGCAGAACGGGCTTATCGGACATCTGACTCTCCTTGCTCGGCGTGGGCCGCGCGGCAGCGCATAGAAACCCGTATCGGCCCTCGCTTTCAAGCCGCGCCTGCCGCGCCGGGCGGGAAAGCGTCTGCAGCCCAGGGCGGGAAAGCGCCTGCAGCGCAGGGCGTGAGCGGTTATAGTCCCGACCGAAGCATGCCAGGAGGAAACATGAAAGTCGTCGCCCTGGGCGGCGCCGGACGCTACTGCCGCCCGGCGCTGGAAATTCTGGCCGAAAGCGGCCTGGTCAGCGAAATCGTCATCGCCGGGCGCAGTCTGACCGGCGCCGAGGCGACGGTCGCGGCGCTGAGCGCCAGCCATCCCCAAACGGCCTGGCACGCGGCGCAGGCCGATGTCAGGGAGCCCGGCAGCCTGCGGCCTCTGCTGGAGGGCGCGGCGCTGCTGCTCAACACCACCGGCCCCTACTTCCTGACCCTGCTGCCGGCCCTGGAGGCCGCCATCGCCGCCGGGGCGCACTACCTCGACTACAGCGAGGACGGCCGCGCCGCAGAGGCGGCGCTGCGCCTTTCCGGCCGGGCCGAGACGGCGGAGGTGACGGCGCTGATCGGCATGGGCGAGGCGCCGGGCCTCAACAACCTGCTTTGCCGCCACGCCGCCGAGCGGCTCGACCGCTGCGATCGCCTGGAGACCGGCTGGATCGAGGACGTGGAGTCGCTGCTCGGCGACGCCCGCGAGAGCCTGGCCGAGATCGAGCAGAGCGGGCGGGTCAACGGTGCCATGCAGGCGGTGCTGCAGGCCTTCGCCGAGAATCCGCGCTACTACCGCGACGGCGCGCTGCGCGAGACCGCCCCCTTCGCGGAAAAGCGGGTCCTGCCGGTGCCTGGGGATGCGGAGGGCGGCACGGAGATGGAGGGGGTCGTGGTCGGCTTCGCCGAGCCGGTCACCCTGCCGCGCAGGCTCACCAGCCTGAGGGAAATGGTTTCGGTCGCCGCACTCTCGCCGCCGCCGGTCAACCAGCTCATCCGTCAGGTTTGCACCCGAATGGCCGCCGGCGAAGTGGTCGCCGCCGACGCGGCGGTCGAGGTCTTCACCGCGCTGGCCGAGCAGCCGGAGCGCTGGCTGGCCGGGGAACGCGACCCCGCCTACCGTCCGCACAGCGTCGTCGCCACCGGCGAGAAGGACGGCAGACCGGCCCGGATCGTCGCCACTTTCCGCTGGGACTTCGCCACCTTGGAGACGCGCGAGGGCATCGGCACGGCGGCCGGCTTCGGCGAGGCGGCCAAGGCGATCCTCGGCGGCAAGATCGCCGCGCGGGGGGTCGTCACGCCGGAGGCCTGCTTCGACCCCCTGCCCTTCCTGGAAAGCCTCGCGGAGAAGCACGCGCTCTTCCTCAACGACGGCAAGGGGCCGGTCGAGGCGCGCCTGGACTGGCTGGACTAGCGGCTACAGCCCGAAGCGGCCCCAGAGGGCGCGCTGCTCGGCGGCGGCGAGCAGACCGGCGCCCCAGCTTTCCGGCTCGGGGAAGCCGAAGCCCGTCTCCATACCGAGCCGCTTGGGGATCAGGCCTTTCTTGCGCTCGACCTTGCGCAGGATCAGCTCCTCGCCGAAACGCCGGCGCAGCTCGCTGCGCAGATCGGCAAGCCCGTCGACCAGACCCAGCTCCAGCGCCTTGCGGCCGGTCCAGAACTCGCCGCTGAACAGCGTCTTCTCGGCGCCGGTGAGGCGTTCGCCGCGGCGCTCGCGCACCAGGGTCTTGAAGGACTCGTGCATCTCCTTCTGGATCGCCTTGAGGCGGGCGACGTCCTTGGGATCGGCCTCCTGGAAGGGATCGAGCAGGGATTTCTTCTCCCCGGCGGTGTACAGCCGGCGTTCGACCCCGAGCTTGGCGATGGCCTCCTGGAAGCCGAAGCTGGCGGAGATCACCCCGATCGAGCCGACGATGGAGTTGTCCTCGGCGTAGATCTCGTCGGCGGCGCAGGCCAGCCAGTAGCCGCCCGAGGCGGCGACGTCCTCGCAGAAGGCGATCACCGGCACCTCGGCTTCGGCCGCCTTCTCGCGCAGGCGCCGGGCGATCAGCGCCGACTGCACCGGCGAGCCGCCGGGCGAGTTGATCGCCAGCGCCACGGCCTTGAGGTTGCGGCCCTTGAAGGCTTGCTCGATCGGCCCGGCCAGACTGTTCAGGGAAATGCCGCCGCGTAGCGGCGAGTTGGTGTCGGCGATGACGCCGGACAGGCGCAAAACGTTGACCCGCGGCGGCGGGTTGCGCAGCGGATCGACGGTGGCCGCCTTGATCCGGGCATAGAGGGATTTCTTCGGCTGTGGCAAACTGACCTCGTGCAGGGTTGAACGGCTAACCGGCGTTTTCGAAGCCGGTCAGGGTGTTGACGACATTGATGCCGATCTCCTCGACCGCATAGCCGCCTTCCATCACGAAGTGCGTCGGCTGGCCGATCCCGGCAATCATTTCTCCCATCTTCAGATAGTCTTCGCTGTCGAGTTTGAAATGGGAGATCGGATCTTCCTTGTAGGTATCGACGCCGAGAGAGACCACCAGCACGTCGGGCTTGTAGTCTTGAATCCGCGAGATTCCGCGGCGCAGCGCCTCGGCGTAGCCTTCCCAGGCGGTCCCCCAGCGCAGCGGGAAGTTGAGGTTGTAGCCCTCGCCCTCGCCCGCTCCGGTTTCCTCGGCATAGCCGGCGAAGTAGGGATACTCCTGGTCGGGATGGCCGTGCAGCGAGACGAAGAGCACGTCGTCGCGGTCGTAGAAGATGTTCTGGGTGCCGTTGCCGTGGTGGTAGTCGACATCGAGGATCGCCACCCGCTTGGCGCCGTCGTCGCGGAAGGCCTGGGCGGCCACGGCGGCGTTGTTGACATAGCAGTAGCCGCCTGCCAGCGAGGCGCCGGCGTGGTGCCCCGGCGGCCGGCAGATCGAGAAAACGGCGCGCGCGCCGCTCTCGCCCAGCAGCTTGCGGCCGGTCAGCGCGACATCGCAGGAGGCCTGGATCGCCTCCCAGGTGCCGGCGACGAAGGGCACGGAGAGATCGAAGCTGTAGTAGCCGAACTGGGCGTAGATGTTGGGATTGGGCGCCTGGCGCAGGCCGCGCATGGCGAAGACGAAGCCGGAGGCGAAGTCGCCCTCGTCGCCATGCTCGCGGAAGCGGGCGTAGGCGTTCTGCAGGAAGTCGAGGTAGCCCGCGTCATGAACCTTCAGGATCGGCCCCAGGCCGAAGGACTCCGGTCCCTGCAGGTCGCCAAAGCCGACCTCGGTGATGCGCTTGAGGACCATGTCCATGCGCTCCGGCTTCTCGAACATCGGCACCATCTGGCCGTTGACGAACTCCATCGCCCCGGCGTGCTTCTGGTGCGCGTCGCTGTAGATCGTCCGCATCTCTCTCACGTTCGCTTTTCTTGTTCCGGACATGACTTGGGGGGCCGCAGCCCCCCAAGCAATACTTCGGGCGTAAGGCGCCCCGACTTTCGCCGTCTACTTCTGCAGGTTGGTCCAGATCCGGTCGTAGAGCGCCACGACTTCCTCGTCGCAGGCCGGCACGAAGTCCGGGTCCGGCGCGTCGGCGGGCATGATGATCTCCGGCGCCTCGACCATCTCCGGGTCCATGAACTCCGCACTGCCCTCCACGCCGTTGGCGTAGCGCGCGAAGTTGGAGATCAGGGCCGCGTTCTCCGGCTCCATGATGAAGTTCATGAACAGCTTCGCGTTCTCGAGGTTGGGCGCGTCCTTGAGCACCGCGACGTTGTCCATCCAGCCGGTGAAGCCCTCAACCGGATAGGCGTACTTCAGGGTCGGCACCTGGAGCCGGGCGCGCATCGAGGCGCCGTTCCAGTTCTGCGAGACGTCGACGTCGCCGGAGGTCAGCTTCTCGATGGTGCCGTAGGCCATGGTCCGCCAATGCGGCTTGGCGGCCTGCAGCAGATCGTTCAGCTTGCGTAGATCCTCCTTGTTCTTGTTGCAGCGCGGCAGGTCGAGGTAGCGCAGACCGGCGTTGATGACGTCGTTCATGTCGAGCAGCATGTTGATCCGGCCCGACAGCACCTCCGGCGGATCGAACAGGATCTCCAGGGTGTCGATGTCGCCGTCGTAGACCGCCGTGTTGACGGTGAAGGCGGTGGTGCCCCACTGCCAGGGAATGCTGTAGTGGCGGCCCGGATCCCAGGGCACGTCCTTCCAGCGCTCTTCAAGGTTCTCGAAATTCTCCATCTGGTCGGGACGCACCTCGGCCAGCAGGTCCTGCTCGCGCATGATGGTGACCATGTAGTCGCCCGGCACCACGATGTCGTAGCCGGTGCCGCCGCCCTGCACCTTGGCCAGCATGGTCTCGTTGGAGTCGTAGTCGTCGATGGTGACCTCGACGCCGTACTCCTGCGTGAACTTCTCGATCAGCTCGGGATTGGTGTAGTTGCCCCAGTTGTAGATGTGCAACTCGCCCTCTGCGAGCGCGGGCGACGCGGCGAACATCGCCCCTACTGCGGTCGCCAAACCCAGGTTTTTGATTTTCATCGCTTTTATCTCCCTGCGAAAGAAATTAACCGTTCTTCTTGCCTCTTCGCCCGACAAGGAAGAAGAGGGTAACAAAGGAAATGGAGACCACCAACAGGATGGTGGAGATGGCGTTGACCTCGGGCGTTACGCCGCGGCGGATCTGCCCGAGGATGAACAGCGGCAGCGTGGTCTCCCCCGGCCCGGCGACCAGCAGAGTGATGATCACGTCGTCGAGCGAGACGATGAAAGCAAGCATCGCGCCGGCGACGATGCCGGGAATCATGCGCGGGAAGGTAACCCGCCGGAACACCCGCCAGGGCGTTGCGTAGAGATCGGCGGCGGCATGTTCCAGGGTCAGGTCCATGTCTTCCAGCCGGGCGCGGATCGGCATGTAGGCGAAGGGCACGCAGAACACCGTATGGGCGATGATCAGGTTGCCCAGGCCGAAGTGGATGCCGAACTGGGTCTTGAGCAGCGAGAAGAAGGTCAGCGTCGCCACCGCGGTGACGATCTCCGGCACCATCAGCGGCATGTTGATCGTCGCGTAGGCCGCTGTCATGCCGGGGAAGTAGCGCACTCGGGTGGTCGCCAGCGCGCTCATCGTCGCGAAGACGGTGGAGAAGATAGTCGCCGTCAGGGCGACCTGCAGCGAGGTCACGGTGGCGCGCTGAATGCCCTTGTTATCCAAAGCCTGGGCGTACCAGTCGAGGCTGAACTGGGTCCAGATGGTGACCGAGCGGCTCTCGTTGAAGGAGAAGAAGATCAGCACCAGTATCGGCGCATAGAGGACGAAGAAGCAGAGATAGGTGGCCGTCTTGAAACCGGTCTGATGTTTGAGATCGAAACTGCGGGCGCGCGCGCTCATGCTCAGCTCTGCCCGGCACGGATACGCGAGGCGTTGCGCACGTAGATCGTCAAGGCGATCAGCACGGTCGACATCAGGATCAGCGCGGCCGCCGAGCCGAAAGGCCAGTTGCGCGAGGAGCCGAACTGCAGCTGGATCATGTTGCCGATCATCAGCTCAGTGCCGCCGCCCAGCAGCACCGGGGTGATGAAGGCGCCGAGACTGGGGATGAACACCAGGATCGAGCCGGCGACGATGCCCGGCATGGCCAGCGGCACGACGATCCTGCGCAGCACCTTACGGCGGTCGGCGTAGAGATCGAAACCGGCCTCGACCAGGCGGAAATCGAGCTTCTCCAGGCTGGCGTAGATCGGCAGCACCATGAACGGCAGGTAGCTGTAGATCAGACCGAGGCCGACCGCGAAGTCGGTGTAGAGCATCACGATCGGCTGGTCGATCACCCCGATGCCCATCAGGAAGCCGTTGACGATGCCCTGGTCGCGCACGATTAGCAGCATCGCGTAAGTGCGGATTAGCAGGTTGGTCCAGAACGGAATGGTGATCAGGAACAGCCAGATGTTGCGTTGGGTTGGCGGCTTGGTGGCGATCACATAGGCGCAGGGAAAGCCGATCAGCAGCGACAGCACCGTTGTGATCACGGCCAGCGAAAGCGAGCGCCAGTAGATCTCGAGGTAGGACGTGGTGAAGGTCAGGGTGTCGTCGAAGAGATCGCGCTCGAACAGGAACTGGACATAGGCGTCGGTCGAGAATTCCCACTTCACCCCGCCGTAGGCGCCGGGTTCGAGGAAGGAATAGATCAGGATGATGAACAGCGGCACCACGCCGAACGCCAGGATCAGCGCCACCGCCGGCAGCAGCAACAGCCGCCGCGCGCGCAGATCGCGCTTTTCCGCCGCCTCGGCGGGGGTCATGGGAGGCCTCTGCGGCGACGGCGTGGCCTCTGCGACCATCAGTCCTTCAGTACTTGAATGGCATCCTCCGGCAGCAGCAGCGCCACCGGATCGCCGGCGGAGAAGGCGCGCCGCGCGCCCTGGCGGTTCTGCATCCGCACCGTGAAGGGCTTGCCGCTGCCGTCCAGGGTCAGGTGATAGGTCGTGTCGGTGCCGAAGTAGACGACAGTGGAGACCGTCGCCTTGAGGGTCGCGTTTTCGTTCGGCTTGTCCAGCTGCGCCCGCTCGGGCCGCACCGCCAGGGTGACGCGCTGGCCGGTCTCCTGACTGAAGTCGATGGCGAGCGTGACCTCGCCGCCCTCGTCCAGGCGCAGTCTGCGCGCTGCCCTGTCGACCACCTCGGCCTCGAGGAAGTTGGTCTCGCCGATGAAGTCGGCGACGAAGCGCTGCTGCGGATGCTCGTAGATCTCGCTGGGGTTGCCGATCTGCAGGATCTGGCCGCTGCTCATCACCGCGACGCGGTCCGACATCGTCAGGGCTTCTTCCTGATCGTGGGTGACGAAGACGAAGGTGATGCCGGTCTCGCTCTGCAGCCGCTTCAGCTCGATCTGCATGCCCTTGCGCAGCTTCAAATCGAGCGCCGAGAGCGGTTCGTCGAGCAGCAGCACCTTGGGCCGGTTGGCCAGCGCCCGGGCCAGCGCCACGCGTTGCTGCTGGCCGCCGGAAAGCTGTGCCGGAGTGCGCATTTCCATGCCGCCGAGATGCACCAGATCGAGCATCTCCTTGACGGTGCTATCGATCTCCTGTTTGCCCTTGCCCTGCATCTCCAGGCCGAAGGCAATGTTCTGGCCGACCGTCATATGGGGAAAGAGCGCGTAGGACTGGAACACCGTGTTGACCGGCCGGCGGTGCGGCGGCAGCCCGGTCAGCACCTGGTCGTCGAGCCAGATCTCGCCCGCGTTGGGCTGCTCGAACCCGGCGATCAGCCGCAGCAGTGTGGTCTTGCCGCAACCCGAGGGCCCCAGCAGGGTGAAGAATTCGTTCTGGTTGATGGTGATCGAGACGTTGTCGAGCGCCCGGACCTCTTGGTCGCCGCTGCCGAAGATCTTGGTCACATTTTCGGCGCGAATGGCGACCTTCTTGTCTTCCTGCATACTTCCCCTTTGCCCTGTCCTTTTTTTCTTGGAGTCATTCTCCGAAATACCGCAACAGAGTCACGCGTTATCTGAATCGCGTTTGATTCTGACGTGATCGGCGGTCCAGGCGCCCGGCCAGACCTCGGCGGCCCCGGCGCGCAGCTCGCGGATCAATCCGACCGGCAGGTCCTTGGCGATCAGCATCGGCCCCGGCCCTTCGACCGCGTCGCGCGGCGGAATCTCCTCGCCGGCGATGCCTCTGTGCCCCAGCGCTTCCTCGCAGGGCACGAAGACGCTGGCGCCGGAGATATTGGTTTCGCGCGGCTTGTTCATCGAGGCCGCGCCGATGGTGCCGACGGTCAGCACCGCGGTCTGTAGCTCGACGGCGCGCGCCTTGGCGCAGCCGAACACCCGGGAGTAGCCGGCCAGCTTCGAGGTCATCGAGGGCACCATCAGCAGGTCCAGGGACTCCTTGGCCAGGCGCTGCGACAGCGCCGGCATCTCGATGTCGAGGCAGATCAGGGTCGCCATCTTCATCCCCCTCCACTCGACGATCTCGATCTGCGAGCCGGTGGAGAGGTTCCAGCCTTGGGGGTCCTTCTCCGCCGGCACCAGGCAGAGCTTGTCCTGCTTGACGATCCGCCCATCCGGAAGGAAGAGGTGGGCCCGGTTGAGATAGGGCGGTGCGCCCTCGGCCGGGCTCTCCGCCTTGACCGCCATGGTGCCGGCGAGCAGCGCCATGTCGTGCTTTTCGGCAAGACCCTTCAGGCCTTCCAGCGCGGCCTCGGCCTGCTCGGCCATCCAGGGGATCTCCTCGTCGCCCTTGAGGCCTTCCGGTGCGAAGGACAGCCACTGTTCGCAGATGTACTCGGGCATCACCAGCAGCTCCGCGCCGGCCGCCTTGGCCTCCTGCATCTGGGCTTCGACCTGGGCGACCCAGGCACCGATGCCGTTCAGCGGCCGCGCCAGGTTGGTCGCCCAGAGCGCGGCGGTGAAGGTGCGGGGGGCTTGGCTCATGTCAATCTCCCTCGAGCAAACGGTTCCAGACTTCCTGGCGCAGGCTGCGCGCCTCCTGCGAGCAGCGCCGGGCCGGCCGCAGCCGCGCCATCGCCTCGTCCGGCGGATTGACCGCCGGATCCTCGAGCAGCGCGGGCTCGAGGAACTCCTCCGACCCCGCGATGGCATTCATGTAGCCGGTGAAGTTGCTGGCCTCGGCGCTGTTCTCCGGCTGCATCATCCAGTTCAAGAAGCGCATCGCCGGCTCGGGGTGGGTCGCCTTGGCCGGGATCACGAAGTTGTCCTGCCAGTAGGTGACGCCTTCGCGGGGATAGACGTAAACCGCGGTACCCAGAGATTCGCGCGTGCGGTGCGCCGCGCCGTTCCATTGATGATGCAGGATCACCTCGCCGGTCACCATGGATTCGATCGTCCCCTCGGACTGATAGGCGGCGAGATGGGGCTTCTGCGCCTCCAGCAGCTCCAGGATGCGCCGCGCCGAATCCGGATCGGTGGTGCAGCGGTCGATATCCAGGTAATAGGCGGCGGCGCTGTAGACCTCGATCTCATCGCCCAGGGCGGCGACTTTGCCGTCGAGCTCGGTGCGCGGCTCGAAGAACTCGCTCCAGCTTTCCTTCAGAGGCTCGGAGGTCCGCGCAGCGTCGTAGGTGAAGCCGATGGTCCCCCAGAGATAGGGCGTGGAATAGCGGCGGCCGGGATCGAACACCGGATCGTCGTGCGGCGCCTCGATCTTGGCGAGGTTCGGCATCTCCTCGCGCTTCAGGGGCAGCAGCAGGTCCGCCTCGATCAGCTCGGCGACCATGAAGTCCGAGGGCAAGGCGATGTCGTAGAGCGCCCCGGCGGCCAGGGCCTCGCGCAGCTCCTCGTTGGTATCGTAGGTGAACAGCGCGATTTCGATGCCGGTTTCCTCGGTGAAACGCTCGAACAAGGCCTCCGGGATGTAGTTCGGCCAGCTATAGACCGAGAGCTCGACCGGCTCCGGCGGCGGGCGCAGGGTGAAGACATAGGCCGCCGCCGCGCCGGCGACGGCGAGCAGCGCGGCGACCAGCGCCAAATATCTGTTGCGGTGTTTCATCGGAGCGACCGGGTCTGTTTGCGAGCCCCGGCGGGCGCTGTCAACTCCTCACCCGCGCCAAGCGCTTATTCCAGAGGCAGGGCGGCCCCTTGCCGCAGAACGGTTTCAGCCTGCGGGCTGAAGCCGCCGTCCGCGTCGTGCAGGGCAAGGCCGGCCGCCAGCTTCATCGGCGTGGCGACCCCGGCGCGGGCGCGCAGCAGCACCCGCTTGGCCGGCCTGCCCGCGCCGGGCCAGAGCGGAAAAACTACGATTTCCCCCGCCCAGCCCCGCAGCAGGGAGAGGATCTCTCCAAGACGGTCGGCGCGGTGAATCAGGGTCAGGCGGCCCTTGGGCTTGAGCGCGCGCCGCGCGGCGGCGATCCAGTCGTCGAGAACCGCCGCGCTCTCGCTGTGCGCCCTGGCCAGGCCCGGCTTCTGCGAGACGGTGGCGGAGGCCGCCCGATTGTAGGGCGGATTGCAGATCGCCTGATCGAAGGCCAGCCCGACAAGCTCCGGCGGCGGCGCGAGCAGATCGCCCTCGACCGCCCGGAAGCGGTCCTCGAGGCCGTTGAGCGCCGCCGAACGGCGGGCCAGCGCGGCGCTCTGCGGATCGATCTCCAGCCCCGTCACCCGCAGTTCCGGGCAGCGGCGCAGCAGACAGAGGCTGGCGGCGCCGCTGCCGCAGCCGAGCTCCAGCACCTCGCGCCCGCCGGCCGGGTCCACCGCGGCGGCGAGCAGCACCGGGTCGATCGCCGCGCGGTAGCCCAGCAGCGGCTGCAGGAGGCGGACCCGCCCGCCGAGCAGGCTGTCTTCGCTGGTTTCCGGGGGCGCGGCGCTCACAGGCCCTCGCTTTCCTCGCCCCGGCGCAGCGCTGCCTCCGCCCGGCCGTGCGCTTCGTCGGCAACCATCACGCGGCGTGGAATCGCCACGCCCGAGCCCTCCAGCACCGAGGCGTGGGCGTCCAGCACCAGGACCTCGATCCCGGCCTCGCGCAGCACCGCTTCGACCCAGGAGATCCTGATCAAGTCATTGCTGCGCAAGAGTTCCTTCATCGACTGTGCCCCCGCTGCCACAACATGGTCACGGGGCAGGCTTGACCGCCCCGCGCGTCACCCTATTCTGCGCAGAGATAAAGCAGTTTCGCAGCGCAAAGAAGCCCCCGGCGTTTCGCCGCCGCGGGCGGACCCAGAGGAGAGAGCGTGGCCCTGGCGCCCAAATCGAAGGACCTTGGCAATCCCCCGCCGGAAAAGACAGCCAGCCTGGAGCCGATGATGGCCCTGGTCGCCGAGGACATGCGGGCGGTCAACGCCGTGATCCTCGACAAGATGCAGTCTCCGGTGGCGCTGATCCCGCAGCTCGCCGGCCATATCATCGCCGCCGGCGGCAAGCGGCTGCGGCCGATGCTGACCCTGGCCAGCGCCAGGCTCTGCGGCTACGAGGGGGAGCGCCACCTGGCGCTCGCCGCCTGCGTCGAGTTCATCCACACCGCCACCCTGCTGCACGACGACGTGGTGGACGAGAGCATGCTGCGCCGCGGGCTGCGCACCGCCAACGAGATCTGGGGCAACAAGGCCAGCGTGCTGGTCGGCGACTTCCTGTTCAGCCGCGCCTTCCAGCTGATGGTGGCCGACGGCTCCCTGCGGGTGCTCAAGGTGCTGTCCGACGCCTCGGCGACGATCGCCGAGGGCGAGGTGCACCAGCTGCTGACCGCCAACGACACCGAGACCACGCGCGACGCCTACATGGAGGTGATCGAGGCCAAGACCGCCGCCCTCTTCGCCGCCGCCTGCGAGGTCGGCGCGGTGGTCGCCGAACGGCCGGAGTCCGAAGCCGAAGCGCTGGCCGGCTACGGCCGCAAGCTTGGCATCGCCTTCCAGCTGGTCGACGACATTCTGGATTACTCGGCCAAGCAGGCCGAGCTCGGCAAGACCGTCGGGGACGACTTCCGCGAGGGCAAGATCACCCTGCCGGTGGTGCTCGCCTTCCAGCGCGGCGACGAAGAGGAACAGGCCTTCTGGCGCCGCTGCCTGGAGGACCTGGAGCAGCGCGAGGCGGACCTCGGCCACGCCATGGAGCTGATGCGCCGCCACGCCGCGCTGGAGGACTCCATGACCGAGGCCAAGCGCCACGGCGCGGCCGCCAAGGCCGATCTCGCCGTCTTCCCGGACAGCCCGGCCAGGGCGACGCTGGTCGAGGCCGTGGACTTCTGTCTCGACCGCCTCTACTAGACAGCGATGATCACCTGCATCCCCAACGTGCTCGACCGCACCGGCCTGCAGCAGGCGCGCGCGCTGGTCGCCCAGGCGCAGTTCGTCGACGGCGGCATCTCCGCCAAGGGCCGGGCGCGCGAACGCAAGCACAACGAGCAGCTGCGCCGCGATGGCGGCGCCGGCTCGCGGGAAATCGACAAGCTGATCGTCGAGGCGCTCTACGGCAGCGAGGCGTTCCAGGTCGCCGCCTTTCCGCGCAGCGTGCACCCGCCGACCATCAGCCGCTACAAGCCCGGCATGCAGTACGGCCTGCACGCCGACAACGCCTTCATCGGCAGCGCCCACAAGGTACGCTCCGATCTCTCGGTGACCCTGTTCCTCAGCAATCCCGAGGACTACGACGGCGGCGAGCTGATCGTCACCTCGGGCAATGGCCAGGAAGAGGTCAAGCTGCTGGCCGGCGAGGCCGTGGTCTATCCCTCCGGCACCCTGCACCGGGTCAACGCGGTCAGCCGCGGCGAGCGCCTGGCCGCCGTCACCTGGGTGCAGAGCTACGTGCGCAGCCAGGAGCAGCGCGAGCTGCTCGGCGACCTGCGCGCGATGTCGAAGCACCTCAACGAGACCGACCCGGAGTCCCACACCGCCGATCTCGGCGTGAAAACCTACTACAACCTGCTGAGGATGTGGTCCGACGGCTGAGTCTTCGCAGACTCCAGGACGCGAAAACGCCCGCTGTCCGGAAAGGAAGCGGGCGTTTTGCTGTCCGGTTGCTGGTCGGGGAGAGAGGATTTGAACCTCCGGCCCCCGCCTCCCGAAGACGGTGCTCTACCAGGCTGAGCTACTCCCCGGACGGAACGCGCCGGAAACCATGGCGCGGCGCGGGTTTATAGCCCCTCGCGCGGTGGCTTGCAACGGCGGAAGCAGGGAATCGCAAAGACCGCGGCTTGCCGACTGGCGGCGCCCCCTCTCCCGCCCTATGTTCAGCTTATGAAGGTAGCAATTTTCCGATTCACCCCTGTTCTCTTAGCGGTCCTGCTCATACTGGCGCCCGCGCTCGCGGCCGAGGACGGCGCGATGCCGGCTGACGAGGCGGCGGCCCAGGCGGCGGGCGGCGCGCTGACCATCGTCGACGTGCGCACCCCGGGCGAGTGGCGCAGCACCGGCATCCCTCAGGGCGCGGTACAGGTTCCGCTCAACCATCCCGGCGGTATCGAGGCTTTCCTCGAAGAGGTGAGCGAGGCGGTGGACGGCGACAAGGAGCGGCCGATCGCCTTCATCTGCGCCGCCGGCGGGCGCTCCAGCGCCGCCCAGAAGCTCGCCCGCGAGGCCGGCTTCACCGCGGTCGCGGACATCGACGAGGGGATGCTGGGCAGCAGCGGCGGTCCCGGCTGGATCGCCCGCGGCCTGCCGACCGAGGCCTGCGGCTGCTAACTCCTACGTCGATGGCTCCGGGAGCGCAGCGTCTCGATCTGCGCTTCGATCACGATCTCCGCATAGGAAACGATCTCCAGGCCCCGATCCTCGAAGACGTCGGGCGGCACCACCCGGCGGTCGTAGGCGTGCAGGGCCGCGTCGCGGGCGCGCAGCAGCGCCACGATCTGCGGCCGGAACAGCGTCACCAGCGCGGTGATCCAACGGTTGACCGGCCAGGAGGGCTGCGCGTGATCGACCGAGAAGCGCGGCAGCATCCGGCAGACGTCCTCGGCCCGGTACCAGACCTCCCCGGTGACCCAGCGGTTGGTGGTGAAGAGCCGGATCGGCAGGCCGCGCGCATCCATGGCGACGGCGACGAGATGCGACAGCGCATCGTTGGGATCCTGCAAGGGAGCGGCGGCGGGCTGCGGGGCCGGCTTGATCCCTCGCGGCATGCCCCGGGGCCGCAGGAAGGTGTGGAAATGCCCATGCTCGCCCGCGAAGCGCTGTCCCGGCGGATGGGCGTGGTAGTAGTACTGGCTGTTGCTGTCGGAATCGAAAACGTCGCCCGCCGGATAGTGGTCCCATTCGTAGAAGGTCTCGGTGCCGCGCAGCAGTTCGCCGACGACGTTGTCGCCGGTCTTCGCCAGTACCCGGGCGACCTCGGCCAGGGTCTCGGCCGCGGCGGCGAGCTCGGCGATTTCCTGCGGTGGCAGGCGGCCGAGATCGGCCTCGCCGGAGACCTCGATGGCGCCGCTTTGCTTGAGACGATCCCGCATGGCCGGAGTCTAGTCGGCGCGGCCCCGCGTTGCGAAGCGCTTTCGCCGGAAGTCGCTACTCCACGACCAGGCGGAAGCCCAGATCGACGTTGCGCTGCCGGTCCGGCCGGCCTTCGCGGGCCGAGGGGCGGCAGGCGCCGCAGCCCTGGTCGTTCCAGGCGCCGCCCTTGACGAAGTGGCGGCCGGGCGCCTGCTCGCTCGCGGTCCACTCGGCCACCTGTCCGGCGGCGTCGAGCAGGCCGTAGGGACTGGCGCCCTCGGCGAAGCTGCCAACCGGCAGGGTTTCCCCCGGCCCTTCGTCGGCGGTGTTGAGCCGCTCCGGATCCCAGGCGTTGCCCCAGGGGAAGGTCCGCCCGTCGTCGCCGCGCGCCGCCTTCTCCCACTCCGCTTCGCTCGGCAGGCGCCAGGTCCGGCCGGTTTCCTCGGACAGCCAGGCGGCATAGGCCAGGGCATCCTCATAATCGACCAGGACCACGGGGTGGTCGGCGCGGCCCTCGGGCGGCCGTCCCTCGTTCCAGGCATAGGGCCGGGTCGCTTCGTAGCCGAGCCGCTGGCGGTAGCTCAGCCAGGTCTCCTGATCGACGTCCGGCGCCGGGTGCCCCGTTGCCTCGACGAAGGCGGCGTACTGAGCGTTGGTGATCGGCGTGGCGGCGATCTCGAAAGCCGGCAGCTCGATCCACTGCGGTTCCAGCTCGCGCGCGTAGAGACGCTGGTCGCGGCTGCGCGCGCTGCCGGTCGCGAGTTCATCCAGCGTGTAGGCGTAATCGCGCTGCTCTGGGCTGGACCCCTGGACGAAGCGGCCGGCGGGAATGCCGACGGTCTCCGGCTCGGCGCTCGCGCCCAGATCCACCACCGAGTCCATGGTCTCGCAGGCGGCCAGGGAGAGGGCGAGAAGACAAGCCAGGAAGATGCTCTGCGGGGCTTTCATCATGGCCGCACCACCAGGACCGAGCAGTTGGCGTGACGCACCACCTTCTCGGCATTCGGCCCGACCAGATAGTCTTCCAGACCCGGCCGGTGCGAGGCCATGACGATCAGATCGGCGGAGATTTCCTCGGCGCAACGCAGAATCTCCTGATAGACGCGGCCGTGGCCGACGATGTGCTGCAGGGAAACGCCCTCGGGGATGTGCTGGGCGCAGAAGGCGTGCAGGCTCTGCTTGGCGGCCTCGAGGGTCTTCTTTTCATAGTCGGGCGGGAAGTAGGACCCGACGATCGACAGGCCGAAGGTCGGCACCACCGTGATGACGTGCAGCGTCGAGCCGAAGGCCTTGGCGTACTCCGCCGCCGTGCTCACGGCCTTGCGCTGATCCTCGGGATCCTCGATGTCCACCGCCAAAAGGATATCCTTGTACATCTCTGCTCCTCCCGCTCAGAAGGCCGGAACGTCGGTGCGGCGGCGCTGCAGCACGATCACCAGGGCCAAGAGCAGAACCGCCGGAATGAAGAAGAGTTCCTTCGGCAGCCGCTCCGCCTCGACCTTGACCTCGGAGATCACCGTCGGGCGGTCGCCATAGAAATCGAAGTTCTGCAGCTTCTCGAACGCCGGCGTGCCGGGGAAGGGTTCCTCCAGAACCGCCTGTCCGTCCTCGATGAAGACCGTGATGCCCTGCTCGGACAGCCGGGCCTCGCCGTCTTCGGCCTCGCCGAGCGGCACGATCAGGGCGCGCGACAGCGTTTCGTCGGGCTTGTCGAAGTCCGGCCCCTCGATCACCAGCCGCAGTTGCGAACCGGCCGGGCGCGTGCCCGCCTCCTCATAGATCTGCGTCGGTTCGAGCTGCTCGAAGGGCGGCTCCACCATGTCCAGCCAGAATCCGGGACGGAACAAGGTGAAGGCGATCAGCAGCAGGGCCGCCGCTTCCCAGATGCGATTCCGGGCGAAGAAATAGCCCTGGGTCGCCGCCGCGAAGATCAGCATGGCTATGGTTGCCTGTATGAAGACGAAGACCGCGCCCACCAGGCTGACGTCGATCAGCAGCAGATCGGTGTTGAAAATGAACAGGAAGGGCAGAATCACCGTCCTCAGGCTGTAGAAGAACGCCGTGAAGCCGGTGCGTATCGGGTCGCCACCCGACACAGCCGCAGCCGCGAAGGAGGCGAGCCCCACGGGTGGAGTCACATCCGCCATGATCCCGAAGTAGAAGACGAAGAGATGCACGGCGATCAGCGGCACGATCAGGCCGTTCTCCGCGCCTAGTTGGACCACCACCGGCGCCATCAGCGAGGAGACGACGATGTAGTTGGCCGTGGTCGGCAGGCCCATGCCGAGGATCAGGCTGATGATCGCGGTGAACACCAGGATCAGGATCAGGCTGCCGCCTGAGATGTACTCAACGAATTCGGTCATCACCTGACCGATACCGGTTTGAGTTACCGTGCCAACGATGATGCCGGCGGTGGCGGTCGCTACGGCGATGCCGATCATGTTGCGCGCGCCGGCGATCAGGCCGTCGAGCAGCTCCGTGAAGCCCTGGCGGGTTTCCGCACCCAGGGTCGCCTCGCCGCGGAACAGCGCCTTCAGCGGCCGCTGGGTCAGTAGAATGAAGATCATGATAGTCGCCGCCCAGAAGGCGGAGAGCCCGGGCGACATACGCTCGACCATCAGGCACCAGACCAGCACCACGATCGGCAGGATGTAGTGCAGACCGGTCTTCACCACCTGCCCGGCGATCGGCAGCTTGACGATCTCCGAGTTGGGGTCGTCCATCTCCAGGTCCGGCTTCCTGGCGGCGATCCAGACCAGCAGAACATAGGCAGCAAGGATGATCGGCACGACGCCGATGCCAAAGCCACCGCCCAGCGCCGATTTCAGGAACTGCATCACGAAGTACGTCGCGCCAGCGAGGATAAAGATTGAAGAGAGGATGATGCCAGTGCGGATCAGGCTTTGCTTCAGCGGCGTAATCACCGGCTTCGGCAGACCTTTCATGTTGGCCTTCACGGCCTCGAGGTGCACCAGGTAGAGTAGCGCGATGTAGGAGATCGTCGCCGGCAGGAAGGCGTGCTTGATCACCTCGACGTAGGTGATGCCGACATACTCCACCATCAGGAAGGCGGCGGCGCCCATCACCGGCGGCATGATCTGGCCGTTGACCGAGGAGCCGACCTCGACGGCACCGGCCTTTTCCGAGGAGAAACCGACCCGCTTCATCAGCGGAATGGTGAAGGTGCCGGTGGTCACCACATTGGCGATCGAGGAGCCGGAGATCAGGCCGGTCATCGCCGAGGCCAGTACCGCCGCCTTGGCCGGACCGCCGCGCAGATGGCCGAGCAGCCCGAAGGCGAGCTGGATGAAGTAGTTGCCAGCCCCGCCCTTATCCAGCAGCGAACCGAACAGCACGAAGAGGAAGACGTATGCAGCGGAGACGCCGAGGGCGACACCGAACACACCCTCGGTGCCTAGCCACTGGTGCGACATCGCCGCCTGGAACGATTTGGAATCCGAGCGAATGACCTCGGGAACAAATTCTGAGGATCCGAAAAAGGTATAAGCGAGGAAGACGACTGCGACGATCATAAGCGGCGGCCCCAGCGCCCGCCGCGTCGCCTCCAGCAGAATCACGATGCCGACGCCTGCAGTGATCAAGTCCAAATCGGAGGGGCGTCCCGGCCGGGTTGCCAGCTCGTCGTAGAACAGGAAGAGATAGCCGGCGCAGAAGGCGCCGGCGATGGCCAGGACCCAGTCCAGGATCGGCACGCGGTCGCGCGGGCTGCGTGCCAGGGCCGGATAGGACATGAAGGTCAGGAAGACCGCCAGCGCCAGATGGATCGAGCGGGTTTCCGTATTATTGAGCACAATGCCGGAGACGAAGCGTCCGGCGATGAAGGGCAGCGGCGAGGCGATCCAGAGTTGGAACAGCGACCAGAACAGCGCGACCCCCGCCAGGGCGATGCCGACCGGACCGACGATGTTGCGCGCGCCGGTGTCCGTCGAGGCGACGAGATCCTGCAGCTCGTCGTCGGAAAGGGCTTTGCCCCCCTGCTTGTCCGAATCCGCCATCTCCACCCCCCCGCCAGGAGATCCAGAAGCTGTCGTTCATTCTGGGTTCCGGCTCTCGTAAAATCCCGACTAGTCTGCGCGGGGCGCGGCGAGGCCGCCGGCCCAGGTTTGGAAAGCTAGGAAAGCGGCCGGGCGAAGATCGCTCTCCGCCCGGCCCTTCCTTGACGCAACGGCCAGATTACATCCAGCCCTGCTCCTTGTAGTACTTCTCGGCACCGGCATGCAGCGGCGCGGAGAGGCCGTCCTTGATCATCTCCTCCTGCTTCAGGTTGGCGAAGGCGGGATGGAGGTTCTTGAAGTCGTCGAAGTTCTCGAACACTGCCTTGACCAGTTCGTAAACGACGTCCTCGGGCACATCGGCTGAGGTGACGAGGGTGGCGCCGACACCGAAGGTCGTCACGTCCTCGTCGGTGCCGCGATACATGCCGCCGGGGATCGTCGCGCTACGATAGTAGGCGTTCTCGGCGATCAGGCCCTCGATCTCAGGGCCGTCGACGTTGACCAGAACGGACTCGCAGGAGGTCGTAGCCTCCTGGATCGAGCCCGAGGGATGGCCGACGGTGAAGATCATGGCGTCGATCTGATTGTCGCAGAGCGCCTGGCTCTGCTCCGCCGACTTCAGCTCGGACGCCAGCGAAAAATCGCCGGTGGTCCAGCCCAAGGCGTTCAGAACGACATCCATGGTGTCGCGCTGGCCGGAGCCCGGGTTGCCGATGTTGACCCGCTTGCCCTTCAGATCGGCGAAATCCTTGATGCCGGAATCGCTGCGCGCGACCACGGTAAAGGGCTCGGGATGCAGCGAGAAGACGGCGCGCAAGTCTTCGAAGGGGCCCTGATCGGCGAAGGTTTCGCTTTCGCCGTGATAGGACTTGTGCTGGATGTCGGACTGAGCGACGCCGAACTCCAGTTCGCCCTCGCGGATGGTGTTGACGTTGTACACCGAACCGCCGGTCGACTCGACCGAGCAACGGATGCCGTGCTCCTTGCGGTTCTTGTTGACCAGCCGGCAGATGGCGCCGCCGGCCGGATAGTAGACGCCGGTGACGCCGCCCGTGCCGACGGATACGAAACGCTGGTCTTGAGCCTCCGCGGGACCCGAAGTCCCAATCAGGGCGAGGCTGGCCGTAAGGGCCATTGCAACGCCCGTCAAAGCAAGTTTCTTCATGGCAGTATGCCTCCGATTTTTATAGGCGTGGATCATCCCGAAGGATGTTGCGGCGGCCGCGGCCGCCACAGAACCCGACCGTACCGCAGAGCACGGCCGGTCCGCTGCCGTGAAAGGCAACGGACCGCTTCGCATGGTTTCCGCAGACACAAGGTCCAGCGAAGGGCGAAAATAGGTCGGGGTTGGCGCGGAAGCGCCAAATGCGTGAATGGTCAGAACCATTACTCCCTGTGCCGTCACATTCGAGCGTTTGTGAACACGCCTTCGTCGTGTGACCAACTATTGAAACACGAAGCCGCGCGAAATGACCAGCCTGTAATGCTGGCAGGGGTAAACGCGCATATTTGCATTGCACAACAATAGCTTGAGACGCCGCTGTAACGTCCGGCGCAGGGAGCTCAGACCGCTCCTTCGAGTACGAAATCGATGGCGTCGCCAAGCTTTTCGGCGATCTCCGCGACCTGCTCCGAACCGATGATGAAGGGCGGTGCCAGCAGGATATGATCGCCCCGCTTGCCGTCCACGGTGCCGCCGTTGGGATAGCACAGCAGGCCCCGCTGCATGGCCGCGCTCTTGGTCTTGGCGAAGAGTTTGAGGGCCGGGTCGAAGGCTTCCTTGCTGGCCCTGTCGGCGACCAGTTCGACCCCGAGGAAGAGACCCCGTCCCCGGATGTCGCCGACATGGGGGTGGTTGCCGAAACGCTCCTGCAGGGCGTCGAACAGCGCCGCGCTCTGCGCCTGCACGTTGTCGAGCAGCTTCTCCTGCTCGATCGCACGCTGCACCGCCAGCGCGCCGGCGCAGGCCGTGGGGTGGCCGATATAGGTGAAGCCGTGCTGGAAGGCCCCGCTGCCCTGGGCGATGGTGTCGTAGATCTCGTCGCTCATCAGGCAGGCGCCGATCGCCTGGTAGCCGGCGCCGAGCCCCTTGGCGCAGGTCAGGATGTCGGGCGAGATGCCTTCCTGTTCGCAGGCGTAGAGCGTGCCGGTGCGGCCCATGCCGCTCATCACTTCGTCGAGGATCAGCAGCACGCCGTAGGTATCGCAGATCTCGCGGACCCGCTTGAAATAGCCGGGCACTGCCGGCACCGCACCCAGGGTGGCGCCGACCACGGTCTCGGCGAAGAAACCGATCACCTTGTCGGGGCCCAGTTCCAGGATCGCCGTCTCCAGCTCGTTTGCCACGCGCTGGCCATAGGCCTCCTCGCTCTCGGCGTCGCGCCGTCCGCGATAGGCGTAGCAGGGCGAGATGTGCCGGACCTCCTTGAGCAGCGGCTCGAAGACCTCGCGGCGCCCCGGATTGCCGCCGACCGCCAGCGCGCCAAGGGTATTGCCGTGATAGCTCTGGTTGCGCGAGATGAAGTAGCGCCGCTCCGTCTCCCCCTTCTCGTAGAAGTACTGCCGGGCGAGCTTCATCGCCGTCTCGTTGGACTCCGAGCCGCCGGAGAGGAAATAGACCTTGCCCAGGCGGCAGCCGGGAATGTTCCGCTTGGCGCGGGAGATCAGATGCTCCGCCAGCGCTTCCGAGGGTTCGTTGGTGAAGAAGGAGGTGTGGGCATAGGGTAGCGTGTCGAGCTGCGCCTTGATCGCCTCGACCACCGGTTTGTAGCTGTGCCCGAGGCAGGACACCGCGGCGCCACCCGAGGCATCGAGATAGCGCTTGCCCGTGCTGTCTATGAGATAGGGCCCGTCGCCGGCGACGGCGACCGGCAACTGGCCGGAGATGTTGCGATGGAGGATGTAGGTCATGGCTCGGTTTCGCTGGCTTGCTACGGAGCGATCATGCAAGCACTCTCGAGGAGCGGCCGCCAGAGCCGATTTGCCCCTTCCGCGTACTGCAGGCCGGCCGGTGCGCTTCAGCGGATGAAGTAGGTCCGCAAGCCTGTGTGCCAAGTGCCATCGGCGAACTGGCTTTCGTAGAACAGCGAGAGCTTGTCCTCCTGGCCGAGGCTTTGGAATTTCTCGATCAGGACTTCCTGTCCCGCGGGCCGGCCGATGAGGTGCAGTTCTTGCACCTCCTGAAACAGCGGGTCGACGCTCAGCGCCAGGGCGAGCGAAATCCTGCGCGCGTCCGGGCGCAGGTAATAGAAGAAGGGATAGAGATTCCGAATCCGCAGGCTGCTGGCGAGGTTCCCTCCGCAGCGCGCGCAGGCCCAACCCTCCGGCCGGAACGGCAAGGGATTGGCAGGGTGGCGTTCGATCAGGCTTAGGGTGCCGTCGCCGAGATTGAGGCTGAGCTGCGCCCAGCCGAGATCGCCCAGCCGCCCGGAACGCCGGTAGCTGTCGTAACCTTCCCAGAACACCAGCTCGGTCTCGCTTTTGGTGCAGGCAAGGTAGGCGCCGTTCGCTTCCAGCGACCAGCCATCGGTAACTCCGCCTCGGGTTTCCCAGCCCTGAACGGGGTCCAGCGCAAAGGAGCGGACCGGCGTGAAGGGTTCTTCGGGTGAAGCGGCGGTTGCGGCGCGCAGCCCCCGCCCGTTGGAATAGAAACCGACGATAAGGCCCTCTCTCGCCACCATGACGTGATGCAGGACCGCGCGATCCTCTTCGCCTTCAGGCCCCAATACCTGACGGGCCGGCGAGGCCGTTCGCGTCTCGAGATGAAAGCGGCGCACCCAGCTCGTCCAGCGTCCGTCTTCATACAAGGTCGTATAGAGCCACGTCGCCCCGTCTTCGACGATCGCGCGGCCCTCGGAATCGAACAGCAGACTGCCAAAGCCCTGCGCTTCGCCCAGCAGGTCCTCGATGTGCTCATCGGGCCTTACGGGCGAAGCGCCGGCTTCGCGGAATGGCGAATCAAGCATAGGGATACAAACTCACGCTCGCCCGATGCGGTTAGGACAGGCTACGCGTCGGATACCGCAAGCTGCTCGGCGAAGATGTAGTTGGTTGGATGCATCGCAAAGCCTTGCACCCGTTTTGCATAGGCCGCCGAACGGGCCCGCCAGAGCGGCTGCACGATGGGGCCGTCATCGACCATGATCCGCTCGATCTTCGCCATGATCTCGCGCCGCAGCTCGACATCCGCCGTGCCCTCGGCTTGGGAGAGGAGACTGTCGAACTCCGGGTTGGAGTAACCGGATTCATTCCACGGCACCCCGGTGCGGTAGGCGAGCGAGAGGACCATCGTGCCCAAGGGGCGGTGCGACCATTCGGTGAAACCGAAGGGAACCTGCTTCCAGACATCCCAATAGGAGGCGGAAGGCATGTTGGCGATCTTCACCCGGATATCGGCGTCCTTCCACTGCTCGACCATGGCCTGGACGGCCAGCAGTTCCCAGTCGGGTGCGGACCTGCAGGTGATCTCCAGATCGACCCCCTCCGGATAGCCGGCCTCGGCCAGCAGGGCCTTGGCTTTTTCCACGTCGCGGGCCAGCGGGGGAAGCTTTGCGTATTCTGGATGAATCGGCGAGACGTGATGATGTTCGCCGGGCTGACCACTACCGCGATGCGCTAATTCCAGGGTTCGCGCTGGATCTACGGCTAGCTTGAGCGCCATGCGGACACGTGGATCGTCGAAGGGTTTCTGATCCACTTTCATGCGCGCGACCGCCGTCGAGGCCGTGGTCGCGTCGTAGATTTGGATATGCTCCATCTTTTCGAGGGTCGGGAGCTGCAGGATGTCCGTCTGATAGAGGCCATCGACCTGATTGCTCTGCAAGGCGGCAATACTCGCCGATGCATCGTCGCCGAGATCGATAAAGCGCAGTTCGTCGAGATAGGGCCCCTCGCCCCAGTAGTCTGGATAGGCCTTTAGAACGGCGTATTCGCCGAGTTTGAGATCGACGAGTTGGAAGGGGCCGGTCCCGTTCGAGCCGACGCCGAAGACGCCATCCTCCTCGGGATCGATCATGTGCATCGTATAGTGGAAGAGATGCTCCGGGACGGCGAGTTGGGGCTGCTTGAGGTTGAGGCGGAAGGTCTTGTCGTCGACCACCTCGATCGCATTCGCATCCCAGATCTCCGTGGTCTTCTCGTCGCCGTTTTCGACCACGTTCAGGAGGTAGCTTTTCATCAACCCGAGACCGGAGGAGCCGGTCTTGGGATCGAGGATGCGGTTGATGTTCCAAGCGACATCTTCCGCGGTAAAGGAACGCCCGTTGTGCCACTTCACATCGGGGCGCAGGTGGAAGGTCCAGCTGGTCAGCTCCTCGTTGACCTCCCAATCCCGCACCAGATGCGGCCGCGTCACGTTGTCATGCCCGGTCCTGGTCAGAAAGGGGCAGACCTGCTGCGTGATGTTGTACTGCGACCACTCGTAGGTATGGGGGTTGGAGAGTTCCTGAACCACCATGGAGATGCGCAGTGTCCCGCCCTGAGGCATCGCCGCGCGTGCTGGAGAAACCAACTCGGCGCCGGTGAACTTGTTGGCGAAGGCGTAGGCCGTTCCGGCCGACATGCCGAGCAAGGTCGCGGTTCGTAGAAATTCACGGCGGCTGCAACGCTTGTCGGCGAACTGCTCGTGCAAGCGCCGGATGTAGGGGTGCTCTTTGTTGCTCATTCTTGCCTCCCAATGCCATCTACTTATGCATGATGGCAGTTTGAAATTCCCAGAAAACCAGGCTGCGACTTCTGGCATACCGCAGTCAAATCGGATTAAAATGTGAGTCCATGCCAAAATGTTATGGGATAGGACCACGTGAATTTCCGGCGGCTTCAAGCCTTTCGCGCGGTGATGGCCGAGGGCTCGGTCACGCGGGCCGGCCACGCGATGCACATTTCGCAGCCTGCAGTCAGCCGCTTGCTCGCGGACCTGGAGGCCGATCTCGGGGTTGCGTTGTTCGCGCGCGACAAAGGCCGGCTGATCCCGACTCCCGAAGCCGAGCTCCTGCACCAGGAGGCCGAGCTCGCCTTTTCCGGTTTGGAGCGGTTGAACGATGCGGCGCAGGCCGTGCGCGGATTGCGGCGCGGCCAGCTCCGCATCATCTGCGAGACGGTTTACGCCGAAGGCCTGCTGCCGCGCCTTGCCGCCGCATACCATGCGGCCAATCCCGATATCGCTATCGAGATCGACATCGGCCCTTCGACGCGCGTCGCCGAGTGGGTCGCCTTGACCTGGTACGATCTCGGTCTGGTAGTGCTTCCGATGTCCCATCCCGAACTAACCCTGCTTCCTCTGGGAAGCCGGCGGGCCGTCTGCGCGGTTCCTTCGGATCATCCCTTGGCCGAACGGGCTTCGATCAGGCCGGAGGATTTGGAAGGACAGCGTTTCATATCCCTGGTCTCGGGAACGCCCTTCCGGTCGGTGATCGACCGCGCTTTCGACGATGCCGGCATCAAGCGCGACATTCACCTCGAAGCGCGCACGCAGCATGCACTCTGCGCCTTCGTCGCCAGTGGCGCCGGCTGCACCATCGTCGATCCCTGCCTGGCCGAGGACATTAGCAATCCGCGCATCGCATTCCGGCGATTCGAACCGGAAATCTCTTGGAGTCTGGCGCTCGCCCTGCCGCGAAACCACAGATCCTCGATGATCTGTCAGGACTTCGCCGCCTTCGTGGAGCGGAACGCAGGTCTGGTTATGCCCGGGTGATGGCCGTAGCGGGAACCCTGGCCAAAGCCGAATTGTATCGCTGCATCTGGCCGTCTAGCATGGGGTCCGACCCGTCCTGACAACTCCCGAGCCCCGATGAACCTGAAAGACCATATCCGCAGCGTGCCGGACTTCCCCAAGCCTGGGATCCTGTTCTACGACATCTCGACCCTGCTGATGGACGCCAAGGCCTGGGAGGCGACGGTGGAACAGCTCGCCGAGGCCGTCGCGCCGCACAAGCCGGACATGCTCTGCGGCATCGAGTCCCGCGGCTTCCTGACCGCGGCGCCGCTGGCGCTGCGTCTCGGCCTGGGGTTCTTCATGATCCGCAAGCAGGGCAAGCTGCCCGGAGATACCCGCAAATTTACCTACGATCTGGAGTACGGCGAGGACAGCATCGAAGTGCAGACCGACGCCGTGAAGCCGGGGCAGAAAGTGGTGGTGATGGACGACCTGCTGGCGACCGGCGGCACGATGTCCGCGGCGGTCGGGCTGCTGCGCGCCTGCGGCGCCGAGGTCACCGGCGGCGCCTGCATCATTGAGCTCGCCTTCCTCGAGGGGCGCAAGCGTCTCGACATCCCGGTCTCCTCGCTGATCGTCTACGAGACCTGAAGCCGGGAAAAGCGCACCGCCAGCTTCAAGAGGCCGAGATCGCTCCCAGGCGGCCCGATCAGCGACAGCCCCAGCGGACAGCCAGAGACAGAGGCGAGCGGCAGGGTGACCTGCGGCAGCCCGGTGAGTCCGGCCAGGCAGGTCAGGCTGAGCACCCGGCTGCGGTGATCGCGCAGGTCTTCGGCGGTAGAGCTGGTCAGCGGCGCGATGTCCGGTGCCGTCGGCAGACAGAGCAGACTGTCCCCGCCGAGCAGATCCAGCGCCCGCCGACGCAGCTCCTCGCGGGCCGCGGCGGCGGCATCGGCTTCCCCGGCGTCGAGGCTCATCACCCAGTCGAAACGCTCCTGCACCTCGGGTCCGAACTTCGGCCGGGTTTCGGCAATCCAGGCGCCGTGAACGGCGCGGATTTCCAGTCCCTGCAGCAGGCGAAAGCGCAGCATCCAGGCTTCCAGGCCACCGCCGGGCTCACCCAGCAGCACGCTTTCGCCCGGCGCGACGAACCGTTGCAGCGCGGTGACGTAGGGTGCCAGGGCATTGCGCGCCGACCGCCGCGCGAGCGCAAAGGCATCCGAGACCACAAGCAGCCGGGCGGGCGACCAGTCGCTGCGAACTTCGCGAACCCCTGAGAACAGCACCTGTCCGACCCGCAGCAGGGTCTCGGGATCGCGGGCGAACCAGCCGGCGGTGTCGAAGCTGGGGGCGAGCGGCATCACCCCCTCCAGACTCAGCAGCCCGTGGGTCGGGCGCAGGCCATAGAGCCCGCAGTAGCTGGCGGGGATGCGGATCGATCCGCCGGTGTCGCTGCCCAAGGCCGTATCCACCAGCCCCCCGGCCACCGCGGCCGCCGAGCCGCAGGAGGAGCCGCCGGGAATCCGCCCCGGCGCGTTGACGTTGGCCGGGGTGCCGTAATGAAAGTTCTGACCGTTGAGGCTGTAGGCCAGCTCGTCGGTGATCGTCTTGCCCGCCACCTCGGCGCCGGCGTCGAGAAGTTTCTGCACCAGCGGCGCCGTGGTCTCGGCGGGTGCGTGGGTCCGGGCCCAGTCGGGGTTGCCGCAGCCGGTGAGGGCGCCGGCGAGGTCGTAGATGTCCTTGACCGCCAGGCTCATGCCCCGCAGCGGACCGCTGGGTGCGCCCTGGATCTGCACCGGCGCGCCGGGCAGGAAGGCGCCGAGGGAATCCTGCATGCTCCGATCCTTCCTCGCGAGAAACCGCCCGCTGGCCATAGGCGATGGCGGCGACCGGCGCAAGCGCAAGCATAAGAAGCGCGAATTGCAGGGCGACAATATCCTGCTTTCATCGCCCCAGCCCGCCCGCGTAAACCCTACTCCAGCGTTGTCAGCTTTTGAGAGGAGGCGAGGATGTCCGCGCGCCGCGTCGCGGAGGACGGTTTTGCCGCCGGATTTCTGATGATCCTGCCGCTGGTGGTGGCGGTGGTGCCCTTCGGCCTGCTGCTCGGCACTCTGGCGGTACAGAAGGGACTGTCCCCTCTGGAGATCGCCTTGATGAGCGCGACGGTCTTCGCCGGCGCCTCGCAGTTCGTCGCCATCGAGATCTGGACCGCGCCGCCGTTGATCCTTCTGCTCGGCGCGACCGCGCTGATGGTCAACCTGCGCCATGTGCTGATGGGCGCCGCCCTCGCACCGGAGATCCGGCACTGGCCGCGGCCCCTCGCCTACCTGGCGCTGTTCTTCATGGCCGACGAGAACTGGGCCTTCGCCCTGCGCCGCGCCGCACAGGAGCCGCTGACTCCAGCCTACTACGCCGGGCTGGCCTTGCCGCTCTACGCTTCCTTCATCGCCTCCTCGACGTTGGGCGCGATCTTCGGCGGAGCGCTCGACGATCCGGCACGCTACGGCCTCGACTTTGCCTTCACCGCCGTCTTCCTCACGCTGCTGGTCGGCCTCTGGAAGGGTCAGCGCAGCCTCTGGCCGTGGCTGGCCAGCGCCGCCGTCGCGGCCGCCGGCTACCTGCTGCTGCCCGGCGTCTGGTACATCGCCCTGGGCGGGCTGGCCGGCAGCCTGGCCGGCGCCCTGCAGGCCCCGCCGCAAGACCCGGAGGCCGGCGATGTCGGTTGATCCTCTGGTCTTCGCGGCGATCGCGGCGATGGCCGTGGCGACCTACGCGACCCGCTTCCTCGGATTCTGGCTGGTCCGCCATCGCGCGGTCGGCGGCCGCCTGGCCGGCGCGCTGGAGGCTGTGCCCGGTGCGGTGCTGACGGCGATCATCGCGCCGATGGCGCTGGCGACCGGCCCGGCGGAAACCGCCGCGGCTGTCCTGACCGTCCTGCTGGCGCTGCGCCTGCCGCTGATCCTCGCCGTGGCCGGCGGCTGCCTCGCCGTGGTGGCGCTGCGCGCGCTGCTCGGCTGAAGCCCTAAATCTGCTTGGAGTCCTCTTCTTCGGGACTCTCCGGCGAATCCCCGGGATGGACCCGGCGGATGATGATGTCGCCGTTGTCGAGAATCTCCGGCATCTCGTACTGGGGAATGGCTTGGATGAAGCTTTCCAGCGCCAGCATCAGGCTTTCCAGCCCTTGGCGGGCCTGCTCCTCGAAGTCGCGTTCGGGAGTCTTGTCTTCGCCGAGGGCGCTACCGGCCGGGCTCAAGAGAAAGACGGCGGCGGCGCCTGCCAGTATCACGGAGCGCATGGTGTTCCCTCCTCGCATGAGAGGTTCAGGATCGCCGGAAAATATGGCTGCAATCAGGCGCGGCGGCGGCGCAGCAGCAGGAAAGCGATCAGCGCGAAGAGCCCGCAGATCGCCGCCGGTACGGCGATGAAGCCATGCGGGTTCCAGATATCCATGGCCATGCCGGTGAGCAGCGGCCCGCTGGCCGAACCGATCTCGTAGAAGATGATGAAACCGGCGTTGGCGACGGCGAAGTCCTGCGGCCGGAAGGACTGGCCGAGCAGCGCAAGACCCAGGGTGTAGAAACCAAGCACGCCGCCGCCGATCAGGAACAGCGTCGCCGCGAAGATCACTGGGCTAGCGACGCTCCAGGGCAGCAGCAGACAGAGCCCGCAGGTCAGCGCCGCCATCGCCTGCAGGGTGCGTTTGCGGTCCCAGTGGTCGGACAGCCAGCCGAGCGGATACTGCAGGAAGATGCCCCCCAGCAGGAAGACCGTCAGCGCGCGCAGGGCCTCGCTTTCGTCCAACCCGCCGCGAATGCCGTAGAGTGTGGAGAAGGTATAGAAGGTGACCTCGCTGAAGCCGGCGATGCAGGCCGCCCCGAACACCACCGGCGCGGCGCGGATCACCGCCAGCAGTGGCAGGCTGTGGCGCGGCGAGATCTCCGGCGCCAGGCCCCAGGCGGCGATCAGCGGCAGACCCGAGAAGACCAGCGCCAGCGCAGCCGCGGCGAAGGGCCGCCAGTCGTCGGTCCCCGTCGCATCCAGCACCAAGGGGCCGAGCGCCATGCCAGAGAACAGGCTGACGGCGTAGATCGCCAGAATCCGCCCCCGGCTTCCGCTCTCGACGATGGTGTTGATCCAGGTCTCGCTGATCAGCCAGGGCAGGCCAAGCCCGGCGGCGGCGAAGAACCACAGCACGCACCAGGCCCAGGGATTGGGAAACACCGGCAGCAGCACCACACAGCAGATGCCGAGGCCGAGGCCGCAGTAGATCGTGGTCACCGCCCCGAGCCGCCCGACCAGGCGCGGCGCCAGGATCATCGAGCTACCGATGGCGAGCGGCCCCATGGCGGCAACAACGCCGATCACCAGGGAGGAATAGCCGCGCCCCTCGAGGAACAGCGCGGTCAGCGGAAAGGATACGCCCATGAACAGGCCGATCGCCGTCATATGGACGATCAAGGCGGCAAGGCTGCGCCGCCGCTGACTCGCGGTCAGCGTGAGGGGGGTGTCGCTCATGGCTGTCTCCGATTCGGAGAAGGGGCTTTAGACGCGGCAAGACCGGCTGTCTACGTCAACGTCTTCGGTAAGATCGGCAACGTCTCCGGCAAGATCCCTGCGCAGGACGCGGCGCGACAGCCTCTCGACAGCCCAGAGGGGCCGTGCCAGAACTTCCGCCTCTGCCGTCGTCCCTGCAATGGAGCCCCCGCATGACCGAAAGCCTCGCGCACTCGACCGCTCAGGAGCTGCTGCAAGGCTACCGGAGCGGCGGCCCCTCGCCGGTCGATGCCGTCGACGCCACGCTGGCGCGGATCGACGCGCTCAATCCCAAGCTGAACGCCTTCATGCTGGTCGACCATGCTGGCGCGCGGAGCGCTGCCGAGGCCAGCGCCAAGCGCTGGAAGACGGGTGACACGCTAGGGCCGCTGGATGGCGTGCCGGTGACCATCAAGGACATCATTCTGACCGAGGGCTGGCCGACGCTGCGCGGCTCGAAAACCACCGATCCGCATGGTCCCTGGACCGAGGACGCGCCCTGCACGGCGCGGCTGAAGGAGGCTGGGGCGATCGTGCTGGGCAAGACCACCACCCCGGAATTTGGCTGGAAGGGCGTCACCGACTCGCCGCTGAGCGGCATCACCCGCAACCCCTGGAATCTGGAGCGCACGCCGGGCGGCTCCAGCGGCGGCGCCGGCGCGGCGGCGGCGGCCGGGATGGGCGCGCTGCATATCGGTACCGACGGCGGCGGTTCGATCCGCATCCCGGCGAGCTTCTGCGGCATCGTCGGCCATAAGCCCTCCTTCGGCCGGGTGCCGGCCTATCCGCTCAGCCCCTACGGCACCATCGCCCATGTCGGGCCGATGACCCGTTCGGTCTACGACGCGGCGCTGATGCTCTCGGTGATCTCGGCGCCCGACAGCCGCGACTGCTATGTCCTGCCGGACAGCCAGCAGGACTTCACCCAGGGACTCGACGCCGGCATCGAAGGCCTGCGCGTCGCCTACTCCGCCACCCTGGGCGGCAAGCGGGTCGACCCCGAAGTCGCGGACCTGACCGCCAAGGCGGCGCGCCGCTTCGAGGAGCTGGGCGCGATCGTCGAGGAGGCCGATCCAGGACTGGAGCGCTATGCAGAGGTTTTCGCAACGCTGTGGTTCGCTGGCGCCGGAAAGGTCGTCGCCGGCATTCCGGCGGACAAGCACGCGCTGCTCGATCCGGGTTTCCTGGAGATCGCCCAGCTCGGTCAGCAGATCGGCCTGCACGCTTACCTCGACGCAGCCAAGCTGCGCGAGGCGATCACCGTGGCGATGTGCCGCTTCCACGAAAGCTATGATCTGCTGCTGACTCCCGCGCTATCGCTGACCGCTTTCCCGGTCGGCATGCCAGCGCCGCACCACGAGGGCGGCGCGCAGTGGGTCGACTGGACACCCTTTTCCCTCCCCTTCAACCTGACGCAGCAGCCGGCGGCTTCGATGCCCTGCGGACTGTCCTCCGAGGGCCTGCCCGTGGGCCTGCAGATCGTCGGGCCGCGCTACCGCGACGACCTGGTGCTGCGCGCCGCACGCGCCTTCGAGACGATCTCGCCGGTGGTCCTGCCGCAGATCGCCTAGGGCGATGTCCAGTGGGAAGAACGGCACAGGCGCCGTCGCCTGCGGCCATCCGGCTACCGCGGCGGCGGCCCGCGAAATCCTGGAGGACGGCGGCACCGCCTTCGACGCCGTGCTCGCCGCGCTCTGCGCCGCGGCGGTCGCCGAGCCGGTGCTATCCTCGCTGGGCGGCGGCGGCTTCCTGCTTGCCCAGACCGCCGAAGGCGAGCGCCGGCTCTACGACTTCTTCGTCGACACGCCGCGCGAGAAACGTCGGGCCGAGGAGATTTCCTTCTATCCCGTGCTGGCCGACTTCGGCACCGCGACTCAGGAGTTCCATATCGGCCTGGGCGCCGCGGCAGTGCCCGGCGCAGTCAAGGGGCTGTTCGCCATCCACGCCGATCTCGGCAGCCTGCCGATGGCCCGGCTGATCGCCCCGGCGGCGCGGCTGGCGCGCGAAGGCGTCGAGCTGCGCGCCGGGGATGCCTTCATCCACAAGGTGGTCGAGCCGATCGCCACGGCCCACGACGACACCAAGGCGCTGCTCTGCGGCAGCGATGGCCGCCTGCTGACCCAGGGCGAGCGGCTGCGCAATCCCGCCCTGGCCGAGGCCCTGGAGGCGCTTGCCGAGGAGGGGGAGCGGCTGCTCTATGCCGGCCCCTGGGGCGCGGCCCTGGTCGCGCTGTCGCAGCAGGAGGGCGGGCAGCTGACCCAGGCCGATCTCGCAGGCTATCGGGTCGAACGCCGCCGCCCGCTGATCCAGCGTTACCGCACCGCCGAGCTGGCAACCAACCCGCCGCCCTCCACCGGAGGGCTGCTGATCTGCTTTGCGCTGGGGCTACTGGCCGAGCGCAGCCTCGCGCCAGGAGATTTCGGCAGCCCGGAGCATCTGCGCCTGCTCGGCGAAGCGATGGAGCTGACGGCGCGGGCGCGCGGCGAGAGCGGCCTCAACGAAGCCGAGGGCGCCGACGAAGCCGAGGCGGCGGCGCAGTGGCTGCTCGATCCGGAGCTGCGGCGGCGCTACGCGGCGGAGATCGGCGCGCGTCCAACCACCGCGCGCGGCACCACCCACATCTCCGTCGCCGACGGCGCCGGCAACATCGCCGCGATGACCCTGTCCAACGGCGAGGGCTGCGGCCGCACCCTGCCGGGCACCGGAATCGTCCTCAACAACATGCTGGGCGAGGAGGATCTCAACCCGCGCGGCTTCCACACCTGGCCGCCGGGCACGCGCATCGGATCGATGATGGCGCCGAGCCTCGTCGGCCTGCCCGGCGGCGGCATCGCGGCGCTGGGCTCCGGCGGCTCCAACCGCATTCGCACTGCGATCCTGCAGGTGCTGAGCAACCTGATCGACTTCGCCATGCCGCCCGAAGAGGCCATCGCCGCGCCGCGGCTGCACATCGAGCGCGGCCTGGCCAATGCCGAGGACGGATTTTCGGAGAGCGGCCTGGCCGGACTGCAGGATCTCGGCTGCGAGACCCTGCTCTGGCCCCAGGGCAACCTCTTCTTCGGCGGGGTTCATCTGGTGCGCCGCGGCCGCGACGGCGGCCTGAGCGCGGTCGGAGACCCCCGGCGCGGCGGGGTCGCCGAGGTGTTCTAATCCAGAAAGAAAAAGGCGCCGGCCACGAAGCTCTAGGCTCAGGGGCGCGGCGCCTTCCTTCGCGGAGCGGGCAACGGCCGGTAATGGGGACCGGCCGAAGCGGGGTTAGGCCGCTTCCGTCTCCGACCGGGACTTGTTGATGTAGGCCTTGGCGCAGTGCTCCGCGCAGTAGGGCTTGCCGGGAACCGAGGCCGCCTCGCAGAAGTGGAAGTTGCTATCGCCGGGATCGCCGATCGGCCAGAGGCAGCGTTGCGTGCCCTCGGCGGCGCGGATACGGCGCGGCGGCTCCTTTTCCTGCGCCGGCGGCGTGTAGCTCTTGGCCTGCGGCGCCGGTTCGACCTGCGGGCGGATGTTCAGTACCCGGCGGCGCGGCGTAGCGCTGCCGTCGCGCTTGATCGGGCTAGGCCGCGCCGGCAGCTTCAGGCGGTGCGCCTTGCCGACCACGGCGTTCTTCGAGACGCCGAGTTTCTTGCCGATGACCGAGGCGCTGAGCCCCTGATCCCACAGCTTGGTCAGTTCGTCGATCTGCTCCGTGCTCCAACTCATTGCCGTACCCCCGGGCTCTTTCCGTTCGGTTTCGCCTGCGCTTCCGCCCTGTGGATAACTCAATATATTGGGGCTGCGCTTGTTGAAAACACCATATCGGGTAGATTTTCGAGAGTCGAGTCGCGACTCTGAAATTCCTGTGGAAAAACGGCGCGCGGACCGCAGACGCCGTGACAGGCGCGGCCGGCTCTGCTAGAGGAGGCGCGCTTTTCTAGAGGATCGAGCTATGAACGAGACACGCAGCGCCCTGTGGCAGGGCGTCCTGGCCGGCGCCGCCGCCATGACGGTGGTGGTGGTTGCCTCCAACGTGCTGGTGCAAGTCCCGATCAACGACTGGCTGACCTGGGGCGCCTTCACCTATCCCATCGCCTTTCTGGTCACCGATCTCAGCAACCGCTCGCTCGGCCCGGCGCGGGCGCGCAGGGTGGTCTATGTCGGCTTTGCAGTGGCGGTGCTGCTTTCTCTGGAGTTCGCCGGCTGGCGGATCGCCCTGGCCTCCGGGACAGCCTTCCTGGCGGCCCAGCTGATCGACATCGCGATCTTCGACCGGCTGCGCCGCGGCGCCTGGTGGCGGGCGCCGGTGGTCTCCTCAGGGGTCGCGTCGGTGCTCGATACCGCGATCTTCTTCACCCTGGCCTTCGCCGGCAGCGGCCTGCCCTGGATCACCTGGGGCCTCGGCGATTTCGGTGCCAAGGTGGCCATGGCGCTGATCCTGCTCGCCCCCTACCGCCTGCTGATGAACTGGGTCCTTCCGGAGCCCGCGCGCTAGCCTTTATTTCAGGCTTTGGATGTAGGCGATGATGTCCTCGACGTCCTGCGCGCTCAGGGAGTCGAACTGCGGCATCTGCGGATGCGGCACCGCCAGCCAGGCGCGCAGCCGGGACTCGTCGGTCGCCGGATCCTGGGTGATGCCGGGGAAGGTCGGCAGGGAGGCGTTGCCCTGTCCCCCCTCCTCGACGAGATGGCAGAGGGCGCAGACCTGCCGAGATTTTTCCAGGCCCCGCCCGGCATCGCCGTCGGCGGCCAGGGACGCCGGCGTCGTCGCCAGCAAGAGGAGCAGTCCTAGGACGGTCGAATAGGCGCGCGGCATGCGATCTCTCCCTCTTGTCGCAAGGTTTTCGCCAGTCTGAGCGGCGAAGCCGCGCAAGACAAGGAGGTTACGCCGTCTGCCCGCGCGTCTGCCGCAGTTCGCCCAGCGCCTGGCCAAGGATCTGCCGGGCGCCGTTGAGGAACAGCAAAGCCATGGCAAGGGCGACGATCAGGTCCGGCCAGGCGGTTCCGCTCAGCCAGACCCCCCCGGCGGCGAAGATCACGGCGACGTTGCCGATGGCGTCGTTGCGGCTGCACAGCCAGACCGAGCGCACGTTGGAGTCGCCCTCGCGGAAGCGGAACAGCAGTCCGGCGCTGATCGCATTGGCCAGCAGCGCCAGCACCCCGACCGCGCCGATGGTGACCGGCTCCGGTTGGCCCATATAGACGATGTGGTAGAGACTGCTACCGAGCACGTAGAGGCCGAAGACGGCCAGGCTCAAACCCTTGAACAGCGCGGCCTTGGCCCGAACGTGCAGGGCCTGGCCCAGCACCATCAGGCTGATCGCGTAGGTCGCGGTGTCGCCGAAGAAATCCAGCGCGTCAGCCTGCAGCGCCTGTGACCCCGCCTGCAGTCCAGCGGTCATTTCGACCAGAAACATCGCGCCGTTGATGGCGATGACGGTCCAGAGCACGCGTTTGTAGCTCGACGACATGCCGTCGAAGACGGCGCCTTCGCACTTGCTGCCGCAGCCAGCGGACATGGTTCCCTGCCTCGCTTCCTTAGGATTGCATTGCCTCGGCACTGAACCTAAGTGCTCTAGTTACTAGAGGTTCAAGAGGTCAGCGGAGAAATTCCATGAGCGAAAAAACTCTGAGCATCGGACAGCTCTCCAAGGCGACCGGCTGCAAGGTACCGACGATCCGCTATTATGAGGACATCGGTCTGATGCCGAAGCCGGCACGCTCTCAGGGAAACCAGCGCCTCTACGGCCGGCGCGAGCTCGACCGCTTGAACTTCATCCGGCACAGCCGCGAGCTCGGTTTCTCCCAGGCGGCGATCCGCGAGCTGCTGCGCATGACCGATGCGCCCGAGCGCCCCTGCGAGGACGCCGACCGCATCGCCGAACAGCAGCTCGAAGCCGTGAAGGACAAGATCGCGCGGCTGAGCGCGCTGCGCGACGAACTGGCGCGGATGGTCAAGCACTGCGAGGGCGGGCGCATCGCCGACTGCCGGGTGATCGAAGTTCTGGCCGACCATGGCGAGTGCCGGGCCGCGCGCCATTGATTCGCCTGACGGCTTCTGCAGCGCCTAGACAAGCCTGGAAGGGACGGGCTATCGCTATGCGGCACAAAGCAGCGCGGGCGGAGCAACCGGCCGCGGCCAGGAACGTGGCCAAGGAACAGGGGGCGAGATGACCGGCACGTCGCCGACTCACGCAATAACGGCTCAGGCGATTTTCGCGGCGCGGCGGCGCATCGCGCAGCATGTCGTGCACACCCCGCTGATTCCCAGCCTCTCCCTGTCGCAGAGCTACGACGCCGACATCCGCCTGAAGCTCGATTCGCTGCAGCCGATCGGCGCCTTCAAGCTGCGCGGCGCCATGAACCGTGTGCTGCAGCTCACGGACGACGAGCGCGCACGCGGCCTGGTCGCCGTCTCCACCGGCAATCATGGGCGCGCGGTCGCCTATGCCGCCAAGCAGCAGGGCGTCCACGCCGTGGTCTGCATGTCCGAACTGGTCCCCAGGAACAAGCTGGACGCCATCGAACGCCTGGGCGCGGAGATCCGCATCGTCGGCAGGAGCCAGGACGAGGCGACCCTGGAGGCCGACCGCCTGGTTGCCGAGGAAGGCCGTGTCTACGTGCCGCCCTTCGACGACGCCGACGTGGTCGCCGGGCAAGGTACCATCGGTCTCGAACTTCTGGAGGACTTCCCGGAGATCGACACGGCGCTGGTGCCGCTGTCCGGCGGCGGGCTGATCGCCGGCATCGCCCTGGCGCTGAAATCGGCCAATCCGAAAATCCGTATCGTCGGGCTCTCCATGGCCGAGGGCGCGGCGATGCACGAGAGTTTGCAGGCCGGTAAGCCGGTGCCGGTGGAGGAGGTCGCCAGCCTCGCCGACAGTCTGGGCGGCGGCATCGGGCTGGAGAACCGCTACACCTTCGCGCTGTGCCGCGACCTGATCGACGAGACCCTGCTGCTGAGCGAGGCAGAGATCGCCGCCGGCATGCGCCACCTCTACTTCGAGGAGGGAGTCGTCGCCGAGGGCGGCGCCGCGGTCGGCGTCGCCGGCATCCTCGCCGGCAAGGTAGGGGCCGCCGGCAGCCGCTGCGCCGTCATCGTCACCGGCGCCAATATCGACCGCCAGACCTGGCTCGACGTCATCCAAGGAAAACTGCCGTCATGACCCAGATGCCGGACCTCACGGCCTTCTCCCGGGTTTCCGCAACCCTCGACATCGACGCGCCGGGCAAGGCCTTCGGCCACCTGGCGATTCCGCACTCCAACGACGCCTCCGCCTGGGGCTCTGTGCGCATGCCGATCTGCGTGATCAATGGCGGCGCGGGGCCGACCGTGCTGTTCACCGGCGGCAACCACGGCGACGAGTACGAGGGGCCGATCTCTCTGATGCGTCTCGCGCAAGAGCTGCAGCCCGAAGAGCTGAGCGGCCGGGTGATCGTCCTGCCGAGCCTCAACCACGCCGCGGTGCGCGCCGGCAAGCGCGTCTCCCCGATCGACGGCCGCAACATGAACCGGATCTTCCCCGGCCGCTGGGACGGCAGCGTCAGCGAGATGGCCGCCGACTACGTCTACAACCAGCTGGTCGGCCGTGCCGATGTCGTCTGCGACCTGCATTCCGGGGGCAAGACCCTGGACTTCGTCCCCTCTGTGGCGATGCATGCCCTGCCCGACCCGGAAATGCGGCGCAAGACCAAGGAGGCGATCCTCGCCTTCGGCGCGCCGGTGGCGCTGGTGCTGATCGAAATGGACAACAAGGGCATGCTGGACACCGCGGTCGAGGAGGCCGGCAAGCTTTTCGTCACCACCGAGCTCGGCGGTGGCGGCACCACCCGGCCCTGGAGCAATGCCGTCGCCCAGCGCGGCGTGGTCAACCTGCTGTGCCACCTGGGCATGCTGGACGAAAGCCGGATGCAGGGCCCGGAGCAGCCCACCCGTCTGCTGCACACGCCAGAGCAGGGCGCCTTCGTGGTCAGCCGGCACCAGGGCATGGTCGAGGTTCTGGCGGATATCGGCAGCGAGGTGCAGGCCGGACAGCCGCTCTGCCGGATTCACGACTTCGAGGACATCGACACGCCGCCGGAGGACTATCCGGCGCCGATCGGCGGCATGCTCTACTGCCGCCACTATCCCGGACTGGTCGAGCGGGGCGATTGCCTCGCGGTCATCGCCCAGGACGGAGAGCCCGGCTGAGCGCGGAGCGGGCCATGCGCCTGGACGACCGCGACATCAAGATCCTGACCATCCTCCAGCAGGAGGGGCGGATCACCAAGCAGGCTCTGGCCGAGCAGGTCGCGCTGTCGCACAGCGCCTGCCTGGAACGGCTGCAGCGCCTGGAGAAGTCGGGCTTGATCCGCGGCTACCGCGCCGAGGTGGTGCTGGAGCAGATCACCCCCTGCGTCGCGGTCTACGTCGAGGTGACCCTGGCGCGGCATCAGGCCGCCGACTTCGCGACCTTCGAGCAGGCCATCGCCGAGGTTCCCGAGGTGGTCGCCTGCGACGCCATCGGCGGCGGCATCGACTACCTGATGAAGGTCATCGCCCTCGACATCGGTCATTACCAGGAATTGATGGATTCCCTGCTGGAGCGGGACATCGGCATCGGCACCTACTTCACCTACATCGTCACCAAGTCTGTGAAGCCGCTCGCGCCCTTGCCGATCCGCAGCCTGCTCGCCCGCGCCAAGGGCGAAGACTGAGCTTTCTGGGAGATTCCCGGCCCAGCCTGCCACAGGCCGCGATTCTCGCGGTCAAGGCCCGCCCCTTCAAAGACCCGGTCGCCCGCTTACATGGTAGATAGAGCTGGTCGTGCCCGCGCCCCAGCGCACGCCCCCGCACCGCATTCCCTCGAATGGGAGGAGTCGCCATGCCGAGCTCTGCCACCGCGCGCCGCGTGCCGAACGCGCCCGAGAAACTGACCGATCTGCTGAACCGCCCGGCGCTGCTCCGCCAGCAGGCCTTTCTGGCCGGCGCATGGGCGGATGCCGATTCCGGCAAGGCCATCGCCGTCACCGACCCGGCCAGCGGAGAGGAGATCGGTTCCGTACCCAACATGGGCGGACCCGAGACCGAACGCGCCATACTCGCCGCCGAGCAAGCCTATCCGGCCTGGCGCGGCCTGCTGGCCAAGGAGCGCGCCGAGATCCTGCGCCGCTGGGCCGATCTGATGCTGGAGCATCGCGAGGACCTGGCGCTGATCATGACCTTCGAGCAGGGCAAGCCGATCGAGGAGTCGCGCGGCGAGATCGCCTATGCCGCCAGCTTCCTGGAGTGGTTCGGCGAGGAAGCCAAGCGCGCCTACGGCGACACCATCCCCAGCCACCTGCGCGGCAGCAAGCTGCTGGTCAGCCGCGAGCCGGTCGGCGTCACCGCCGCGATCACGCCGTGGAATTTCCCCTCGGCGATGATCACCCGCAAGGCCGGGGCGGCGCTGGCCGCCGGCTGCACCATGGTGGTGCGCCCGGCGACCGAAACCCCCTTCTCCGCCCTGGCGCTCGGCGTGCTGGCGGAGGAAGCCGGCCTGCCCGCAGGCGTGCTGTCGATCGTCACCGGCTCCTCGCGGATCATCGGCAAGGTGCTGACCGACAGCGAGGTGGTGCGCAAGATCTCCTTTACCGGCTCGACCGAGGTCGGCCGCATCCTGCTCGCCCAGTCGGCCGAGACCGTGAAGAAGGTCTCCATGGAGCTGGGCGGCCACGCCCCCTTCATCCTGTTCGACGACGTCGAGATGGCCCACGCCGTCAAGGGCGCCGTCGGCGCCAAATTCGCGACCACCGGGCAGGACTGCCTGGCGGTCAACCGCATCTATGTCCAGGCGCCGGCCTACGACGCCTTTGTCGAGGCCTTCGGCAAGGCCGTGGCGGAGCTCGAGGTCGGGCCCGGTCTGCAGAAAGGCGTGACCATCGGCCCGCTGATGAACGAAGCCGCGGTCAAGAAATGCGAGGATCACGTCGCCGATGCCCTGGACAAGGGCGCGCGGCTGATCGTCGGCGGCGAACGCCACGAGCTGGGCGGCACCTTCTATCAGCCGACGGTGCTGGCCGACGTCACCCCGGACATGAAGATCTGGAGCGAGGAGACCTTCGGTCCGGTCGCCGCGATCACCTCCTTCGGCGAGGAGGCCGAGGCGGTGCGCGACGCCAACCGCAGCATCTATGGCCTCGCGGCCTATCTCTACACCCGCGATCTCGGCCGCTCGATGCGAGTCAGCGACGCCCTGGAGTACGGCATGGTCGGCGTCAACACGCCGAAATTCACCGGCGCGCCGGTCCCCTTCGGCGGCTACAAGCAGTCGGGCCTGGGCCGGGAAGGGTCGCACTACGGGCTCGACGACTACACCGAGCTCAAGTACGTCTGCCTCGGCGATCTCGACGCCTGATAGGGCAGCTAAAAAAACACAACGGCCTCGGCCGGGAAAGGTTTGGAACGTCATGGCACAGGAAGCCGCCCGCAACATCAGCCTGGAAGAGATCGACCGCCAGACGGTCCTGCATCCCTTTACCCCGCTGAAGACCTACGCCCACAACGAGATGGGCGATCCCCGGATCGTGCAAGGCGGTAAGGGCGTGCGCATCCATGACCAGAAGGGGCGCGAGCTGCTCGACGGCTTTGCCGGACTGTACTGCGTCAACATCGGCTATGGCCGCCAGGAAGTCGCCGAGGCGATCTACGAGCAGGCCAAGAAGCTCGCCTACTATCACGCCTATGCGGCCCACTCGACCGAGCCGCTGATCCGCCTCTCCGAACGGCTGATCCGCATGGCGCCGGGCAACATGAGCAAGGTCTTCTACGGCCTGTCTGGCTCCGACGCCAACGAGACCAACATGAAGCTGGTCTGGTACTACCACAACATCCTGGGCCAGCCGGAAAAGAAGAAGGTGATCTCGCGCGAGCGCGGCTATCACGGCTGCTCGGTGATGTCCGGCGGCCTGACCGGCATGTCCTTCTACCACGACCTCTTCGACCTGCCGACCGGGCCGATCCGCCACACCGGCGCGCCGCACCACTATTGGGGCATGCAGGAGGGCGAGAGCGAGGAAGCCTTCTCCAAGCGCCGGGCCAAGGAGCTCGAGGAGATGATCCAGGCCGAGGGGCCCGAGACCGTGGGCGCCTTCATCGGCGAGCCGGTGCTCGGCACCGGCGGCATCACCCCGCCGCCGGCCGGCTACTGGGCGGCGATCCAGGAGGTGCTGAAGAAGTACGACGTGCTGCTGATCGCCGACGAGGTGGTCACCGGCTTCGGACGCACCGGCGAGATGTTCGGCTGCGAGAAGTACGGTATCGAGCCCGACATCATCACCATCGCCAAGGGCCTGACCAGCGCCTACGTGCCGCTGTCCGGCTCGATCATCGGCCAGAAGGTCTATGACGTCTTCGAGCGGGCGACCGACAAGGTCGGCGCCTTCTCCCACGGCTACACCTATTCCGGCCACCCGCTGGGCGCCGCCGCCGCCATGGCCAACCTCGACATCGTCGAGGGCGAGGACCTGCCCGGCAACGCGGCCCGCACCGGCGGCTACTTCCAGGAGCAGCTGCACAAGACCTTCGACGACCATCCCATGGTCGGCGAGGTGCGCGGCGTCGGCCTGATGGCCGCCCTTGAGTTCGTCGCCGATAAGGACGCGAAGAAGCGCTTCGAGCCGAGTCTCAAGGTCGGCGCCAAGGTGTCCGGCGCGGCGCTGCAGAACGGCCTGATCGCCCGCGCCATGCCGCATGGCGACATTCTCGGCTTCGCTCCCCCGCTGGTGATCGACAAGGGCGTGGTCGACGAGATGATCGACATGACCAAGCGCGCCGTCGACTCCGTCGCCGATACCCTGACCCGTGAGGAGTCCTGGAAAGCGGCCTGAACCTGACGGCTGCCAACGCGAGGAAGCGGCCATGACCATTACCGTGCTGCGCGAGACGGAACTGCGGCGCTGCGTCAGCCTGGATAGCGAAGCCGTGGAGGCCGTCGAGGGCGCCTTCCGCGGTCTCGGCGAGGGCAAGGTGGTGATGCCGCCGATCCTCAGCCTCGACATCCACGACGCCAACGGCGAGATGGACGTCAAGACGGCCTATGTGCCGGGCCTGGAGTCCTTCGCGCTCAAGGTCAGCACCGGCTTCTTCGACAACCCCAAGCTCGGCCTGCCCAGCCTCAGCGGCATGATGACCCTGCTCAGCGCCAAGACCGGTCAGGTCGAGGCGGTGCTGCTCGACAACGGTTACCTGACCGACGTGCGCACCGCCGCCGCCGGAGCCGTCGCCGCCAAGCATCTGGCGCGCGATGACGCCAAGGTCGCGGGTATTCTCGGCACCGGCCTGCAGGCCCGCCTGCAGCTCGAAGCCCTGACCCTGGTGCGGCCGATCAGGAAGGCCCTGGTCTGGGGCCGCGATGCCGGCAAGACGGAGAGCTTCGCCAAGGAGATGTCGGGCAGTCTCGGCATTGCTGTCGAGGTCGCCGAGTCCGCCGATGCCGCCGCCTTCGGCAGCGATATCCTGGTCACCACCACGCCGTCGCGCGCCCCCCTGCTGACCGTCGCGGGACTGCATCCCGGGCTGCATATCACCGCCATGGGCTCCGACGCCGAGGGCAAGAACGAGATCGCGCCGGAGGCGCTGGCCAAGGCAAACCGGGTGGTCCTCGACCGCCGCAGCCAGTGCGAGAAGCTGGGCGAGCTGGCGGCGGCGCTGAAGGCCGGCGCGGTGGAGGCCGAAGCTGACTTCCCCGAGCTCGGCGAGGTGATTCTCGGCAAGGCGCCGGGCCGCGGCGGCGCGGAGGAGATCACGCTCTGCGACCTCACCGGCACCGGCGCCCAGGACACCGCCATCGCTCTCTACGCCTTCAAGCGCGCCCAGGCGCAGGGCTTCGGCACCGCGCTCGAGACCTAGCGCTCCGCCGTGCTCGACTTCGCGAGCGCCTCCCTCCCCCTGGTCGTCGCAGTCTTCCTGCTGTCCGCGGCGGCGATTGCCACCGCCGGTGTCTGGATGGTTTCCACCGCAGACCGCCTGGCCGACCGTACCGGCCTCGGCGAGGCCATCACCGGCGCCGTGCTGCTTGGCGTCTCGACCAGCCTGTCGGGCACCATCACCTCGGTCACGGCGGCGCTCGACGGCTATGCCGGGCTGGCCTTCAGCAACGCGGTCGGCGGCATCGCCGTCCAGACCTTCTTTCTCGGCGTGGCCGACCTGATCTACCGCCGCGCCAACCTGGAGCACGCCGCCGCCTCGCCGACCAACATGCTGCAGGGGGCGCTGCTGATCGCCCTGCTTGCGGTGCCCCTGGCGGTGATGCCGCTGCCGGAGGTGACGCTGCTGGGCATACATCCCGCCAGCTTCCTGCTGGTCGGCGGCTACCTCTTCGGCCTGCACCTGGCGCGCGGGGTCGAAACCCATTCGCCCTGGGGCGCACGCGAGACCTCCGAGACCAGGCCGGACACCGCGGAAGAGCCGCGCGGCGGCGCCGCCCTGTGGAGCCTGCTGCTGCGCTTCGCTCTGCTTGCCATCGTTCTAACCTTCGCCGGCTTCCTGATCGCGCGCAGCGGCGTGGCGCTGGCCGCCAAGACCGGGCTGGACGAAAGCCTGGTCGGCGCCTTGATGACCGCGACGGCGACCTCGCTGCCGGAACTGGTCACGACGATCGCCGCGGTGCGGCGCGGCGCGCTGACCCTCGCGGTCGGCGGCATCATCGGCGGCAACACCTTCGACGTGCTTTTCCTGACCCTCTCCGATGCCGCCTACCGGCCGGGATCGCTCTATCACGCGGTCGGGGAGCGCGCCGAATTCATTCTCGCCCTGACCATGCTGATGAGCGCAGTGCTGCTGCTCGGCCTGATCCGGCGGGAGCGCTACGGCTTCGCCAGAATCGGCTTCGAGAGCCTGCTGATCCTCAGTCTCTACATTCTCGGCGCCGCGGCACTGTTCTTCCTCTTCTAGAGTTTCGCTGCCGCGCATACTCTCTCTATGATGCCGCCCGGTAAAACAGGAGACCGCTTTCATGCCTTTCGGCCTAAGCCCCGATCAAGCGATCATCTTCTCCCTCCTGATCGCCGTTTTCGGCCTGCTGATCTGGGGCCGCTGGCGCTACGACCTAATCGCCTTCGGCGCGCTGGTCGTCGCCCTGCTGACTGGCGTGGTGCCGGTCGACAAGGCCTTTTCCGGCTTCGGCCACCCGGCCACGGTGATCGTCGCCTTGGTCCTGATCCTCAGCCGCGGCCTCTCGAATGCCGGAGTGATCGAGTTGGCGTCGCGCTGGATCGTCGGCTCCGGCCGCAGCCTGATCGCCCACATCGGGCTGATGTCGGGGGTCTCGGCCGCGCTGTCGGCGATGATGAACAATGTCGCGGCCCTGGCGCTGCTGATGCCGATCGATCTCGAGGCCGCCGCCAAGGCCAAGCGCAGCGCGGCGCTGACCCTGATGCCGCTGTCCTTCGCCACGATTCTCGGCGGCATGGTGACCCTGATCGGGACGCCGCCCAACATCATCGTCGCCTCGTTCCGGGCCGATGCCCTGGGGAGTCCTTTCGGGATGTTCGACTTCGCCCCGGTCGGCGGCGTCACCGCCATCGCCGGCGTGCTCTTCGTCGCCTTGATCGGCTGGCGGCTGTTGCCGGCGGCACGCAGCAAACAGGAGGCGCCGCAGGATCTCTTCAAGCTGGAGAACTACATCGCCGAGCTTACGGTCGGCGAGGATTCCGAAAGCGCCGGCAAGAAACTGTCCGAACTGAAGGAGAGCCTTGCCGAGAGCGAGGCCGAGATCCTCGGCCTCCTGCGTAACGGCCGCCGCTTTGCCGCCCGCGCCGCCACCAAGATCAAGCCAGGCGACATCCTGGTTCTGCAGGGCGGTCCGGACGCCATCGAGAAGGCGGCCGGGACCCTGAACCTCGACTACGGCGAGGACGCCGCCCAGCCGGAACGCCTCAAGGACGACGAGATGGAACTGCTCGAGGTCGTGGTCCCCAGCGGTTCGCGGGCCGAGCGGCGCTCGGCCCAGTCGCTTGGGCTGCGCTGGCGCCACGGGGTCACGCTGTTGGGCGTCGCGCGCGAGGGCAAGCCCTTCCGGGAGCGGCTGCGCAGGCTGACGCTGCAGGCCGGCGACGTCCTGCTGCTGCTCGCGCCACAGCAGCAGCACAGCGCCGTGCTCAATTGGCTTGGCAGCCTGCCGCTGGCATCGCGCGGGTTGCGGATGATGCAGCGTGAGAAGGCCGGTCTCGCCATCGCCGCCTTTGCCATCGCCATCGCCGCGGCCTCTTTCGGCCTGGTCTATCTTCCGGTTGCCCTGGCCGCGGTCGCCGTACTCTACGCCTTCCTGCGCATCGTGCCGCCGAGCCAGCTTTACGAATCCGTGGAATGGCCGGTGATCGTGCTGCTCGGCGCCATGATCCCGATCGGGCAGGCGCTGGAATCGACAGGCGGAACCGCCTTGCTGGCCGATGGGCTGGTCGCGCTGTCCTGGGGCTATCCCCCGGTGGTCGCGCTTGCCCTGCTGATGATCGTCACCATGACCCTCTCGGACGTGATCAACAACACGGCGACGGCGGTAATCGCCGCGCCCATCGCGCTGGGCACGGCGAAGAGCCTCGACGTCAATCCCGACGCCTTTTTGATGGCCGTTGCCGTGGCCGCCTCCTGTGCCTTCCTGACGCCGATCGGACACAAGAACAACACCATCATCCTGGGGCCCGGCGGTTACCGCTTCGGCGACTACTGGCGCATGGGCCTGCCCCTGGAGATCCTGGTGATCGCCGTTTCCCTGCCGATGATCCTGCTGGTCTGGCCGCTTTAGCTCTCGCCGCCGGGAACTTTCGCCCCGCTCCGCCGTTCTTCCTGCAGAAAGCAAGGAGAACGACCATGCAGGAACATGCCGAGGGCCCGCGTTCCAAGCCAATGAAGCCGTGCAAGCACTGCGGCGCCACGCTGCATGCCGACGAGAAGGTCTGTCCGAAGTGCGAGACCGAACAGGACAACTTTCCCGGTACGCCGGCTAACTAGCCCCCTTCTCAACGACGAAACGAACAACCAAGGAGCCGAACCATGAGCGCCTTCGCGAAACTCTTCATGTCCCTCGTCACCGCGCTTTTCCTGATGGGCGCGCTGGCCGCCTGCGACGATAACGACGGCACCGCCGAACAGGCCGGCGAGGCCGTCGACGACGCGGTCGAGGACGCCGGCGACGCCGTCGAGGACGCGACCGACTAGTGGTTCACATTCCGCGGCTAACGCCGCGCGGCAAGCCAAACGCGCCCTCCTCCGAGGGCGCGTTTTTTGCGTTTGGGGTTCGCGCCACAAGATTTTCGACGCGCCTCCGCGAGCGCCCACGAGATGTTCCCTCCCGCAGTGAAGAATGTGCTGCCTGTGGCTAAGCTATGAGAAGAATTAGAGATTTCATGGTTGAAGGCCTGCCTAAGCTCGCTACGTAGTGCAGGAAACCATCCCGCACCGCGCCTTCCACAACAGAAAGTGCCTGCCTCTCCCGTGAGCGAGCCGATTACCGTCAAAGGTCTCTACAAGGTCTTCGGGCCGAACCCCGAAGAGTCGATCCGTCTCGCCGAGGAAGGCTTCGCCAAGGACGATATCTACGACCGCAGCAAGGGCGTGGTCGCGGTCAACGACGTCAGCTTCGAGATACAACCCGAGACGGTGTTCGTGGTCATGGGACTATCCGGCTCCGGCAAGTCGACCCTGGTGCGCTGCTTCAACCGTCTGATCGAACCGACCCAGGGTGAAATCCACATCGGCGACAAGAACGTCACCGCGATGGACGAGCAGGCTCTGCGCCGGCTGCGGCTGGAAAAGATGTCGATGGTGTTCCAGCACTTCGCCCTCTTCCCGCACAAGACGGTTTGCGAGAACGCCGAATACGGATTGAAGGTGCAAGGCGTCGCCCGCGAGGAGCGGCGCAGCCGCGCGATCGATGCGCTGGAGGCCGTCGGCCTGAAAGCCTGGGCCGATGCCTATCCCAAGCAGCTCAGCGGCGGTATGCAGCAGCGCGTCGGCCTGGCGCGCGGCCTCGCGGTCGATCCCGAGATCCTGCTGATGGACGAGCCTTTCAGCGCTCTCGACCCGCTGATCCGGCGCGACATGCAGGACGAACTGCTGGAGCTGCAGAAGCGCTTCAAGACCACCATCGTTTTCATCACCCACGACCTGCACGAGGCGCTGCGTCTCGGCGACCAGGTCGCGATCATGAAGGACGGACGCTTCGTCCAGCTCGGCGGCCCCGAGGAGATCGTCTCGCAGCCCGCCGACGACTACGTGCGCAGCTTCACCCGCGACGTCGACCGCAGCCGGGTTCTGACCCTGGGCGCGCTGTCCGGCGAAGCCTGTACCCTGGAGGAAGAGGACGCCGGCCTGACGCAGGCGCGCGACCGGCTCGCCGAAAGCGGCAAGGCCGGCCTCTATCTGGTCGACCGCGAAGGCCGGCCGTGTGCCCTGCTCCTGGCCGAGGAGCTGGCGCGGGCCGAGGACGGCGCCGGACTGAAGGACCTGCGGCGCGACGCTTTCCCCCGCGGCGGCCAGAAGGATCCGCTGTTCGATCATTTCCACAGCCTCGGCGGCGGCCTGCCCCTGGCGGTGATCGATTCCGAAGGCCGTCTCGTCGGCGATATCGACCCTGCCGAGGCGCTGGCCAGGTTGCAGGCGGCAGGCAACGAGCGGGAGGCTGCCTAGCCCATGGCGGAAACGACGCAAACCGGCGGCGGAGCCTGGCGCAGCCTGACGGAGCTGCCGGAGGCCCTGCAGCCCTCCGAATACGGCCAGCTTCCCCTTGACGACTGGGTCGAGTGGTTCGTTAAGGACTTGCTGGTACCGAACTTCCGGCCCTTCTTCCAGGCCGTCGAGTGGCCGGTGAATCAGGTGCTGAGCGGCCTCGAGGCTGCGTTGCAAGGCATCCCTTTCATCGCCTTCTTTGTCCTCGCGCCGCTGCTCGCCTGGCGCTTCGCCGGGCGCGGCGTGGCGATCTTCACCGCCATCGCGCTGTTCGCCATCGACATCATCGGCGTCTGGCCGGAAACCATGACCACCCTGTCGATGATCCTGACCGCCGTGATCTTCTGCGCCGCCGTCGGCCTGCCCGTAGGCATCGCCATGGCGCGCAGCGATACCCTGGCCTCGATCATGCGGCCGGTGCTCGACATCATGCAGACCATCCCGCCCTTCGTGTACCTGGTGCCGATCGTCATGCTGTTCGGCGTCGGCATCGTGCCTGGCGTGATCGCGACCATCATCTTCGCCCTGCCGCCGGTGGTGCGGCTGACCAATCTCGGTATCCGCCAAGTCCAGGCCGAGCTGGTGGAAGCCGGCTTCGCCTTCGGTTCGACCCGGCGCCAGGTGCTCTGGGAAGTCCAGATCCCGCTGGCGCTGCGCACCATCATGGCGGGTCTCAACCAGACTCTGATGCTGGCCCTGTCGATGGTGGTGATCGCCGCGCTGATCGGCGCCGGCGGCCTCGGCCTGACAGTCTACACCGGGCTCGGCCGGCTCGACGTCGGCGGCGCCTTCGTCGGCGGCCTCGGCATCGTCCTGCTGGCGATCGTTCTCGACCGTATCACCCAGGCGCTCGGCGACCCCACCGGCCAGGCCGGAGCCCACTGGACCTTCGGCGGCACGCTCAGGCGTTTCTTCTCATCGGGGGAGAGGACTCGTTCCGCCCCCGGCGCGGCACCTTCGGCCGCCCGCGCAAAGTAGCGGCCGAAAGAAAGCCGCTGTCCGGATCAACCCCGCGGGGCCGGGTCCAACAAGGCCCGAGCGGACGGCGCTTTCTCCATGAACCCTATAAGCAAAGGGAGAAAGGAGCATTCACATGATGAACTCCAGAAAACGCACCACAGGCTTGCTCGGCGGTCTCGCCGCGGCGGCGGTCATCGCCCTGCCGGCAGCGGTCTCCGCCCAGGAACTTCCGGGCGAAGGCAAGACCGTCAACATGGCCCGCGCCACCTGGGACACCGGCTGGTTCCAGGCCGAGGTCTATACCCAGGCGCTGGAGGAGCTCGGCTATGAGGTCGAGGGGCCGACGACGCTCGACAATCCGCCGTTCTATCAGTCGGTCGGCCAGGGCGACGTCGATCTCTGGGTCAACGGCTGGTTCCCGCTGCACAACAGCTACGAGGACGCCTTCGAGGAGGGCGCCGACAAGGTCGGCTACGTCGCCAAGGGCGGCGCGCTCCAGGGCTATCTGGTCGACAAGAAGACCGCCGAGGAGCACAACATCACCTCCCTCGAGGACTTCAAGAAGCCCGAGATCCGCGATCTCTTCGACAGCGACGGCAACGGCAAGGCCGAGATGGTCGCCTGCCCGCCGGGCTGGGGCTGCGAGACGGTGATCGAGCATCACCTCGACGCCTACGATCTGCGCGACCACATCGAGCCGATCAAGGCGGGCTACTCCGCCTCCATGGCCGAAGCCCTCAGCCAGTACGAGAACGGCGAGCCGATCCTGTTCTACACCTGGACGCCAAACTGGACCGTCGGCGAGCTGAAGCCGGGCGAGGACGTGGTCTGGATCGAGGTCGACCACGCCGACCTGCCGGAAGGTCAGAAGGATCTCGAGGACGCCACCGAGCTTTCGGGCGTCGAGGGCTGCGTCAACGCCCCCTGCCAGATGGGCTGGCCGGCCAACGACATCCGCCCGGTCGCCAACTCCGAGTTCCTCGCCGAGAATCCTTCGGTCGAGAAGCTGCTGGAAGTGGCGAGCATTCCGATCGGGGACATCTTCGCCCAGAACGCCAAGATGAACGGCGGCGAGGATAACGCCGAGGATCTCGAGCGCCATGCCGAGGAATGGATCTCCAACAACCAGGAGGCCTTCGACGGCTGGCTCAAGCAGGCGAAGAACGCCGCCAGCATGTAAGGCGGAGCTTCAGTCGCAAGCAGAGAAAGGGCGGTCCCGAGGCGATCCTGGGGGCCGCCCTTTTTGCTGGCCCGGCTAAAGCTCCGTTCCCAGCGCTCCGGCGCCGTGCTACCGCTGTCGCGGAGTCGATGCCAACGGCCGGATGCGCATGCTCACCGAGACCACCCTGATCGTCTGCGTCTTCGCCGCCGTTTTCGCCGGCATGGCCTTCGGCCGGGTACCCCGCCTGCGCACCGAACGCAGCGGCATCGCCTTCATCGGCGCCGCGCTGCTGATCGTCGCCAATGGCCTCGGCCTGGACCAGGCGGTGGATTTCATCGACCTGCCGACGGTGCTGCTGCTGTTCGGCCTGATGGTGCTCTCGGCGCAGTTCGAGGTGGCCGGCTTCTACCGCCTCTGCGCGGCGCGAATCGCCAGCGTTTCCGGCTCTCCGGCCGTGCTGCTGGCGGCCGTGGTCGGGATCGCCGGCGGTCTCTCGGCGGTGCTCGCCAACGACATCGTGGTCTTCGCCATGACGCCGTTGCTCTGCCAGGGGCTGCTGGCGCGCGGGCTCGACCCGCGGCCCTACCTGATTGCGCTGGCCTGCGCCAGCAACGCCGGCTCCGCCGCGACCCTGATCGGCAATCCGCAGAACGTCTTCATCGGCCAGGCGGGTGAGCTCGCCTTCGGCGCCTTCCTCGCCGCTTGCGCCGCCCCCGCCCTGCTTGCCCTGGTGCTGGTCTACCTCGGCGTCTGGCTGACCTGGCGCCGCGCCCTCGGCGAGGTCGGCGCGGCCACGCAGGAGCTGGCGGTCGAACCGCTCGACCGCGCGGAGTTCTACAAGGCGCTGGCGGCGACCGCGCTGCTGCTGGCGCTTTTCATGACCGGACTGCGCCACGAGGCGATCGCTCTGGTCGTTGTCGCGGCGCTGCTGCTCAGCCGCCGGATCCGCACCCGCACCCTGCTGCAGCGCGTCGACTGGCCGCTGCTGGTGCTGTTCGGCGGACTCTTCGTAGTGACCGGCAGCTTCGCCGGCACCGGTCTCGGCCAAGCGGCGATCGCCTGGCTGCGCGGGTCCGGGCTGGAGATCGCGGCGCCCGAGGTGCTGGCCTCGCTGTCCCTCGTCGCCAGCAACACCATCGGCAACGTCCCAGCCGTGCTCCTGCTGCTTTCGGTCTGGGAGGCGCCGGGGCCGGAGAGCCTCTACGCCCTGGCTGTCTTCTCCACCCTGTCCGGCAACCTGCTACTGACCGGCAGCCTGGCCAACATCATCGTCGCCGAGCGGGCCGCCAGCCAGGGCGTGTCCCTGGGCTTCCTCGACTTCGCCCGCAGCGGCCTGCCGATCACCCTCGCCTCGCTGCTCTGCGCCTGGGCCTGGTTTGCGCTGCTGTGACCCTTCGCGGACCTGCCCTGGTAAAAGCCGCCGGACCGCATATATGAAATTGACAATCATTCTCACCTATGGTCAGTTTCGAGCCAAGGAGGACGAGGCGTGTACGTCTGCATCTGCAACGGATACCGGGAATCGGAACTGCGCACGGTGGCGCGCGAAGGCGCAGCGACTGCGGAGGATGCCTATCTCAGCCTCGGCGACGGCCCCTGCTGCGGCCGCTGCATCCCCTTCGCCCAGGAAGTCGTCGACAGCGAGCGTCAGGCGGTGCTGCGCGAAAAGCACGGCCTCGAGCCCCGCAAGGGCGAGAGCCGCGACCCCGGGTCCGATCTGGCTGGCGGCCTGCCGGGACTCTGCACGGCTTAAGCAGATGATGATCTGGAGTTCATTGCGGCCGGAACACATCCTTCGCGCACTGACGGCTCTGCGCCAGAGCAAAACCTCGAACGACCGCGCGCCGCGCCATCCGGCCTCGGCCGAGAAAGCCGCCCGCTAGCTTTCGTCTTTACCCATCTTCGCGCCGTCCGATCCCTTGCGGTAGCGGGGCAGCCCGTCATCGAGATCGAACCAGGGCAGGCGCTCCTCGTAGAAGACGTGGAACTGCGGAACGAAGTCCTGCGGCCGTTCGAGGCCCGCGGCGTAGAAATGAAGCTCCCCCGGAAAGCGGTCGGCCTGATAGGCCAGCGGCGTCCCGCAGCGCCGGCAGAAGCTGCGCCGCACGCCTGGCGAGGAGTCATGCACCGCCAGGGTCTCGCCGCCGATCCGCGCACCCGCGCTGTCCACCCCGATGAAGGCGGCCACCGGGGAGCCGGTGGCGCGCCGGCAGGACTCGCAGTGGCAGTAACCCTGCCACAGCGGGGCGCCTTCGTAGGCGAAGGCGACACCGCCGCAAAGGCAGCGGCCGCGGGTCGTCATGGCCTGACTGTCCTCAGCTGCCGTCCTCGGCGCCGCCGCTCTGCAGCAGCACATAGTTCTGAATGCCCATCTTGTCGATCAGGATGAACTGCGCCTCCAGCCAGTCGATGTGCTCCTCCTCGTCCTCGAGGATTTCCCGCAGCAGGTTGCGCGAGACGTAGTCGCCGACCTCCTCGCAGTGCTTGATGCCGGCCTTCAGGTCCGGCACTGCCTTCTTCTCCTGCTCGAGATCGCACTCGAGCATCTCCTTCACATCCTCGCCAATCATCAGCTTGTCGAGGTCCTGCAGGTTCGGCAGGCCATCGAGCAGCAGGATCCGCTCGATCAGATCGTCGGCGTGCTTCATCTCCTCGATGGATTCTTCGTATTCCTTCTTGCCGAGCTTGGTCACGCCCCAGTTGTTGAGCATGCGCGAATGCAGGAAGTACTGATTGATCGCCGTCAACTCGTTGCGTAGCGCAGTGTTGAGATGCTTGATGACCTGGGTGTCACCTTTCATCGAATCTCTCCTCGCTTTTGATCGTTTTTCTTTCCCGCAGCCTAGCAGAGCCGCCCCGGCATGGCGATGGATGCCGCCTCCACCCGCTGCGTATAGTCTAGAAAGGTCATTCCCGCTAAGATAGCGGGCTGCTGCCGCGCGCAGATCGCGCGATAAGCGAACCGAGGACGGACGATGAAGCTACGGCCGCTTTCCCTCTGCAAAGGCTTCCTGGCGCTGGCGCTGGCCGCGCTCCTGGCCGGCTGCGCCGGCGCCAACTACCGGCTGCCGGCCTTGAGCGACTCGGAAATCGCCGCCGCCTCCCAGGATATCCAGGGCAGCGACGACTTCCAGCAGATCGAACGCTCCGCCGAGTCAGCTCGCGCGCTGGTGCATCGGGCCGAGCGGCGGATCGAGGCGAACGCCGGGCCGGTCTGCAAGGACGCCGGGGTCAAGACCTGCAACTTCAACGTGGTGTACGACCATAGCAGCGAGGTCCCCAACGCCTGGGCCGAGGATCCCTACAAGATCACGCTGACCCGCGGTCTGCTGCAGTTCATGCAGAACGAGGACGAGGTGGCCGCCATCGTCGGCCACGAGATGGGCCACCACATCGTCGGCCACCTCGACAAGAAGCGAGACAACTACGTTATCGGCTCGGTACTCGGCGCGATCCTCGGGGCCGCGGCCGGCGCGGCGGCCGGCGACGGCTCGACCGCGGTGATGGGCGGCGCACTGGGCAGCCAGGCCGGCGGCATGGCGGGCATCATCTCCTACTCCAAGGAGCACGAGCGCGAGGCCGACTACATCAGCGTCTACCTGCTCGCCCGCGCCGGCTACGATCTCGACAAAGCCTCCCAGGTCTGGGCCCGCCTCGCAAAGATGGGCGGCCGCATGGAAACCGGGCTGCTCGACACCCATCCGGCCTCGCCCGACCGCCTCGCCGCCTGGCGCAAGGCGGTCGATGAGGTCGAGGGCAACCCGAGCCTGATCCCGGTGGCGAGCGTGAACTAGCCCGTTTAGGCTGGGCCTGCCTCCTTCTCCGCGCCGAGGAGATTCATGCCATGTTCCGCATGCCCGCCGAGTGGGCACCGCACGCCAAGACCTGGATGGCTTGGCCCTGCCGTGCCGAGGTCTGGGGCGAGCGTCTGGCCGAAACGCAGCAGGCCTACAGCGAGATCGCCCGGGCCATCGCCCGCTTCGAGCCGGTCTCCATGCTGGTGCCGCCTGGCCAAGAGGACGCCGCGCGCAACCGCCTCGGCTGCGGCATCGAACTCGTTCCCATGGAGATCGACGACTCCTGGGCGCGCGACAGCGGCCCCTGCTTCCTCAGCGACGTCAGCTCCCTGTGGGCGCTCTGCTTTCGCTTCAACGCCTGGGGCGGGAAGTATTCGCCCTACGACAAGGACGCCGAGATGGCGCGGAACATCGCCGCCCAGGAAGGCATCGAGGCGGTCGCTTCGAAGCTGGTGCCGAGGGGGCTGCGGCATCCACTATCACCCAGCAGCAGCCGGCGCTCTGACGCCGCCGAGGGTTACTTCCAGATAATGCAGCGCTCGCGCACGCAGGCGGCGATGGCCGCGCGGGTGCCCGGCCCGGCGACCCCGTCGCTCGGCCCGGGGTCGTAGCCAGCCGCGCGGAGATGCTCCTGAAATTTGACGATCTGCTCGCGGGTCTGCAGCTCCAGAGCCGCGTCGAAGGCTTGCCGAGCAGCCGTCTCGCGGCCGAGCGCCGAGAGAACATGCGCGTAGCTGTCGGCGATCCTGGCGTCGTCGGGGGCCAGCGCCTTGGCCGCCTCCGCATCCGGCAAGGCATCCTCCGGCAGCTCCATCAGCAGCAAGGTCCAGGCCCGGCTGTTCAGCACCTGGGCATGGGTCTCGTCGCGCGCTACGGCGCGGTCGAAATCGGCCAGCGCGGCGGCGTGATCGCCGAGCTTCATATGGCTGCGACCGCGGCGATGGTGGGCGTCCGGCAGCTGCGCCGCCGCGATATCGCCGCCCTCCAGGCAGGCGGTGAAGGCCTCGCGCGCGGCGGCATAGTCGCGCGCCTGGTAGGCCGCCTGTCCGCTGACGCACCAGTTGTCCTGCGCCTCCGCTGTGCCTGCGCTTCCCGCCAGCGCCAGCAGCGCGGCGGAACCGGCCAGGGCGGCCTTCCAGCCGATTTTGTCGGTCATTCCCCTCTTCCCCAAAACCTGCGTCCCCACGCAGAAAGAATCATGCCTGGAAACGGCGCCGCTGCAAGCGCCTTCGGGCGCGGCTTACGTCTTTGGCTTGAAAAGATGCTCCTCGCCAGGGAAGGCGCGGCTGCGCACCTCCTCGGCATAGGCCTCGATCGCCGCTTCGGCGGCCTGGCCGAGCTCGGCGTAGCACTTGACGAACTTCGGCTGGAACGCGCCGAACAGGCCGAGGATGTCGTCGACCACCAGGATCTGCCCATCGCAGGCGGGCGAGGCGCCGATGCCCAGCGTGGGAATGCCGATCTGTGCGGTCAACTCGCGGGCCAGCGGCTCCACCACCCCCTCGATCACCACCGCGAAGGCCCCGGCGCGCTCCATGGCCTTCGCATCCTCGGCCAAGCGCTTTGCGCTCGCCGCGTCGCGCCCCTGGGTCTTGAAGCCGCCCAGGGCGTTGACCGACTGCGGCGTCAGGCCGATGTGGGCCAGCACCGGGACGCCGCGCACCACCAGGAAGGCGGCGGTCTCCTCCATTTCCTGCCCGCCCTCGAGCTTGACCGCGGCGCAGCCGGTTTCGGCGAGCACCCGCGCGGCGCTGCGGAAGGCCTGGGCGGGGGATTCCTGATAGCTGCCGAAGGGCAGATCGACCACCACGCAGGCATGGCTGCAGGACTTGGCGACGGCCCGGCCATGCAGGATCATGGTGTCCAGCGAGACGCCCAGGGTGCTGTCCAGGCCATAGACCGTCATCGCCACGGAATCGCCGACCAGGATCAGATCGACGTGCGGGTCCATGATCCGGGCCATCGGCGCGGTGTAGGCCGTCAGGGCGACGAAGGGGTTCTCCGCATTCTTGCGGGCGCGCAGATCTTGCGTGGTGACGGCCTTGCTGGCGCCGTGAATGCTCATGTTCGACTCCCTGGTCCCTGCAGCGCACCACATCTACGCTTCCCGAGGCAGGGGCTCAAGCGGGACGGCTGATCGGCCCCTCATCCGCGCACTGTCAGATTCCCGGCAGCCGCAACTGCTTCCAGAACGGCGAACTGGTCGAATCCCAGGAGTCCTTGAGCGGCGAGAAGCTCGCTCGCACCGCCGGGCGGACCACGCCAAGCGGGGCTATTCAGTCTCGCCAGAATATTGACATTGTGAGATAATCTATCGCAATTCTGAATTCTAGAGAGATCGGGTAGCCGGCAGCATGCACGAGACATCATCCGAAACTCCCGTCGCCGTGGTGATCGGCGGCGGCCGCGGCATCGGGCTGGCGGTCGGCGAAATTCTGCGCCAAGATTCCTGGCAGGTGGTCCTGGCCGACCGCGACCCGCCCGAGGCCGAGGTCTCGGCGGACTACGACTGCCGCCCCGTCGACATCGCCGACAGCGCCGCGGTCGATGCCCTGGCGCAAGCTCTGCGCGCGGACTACGGGAAGATCTCCGGCGTGGTCAACGCGGCGGGCTACAATCGCCACCAGGCCATCTCGGAGATTGAGGACGAGACCTGGGCCGGTCTCTTCGATGTGCACCTGGGCGGCGTGCTGCGGGTTTGCCGCACCTTTCACCCGGACCTCAAGGCGGCCAGCGGCGCGGTGGTCAACTTCTCCTCGATTGGCGCGCGGGTCGGCCGGCCCCGGCGGGCCGCCTACGCTGCGGCCAAGGGCGGCGTGGAGTCTCTGACCCGCACCCTGGCGATCGAATGGGCCGGTGACGGCATCCGGGTCAACGCCGTGGTCCCCGGCGTGATCAATACGCGGATGGTGCAGGAGAACATCGCCAGCGGCCGGGTCGATCCGGAAAGCCTGCAGCGCGGCATCCCGCTGCGCCGCTTCGGCGAACCCGAGGAGGTCGCCGAGGCCGTGGCCTTCCTACTGTCGCGTCGGGCGAGCTACATTACCGGACAGACCCTGGTGGTCGACGGCGGCGCGCTCGCCAACGGCGCCTGGTAGGAACTGGCCAAGAAGAACGAGATAGGATTGCGAAGTCATGAGTAAGCTGAAAGTGATCATCGACCAGGAGAAATGCGTCGGCGCCGGCCAGTGCGTCTTCGCCGCCCCCGAGGTCTTCGATCAGCGCGAGGAGGACGGCATCGTCGAACTGCTCGACGCCGAGCCCGAGGACTCCCAGAGCGGCGCGGTAAAGCAGGCGGCGCGGCTCTGCCCGGCCAAAGCGATCAAAGTCGAGGAGGCATGACCGCCCCGCCCGGCCGGATCGCCATTGTCGGCGCCTCCGCCGCCGGGCTCGCGGCCACTCAGGCGCTGCGCGACGAAGGCTTTACCGGAGAGATCGCCCTGATCGGCGCCGAACCGGAAGCGCCCTACGACCGCCCGCCGCTGTCGAAGGGGCGGATCGCCTCGGCCGCCGACCATGCCCAGGTTGCCCTGGCCGATGCCGAGGAGCTCGCAGCGCTCTCTGCCGAGCTGCGTTTCGGCGTGGCGGCCAAGGCACTGGACCTGAAGCGGCGGCGCGTGATCCTGGAGAACGGCGAGGAGATCGCCTGGGACGCCTGCGTTATCGCCACCGGCGCCGAGCCCATCGCCCTGCCCGGCGGCGGCCTGACCCTGCGCAGCCTCGGCGACGCTGTAGAAATCGCGGCCGCCATCGACGCCGCCGAACATATCGCCATCGTCGGCGCCGGGGTGCTCGGCTGCGAGCTGGCCGCGCTGGCGCGCCAGGCCGGGGTCGCGGTCACCGTGATCGACCCACAGGCGGGGCCGATGCTCGACCGCCTCGGCCCGCGGGTCGCAGGGCGCCTGGAGGAAATGCACCGCGCGCAGGGCGTCGCGTTCCGTTTCGGAAGCGGGGTCGAAACCATCTCCGGCGATGCGGCCGGCGGCTATCGCATCGCTGCCAGCGACGGAACGACCGTCGAAGCCGACCGCGTCTTCGTCGCCATCGGCTGCCGGCCGGCCGTCGGCTGGCTGACGGACAGCGGGCTCGCCCTCGACAACGGCGTGGTCTGCGACGCCACCTGCCAGGCCGCGCCCGGCGTCTTCGCCGTCGGGGATGTCGCCAACTGGTACAACCCGCGCTATGGCCGGAGGATGCGCATCGAGCACCGCATGAACGCAACGGAGCAGGGCATGGCCGCCGCCGCCAACCTGCTCGGCGCCGGGCGACCCTTCGATCCTATTCCCTTTTTCTGGACCGATCAGTATGATGCCAAGATCCAGGTTCATGGCGTGATCGACGGCACATGCGACACGGATTTCCTGATGGAAAACTCCGAAAGCGGTGGGTTTGCGGTCGCCTATAGCCGCCACGGCAGGATCGAGGGGGTGCTCGGCTGGAACATGGCGCGAGAGCTGCGGAGAGCGCGCAGCCTGATCGGCCAGGACCGGGAGACGGCACGCGCGGAGCTCGCGCAAAAACAGGGGGCTTAAAGCATCGTGAAACGGGATCTTTCCAGATCCATCAAGCGCACGCTGGAGGTGCTCGAGTACTTCGACGCCGAGCATCCCACCGTTTCCGTCAACGAGATTTCCCGCGCCCTCGGCTATCCGCAATCGAGCACCTCGATCCTGCTGAAGAGCCTCGCCGAGCTCGGCTATCTCAACTACGACAAGAAGACCCGCAGCTACCGGCCCAGCGCGCGCGTCGCCCTGCTCGGCCGCGGCGTTCAGCCCTACCTCTTCGGCGACGGCAGCGTGATGGCGGCGATGGAGGAGGCCGGCCAGCGCACCGGCGAGCTGATCAATCTGGCGGCGCCGGCCGGCGTCGTGGTGCAGTACATCCACGTCATTCCGGCGACCAATCCTGTGCGTCTACACATGCATGCCGGGGCCGTGCGGCCGATGATCGGCTCTGGCATGGGACATCTCTTTCTCTCGGCCCTGCCCGACGACCAGCTCGAGGCCGAGATCGAGCGGCTCAGCAAGTCGCTCAACGAACCCAGTCTCGGGCGGGACAAGGTTATCGAGGAAATCGGCCAGATCCGCCGCAAGGGCTACGTGCTGTCGACCAGCACCTCGACGCCGGGCGGCGGCCTGGTCGCGATGCTGCTGCCGGGGCTCTACAGCGGCACGCCGCTGGCCGTCGGCGTCGGCGGCGTCGCCAGCGTGATCACCGCCAACGAAGCGCGCTACATCGAAGTCCTGCGCGAGGCCGTCGCCCGCCATGTCGTGCCGCTGCAGACCCGCGCCGGCTGACCGCCCAGGAGTTAGCGCACCGGGTTGCGCAGTTCCCCCAGACCCTCGATCCGCGCCGTCACGAGCTGTCCAGAGCGCAGGTAGTACTTGTCCGGTTCCTCGCGGGCCAGCGCCACACCGGAGGGGGTTCCGGTGATCAGGATGTCGCCCGGTTCCAGCCCCATCGGCGACCAGTAGGCGATCAGCTCGGCGACCGAAAACATCATGTCGGAGGTATTGGCGTCCTGACGGACCTCGCCGTCGACCTCCAGTGTGACCCGCAGGTTCTGGGGATCGTCGACGACGTCGGCGGTGGTCAGCCAGGGTCCCAGGGGCGCAAAGCCAGGGAAATTCTTGGCCAGGGTGATGCCGATCTGGGCTTCCATCTCGCGGCGCTGGATGCCTCGGGCCGCCACGTCGTTGCAGATCGCATAGCCGGCGACATGGCCGAGCGCATCCTCCTTGGCGACATTCAGGGCGGGACTTCCGATCACCACCGCCAGCTCGATCTCGTAGTCGACGTCATCGAGCCCTTCGGGCAGCGGAATCTCGTCTCGCGGGCCGGTCAGGCTGGAGGGAAACTTGGCGAAGGCACTGGGAAACTTCGGAATCTCAACGGTCTTGCCGCGCTTTTTCCAGATTTCCTGGCCCTCGCGGACATGGTCCATGTAGTTGCGGCCGACCGCGACGATCTTGCCGGGACACGGCACCGGCGGCCCCAGCCGCCAGGCGCCCAGGTCGGCGGGAGAAAGGTCCAAGTCGGTGTGCCCGGCATCGAGCTGCGCCAGCAGGCCAAGCCCCTCGGGCGTCAGCCAGGCATTCTCCCGCGGATCGAGCAGGCCGGCGTCGACCTCGGCGCCCAGCGCCTCGGCGACCTCTGTCACCGGATAGCAGCTGTTCTCGTCATCGGCGAAGGCGAGCCGCTCGCTCCCGCCGGCGGACGGCCGCAGTGTCGCTAAGCGCATGCCGCCTCCGCCAGGCTAGAAGAGATCGAAGGGAATCCGCTCGCCCAAGGTGCTCCAGGCGACCATCAGGATCGTCGCGTCGGTCTTGGCCTCCAGCGGCGCGTGCGTCTCGCCGCTGGGCAAGACGAAGTAGGACAGCGAGTCGAAGTCGGCGCCCTCGAAGCTCAGATCGCCATCGATCAGGAAGACCGCGCGATGGCCGACCGGCGTCGCGGCGGGCAATGCGCTGCCCTTCTCCACTTTGGCCATCTTCAGGTTGGGTCCGGTCTCGAAGAAGTAGGCCAGGTCCTTGAAGGCGACGCCGTCGAGCGTGGGATGATCGTTCCAGGGAAAGCCAGGGGTGCGCAGCACGGTGTAGCTGTTCATCCGCGGCTTGGGGTACTCGATCTTCCGGCCGGTGATGACCTCGAGAATCGCCTCGTAGGCATCGCGCTTACGGCCGTTGGGGAAGGTGTAGACCCCTTCCTCGAACTGCCCTTCCGTAGCCATCCGGCGCTGCGCATCGACCACTTCGTCGGGTTCGGGATAGGGGATGCCCGAGAGCCCCTCGAACTGAATATCGGCGAAGTGCAGCTTCTCGTCGGTCTCGACCGGCTTGATCGGCCCGTAGTAGGCGCCTTCCGGGATATAGAGGCAGTCGCCCGGCTCGTAGACCTCGCTGCCGTACTTCATCTTGCCGGCGAGGACGTAGCGCACCTGCTGAAAGGTGTGGCGGTGGCGCGGCGAGTGGTAATAGGGCTCGGCATAGAGGCTGCCGAGCCGCGCGCCGATCCGGCGCTCCTTGTCGAAGAAGCCCTGATAGCGCTGGTTGTAGCCAGGCCGTACACCGATATCGACCCACGGCAGGTCGGCTTCCCGAACTCCGCTTGCGCCTTGAATGCTCATCTTTGACCTCTCCTCCCGCCCGCGTCGCTGCACGGATTTGCTTTGCCGATCTATCGCCATTATGATCTTAGACATCATATTGTCAATTGCTTGGCGGACTCCGAAGCTGGGGGCGTCCGTGCTGGAAATCCGCTTTTGCGTAACTTCGCCGTTTCTCTCGGCCTCACCTTGATCGTTGGCGGTGCCGGCGGGTTCCTGGTCGATTCCCTGGGCCTGCCCGGCGGTTGGATCATCGGCTCACTGGCGGCAGCCTATATCGCCAGCTTCTTTAAAGTGCCGATCGCGGTTCCCCCGCAGCTTCGCAGCCTGGCGATGGGTTTCGTCGGCATGACCGTGGGAAGCGCCATCGACCGGGAGATGCTCGGCGCAGCAGGCAACCTGCCGTGGAGCCTGCTCGCGATGTTCGGTGTCATGGCGTTGATGGGCGGGCTCACCTATGCCCTGCACCGCAAGCTTTGGGGCGCCAGCGGCGCCACCGCCATTTCCTGCGCCTGGCCGGGCAACGTGCTGCTCGCTTTCGCCAGCGCCAAGGCTCTCAACGCCGACATGGACCGGGTCACCGTCGTGCAGCTGGTGCGGGTCTTGATCCTGATGGCCGCGATGCCTCTGGCGATCGGCAGCTTCCACAGCGCCCCGCCCGATCAGGCCGTGGCGTTGACGCCGGATCTTGCCATCGCCGCGGCGCTCGCCCTGGCTTCCACCGGTCTCGCGCTACGGCTAAAGCTGGCCGGCGGCGAGATTTTCTTCTCCGCCGCCGCGATCGGGGCGCTGACCGGCTTCGAAGTCATCAGTTTCGAGGTTCCGGAGTTCGCCCTGGCGGGGCTGCAGGTCGTGGTCGGAGTTTACATCGGCCTCGGTCTGGCGCGCTGCAGCCGCCAGGCCTTCCTCGCCGCCCTGACGCCCTCCCTCGCCAGCGCGGCCCTGGCCACGGTCCTGACCCTGGCCAGCGCCTTCGTGCTGTCGGGCATGCTGGACACCTCGGCGGCGGCCCTGGCGCTGGCTTACGCGCCAGGCGGCGCCGAAGCGATGATCCTGCTATCGGCGGTGTTCGACGTGGACCCGGGTTTCGTCGGCATCCACCATACGCTGCGGCTGCTCGTGCTGACCTTCTGCTTTCCCATCGCGCTGCGCTACTTCGCCGCCCCGTCTCACCAGGCGACCGGCAGCCGGTAGAGCCCGTAGATCTGGGAATCGTACTTGAAGGGCACCTCCTCGAAGGGCACGGCCAGGCGCAGATTGGGGAAGCGCTTGAACAGCCTGTCGAAGACCACGTGCAGCTCGATCCGCGCCAGCTGCTGCCCGAGGCAGCGGTGGATGCCATAGCCGAAGGTCACGTGATGGCTGGCGTCGCGGGTGATGTCGAAGCGGTCGGGATCGGGAAACTCCTCGGGATCGCGGTTGGCCGAGGCGGAGACCGCGAAGACCCCGTCGCCCGGTTCGATTTTCGATCCCGCGACCTCGACAGTCTCCAGCGCCACGCGGCGCGGCGCGAACTGCACCGGGGTCAGGAAGCGCAGCAGCTCCTCCACCGCCGAGTGTACCAGGGCGGGATCGGCCTTCAGCTTCTCCAACTCCTCGGGATGCTCGAGCAGCAGCAGCGTGCCCAGCCCGATCATGTTGGTGGTGGTGTCGTGGCCGGCGCGCAGGATCATCGAGCAGATATCGGCGAGTTCCTCGCGGGTCAGATGCCCTGGCTCCACCTGATCCTGGATCACCCGGCTCAGCATGTCGTCGGCCGGGTTCTTCTCCTTCTTCGCGATCAGGTCGCGGCAGTAGGCGACCAGATCGTTGGCGCTCTGCGCAGCCTGCTCCGCCGACTGGCCCAGGCCGTGGCGTCCGGCGGCGCACTTGGCGATGTAGGTGTGATCCTCGTAGGGCGAGCCGAAGAGATCGCACATCACCAGCGCCGGCAGTTCGATACCGAGCGCCGCCACCAGATCGGCCGGCGGCCCCTGCTCCTCCATCGCGTCGAACAGCTGGTCGGTCAGCGCCTCGACCTTGGGCTTCAGCGCCATCATCCGCTTGGTGGTGAACTCCTTGGTGAACATCCGGCGAAAGTGGTCGTGGCGTGGATTGTCCATGCCGACGAAGGCACGCTCGAGCTTGTCGATCGCCTTGCGGGCTTCGGTCACCGTGGGAAAGTCTTCGCGCGCGAACTCACCGCTGAAGCGGTCGTCGAGCAGAACCTCGCAGTACTCCTTGTAGCGGGTCAGCAGCCAGGCCTGCTGTCCGTTCCACAGCTCGACCGGCGCGACAGGGCACTGCTTACGCGCGATGGCGTACTCCTCCGGCAACTCGAACTGCTTGTCGCGGCTGAAGGGAAAGCGCGCTGGCGTCCCGGTTTTCGAAAAGGGACATCCCTCGTCTTTAGGCATGGCGTACTCCCGTCTCCTCCGGCAAAGGGCAGGATTCCGCCGCTTTGCCTTCGCGTTTTTGCCCAGTCATGCTATTCAGGTATATCATGAATGTGAAGTAATCCATCACAGTGTCAATGTCTCCTGCCGCTCCGCAGGCCGGCGAGGCCCCGTATGAAGCTCCGCGAAAGCGCGCCAAGATCACGACGAGCCGACCTCGACCCCGGCGATTTCCTCCATCGGCAGGATCACCGAGGCGATGTCGTCCTGCAGGTGGCCGCGTCCGGCGGCATCGACGAAGCACTGCAGCGCGACGTTGGGCAGCAGCAGCCGCACCCCCTCCGCGCGGGCCAGCGAGATTGCACCCTGCAGATCCTTCATGATCATCTCCACGGTCGCGGCCGCCTTGAAGTCGCGTGGCAGGAAATGATTCGGCACCACCCGGTTGAGCGTCTGGCTGTTGGCCGAGCTGTTGCGCATCACCTCGTAGAGCGCCGCAGCGTCGATCCCCGCCTTGACGCCCAGCACCATGGCTTCGGCGACCAGCGCGTGGGTGGTGATCGAGATCATGTTGTTGCACAGCTTGGCGGTGACCCCGGTGCCCGGTCCGCCCATGTGGAAAGTGCGCTTGCCGAAGGCCTCGAAGATCGGCTGCGCGCGCGCGACTGCCTCCGCCTCGCCGCCGACGATGACGCTGAGCGTGCCCTCTCTGGCGGCGGTCGGACCGCCGCTGACCGGGGCGTCGAGATAGGCGACCCCCGCCTCGGCCAGACGCGCACCGATCTCCCGGGAGACCAGGGGCTCGATGGTCGCGAAGTCGATGCAGAGCGGCGGCGGGCTTTCCAGCGCCAATATCTCGCCGAGGAAGACCTCGCGGGACTGTTCCGGAGTCACGCGGCAGGCACAGAAGACCTCGACCCTGCCGGCGACCTCGGCCAGGGACGCGCCCGCCACGGCGCCCTGGGCGGTCAGCGCGGCGAGCGATTCCTTGTTGCCGGTGAAGACGTGCAGCTCATGGCCCGCGGCGATCAGCCGCTCGGCCATCGGCAGCCCCATCAATCCTAGCCCTACGAATCCGATCTTCATCATGTCCTCCCTAGAAAAGTCTTCGAGCGAAGCGAGCCCGCCCATGTCCCAGCCCCAGCTCCATCCCACGGCCGATCTTCTTTTCGAGCCCTTTGCCCTTGGCTCCACGAGTCTGCGCAACCGCCTGGCGATGGCGCCGATGACGCGCAAGCGCTCGCCGGACGGCATACCGACCGAAGAGGTGGTGAACTATTACCGGCGGCGCGGCGAAGGCGGCATCGGCCTGATCTTCAGCGAAGGCACCTTCATCGACCACCCCTCGGCCCAGGCCCACGAAGGCAAGGCCTATCAGAACATCCCGCATTTCTTCGGCGCCGCGCCACTCAAGGGCTGGGAGAAGGTAACGGCGGCTGTGCAGGCGAGCGGCGCGAAGTTCATGCCGCAGCTCTGGCATGTCGGCGAGGTGCGGCGCCTGAGCATGCCCTCCGACCCCACGGTGCCCGGCTACGGACCGCGGGAGATCGCCGAGAACGGCGAAATCGTGGTCAAGGCGATGGATGCCGACGATATCGATGAGATCGTCGCCTCCTACGCCCGCGGCGCCCGTACGGCCCGGGAGATCGGCTGCGACGGCGTTGCCCTGCACGGCGCCCATGGCTATCTGATGGATCAGTTCTTCTGGCCCGAGAGCAACAGCCGCGCGGACGACTTCGGCGGCGCTATGGAGCGGCGCTCCCGCCTCGCCCGGTTGGTCGTCGCAGCGATGCGCGACGCGGTCGGACCGGAGTTTCCCATCGTCTTCCGCTTTTCCCAGTGGAAGATGACCGACTACAACGCCCGCATCGCCGAGACGCCGGAGGAGCTGGCAATCCTGCTGCGCGGCCTGGCCGCGGCCGGCGTCGATCTCTTCGACGTCAGCACCCGGCGCTTCTGGGAGCCGGCCTTCGACGGAGATCCACGCAGCCTCGCGGCCTGGACCCGCGAACTCTCGGGAAAGCCGGTGATGGCGGTCGGCAGCATCGGTCTCGACCAGCCGCATCATTCGAAGTTCTTCCGCGACAAGGCGCAGATCGACGCCAAGGTGACCGATCTCGACCAGCTGCTCGCGGCCATGGCGCGCGGCGACTTCGATCTGGCGGCGGTCGGCCGGGCGATCCTCGCCGACCCGCAGTGGGCCGAGAAGGTGCGCAGCGGGCGGATGACGGAAATCCGCGCCTTCGTGCGCGACGACCTGGAGAACTATCGCTAGTGCTGCCTCGGTCATAGGCTGTAGAGCAGCGTCTCCTCCGTCCAGACCGCCCGGACCTCGGCCGCATCCTCGTCCAGAAGCGGGCGCAGCAGCGCCACGCAGGCCGCGGCATCGTCGCAGGCCAGCTCCTCGACGCAGTCGCAGAGCGGCGGCGGCACGGAGGCCGCGGGCGATTCCGCGCGCGCGTGGTTCTGGACGTATCCCCGGCACAGGCCTTCCGCCTCCATCCCCTGCAACAGGCGGGGGCCGTGCCCCTTCAGGCGCTCCATCCGGAAGTCCTCCAGACTTTGCTCCGGCTTGCGCCAAACCCGTAGAAACAGCTTGTAGCGCGCCCCTTCGCAGGGCTTGAAGACATGCTCCTCGCTCAGCACCGCAACCTCGCGCACCGGCCGGGCGAAGCTCTCCTGCTCGTCGCGTTTCATCCGCGGCGCGGCGGAGCGATCGGTGACGTGAGCCAGGCGATTCTCTTCGCTGCGGTACCAGATCATCGCTACGCCGTCGCACCAGGCGGACGGCAAAGACGTCTCTGGCATCTCCAGGCTGTCGCAATGAACATAGCGTGCGACATTGCGCCAGCGCGGCATCGACATGCCAAGCTTGGCATGCGCGCGCCAGCGTGCGCGGAAGCCGGCGCGGTCGAGCTGCGGCGGCCGCTCGGCGAAGTAGATCAGCTTGGGCTGCGCTGTCGGCTCTGGTCTCACCGGCGATGCAGGCGGTTGTCGAGCGCTAGCAGGAAGCCGTTGATCGAAATCGCGAAGATCGCAATCAGCACGGTGATCGAAATCATCATCGACACATCGTTGAGCTCGATGCCGCCCATGATCAGGTGGCCGAGACCGTGTACCGAAGCGAACATCTCGCCGATCATCACACCGAGGAAGGTGATCGAGAAGCTGAGCCGGACCGCCGTCACCAGCTCCGGAATCGTCGCCGGCACGAAGATGGTAAGGAAGGTCTGCCAGATGCTGAGCCGCATGCCCTTGGCGGTGCGCACCAGCGTCGGATTGATGTTGCGGGTCGCGTTATAGGTGATCAGCGTCATCGGAATGATGCCGTGGATCGCGCCGAAGGCGACCTTGGCGGCGAAGCCGAGGCCGAAGAACAGCAGCATGACCGGATAGAGCGTCACCTTCGGCGTCGACTGCAGTGCGACGAACATCGGCGCGAAGATCTCGCCGGCGCGGCGGTTGAACCCCAGGACCATGCCCAGTATGCCACCGCCGAAGATGGCGATCACCAGGGCGACGCCCAGCGCGCGCAGGGTTTCCATCGCGTTGGTCCAGAACTCCTCCGTCAGGAAGAGCACCTTGGCCCGGTCCCAGGTCTGCAGCGGCGAGGTCAGCGCCTCGCTGCCGACCAAGTAGTGCAGCCCCTGCCACACAGCCATGATGAAGGCGATCACCAGTGCCACCTCGGCGACCCTCACCGTCAGCCTTTCGTCGGACATGATCTTCCTGGCCGTGGCCACGTTCCAGGAAGCGCCGGCAATGTACTGGGAGCGCTTCTCGAAAATATGCACGCCTGTCAGCAGCAGCGTGACCAGCAGGATGACGAACAGCAGCAGGCCGTACATCCGCTCGCTCTCGAAACCTTCGTAGGCGAAGGCGATGGAATAGCCGATGCCCGAGGTGGAGAGAATGAATTCGGAGCCGATCACGCCGGCCATGCCGTAGCCCAGCACCAGCTTGACGCCGGTGAAGAGATAGGGAGCCGCCGCGGGAAGCTGGATCAGCACCGCCGTCTGCAGCCGTCCCATGCGGAAACTGCGCCCGGTCTTCGAAAGCACCGGCGGGATCCGGTCGAGACCGCTGAGGGTATTGGTGATCATCGCGACCAGCGCATAGGCGAAGCCCATGATGATGATCGAGATGTCGTTCATGCCGACGATCACGATCGCCAGCGGATAGAGCACGAAGAACGGCAGCGCGTAGTAGCTGGCGATGATCGGCTCGGTCGCCCGGCGCAGCCGCGGCACGCGATAGAGCAGCAGCCCGATCAGGAAGCCCAGGATCGTCGCGGTGACGATCGCGATGCAGATATTGCGGATCGTCTTGAAGGCGTGGCCCCAGAATACCGGCTCGCCCATCAGGCCGATCAAGGTCGTGAACATCCGCGACGGCGCGGTCAGCTGCAGCGGGCTGATCGCCCCGGTCTGGCAGAGTAGTTCCAGCAGCAGAACGGCTGAAACCAGCAGCGTAATCCGGATCGTCGTCGAACTCTGTCTCATTTCGAGGATTCACCCATGGCCTTCAGGGACTCGCCGCGCAGGCTCTCCCAAAGATGGGTCGTCACCTTGCCGAATTCCGGGTTGGAGACGAGGTGGCTGTCGCGGTCGGCGGGCCAGCCGGTCTCGACGATCTCGATGAACTTTCCGGGGCGCGAGGACATGATGCCGATGCGGTCCGACAGCAGTGTGGCCTCGTCCAGGGAATGGGTGATCAGCAGCACCGTCGCACCGGTCTCGCGCCACAGCCGCAGCAGCTCGTCGCCCATCAGGAAGCGGGTCTGCTGATCGAGCGCGCCGAAGGGCTCGTCGAGCAGGATCAGCCGCGGCTCCATGACGAAGGTGCGGGCGATGCAGACGCGCTGGCGCATGCCGCCGGAGAGTTGCGACGGCCGTGCGTCGGCGAAGCCCTTGAGCCCCATGAACTCGATGGCGAAGTCGACGCGGTGCTTGATATCCGCGCTATCCGCGCCCTTGCGCCGCAGGCCGAAAGCGATGTTGTCCCAGACCGTCAGCCAGGGGAAGGAGGCGTCGTCCTGGAAGACGATGCCGACCCCTTCGGGAACGCTGCCGCGCACCGGCTTGCCTTCGAAGGTCACCTCGCCCTTGGTCGGCTCGATCAACCCTGCGACGATGTCCATCAGGGTGGTCTTGCCGCAGCCGGAGGGGCCGATGGTGGTGAAGAACTCGCCCTTGCGCAGTTCGATATCTATCGGATCCAGCGCATGCACCGTCTCGCCATAGACATGTTCGACGCCACTCACCGAGACGGCGACGGGGGACTCTTGGGCCTGCTGATAGCTGGCAAGTTTGGTCTTCATGGTCTTCCCCAAGCTCTGGTGGAATCGCCGCGCACTGGCTCTGGCTGCGGCTCAAATGCAATAGCTAGAACGCTTGCGGGGAGGCGGCATGACTTGGCCGCCTCCCCGCCGCTCAGGCTTACAGCGTTACTTCGATTGCAGGTCTTCAGGCAGAAAGGATTCGTCGATCACGGCGTTCCAGTCGATCGGTCCCTCCCAGGCGCCCTGACTGCGCAGACCCTCGAGCATGGCTTCCATGCCGGGCATGTCGAAACCGCCGCGGCCCCAGTAGTCGATCTCGACCATGCGCTGGACGGCGCTGATCGCGATCTCCTCACTGAGCTTCTCACCATAGGCCTTGGCGATCAGCTTGGCGGCCTCCACGGGATGCTCGTAGATGTAGTCGACGGCGACGCGGCGCGCTTCGATGATGGCCCGTAGCTTCTCCGGCTCCTGCTCGGCAAATTCCGCGGTGGTGACGCCGACCGTCTGGGTCATGCGGGGAACGTTCGAAAGATCGAAGGCGATCACGTACTTGTCTTTGCGCTCGCTATAGATCGGCTCCAGGATCAGAGCCGCCTGCACGTCGTCACGCTCCAGCGCGGCGAGGCCGGCACCGATCTTGCCGAGGGACACCAGCTCGATCTCATCCTCGGGAATGCCGGCCGCGGCGACCGCCGCCTTCAGCACGGTCTCGCTGGTCGAGCGCGGGCTGGTATAGGCGATCTTCTTGCCGCGCAGATCCTGAATGGAATTGATCCCCTTATCGGGCATCGAGACCCAGAAGAGATCCTCCAGAGTCATGATGTTGGCGCTGACGATCTTGATATCGTGGCCTTCGTTGAAGGCGGCCAGTGCAGCCGCGGTGCTGACCACGCCGTAGCCGGTGCCCGAAGCGATCTGGTTGCGCATCGTGGTGCCGCCGCCGGCCGAGGAGATCACCTCGTCGATGACGATACCGCGCTTTTCGAACTCGCCGAGCTCGATGGCCACGGCAATCGGCGCGGTGTTCAGCAGGAAGCCGTAGTGCGAGGCGACGATGCTATCGGCATCCGCCGAAGTGGCCGTCCCCGCCGCCGCCAGCATGGCGGTTGCGCCAAGCAGCGCGCGTAATTTGGAAATCTTAAACATCTGTCCCTTTCCTCCCTAATTGGCCAGCCGCTCTTCGGCGGCGGCCGCTTCGTTCTAGGCCCAGGTCAGGCCACTTTCGTGGAGTGGCCTCTCATTCGCCCATCTGAAAGCGCGACCGGACCGCCGGACCCAGGCCCGAATCCGATGCGCCACGAGATCCGGCCATCCTCTGTGGAATGGTCTTTGCCCGTTCCTTGCTTCCGGCCCGTCCGGCCGGAAAAATTTCGTTGCTGAATAGTCGCGCAGGCAAAGCTTTGCCGCAGCGGTAAGCGATAAGCGTCAAGCCACGCCGAGTGTCCGCCCCCGCTAAGCCGAAGCTCATGGGACTCGGGTGCGGCGGCAACGCTCATCCTGTTTTAGACCCCATGATCTCTCTGCCCCTTGCCTTGCGGCGGCGGGTTGCGAATTGCCTTTGCATCATATTTATGCTCTAAACTATCACAATGTCAATTATTGTTCGGGGGGCTTCCCGCCCGCACTTTGCGATGGAAACACGCTCTGCGACGCCCTCTTTCCGGGATCGCAACGCTTTCCGGGAGAATGAGGCAGAATGACGAAACAGCTCGCGGTCGATGGCGAGGCCGAGGCAGACAGTCTGTTCACTGCCCTGCCCGCCCCCTTCGGAGCAGAGACCCGCTCGATCGATCTTGCGGCGCCGCGGAGCGCCGAGCTTGTTGCAACGATCGGCGCGGCTTTCCTGAAGCACGGGGCTTTGGTGTTCCGGGATCAGCAGATCGGGGACGACAACCTCGCCGCTTTCGGCGGACTCTTCGGACCGCTCGAGAAGCACCTGATCGAGAACAACGACGGCGAGGTGATGAGCGCGGTGCACACCATCACCAATTTCGATGCCGAGGGCAGACCCTCGGCCCGCCCCTACATCAACACCAACTACTTCTGGCACAGCGACAAGTCCTATCTCGCTACGCCGTCGCTCGCGACCATGCTGCATCCGGTCGAGCTGCCGGCCTCCGGCGGCGATACCCAACTCGCGCACATGGGTCTCGCCTATGCCGCGCTGCCCGACGTCATCAAGCAGAAGATCGATGGCCTGCGTGCCGTGCACAGCCTGGAGTTCATGCGCGAAAGCCTGGACAACCCTCCCCCGAGCGAAGCGCAGAAGCGCGCCGCGCCGCCGGTTTCCCACCCCCTGGTGCGGCCCCATCCCGAGACCGGCCAGCCCTGCCTCTACATCGGCATGTACGCCTCGCACATCGAGGGGCTGCCGGTGGAGGAGGGGCGCTGGCGCCTGGCGCGGCTGCAGGAACAATCCACCCAGCCGACCTTCGTCTATTCTCACGTCTGGCGGCCCGGCGACGTGATGATCTGGGACAACCGCTGCCTGATGCACCGCGGCGTCGCCAACTACGGCATGGCGCATGAGCGCCGGGTGATGAAGCGGGTCTGCGTGCAGGACGCCGGCGCCGCGGCGCGCGCCTAGCGCGTCCGGCTTTAGATGCCTTCGAGCACAGCCTGCGTCGCCCGCGCCGCCCGCAAGACGCGTCCCCGCGCGTCGAGCCGCGCCGACAGTTCCGTCTGGGGAACCTCCAGCGCCAGGGGCAGCGGCGCGGGGAAGGCCCGCAGCAGGCCGGCGAGATCGATCGCGCCCTCGCCCGGCAGCAGACGCTCCTTGACCGCCTCATGGATCAACGCGTCGCGGCTGGGCGCGGCCTCCAGGCGCGGAGCGTCGCAGAGTTGCAGATAGCGAAACCACTCCAGGGGAAGCGTGACGAGGTCCTCCAGGCTACCGCCGGAGCGATAGAAGTGCAGCGCATCCAGCGCGATGCCCGCCGCCGGATGGCCGCAGCGGCGAAGCAGCGCGGCGGCGGAGACCAGGTCATGCACGCTGAGCCAAGGCACGAATTCCACGTCGATGGTCAGGCTTCGGCCCGCCGCCGCTTCGCAGAGCGCGGTGAAGTTGTCGAGGGCGCGGTTATCGTCCGGGTCGTCCAGGGTGGTCAGGACATGCTTCGCGCCGAGCTCGGCGGCGACATCGAGAAAGGGCGCAAAGGCCGCGACATCGCTTTCCGGGATCAGACGCGCTGTGTTGGCATCAAGCGCCGAAATCTGCCGCTCCCGCATCGCGGTTTTCAGTTCGCGGCGCAGCTCCGGCTGCGTCATCAGCGGCATCTCGCTGCCGCCCGGCTGCCCGCCGAGCAAGCGCAACCCGATATGGGCGCAGCCGCAGTCGGCGGCAACCTGGACCGCCTCGACGGCGTCGAGCTCGGGCACGGTGTAGTAGGAGAGTGAAAGTGGCCAGGCTTCGAAACTGCGGCGTGGACGATCGGGCATCGCTGTCCTACTTGCTCGGGGAGAGGGGTGCGCGCGGCGGCCGGGACGGTATCACCTGGCCGCGGCGAGTGGGAGAGAAAGCATGAACGGCGCGGCGCCCCTGGCCGTCTTAATCGGCGGCGGCAACGGCATCGGCGAGGCGACGGCGCGGTTGATGCAGGCGCGCGGCTGGCGGACCGCGGTCGCCGACAGAGACGGCGACGCGGCGGCGCGGGTCGCGGAGGACCTAGGCGGCAGCGGCTACAATGTCGATATTACGGAGGAGGCCTCCCTGCAGCAGCTCTCGGAGCGGATCGAGAAGGAACTGGGTCCGGTCGACGCGCTGGTCGTGGCCGCCGCGATGTTTCAGGACATCGTGCCCAGCGAAGAGCTGGAAACCGAAGTCTGGGAGCGCATTCTGCGGACCAACCTGACCGGCACTTTTCTGGCCAATCGGATCTTCGGCAAGGCGATGCTGGCGCGGCGGCGCGGCAGCATCGTCAACATCGCCTCGATCGCCGCGCTCGGCTCCATGCCGGCCGAGGCCTACGGGACCAGCAAGGCGGGCGTGGTGCATCTGACCAAGAACCTTGCCGGTGAGTGGGGCCGCAGCGGCATACGGGTCAACTGCGTCTCGCCGGGCTCGACCCTGGTGCCGCGCGTCGCCGAGCGCCTGAAGACCAAGCGTTACGCAGCCGACCCCGGCGACTTCACGGCGCTGGGCCGGATCGTGCAGCCCAGCGAGGTCGCCGAGGCCATCGAATTCCTGGCTTCCGAGCGCGCCTCGGCGATCACCGGCGTCAATCTGGTGGTCGATGCCGGCTGGCAGGTCGCCTCGACCTGGTCGCAGTTCGGCGGTGTGCGTCCAGCACCAGGAGAAGGCGAATGAGCCTAGGTCTGGCGCAGCAGCCGCCGCGCGTTGTCGGCCCAGGCCGGGGCGATCTCGCCGTGATGCCCCTCCTCCGGCTGGTCCCAGCCGGCGAAGTTTGTGCCATAGACGATGCGGTCGTCGCCGACCCACTTGCGCAGCAAGGCCAGCGCCGAGGGATCGGTGACATGGGCGTCGTACCACAGCTTGGTCAGCGCCTCCTCGAAGGCGCCGTCCTTCTTGATCGCCTCGCTCGCCCAAGGGCGCCGCTGCGCCGCCTGGGCCAGGCGTCCAGCCAGCATCGGCGTGCCGCCGCCGCCGTGGCTGATCCAGATGTCGAGAGCGGGATGACGGTCGAGCACGCCGCCGAAGATCAGCGTCGCCACAGCGATGGATTCCTGCGCCGCGAAGCCGATGATCACGTCGAGATCGAAGCGCTTCAGGTTGGGATCGCCCGGCGGGCCGTCGATGCCCGAGGGGGCGGGGTGCAGGAACAGCGGCACGTCGAGCGCGACGAAGGCCTCGTAGAGCGGATCGAGGGCCTCGCTGTGCAGCGGCTCGGCGAACTCTGTTCCGGTGGCCGCGCCCCAAAGGCCCAGCTCGCCGACCGCGCGTTGCAGCTCGTCGCGCGCCGCGATGGGATCCTGCATCGGCAGGGCGGCGAGACCGCCCAGGCGGTCGGGATGGGCACGCACCAGTTCGGCACAGGCATCGTTGTGCTTTTGGCAGAAGGCAACCGCCTCGGCCGTGTCGATATGATGGAAGTAGGTCAGCGGACTCGGCGAGAGCACCTGGAAGTCGATGCCGTCCTTGTCCATGCGGGCAATGCGCAGCGCGGGATCGGTGAAGGGGCTGGCCTTGTGGCGCACCCCGACCAGCTTGTAGTTGCCGACCCGGTACCAGGGCGTGCCGTCGGCATCCTCGCCGAACTCGGGGCCGTGGCGCCCCGCCGCGCCGGTCGTGGAGTTCAGACGAACATGCGCGTGCACGTCGATCACTGCAGCCGATACTATTCCACTCATCGCCTCTCCCAGCCTTTCTTGACAGTCCATCGGGCGCCGGTCCGTGATAGACGGCGCACGGCAGAGGTGGTCGTTTCCTGCGTCCGGCGCCAGCGAAAGCGGTACCGACGAGACGGCTTCACCCCGCCAACAAGGGCAGCATCACTGTCCAAGGCAGGCCGCGCTGTCAAGCGCGCTTGGCAGAAAGAGGAGCAGATTTCGCTATGACGGAGATGACGGTACGGGACTGCGCGCAGGCGATCATCGCCGCCGTGAAAACCCATGGCGGCAATAGGGATGCCTTGATTTCCGCCCTCAGGGAACCGCTTGCCAAGCTTGCCAAACGAGACGACCTGCGCGACCTCGGCGTCCCGCGCCAGGGCAACAACGTCGCCTTCTCAAGCTATCTCTATTTCGACGGCGAACTCTCGATCCTGCTGTTCGAGGTGCCCCACGACCGCGCGGTGCCGCCGCACGACCACGGCGTCTGGGAAGGCTTCTGCGTCTATCGCGGCAAGGTGCGCCACAGCGTCTATCGCCGCGCCGACGACGGCAGCAAGGAAGGCTTCGCCGAACTCGAGACGGTGGAGGAAGGCGTGATGGGGCCGGGCGACCTCGCCATCGTCGCGCCGCCGGCCGACATCCACAGCTTCCAGGCGCTGGAGGAAGGCACGCTCGGAATCACCGTCGTCAACGGAACCTACAAACCCGAGCGGCTGTACTTCCAGCCCGAGGCCAAGACCTACGTGGTCAAGACGCCGAACAACCCGCGATAGGAAGCGAAATGAACGAACCGCAGAAAACCGCCCTGGTCACCGGCGCCGCCGGGGGGCTTGGCCTTGCCATCGCGCGGCGCCTGGCCGAGGACGGCCTGGCCGTCGCGGTGGTCGATATCGATGCCGCCGGCGCGGAAAAGGCGGCCGCCGGCATCGCCGGCGGGCGCGGTTACGGCTGCGATGTGACCGACGAGGTCGCGGTCGGCGCTTTGCTCGACAGCATCGAGCGCGACTTCGGGGCCTGCCCCGACGTGCTGGTCAACAATGCCGGGATCGTGCGCTTCGGCGATCTTCTGGAGCACAGCCTCGCCGACTTCCGCAAGGTGCTCGACGTCAATCTGGTCGGCACCTTTCTGATGGCCCAGGCCGTCGGCCGGCGCATGGCGGTGCGCGGCAGCGGCGCGATCGTCAACATCACCTCGCTCAACGCCGTCGCGACCAGCCCCGACGCCGGCGCCTATCCGGCGAGCAAGGCCGCCGTCGCCAAGCTGACCGAACAGCTCGCCCTGACGCTCGCCCCGCTGGGCGTACGGGTAAACGCGGTCGGTCCCGGCTTCATCGACGCCGGTATGTCGAGCCCGATCTACCGGGACCCGGAGGTGAAGAAGACGCGTGGCGCCAGCGTCCCGGCCGGGCGCATCGGCGAGGCCGTGGAGGTGGCCAATGCCGTGGCTTTCCTGGCCTCCGACCAGGCGAGCTACATCCACGGCCAGCATATCCTGGTCGACGGCGGCGTCTCCTTCAGCCTGAAGAAGCAGATGCCGCGCAAGGCGCCTAGCAAGGCCGAGAAATAAATTGCGTAACCTCGTCCTGACCGGCGGCATCCGCCACGATTTCACCGACAACACCGCAGCGGTGATCGCACTGCTCGACTCGGTCGGGATCGAGTCCGAGGCGACCGAGGACATCGATGCCGGGGTCGCCGCGCTCGCCCTGGGCTCCTTCGATCTGGTGACGGTGATGGCTCTGCGCTGGCCGATGGAGGGCAATCCCAAGTACGCGCCCTACCGTGCCGAGTGGGCCTACTCCATGCCGCGCGAGACGCAGTGGAACCTGGCGAACTATGTGGAGCGCGGCGGCGGGCTGTTCGGCCTGCACACCGCCGCGCTCTGCTTCGACGACTGGGAAGGGTGGCGCGCCCTGCTCGGCGGCCAGTGGCGCTGGGGCCGATCCTTCCATCCGCCGCGCGGTCCGGTGCGCGTGACGGCAACGGCGCAGTCGCATCCCCTGACCGAAGACTTGTCGGGATTTTCCCTGGAGGACGAGGTTTTCAGCCAGCTCTCTCTCGCCCGGGACGTCATGCCGCTGCTGACCGCCCGGGCCGAGACTGGCGACAGCACCGACCAGCCGGTGCTCTGGGCCCGGCAAGTCGGCGCCGGCCGCGCCGTCTATGACGCGCTCGGCCATGACCGGGCTTCCCTGGAGACGCCCGAGCATGCCCGGCTGATCCAGCGCTGCGCTCTCTGGGCCGGCGGCGCGGAAGTCCCGTCCTAATTTCCACCGAAGAGTTCTCGAACAACTTTTGCAGGAATTGACTGGCGGAGCCCCCTGGTCCGACGCATGTATAGTCGTATAGGACCGATGAATACGGACAGCATCAACTTCCTGCGCGCCTGGCTCTCAAACCCGCGCCGCGTCTCCGCGGTGGCGCCGTCGAGCCCTGCGCTTGCGCGCCGGATGGTGGCCGAGGTTTCCGCCGCGACGGGACCGGTGATCGAGCTCGGTCCCGGCACCGGCGCCTTCACCCGGGCCCTGCTCGATCGCGGCCTGGAGCAGGCTCAACTCACGCTTATCGAGTCCGACCCGGAGTTTGCCCGCATCCTGGCCCTGCGCTACCCCGGCATGCGGATTCTCGCGATGGATGCAACCGAACTGCGCCGCAGAGCGCTCTACGCGGGGACGAAGGCCGGTGCCACGATCAGCGGCCTGCCGCTGCTGTCGATGCCGCAGCGCAAGATCTACGTCATCCTGCTCGGCGCCTTCGCCAATATGCAGGCCGCTGGCGCCTACTATCAGTTCACCTACGGCCTCGGCTGTCCAGTGCCCCGCCCGATCCTGGAGCGGCTCGGCCTGAACGCCGTGCGGATCGGCTTTACCGCCGCCAATCTGCCGCCGGCGGCGGTCTACCGGGTGACGCGCCGGCAGCCTTCAGGCGCCGGCCACCGGCTCTGGGATCGCTGAAAACCCAGCCACTCCCGGAGCGCGATAGCTTGGCGTGACGGCGGCCGACTACTCGGCCGCCCAGCCGCTCACCGACTTGACCTCGCAGAAGTCCTCGAGGCCCCAGACGCCGCCTTCGCGGCCGTTGCCCGAAGCCTTCATCCCGCCGAAGGGGCTGCCGGCGGCGCGCGACTGGCCGTTCATCTCGACCATGCCTGAGCGCAGCTGGCGCGCCACCCGGTTGCGCTTGGCGCCGTCCTCGCTCTGCACGTAGTTGGTCAGGCCGTAGGAGGTATCGTTGGCGATCCGGATCGCCTCCTCCTCGGTCTCGAAAGGCAGGATCGAAAGCACCGGCCCGAAGATCTCCTCGCGGGCGATGGTCATGTCGTTCGAGACGTCGGCGAAAACCGTGGGGCGAACGAAGTAGCCCCGGTTGCTGCCCTCGGGACGCCCAACGCCGCCGGTGACCAGACGCGCGCCCTCGTCGATGCCGACCTGGATCAGGTTCTGGATCTTTTCGAACTGCGCCTCGCTGACGGCGGGACCGATATGCCGCCCCGGCTCGCTGGCCGGACCGACCTGGGTCGCTTCGGCGACCTGCCTGGCGGTTTCCACTGCGGAGTCGTAGACCTCCCGCTGCACCAGCATGCGCGTCGGCGCGTTGCAGGACTGCCCGGTGTTGTTGAAGCAGTGCAAGGTGCCGCGCTTGACCGCCTTTTCGTCGGCGTCGGCGAAGACGATGTTGGCGCCCTTGCCGCCGAGCTCGAGATGGACCCGCTTGAGGCTTTCCGCCGCGTTCTTGGAGATCGCGATGCCAGCGCGAGCCGAACCGGTGAAGGAGACCATGTCGATCTCCGGATGGCCGGAAAGCTGGGTGCCGACGCCCGGGCCGTCGCCGTTGACCAGATTGAACACGCCCGCGGGAACCCCGGCTTCGTCGAGAAACTCGGCAAACAGCAGGGCGTTGAGCGGAGCAATCTCGGTCGGCTTCAGCACCATGGTACAGCCGGTCAGCAGCGCCGGGATCACCTTGAGGGTGACCTGATTCATCGGCCAGTTCCAGGGCGTGATCAGCGCGCAGACGCCGGCCGGCTCGTAGAGAATCCGGTCGTTGGGCGCGTGGTCCCCGAGCTTGCGCTCGAACTCGAAATTCTTGACCGCCTTGAGGAAATTCTTGATGTGGCCGCTGCCCGCCGGGGCCTGCTGGGTCTTCGCCATGTCGATCGGCGCGCCCATCTCGCGGCTGATGGTCTCGGCCATCTCGTCGGAGCGGGCCTCATAGATTTCCAGAATCTTCTCGACCAGCGCGATCCGCTCCGCCGGCGGGGTCGCGGCCCATTCGGGAAAAGCGCGTCGCGCAGCCGACACGGCGGCATCGGTATCGGCCTGGCCACCCAGGGAAATCGTCGCGAAGGCCTCTTCGTTCGAAGGGTCGATCACCTCAAAATCGATTCCGGCCTGAGGGGCCACCCATTTCCCGTCGATGTAGAAATCGCGCTTATCAATCATGTCGTTTCTCCTCGGTCACGGCGCCGGCGCGAGTATGACAGGCGCAGACCCCGATGGGGCTGCGCCTGGGCATCTCTGCTCCAACGCCCTATTGCTGTCCTACCGGCTAGATGGGGATTGCCACCTTCGTTGCCAGGCGTTTGGGCGGAAGGTTTCGTGAAATTCCGGCACAGCCTACCCGCGCGCCGCGAAAATCTCACGCCCTGTTTCTTCCGCTTCCTCGTCCACAAGTTCCGCCGGAAAGCCCGGCGCCCGCAGGTCCGTGCCGCAGGCTTCCTCCAGCCGCTTGACGATCATCGAGGACCAGGCGCGCGGGCCGTAACGGGCCTGCCCGTCACGGAAGATTTCCAGCACCTTGGGCGAAATCTCCAGCGGCACGCCGGCGCGCGCTGCCGCGGCCTCGAAGAGGCCGATGTCCTTGATTACCAGATCCATGGTGAAGTTGATGTTGTAGCTACCGTTGAGGATCACCTGGCTCTCCGTCTCGTGGACGAAGGAATTACCCGAGGAAATCCGGATCGCCTCGTAGGCCGTCGCTAGGTCGATGCCCGAGAGCTTGGCGGTGGTCAAGGCTTCGCCGAGCGCCACCAGGTGGGTGGTGGCGAGAAAGTTGGTGATCACCTTCAGCACCGAAGCCGATCCGAGCGGCCCGGTATGCAGAATCTGCCGGCCCATGGCGGAGAGCGCCGGCAGCGCCCGCTCGAAGGCGTCGCGTTCGCCGCCCACCAGGATCGCGATGTTGCCGGTCGCCGCCCGATGGCAGCCACCGGACACCGGCGTCTCCAGGGTCTGGGCACCGGCCGCCGTCACCAGCTTCGCCAGACGTTCGATCTCGCTGGCGTCGGTGGTGCTCATCTCCATCCAGATCTTACCGGGCCCAAGCCCCGCGAGCAGCCCGTCCTCAGCCTCCATCACCGCCGCCGAGGCGGCCGGCGACGGCAGGCAGGTGATCGCGATATCGACAGCCTCGGCCAGCGCCCGGGGGCTTTCGGCCCAGGCCGCTCCCCGGTCGAGAAAAGGCTGCGCTGCCGCCTTGTCGAGATCGCGCACCGTCAGGTCGAAGCCGGTGCGCTGCAGGCTGCCGGCCAGCTTGCCGCCGACATTGCCAAGACCGATGAATCCGATCTTCATGGAGTCCTCGTCATGCTTCAGGTGGAGAGCGGGAAGGATTTCATGTCGAGATGCAGCGCGTCCTCCGTATAGGGATGCGCCAGCGCCACTTCCTCGTCGAGCTCGACGCCGAGACCCGGCGCCACCGGCGGGATGACATAGCCCTCCTCCCAGCGGATCGGCGTCTTCAGGATCTCGGCGTGGAAGCCGCCCCAGGTCTGGATCGACTCCAGGATCAGGAAGTTGGGCGTGCAGGTAGCGAGCTGGATGTTGGCGGCACCGACCACCGGCCCGCAGTAGAGATGCGGCGCGATCTGCGCGTAGTGGGTCTCGGCGATGGCGGCGATCTTCTTGGCTTCCAGGAGACCGCCGACCCGGCCGAGGTTCATCTGCAGGATCGCGGCCGCCTGATGCTGCAGCACGCGGGCGAACTCGTACTTGCTTGCCAGACGCTCCCCGGTGGCGATGGGGATCGTGGTCTGGCGCGCCACCCGGGCCATCTCCTCCGGCATTTCCGGCGGTGTCGGCTCCTCGAACCACAGCGGATCGTAGGGCTCCAGCCTGCGCGCCAGGCGAATCGCACCGGCGGCGGTCATCTGGCCGTGGGTGCCGAACAGAAGGTCCGCCTTGTCGCCGACCGCCTCGCGGATCCGCTTGCAGAACAGCTCGGAACGGTCCAGCGACGGCAGGTCGAGCTGGCGCGGATCGTAGATCGAATAGGGTCCGGCGGGATCGAACTTCACTGCCGTGAAGCCCTGCTTGACGCAGGCGGCCGCCGCCGCGGCGGAGCGATCGGGATCGTCGTAGAAATCCCAGCCCTCGTCGGCGCGGGGATAGAGATAGGTATAGCTGCGCAGCTTCTCGTGCACCTTGCCGCCGAGCAGGTCGTAGACCGGGCGCTCCACCGCCTTGCCGACGATGTCCCAGCAGGCCATCTCGATGGCGCTGAGCACGGCCAGGGTCGCGGTGTCCGGCCGCTGGGTGTAGCCCGCGCCATAAACCCGGCGCCAGAGGTACTCGCTGCGGAAGGGGTCGTGGCCGACCACTTCGCGCGCGCAGACGTCCTCGATCATCCGCGCGATGGTGTGCGGGCCGAAGGCGGCGGCATAGGCCTCGCCGATTCCCTCTATGCCGTTATCCGCGGTCAGCTTGACGAAGATGAAATAGCGCCCGCCGTAACCCGGCGGCGGGTTGCCGACGACGAAGGTCTTGAAGTCCGCGATCTTCATGCTGCCTCGCTTGTCCGAGAGTGAGCTGCCTTCACGGAGTTTGCGCTCAGGCGTCGAAGACGATGACGTTGCGCAGGACCGTGCCCGCCTGAACCTCGGCGATGGCCTCGTTGATCCGCTCCAGCGGGAAGCGCCCCGAGATCAGCTCGTCGAGCTTGAGGCGGCCTTGGCGGTAGAGCTCCACCAGATAGGGAATGTCCACGCCAATCCGCGCGCTGCCCATGCGCGATCCCAGGATCGCCTTGCTGTCGTAGGCGAAGCCCGAAACCTCGAAGGCGGACTCGACGCCGCTGTGGGGCATCCCCACCAGCACGGCCATGCCACCCTTGGCCAGCAGGCCATACGAGGAATCGAAGGCCGGCTTGGCGCCGACCGTGACGAAGGCGTAGTCGACGCCCCGGCCCTGGGTGACGGCTTTGATATCCCCGGCCAGGTCCCCGCGCGCCGCGAGAAAGCCGTGGGTGGCGCCGAAGCGCTTGGCCGCCTCCAGCTTCTCCTGCTTGACGTCGATGGCGACGATCGGGTTGGCACCGGAGAGCACCGCGCCCTGTACGGCGTTGAGCCCGACCCCGCCGGCGCCGATCACCGCCACCGAGGCACCGGCGGGAACCCGCGCGGTATTGACCACCGCGCCGAGGCCGGTGATCACGCCGCAGGCCAGCAGGGAGGCCGCATCGAAGGGGATGTCCTTGGGGATGGCCACGACCTGGGAGCGGTCGACGACCACCGCTTCGGCGAAGGCGCCGGTGGCGATTCCCTGGGTCACCGTCCCGCCGTCCCCCGTCGAGAGCGGGCTGTGGCCGTCGAGATGGAAATGCCCCTCGCAGCAGACCAGCTTGCCCTGATTGCAGTAGTGGCAGTGGCCGCAGGCGCGGATCAGCGTCACCACCACATGGTCGCCGAGCTGGAGATCGTGGACGCCCGGGCCGAGCTCCTCGACCACGCCCGCGGCCTCGTGACCATAGACGGCGGGCAGCACGCCGCCCCAGCCGCCGGCGGCGGCGGTGAGGTCGCTGTGGCAAATGGCGCAGGCGGCGATCCTGACCCTGACCTCGCCGGCCTGCGGCGGCGCCAGTTCCAGATCCTCGATGGTGAGTGCCTCCCCAAAGGCACGGCATACGGCAGCTTTCACGTCGCATTTCCCCGGCAGGAGGCATGATGGAGCGCAATGCTTGCAGCCTCGCCGCGCGGGACGCAAGAGCCTTCCGTCCTGCGGCGGCTTTCCGGCTAGAGATCGCGCAGCGGCTTGCGGGTTTCCGGTTTCTCGCCGTCGACCACGGCGGGGAACAGCGCCTGCCAGAGACCGTCGATGCCGCGCCGCACCAAACCGCGGCTCTCGACCTGCTCGCTCCGCAGCCCCTCGGGCAGGCTCATCACCGGCGCGAAGCAGCAGTCGGCCGGATCGAAAGTGGCGACGGCGTCCTCCAAGGTCATGCCGGCGAAGAGCGCGGCAATGTCGCGGCGCAGCGCCTCCTGCGGCATGGCTTCGCCCTGGCGCGCGACCCAGCCGGGCTGTCCCGCCGCCGCGCAGAAGGCCGTCCAGAACTTCGGCTCGATGGCGCAGAGCGTCACCCGTTGACCGTCCTTGGTGTCGTAGATGCCGTAGTAGGCGGCGCCGCCGTTGAGCAGGCCGCTTCCGCCGCTAGGCACGGCGCCGTCCGAGGCTTCGGCAAGATCGAAGCTGGCCAACGGCAGGGCGGCGTCGGCCAGCGCCAGGTCGAGATAGCTGCCCTCGCCCGTCCGGTCGCGGTGGCGCAGCGCGCCGAGCACGGAGATCGCCGCCATCATGGCGGCGCTGCTATCGGCCGGCGGCGGATAGGGCGGAGACGACCCTGCGGCCAGCGAAAGCATGCCGGTCAGGGCCAGGTAGTTCATGTCATGTCCGGCCCGCTGAGCGTAGGGCCCCTCCTGCCCGAAACCGCTCATGGCGCAGTAGATCAGATCGGGCTTACGCGCCTTCATGACCGCGTAGCCGACACCGAGACGCTCCATCACGCCGACGCGGAAGGACTCGATCACCACATCGGCCCCGGCGGCCAGATCCAGCAGCCGCGCCCGACCGGCCTCGCTCTTGAGATCGATTTCGGTCGTCGCCTTGCCGGCGTTGACCGCGTGATAGTAGAGCGAGCGGCCGTCGGGCCCCTTGGGGCCGATCGAACGCATCTCCTCGCCGCCGGGCGGCTCGATCTTGACGATCTCCGCGCCCATGTCGGCCAGCAGCAGTGTCGCCAAGGGGCCCGGCAGGTGGCGCGAGAGATCCATGATCCGCACACCCTCGAGAAAGCGGTTGAGCTTCGACATCCCGTCTCCCGTTGAAGTCCACGCACCGCGAGTCTAACGGCGCCAAATCCGCGCTCCAAGCCGCTTCGCGCGAGTTAGGCCGCCGGGTTCCCAGCTTGTCCTTCCTTTCGCCGAGCGAGACCGGTATCTTTCGGGACATTCCCATGGCCTTTTCAAGCATCAATTCGAGGTGGAACTCGGACTCCCGATTGCTATTCTTTCCCCCTGCAACCAACTGCGAACCACCGGCCGGCGAGAGCCGATTGATTGGAGTTTTTGGATGAACTTTTCCAGCCCCACGAAACGCGCCGAAAAAATCCGTTCCGATCAGCACTCGCCTCTCCATCCCGAGGAGCGGCTCTCGGCGCTGACCAAGGAGGCGATGCGCGCCTACAGCCGCTCCATGCAGATCCGCCTGATCGACCACAACGTCTCGATCGGCCACTGGCTGTTCCTGCGCACCCTCTGGGCGCATCCCGGCCTGACCCAGCGCGAATTGAGCGAGAAGGTCGGGCTGATGGAATCCACCACCTTCAGCGCCCTGAAGGCCCTGGAAAAGCTTGGCTACGTGACCCGCGAGAAAAAGCCGGGCAACCGCAAGAAGGTGCACATCAACCTGACCGAGCAGGGCGCCCGTCTGGAATCCGTTCTGATGCCGCTGGCCGAGGAACTCAACGACACCGCTGTCGCCGGCATCCCGAAAAAGGAAATCGAGATCACCAGGCAAACCCTGATCAAGATCATCGATAACCTGCTGCTCGACGAGGCGAAGCTGCTCGAGACGGAGCGCCGCGTCCCTTCGACCCGTAACCTCTCGCAGCTGATTTCCGGCGAAGGCGATAAGCTGAGCGCCGCGGGCAAGGCCAGGAAGAGGCCGGCGTCCGCCAAGGCCTAAAGGGCAGATCCTGCCTGGCTCAGGCGTTCTTGCCCGGCTCCCAGAGCACTTCGCTTTCCGGCCCGTTGGCTTCCCGGGCCCAGACGAACAGCAGGTCGGAGAGACGGTTGAGGTAAGTCACCACGGCGGGGTTCACCCGTTCGCCTTCCTGCGCCGCCAAGGCGCAAACCCGCCGCTCCGCACGCCGCGCGACCGTGCGTGCCAGGTGCAGCGCGCAGCCGGCCTCGCCGCCGCCCGGCAGCACGAAGGAGGTGAGGGGCGGCAGCGCGGCGTTGCTCTCGTCGATCCAGGCCTCGAGACGCGCGGCGTAGCTTTCCGGGAAAGCCATTTTCGGGTCGCCGGGCAGGCAGAGATCGCCGCCCATGTCGAAAAGATCGTTCATGATCTGCGCCAGGCGATCGCCGCGCCGCGGATAGAGCCGTGCGCAGTTGCCGATCAAGGCGTTGAGTTCGTCGACCTCGCCATAGGCCTCGACCCGGGGCGCACACTTCTCGATGCGCTCGCCGCTGCCGAGCGAGGTCTGCCCTTTGTCGCCGCCGCGGGTATAGATGCGATCGAGCTTTACCATGGCCGAGCCAGCTCCTTCCTCACCTAAGGCCGATCAGAACACCGCCTTCTGGATCAAGTTGACCGACGCTACCACCATCAGACAGAGCACCGCGAGACGGAACCTGCGCTCGCTCATGATCGAGCCCGTAAAGTTACCGAGCAGCATGCCGATGCCGACGGGGATAAGCCCGGCAACCGAGAGCAGAGCCTCCTGCGCGCCCAGCACCCGATAGCCTGCCAGCAGCACCATCAGCGTCGCCGAGCCGCAGACATAGATCACGGCGATGCAGCTGACGAAGGTGACGCGGTCCAGGCGCAGGGCCAGCAGATAGTGGATGATCGGCAGGCCATAGAGCGAGGTCAGGCCGCCGATCAGGCCGCCGACGACACCGACGCCGGCACTCCACAGGCCTTCGCGCTGGGTCTTCAGGTGAAACTCGGGTTGAAACAGCATCGCCCCGGCGGAGATCAGCAGGATGCCGCCGAGGAAGGCGCTGAGCAGGCGCGGGTCGGCGACCGACAGCAGCTTGACTGTGAAGGCCATGGTCACCAGCACCGCGAGCAACAGCGGCCAGAAGCGCCGGAAGGTGTAGAGGAAACGCCCCCCGGAGAAGGCCTGCACGATGTTGGAGACGAGGATCGGCACGGTCATCATGGCCACGGATTCGGGCACCGAGAAGGCAAAGCTCATGATCGGCAAGGCGACGAGCGGAAGGCCGACGCCGGTGGCGCCCTTGACCACGCCGCCGCAGAAGAAGGCGAGCGCGGCGATGGCCAGGGCAAAGATCGATAGATCGTTTAAATGTTGCGCGATACCGGCCACAATCCGTCCAATCCCTTCCTTCCCCTCTCGATGCACTCGCAACGGCACGCCGCCGCGTATCGGCAAGGAGCGGGTGAAAACTATGCAGAGGCGGGAGGAGTCTCCGCAAACAAAACCGCAGCTATCTAATTTAAACTCCGGACGCTTGCGGCCAGGACATTGCCGTTACCTTCAGTTCAGACCTAGCTTGAATCGGTGCAATCTTGCTTTATCGAACAATGAAAGCGCTGGAATTCTGCTAGAGACGAAGGAGTCAAATATGCCGTTGATAACCAAGCAGATTGAGGGCGCCGTCGCTGTCGTAACCCTCAACCGCCCGGAGCGCATGAATGCACTTTCCAGAGAGATGGCTCTGGAGCTTCTAGAGATGCTGCACCGTCTGGCGAGCGACCCTGAGGTCGCGGTCTTGGTTCTGACTGGGGAGGGTAAGGGTTTCTGCGCCGGCGGCGACATCAAGGCCATGGCCGAACTCGACCACACAAACCTCGAACTCCAGGCAGCCGGGCTGCGCGAGCGTTGCGAGATCGCACGCCTGCTGCACGAGATGCCGAAGATCACGATCGCCATGGTGAACGGCGCTGCGGCCGGCGCCGGACTGGCGATGGCTTTGGCGTGCGACCTGCGTATTGGCGCTGCCACCGCAAAGCTGACGACCGCCTTCGTCAGGGTCGGGCTGTCCGGCGACTTCGGCGGCAGTTATTTCCTGACGCGTCTGCTTGGCACCGCCAAGGCAAGAGAGCTGTATTTCACAGGTCAAACTCTCGACGCCGAGGAGGCCTATCGGCTTGGCCTGTTTAATCGTCTCTATTCCAACGCCGATCTCCGCCGGGAAACCCTAACTTTCGCCGCACAGCTCGCAGAGGGGCCCCGCACCGCCTACACCCATATGAAGCGCGCGCTCAACGCAGCGGAAGACAGCAGCCTCGCCCAGGTTCTCGACATCGAAAGCTGGGGCCAATGCCGATGCCGCCAAACAGCCGATTACGAAGAGGCCGTTCAGGCCTTCGCCGAAAAGCGTCGACCGGTTTTTCGCGGCGGCTGACGTTCGATGCTAGAGCGAAAAAGAGCGGCCGCAGCGAAGAAGAAGGCCTGAGAACGTGGAGGCAACCGGCGGTCCCCGCGTTCGCAAATGTTCCGAGGAACGTAGGAACGTCTCACCCGCTAAGTCATTGAAAACGTGGTGGGCGCACAAGGACTCGAACCTTGGACCCGCTGATTAAGAGTCAGCTGCTCTACCAACTGAGCTATGCGCCCACGGGTCTCTTCTCGGAAGAGCCGGGGTGATAGCAACTCGGACCGGCTTTGTCGAGGCCTTCCGCACGCTTTTCGGCGGCTTTTTCTGGCTCCGCTCGAAGTGGAGCGAGCGCCGCCCCTGCGCCGCCCCTGCGCCGGGTCTCGAAGCGATCCTAGAGCTGATCCCGGGGGCCCCGCCGGGGGATGCGCAGGTCGCGGTGCACATAGACGTTGATCACCAGCCCGAGGGAGATCATCACCGCCAGCATCGCCGTGCCGCCGTAGGAAATCAGCGGCAGCGGCACGCCGACCACGGGCACCAGCCCCATCACCATGGCGACATTGATGAAGACGTAGAGGAAGAGGTTGAGGGTCAGTCCGAAGGCTAACAGGCGCCCGTAGTGATTGCGTGAGCGTAGCGCAATGGCGAAACCGTAGATGAACAGCAGGGTATAGAGGCCGAGCAGCGCCAGCCCCCCGACCATGCCGAACTCCTCGCCCAGCATGGTGAAAATAAAGTCGGTCTGCTTCTCCGGCAGGAAATTGAGATGACTCTGGCTGCCCTGCAGGTAGCCCTTGCCGAAAAGGCCGCCGGAGCCCAGCGCGATCTTCGACTGCAGGATATGATAGCCGGTGCCCAGCGGATCGGTATCGGGGTCGAGAAAGGTCAGGATCCGCGCCTTCTGGTATTCGTGCAGGGTCTGCCAGACGATCGGGATCACGCCGAGCGCCCCGGCCCCGACCAGCAGGAACTTCCAGATCCGCACCCCGGCGCAGAAGAACAGTCCGCCGGCGACCAAGATCAGCATGACCGCCGTGCCCAGGTCCGGCTGTTTGAGCACCAGCGCGGCCGGTGCGGCGACCATCAGCAGCGGGATCAGCAGGTACTGCGGCCGGCCGACATCCTCGTAGGTAACGCCGTGGAAATAGCGCGCCAGCCCCAGGACCAAGGCCACCTTCATGACCTCGGAGGGCTGCAGCTGGATGAACTTGAGGTCGATCCAGCGCTGTGCGCCCATGCCGATCTCCCCCATCACATCGACGGCGACAAGCAACCCCAAGGCCAGGAAATAGAACGGATAGGACAGCCGGAACCACAGCCGGATGTCGATCAGCGCAACCGATATCATCAGCACGAAACCGAGTCCGAAGCGGATCGCCTGACGTTCCGCCCAGGGCTCGACGTTGCCGTTCGCCGCAGAGTAGAGCATCGCGCAGCCAATCGCCGAAAGCAGCAGCACCAGCAGCACCAGCCCCCAGTTCATCTGCCAGATCTTCTGACCGAGAGTCAGCTCTGGATTGCTGCGCAGGGTGATATCGCTGAGCACGGACAAGGGCGCTATCCCTCCGCCTTAAGGGCTTCGGCGAGCTTCGGCAGAACCTGGCCACCGGCCGGGTCCCGAAGCTGGGTTTCGACCAGCAGGTCGCGCGCGATCGGCGCCGCTGCAGTGGAACCGCCGCCGCCGTGCTCGACCACGACGGAAACGGCGTAGCGCGGCGCGGCCAGCGGCGCGTAGGCGACGAAGAGCGCGTGGTCGCGCCGCCGCCAGGGCAGATCCTCGTTCTTGAATACGCCGGCCGCGCGCTCGGCCGCGCTGATCCGGCGCACCTGGCTGGTGCCGGTCTTGCCGGCCATCTCCCAGCCTTCGATCTTGATCGCCGAGCCGCGCGCCGTGCCGCGGGCGCCGTTGACCACGCCGTCCATGGCCGCGCGCACGATCTCCAGATGGCGGGGATCGACGCCCAGCTCAGTGAATTCTAGCACCTGGGGCTGCACCAATTCTGCCGGATTCTCCGCGTTCTGCCCCGGTCCGGCGTCGCCCGGCAGAATGCCGCGGGTGATCCGCGGCACCACGGCCTTGCCGCCGTTGGCGATCCGCGCCGCCATCACCGCCAGTTGCAAGGGCGTCGTCAGTACGAAACCCTGGCCGATCGCAGTCACCAGCGTCTCGCCGCCCTGCCAGGCCTCACCCATGTAGGCGAGTTTCCAGTCGCGGGTCGGAATCACGCCGCCGCGCTCCCCCGGCAGGTCGAGTCCGACCGGCGCGCCGAGGCCGAAGCGTCTGGACATGGCGGCGATCTTGTCGACGCCGAGCTTACGGGCGATGTCGTAGAAATAGACGTCGCAGGACTGCTCGATGGCGTCGTGCATCCCCATCCAGCCGTGGCCGTAGCGCTTCCAGCAGTGGAAACGGTGGTTGCCCAAGGTCATATGGCCGGGGCACCAGGCCTGGTGACTGGCCGAGATACCGTCTTCCAAAGCCGCCAGGGCAACCATCATCTTGAACGTCGAGCCCGGCGCATAGGTTCCCGAAATCGCCTTGTTGGAGAGCGGCGAGAGCGGATCGTTGACCAGATCGCTCCACTGCTGCCCGGTCAGCCCGGTATTGAAGGGGGTCGGGTCGTAGGAGGGAGTCGAGGCCAGCGCCATGACCTCGCCGTTCTGCACGTCGAGAATCACCGCGGAGGCCGAGCGCTCGCCCATCAGCCGCTGATGCGTGTAGGTCTGCAGACCGGCATCGATGGTCAGCACCACATCGCGGCCTGGCGCGCCTTCCTGGCGGTCCACTTCCTTGATGATCCGGCCGATGGCGTTGACCTCGACCTGACTCGCCCCGGCGGAGCCGCGCAGTTGATTCTCGTGCATCTTCTCGGCGCCGTTCTTGCCGATCCGGAAGCCGGGAAGCTCGAGCAGAGGCTCGCCGGTCAGATCCCGTTCCGAAACCGCACCGACATAGCCGACCAGATGCGACATCGCCGCGCCGTAGGGGTAGTGGCGGGTCTGGCCGACATCGATGGAAACCCCCGGCAGGTCCGGGGCGTTGACCTCGAGCTGGCTGACCTGCTTCCAGGTCAGATTCTCCTGCACGGTGATCGGCACGAAGCCGCGCTTGCGGCCGAGTTCGCGCTTGATCCGCTCGATATCGCGCTGGTCTATCTCGATCACCTGGTCGAGCAGAGCCAGGGTGCCGTCGACGTCGCGGGCCTGTTCCTCGACGATCAGCACACGGTAATTCTGCTCGTTGACCGCCAGGGGCACACCGAAGCGGTCGATGATTCGCCCGCGCGGCGGCGGCAGCAGCCGCAGGTTGATGCGGTTGTCCTCGGCCAGCAGGGAATACTGGTCCGACTGCAGCACCTGCAGGTAATACATCCGCCCGGCCAGGGCGGAGAGCATCAGGGTCTGCACGCCGCCGAACAGCAACGCCCGGCGCGAGAAGACCTTGTAGCGGCTGGCCTCTTCGTTCCTGTCCGCGTTCTTGCGCCGCTCCGCCATCGCCTAGGCCGCCCTCAGGAAAGCCTGCTGCGCCTGTCCGAACAGCCAGGCCAGGCAGGGATAGACCGCAACGGTCACCAGATACTGCAGCAGCACCGGCGCCGGATCGACGAACTGGCCGAGCAGGAAGCTGGCGGCCAGCCACATCGGCAGGGTGGCGATGGCGGCGATCAGGATGAAGGAAACCCAGAGCATGAAGAAGGAGGCGGCGGAGAAGAAGCGCCGCTGCGCGGTCACCGTCAGATAGACGATCAGCAGCGCCAGGACGCCGGCGCCGACGGGGATGCCGGTGATCAGATCCTGGAACAGGCCGAGCAGGAAGATTGCCCAGGGCGGCATCAGGTCCGGCCTGAAAACCGTCCAGTAGAACACCGCGGCCAGCGCCAGCGAAGGCACCGCCGGCGCCACTTCGGGCGAACGCACCAGCGCCACGCTGGCCAGCACCAGCAGCGCGGTGATGGCGAAGGGCGAAAGCGCCCGCGCCCAGAGATCGAGGCGTTGCAGCGGCGTGTGCTTCATTGCCGGCGCCTAGTTCGTGATCGCCGAGGACTGATTGCCGTCCTCGGAAAGCACCCGGCCGTCGCTCTTCAGCAGGCCGCGCAGCTCATAATCGATCAGCCGCAAGAACTCGAGATGCTCCCAATCGACAAAGGGGCGCACCTGAATGCCCTGCTCGCCGCTGGCGGAGACCACGCCGACAGGCAGGCCCGGCGGGAAGACGCCGCCCTGGCCCGAGGTCACCACCCGGGCCCCGACCTGCGGATGAACGCCCGGCGCCAGATACTGCAGCCCGGCCATGCTGGAGTTGTCGCCGGCCAGAATGGCGCGGTCGCGCGCCTCGCCGACGAAGACCGGAATGCGGCTGTTGAGATCGGTGATCAGCAGGATGCGCGCGGAATGCTCGCCGACCTCGGCGACCCGGCCCGCCAGGCCGTCGCCGGTCAAGGCCGGCTGGCCCTTGCGCACGCCGTCGTCCAGGCCGGCGCCGATCAGCACGGAACGGCGGAAGACGCCGCTCTGATCGCCGATCACCCGTGCGGTGATGCTGCTGCTCCCCGCTTCCGGAGCCAGGTTCAGCAGCTTGCGCAACACCCCGTTCTCGGACTGGAAAGTGCGCGCCTCCTGCTGCCAATGGGACAGCTCGGCAACCTGCTGGCGCAGGGCCGCGTTCTGTTCGCGCACCGTGGCCAGTTCCTTGGCGTTCTCCAGGGCATCGTTGAAGGAGGAGACGGGACGCGAGGCGGCATCGAGGATCGGGGCAACGGCGTCGGTCACGGCGACGCGGGCGCGTTCGATCAACAGGGTGTCGGCCTTGCCGAGCATCATCAGTCCAAAGGTCGCTCCGACAAGCAGGAACAGCGCGAAGCGCTGCGCCCAAGCCTTGAGCGGAGTCGCCAAACGCAGGACATGCCCCGCGCGTTTGCTCACTTATGTACCCCCTCCGGTTCACGACTGCCCGGCCAGAATGGAAAGCAGTTCACGCGAACACTTGGATGAAGGAGCGATTCTAAAGAGTTACGAAAGAAAAATAAAGACGTGCTGTAGAGTTAGTACATAGAAATCAGAACGTTCCTAAGCACTTTCATTTCCTCGAGACAGCGTCCGGTGCCCAGCGCGACGCAGGACAGCGGGTCGTCGGCCAGGGAAACCGGCAGGCCGGTCGAGGCGCGCAGCACGAAATCGAGGTTGCCGAGCATGGCGCCGCCACCGGTCAGGACGATGCCCTTGTCGACGATGTCGGCGGCCAGCTCCGGCGCGGTGTGCTCCAGAGCCACCTTGACCGCCTCGACGATGGCGCCGACCGGCTCGGCAAGGCTCTCGGCGATCTGCCGCTCGGAGATGATCAGCTCCTTGGGCACGCCGTTCATCAGGTCGCGGCCCTTGATCTCCATGGTCTCGCCCTCGCCGTCCTCGGGCGGGCAGGCGGAGCCGATTTCCTTCTTGATCCGCTCGGCCGAGCCCTCGCCGACCAGCAGATTATGGTTGCGGCGGATGTAGGCGATGATCGCCTCGTCCATCTTGTCGCCGCCGACTCGCACCGAGCGCGAGTAGACGATGCCGCCGAGCGAGAGCACGGCGACCTCGGTGGTGCCGCCGCCAATGTCGACGACCATGGAGCCGGTCGGCTCGGTCACCGGCAGGCCGGCGCCGATCGCCGCGGCCATCGGCTCCTCGATCAGGAACACCCGGCGGGCGCCGGCGGCCTCGGCGGATTCCTGGATCGCGCGCCGCTCGACCGCGGTCGAGCCCGAGGGCACGCAGACGATCACCTGCGGACTGGCGAAGGAGCGCCGGTTATGCACCTTGCGGATGAAGTGCTTGATCATCTCCTCGGCGACGTCGAAATCGGCGATCACGCCGTCGCGCAGCGGGCGGATCGCCTGGATGTTGCCCGGCGTTCGCCCGAGCATCATCTTCGCCTCGTCGCCCACGGCCAGGACCTGCTTCTTGCCCTTGACCTCGGCGATGGCGACGACTGATGGCTCGTTGAGGACGATCCCGCGTCCCTTGACGTAGACGAGGGTGTTGGCCGTTCCAAGGTCGATAGCCATGTCGGCCGAGAGCATGCCGAGGAGACGTGAGATCATCTGAGGAGATCGCCTTCCGAAATAGTGGCGCCGCGGCGGGCGTACTGTGGAATAGCGCTCCGCCGCGGCGATTTCAAGGCAAGGATACGCCTCTATTTCAGCGATTACACTAGGCGGACGAGATCGGCTCAGAACGAATTCGGTCTGAGCCGTGAATCTCGTCCTCATCTCTTACCTAGAGACCGATTCACGGACCGCAGGGTTTTCCTGCAATCCGATCGGACTCTAGGCTGTCATCGCCGCCGGCGCCGTCTTCTCACGCTTGACCATCAGCTTGTTGAGCGCATTGAGATAGGCCCGCGCCGAGGCGACCAGGGTGTCGTGGTCCGCGCCCTGGCCGTTGACCGTCTTGCCGCCCTCTTCGAGCCGCACGGTGACCTCCGCCTGGGCATCGGTGCCGCCGGTCACGGCATGCACCTGATAGAGCTGCAGCCGCGCCTGGTGCGGAAAAATCTTGCCGATGGCGTTGAAGGTCGCGTCGACCGGGCCGTTGCCCTCGGCCTTGGCGGACTGCGGTTCGCCGTCGACCTCGACCTCCAATTCGGCGGTTTGCGGCCCCTTGGAACCGCAGACGATCTGCAGACCGACGAACTTCAGGTGATCGTTGTGGCGGATCACGGCGTCGTCGACCAGGGCGACGATGTCCTCGTCGAAGATCTCCTTCTTGTGGTCGGCGAGGTCCTTGAAGCGCTGGAAGGCGTCGAGCAGCTGGTTGTCGCGCAGCTCGATGCCCAGCTCCTTGAGCTTAGCGCGGAAGGCGTGCTTGCCCGAGTGCTTGCCCATCACCAGGTTGGAGCGCATCAGACCGACGCTCTCCGGGGTCATGATCTCGTAGGTCTCTGCGTTCTTCAGCATGCCGTCCTGATGGATCCCCGATTCGTGGGCGAAGGCGTTGGCCCCGACCACCGCCTTGTTCGGCTGCACCGAAAAGCCGGTGACCGTGGAGAGCAGGCGCGAGGCCTTGGTGATCTTGGTGGTGTCGATCCCGGTGAACCAGGGCATGGCGTCGGCGCGGGTGCGCAGGGCCATGACGATCTCCTCCATCGCCGCGTTGCCGGCCCGCTCGCCGATGCCGTTGATGGTGCACTCGACCTGCCGCGCACCGGCCTTGATCGCCGCCAGGGAGTTGGCGACGCCCAGGCCCAGATCGTTATGGCAGTGGGTCGAGAAACGCACCGTATCGGCGCCGGGCACCCGCTGCATCAGCATGGTGATGAGATCGTAGTACTCCTCGGGAACGGTATAGCCGACGGTATCGGGGATGTTGATCGTGGTCGCGCCGCACTTGATCGCCGCCTCGGCGCAGCGGCAGAGGAAATCGTGCTCCGTGCGGGTGCCGTCCTCGGCCGACCACTCGACATCGTCGCAGAGGTTGCGCGCGTAGGTGACGCTGTCGATCACAGCCTGGTGAACTGCGTCAGGCTCCATCTGCAGCTTGAACTTCATGTGCAGCGGCGAGGTCGAGATGAAGGTGTGGATGCGCGGCCGGGCGGCGTGCTTGAGCGCCTCCCAGGCACGGTCGATGTCCTTTTCCGTGGCGCGGGCGAGGCTGGCGACCTTGGAGGTCTTGACCAGCTTGCCGACCTCCATCACCGCCTCGAAGTCGCCCTTGGAGGCGATTGCGAAGCCGGCCTCGATGACGTCGACGCCGAGCTCCTCGAGCACGCCGGCGATCTGGATCTTCTCCTCCAGGTTCATGGAGCAGCCTGGGGCCTGCTCGCCGTCGCGCAGGGTGGTGTCGAAGATGACGATGCGGTTGGCTTCGTCGGTATGGTGATTCTCGGGTTTACTGGACATGGGTCGCGAATCCTTGTGATCCGGTGAAACAGGTCAGACTTTTACTGGGGAAAGTCCGGCTCAACTCCTGCACTCCCCTGCGCGCTTGCAGCCTTGGCTGCGGGTGCGCTCAGGGGCAAATAAGGAGGAGGCCCTCGAGGCTGAGGTCGAGATCACCGGAAATAATCAGGGCAGCGGGCGCGCGCAGACCGCCGGCCGCCGCGAAAGCGGTCGCCTGTTCGGTCTCGATGTTGGCCCAGCGGGTCATGAAACGCCCTCGAAACGCGCGGCCTTCGCGCCACGCGGCATCCATTTAGCCTTCACCCGCAGACCGGGACAAGAGGAAATTTCGCCGCGCGATGGCCGGGGACCGGGTTAGGATCGCCCATCCGGGTTTCCAGTTCCGCCGAAGAGGCCTCATGTCCCGCGTCCTGACCGCTCTCCTTCTGCTGCTCTTCCCCCTCGCCGCCTTGGCCGAGGACACCCCGCGCTACGTCATCTACTACAACTCCGAGGCCAGTCCGGCGGAGGACCTGATCGGCCTGCCCTACAGCCACGTTATCCTCTCCTTCGTTACGCTGCCGGCGGGCGGCGCCCAGGGGCTGAGCCTCGTGGTCGCCCCGCGCCTCGACGCACCGCTGAAGATCGTGGAAAAGCTGCAGGCCGACGGCAAGAAGGTGCTGATCTCCTTCGGCGGCGGCGAGATGAAGCTGGAGGCCTACCGCCCGGCGGTCGGCCAGGAGGCGGCGCTGGCCAAGCTGCTCGCGGCCTTCGTCGCCAAGCACGGCCTCGACGGCGTCGATCTGGACTTCGAGGCGACCGGTGCCCTGCGCCACCCGCGCCAGGATGGCGCCTTCGACGGCAAGGCCTTCCTGATCGCGCTGTCTCGGGAGCTGCGCAAGACCCTGCCCGCAGGAAAGCTGATCACCCACGCGCCGCAGGCGCCCTACCTCGACCCCAGCTGGCACAAGGGCCCCTATCTGGAAATCCTGCAGCAGGCCGGCGCGGACATCGATTGGATCACGGTGCAGTACTACAACAATCCGGATTTCGACCTACCGGTGAAGTCCCACCTGGTCGGCGCGGAGAGAGACCCCTTCCCGGCCTCCTACACCGGGATCGTCGGCGGCGCCATCGGCTTCACCTGGCCGAGCGAGAAGACCCTGGTCGGCCTGCCGGTCTACGCCGCCGACGCCAGCAACGGCCACCAGCCGCCCAAGGTAGTGCGCGACGCCATCCTGAAGCCCCTGGTCGCCCGCTATGGAGCGAAGTTCGGCGGCCTCACCGGCTGGCAGTTCTCGACCCTGACCGCCGACCACCGCTACTGGAACGAAAAGCTGGCGGGGGCGCTGCGGGAGTAGATCCCGCATTCTATCTCGCTGGGAATTTCTGACCGCCGCGGCGCCCCTGTTCCGCACGATGTGTCCAAGGCTTGATGAAGCTGCCGCGCCACATACCGCGGCGATCCTGCCGGGCGGCATTCTCGGCATCGACATAGTCGCTTGAGAAATGCCGATAGGCGAGCGCCCAGCCCGAGGAAACCATTCGCCGGTTGATGTCCACGCCGTTCTGCAGATAGCACTTTGCAACCAGTCGGCCATAGGGATCCCATTCGACCCCTTCGCAGCGCACTCTCTCCCCTGCGATCAGCGCCTCGAGCGCGGCATAGGACATCTCCCCGCAGGCAAGAAAGCGTCCATTTCGCTGGAAAATCTGATCCATCTCCGGCGCATCGATCCCATGCAGGCGGATCTTGGTCCCGGCGACGATGATCGTATCCCCGTCAAGCACCCGCGCCATGCCGGTGACCCGCTTTATACAGGGCACGAAGACGGCAAAGACTGGAAAATCCGCCGCGAGCCAGCGAAAGAACCGCGCTTGGTATCCTTGCGTCGAACTCATCCCGCCAGGATAGCTAGCGACGCTTACCGCTTTCTTTACGCGCTCAAGGCAAAAAGGCCGGGTCTTTCGACCCGGCCTTTCGCGTTCATCGCTGGCGAAGAAGCCTAGTTCTTCGACTTGTCCACCAGCTTGTTCTCGGAGAGCCAGGGCATCATGGCACGCAGGCGTTCGCCGACCTCCTCGATGGGGTGTTCGGCCTTGAGCCGCCGGGTCGCCTTGAAGGAAGGCTGGCCGGCCTGGCATTCCTGCACCCAGTCGCGGGCAAAGCGGCCGGACTGGATGTCGTCCAGCACCCGCTTCATCTCGGCCTTGGTCTCCTTGGTGATGATCCGCGAGCCGCGGGTGTAGTCGCCGTACTCCGCGGTGTTGGAGATCGAGTAGCGCATGTTGGCCATGCCGCCCTCGTACATCAGATCGACAATCAGCTTCACCTCGTGCAGGCACTCGAAGTAGGCCATCTCCGGGGCGTAGCCGGCATCGACCAGGGTCTCGTAGCCGGCGGTGATCAGCGCCGTCAGTCCGCCGCAGAGCACCACCTGCTCGCCGAAGAGGTCGGTTTCGCACTCCTCGCGGAAGGAGGTCTCGATGATGCCGGCGCGGCCGCCGCCGATGGCGCAGGCGTAGGACAGGCCGATCTCGTGGGCGTTGCCCGAGGGGTCCTGCTCGATGGCGATCAGGCAGGGCACGCCGCCGCCGCGCAGGTACTCGCTGCGCACGGTGTGGCCGGGGCCCTTGGGCGCGACCATGAAGACGTCGAGATCCTTGCGCGCCTCGATCAGGTTGAAGTGAATGTTGAGGCCGTGGGCGAAGACGATGGCCGCCCCCTCCTTCATGTTCGGCGCCAGGTCCTCGGCATAGATCGAGGCCTGCAGCTCGTCGGGGGTGAGCATCACCATCACGTCGGCCCAGCCTGCCGCCTCGGCCGGCGTCATGCACTGGAAGTCCGCGGCCTCGACCTTCTTGCGCGTGGCCGAGCCTTCGCGCAGCGCGATGCGGACATCCTTGACCCCGCTATCGCGCAGATTCATCGCGTGGGCGTGGCCCTGACTGCCGTAGCCGACGATCACGACCTTCTTGCCCTTGATCAGATTCACATCCGCATCGGCATCGTAATAGACGCGCATTGCACAACTTCCTTTCGCTAACGTTCCTCGCAAAGCAATTCCGCGGCTGTTCTATAGGGGCAGGCGCGGCGGCGCAACGCTGCTCTGCGCATAGCTGCCTCCAACGGCGGGCGTTGCCAGCGGCGGCGGCTTTCCGCCACAGTCGGGGAAACAAGAAGGACGAACGGAGAGATCGATGCCCGGTGACAAAGAGGTGCTGCGCACCACCTGCCCCAGGGATTGCTACGATTCCTGCGGCATCGCCGTGATCAAGCGCGGCGGCGCGGTCCGCAAGGTGCTGGGCGATCCGGAGCATCCGGTCAGCCGCGGAGCGCTCTGCGGCAAGTGCGCCCTGGCCTACAACGGCGCCTGGCGCGATCCCGAAGCGCGCCTGCTGCACCCCCTGCGGCGCAGCGGCGCCAAGGGCCACGGGCGCTTCGAGGAAGTAAGCTGGGAAACCGCACTGCGTGAGATCGCGGAAAAGCTGCAGGCGATCCTGGCGGAGCACCCGGCCGAAAGCGTGATCCACACCCACTACACCGGCACCTGCTCGGCGATCGCCGGCGGCTTTCCCTGCCGCTTCTTCAACCGTATCGGCGCCACCGAGGTCGATCCCGACACGGTCTGCAACAAGGCCGGCCACCTGGCGCTGGACTACACCCTGGGCACCTCCTCCACAGGTTTCGATCCGCGCTCGGCGCGCGACGCCGACTGCCTGCTGATCTGGGGGGCCAATCCCCACGCCTCGGCGCCCCATGCCCATAAGCACTGGATCCCGGAGTTCCAGCAGCGCGGCAAGGTCATCGTCATCGACCCGGTCGCGCATCCCACGGCCCTGGCCGCCGACCTGCACCTGCGGCCGCGGCCGGGCAGCGACGCCGCCCTGGCCTTCGCCCTGACCCACGCCGCGCTGCAGCAGGGGCATCTCGACCGAGACTTTCTTGCGCACTCCGTGCTCGGCTGGGAGGAGGTGCTGCCGGCGGTGGAGGCCGCGACCCCGGCCTGGGGCGAAACCGAAACCGGCGTACCGGCGGCAAAGATCGAAGCAGCCGCCGCGCTCTACGGCCCCGGCCCCTCGCTGCTCTGGCTCGGGCAGGGGCTGCAGCGTCAGCCCCAGGGCGGCAACGTCTTTCGCGCCGCCACCATGCTGGCCGCCGCCACCGGCAACTTCGGCAGGCCGGGCGCGGGCCTGCTGTTCCTCAACGGCGGCGGCAGCCGGAAACTGGATTTCGGCCTCGCCGAAGGTGACGGCGCGCCCGGGGCCAGCATCAGCCACATGGACCTGGCGGCGGCGCTGGAGGATCCGGTCAGGTCGCAGGCCTTCTTCAACTGGAACAACAATCCAGCCGCCTCTGGACCGGAACAGGCGCGTCTGCGCCGGGCGCTGGCCCGCGAGGACCTGCTCGGCGTCTGCGTCGATCTGTTCCAGAGCGACACCGCGGACTATGCCGACTACGTCCTGCCGGCGGCGAGCTTTCTGGAGTTCGACGACCTTGTCTCCGGATACTTCAATCTGTCGCTCTCGGCCCAGACCCAGGTGATGCAGCCCCTGGGCGAGGCCCTGCCGAACCAGGAGATCTTCCGCCGCCTCGCCCGTGCCATGGGTTTCGAGGACCCCGAGCTCTTCGAGCAGGACGAAACGCTGATCGCCCGCATCCTGACCGGCAGCCGCTACGGCGGCGACTTCACGGCGCTGAAGCAGGCCGGCACGGTACCGCTCTTCGAGGAACCGCATGTTCCCTTCGCCGACGGCGTGTATCCGACCCCGAGCGGCAGGATCGAGCTGGCCTCGGCGGCGGCCGAGGCGGACGGCCATCCGCGCTGCCCCCAGCCGACAAGCGATCCGGAGGCGCAAGGCGGCCGCCTGCGGGTGCTTTCGCCGGCCAGCGCCTGGCTGATGAACTCGAGCTACGGCAACGACGCCACGATCCGCGAGAAGATGGGCCCGGCCACGGCGATCCTGCACCCCGAGGAGGCGGCGGCGCGCGGCCTTCGCGACGGCCAGGCAGTGGTGCTGGAGAACGAGACCGGCAGCCTGCCGCTGGTCGTTTCCGTGTCGGAGGAGGCGCCGCCGGGCAGCGTGCTAGTGCACAAGAGCCGCTGGCTCAAGACCGAGAGCAGCCGCGCCAACGTCAACGCCCTCAACCCCGGCCGCAAGACCGACATGGCCGAGAGTTCCTCGGTCCACGGCGTGGAGGCGGAGCTACACCCGGCCTAGACCGCCCGCCCGCAGGCTCTCGTAAGTTTTCCAGTGCTCGGGGAAGCTCTCCGCCATCTGGGCCTGGAAAGCCGTATCGGCCTCGCCCGCCTTGGCCGGGTCGATCTCTTGCAGATGATAGAAAGGCGTCTCGCCGGTCAGCATGGCTGCGTGGAAGCCGAGCCCCAGCCAGGCGCAGCAAGCCCGCAGCACCCGCTCGGGATCGGACACCAGCTGCTCGAAGCCGACCAGGGCGAAGCGCTCCGGCGCCGTCTCCGCCAAGCTTCCCATGATCTCCAGGGCGCGCAGCCAGCGCAGCAGCGCTTCGGCGAGCGGTTGGCCGCCGCGCTGCTGGATCGAATCGACGACTCGCTCCGGCGCGCGCAGCGTGGCCAGGACCCGGGTCTCTTCCCGCGCCAGGAAGTCGTTCAGCAGCTCGGCGGCGAGAGGCTCCTGCCAGGCCTCGCTCCGGCCACGATCCCAGGCGGAGAAGCGCGGCGCTTCGCGCGCGGCCAGGGCCTGCAGGCGGGCACGGGCGGCCTCGGCCTCGGCGGCGCTCCGCTCGGTCTGATTGGGGACGCAGAGCTTGACCCCCAGGTGCTTGCCGCCGAGCGCCTGGCGCCAGGCCCCGGTCTTGTCCTCGTTGAGGATCGAGACCTCTGGATGACTGGCGATCATCGCGGCGAACAGTGTGGTGCCGGAGCGCGGCGCGCCGATGATGGTGAGTTCCATCCTGGGGTTCGCCTAGCCGCGCGCGGGCGCCGCTACAGCGGATCGCGGCCGCGGCCGATGGCGACGACGCCGGTGCGGCTCAGATCGACCAGGCCGAGCGGCCGCATCAGGCCGATGAAGCGGTCGATCTTCTCGCTGCGGTGCTGAATCTGGAACACGAAGTGGTCGTGGCCGGCGTCCACCACCTCGGCCTTGAAGATATCGGCGATGCGCAGCGCCTCGACCCGCTTGTTGCCCTTGCCGACCACCTTGACCATGGCCAGCTCGCGCTCGACGTACTCGCCGGCGAGATCCTTGGTCAGGTCGCTGACCCGGTGCACCGGGACCAGGCGGTCGAGCTGCGCCTTGATCTGTTCCAGCACCATGTCGGTGCCGCTGGTGACCACGGTGATGCGCGAGAGATGCTCGTCGGGATCGACCTCGGAGACGACCAGGCTCTCGATGTTGTAGCCGCGGCCCGAAAACAGGCCGATCACCCGGGCGAGCACGCCGGGTTCGTTGTCCACCAGCACCGCGATGGTGCGTTTCTCGATCGTCGTTTCCTTGGGCGCCATCGACGGCCCCTCCCCTCATTGCGAATCCTGTTGTCTTAGGCCTTGCGAGCCGGCCTATACCAGGACCATGCCCTCCTCGGAGACCGGCCTCTCGGCCTTGTCGTCGGGTCCGAGCAGCATCTCGTAGTGGGCTGCGCCCGAGGGGATCATCGGGAAGCAGTTCTCGTCCTGCGCCACGCAGCAGTCGAAAATCACCGCTTTCGGCGTCTCGATCATCTCCATGATCTTGTCGTCGAGTTCCTCCGGCTTGGTGCAGCGGATGCCGTGGGCGCCGAAGGCCTCGGCCAGGGCGACGAAATCCGGCAGGGAGTCGGTGTAGCTCTCCGAATAGCGGCCGCCGTGCAGCAGTTCCTGCCACTGGCGAACCATGCCCATCCACTGGTTGTTGACGATGAAAATCTTCACCGGAAGCTTGTACTGGGCGACGGTCGACATCTCCTGGATGTTCATCAGGATCGAGGCTTCGCCGGCGACGTCGATCACCAGCGACTTGGGATGGGCGATCTGCGCACCGACCGCGGCGGGCAGGCCGTAGCCCATGGTGCCGAGTCCGCCCGAGGTCATCCAACGGTTCGGCTCCTCGAACTTGAAGTACTGGGCCGCCCACATCTGATGCTGGCCGACCTCGGTGGTGATGTAGGTGTCGCGGTCCTTGGTCAGCTCGTAGAGCCGGTGAATCGCATACTGCGGCTTGATGATCTTGCCGGTCTGGCTGTACTTCAGGCAGTCGCGCTTGCGCCAGCCCTCGATCTGCTGCCACCAGGCTTTCATCGCCTTCTGATTGAGCGACAGCTTCTTGCGCTTCCAGCCCGCCAGCAGGTCTTTCAGGACGGACCCGGCATCGCCGACGATCGGCAGGTCGACCATCACGTTCTTGTTGATCGAGCTGGGGTCGATGTCGATGTGGATCTTCTTGGCGTGCGGGGAAAACTCGTCGAGCCGCCCGGTCACCCGGTCGTCGAAGCGCGCGCCGACATTCAGCATCACGTCGCAGCTGTACATCGCCATGTTGGCTTCGTAGGTCCCGTGCATCCCCAGCATACCGAGGAACTGCTTGTCGCTCGCCGGATAGGCGCCCAGGCCCATCAGGGTGTTGGTGCAGGGCATTCCGGTCTTGCGCACGAACTCGGTCAGCAGCCTGCCCGCCTCGGGGCCGGCGTTGATCACGCCGCCGCCGCTGTAGACGATCGGCCGCTTGGCCTTGGCCAGGATCTCCAGCGCCTCCTCGATCTTGGCGCTCTCCGCCTTGACCTGCGGTCGGTAGCTGCGGTGCTTGACCTCCTCGCGGGGCTTGTAGGCGCCTTCCTTGGACTGCAGCACGTCCTTCGGCAGGTCGATCACCACCGGCCCGGGGCGGCCGTTGGCGGCAACGTAGAAGGCCTCATGGACGATGCGCGGCAGGTCCTTGACGTCCTTCACCAGGTAGTTGTGCTTGGTGCAGGGGCGGGTGATGCCGGTTGTATCGGCCTCCTGGAAGGCGTCGTTGCCGATCAGGTGGGTCGGCACCTGGCCGGTCAGGCAGACCACCGGAATGGAATCCATCAGGGCATCGGTCAGCCCGGTCACGGCGTTGGTCGCGCCGGGGCCGGAGGTCACCAGCACGCAGCCGACCTTGCCGGTGGAGCGGGCATAGCCCTCGGCGGCGTGGACCGCCGCCTGCTCGTGACGGACCAGGATATGGCGCAGGGAGTTCTGCTGGAACAGCGCGTCGTAGATCGGAAGGACGGCGCCGCCGGGATAGCCGAATACGACCTCGACCCCTTGATCGACCAGGGCCTTGATCAGCAGTTCGGATCCCGTGAACTGGCGGGTTTCGCCACGCGCGCTTGCCATCTTTGCTACTCTCTTGTCGTCTCTGTCAGCGTTGAAAAAGCCCTCGGCCCGGCGGTTTCCGGCCCGAAGGCAGCGTAACCTAGTGTCTCACCGTGAGGGGGTCAACACAAACTCCCGAATTTTTGGAAAGATTTTTTCAGCATTACTTTCCGAAAATTTCTCATTGACGGTCATGGTTTGAATCTTCTGTCGCGCCTCCTCGCCGCGCAGCCAGGTGATCTGGCGTTTGGCATAGCGCCGGGTCGCGGTGCGCGCGGCCTCGCCCGCCGCCGCGAGGTTCAGTTCGCCGCGCAGGTGGCGGATCAGCTCCGGCACCGCCAGCGCCTTCATTGCCGGCAGCGCGGGATCGAGCCCGCGCTCCATCAGCGCCCGCACCTCCTCCAGCGCCCCGGCCTTCAGCATGGCGTCGAAGCGGGCATCGCAGCTCGCATAGAGCCCGTCGCGCGGCGGCAGCACGACCACGCGGCGGAAGTCGTAGGGCGGCGCGGCTTTGGCCTCGGCCTGTCCCTGCCAGTCCGGGAGCGGCCTGCCGGTCGCCTCCAGCACCTCCCAGGCGCGGATCAGCCTCTGGCTGTCGTTGGGATGCAGGCGGCCCGCCGAGGCCGGATCGCGTTCGGCCAGGCGGGCATGAAACGCCTCTCCGCCGAGCTCGCGGTGCAGCGCCCGCGCCGCTGCGCGCAGCCTGGCGGGGATTTCGGGAATTTCCGAGATCCCCTCGGTCAGCGCCCGCAGATAGAGCCCCGTGCCGCCGCAGAGGACTGGCAGCCTGCCCGCTTCCCGCGCCGCCTCGATCTCAGCCAGGGCCATCTCGCGCCAGCGCCCGGCCGAACAGGCCTCGCCGGCGCTCAGCACCCCATAGAGCCGGTGCGGCGCCTGGGCGAGCTCCTCCGGTCCGGGGCGCGCGGTCAGGATCGAGAGTCCTTCGTAGACCTGCATGGAATCGGCATTGATCACCACGCCGCCCAGCTCCCCGGCCAGCCGCGCCGCCAGCGCCGACTTGCCGCTGGCCGTGGGGCCGGTGACGATCGCCACCTTCGCTTGCCGTTCCGCCGCCATGCGCGTTTCAGTTCCTGGGGTCTTGTGCCGCGAAGCGGCAGCCTCTATGTCCAGCCGTCATGGCCTCCGTCCTAACCCTGATCGCCGATCCGGCAAAGCGGAACCTCTCCGCCGCCCAGGCCGCCGCCGTGGCCGAGGCGCTGAAGGCCGAAACCCCGGTCTGGCTGGCCGAGGATCTGGCCTGCGACATCTTCTTCGCGGACGGCGACCTCGCCGCCGCCGAGACCCGGGCCCGCGCGGCGCTCGACGGCGCGCCGCTCGACCTCGCCGCGCAGCCGGCGGAGGGCCGGCGCAAGCGCCTGCTGGTCGCCGACATGGAGTCGACGATCATTCAGCAGGAAATGCTCGACGAGCTGGCCGCGACCTTGGGACTGCGCGCGGAGATGGCCGAGATCACCGCCCGCACCATGGCCGGCGAGCTGGATTTCGAAGCCTCGCTCCAGGCGCGGGTCGCGCGGCTGGAAGGCTTGCCCCTGGCGCGCCTGGAGGAAACCGCCGAGGACATGACCTTCATGCCCGGCGCCCGGACCCTGATCGCCACGCTGCGCGCCCAGGGCTGCGTGACGGCTCTGGTCTCCGGCGGCTTCACCAGCTTCGCCGAGCTGGTTGCCGAGGCCTGCGGCTTCGACCACGTCCAGGCCAACCGCCTGCTCGACGACGGCAAGGCGCTGACCGGCAGGGTGGCCGAGCCGATCCTCGGCCGCGAGGCCAAGCTGGCGGCGCTGCGCGACTTCGCCGCGGAGATCGGTTGCGAGCTAAAACGGACCGCGGCGGTCGGCGACGGTGCGAACGACCTGGCGATGCTCGAAGCCGCAGGCCTCGGCGTCGCCTTCCGGGCCAAGCCCAGGGTGCGCGCCGCCGCGCGTTTCAGGATCGATCACGGCGACCTGACGGCGCTGCTGTACCTCCAGGGGATTGCCGAAGAAGACTTCCGCGAGGCCTAGAAACGCACAGGGCGACGCCGATCCGGCGCCGCCCTGTGCTTCAGTTTTCTGGATCGGCGAAACGCGATCAGCTGTCTTCGAGCTGCACCGCCACCCACTGATAGTCGCCGCCGCGATAGACCAGCAGGGTCACGACGCGATAGCCGTCTTCCTTGGCCTGGGTGACCAGCTTGGCGACGTCGCCGGGGGCGCTGACTTCTTCCTGATCGACTTCGACGATGATGTCGCCGGCCTGCAGCCCCTTCTCCATGGCGGTGCTGCCCGAGGCGACATCGGTGACGATGACGCCCTTGGCCTTGTCGTCGAGCTCGAAGCGCTCGCGCAGTTCCGGGGTGATCTCCGACAGCATCAGGCCGAGGGTATCCGCCTCGCCTTCGGCCGATTCCGGGCCGCTCTCAAGACTGGCAACCTGCTCTTCGTCGAGTTCGCCAAGCTCGACATCGACGGTCACCCTTTCGCCCTTGCGCCAGACGACGACGGGAACCTCCCGGCCGATCGAAGTCTCGGCCACCATGCGCGGCAGTTTGCGCATGTCCTCGACCTCCCGGCCGTCGAATTCAAGGATCACGTCGCCCTGCTGGATGCCGGATTTTTCGGCCGGCCCATCCTCGGTCACCGAGGCGACCAGGGCGCCCCGCGGCTCCTCCAGGCGCATGCCTTCGGCCAGTTCTTCGGTGACGGTCTGGATGCGCACACCGAGCCAGCCGCGCTTGACCGTGCCGTGTTCCTTGAGCTGATCGACGATCGCCTTGGCCATGCGCGAGGGGATCGCGAAGCCGATGCCGATCGAGCCGCCGGTCGGCGAGTAGATCATCGAGTTGACGCCGATCACCTTGCCGTCGATATCGAACATCGGGCCCCCGGAGTTGCCGCGGTTGATCGAGGCGTCGGTCTGCAGGAAGTCGTCATAGGGGCCGGAATTGATATCGCGCTGCCGGGCCGAGAGAATACCCGCGGTCACGGTGCCGCCGAGGCCGAAGGGGTTGCCGATCGCCAGCACCCAATCGCCGACTCGGATGGCATCGGAATCGCCCCACTGCGCGGCGGGCAGGGGTTTATCGCTTTTCACCTTGAGCAGAGCCAGATCCGTCTTCTCGTCGCTGCCGACCAGCTCCGCCTCGAGCGTGGTGTCGTCGTGCAGCCGCACCGAAATCTCGTCGGCATCGGCGATCACGTGGTGGTTGGTGACGATGTAGCCCGAGGCTTCGATGATGAAGCCGGATCCCAGGGAGGTCGCGCGGCGCTCCCGCTGCTGCGGGGGTTCGCCAGGCAAGCCACGGCGTTCGAAGAATTCGCGGAACAGCTCCTCGAAGTCGCTGTTTGGACCGTCCTTGACCATCTGGGTGGTCGAGATGTTGACGACCGTGGGGGAGAGTTCATCGACCAGGTCGGCGAAGCTTTCCGGGGGCTGCTTTGCCTGTGCCAGCGAGCTGAAGCACAGCAGGCTGACGGCGACCAGCAGGGCCAGAAGCCATCGCGCCAGCACCGGGGTACTGATCGGCGAGAGCGCCGTGACGACTTGCTGAGGATGTTTCTGCATGTAGATCACTTCTTTTTGCCTCCTAACGACGCCCAGGACGCGAGGCCACCCCCATGGCACCACTCCTGAAATCGCTGCGTTGGTTCGTTCCCGTGAAGAGCTCCCCGATGACATCGAGGAAACCGTTAGATTCGAGATAGCCATAGGACTTGGGCGGAATTGTGACCTGCGCGCCGTCAGCCGCGCAGCAGCCAGAGGGCGAAAACGCCGGCCGCCAGAACCCCCACCCCATAGCCGCGCAGTCGATCCGGCGACAGGTCCTTGAGCCAAGCGTAGAGCCGCCGCGGGGCGGCGGGAAAGATGGCGAGAATCGCGCCTTCGATGACCAGAATCAAAGCGGCGGCCGTGAGCAGATCCGTCCCCGTCACGGCCGCCGCCTATTGCTGTCCTTCGCGCGTCCTGCGTGACGGATCAGTCGCTTCCGCCGCTGCCTCCGGAGGAGCTTCCCGAGGAAACCCCCGAGGAGCTGTCCCCTTCGCGAAGATCGAGATCCTGGGTCACGTTGTCGAAGTAGCGGAAGAAATCGCTGTCCGTCGAGAGCACCATGTAGGCGTTGTCGCCGTCGAAGGACTCCCGATAGGCTTCCATAGAGCGATAGAACTGGAAGAAACCGGCATCCTGGCCGTAGGCATCGCTCAGGATGGTCGTCCTTTCGCCCTCGCCCTGACCACGCAGGATTTCCGACTCCCGCCGGGCCTCGGCGATGATCACCGTCGCCTCGCGCTCGGCGGCCGAGGTGATGCGGTCGTACTGCTCCTGCCCCTGGGCGCGGAACTCGGCGGCGTCGCGCTCACGCTCGGCGCGCATCCGATTGTAGACCGATTCGCTAACGTCGGGCGCAAGATCGGCACGGCCGATCCGGACGTCGACCATCTCAATGCCGAAGTCCTGGGCGGCATTGTTCACCCGGTCGCGCACCTGGTTCATCAAGTCGGCACGCTCCTCGGACAGCACGCTGCTGAGGGTGACGTCGCCGAACACCGCGCGCACCGTATCGTTGACGATCGGCCCCAGACGGTCGAGCAGCGCGCGTTCAGAGCTGACGCGCTGAATGTAGATGTTGGGGTCGACAATCCGGTAGCGCGAGAAGGAGTCGACGATCAATGGCCGCTGGTCGGCCAGGATCACGCGCTCGGGCTCGGGATCGAAGTTGAGCACCCGGCGTTCGACGAAGCGGACGTCCTGGATAAAGGGCAGCTTGAAACTCAAGCCGGGCTCGCTGACCACCCGCTTGATCGCGCCGAACTGCAGGACGATGGCCTGCTGTGTCTGGTGCACCGTGAACAGCGAACTGAAGGCGACGACGCCCAGCGCGATGACCAGGATGCCCAGCGGAAGGAGAAACTTCTTACTCATGTCGGTTCCTTTCTACCCGCTACTGCTGGTCGCTGGAGAGGGGGGCACGGGGCGTTGAGCCCGACTGCCTCCGCAGCTCGTTGAGCGGCAGGTAGGGCACGGCGCCCTGGCTGGTGTTGTCCATGATCACCTTGTCGGTCCGCGAGAAGACGTCCTGGATGGTTTCCAGATACATCCTTCGCTCGGTAACCGCCGGGTTCTCCAGGTAGGCGTTGTAGACCGACAAGAAGCGCTGGGCCTCGCCCTGGGCCTCGTTGACGATCTGCTCTCGATAGGCTGCGGCCTGCTGGATCATCCGCTGCGCCTCGCCTCGGGCCTCCGGGATCACCTTGTTGCGGTAGGCGTCTGCCTCGTTGCGCCGCCGGTCGAGATCCTGCTGCGCGCGCTGCACTTCGTCGAAGGCGTCGATCACCTGGGATGGCGGCTGGACGTTCTGCAGCCGCACCTCGGTGATCAGGATGCCGGAACCGTAGCTGTCCAGAATCTCCTGCAACACTTCCTTTGCCTTCAACGCGATCTCGTCACGAGCCTCGGTCAGGGCCGGCTGAATATCGGTGCGGCCGATAATCTCGCGCATCGCGCTTTCCGCCACCGCCTTCACCGTGACCTCGGGTTCGCGGATGTTGAAGAGATACTGGCCGGCGTCGGTGATCCGCCACTGCACCGAGAAATCGATGTCGATGATGTTCTGATCGCCGGTCAGCATCAGGCTTTCCTCGGCCACGTCCTGAGGCCGGCTGCCAGCCCCGAACTGACCGCGGAAACCGATGTCGGTCTGGCGGATGTTCTCGACGTCCGGGGTAATCGCCGTCTCGATCGGATAGGGCAGATGCCAGTGCAGACCCGGCTGCGCCGGAGTCGTCTGGTTGATCCACTCGCCGAAGCGCAGGACCACGCCCTGCTCGCCCGGCTGAACCCGGTAGAAGCCGGTCAGCAGCCACAGAATGAGCAGCACCGCGACGATCAGGATAAAGGGCTTGCCGCCGCCGAAACCGCCCGGCATGACGCTCTTGAAGCGCTCCTGGCCCTTGCGGATCAGATCCTCGATATCCGGCGGACGTTGACCGCCACCGCCGAATCCGCCGCCGCCGGAACCGCCCGGCCGTCCCCAGGGACCGCCGCCTCCGCTTCCGCCGCCGGACCCACCTCCGGAGCCGCCCCAGGGGCCGCCTCCACCGCTAGACGATTGCCATGGCATTCAGCTTTTACTCCACTCGATTGTTCTGCTTGAAGGACCGGCGCAGAACGGCATTCAAACCGCCGGCTGTCTCCCCTATATCTCGGTCTAGGCAAACCGCATAAGAATACGGCCCAGACCGGGTCATACCACTCTTTGCCGATATTGTCAGATACGGAGAGTTTTCAAGGATGGCGCAGGTTACCGAAGCCCAGGTGCTCGAAGCATTGAAAAACGTCGGCAGCCCCGACGGCAAGAGCGATATCGTCACCGCCGGGCTGGTGTCCGGCCTGGTGGTGAAGGACGGCAACGTCGGCTTTGCTATCGAGGTCGACCCCCGCGAGGGCGAAAAGCTGGAACCGCTGCGCAAGCAGGCCGAGCAGGCCGCCGACGCCATCCCCGGTGTGCTCTCGGTGACGGCGGTGCTGACCGCCCACCGCGAAGCGCCCTCGGGAGGATCACAGGGCAGTAGCCAGGGGGGCGGCCAGGCCCAGCCGCGCAGCCCGGCCCCCGCACAGGGCGACGCCAAGGCGCTGGTGCCCGGCGTCAAGACGATCATCGCGGTAGCCAGCGGCAAGGGCGGAGTCGGCAAGTCCACCTGCGCGACCAATCTGGCGCTGGCGCTGGGGCAGCTCGGCCTCGCCGTCGGCATACTCGACGCCGACATCTATGGCCCCTCGCAGCCGCGCATGATGGGAATTTCCGGACGGCCGAACTCGCCCGACGGCAAGACCCTGAAGCCGATGGAGAACTACGGGGTCAAGTGCATGTCGATGGGATTCCTGGTCGCCGAGGACACTCCGATGATCTGGCGCGGCCCGATGGTGCAGTCCGCACTGCAGCAGATGCTGCGCGACGTCGATTGGGGCGAACTCGACGTGCTGGTGGTCGACATGCCGCCGGGCACCGGCGATGCCCAGCTGACCATGGCGCAGCAGGTGCCGCTGTCGGGCGCAGTGATTATCTCGACCCCACAGGACATCGCCCTGCTCGACGCCCGCAAGGGCCTCAACATGTTCCGCAAGGTCGACGTGCCGGTGCTCGGCATCGTCGAGAACATGTCGCTCTACATCTGCCCCGAGTGTGGCCACGAGGCGCATATCTTCGGCCACGGCGGTGCCAAGCGGGAGGCCGAGAAGCTGGGCATGGAGTTCCTCGGCGAGGTGCCGCTGGACATCCAGATCCGCGAAACCTCCGACGGCGGCCAGCCGGTCGTGGTGTCCCATCCCGACAGCCCCCACGCCAAGGTTTTCGTCAAGATCGCCGAGCGGATCTGGGAGCAACTTTCCGCGCGGCTGTCCAGCGGCGCCGGCAAGGGCCCGCGCATCGTCATGCAGTAAGGCCGCGGACGACCGCGCTCCCGCAGCTGTGATGCCGCGCGAGCCAAGCGTTATTCGCGTTTCCCCGCCGCGTGGACCATCCTTGCCTGCGTGGGTTGAAGGAGAGGATGGATGCGCAGACGAACCGCTCAAGCCCTGACGTTCGACCGCAGGAAGCTCCTGTCCGGGCTGCTGGTGCTGAGCTTGGCTTTGTTCGCCGCGCCGGGCGCGGTACGGGCCGAGGTCTATCGCTCCGAAGGCATCGCCTTGGGCGGCAGCGATCCGGTCGCCTACTTCACCGAGGGCAAGGCGGTCCAGGGCTCCAGCGAGTTCAGCGCCGACTACGATGGCGCGACCTGGCATTTCGCCAGCGCCGCGAACCGCGACGCCTTCGCCGCCGATCCCGAAAGCTACGCGCCGCGGTACGGCGGCTACTGCGCCTATGCCGCGGCGGCCGGCGCCAAGGCCAAGACGGTGCCCGAGGCCTGGAAGATCGTCGACGGCAAGCTCTACCTGAACTTCAGCAAGGCCGTGCAGAGCCGCTGGGAAGAGGATATCCCCGGCTACATCGCCAAGGCCGACGCCAACTGGCCGAACCTGAAGTAGCCCCTGCCGCTAAAGGTTCTTGGTGTAGTCCTTGTTGGTCTGCCGCAGGCTCGGGTCGGTGCCGAAGGCGAAGTGCTTCGACATGTCCGGCGAGAAGCGGCTGGCTTCCGGCTGGCGGCCCAGAGCCTCGGCGACGCTGCGGATGTGGTGCGGTGCCGCGCCGCAGCAGACCCCCAGATAGTTGACCCCGGCCGCGTAGCATTCCTTGGCGAAGGCGCCGAGTTCGTAGCGGTTGCAGGTGAAGGGGTCGAGGGCCACGGGGAAGGGCCGGCCGTCGGGCAGCTCGCAGGGGCAGTCCTCGTCGACCAGCGACTGGAAGGTCGGGTGTGCCGCGTCGGTGCGGTAGGGCACCGGCAGCGCCGCGACATGGCAGGATACCGCGGCGCGGATCTCCTTGACCGCCTGCAGCATGGTCCAAGGGCCGCGCGCGCAGTTGAGGCCAACCACATCGGCCCCGGCATCCTCCAGCTTCCTGCAGGACTCCGCCGGCGTATCGCCCTCCCGGGTCAGCCCGTCGCGGTGCAGCGCCATGGTCACCACCGCCGGCTTGCCGCTGGCCTTGATCGCCTCCAGCGCGATCAAGGCTTCGGCGGTATAGCTGTAGGTTTCGGCGACGATCAGGTCGGGGTCGTAGTCCAACGCCCAGACGATCTGCTCGTCGAACATGGCGCGGCAGGCCTTGGCGGCCTCGGCGTCGTCCGGCTCGAAGACGTTGGTGTTGCAGATATTGCCGGCGAGCAGCGTGCCGGACTCGTCGGCGACCTGCTTGGCGGTTTCCAGCGCCTGGCGGTTGATCGGCTCGAGGTCGTCTTCCCGGCCGATGATCCTGAGCTTCTCGCGATGGGCATAGTAGGTGAAGGCTTCGACCACGTCGGATCCGGCGCGCACGAACTCGCGGTGCAGCTGCGCCACCACCTCGGGGTGTTCCAGCACCACCTCCGGCACGAAGGCGCCGGCCTGCAGGTAGCCGCGCCGCTCGAGCTCGAAAAGGTATCCCTCGGCGCAGATCACCGGCCCCTTGCCGAGCCGCTCCATCAGTCCGCCATTCGCCGCGCTCATGTCCGTCCTCCTTCTGGCAAATCCGTTCCGCCCTCTCCTATCACGGATTGCAAACCGGCGTCGTCCGTCAGCCGCGTGAACCAGCGATAGGCGGCGAGGCCGGGATGGCCGTCGACATTGGGCGCGCCCCGCCCCGCACGCAGGTCGGGCAGGCTCACCGTGCGGGTCTCGAAGCTGATACGGGTGCGGCCGGAACTGCCGAGCGCCGAGGCGTGCAGCTGCGCGCCGGAAAAGCACAGCAGGTCGCCGGGTGCGATGGTGCAGGGCAAGGCCGCGGCGGCGGGCTCCTCCTCGGCCACCGGCAGGCGGGGATAGGCTTCGCCCCGCTGGCGCGCGGCGTAGAGTTCCTCGAGGCTCCAGCGCGACGTCGAATTGGCGATCGGCTTCGACCAGTAGTCCGGATAGAGCAGCAGGGTATTGGCTGCTTCGAGCCGGTACACCGGCGCCCACCAGTTGATCTGGGCCGCAAGGTTCGAGCCCCAGCTGTCGCGATGCGGCGGCAGGCTGCGCAGCGCGCCTTCGGTGCGGCGCGGTCCCGGCGGAACGATGCGCAGCGCACGCCGGTCGCCGAAGGTTTCCTCCGGCGCGAAGCCGAGGGCGGAAAAGACCTCCGCGAAGGCCGTGCGCAACTCTCCGGCGGCCGCGAAATCCCGGCGCAGCCGCCCGGCCCTGGCGCGCAGCTCCTCGAACTCGAAGGCAAGATGGGCCGCGTCCGGGGCGCTCCCGAGCGCCGCTTCGGCGCGCGCCCGCGTCAGCTCGACCAGGCGGCCCATGGCGGGCAGGCCGCGCACCACGATCAGCTCGCCGGCGAAGAGGCGCTCCGCCAGTCGGTCGCGGGGCAGCGGACTGTCGAGAAGGGTGAAGGCTGACAGGGCAGGACCTCGGCGAGCTAACGCCGCTCCAGGATCATGAAGCAATGCGCCGGGCGGTCCTCCTCGGCGGCGACGCGCTCGCAGAACATCTCGCGCCAGTCGCTCTCGTCGTACTCCGGAAAGAAGGCATCCCCCTCGGCCGCGATATCAACCTGAGTCAGGTACATCCGGTCGGTATAGCGCAGCGCCAGGCCGAAGATATCGCCGCCGCCGATCACCATGATCTCGCTCGCGCCGAGCTTCTTGGCCTCCACTTCGGCCAGGCGCAAAGCCTCCTCGATGCCGGGGCAGACGGCCACGCCCTCGGCCGCGAAGTCCGGGTTGCGCGTGACCACGATATTGGGCCGATTGGGCAGCGGCTTGCCGATGGAATCGTATGTCTTGCGCCCCATGACGATAGGCTTGCCGACAGTCGCCGCCTTGAACCAGCGCAGATCGTCGGGCAGGTGCCAGGGCAGCTCACCGTCGACCCCGATCACCCGGTTGCGCCCCAGCGCGACGATAAGACTGATCTCCATGGTGCGCCTCTAGACGGCAATCGGCGCGGAGATGTGCGGATGCGGGTCGTAGCCCTGCAGGGTAAAATCCTCGAAACGGAAGGCGAAGAGATCCGTCACTTCGGGATTGAGGTGCATCCGCGGCAAGGCGCGCGGCGCGCGGGAGAGCTGGGTTTCCACCTGCTCGAGGTGATTCAAATAGAGGTGGGCGTCGCCGAAGCTGTGGATGAATTCGCCCGGCTGCAGCCCGGCGACCTGCGCCACCATCAGGGTCAGCAGCGCGTAGGAGGCGATGTTGAAGGGCACGCCGAGAAAGACGTCGGCGCTGCGCTGATAGAGCTGGCAGGACAGCCGCCCCTCGGCGACGTAGAACTGGAACAGGCAGTGACAGGGCGGCAGCGCCATCTTCTCGACTTCGCCGACGTTCCAGGCGACGACGATCAGCCGCCGCGAGTCGGGGTTGCGCCGGATCGTCTCCATCACCTGCGAGATCTGGTCGATGCTGCGCCCGTCGGCCGTCGGCCAGGAGCGCCACTGCACCCCATAGACCGGGCCGAGGTCGCCGTCCTCGTCGGCCCATTCGTCCCAGATCGACACGCCGGCCTGCTTCAGCGTGGCGATGTTGCGCTCGCCGCGCAGGAACCACAGCAGCTCGTGGACGATCGACTTGACGTGCAGCTTCTTGGTGGTCAGCAGCGGGAAGCCCTCGGCCAGGTCGAAGCGCATCTGGTACCCAAATACCGAGGTGGTGCCCGTGCCGGTGCGGTCGTCCTTGCGCGTGCCGGTATCGCGGACATGGCGCATCAGGTCGAGATACTGCTGCATGCTTTCCTCAAGAAGCGAAGTCGCCGACGCTGGGGCCCGACTTTCGGACCCGACTCTGCGGACGGTGAGAGACTACCCCGGCCTAGCGCGATGCGAAAGCCGCGGCAAGACTTCTCCGGCGCCTGCGAAGCGACGCTTTCAACTTGGGCCAAGACTTCCTATATTGAGAATTGCCGCCTAGCGGCTATGGAGCTAAACGGGCTTGCGACATAAGCGCAGTGGACCCGGGGGCAGTACCCGGCGCCTCCACCATTCTCAATGGGGGCGAAACAGGATCGACACGCGTGGTAAAGGCTAGTTCGGTTCCCGGCATGGTACCGCCGTTATCGGGCCGTATAATAGTTGCCAACGACAACTATGCTGAGGTGCGTCTGGCTGCGTAAGCAGCTCGACCGTCTCAAATCAATCCGTTGCGGTTAGCACCGTAACGTGGGGCTCGCGGGCCGCCTCGCAACAGAAGGCCCGCACCTTTTATGTGGGCGTCAGAATCCACAGACAGGGAGCAAGACCGAAGCCGCGATGTCCGACGATTCTCTGCGCTACGATCTGATGGTGGAAGATGCCCTGCGCGGCGTCGTCAAGGCTGCCTTGAAGGAGGCGGCGCAGGGCGGGCTGTCCGGCGAGCATCATTTCTACATCACCTTCAAGACCGGTCATGCCGGGGTCGATATCCCGCAGACCCTGCGTGAGCGCTATCCCGACGAGATGACCATCGTCCTGCAGCACCAGTTCTGGGACCTGATCGTCGAGGAAGAGCGCTTTTCCGTCACGCTGAGCTTCGACGGCAAGGCCGATCCCCTGCGCATTCCCTTCGACAGCGTAGTTGCCTTCGCCGACCCTTCCGTCAAGTTCGGCTTGCAGTTCGGCCAGGACGGCGAACTGGAAGGCGTCGACGACAGCGGCATGGAGGAGAACGAGGAGGCCAGGGCGGAGGAAGAGCGGGCTGGGCCGGAACAGAGCTCCGCCCCCCAAGCCCTGCCGAAACCGGCCGCCGGCGAGAAAAATTCCGACAGCGAAACTCAAGATAACCAGCGCTCTCCCAGCTCCGAAGACAGCGACAAGGTCGTCGCCCTCGACCGCTTCCGCAAGAAGCCGGCGGATCGCTGAATCCCGGCCTGGCCCGACCCAACGCTGTCCGGCACAGACCGGAATCTTTCCGATGAACGCCACCGGTCAAGCCGGGCCACGAGAATCTCTAGACGTCGGAGACAGTGGGGTCACTGTGCGGCTACTTGCGTAGGCCATATCCGTCAGGTAAACCGCTTGTCATTCAAAAGGTCGATGTGCGCTCAGTAGGGTCGTAGCATCCATAATCCGCCTTTAAACGACGATAAGTGACCTTCGCTCAGCGTTTTCCTCGGTAAACCGAGACAGCGACAAGGTCCTGGGAAACCCCGCCGCTCATGCTTGCCAATGAGGATTTCTTCCGGTCGCATCCCGACCCGATGTGGATTTACGACCTCGAGACGCTCCGGTTTCTGGCGGTCAACGATGCGGCGATTGAGCGCTATGGTTACTCTGAGGAAGAATTCCTCGGCCTGACAATCAAGGACATCCGGCCGAAGCAAGATGTCGCGGCGCTGCTCGACGATGTGGCGCGTAAGACCGAAGACTTGGGGAATTCGGGAATCTGGCGCCACCTGCGCCGCGACGGCCGCAAGATCCATGTCGAGATCGTCTCCCGCGGAATCGCGTACGACGGCCGTGCGGCACGGCTGGTCCGTGCCCGCGACGTCACCCGACAAGTGGAAATCGAATCGGAAAACGCGGAGCTGTTCGAGCGCGAAAAGCAGGCGCGTCTGCAGGCCGAGGAATCCGCCTCCCTGCTGCGGGTCGCCAGCAGGGCCGCGAAGCTCGGCGGCTGGATCGTACAGAAGGGCGCGGATCGTGTGTTCTGGACAGACGAAACGGCGGCGATCCATGACCTGCCCCCTGGCACGCACCCAAAGATTGCAGATGCGATCGGCTTCTACCCGCCGGAGTACCGCGAACGCATTGAGCAGCTTTTCAATAGAGCGATGGAGACCGGCGAGCCTTTCGACGAGGTTCTGCAGATCGCGACTGCCAATGGCAGACGCATCTGGATTCGTTCCATCGGCGAACCCCTGCGCGACTCCAGCGGCGAGCTCGTCGCAGTTCATGGCGCCTTCCAGGACATCGGCGAGCTGGTCGCCGCCCGCCAGGAAACCCAGGCACTCTCGGAGCGTCTGGCTGAGACGCTGGACAACATCAGCGATGCTTTCATGACGATGGATCGCGAATGGCGCTTTACCTTCATCAACATCCAGGCTCAGCGCATTCTGCAGCGCTCCAAGGACGAACTCCTCGGCAAGGTTGTCTGGGAGGCTTTCCCTGAAGCCATTGGCTCAACCTTCGAGGAACGCTATCGCTACGCGATCGAGCACAAGCTTCCCGTCACCTTCGTAGAGTATTTTCCGCCGCTCGATACCTGGTTCAACGTTACCGCCTATCCGACGCGCGAAGGGTTGGCCATCTACTTCCAGGACATCTCCGATCAGCGTGAACAGCAGGAGCGCCTGCGGCTGCTCGAAACCGCCGTGTCGCGGTTGAACGATATCGTGATCATCACTGAGGGCGAGCCGATCGATTCGCCTGGCCCGCGCATCGTCTATGTCAACGATGCTTTCGAGAGGATCACCGGCTACAACAGCGCGGACGCCATCGGTGCAAACCCCCGAATACTGCAGGGTCCGCACACCCAGCGTGAGACCCTCGACAGCATCCGTCAGGCCCTGGAAGCCAAGCACCCCCTCCAGACGAAGCTGATCAACTATACCCGCGGCGGCGAGGAAATCGTGCTCGAGCTGGATATCGTACCGATCGAGAACGAAACCGGAGCCTGCACCCACTTCGTCTCCGTGGAGCGCGACATCACCGCCAGGGTCGCTGCCGAAGCGGAGATGCGCCTGAACGAGGAGCGCTTCCGACTGCTTGCCAAGGCGACCAGCGACGTGATCTGGGACTGGGATTTCGAAGCCGACCGGCTATGGTGGAACGAAGGCCTGCTGGCGAAGTTCGGATACGACCCGGAGACCGTCGACCCGGGCCCGGAATCCTGGAGTGACAGGATTCATCCCGACGATCGGGCGCGCGTGGTTTCCAGCATCCATGCCGTCATCGACGGCACGGAATCCTATTGGGAAGCGGAGTACGGATTTCTCCGCGCCGACGGCTCGACGGCGCAGGTGTCCGACTGCGGATATGTCATTCGCAACGCGCAGGGCGAGGCTCTGCGCATGCTCGGCAGCATGATAGACGATAGCGAACGCCGCGAGCTGCGCGAGCAACTGCTACAGGCCCAGAAGCTGGAAACCGTCGGACAGCTAACCGGCGGTGTTGCCCACGATTTCAACAATCTCCTCACCGTGATCCTTGGAAACTCGGAGGAACTGGCCGAGGGCCTTTCGCAGGATCCGGGGCTCCGCGCCCTGGCGGAAATGTCGGTCAACGCAGCTGAGCGCGCCGCCGAGCTGACCAACCGCCTGCTGGCCTTCTCGCGGCAACAGGCGCTGGAACCGCAGAAGCTCGACGTCAACCAGCTGCTTTCCAGAATGCTGAGCATGTTGCGCCGCACGATGAACGAGGACATCGAAATCGCGCTTCATCCCGGGGAGGATATCTGGAACGCTTTCGTCGATCCGGGGCAGCTGGAAGTAGCGATCCTCAATCTGACGATCAATGCCCGCGACGCTATGCAGGGCGGCGGCCGCCTGACGATAGAGACCGCCAACGCCAGCCTCGATCGGGACTACGCGGAGCGTCACCAGGAAGTCCTGCCGGGCGACTATGTCAGGATCGCAATTTCCGATAACGGCACAGGCATGCCGCGCGAGGTCGTCGAGCGGGTGTTCGAGCCCTTCTTCACCACCAAGGAAGTCGGCAAGGGCAGCGGTCTCGGGCTTAGCATGGTGTTCGGCTTCATCAAGCAAAGCCGGGGTCACATAAAGCTCTATAGCGAGGTAGGCGAAGGCACGACCGTCGCCCTCTACCTGCCACGCCTGCTCGCCTCGGAGCAGACGGAAGCCGAGCCCCGTCCGCAGCACGGCAGGGTCGCCGGTGGGCCGGAATCCATCCTGGTCGTGGAGGACGACCCCCTGGTTCTGGAGTATGCCTCTTCTCAGCTGCGCGGCCTCGGATACCGGGTCGTTACAGCGACTAGCGGGCCGGAAGCGCTGGAATGCCTTGCACAGCATGCCGAGATCGACCTGCTGTTCACCGACGTCGTCATGCCTGGCGGCATGAACGGCGCGGAGCTGGCGCGGCAGGTCGCGGGCCTGCGGCCGGACATCAAGGTGCTCTTTACCTCGGGTTATACGGAAAACGCGATCATACACAGCGGCCGCCTGGATCCCGGTGTGCAGCTGCTGCACAAGCCCTACGGGCGCACGGAACTGGCCAGCAAGATCCGTCAGGCACTCGACGGTTGAGGCAGAGCTGGAATTAGGCCAACAGCAGTGGGGTCAGATTGCCGAGAATGCCCTTCAGCAGGGCCTTTCTAGGCCACAGCCCGCTGCTGCTCGCGGCGGATCGCCCAGAAGCGCGCGCCGGGCAGACGCGGCGGCGGGCCCATATCGGTCTTGGGCGCGAGGCAGAGCCGCATCGCGGCTTCGAAGCCCTCCATCCGGCGGCGCAGCTCGCGGCGCTCGCCCTTGCTCATCTTGCGTTTGGATTTCTGGGACAGATCCCTGTCGCGCAGGTCTTCATTCATCTCTCAGTTCCTCCTTTTGCGAAGGATGTCGTTCGGGTCTTTACTGCCCGCATGCCCAGCGGCGATATTTGACCCTGCCAACCCGGAAAGATGCCAGCGACCTTCCTGTGACTTCACTTCAAAGTATCGCCGATGGACCCGAGTCGGCGCCAGCGACAATCGTCCTGGCCCACGGCGCCGGTGCGCCGATGGATACGCCCTTCATGGATTTTTTCGCGCAGGGTCTGGCCGCACGCGGCTGGCGGGTGCTGCGCTTCGAGTTCGACTACATGGCGGCGCGGCGCAGGGACGGCCGCAAGCGCCCGCCGGATCGCCAGGAACAACTCTTCGCGAGCTGGCGCGCCGCGGTGCGCGGCATCCCGCCGGAGCGGCTGGTGGTCGGCGGCAAGTCACTGGGCGGCCGCATGGCTTCGATGCTGGCCGCGGAGCTCGGCGCGCGGGCCTGCCTCTGTCTCGGCTATCCCTTCCACCCCGCCGGCAAGCCGGAGCGCCTGCGCATCGCGCATCTTCAGGCGATTTCAGTACCGACCCTGATCGCCCAGGGCAGCCGCGACTCCCTGGGCACGCGCGAGGAGGTGGCGGGCTATCCGCTCGGCCGGCGGGTAGCGCTCCACTGGGCCGAGGACGGCAACCACGATCTCGCGCCGCGCAAGGCCTCCGGCCGCAGCAGGGAACAGAACTGGGAGGAGGCCCTGGCCGCACTCGACGGCTTCCTGCGCGAGATCCTCTCCCCAGCTTCCTCCGCAAAGTAGGAGAAGTTTAATTTTCAGCCTGGGTGTGATCGGCGAGTACCTCGGGCGCAGCTGCCACAAGGTCTTGCAGAAGCCGAGCCATATGGTCGACCGGATTTACGATTTCGAGACGGCAGCGCTCTCCTCCGCCCGGTCGAGGCGTTCCTCAGCCACTTTCTCGATCCGCCGCTTGAGTTCCCGGCTGCTGCCGAGCAGCCGCTGGAAGTCGCGGCGTTCCAGCACCAGCAGGTTGCAGTAGCCGCGGGTCATCACGTCGGCGATGCGCGGCTGATTATGCAGCAGCGCCATCTCCCCGAAAAAATCCCCGGTGCCGAGACGGATCGGCTTGTCAGGCAGCATCACCTCGGCCTCGCCGGTGGCGATGAAGTACATCGCCTTGCCCCGCTCGCCCTTGCCGACGATGCGCTCGCCGGGATAGGCGAGGTGGGCGGACAGCAGCTCGGCGACGCGCAACAGCTGGGCATCCTCGAGTTCGGCGAAGATCGGCACCCGGCGCATGATCCGCGTCAGGTTGATGCCGATGTCGAGCGGCGGCCGCGCTTCGCAGGCGGCGCGGCGGTCCGCCAGATCGCGCTGCAGGTCGTTGAAGACCTCGCGGCTGATCAGGTTCTCCTCCAGGTGGCGGTGATAGGCCGCGTCCTCCATCCGCAGGGCGGCGCGGGTCAGGTACTGGGCGCGCAGCGCCGCAGCGTAGGAGGGGTACTGCACCTCGACCGCCTTCAGGGCGTCGTCGATCAGCGCCAGGCGCTCCTCCAGGACTTCGAGCAGTCTGTCGGTGGTCTTTTTGCCGAGCAGCGGCTCGATCGAACGGCGGGTAAAGGTCAGTAGCTCACGCAGCACCATCTGGGTGACGATCAGGATCTCGAAGCGGTTGGCCAGCCGCTGCGACAGGGGCCGCGACCAGCCGCAGCGGCGCTGCAGCCACATCGCCAGCTTCAGCCGCCAGGTGTGGCGCAGCAGGGTCTCGGCGGCGGTCCGATAGCCCGCCACGCCGCTGTCGGTCGCGGCGTCGAGCAGCTTGTCGGCGCGCGCCGTCAGCAGGGAGACCAGGCGGCTGGAGATACTGCGTTCCTCGAAGTGCGTCAGGTAGAGCTCGCGTTCCTGGGTCGCCAGGGCGAGCAGGCCGACGGCCTCGCGCTCCGCTTCGGAGAGGCTGGTCAGCGACTCGGATTCGACCGGATTTTCCGAGGTCTCGCCGATCGCCAGGTTCTCGGCCAGCTCCGGGGCGAAGCCATATTCCTCGGCGGTGGCCTTGACCTGCTCGCGTATCTGGCCGCGCGACAGCTCCCAGACCCGGTCGCGCAGCGCCTGCTCGGTCGGGCTGAGACGGTCGAGGCCGAGCAGCTGCAGCAGCGGCTTGAGGGTCGGCGCGGAAACGAAGAGGGTGAAGAACACGAAGCCGGTCGCCAGCACGGCGATGAAGTGCTGCGCCTCGGGAAAGACCCGCGGATCGTTGGCGACCGAAAGCGCCAGCGCCAGGGTGACGGCGCCGCGCAGTCCGCCCCAGAGGATCACCGCCCGGTACTTCTGATCGATCGGCTGGACCAGGCGCACCGCCGTCAGCAGCGGCAGCAGAAGCTGCAGCACGAAGGCGCGCGCCGCCAGCGCCGCGACCACCAGCACGGCGAGCAGTCCGAAATCCCCCCAGCTCGCGGAGGCCAGCACCTTGACCGCCAGCATCGAGGCCAGCACGAAGATCAGGGAGTTGGCCCAGAACTCGAGCTGTTCCCAGATCCGCAGCAGACCGCGCCAGGCCGCCGGGGCGAGACGCACCGGCCCGTAGATCGCGGTGGTCAGGGCAGCTGTCACCACGGCGATCACGCCGGAGACGCCGAGGTAGCTCTCCCCCAGGATATAGGCGAGATAGGCCAGCGAGACAGAGACCGTGATCGCGGCGGCCGGCCTTTCGCGCAGATAGTTGAGCAGCGCCGCGGCGCCGCGCGCCAGCAGATAGCCGAGCGCCACGCCGCCGGCGAAATCGGTCGCGAAGGCGATCAGCCCGCGACTGAGCTCCGGAGCGCGGAAGCCGGCCAGCATTTCGAAGAAGATGGCGAAGAGCGCGATCGCCGCGGCGTCGTTGAACAGGCTTTCCCCGGCGACCAGGCCGCGCAGCCGGCGCGGCGCGCCGATGTCGCCGAAGATGGCGAGCACCGCGGAGGGGTCGGTGGTGGCGACGATGGCGCCGAGCAGCAGGCAGACCACCAGGCCGAACTCGGAAAAGGCGTCGAGGGCGAAGCCGACGAAGCCGATACAGACCAGCACGGCGACCACCGCCATCACCAGCACCGCGCCGATCTCGTCGAGCATCAGCCGCAGGTCCACGGTGATGCCGGCGGCGAACAGCAGCGGCGGCAGGAAGATATAGAGGAAGGCCTCGGTATCGAGTCCGAGCTGGCCGAGGCCGGAAAGCACGTCGCCGACCGGTTGGGAAGTGCCGATCAGGCCGAGATCCGGTGGCACCAGCGAGGCGAGCAGGCCGAGCGCCAGCCCGAAGGCGGCGAGCAGCATGGTGGCCGGCAGCGACAGACGGTCGGCCAGCGGCATCAGCAGGCTGACGCCGAGCAGCAGCGCAAAGAGCGCAAAGAGTGCGGGGACGATTTCCGGCATCGCCGCTAATCTGCCGTAGCCGGCGGGTTACGGCCAGGGACATTGCGAGAACCTGAGAAATCCATCCGAGACGGCTGGCGCGGCGGCGCGGTCGTGCTATGACTCCCGGCGATTTCCATTGGGGAGAAGGCCCGACCATGGCAAAGACCGAGAAGACCCGCGTCGAAAGCGATTCCATGGGCAAGATCGAGGTGCCCGCCGCGCGCTACTGGGGGGCGCAGACCCAGCGGTCCCTGCAGAACTTCAAGATCGGCGGCGAGACCATGCCCCCGGTGCTGGTGCAGGCCCTGGGCGTGCTCAAGCGCGCCGCCGCCGAGGTCAACATGGAGCTCGGCGTGCTCGACGCCAAGCGCGGCAAGGCCATCGTCCGCGCCGCCCAGGAGGTCGCCGAGGGCAAGCTGACTGCCGAGTTCCCCCTGGTGGTCTGGCAGACCGGCTCCGGCACCCAGACCAACATGAACGCCAACGAGGTGATCGCCGGGCGGGCCAACGAGATCCTGACCGGCAGGATCGGCGGCAAGGACCCGGTCCACCCCAACGACCACTGCAACATGGGGCAGTCCTCCAACGACACCTTCCCGACGGCGATGCACATCGCCGCGGCGATCCTGCTGGTCGAGGAGACCCTGCCGGCCCTCTCCGCCCTCAAGGTAGCGCTGGACAAAAAGGCGAAAGCCTTCAGCAAGATCATCAAGATCGGCCGCACCCATCTGATGGACGCCACGCCGCTGACCCTCGGCCAGGAGTTCTCCGGCTACACCGCCCAGGCCGACAACGGGGTCAAGCGGGTGAAGGAATCCCTGCGCCGCCTCTATCCCCTGGCCCAGGGCGGCACCGCCGTGGGCACGGGCTTGAACGCCGTGCAGGGCTTCGACAAGCGCTTCGCCGCCCGGGTCGCCAGGATCACCGGCCTGCCCTTCGTCACCGCGCCCAACAAGTTCGAGGCCCTGGCCGGCCACGACGCCATCGTCGAGGCCTCGGGCGCGCTCAACACCGTGGCCTGCTCGCTGATGAAGATCGGCAACGACATCCGCATGATGGGCTCCGGCCCGCGCTGCGGCATCGGCGAGTTGCTGCTGCCGGCCAACGAGCCCGGCTCCTCGATCATGCCGGGCAAGGTCAACCCGACCCAGGCCGAGGCGCTGACCATGGTCTGCGCCCAGGTGATGGGCAACAACACCGCGATCTCGGTGGCCGGCGCCACCGGCCACTTCGAGCTCAACGTCTTCAAGCCGGTGATGATCTACAACCTGCTGCAGTCGGCCAAGCTGATCGCCGACGCCTGCAATTCCTTCCGCGAGAACTGCGTCGAGGGGCTGGAGGCCAACGAGGAGCGGATCACGGCGCTGATGAACGACTCGCTGATGCTGGTCACCGCGCTCAACCCGCACATCGGCTACGACAACGCCGCCAAGGTGGCGAAGACCGCCTACGCCGAGAACGCCACCCTGAAGCAGGCCGCCGCCAAGCTCGGCCTGCTCAGCGAGGCGGATTTCGACCGCCTGGTCGACCCGGCCCGGATGATCGGCCCCTCGCCGCTCAAGAAACCGGCAAGCAAGAAGGCGCCCGCCAAGAAAGCCCCCGCCAAAAGGACTGCTGCAAAAAAGACCGCTGCCAAAACGGCCGCCGCCAAGACCGCCAAGCCAAGGAAGCCCAGGAAGACGTGACTCCCAAACCCGCCTCGGAGATCCGCAAGCGCTCCGTCTCCATCGCCGGACACGACACCAGCCTCAGCCTGGAAGAGGTTTTCTGGAAGGCCCTGAAGCGGCGCGCCAGCACGGAGGGCCTCTCGGTCAACGCCCTGGTCGAGAAGATCGACAGCGAACGCCCGCTCAAGCAACGCCGCCGCAACCTCTCCAGCGCGGTCAGGGTGTATCTGTTCGAGCGGGCAAGGGAAGGCAACGAGACCTAGCGCGATCAGGCGCTCCGAGACGTCATAGTGAGTGTGGCTGATGCCGGCGATCGCATCGTCCTTCACCACCCGCTCGCCCAGCGCGTTGGTGAGGGTGATCGCTTCGGTGAGGCTGTTGCGCTGTACCTCGACCAGGCGGTTGGCGGCGTTGTAGAGGAAGCCATGATCGTTGCCCGCCGCACGGTCGTCGGTCGTGATGTTGCCCGCCGCAGTGTAGGCGAAGCTCTGCACGTTGCTGCCGTCGTCGACCGAAGACAGCCGGGTGGAGAAGGCGGCGGTGCTGTAGGTCTCCGTCGCCGTCCAGGTGGTGGTGCCGATGGGGGTTCCTGGGCGGCTGGTGCGGTTGTGCACCGCGTCGTAGGCGCAGTCGATGTCGCCGTAGGCTTCGGTCAAGCGGTAGAGCAGATAATAATGTAGTCGAAGCACGACTCTAACTACTGCTTTCCAAATATGATTTACTGTTCTTTACAAAGACTTCTGAGCTTCCCCAGTGTTTCTCTTGCGCTATCTAACAACTCATGAGGGCCTAAATCTTCTTCATCCCTAATAGAAGAGTTGTCACAGTAAGCATCTACATTTATGAAAAGATTGTTCAACAGATCATATATATCCTCAGGCATTCCTTCAGGTTCAATCTTAAATAACTTCAGATACTGTGTTTCAAATTCCAGAGATGATATGTTGTGGCTTGTGTATGACTCAAGAAGTTTAATGTATTTTTTTATGTCCATCAAAGCTTACCTCGAGTTAAAACATTCTTTAGTTGATCACCACTAAGCTTCCAGCCGCTAACGAATCCGCCGTTTGATCTCTGAACTACCATTAGTCCGGTGTTTGGGTTCACATGAAACGTGACAGGGTTGCCGCGATATGTACCTTGTATCTGCTTCGTAGCAGCAGAGTTTACATGCTGTTGTATAGCTCGATTAAAATTTCTGGCATTCGCAGAATTATAGCTCCCGGATATTCCAAAATCACTTGTATGCTTAAATTTTCTCTGTAGCTGCTTTGATGCAGCTGGGGTCACTTTGCTGTACGGAGGAATTTTACTTGTAGCTGAAGTCCCTCAACTCTTCAACCCTGAAGCAGAGCTTGCGTTGAGTCCAGATCCCCCTCGCACTCCCGCACCGGCGGCAGCCCCATCGCTGCTGCCAGCAGGGGATAGCCGGAGCGCAGTAGAACAAAGTCGATCATGTGGCCGGCTGATACCGGCGACTGCGTCGTCCTTCAGGACCCGCTCGCCCAGCGCGTTGGTGAGGGTGCTCGCCTCGGTCAGGCTGCTGCGCTACACCTCCTCCAGCCGGTTGGCGTAGCTGAAGCCGGCGAGCGGCCCGAAGTGTAGGTATCTGACGTTGGTGATGACGTCGGCGGCGCTCACCGTGCCGTCGGCCTGGGTCTAGATCGCAAGGTATCGCATGTTGAATATTGGAACGCAGGTACATTGAAGATAGATTGCGTTAGCTTTTTTTCATAGCCCAGTACACTCCCTTTCCCTTCTCTGTAGTATAGAATCGTATTGAGATAGCATCGACCCTAGGCTCGACCCAGGCGGCTTGTTGAGAAAGCACATTGTCCCAATCACTATCATCAATCAAGGTAAGTTCACGTTCTGGCTCTTTACATTTATTGAGTTCGATCAATCCTTCTTGCAACAACTCTCTGATCGCGTTGCGCGCCAGGGAAATTCGTTGATTCTCAGACATCTCATACAACTCTTTCTCCATAGTGATTTCCCATAAAGCACTATCATCTTCAATGCCGAGAAAGAGTACAATTTTCCTAACATCTTGATTATTCATTTTATCATAGGATTCCATAATAGTGATATTCTAATAGTTTGTCCGTTCACAGTAAATTTCACATAAGAGCCATCGTGAACACTGCTTGAACCAGGATAGTCCTTGTTGATTTGGACAGTCTTATCTGGCCTTTTGGGATCTGAAAGGCGAGTTCCATCAAGAGATTCAGAATTATCAATTGACTTCTACTCAGGCTCTTCTTCTGACATGAAGATGTTATCATTTGATCTGAATCTATCAACGAAGTTGATAGAACATGTTTCCTTAACAGCATCCTCTAGAGGTCCAGCATTCTCTGGATTTGAGAGATGGTTGTAGCACAAAGCCACGAGTTAGAATAACAAAGGGCGGCCACGGCGGGAACGAACTCCCCCGTCGGATCAATGTACCTAAGGCTGTTCTGATAGGCATAGCCATAGGTATTGATCCCACCCCAAGCCCAATCGGGTCGGACTGGATGTAACGCCCAAGCGTTGGGTCGTAGTCGCGGAAGGTGTTGTAGTGCAGCCCGCTCTCGGCGTCGTGGACCTGACCCGGGAAGCGCTGGTCGATCGCCGGGCCGTCGGCGAGATCGGCGTCGAGGATCACGCTGTTGCCGGTCCCGGCCTCCAGGGTGAAGCTGCCCAGCAGTTGCCAGGCGCCGCCGTTGCTGCGCTTGTCGGCCGCGACCAGGTCGCTGCCCGAGGGGGTCTGGATCACGTACTCGGCGTTGGAGGCATGGCCGCTGTCGGCGGGCCGTTCCGCCCGCTATTCCTTCTTCCCCTTCAGGATGTTGCGGATGAAGTTGGCGCCGGGCTGAGTCTGCTGCGGCGGCTCCTCCTGGCTCTGGGTGTCCTCGCGCGGCGCGGTCTGGTCCTCCTGCGCGGGCGCCTGCTGCAGCTCCTGCCAGCCGCCGTCCGAGGAGGGCGCCTCTTCCTGCTCCGGCTGGCGCACGCCGATGCCCTCCAGCAGCTTGTTGAGCTGCTGCTGGGGCGCGGGTTGCTGCGTGGGTTCCTGGGCGGGTTCCTGGGCGGGTTCCTGGGCGGACGGCTGCTCCTCTAGCGGCTGCTCCGCTTGCGGCTCCTGGAGTGCGGGTTCCTCGGCAGCTTCCTCGGATGCGGGCTCCTCGGGCGCAGGCGCTTCTGGCGCGGGTTCTTCCACCGGGTCTTCCGCGGGGGGCGCCTGGGCTTCGATCTCGGCGGGCCGCGGCGACGGCACGGCGACGCCGTCGACGGTCTCCAGCTCGGGGATCTCTTCCTGCAGCGCCTCCTCTGCAGCCGGGCTTTCCGGTTCCGCAGGCAGCGTTTCCGCCGCCTCGGGGGCCTGTTCCGCCTCGGGCGCAGGCGCTTCCTCGGGTGCTTCCTGGGGAGCCGCTTCGGACATATCCTCCGGCGCCTGTTCGCTCATGTCCTCGGGCGTCTCGCCGGCTTCTTCCGGCGCCTGCTGCTGCTCCTGCTGCAGGCCGGGGATCTGGCTGCCGAGCGCGCCGGCGCCGAGCCCCTGCAGCAGGCCCTGCAGGCCACCCGCCTGGCCGCCCTGCTGGCCGCCGGCGAGGCCTTCGATCATCCCCTGCAGACCCTGCTGGCCAGCGGCGCCGTCCTGCGGTGCCCCCTGCCCGGTCAGGTTCTGGATCATCCCCTGCAGGCCGCCCTGGCCGCTCGGGGTCATGGCGAGGCCGCCGAGCTTGGTGTTGGGGTCGTCGAGCGGGCCGATCAGGCCGAGGGTGACGAAGGGGTTCTCGGTATCGGCGTTCTGGAACAGCTCGGTCGCAAAGTCGATCTGCCAGTCGGGCAGGTCCGCCGCCATGCCGCGCAGCAGGGCGAAGGCGCCCTGGCCGTCGAGCCTGCCGTCGTCGGTGCGGATCACGCCGTTCTCGATGTTCAGGGTGCCGCTCAGAGTCGCCGCCTCCCCGGCGAAGGCGTTGAGGATCAGGAAGGTCGCGTCGGCGATGCCCTGAACCTCCTTGACCTGGGAGCCGAGGAAGCCGAGCAGCACCGCCAGCCCCTTCTCCTCGGCGCTGGCCCGGGCCTGCAGCCGGCCGTCGACAGTGCCGCTGCCGTTGAGGTTGTTCACCAGTTCGCGCTGGCTGACGCCGCGCGTCGTCACGTCGGTGGAGAAGGACAGCGGGCCGCTGACCCGGTCGATCCCGCCGAGCACCCCGACGAGCTTCGCCGTGTCCACCTGATCGGCCGTGACCGACAGCTCGGCGGCGATGTCCTGCTGCGCCGTGACGGTGCCGGTGACGGCGACCGTCCCGCCGAAAAGTCCGCCGTCGAGCCGCTCTATGGTCAGCACGCCCTCGCGCAGCCTGGCCAGCACCGTGGCGTTCTCCAGCCGCCAGTCCCGGTGGATCAGGGTCTCGGCCTGGACGTCGATGTCGGCGTCGAAGCGGCGCAGCGGGCCGGTGTCTATCGGCGCGCTGGACCAGCGCTCGCCGTCGTTCGGCGCCGGCGCATCCCCGCCCGCCCCGGCCAGGCCGAAGGCGGCCAGCGGCAGCTCCCCAGCATCGAGATCGAGGGCGATCAGCGGGCGCGCGCCCGAGGCGTCGTAGATCGCCTGGCCGCTGAGATCGGTCGGGCCGACCCGGCCTGCGATGCCGGTCACGGACATCTTCTGCGGCGAGCCGCTGACCTGCGCCTCGAGGTCGATGCCGCCGCTGTCCTGGGGCAAGGCCTGGTTCGGCGCAAACACCGCCACCAGGGCGGAGAGGTCCGGGTGCCGGATGCCGAGCGCCAGATCGAGTTCCGGCGCAGCGGGCAGGCTGCCGGCGCTGCCTTTCACGGCAAAAGTTCCGCCCTTGATCCCGGCAGTGGCGTCGAGGGTCAGCGCATCCATGCCGCCGGAAGCCGTGCCCTCAAGGGTCACCGGGCCAAGCCGCGCCAGGGTGCCGTCTGGATCCCCGCTGCCGGCCAGCGCCGCCAGGGCTGCTGGATCGTTTATGGTCAGGTCGAAGCGGCCGTTCTCGACTCGCGGCTCCAGCGGCAGGCCGGAAAAGGAACCGGCGAGCGCGCCCGAGAGAGGCGCCGCCACGATGCTGCCGTCCAGGGTGAAGCCCTGCAGGGAGCCGCCGATATCGCCCTGGGCGGTGAAGGGGCCGAGGCGCACCAGGGGCCCGTCCGAAGGCAGCCCGAGCACGCGGGAGACCGCGGCGGGGTCCTTGACCTCGACATCGAAGCGACCGTCCTGCAGCGCCGGGGCGCCGGGCAGGCCTTCGAGCCGTCCGGACAGGGTCGCCCGGCTGTTGGCGAGGTTGCCGACCCGCGCCTCGCGGATGGTCATGCCGCCGTTCTGCACCGTGGCGTCGAGATGCAGGTCGTAGAGGGTCTGGCCCTGATAAACGACCTGACCCGCGCGCAGGTCGAGATTTGCGTCGAAGCCGGCCAGGGGATTGGCGGCCTCGCCCTCCCCGCCGTTCTCTCCGCCGCCGTCCGCGCCCGAAGCGAGATAGGCGTCGAGGTTGATCTTGTCGACGGTGAGGCCGGCGCCGAAGCTCGGCCGCTTACCCAGGGCGACCGCCAAACCGCCGGTGATCCTGCTGACATCGAGCGTGGCGTCGATGCCGGTCAGATCGACCTGCTTGGGCGTTGCGATCAGCTGGGTGGTCAGGGAAGCGCGGCGCAGCCGCTCCGCGGAGAGGCCGGAAAGATCGACCTCCATCCAGCCCAGCAGGGTGCGCAGGTTGTCGGACTCGGCGTTCAGGCTGCCCGCGAAGCGCGGCCCGGACTCGACCTGGGTGACCTCTCCGTCGAGGGCAATCCGCGAGCCGCCGGGCAGCAGCGCCGAGGCCTCTTCGAGCTGCAGCACCCCGCCGGACAGGCGGCCGCGCAGCACGGCATCGCGCACCACCTGAGCCTTGTAGATCATGGTCTGGACGGTGAGATCCAGCTTGGCGTCGATGCCGCCGGGCAGCGCGAAGGCGGAAAGCCCGCCACCGCCGCTCTGCGCTTCTTCGCCGTCCTCGGCCGCGCCTTCCGGGAGCAGAGCGTCGAGATTGAGCTGGGAAACCCGCAGGGTCAGCTCCGCCTCGGGCAGATCGCCGCCGAGCGCCACCCCGGCCTGTCCCTCGGCGCGCAGATCGGCCAACACGATGGAGAGACTGGCGAGATCGAGGCGCTCCGCGCCGTAGGCGATCTCGCTTTCGATCTGGAAGGGGCCGGAGACCGCCTCGGGCAGGAGGCCGGGCGCGCCCAGGCTGGCGGCCAGATCGCCGGGGTCCTGACCCTGCACGACCAGGATGCCGGTGACCGACAGCGGCGTGGTGCTCTGGTCGAGGCTGCCGTTGAAGCGCAGCTCCGCCTCGGCGTCGTCGAAGGTGACCGCCAGGTTGAGCGGCATGCTGCCTTGGCCCGCCAGGCGGCCGGTGCCGCCGTCGAAGCCGATGCCGGTGCCGCGAATGCTGGCGCTGCCGCTGACCGAGAAGGGGCCTTCCAGGGACTGGGCGGCGATCCGCGCATCGAGATCCTCGATCCGCTCCTCGCGGCCGGAAACATGGTCGCGGTAGATCAGCGTGCCGTCGGAGATCGCGATGCGGTCGAAACGGATGTCGCCGCCGAAGCCATCGCCGGAGTCCTGCTGCGCCTCCGCCGCGGCGGAGGGGTCCGGCGTGAACTCCCAGTTGCGCCGGCCGTCGGGCAGAATCTCCAGGCGGATGGTCGGCTCGACCAATTCAAGGCTCTGCACCTGGATGCGGCCTTCCAGCAGCGGGGCGAAGGCGACCAGCACGTCGAGCGAGCGCAGGCTCGCCATGTCGGGGTTCTCGGCGCCCTCGATGTTCGCCAGGCGCACGCCCTTGACCGAAAGCGCCGGCGAAGGCAGCAGGCTGAGGGAGATGTCGCCGTCGATGGACAGCTGGCGGCCAGTCTGGGCCTCCACCGCCTCGGCGATGCGGCCCTTGTAGTCGTTCCAGTCGATCAGCGAGGGACCGATGAAAATCACCGCCGCCAGGACGAAAAACAGAACGAATAGCCCGATCAGTACCTTGCGCATCGCCGCACTCAGTTTCCCTGCATTCTTGGCCGGCTTAAGCCCGGCGCGTTTTTCACCATCCCGACACAGTGGCGCAGTCCGCGCCAGGGTGCCAGTCTATAGCCCAGTCTTGGGTAGAAATTGAGGCATTGCCATGACGAAGGTGGTCAATCTGCGGCAGGCCCGGAAAGCGCGGGCCCGCCAGGAGAAGGCGGCGAAAGCCGCGGACAACCGCGTCCGTTTCGGCCGAAGCAAGGCCGAGCGGCGGGAAAGCGCGCTGGAAAGCGAGGCGGCCGTCCGTAGCCATGACGGGCACCGCCTGGAACGGGACGACGACACCGCCTAAACGCTGAGCACCTTGCCCGGATTCATCAGGTTCTGCGGGTCGAGCGTCTGCTTGATCTGGCGCATCACGGCGACCGCCTCGCCGTGCTCGGCCTGGAGGAAGCCGAGCTTGCCGTAGCCGATGCCGTGCTCGCCGGTGCAGGTGCCGCCCATCGCCAGGGCGCGCATCACCATCTTCTCGTTGAGCGCCTGGGCGCGCTGCATCTCCGCTGCGTCGGCCATGTCGACCAGCAGCACCAGATGAAAATTGCCGTCGCCGACATGGCCGAAGATCGGCGCGATGAAGCCGCTCTCGGCGATGTCCTCGTGGGTTTCCAGGATGCACTCGGCCAGCCGCGAGATCGGCACGCAGGCGTCGGTGCCCCAGCCCTGGGTCCCCGGCTTGAGCGCCAGGATCGCCCAGAAAGCGTCGTGACGGGCCTGCCAGAGCTTGTTGCGGTCCTCCTGCTCGCGGGCCCAGGTAAAGCCGCCGCCGCCGTTCTCCCTGGCGATCTCGCCGACCAGTTCGACCTGCTCGGCGACTCCGGCCTCGGTGCCATGGAACTCGAAGAACAGCGTCGGCTGCTCGGCATAATCGAGCTTGCTGTAGGCATTGACCGCGGCCATCACCTTCTCGTCCATCAGCTCGCAGCGGGCGATCGGAATGCCGCTCTGGATCGACTGGATCACGGTGTTGACCGCACCGTCGAGGCTGTCGAAGGAGGCGACCGCCGCCGACATCGCGTCGGGAATGCCATAGAGCTTGAGCTGGATCTCGGTGACCACGCCCAGCGTGCCCTCGGAGCCGACGAACAGCCGGGTCAGGTCGTAGCCGGCCGAGGACTTGCGGGCCCGTCCGCCGGTCTTGATCACCCGCCCGTCGGCCAGCACCACGGTCAGGCCGAGCACGTTCTCGCGCATGGTGCCGTAGCGCACCGCGTTGGTGCCGCTCGCCCGGGTCGCGGTCATGCCGCCGAGCGAGGCGTCGGCGCCGGGGTCGATGGGGAACATCAGCCCGGTGTCGCGGATGTACTCGTTGAGCTGCTTGCGGGTGACGCCGGCCTGCACCCGGCAGTCCATGTCGGCGGCGTTGACCTCCAGCACCGCGTTCATCCCTGACAGGTCGATGCAGATCCCGCCCAGGGGCGCGAAGACATGGCCCTCGACCGAGGTGCCGGTGCCGTAGGGGATCACCGGGCAGCCGTGCTCGGCGCAGGTCCGCACGATCTCGGCCACCTCCTCGGTGGTCTCGGCGAAGGCGACTGCGTCGGGCGGCAGTACCGTCGCGTGGAAGGGGTCCTTGCCGTGGTGCTCGCGTACCGAAGCCGCAGTCGACAGCCGGTCGCCGAGCAGGCCCCGCAACGCCGCGATCGCCGGCGCGCTGGCTTGCGAAACAGCCTCCATGAGGTCACTCCCTTGAGTACATTTTGCCTCAGCTTAACAGTTTGCGCCCTTCGTTAGGACAGCTTCTTTGACCTATAGTGAGGTCGCGCTGCGCGCCGCCTGGTCGAACAGGCCCGAGAGGGCGCGCAGCAGCTCCGCAGACTCTCCGACCTCGCCCATGAAGGCCTTGCTGCGCGCGCCGGCGACGGCGCCAAGCGCCGAGATCAGGCAGTCCTCCCGCACTTCGCGGTACCTGGCGCAGGCGGTTTTCCCCGCTTCGCTGGCCGAGTAGAAGATTTCCTTACCCTGGCGGCGGCCGTCGACCAGCCCGGCCTTGACCAGCTTCTTCACGGCGTAGTTGACCGTGTGGGTATCCTCGATGTTGTAGACGAAGCAGAGGTCGGCGAGGCGCTTCGGTCGGTCGCGATGGTTGACTGCGTGCAGCACCAGCACGTCTAGAGTGGCGAGGTCGGGGTAGCCGGCCGCCGCCATGCAGCGGGTGATCCAGCGGTTGAAGGCGTTGCCGGCGACGATCAAGCCGAATTCGAACTCGCTGAGCTCGGCCGCCTCCTCGGATACCAGATGCGCCGAGGAGACGATCTTGCGGTCCGGTCCCGGCATTTTCAGCCCTCCTCCGGCGCGCCGAAGCCGCCGCCGCCGGGAGTCTCGACCACGAAGACGTCGCCGTGGCGCATCTCGGCCTTGTCGGTGCCGGTCAGCTCCTCGACCGAGCCGTCTTCGCGCTGCACCCAGTTGCGGCCGAGCGCTCCGGCTTCGCCGCCTTCCAGGCCGAAGTTCGGCACCTTGCGGTGGCTGGAAAGGATCGAGGCGGTCATCTCCTCCAGAAAGCGCAGCCGCCGTACAGTTCCGTCGCCGCCGCGATGCCGTCCCTTGCCGCCGCTACCGCGCCGGATCTCGAAGGATTCCAGCAGCACCGGGAAGCGGAACTCCAGCACCTCTGGGTCGGTCAGCCGCGAGTTGGTCATGTGGGTGTGGATGGCGTCGGTGCCGTCGAAATCGGGCCCGGCGCCGGAGCCGCCGGCGAGGGTCTCGTAGTACTGATAGGCAGCGTTGCCGAAAGTCAGGTTGTTCATCGTGCCCTGGGCACCGGCCATCACGCCCGTCGCGCCGTAGAGGCAATCGGTGATCGCCTGGCTGGTTTCGACGTTGCCGGCGACCACCGCCGCCGGATAGACCGGGTTCAGCATCGAGCCCTCGGGGATGATCAGCTTCAAGGGCTTCAGGCAGCCCTCGTTCATCGGGATCTCGTCCTCGACCAGGGTGCGGAAGACGTAGAGCACCGCCGCCCGGCAGACTGCCGAGGGAGCGTTGAAGTTGTTCGGAAGCTGGTCGCTGGAGCCGGTGAAATCGATGGTCGCCGTGCGCTCCTCCTTATCGACGGAGATCTTCACCTTGATCTCGCTGCCGTCGTCGAAGGGATAGGTGAAGCTGCCGTCGGCGAGGCGGTCGAGGACGCGGCGCACCTGTTCCTCTGCGTTGTCCTGAACATGGCCCATGTAGGCGTGAACCACCTTCAGCCCGAAGTGGCCGACGATCCGCCGCAGCTCCTGCACGCCCTTGTTGTTGGCGGCGATCTGCGCCTGCAGGTCGGCGACGTTCTGGTCCGGATTGCGCGCCGGGTAGTCGCCGGATGCGAGCAGCTCGCGCATCTCCTGTTCCAGGAACCTGCCCTGATCGACCAGCTTGAAGTTGTCGATCAGCACGCCTTCTTCCTCGACCGTGCGGCTGTCCGGCGGCATCGAGCCGGGGGTGAGCCCGCCGACGTCGGCGTGGTGGCCGCGGCTGGCGACGTAGAACAGGATGTCCCTGCCCTCGTCGTCGAACACCGGACTCACCACGGTGATGTCCGGCAGATGGGTGCCGCCGTTGTAGGGGGCGTTCAGCACATAGACGTCGCCATCGCGGATCTTGCCCTTGTTGTTCTCGATCACCGCGCGGATCGACTCGCTCATCGAGCCGAGATGCACCGGCATGTGCGGCGCGTTGGCGACCAGATGCCCCTCCGGCGTGAACAGCGCGCAGGAGAAGTCCAGCCGCTCCTTGATGTTCACCGAGTAGGCGGTCTTCTCCAGGGTCGAGCCCATCTGCTCGGCGATCGACATGAAGAGGTTGTTGAAGACCTCGAGCATCACCGGATCGACCTCGGTGCCGACGGCGTGCTCGCGCTCCAGCGGCACAACGCGCTGCAGCACGAGGTGATCGCGCTCAGTGAGCTCTGCGCGCCAGCCCGGCTCGACCACGGTGGTGCTGGTCGGCTCAATCAGGATCGCCGGGCCGTCCAGGGTGTCTCCGGGGATCAGATCGCTACGGTCGAAGACGCCGGTGTCCTGCCATTTGCCGCCGGCATACATCGATACCCTTGCCCGGGCCCGCAACTCCTCCCGGCGCTCGACGACATCCAGCACCGGGTCCTCGGCGGCGCCGGTCTCGCCGATCACCTCGACGGAGACCGCCTCGACGATGTGCGCCTTGTCGGACATGGTGAAGCCGTAGCGCTGGGTATAGGCCTCCTCGAAAGCGGCGACGATCTCCCGCTTGCTGCCGTACTCGACGATCAGCGGAGAATCCGTGCCCTGGTAGCGCAGATGCACCTTGCGCTGCACCCGGATGTGTTCCTCGGCCACGCCCTGATCGCGCATCTCGGCGAGGCCGTCCTCGGCCAGGCGCTCGAACAGCGGATCGAGCTCCTGCAGCGCCTCCTCGAGCGGCTGCTCGACGGCCTGCTCCTTGAGCACCCGCAGGTCGGCGAGCCCCATGCCATAGGCCGAGAGCACCCCGGCGAAGGGATGCAGGAAGATCCGCGTCATGCCCAGGGTGTCGGCGATGTCGCAGGCGTGCTGCCCGCCGGCGCCGCCGAAGCAGTTGAGGGTGTACTCGGTGACGTCGTAGCCGCGCTGGATCGAAATCTTCTTGATGGCGTTGGCCATGTTTTCGACGGCGATGCGTCGGAAGCCCTCGGCGACGTCTTCCGGCGCGCGGGTATCGCCGGTGGCGGCACGAATCTTCTCGGTCAGCTTCTCGAAGCCCTGCTTGACCGCCTCGGCGTCGAGGGACTGCTTGGCGTCGGGCCCGAAGACCTTGGGGAAGAACTCCGGCTGGATCCGCCCCAGCATGACGTTGCAGTCGGTCACCGCCAGCGGGCCGCCGCGGCGGTAGCAGGCCGGGCCCGGGTTGGCCCCGGCGCTGTCCGGCCCGACCCGGTAGCGCGATCCGTCGAAGTGCAGGATCGAGCCGCCGCCGGCGGCGACGGTGTGGATCTGCATCATCGGCGCGCGCATCCGCACGCCGGCGACTTGGGTCTCGAAGGTGCGCTCGTACTCGCCGTCGTAGTGCGCCACGTCGGTCGAGGTGCCGCCCATATCGAAGGTGATGATCTTGTGGAAGCCGCCCATCGCCGCGGTGCGCACCGCGCCGACAATGCCGCCGGCCGGGCCGGAGAGGATCGAATCCTTGCCCTGGAAGGCATGGGCGTCGGAGAGGCCGCCGTTGGACTGCATGAACATCAGCTGCACGTCGCCGAGCTCGCCGGCCACCCGGTCGACGTAGCGGCGCAGGATCGGCGAGAGATAGGCGTCGACCACGGTGGTGTCGCCGCGGCTGACCAGCTTCATCAGCGGGCTGACCTCATGGCTGACCGAGACCTGGGTGAAGCCGAGTTCGCGCGCGATCGCGGCGACTCTGCGCTCATGCTCGCCGAAGCGATAGCCGTGCAGGAAGGCGATGGCAGCGGCGCGGATGCCGTCGTCGTAGGCGGCTTGCAGGGCCTTGCGGACCTCGTCTTCGTCGGGCTCGGCGAGTACCTTGCCATCGGCCATCACCCGCTCGTCGACCTCGACCACCCGCTCGTAGAGCAGCTCAGGCAGCTCGATCCGGCGAGTAAAGAGATGCGGGCGGTTCTGATAGGCGATGCGCAGCGCGTCCCTGAAGCCCTTGGTCACGACGAGAAGGGTGCGGTCGCCCTTGCGCTCCAGCAGCGCGTTGGTCGCCACGGTGGTGCCCATCTTCACCGCATCCACCTCGGCGCTGGGCACGGCCTCGTCCTTGCCCAGCTCCAGCAGCTGGCGGATGCCTTGGATCGCCGCGTCCCGGTACTGCTCGGGATTCTCCGACAGCAGCTTGTGGCTGAGCAGGCTGCCGTCGGGCTTGCGCGCGACCACGTCGGTAAAAGTGCCGCCGCGGTCGACCCAGAACTGCCAGCCCCGGTCTTTTCTCATATCGCTGCGCTCAACCGCCGCCATGTCACACTCCGCTAAATCAGATAATGATGATAATTTATTAATATAATATCGATATTCGCAAGTCTTTTCCTGCGTTTTGCAGTGCCGCTTTTTACGACACCTTCTTGCGTGTATCTCAAATGAGATACATATTACCGCTCAGCAACAGGAGACTACGAATGGCTCGAACATCGATGCTGCACGTCCGCGTGGAGGACAAGGTTAAGGCCGAGGCTGCGGAAGCCCTTACTCACTTCGGCCTCACCGTCTCGGATGCCGTGCGCATCCTCCTGACTCGTGTCGCCAAGGAAGGCGGCCTTCCTGCCGGACTGACGACCGATCCAGAAGCGCATGACAAGTGGTTTCGGGCTAAGGTCCAGGAAGCTATGGAAGATACGCAAACGGCAGTGCCGCATCGGCAGGTCATGGACGAAGCGCAGGCATTAATCGACAGGAAACGCGGTGCCGGTTCTTGAATGGCGAGACATCGCACGCGCGGATTTGCTGACGATCATCGACTACATTTCCAACGACAACCCCGACGCCGCTCAGCGGCTGAAAGACGATATCGAAGCCAAGGCATCGCTACTCCCGCAACATCCGAAGCTCCACCGTAAGGGGCGTGTGCTTGGCACACGCGAGATGATCGTGCGCTCTACCTACGTAGTGGTCTATACCGAGAACACCGACGCAGTGACGATCCTACGTGTGCTGCACGGTGCGCAGCAGTGGCCTCCGGAAGGTTAGGCAAAGACGGTATCGACATGGCAAGAAAGCTGATCTGACCCGGACTCGAACGATGTCGCCAGGGGGTGCGCAGTCCTGCGCGGCACTCCTTGGGCTCCGTCCACCCCAAACTAGGAAAGCTCCATGGCCGCCACCTCCTCCCCCCTGATCGGCTTCAGCCCACGGGTGCGTCAGTCGCCCTTCTTCACCGCCACGCAGCGTTGGGGCGCCAAGGCCTATTCGACCTACAACCACATGTACATGCCGCTCTACTACGACAGCCCGGTCGCCGATTACTGGAAGCTGGTCGAGGGCGTGACGCTGTGGGACGTCGGTGTCGAGCGTCAGGTTGAGATTTCCGGCCCCGACGCCGCGCGCTTCATCCAGTACCTGACACCCCGCGATCTGAGCGAAACCCAGGCCGGGCAGTGCAAGTACGTCCTGCTCTGCGACGAGACCGGCGGCATCGTCAACGATCCCGTATTGCTGAAGCTGGCCGAGGACCGCTTCTGGCTGTCGCTGGCCGACAGCGACGTGCTGCTCTGGGCCAAGGGCCTGGCGCTGGCCGGGAAGTGGGACGTCGAGATCCACGAACCCGATGTTTCGCCCTTGCAGGTCCAGGGTCCGAAGTCGCCCGAGGTGATGGCGGCGCTGTTCGGCGACTGGATCCACGAGCTGAAATACTTCTGGTTCCGCGAGACCGAACTCGACGGCATTCCCGTCGTGGTCTCGCGCACCGGCTGGTCGTCGGAACGCGGCTACGAGGTCTTCCTGCGCGACGGCAGCCGCGGCGACGAGCTCTGGGAGAAGATCATGGCGGCCGGCGCGCCGTTCGGCATCGCCCCCGGCGCGCCCAGCACCATCCGCCGGATCGAGGGGGCGATGCTCTCCTACGGCTCCGACATGGACCTCGGCGTCAATCCCTACGAGCTCGGCCTGGGCCGGCTGGTGGCGCTCGACTCCGGACTCGACTTCATCGGCAAGGCGGCGCTGGCCCGGATCGAGAAAGCAGGGGTCAGCCGCCGCTTTTGCGGCCTGGCCATCGAGGGCGCGCCGCTACATGGCGGCAACCAGGAGCACTGGATCTGCCGCTACAACGGCGCCGACTGCGGCAAGATGACCTCGGCGATCTACTCGCCGCGGCTCGACTTCAACATGGGGCTGGCGCTGCTCTCGCTCGAAGCCGCCGAGGAAGGCCGCGCGGTCGAGGTGCTCGGCCCGCAGGGACCGCTGCCAGCCAAGGTCGTGCCGCTGCCCTTCTACGATCCCATGAAGAGCCTCGCCACCGGAGCGGCGGAGCGGACTCAGCCGGCGGCTTCGGCCTGAAGCTTCTTGCCCTCGCCGAGCAGCCGGGCAGCGCAGCCGCCATAGAAGGCGTGGGCGTCGGACAGCGCCTCGGCCAGGAAGGACAGCCCGCTGGGCGGCGCCAGTTCGACCCGGCTTTCGGCCTGGCTGCCGAGGTGGATCAGCTTGCCGTCGAGCCTGAGCGCGATGCGCCGCATCGGCCCGTTCTCGATCATGCAGATCATCTCGATGCCGCGGATGCCGCGATTCGAAGCCAGAATCACGCTGCGCCGCGCCAGCTCGCCGCCGATGCCGCGATGCTGCCAGGGCCGCTCCACAGAAACGGCCAACTCCGCCTCCCCGGTCCAAGGCAGTGGGCCGAAGCAGAGCTGGGTAACGCCGCGAAGCTCACCCTCGACGAAGGCGCCGAGCAGCACGTTCTCGAACAGGTTGAGCCGCCGGCAATAGGCGGCGATCGCCGGGTCCGACAGCGAGGCCGAAAAGCGCTGCTGCCGGTCCTCCGGCGAGAGGCGCAGCAGATGGCCCTCCACGCGCGGCAGATCGAAATAGCTGAGTTTGCAGATATGCGGCATGGCATCCGTCCTCAAGTGACCGGGCCGTCCGCCTTTCGCTCGGCCTTATCCCGTCTTTTTCCGCTTGTGGCGGCGGCCTCTTGACGGACCGCGCGGGAGTCCGTGCCGTGCTCTCCATCAGATGGCGATTTCCGAGTCGCGGTCAAGGCGATGCCGGCCGGTCCGCCGATTACGCAATCATCGCTCCTTCAAGGGCCTGCAAAGGTCCGATCCTTACCCTGTCGCGGCAGACAGGCGTTTTGCCGAGAGGGAACTGGACCCTGGGTGCTGCGCGAGGGCAGGATGCGCCCTGCGGGCGTGACTTCGAGAGGCAGGGACTCTAGCTATGTCCATCTGGGGTAAAATTGTCGGCGGCGCCGCCGGCTTCGCGCTGGGCGGCCCCTTGGGCGCGGTGCTGGGCGTGGTCGCCGGGCATGCCGTGGATTCGATGCGCAATTCCGTCGGCGAACTGCCGTCGCCCGACGGCCGCGACGATGCCACCAAGAACGTCGCCTTCACCATCGGCGTGATCGTGCTCGGCGCCAAGATGGCCAAGGCCGACGGCGTGGTGACCCGCGAGGAGGTCGCCGCTTTCAAGCAGGTGTTCCACATCCCGGACTCCGAGATGAAGAACGTCGGGCGGATCTTCGACCAAGCGCGCAAGGATGCGCGCGGCTACGAACCCTACGCCAAGCAGCTGGCCGGGATGTTCAACGACAACCCGGCGGTACTGGAGGAGCTGCTCAACGGCCTGTTCCACATCGCCCGCGCCGACGGCCAGGTCACCGAGGCGGAGGCTGCCTATCTCGAGGATCTGGCGCGGATTTTCGGCCTGGAGGCCTCGCAGTGGGACCGCCTGCGCGCCGCCAATACCGGCGAACCCGAGGAACACCCCTACAACATCCTCGGCATCGATCCGGAGGCCAGCGACGAGGAGATCAAGGCGGAGCATCGCAAGCTGGTGCGCGAGAATCACCCGGACCGGCTGGTCGCCCAGGGCATGCCCCAGGAATTCGTCGATACCGCCAACCAGAAGCTGGCCGCGATCAACGCCGCCTACGACAAGATCAAGCGCGAGCGCGGGCTGTGATCGCGGAGGCGGGCCGCCGATGAGCCTGGCCGTCAAGCCGCTGCATCTCTGCCTCTTCCTGCTGATCGTGCTGGTGTGGGGGGTCAACTTCGCGGTGGTCAAGATCGGGCTGGCGGAGTTCCCGCCGATCCTGTTCATCGCCCTGCGCTTCATGCTAGTGGCCGCGATCCTGGTGCCCTTCGCCAAGCGGCCGACCGGAAACTGGCTGCAGGTGATCGGCGTATCCTTCACCCTGGGGCTGCTGCACTTCAGCCTGATGTTCAGCGGCATCAAGTACGTCGATGCCTCGACCGCGGTGATCGCCGTGCAGCTTCAGGTGCCCTTCGCCGCCCTGCTCGCCTCCATCGTCTTCAAGGACAAGCTCGGCTGGCGGCGCGGCCTCGGCATGGCGGTCGCCTTCGCCGGCGTGGTGGTGATCGCCGGGGAGCCGGGACTGCAGGGCAACTATTTCTCCCTCTTCCTGATCATCGCCGCGGCCTGCGTCTGGGCGGTCACCAACATCCAGGTAAAGCTGCTGAGAGGGGTCGACGGGATGAGCCTCAACGCCTGGGTGGCGCTGCTGGCGGTGCCGCAGCTGCTGCTCGCTTCCTGGCTGCTCGAGGAGGGGCAGATCGCGGCGATCGCCGCCGCCCCGCTCAGCGGTTACCTGGCGATCCTGTACAATTCCCTCGGCGTGGTGATCTTCGGCTACGGCTGCTGGTACTGGCTGTTGAAACGCTACAACGTCAACGACGTCATGTCCTTCACCCTGATCATTCCGGTTTTCGGCGTGATCTCCGGCATCGTGATGCTCGGCGAGACTCTGAGCCTGGTCTTCGTGATCGGCGCGGTCCTGACCCTGATCGGCGTCGGCATTATCGTGCTGCGGCGGCCCGATGCCGCCGATCCCAAGGCCGAGCGCGTCTAGACCCATGCCCAGGCCGGAAGACCGCCGTTTCCTCGCCTCCCTGGAAGGACTGCGCGGACTGGCGGCCCTGACCATTGTGCTCTATCACCAGCGCCACGCCCTGGCGGTCGTGCTCGACCGGCTTCTGCCGGGCAGCCTGGAGCTGCTGCAGCCGGTGATCGTCAACGGCCGCATGGCCGTCGATCTCTTCTTCATCCTCAGCGGCTTCATCCTGGCATACGTCTATCTCGGCGAGCGCGCGCCGCTTGACGGTCCTTCCTGGCGGCGCTACCTGCTCTACCGCGTGGCCCGGATCTATCCGCTGCACCTCTTCATGCTGGCGCTCTGGGTGCCCTATATCCTTTTTCTGGTGACTGCGGTCCATCCGGAGCAGAGCTTCGCCGGACGCACCGGCGGCGCACCGGCGGTGATCGAGCGGATTTTCCTGGTGCATATGTGGTGGCACGACCGCAGACCGCTGGCGATGAACGTGCCGGACTGGTCGATCAGCATCGAGTGGGCCTGCTATCTGCTCTTTCCGCTGATCGTCCTGCTGCTGCGCCGCTGCGCCCGGGAGGCCGACGCCGAGGGGCGCGCGCTGCTGCCCCGGAGCGCGGCGCTGGCGCTGCTGCTGGCCGCCTTCGCCCTGGCTTACCTGACGATCGCGTTCCAGAAATCCGGCATCCATGGCTACGGCTACATCTGGCTGTTTCGCGGCGGCTGCGAGTTCCTGATCGGCATCGCCCTGCAGCAGTTCCACGCCAGGGGCTACGGCGCGCATGTCCATTGGCGGCGTTTCGGCCTGCCCCTGGCCGGGCTCGGCATCCTGCTCGGCTGCTATCTGGGAGAGCGCGACTGGTACATCCTGCCGGGTCTCGCCCTGCTGATCTTCGCCGAGGCCGGACGCGGCCACGATCCCGCCGGGCGCGGCGGTCTGCTCGCCCGTCCCGGCGCGCTCTGGCTGGGGCGCATTTCCTATGCCCTCTATCTCGGACACTGGATCGTCCTGCTGACCCTGGCCGGCGCGCTCAAGCACGGCGGCCTGCTGCTGATCGGTGAGAACCTCTGGACCGCCGCGCCGCTCGCCACCGCGAGCTTCCTGATCCTCGGCGGCCTCGCCGGCTCCCTTCTCTTCGCGGTCCTGCTGCACCATGCCATCGAGCTTCCGGCGCGCCGCTGGCTGCGCGCCCGGGCTGGATAGGGGTAAGCTCAGTCATGCAGAAGATCGAACAGCGTCCCTCGCCCAACCACAACGAACGCTCCCCCGGCCGGAGCGTGGATATCCTGCTGCTGCATTACACCGGCATGCGCAGCGGGGCCGAAGCCCTGGCGCGGCTCTGCGATCCCGCTGCCAAGGTCTCGGCCCACTACCTGATCGAGGAGGACGGGCGCCTGTTCCAGATGGTGCCCGAGGACCGCCGCGCCTGGCACGCCGGTCTGGCCTGCTGGGGCGGCGACAGCGACGTCAACGGATGCTCCCTGGGCATCGAGCTGGTCAATCCCGGCCACGAGTTCGGCTACCGTTCCTTCCCCGAGGCACAGATGCGCAGCCTGCTCGGGCTAGCCGAGGAGCTTTGCCGGCGCCATCCCATCCCCTCCCATCGGGTGCTTGGCCACTCCGACGTGGCGCCGCTGCGCAAGGAAGACCCGGGCGAGCTGTTCGACTGGCCCCGCCTCGCCGCCGCCGGCCTTGGCATCCTGCCGCGCCCCGGCCAGGTGCTTGAGGAAACCGCCGCCAAGGCGCGGCTCTCCGCCTTCGGCTACGGCTACCTGGAAGAAGACTTCGCCGCGGTGCTGCGCGCCTTCCAGCGCCGCTTCAGGCCCGCCGCCATCACCGGCGCGCTCGACGGCGAAACCGCGGCGCTTATTGACGGCCTGCCCGCAAGCGCTTAACTCAACCCCGCCAGATGGCCGGATGGCCGCTCTTGCTTCGGCAAGGGAGGAAAGTCCGGGCTCCACGGAAACACGGTGCCGGGTAACCCCCGGCGGGCGCGAGCCCAGGGAAAGTGCCACAGAAAGCAAACCGCCCGCATCGGCTTCGCCGCCGCGGGTAAGGATGAAAGGGTGCGGTAAGAGCGCACCGCGCCCCTGGCGACAGGGGCGGCAGGGCAAACCCCACCGGGAGCAAAACCGAGTAGGGACGGCAGGTCCCAAGGAGAGATCCTTGGACCAGGCGGGTTTTCGCGCCGCCGTCCGGGTAGGTTGCGCGAGGCGTCCGGCAACGGGCGTCCCAGATGAATGGCCATCCATGCCGCTTCGGCGGCGGGACAGAACCCGGCTTACAGGCCATCTGGCATTTTTCAATATAATCCTATATTTCCGCTTTTTTACCTATGAGAACGGCAGAATGCGGCCTCCGCATGATCTTGGGGGTGCAGAAATGCGACTCCCAAAACCGTGAAATCATTTCGTGAACATTTGGAGAACATAAATCCGCCCGAATCTTTTCGCAGGCTCCATTGAGCAGACCCGAGATGAACGGAACGATCATTTGCCGCGGCTCGATTTTGACTGTTATTACCCACGCTTAATACTTCCTGAACCATTGACACCCATAATATCCCATGATATCCCAGACCGTCCCATATCGGGGCAGTCTGACCGCACGCGCCGTGTCGGCCTGCAACTCCAAAGAGTTCCGGTTGAACCAGCGCTGGCGGAGAGCATCGCCGGGCGACGGCTCTGCGATGCCGCGAGACGGGTGGCGACGGCCACCCAGCGAGACAGGGAGGAGACGGCGCGGGCCGCCGTCATTTGGGGGGCATGCAGCAACCTTTCCTCGGCACCTTCGAGAACAAGGTCGACCGCAAGGGCCGTGTCTCCGTCCCCGCGGCCTACCGGCAGATTCTGGCCGGCTGCTCCTTCCCCGGAATCGTCGCCTTCTACTCCTACAAGGTCGAGGCGATCGAAGCCTGCAGCATGGATTTCATGGCCCAGCTCGCCGACAGCGTCTCCGACATCAATCTCTTCTCCGACGATCAGGAAGATCTCGCCGCGACGATCTTCTCCGACTCCCATCAGCTCTCCTTCGATGGCGAGGGTCGCGTGATGCTGCCGGACGAGTTGATTCAGCGCGCCGGCATTACCGAGCGCGCGGCCTTTTCCGGCGCCGGACAGATGTTCCGGATCTGGGAACCGGCCCGCCTCTCCGCCTACAAGGAAGAGCGCCGCCAGCGCACCAGCGAGCGCGGCCTGACGATTTCCCTGCGCAAGCCGGAGCAGAGCTGATGTCCGGCGGCGTCCACAAACCCGTCATGCTGCAGGAAGTCCTCGACCTGCTGCAGCCGCGCGACGGCGGCATCTACGTCGACGGCACCTTCGGGCGCGGCGGCTACAGCCGGGCGCTGCTCGAAGCCGCCGATTGCACGGTCTATGCCATCGACCGCGACCGCGCCGCCATCGCCGCCGGCGAGACCCTGGCCCGCGACCACGCAAACCGCCTGATCCTGATCGAAGGCGCCTTCGGCGCCATGGACAGCCTGCTCGGCCTTGCGGGCGTCACCCTGGTCGACGGCATCGCCCTCGACCTCGGCGTCTCCTCGCCGCAGCTCGACGACGCCGCGCGCGGCTTCTCCTTTCAGCACGACGGCCCGCTCGACATGCGCATGGCCGCCGAGGGACTGACCGCAGCCGAGGTGGTCAACACCTACGAGGAAAAGGAGCTGGCCGAGATTCTGCGCCGCTACGGCGAGGAGCGGAAGGCCCGCCAGGTCGCGCGCGCCATCGTCGCCGCCCGGGCCGAGCAGCCGATCGAGCGCACCCTGGCGCTGGCCGAAATCGTCCGCCGCACGGTCAGGCAGAGCAAGGACAAGATCGATCCGGCGACCCGCACCTTCCAGGGCCTGCGCATCTATGTGAACGACGAGCTCGGCGAGCTCGAGCGCGGCCTGCGCGCGGCCGAGAAACTGCTCGCCCCCGGCGGGCGGATCGCGGTGGTGTCCTTCCACTCTCTGGAGGATCGCATCGTCAAGAGCTTCCTGCGCGAGCGCAGCCTCCAGCGCCCGCAGGGCTCGCGGCATCTGCCCTTCGCCGAGCCGGAAGGCCCGGCCAGTTTCGATCTGATTTCGCGCGGCGCGATCAAGCCCAGCGAGGCGGAGACCCGCAGCAACCCGCGCGCACGCTCCGCCCGGCTACGCGGCGCCGAGCGCCTCGCAGCTGCGGCGGCGCAGGGAGGCGGGGCATGATCCGGCTCTCCATGGTCTTCTGGCTGGCCGCCATCGCCGTCGCCGCGATCTTCCTCTACGAGATCAAGCACGAGGTGCAGGACCTCGAGGAGCAGCTCGCAGAGGTGCACGGCGAGATCCTGCGCGACCAGGAAGCCATTCAGGTGCTCAAGGCCGAGTGGAGCTATCTCAACCGCCCGGCGCGGATCGCCGAGCTGGCCGACCGCTACCTCGAGCTGAAACCCATCCAAGCCGCGCAGATCGCCAGTTTCGGCGAGGTGCCGCAGGCCCCGGCGCCCGAACTGCCGGCGCCAGCGCAGGAGGCCTCCGCGCCCGCCACCACAAACGCCCCCGCTGCCGATGGCATCGGCAATCTGATCGAGGCGGTGGCCGTCGAAGCGCCCGCCGCGCCGCAGTCCGCGCGCCAGTCCGCACCCCAGTCTACATCCGCGCCCGCACCACAGCGCGCGGCGAGCCAACCCGCGTCGGACGACCGCCCGGTCAATCCGGTTACCGGCAAACCCCTGCCCATCGCTCAGCAGAGCGGCGGCGGCGTGGGCCAGCCGGTGCAGCTGATTCGCACGGGGGCGCAGCAATGATCGGCCGCCGCAGCGACAAACCCGAGATCGCCCTGCGCTCGCCCTGCGGCCTCGATGTCGGGCCGAACGCGCAGACCTTCGTCGCGCTGGAGGGCAGCGCCAAGCAGTCGATGGAAACCGGCAAGACCCGGCTGGTGATCGCCGCGCTGATCTTCCTGTTCGCCTTCGCCGCGATCGGCGTGCGGCTGTTCGACCTCGCCATGCTGACCCAAGGCAACGAGCCGAGCCTGGCGGATGCCTCGCCCGATGCGCCGCTGGAGACCGGCCGCGCCAATATCGTCGACCGCAACGGCGCGATCCTGGCGACCACCCTTCCGAGCTCTTCGCTCTATGCCAACCCGCGCCAGATCCTCGATCCCGAGGCCGCGGCCACCCTGGTCGCCGGCGTGCTGCCGGAGTTCTCGGCCTCCGAGCTGACGGCGCGGCTCGGCGCCGACCGCAGCTTCGTCTGGCTGAAGCGCAACCTGACGCCGCGCCAGCAGGCGGAGGTCAACGCGCTGGGCATCCCCGGCCTCTATTTCCTGCGCGAGCAGTCCCGGGTTTATCCGCAAGGTGCGCTGGCGGCTCACATCGTCGGCTTCAATAACGTCGACAACCGCGGCATCGCTGGGCTGGAGCAGTCCTTCGACGATCTGCTGCGCGGCTCCAGCACGCCGCTGCAGCTCAGCATCGACATCCGGGTGCAGCACGTCCTGACCCGCGAACTGCAGGCCGCAATGCAGGAATTCCAGGGCATCGGCGCCGCCGGCCTCGTGATGGACGCCAAGACCGGCGAGATCCTCGCCATGACCTCGCTGCCAAGCTTCGATCCCGGCGCGCCCGGCGAGGCCCCCGCCGACGCCCGCTTCAACCGCGCCACCCTGGGCGTCTACGAGGTCGGCTCGGTGTTCAAGATCTTCACCACCGCGATGGCCCTGGAAGCCGGCGCGGTGTCCCTTGAGAGCGGCTACGACACCAGCAAGCCGATCCGCATCGCCCGCTTCACGATCAACGACTTCCACCCCAAGAACCGCTGGCTCTCGCTCCCCGAGATCTTCATGTATTCGAGCAACATCGGCTCGGTGCACATGGCGATGGACGTCGGCACCGAAGGCCAGCAGCGCTTCCTCGGCGAGCTCGGCCTGTTGCGCGCCACCTCCTTTGAGCTGCCCGAAGTCGGCCAGCCGATGATCCCGTCGACCTGGCGCGAGATCAACACCATGACCATCGCCTATGGCCACGGCATCGCGGTCACTCCCCTGCAGGTGACCCGGGCGATGGGCGCGGTGATCAACGGCGGCCAGCTGCTGCCCGCGACCCTGCTCAAGCGCCTGCCCGGCGAGACCGTGCCCGGCCGACGGGTGATGAGCCAGACGACCTCGGCGCAGATGCGCTGGCTGACCCGTCTGGTGGTGCAGCACGGTACCGGCCGCAAAGCCGACGCGCCCGGCTATCTGGTCGGCGGCAAGACCGGCACCGCCGACAAGCTCAAGCCCAGCGGCAGCTACGACGACGACGCGCGCATCGCCTCCTTCCTCGCCGGCTTCCCGATGGACGATCCGCGCTACGTGATCTTCGCCATGGTCGACGAGCCGCAACCGACCGAGGCCACCCACGGCTACGCCACCGGCGGCTGGGTGACCGCACCCGTGGTCGGGCGCGTCGTCGAACAGATCGCGCCGCTCCTCGGGGTCGTGCCGCGCGCCAGCGAGGAGCCCGAAGTCGTCGAAAACGCCCTGCTGGTGCCCGCCCGCCTGAAAGGACCGCCGCTTGCGGCTAACTGAGCTGATAGAAGGAGCCAAGACCCCGATGACGCCGCAGTCCACCCCCCCAGCGGCACTGGAAACCCTCGAAATCGACGGCCTGACCGCCGACAGCCGGCGCGTCGCCGAGGGGTTTCTGTTTGCCGCCCTGCCGGGCAGCCGGGCGGACGGGCGCGCCTACATCGGCGAGGCGCTGGCGCGCGGGGCGAGCGCCGTGCTGGCTCCCGAGGGTACGACTCTGGAGGCCGCCGGACGGCCGGTCGCCCTGCTGACGGCGGAGAATCCCCGCCGTGCCCTGGCCGAGATGGCCGCCGCCTTCTACAAGCACCAGCCGCGCGAGATCGCCGCGATCACCGGAACCAACGGCAAGACCTCGGTCGCCGTTTATACCCAGCAGATCTGGCAGGCGCTCGGCCTCGAGGCCGCCAGCCTCGGCACCCTTGGCCTGCTGCCGGCCAGGGACTACGCGCCGGCGGCGTTGACCACCCCCGACCCGGTCGAACTGCAGGCCTGCCTGGCGCGGCTCGCTGCCGACGGCGTCGACCACCTGGCGATGGAGGCCTCGAGCCACGGCCTCGACCAGTACCGGCTGCACGGCGTGCGCGTCACCGCGGCCGCCTTCACCAACCTCAGCCACGATCACCTCGACTACCACCACGACATGGAGTCTTATCTCGCGGCCAAGGCGCGGCTCTTCACGGAGATCCTGCAGCCGGGCGGCACGGCAGTGCTGAACGCCGACATTCCCGAGTTCGAGTCCCTGCGCGGCCAAGCGGCGGCGCGCGGCCTAACGGTCTGGAGCTACGGCCGCGCCGGCAAGGAACTGCGCCTCGTCGGCGCCGAGCCAAAGCACGACGGGCTCGACTGCAGGTTCGATCTCTTTGGGCAGCCTCACGACTTCTCCCTGTCGATGGCCGGACGGTTCCAGGCCATGAATGTGCTGGCTGCCCTGGGGCTGGCGGTGGCCTGCGGCGCCGAGCTGCAGAAAACCATCGCCAGCCTCCCCTCCCTCTCCGGCGTGCCGGGGCGGATGGAGCGGATCGGCGAAACCCCGGCCGGCGGCCAGGTGATCGTCGACTACGCGCATACCCCGAACGCGCTCGAGACCGTGCTGGAAGCCGCCCGCGCGCATACGCCGGGCAAGCTCTGGGTGATCGTCGGCTGCGGCGGCGACCGCGACCGCGCCAAGCGCCCCTTGATGGGCGGCATCGCGCAGCGCCTGGCCGACCGGGCGATCGTCACCGACGACAATCCGCGCAGCGAGAACCCGGCCGCGATCCGCGCCGAGATGCTCGCCGCCGCACCCAACGCAGAGGAGATAGGAGATCGAGGTGAGGCCATCCGCAGGGGGGTGGCCGCACTGGGCCCGGGCGACTCGCTTGTGATCGCGGGGAAAGGCCACGAGACGGGACAGACCGTTGGGGGGACGGTCTTTCCCTTCGACGATCGCGATGTCGCCCGGGCCGCTATTCAATCGCTGGAAGGAGGGCGCCGATGAACGACGCACTCTGGACCGGCTCCGAGGCCGCCACGGCGACGGATGGGCAGACCAGGGGAGCCTGGCAGGCCTCTGGTCTGTCCATCGACAGCCGCAGCGTGGCGCAGGGCGATCTCTTCATCGCCCTGCAGGGACCCAAGTTCGACGGCCACGATTTCGTGGCGCAGGCGCTGCGCGACGGTGCCGCGGCGGCCATGGTGCACCGCGTCCCTGAAGACCTGCCCGCGGACGCACCGCTGCTAGTCGTCGCCGATACGCTGAAGGGTCTGCAGGCGCTCGGCCGCGCTGCCCGCGACCGCACCAAGGCGCGGATCGTCGGCGTCACCGGCTCCTCCGGCAAGACCAGCACCAAGGAAGCGCTGCGCGCCTGCCTCGAAACCCAGGGCAGGACCTACGCCTCGCACGGCAGCTTCAACAATCATTGGGGTCTGCCGCTGTCCCTGGCGCGGATGCCCCGCGACAGCGAGTTCGGCATCTTCGAGATGGGCATGAACCACCCCGGAGAGATCGCCGCGCTGACCGCCATCGCCCGGCCCGAGGTGGCGATCGTCACCAACATCGGCCTGGCGCACATCGAGTTCTTCGCCGACCAGGCCGGCATCGCCGACGCCAAGGCGGAGATCTTTTCCGGCATGGGGCCACAGGCCGTCGCCGTGCTGCCGCGCGACGACGCCTTCTTCGCGCGCCTGAGCGAGCGGGCGGCGGAACACAAGGTCCGCCGGGTGATCTCCTTCGGCGAAGCCGAGGACAGCGATGTGCGGCTGCTCGACGCTTCGCTCTATGCCGCCTGCAGCGCGGTTTCCGCGCGAGTCGGCCCGCAGGATCTCGACTACTGCCTGGCCCAGGCCGGAATGCACTGGGTGATCAACAGCCTCGGCGTGCTGGCCACGGTCAAGGCGCTGGGCGGCGACGTGGTCAGGGCGGCGGGCGCCTTCGCCAGGCTGACCGCTCTGCCCGGCCGCGGCGAACGCCACCGTATCGCCCTGCCGGGCGGCGGCGGCTTCGAGCTGATCGACGAGAGCTACAACGCCAACCCGGCTTCGATGCGCGCCACCATCGCCGTGCTCGGCCGCGCCAAGCTCGGCAAGGGCGGCGAGAGACAGGGCCGCCGCATCGCCGCCCTGGGCGACATGCGCGAGATGGGCGGCGAAGCCATCCGGCATCATGTCGAACTCGCCGAGGTCCTGCGCGAGGCCGGGATCGACCTGGTCTTCGCCTGCGGCGAGTCCATGGCGCATCTCTATGAAGCCCTGCCGGCGGAGCTGCGCGGCGGCCACGCCCTGCGCTCCACGGAGCTGGCGCCGATGGTCGCCGAAGCGCTCCGCGACGGCGACGTGATCGCGGTCAAGGGTTCGCTCGCCAGCGGCATGAAGACCGTGGTCGAGGCGCTGCACGCGCTCGGCGAAGCGAACGGCGAATTGGGCGGCGGCGCGCTGCCCCGCGCGGCGAACGGGAACTAGGAGGAACCATGCTCTACAACCTCCTCGTCCCCTACGCCGATCAGATTCCGGTCTTCAATCTGTTCCGCTACATCACCTTCCGGGCCGGCGGCGCGGCGATGACCGCGCTGTTCCTCTCCTTCATCCTCGGCCCCGGCATCATCCGCTGGCTGAAGTCGAAGCAGCGCGAAGGCCAGCCGATCCGCGAGGACGGCCCCGAGGGACACCTGCTGACCAAGAAGGGCACGCCGACCATGGGCGGCGTGCTGATCCTGCTGGCGCTGGCGATTTCCACCCTGCTCTGGGCCAATCTCAGCAATGGCTACGTCTGGGCTGTGCTTGGCGTCACCGTCGGCTACGGCGCGATCGGCTTCGCCGACGACTATCTGAAGCTGACCCGCCGCTCCTCCAAGGGCCTGCCCGGCAAGCTGAAGCTGCTCGCCCAGTTCTCCATCGCCCTGGCGGCGGTGCTCTACATCACCCTGCTGATTCCGGAGGAGCTCGAAGGGCGCCTGGCGGTGCCCTTCTTCAAGGACCTGCTGGTCGACCTCACGATCTTCGGCTTCGCCGTGTTCGGCATGCTGGTGATGGTCGGCGCCTCCAACGCGGTCAACCTGACCGACGGCCTCGACGGTCTGGCCATCGTTCCGGTGATGATCGTCGCCGCCTGCTTCGCCGGCATCTCCTACCTCGTCGGCAACGCGGTCTTCGCCAACTATCTGCAGATTCACTTCGTGCCGGGCAGCGGCGAGCTGGCGATCTTCTGCTCGGCGCTGGTCGGGGCCAGTCTCGGATTCCTCTGGTACAACGCCCCGCCGGCCATGGTCTTCATGGGCGATACCGGCTCGCTGTCCTGCGGCGGTGCGCTGGGCGCCATCGCCGTGGTCACCAAGCACGAGCTGGTGCTGGCGATCATCGGCGGACTGTTCGTGCTGGAGACCGCCTCGGTGATCGTCCAGGTCGCCTCCTTCCGGCTGACCGGCAAGCGCGTCTTCAAGATGGCGCCGCTGCACCACCATTTCGAACAGAAGGGCTGGGCCGAGCCCACCATCGTCATCCGGTTTTGGATCATCGCCATGATTCTGGCGATGATCGGCCTCAGCACCTTGAAGCTGCGATGAGGGGCGCGATGATCGAGCTCCCCTTCTTCCATGGTCTGCCGGTCGCGGTGATGGGCCTGGGCAAATCCGGCCTGGCCGCGGCCCGCGCGCTGCAGGCCAGCGGCGGCGAGGTCTGGGCCTGGGACGACAGCGAGGACCGCCGCGCCGAGGCGCGCGCCGCCGGAGTCCCGCTGGTCGATCTCCACAGCTGCAACTGGGCGGAGGTGCCGAGTCTGGTGCTTTCGCCGGGCATTCCCGACCGCTTTCCCGAACCGCATCCCGTCGCCGCGGCGGCGCGCGCGGCAGGGGCGGAGGTGATCGGCGATATCGAGCTGCTCGGACGCGCCTGCCCCGACGCCAGCTACATCGGCATCACCGGCACCAACGGCAAGTCGACCACCACGGCGCTGATCGGTCACATCCTGAAGCTCTCGGGACGCGACTGCGAGGTCGGCGGCAATCTCGGGCCTTCGGTGATGGAGTTCGAGATGCGGGGATCTTCCGGCAGCTACGTGCTGGAGATGTCGAGCTATCAGCTCGAGCGCACCTTCTCGATCACCTTCGACGTCGCCGTGCTGCTCAACATCAGTCCCGACCACCTTGACCGTCACGGCGGCCTGCAAGGCTACGTCGCGGCCAAGCGCAATATCTTCCGCCGCCAGACGGCGCCGCGCACCGCGGTGATCGGCGTCGACGACGAGACCTGCCGCGCGATCCATGCCGAGCTGCTCGCCAGCGGCGACCAGAGCATCGTGGCGATCTCCGGCAAGGGGCCGGTGGCCGGCGGCGTCTATGTCGAGAACGGCGTCCTGATCGACGACACCGAGGGCAAGCAAGTGCCGGCCCTGCCGCTGTCGGAAGTCGCCACCCTGCCCGGCCTGCACAATGCCCAGAACGCCGCCGCCGCCTACGCCGCCTGCAAGGCCGCCGGCGTCGATCCGGCGGTGATCGCCGCCTGTATCCGCTCCTTCCCCGGCCTGGCACATCGCCAGGAAGTGATCGCGGTGATCGACGGCGTCGCCTATATCAACGATTCCAAGGCAACCAACGCCGACGCCACGGCCAAGGCCCTGGCCTGCTACCGCAGGATCCACTGGATCGCCGGCGGGCGCGCCAAGGAAGGCGGCCTCGCCGGGCTGGAGCGCTACTATCCGAAGATCTCCCGCGCCTACCTGATCGGCGAGGCTGCGGAAGCCTTCGCCAGCGATCTGCAGGGCGCGGTCGCCAGCGAGCGCTGCGGCAATCTGAAAAGCGCCGTGGCCGCCGCCAGCAAAGCGGCCAAGGCCGACGGCGAGGGCGCGGTTGTGCTGCTGTCGCCGGCCTGCGCCTCCTTCGATCAGTTCGCCAACTTCGAGGCCCGCGGCGAAGCCTTCCGCGCCCTGGTCGAGGCGCTGCCCGGCACCCGCGAGGACATCGACGTCAACCCCGGAGGCCGGCCATGAGCGGCTTCGCGCGTAGCGATACCAGCCTGCTTGGCCGCTGGTGGTGGACCGTCGACCGCTGGACCCTGATCGCCCTGCTGCTGCTGATGGGGGTCGGCGCGATCCTGGTGCTGGCCGCCTCCCCGGCTGTCGCCGAGCGGCTCGACCTGCCGACCTTCTCCCTGGCAAAGCGCCAGCTTGTGGTGCTGCCGGCGGCGCTGGCGCTGATGCTCGCGGTCTCGCTGTTCTCGCCGCGCCAGGTGCGCCGCTTCGCGGTGCTCGGCACGGCGGCGGCCTTCGTCGGCCTGATCCTGACTCTCTTCATCGGCAGCGAAATCAAGGGCGCGACCCGCTGGATTTCACTGGCCGGCTTCTCGATTCAGCCCTCGGAGTTCATGAAGCCCTGCTTCGCGGTGCTGATCGCCGCGCTCTTCGCCGCCGGCAAGGCGCGCGAGGACTTCCCCGGCACCGCGATCGCCATTGGCCTGTTCCTCGCCGTCGCCGGGCTGCTGGTGCTGCAGCCCGACGTCGGCCAGACGGTCATGCTGGCCGCCATCTTCGGCAGCGAGTTTTTCCTCGCCGGGCTCCCAATGATCCTGGTGATCGGCGCCGGGCTGGTGGCAGTGGCGGCGCTGGTCGGCGCCTACTTCCTGCTGCCCCACGTCACCGAGCGGATCGACGCCTTCCTCAACCCCGAGGTCGGCGACCACTATCAGGTCGAGCGCTCGATCGAGGCCTTCATGAACGGCGGGCTTCTCGGCACCGGCCCCGGAGAGGGCACCATCAAGCAGGTGCTGCCCGACGCCCATTCCGACTTCATCTTCGCCGTCGCCGGCGAGGAGTTCGGCATGCTGGTTTGCCTCGCCATCGTGCTGCTGTTCGCCTTCGTAGTGCTGCGCGGCTTCGTCAAGCTGCTCAACGAAACCAGCCTCTTCGTGCTGCTCGCGGCTTCCGGCCTGCTCACCCAGTTCGGCCTGCAGGCGCTGATCAACATGGCCTCCAGCCTGCGGCTGATGCCGACCAAGGGCATGACCCTGCCGTTCATCAGCTATGGCGGCTCCTCGCTGCTCGCCCTGGCACTCGGCATGGGCATGCTGCTGGCGCTGACCAGGCGCCGCGTCGACCGGGGGGAGTCGCTATGACCGCGCCCGCGAAGTCCACGCGCCTGGTGGCGCTGGCCGCCGGCGGTACCGGCGGACACATGTTCCCGGCCGCCGCGCTGGCCCGCGAGCTGCTGTCGCGCGGCATCCGCGTGGCGCTGCTGACCGACCGCCGTGGGGGCGGCTTTGGGCCCGAGCTGCCCGAGGTCGAAACCTTCCGGCTGGCTGCGGGCGGCATCGCCGGTGGTAGTCCCTGGAGCAAGCTGAAGTCCGCCGCCAAGCTGGCCTGGGGCTATCTTCAGGCGCGCCGCATCCTGAAGCGCAGCGGTGCCGAGGCGGTGGTCGGCTTCGGCGGCTATGCCTCGCTGCCGGGCGTGCTGGCCGGATCGCATCTCGGCCTGCGCACCCTGCTGCACGAACAGAACGCCGTGATGGGCCGGGCCAACCGCCTGGCCGCCGGCAAGGCGGACATCCTGGCCACCTCCTTCGCCGAGGTCGCGGCGGTCGCCGAGGCCGACCGGGCGAAGATCGCGGTCACCGGCAACCCGGTGCGCGCCGCCATCGCGGCGCTGCACAAGAAGCCCTATGCCCTGCCCAGCAACGGCGGCGCCCTGCGCCTGCTGGTGGTCGGCGGGTCCCAGGGCGCGCGGGTGTTCAACGAGATCATGCCCAAGGCGATCTGCCTGCTGCCCGACGCACTGCGCGGCCGCATCAAGCTGGCCCAGCAGGTGCGCGGCAACGACCTTGAGGAAATGCGGGCAACCTACACCGCCTGCGGCGTCCATCCCGAGCTGCAGCCCTTCTTCGACGACGTGCCCGAGCGGCTCAAGGCGGCGCATCTGGTGATCAGCCGGTCCGGCGCCTCGACCGTGGCCGAGCTGGCGGCAGCCGGGCGGCCCGCGATCATGGTGCCTTACCCCTTCGCCACCGACGACCACCAGACCGCCAATGCAGAGGCCCTGGCCAAGGCCGGCGGCGGCTGGGTGATGCAGCAGCGCGACCTGACACCCGAGCTGCTGGCGGACAAGCTGCGCGCCCTGCTCGAGCATCCCACCGCCCTCGCCGACGCGGCTTCCGCCGCGCGCGGCTTCGCCAGGATGAACGCGGCCCAGAAGCTGGCCGACCTGATCGTCGGCGAGACCCCCGGCAACGGCCTGTCCAAGCGCGGGGAGGCGGCGGCATGAGAGCCCTTCCTCTCGACATCGGCCTGATTCACTTCGTCGGCATCGGCGGTATCGGCATGAGCGGCATCGCCGAGATCCTGCACAACCTGGGCTATCAGGTGCAGGGCAGCGACATCGCCGAGAACGCCAACGTGCGCCGCCTGCGCGGACTCGGCATTTCGGTGGAGATCGGCCACAAGGCCGAGAACGTCGCCGAGGCGCTGGTCGTGGTGATCTCCTCGGCGGTCAAGGCCGACAATCCCGAGGTTCAGGCCGCCCGGGCGCGCTTCATTCCCATCGTCCGCCGGGCCGAGATGCTGGCCGAGCTGATGCGCCTGAAGTGGTGCATCGCGGTCGGCGGCACCCACGGCAAGACCACCACCACCTCGATGGTCGCCAACCTGCTCGATGGCGCCGGACTCGATCCGACGGTGATCAACGGCGGCATCATCAACGCCTACGGCACCAACGCCCGGCTCGGCGCGGGAGAGTGGATGGTGGTCGAGGCCGACGAAAGCGACGGCACCTTCACCAAGCTGCCGGCGACCATCGCCGTGGTCACCAACATCGATCCCGAGCACCTCGATCACTACGGCTCCGAGGAGGCGCTGCACAGGGCCTTCGAGACCTTCGTCGAGAACATCCCCTTCTACGGCTTTGCCGTGCTCTGCATCGACCATCCTTCGGTGCAGGCGCTGATCGGCCGGATCTCCGACCGCCGAATCGTCACCTACGGCGTATCGCCGCAGGCCGACGTGCGGGCCGAGAACATTTCCATGTCGCCGGCCGGCGCAACCTTCGACGCGGTGATCAGCGAGCGCGGCAGCGAGACCAGGCTCCGCCTCGAGAAGCTGTTCCTGCCGATGGTCGGCGAGCACAACGTGATGAACGCCCTGGCCGCGATCGCCGTGGCCGAGGAAATGGGCATCTCCGAGGACGACCTGCGCCAGGCCATGGCAGCCTTCGGTGGGGTCAAGCGGCGTTTCACCAAGACCGGCGAGGTTGGCGGGGTCACCGTGATCGACGACTACGGCCATCACCCGGTGGAAATCGCCGCGGTGCTGCGCGCCGCGCGCCAGGCCGCCGGCGAAGCTCAGGTCATCGCCGTGGTGCAGCCGCACCGCTACTCCCGGCTACAGCACCTCTTCGAGGGCTTCTGCTCCTGTTTCAACGATGCCGATCGGGTGATCGTCGCCGACGTCTACCCGGCCGGTGAAGCGCCGATCGAGGGCGTCGACAAGACCGCGCTGGCCGAGGGCCTGCGCGCCCGCGGGCACCGCCAGGTCGAAGTGCTCGCCGAGGCCGCGGCGCTGCCCGGACTGATCGCCGCCGTCGCCGGACCCGGCGACCTGGTGGTCTGCCTCGGCGCCGGCAATATCACCGCCTGGGCCAACGAGCTGCCCGAACAGCTCGCCGGCCTGCAGAGCGCCCAGGCCCAGGGTGTGGGAGGCGCCGGATGATGGCCGCAGCCCGCAGCGAGCTCCCCCTGGTCGACCGTCTCCCCGCCGTGCGCGGCCGGCTGACCGCCGAAGCGCCGCTCGACAAGGTCACCTGGTTCCGCGTCGGTGGAGCGGCCGAAGTGATGTTCCGCCCGGCCGACCGCGAGGACCTGCTCGCCTTCCTGCGCAGCAAGCCCGCCGAGGTGCCGGTGACCGTGCTCGGCGTCGGCTCCAACTCCCTGGTGCGCAGCGGCGGCATCCCCGGCGTGGTGCTGCGCCTCGGCCGCGACTTCGCCCAGGCCGAAGCGAAAGGCGAGAACCTGCTCTGCGGCGGCTCCTGCCTCGACGTCAACGCCGCCACGGCGGCGCAGCAGGCCGGCATCGCCGGACTGGAGTTCCTGGCCGGAGTGCCGGGCACGATCGGCGGCGGCGTGCGCATGAACGCCGGCGCCTACGGTAAGGAATTCAAGGACGTGCTGCGCTGGGCCGAAGCGGTCGAGCCGGACGGCAGGCTGCACCGCCTAAGCCCCACCGATCTCGACTTCGGCTATCGCCACTCGGCGCTGCCCGAGGACTGGATCGTGTTGCAGGCTGAGCTCGAGGGCGAGGCCGGCGAGCCCAAGGCTATCGCAGCCCGTATCAAGGAGATCCAGGAGGCGCGCGCCGCCTCCCAGCCGATCCGCACCCGCACCGGCGGCAGCACCTTCAAGAATCCGCCGGGCGAGAAGGCCTGGCAGTTGATCGATGCGGCCGGCTGCCGCGGCCTCATGATCGGCGGCGCACAGGTCTCCGAGATGCACTGCAACTTCCTGATCAACACTGGCACGGCGACCGCCGAGGACCTGGAGACTCTGGGCGAGGAAGTGCGCCGCCGGGTGAAGGCGAACAGCGGCATCGAGCTGGAGTGGGAAATCCGCCGCATCGGCGTCCGGTCTTCCGGCAAGGGAGACAGGTCATGACCCGCGTCGCCGTACTCCTGGGCGGTCCCTCCGCCGAGCGCGAAGTCTCGCTGGTCAGCGGCAAGGCCTGCGCCGGGGCACTGCGCGCCAAGGGCTACGAGGTCAGCGAGGTCGACTTCCAGCGCGACCTGAAGGCGCTGCTGAAAGCGCTCGATCCCGCGCCCGACGTCGTTTTCAACGCCCTGCACGGCCCCTACGGCGAGGACGGCTGCGTCCAGGGTCTGCTCGAGATCATGGGCCTGCCCTACACCCACTCCGGGGTGCTCGCCTCCTCCCTGGCGATGGACAAGCACGCCGCCAAGCAGGTCTTCACCGCCAGCGGCCTGACCTGCCCCGATGGGCGCGTGGTCAGCCGGCAGGAGGTGCTGGCCGGCGACGTGATGCCGCGCCCCTACGTGGTCAAGCCGATCAGGGAGGGCTCCTCGGTAGGCGTCATCATCGTGCGCGAGGGCAGCAACGAGCTGGTCCGCCTGGCCGAGGACTGGGCCTTCGGCGAGGAGGTTCTGGTCGAGCCCTTCATCGAGGGCCGCGAGCTGACCGTTGCCGTGATGGGCGACCGCGCCCTGGCGGTCACCGAGCTGCGCACCAAGGAAGGCTTCTACGACTACGCCGCCAAGTACACCGAGGGAAAGACCGAGCACATCGTGCCGGCGCCGGTCCACGAGACGATTTACCAGGCCGCCCTCGACGCCGCGCTGAAGGCGCACCAGGTTCTGGGCTGCAAGGGCGTGACCCGCGCCGACTTCCGCTACGACGACACCCAGGGCGAGCCGGGCGCGCTCTACCTGCTGGAGCTCAACACCCAACCGGGCATGACGCCGCTCAGCCTGGTTCCGGAGCAGGCCGCCTATCTCGGCATCTCCTTCGAGGATCTGGTCGCCTGGATGCTGGAGGACGCGCGATGAGCCTCTGGCCCTTCTCCAGATCCGCCGCCAAGCGCAACCCCAAGGCCCAGCCAAAGGGCAAGACCCGCGCAGGCGGCAAAACCCCCGCACGCAAGACCGCCGCCTCCAGCGGACGCCTGCTGCGTCACGCCCTGCTTGCTTTGGTGCTGGTATCCAGCACCGTCTTCGGCGTCGCCGCTCTGCGTCTCGGCCTTGCCGAGGATATCGCTGGGCGCCTGACCGAGAGCGGCTATTCGGCGACCGTCAATCTGGGCCTCAAGGTCGAGGAGGTGCTGGTCGAGGGTCGCGCGCGCACCGAGAGCGGGGAAATCCTGAGCATTCTCGCGGTCGAGCGCGGCAGCGCGATCCTCCGCCTCGACACGGCGGCGGCGCGCGCGCGTCTGGAAGCCCTGCCCTGGGTCAAGCAGGCGACCGTGCAGCGCCGCCTGCCCGGCATCGTCTATGTCCGCCTGGTCGAGCGCCAGCCGATGGCGCTCTGGCAGCTGCGCGGCGAACTGCAGGTGATCGATCAGGACGGCGAGGTAATCCCCGGCACCGAAGCCAAGCGCTTTGCCGGCCTGCCGCTGGTGGTCGGCGCAGGAGCGCCGCCGCATACCGCCGCACTGCTCGCCCTGTTGGACAGCCAGCCGGCGCTGCGCGACCGGGTCGACGCCGCGGTGCGCGTCAGCGACCGGCGCTGGAACCTGCGTCTGGCGGGCGGCGTCGATGTCCGTCTGCCGGAGGAAGCCGCCGAGGCCGCCTGGGCGCAGCTGGCGCGAATCGAACGCGAGCACGGCCTGCTGGCGCGCGACGTCGTGATGATCGATCTGCGCCTGCCTGACCGCCTGATCGTGCGCACCGCCGGCGAAGGCGCAGAGGAAGAAGAAAACAGCATCGAAGCGCAGCCCACCTCTGGGGAGAGCACCTGACCATGACCAAGAAACCGGGCCGCAACCGCAACGGAATCTTCGCCGCCCTCGATGTCGGCAGCAGCAAGGTCTGCTGCTTCATCGCCAAGCGCGAGCCGGGCGAACGGGAGCTGCGCGTCATCGGCATCGGCCAGCAGATCAGCCGCGGGGTCAAGAACGGCGCCGTGGTCGACATGGACGCGGCGCAGCGCTCGATCTCCGCAGCGGTGCAGGCCGCCGAGCAGATGTCCGGCGAGACCATCGAGCAGGTCGTGACCAACCTCTCCGGCGGCTATCCGGCCTCGCGCCACGTCGGCGTCGAGGTCTCGATCGCCGGCCACGAGGTCGGTGACCTCGACCTGCACCGCGCGCTGTCCCAGGGCCACGCCGTCGAGGGCATGCACGGTCAGCCCGAGAAGGGCCGCCAGCTGATCCACTCGATCCCCACCGCCTACACCATCGACGGCAGCCGTGGCATCCGCGACCCGCGCGGCATGTACGGCGAACGCCTGGGCGTCAACATGCACGTCGTCACCGCCGCCTCGGGCCCGGTGCGCAACCTCGCGACCTGCGTGCAGCGCAGCCACCTCGACCTCGGCGGTTTCGTGGTCACGCCCTTCGCCTCCGGCCTCGCCAGCCTGGTCGAGGACGAGCGCGAGCTCGGCGTCACCCTGATCGACATGGGCGGCGGCACCACCTCGATCGCCGTGTTCTTCGAGGGCAACGTGATCCACTGCGACATCGTCCCGGTCGGCGGTCACCATGTAACCAACGACGTGGCGCGCGGGCTCTCCACCCCGCTGGCGACTGCCGAGCGGCTGAAGACCCTCTACGGACACGCTGTCGCCAGCGTCGCCGATCGCAGCGAGGCCATCGAGGTGCCTCAGGTCGGCGAGGAGGACAGCGGCGAAAGCCACCAGGTTCCGCGCTCCCTGCTGGTCGGCATCATCCAGCCGCGGCTGGAGGAAACCTTCGAGCTGGTGCGCTCGCGCCTCGAGGCCAGCGGCTTCGACAAGCTCGGCGGCCGCCGCGTGGTGCTCACCGGCGGCGCCTGCCAGCTGCCGGGGATGCGCGAACTGGCGGCTCTGATTCTCGACAAGCAGGTGCGGATCGGACGTCCGGTCCACCTGCGCGGCCTCGCCGAGGCCACCGGCGGTCCAGCCTACGCGACCTGCGCCGGACTACTCACCTACGCCTTGCAGGCGGAGTCGGCTCTGCCCCTTCGGGGACGGCCGCAGGAGAAAGGGGCTGGCGGCCTGATGGGCCGCGTAAGCCATTGGATCCGTGAATATTTGTAACAACAACACACCCCTAACAGGGAGCGTGCCGCGGGCTCACGGCACTCTCTTCGCCGGTTTCGCCGGCAGCAATGGGCTCTTTCCGCATCAACCCCTGGCCGGTCTCTCCCCGGCCGGTCAGCTCTAGGGCTAGTGGAGGCAAAAATGGGTTTAAATCTTAGCGTACCGAAGACCGAAGACCACCTGAAGCCGCGCATCACCGTGATCGGTGTCGGCGGGGCCGGCGGCAATGCCGTCAACAACATGATCCAATCCAACTTGGAAGGGGTCGAATTCCTGATCGCCAACACCGACGCCCAGGCGATCAACGGGTCGATCTGCGAACAGAAAATCCAGCTCGGCCGCAACATCACCGGCGGCCTCGGCGCCGGGGCCCGGCCGGAGATCGGCCGCGCCGCCGCCGAGGAAGCGATGGACGAGGTTCTGGCGCACCTGGAAGGGGCACACATGGCCTTCATCGCCGCCGGTATGGGCGGGGGCACCGGCACCGGCGCGGCACCGGTGATCGCCCGGGCCGCCCGCGAGGCCGGTATCCTGACCGTCGGCGTGGTGACCAAGCCCTTCCAGTTCGAGGGCATCCACCGCATGCGCCTCGCCGAAGAAGGCATCAACGAGCTCACCGAGCACGTCGATACCCTGATCATCATCCCGAACCAGAACCTGTTCCGCGTGGCCAACGAGAAGACGACCTTCGCGGACGCCTTCAAGATGGCCGACGACGTGCTCTATTCGGGCGTGCGAGGGGTCACCGATCTGATGGTGATGCCGGGCTTGATCAACCTCGACTTCGCCGACATCCGCTCGGTGATGACCGAGATGGGCAAGGCGATGATGGGCACCGGCGAGGGCGAAGGCGACAACCGCGCCATCGCTGCGGCCGAGGCCGCAATCTCCAACCCGCTCCTCGACGACGTGTCGATGCGCGGCGCCCGCGGCGTGCTGATCAACATCACCGGCGGCGGCGACATGACCCTGTTCGAGGTCGACGAGGCCGCGAACCGGATCCGCGACGAGGTCGATCCCGACGCCAACATCATCTTCGGCTCGACCTTCGACGAGAGCCTCGACGGCACCATGCGGGTGTCGGTGGTGGCCACCGGTATCGACGTCGATGAAGCCAGGCAGCCGCGCCCGGTGACCCTCAGCGTGGTCAAGACCGAGACCGCCGCCAGGCCGGCACCGGAAGAAGCGCCCGCGGCCAAGTCCGCGAGCCCGGTGACGGCGGAGCAGGAGAAGCCGATCGCCGCCGAAGCCATGAAGGGCGTCGATCTTTCCAGTTCCGATCTCGGCCGCGAGGATTTCCGTGGCCAGGCCTTCGACGACGCCCTGCGCGAGGAGGCGCAGGACTCCCGGGACGGCGGCGTCGACTTTGCACCGGCCGACGAGGACCAGCCGGAGGAGCGGGACACGGCGCAGGCGCACAGCGCCGGCGGGTCCCAACTTCCCGAGGACGGCTTCATCGCTCCGGCTCCGGCCAAGGCCCCGCCCCGGCAAACTGCGCAGGCGCAGCCCTCCGAGGCCGATCCCTTCGCCGCTGCCGACATGGCCAATGCCGCTACGCGCTCCGAGGAGGAGACTCGTGGCAGAAGCCGCAACAAGGCCTACAACCTTTTTGCCCGGGTGACCGGCGCTACCAAGTCGATGCAGCAGGCCCCGGAACGCGCCACCGAGAAGCCGGCGGAGCCGGAGGTAAGGCGGGAACCGCAGCGCGAGCCGCGGCTGGAGACCAAGCGCGAGCCGGCAGCGGCGAAACCGCTGACGGCCCCCCAGCCGGCCTCCCAGCCGGTCCAGGCCAGCCCGTCGGCAGCGCTGCCGTCCGCCCCGGCGCAGCAGGCCTCCGCTTCGGCGCGCGAGAGCGAAGCTTCCGCCCAGGCCGAGGCTTCGCAGCCCGCAGTTACGGCTGCGATGCCCGGACCGATCTCCAGCGGCGGCGCGGCCACGGCCACTGCTGCGTCGGTCGCGGTGGAACCGGCGCCGGCCCAGCCCAAGGCGAAGCAGGCCGAGCCGGCGCGTCAGCAGAACCTGCGCGGCTTCGAGGACAATCGCTCGGCGCGGCGCATCCAGGCTGAGGAGGACGAGCTGGACATTCCGGCCTTCCTCCGCAGGCAAGCGAATTAAGTCAGTCCGTTACCTCCCGTGAGCCTCCTGGGCCGGCCTTCAAAACGCGAAGGCCGGCCCTTTTTTCTTTCCCCGTAACAATGATTGAATTGCCGCACCGCGCGGCCGCGGCCTAGCCTTCGCTTTCGCAGCGCCCTACTTTGCGGGCGCCGTGCCGAGCGTAGCGGGGGCGACGCGTGCGACAGCAGACATTGAAAACCGCGATTCCCTGTTCCGGAGCCGCACTGCTGAGCGGCTGCAGGGTCCGCATGACCCTGCAGCCCGCGCCGGCGGACAGCGGCATCGTCTTCCGCCGCAACGATCTTCCAGGACAGCCGCAGCTGCGCGCGACCCTCGACAAGGCGCGCGCCAACGACCTTGCATTGACCCTGGCTGCCGGAGCGCTGCGGATCGAGCGGGTCGAGCTGCTGCTCGCCGCCCTCGCCGGCTGCGGCATCGACAATGCCGTGATCGAACTCGACGGGCCGGAGCCGCCAGAGCTCGACGGCAGCGCCGCCGCTTTCGCCTTCCTGATCGGCTGCGCCGGACGGCAGCAGCAGAAGGACGCCCGCAAAGTCCTGACCCTCACCCGCCCGCTGCGGCTCAGCGCGCCGGGACGCTACGCCCTGCTGCGCCCCGGCGGCGACGCGCGGCTGCGCCTGCGCGCTGCCGGCCAGTGCTGCGAACATCGCCCCGGCGAGGACGACTTCGCGCGCAGTCTGGCTCCCGCGCGGCGCGCCTGGGAGGAGGAGCGGATCGTAGCGCTGCGCCGCCGGGGCCTGCTGCGAGGCTGGCGCGAAGACCGCGCCCTGACGCTGCACGACGGACGGCTCTACAGCCCGCAGGGCCTGCGCTTCGCCGACGAAAGCCTGCGCCACGATCTCTGCCGCGCCCTCGGCGCGCTTAGTCTGCTCGGCGGTCCGTGGCAGGGCACACTGCTGCTGCGCGGCGCGAGCCTCGGCATGATCCTGCGCCTGCTGCGCAGACTGCTGAACGAGGAAGACAGTCATGCCTGGCGCGCGCTGCCGGAACCGCCGCAGGAGGACCCCCTTCCCCAGGCCGCGCAGCCGCCTCTGCCGGGACTTGCAGATCGGCCGCTGACCCTGCCCCGGAAGGCCGGCGCCAGCCTCTAGCATCACGCGCGCGCCAGGGCGTTTTTCCGGCCCCATCGTGGCGCTTGAGACGGCCGTTTCTTGCACCTATAGTCAGGCGATTCCGTGGAGACGGCGCGACTCGTGCCCCGGCAGGCCGGCACCCGTCTCTGCGATCCGGCACTTGGGCGAAGGGGTTACGAAACTTGCGTTTTCTGAATGGGCTGAAGGATCGCGCCCGCGGGCTGATCGGCATACTGCGCGCGGCGGCGCCGGCCATGGGGCTGGTGCTGCTGGTTGGCGCCTGCGGCGGCGACAGCGACGACGACATCGACTACGTCGAGCGGCCGGTCGAGAACATCTACAACGAGGCCCTGGATCAGCTCCAAGCCGGCGAGTACAAGACCGCCGCCAAGGAGTTCGACGAAGTCGAGCGCCAGCACCCCTATTCGGTCTGGGCGACCAAGGCGCAACTGATGGCGGCCTACGCCTATTATCAGGACAACGCCTACGACGACGCAATCAACGCCCTCGACCGCTACATCGAGCTCAATCCCGGCAGCGAGGAGATCGCCTACGCCTATTACCTCAAGGCGATCTGCTACTACGAGCAGATCTCCGACGTCGGACGCGACCAGCAGATGACCTCGCGCGCCCTGGAGGCGCTGCAGGAAGTGCGCCGCCGCTTCCCCGAGTCGAGCTACGCGCGCGACGCCGGGCTGAAGATCGATCTGGCGCGCGACCATCTGGCCGGCAAGAACATGGAAATCGGCCGCTGGTATCAGCGTCACGGCGAGTATCTCGGCGCGATCAACCGCTTCCAGACGGTGATCTCCGACTATCAGACGACCACCCACACACCGGAAGCCCTGCATCGTCTGGTGGAATGCTACCTGGCTCTGGGCGTCACCGACGAGGCCCAGGCGACGGCGGCCGTCCTCGGCCATAACTTCCCCGGCAGCGACTGGTATATCGACAGCTATGCCTTGCTGACCGGCGAGGATCTGCGGCCCGAGGAGAAGGAAGGCTCCTGGATTTCCTCCTTCTTCTGAGGTCGCCATGCTCGCACGCCTAGCGGTTCGCGATGTCGTGCTTATCGATCGTCTCGATCTTGAGTTCTCTCCCGGCCTGGGCGTCCTGACCGGCGAGACCGGTGCCGGAAAGTCCATCCTGCTGGATTCCCTCGGCCTGGCGCTGGGAGGCCGCGCCGAGGCCCGCCTGCTGCGCCGCGGCGCCGAGCTCTCCAGCGTCACCGCCGCCTTCGAGATCGAAACCGGACATCCAGCGCTCGACCTGCTGCGCGAACAGGACCTTCTGCACGAGGGCTCTCACGGGGGCTCTCACGGGGGCTCTCAGGGGGGCGAGGAGCTGATCCTGCGCCGCACCCTGGGCAAGGACGGCCGCACCAAGGCCTACGTCAACGATCAGCCGGTGTCGGTCGGTCTGCTGCGCGGTCTCGGCGATCTGCTGGTCGAAGTGCAGGGACAGTTCGAGCAGCGTGGCCTGCTCGATGCGGCGACTCACCGCGCCCTGCTCGACGCCTATGGTGGCCTCGCCGCCCTGGCCCAGGAAACCGGGCAGCTGCACCGCGCCTGGCAGGACCTGCAGGCGGCCCGCGCCGAGGCCGAGGCGGCCCTGACCAAAGCAAAGGCGGACGAAGAGTTCCTGCGCCACGCCGTCGAGGAGCTGGACGCCCTCGAGCCCCAGCCCGGCGAGGAGGAGCGCCTGGCCGAGCAACGCTCGATCCTGATGCATGCCGAAAAGGTCGGCGAAGCGATCGCCGAAGCCGGCGCCGAACTCGACGGCAGCAACGCGGAAGGCGCGCGCGGCGCCGACAGCGCCATCGGCGGCGCGCTGCGCACCCTGGAGCGCATGGCCGACAAGGCCGGCGGACGCCTCGACCCGGTGATCGAGAGCCTGAATCGCGCCGCCGCAGAGGTCGAGGAAGCCACCGCGCGCCTGGCCTCGCTCGGCGGCGACATCGACCTCGATCCCGGGCGCCTGCAGGAGGTCGAGGAGCGCTACTTCGCACTCAAGGATCTCGCGCGAAAGCACGGCGTCGAAGTCGATGCCCTGGCTGGTCTGCGCGAGGAGATGCGCGAGCGGCTGCTGTCCATCGACAGCGGCAGCGAGCGCCTGACCGCACTGTCCCGGCAGGTGCAAGCGGCCCGCGGCGCCTATCTGGACAGCGCGGAGAAGCTCAGCGCCGCTCGGAAGGAGGCCGCCGGCCGGCTGGACGCCGCGGTCAACCGCGAGCTGCCGCCGCTGAAGCTGGAGAAGGCGCGTTTCGTCACCGCCGTGGAACGCTTGTCCGAGGACGCCTGGGGTCCCAACGGACTCGACCGCATCGCCTTTCAGGTCAGCACCAACCCCGGGGCCGCGCCGGGGCCGATCGCCAAGATCGCCTCCGGCGGCGAGCTGTCGCGCTTCCTGCTGGCGCTGAAGGTGGTGCTGGCCGAGATCTCGCCGGCAGGAACCCTGGTCTTCGACGAGGTCGACAGCGGCATCGGCGGCGCCACGGCGGACGCGGTCGGCGAGCGGCTCGCACGGCTGGCCGAACGCCGCCAGGTGCTGGTGGTGACCCACAGTCCGCAGGTCGCCGCGCGCGGCAGCCACCACTGGCGGGTCAGCAAGGAAACCAGCGACAAGGACGCGCTGACCCGGGTCGCCGCGCTCGACCGGGCAGCCCGGCGCGAGGAAGTGGCGCGCATGCTCTCCGGCGCCACGGTGACCGAGGAGGCCCGCGCCCAGGCCGAACGGCTGATGGACCCGGTCTGATGGCCAGGGAAACGGGCGTCGAGGACAAGGCTGTCGAACAGCTGACCCCGGACGAGGCCGAGGCCGAGCTGGCCCGTCTCGCCGCCGCCATCGCCCACCACGACCGGCTCTACCACGCCGAGGACCAGCCGGAGATCAGCGACGCCGACTACGACGCGCTGCGGCGGCGCAACGAGGCGATCGAAGCGCGCTATCCGGAGCTGCTGCGCGGCGACAGCCCGACGCAGAAGGTTGGCGCCGCGCCTACCAGCGGCTTTGCCAAGATCAAGCACAGGGTGCCGATGCTCTCCCTCGGCAATGCTTTTAGTGAGGAGGAGGTCGGCGACTTCCTCGCCCGCCTTCGCAGGTTCCTCGGCCTCGACAGCGCCGCTGAGGTGGAGATCCTGGCCGAGCCGAAGATCGACGGTCTCGGCTGCGCCCTGATGTACGACAAGGGCGTCCTGAAATGGGCAGCGACCCGCGGCGACGGGACCACCGGCGAGGAGATCACCGCCAATGTGCGCACCATCGCCTCGATTCCGGAGAAACTGAAGGCCAAGGCCTGGCCGGACACCCTGGAGATTCGCGGCGAGGTCTTCATGAGCCGGGCCGACTTCCAGGCCCTCAACGAACGCCAGAGCGGAGCCGGCAAGCAGGTCTTCGCCAATCCGCGCAACGCCGCCGCCGGCTCGCTGCGCCAGCTCGACTCCAAGATCACGGCGGAGCGGCCGCTGCACTTCATCGGCTACGCCTGGGGCCAGCTCTCCGAGCCCCTCGGCAAAACCCTCTGGGAGGTGCGCCAGCGCTTCCAGGACTGGGGTTTCGAACTCAACCAGCCGGCCGAGCTGTGCCGTGGACTGGAGGAGCTGCTGGCCTACTACGCCGGGGTGATGGAAGCCCGGCCCGGCCTGCCCCACGACATCGACGGCGTGGTCTACAAGGTCGACCGCCTCGACCTGCAGGAGCGCCTCGGTTTCGTCAGCCGGGCGCCGCGCTGGGCGATCGCCCACAAGTTCCCTGCCGAGCGGGCGCAGACCATCCTCAACAAGATCACCCTCCAGGTCGGACGTACCGGCGCCCTGACTCCGGTCGCCAACCTCGAGCCGATCACCGTTGGCGGCGTGGTGGTCAGCCGGGCGACGCTGCACAACGAGGACGAGATCGCCCGCAAGGACATCCGCGAGGGCGATCTGGTGGTGATCCAGCGCGCCGGCGACGTGATCCCTCAGGTGGTCGAGGTGATACGCCACGCTAAGGGGTCCAAGAAGTTCAAGATGCCCGAGCGCTGCCCGGAGTGCGGCAGCGAGGCGCTGCGCGAGGAGGGCGAGGCGGTACGGCGCTGCACCGGCGGCCTGATCTGCCCGGCTCAGGCGGCGGAGCGCCTGAAGCACTTCGTCAGCCGCGACGCCTTCGACATCGAGGGATTGGGCGGCAAGCACATCGAGGCCTTCTGGAACGAAGAGCTGCTGCGCGGCCCGCAGGAGATCTTCCGCCTCAAGGACCACCGGGAAGCGCTGGAACAGCGCGAAGGCTGGGGCAAGCAGTCGGTGGCCAATTTGCTGTCCGCTATCGAGGAGCGCCGGAGCATCCCCCTCGACCGCTTCATCTATGCCCTCGGCATCCGCCAGGTCGGCCAGGCCACGGCGAAGCTGCTGGCGCGCAGCTACGGCAGCCTCGAGGCCTGGCGCGATGCCCTGCAGGCGGCCTTCGAGGAACGCAAGGCAGCCCCCGAGGCGCACAAGCCCGAGGCGGTCGGCGAACACTACGCCGAGCTCTGCAACATCGAGGGTATCGGCATGGCGGTCGCCGACGACCTGGCGTTCTTCTTCGGCGAGCCGCACAATCTCGAGGTCTTGCGCGGCCTCGAAGACGAGCTGACCATAGAGGCCTACGATGCGCCGGATACTGCGGACTCGCCGGTCGCCGGCAAGACCGTGGTCTTCACCGGCAGCCTGGAGCGGATGACCCGCCACGAGGCCAAAGCCCGGGCCGAAACCCTGGGCGCCAAGGTCGCCGGCTCGGTGTCGAAGAAGACCGACTACGTGGTGGTTGGCGCCGATGCCGGCTCCAAGGCGAAGAAGGCCGCGGAGCTGGGCGTCGAAACCCTGAGCGAGGACGACTGGCTGAAACTGATCGGAGCGGGCTGATGGCGAAGGAAGCGGGCATCTACATCACCGGTCCCGACGGGCGGGAGACCCTGCTGCTCGCCTACATGGGCGGCGACTACCAGCTGCAGGACCTGCCGGATTTCTTCGCCGCCGGGAAGCTCTTCGACTGGGAGGACGGCGCCCCGGGCCTGGAGGTTACCGGCCAGGAAGCCCGCCAGATCAAGGTCCAGGCAGACGCCCATTCCTTTGATTTCGATGAGGAGCTGATCGAGCTCTGCTACGCCCTGGAACGGGCGACCGCCGGCGACGGATTGCTGCTCTACCGCCTCCGCCAGTCCTTCTGACCCCGGCTCAGTCCGCCAGCGGCCGGGTCGATTCCTCCAGCCAGGCGAGGTCTTCGCCCGCGAGCCGCGGCGCCAGGGTTTCGCACACCCGGGCGTGGTAGGCATCGATCCAGGCGCGTTCGGCTTGGTTCAATAGCGTCAGATCGATCAGCTGCCGGTCGAGCGGCGCCAGGGTCAGGGTTTCGAAGGCCAGCATCGGCCGGCTGTCCTCGCCCTGGACTTTCGCCTCGACCACGGCGACCAGGTTCTCGATCCGGATGCCGTAGGCGCCTTCCTTGTAGTAGCCGGGCTCGTTGGAGACGATCATCCCCGGCTCCAGGGCGACCTTGTTGGGAAGCTTGGAGATCCGCTGCGGTCCTTCGTGGACGCCGAGGTAGCTGCCGACGCCGTGGCCGGTGCCGTGGTCGAAGTCGAGCCCGGCCTGCCACAGCGGCAGCCGCGCAAGGGCGTCGAGGGCGCTGCCCGTCGTCCCCTGGGGAAACTGTGCCGTCGCCAGGGCGATGTGCCCCTTGAGCACGCGGGTGAAGCGCTCGCGCATCTCGGCGCTCGGGGCGCCGATCGCAACCGTGCGCGTGACGTCGGTCGTGCCGTCGGGATACTGGCCGCCGGAATCGACCAGGTAGAGCTCGCCGTCGCCGAGCGCCCGGTTGCTCTCCGCGTCGACCCGGTAATGGACCACGGCGCCATGCGGCCCGGCGCCGGAGATGGTGTCGAAGGAGAGGTCGCGCAGCTCCGGGTTCGTCCGCCGGAAGCTTTCCAGCTTTTCGGCGGCCTCGATCTCCATCACCGGATCGTTGCTGCCGGCGCGGCCCGCGCCTTCTCGCGCAAGCCAGGCCAGGAAACGGGTCACGGCAGCGCCGTCGCGCGTATGGGCGCGCCGCGCGCCCTCCAGTTCGACCGGATTCTTGCAGGCCTTGGGAAGCTGGCAGGGATCGACTGCGTCGAGAATCTTGGCCCCGGCCGCCTCGAGGCGGCGGAAGATCCACTCCGCGGCGCTCAGGGAATCCGCCAGAACCCGCTTGCCGGAGAGACCGTCGAGCGCCGTCCCGAAAGCAGCCGGCGCCTGGGGCGCGACCTCCGGGCCGAGCCACTCCAGAACCGCATCGTCCAGCTTTTCCCCGTCGACGAACCAGTCGACCCGACCGTCGCCATAGAGGATCGCGAAGGACAGCACCAGCGGCGTATGGCCGACGTCGCCGCCCCGCAGATTGAGCAGCCAGGCGATGGAATCCGGCAGGGTCAGAACCGCCGCCTCCGCACCCTGGTCCTTGAGCGTCGCGGCGACCTCGGCGCGCTTCTCGGCGGAGCAGCGGCCGGCGAATTCCAGCGGATGCGGCCGGGCCGGCGCGCGCGGCGGTTCCGGACGATCGGCCCAGACGGCATCGATGGGATTGCCTGCCAGCGCCACCAGTTCGCCGCCGGCCCGCGCAACCATCGACTCGAAGCCGCGGACCTGGGCGCGGGTGTGCAGCCAGGGGTCGAAGCCAAGCTTGCCCCGGCCGAGCTGGGCGGCGATCCAGTCGCGCGGCCCTTCCCCGGCGATCGACAGCGCCTCGAAGAGGCTCAGATTGATCTCTTCGCGAACCTGCAGGGTGTAGCGGCCATCGACGAAGACCGCCGCCCGTTCCTTCAGCACCGCGGCGAAGCCGGCCGAACCCTTGAAGCCGGTCAGCCAGGCCAGGCGCTCGGCATGGGGCGGCACATACTCGCCCTGGTGCTCGTCGGAGCGCGGCACCAGGAAACCGTCGACGCCTTGCGCCGCGAGTTCCCTGCGCAAGGCTGCCAGGCGCTTGGCCGAAGCCGCCTTGGCGGGGCTGTCTTGTCCGGGAGATGTCCTGTCCATGGGACAGAAGCTAAGAGTGCGCCGCGGCAAGTGCAAGCGTGCGCTCGACCGCCACGACCCCAGGTTTTCCGCGCCGCGCGAGACATGCCGGGCATGCAATGCTGCAGTGCAAAAAGACCCCCTGCTCCCGTCCAGGGGAGTTGCCTATGTCTGACGTACCGGAGACGACGGGCCGCTGTTTGGCCAACCGCCGGCCCGGATGGAAAAGACTGTACGCAATAAAACTGTATGAATCGGAGTAAGAAGTCATGAAGCGCCTAACGGCCAATGAGATCGACACCCTGCGCAGCGATCGCGCGCTGATGGTGACGAGCGACCAGACCTACGCGCTGGTCAGAGAAGCCCGGCGGCTGCAGGCTCAGACCCTGCGCATTTTCCTGGTCAAGCTTGGCGGCGGGGTCGCCGATCTGACCGGCCTGAACCTCCTGAACGCCAAGCTGCGCCGCGCCGTCAGCCGCCGCAAGACGTACTACGCGCTGGCAACCCTCAGCGACCGCAACCTGTCCGACATCGGCCTGCACCGCAGCGGAATCGAAAGCAAGGCCATCGAGATGTCGCGCGAGAACGTGCCCGCGACGAGCTGCTTCTGGAGCCGTCTCGCCCGCCGCTGGCGTGAGGACAACGACCGCCGCCGTACGGTGCGCGAGCTGCTGAGCATGGACGACCGCATCCTGGCCGACATCGGCTTCGAGCGGAGCCAGGTCTGGGACATCGCCGAGGAGCTGACCCGCAAGCGCGGCCTGCTTTCCCGCGCCGTCGCCAGCATCGCCACTCCGATCGCCGCCCTGGCCCAGGAGTTCGAGACCCTGGTCAATCGGCCCTTCGGTTTCGGCAAGCTCAACTGGCAGCCGAAGTCCCCGGCCAACGACACGACCTCGGCCAAGACTGAGGCAAATCAGGCGGCGTAAACCGCGTCCCTGACAGAGTTCCCCCGGGCGCAATTCTCCTCCCGTTGCGGCCCGGGTCCAACGGCGGCTGGCTCTTTTAAGAGCGGCCGCCGTTTTCTTTTCCGGTGTGGCGCCTTCAGAGCTTGCCGAGCGCGCAGGCGACGCTCCGCAGCGGCAGCGACCCGCTGACCGGATCGGCGCGCGCGCTCGCAACGGCACTGTTGAAATTGCTGGAAACGCCGCCTTGCGGCGCCGCTTCGAGCCAGCCGTGCTGGGCGAAGACACACTCCGCGGCCAGCCCCTTGGACAGCGCGGCGCGTGCGGCGAAGCGCCCCGCGGGGGTACGGATCTCGACCCAATCCCCGGCCGCGAGGCCGTGCGCCTCGGCGGTCTCCGGCGCCATTTCCAGCACCGGGTCGGGGGCGAGGCGGCGCAGCGCGGGGAGGTTGCGCCCCTGGCTGTGGCAGTAGGCGACGGTCTTGGCGCAGCCGAGGCGCAGAGGATAGTCTTCCGTCAGTGCCTCCTCGTCCTCCTCCAGGCTCGGCAGCGGCGGATAGCCGGCTTCGAGCAGGGCCTCGGAGTAGATTTCCAGGCGCTTGCTCGGCGTCGGAAAGCCGCTTTCCCGGTAAGGCTCCAGAGCCACCGCGCTGTCGACCACCACCCCCTCGGGCGCGGTGCGCAGCTGCTCAAGGCTGACGCCGCTGGGTTCGAGGAGATGGGCATGGCCGGCGTCGGCATCGCCGCCGAACATCGCAGCGGAGAGACCGAGCCGCTCCGCCAGGCCGAGGGCGATATCCGTGTCGCTGCGCGCCTCGCCCTGTGGCGCCACGGCGGCCGGGCGCAGCTGCACCCGCCGCAGTCCCTCGAGGCTGGCGTCGAAGCCGGGACGCAGGCCCTCACGCTCCCAGGAAGTCGCCGCCGGCAGCACGATGTCGGCATAGTCCGCCGTGGCATTGAGGAAAAAGTCGCTGTGGACGTGGAACTCCAGCGCCTTGAAGGCGGCGATGGCGCGCGCCGTGTCCGGCTGGTTGGACAGCAGATTGCCGCCGAAGGAGACCAGCATGCGCACCGGATAGGGATCGCGCTCCAGCACCGCGCGGTAGACGTCGCGGGCGGTGACCCAGCCCTGCGCCGGTGGGCCCAGGGGCCGTTCGCGCAGACCGAGCGCCTTGGCCTTCTGCGCCTCGGAGATCAGTTCCCTGCCCGAGATGTCGTTGCAGGCCACCGCCGCGCCGGGAACGTTGCCGCCCGCCCTGCCGTAGCAGCCGGTCAATCCGTAGAGGATCGAGAGAGCACGGTCGGTCTGGGTCGCCGTGACGGACTGGCCGATGCCGTTCCAGGCGTAGTAGGCGAGCGGCGTGCCGTTGCCCAGCAGCGCCGCGACGGCCCGCAGGTCCGCTTCCGCGACGCCGGTCTCGCGCGTCACCCGCTCCGCCGGGCAGGCGGCGGCCGTCTCCCGCAACAGCGTCAGCGCCGAGCTGCAGGCGGCCGGGCCTTCCCGGGTGCGAACGCCGATCTCGGCGAAGAGCGAGTCCTCTTTCGGTGGGGCGTCGAGCCAGGCGCCGGCGGCGCTGTCGTAGCGCAACAGACTGCCGTCCGGCGCTGCCGCAAAGAGGATTGCGGCGCTGCCCCCGTCGCGCAGATCGCTCTCCCGCAGGAAACGGCCGCTGTCGCGCCGGACCAGTAGCGGGCCGTTGGTCCACGCGGCCGCGAAGGCGCGGTCGAAGCTTCCCGTCTCCAGCAGCAGATGCACGAGACCCAGCGCCAGAATCTGGTCGCTGCCGGGACGCACCCTGAGCCAATGCGTGGCGCGGCGGCTGTAAAGTGTCGGGCGTGGATCGACCACGATTAACTTGGCGCCGCGGCGCAGGGCCTTCTGGATCTCGGTCGAGCGCGCCAGCCAGGTCGCCGCCGGATTATGGCCCCACAGCAGGATCGTCTCGGCCGTGGCGAAATCCGGCGTGCCGATGTCCCAGCCGTAGGTGAAGCGCGTGGCATAGTCCTTGTGCCAGTTGCAGATTTCCGTGCTGTAGATCGTGTTCGGGCTACCGAAGGCGCGGATCAGCCGCTCGATCCAGGCGATGCAGTCGGAAAGATGGGTGCCGCTCGGCGTGGTCGCCGAGAAGGCGACCTGCTCGGCGCCGTGGGTAGCGCGGATCCGCGCCATCTGGCCGGCGATTTCGTCGAGCGCCGCCTCCCAGGAGATCGGCTCCCAGCGCGCCGGCGTCACGCCTTTCGGCGAGGTCCGGCGCAGCGGCCGGGTCAGGCGGTCGGGATGATGCACCAGCTCGGGAGCCGCGCGCCCCTTGGGACAGAGCTTGGCGCCGGAGGGATGATCGGGCGCCGGCTCGAGGCCGGTCAGCCTACCGTCTTCGACCAGGGCCGTGCAGCCGCAGCGCGAGCGGCATTGGGTACAGAAGGAAGGAATGCGAAGCGGCGCGCTCATGCTCTTTCCTTAGCGCGATTCCGCCGTGCTGTCACAGGCCGCGAACAGGATCGCTAGCGCTTGACCAACTGCAGGGTCGACCACTCGCCGAGACGCAAGCGGCGGCTGATCGCCATGCCGTTGTCGAGATGCGCTGTCAGCACCTCGCGCTCCTGCCGGATCAGCAGGCCTGAGAGCACGGCCACGCCGCCCGGTGCGAGCACGCGCGCCAGATCGCCAGCCATGTCGCAGAGCGGCTGCGCCAGGATGTTCGCCACCACCAGGCCATAGGGGGCCGCCCGCGCGATCTCCCGGCTGGCGTAGCCCTCGCTCTGCAGGGCACGGACCGGGGCGGCGACACGATTGAGCTTGGCGTTCTCCGCGGCGATGCGCACCGCGACGGGATCGTTGTCGGCGGCGAGCACCAGATCGCGCTTGCCCCGGCCCCAGAGCTTGGCCATGGCGATGGCCAGCACCCCCGAGCCGCAACCCATGTCGAGATAGGGCGGGCGCGGCGGCGGGCGCTTGGCGAGATCGCCGAGCGCCAGCAGGCAGCCCTTGGTGGTTTCGTGCCGGCCGGTGCCGAAGGCGGCGTTGGCGTCGATCCGAATCGGGATCGTCGCCGCCGGCGGCTTCTCGGTGACATGCCCGCCGTAGAGATAAAAGCGCCCGGCGCGCTGCGGCGGCAGGCCGGCATGGCTTTCCGCAACCCAGTCCCGGTCCTCGACGGCTTGGGAGTCCACCTCGGGCGGAGCGATTCCTCCGGCCTCGGCGGCCTCGGCAAGGCAGTTCTCCAGGGCAGCGGCAGCGGGTTCCCCCGGCAGGTAAAGATCGAGCCGGACCAGCCCCTCCTCGTCCGGCAGGTCGCTGACCAAGGCGCCGCCAAGGCGCTCCAGGACCGTCTCGAAGTAGCAGAGAGCCGTCGCGGGAACCCGCAGGCCGACGCGCCAGGATGCCCCCATACGCGGCTAGCCCGCCTGGTCGGCCGGGACGACGAAGGAGGCCATGACCTTCTTTTCCCCCGCCTTTTCGAAGGCGATCACCAGCTTCTCGCCCTCGACCACGCGCACCCGGCCATAGCCGAACTTCTGATGAAACACCCGTTCGCCGATCGCCGGCGCGCCGCTGCGGGGCAGGGATTCGATCACCTGGGCGCTGCCTTCGAAGAAGCGGCTGGCATTGCGCCCCGCCGTCTCGCGGGCCTTGGCACGCTGCATGCCCGGCGAAACCCGGCTTTCCCCCCAGCTCGAAAACACCGAGCCGGCCCAGCTCGGCTGCGCCGCGCCGTAGAGACCCGGGTCGGTCTCCGTCTCGACATGCTCCTCGGGCAGCTCGTCGACGAAGCGCGAAGGAATCGCCGCCGTCCAGGAGCCATGCAGCCGCCGGTTGGCGGCATGGCTGATCACCACCCGCTTGCGCGCCCGGGTGAGGCCGACGTAGGCAAGCCGCCGCTCCTCCTCCAGCCCCTTCAGGCCGCTCTCGTCCAGCCCCCGCTGGTTGGGAAACAGCCCCTCCTCCCAGCCGGGCAGGAAGACGGTATCGAACTCAAGTCCCTTGGCGGCGTGCAGGGTCATCAGCGTGACCTGCGGCTCGCTGCCGGCCTCGTTGTTCTCCATCACCAGGCTGACGTGTTCCAGGAACCCGCCCAGGGTTTCGAACTCGGCGATGGCGTTGACCAGCTCCCGGAGGTTTTCCACACGGCCCGGCGCCTCGATCGACTTGTCGTTGTGCCACATCTCGAGGTAGCCGGATTCGTCCAGCATCATTTCGGTCAGCTCGGGATGGGGAATTTCCCGCGCCGCCAGACGCCAGCGGTCGATGTCGGCGACGAAGTCGGCCAGGGCGCGGCGCGCCTGCGGCCGCAGCTCCTCAGTCTGGGAGATTTCCCGCGCGGCGTCGAGCAGCGAGGTCCCCTTGGCCCGGCGCAGCGCCTGCAGGGTCTGCAGGCTGGCCTCGCCGAGACCGCGTTTGGGGAGGTTGACGATCCGCTCGAAAGCCAGGTCGTCGTCGCCCGACTGGATCAGCCGCAGATAGGCCAAGGCATCGCGGATTTCCCGGCGCTCATAGAAGCGCGGGCCGCCGATCACCCGGTAGGGCAGCCCCAGGGTGATGAAGCGTTCCTCGAACTCGCGGGTCTGAGCGGTGGTGCGCACCAGGATGGCGCAGTCGGAGAGATCGCCACCGTCGCGCTGGATCTTCTCCAACTCCTCGCCGACGAAGCGCGCCTCGGCCTCGCCGTCCCACAGGCCGCGCACCCGGATCGGCTCGCCTTCGCCGTCCTCGGTCCAAAGCGTCTTGCCGAGCCGGCCCTCGTTGTGGGCGATCAGGCCCGACGCCGCGCCCAGGATATGGCCGGTCGAGCGGTAGTTGCGCTCCAGCCGCACCACCTTGGCGCCGGGGAAATCGGTCTCGAAACGCAGGATGTTGCCGACCTCGGCGCCGCGCCAGCCATAGATCGACTGGTCGTCGTCGCCGACGCAGCAGATGTTCTTGTGCGCCTGGGCGAGCAGCCGCAGCCAGAGATACTGGGCGACGTTGGTGTCCTGGTACTCGTCGACCAGCAGGTAGCGGAACTGCTGCTGATAGCGCTGCAGCACGTCGGCGCGGGTCTGGAAGACCGTCAGCATGTGCAGCATCAAATCGCCGAAATCGACCGCGTTCAACTCGACCAGGCGGTCCTGATAGGCCTTGTAAACCTCGGCCATGCGGCCGTTGGCGAGATCCCCCGCCTCGGCCGCCGAGATCTTCTCCGGCGTCAGGCCGCGGTCCTTCCAGCGCTGCACGGCGGCCAGCAGCAGACGCGCCGGCCAGGCCTTGTCGTCGACTCTCTCGGTGCGCAGGATCTGCTTCATCAGCCGCAGCTGGTCGTCGGTGTCGAGGATGGTGAAGTTGCGCTTCAGGCCGACGACCTCGGCGTTGTCGCGCAGCATCCGCGCCGCCAGGGCGTGGAAGGTGCCGAGCCACCAGCCATCGACCGAAGGGCGCCCGAGCAGCGCGGCGACCCGCGCCTTCATTTCGGTCGCCGCCTTGTTGGTGAAGGTGACGGCGAGAAGCTGTCCCGGATGCGCCTTCCCGGAGACCAGTAGATGCGCCAGCCGCGTGGTCAGGGCCTTGGTCTTGCCGGTGCCGGCCCCGGCAAGCATCAGCACCGGGCCGTCGAGGTTCTCCACCGCCTCGCGCTGCGCCGCGTTGAGCTCGGCGAAATAGGCCGGGCGCGGCGCGGCGGCATAGTCGCCGGCCGACGCCTCACCGAGGCCGGAAGCCGCTTTCTGGTTCTGGATCTTGTCGTTCATCACGTCCTGAAAATAGTCGCGACGCCTGGAGTCGCCAGCGTCATTGTACCCTTCCTGCCGCCGCGGGCTAACCGCCCGCTCCCAGACCCGTCCAGCGATCTTGACCGGCGGGCGCGGCGGCAGAATAGTGCGCGGCACCGTGCCACGGTCCCGCGCCCCGCAAGGACTACACCAGATGCAGCTTCAGATCGAACATATCGACCTCGTCAGCCCCGGCCCCGGCAGCAAACGGCGGCTGCAGCTCCGGCGATACGGCGCCAAGGGCCAGGGCCCCAAGGCCTATATCCAGGCCGCGCTGCACGCCGACGAAATTCCGGCGATGATGGTCGCCCATCACCTGGCGCAGCTGCTCGACGCCGCCGCCGGGCGCGGCGAGATCCAGGGCGAGATCGTGCTGCTGCCCTACGCCAACCCGGTCGGCCTGGCGCAGATCTTCAACGGCGAACACGCCGGGCGCTACGATATTCGCGGCGGCGGCAACTTCAACCGCAACTGGCCCGATCTTGCGGCCCTGATCGAGGCGGACATCGCCGGCAAGCTCGGCGCCGACGCCGAGGGCAACGTGGCGGCGATCCGCGCCGCGATGCGCGAGGCCCTGGCCGGCATGGCAGCGAGCGACCAGCTTTCCTCGCTGCGCCTGGCGCTGGCCCGCGAGGCCTGCGACGCCGACCTGCTGCTCGACATGCACTGCGACGACGACGCGCTGATGCACTGCTTCCTGATCCCGGCCCACTGGCCCGAGGCCAAGGACCTGGTCGCCGAGCTCGGCTGCCGGGCGGCCCTGCTGGCCGAGGATTCCGGCGGCGCCTCCTTCGACGAGGCCTTCTCGACGCCTTGGACCCGGCTGGCGGCGAAGTTCCCGGACGCGCCGATCCCGGCCGCCTGCCTCGCCACCACGCTGGAGTTCCGCGGCGGCGCCGAGGTCTCCGACGCCATCAACCGCCCCGACGCCGCGGCCGTCTACCGCGTCCTGCAGCGCCGCGGCATGATCGCCGGCGATCCCGGCCCCCTGCCCGCGCCGCTCTGCGAGGGCAGCCGCTTGGACGCCACGGAAAGCCTGCGCAGCCCCGGCAACGGCATACTGAGCTATGCCGTCAAGCCGGGGGCGACGGTGCGCAAGGGCGATCTGATCGCCACGCTGGTCGATCCGGCCGCAGAGGATCCGCTGCGCGGCCGGCGGGAAATCCGCGCCGGCACCTCTGGCCTCGTGCTGTCGCGCAAGACCCACAAGTACGTCGCCCAGGGCATGGCGATGGCCAAGATCGTCGGCACGGAACCCCTGGAAAGCCGCAAGGGCGGCTACCTGCTGGAGGACTAGACCTCGCCCCGTTCCTCCTTGCGCGCTTCGACCAGGGCGCGGTGATAGGCCGACATCACCTCGTGCTCGTGCAGCAGGCCGAGCATCTTCATCGACTGACGATTGTCGACCACCGCGAGATGCGGCTCGCCGGAGGACCCGAAGACCTGCACCGCGCGCTCCAGATGCTCGCCGGTCTCCAGCACCGGCGGCCGCGCCCGGGCCACCCTGGCGGCGGACAATTCGGCGTCCCGGCTGGTGTCGAAAGCGAAACCGGAGAGATCGCCGAAGGTGATGGTGCCGGCCAGCCGACCGTCGGAATCGATCAGGAAGAGCTCGCCCCAGGGCGCCTTCATCAGCGCCTCGCGGACCTCGGCGATGGGGGCGTCGGGCGCGATGGTGGCGTAGGTGGCGTCCATCATCGCCCGGCAGGTCTGGGAGCGCAGCACGCCGATCTCCTGCCCGCCGCGCAGGTTCACCCCGCGGCGTTCGAGCTGCCAGGTGAAGATCGAGCGGCCGAAAACCTGCTGCACCAGGATGCTGGCGATGGCGGTGGCCATCATCAGGGCGATGGTCAGCTCGTAGTCGCCAGTCAGCTCGAAGATCATCAGGATCGAGGAGATCGGCGCGCCGAGCACTGCGCCGGCGACCGCCCCCATGCCGATCACGGTGTAGGCGCCATGGCCGGAGGAGAGCTCGGGAAAAACGCCGGTTGCGAGCACCCCGAAGCTGCCGCCGAGCATGGCGCCGATGAACAGCGAGGGCGAGAAGACGCCGCCGCCGAATCCGGCTCCGAGGCAGAGCCCGCTCAAGCCGATCTTGAGCAGCGCAAGCAGCACCAGCAGCCAGAAGCCGTAGGACTCCCCTAGCGCGGCGTCGGTCGCCTCGTAGCCGACGCCCAGCACCTGCGGATAGGCCAGGGCGACCAGCCCGACCGCCAGCCCGGCGAGCGCCGGGCGCCCCCAGCGCGGAATCCTGCCGAGACGGTTGAAGCCGTCCTCGGTCATGGTGATCGCGTACATGAAGGCCAGCGCGGCGATGGCGCTGGCGACGCCGAGCAGGACGAAGGCGGGAAACTCCCAAAAGGAGGCGATCTCGTAGTTCTGCACCAGGATGAAAGCCGGGAAATCGCCGTAGTGCGCCCGGCTGACCAGGGTGCCGACCACCGCCGCGATGACGATCGGCGCGAAGGCCGAGAGGGCGTAGTGGCCGACCACCACCTCGAGAGCGAAGAACACCCCGGCGATCGGCGCGTTGAAGGAGGCCGCCACAGCCGAGGCGACGCCGCAGCCCAGCAGGGTGCGGGTCAGGCGGCGGCCGAGATGCAGCCTGCGCGCGACGAAGGAGCCGATCACCCCGCCCATGTGGACGACCGGCCCCTCGCGGCCGACCGAGGCGCCGACGCCGATCGAGCCGGCCGAGATCAGCGCCGCCTTGACGCCGTTCCTCAGCGACATCCGTCCGCCGTTGAGGGCGCTCGCTTCGATCACGTCGGCGACCGCCTGGGGGCGCCGCCCGGGCATGAAGAAATGGATCGCCAGGCCGATCACCAAGCCGCCGAGGGTCGGCGCCAGGATCAGCCGCCACCAGGGCTGCTGCGCCGCGCCGCTGACCACCTGCTCGCCCCAGAAACCGAGCGCGCCCCACTGCACCGCGTCGATGCCGAGGCGGAACAGGATCGCCCCCAAGCCGGCGAGACCGCCGATCGCCACCGCCAGGGCGGAGAGAATCACCTGATCGTTGCGGAAGATCCGCTTGCCCGTCGCGGCGATCCGGCGCCGGGAGGACAGCCGGGTGCGCAGGCGCGGCTGGACGGTCATGGGAGCGGAATCACGGTCATGGCGATCCCTTTATCGCGCAGGAATCCGCGAAGCGAAAGGCCGCGCGGCCGATTGCCGGCGGGCAGACCCGCCGCTAGTCTGCGCCAGTCCCTCCTGCCAGAAGCCGAGAGCCGCGATGTCCGAAGTCACCCTGCGCCCCGCCGTCGAAAGCGACGTCGAGGAGATCCTGCGGATGGTGTTCGAGATGGCCGACTACAGCGACGGCCTCTACAAGACCGCGGGCAAGTCGCTCGACCGCGATGCCCTGCGCGTATCCGAGGCCGATCTCCGGCGCGACGGCTTCGGCCCCCGGCCGCGCTTCGAATGCCTGATTGCCGAGGCGGCGGGCGAGGCTGTCGGCTTCGCCCTGTTCTATCCCAACTATTCGACCTACGAAGGGCGCGCTGGGCTCTATCTGGAGGACATCTTCGTTCGCGAGACGGCGCGCGGCCTGGGCGTCGGGCGCAGGATCATGCGCCGCCTGGCCACCATCGCGGTGGAGCGCGGCTGCCGCCGCCTCGACTTCTCGGTGATGCCGATGAACCCGGCGCGCGGCTTCTACGAGGCGCTGGGCTGCCACCAACTCGACGACTGGCTGCCCTACCGAATCAGCGATGGCGCCCTCGAGACACTCGCCGGCGAAGACTAGAGCAAGCCCGCATTTGGCAGAATCGCCTGATGCGAGCTTGCTCTGCTTGAATAGTCTAGAAGCAGCGGCCGATCGAGCCTTCGCGGCAAATCCGCTCACCGTCGGTCCAGGTCGCGCCGGAGAGATCGGCTTCGGTCAGCTCCGCACCATCGAGATTGACGCCGGTGAGATTGGCCTCGCGCAGGATCGCCTGATTGAGACGGGCGTTGCGCAGGTCGGCGTCGGTCAAGTTGGCCCCGGTCAGATCCGCCTTGGTCAGATCGGCCTGCGGTATCGACGCGCCTTCGAAATCGACCTCCCGCGCCGTGGTGTTGACCAGGCGCAGCTTGAAGCCCTCGATCCCCCGAAGATTGCTGCCCGAGATGTCGGCGCGCAGGAAGGAGGCCTCGCGCAGACGCGCGCCCTCCAGATCGAGTTCCGTAAGGTTGACGCCATTGAAGTTGCAGCGCTGCCAGTTCACCCCTGGCTCCGGCGGATCGGCGCAGCCGGCCAGGGCCGGCGAAGCGGCGAAGGCGATGAAGAAGAGGGGGGCGAGGATCAGAAGACGCATGCTGCACATTTGGCGATTTGCGGTGTGGCGGCAACTTTATTTCTCCGGGGCCGCCGCGGACAACAGGTCAGGGTCCCGTTTTCGATCCGGGCGCCTGCGCGGGAGGCCGATGACATGACCGACCTCCTCGGGCCAGTCCAGTCCGGCCTGGGCGCCGGCCACAGCCCCGACCCGGGCGATCACCTCCCGCGGCATGGGCACGGAACGGCGCGCGCCGGCATCGACATAGACACAGACCCCCTCGCAGGAGGCGAGATGGAGCTCCGTCTCGCCGTGGTACATGCGCAGCAGATAGTGCAACCGCTTGGCATCGTGGTCGAGCAGCTGGAAAGTGAAGCGCAGCGGCGCGCCCTCCAGCACCTCGTTGAAGTAGCTGACGTGCAGCTCCAGGGCGAAGATCGAGTGGCCGCTGGCCGCGCGGTGTGCGGCGTCGATGCCGACATAGTCCATGAAATCGTCGAAGGCCTCGTCGAAGGCCAGCACGTAGTAGGCCACGTTGAGATGGCCGTTGTAGTCGATCCATTCCGGCAGAACCCGCGACCGGCGGATTTCCAGCGGCGCGGAATCGCGAGGGGCGTTCTCCATGGCCGGGGAGCTTAATCGATTGGCGGAGTTGGGCAAAGCCGCTAGCGTCCAGCCCGATTCAACGACAGGCGCGCGGCGACATGGGGCGACTTCTCTCGGCACTCGGCGGACAGGGCCCGAAGGTGCTCTTCGGCGGGGTTTTCCTCGGCCTGCTGCTACCGGACATCGCCGGCGTCGTCCGGCCGGCGCTGCCCTATACCGTCGCCCTGCTGCTGATGCTGTCGCTGCTGCGGGTCGATTGGAGCGAGCTGCGGCAGACCGTGCGCCGGCCGCTCACGGTCGGCCTGGCGACGCTGTGGATGATGCTGGTCTCCCCCTTGGCGGTCTGGGGAATTCTCTCGGCCCTGCCGCTGCCGCCGTCGCTCGCCACCGCGCTGATCCTGATGGCGGCGGCGCCGCCGATCCTCGGCGCCACGGCGATCGCCATTCTGCTCGGCCTCGACGGCGCCCTGGCGGTGGTGGTCGGGCTGCTGGCGACACTGCTCACTCCGATCACCGTACCGCCGCTGGCGCTGGCCCTGCTCGGCGTCTCCCTGGAGATCGGCGTCGGCGAATTCATGCTGCGCCTGACCGCGGTGGTCGCCCTCGCCTTCCTCGCCGCCGCAGTTCTGCGCAGGCTGGCCGGCACGCAGAAGCTGCGCAGCTGGGGCAGCCGGATCGACGGCGTCATCGTGCTGCTGATGCTGGTCTTCGCCCTGGCCATCATGGACGGCGTCACCGCTGCGATCGTCGATCGGCCCCGAGTCGTCGCGCTCTGGCTTGCCGCCGCCTTCGTCGCCAATCCGCTGCTGCAGGTTCTCGCCGTGCTGGCCTTTTCCTGGCTGGGGCTGCGCCGGGCGCTGACCTGCGGCCTGCTGAGCGGAAACTGCAACATGGGGCTGTTGCTGGCGGCCCTGCCGCCGGACTCGGACTACGATGTGGTGCTGTTCTTCGCCCTGGCGCAGATTCCCATGTACACCCTTCCCGCCGTGATCCTGCCGTTCTATCGGCGGCTTCTCGAGCGTTAAACTATTTGTTTTATTTCATATAGTTAGAACCAAGCTGCGCAGGAGCGGCGAGGGGTCCCCAATCTTCGTTGCATAATTGTCACACTCGCGACGCCATGAACTTCCCCTGCCGGTCAGCCTGCTGGTCAAGGTTTTGAAGCTGTGGTAACCCGATAGCGTCGATATTGCGAAGTCGCGTTCGGCCAAGAAACTATCATGCCGAACCACTGCAGAATGCGCTGGAACGAAACGTCGGAAACGTTTTAGCGGGTGACCTGAGTGAAAGCTTCGAACCGGGGGATATTTGTTCATAGTTGAAAAACTGCGGCGAGAGCTAACGCTGCGCGGCAAAACCGCCTACCCGGCGTGTCGCGCGGCGCAGGCTTGGCCTTCGGCCTCGAAACGATCTGCCCTGCATCCAACGAGTATTACAGGACGAGCGAAACAAGATTGATCATGTCCAGCGCGAAACCTGCTCCGAAGAACCGGATTTTCGACCTGCTCGCCGCCGCTGTTTTGACGGGCGCCCTGGTCGGTTGCACCTATCTCCCTCTCGAAACCCGCGAGGTGCCGGTGCAAGCGGTTGCCGTCGAGTCGCCCACGGAGCTGTCTGACGCCCAGGCCCTGCAGGCCGGGGGCGCGCCGTCCCCGGCGGAGATCCAAACCGCCGCCGCCGCACAGAGCGATTCGCCGCCGGCGCAGAGCGCGGTACGCCCCGCCGACGAGCTGGATAACGCCTTCGGTCTGACGCGCACCTCGCAGGAGCTGCAGGGGCACCAGCTCGCCCAGGCCAGCGACATCGGCGGCCCGGACGGGGCCGAGGACGACGGAGATCCCTTGGAGATCTTCAACCGCTTCATGTTCGCCATCAACGACACCGTCGACATCTTCATCCTCAAGCCGATCGCGGTGACCTACGAATTCTGGGTTCCCGAGGGCGTGCGCAACTCGGTGCGCAACTTCCTGCGCAACCTGCGCACCCCGGTCACTCTGGCCAACGATCTGTTCCAGGGCGAGATGCACCGTGCCGAGGCGACGCTCGCGCGTTTTTTCATCAACTCCACGGTCGGCCTGGCCGGCCTGTTCGACATCGCCGGCGACAGCGGCTGGGACTACCACTCCGAGGATTTCGGGCAGACCATGGCGGTCTATGGCGCAGGAGAGGGCTTCTATCTCGTGCTGCCGTTGATCGGACCGTCCAGCGCCCGTGACGGCGCCGGCCGGGTGGTCGATCACTTCCTCGATCCCCTGACCTATCTGTTGCCGATGGAATACAACCTCGGGCGCGCCGGTATGACGGCGGTCGATTTCCGCTCGCGCAACCTGGATCTCATCGAGGATATGAAGCGCGATTCTATCGACTACTACGCCCGCATCCGCTCGCTCTACCGGCAGACCCGCCTGCATGAGATCAGCAACGGCGAAGCCGGCGACGCGCCGGGACCGGCGGTTTCGAAGTCGAGCGACGAGATCAGCCAGCTTCAGCAGTAGAGACCGACAGGCCCGAGGAAACGGCATCGCCGATGAGACGACTTTCCCTGCTGCTGCTTTTCGCCGTGACACTGGGGGGCACGGCAGTGCTGGACCGGCCCCTGTCCGCTGAGGACGGGGCCGGCCAGCCGGATAGTTTCCTGGTGCAGTTCGGCAACAAGGCGATCGCCGATCTGACCGATCCCAGCCTCAGCGACGAAGCCCAGGTCGCGCGCTTCCGGGAGCTGCTCTACGAGGGCTTCGACGTGCCGCTGATCAGCCAGTTCGTCGCCGGGCGATATTGGCGCGGCGCCGACGAGCAGGCGCGTCGGGAGTTCGTCGAGGTCTTCGAGCACTATCTCGACCAGCGCTTCAGGCCGCTGTTCCGCGAATACCAGGGCCAGGAGTTCCGCACTACCGGCGTGCGCAGCGACACCGGAAAGCCGCATCTGTCCTGGGTCGCCATGACCGTCGACGTCGGCGCCAGCACTGCCGCCAAGCTGGAATGGCGAGTGCGCAAGGATCCCGACGGATACAAGATCCTCGACGTCAAGGCCGAGGGCGTGAGCATGGCCCAGACCCTGCGCGACGAATACGCCTCGGTCGCGCGCCGCCAGGGCGGCCTGCCCGGCCTGACCAGGGTGCTGCGCGAAAAGATCCAACAGGGCGCCTTCACGCCCGACTGGGCCAGCTAGGCCCCCCTTCAGCTCTTTAACGAGTCAGCGGCTTGTACTTGATCCGGTGCGGCTGATCGGCATCGGCGCCGAGACGGCGCTTCTTGTCGACCTCGTAGTCCTGGAAGTTGCCCTCGAACCACTCGACATGGCTGTCGCCCTCGAAAGCCAGGATGTGGGTGGCGATGCGGTCCAGGAACCAGCGGTCATGGCTGATGATCAGGGCGCAGCCGGCGAACTCCAGCAACGCCTCCTCCAGCGCGCGCAGCGTATCGACGTCGAGGTCGTTGGTCGGCTCGTCGAGCATCAGCAGATTGGCGCCCGATTTCAGCACCTTGGCGAGATGCACCCGGTTGCGCTCGCCGCCGGAGAGCTGGCCGACCTTCTTCTGCTGATCCGGGCCCTTGAAGTTGAAGCCGCCGACATAGGCGCGCGAAGGCACGCTGCGCTTGCCCAGATCGATCACGTCCTTGCCCTCGGAGATCTCCTCCCAGACGCTGTTTTCCGCCTTCAGGGACTGACGGCTCTGGTCGACGTAGCCCAAAGTCACCGTCTCGCCGAGCCTCAGTTCGCCGCTGTCGGGCGTTTCCTGTCCGGCCAGCATGCGGAACAGCGTGGTCTTGCCGGCGCCGTTGGGGCCGATGATGCCGACGATGCCGCCCGGCGGCAGTTTGAAGTTCAGGTCGTCGATCAGCAGATGGTTGCCGAAGCCCTTGCGCAGCGAGATCGCCTCGACCACCAGATCGCCCAGGCGAGGCCCTGGGGGAATCGTGATCTGCTGCGAGTCCGGCGCCTTGTCGCGGGCCTTGGCGAGCAGATCCTCGTAGGCGGTGACGCGCGCCTTCTGCTTGGCCTGGCGGGCGCGCGGGCTCTGCTTGATCCACTCCACCTCGTGGTCGAGCACGCGCTGGCGCGCCTTCTCCTCCTTGGCCTCCTGCTGCAGCCGCTTCTGCTTCTGCTCCAGCCAGCCGGAGTAGTTGCCCTGGTAGGGAATGCCGCGGCCGCGGTCGAGCTCGAGGATCCAGCCGGCGACGTTGTCGAGGAAGTAGCGGTCATGGGTGACTGCCACCACGGTGCCGGGATAGTCCTCAAGGTGGCGCTCCAGCCAGGCCACCGACTCGGCGTCGAGATGGTTGGTCGGCTCGTCGAGCAGCAGCAGGTCCGGCTTCTGCAGCAGCAGGCGGCAAAGCGCGACGCGGCGGCGTTCGCCGCCCGACAGCTTGGAGACTTCAGCTTCGCCCGGCGGGCAGCGCAGGGCGTCCATGGCGATCTCGATGGTACGCTCCAGATCCCAGGCGTCGGCGGCGTCGATCTTCTCCTGCAGCTCCGCCTGCTCGGCGATCAGCGTGTCGAAATCGGCGTCTTCCTCGGCGAAAGCCGCGTTGACCGCCTCGAAGCGGTCGACCAGCGCCTTGAGATCGCCGAGGCCTTCCATGACATTCCCGGCGACGTCCTTGGATTCGTTGAGTTCCGGTTCCTGCGCCAGATAGCCGACCTTGGCGCCCTCGGCGGCCCAGGCCTCGCCGACGAACTCCGTCTCCTGGCCCGCCATGATGCGCAGCAGGGTCGACTTGCCGGCGCCGTTGAGGCCGAGCACGCCGATCTTCGCCCCCGGCAGAAAGGAAAGGTTGATGTCCTTGAGCACCGTCTTGCCGCCAGGGTAGGTCTTCGACAGACCCTGCATCGTGTAGATGTACTGATAGGAAGCCATGCGCCTCTCGCGTCCGCCTGAGTGAAAGACTTTGTCTGAAAGCGCCCGGGAGTCGCGCCCCGGGCGGCGCGCATCCTAGCTGGAAGCGCGGCCGGGTCAACCGCTGTGCGCGCGTCTGTGACCTAGGACCGGAAGCTGGAGGCCACGACCTCCTCGACGGAGAGCCTGTTCCTCAACTGCTCGCGCGCATCGCGCCAGCGAAAGCGGATCGAGTTCGTCACGATCTCTGTGTCCAGCACCTTGAACTCCTCGACCACCGGCGCGAAGCGTAGCACGTCCTCGACACTGCGCTGGAAGGCATGGCTGGCGTTGAGCTCGCTTTCCCAAACCGTCTTCGAGACGCGCTGCCCGAACTCCACGATCGCGTCGGACGGCAGCAGCACGCGGTCGCGCTCGGTCACGCCTTTGGCTAGAGCGGCTTCGAACAGGCCATTGGCGAGCTCACGCGCGTCGTCGCTGGAAAGGCTTGCCCGTTCCTTCAGCAGCGCCACGCAGTGAATGGTGAAATCGGCCAGGCAGGACACGTAGAGCCTGAGCGCCGCCTGATGAATAAGCCGGGAAAATTCGTCGTCTTCGAAGTAGCGCGTGAACTGGGTTCCCATCCTGGTCTTCAAATATCCATAGAGGGAGGTCTGCGCGATATAGGCCGACCTGCTGCCCAGGAAGTCCGCGAGCTGATCGAACGATTCGATTCTGCCCTGCTTGCGCTGCCGGAAGATGAACTTGACGGTGACCGCCAGGCTCTCCAGCACGCCTTTCACCTTGGGGACTATCGGCTCTCCGCTTCGATAGGGCACGTCCTCCGCCTTCCTCCAGAATACTGCGCTGCTGCTTGATGCGGCCAAGCGCGGTCTTTGGCAAGCCCGATCTCCCAGCCGCGCCCCCCGCGGCACCCCGCGGCCCTACGCCCGACTCCAGTCCTGACGCGCCCCGCTCGAGACAAGCAAGAACGCCGCAGGCGCGTACTAGTATCGGCTAGACCTCGTCCCGCATCGCGCAGCGGCGCGACAGGTCGTGGAATGCCGGAACGACTAAGTACCTCATGGATAAAGCAAAAAGAAAAAATGTTCTTGATTCGTCGGCAAGTCGCGCGCGAGTAGACGTTGAATATATTTGATGACAAGAATCGTGGATTGGGTTAACTAAAAACCTTCAAAGTCCGTGTCAACCAACGACATCTTGCCGACGGATACGCGGCAAAAAGGGGGGAATAAGTGGCTGAAATCAACGCTGAAAAGAGAAGGATTCACTGGGAAAAGACGAGGCGCCTGACGTATATCGTTTTGGCGCTTTGGTTCGTCTTCGCCTTCCTTTGTCCTTGGTTCGCCAAGGAACTCAATGCGATGACCTTCATCGGCTTTAAACTCGGGTACTACTTCGTCGTTCAGGGATCCCTGATCGCCTTCGTCGTGATGATTCTGGTTCAGAATCTGATTCAGGACAAGATCGACGACGAGTACGGCATCGGCAGCGTAGGGGAGTAGTCCAGATGTCTAGTCAAGGTACTGATCGCGGCAAGGGCTTCCTGGACAACCTCGGGAAGATCTACGCCCTCTACACACTGGGTTTCCTCGCCTTCTTCGCGCTGATGGCGGTCTTCGAGTACTTGGGCGCCGGAGCAAGGTTGATCGGCATCCTGTTCCTGCTGTTCACCATCGTCATCTATGCCACGATCGGCTGGCTGTCGCGGACGGCGCAGGTCGATGCCTACTACGTCGCGGGCCGGCAGGTTCCCGCCCTCTACAACGGCATGGCGACCGCGGCCGACTGGATGTCGGGCGCGTCCTTCGTGGCCTTGGCCGGCGGCATCTACTTCGGCGGCTACCCCTACCTCGGCTTCGTGATCGGCTGGACCGGCGGCTACGTGCTGGTCAACGCCTTGATGGCGCCCTACCTGCGCAAGTTCGGCTGCTACACGGTGCCGGACTTCATCGGCACGCGTTACGGCGGAAACCTGACCAGGTTCCTCGCCGTGGTGGTCCTGGTGGTCGCCTCCTTCACTTACGTGACGGCTCAGATCAACGCCACCGGAACGATCGCCTCGCGCGCGCTCGGCATCCCCTTCGCCGCCGGCGTCTGGTTCGGTCTCCTGGGCATTCTGCTCTGCTCGATGCTCGGCGGCATGCGCGGCGTGACCTGGACCCAGGTGGCGCAGTACATCGTGCTGATCATCGCCTATCTGGTGCCGGTCATCTGGATGTCCAACGCCCAAGGATTCGGGATCATCCCGCATTTCACCTACGGGGAAGCCGCACAGCGGATTCTCGAACTGGAAGCTCAGCTCGGCCTGCAGCCCGCGGCGGAAGCGGTCGCCGGCGTCAGCGTGCTGACGACGCCGCATTTCGATCCACAGGGCGGCATGGATTCCTGGAAGTTCGCCACTCTGGCTCTCTGCATGATGGCGGGCACGGCGTCGCTGCCGCATATTCTGATGCGGTACTTCACCACGCCTTCGGTCAGGGCGGCGCGCAAGTCGGTCGGCTGGTCGCTGTTCTTCATCTTCCTGCTCTACTTCACCGCCCCGGCATTGGCGACTCTGACCAAGCTTCAGCTGCTTGATCCGACGCTGCCGACGGCCGTGATCGGGCAGGCCTATGAAACGGTCGCCAACCTCGCCTGGGTGAAAAACTGGACCGATGTTGGCATGCTGGCCGTGGTCGACCAGAACGGCGATGGAATCGTTCAGTTGAACGAGTTCTTCATGCGGCCGGACATCGTGGTTCTGGCGACGCCGGAAATCGCGGGTCTGCCCTATGTCATCTCCGGCCTGGTGGCCGCGGGCGGCATGGCGGCGGCGATGTCCACCGCCGATGGCCTGCTTCTGGCCATCGCCAACGCGCTCAGCCACGATCTGTACTACAAGATCATCGACCCCAAGGCGGATACCAAGCACCGCCTGACCGTGGCTCGCGTGCTCTTGCTGTTCATCGGTGCGGCGGGTGCCTTGGTGGCGAGCTTGCAGCTCACCGGCATCCTCGGCGCCGTGGCCTGGGCGTTCTGCTTCGCCTGCTCCGGCCTGTTCTTCCCGCTGGTTCTGGGAATCTGGTGGAAACGGGCGAACCGGGCCGGCGCGATCGCCGGCATGATCGGCGGTTTCGGGGCCGGATCGGCGTACCTCTATATGGTCTACGCTGGCGGCATGACGCCCTGGATCGGCATCGATCACCTCCGCTTCGGGATGATCGGCATGCCGGTCAGCCTGATTGCGATGGTGGTGGTGAGCTTGGCGACCCCTGCGCCTGACGCGGAAACGCAGGCCATGGTCGACGAAGTACGCGATCCGACGGGTCCGGCTATCCTTAGCCAAGATCACTAGAGCGTACTAAACTGGGATATTCGGGGGCGGGATGACTTCCCGCCCCCGAATGCTTTTTGGGACCGGCGCAGGACGTTACAAATGGATGCTTTCCCGCTTTGGGTGATCGCGATCGACTATCTGACCGGCGCGATCATGTGGACGCTGATCGGCAGGACGGCAATGAACATCTTCTTGCCGATCAATTCGGACTTCTTCTTCATGCGCATGTTCGTGAAGATGACCGACCCTGTCCTCAGGCTGTTCAAGCCGATCACCCCAGGCTTCCTAGCCGAGCCCATCGTCCCGCTGTTCGTCGCCTGGTTCTTCTTCCTGCTGAGGTTCTACCTCTTGCCCTGGCTGCTGGGTTACGGGCAGATGGGCATGCTCTCCTTCCCGCTGGAGAGCGATATCGCGCAGGGCCTCTACGCGATCTTCAACTGAAGACCGGCCAAGCAGACTCTAATACATTCCTTCCCGCACCAGCTGGACAGCGTCGGAAGCCCGCCTGACCGCAGCGCGCAGCGCCCCGCGCGCCCTCTTGTCGAAATTGCGCGGATCCACCTTGGAGCCCGGCCTGCGGCCATCCTGCGTATCCATCAGCTGCTGCTTGAGGATCGCCGCCAGGAGCGTCCGCTGCGCCTCGATCAGCGACTCGGCGAGCGGTTCCGATAGCGCATCCGCGGCGACGGCAGCGCGAAACCGCGCCGCCGTGCCGCGCGCCGGCGAGTGGGTCTTTATCGACAGGATGCGGGCGGCGGCGATGATCGGAAACAGCCCCCCGAGCTTCAGGTCGACGCGCTCGTCCCTGGCGGTCTGGAAGCCGCCGAAGGGGCCGAGCGGCGGCCGCCAGCTCGCGAGGGTCCCCTCGAGCGCCCGCAGGAAGCCCGGGGCCCTGCCGCCGAGGTCGAAGCCATACTCCCAGAGATCGCGTCCCAGACGCTCCTCACCGTGCACCGTGACCGCATCGAAGAAAATGTCGACGTTGAGCAGGGCTTCGGGGCTGTGCCGGCCGACCCAGTCTTCGATTCGCGCCCGCCAGGCCGCCGCGGTGCCGCGCCAAGCCGCGTTCCTGGCCATCACTCCGCCCTGGCAGTAGACGATGCCGACGCGGTCCAGGATATCCGCGATCTGTTCGCCGAGCGCGGCGAACCAGGCATCCTCCTCGGCCGAGATCTCCGCCGCATCGACGACGATGGCGTTGTCCTGATCGGCGGAGATCAGACTCTCGCCCCGCCCCGCGGAGCCGAGCACGAGCACCGCGTAGGGATAGGGCGGCGGCCCCTTCCCCGCGGCCAGCAGCCGCTCCTCGCCCAGCGTCGCGGCGCGCTTGGTGAGCGCGCAGATCTCCGAGCCGATGACGCTGGCGATGTAGTCGACCCGGACCTCCTGGTCCATCAGCGAGCGCGCGACAGCGGGGACCTTCGCCCAGGCGACGCCGAGATCGGCCTCGTCGACCGCCGCTTCGATTTCGTCGCCGAGCGCCATCGCGGCGCCGATCCTGTGACGCAGCAGCTTGCGCATCGTCACCGCACCGACCAGCGCGCCGGTGCGGTCGAGCACGCCCAGGTGCCGGATGCCCAGGCGGTCGAGCCGCCCGATAGCCCGGTACATCGGATCGTCCGAGAAGACCGCTTGCAGCGGCGCGGTCTTGATGCTGGCCAGCCTGGTCCCGAAAGCGGCGGGTCCGCCGGCAGCCAGCGCGCGCAGCAAGTCTCTTTCCGTAACGATGCCGAGCTCTTCGCCCCGGTCCGCGACGAAAACCGAGCTGACGCCCTTTTCCATCAGCAGCTCCAGCGCCTCCGCCACCCGGCAGTCGCCGGAGACGATCTCCGGCGGCGCCGACATCGCCTCGGCAACCGGGGTCGAGTAGGCATAGGTGTCGAGACGCGGCAGGATCCGCGCGCCCTCCTCGTCTGCCGCTGGCGATGCAAAGACAGCAACGCCGCCGCGCTGAGCCGCCGCACGCCGCTCGGCGGACAGCATCGCCGCCTCGGCCTCGGAAAGCGTGCGGATGTTCTTCTCGCGCAACAAAGGCAGCAGATAGAGGAAGAGTTCCGCGGTCGCGACGGCGTCCCCCATGGCGCTGTGCCGCCCGCGATTTTCAATCCCCGCCCAGGCGCAGAGCTTGTCGAGGCTATGGTCGGCCAGCGACGGCGCAACGGCGCGGGCCAGCGGCCGGACATCCACGGCGTGGAAGCCCTGCCACGCCTGCCCCACGGCGGCGGCCTCGCGGGCCAGGATTTCCAGATCGAAGGCGATCGCGTAGCCGATCACCGCCCGTTCCCCGACGAACTCGGCGAGCGCCGCCAGGGCCTCCGCCGGTCCTGGCGCCGCAACCAGATCGCGATCGTGAATGCCATGGATCGCGGAGGCGGAGGTCGGGATCGCGACCCCGGGATTGACCAGCGTTTCGAAGTGCGCGCTGGGGTCTATCTCACCCCCCCGGACCAGAACCGCGCCGATCTGCACGAGCCGGTCCTTGCTGGCGTCCAGGCCGGTGGTCTCAGTGTCGAGCACCACCGCTTCCAGGGCGGTCAGCGGGGTGGAACTCAGTGGCGGCGGCGTGGCCATGGTCGCGATCCTAGAGCAGGTTTCACGCAGGAGATCGATTGGATCTCCTGCGATCTTACTCTAGGACGCAGCCCGGCCTCAGGCGAAGATTGAGCGCTTTTCCAGGTACTGCTGGTGATAGTCCTCGGCACGCCAGAAGTCGCCGGCGGGAACGATCTCCGTCGCCACCGGCTTGCGATAGCGCCCGGACGCCTCGAGCGCGGCCTTGGCGGCCTCGGCCGCGTCCTGCTGCGCCGTGTCGAGAGTGAAGATGGCGGAGCGGTACTGGCTGCCGACATCCGGACCCTGGCGATTGACCTGTGTCGGATCGTGCAGCGACCAGAAGACCTCGAGCAGCTGTTCATAGAAGATCTTCGCCGGGTCGAATTCGACGCGCACCGTCTCGGTATGACCGGTGTCGCCGTTGCAGACCTGCTGGTAGCTCGGGTTGGCGAGATGTCCGCCACTATAGCCGACGGCGGTATCGCTCACGCCGTCGAGCTTGCGAAAGGCGAGTTCCGGTTTCCAAAAGCATCCGGAGGCAAAGAGCGCAACGGCCATGGCGTTTCTCCTCAAAGTGTCGGGCTGCCCTATAGATAGGCGCGGCCCAGGCTGCCGCCAAGGCGGCTAGAGCTTGCGGCAGAACAGCAGGTAGTTGCGGTTGATCCGGAAGCGGCGGCGGCGGTGCGGCGAGAGGAAGTCCCGAGAGGCGACGACCTCGGCCTGCAGACCGGCGGCGGCGAGGCGCGCGATCAGCCCCTGGCCGTAGATCCGGTAGTGGTAGGGGTGGCCGTAGGCCGCCATCCGCTTGGCCGGGGTGTCCTCGGCCGGATCCTCCAGCACGTCGGGGATCTTCGGGTCGAAGGGCGCCATGATCACCGCCCAGCCGCCGGGCCGCAGCACCCGGGACAGCTCGCCCATCGCCGCGCGGTCCCGGATCACATGCTCCAGAGTGTGGCAGCTCAGCACCGCGTCGAAGCTCGCGTCGGGCAGCGGCAGCTCGGCCAGATCGGCCTGGATATCCGCGCCGGGATTGAACAGATCGACGCTGCGGTAGCGCAGGTTGGGCAGCGGGCGCAGCAAGGCCTCAAGGCAGGGCTCCGGCGCGGTATGCAGGACTCGCAAGCGTCCGTTCAGCAGATTGCTGCGCCGGGTGAGATACAACCAGAGGAAGCGGTGGCGCTCCAGCGAACCGCAGCCGGGACAGCGGGCGTTGCGCCGTCCGGCGAAACCGAAGGGCAGGAAGCGCCGGGCGCTGACGCCGCAGAGCGGACACTGCAGCACCCCGGGCGCGAATCCTTCCGCCGCCGGCTGCCGATAGAGCGCCTCGCGACGGTAGACCTCGGCCTCCTCGAGACCTTCCTCGAGGATCCGCGCGGTCAGACGGGAGATTTGATAGAGCACGGGTATCCTCGCGGCCGGCGCCGCTTCTCCGAGGCACTTTCGAACCAGGTTATGGCATGTGGCAAGTCTGCTACACCTTTAAATTTCTTAACATTCTCCTGAGAAAACACCTTGTGACTGAAATACGCTTCGTGGATAAGTCGGCTTGAGAAAGATTATCGGCAAAGGCGAAGTTTTTCGGTCCTTTTCGCCGATTGAGACGTGGGGAGCTGCGGCCCACGAAGCTCAGGGCCCTTCCCGTTAGTATCTCGCCTACGCTAGGCGCACCTGTCGCTGTGAGCGGCATAGCATTTGGGGGTTTGTCCGTATGCGCAAGCAACTTCTCGGCTCGACATCCGTCGGATTCGGTCTTCTTCTCGGCGGCGCTGTCTTGGCGTTCAATCCCGCCCCTGCATTGGCGGTCTGCGCCGGTGCGACGACCGCCGGGGCTGACAGCATCAGTTGCACCGGCAACGGCAACAACGTCACCATCGATACCTTGGGGGGCGAGGACTCGGTGACCGTGGAAGCCGGCGCTCGCCTGGGCGACGGCGGCGATGCGACCATCAGCGGCGGTCCCGACAACGACAGCTTCAACGTCGATGCCGGCGCCTTCCTCGGCTTCGGCGCCGGCGACAGCGCCACCCTCAACGGCAACAGCGGCTTCGACCTCTTCGTGATCGACAATGCCGGGATCGGCCGGCAGGGCGCCGCTCTCATCGACGGCGGCGCCGGCAGCGATGAGATCAGGCTGCTCAACCGCAGCCGCCTGGGTCAGGCGGCCACCGGCAGCGGCACCCTGCTCGGTATGGGTGGTGAAGACCTCATCGTGGTCGACGATTCCGACGTCGGCCGCGATGGCGTCGGCCTGATCGACGGCGGCGACGACAACGACACCATCCGCGTGCGCAACGGCAGCAACGTCGGCCAGGGCGCCGGCGGCAGCGGCACCATTCTTGGCGGCGCCGGCGAAGACCTCATCGCCTTCGATGCGGCTTTCCTCGGCCGGGCAGGAACCGCGCTGGTCCAGGGTGGCGACGACAACGACGAAATCCGAGTGCGCGAAGGCAGCATCGTGGGCAACGATGTCGGCGCCAGCGGCACGCTTGAGGGCAATGGCGGCGACGATCAGATCAACATCAACACCTCGATCCTCGGCCGCGCTGGCGCGGGCGTTGCGCTCGGCGGCGATGGCAACGACTTTATCAACATCTTCGACGGCAGCGTCGTCGGCCAGCTATCGACCGGCAGCGGGACGATCACCGGCAACGCCGGCGAGGATACGATCGTCTTCAATGCCTCCGTCCTCGGCCAGGAGGGCGCTGGCATCGTCCGCGGCGGCGACGACAACGATACCATCAACATCCTCAACGGCAGCGTGCTCGGCCAGAACTCGGGCGGCGATGCCGAGGTCACCGGCAACTCCGGCGAGGATACGATCCTGATCGATGCCTCGACGCTCGGACAGGACGGCTCCGCCGTGGTCAGGGGCGGCAGCGAAAACGATCTGATCACGATCGCCAACGGCAGCGTCATTGGCCAGAACGCGACCGGCAGCGGCACCGTGGAGGGCAATGCCGGCGAGGACGTCATCACGATTACGGATTCCTTCGTCGGCAGCCTCGGTATGGGTCTGGTCGACGGCGGCGTCGACAACGATGGGATCACGCTGGCCGGCACAACGCACCTGAACGCCACCTCGATGGTGCTGGGAGGCGGCGGCGACGATAGCGTGACGCTGTTCGACACTGTGACGGCCGACGCCGGCGCAACCCTCGACGGCGAGGCCGGTGGGATGGACAACCTGATCCTCGACGGCAGCGGCAGCGGCCTGTTCGACGGCACCATCACCCAGCAGAACTTCGAGCTGCTGACCAAGCAGGGCACCGGCGCCTGGATCTGGACCACCAACGCGGCCTTCAGCGAGGGGGCCTCGATCGACAACGGCATCTTCGAGCTGAACGCTATACTGACCGCCGATACCTTCATCGCCCCGCTGGGCACGTTGTCGGGCACCGGCGAGGTGATCGGCGATGTCGACAACGACGGCACGATCACGCCGGCTGGCCCCGGTACGATTGGGACCCTGACCTTCACAGGCAACTACGACGGTGGCGGCGTGCTGATGCTCGATACGGTGATCGGCGCCTCGGGCTCGCCCAGCGACATGCTGGTGATCACCGGCACCGTCAGCGACGTCACGACGGTGCAGGTCACCGACTTCGGCGGCGGCACCCCGCAGTTCACCGGCGACGGGCCGGGCAACGGCATCCTGCTGGTCGACGTCAGCGCCGGCAGCACCGACGGCGACGACTTCGCGCTGCAGGACGGGCCGATCGACGTCGGCTTCTTCACCTACGAGCTGAACCTGGAGAGCGACAACAACTGGTATCTGCAGTCGACCGATCTCTCGCCAGCCGGCTACGACGCCGGCCAGGCTCTGGCCAACATGCTCTCGGCGGCCCAGGACCAGGTGCGCAGCGACATCGGCATCGCCCACAACCGGGTGCAGAGCCTGCGTCTCTACGAGGGCGGCTCCGCGGCACAGATGGCCCAGGCCGGCGATACCCAGCTGGCCAGCCTGCTGGCAGGGTCCGATAGCGGCTCCGGCGGCATGCGTCACGGCCATGGCGTCGGCGTCTGGATCGAGGGATTCGGCCGCGACGCCACGCTCGACCCCAAGGGCGTCGAAGAATTCGACCAGACCACCTGGGGCGGACAGCTCGGTATCGACGGCAAGGTTGCCGAGAACCTCTATCTCGGCCTGGTCGGCGGTTATGCCACCAGCGATATCGACTTCGATGGCGCCGATGGCGACATCGACAGCTACACCCTGGGCGCCTATGCCGCCTACATCGACGGCGGTTTCTACATCGACGGCGTGATCAAGGGCGGCTGGCTCGACTTCGACGCCTCCTCTGGAGGGGCCTCGAAGGACTATGACGGCTGGCTGGCCGCCGGCGCGGTCAAGACCGGCTACGGCATCGCCCTGGGCGAGCACGTCTCGATCGAGCCCAACGCCGGCCTGACCTGGGTCCATGTCGACCATGACGACTTCAGCTTCGGTGGGGTCTCCGTCGACGAGGAAGCCGAGGACTCCCTGCAGGGCCGTCTCGGCCTGCGCCTTTCGGGCGACTGGGAAACCGGCCAGGGCGGACGCTTCTCGCCCTTCGTCGAAGCCGGCGTCAGCCACGAGTTCATGGGCGACAACGAAATCCAGTTCACCACGGTGAATTTCGAAAGCGACATGGGCGGCACCTCCTTCGACGTCGGCGGCGGCATCGCCGCGGTCTTCGACGGCGGCGTCGCGGTCTCGGCCGGGGTCACCTACACCGGCGGCGAGCGCATCGACGCGATCCAGGGCACCCTCGGCATCGGCCTGCGCTTCTAAGATCCCTGCCGGGATATCCAACCAGGGCGGCTGGAGAGATCCAGCCGCCCTTTTTCTATTCAGCAAAAAGAAAACCGAAGAAAAATAGAATAAGCCCTAGGATTACAAACAATAAAATTAGTCTTCATTTATTTTATTGTCCTAGTATCAGGAAAATATCCCCTTTTCTTGAGAATTAAACAAAACTTTACTTGTACCGCCCAGAATTCCTCTTACTATGGCTGTGACATTGCTGTGATGGGCCTCAGGCGTGGGCCGCTTTCGGCCACAGCCATGGCGATCTGGAAGAAATGAGCTTTTTGCGGGCCCAGCCCGCGCTCTCGCCGCCGTGGCGGCGATCCTTATCGGGGGACAGCGCAGATGCAGAACCGGCTCACCGCCGCAGCGGCCTTTACCTTCGTCCTGCTGAGCGGAAGTACGCCGCTCACGCTCTCGCCGGAATCGGCGTATGCCGCCTGTCTGGGACCCTACAACCGCGTTCCGGATCCGGTTTCCTGCGCACCGCTGGCAGGCGGAGATTACGATGTGCTCAAGCTCTTGCTGCCGGGCAGTCTGCGCGCCGACGGCAGCGATTCCAGCACTCTTCTAGGCTGGGTCACTCAGGAGGTTCTCAAGGACAGCGCAATCCCCTTGCCCTTCACCGGCATCGAGCTTGAAAGCACGGTCAAGGAATCCAGCGTCGACGTTGCCGCCGCGGTGATCGCAGAAGTCGGGCCGGGGGTTTCGGTTTCCGCCCACGTCACCTATTTCGGCGATGCCACCGTCGAGGACGTGCAGGGCAGCGTCGGACTCGGCATCACTTTCTAGCAGGCACGAAAAATAAGGACGGCTCGGCCGGAGCCGGGCCGCCCTCTGGTGCGCTCCCCTCTACGAAGGAACGCAGTTCTTACGACTGGCCGCGCTCCCAGTCCTTGACCTGGCGCTCGGCCTCGTCGCGGGCCACGCTATAGCGCTCCTGGACCTTACCGACCAGCTGATCGCGATTGCCCTCGATCTGGTCGAGTTCGTCGTCGGTCAGTTCGCCCCACTGCTCCTGAACCTTGCCGCGGAACTGCTTCCAGTTACCTTTGATACGATCCCAATTCATCTTCGTTACTCCATGCGTTTGAGCGTCGTGTAACGCCCGGCGGGAGCATTTCTCCCCTCTGCTTCACCTCGCTTGGACCTGCTTGCGCGGTGCGGGCGTCACAACCGTTCGGCGTGCCAGGGCTCGAAAACACCGCAGGTCGAAGCTGGCAGCTGTACCCATCTAACGCATTGCTATGGCGAAAGTTCCTGCGGTCACAGCTCTCTCTCAGCCGGCCGGATTTCCCACTGACGCGGCGCTGTTTTCCTTCTGCCATCAACGCCCCTCGGCTAAACTTCAAGGATAGCTAGAAACGCAGCACCCAGAGGCCCTACATGCCCGACCTCTTCGCCATCGCGGAAATCGCCCTCTACCTGATCCTGGCCGTCTGGCTGATCAGCTGCGTCTTCATCGTGCGCGGCAAGACCGCCGCGATCCTGGAGACCTTCGGCAAGCCGGCGCGCGGGGCCCGTTTCCCCGGACTGCATTTCAAGCTGCCCTGGCCGATCACCCTGGTGGTCGGGCGGATCAACCTGCAGCTCCAGGAGATCAAGGCCAACGTGTCGGTCAAGACCAAGGACAACGCCTTCATGGAGCTGCCGGTCACCGTGCAATACCGCGCCAGCCCGGAGAAACAGGGCGCCGTCGCCGCCTTCTACGAGCTGGAGAACCCGGAAATTCAGATCACCTCCTACGTGCTCAACAACGTGCGCCAGACCGCCTCAAGCATGGACATGGCCGACCTCTACGCCAACCGCGACGGCATCGAGACCTCGGTCGCGCAGTCGCTGTCGGAGAGCTTCAACCGCTTCGGCTACAACATCGAGAACGTGCTGGTCGACGAGCCGCAGCCGAGCGCCGAGGTGCGCCAGGCCTTCAACCGGGTGATCGCCTCGATCCGCGAGAAGGAAGCCGCCGAGAACATCGCCGAGGCCAGGCGCATCGAGCTGGTCGGGGTCGCCAAGGCGGAGAAGGAGAGCAAGCGCCTGCAGGGCGAGGGCGTCGCCGACATGCGCCGCGCCATCGCTCTCGGCCTGAAGGAGGCGATGCAGGAGATGCGCGGCTCCGGACTCAGCGCGGAGCAGGCGCTCAGCCTGCTGATGGACACCAACCGCCTGGATACCCTGGATACCGCCGCGGTACACGGCAACATGGTGATCGTCGATATGCAGGGCGGCGCCACGGCGCTGGCCAGCACGGTGGCGGCGGTCAAGGTAGCCGGGCAGCTCGGCGCGGACGATCCGCCAGCTCCGGCGCCTCTTCCACGCCGTACCCCTCTTCCCGATAGCAAAGGCGAGATCTAGCCGGGGTAGCCCGCCCGCGCCTTCCAGTATTCCCAGGCACGGCGCATCGGCATCGGGCTCATCTGCAGCTTGTCGGCGAGCTCGATCTCGCCGGGCCTGAGGTAGGCGATCTCGCCCAGCGCGTGGGTGGCGAGCTGCACTTCGGCGTTCTCCTTCATGTAGACCGACACGAAGACCACGGCCATGACGCTTTCCGCGGCGCAGACCGCGCCATGGCCGCGCAGAAGCAGGCAGCGCCCCTCGCCCAGCGCCTCGGCGACGGCAGCGCCCATGGGCGGGCTGGCGACCAGCATGTTGGTGTCTCCGAAAGCCTCTTGGCTGTCCCAGCGCGGCACCTCGGCGCCGATCACCGCGCCGGTGTGGTTGACCGGCCGCAGCGGCATCTCCGAGGCGGTGAAGGGCAGAATCGCCTTGGCGTGGTGATGCGACACGCCGCCGACGTCGGGCCGGGTCTTGTAGACCGCGGCATGGATGAAGCGCTCGGCATAGGGCCGCAGGCCGCTGTCCGAGGTTTCCCGCCCATCGAGATCGAACTCCATGATGTCGTCGCGGGTCACCAGGCTGGGGCTGCGCCCGCAGGACAGCAGGAAGCGCTCCGGGTCTTCGGGGTGGCGCAGACTGACGTGGCCGAAGACGTCGATCACGCCTTCATGGGCAAGAATCCGGTTGGCGATCACCAGCTGCTCGATCGCCTCCGCGCGGTTCAATCTTTCGCTCATCGCCGTGGAACGCTCCCTTGCGAGAAAAATCCTGGTGAGACTACAGGGATTCTTGCGGATTCGGGCCGGATTCGGCGATCTCTCGTGGCAAAAGCGCGCCAAGCTCGGATATTCTTGGGTCTCCAGCGATTCAAAACAGGGCGGACAGATGCGACGACTTGCGGCACTTCTCGGCGGTCTTGCGGCTGTGTGCGCCCTCGGCGTGGCACTGGCCGTCCCGGCAACGGCGCAGACGATTCTCTTGGCGGAGGAAGTCCGGCCGCTGGTGTCGGGCGAGCGGGTTCAGGTTCAGCGTCTGGTCCGCGACATGGAAAGCTCCATGCAGACCCTGAACCAGGGCGGGGTCGCGCCCTTCCAGGACCCTGCCTACGTGCAGCGCTGGCGCGACAAGGCCGAACAGTTCCGCAGTGCCCTGGAGCGCTACCCTCAGGTCGACGACCCGGACGTCCAGGCCGCCGCCGCCAAGCTGGCGGAGCTGAACAACATGGTCGCCTTCGGGATCGCCGAAGCCGCCAAGCAGACAGGCGAACTAGGCGATGTGCAGGAAATCCTTGCCGGCATCGAGCGGGATCTGCGCGACAACCGGGCGCCGCAATGGCTGCCGGCGCCCTTCGAGGACGCGGAGGCGCGCGCCTGGGTCGAGACCGCCGCTACGGCGAAGCGGACAGCCCAGGCCGCGGCCGAGGAGCTGGAACGCATCGCCCCGCACGCCCACCTGCCGGACAACCCAGGCACTGTACAGCAGGGCGCGCCCTATGACCGCCACGACCTCGACCGCCTTTACCGCTTCGCCGGCGAGACCCTGGCCGAGGTCGACGCGGCGGTCGCCGAGACCCTCGCGGCCCTGAAGACCCGCTTCGAGGCCCAGGACCGCGAACTCCAGTACTACCGGGAGCTCGATCCTGAGGACCCGCAGGACCGCGCCAACGCTTTCCTCAAGGAAGGCGCCGAGGCGGAAATCTATGCCGAGTTGGACCGGCAGCTCGCCCTGGCCGAATCCGCCGCCGCCTATCAGCGCGCCTTCGGCCAGGAGCCGGGCGCCACCACCGTCGCCCGGATCGAGGAAATCCACGCCCTGCGCCAAAGCTACGCGGGCAACAGGGTGCAGGCCCTCGGCGATTCGCACCTGCCCGAGCCGCAGAGCGAGGATGCCGAGTTGATCGCCATCGCCGAGGAGGTTCTCGCCGAGCCGAGCTACGGCTTCGGCACCCACGGCCCCGTGGTGCTGACCACGAAGGAAGTGGTCGAGCGCCAGAAGACGGTCAGCCGCGCAGAAATCAAGGATGTCGACCTCAGCCTCTCCGGCGAAATCACCCTGTCTGGGACCGAGACCACCTGGAACTACGCCTGGCGGGAGTTCAAGTTCGCCACGCCGCTCAAGGATGAGGACAGCGGCGAGTGGTACCTCTGGTGGATCACCGCCAAGAACTTCTCCTCGGGCTGGGAGAAGACGCCGATCGGCGAGTGGGTTTCCGGTGCCGCCACCAAGGGCGACCTGATCCTCGAGGAAAACTTCGCCGAGTAGGCGAGTCCAGATAAGGCAGGCGGTGGTGCAGAGAGGCGGCCGTCGTGGGAAAACACACTCGTTTACAGCGGGTGGCGATCCTCGTTAGTTGGAAATGCCCCTCAACACGCTGTTGTCGATCGACTGGAGAAGGTTGCTCACGCCGCTGGAGGGCAGCATCTCCTTGAGAGTCGCATGGCCCGTCAGGTCGATGTTCACCGTCGTCACCTGGGTGATCGAAACGCCGCTCAGGGTGTTCGAGATGACGTTGGCGATGAGCTCGTTATTGAAGCTGTTGAGCAGGACGAGATTGGGCGTCTCCTCCGCCAGACCGGCGTCGGGGACCTCTTCGAGATCGCCGAAGCCGGCATTCGAATCAATGATCAGATTGTCACCGATCACCTTGATAGTGTTCTCGGTGGTGAAGGTCATTTGGCTGAAATCGACGTTCTGATGCTCGGAGTCGTTTAGAACCTCGCTGCCGCTTGCCGTCGTGCTCGTCGTTGTGCTGGTAACGTATCCGACGGTCGGCACATTCGGACTGTCGCCGTTATCCTCGAAGTAGAGGTTCGTCTCGATGTTCAGCGTCGGCATCCCTGGAAGATCGGGCGCATCGAAGGAGGTCATCACGCTGATGCCGAAATTGAAGGAAATGCCCGGCAGCGTCGAGATCGAGAAGCCTCCTCGCAGGTCCGCAAGCTGCGCATCGGAGACGATATCGGCCTCCGGGAAGGGCGAGGGCGGGAGCGCCGTTTCCGCATTGCGTGCGCCGGCAAGGAGATAGACCCCGCCAGCCGCAAGACACATGGCGATTCCGATCCTGAGCTTCGACATCTCAGAACTGCTCCCCTACTGGAATGGGTAAACCGAGGTTGAGCGGCGCGCTGACGGCGTCGCGCGCCGCGGCGCTGGAAACCGGGGCCTGCTCCTTCACGCGCCAATCCTCGGCCCGGTTGAAGTTCGCTTTCGCCAGATCGCCTTCGGAGCGGATCGCAAAGGCGATGCCGTTCCACATCGCCTCGAACTCCTCGATCGACCAGACCTTCAGGCCGATCGCCGGATCGCCGACGAGCACGGAATTGCCGCGAATCCCTTTGACGACGACGAAGTGGCGGTAGCCATTCAGATCGATCAGGGCGATGATCGGCACGCCGACCTCGGCAATCTTGTCGAGACCGACGCGAAAGCCGTCGGAGGGCAGACCCAGGCTCGCCAAGTACTTCTTGATGTCCAGCAGCGAGAAGCCCTTGGTACGGATCGCTTCCTGATCGCCGGCCTTCCACATCTCGAAGAAGACCTCGCGCTCGCTGACCGGGCGATCGTAGTGATAGCTCAGCAGGGTCGCCAAGGCGGCCGATCCGCAGCTGAAGTCGTAGCGCTGCAGGACGATACGCGAGAAGCGGGCCTCCCGCATGCTCTGGACCGGGACGTTGAAGCTGCCGCCGCCCACGGTGACACGCGTCTCGCCGGCTTCGCTCGGCGTGGCCTGCAGGCAAAGAACTGCGGCCGCGAAGACGGCCCCAATTCGCACCAAAAACTTTCCGTAAAACAGCATTATAAGCCCTTTCGAGCATGCTTAACGAAGAGTATACGAGGAATCTTCAAGCGGGTCATCCTTATTGTGTATCTTGCCCGGCCTTGACTGACTTTGCCGCTAAGCGGAAAGATTATGTTCTTGCCGCTACTCGGCGGCTTCAGGGCAGGGAAAGCCGGCGTTCATAGCAAGCATGACGCTCTCGGCCGCCGCGAAGTCTCCCCGGCCGGGGTTCTCCTCAGCGAACTCCATGAACAGCGGCACCGGATCACGCTCCAGAAACCCTTCTGGAAAACAGAAGGTTATCTGGCCTGGTCCGACGAATCCGCGATCCCGCTCCTGCGAGAAGAGGTGATGATTCAGGATCGCAGTATCGATGACGCCTGAAATGTAGGCCGTGCAGGCGGGCGTTTGTCCCGCGCAAATGCGATAGAGATCCGCGGTTGAGAGACCGATTTTCTCTATGCCCTTATCCTCGGCGCTTGTCGCCGCAGATAGAGTCAGAAAGACCTGACAAAAAGCACAAAAAGCAAGGGTGCGTCGTTGCCTATTCGATTCGCCTATAATTCCCGCCAGAAGGGCCAAAAAGCCGATCTCTACTTCAGCAGTCCGTTTAAGGTAATCGGAACGCGGATAACGGCGCGCATATCCGGCGCCTCTTCGGTTGCGCCGACCTGAACCTGCCCGGTGATGCTGAAGGTCTCGTTGAAGCGGTAGGTTGCGGCAATGCCCAGGAGGCCAACGTGCGCGTGATCCGATTTCGCCGAAATCTTCTCGTCGTCGACCACGAGGTCGGTGTGGGTCGGGAAGATGTAGTTGTGCTCGTAGCTGAAGGACAGCGAAGCATTCTGGTTGAGCGCGATACCGACGCCGACCGTTGCCTTGGCGACGTCGCCTGGATCGACGTGGGTGACGCGGGTGTCGCTGTCGAGATCCGCTTTGACGTCGCGCCCCAAGTTGAAGCTGTAGCCGAGGTTGGCGAAGAACACGACAGGATCGCTGGGGGCGATAAAGGTCACGCTCGGCTCGACCGCCCAGAACCCGGAACCGGTCGCCAGTTCCGTCTCGACGCCGTTGCTATCGCGATCGACATCGAAGGGTCCCTTGCCGGTGTCCGTCTTGATGCGGGTGTTGGCAATCACATAGATCGGGCCGTCGGAGAGCTGGGCATTGGCGAAGAGCTCGATATCGCCGAGCCCGGAGCCGGTGACGCTCTCGTCGCCGAATTCGGCGCCGCCGAGGGTCAGGCCGCGGAAGTCGTCGGAGCGGTAGACGTATGGAACCTTGACGGCCGCCTCGAGCCAATCGGTGATGCCGACGCGGGCGGTGACCGCCGCCTCGGCGGTTTCGCGCCGCACCTGACGGGCGTCGATCGCACCGATCAGCACGGTGTCGATGATCTCGACGCCGCGGAAGAAGAAGCGGTCGGTCTCTGAGGTCGAGAACTGCAGCGAGGGCTCGAGGATCACGGTGCCCGGCGGGGTCAGGATGCCGCCGGTGTCCGAGAGCGCGGCGACTTCCGGCCGCTGCTGCTCGGGCTGCTCGCCGACGGTGCCCGGCTCGGTCCCGCTCTGCGCAGCTTGAACCGTGCCGCCGGTGCCGGTGCCGCGCAGGGAATCGAGCAGGCCGGTGCCGGCGGTGGTGACCGTCCCGGTTCCGCCGGGAACCATGTACTGGATCATGGCGGATTTCATGCGATGCAGCTCGCCGTCATTGAAATTGAGCTGCTGCTGCTGCCGGGCGATGATGCCTTCCTGCTGGTTCAACTGCTCCTGCTGGGCTGCGACCGTTTCCTCCAGCGCCTTGAGCCGCTCGAGCACCGCCTGGTCCGTCTCCGCCGCCGCGGGAGCGGCCTCCCACGCCCAGGCGAGCATCAGCGCCGTGCTCGCAACCAGGAGAGATTTGCGGAATGTGGCCATATTAAGCGGCGCCCCCCGAACTGCGCATGCACCCGACACTCATAGTGGTGTCAGTTGAAGTTCACGTTTATGACGGTGGAATTGATCATGTTGTTGAACAGGCCGGTGTTCGACCAGACGCTGGTGATCCCCCGGGCATCCTGCATCTGAACATCGCTGATCGATCCCGTCGCCACGTCGCCGACGGTGGAGTTGGTCACCTCAATCGTGCCGTTGCTTTCGGCCATGCCGACCGTGTTGTTGTTGCCGGCGACGAAGTCCTCGCTGCCGTCGGCGTTGACCACCGTCGCGTCGCCGTTGTTTGCCGCCGCCGAGTTGTCGCTCGCCGAGGCGGTGTTGTTCTGATTGCCGACAACCGCGGAGGATCCGTCGGTCGCGTCGACGTCGCCTGAATTCTCGTTGGAATTGTTGTTGACGATGTTGTTGGTGATGTCCGGTTCATTGTGGTTGGTACCGCGCTCCGCGCCAAGCGCCGCCTCGGTGACGACGTCAGCCGTGCCGAAGGGATTTCCTTCGTCGTTGGCGGTCACGGGTCCCGTCGCGACGGCGACGGCCAGGAAGCCAACCGACCAGAACGCGATCGTCTTGACCAAACTGCTGCGCATTGCCGTCTCCCCTGGCTGCGACTTCAAAAATCGGGACTGAAAATGTCCAAACCGGGAGGGACGGCCGCGTACGGCCGCCCCTCGCCGAATGTCTTAGTTGAGGATCATCGGACCCACGTTCGCGCCAACCGAGGCGATATGGCCCTGGTTGCCGACGCCGGTGCTGAAGAACATGTCGTTCAGCCCCGCCACATCGGAGGCGGAGATGTTGCCGACGTTGCCCGTCTCGATGGTGCCGAAGGCTTGGTTGGAGCCAACGAGCGTCCCATCGGGGTCACGCAGGCCGAAGCCCTCATTGAAGGTATCTCCGGTCTCGCCGGTTGCCGGATTGAAGCTGTCATCCAGGAACGCGTCGGCCGAAGGGCCGGCGACCACCGGAGCGGAGTACTCCTGATCGAGCTCGGAGATGGCGACGGTGTTGTTGAAGCCGATGACGTTGCCGTCATCGGGACCGTCGTCGATCACGATGGCGTTGCCGTTGACGCCAACCGCCGCCGCGCCGTCATTCGCCGCCGCCGTGCTGTTGGTATCGCCGATCACCAGGGCGGAGCCGTCCTCGACGAGCTCCTCGGCCGCAATCGCCGCGACGCCGTTGCCGCCGAGCGCCACGAAGTCGTCGTTGACGTCGAAGTCTTCACCGAAGGCGACGCCGCCGCCATCAGCCAGGGCTCCGGACACCACGGCGCCATCGGCGCCATAGGCGCCGTCCTCACCGACGTCGAAGACGTTGCCGCCGGCCGAGTTGCCGTCAACGATGCTGAAGTTGCCCTGCACAGCCGTAGCGCCAGGCGACTGAGCCGTGGTGCCCCCGACAGCGACATTGCTCGGCGACTCGATGAAGGTCGAGCCGCTGCCGATATCGATCGAGTCGCTGTTATCGAGCTGAGTTCCGGTGCCCTGCTGACCGGTGTTCGCCGAAGTGCCATGATTCTGAATCACGGTCGTCGACTCGTTTTCGTTCGCCACGTTCTGGGCGAATGCGGTTCCGGCTAGTAGAACCGTTGCCGCTGTGGCCGCGGCAATCGCAAGAAATGCTTTTCTCATCGTATCTACTCCTCTGCCGCGATTAATTGAGCGTCAGGCTGTCGGCCGAGACGGCCACAGCGTGGATCGAGCCCTGGTTCATCGCGCCGGTGTTGACGTGGAAGGCGTTGAGGCCGGCCATCCCGTTGATCGAGATGGGGTTGTCCGCGCCGCCAATGTCGCCGGTGGCGATGGTCGGGTTCGAAGCCGACTCTGCTGCATCCAGATCAGCAGTGGTTTCCGGCGTCCAGGCACCGACGCTGAAGATCGGGCCGCCGTCGTCGGTGGCAACCTCCTGGTCGAGCTCGTTCATGGAGACGACGTTGTCGCTGCCGAAGACGTTGCCGTCATCGCCGCTGTCGACGTAGAGCGCCGTGCCGGTGTCGCCGACCGCTGCGGCATCGTCGTGCGCCGTCGCCGTGGCGTTGCTGTCGCCGACCACGATGGCCGAGCCCTCGTCGGCCAGGTTGTTGTCCTCGGAGAGGAGTGCGGCGCCGTCGCCGCCAACCACCGCAAAGGAGTCGTCAACTTCGAAGCCGGAGCCGAAGGCAATACCGCCGCTGACCGTGGTCGCGCCGTCCTCGACGGCATGGCCGGTGGTCGCGACCGCAAGATCGCCGTCGACCTCGACGATGTCGCCGTCGGCCAGATTGCCGAAGGTGCCAACCTCGGTGAGGTTGCCACCGACCGCCGTCGCACCGATGCTCTGGGCCGAAACCGCATCCACGCTGACGTCGTCGCCGGAGAGGATGGCGGTGGAATTGTCGCCAGCGGTTCCCTGGGTGGAGTCGTGCAATTGCAGATTGCCACCCTGCTGACCGCTGTTCGGAGACGTTCCATGATTCTGAATAATGACCGAATCAGGACCGTTTGCATTGGCATTGTCCTGAGCCAGCGCGGTGCCGGCGGAAAGCGCCAGCAACCCCAGCCCGATGGCCGCTCCCTTAATGACGTGTCTCATTTGTCTGTTCCTTTCCCCTTGCGCAAAAACCTGCTCATTGTACTTGTCACCTTTACTGTCGCGCCTCGGGACACCCTGTCCCTGGGCGCGGTCGTTGCGGCCAAGATGTTATTTTCCGGGAAGCAATCCCGCGGTGAGCTCTCCAACCGAGCCTCGCTTGCCAGCCCCCCATTAACCATGGCCAATTACAAACCGCGTTAAGAATACCCTAACATTAATTTTCAAAAAGAATAGCGTTGATTTTAGAGAGTTCTATAAAGTACCCGTCGAGAAAGCATAATAAATTTTCAATATCTCCAATACGTTAGCAGTTGCCGGAGAGCCGCTTTGCTGAAAAGTTTATATTTCGTATCTGCTCTTTCATCTATTTAGTTTATGCCGCTGCTTCTGGACTATTTGAAGACTTCTCGATCATTCTACTTTCCCGCTTTCTGCTCTCCAGAAGCTGTCAGATACAAAAATTATTCTACCTCAGGAGGCAGGGCTGCGGCTTCGTCAACTCCCGAAGTGCAGCTCCGGCTTGCGCGGAAACCCACGTTCCAGTCGCCAGTTTGGTAGCGTCAGCCGCCGCCCGAACCTCCGGAACCGCCGCCGCCACCCGAGCCGCCGGCACCGCCACCGCCGCTGCCGCCACTTCCGCCGCTGCCGCCCGAACCGCCGCCCGCACCGCCGGCTCCATCGCCACCGCTGCCGCCGGAACCGCCACCATCGCCGCCATCGCCGGCACCATCGCCGCCACTGCCGCCGGAACCGCCACCCGAACCGTCACCGCCACCAGCACCGTCGCCACCGGCACCACCGCCGCCGCCATCGCCACCGGCACCGCCGCCGCCACCATCGCCGCCGGCACCGCCGCCGCCGC
>JBBEAM010000006.1:0-15655 GCA_040882845.1 Rhodovibrionaceae bacterium | reverse complement strand
CGCGAAGGCGGACGCACCGTCGGTGCAGGCGTCGTCTCCAAGATCGTCGAGTAGGCAAGCAGATAGAGGCCGGCGCTTGAAACTAGGAGTGTAGCTCAACTGGTAGAGCACCGGTCTCCAAAACCGGGGGCTGGGGGTTCGAGTCCCTCCACTCCTGCCAGGCACGGGCAGGCACAGACAGAGATTTAGGACACGCGGCCGCGAGCGGGCGCAGGCAAACGAAGGGCGAGCAGCAAAAGTGGCCAAGGTCAATCCAGGACAGTTCATGCGCGAAGTCCGGCAGGAAGGCAGGAAAGTCACCTGGCCGACCCGCAAGGAGACGACAGTGACGACCATCATGGTCTTCCTGATGGTGTTCTTCGCGGCGATCTTCTTTTTCCTGGGCGACCAGCTGCTCAATCTCGGCGTTCGCACCCTTCTCGGTTTCGGAGGATAAAGCACAGTTATGGCCATGCGCTGGTATGTCGTTCACGTGTATTCGGGCTTCGAGAAGAAGGTCGCCGAGGCGATCCGTCTGGAAGCCCGCACCCAGGGCATGGAGGATCTGATCGAAGAGGTCATGGTGCCGACCGAGGAAGTGGTCGAGATGCGCCGCGGCCAGAAGGTCAACGCCGAACGCAAGTTCTTCCCCGGCTATGTCCTGGTGAAGATGGACCTGAGCGATCAGTCCTGGCACCTGGTGAAGAACACGCCGAAGGTGACCGGCTTCCTCGGCGGCAAGGGCCGTCCGGTGCCGATTTCCGACCGCGAGGCCGAGCAGCTGATGCAGCAGGTCCAGGAAGGCGTCGACCGGCCGAAGCCCTCGATCACCTTCGAGGTCGGCGAGCAGGTCCGTGTCTCCGACGGCCCCTTCACCTCGTTCAACGGCATGGTGGAGGAAGTCGATGAAGAACGTGCCCGGGTAAAGGTCGCGGTGTCGATCTTCGGGCGCTCGACGCCGGTCGAGTTGGAGTATGCCCAGGTGGAGAAGCTCTAGATCGGCGTTTCAACCCGCGGGAGGCCGGGCGCGAAGCAAGCCAGCGCCGGGCCGCGTGAACCGCGAAACCCATAGGAAGGGGTCTTTAAGAAGATGGCGAAGAAAATCGTAGGATACATCAAGCTGGAGATTCCGGCGGGGCAGGCGAACCCCTCGCCGCCGGTCGGTCCGGCTCTCGGTCAGCGCGGGCTCAATATCATGGAGTTCTGCAAGGCCTTCAACGCGGCGACGCAGAACCTGGAGCAGGGCATGCCGGTGCCGGTGATCATCACCGCCTACTCGGATCGCTCCTTCTCTTTCGAAACCAAGACCCCGCCGGCGGCTTTCCTGCTGCGCAAGGCGGCGAGGATTCAGAAGGGCTCGGCCGAGCCGAACAAGAACAAGGTCGGCCGGGTGACCATGAAGCAGGTGCGCGAGATCGCCGAAGTGAAGATGCCGGACCTGAACGCCAACGACCTGAACGCGGCGGCCAAGATCGTGGCCGGTTCCGCGCGCTCCATGGGCATCGAGGTGGTGGAGTAGAACGATGGCGAAAAAAGGTAAGCGTTACATCAAGCTGCGCGATGCGGTCGATTTCGACACCCATTACAGCGTCGAAGAGGCGATCGGACTGATCAAGGCCAACGCCAAGACCAAGTTCGACGAGACCGTCGAGATCGCCATGAACCTGGGCGTCGATCCGCGGCATTCCGATCAGAACGTGCGCGGCGTCGTCTCGCTGCCGCACGGCACCGGCAAGACTTTGCGCGTTGCGGTCTTCGCCAAGGATGCCAAGGCCGAGGAGGCCAAGCAGGCGGGGGGGCGGGGGGGGGGGGGCCCCCGACGACCTGGCCGAAAAGGTGCAGAACGGCGAGATCAACTTCGAACGGGTGATCGCCACGCCGGACATGATGCCGCTGGTCGGCCGTCTGGGTAAGGTGCTCGGCCCGCGCGGCCTGATGCCGAACCCCAAGCTCGGTACGGTGACCAACGACGTCGCCGAGGCCATCAAGGCGGTCAAGGGCGGCCAGGTCGAGTTCCGGGCCGAGAAGGCGGGCATCGTCCACGCCGGCGTCGGCAAGGCGAGTTTCGACGAAGGCAAGCTGGTCGAAAACGTCCGCGCTTTCGTCGACGCGATCAACAAGGCCAGGCCCAGCGGGGCCAAGGGCAGCTACATCAAGAAGGTGGCGCTGACCTCGACCATGGGGCCTGGCGTGAAGGTGGATCTGTCGACCCTCAGCGCGCCGGCCGGCGCCTAAGGGAAGACCAAGAGTTCCGGGGCGGCTGCGGCGGCCCCGGTTGAAGGGAGCGGGCTCGCGTTGATCCCGCTCCACCTGTCCGAGACTGCAGGTGCCTTCGCGGCTCGATGCCAAGGGGGCTTAAACCGGAAACGGGCCCGCACAGACGGGAGGCAAAAGCATTTCGTGGCCCGCCTTTGGCGTCTTACGAAAGGCTTGCGCTTCCGGGACAGGCGAACCGGGCGAAGGCGGATGGTTCCGCCAGAGCCCTCGTGCAACCCGGCGGTTTGGCGCTTATCGCGCTCCGGACCGCCGATACGGGAGCAGTAAACGTGGACCGTAGTCAGAAGGAAGCTTTGGTTTCCGATCTGAACCAGAAGTTCGACGAGGCCACCCTCATGGTCGTCACCCAGCAGTCCGGGCTGACGGTCTCCGAGGTGACGGCCTTGCGAAGCAAGGTTCGGGAACTGGGAGCCAGCTACAAAGTGACGAAGAACCGGCTCACGAAGCGCGCTCTCCAGGGCACGAAGTTCGAAGGTCTGAGCGATCTCTTCACCGGTCCGACGGCGATCACGCTGTCGGAGGATCCGGTGGCGGGCGCGAAGGCCTGCGTCGAGTTCGCCAAAGGAAACGAGAAGCTGATCATCATCGGCGGATCGCTGAACGGTGAGGCCATGGACGCCGAAGGCGTCAAGTCACTCGCCAGCCTGCCTTCCCTCGATGAACTGCGCGGCAAGATCGTTGGTCTCATGCAAGCGCCGGCAACCAAGATCGCCGGTGTCTTGCAGGCGCCCGCGGGCCAGATGGCCCGTGTCCTCGGTGCACGCGGCGCACAGGACGAAGCTGCCTGACGAGAGCGAACGTCACGAGCCCTGAAGTACAAGCCTAGAAGGAATTGAGAAATGGCTGATCTAGACAAGTTGGTTGAAGAGCTGTCGAAGCTGACCGTCATCGAGGCGGCCGAGCTGTCCAAGAAGCTCGAAGAGGAGTGGGGCGTTTCCGCCGCCGCTCCGGTGGCTGCTGCCGCCCCCGCCGGTGGCGGTGGCGAGGCCGCTGCTGCCGAGGAGAAGACCGAGTTCGACGTGATCCTTGCCGCCGCCGGCGACAAGAAGATCAACGTCATCAAGGAAGTCCGGGCCATCACCGGCCTGGGCCTGAAGGAAGCCAAGGATCTCGTCGAGGGCGCGCCGAAGCCTGTCAAGGAAGGCGCTTCCAAGGATGAGGCCGAGGCCTTGAAGAAGAAGCTTGAGGAGGCCGGCGCCACCGTGGAGCTGAAGTAAGCACTCCCGAGCGCGGTAACGACATCCCGGCCGGGCCAGATTTCTGGCGCCGGCCGGGACTGTCATGGACCGGCAAAGCAGCCCGCCCTTTGGCGGGCACGCCCGTTTCTAGGGGAAGGGCGTTACAAGCGACCCCTGGCGCGCCGATCTATCTTCTCAAGAAGATAATGTATCGCGTTGATTTTTAAATTTTTTCCCGCATCGCTCCAAGGGGAGTTTAGCGGGTAGAGGATACGAGGAACAAGATGACGAGATCGTTTACGGGTCGCAAGCGCATTCGCAAGGATTTCGGAAAGATCCCCGAGATCACGCGCATGCCGAACCTGATCGAGGTGCAGAAAACCTCCTACGATCAGTTCCTGCAGGTTGGCGTCGAGGCGAAGCAGCGCAGCGATCTCGGCCTTCAGGAAGTCTTCAAGTCGGTGTTCCCGATCAAGGATTTCTCCGAGCGCGCCGAGCTGCAGTTCGTGCGCTACGAGCTGGAGCAGCCGAAGTACGACGTCGAGGAGTGCCAGCAGCGCGGCATCACCTTCGCGGCGCCCCTCAAGGTCACGCTGCGGCTGGTCGTCTGGGACGTTGATGAAGATACCGGCGCGCGTTCGATTCGCGATATCAAGGAGCAGGACGTCTACATGGGCGACATGCCCCTGATGACGGCGAACGGCACCTTCGTGGTCAACGGCACCGAGCGGGTCATCGTCTCCCAGATGCACCGCAGCCCCGGCGTGTTCTTCGATCACGACCGCGGCAAAACCCATTCCTCGGGCAAGTACCTCTTCGCCGCGCGGGTGATTCCCTACCGCGGCTCCTGGCTGGACTTCGAGTTCGACGCCAAGGACCTGCTCTACGTGCGCATCGACCGCCGCCGCAAGCTGCCGGCAACGACGCTGCTCTACGCGTTGGACAATGCCGATACAGCGGCGCGGCGCGCCAAGGCCAAGGCCGAAGGCGAGCAGATCGATCCGGCCAGCGCCGTCGGCCTGTCCTCCGAGGAGATTCTCGACAGCTTCTACGACAAGGTCGTCTACACCAAGGCCAAGAACGGCTGGAAGACCAAGTTCGACGCCGAGCGCCTGAAGGGCGCCAAGCTGACCCACGACCTGATCGACGCCAAGACCGGCAAGGCGGTGGTCGAGGCCGGCCAGAAGCTGACCCCGCGGCTGATCAAGAAGCTCGAAGAAGGCGGCCTGAAGGACCAGCTGGTCTCCCCCGAAGAGCTTTTCAGCACTTACGTTGCGGTGGACATCATCAACGAGGAGACCGGCGAGGTCATCCTCGAGGCCGGCGACGAGTTGAGCGAGGACAGCTTCGAGAAGCTCGAGGAACTGAAGGTCAAGGAACTGCCGATCCTGGCCATCGACCACGTCAACTTCGGGCCCTATATGCGCAATACCCTGGTGGCGGACAAGAACGCCAGCCGCGAGGAAGCGCTGACCGACATCTACCGGGTGATGCGTCCGGGCGAGCCGCCGACCCTGGAATCGGCCGAAGCCATGTTCCAGGGCCTGTTCTTCGATTCCGAGCGCTACGACCTCTCGGCCGTCGGCCGGGTGAAGATGAACGCGCGCCTGGAAATGGAGACCGACGATCAGCTGCGCGTTCTGCGGAACGAGGACATCCTTTCGATCCTCAAGGTGCTGGTCGATCTCAAGGACGGCCGCGGTGAGATCGACGACATCGATCACCTTGGCAACCGCCGGGTGCGTTCGGTCGGCGAGCTGATGGAGAATCAGTACCGCGTTGGTCTGCTGCGCATGGAGCGGGCGATCAAGGAGCGGATGTCCTCGGTCGAGATCGACAGCGTAATGCCGCACGACCTGATCAACGCCAAGCCGGCGGCGGCAGCGGTGCGCGAGTTCTTCGGTTCCTCGCAGCTGTCGCAGTTCATGGACCAGACGAACCCGCTGAGCGAGATCACCCATAAGCGCCGTCTCTCGGCGCTGGGTCCGGGCGGCCTGACCCGCGAGCGCGCGGGCTTCGAGGTGCGCGACGTGCATCCGACCCACTACGGCCGGATCTGCCCGATCGAGACGCCGGAAGGCCCGAACATCGGCCTGATCAACTCCCTGGCGACCTTCGCCCGGGTCAATCAGTACGGCTTCATCGAGTCGCCCTACCGCAAGGTCGAGAAGTCCCGCGTCACCGACGAGGTGGTCTATCTCTCCGCCATGGAAGAGGGGCGCTACACCATCGCCCAGGCGAACTCCGTCCTGGACAAGAACGGCAAGTTCGCCGAGGACCTGATCTCCTGCCGCCGCGGCGCCGACTACCTGATGGCCCGCTCCGAAGAGATCGACTACATCGACGTCTCGCCGAAGCAGCTGGTTTCCGTGGCCGCGGCGCTGATCCCCTTCCTGGAGAACGACGACGCCAACCGCGCGCTGATGGGCTCCAACATGCAGCGCCAGGCGGTGCCGCTGATCCAGGCCGAGGCGCCGCTGGTCGGCACCGGAATGGAGGAAACCGTGGCCCGCGACTCCGGCGTCGCCATCGCCGCCAAGCGCGGCGGCATCGTCGACCAGGTGGATGCCACCCGGATGGTGATCCGTGTGACCGACGAGACCGAGAGCGGCGAGCCCGGCGTCGATATCTACAACCTGCTGAAGTTCCAGCGCTCCAACCAGAATACCTGTATCACGCAGAAGCCGCTGGTGAAGGTCGGCGACGTCGTGGCCAAGGGCGATATCATCGGCGACGGCCCCTCGACCCAGCTTGGCGAGCTGGCGCTGGGCCGCAACGTGCTCTGCGCCTTCATGCCGTGGCAGGGCTACAACTTCGAAGACTCGATCCTGATTTCCGAGCGGATCGTGCGCGACGACGTCTTCACCTCGATCCACATCGAGGAGTTCGAGATCATGGCGCGCGACACCAAGCTGGGTCAGGAGGAGATCACCCGCGACATTCCTAACGTCGGCGAGGACGCCCTGCGCAACCTCGACGAGGCGGGCATCTGCTACATCGGCGCCGAGGTGCAGGCGGGCGACATCCTGGTCGGCAAGGTGACGCCGAAGGGCGAGAGTCCGATGACCCCGGAGGAGAAGCTGCTGCGCGCGATCTTCGGCGAAAAGGCCTCCGACGTGCGCGATACCTCCCTGCGGGTGCCGCCGGGCGGCACCGGCACGGTGGTCGAGGTCCGGGTCTTCTCGCGCCGCGGCGTCGACAAGGACGAGCGCGCGCTGGCGATCGAGAAGCAGGAGATCGAGCGTCTGGCCAAGGACCGCGACGACGAGAAGGCGATTCTCGAGCGCTCCTTCTATGGACGCCTCAAGGATCTGCTGGTCAACCACACCGCGGTCAACGGCCCCAAGGGCCTGAAGGCGGAGACCAAGATCACCGAGAAGGTGCTGTCCGACTTCACCCCGGGCCAGTGGCGTCAAATCTCGGTCAAGAACGACAAGCGCCAGGCCGACGTCGAAGCCTTGAACAAGCAGTTCGAGGAGTCGATCGACGCCCTGACCAAGCGCTTCGAGGACAAGGTCGAGAAGCTGCAGCGCGGCGACGAGCTGCCCCCGGGCGTGATGAAGATGGTCAAGGTCTTCGTCGCGGTGAAGCGCAAGCTGCAGCCGGGCGACAAGATGGCCGGCCGTCACGGCAACAAGGGCGTGATTTCCAAGATCGTGCCGATCGAGGACATGCCTTACACCGAAGACGGCACCTCGGTGGACATCGTGCTCAACCCGCTGGGCGTGCCCTCGCGCATGAACGTGGGGCAGATTCTGGAGACCCATCTGGGCTGGGCCTGCGCGGGTATCGGCCGGCAGATCGGCGAGGCGCTGGACGCCATGCAGCGGAGCAGCGGCAAGACCGACGAGATCAAGAAGAAGCTGAAGCAGGTATACGGCGACCAGACCTACAAGGACGACATCGCCGTGCTCAGCGACGAGGAACTGGTCGAGCTTGCCGGCAACCTGCGGCCCGGCGTGCCGATCGCCACGCCGGTGTTCGACGGCGCCCGCGAGCCGGATATCGTCGAGATGCTGGAGCAGGCCGGTCTCAACTCCTCCGGCCAGGTGACCCTGGTGGATGGACGCACCGGCGAGACCTTCGACCGCCAGGTGACCGTCGGCTACATCTACATGCTGAAGCTGCACCATCTGGTCGACGACAAGATCCACGCCCGTTCGATCGGCCCCTACAGCCTGGTCACCCAGCAGCCGCTGGGCGGCAAGGCGCAGTTCGGCGGTCAGCGCTTCGGTGAGATGGAGGTCTGGGCGCTGGAAGCCTACGGCGCCGCCTACACCCTGCAGGAGATGCTGACGGTGAAGTCGGACGACGTCGGCGGCCGCACCAAGGTCTACGAGTCGATCGTCAAGGGCGAAGACAACTTCGAGGCCGGTATTCCCGAGTCCTTCAACGTCCTGGTCAAGGAACTGAAGTCGCTCGGACTCAACGTGAACCTCAAGGAAAGCGAGTACTAGCGCCCTCGGCCGGCGCTAGCCGCTTTTCTCGAGACGTTCGCAGCAGATTTTTTGGAGAGACTAAATGAACGAGTTGATGAACCTCTTCGGTCAGGTATCCGGCCCGCAGAGCTTCGATGAGATCCGGATCTCGATCGCGAGCCCGGAGCAGATCCGCTCGTGGTCCTTCGGCGAGATCAAGAAGCCCGAAACCATCAACTATCGCACCTTCAAGCCGGAGCGCGACGGCCTGTTCTGCGCCCGGATCTTCGGCCCGATCAAGGACTACGAGTGCCTCTGCGGCAAGTACAAGCGGATGAAGTACCGCGGCATTCACTGCGAGAAGTGCGGCGTCGAGGTCACGCTGTCCAAGGTACGCCGCGAGCGCATGGGCCACATCGAGCTGGCCAGCCCGGTCGCCCACATCTGGTTCCTGAAGTCGCTGCCCAGCCGCATCGGCTTGCTGGTCGACATGACCCTGAAGGATCTGGAGCGGGTGCTCTATTTCGAGAACTACGTGGTCACTGAACCCGGCCTGACCCCGCTGAAGATGCATCAGCTCCTCTCCGAAGAGGAGTTCATGGACGCGCAGGACGACTACGGCGATGACGCCTTCACCGCGAAAATCGGCGCCGAGGCGATCAAGGACATGCTGATCGCCATCGACCTGGAGGAGGAGCGGCAGGAGATCCGCGTCGACCTCAAGGAAACCGGTTCCGAGGCCAAGCGCAAGAAGCTGGTCAAGCGCCTGAAGCTGGTCGAGGCCTTCATCGAGTCCGGCGCCCGTCCGGAGTGGATGGTGCTCGACGTCGTGCCGGTGATTCCGCCGGAACTGCGTCCGCTGGTGCCGCTCGACGGCGGCCGCTTCGCGACCTCCGACCTGAACGATCTCTACCGCCGCGTGATCAACCGCAACAACCGCTTGAAGAGGCTGATCGAGCTGCGCGCCCCCGACATCATCGTGCGTAACGAGAAGCGCATGCTGCAGGAGGCGGTCGACGCCCTGTTCGACAACGGCCGCCGCGGCCGGGTCATCACCGGCGCCAACAAGCGTCCCCTCAAGTCGCTGTCCGATATGCTCAAGGGCAAGCAGGGCCGCTTCCGTCAGAACCTGCTCGGCAAGCGCGTCGACTACTCCGGCCGCTCGGTCATCGTGGTCGGCCCGGAGCTGAAGCTGCATCAGTGCGGCCTGCCGAAGAAGATGGCCCTGGAGCTGTTCAAGCCGTTCATCTATTCGCGGCTCGAGACCTACGGCATGGCCACCACCATCAAGGCGGCCAAGAAGATGGTCGAGAAGGAGCGTCCCGAGGTCTGGGATATCCTCGAGGAGGTGATCCGCGAGCATCCGGTGATGCTGAACCGCGCACCGACGCTGCATCGCCTCGGCATCCAGGCTTTCGAGCCGGTGCTGATCGAGGGCAAGGCGATCCAGCTGCATCCGCTGGTCTGCACCGCCTTCAACGCCGACTTCGACGGCGACCAGATGGCGGTCCACGTGCCGCTGAGCCTGGAGGCGCAGCTCGAGGCCCGCGTGCTGATGATGTCGACCAACAACATCCTCAGCCCGGCCAACGGCAAGCCGATCATCGTGCCCAGCCAGGACATCGTTCTCGGCATCTACTATCTCACCATGGAAGGCGACAACGAGCCCGGCGAGGGCATGGTCTTCGGCGACATGGGCGAGATCGAGCATGCCCTGGTGGCCGGCGCCATTTCGCTGCACACCAAGATCAAGGCGCGCTATCACACCGTCGATTCCGAAGGCAATCCCGAGACCGTGGTGATCGAGACCACGCCGGGCCGCATGCACCTCGCGCAGCTGCTGCCGCGCAGCCGCCATGTGCCCGTCTCCATGGTCAACCGTTTGCTGACCAAGAAGGAAATCACCGACGTCATCGATATCGTCTATCGCCACTGCGGTCAGAAGGAGACGGTGATCTTCTGCGATCGCCTGATGGCGCTCGGCTTCGGCCAGGCCTGCCGGGCCGGCATTTCCTTCGGCAAGGACGACCTGATCATTCCCGAGGCCAAGACCAAGCTGGTCGAGGCGGCCCAGGAAGAGGTCAAGGAGTTCGAGCAGCAGTATCAGGACGGCCTGATCACCCGCGGCGAGAAGTACAACAAGGTCGTCGACGTCTGGTCGAACACCACCGACAAGGTGGCCGACGAGATGATGCAGGTGATGTCCCAGGTGAAGGGCAAGCACATCAACTCGGTGTACATGATGGCGCACTCCGGCGCCCGTGGCTCGGCCGCCCAGATCAAGCAGCTGGCCGGCATGCGCGGCCTGATGGCCAAGCCGTCTGGCGAGATCATCGAGACGCCGATCATCTCCAACTTCAAGGAAGGCCTGACCGTGCTCGAGTACTTCAACTCGACCCACGGCGCCCGTAAGGGCCTGGCGGATACCGCCCTCAAGACGGCCAACTCCGGCTACCTGACGCGCCGTCTGGTCGACGTCGCCCAGGACGCCATCGTCGTGGAGAAGGACTGCGGCACCAAGAACGGCCTGATGGTCCGCGCCGTGGTCGAGGGCGGCGAGGTCATCGCACCGCTCGCCGACCGCATTATCGGCCGGACCGCCGCCGAGGACATCATCGATCCGCTGAACGGCGACGTGCTGGTCAAGGCCGGCGAGCTGATCGCCGAGGAAGAGGTCGAGCGCATCGATACCGCCGGCATCGACGCCGTGCGCATCCGCTCGACCCTGACCTGCGAATCCCGTGGCGGCATCTGCGGCGACTGCTACGGCCGCGACCTGGCCCGGGGAACCTCGGTCAACATCGGCGAGGCCGTCGGCGTGATCGCGGCCCAGTCGATCGGTGAGCCGGGTACCCAGCTCACCATGCGCACCTTCCACATCGGCGGCGCCGCCCAGCGCGGCGCGGAACAGAGCTCCGTCGAGGCCTCGCTGGATGCCAAGATCAAGATCCAGAACAAGAACGTGGTTCGGAACTCCGAAGGCATCGACATCGTGATGGGCCGCAATCTCGAGATCGTGCTCTACGACGACAAGGAACGGGAGCGGGCGCGGCATCGCGTTCCCTATGGCACCCGTCTGCTGGTCGATGAGGGCGCGAGCGTCGAGAAGGGCCAGAAGCTCGCCGAGTGGGACCCCTATACCATTCCGATCCTGACGGAGAAGGAAGGTACGGCTACCTACGTCGACCTGGTCGACGGCCTGTCGATGCGCGAGGTGATGGACGAGACCACGGGCATTTCCAACCGCGTCGTCATCGACTGGAAGCAGCAGCCGCGCGGCAACGACCTGAAGCCGCGGATCACCCTGCGCGATGCCAAGGACAACGTCGTCTCCCTGGCCAACGGCATGGAGGCACGCTACTTCATGTCGGTGGACGCGATCCTCTCGGTCGAGAACGGCCAGCAGGTGAAGGCTGGCGACGTGCTTGCCCGTATCCCGCGGGAGTCGACCAAAACCCGCGACATCACCGGCGGTCTGCCGCGCGTGGCAGAGCTCTTCGAGGCGCGCAAGCCCAAGGATCACGCGATCATCAGCGAGATCGAGGGGCGCGTCGAGTTCGGCCGCGACTACAAGACCAAGCGCCGTATCGTGGTGCGCCCGGAAGATGGCGGCGAGGCGGCCGAGTACATGATCCCCAAGGGCAAGCATATCTCCGTGCAGGAAGGCGACTTCGTCGGCGTCGGCGATCTGCTGATGGACGGCAATCCCGTGCCGCATGACATCCTGGAGGTTCTCGGCGTCGAGGCCCTGGCGGAATACCTGATCAACGAGATCCAGAGCGTCTATCGCCTGCAGGGCGTCAAGATCAACGACAAGCACATCGAGGTGATCGTTCGCCAGATGCTGCAGAAGGTCGAGATCACGGCGCCGGGCGACAGCACCTTCCTGGTCGGCGAACAGGTCGACCGCGAGGAGCTGGAGGAGATCAACGCCAAGCTCTACGAGGAAAGCGGTACGCCGGCCGAGGGCAAGCCTGTGCTCCAGGGCATCACCAAGGCCAGCCTGCAGACCCGCTCCTTCATCTCGGCGGCCTCCTTCCAGGAGACCACCCGGGTGCTTACCGAGGCCGCGGTCAACGGCAAGCGCGACAGCCTGATTGGGCTGAAGGAGAACGTGATCGTCGGGCGACTGATCCCGGCGGGCACGGGCTCGGTGATGAACCGCCTGAAGAAACTCGCTTTCGAGCGCGATCAGGTGATCGTCGCCGAACGCGAGAGGGTGGCCGAGCTGGCTGCAGCCAAAGCTGCCGCGGAACGCGCCGACTCCGGCGACTCCGCGGAAGACAGTTCCGCCGCCTGACTGGCGGTCTTCGATCTGCCGGCGGCGCGGGTGCGCCGCCGGCGGTTTTCTCCGCCGTGGAATGGTTTTCTAGGAGCGTGGCGTAATTTTATTGCGCCATCTCCCCGTGGGGACGGCTTTCATGACTCTGGAAGCCGGGCGAAAAGCCAAAGAAACTAAGGCTTGACGCTACCCCCTCACCCCCATATATTCCGCCCGATTCCGGGCAGAGAGCCGGCCGTAATCCTGACGTCTTGGGACTTTCCAGGACGGGGCTAAACGCGGTTCCGCGGGATTTATTGAACATACGGGTCCGGCAACGGACCCGGAGTGTCCCGAACGCCGAAGGGAGCTAACAGTGGCTTCCATGCGGCGTTTGTTTTTGTCAGGGCCGTAAAGTCGGCGCGACCGGGGCAGACGCAACAACAGTGGGTTTACTCGAGGAAGAGCGATCGCATGCCGACGATCAACCAATTGATCCGCAAGCCGCGCAAGGACAAGCCGGTACGCAACAAGGTCCCCGCCATGGAGGCCTGCCCGCAGAAGCGCGGGGTCTGCACGCGCGTCTATACGACGACGCCGAAGAAGCCGAACTCCGCGCTGCGTAAGGTTGCGCGCGTCCGTCTGACCAACGGTTACGAAGTGACCAGCTATATCCCCGGCGAGGGGCATAACCTGCAGGAACACTCCGTGGTCATGATTCGCGGCGGTCGCGTCAAGGACCTGCCGGGCGTTCGCTATCACATCATTCGCGGCACGCTGGATACCCAGGGCGTCGCCGACCGCCGCCAGCGCCGTTCCAAGTACGGCGCCAAGCGGCCGAAGTAGGGAGCTCCCGGATGTCTCGCCGTCATAGGGCTGAAAAGCGCGAAATCCTGCCGGATCCGAAGTTCGGGGATCTCGTGCTGAGCAAGTTTATGAACAACCTGATGCGCGCCGGCAAAAAGTCGACTGCAGAGGGCATCGTTTACGGCGCCTTCGATGTGGTGCAGTCCAAGGGCGGCAACGATCCGCTTAAGGTCTTCCACGAGGCGCTGGTCAACATCAGGCCCGACCTCGAAGTGCGCTCGCGCCGGGTCGGCGGCGCCACCTATCAGGTGCCGGTCGAGGTGCGCAGCGAGCGTGCCCAGGCGCTGGCGATCCGCTGGATGATTGCGGCGGCGCGCAGCCGTTCCGAGCTGACCATGCAGGATCGCCTCGCCGGCGAGCTGCTCGACGCATCGAACAATCGTGGCGCCGCGGTAAAGAAGCGCGAAGACACGCACCGGATGGCTGAGGCCAACCGTGCCTTCTCGCATTACCGCTGGTAATGGCCGCAAGACGAGAGAGACGACGTAAATGACCTCGCGAGTAACCCCGCTCGAACGCTATCGCAACATCGGCATCATGGCCCACATCGATGCCGGTAAGACGACGACGACCGAGCGCATCCTGTATTACACCGGCCGCTCCCATAAGATCGGCGAGGTCCATGACGGCGCGGCCACCATGGATTGGATGGAGCAGGAGCAGGAGCGCGGGATCACCATCACCTCCGCCGCCACGACCTGCTTCTGGCACGACCACCGCATCAACATCATCGATACCCCGGGCCACGTCGACTTCACCATCGAGGTCGAGCGTTCCCTGCGCGTGCTCGACGGTGCGGTCGCGGTTTTCGATTCCGTCGCCGGCGTTGAGCCTCAGTCCGAGACTGTGTGGCGCCAGGCCGACAAGTATCACGTGCCGCGGATGTGCTTTATCAACAAGATGGACCGCATGGGCGCGGACTTCTTCCGCTGCGTCGACATGATCATCGACCGGCTCGGCGCGACGCCGCTGGTAACTCAGCTGCCGATCGGCGCCGAGTCCGATTTCGCCGGCATTATCGACCTGTTGAAGATGAAGGCGATCGTCTGGAAGGACGAGTCGCTGGGCGCCGAATTCGAATACACCGAGATTCCCGAAGCGCTCCTGGAGCAGGCCGCCGAGTACCGCGAGAAGATGGTCGAGCTGGCGGTCGAGCAGGACGATGCCGCGCTGGAGGCTTATCTCGAAGGCAACGTGCCGAACGAAGAAACCCTCAAGGCGTGCATCCGCAAGGGCACCTGCGGCCTGGCCTTCGTGCCGGTGCTCTGCGGGACGGCCTTCAAGAACAAGGGCGTGCAGCCGTTGCTCGACGCCGTGGTTGACTACCTGCCGAGCCCGACCGACGTTGCTGCGATCCGCGGCGTCAAGCCGGGTACCGACGAGGAAGTCCTCCGTAGGTCGTCGGACGACGAGCCGATGTCGGCGCTGGCCTTCAAGATCATGACCGACCCTTTTGTCGGCTCTCTGACCTTCGCCCGGGTTTACTCTGGCTCCCTGAGCAAAGGGTCCTCGGTGATGAACTCGGTGAAGGACACCCGCGAACGCGTCGGCCGCATGTTGCTGATGCATGCCAATACCCGCGAGGAAATCGATGAGGCCCTGGCCGGCGATATCGTCGCCATCGCCGGGCTGAAGGACACCACCACGGGGGACACGCTCTGCGATCCCAATCATCCGGTGATTCTGGAGCGCATGGAGTTCCCCGATCCCGTGATCGAGGTCGCCGTCGAACCGAAATCCAAGGTCGATCAGGAAAAAATGGGCGTCGCCCTGCAGCGTTTGGCGCAGGAGGACCCCTCCTTCCAGGTGGCTTCCGATCCGGAAAGCGGGCAGACCGTGATCAAGGGGATGGGCGAGCTCCATCTCGAGATTCTGGTTGACCGCATGAAGCGCGAATTCAAGGTGGAGGCCAATGTCGGCGCGCCGCAGGTGGCGTACCGCGAGACCGTCACCCGCGTGGCCGAAGTCGACTACACCCATAAGAAGCAGACCGGCGGTTCCGGTCAGTTCGCCCGGGTCAAGATTGTCTTCGAGCCGCTCGAGTCCGGCGAGGGATTCGTGTTCGAGAACGCCGTAGTCGGCGGTTCCGTGCCGCGTGAATACATTCCCGGCGTGCAGAAGGGCTTGAATTCCGCCCGCGACGCAGGCGTGATCGCCGGGTTCCCGGTGATCGACTTCAAGGCGACCCTGGTCGACGGTGCGAGCCACGATGTGGACTCCAGCGTCATGGCCTTCGAGATTGCGGCGCGCGCCGCCTTCCGCGAGGGTCTGCCGAAAGCCGGACCTGTGTTGCTCGAGCCGATGATGCGGGTCGAGGTGGTGACGCCCGAGGAGTACATGGGCGACATCATCGGCGATCTGAACAGCCGGCGCGGCAACGTCAACTCGATGGATAGCCGGGGTATTGCCCGCGTCGTCACCGCGATGGTGCCGCTGGCCAACATGTTCGGCTACGTAAACACGCTGCGCTCGATGAGTCAGGGCCGCGCCCAGTACACGATGCACTTCGATCACTACGAGAAGGTGCCTCAGGCCGTGGCCGACGAAGTCAAAGCGAAGCTGGCCTAAACGGTATCAACCAGAGACAAGCAATACCCTTAGAAGGGAGACGGTAAAGACCATGTCGAAGTCGAAATTTGAGCGGACGAAGCCGCACTGCAACATTGGGACGATCG
>JBBEAM010000005.1:0-106875 GCA_040882845.1 Rhodovibrionaceae bacterium | reverse complement strand
CCGGCATCTACGGCGCCGGCTGCCTGATCACCGAGGGCGCGCGCGGCGAGGGCGGGTATCTGACCAACTCCGAGGGCGAGCGCTTCATGGAGCGCTACGCGCCCAGCGCCAAGGACCTGGCCAGCCGCGACGTGGTCAGTCGTTCCATGACCATGGAGATCAACGAGGGCCGCGGCGTCGGGCCGGAAGGCGACCACATCCACCTGCACCTGGAGCACCTCGACCCGGAGATCCTGCACCAGCGCCTGCCCGGCATCTCTGAAACGGCACGGATCTTCGCCGGAGTCGAGGTCACCAAGGAGCCGATCCCGGTGCTGCCGACCTGCCACTACAACATGGGCGGCATCCCGACCTCCTTCCACGGCGAGATGCTGATGCCCAGGGACGGCGATCCCGACTCCGTGGTGCCCGGCGTGATGGCGGTCGGCGAGGCGGCCTGCGTCTCGGTGCACGGCGCCAATCGCCTCGGTTCCAACTCGCTGCTCGACCTCGTGGTGTTCGGCCGCGCCGCCGGCAAGCGCTGCGCCGAGACCATGACTCCCGGCGAAACCCACCGGCCGCTGGCAAGCGATGCCGCCGAGCGTGCGCTGGAGCGGCTCGACCGCCTGCGCCACGCCAAGGGCGGCACCAAGACGGCGGCCCTGCGCCTGGAGATGCAGAAGGCGATGCAGGGCCACGCGGCTGTGTTCCGCACCGGCGACAGCCTGGCCGAGGGCAAGAAGAAGCTTGCCGAGCTGTGGAGCCGCAAGGACGATCTCTCGGTCTCCGACCGCTCGATGGTCTGGAACTCCGACCTGGTCGAGACCCTGGAGCTCGACAACCTGATGTACCAGGCGGTGGCGACCGTGGGCTCTGCGGGACTGCGTGAGGAAAGCCGCGGCGCCCACGCCCGCGAGGACTTCCCCGACCGCGACGACGAGAACTGGATGAAGCACTCGATCGTCTTCGTCGACGACGCCGGCGAGATAACCGCCGGCACCCGCCCGGTGCACATGCAGCCGCTGACCAACGAAATCCAAGCCATCCCGCCGAAGGCGCGGGTCTACTAGGCGCCCGGGGGAGACACGGAATGGCCGAATTCACACTGCCCGCCAACTCCAAGATCGGCGAGGGCACGAAACATCCCGGACCCGAGGCCGCCAAGAAGGTGCGCGCCTTCAAGGTCTATCGCTGGAATCCCGACGACGGCAAGACGCCCCAGGTCGATACCTATGAGATCGACATGGACGACTGCGGGCCGATGGTCCTCGACGCCCTGATCAAGATCAAGAACGAGGTCGATCCGACACTGACTTTCCGCCGCTCCTGCCGCGAGGGGGTCTGCGGCTCCTGCGCCATGAACATCGACGGTACCAACACCCTGGCCTGCACCAAACACCTCGACGAGATCGAGGCCGAGGTGCGGGTCTACCCCCTGCCGCACATGCCGGTGGTCAAGGACCTGGTGCCCGATCTGACCCAGGCCTATGCGCAGTACTCCTCGATCGAGCCCTGGCTGAAGACCTCTACCCCGGCGCCGGGCCGCGAGCGGCCGCAGAGCCCCGAGGAGCGCGAGAAGCTCGACGGGCTGTGGGAATGCATCCTCTGCTTCTGCTGCACGACTGCCTGCCCGAGCTACTGGTGGAACGGCGAGCGCTACCTGGGTCCGGCGGTGCTGCTGCAGGCCTACCGCTGGATCGCCGACAGCCGCGACGAGCACACCGGCGAGCGTCTCGACGCGCTGGAGGACCCCTTCCGGCTGTACCGCTGCCACACCATCATGAACTGCACCAAGACCTGCCCCAAGTCCCTCAACCCCGCCAAGGCCATCGCCGAGATCAAGAAGCTGATGGTCGAGCGCAAGGTCTGATTTAGGCCTCTTGCCGGCCGCCGCGCAGGATAACCCCCGCGTCGCCTTCTCCGGGCGGCTGCTGATGCTGGGCTTCGGCATCATCGGCCAGGGCATCCTGCCGCTGCTGTTCCGGCATCTCGAGCTGCCGCGGGAGAAGCTCTCGATCCTCGCTGCCGATGCCGGCGGACGGGAGATTGCCGCGGCCGAGGGCCTGGCCTTCGAGCAGCTGGCGCTGACCCCGGACAACTGCCGCGACGAGCTGGCCCGGCGACTCGGCCCCGGCGACGCCCTGCTCAACCTCTCGGTCGACGTCTCCAGCGCCCATCTGGTCGAGATCTGCCAGGCGCTCGGCGCGCTCTACGTCGACACCAGCAACGAGCCCTGGCTGAGCGAGTTCGTCGCCGAGGGGGCGTCCTCCTCGGAGCGTTCCAACTACGCCTTCCGCGCCCGCACCCTGGCGATCCGCGACCGCGTGCCGCCGGGCGGGCCGACGGCGGTGATCAACCACGGCGCCAACCCCGGGCTGGTCAACCTCTTCGTCAAGCAGGCGCTGCTGAACATCGCCCGCGACCAGGGCGAAGCGGTCGCTCCCCCTGCGACGCGCGCAGGCTGGGCGGCGCTCGCCCGCGGCCTCGGCATCAAGGCGATCCATATCGCCGAGCGCGACAGCCAGGTGTCCGAGATTCCGCGCCAGCCGGGCGTCTTCGCCAACACCTGGTCGATCGAGGGCTTCATCTCGGAAAGCCTGCAGCCGGCCGAGCTCGGCTGGGGCAGCCACGAGAAGAGCTTCCCCGAGGATGGCGGCCGCCACGGCTTCGGCAACGGCTGCGCGATCTACCTGGAGCGGCCCGGGGCCTTGACCCTGGTGCGCAGCTGGGCGCCCAACGAAGGGCCTTTCCACGGCTTCCTGATTACCCATGACGAGTCGGTTTCGCTGGCCGAGTACCTGACTTTGGAGGAGGGCGGAGAGGTCGTCTACCGCCCGACCTGCCACTTCGCCTACCACCCTTCCGACGATGCCAAGCTCTCGATCATGGAGTCTGCCGGGCGCAACTGGGCGCCGCCGGAGGAAACCCGGATCATGATGGACGACATCGTCGCCGGCATGGACGAACTCGGGGTGCTGCTGATGGGGGCGAAGCCCGGCGCCTACTGGTACGGCTCCCAGCTCACGGTGGAGGCGGCGCGCCGCCTTGCGCCGCGCAACAACGCGACCTCGCTGCAGGTCGCCGCCGGGGCGCTCGGCGCGCTGATCTGGGCGATCGAGAATCCGAACCGCGGCCTGGTCGAACCCGAGGAGCTGGACCATGCCCGGGTGCTGGAGGTGGCGGCGCCTTACCTGCAGCCGCTGATCGGCGCCTATACCGACTGGACGCCGCTGCAGGACCGCGGCCAGCTGTTCGACGAAGACATCGACGAAGACGATCCCTGGCAGTTCAAGAACATCCGTGTCGGCTGAACGCCTCGAACGGCTTGCAATCTCCCGGCGCTTGCGCCCAACTGCGCGCCGGAGAGCAGCGAGAACCGCGATGTACGTACCCAAGCCCTTCGTCTGGCAGGACCGCGCCGAGATCGCGGCGATGATCGCCGCCCATAACTTCGGCCTGCTGGTCACCCAGTCCGCTGCCGGACTGGAGGCCACGCACCTGCCGTTTCTCTACGATCCGGAGGAGGGGCACGAGGATTTCCCCGGCGGCCGCCTGCTCGGCCACATCGCCCGCGCCAACCCGCAGTGCGCGGCTATCGAGACCCTGGCGGAGAGCGGCGGCGAGGCCCTGGCGGTCATTCAGGGCCCGCACGCCTATGTCTCGCCGAACTGGTACGCGACCGGCGGCAAGGTGCCGACCTGGAACTACCAGGCGGTGCATCTCTATGGCAGGCCGCGGCTGCTCGACCCGGCGGCGACCTCGGCACTGATGGCGCGCCTGGTCGAGACTCACGAGGCGCCCTTGGCGGCGCCCTGGTCGCTGCAGAGCCTCGACGAGCGCAAACGCCGGGGGCTGGAGAACGCCATCCTCGCCTTCGAGATCCCGATCGCCCGGCTCGAGGCCAAAGCCAAGCTCAGCCAGGACAAGCCGGCCGAGGAGGCACTCTCGGCGGCTATGGGAATCGCCGAGGCCTTTCCCGAGGACCCGCTGGCCCAGGCGACCGCCGCCGAAATGCGCCGCCGCGCCACGACCGAGGACTGACGCCGTGCCGCCGCGCGAACCGCCGCCGCACCGCGGCCCGCCGCCGCCGCAGCGCCGGCACCGGCTTTCGGGGAACAGCATCGCCTGGATCGTGATGACCCTGCTGCTGCTCGGGCTGGGCCTGCTCGCCTTCCAGGGGCCGAATGAGCGGCAGAGGGAGCTGGCCGAGGGCTATCTGATCTTCGAAGTCCAGGGCCACCGCGGCGCGCGCGGGCTGGCGCCGGAAAACAGCCTGCCCGGCTTCGCCCGGGCGCTGGAAATCGGCGTGCACACCCTGGAGCTCGACGTGGTGATGACGGCGGACGGCACGCCGGTGGTGCTGCACGATCCGATCCTCGATCCAACGCGTACGCGTGGGCCGGACGGCGCCTGGCTCGCCGGGGAGAACCTGGCGGTCAACGCGCTGAGCCTGGAAGAGCTGCGGCGCTACGATATCGGGCGAATCGCACCGGGCAGCCGCGCCGCCAGCCGCTTCCCGGAGCAGCAGGGTTTGGATGGGGTGGCGGTTCCGACACTGGCGGAGGCGATCGCCCAGGCCGAGGTGCAAAGTGGCGGGGCGGTGCGCTACAATATCGAAACCAAGATTTCCCCGGCGCAGCCCGAGCTGACGCCCGATCCCAACAGCTTCGCGGACGCCCTGATCGCGGTGCTGGAGGAGGCCGGGGTGACGGAGCGGGCGACAGTGCAGTCCTTCGACTGGCGCACCCTGCAGCGGGTGCAGGCCGCGGCGCCCGAGCTCGCCACCGCCTATCTCACGGTCGAGCAGGACTGGATGGATACCGTCCGGCGCGGTGAAGCCGGGCTCTCGCCCTGGTTGGCCGGGTACGATCTCAAGCAGGCCGAGGGCCTGCTGCCGGTGCTGGTCAAGCGTGCCGGCGGCGATGTCTGGTCGCCTTACTTCCGCGATCTGCGGGAGGTCGATCTGCGCGACGCCCACCGCGTCGGGCTGCGGGTGGTGGTCTGGACGGTCAACGATCCCGCCGACATGGCTTCGCTGATCGAGCTCGGCGTGGACGGCATCATCACCGACTACCCGGACCGCCTGAAGGCGGTGCTGGCCGACTACGGCCTGCCGGAGCCGCCGTCCTATCCGCGCCGGTGAGCGGCGTCAGGAAAGCGCGATCTTGCCGTCGACCTCGTGGGTCACGTCCAGGCCCTCGACGGTCAGCACCACCTTGACCTTGACCGCGTCGCGGGCCGAGATCTTGCCGGACTCCAGGCCGCCGCGCACCGCCTGCTCGATCTCGCGCTGGGAGGTGACGCCGACCTTCTTCAGGAACTTCCTGAGGTCCATGTTGAAGACTTCCTCGTTCATGCCACTTTCCTCTTGCTATGCTGGGGCAGGGATAACCGCTGCGGCGAAACGAGGGCAAGCATGAAGCTGAGCGAGAGCCAGGTCCAGGAATTCGATAGCCTGGGCTGCCTGTTCTTTCCGGAGCTTTTCAGCGCGGCGGAGATCGCGACTCTCAACGGTGGTCTGGCTGAGCTGCTGGCCCGCCGGGGCCCGGAGGTGGTGCGCGAGAAGGACGGCAGCCAGGCCGTGCGTCTGGTCTATGGCGCCCATGCCTTTCAGGAGGCCTACCGCCGGATGTCGCTGCATCCGCGCGTTCTGGAACCGGTCCACCAGCTGCTGCGCGAGGAGGCCTATATCCACCAGACCCGGCTCAACCCGAAGATGGATTTCGCCGGCGGCCTGTGGTCCTGGCATCAGGACTTCGGCACCTGGCACCGCGAGGACGGCATGCCGGAGCCGCATTGCCTGATGGTCGCGGTCTTCCTCGACGATGCCAGTGCCGTCAACTCGCCGCTGCTGGTGATTCCCGGGTCCCAGCATCACGGCATGAGCGAGGAAGTGGCGCCGGAAAATGGCGCCCAGGGCTACACCGTGATGGAGATCGACCGCGCCGTGGTACGGCGCTATGCCGAGGAAGCCGGCATCCAGGCGCTGACCGGGCCAGCCGGGTCGGTCGCCTTCCTTCACTGCAACATCGTGCACGGCTCGGCGCCCAACATCTCGCCCTACCGGCGGGCGATCTGGTATCTCAACTACAACGCGGTGAGCAACGCCTGCACCGGCGAAAAGCGCGACTGGCATCACTGCAACCGCGACTTCGCCCCGCTTAGCCCCTTGGACGACGCCTGCCTCGCGGACCTGGCCGGGCAGGCGGCGGTCTAGGCGAAGCCAGGTGAGCGATCAAGCCGGCGCGATCGGCGTCTTCGACAGCGGCCACGGCGGCCTGACGGTCTGGCGGGCGCTGCAGACGCGCCTGCCGGAGCAGCGCTTTCTCTATCTCGGCGATCACGCCAACGCGCCTTATGGCGAGCATAGGCCGGAGGAGATCCTGGCCATGACCCGTGCCGGGGTCGAGCGGCTGTTCGAGCTCGACTGCAGGCTGGTGGTGCTGGCCTGCAACACCGCGGCGGCGGTCGCCCTGCGGCGCCTGCAGGAGGACTGGCTGCCCGGCCGGCCGGGGCGGCGCATTCTCGGTATCTTCGTGCCCACGGTGGAGGCGCTGACCGGCGTCGCTTGGGCTGTGGACCATCCTGAACGGCAGGTCCGGCCAGAGGACCCGCGCCGCGGCATTGCCGTTTTCGCCACCACCCGGACGGTGGAAAGCGGTGCCTATGGCCGCGAGATCCGCCGCCGCGCGCCGGGCTTCACCGTCGCCGAGGTCGCCTGCCCCGGTCTGGTCGCGGCAATCGAGGGCGGCGCCCCGGCTGAGGAGCTGGCGGGGATGGTTTCCGGCTTCTGCCGCACCCTGGCGCAGCGGATGGCGGCGCCCGAGGCGGTGGTGCTCGGCTGCACCCATTTCCCCCTGGTCGCCGCGCAGTTCCGCGCGGCTCTGCCGGAGAACGCGCCGATCCTCTCCCAGGCCGCGCTCTCGGCGGAGAGCCTGGCCGGGTATCTCTTGCGACACCCGGAGTTCGCGGTCCCAGGCGGCGGCACGCGCTTCCTCACCACCGGCGATCCGCGCCGGATCGCCCCGCGCGCCTCGGCCCTGCTCGGCGAGAGCTTCGCCTTCGAGGCGGCCGGCGCGGGTTTGCCGTAAGGGCGTTGCGGATTCCCCTCGACCCGGCGGCCCCCCGTGCTAAAGATTTTAGGGGACAACTTCCGGAGCCCTGCCGATGCCCTCCACCGAGCTGTTGCTGCCGTTTTTCGTCGCGACCGCGATCTTCGCCTGCGTGCCCGGGCCGGGCATGTTCTACGCGGCGGCGCAAACCATCGCCCGCGGGCGGCGCGCCGGCTGGCATTCCGCCCTCGGTCTGCATCTCGCCGGCTACGCCCATGTCGCAGCGGCTGCCTGCGGTCTCGCGGTGCTGCTGGAGGCGGTTCCCGTTCTCTATGCCGCGGTCAAGCTGCTCGGCGCCGCCTATCTGATCTGGCTCGGCGTTAAGCTTTTCACCTCGCGGGCAGAGCTAGCCGTTTCGCCGCTTCGCATGGAAGCGAAGACACTGCCCCACGCGGTGCGCGAAGGCATTACGGTGGAGGTCCTGAATCCCAAGACGGCGCTATTCTATCTGGCTTTCCTGCCGCAGTTCACCGAGGTTTCCGCGGCGCTGCCGGTCTGGGCGCAGGTCCTGATTCTCGGCACCATCGTCAACTTCGTGTTCTCCTTCACCGATGTCGTCTGCGTCCTGCTGTCCGAGCGATTGACGCGGCTGCTCGCCGGGTCCCAGGCAGCGCGGCGCCTGACGCAGCGGATCGGCGGCGGCATACTGGTGGCGCTGGGGATTAATCTCGCGGCGTCGCGGCAATAAAGCCAGGGCCAGCCCTCAGGCCTCGCCCGCCATCCGCTTGAGCGCCGCCCAGGACTCCTCGGCCTCGCCCATCACCCATTCGATGAAGGCGGCCACGGCGCCGCGCCGCGCGCTTTCCTCCGGGCAGACGATGTAATAGCCGAGCGGACTCTCCAGCGAGAGAGCGAAGGGCTTGAGCAGCGCGCCCTGCTCCAGCAGGTCGACGACCAGGGCCGTGGTCCCCAGGGCCACGCCCTGGCCGGCGACCGCGGCGCGCAGGCCCAGATCCGTCTGGTAGAAGTGCAGCCCCTGCTCCGGGTCGATGCCGGTGACGCCGGCGGCGGAGAGCCACATCGGCCAGTCGCGCCAGTTCTCGTCGGCGTGGACGTAGTTCACGTGGATCAGGCTGTGGTGCCTCAGATCCTCCGGCTGCCGCAGCGGGCGCGCGCCTTCCAGCAGGCGCGGCGCGCAGACCGGGAAGAACTCCTCGATGAAGAGTTGCCGCGAGAAATAGCCCTGGTAGCCGCCGGGCCCATAGCGGATCGCCAGGTCGACCGGTGAGCGGGCGAAGTCGGTGCGGCCCCATTTGGTGTCGAGCAGGATGCCGATGCCGGGATGCGCGGTGGAGAAGCGTTCGAGCCGGGGAATCAGCCAGAGCGCGGCCAGCGAGGGCGCGATCGAGATGGTCAAGCTGCGGCCGGAGGGCCGCGCGCGCATCCGCCGCACCGCCTGGTGCAGCAGGTCGAAGCCCTCTCGCAGCGAGTCCAGCCCCGGCTCGGCGGCCTCGCTGGGGGCGATCTCCCGGCCTACGCGGCGCAGCAGCTTCAGCCCCAGATCGTTCTCCAGCGCCTTGATCTGGTGGCTGACCGCCGCCGTGGTGACGTGCAGCTCCTCGGCGGCGCGAGTCAGGCTGCCGAGCCGCGCGGCGGCTTCGAAGGCGCGCAGGGCATTCAGGGAGGGAAGACGGCCAGGATCGCTAGGCATGTTGAGAAAACCTAAAGTATCAGAGAGAACAAATCAATTTTAAGCCCGGTATTGTCCATCATATACCCAGGTATCGGAAAAACAGAAGCCGCAATCTTGAGAAAATCTGAAAGATTCTCTTCCGCGGCCACAGCAGCACCTGATGGAGATTGAAGATGAGCGCTTTCACCCTGACCCACGGCACCCTGGCCGCCCCCCGCCTGACCCTGCACGGCTTGTGGCACGGCCTGTGCGCCCGCTTCGCCGGCTTCCCGGCCTTCTCACCGGCGGCAGCGCCGCAGGGCGCCGGTCCGCTCGGCCAAGCCGAGAGCGCGCTCTATGCCCGCGGCTATCTGGGCTGGCGCGGCTAGCCTCGCAATTCTTGATGGGCAGCGCGCGCGTCAGCGGTTATATTACCTCTCTAAGTTTCTGAAGATATCGGGCGGCTTGAACAACTTCGGCCGCCGCTCCACAATCTTGTGGGTACTCTGGAGAGGAACGCCATGAAACTGACCGCAGCCCAAATCGAGGAATTTCATAGGGAGGGCTATCTCTTCCTGCCCGAAACCTTCGACGAGGAGGAGGCGGGCCTGTTGCGCGAGGAGGCGGCCAAGATCTACGCCACCGAGCGCAAAGAAGTCTGGCGCGAGGATAATGGCGTCGCCCGCACAGCCTTTGCCGCGCACACTTTCAACGATGCCTACCGCCGTCTCGGTGCGCATCCCCGGCTGGTCGAGCCGGTGATGCAGCTGCTCGACGGCCAGGTTTACATGCATCAGTTCAAGATCAACGCCAAGGCGGCCTTCGACGGGCAGGTCTGGCAGTGGCATCAGGACTATGGCACCTGGGCGCGCGACGACGAGATGCCGGAGCCGCGTGCGATGAACATCGCCCTCTTCCTCGACGACGTCTCCGCGGTCAACGGCCCGCTGATGTTCATCCCGCGCAGCCACAAGGCCGGGGTGCTGGAGGCCGGGCACGACCTGGAGACCACCTCCTATCCGCTGTGGACCCTGGACCGCGAGACCGTGACCCGCCTGGCCGAGGAGGGCGGCATCGTCGCGCCGACCGGAAAGCGCGGGTCGGTGCTGATGTTCCACTGCAACCTGGTGCACGCCAGCCCGCCGAACATCAGCCCCTGGAACCGCACCATCGTCTATCTGAGCCTCTGCGAGGTGAACAACCACATCCGCAAGTACAAGCGCGAGGAGTGGATCGCCCACCGCGACTTCACTCCGATCGAGCCGCTGCCCGACAACGCCCTGAGGGAGCTGGCGCGCGAAAAAGCCTCCGGCCAGGCGGCGGAGTAGGCCCGGCTGACCGGGGGCCGCCGGGGGTTTCTCCAGCGGGGCTTCCTCCTGAGGGGCTGCCCGGCATGTTTCTTTCCTAGCGCGGGGGAGCGCGGATGTCCGAGGATCTGATCGTTCGGCCGGTGGTTCGACAGGACCACGACCAGTGGCTTGTCCTCTGGGAGGGCTACAACGCCTTCTATGGGCGCAGCGGCGCCACCGCGGTCGTGCCCGAGATGACCGAGACCACCTGGGCGCGCTTCTTCGACGGCTACGAGCCGATGCATGCGCTGGTCGCCGAGAGCGGCAGCCGCCTGCTCGGCTTGACGCACTACATTTTCCACCGCAGCACCACCTCCATCGGGCCGAACTGCTATCTGCAGGATCTCTTCACCAGCGAGGCGGCGCGCGGCAAGGGCGTGGGACGGGCGCTGATCGAGGAAGTCTATGCGCAAGCCGAACGCGCCGGGGCGCCGCGGGTCTATTGGCTGACCCACGAGACCAACCAAACCGCCATGCGGCTCTACGACAAGGTCGCGGAGAACTCCGGCTTCGTCGTGTACCGAAAACTGCTCTGATCGGGTTCCGCCGAGTCCCGGTTCTGAGCACCGAAAATCGAGAGGAAGTAGAAAGCCATGAATCTCCACGCCCTGCTGCAGAAACGCCTCGACGCCGGCAAGCCGGTACGCGCCGGGCTGATCGGCGCCGGCAAGTTCGGCTCCATGTTCCTGGCCCAGGTCGCCAAGACGCCGGGCCTCGAGGTCGCGGTCATCGCCGATCTCGACCCCGACCGGGCGCGTCAGGCCTGTAAGGCGGTCGGCTGGGACGACGCGCTGATCGCCGCGACCCGCTTCGTCGAGAGCGGCGCCGACCTGATCGCCGACCCGGCGGTCGAGGTGGCGATCGAAGCGACCGGGCATCCCGCAGTCGGCGTCGAGCACGCCCTGACCGCGGCGCGCGAGGGCAAGCACATCGTCATGGTCAACGTCGAGGCCGACGTCCTGGCCGGGCCGCTGCTGGCCGAGGCCTGCCGCAAGGCCGGCGTGGTCTATTCCATGGCCTACGGCGACCAGCCGGCGCTGATCTGCGAAATGGTCGACTGGGCCCGCTCCATCGGTCTGGAGGTCGTCGCCGCCGGCAAGGGCACCAAGTACCTGCCGGGTTATCATGCCTCGACGCCGGATACGGTCTGGGACTACTACGGCCTCTCGCCGGAGGATGCCAAGGCGGGCGGCATGAACCCGAAGATGTTCAACTCCTTCCTCGACGGCACCAAGTCGGGCATCGAAATGGCCGCCGTCGCCAATGCCACCGGCCTGGGCGTCCCGCGCGGCGGGCTCGCCTTTCCGCCCTGCAGCGTCGACGAGCTGGCCGAGGTGTTGAAACCGAAATCCGCCGGCGGCCTGCTCGACGACAAGGGCATGGTCGAGGTGATTTCCAGCGAGCGGCGCGAGGGCGGAACGGTCGAGCGCGACCTGCGCTGGGGCGTTTATACGGTGTTCGAGGCCTCCTCGGACTACACCGCGCGCTGCTTCCGCGAATACGGCCTGAAGACCGATTCCTCGGGCCGTTTCGCCGCGATGTACAAGCCCTATCACCTGATCGGGCTGGAGCTCGGAATCTCGGTGCTCTCGGTCGCCCTGCGCGGTGAGCCGACCGGCACGACCCGGAGCTTCACCGGCGATGTCGCTGCCGTGGCCAAGCGGCCGCTCAAGGCCGGCGAGCTGCTCGACGGCGAGGGCGGCTACTGCGTCTGGGGCCGCCTGACCGCCGCCGAGGACAGCATCGCGCGCGGCGCCGTGCCGATCGGCCTGGCCCAGGGCATTACCCTCACTCGCGACGTCGCCGAGGGCGAGGTGGTCTGCTGGCGCGACGTCCGTGCCGAGGAGGAGAGCGCCGCCTATAAGCTGCGTCAGGAGATGGTTGCCCGCTTTGCGCCTCCCGCCGTGGCGGCCAAGTAGACTGGGCCGTGGCAGACCAACACGCGTTCCACGGTTCGTCATGGCGGCGGCTTTGCGAAAAGTATCCTGGCCGTTAGTCTGCCGCGAGATCGACGGGGCTACGAGAGCGAGGAGCGATGAGCGGCACGATGCTGGTGACCGGCGGCAGCCGGGGAATCGGGGCGGCGATCTGCCGTCTCGCGGCCGAGCGGGGCTACGATATCTGCGTCAACTACGCGGGGAACCATGCCGCGGCCCAGGAGGTCGTGGCGGCGGTGCAGGTCCTCGGTCGCAAGGCCGTCGCCGTGCAGGCCGATCTGGCCAGGCCGGAGGAGATCGCGCCGCTGTTTGAGGCCGCCGCTGAGCTCGGCCCGCTGACCGCGCTGGTCAACAACGCCGGGATCACCGGCAGGATCGGCCGCCTTGATGCCGTCGATCCGGAGATCATCCGCAAGACCGTCGACCTCAACCTCACCGGCGCGGTTCTGGCGGCGCGCGAGGCGGTGCTGCGAATGTCCACCCGCCACGGCGGAGGGGGCGGCGGTATCGTCAACATCTCCTCCGTCGCCTCCGCCCTGGGCAGTCCCGGCGAGTACACCTGGTACGCCGGGACCAAGGGCGCGATCGACTCCTTTACGATCGGCCTGGCCAAGGAAGTCGCTGGGGAAGGCATCCGGGTCAACGCCGTGGCCCCCGGCATCATCGAGACCGAGATCCACGCCGCCGGCGGCAATCCGGATCGCATCGCCCAGACCGCGCCGAGTGTCCCGCTCGGGCGAGCCGGGACGCCGCAGGAGATCGCCCAGGCCGTGCTCTGGCTGCTGTCGGAGGAGGCGAGCTACGTCACCGGCGCGGTGCTGCGCGCCGCCGGCGGACGCTAGAGCAGCGCATGCGCGAAGGCCCGCTTCACGCCTACCGTGAGCTCAAGGCCGGCGGCGAGATCAAGAGCGATCCGGCGCAGGAACTCGCGGCGGAGAAGCTGCAGTCCCTGCACAACGCCCTGAAGAATTATCAGCCGACCCAGGGCATGAGCGGCTGGAAAGCGCGGCTCGGGCTTGGCAGCCGCAACGTCGAACCGCCCCAGGGGCTCTACCTCTACGGCCCGGTGGGGCGCGGCAAGTCGATGCTGATGGACCTCTTCTTCGAGGGCGCGCCGGTTGAGCGCAAGCGCCGGGTCCACTTCCACGCCTTCATGGCCGAGGTGCACGACCGTCTGCACGCCTGGCGCCAGGCCAGCAAGGGCGAAAAGCAGGATCCCCTGCCGGAATTGGCGGCGGCGCTGGCGGAGGAGGCCTGGCTGCTCTGCTTCGACGAGTTCGTGGTGGTCAACATCGCCGACGCGATGATCCTCGGCCGGCTGTTCGAGAGCCTTTTCGAATGCGGCGTGGTGGTGGTCGCGACCTCCAACTTCGAGCCCGACCGGCTCTACGAGAAGGGCCTGCAGCGCGAGCGCTTCCTGCCCTTCGTCGCGCTGCTGAAGGAACGCCTCGACCAGCTCGACCTGGGGCGCGGTACCGACTACCGCCTCGACCGCCTGCGCGGCATGACCGTCTATCACGCGCCGCTCAACGGCGACTCCGCCGCCGCCCTCGACGAGGCCTTCCGGCAGCTGACCGAGGGCGCCGGGGCGGAGGAAGTCTCCGTCACGGTCAAGGGGCGGAAGGTGACGGCCAGGCAGGCGGCGCGCGGCGTCGCCCGCTTCTCCTTCGCCGAGCTCTGCGCCCGGCCGCTCGGCGCCGAGGACTACCTGGCGCTGGCCAGGCGCTTCCACAGCCTGGTGATCGAGGGGGTGCCGAAACTCTCCGGCGAGAAGCGCAACGAGGCGCGGCGCTTCATGAATCTGGTCGACGCGCTCTACGAGCACCGGGTCAACCTGATCCTCTCCGCCGAGGCGCCGCCCCAGGAGCTCTACCCGCAAGGCGACGGCGCCTTCGAATTCGAACGCACGGTCTCCCGCCTGATGGAAATGCAGGCCGAGGACTATATCGCGGCCGCGCATAGGGACTGAGAACCCGCCGCGGCCAGTGTCAAGTGCCGACGCGCTCCCTTTCCGGTAACATGAGCAGGATCTTCCGCGATGGGAGGCGAGGTCATGGCACCGCGCAGCGAACAATCGGGCGACAAAAGAGATTTCATCTACGCTGTGAGCGAAGAGCCTTCCGACGGGCAGACGAACGCCTGGCATGTCCATGACAGAGGCTGCTTGATCTACCCCTCGACGGGCGTGGTGTCTGTCGAGACGGCCGAAGGTCATTGGGTTGTCCCGGCCCAGCGCGCGGTCTGGGTGCCCGCCGGGGTTTCGCATCAAACACGGGTGTCCGGCAAGGTGGCGCTCCGCTCCCTGATGATCGAAGAGTCCTTTCCGACCGGCCTCCCCCCTTCCGCCTGCGTCATCGGGGTCACGCCCTTACTGCGCGAGCTGATCCTCTATGTCTGCGGCGAGGTTTCGGTGCGCGTGCCCGACGCTCCGGCCCGGCATGCGCTCGCGGTGATCGCCGATCAGCTGCGTGAAGTGCCCACGCCAGCGTTGCCGCTTCCGCTTCCCGAAGACCCGAGGCTGAAGCGCATCGCGGAGGCCTTGCTGGAGAATCCGGCCGACAACCGGACGCTCGAAGCCTGGGGACGAAGCGTCGGCGCCAGCGGGCGCACCTTGCGACGTCTCTTCCAGGCGGAGACCGCGATGGGCTTTCGAGCCTGGCGCCAGCATCTCAGAGTGCTGGAAGCCCTGCGGCGGATCGCGCAGGGCGAAGCTGTGACCAACGTGGCGCTCGACGTCGGTTTCGACAGCGCTGGGGCCTTCGCTCAGATGTTCAAGAAAATCCTCGGCGTGACGCCCAGTAAGTACTTCTGAGGCAACTGTCTTCCGTCTTGCCCTTGTCCGCATCGCGGCAATACTTGGCCGAAGCGCGAACGCCCGTCGCAGCCGGGCGGTGCAAACTGCCGATCTCGATACTTTGTGCAGAGGCGGAGGCGCGGCATGCAGGAAACGCAGGATCAGTCCCGGCTTGTGTTCGCCTTTGCGGCGGCCGGACACGGCCTGTTCCACATTCTGACGGCCTTGTTCCTGACCATCGTCCTCGTTCTCGAGGAGGCGTGGCAGCGCCCCTATGACGACCTGATCGCGCTCTGGACGGTCGGCGCCATGCTGCTCGGTCTCGCAGCGCCGTTTGCCGGCTGGCTCAGCGACCGTTGGGGCGCGGCGCGCATGATGGTGGTCTACTTCCTCGGCATCGGCGCGGCCACGGTGCTCTGCGGTTTCGCCAGCGGGCCGCTGCCTCTGGAGGCCGCCCTAGCCCTAATCGGCGTCTTCGGGGCGATCTATCATCCCGTCGGCACTGCCTGGTTGGTCCGCAACGTCAAGGCCAAAGGCAAAGCAATCGGCGCCCTGGGCATCTTCGGTGGCCTCGGCACGGCATTTGCGGCTTTAATCGCTGGCGCGCTGAACGACCTCGCCGGTTGGCGCTTCGCCTTCATCGTACCCGGGGCGGTGAGCATTGCCGCCGGAATCGGGCTTTGGGCACTGCTGCTCAGCAAGAAGATCGTCGAACGCACAGAGGACCTTCGCCTCGATCCGGAGCCTAGCCGCACGGACATGCGCAGAGCCTTGGCGGCATTGATCGTCACCATGTCGCTCACTACCGTCGTCTACTATGCCTTTACGACCTTGCTACCGAAGTGGCTGGAGAACGCCATCGGATCGCAGATCGGAGACGGACTTATAGGCCTGGGCCTGGTGATCATGACGATCTATCTGCTAGGCGCGCTCTCCCAGCTGATCGGCGGGCATCTCTCCGACCGGGGCCTGGCCAAGTTTGCCTACGTCGCCAGCTATGCCCTGAAGCTTGCCGCCCTGGTTGCGGCCTTCGCGATCTCGGGCTGGGCGGTTTTCCCGATAGCCGTGTTGATCGTCTTCGCGTTCGACTTCGCCGCGCCCATCGAGAACGTGTTGATAGCCCGCTACTCTCCCGGCCACCGCCGCGGCCTCGCTTACGGCATTCGCAACGGTATCGCCATCGTCTGTGCGCCGCTCGGCGTCCAACTCGTCGCTTGGATGTTCGATCCGGCGGGTGGCTTTACGGACCTGTTCCTGGTGCTGGCCGGGATCGTCGCGGTGATTTTCCTCGCCGCCCTCGCCTTGCCTCCCGATCGGCCGCCGGAAGGCATGCGGGAATCCGGCACCGTCTAGGGCTCCCTTCCCGGAGCGTAGCCCGCCGCGCTTTCTTGCTCCGTCCCGCGGATTCGGCTACACAGCCGCGCAAGCATTCATCCATCTTCGAGAGGTATGGAGACCATGGCCCGGAAGAAAATCGCGCTGGTCGGCGCGGGTCAGATCGGCGGCACGCTCGCGTTGCTCGCCGGCCTTAAGGATCTCGGCGACGTCGTGCTCTTCGACATCGTCGACGGCGTGCCCCAGGGCAAGGCGCTGGATATCGCTCAGAGCGGGGCGGTCGAGGGCTTCGACGGCGATTTCACCGGCGCCAGCCGCTACACCGCGATCAAGGGCGCCGACGTGGTGATCGTCACCGCCGGGGTGCCGCGCAAGCCGGGCATGAGCCGCGACGACCTGCTCGACATCAACATGAAGGTGATGAAGTCGGTCGGCGAGGGGATCAAGAAGAACGCGCCGAACGCCTTCGTGATCTGCATCACCAACCCGCTCGACGCCATGGTCTGGGTGCTGCGCGAGGCCAGCGGCCTGCCGCACAGCAAGGTGGTCGGCATGGCCGGCGTGCTGGACTCCTCGCGCTTCCGCCATTTCATCGCCGAGGACCTGAACGTCTCGGTCGAGGACGTCACCGCCTTCGTGCTCGGCGGCCACGGCGACACCATGGTGCCGGTGACCCGCTACTCCACCGTCGCCGGCATCCCGCTGCCCGACCTGGTCAAGATGGGCTGGCTGACCAAGACCCGCATGGCGCAGATCGTCCAGCGCACCCGCGACGGCGGCGCCGAGATCGTCGGCCTGCTGAAGACCGGCTCGGCCTTCTACGCCCCGGCCGCCTCGGCGATCTCCATGGCAGAGAGCTACCTGAAGGACAAGAAGCGGCTGCTGCCCTGTGCCGCCTACCTCAACGGCCAGTACGGCGTGAAGGGCCTCTATGTCGGCGTGCCGGCGGTGATCGGCGAAGGCGGTGTCGAGCGGATCGTCGAGCTGCAGCTCAACGCCACCGAGAAGAAGATGTTCGCCAGCTCGGTCGCCTCGGTGAAGGGCCTGGTCGAGGCCTGCAGGCAGCTCGAGAAGAAAGCGGCGAAGCCGGCTTCCAAGCCCGCCACGAAACCTGCCGCCAAGGCCGCTTCCAAGCCGGCCGCGAAGAAAGCGGCGGCCAAGAAGCCGGCGGCGAAGAAACCTGCCGCCAAGACGCCCGCAAAAAAGGCGGCGCCCAAGGCCAAGCGGAGCGCGGCGAAGAAGAAGTAGGCGCGCCGCGTAGCTACGATCCAGTCCTGAGGCTGCGCCGGCCTCGCCTGCAGGCGAGGCCGGTTGCACCCCGGGACTGTGGTGATAAAGTGCAGTCGTCACCGGGGGCGGAACGGTCGTTTTTCGAGCAGGCTGCGTCCCGGTTCTTACTCGCCCGGGGCGCCTGAAGCCGCCGGGTGCCACAGGAAACGGAAACGACCGGAATTTCATGAATATTCACGAATATCAGGCGAAGAAGCTGCTGGCGAACTTCGGCGTCACCGTGCCGCAGGGCGGGGTCGCCTACACGCCGGAAGAAGCAGAGAATGTCGCCCGCGACCTTGGCGGCCCGATCTGGGTGGTGAAGTCGCAGATTCATGCCGGCGGCCGCGGCGCCGGGCGCTTCAAGGACGACCCCGAGGGCGAAGGCGGGGTGCGGATCTGCAAGTCGCTCGACGCGGTCAAGGAGAACGCCCGCAAGATGCTCGGCCACGTCCTGGTGACCAAGCAGACCGGCGAGGAGGGCAAGGAGGTCAAACGCCTCTATATCGAGGAGGGCTGCGACATCGCCCGCGAGCTCTACCTCTCCCTGCTGGTCGACCGGGCCAGCGGCCGGATCACCATCGTCGCTTCGACCGAGGGCGGCATGGAGGTCGAGGAGGTCGCCGCCAAGACGCCGGAGAAGATCCTCAAGGTTGCGATCGACCCGGCGGTCGGGCTGATGCCCTTCCATGCCCGGCGGATCGCCTTCGGCCTCGGACTCGAGGGCAAGCAGGTCTCCTCCGCGGTGAAGTTTCTGAGCGGCATCTATAAGGCCTTTACCGAGCTCGACGCCTCGCTGGTCGAGATCAACCCGCTGGTGATCACCGGCGAGGGCGGGGTGCTGGCGCTCGACGCCAAGATGAACTTCGACGACAACGCGCTGTTCCGCCACAAGGACGTCGCCGACATGCGCGACGCCGACGAGGAAGATCCTGCGGAACTGGAAGCCAGCCGCCACGAGCTCAACTACATCAAGCTCGACGGCGCGATCGGCTGCATGGTCAACGGCGCCGGCCTGGCCATGGCGACCATGGACATCATCAAGCTGCACGGCGGCGAGCCGGCCAACTTCCTCGATGTCGGCGGCGGCGCGACCAAGGAACGGGTGACTGCCGCCTTCAAGATCATCCTGTCGGATTCCAACGTCGAGGGGATCCTGGTCAACATTTTCGGCGGCATCATGCGCTGCGACGTGATCGCGGAAGGCGTGGTCGCCGCGGCACGGGAGGTCAGCCTGCACGTGCCGCTGGTGGTGCGCCTGGAGGGCACCAACGTCGAACTGGGGAAGAAAATACTGGAGGAATCCGGATTGCCGATCGTTTCAGCCGAGGATCTCGAGGACGCCGCCGCCAAGATCGTGACGGCGGTGAGGGAGGCGGCCTGATGGCGGTCCTGGTCGACAAGAACACCAAGGTCATCTGTCAGGGCTTCACTGGCGCCCAGGGCACCTTCCATTCCGAGCAGGCGATCGCCTACGGCACCAACATGGTCGGCGGCGTGACGCCGGGCAAGGGCGGGTCCAGCCACCTCGACCTGCCGGTCTTCGACACCGTGTCCGACGCCGTCGCCAGGACTGGGGCAAACGCCAGCGTGATCTATGTGCCGCCGCCCTTCGCCGCCGACGCCATTCTGGAGGCCGTCGAGGCGGGGATCGAGCTGGTGGTCTGCATCACCGAGGGGATCCCGGTGCTCGACATGGTCAAGGTCAAGCGGGTGCTCGCCGGCTCCGACAGCCGGCTGATCGGGCCGAACTGCCCCGGCATCATCACCCCAGGCGAGTGCAAGATCGGCATCATGCCCGGCCATATCCACCAGCGCGGCAAGATCGGCATCGTCTCGCGCTCGGGAACCCTGACCTACGAGGGCGTCGCCCAGACCACGGCCAGCGGCCTCGGCCAGACCACCTGCATCGGCATCGGCGGCGATCCGGTCAACGGCACCGACTTCGTCGACTGCCTGGAGCTGTTCTTCGCCGATCCCGAGACCGAGGGCGTGATCATGATCGGCGAGATCGGCGGCGATGCCGAGGTCCAGGCGGCCGAGTTCGTCAAGCGCGAGAAGGCGAAGAAGCCGGTCTGCGGCTTCATCGCCGGCAAGACCGCGCCGCCGGGCCGGCGCATGGGCCATGCCGGGGCGGTGATCTCCGGCGGCAAGGATACCGCGGACCACAAGATCGAGGCCCTGCGCTCGGCCGGCGTCCACGTCGCCGACTCGCCGGCGGGCCTCGGCGCCACCATGTTGAAGGCGATGGGCGGGTGACATCCCGCCGCCGTCCGCCGCCGCCGGGACGTCCCGGGGGCGGCCGTGAGGAACAGAGGAACTAGAGGCGGCACCGCCGCCCTTGAGGGTGGCACGGGCCGAAAACGCCATGTCTGATCAGAACGCTCCCCAAGCCTATCTCGGTCCCAGGGCGGGCAAGATCGCCCGCCTCTTCGCTCAGTACCGCCAGGATCCCGAAGCCCTGCCGCAGGAATGGCGGGGCGTCTTCGACGATCTGCAGGGCGATGCCCGCTCGCTGCTGGAGGAGCTCTCGCGAAGCAACGGCGCCGGGCCGCCTGCACCGCAGGACGACGCCGAGAGCGGCAACGGCCATGCCGCGGCCCTGGCCCAGGTCGGCGCCGCCAAGCGCTCCTACTTGGGGGTCGAGTACGACGTCGAGGACGACGAAATCCGCGCCGCGTCGCTGGATTCGATCCGCGCGCTGATGCTGATCCGCGCGTTCCGGGTGCGCGGGCACCTGGAATCCAAGCTCGATCCTCTCGGCCTGGTCAATGTGCCGCCGCATCCCGAGCTCGATCCCAAGAGCTACGGTTTCCGCGACGCCGATCTCGACCGGCCGATCTTCATCAACTGGGTGCTCGGCCGCGAGACCGCGACGCTGCGCGAGATCGTCGATATTTGCCGGCGCACCTACTGCGGCTCGATTGGCGTCGAGTTCATGCACATCCAGGATCCCGACCAGAAAGCCTGGATCCAGGAGCGCATCGAGAACGTCGAGAACCGCACCGAGTTCACCGTGCCTGGAAAGCGCGCGATCCTGGAGCGCCTGACCGCCGCCGAGGTGTTCGAGAAGTTCCTCGACAAGAAATACACCGGCACCAAGCGCTTCGGGCTCGACGGCGGCGAGGCGGCGATTCCGGCGCTGGAGCAGATCCTCAAGCGCGGCGGGCAGCTCGGCCTCGAGGAAGTGGTGATCGGCATGCCGCACCGCGGCCGCCTCAACGTGCTCGCCAACTTCATGGGCAAGCCCTTCCAGGCAATCTTCAGCGAGTTCAAGGGCGGCGCCGCCAACCCCGAGGACGTCGGCGGCTCGGGCGACGTGAAGTACCACCTCGGCACCTCCTCGGACCGCGAATTCGACGGCAAGACCGTGCATCTCTCGCTGACCGCCAATCCCTCGCATCTCGAAGCCGTCAATCCGGTGGTCGTCGGCAAGGTCCGCGCCAAGCAGCAGCAGCGCGAGGACAGCGACCGCACCAAGGTGATGGCTCTGCTGATGCACGGCGATGCCGCCTTCGCCGGCCAGGGCCTGGTTCCGGAGACCCTCGATCTCTCGGAGCTCAAGGGCTACCGCATCGGCGGCACGATCCACTTCATCGTCAACAACCAGATCGGCTTCACCACCAATCCGGTGAACTCGCGCTCGGGCCCCTACTGTTCCGACGTCGCCAAGATCATCCAGGCGCCGATCTTCCATGTGAACGGCGACGATCCCGAGGCGGTGGTCCACGTCGCGCGCATCGCCACGGAATTCCGGCAAGCCTTCAAGAAGGATGTCGTGATCGACATGTTCTGTTACCGGCGCTTCGGCCACAACGAGGGCGACGAGCCGGCCTTCACCCAGCCGCTGATGTACAAGAAGATCAAGTCGCATCCTTCGACCCGCACGATCTACGGCGAGCGGCTGGCCGAGGAAGGCGTGGTCTCGGCCGGCGAGGTCGACGAACTGGCCAAGGAGTGGCAGGAGCGCCTGGAGCGCGAGTTCGAGGTCGCCGAGAGCTTTAAGCCGAACAAGGCCGACTGGCTGGAAGGCAAGTGGTCAGGCCTGTCGCGGGTCGAGGGCTACGACGCCCGGCGCGGGCAGACCTCCGTCGACATGAAGACCTTGAAGGAGGTCGGCATGGCGTTGACCCGCACCCCCGAGGGCTTCAACGCCAATCGCAAAATCGTCCGCCAGCTCGAGGCCAAGGCCAAGATGATCGAGTCCGGCGAGGGCATCGACTGGTCGACCGCCGAGGCGCTCGCCTTCGGCACCCTGCTGATCGAAGGCCATCCCGTGCGCCTTTCCGGGCAGGACTGCAACCGCGGCACCTTCTCGCAACGCCACGCCTCCCTGATCGATCAGGAAACCGAGGCGACCTACAAGCCGCTCAATCACATCCGCGACAAGCAGGCCCACGCCGAGATCGTCGACAGCCCCTTGAGCGAGCTGGCGGTGCTCGGCTTCGAATACGGCTATTCCCTGGCCGAACCCAACGCCCTCGTCCTCTGGGAGGCGCAGTTCGGCGACTTCGTCAACGGGGCGCAGATCATCATCGACCAGTTTATCGCCTCGGGCGAGAGCAAGTGGCTGCGCATGTCCGGCGTGACGATGCTGCTGCCGCACGGCTACGAGGGACAGGGGCCGGAGCATTCCTCGGCGCGCCTGGAACGCTTCCTGCAGCTCTGCGGCTGGGACAACATGCAGGTGGTCAACTGCACCACTCCGGCGAACTACTTCCACGCCCTGCGCCGGCAGCTGCACCGCGATTTCCGCAAGCCGCTGATCGTCTTCACGCCGAAGTCGCTGCTGCGCCACAAGGCCTGCGTCTCCAGTCTCGCCGATCTAAGCGATGGCACCTCCTTCCATCGGATCATGTACGAGGACAAGCCGCCAAGCACGCCGAAGCAGGCCAAGCAGCTGGTGATGTGCAGCGGCAAGGTCTACTACGACCTGTTGGAGGAGCGCGAAAAGCGCGGCATCGAGGACGTGCATCTGCTGCGGCTCGAGCAGCTTTATCCCTTCCCGGCGGACGCCCTCGCCGAGGAGATCGAGAAGTACAAGCACTGCGATCTGGTGTGGTGTCAGGAAGAACCGCGCAACATGGGCGCCTGGACCTTCGCCGAGAACTTCATCGAGGACATCGCCGAGGAAGCCGGCGCCGCCAAGCCGCGGCCGCGCTATGCCGGGCGGCCCTCGGCGGCGTCGCCGGCGACCGGTCTGGCCTCGCGCCATGCCCGCGAGCAGGCCGAGCTGATCGAGGAAGCGCTGACCACCGGCAAACCGCGGATGAGCCGCATCGCCTACCGCAAGGCCCGCGAAGCCGCGCTCAAGGGGCCGCCGCTGGAGCAGAAGCCCAAGACCGCCCCGGCGCGAAAGCCGGCTGCCAAGCAAGCGGCGCCGGCGAAGAAGGCGCCGGCAAAAAAGACCGCCGCCAAGAAGGCTCCAGCCAAGAAGACGGCCCCGAAAAAGACGGCGGCCAAGAAATAGCGCGCAGCCCATAGCAAGGATACCAGGCCGGGAACGCCGGCCAAGGAAGAGGGACGACAGGAATGGCAGCGGAAATCAAGGTCCCCACGCTCGGCGAATCGGTGAGCGAAGCGACCGTCGCGCAGTGGCTGAAGAAGGCCGGCGATAGCGTTGCCGCGGACGAGGCCGTGGTCGAGCTGGAAACCGACAAGGTGACCTTGGAAGTCAACGCGCCGGAAGCCGGCGTGCTCGCGGAGATCGTCGCCGAGGAAGGCGACACCGTGGAGGTCGGCGCCTTGCTCGGACGGATCGGAGAAGGCGGCGGCAAGGCCTCCGTCCCAGCAAAGCAGGAGGCCTCAAAACAGGAAGCGCCGAAGCAGGAAACGAAGCAGGCGGCCGAACCCGAGCCGGAGAAGGAAGAGGACTCCGGGGAGGACGAGGCAGCCAAGCAGGCGCCGTCGAAAGCTGCTGGGTCTGGCAACGGCGCCGGCAAGCCGGTCGAGATCAAGGTGCCGGCCCTGGGCGAATCGGTGACCGAGGCGACCGTGGCGCAGTGGCTGAAGCAGACGGGCGACAGCGTCGCCGCCGACGAGGCGCTGGTCGAGCTGGAGACCGACAAGGTCACGCTCGAAGTCAATGCGCCCGCTGCCGGAACGCTGTCCGACATCAAGGTCAAGGAAGGCGCGACCGTCGAGGTCGGCGCCCTGCTCGGCGTGATCTCCGCCGGAGAAGGCGGGGGCGCCGCATCCGCTGCGGCGCAGGCCAAGCCCGCCGAAGATGGCAAGCGCGCTCCGGAAAAGATCGACTCGCCGACCCAGGCCGTCGAGGAAGGCGACACCGGCGCCGGTTCGACCAGCGGGCGGCTGACTGCGCGCGGCCTGGCCCCCGGCGATACCCAGGAGGGCACGCCCGCCGATATCGATCCCAGCGGAATCCAGCGCAGCGGCGCCGAGGGCAAGATCACGGCGGAGGACCTGCGCGCCTTCATTCTTGAGGGTACGCCGCCCTCCGCGGCGACGCTCTCTCCGGCTGTCGCCAAGCTGATCGCCGACAAGGGAATCGACCCCAACACCATCCAGGGGACCGGCCCCAAGGGCCGGATCACCAAGGAGGATGTGCTGAATGCCGCTTCCGGTGAGGCTGCGCCGGCCCCCGCGCAACCGGAGCCGTCCGCCGCCAAGCCGGCGGCGAAGCCGGCGACCGGCACCTCCGGCGAGCGGCCGAGCGAGCGGGTGAAGATGCCGAAGCTGCGCCAGACCATCGCCAGGCGCCTGAAGGAAGCGCAGAACACCGCCGCCATGCTGACCACCTTCAACGAGGCGGACATGACCGAGGTCATGGCGCTGCGCGGCCAGTTCAAGGAAAGCTTCGAGAAGAAGCACGGCGTACGCCTCGGCTTCACCTCCTTCTTCGCCAAGGCCGCGGTCAAGGCCCTTAAGGAGGTGCCGGCCGTCAACGCGCGGATCGACGGCGAGGAGATCGTCTACAACAAGTATTACGACATCGGCATGGCGGTCTCGACGCCGAACGGCCTGATGGTGCCGGTGATTCGCAACTGCGACGGCAAGTCCTTCGCCGAGATCGAGGCCAGCCTCGGCGAACTCGCCGGTAAGGGCCGCGACGGCAAGCTCTCCCTCGACGAGATGCAAGGCGGCACCTTCACCATCACCAACGGCGGGGTGTTCGGTTCGCTGCTCTCGACCCCGATCCTGAACATGCCGCAGTCGGGCATCCTCGGGCTCCACAAGATTCAGGAGCGGCCGATGGCGATCGACGGCGAGGTCGAAATCCGGCCGATGATGTATCTCGCGCTGTCCTACGATCACCGCATCATCGATGGGCGCGAGGCCGTGACCTTCCTGGTCAAGCTCAAGGAGGCGATAGAGGATCCCTCCCGCTTGCTGCTGGACATGTAGCCCTGAAGTGACCGACGAAGCCCACCTCCGCAAGCTGCGGCGTATCACCCTTTCCCACGATCCCCGCGCCGAGTGGGAGCTGGATCTTTGCGGCCTCGACGCGCTGCACGCCCGCGCTTCGGTGGAGCGGATGATCGAGCGCAATCGCTTCGGCGATCCCAAGAACGTGCTGATCCGCTACGACCCCGCCACGCCAGGCGGCGGCGAAACCCTATTCCAGCCGCTCTGCCGCCTGCTGATCGCCTATCTCAAGCGGGGCTGGGTGACCCGGGTCAATCCGCTCTCGGCGGAGATCGGCGGCGGCGGATTCTACGTCGAAATGCCCGGACATCCCGGCCGCAACCGCTCCGGCCCTCCCCAGGAAGAAGCCTCCGGGGAGTCGGCTTCCGGCACCTCGTCCCCAGGCAGCGACGAGGGCGGCGACGACCCCGCCTGATAGGGCGGCGGTCTCCTCGGCCGGGGTTTTCCTGTCTCGACGCGCTGCGGCAAGTACGCTAATGCTACCGAATGCTGACACGGCGGTCGCGGGATCGGCGCAGCCGGAGCGATTGCACGACTTCAGGGGGTAAAGTGCGGACAACGACTTCGCAGACGGGGATGGCGGTCGTCTTGGCGCTCGTCCTGATCCTGAGCTTGGGATTGAGCGCCGCCCGGGCCGAGCCGCCGGTGCCCGAACCGCGGCCCTACGCCGTCACGGTCTACGGCGGTCAGGTCTACAGCAGCAATTTCACGAGCACCTTCTACCAGCCGCAGAACATCGAGTTCGAGGATACCGGCCTGGTGGCGCTGGCCTTTTCGGCGCGACTGATGCAGTGGGACTGGGGTCTGAGCTTCGAGGTCGAGGGCAACGTCGCTAAGCGCTTCGGCGACGAGGACTACTGGGAGTTCAACGCCGCCCTGGTCGCGCGCTGGAGCAACTTCCCCTGGAACGACTTCGTCTACACCACCATCGGCATTCCCTTCTGGGGGCCGTCCTATTCGACGGAAATCTCAGAGGTGCAGCGCGACAAGAACAACGGCGACGGATCGAAGTGGCTTAATTTCTTCGCGCCGGAAATTACCTTCTCGCCGCCGGACAATCCCAACATTGCGCTGGTCGTCCGCTTCCACCACAACTCCGGCGTCTTCGGACTCTACAACGGCGTCAGCGGCGGTTCCGCCGCGGTCACCGCGGGGGTGCGCTTCCGCTTCCAGCCCTGAGGCTCACCCGTCTTCGGCCGGTTTGCGGCACCAGAAATTGTACATCGTGCGAAAGATCATCGGATTGGCTTCCTCGAAGGCTTGCCAGGCCGTGAGATCGGTCATCCGCGGGTCTTGCGGATTGGCCTGGGCATAGGCGCGGGCGATCTCCGGCCCGGCCAGATCGAAGCCGAGGAACTCCAGCCCCAGATCGTCCAGCGCCGCCGCGATCTGCGCCAGGTCGAAGCGGTGCTCCTGACGGTGAAACAGCAGGTCGCGGCAGCCGTGCAGGTCGGCGAAGTCCTTCTCCTGGGCCAGCTGCGCCAGCTCCGGCTCTTCTCCCTCTAGGATTCTCCGGCGGAAGGCGCGGATATCTTCGGGTCCGTCGCCGAGGCCGAGCGCGGCGATGCGGTCGCGCGCCAGGACGATGTCCTGCCGGGCGAGGCGGCTGTAAAGCGCGATCTGCATCGCCCCGCCGGGCTCCAGCAGCTCGCTCAACACCCGCCAGCCGGCCAGGGGATCGGCCAGGTGATGCAGCACCCCGGTGCAGGCGATCGCCGGAAAGCGCCGGCCGAGCTGGCCGAGATCGAGGATATCGCCCTGCAGGAAGGCGACGTTGCCGATTCCGAGCCGGGCCGCGCGCTGCTTGGCATAGCCCAGGCTGGCGCGGCTGAGATCGACCGAGAGCACCTCGGTTTCGGGAAAGGCGCGCGCCAGGGACAGCGGCTGGCGTCCTGTTCCGCCGCCGGGCACCAGCAGTGGCAGCGGCCTCGCCTCCAGCGCCGCCGGTGTCTGAAACCAGGCAAACAGCTGGCGCAGCCGCTCGGCCAGGGAGGAGGCGGGAAAGCGTTCGAGATGCAGCCAGCGCGGATAGGGGCTTTCCTCGTATTGAAGCCGTACCGCCTGCGAAACCCGGTCTTGCCTCCCGCCGTCCAGCGCCGGGATGGCTTCCGCCTGACGCCGAACCTCCAGGGGATCCCACAGGCTGAGCCGCAGCAGCGGCTGCAGCTCCGCGCTCCAGGTCTCCGGGGCGCGCGCCGCCAGGACCTCCGCCTGGGGGTGCGCCGCCAGCGGCCGATAGAGCAGGATCGGCAGCAGCTCGTTTTCGCCGGGCTCGGGCGGCAGGGCGGCGAGGGCCGCTTCCAGCGCCGCCTCCTCCTCCGGCGACACGAACCAGGCCGCATTGTTGTTCGCGGTCTGGGTCGCCAAGGCGATCTGAAGCGGGCGCGGCAGGCCGCGGCCCCGGAGCAGGCTGTCCCGGCGCAGCTCTGTCAGCCAGCGCTCCAGCTCGCCATCGACCAGCACGCAGCGGGTCAACAGCAGCAGCAGCAGGGGATCGCGCAGCAGGGCCTCGGCCTGCACGGGCAGCGGGTGTTTCAGCTTCAGCAGCCGCGCCGTGACCAGTGCCAGGTCCTGATGCTTGACGGTCTCGCCGCCGAGCAGGGCGTTCAGCCGCCTGTCCAGCGCGGCTTGGTAGCCCTGGGGGATGGCGCGGCGCAGGATCTCCGCCAGGGCGAGCTGGCAGCCCTCGTCCTCGGGCGAGAGATCGAGCGCCCGCTCCAGCGCCTGCACCGCCAGATCGAAGTTGCCGAGACGAAAGGCGAGCTGGCCGAGCAGACGCTGCGCCGGGAAGAAATCCGGGACGCTGCGGGTCAAGCCCTGCAAGGCCTGGACGGCCTCGGCGAAGCGTCCGGCCTGGGCCAGGGCCTGGGCCTGGCGCAGGCCCTCCTCGGCGCCGCCGGGCATCAGCGCACCCCGAGGGCCGTCGCGCGTTCCAGCAAGGCCTTGGCGTTGTTGTAGATCGGCACCTCGACCAGGGAGCCGTGCAGTTCGACCCGCCCGGCGCCGCTCCGCCGCGCCGCCTCGAAGACCTGCACCACCTCCTCGGCCTTGGCGATCTCCCCGGCGCTCGGGGTCAACAGCTCGTTGATGACCGCGGCGTGGGGCAGGGTGACCGTCGACTTGGCCTTGAAGCCGAGCTGTTTCGCCCAGAGGGTGTCGGCGCTCAGGCCGGCCTCGTCGGTCCAGGTGTAGGGGCTGTCGATCGCCAGCACCTCCGCGGCCACGCAGTCGACCAGGAAGCGGCCGCGGACGTGATGCAGCTCGCTGCCGTCGGGCTGGCGGATCACGCCGAGATCGGCGGCCATGTCCTCGGAGGCGACCAGGCAGGCACTCACCCGCGGGCTGGCCGTGGCGATCTCGTAGGTCAGGCGCAGGCCGCGCGCGCCCTCGACGTTGGGCACCAGTTCGGTGGAGCCGGGCTCCAGGCCATAGCGCGTCTCCAGCTCGGCGACGGCGGTGTCCAGTTCGGCGACCTGCTCCGGCGACTCGACCTTGGGCAGCAGCACGCTATCCGGCGCCCCGGCCATCACCGCTTCCAGATCGTCGCGCCCGTCGCCGGCCAGGGGATTGACCCGCACCGCCGCGACGGCGCCAGCGGCGCGCCAGGCCGTGTAGAGGTCTTTCGCCAGGCCGCGCGCGAAAGGACGGCGTTCCGGCGCGGTGAAGTCCTCCAGCTCGTGGATCAGCACGTCGGCGCCGCTCGCCGGGCCGGCGGCGAGCTGCTCTTCGTCGGCGCCGCCGATGAACAGCCAGGAACGGCGCAGCGCCGGCGCGCGCCGCTGCGCCGGATCAGCAGTCATAGTGCGCCACCTGGATCAGCTTTCGCGTACCGGCGGCGGTGTCGTAGACATGGAAGTCGTGCAGCGCCCGCCCGTAGAGATGCAGGCTGACGGCGCGCGGGCGATCCCCGGAGACGCCGGTCATGTGGATGTGGTCCGGGTTGGGCACGAAGGAGGTGACCGTGCCGGGGGTCATCAGGATCACGCCGCCACGCCGCAGGTCGATGTCCCGGTCGCCGCCCTGCTTGCGGTCCTGGTCCTTGTCGCAGCGCAGGTAGCTGCGCTCCTCCAGTGCCCCCTCGACCACCCCGACCACGCCCCAGGTGCCGTGGTCGTGGACCGGCGTCCACTGGCCGGGCCGCCAGACCAGCGCAAAGAGCGAGAGCTGGCCGTCCTCGGCTTCGTGGACCAGATTGCGGGCATAGCTCTTGGGGTTCTCGCGATAGTGCTCTGGCTTCAGAAAGCTGCCCGTTTCGGTGAGCAGGTCGAGCATCAGCGGCGCGATGGCCTCGACGCAGTCGGCCGGCGCGCGTCCGGCGGCGCGAGCGCCGCAGGAGGAGATAAAGTCGATGAGGGCGCTGTTGGCCATGCCCTGAGCTTTACTCAAGGTGGCGGGCGGCCGTCCAGCGGAAACGGCGCTTGGCCCTTCCTCCCAAGACTTGTCCCTCGGGGGGCTTTGCGGCATGGTCCCGGTCTGGCCTGAGGTAAGAGGGGAGCTCGGAAGGATGAGCGACGCAAGCTACGATGTGGTGGTGATCGGCTCCGGTCCCGGCGGTTACGTGGCGGCGATCCGCTGCGCCCAGCTCGGCCTCAAGACGGCCTGTGTCGAAAAGCGCGAGACCCTGGGCGGCACCTGCCTGAATGTCGGCTGCATCCCTTCCAAGGCGCTGCTCCAGGCCTCCGAACGCTACGAGGAAGCCGAGAAGCATCTCGGCGCTTTCGGGGTCAAGGTCGGCAAGGTCAGCCTCGATCTGAAAACCATGCTCGGCCACAAGGACAAGGTGGTGGAAGCCAACGTCAAGGGCGTCGAGTTCCTGTTCAAGAAGAACAAGATCGACTGGCTGAAGGGCGAGGGGAAGATCTCCGGCCCCGGCGAAGTGACGGTCGGCAAGGACAAGGTCAAGGCCAAGAGCATCGTCATCGCCACCGGCTCCGATCATTTGGAGCTGCCCGGCGTCCCGGTCGACGAGAAGCGGATCGTCTCCTCCACCGGTGCGCTCGACCTCGCCAAGGTGCCGAAGCACATGGTGGTGGTCGGCGGCGGCTATATCGGCCTGGAGATGGGCTCGGTCTGGCAGCGGCTCGGCGCCAAGGTGACCGTGGTCGAGTTCCTCGACCGCCTGGTACCCGGCATGGACCATGAGATCGGCAAGCAGTTTCAGAAGATCCTCGGCCGCCAGGGTATGGAGTTCAAGCTCTCGACCAAGGTGACCGGGGCCAAGACGACCAAGACCGGCGTCACCCTGACCGTCGAACCGGCCAAGGGCGGCGACAGCGAACAGATCGACTGCGACGTCGTGCTGGTGGCCATCGGCCGCAAGCCCTTTACCGAGGGGCTCGGCCTGAAGGAAGCCGGCGTCGAGCTCGACGACCGCGGCCGGGTCAAGGTCGACAAGGGTTACAAGACCTCGGTCGAGGGCATCTACGCGATCGGCGACGTAATCGAAGGGCCGATGCTGGCGCATAAGGCCGAAGAAGAGGGAATCGCCCTGGCTGAAAATCTGGCCGGGCAGCACGGCCATGTGAACTACGAGACCGTGCCGGGCATCGTCTATACCTGGCCGGAGGTTGCCACGGTCGGCAAGACCGAGGAGCAGCTGAAAGAAGCCGGCGTCGACTACAAGGTCGGCAAGTTTCCCTTTACCGCAAACGCCCGGGCCCGCGCCGCCAATGCCACCGACGGCTTCGTCAAGATCTTGGCCGACGCCAAGACCGATCGGGTGCTGGGCTGTCACATCCTGGGCCCCGACGCCGGCACCCTGATCCACGAGGTGGTGATGGCGATGGAGTTCGGCGGTTCGGCCGAGGACGTGGGCCGCGCCTTCCACGGCCATCCGACGCTCAACGAGGCGGTCAAGGAAGCCGCGCTGGCGGTCGCCAAGCGGCCGATCCACATCTAGCGGACACGCCTAATTCGCCCGCGGGTGGGCCTTGCGGTAGACCTCGAGCAGGCGGTCGGTATCGACCGCGGTATAGCGCTGGGTGGTCGACAGCGAGGCGTGGCCCAGCAGCTCCTGGATCGCGCGCAGGTCGCCGCCGCCGCCCAGCAGATGGGTGGCGAAGGAATGGCGCAGGGCGTGCGGCGTCGCCGTCTCCGGCAGGCCCAGCAGGCGGCGCAGATCCTGCAGGGACTGCTGCAGCGCGCGCGGGCCGAGCGGGCCGCCGCGCAGGCCCCGGAACAGCGCCTCCTCGGGCGGCAGGGGATGCGGGCAGGCAGCCATGTAGTCCTCGACCGCCGCACCGACCGCGGGCAGCAGCGGCACCACCCGCTGCTTGTTGCCCTTGCCGGTGACGGTCAGGCCGTCCTGGCCCGGTCCCGGCGCCTCGCCGGCGGTCAGCGACAGCGCCTCGCCGATCCGCAGGCCGCAGCCGTAGAGCAGCAGCAGCAGCGCCGTATCGCGCTTGGCGATCCAGGGCTCCCGCGCCAGCTCGCCGATGTTCTCCAGGGCGTCGTTGGCTTCCTCGGGAGTCAGCGCCTTGGGGACCGCCTGGGGCAGGCGCGGATTGCGCAGCGCGGCGATGGCGGCATTCTCGGCCAGGCCGCGCCGCTCGGCCCAGCCGAAGAAGCCGCGCAGCACCGAAAGCGCGCGCGCCGTCGAGCTGCGTTCAAGGCCGCGGCCGGCGCGCGCCGCCATCCAGGCGCGGAAGTCGCGCGGCGCCAGGGCGGAGAGGTCGGCGAGGCTCGGCGCCTGGCCGAGATGGCCTGAGAGGAAAACGATGAAGCCCGTCAGATCGCGGCGGTAGGCATCCAGGGTGTGTTTGGAACAGCGCTTCTCATGGGCAAGCCAGGCCTGCCAGTCCTCGACCGCCGCCCGCAGGTCCGCCGCGGCCGGCAGGCCGGGAGACGTATCGGCGTCGTCTATTCCGGCAGTTCGAGCCATGCCCGGATCAGCCGCTCGATCGCCTGGGCGAGAAAGGCGAGCAACTCGGTCCCCTGGCCGTCATGGAAGTGATCCGTCTGGCGCGCGCCGAAGGCGAGCAGCGCGGGCGGCGTGGCTGAGGAGATGGTCAGCCGCATCATCGCCTCGGAGGCGACCAGTCCGGCGGCACTGCCGAAAATCTCGGGATCGCCGCTGACGTCGCTGTGCAGCAGGATGCTGCGGCCCGGACCGAAGATGGCATCGACGCTGCCCGGCTCGAGGCATTTCACCCCGGCCACCGGCGGGGTCGGCGCGCCGTCGCCCGGCCGCTCGACGCAGAGCGCGACGATGTCGAGATCCAGAGCGATGGCGAGGTCCGTGGTGACGGTCTCGATCAGCCGTTCGAAGGAACGCGCCGCCAGCAGGTCGAGCATCACCTTGTGGATGCGCGCCTGGGAGGCGAGATTGCCGCGGCCCATGGCGAGCAGCTCGTCGCGCTGCTGCCGCGCCTCGCCGAGCTCCTCGCGCAGTCGTTCGACCATCACCTGCTGCAGATCGACCACCCCGGCGCCCTTGTCGCGGCCCGGCGGCTGCATGGCGTCGAGCAGCTCGGGATTGCGGCGCAGGAAATCCGGGTGCCGGCGCAAGAAGGCGGCGACCTGCGCCTCGTTGGCGCGGGGCAGATCGCCCGGCGGGGTTTTGGTCTTCGGCGCGGTCTCGCCGTTACGCGGGGTATTGCTGCGACTGCGTTCAGGCACGGCGGAGCTCCGGCGCCTTATCGCCGTCCGTCAGGATCGACTGCCCGGTCTTCTCCCAGTCGGCGAGGAAGGCTTCCAGCCCTTTGTCTGTCAGCGGATGCTTGAACATCGCCCGCAGCACAGCGGGTGGCAGGGTCGCGACATGGGCGCCAAGGCGGGCTGCGGCGGCGACGTGGCTGGGGCCGCGCACCGAGGCGACCAGCACCTCGGTGGTGAAATCGGGATAGGCCTCGAAGATTTCGACGATGTCGGCGATCAGCTCCATGCCGTCGAGGCCGATGTCGTCGAGCCGCCCGACGAAGGGCGACACGAAGGTCGCGCCGGCCTTGGCCGCCAGGATCGCCTGGGAAGCGGAAAAACAGAGCGTGACGTTGACCTTGATGCCCTCGGAGCTCAGCGCCTTGCAAGACTTCAGGCCGTCGGGGGTCAGCGGCACCTTGACGCAGACGTTGCCGGCCAGCTTCGCCAGCTTGCGCCCCTCGGCCATCATGGTTTCGTGATCGAGGGCGGTGACCTCGGCGGAAACCGGACCGGGGACGATCTCGCAGATCTCCTTGACCACCTCCAGGAAATCGCGGCCGCTCTTGGCGATCAGCGAGGGGTTGGTGGTGATGCCGTCGACCAGTCCGGTCGCGGCGAGATCGCGGATCTCCGCAACGTCCGCCGTATCGATGAAGAACTTCATCCCGCGTTCCTTCACGCTCGGGTTGGCTTCGCGTCCGGACGGTTCGCCGCAGCTGTGGCGGCGACTCCGTGGCACGCTTAGAGTCTAGCTCATGGCCGATAGCCATGCCAGCGCCGCTCCCAAGGCGTCAAGCGCGCAGCGCAGCGAACCGCGTACTTCGGAGGAATTTTCCGCCGGTGCGCGGGTCGGCGTGCTGCTGCCGCTGCCCCTGGCCGGGGTCTACGACTACCTGGTGCCCGAAGAGACCTCCCTGAGCCCCGGCGACATCGTCGAAGCGCCGCTTGGCAAGCGGGTATTGACCGCAGTGGTCTGGGGCGCCGGCGCCGGCGATGTCGCGGAGTCGAAGCTGAAGACCCTGCTGGGGCGCTTCGCCGTGCCGCCGCTGCCGGAGGCGGAGCGGCGCTTCATCGACTGGGTCGCCGACTATACCCTGGCGCCGCCCGGGGCGGTGCTGCGCATGGCGCTCTCCGCGCCACAGGCGCTGCAGCCGCCGGCGCCGCGCCGCGCCCTGGTGGCGGCGGCGGCGCCGGAAGATATGAAAATCACCCCGGCGCGCCAGCGGGTGCTGGCTGCCGCGGCAGATGGCTTTGCCCGTCCGGCGGCGGAGCTGGCGCGCGAAGCCGGCGTTTCGGCCGGCGTGCTCAAGGCCCTGGTCAAGGCCGGCGCGCTGCGCGAGGTCGAGCTTGCGCCGGCCCGGCATTTTCCGCTGCCCGATCCGGCAACCCTCGGACCGAAGCTGTCGAAGGCGCAAGGAGCGGCGGCGGCGGCCCTCCGTGCCACGCTCGCCGAGTGCGGCTTCTCCGTCACTCTGCTCGACGGCGTCACCGGCTCGGGCAAGACCGAAGTCTATTTCGAGGCGGTGGCCGCAGCGCTCGAGGCAGGGCGTCAGGTGCTGGTGCTGCTGCCGGAGATCGCGCTCTCCGCCGCCTGGCTCAAGCGCTTCGAGACCCGCTTCGGGGTGCGCCCGGCGGTCTGGCATTCCGAGGTCGGCCATGCCGAGCGCAAGCGGGCCTGGCGGGCGGTGGCAGAGGGCGAGGCCCGGGTCGTGGTCGGCGCCCGCTCGGCGCTTTTCCTGCCCTATGCGGAACTCGGCCTGATCGTCGTCGACGAGGAGCACGAGGCCGCTTTCAAGCAGGAGGACGGCGTGATCTATCAGGCCAGGGACATGGCGGTGGTGCGCGCCAAGCTCGGCGCTTTTCCGATCGTGCTGGTCAGCGCAACCCCTTCGCTGGAGACCCTGGTCAACGTCGAGGCCGGGCGCTATGGCCATCTGGAGCTGCCCGAGCGCCACGGCGGCGCCCTGCAGCCCGCGGTCGAGCTGGTCGACCTGCGCCGGGTGCAGCCGGAGAAGATCGCGCTGGCCAGTGGCGAGAAGCTGCAGTCCTGGCTGTCGCCGCCGCTGCGCCAGGCCATATCGGAAACCCTGGCCGCCGGCGAACAGGGGCTGTTGTTCCTCAATCGCCGGGGGTATGCGCCGCTGACCCTCTGCCGGGCCTGCGGTCATCGCCTGCAGTGCCCGAGCTGCACCGCCTGGCTGGTCGAGCACCGTCTGACCGGGCGGCTGCAATGCCATCACTGCGGCTTTGCCGCGCCGTTGCCCAAGGTCTGCCCGGGCTGCGAGGCGGCGGACTCCTTTGCCGCCTGCGGGCCCGGGGTTGAGCGCCTGGAGGAGGAGCTGCGCGCGCTCTATCCCGAGGCGCGAATCGGCGTGATGTCGAGCGATTCGATCACCGGCCCGGCGATGGCCGAGCGCTTCCTCGCCGCCGTGCAGAACCACGAGCTGGACCTGGTGATCGGAACCCAGATCATCGCCAAGGGGCATCACTTTCCGATGCTGACCCTGGTCGGCGTGGTAGACGGCGATCTCGGCCTGGCGGGCGGCGATCTGCGGGCCAGCGAGCGCACCTATCAGCTGCTGCATCAGGTCGCCGGGCGCGCCGGGCGCGCGGAGCGTCCCGGCAAGGTTCTGCTGCAGACCACGGATCCGGCCAACCCTGTGATGCAGGCCCTGGCCGCCGGGGACCGCGACGCCTTCTTCCGCCGCGAGATCGAGGCCCGCAAGGAGCATCGCAATCCGCCTTTTGCGCGGCTGGCGGCGGTGATCGTCTCCGGGCCGGATGCCGATGCCCTGGATGCCTTCTGCGGGCGGATTACCAAGGCCGTCCCCCGGGACGGCGGTTTCGAGGTGCATGGCCCGGCGCCGGCGCCCCTGGCCGTTTTGCGTGGGCGCCACCGCCGCCGCTTCCTGCTGCGCTGCCGCCGCGAGTTGCATATCCAGACGCTGCTGCGCCGCTGGCTAGCTGGTTTGCGTCCTCCCGGCGCGATCCGGCTGCAGATCGACGTAGATCCTTACAGTTTCATGTAACACCCTTGAATTTCACCCAAATGGTGAAAAAATAGTTAACGAAAGGTTAACAGGCGAAGGGGTGAAGCATGGTGCGCCCGATTCCGGAGCGCTACGGCAGTGTCACGCCGCACCTGGTGGTGCGCGACGCGGCCCGCGCGGCCGAGTTCTACAAGCAAGCGCTCGGCGCTGAGATCCTGTTCCGCCTGCCGGGCCTCGATGGCAAGACCCTGCTGCATGCCGAGCTGCGGATCGGCGATTCCATCGTTCTGCTGGGCGAGGAGTCGATCGAGGCGCAGTATCTCTCGCCGCTCAGCCTGGGCGGCGCCTCGATCACCTTGACGCTCTACTGCGCCGATACCGATACCGCCTTCTCCCAGGCCGTTGCCGCGGGGGGAGTCGCGCTGCAGCAGCCCAGCGATATGTTCTGGGGCGACCGCTTCGCCCAGATCAAGGATCCCTACGGCCATATCTGGAGCTTCGCCACCCATGTCCGCGACGTGACGCAGACGGAAATGCGCGAGGCGCTGCAGAGGATGTCCAAGCAAGAGGAGTAAAGCGGCCGGCGCAGGGGCGAGCGGCCTGGAAGCGGCGCAATTCTTGGCATCGCGCCAAGCTGGCCCCGGCTGGCCGGACTCGTCTTGCAACCGGCGAGAGGCTATGATACGACCCTGCGCGCGGCCACGGACGGCACGATCCGGAGCCGCCGCAATTCATTCCGTGTAAGTGGGCCGTAGCGACGGAGTTCGGTCCCGATAGACGGGTCGGGGACAATCTCTCAAGGGAGCTCTAGGGCTTGGCAAGCGAAGACACGAGCACGGGCGGTCTTGCGGGACGCTACGCTTCGGCGCTTTTCGAACTGGCCGACGAGCAGAAGAAGCTCGACAAGGTTGCCGAGGATCTGACGGCCCTCAAGGCCGCGATCGACACTTCCGAGGATCTCGCCGAGCTGATCCGCAGCCCGCTCTACGGCCGTGACCTTCAGGCCAAGGCGATGGGCGCGCTGCTCGACAAGATGAAGGTCGAGGACCTGACGCGCAACTTCGTCCTGGTAATCGTGCGCAACCGGCGGCTCTTCGTCCTGCGCCGGATCGCCGATGCCTATCTGATCGAACTGGCGCGCCGCCGCGGCGAAGTGACCGCGCAAGTGACCGCTGCCAGCGAGCTCAGCGAAGACCAGAAAAAGGCGCTGACCGAAGCGCTTGGTAAATCCATGAGCGGCAAGGTACAGCTCGACGTCAAGATCGATCCCGCCATCCTCGGCGGCCTGATCGTACGCGTCGGCAGCCGCATGATCGACAGCTCCGTCCGGAGCAAGTTGCAAAGACTTAAGTTCGCGATGAAAGGGGTCGGGTAATGGACATCCGCGCCGCCGAGATTTCGGCGATCCTCAAGGAGCAGATCGAGAATTTCGGAGCCGAGGCGGACGTCGCCGAGGTCGGCCAGGTTCTCTCCGTCGGCGACGGTGTCGCCCGCGTCTATGGCCTGGATAACGTACAGGCCGGTGAGCTGGTGGAATTCCCCGGCGGCATCAAGGGCATGGCCCTGAACCTGGAAACCGACAACGTCGGCGTGGTGCTGTTCGGCGACGACCGCGACATCAAGGAAGGCGATACGGTCAAGCGGACCGGCTCGATCGTCGACGTGCCGGTCGGCAAGGGCCTGCTCGGCCGCGTCGTCGACGCCCTGGGCAATCCGATCGACGGCAAGGGCGATATCGACAGCGACGAGCGCCGCCGCGTCGAGGTCAAAGCGCCGGGCATCATTCCCCGGAAATCGGTGCACGAGCCGATGCAGACCGGCCTCAAGGCGATCGACACCCTGATCCCGGTCGGCCGCGGCCAGCGCGAGCTGATCATCGGCGACCGCCAGACCGGCAAGTCCGCCATCGCCGTCGACACCTTCATCAACCAGAAGAGCGTCAACGCCGAGGACGACGAGAAGACCAAGCTCTATTGCATCTACGTCGCCGTCGGGCAGAAGCGCTCCACCGTCGCCCAGCTGGTCAAGACCCTGGAGGAGCACGGCGCGATGGAGTACTCCATCGTGGTCGCCGCCACGGCCTCCGATCCGGCGCCGATGCAGTTCCTGGCGCCCTACGCCGGCTGCGCCATGGGCGAGTACTTCCGCGACAACGGCATGCACGCCGTGATCGTCTACGACGATCTCTCGAAGCAGGCCGTCGCCTACCGCCAGATGTCCCTGCTGCTGCGCCGCCCGCCGGGCCGTGAAGCCTTCCCGGGCGATGTCTTCTACCTGCATTCCCGCCTGCTCGAGCGGGCGGCGAAGATGAACGACGATCACGGCGCCGGTTCGCTGACCGCGCTGCCGATCATCGAGACCCAGGCCGGCGACGTCTCCGCCTACATCCCGACCAACGTGATCTCGATCACCGACGGCCAGATCTTCCTGGAGACCGATCTCTTCTATAAGGGCATCCGCCCGGCGGTGAACGTCGGCCTCTCTGTGTCGCGTGTCGGCTCCGCCGCCCAGACCAAGGCGATGAAGAAGGTCGCCGGCTCGATCAAGCTGGAGCTGGCCCAGTACCGTGAGATGGAGGCCTTCGCGCAGTTCGCCTCCGACCTCGACGCCTCGACTCAGCGCCTGCTCAATCGCGGCGCCCGTCTGACCCAGATCCTTAAGCAGGCGCAGTACCAGCCGCTGCCGATGGAGGAGCAGGTGGTGTCGATCTACGCCGGTGTGCGCGGCTACCTCGACAAGGTCGCGGTCGATCAGGTGACGACTTTCGAGCGCAAGCTGCTGTCCGAGGTGCGCGACGGCGCCAAGGGTCAGGAGATCCTCAAGCAGCTCCGCGAGAAGAAGGATCTGACCGACGAGATCGACGAGCAGCTGAAGGCCTTGCTGGACGACTTCACCAAGACCTTCGTCTCCTAAGCCGAAGACGCCTCAGGAAACGCGAGGAAGCAGCCCCGATGGCCAGTCTCAAGGATCTCCGGACGCGCATCGCGAGCGTCAAGTCGACGCAGAAGATCACCTCGGCCATGAAGATGGTGGCCGCGGCGAAGCTGCGTCGCGCCCAGGAGCAGGCCGAGGCTTCGCGCCCCTATGCCGAACGCATGGAGCGCATGCTCGGCGCCCTGGCGACGGCGATGAAGGGGCGCGCCGGCGCGCCAGCGCTGCTGGCGGGCAGCGGCAAGGAAGACGTCCATCTGCTGGTGGTCGCGACCGCCGACCGCGGCCTCTGCGGCGGCTTCAACAGCAATATCGTCCGCGACGCCCGCCGGATGATCAACCAGCTGGTGAACGACGGCAAGACGGTGAAGGTCCTCTGCGTCGGCCGCAAGTCCCGCGACCAGCTGCGCCGGACCCATGGCGAGCTGATCGTCGATACCGTCGAGGATCTGGCCAAGCCGCGGCTCAGCTTCGACAAGGCCGACGATATCGCCCAGCGCGTCGCCCAGATGTACGAGGAGGGCGAGTTCGACGTCTGCACCCTGATCTACGCCCGCTTCAAGTCGGCGATCAGTCAGATCGTCACCCGCCAGCAGCTGATCCCCTTCGTGGCCGCCGCCCCCGAGGGCGCGCAGAACGAAGAGACGGACGCCCAGGACGACGACTTGGCCGACTTCAAGGGCGTCTATGAATACGAGCCGAGCGAGGAGGAGATCCTCGCCGAGCTGCTGCCGCGGAACCTGGCGGTCCAGGTCTTCAAGGCGCTGCTCGAGAACAACGCCAGCGAGCAGGGTGCGCGGATGACCGCGATGGACAACGCGACCCGCAACGCCGGCGACATGATCGACAAACTGACAATGACCTACAACCGCACGCGTCAGGCCGTGATCACCAAGGAGCTGATCGAAATCGTTTCCGCCAAGGAAGCGATGTAGGCCGCAGTACAGCACGCTAAGGAGCGACGGATATGGCGAAGAACCTAGTCGGCAAGATTACCCAGGTGCTGGGGCCTGTGGTGGACGTCCAGTTCGAGGGCGATCTGCCGCAGATTCTGAATGCGCTGGAGACCAAGAACAACGATCAGCGCCTGGTGCTCGAGGTGGCGCAGCATCTCGGCGAGAGCATGGTTCGCACCATCGCCATGGACGCGACCGAAGGTCTGGTGCGCGGTCAGGAGGTCACCGATACCGGCGACACCATCAGGGTGCCGGTCGGACCGGAAACCCTGGGCCGCATCATCAACGTGATCGGCGAGCCGGTGGACGAGCGCGGCCCGGTCAAGTCCAAGGCGACATCGCCGATTCATCGGCCGGCGCCGGCCTATGTCGATCAGTCGACCGAGACCGAGATCCTGATCACCGGCATCAAGGTTGTCGACTTGCTGGCGCCCTACGCCAAGGGCGGCAAGATCGGCCTGTTCGGCGGCGCGGGGGTCGGCAAGACCGTGCTGATCATGGAGCTGATCAACAACATCGCCAAGACCCACGGCGGCTACTCCGTCTTCGCCGGCGTCGGCGAGCGGACCCGCGAGGGCAACGACCTCTATCACGAAATGATGGACTCCGGGGTCATCAAGCCCGACGGCGACTCCAAGGCGGCGCTGGTCTACGGCCAGATGAACGAGCCGCCGGGCGCCCGCGCCCGGGTCGGCCTGACCGGCCTGACCCTGGCCGAGTACTTCCGCGACGAGGAAGGCCAGGACGTGCTGTTCTTCGTCGACAACATCTTCCGATTTACCCAGGCCGGTTCCGAGGTTTCGGCGCTGCTCGGGCGCATTCCCTCGGCGGTGGGCTATCAGCCGACCCTGGCCACCGACATGGGCAATCTGCAGGAGCGCATCACCTCGACCAAGAAGGGCTCGATCACCTCGGTGCAGGCCATCTACGTGCCGGCCGACGATCTGACCGACCCGGCGCCGGCGACCTCCTTTGCCCATCTCGACGCCACCACGGTGCTGTCGCGCCAGATCGCCGAGCTCGGCATCTATCCGGCGGTGGATCCGCTGGATTCCTCCAGCCGCGTGCTGCAGCCCGATGTGGTCGGCGACGAGCATTACACCGTCGCCCGCCGGGTTCAGGAAGTGCTGCAGCAGTACAAGTCGCTGCAGGACATCATCGCCATTCTCGGCATGGACGAGCTGTCGGAAGAGGACAAGCTGGTGGTGGCGCGCGCGCGCAAGATCCAGCGCTTCCTGTCGCAGCCCTTCGACGTCGCCCAGGTCTTCACAGGCTTCCCCGGCGTGCAGGTGCCGCTGGAGGAGACGATCCGCGGCTTCAAGGGCATCGTCGACGGCGAGTACGATCACCTGCCGGAGTCGGCCTTCTACATGGTCGGCACCATCGACGAAGCCGTCGACAAGGCGAAAAAGATGGCGGAGGAGGCGGCTTAAGCCGCCTTCCCCGAATCCAGGAAAGCTAGAGGCGCAGAGGCATGGCCGAGGAAAAGGTCGAGTTCGAGCTGGTATCACCGGAGGAACTGCTGGTCACGGAGGCGGTCGAGATGGTCGTCATTCCCGGCGAGGAAGGCGACTTCGGCGTGCTGCCGCGCCATGCCCCTATGCTCTCCACGGTGCGGCCGGGCGTGATCTCGATCTATGAGAACAATGCCGTGCGCGACCGGATCTTCGTCGCCGGCGGCTTCGCCGAGGTGACGCCGGAGCGTTGCACCGTGCTGGCCGAGATGGCCCTGCCGGTGGAGGACCTCGACCGCGCCGACGCCGAAAGCAAGCTGAAGGACGCCCGCGACGATCTCGACGACGCCAAGGACGAGATCGCCAAGCGCGCCGCCGAACGCCAGATCGCCATCTACGAGGCGATGCTGGCCCTTTCCAACTAGCTGCGAAAGCGCGGTTCCTCTAGGTTTCGCGTCAATTTCCCCTTTCGTTCTGCGTATTCGTTCTTGCGGCGCGATCCGCTGGATCATACATAGCCAGTCGAGTATCCTTCACGAATCGCAAGTCGGGAACAGTACTGCATATGGCAAAAGGGCACTGGACGTTGGACGACATCCCTTGGGATCGCTTCGACGCTTCCAAGGTCGATGCGGAGATGATCAAGATCATCAAGGCCGCCAGCCTTGTGGAATACAATGGCGACGACTATGCGGCCTATCTCTGCAATGTCTTCGACGATGACGCCGAGTTCCAAGCCGCCGCCCGGCAGTGGGCGAGCGAGGAAGTTCAGCATGGCGAGGCGCTGGGCCGCTGGTCCCGCATGGCCGATCCCTCCTTCGATTTCGATGCCGCCGTGCGGCGCTTCCGCGAGGGCTACAGAATTCCCGTCGAAGCGACGGAGTCCTCGCGCGGCTCGCGCTCCGGCGAGCTGGTATCGCGCTGCATCGTCGAAGTCGGCACCTCCTCCTACTACGGCTCTCTCGCCAAGGCGGCCGAAGAACCGCTGCTCAAGGATATCTGTCAGCGGATCGCCAGCGACGAGCTGCGTCACTACAAGCTGTTCTACGATCACCTGCGGCGCTACGTCAGCCAGGAGCGGATTTCCAAGCTGCGCCGGCTGATGGTCTGCGCCGGGCGGATCAACGAGACCGAGGACGACGAACTCGCCTACGCCTACTTCTGCGCCAACGCGCAGGCGGACGAGCCATACAACCGCAAGCGCTGGGGCGATGCTTACATGGCGCGCGCCTGCGGCTTCTACGACCGCAAGCACATCGACCGCGGCGCGGCGATGATCGCCAAGGCGGCCGGGCTCAACCCGCAGAATCGCATCGTGCCGCTGTTCTCCAGAATGGCCTACGGCATGATGCGCCGGAAGCACGCGCGCTATAAGGGCGACGGCGCGGCCGCGGCTTAGGGCGAGAGCGCAGGAGTTCGCTCCTGCGTGTAGCTGTCACCGAGCCTGCAGAAGCGGCCGGAACTCTGCCACCACTTGCCGGTAGAGGTCCCGCTTGAAGGGCACGATCAGCTCAGGCACCTCCTCGACCCGGGCCCATTTCCAGGCGCTAAATTCCGGCGTCGCGGTATCGATGTCGATCTCCTCGTCGCGGCCCAGGTAGCGCATGGCGAACCATTTCTGCCGCTGCCCCCGGTAGCGGCCCTTCCACAGCTTGGGCAGCAGGTCGAGCGGCAGGTCGTAGTCCAGCCAGCTCCGGCTTTCGGCCAGGATCTCCACGCGGCGGGTGCCGATCTCCTCTTCGAGTTCGCGCAAGGCCGCAGCGCGCGGCGCCTCGCCCTCGTCGATGCCGCCCTGGGGCATCTGCCAGGCCGCGGTCTTCATGTCGCGGCGCTGGGCGACGAAGACCCGGCCTTCGCAATTCAGCAGCATGATGCCGACGCAGGCGCGGTAGGGCAGGCGCGCAGCCTGCTCGGCGGTGAAGCTGCCCGCGGCCTTCGGATCGTAGCTCATCGCGCGGCCTGCCAGACTTCGAGGTTGCGGCGCGCCAGCTCGGAGATCGGCGCGACTTCTACGCCGCGCTCGGCAAGGCCGAGCAGCCAGGTGGAGATGCGCTCGATCGAGACTGGCAGCGGTTCGGCCATGACCAGGGCGGCGCCGCGCCGCAAGGCCAGATCCTCGGCCTTGACCAGGCGGGCGTCGATCGCCCGGCGGCTGGCCAGACCCTGATCGACCTTGTCGTCGCTGGCGGCGAAAGGCAGGCGCAGATCGGCCGCCAGGCCGCTGCTGCCGGCATATCCCTGGGGTGCATTGTCGAGGAAGATCAGCCCGCGCTCGCGCAGCCGCGCGAGCACCGGCCGCAGCGCCGCCGGATTGCCGAGGAAGCTCTGGCCATAGGCCCCGGCGACGCCAACCATGGCGCGGCCGCGGCTGAGTATCCACTCGAGGCGGGCCAGGTTCTCGGCAGCGCCAGCGGCGCTCGTCAGGCCGTAGGCGCCGATGGCTTCGGCCGCGCCCGGCGCCTCCATGGGCAGATCGAGCATCACCTCGTGGCCGAAGATCCGGGCCAGGGCGATCCAGTCGTTCAGGCGCTTGCTGTAGGGCGTAAAGGACAGCGTCACCTCCGGCGGCAGCAAGGTAATCGCCGCCTCGGTGGCGCTGGCGGAAAGCCCGAGGCCGGAGATTACCACGGCGATCACCGGCTGTTCCGGCGGCACGGAGAAGACCGAGGCATTGCGCTGCCAGGGCTTCTCGGCTTCGGCAAGCTCGAGCTGGAGCGGCGGCGCCGCGAGCTGTGCCTGGGCTGGAGGCTCAACTGGGGATTCGGTGGCGGGTCCAACTGTGCCGTCCGAAGGCGTCTCCTGGATCGCGAAGTCCAGAGCCGCGAAATCGCCAGGCGCTCCGGCCCCGCCGAGGGGCAGGCCTTCCGGCTCGCGCGGCGGCGGCTCGGCGACGACCGCCGGGGCCGTGCGCTCTGCGCCCGCGGGCGAGGAGGGCAATAGGATTTCGGCGCTCTGGCGCTGCGGCGCGACATGGCGCTGCCAGAGCACGTAGCCCGCGAGGACCACCAGCAGGGCCAGGAGAAGGATCCAGGCGATCGCCAGGACGCTCGGCCCCTCGCCGTCAGCGCTGACAACCGGGCGACCTTCGGCAATGGCCGAAGGATGAATCCTCGCGCCGGCTGTCATGCTCTGCTCGTGGCGCCGTCCTCGGCCATGGACGTCCCGGTTAGTTCAGGGTGCGCTGATTATAGAGCGCAATGCCGCGCAGCAAGTCGATCGCCCGGGCCAGCTGGTAATCCTCCATCGCCCGCTGCTCTTCGGCCGCCTCCGGGTCCTCTTCCTCCGTGGGAGCTTGCACACCCTCTTCGTCCTCGGGGGCGTCCTCAGGGGCGTCCTCAGGGGCGTCCTCAGGGGCCGCTTCCGGGGTCTCGCCCGGAACCGCGTCCTCGGGATTGGTGAGCGCGCCGCGCAGGTCGGCCTCGCTGCGGTTCTGGCCCTGGGCGAGCTCCTCGATCCGGGCCTGGGGCACGAAGATGTCCGGCTCGATTCCCTTGGCCTGGATCGAACGGCCCGAGGGGGTGTAGTAGCGCGCCGTGGTCAGGCGCATCGCGCCCTGGCCGCCCAGCGGCACGATGGTCTGCACCGAACCCTTGCCGAAGGACTGGGTGCCCAGCACGATTGCCCGGCGGTGGTCCTGGAGCGCGCCGGCGACGATCTCCGAGGCCGAGGCGGAGCCGCCGTTGATCAGCACCACGATCGGCAGATCCTGCGCCAGATCGCCGGAAGAGGCATTCCAGCGCTGCGCGCTGTCCTCAAGCCGGCCGCGGGTGGAGACGATCTCGCCGCGATCGAGGAAAGCGTCGGAAACGCTGATCGCCTCGTCGAGCAGGCCGCCGGGATTGTTGCGCAGGTCGATCACAAGCCCGTGCAGAGTATCGCCGAGTTCCTCGCGCATCTCCTCGATCGCTTGTTCGAGACCGGAAGTGGTCTGTTCGTTGAAGGCGGTAATCCGCAGGTAGCCGATATCGCCCTCGATGCGCGAGCGCACCGACTGCACAGTGATGGTGTCGCGCACGATGGTAACGTCGAAAGGTTCCTTCTCCCCGCGCTGCACGGTGATCACGATCTCGGATTCGATCGGCCCGCGCATCTTTTCGACGGCTTCGGCAAGCGTCAGGCCGAGCACCGCTTCGCCGTCGAGATGGGTGATCACGTCGCCGGACTCGATGCCGGCATGGAAGGCCGGGGTGTCGTCGATCGGCGCCACCACCTTGACCAGGCCGTTCTCCATGGTGACCTCGATACCCAGACCGCCGAACTCGCCGCGGGTCTGGGTCTGCATGTCCTGGAAGCCGTCGGCGTCGAGGAAGCTGGAATGCGGGTCGAGATGGGTCAGCATGCCGGAGATCGCCGCCTCGATCAGCTCCTTGTCGCTGACCTCCTCGACGTAGTCGGCGCGCACGCGCTCGAAAACGTCGCCGAAGAGTTTCAACTGTTTATAGGTGTCCTCTTCGGAATCCTGCGCGGAGACCAGAGAATCGTTCCAGAGTACCGGCACCAAAACCAGTGTCGCGGTCATCGCGAGGATTGTCAGCTTTCGCATTAACCTTCCGCCTTGCTGTTCAAGTTTTCGATCCAGGGCAGGGGGTCGACTGGTTTGCCCGCCCGGCGAAGTTCCAAATAAAGCTCCGGATTACGGCCTTGTCGTGACGTCATCACCCCGACAGGCTCACCGGCCAAAACCCACTGGCCGACGATCGCGTCGATGCGGTCCAACCCGGCCAGCAGACTATGATATCGGCCGTCGTGTTCGATGATCAAGATCAGCCCGTAGCGCCGGAACTGGCCGGCGTAGGCGACCTTACCGTCATAGGGCGCGACGACCTGCGCCGCCGGCCGCGCGGAGAGCAGAATCCCTTGGGAGGTTTCTCCGTTCTCGCGGTGTCCACCGAAGCCGAGGGAGAGGCTGCCGCGTACCGGCGTCAACAGCCCCCCGGGACTCTCCGGGAAGCTACGGATATCGCTGGGCCGCGCCAGGGCGATCTGCGGCTGTGGCGCCGACATCGTTTCGCGCGCGTCACCGTCCTCGCCCTCCGGGGGTCGGGCCTCAGCGTTCTCTTGCGGTACGGGCGGCAGGGCGGCCTGCTGCAGTTCGTTCGGCCGCGGGGTTGGCCGCGCGGAAAAGGTCTCGGCGGTCTGCTTGTCTAGTTCGACGATCAGGGTGTCGACCGTCTCCGCGCGCTCGGCCAGATCGTTCAGGCGTTCCGCGATCTCCGCGCTCTGGCTGCGCAGACCGCTTTCCAGGTCCTGCTTCTCTGCGACTATGCTCTCCAGACGCGCCCGCTCGCTGTCGAGTTCCTCGGCCCGGCGGGCCAGCGCGCTGCGCTGGCGCTCGATGTCCTCGCGCAGCGTGGCCAGTGCCTCCAGTTCGTCGCGCAGGGCGGCGGCGCGCTCCTCAATCTCCGGTACGGCGATGCCGAGCAGCATGGCGCTGCGCACATGCTCGAGCGGCGCACCCGGGGTCATCAGCAGGCTTTCCGGCGGCTGCAAGGCTAGGCGCTGCAGGGCTGCCAGGAGCTGCGCCAGCTTCTCCCGCTGCTCGGAGAGCTGGCCGCGCTTGGTCTCCTCCTCGCGCTCCAGCGCTGACAAGCGGCCTTCGATCCGGGTCAATTCGCTTTCCAGGTCCTGGGCGTTGCGTGCGGTGCCGATCGCCGCCTCGCGCAGGGACGCGATCTCCGCCTGCAAGGCTTCGGCTTCGCGGCCGAGCTCCTGTTTGCGCTCCTCCAGGCCGCCCTCGGTTTGGGCCAGCTGGGTTTGGGCCAGCGCCGGGGCATGGCAGAGCGCCGCCGACAAGGCGCCGCCGCAGAGCAGGAGACTCCAGCGTTTCCACATGGCCGCCAGCTTACCCGATCTGCGGGACAGCGGCGAGGATGGAGGAGGCCGCTTTTCCGTCGCCTCCTGGTCAGGCCTGATCCGCCTCCGGCGGCTCGGGATGATGCATGAAATGGTGGCCCTGGACCCGCCCGTTCTCGTACTCGAAAATCAGCGGCACGCCGGTCGGAATCTCGACCTCGGGAATCTGCTCGGGCGTATAGCCGCCGAGCACGATCAGCAGCGCCCGCACGGTGTTGCCGTGGGCGCCGAGCAGGACGGTCTTGCCGGCCTCGATCTCCGGCGCGATCGCCGCCTCGTAGTAGGGAGTAACGCGTTCGACCACATCGGAGAGGCTCTCGCCGCCCGGCGGCGGGGTGTCGTAGCTGCGGCGCCAGATGTGCACCTGCTCGTCGCCGTACTTCTCGGCGGTTTCCGCCTTGTTGAGCCCGGCCAGGTCGCCGTAGTCGCGCTCGCGCAGGTCGTCGTGCAGGGTCATGTCCCAGCCGCCATCGCGGCGCAGGTGGCCGTTGCTGCCGCTTGCTTCCAGCGCGATCTCCACGGTCTCGATGGCGCGCTTCAGGGTCGAGCAGAACACCTTGTCGAAGTGGACGCCGGCCAGCAGCTCTCCGGCGATGCGCGCTTCGGCGCGGCCGTTCTCGGTCAGTTCGACGTCGGTGAAGCCGGTGAAGCGGTTCTCCAGGTTCCAGGTGCTCTGGCCATGGCGCAGCAGGACGAGACGGTTCATTCGAGGATCCTCGCAGGGTCGGAACAGGCGCCGCCGTTGTAGCGGCTGACGCCGCCGGGGCCAAGGCCCCGCGCTGCTTAACTTGGTGTCATTCGCGGTGGTAGGGATGGCCGGAGAGTATGGTCTCGGCCCGGTAGAGCTGTTCTGCGAGCAGCGGCCGGACCAGCCGGTGCGGCCAGGTCAGGCGGCCGAAGCGGAGAATCAGATCGGCGGCCTGGCGGGGTTCCTTGCCGAGGCCCCCGGCGCCGCCGATCAGGAAGGCCACGTCGCGCCGTCCCTGGTCGCGCCAGGCGCCGAGCCGGGCGGCAAAGCCGGCGCTGTCGAGCTCCAGGCCGCGCTCGTCCAGCGCGACGATGGCCGCGCCCGGTGGCACGGCGGCGAGCAGCAGCGCGCCCTCGCGGGCTTTCAGCTCCTCCGGGGAGAGCTTGCCGCGGGCCTCGACTTCCTTGAGCTCCAGCGGCCCGAGCAGGCCGCCGCGGGCAAGGCGCTTGGCATAGTCCTCGTAGAGATCGCGGTCCGGCCCGCTTTTCACCCGCCCGACGGCGGCGATGGTCACGCGCATGCTCGCGTCTCCGCTTCGCGCCCGCAGTGCCGAGCGGCGCGGCCGCGCGTTCGTGGCTTATGGACAGCGGCCGGCGTGCCGCCGCTGCGCCGGTCAGGCGTTTGCGGCGCTCCGTTCCTCTGGATTCTGCGGGATAGCGATATCCCACATCTTCTCGAGGTTGTAGAACTCCCGCACCTCCGGCCGGAAGATATGGACGATGACATCGCCCGCGTCGAGCAGGACCCAGTCGCCCTGCTGCAGACCTTCCACGGCGAGATTCTTGTAGCCCTCGCCCTTCAGCTTCTCCTGCAGATGCTGCGCCATGGCGGCCACCTGGCGGGCGGAGCGCCCGCTGGCGATCACCATGTAGTCTGCGAAGGAGGTTTTGCCGGCGAGGTCGATGACGACGGCGTCGATGGCCTTGTCGTCATCCAGGGAGATTTTGACCAGCTCGATAAGCCGATCGCTTTGCGCACGACCCGAGTCCAGATCCCGGGCGTTCTGCGCGGAGGTCATTTTCGCTATGGCACTTACCTCTTTGTCTCCATTGCTCGGTTGTTGCGGCCCGAACGGTTCCGCAAGTCAGTGGCGGAAAGCGGGTTAAGGCGGATGTACAGGAAAGACCAGGCGGGCGGCTCTGCCGCTGCCAGGCCGGCAATCCTGCGCCCGCTCAGACGTTCGCGGGCAAACCGCCGGGCCGCCTTCGCAGCCAATGCCCTTAGAGAATAGGTTGGGCGGTCGAAAACCGCAACGGGAGTGAGATGAAAGATTTCCTGCCAATCCTGCCAGCGGTCGACCTGCGTCAGGTTGTCGGCGCCCATGATCCAGACGAAGCGCACTCTTGGAAAACGGTCGACCAGTCTGCCCAGGGTTTCCGCCGTGTAGACCGTGTCCAGGACGCGTTCGATAGCGGTAATCCGGATTCGCGGGTGCCTGGCGGCGGCGCGCGCCGTCTCGAGCCTCTCGGCGAGCGGCGCCATGCCCTTAGGCGGCTTCAGCGGATTCTGCGGCGAGACCAGCCACCAGACCTCGTCGAGGCCGAGGAGCTTCAGCGCCTCGAGGGAGATGTGCCGGTGTCCCTGATGCCCCGGATTGAAGGAGCCGCCGAGCAGGCCGATCTTCTGCCCCGCCACGGGCAGATGACCGCCCAGAGCGGCGGCCAGGCGCGCCGGGGTGGGAATCGCTGCGGCCTGGGGGTCAGGGCCGGGTTTGGCCATTCCCGCGGACGACGTACTTGACGGAGGTGAGCTGTTCGGCGCCGACCGGCCCGCGGGCGTGCAGCTTGCCGGTGGAGATGCCGATCTCGGCGCCCATGCCGAACTCGCCGCCGTCGGCGAACTGGGTCGAGGCATTGTGCATCACGATGGCGGCGTCGACCTCGGCCAGGAAGCGGCCGGCGGCGGCCTGGTCCTCGGTGACGATGGCCTCGGTGTGGTGGGAGCCGTGGGCGGCGATGTGCGCCAGCGCGTCCTCCAGGCCGTCCACCGCCCTCACCGAGAGAATCGGCTCGAGATACTCGGTGTCCCAGTCCTCCGGCTTCGCCGGGATCACCCGTGTATCGAGCCCCTGTACGGCCGCGTCGCCGCGGATTTCGCAGCCGCCGGCGATCAGCTCCTCGAGGATCGGCGGCAGCAGGCGCTCCAGCACTGCCTTGTCGACCAGCAGGGTCTCCATGGCGCCGCAGATCGATACCCGGCGCAGCTTGGCGTTGATCGCGATCTTGCGCGCCTTCTCCGGATCGGCGGCGGCGTGGAGGTAGGTGTGGCAGAGGCCGTCGAGGTGGGCCATCACGGGGATCTTCGACTCGGCGAGGACCCGCTCGATCAGGCCGCGCCCGCCGCGCGGCACGATGACGTCGACGAAGTCGTTCATGCGCAGCAGGACGCCGACCGCCGCGCGGTCCGTGGTCGGCAGGCTCTGCACGGCGGCTTCCGGCAGCCCGGCTTCCTTGAGGCCCGCCTTGAGGCAGTCGAGGATGGCGCCAGAGGAGCGCGCCGACTCCGAGCCGCCGCGCAGGATCGCCGCGTTGCCCGCCTTGAGGCAGAGTCCGCCGGCGTCGGCGGTGACGTTGGGCCGGGACTCGTAGATGATGCCGATCACGCCGAGCGGCACGGAGACCCGGGCGATCTTCAGTCCGTTGGGGCGGTCCCACTCGGCCAGGGTCCGGCCCACGGGATCGGGGAAGTCGGCGATGGCCTCCAGCCCGGCGGCCATGGACTCGATCCGCGCGTCGTTCAGCTCCAGGCGGTCGAGCAGCGCCGCCGTCAGGCCCTTGCTGCGTCCGGCTGCCATGTCTTCGGCATTGGCCGCCTTGAGGGTCTCGGCGTTGCTGCGGAGGGCGGCGGCGGCGGCGCGCAGCGCCTTGGCCTTGGCTTCGGCCGGAGCGAGAGCGAGCTCCGCCGCGGCCGCGCGCGCGGCCTTGCCCAGCGCCAGCATCTGCGCTTCCAGGTCGTCCCTCGTGATTTCTTCGACTGCCGCCATTTCTCTTCTCCTTGGCGCTCGGCAGGTTAGCGCCGGCGAGCCGCCACGCCTAGCCCCCTGCTCAACTCCGGGCCGCCATGGAGAATAGCTGCTCAGAGCAGCCCGATACCGCCAAGGATTGCAGCTTTCGCTCTCTCTCTTAAAATTTCCCGTGAACCGAAGAGATAAATCAATCTAGTATCGGTAAAACACAGGATGGTATTGTTATCTATACTCTAATTTTTTTGTAATAAAGTGGATCGAGTAGAACTTCCGCTGGCGGGATGCGTGATACTCTCTCTTTATCCACGCGCTGAAGGAGCACATTCTCGCCACGTATTTCCAGAACGCGCCACTCATAGCTAGGTGGATTCGCGTCGATAAATTTTTGTCCAACTTCAATTTTCTTCTCAGCCATTTCTCCTCCTACGAGGCCGGGCGCGGACATCTCGGTCTAGGATACATAGGCCCAGCTGCCATGCTGCGCTGAAACAACCGCCAATTATTGATGTCTCTGCCTGTCATAAGCGCTCTCTTCGTCATCGCTTTCTACGCTTCGTTCATCTGGCAGCTTCCTGAATCTGATTGGATCCTCAAGCGCTGTGTGAGCAAGCGTCATCACCTCTGCTGGCTCCTGCTCCAGGGCCAAGGCAACATGCGGATGACCGGCGTGGTCCGCTCGCAGTGCGGTAACGATCCATACTGCGCGGCGCCCAGACCGTTGTTCAAAACGATCTCCCACTGAAATTTGAATGTGTCGTCCTCGCGATTTCTTGATCATTCTCATGCCTTCATATTCAATTTTTTACTCATGTTTCAGCGCTCAATAAAGTTCCTCAATATCCGCGACAACGTCTGGAAAATTCTCCTTCAGAAGCGCAGCATCTCGGTCGTTGGAGACATAAATGAAAACCGCTCCATCAAAATGCTCTATAGTGTGCTTGTCTTTGCCAAACTGTTTAAGATAGCTATTGACCGATTCCAGCACGTCGCTCGAAATGGCTTTTCTAAGAGAAATCTTAGCATGCAACTGCAATGATCTGGCTCCTTGTTGTTGTTAAATTTTCAGGTTTGATCCAATTGGGTAGATTGTCAGCCCTGGGTCACACGGCGAGGCGGGCGCTCCAGTTGTCGAGAAGCGCGCGCGATTTTCTGTAGCTGCTTCGGTGGTTTCTGAGCTCATGCGACCTCCCGCCGGCCCTCTCCCGCAGTCCGGACTCGAGGACGCTATCTCCGCCGAGGCTGGCAATGCCAGCCGCCGGGAGGTCGCCGCACGCAATGGGCTCCTTGGGCGGACCGATGCCTCTGGCGCCGGTCAGACCGGAGCGGATCGCGTCGCTAGCAACCATCCGCGCTGTAGGCGGATAGCCAACGCTACCCTCGGTCATCCAAGGCTCCCAAGGCATCCATTTCAGGATCACCGGGGAGAATTCGCATTGCGTAGCGGTGTATCCAAATGGATAGCGTATCGCGCCACAATGCGGTTCGGACCATAACGTCTCGGTTTTGCGCTGTGTAGTGCTTTTTCGCTGGTCCCTTTGCCGCGCCTAGCCTGGGTCCCTTCAGTTCAGCACCAGATCGTCGCGGTGGATCAGCTCCTCGCGGCCGCGATAGCCGAGCCGCGCTTCGATGTCCTTCGACTTGTGGCCGATGATCTGCCGCGCCGCGCCGCTGTCGTAGGCGATCAGGCCGCGGGCGATCTCCCGGCCCTCAGGGTCGCGCAGGGTCACGGCGTCGCCGCGCTGGAACTCCCCGGCGATGGCGGTCACCCCGGCGGGCAGCAGCGACTTGCCGCTTTTCAGCGCCTTCACCGCCCCGGCGTCGAGGGTGACGCTGCCGAGCGGCTTGAGGGCGCCGGCGATCCAGCGCTTGCGCGCGGTACGCGGCTCGACCTCGGAGAGGAACCAGGTGCAGCGTCCGCCCTCGGCGATCCGCTTCAGGGGGTGCAGCACCCGTCCGTCGGTGATCGCCATGCGGCAGCCGCCGGCGACCGCGACCTTGGCGGCGGCGATCTTGGTCACCATGCCGCCGGAGGAATAGCCGGGCCGGGCCTCGCCGGCCATCGCCTCGATCTCCGGGGTGATCGCCGCGACCTCGGGGATCAGCCTGGCTCCGGGCGTGGTGTTGGGGTCGGCGTCGTAGAGGCCGTCGATGTCGGACAGCAGAATCAGCGCGTCGGCGTCGATCATCGCCGCGACCCGGGCGGCCAGGCGGTCGTTGTCGCCATAGCGGATCTCGCTGGTCGCCACGGTGTCGTTCTCGTTGATCACCGGTACGGCATCGAGCTTGAGCAGCGTGGACAGGGTCGAGCGGGCGTTGAGGTGGCGCCGCCGCTCCTCGGTATCCGCCAGGGTGACCAGCACCTGGGCGACGGTGATGCCGTGCGGCGCAAGGGCCTCCTGATAGGCATGGGCGAGGCGGATCTGCCCGGTGGCCGCCGCCGCCTGGCTCTCTTCCAGGCGCAGCCTGCGCCGGGGCAGCTTGAGGTGGGTGCGGCCAACGGCGATGGCGCCGGAGGAGACCACCAGCACCTCGATCCCCGCCTTGCGCAGCGCGGCGATGTCGGCGGCCAGGGAGTCCAGCCAGGCTTTGCGGATCGCGCCGCTGTCCTGCTCGACCAGCAGGGCCGAGCCGATCTTGACCACGATCCGCCGGGCGCCGCCGAAGGCGTCTCCGCTCATGGCTGCCAGGCCTCGGGCTCGCGTTCCGCCTCCGCCTCGGCGCGCTTCGCCGCCTCGATATGTTCGAGCAGCGTGGCGAGCACCTCGGTCAGGTTCTCGCCGCTGACGCCGGAGACCAGCAGCGGCTTGATGCCGGTCGCTGCGGTGAACTCCTCCGCCTGGGCCTGGCGCAGCTCCTCGTCGAGAGCGTCGATCTTCGACAGGGCGACGACCTCGGGCTTTTCGGCCAAGCCGCCGCCATAGGCTTCCAGCTCGCCGCGCACGGTACGGTAGGCCCCGGCCAGATCGTCGGCGGTGCTGTCGACCAGATGCAGCAGCACGCGGCAGCGCTCGACATGCCCCAGGAAGCGGTCGCCGAGGCCGGCGCCCTGGGAGGCGCCCGCGATCAGGCCGGGGATGTCGGCGATCACGAACTCCTTGCCGTGGGCTTCGACCACGCCGAGGTTGGGATGCAGCGTGGTGAAGGGATAGTCGGCGATCTTCGGCCGGGCGCGGGAGACGGCGGCCAGGAAGGTCGACTTGCCGGCATTCGGCAGGCCGACGAGACCGGCGTCGGCGATCAGCTTGAGACGCAGCCAGACCCAGGCTTCATCGCCCGGCCAGCCGGGATCGGTGCGGCGCGGTGCGCGGTTGGTCGAGGTCTTGAAGTGAGCGTTGCCGAAGCCGCCGTCGCCGCCCTTCAGCAGCACGATGCGCTGGCCGACCTCGGTCAGGTCGGCGAGCACCTCCTGCTTGTCCTCGCTCAGGACCTGGGTACCGGCGGGAACCTTGATCACCAGATCCTTGCCGGCGCGCCCGCTGCGGTCGCTGCCCATGCCGGACTGGCCGCGCTCGGACTTGAAATGCTGCTGGTAGCGGAAGTCGATCAGGGTATTGAGGCCGTCCACCGCCTCGAAGACCACGTCACCGCCCTTGCCGCCGTCGCCGCCGTTGGGGCCCCCGAACTCGACGTACTTCTCGCGCCGGAACGACAGGCAGCCGTTGCCGCCGTCGGCGCTCTTTAAGAAGATCTTGGCTTCGTCGAGGAATTTCATGGTTATCGTCCCGCCCCAAAAGAAAACGGGGGAACAGCCTTGGCTGTTCCCCCGCAACTCATCCAGGCGTTGGGGCCCGCCTTAGGCGGACGGGTCAACCGACACGAAGGTCTTGCCGCCGCTCTTCTTGCGATAGCTGACTTTGCCTTCGATCAGCGCGAAGATGGTGTGGTCCTTGCCCAGGCCGACGTTCTCGCCGGGGTGCCACTTGGTGCCGCGCTGGCGAATGATGATGTTGCCGGGGATCACGCTCTCGCCGCCGAACTTCTTGACGCCGAGACGCCGGCCCGCGGTATCGCGGCCGTTGCGTGAGCTGCCGCCTGCTTTCTTATGTGCCATCGCGTGCTACTCCTTCTTTCCGTCGCCCTTGGGGGCCGCGGCCTTCTTGGCCGCCGTCTTCTTCGCGGGCGCCTTCTTGGCGCCGCCCGACTTGGTGTCACCCGACTTGGTGTCACCCGACTTCGCCGCCGCCTTCTTCGCCGGGGCCTGCTTGGCCGCCGTCTTGTTCGGCGCGGCCTTGCTCTCGGTCTTGGCCTCGGCCTTGCTTTCGTCCTGCGCCGCCGGCTTGTTCTCGGCCTGCTCGGCTTCGGGCTTGGGCGCAGCTTTCTTGGCCGCCTTCTTGCCCGAAGGCTTCTTGCCGCCGGTCAGGATCTCGGTGATCCGCACCACCGACAGGTCCTGACGGTGGCCGCGCAGGCGGCGGTGGTTCTTGCGGCGCTTCTTCTTGAAGATCAGGATCTTGTCGCCGCGCGCCTGCTCCAGGAGCTCGCCGGCCACGGTGGCGCCGGAAACCAGCGGCGCGCCGGTCTCGAGCTTGTCGCCGTCGCCGACCATCAGCACGTCTTCGAAGGTCACGGAATCGCCGGCTTCGCCGCCGAGGCGCTCCACAACGATGACGTCGTTCTCGGCGACACGGTACTGCTTGCCGCCGGTCTTGAGGATCGCGAACATCGTGCGTCTCACTTTCTTTCTTGCCGCGCCCTACGGTGCCGGAAAACCGGACTTTGCAAAGGGCTCCCGAATGGAGCCGGAACCTCGGGCAGCGCGTTCATAAATAGCCGCGCGAAAGACCTGCTTCGCGCGGAGGCCGCAATATACGCAGGCGAAGCGCCAAGTCAATGGGTTTTCCCCCAGAGTATCAGAGGGTTTTCCCCGGAAAAGCTGGCGTTCGCGGGGCAGAGACAGCGTTTGCGGAGTGGCAATGCGGGGCCGAGACGTTATCCTCAACCCGGAGTGTGAAACGGCGCGGTGTAGGCGAAGATGCGGGTAGCGGTTCTCGGAGGCGGCGTGGTGGGAGTGACCACGGCCTATCAGCTGATGAAGGATGGCCACGAGGTGGTGGTGGCGGAGGCGCGCGAGGGCGCCGCCCTGGAGACCTCCTGGGGCAACGCCGGGATGATTGCGCCGGGCCATGCCTTCGCCTGGTCCTCGCCCAAGGCGCCGATGATCCTGCTGAAATCCCTGGTGCTGCGCGACCAGGCGCTGCGCTTCCGGCCCTCGGCCGATCCCAGGCTGTGGTCCTGGTCCTGGCAGTTCCTGCAGCAGTGCACGGCGGAGCGGGCGCGGCTCAACACCCTGCGCAAGCACGGTCTCTGCGTCTATTCGCAGGCGGTGCTGCACGAGACCCTGGAAGACGTCGAGATCGACTACGACCGGGTGGCCAAGGGCCTGATTTACTTCTACCGCAGCGAGGAAACCCTGGCCGCCGGGGTCGCGCATATGCAGATCCTGGCCGACGACGGGCAGCAGCTGGAGGTTCTGACCCGTGACGCCCTCCTGACCCGCGAGCCCGCCCTCGCGGGCGCCGGCGGCAAGATCGCAGGCGGCATCTACTGCCCGACCGACGAGACCGGCGACTGCCACAAGTTCACCTCCGCCCTTGCCAGGCACTGCGAAGCCCAGGGCGTGGAGTTCCGCTTCGGCACGGAGATCCAGGCGATCGAAGGCGCGGGGGATCGCATCGCGCGGGTGAAGACCGACAAGGGCGATCTCGAGGCCGATGCCTATGTCCTCTCGCTCGGCAACTACAGCCCGGTGCTGGCCCGGCCCCTCAGGCTCAAGCTGCCGATCTATCCGGTCAAGGGCTATTCCCTGTCGATTCCCATCGGCAACCACCGCGGCGCGCCGCGCCTGGGCGTCGTCGACGAGGAGAATCTGGTCGCCATCGCGCCGCTCGGCGACCGCATCCGGGCGACCGCGACGGCGGAGTTCGCCGGCTACGACACCAGCCACAAGCCCGCGGACTTCGCGCACATGCTTGCGGTCACCAGGGAGCTCTATGCCGACGGCGCCGATTACGAACGGGCGGAGCACTGGGCGGGGCTGCGGCCGATGACGCCGGAGGGCACACCGATCTTCGGCCAGTCGCGCTACAGGAACCTCTATATCAACAGCGGCCAGGGCCACATGGGCTGGACCATGTCCCACGGCTCGGCGCGGATCACCGCCGACCTGATCGCCGGAAAGCAACCGGCGATTCCCTTGGAGGGCATGACCATCACCCGCGCCATGCAGTAAGGCCGATGCAACAGGGAACAGCGCCTGTCGCATTCGGCAAAACGTCGCCGCCGCGATCGGCAAGACTCGGGAGCGTTTCAAGTTGTTCCCGAGGAGACGAGAGATGAGCAAGCGGCGCGGCCGTGAACGGCGAGCCCAGCAGAGCGAGACCCCGACGACGCGGGAGGTGGCGCCCGGCGGCCTCGAGGGCGGGCAGTACCGCCCGCTGACCGAGCCTCAGGTCGTGCGTATCCTCGAAGCTGCCTACGAGGTGCTGGAGCGCACCGGGATCGAGGTCCACGAGAGTCCCTGCCGCGAAGTTTTCGCCAAGGCCGGCTGCCGGATCGAGCCGGAGCGCAACCGGGTCTACATCCCGGCCCGGCTGATCGACGAAGCGCGCAAGACAGCAGCGAAGGAGGTTCTGCTCGCCGGGCGTGGCGGCGAAAAGCACGACCTCAGGCTCGGCGGCAAGCGGGTCTATCTCGGCACCGGCGGCCAGGCCGTGAAGATCCTCGATCTCGACGGCAAGGTCCGCCCGACCCGGCTCGCCGACAACTTCCACATCGGCCGCCTGGTCGACACCCTGGACCACGTCCACTTCTACATGCGCCCGGTGGTCGCCCGCGATCTCGCCAACGAGGCGATCGACGTCAATCAATTCTATGCCTGCCTGGCGGCGACCCCGAAGCACGTCATGGCCAACGCCTACCTGCCGGAAAGCCTGCCCGAACTGCGCCAGATGGGCGAGATCCTGGCCGGCGGCAGGGAGGCCTTCGACGCCCGCCCGGCGATGTCGTTTACCGCCTGCTGGACCGTCAGCCCGCTACGCTATGCGACGGAAACCGTGGAGATTCTCGACGCCATCGTCGACCACGACATGCCGGTGGTGATCTCCTCGGCGCCCCAGGCCGGGGCGACCTCGCCGGCCTCGCTGGCCGGGACGCTGGTGCAGATCATGGCGGAGCAGCTCTCCGGGCTGGTCTATGTCAACCTGAGGAAACCGGGCTTTCCGCTGATCCTCGGCTGCGTGCCGGCCCAGGCCGACCTGCGCAGCGGCGCCTTCACCGGCGGCTCCGCGGAGTTCGCGCTCCTGAACGCCGCCTGCGCGCAGATCGCCCAGCATCTCGACATCCCGATCTACAACTCCAGCGGCATCTCGGACTCCAAGGTCCCCGACGCCCAGGCGGGCTTCGAAAAGGGCCTGACCACCTCGGCGGCGGCGCTGTCGGGCGCCAACTACATTCACCACTCGGCGGGTTTCCTGGAGTCCCTGCTGACCGTCGCCTATGAGCAGTTCGTGATCGACAACGATCTCAACGGCGCGGTGATGCGGATGGTCAAGGGGATCGAGGTCAGCGAGGAGTCCCTGGCGATCGGGGTGATCGACGATGTCTGCCGCGGCGTCGGGCACTTCCTCGGCCACGCTCACACCCTGCAGATCATGAACAGCGAGTACCTCTACCCGGAGATCCTCGACCGGCGCTCGCGCGACGACTGGCAGGAGGCCGGCGGCCACGACCTGCGCGAAGTCGCGGTCGAGAAGGCCAAGCAGGTGCTGGCCGAGCACTGGCCCGAGGTGATTCCGGCCGAGCAGGAGCGCGATCTGCGCAAGCAGTTCGATATCCTGCTGCCGGAGACGGAGATGCGCGCGCCCTTCGCCGGGAAAAGCGCGGCGTAGGCTCAAATCCTTATCGACTGAGACACCACCCGCGGTAGCCTGGCCAGGCTAGAAGTCCGTCGGCACGCCGCCCTCGGCCTTGCGGCGGGCGACGAAGGCCTCCAGTTCCTCGCGGATCGCGGGGTCCATCCTCGGCTCCCGGTAGTCGGCGAGCTTCTGCTTATAGACCCTGTGGGCGTGATCGAAGGCGGTCGGCGCGCCGGCCTCGGTCCAGGCCTCGAAGTTGCGCCAGTCGGACAGCATCGGCGCGAAGAAGGCGGTCTTGTAGCGGGCCTGGGTATGGGCGCAGCCGAAGAAGTGGCCGCCCGGCCCGACCTCGCGGATGGCGTCGAGCGCCAGCTCGTCGTCGTTGACCAGCAGCGGCTTGAGAAACTCCTCGACCATGTCGAGCAGGTCGGCGTCGAGCACCATCTTCTCGAAGCTCGCCTGCAGGCCGCCCTCCATCCAGCCGGCGCCGTGCATCAGCATGTTGACCCCGCCCATGATCGCGCCCCAGAGAGAGAACACGCTCTCGTAGGCGGCCTGGGCGTCGACGGTGTTGGCGGCGTTGACGTTGGAGGAGCGGTAGGGCAGCCCGTAGCGCCGCGCCAGCTGCCCGCCGAGCAGCGCCGTCTTCATGTACTCCGGCGTGCCGAAGGCCGGGGCGCCGGACTTCATGTCGACGTTGGAGGTGAAGCCGCCGTAGATGAAGGGCGCGCCCTCGCGAACCAGCTGGGTCAGCACCAGGCCGGCCAGGGCCTCGGCGTTCTGCTGCGCCACCGCGCCGGCCAGGGTCACCGGGGCCATCGCGCCGGCCAGGGTGAAGGGGGTCAGCGCCACCACCTGGTTGCGCCGGGCCATCTGCAGGATGCCCTCGAGCATCGGTTCGTCGAGGCGCAGCGGCGAGGAGGAGTTGATGATGGTGAACAGCGAGGGCTCGCGGCAGAGCTGTTCCTCGTCGATGCCGCGGGCGATCTTGACCAGCTCCAGGGCGTCGAGGTTGCGCCCCTGGCCCAGGCTGTAGGCGTGAATCGGCTTGTCCGACAGGGTCAGCATGTCGAACAGAGCGTCGAGATGGCGGATCGAGGCGTGGATGTCGGCCGGCTCCACCGGATAGCCGGCGATGAAATGCACCGCATCCAGGCTCTGGATCAGGCGGATGAAATCCTTGAAGTCCTTGTGGGTGCCGACCCGGCGGCCATGCTCCTGGTCGGCGCAGTTGGGGGCGCTGCCGACCGAGCCGAAGGCGATGTAGTTCTCGCCGAAGACCAGATTGCGCTCCGGATTGCGCGAATGCAGCGTAAAGCGTTTCGGCGCCTTGCCGAGCTGGCTTTCGACCAGCCCGCGGTCGAAGCGCACGCGGTTGCCGTCGGCGGCCACATCGGCGCCGGCATCCTTCAGGATCTGCCGCGCCTCGTCGTGCAGGAAGTCCATCCCGACCTCTTCCAGGATGGTCAGCGAGGCTTCATGGATCGCCTCGAGCTGATCGGCGCTGGCGATCTCGATCGTCGGATAGGGCAGGCGGGGCTGCGGCCGGTAGCCGGTGGCTACGCTCTCCGCTTTCGCGGCGGCGGCTTCCTGATGGCCTTTGCGGCCACCGCCACGGCGGCGGCGGCCCGCACGGCCTCCCTGGCGTGCTCCGTCATCGATCTCGCTCATTCCCCCTCCCTGTGGTTGGTGCTGCGGTGCAGACGGTCGGTGGGGATCGGCCCCCGCTTACTCGGCCGCCTGGCTTCGCCGCGCACGGCGGCGCGGTTTGCTGTCCGCCGCGCTGGTTCGCCCGGCGGCACGCCTGCGTTCGCGCAGCTTCCCGATGATCCGCAGCCGCTGCGTGTCGTCGATGCTCGGCCAGGCCGCGATCTCCTCGCGCGTGCGCAGGCAGCCGAGACACTGGCCGCGCTGCGGATCCAGTTGGCAGACGCCCACGCAGGGCGAGACGATCGGGAAGGCCTCGGACATGCTTTGCCAAGTTGCGTTGCGAACGGCGTGAAACTTGAGAAGACTAGCTCCGAAAGTACAGCTAAATCCTTGCGGCAGGGACGAAATCTGACACCAGAACGACATTCCGGCCGCCGATGGCGTGGCCCGGCTACAGCCGGTCGCAAATTCGCAAGATGACCGCCGCCACGAGGCAAATGATCCGGCATTGAGTTTCGGAGGATGCCATGGGCGATATCGACTCGGGAGCCGCGGAGACGCGCGGCCGGCGTGGGCGGAGCGGCGGCGGCCGCGAGGCGCGGCAGAGCCTGCGGCGCAGCGGCGGCATGCAGCATCTCAAGGAGATCGAGCGCAAGATCGGCGTCTTCGAGGTTCTGAGCGAGGAAGGCCTGTCGCTGATCGAAGACAATGCCGAGACCCTGCTCGAGGAGATCGGCATCGAGTTCCGCGACGATCCCGAAGCGCTGCAGCTTTGGAAGGACGCCGGCGCCGATGTCCAGGGCGAGCGGGTGCGCATCCCGCGCGGCCTGGCGCGCAAGCTGCTGGAGACCGCGCCGCGCGAATTCGTGCAGCATGCCCGCAATCCAGAGCGCAGCGTCACCATCGGCGGCAACCGCACGGTTTTCGCGCCGGTCTACGGCCCCCCCTTCGTGCGCGACCTGGACAGGGGGCGGCGCTACGGCACCATCGAGGACTTCCGCAACTTCGTGAAGCTGGCCTACATGGCGCCGGCGATCCATCACTCCGGCGGCACGGTCTGCGAGCCGGTGGATATTCCGGTCAACAAACGGCACCTCGACATGGTCGCCGCGCATCTGAAGTTTTCCGACAAGCCCTTCATGGGCTCGGTCACCGCGCCGGAGCGCGCCGAGGACAGCGTGGCGCTGGCCAAGCTGGTGCTGGGCGAGGACTTCGTCGATCAGAACTGCTGCATCATCAACCTGATCAACGCCAACTCGCCGATGACCTTCGACGGCACCATGCTGGGTGCGCTCAAGGTCTACGCGCGGGCCGGACAGGCCTGCATCGTCACCCCCTTCATCCTGGCCGGAGCTATGGCGCCGACCACGGTCGCCGGCACCGCCACCCAGACTCTGGCCGAGGCGATGGCCGGCATGGCCCTGACCCAGCTGGTGCGCCCGGGCGCCCCGGTGGTTTTCGGCTCCTTCGCCAGCTCGATGTCGATGCAGTCGGGCGCGCCGACCTTCGGCACGCCGGAGCCGGCCCTGGTGCTGTTCACCTGCGCCGCGCTGGCCCGCCGTCTCGGCGTGCCCTTCCGCTCCGGCGGCTCGCTCTGCGGCGCCAAGATCCCCGATGCCCAGGCCGCCTACGAGTCGCTCTCGACCCTCTGGCCGACGATGATGGGCGGGGTCAACTTCGTGCTCCACGCCGCCGGCTGGCTGGAGGGCGGCCTCGCCAGCTCCTACGAGAAGTTCATCATGGACGTCGATCAGCTCGGCATGATGCAGACGCTCAGCCAGGGCGTCGATCTCTCGGAAAACGGCCAGGCGATGGACGCCATCCGCGAGGTCGGCCCGGGCAGCCACTTCCTAGGCTGCAGCCATACCCAGGCCAACTTCGAAACCGCCTTCTATCGCTCGATGGTTGCCGACAACAACTCCTACGAACAGTGGGAGGCGGAGGGCGCCACGGATACGGCGCAGCGCGCCAACGCAATCTGGAAAAAGTGGCTGGCCGAGTACGAGGCACCGCCGCTCGATTCCGCGGTAAGCGAGGCGGTCGACGACTTCGTCGCCAAGAAGAAGGCCTCGATGGAAGACAAGTGGAGTTCCTAATCAGGATGCCGCCGGTGTCGTGGCGGCGGAACAGAACGTCGCTTAGGAGTGAGTCCGGCGGCAACGGCGGATTAGGATCGCAAGCGCGGCCTTGCCAAGGGACCGCCGGGAAACTAAGGGTTTTGCAGCATGGCCGACGATGAAGATCTCGATCTCCGTTCCCTGAGCGACGACGAACTCGTCGAGCAGATGTGGGACGACCTTTACGACGGCCTCGCCGACGAGGTGGTCGAGGGGACCAACATCCTGCTGGAGCGCGGCTGGACCCCCTACGACGTCCTGACCAAGGCGCTGGTCGAAGGCATGCGGATCGTCGGCGTCGATTTCCGCGACGGTATCCTCTTCGTGCCCGAGGTGCTGCTGGCCGCCAATTCGATGAAGTCCGGGATGAAGATCCTGCGGCCGCTGCTGGTGGAAACCGGCGCGCCGAAGCAGGGCAAGATGGTGATCGGCACGGTCAAGGGCGACATCCACGACATCGGCAAGAATCTGGTGTCGATGATGATGGAGGGCGCCGGCTTCGAGGTCATCGACATCGGCATCAACAACCCGGTCGAAAAGTACCTGGAAGCGATCGAGGAGCATCAGCCCGACATCCTCGGCATGTCGGCGCTGCTGACAACGACCATGCCCTACATGAAGGTCGTGATCGACACCCTGATCGAAAAGGGCATGCGCGATGACTACATCGTGATGGTTGGCGGCGCGCCGCTGAACGAAGAGTTCGCCCGCGAAGTCGGCGCCGACGCTTACTGCCGCGATGCCGCGGTGGCGGTGGAGACGGCGAAGACCCTGATGCAGCGCAAGCATAACCAATAGCCTGCGCAGACCGGCCGCCTGAAACGGCTAAGGATGCAACATGACTGGACCGGCGATCGACACCGCCGTCCCCCGGCGGAAAACCGCCAAGCCGGCACCGCATACCCAGATTCTGGCCTGCGGCGCCCTGGCGCGGGAGATCCTCGCCCTGGTCGAGGCCGGCGGCCTGACCGGCGTCGAGCTGGCCTGCCTGCCCGCGAAGCTGCACAACCAGCCGCAGTTCATCCCGGAACGGGTCCGCGAAGCGATCCGTGCCGCCAAGGCGCGTGGTGTAGAGCGGGTGCTGGTCGCCTATGCCGACTGCGGCACCGGCGGGCAGCTCGACAAGGTGCTGGACGAAGAGGGCGCCGCGCGCATCCAGGGGCCGCACTGCTATGCCTTCTTCGCCGGGCAGACCGACTTCGCCGAGTTGATGGAGGCCGAGCCGGGCAGCTTCTTCCTGACCGACTACCTGGCGCGTCACTTCGAGACCCTGATCCTCAAGGGCATGGGCATCGACCGGCACCCCGAGCTGCAGGAGATGATGTTCGGCAACTACCGCCGCCTGGTCTACCTGGCCCAGGAGGACTCGCCGGAACTGCGCGCCAAGGCCGAGGCGGCGGCCGCGCGGCTCGGCCTGGTCTACGAGCACCGCAAGACCGGCTATGGCGAGCTCGCGGGCTTCGTCGCCGCCGCCCAGGGCTAGAAACGGAGCGCAAGCGTATGGCGCAGCTGATCGTGGTGTACTGGCGGGACATCCCCTCCCAGGTGATTGCCCAGAAAAGCCGGCGCGAGCAGGTCAAGACGATGCTGCCCGACCGCTTCCAGGTCGCCATCGACGCCGCGGCGATGCGCGGCGGCGCCGGGGATACCGACAGCTACCTGCAGGAATGGCGCAAGAGTGCGCCGGAGGACTGCTCCGAGGATCTGGAGTCCGAGGCCCGCACGCGCGCCGCCCGGCTCGAGCAGGACTACGACAAGGACCGCCTGCGTGCCCTGGTCCAGAATGGCGGGAAGAGCCCGGAATAGGCTGCAATGCCTGCGCGCAATGGCGGCGCGGGGAATTCTGACGCCTTCATTCTAAAGCATGCCGCGCTCGGGCCATTCGCGGCGCCGCCGCGCGCGTAAGAATTGCTTCCAACGATGCAAAAGCGGCAGCCGCCGGCGCCTCCTCGGACACCCTGGAAGCGCCCCGGTCCTGCAGCGGGAACGGGAACCAAGGGTATGAGCTATACAGTCGTCTCTTCCGCGAAGAAGGAAGTGATCATCGGTTTCGACCGGCCGTTCTGCGTCATCGGTGAGCGCATCAATCCGACTGGCCGCAAGCGCCTCGCGGCGGAGATGGCGTCGGGCGACTTCTCCACCGTCGAGGCTGACGCCCTCGCCCAGGTCGCCGCCGGCGCGCATATGCTCGACATCAACGCCGGCATCCCACTGGCCGACGAGCCGGGCATCCTGGCGGAGACCATCCGCCGGGTGCAGGCGCTGGTCGACGTGCCGCTGTCGATCGACAGCTCCATCGTCGCCGCGCTGGAGGCGGGGCTGGAGGCCTATCAGGGCCGCCCGCTGCTCAACTCGGTGACCGGCGAGGACGAGCGGCTGGAGGCTGTCCTGCCGCTGGTCAAGAAATACGATTGCGCCGTGGTCGCCATCTCCAACGACGAAACCGGCATTTCCGAAGATCCCGACGTGCGCTTCGAGGTCGCCAAGAAGATCGTCCAGCGGGCGCAGGACTTCGGCATCAAGCCGGCGGATATCGTGGTCGATCCCCTGGTGATGCCGGTCGGCGCCATCAACACCGCCGGCAAGCAGGTCTTCGCCCTGGTCCGCCGGCTGCGCGAGGAGCTCAACGTCAACACCACCTGCGGCGCCTCCAACGTCTCCTTCGGCCTGCCCAACCGCCGTGGCATGAACATGGCCTTCCTGGCGATGGCCTCGGGCGCCGGCATGACCTCGGCGATCATGAACCCGCTGCACGACGAGGACATGGTGGCGATCCGCGCCTCCGACGTGCTGCTCGGCCAGGATCCCGACTGCCGCCGCTGGATCCGCCGCTACCGCGAACCCGCGCCGGTGTCGCAGACCGGCGAGGTGGTCGCTGCCGAGGGGGCGCGCGGCGCGCGGGGAGAACGCCGCCGCCGCCGGGCCGCCGGATAAGCCTGCCGATGGCCGAAGCCGCCCGCCAGCGTAGCGAGGGCCTGGACGACGAGATCCAGGATCGCGACGGCGTGCCCAGCGAGAGCGCGCTGGTGGTTTTCACGCCCTCGGGAAAGCGCGGCTACTTCCCGCACGGCACGCCTGTGCTCGACGCCGCGCGCGAGCTCGGCGTCGATATCGACAGCGTCTGCGGCGGGCGCGGCATCTGCGGCCGCTGCCAGTGCGACATCGGCAATGGCCGCTTCGCCAAGCACGGCATCACCTCGGCCGCCGACCACCTGAGCGAAGTCGGTCAGGCCGAGCGGCGCTACATCGACAAGCGCGGCCTCGCCGAGGGCCGCCGCCTGACCTGCCAGGCCAAGGTCCAGGGCGACCTGCTGGTCGACGTGCCGGCGGAAAGCCAGGTCCACAAGCAGGTCGTGCGCAAGCGCCCGGAGCTGCGCCAGATCGTCATCGATCCCGAGGTCAAGCTGCACTACGTGGTGGTGCGCGAACCCGACATGCACGACCCCTCCGGCGACCTGCGGCGTCTCGAGCAGGCTCTGGAGGAGCAGTGGGGCCTGACCGGGCTGAGCTGCGATCTCCGGCTGCTGCAGCAGATCCAGGGGGCGCTGCGCGACGGCGACTGGAAGGTGACCGTCGCCGTGCGCGAGGAGGAGCGGCTGCTGACCCTCTGGCCGGGCTTCCGCGACAAGCTCTACGGCCTTGCCTTCGACATCGGCTCGACCACCGTCGCCGCCCATCTCTGCGACCTGGAGACCGGCGAGGTGCTCGCCTCCGGCGGCGTCATGAACCCGCAGATCCGCTTTGGCGAGGACCTGATGAGCCGGGTCAGCTACGTGATGATGAATCCCGGCGGCGAGGTCGAGCTGACCGCCGCGGTGCGCAAGGCGATCAACGCCTTGGCGGGCGAGGTCGCGGCCGAGGCCGGGATCGCCCGCGACGAGATCCTCGAGGTGACCCTGGTCGGCAATCCGATCATGCACCACCTGGTGCTCGGCATTAATCCGGTCGAGCTCGGCGGCGCGCCCTTTGCGCTGGCGACCGATCAGGCGCTCAACATCTGGGCGACGGAGATCGGGCTGGAGATCAATCCCGACGCCCGCGTCTATGTGCTGCCCTGCATCGCCGGACATGTCGGCGCCGACGCGGCGGCCGTGGTGCTCTCCGAGGAGCCCCATCTGGCCGAGGACATGCGTCTGATCGTCGACGTCGGCACCAATGCGGAGATCGTGCTCGGCAACCGCGACCGCCTGATGGCCTGTTCCAGCCCGACCGGGCCGGCCTTCGAGGGCGCGCAGATCTCCTGCGGTCAGCGTGCCGCCCCCGGCGCCATCGAACGGGTGCGGGTCGACCCGGAGACCCTGGAGCCGCGTTTCAAGGTGATCGACTGCGATCTCTGGTCGAACGAGGCCGGCTTCGAGGAAGCGGTCGCCAAGACCGGGGTCACCGGGATCTGCGGCTCCGGCATCATCGAGATTCTCGCCGAGATGTTCCTCGCCGGGATCATCACCGTCGACGGTGTGATCGACGGACACATGGCCGCCAAGAGCCCGCGGATCGTGGCCGACGGGCGCACCTTCGCCTATCTGCTCGACGACAGCCATGGCCGCGATCTGCGGATCACCCAGAACGACGTCCGCGCGATCCAGCTCGCCAAGGCCGCGCTCTATGCCGGGGTGCGGCTGCTGATGGACCGCATGGGGGTCGAGGAGATCGACCGCATCACCCTGGCCGGGGCCTTCGGCAGCCACATCGACACCAAGTATGCCATGGTGCTGGGGATGATCCCCGACTGCGAACTCGGCAAGGTCTATTCGGCCGGCAACGCTGCCGGCACCGGCGCCCGCATCGCCCTGGTCAACCGCTCGCGCCGCGAGGAGATCGAACAGGTCGTGCGCCGGGTCGAGAAGGTCGAGACGGCGGTCGAGCCGCGCTTCCAGCAGCATTTCATCGAGGCCATGGCCTTTCCGCACAAGACCGCGCCCTATCCCAAGCTGCGGGCGGCGGTGCAGCTGCCCGAGCCGCGCGTCGCTTCGCCGAGCGGCGAGGACGATGGCCGCCGCCGGCGGCGCCGACGGCCCAGCGCGGCATAGAAATCCGGCCGGCAGGGGGACCGCCGGCCGGAGATTCCTCTGAGAGAAGGCCTATTCCGCCGCCAGAGCCTTGACGTCGCGGGCGGTCAGCGGCTTGCCGCCGATCGCCCAGTGGCCTCCGCCGTACTCCTGGATACGTACCCAGGTGACACCGCGCATGGCCTCGCCTTCGATGGCGACCATGGTTTCGGTGACCTTCTCGATCATCTCCCGCTTCTGCGCTGGGGTGAATACGTCCTCGATCAGCTGGATATCGATAAGGGGCATGAGTCTGTTCCTTTGCTCGGTTTTCCGCGCCGCCCATTGCAGCGCTGCCTAAGCGGTCTCATGTGGCGGCGGCTGGCAGCCAGTTCAGGAAGTGAATCGGCCCGGTACAGAAACTGAACTGGCGGACGTTTCGCGGCTCGGCCTAGTCTGCTGGCGAAGAGCGAAGGAGGGTTCGATGGCCGACAAGGGTTACCGGCAGTTCTGTCCCGTCGCCATGGCGGCGGAAATTCTCTGCACTCGCTGGACGCTGGTGCTGCTGCGTGAGCTGGTTGCCGGCTCGACGCGATTCAACGAGCTGCGCCGCGGGGTGCCGCGCATGTCGCCGGCTCTTTTGTCGCAGCGCCTGAAGGAATTGGAGGCGGCGGGTGTCCTTGAACGCCGTCCGGCGGAGCGCGACCCGGAGGTGATGGAATACGTCCTCACCGCAGCAGGGCGCGACCTTCGGGCCGTCGTTGAGGCTCTGGGTGTCTGGGGGCAGCGCTGGGTCGAGTCCGAGCCGTCCTTGCAGAACCTCGACCCGGTGCTCTTGATGTGGGACATGCGGCGCAATCTCGACCCCAGGCCGCTTCCGGCGCGGCGTGTCGTCATCCATCTGAACTATCCCGAACTGCCTGCGGCGCAGCAGAAGTGGTGGCTGATCGTCGAGCCGAGCAGCGAGGTCGATCTCTGTTCGGTCGATCCGGGCTTCGACGTCGATCTTTACGTGACCTCCGATCTGCGCACCATGACCGAGATCTGGATGGGTCTGAAGACCGTCGCTAAGGCCCGCAGCGAGGACAGGCTGCAGCTTGTCGGGGAGCGCAAGCTGGAGGACGCGATGCAGGCCTGGCTGGGCCTCAGCCCCTTCGCGGTCGTGGAGAAGCAGGCTTCCTAGCTGTCTAGCAGATCCGGTAGGACGAAGAGTCGGCCGTCGTGTTCGCCGAGGTGGGCGGCGATGCCGTAGTGCTGGGCCAGGGTCTCGTGGGTTAGTACCTGGCGCGGCGGCCCTTCGGCGGCCAGCCGCCCCTCGGAGATCAGCAGCAGGCGGTCGCAGAAGCGCGCCGCCAGGGTCAGGTCGTGCATCACGATCACCGTCAGGCCGCCGGCGGCGCCGCGGGCCTTCAGCAGCCGCAGAGTCTGGATCTGATGCCCGGGGTCGAGCGCCGCCACCGGTTCGTCGGCGAGGAAGACCTGGGCTTCGACGGCGAGTGCACGGGCGAGCAGGGCGCGGGCCCGCTCGCCGCCGGATAGCCGGTCGATCGGCCGCGCGGCGAAGCGCGTCATGTCGGTCTCCGCCAGCACCCGGTCGAGCACCGCCTCGTCCTCGGCCCGCGTGCCGGGACCGTGGGGCAGGCGGCCGAGCCGGGCAAGCTCGCGCACCGGCAGCGGCCAGGCGGCCTCGGCCTGCTGCGCCAGGTAGGACAGCTGGGTCGCCCGGCGGTAGCGGGGAATCTCCGCAAGCTCGACGCCGTCCAGCGACACCCGACCTCGATACCCGAGCAGCCCGGCGAGGCAGCGCAGCAGAGTGGTCTTGCCGGCACCGTTGGGGCCGATCAGGCCCAGGGTCTCTCCGGCCTTTGCCGTGAAGGCGACGTCGTGCAGCACCTCGGCGCCGCCGAAGCCGGCCGAGAGCGCCTGGACCTCGAGCAGCGCGCTCATATCCGCGCTCCGCGCCGCAGCTTGACCATCAGGTGCAGGAAGAAGGGCGCGCCGATGATCGCGGTCAGCACGCCGAGCTTGAGCTCCTGGTCGCCGGACAGCAGCCGCGAGGCGATGTCGGCCAGGGTCAGCAGCAGCGCGCCGCCCAGCGCCGAGGGGAGCAGCAGGCGGCGCGGATGCTGCCCCACCAGGGGGCGCAGCAGATGCGGCACCACCAGGCCGACGAAACCGATGATGCCGGTGACCGCCACGGCCGCTCCGACCGCCAGGGCCGCCCCGCCGATCACCCGGCGCTTCACCGCGGCGAGGTCGAAGCCGAGGGAGCTGGCAGTATCCTCGCCAAGGGTCAGCGCCTCGAGCGCCCGGCCGCTGGAGGCGATCAGGGCGCAGCCGAGCAGGATCGGCGGCCCCGCCAGCCAGAGGTGGTCGAGGCTGCGGTCGGCCAGGGAGCCGAGCATCCAGAACACGATCTCCAGGGCGGCGAAGGGGCTGGGGGCCAGGTTGAGCGCCAGGGAGGTCAGGGCCGTGGCGAAGCTGCCGATGGCGACGCCGGCCAGGATCAGGGTGAGGCTCGCCGGATCGCGCCCGGCCACCGCGAAGAGCAGCAGCAGCGCCAGCAGGGCGCCGAGCACCCCACCGAGCGGCAGAAATAGCGCGAACTGGGCGGAGAGCCCGAAGTAGATGGCGATCACCGCGCCCAGGGTGGCGCCGCTGGACACGCCGATCAGCCCCGGCTCGACCAGCGGGTTGCGCAGCAGTCCCTGCAGCGCCGCGCCCGCCAGCCCCAGGGTGGCGCCGACCAGGATGCCGAGGGCGACCCGCGGCAGGCGGATCTCGGTCAGGATGGTCAGTGCCAGCTCCGGCTGCGCGCGGCTGAGTGCCAGCAGCTCGCCGGAAAAGGGCAGGCCTTCCGGCCCGACCGAGAGCGAGACGGCCGCCGCCAGGCCCAGCAGCAGTCCCAGAAACAGAGAGAGCGCCAGAGAAGGGGCGGTCATGGCTTCGCTGCGCCGCCGCGCAGCAGACCGTCGACGATCCGCTCCAGGGATTCGGCGAGGAAGGGCGAGCCGCAGGCCCAGAGCCGCTCCGGCACTGCGACGATCTCCGCGTCGAGGCTGTTCAGCGCCGGGTGGCGCAGCACGGCGGCGGCCAGGGAGCGGTCGCCCTGACCCTGGGACTCGACGACGATCACCTCCGGCTGCTGGCGCAGCAGGGTCTCCAGGGGAATCTGCGCCCAGCCGCGATAGCCGAGCTCGGCGGCGATGTTTTCGATCCCGGCCAGCGCCAGCAGCTCGCCGATCAGGCTCCCGGCGCCGTGGGTGTAGCCGCGCGCCTGCAGCACCAGCCCGCGTCTGCCGGGCAGGTTTTCCGCCTTGGCAGCGGCATCGCGCAGCCGTGCATCGAAGTCGGCGAGCAGGGTCTCGCCCTCGGCTTCCATGCCCAGGGCCTTGGCGACCTGGCGCAGATTCTGCCGCGAGTCGGCGAGGCTGTCCGGTTGTTCGACCAGCACCACCGGGATGCCTTGTCCGCGCAGCAACTCCAGGGTGAAGGACGGCGAGTAGCGCGAGGCCAGCACCAGATCGGGGGCGAGGCGCAGCACCTCCTCGGCGGTGCCGTGGGTTTCCGGCAGACCCTCGGCCAGCTCCGTCGCCGGGGAATAGACCGGGTCGTCGGCGAGCGCCGAGACGGCGGCGATGCGCTCGCGCCCGGCGAGCAGCAGCAACAGCTCGTCGGTGCAGAGGTTGAGCGAAACCACGCGCTGCGGCGCAGCGCCGGCTGCCGGCGCGCCAACGGCGGCGAGCAGAAGCAGGCAGAGCGCCGCGGCGACTGCGCCTTTCCTGCCTGCTGTCATACCGCTTCCCCTCGCTACATTCCGAAGCGGACGCCGAGGAAGGCCTCGAGGCCCGGTCCCTGGAAGCCGTCGGCGGTCTCGTATCGCTCGTCGAAGAGATTCTCGACGCGGCTGAAGATCTCGACTCCCTCGTATACTTCGTAAGACGCGGCGGCGCGAACCACGGTGTAATCGTCGAGATCGACCATGCCGCCGTTAAAGCCGACGTCGCGGATGCCGGAAAGGTGGACCACGCCGAAGGACAGCTGGCCGCGCTCGGTGACGTCGAAGCTGACATCGGCGGCAATCTTGTGCCGCGGCCGCCGCAGCGCCTGCTCGCCGGTGGATTCGTCCTCAGCGTCGGTGAAGGTATAGCTGGCGGTCAAGCTCGCCCAGTCCAGCGGATTGACGGTCACGAAGGTCTCGACGCCATGGATGTCGAGATCGACGTTGTTGACCGTGGTCGAATTGAAGGCTGCGTCGAACACGGTCTGAATCGAGTCCTTCACGTCGCTTTCGAAGTAGGTGGCGCCGAAGGTTACTCTGTCTTCGAAGAGGCGCTGCTCGAAACCGGCTTCGAAACCGAAGGAGCGTTCCGGGTCGAGGTCCGGATTGCCCATGAAGAAGTTACCGAAGCTGTTCGGCTGGAAGCCGAAGCGCTCGAACAGCGAGGGAATCTTGAAGCCGGTGCCGATACTGCCGCGAATCGTCGTGGCCGTCTCGGCGAAGCTGTAGCTCGGCGAGACGTTCCAGGTGACCTGGTCCGGATAGGCCTCGACGATGTCCCAACGGGCGCCGCCCACCACCGTCAGACCTTCGTAGGTGAAGGTATCCTGCAGGTAGATCGATCCTCGGTCCTGGTTGACGTCGGTCATGTTGGTGATGACGAAGCCGCCACCGAAATCGCTGTAGCCCGAGGAATCGAGAGTCTCGTGGAAGTACTCGAAGCCCAGGGTCAGGGTGTTGCGGTCGTCGATGTCGAGGTCGTTCTGCAGCGCGGCGGAATAGACCTCGCCGACGCGCTCGGTCCGGACCCTGGTCGGAAAGATGCCGTCGAGGGAATCCGGATCGTCGAAGTCGTCGCGCTCGGAACGGGAGTAGGAGACGGTGAAGCTCGGCCGGTAGCGGCCGTCGAAGAAGTGCCCTACCAGCGAGGCGTAGCTGTTGATCGTCGTCGTCTCCTCTCGGGAGTCCGGGTCGTTGGCCGAGGTGTCGAGCGCCTTCTCGGTATCGACGATCTCGCCGAAGACGGCGAAGTCGAGCTGCTCGCTGAGCGCGACGTCGAGCCGCGCCGAGGCGTTGAAGCGGGTGTAGCCGTCGTCTTCGCTGTCGTCGCCGGCCGGCCGGTAGCGCGACGGCGTGATGTCGTCGCCATCGGTATCGAAGACGCCGGCGGTGACGCTGAAGCCGAGATCGCCGACGCTGCCCGAAGCCGTGGCCTGGCCGCGGAAGGAATCGTTGCTGCCGTACTCTGCGAGGATCGAGGCACTCGGCTTGCCGGCGCCCTTGCGGGTGATGATGTTGATCACGCCGCCCATGGCCTGGCTGCCATAGAGCGCCGCCAGTGGGCCTCGCAGCACCTCGATCCGCTCGACGTTGTCGAGCGGGATGTGGGCGAAGTTGAAGGCGCCGTTCGGTGTCGAGGGGTCGGCGACGATCTTGACACCGTCCTGCAGCACCAGGACGTGATTGGAGTTCATGCCGCGCAGGAAGACCGAGCTCTGGCTTCCCGCGGCGCCGAGAGAGACGCTGCGCAGACCGGGCACTTCGTGTAGGGCCTCGCTGAGATCGCGATATTGTTTCTTCTCGATCTCGGCGCGGGTGATCACCGTGGTGGTGCCCGGCGTCCCCTGGAGCGGCCGCTCGCTGCGCGTCGGCGTGACCACGATCGGTCCGAGATTGAGCGTATCCTCCTGCGACGCGGCGGCGGCCGGATCCGGTGTGGCAATGCCGAAGAACAGCGAGGCTGTCAGTAAGACTGCGGTGGTGACGTGGCGATTCATCTTCGATCCCCCCAAGGCGTTGTCGGGAAGGCACCGAAGCCTGCTTTCGCTGATCTTCGCCACGGCGCCTCCGGTTCACTCTTCCGGTCGCCACGACGGGACTCCGCTCCACCGGCCCGGCCCCGTGCCGTGGAAGGGCGACTTTGGCGGCAGGTCTCCTGGCTTGCGGGTCGTCACCCCGTCTCCGCCTTCCCGGGAAAGCTCCCAGTGGCATATCGGAGACGCGGCTCGCCGCTCACAGTTACGGGGGCAGCTCCGGACTGGGCTGGCGTCAGCCTTACCGGATTCCCTCTTCGGTCCCTCGCGGGACAACCGCCAAGCGTGAATTTAACGCTACCGGGCACCCGCCGCACTAGCCTGGTAGCGACGCCTATTGCAGCTGGAAGACGACCGGCGCGGTGATCTTCAGTCTTTCCCCGGAGATTTCCGGCGGAATCGGCGGCAGCGGCGCGGCCCGGCGCAGCATCTCCTCGCTGGCCGCGTCGAGCAGGGCATGGCCGGAGGAGCGAGCCAGTTCGTAGGACAGCAGGCTGCCGTCGCGCGCCACGGTGAAGACGATCTCGCTGGTGCCTTCCTGACGCCGCCGCTCGGCCACCGCCGGGTAGGTCTTGTGCCTGGCCAGCCAGGCCAGAAGCTCGGCGAGGTAGGCATTGAAAGCGCCGGGATCGCCGCCTGCGGTACCGGAAGCGCTGGAGCTGCTTGTGCTGCCGCTGGCAGCGCTGGATGCGGTTGCCTGATCCCCCTCGCCCGGGCCCGCGGAAGGCGGCGGCACAGCGGCTTCCTGCGTTGCGGCCGGCGCGGATGCGGCTTGAGCCGATTTCGTTGGGGAAGGCAGGGTCTCGGGTCTGGCGGTCGGACGCTGCGCCTCCTCCGGCTCCGCCGGCAGATCGGTTTGCAGGGGGCTTTCCATGATCGGCGGGGCTTCACTGGCGCTTTCCCGCTCCGGCTGGCCGTTCGAGGGGGGTATCTTCGGAAGATCCCGAGCCACTGCGTACTCCGGCTCTTTTGGGGGATTGGGGTCCGGCGTTTCGGAGGCGGTGGCGCGAGCATCTTCAGCCGCAGCTCCGCCATCGGCTGCAAGAGAGATCAGCAGGCCGCCCTCACCCGGGCCCTGGGCTCCGGCCTTGGGAGCCGGCAGCCAGAGGCCCGCCAGGGCGTGCAGCGCCAGGGAGGCGAGGAAGGCGAGCAGGAGATGGCGCAGTCCGATCTGCATGGATTCACCGCCGCGGATCGGTGCGCAGCAGCACCTCTTCGACGCCTGCGGCGCGGAGCTCGTCGAGGAGGGTGAGAACCGCGCCCGAGGGCGCCGTGGCATCGGCCAGCACCACCACGCGCGCTTGACCCCGCAGCCGATCCAGCACGCGAGCGCGGCTGGCAATCTCGCCGTCGAGTGCGAGGCGTCCGTCGGGGGCGAGGGCGAGGCGCGGCGCGTCCTGCGGCGCTTCGCCCGGCGTTTCGCTGCGCGGCGCTGCGATCTCGAAGGGTGGCTGGACCAGGAAGGTGCCGGTCAGCATGAAGAAGATCAGCAGCAGGAAGACCACGTTGATCAGCGGCACGACGTTCTCGCCCGCCGGTCGCGCGGGCGGCGCGGGCAGCTTCATGGCGCCGGCTCCAGGCTGAGTTCGCGGGCGCCCGCCGCCTCCAGCGCCGCCGCGAGATCGAGCAGGCGCTGCAGCGGCAGGTCGCGATGGCTTACCAGGCGCACGGACGCGTCTCCGGCGAAGCGCGGTGCAAGGCTTTGCGGCGTAACCGTCCGGCCCTCGAAGCTCAGGCGGCCATCCTGGTCGGCCTCGAGCAGCAGGACCTTGGAATTCTCGTTCGCCGCACTCCCCAAGCCGGTGGCCAGGGAAACCGCGCCGGGCTGCAGGAAGCTGGCGGTCAGCATGAAGAAGACCAACAGCAGGAAGACCACGTCGATCAGCGGAGTGAGGGAGATCAGGCGCCTCGGCCGTGCTGCGGCGTGCAGGCGCATCACAGATCGCCCTCAGCCGGACTGCCCGCTCTGCGCCCGGTAAAGACGCGGGTCGCGGCATCTTCCATGGCGTGGCGGCTGCGCTCGACCAGGCGTTCGAACCACAGGAAGGCCGCCGAGGCGGGGATCGCCAGGGTGAGCCCGGCCGCGGTGGTCAGCAGCGCCTCCCAGATGCCGCCGGCGAGCAGCGCCGGATTGGCCCGGCTGCCACCGCCCTGCAGTTCCTGGAAGGCTTCGATCATGCCGAGCACCGTGCCCAGCAGACCGAGCAGCGGCGCCAGGGTGGCGATCAGCTCCAGCCCGCGCAGATAGGCGCGCAGCTCCTCCAGTCCGGCCAGGGCGACCCGCTCGGTTTCCTCGCGGCGGGCCGCCTCCTCGATCTGGCCGTTGCCGCCCATCGCGGCGCGCAGCACCGGTGCGAGCGCCGAGCGGCTGCCGGCCAAGGTGTTCAGCGCCTCCTCGCGGCGGCCGCCGAGATAGAGCGAGATGGCAGGCGTGGGATCGGCGGGCAGGATCGCCCGCAGGCGGAGAAACTGATAGAGCTTGGCCAGGATCAGCGTCACGGCGATCAGGGACAGCCCGGCCAGCACCGCCATCACCGGTCCGCCCAGATCGATCAGCGTCGAGAAGACCGCGCGTCCTGCCGCCAGCTGCTCCATCTCGCTCCCCGTCCGTCAGCCGGGAAAGGCTCCCGGCGAAGGCGGACGGTAGCGCCGCTACGCCGGGACGACAAGGCGGGCCGCGACGCGCTTTTCGGCGCCAGCGACGGCTGCGCCACGGTCCTCCGCTGCCGCCGCCTTGTGCGGCGCAACTCGCTCTTGAACTGGCCGGGGGCATGACATAGGTTCCGCCTGCCCCAGGGTCCGGAAAAGCTTCCGGGCCGGCGCGGAGAGGTGCCGGAGCGGTCGAACGGGGCGGTCTCGAAAACCGTTGTGCGCTTTGCGTACCGAGGGTTCGAATCCCTCCCTCTCCGCCATAAAATCTTGTTTTCATTACATTTCACGAATGGGATTCGAACCCTCGATATGGGCTGGCGGAAGTCCGTGGCTTTGCGGCCTTACTGACGCCCGCCCAGAAAGTAGCATGCTCCCCCGACCAACACCGGGGTCAGGACTACACTGGTGAGGAATCCACATCTCTACTGCATGAGCCGAGGGGGAGCGGGCGATCTCCAATCCCATTCCCATCGGCGCATGGCTGACGGGCGGTGCCCGCATCGCTCTGGAACGCATCTGAATTTTTCTAGACGGGCCGGGGATTCCTAGGTACGTTATTATTAGCGATCTAATAAACGTCCAGCGAGACGGAATTCGGTCGTACGCTGCGGACGGGGATTACCTGAGAAAATCGAGGCCGCAGTACGGGTTAAAACCACAACCGGCCGCCTGAGCGCTTGGTTGGCGAAAAGATAAATCCTATGGGAGGAACGAAGATGAAAATGTGGACAAGAGATCGTTTCCGCTTGAGCGTGGTACGCCGGGGCACGGTTGCCGGCATCGTGGCGATGTCTCTGGTATTGGGTCTGACGACGGTTGCCGCGGATTCCGCACGTGCGGAGGAGAAGGTGCTGACACTGGTCACGGCCTTCCCCTTCGATGGGCAGGCGGGCGACAAGATGCATTCGGTTCAACGCTTCATCGAGATTTTCAACGAGAAGGCGGCCGGTAAGGCGCGCATCAACGTGGTCGGCGGCCCGGAGGTCGTTTCGCCCTTCGATCAGTTGAAGGCGCTGCAAACCGGACAGTTCGACATGATGACCTCGACGTCCTTCTATTTCAGCGAGCTGAGGGATATTCAGTTCTATAACTTCCTGCCCTTCGACTACAAAATCGCGCGCACCGGTCGTACCACCGAGGTGCTGCAGAAGGTGACGCGCGAGATCGCCGATGTCGTCTGGCTGCAGTATTCCAGCGCCGGCGTCTCCTTCTACATGTGGACCAAGGATAAGCCGGTCAGCAAGCCCGAGGATATGCAGGGCCAGAAGATCCGCACCTTCGGCGACATGACCCAGCCGATGGCAGAAACCTTCGGTCTGGTGCCTACCAACATGCCGAGCAGCGAGGTCTACTCGGCGCTGCGCACCGGCCTCCTCGACGGGGCATTGCGGGACATGCTGTCGATTTTAGTGCTCAACGAAGGCGAGTTCTTGAAATACCGCACCGAAGTTTCCTTCGGCGATATCGACGCAGAGACCTACATTTCCGCGAAGACCTGGGATTCGCTCAGCGACGAAGTGAAGCAGATCATGAACGAGTCGGCCCGTCTCGCCGAGCTCGAGGGTTTCGGCTGGACGCTTGGCCGCTATGCCACGCTTGAGGATGAGCTGGCAGAGAAGTACGGCGTAGAAATCGTACCTTCGTCGCCCGAACTGGTAGCCGCGGTCCAGGAAGATATCCTCAACAAAGTGATGGTCGATATCCTCGAGGACTCACCCTACAAGGACGAGCTCGTCGAGGCTTTTCAGCTCGAAAGCTATCTTGAGTAAATCTTAAATAACGAGCGGCCCTCTTCGGAGGGCCGCTCGACGTCGTTCGGATTTCGTGGAAATACGCTTAGCGGGTAGCGTGGGCGAAGGTGGCGATGAACTTCATCTCGCGAGCACTGGCATTTTTCAGCGGCGCGTTGCTGGTAGGCCTTACTCTTCTCGTCAGCGTCAATGTGATCCTCCGCTATGGCTTCTCTTCGCCGGTAATCTGGGCGGATCAGGTGACAGGATATTTCCTGGTCTACATCACCTTTCTTGCCGCTCCCTGGGTGCTCGTGCAGCGCAAGCACATCACCGTCGACATCCTGCGGGAGACGCTGGGCAGCAAGGGTAACGTCGTGTTGTCCATCGTGGTGGCCGTAGCCGGATGCCTCTACTGTCTCTGCTTCAGCTATCTCGCTGTCGATGAAATCGCCAGGATCCTGGAACGGAATTCTGAGTTCCGCGACATCATCACCGTGCCGCAATGGGCCGTCTATTGGACTCTCCCGGCGGGCTTCATCCTCATGGCCGTGCAGTTCGTGATCAACGGCATCGAGGATGTGCGGGCCCTAAATGCCCGATAGCGCGCTGACAGCATTGCAAAGGGCCGCGGGTTAGTTCCATGGAATGGTATTACGCTTCGATTCTGTTGGCCGGCGGTCTGATCATCGCGTTGCTCAGCAACATCCCGATCGCCTTTTCCTTCGGCATCCTAAACCTGATCGCCGCCTACTTCATTTTCGGTTCCTTCGACGCGTTGTCCTTCCTGGTCCAGGCAGCCTTCTCCAGCGCGGCCAACATCCATCTCGCGGCGATCCCCTTTTTCCTGCTGATGGGCACGTTGTTTGTGCGTACGGGCCTGAGCGGTGTCGTGCTTGATGCCGTGGATCGCATTCTCTCCGGAATTCCCGCATCGGGATGCTACGTCGTGATCGGCAGTGGAGCACTTTATGGTGCGCTCATGGGGGCGAGCGTTGCCTCGACCGCGGTGATGGGGGCGACCCTGTTGCCGGAGCTGAAGCGGCGGGGCTATAACAACGCATTGGCGATCGGCCCGATTCTCGGCTCCGGGACGCTGTCGAATCTGATTCCGCCGAGTATCGGCGCCGTGTTGATTGGTAGCCTCGCTGGCATTCCGATCGGCGACCTGCTGCTCGCCGGCCTGTTGCCAGCGACCCTGATCATCTTTCTGTTCTGCGTCTACATATACTTCAAGGCGCGTAGCTTCCGGCGCGCCGAGGAGCTCTCCGAGCGCGCCTCAATGAGGGTTCGCTTAGGCGGCATTCTAATGCTGCTGCCCCTCGTGGTTCCGGTTTTCTGCGTTACCGGCGTGATCTATCTCGGTGTCGCTACCCCGACGGAGGCCTCGGCCTGCGGCGCGTTGGCGACTTTCGTCGTCGCGGTGTTCTACCGCAAGGTGAACTGGGAAAAGTTGAAGGCGAGCGTGATCGACGCCGTCGAAGTCTCCGCCATGATCCTGCTGATCGTCGCCAGTGCCAAGGCTTACAGCCAGATTCTTGCGATCACTGGAATTTCCAGCGGCATCTCCGAAACGCTGACTGCCGTTGCTCCGAGCGGCGTCGTCGCCGTTATCATCATCCTTGCCGTGGTTCTGCTGCTCGGTTGCTTCATGGATCAGGCCTCTGTGATCTTCGTCACCATACCGCTAGTGATCCAAACGATCTTCGCCCTGGATGTCGATCCGGTCTGGTTTGGCGTGCTGTTCTCGATGGTGGTGGGGATCGGCGGCATCACGCCGCCCTTCGGCTTGAACCTCTTTGTGCTCAAGGCGGTAGCGCCGCCGGATGTCCGCCTTTCGGAAATCTACCGCATCTGTATCCCCTACATCGCGATCGAGCTTGTGATCGTCGGCATCCTGCTACTCTTTCCGGATCTGATCCCGGCCTTCCTGGCGACCGCCTCATAGCCGTCGTCTTGTGGATGGGATACTTCTCAGGAGCGGCGACCGCGAAACTGCGGTAGCAGATAGCTGTTGTCGAAACGGCCTCTAAATTGTTAGATGTCTAATAATATGCATGCAACCATCCCGAACTGCAGATGCGGCCAGCTGAGTTAGCGCTATCCGTCAGGGTTTGCCTGATCGAGGACGTGGCGGAGGATATCCGCTCCTACGAACTCGTTCCGCTGTCCGGGGAGACGCTACCGTCTTTCGATCCCGGTGCGCATATCAGCGTCGAGGCGCCGAACGGCGAACTCCGCGATTACTCCCTGATCAATCCCTTGGAGCAGCAGGACCGCTACGTTATCGCGGTTAAGCGGGAGGTAAGCGGGCGCGGCGGCTCGGCCAGCATCTACGACACCGTCAAGACAGGCGACACGTTGAGGATTTCCGAGCCGAAGAACCACTTCCCCTTGACTGAGGATGCAGCCACCCACCTGCTGATCGCCGGGGGCATCGGCATAACGCCGATTCTTTCGATGGTTCGCCATCTGGAGAAGGTGGGGCAGGACTACCGCCTGATCTACCTCAGCCGCAGTCCGCAAACCACGGCCTTTCTCGAAGAACTCTCGGCGCCGCATCTGGCCGATAAGGTGATCCTGCACTTCGACGAGGGCGATCTCGACAAAGCGCTCGATCTTGCGCCGGCGATCGGTGCGTGGGTGGAGGGACGGCACCTGTACTGCTGTGGACCGCAAGGCCTGATGCGTGCGGTGCGCGCAACCGCCTCTTCCTGGCCGACGGCCAGCGTCCACTTCGAGGATTTCGGGACGGTCGCCAAGGAGGCACCGGCCGAGGGCGGCGGCGACGCACCCTTCGAGATCGAGATCGCGAGCAACGGCGATGTGATCACTGTCGGCGCCGGGGAAACTATCGTCGAGGCCTTGGCGCGCTGCGGTTACGATGTGCCGACCTCCTGCGAGTCCGGGACCTGCGGGACCTGCCTAACCAAGTTGCTCGGAGGCGAGGTCGAGCACCGGGACTATGTGCTCGACGAGGAGGACCAGAAGGATTTCCTGATGATCTGCGTCTCCCGCTCCAAGGGCGGCCGCCTGATCCTGGACATCTAGCATGGCTAGCGGAGAAGCGCTCGGTATCGGTATCCTGGGCCTCGGCACCGCCGGGCGCATGCTGATCCCGGCCATCGACGCCCATCCGGACTGCGCGCTGCGCGCCATCGCCGACCCCGCCGAGGAGGTCCGCGCCGAGGTCGCCGCCGGCAGGGATATCGCGCTCTGCGAGGACATCGAAAGTTTGGTGCAGGCCGAGGGGGTAGATGCGGTCTACGTCGCGACGCCGACGCCGTTGCACGCTGCGCACACTCAGGCCGCAGCGGCCGCCGGCAAGCATGTTGTAGTCGAAAAGCCAATGGCGGTGGATCTCGCCGAGGCCGAGGCGATGATTGCCGCCGCCGACAAGGCTGGAGTGACCCTGATGGTCGGGCATTCGCGCAGCTTCGATCCGGCCTTCCGCAGGATGCGCGAAATCATCGACACGGGCCGGCTCGGCCACGTGCGCATGATTCACCAGGTATCTTATACCGACTGGATCTACCGGCCGCGCCGGCCGGAAGAACTGGACAGCGCGCTCGGCGGCGGCATCACTTTCCGTCAAGGGGCGCATCAGTTCGATGTCATCCGTTTGCTCGCTGGAGGTCTGGTCGAAAGCCTGCGCGCGCATAGCGGCGACTGGGATCCAATCCGGCCGGCGGTTGGTGCACACACGGTATTCCTGACCTTCGCCGAGGGCGCGGTGGCGACGGCGGTCTATAGCGGCTACGGCGGCTTTTCCTCCGCCGCGCTAAGCTCCGGCATCGACGAGCGCGGCTTCCCGGAGGCGGAGGATGCGATCGGCGCCGCGCGCCGCGCTTTCGCCGCGCGCGCGCCGGGCAGCGACGAATTTGCCGCCAAGCGCAAACGCGCGGCCGGCAGTGTCAAGCCGGCGCCGCCGCACCACCCGATGTTCGGGTTGACCCTGGTGTCCTGCGACGGCGGCGACCTGCGGCAATCGCCCCAGGGCATCTATCTCTACAACGCGCAGGGACGCAGCGAGATCGAGGTCGAGATCGACCGGACAGGACGCGACTGCGTCGTCGCCGAACTCGCCGACGCCGTCCTGGGGCGCCGCGCCGCCTTGCATGATGGGCGTTGGGGGTTGGCCAATCTGGAAATCTGCCTGGCCGCCACCGAATCCGCCGAGAGCGGACGCGATGTCCGGCTTGCGCATCAGGTTGCGGTTCCGCGAGGGGAAGCCCCGTCGCGGAAAAATACTTAGTTCGCTAAACTTTTTGCCAGCTTGGGATTCATCCGCTATCTTCCCAGCCAACATCGGGCTCAAAACAGGATGAAAAAGGGAGGCCAGATCATGGCGCGACATCGCCGATCTTTGGAGGTTTCCGGCGTAAAGCACGCGGCCCCGATCCCCATGGGAGCGCGGGTCGGGAACATGGTGTTTTCCTCCGGGATCATGGGGCAGGACCCCGCGACGGGTAAGCTGCCGGAGGATCCCGAGCAGCAGGCTTACTTCGCCTTTCAAAACATGCAGGCGATGATGCAGGAGGCGGGCGGCGACATCGGCGACATCGGCCATATCACCGTCTTCATCAAGGACAACTCGCTGCGCGAGCACGTCAACAAGCAGTGGCTCGCGTTCTACCCCGACGAATCCGACCGCCCGGCGCGCCATGCGATCCTGCTGGATCTGCCTAGCGGCATGCTGGTGCAACTCGAAGTTATCGCAGTACTGAAGGATTAAACCGAATGATTATCGACAGTCATGCCCATGTGGTGATGCCGCCCGAAGTCTATCGCTATCAGGCGGATCTGGTCGCCAGCCGCGCCAATCCGACGATCAAGTATCCCGGTTTGGGCGAAGAAGCCTTGCAGAAGTCCACCGACAGCCTGATCAAGCTGATGGACGAGGTCGGCACCGACATCCAGTTCATCTCGCCGCGTCCCTTTGCGCAGCTGCATTCGATCAAGCCAGGCCTAGTGACCCAGCTGTGGACCGAATGCGTCAACGACATCATCTACGAGCAGTGCAAGCTCTATCCGAACCGCCTCTGGGGCGTTGCCGGCCTGCCGCAGTACCGGGACACCAGCCCGGAGAACTGCATCGAAGAGCTGGAGCGATGCGTCAAGGAGCTCGGCTTCATCGGCTGCCTGTTGAACCCCGATCCCATGGAAGGCGACGGCGCGCCGCCGCCGGGCCTTGGCGACGAGTTCTGGTATCCGCTCTACGAGAAGCTGGTTGAACTCGACGTGCCGGCGCTGATCCACTCGGCGAGCTGCTGCCACGCGCGGGAATCCTACACCCTGAAGTTCATCAACGAGGAGAGCATCGGCATCATCTCGCTGCTCGACTCCAAGGTCTTTGAGGACTTCCCCAAGCTGAAGATCGTGGTCTCCCACGCCGGCGGGGCGATTCCCTATCACATGGGCCGTTTCCGCGCCTGGAACGTCCGCCGCAAGGAGTCGCAGACCTTCGATCAGAAGATGCGCCAGCTCTACTTCGACACCTGCAACTACTCCAAGGAAGCCCTGGAGTTCCTGTTCCAGATCATCGGCCCCGACAACTGCATGTTCGGCACTGAACGCCCCGGCACCGGCTCCGTCGAAGACCCGACGACCGGACGCCAGTTCGACGACCTCAAGCCGGTGATCCAGGAAATCGAGTGGCTGAGCGACGAGGATAAGGCCAAGATCTTCGAAGGGACCTGCAAGAAGGTCTACACGACGAACTTCAATCCGAAGTCCTAAACGCCGGGGACAAAGCCTGAGCCGGTCTGCGCCCCGGTGCCGCGGAGAGATTCGGGTGCCGGGGCGCCTCAGTTGGCTTCCGTGGCGGTAACACCGACAGGCGCGGCTGAGCCGCGCGAAGACGAGGAGACGACTCATGGCAAGCATCGCCGAACGCCTGCGCAAGCTCGATACCTGCAATCTGTCCGACGCACTCGACAAGCTCGGCCTGCCGGGTGCGGCGCTGGGGCTGCAGCGGGCCTGGCCGAATCTGCGTATTGCCGGAAAGGTGCAGACCGTCAAGCTGGTGGCCAAGGGGCGCGAGGTGCCGAAGCGCCATCTCTGTACCGGCGCGGTGATGGATGCCGAAGAAGGCGATATCGTCGTGGTCGACAACCGTGGCCGCACCAATGCCTCTGGCTGGGGTGGCATCCTCTCGCTGGCGGCCAAGACCCGGGGCCTTTCCGGGGTCATTGTCGACGGTGCGGCCCGTGACATCGACGAGGCCATCGACCTCGAGTTTCCGCTCTACGCCAAGGCCTTCATCCCGGTCACGGCGCGCGGCCGTATCGTCGAGCAGTCCTACAATGAGCCGGTGGAGATCAGCGGCATCTCCGTCTCCCCTGGCGACTACGCCGTGGCCGACGCCAGCGGCGTCGTCTTCATCCGCGCCGAGGATGTGGACAAGGTCCTCAAGACTGCCGAGGAGATCGGCAAGCGCGAGGCTGCGATGGCCGAGGCGGTCCGCAGTGGCCGTCCGGTCAGCGAGGTGATGGGCGAAAGCTACGAGAACCTGATCAGCAAATAAGCCTTAAGGAGCGCGGCATGGCCGAAGCGAACGAAAAGAAACTTGTGGCCGAGCTGGTGGCCCTGCCCTGCTCGGCGATTTCCGACGCCCTCGACCGCCTCGGCATCGAGGGGCAGGCTCAGGGATTGAAGCCTCTCGACCCCGGTTTTCGCCTGGCCGGCCCCGCCTTCACCGTCAAGTACGAGCCCTGCGGCGTAGTCAAGGGGACCGTCGGCGACTACATCGACGACGTGCCGGAAGGTGCCGTGGTTGTGCTCGATAACGCCGGGCGCGAAGACTGCACAGTCTGGGGCGACATCCTGACCGCGGTTTCAGATCGGACCGGAGTCGCAGGCACGGTGATCCACGGCGTCTGCCGCGACACTGCGCTCAGCCGGGAAATCGGCTATCCGATCTATTCCCGCGGCTATTTCATGCGCACCGGCAAGGAGCGGGTGCAGGCCGATGCCGTCAATGTTCCCGTCTCACTGGGCAGCGTGCGTGTGCATCCTGGCGATATCCTGATCGGCGACAGCGACGGCATCGTCGTGGTGCCCCGGGAACAGGCTGCCGAAGTACTGAAAGCGGCGCGGGAGATCGAGGATGCGGAGAATGCGATCCGCGAGGCCGTCACCAAGGGCGCGACCATTCGCGAGGCGCGGGAGAAGTTCCGCTACCACGCCCTGCAATCCAAGGAAAAGAAGAGCTAGCGACTTCCCGCTAGTATAGGGCTTTCGGCAACAGTGCCGCCAGCAGCCCAGCCAGCACCGGCAGGATCGCCGTGACGATTAGCCGGAAGGCGACGAAGCGCGGCCCCATGCCAGGCAGCTCGAAGGTGATGACGCGATGCAGCGCGAAGATCGACCAGGCCGTCAGCAGGGCGACGATCTGCGGCGCTCCGGCGCCTGCGCTGTAGATCGCGGTGACGATGGGAAAGGTGATCAGCGGGCCGCCGGGCAGCAGGCCGCCGATCACAACGGCAACCAACACGCCGGCTACGCCTGTAGATTCGCCTAGCAGGCTGCCGATCAGTTCCTGCGGCAGCAATTGTCCCAGGAATGAAGCCGCTACTATCGCCAGCGGCAAACGCACGAAGATCGGCTTGCCTATCTCCCAGGCATTGGAGATCGACTGCTTGTGGCGTGCCGCGTCACTGAATCCGGCGGCCAGCATAAGCGCCATGGCCAAACCCCAAACGATTACATAGGAGATCAACATCTCAGGGCTGTGTCCTTGGGCTATAGCCTAGTCGCTGGATCAACAGGTGGCTGAGCAGGCCGGCGATGAAGGGCAGCGGCAATGAGCAAGTGAAGCGCAGCAGGGCAAGATCGAGGCCGAGCAAGGGAATCTCCCAGACGAACAGCCGGTGCAGGCCGAGCACCGACCAAGCCGTCAGATAGGTCACGCAGGACACGAAGCTTGCGCCGGTCCTGGCGAGGCCAATCAATACGCCGAAGGAGGCGAAGGGCCCCCCGGGGGTCAGGATTCCGGCCAGCGTCGCAATGCAGATTCCTGTGAAGCCAGCTTCTCCTCCAAGCCATCGCGCCACCAGGTTCTTCGGCAGAAGTGTCTCGGCATAGCCGGCGAAGACGACTGAGCCGACAACCAGCGGGCCGATCACGACGATCAGGTCGAAGGAGCTTTCCAGAGATTTCCAAACCGCGTCGGCGCCCTTGATCCAATAGACCGCGACGCCCAAGGACAGCGCTAGCACTACGAAAAAGTAGAACTCTGTGTTCAATACGGGTCTGCGCCGTCGCCTGCCCCCTCTCTCCTCTTGCGGCGCGTTTTCTGTAGAACTGGGCATGGAGATGAGCGCTCCTGGCAGGAGGGTGGGCACGATTTGAAAGGTGGACAGTCGTTTTCGCTTGTCATAAAGTAAATAGACTTAGATATCGAAGCAAGAGGTAAGGGCGACGATAACGCTCTGCTCGGGCTTTGCGCCGCGGGGTTTGGGAACGGCCGAGAACTTCTGAATCCGAGAGGAAACGAGAGACGATGCTTTCCAGGGAAGAGAACGAACGCGTAACCCGAGTTGGTGCGGACACGCCAGGAGGCGAGTTGCTGCGGCGTTACTGGCATGTCGTCGGCGCGGCCAGCGAAATGGAAAACTGCTGGACCAAACGGGTGCGGCTTTTGGGCGAGGATCTGGTTCTCTATAAGAACCGCCAAGGCGAGCTTGGTTTGATCGAGGAGCGCTGTCCGCACCGCGGCGCCTCCCTGGCCTATGGCATCCCGACCAAGGACGGCATTCGCTGCCCCTATCATGGCTGGCAGTTCGACGGGCAGGGCGGCTGCATCGAGCAGCCTAACGAGCCCGAAGGCAGCAAGCTGAAGGACAAGATCAAGACCCCGGCCTATCCGGTCGAAACCCTCGGCGGCCTGGTCTTTGCCTATCTCGGCCCGGATCCGGCGCCGCTGCTGCCGCGCTTCGACGGCTTCCTGGCCGACGATGCGATCCGCATGGTTGGACAGGCGATGATTCCCTGCAACTGGCTGCAGATCATGGAGAATTCTCTGGATCCCGTGCATACGGAGTGGCTGCACGGCCAGTTTCACGAGTTCATCATGGAAGAAGAAGGCGCCAAGTTCACGATCAGCCGCAAGCACCTCAAGATCGCCTTCGACGAGTTCGAATACGGAATGATCAAGCGACGGCTGCTGGAAGGTCAGTCGGAAGACTGCGACGACTGGCAGGTCGGCCATCCGGTAGTCTTCCCGAACATCCTTTCGGTCGGTAGCGGAGGCGGTAAGGGGCTGTGGCGCAGCTACGCGTTCCAGATCCGGGTGCCGATGGACGATACCCACACCATGCACTACTGGTACAACGCCTATCTGCCGCCGGATGGCACCGATGTGCCGGAACGGCTGCTAACGGAAGTGCCGCTCTACGATGTCCCCTATACCGACGAGACCGGCGAGTACATCGTCGACATGATCGATGCCCAGGACATTATGGCCTGGGTCTTCCAGGGCGAGATCGCCGACCGCTCGAGAGAGAATCTCGGCTCGACCGATAGGGGCGTAGCCTCTTTCCGGCGCATGCTGCAACGGGAGATCAAGAAGGTCGAGCAGGGCGAGGAACCCATCGGCGTGATCCGCGACGCAGCGAAGAACCAGCGCATCGACCTGCCGCTGGAGAAGGACAAGGAGCACTTCCGCGACGGCTTCGCCAGCCTGCTGGCGCGCACTCAGGCGCGTTACTCGCCGATCGCCGTGGATCTGCTCGATCTCTTCGCGCCAGGAGATGACAAGAGCGATATGCGCTCGCTGCAGTACGCCGGGAGCCTCCATGCTAGGGGTTAGCACGATCTCCTACGCCGAGCGCAGGGAGCTGGACGAGAAGATCTCCACAGCCTGTCGTATCTTGGCGATGCTTGGCCTGGTCCGCGAGACCACCGGTCACGTCAGCGCCAGGATTGGCGACAACAGGATGCTGATCCGCTGTCGCGGCAAGCAAGAAGCTGGGCTCGCTTTCACCCAGCCAGAAGCGGTGCGCGCTTGCGGTTTCGACGGGTGCGATTTGGAGCAGGCCGAAGAGTACGAGACCCCGACCGAGCTACCGATCCACGGCGAGATCTTCCGAAACCGGCCGGAGGCCATGTCGGTGCTGCATGCCCATCCGCGCGCCTCGCTGATCTGCACCCTGGCCGGGCTCGACATAAAGCCGCTGTTCGGCTCCTTCGACCCCAACGCCATGTATCTGGCAATGGACGGTATTCCGATCTTTCCCAAGTCGGTGCTGATCCGCAGCGCCGAGCTAGGCCAGGAGGTCGCGGCCGCGGTCGACGGCAAGAAGGTCGGCATCCTGCGCGGCCATGGCATCGTCAGCGTTGGCAGCTCGGTCGAAGAAGCGACGATCAACGCTATCCGCCTGGAGACCTTGGCCGGTATCACCCTGGAGATCGCCAAGGCTGGCGGGACTCCGGCGCCGATCGACGACGCGGATCTGGAGTACTTCCGCAAGCTGCGCGAGAGCCAGGACAAGAAGGCGCAGGAGCATGGCAAGGACGTCTTCAAGTGGACCTGGCGTCACTACTGCAAACTTTTGGAAGCACATGAGGGCCGGTGAACCGGCTTCGAGACCCTTGCGTCCGGTAAACATCTCGCCGACTTGATCTTGCGGATCGCGTTCATCGTGAAGATCATGATTGGGATCACACCGTGCAGCACGCCGCGCCGATCTTGCTGGCGAAACCGTAACCAGGCCGCCCCAGGCTTTTTCCTCCCTTTTTACGTTTAGATTAACGGTTTTCGATTTCGAAACGGCGCTTAGGTTTTTCTGATATTCTCGCGTTCTCGCAGAGCTACTTGATGCCGGAGATGGACTGCCTCGCCGCGCTTGTCCGAGTCCAGGATCGCCAGGCAGGCCTCAAGGGTTGCCTTGGCCCAGCGGCCGTCGTGCACGGCGGAGTAATGGCCGCGCAGCGCATCGACCAACTCGTCGATAACGCCCGAGCGATTGCCGCTGCCCCGGCCGCCTCGTGCCGGGAGCAGTTCGAAACCCGCGCTGCTGTAGACGCCCACGCCTTTGGGCAGGAGGCGCAGGTCGGCGCGATCGCAGGTCGCGATCAGCAGCCCGAAGTTCTGATGCCGTTCGGCGCGGTCGCGAGGCGGTAACCCGCGGCCCGCATAGCCAGTTTCCTGCTTGTAGCGGGCTTCGGCCTCGGGGTCGGAAAAGGCAGTCAGAGCTTTGCGCGTCTCGGCGTGCTTCTGCTGCGAAGAGGGCAGGCCATTTTCGCCGACTCCCTCAGTGAACTCTGCGGTGTCGAAATGCGCATATCCGCTGTAGGTCATGCTGCCGAAGCAGCCGTCCTCGAACTCGAATGTCGCGGCGCTGGCGCCTTCGGTCGGACGCGTTTCGTCCCAGGCGCCGAGCCGTGCAGCGATGGACTTCAGCCGGCCGCCGCCGAGATGGCGGATCATGTCGACCTGGTGCGGGAGCTGATTGAAGACAATGCCCCCGCCGAGTTCGGTGTCCAGCTCCTCGGGCCGGCGCGGCCGGTAGAGAAAGTCCGTATAGGTCCAGAGATGGATCATCCGCAGCGCGCCGTAGCGGCCGGCGGCGATCAGTTCGCGCGCCAGCAGCAGTGGAGGATCGAAGGCGTGGGTGTGCCCGACGACCAATACAATCCCGGCCTTCTCGGCGGCCGCGACCATGCGGTCGCAGTCCTCCAAGCAAAGCGCCATGGGCTTTTCCAGGATGACGTGCTTGCTATGCTCGGCGGCGAGGCAGACCTGCTCGCAGTGATACTGATGCGGCGAGGCGATGTAGAGCGCATCGACTGCGTCGCTCGCGCAGAGCTCCTCGGCGGTTTCGAAGACCGGCAGGCCGAAGTCGGCGTCGAAGCGGCCTCGCGCCTGCGGATTCGGATCGGCGGCGGCGGCGAGCGCAACGTCGGGGTGGTCGAGGAAGCTCGACCCCATGGCGAGAAAGGCGCGCCCGAGGCCAAGCACCCCGATCCGCACTTTCATTCCGCCGTCGCGGTGGCGCGAAGCCATTCGACGCTCCCGATACAAAATTAGATGTCTAAAAGACTAGCACGGCTCGCGAAGTATTGGGGTAAAAACGGCTGAGGCGGGACCCGCGTTAACCTCCGAGCTTGAAGATTTCGTAGGTGGTCTCGCCGGCGGCCAGGCGCTCCAGGAAGCCTTTCTCCCTTGCCTGCACGGCGGCTGCCTTCTCCGCGACTTCGGCGGCCAGCGCCTGAGGGATCACCACGACGCCGTCATCGTCGCCGAAGATCAGGTCGCCGGGCTTCACCGGCGCATCGCCGCAGAGGATCTCGATATCCACTTCCGGTACCTCGGTCTTGACGGTGCCGGTCGGGTTGCTGCCGAGGCAGAACACCGGGAACTGCATCTCCCGTAGCGCGCCGGCGTCGCGGATGGTGCTGTCGATCACCAGGCCGGCAATCTGCTTTTTCTGGCAACCGGTTGCCAGGATATCGCCGAAGGGGCCAAAGCCTCGCGTGCCTCCGCCGTCGACCACCAGAACATCGCCCGGCTGCGAGGTATGTACGGCGAGATGGATCGCGGCGTTCTGACCCGGCGACATCCGCGCCGTCTTGGCCGGGCCGATCAGCTTGATGCCGGGGTAGAGCGGCTTGATCGCGGCGCCCAGTGCGCGCACCTCTGGATGGGCGTTGCAGAGGTCGCCGGTGCCGAATTTATTGAACACCTCGACTGCATTCTTCATGGGGCTTGCTCCCTGTCTGGCGTCTCTTGGGCCGCGCGGTGCGCTCAGCCCTCTCCGCAGATCTCCCGCTCCCAGAGGGCCCAGGGGCGGAACAGCGTTTCGTTGACCTTGGCGCTGGTCAGCAGGGCGGGATCTGCGGTTTTGGTGATGGCTTGGGATGAGGGCATGGCGTCCTCGCTGGTGGCGGGCGGGATTCAGCTCATCGTCAGATGAACCGCCTTGGTCTGGGTGTAGCTCAGCAATTCCTCAAGGCATTCCTCTCGTCCGACGCCGCTGTTCTTCTTGCCGCCGAAGGGTGTGCCGCGATGGTGTGATGAGGCACCGTTGATCCAGACGTAGCCGCACTCGAGTTTGCGCGTCAGTTCGAGCGCTGCCTGGATGTCCTGGGTCCAAATTGCCGCCGTCAGGCCGTACTCCGTGGCGTTGGCGATGGCGACGGCCTCTTCCAGCTGGCTCCAACGGATCACCGAGAGGATCGGTCCGAAGATCTCCTCCCTCGCAATTCGCATGTCCTGAGTAACCTCGGCGAAGACGGTCGGCTGCAGCCAGTAGCCTTTCTCGAACTGTGCGCCCTGTGGACGGGCGCCGCCGGCGACCAGTTTGGCACCGTCCTGCTTGCCCGCTTCGACATAGGAGACGACCCGCTCGTAGTGCCGTATGGAGTTGATCGGCCCCATCTGGGATTCAGGATCCAGAGGGTCGCCGATCTTGAGGCCGTTCACCCGCGCCACGATCCGGTCCACGACCTCGTCATAGATCGAATCGTGCAGCAGCAGCCGGCTGGTCGAGCCGCAGGACTGTCCCTGCCAGGCGAAGTTCATGCCGCTGACCGCGACCTCTGCAGCCTTCGCGGGGGCGACGTCGGGGAAGACCACCATTGGATTCTTGCCGCCGAGCTCCAGTGTGACGTGCTTGACGCAGGTTTCAGCCGCTGCCTTCTGGATAGCCAGGCCGGTGGGGACCGACCCTGTGAAGGCGAGGCGCCGCACTTCGGGGTGGCGCACCAGCGCGTCGCCTGTCACCGGACCGCTGCCGGTCACGATGTTGACCACGCCGGCCGGCAGCACTTCGCGGCAGACCTCACCAAGATAGCTGGCTGACAGCGGGCTCTGGTCCGGCGGCTTGATGACAACGCTGTTGCCCGCGGTCAGCGGGCCTGCGAGCGCCGAGATTGCGAAGAAGATTGGGTGATTGAAGGGGACGATCCGTCCGACCACGCCATAGGGTTCGCGCAGGGTGAAGTGCAGCGCCCTGTTGGAGGCCGGGATCGTCTCGCCTTTGATTTCTAGGCCTAGGCCTGCGTAGTAGTCGAGCTGTGCCGTCGCGGCGCCGAGATCGCCGCGCATCTTCCCAATGGTGTTGCCGGTATCGCGGACTTCCAGCCTCAGGATTTCGTCCTGCTTTTCCAGAAGGCGGCGGCCGACTTCGCGGAGCAGCTGACCGCGCTCGGTTACCGAAAGGGCATTCCAGCCGGGCTGCGCGCGCTGTGCTGCCTCGACGGCGCGGGAGACGTCCGCGGCGCCGGCCTGGGGGACGCGGCCGATCTCTTCCTCGTCCGCGGGGTTGAGCGAAGACAACCATTCGGACTCCTTGGCGGGGGTCATCTCGCCGTCGATCAGCATCAGGTAGTCGCTTGATTTCGCCAAATATTCCTCCCCCAGGATCTCTCGATCCGCTGCGCTGCAGTCTTCATGAGCAATTGCGCTTGCCTTGCGGAGCATGGTACAACAATATGCTTAGAAAGCTAATATAAAATCTTGCCGGAAGGTGAAGAACAATGCTGACTGCGGAAGACAACGAACTTTTGACGCGTGTCGAAGGCGATGCTCCGATGGGGCAGATGATGCGCCGGCACTGGATTCCCGCCTGCATGAGCGAGGAAGTGGAAGAGCCTGGAGGCGCGCCGCGCCGCGTGCGTCTCTTGGGAGAGGATCTTGTCGCCTTCCGCGGAACCGACGGCAAGGTCGCCATGGTCGGGGAGTACTGTCCGCACCGGCGCGCTTCCCTGGCGCTGGGGCGGATCGAGGACTGCACACTGGTCTGCCTCTACCACGGCTGGAAGATCGACGCCGACGGCAAGGTTTTGGACATGCCTTCGGAGCCGCCGGAAAGCAAAATGAAGGACAAGGTCAAGCACGTCGCCTATCCCGTGGTGGAGAGCGGGGCGATGATCTGGGTCTATATGGGGCCAAAAGAATCCATGCCTGAATTTCCGCTACCGCCTTGGATGGACAAGCCCGACAACAGCGTCGCCATCGCCAAGCTTCATGAGGCGGCGAACTGGGCCCAGGCGATGGAAGGCACCATCGACTCGGCTCACTCCTCGACCCTGCATTCATCGAACATCCGCAGCGCAGCAAATGTCCGCGGTTCGACCGACCGCGGCGGCAGCAAGGAGCTGTTGCTGGAGCGTCCCTCGGTCGACCGCTGCCCTCGTATTCAGGTCCAGTACACCAGCTACGGTTTCCGCTACGCGGCGGTGCGCACGCCGATGCAGAACGCCGACAAGGAAGATTACGTGCGCGTAACCGTCTATATCGCGCCCTTCATTTCTTTGATCCCGCCCCACGATACTTGGCAGTCGGCCCAGGTTTTCGTACCGGTCGACGACCACAACACGATGTTCTACTTCGTTGCCTGGAGCGACAAGAAGCAACTCGACCAAAAGGATTGGCAGAAGGAAAACTTCGCAGCGGTCGGTATCGATGTGGACAGCTATCACCGCAAGTTCCGCAACCGGGAAAACCTCTACAAGCAAGACCGGGAAGCGATGAAGAACGGCGACTTCACCGGTATCCAGGGAGTTCCGAACCAGGACATGGCGGTGCAGGAGTCCATGGGTTCGATCGTCGATCGAACCAAGGAAAACTTAGGCGCCAGCGACGTCGCGATCGTCCGCTTCCGCCAGATGATGGTACATGCGGCGCGCGCATTCATGAGCGGCGAGCCGGCAATCGGTACAGCCGAGCCACGCCTGCCCCTGACCGAAATTCGCGCCTTCGAGGGGTTGCTGCCCAAGGAGACTCCCTGGCGCGACAAAGGGGTGACGGAACAGGAGGCCGCCGGCTTCCGCAAGCTGACCGATCTGCGCTCGCCGGAGCCTGTACGGAAAGAAGCCTGATCGAAAACGAACGGGCGCTTAGCGCCACAATCATGGAGTACGGCTGTGCAAGTAGCTGCGGAAAAAATCAAGACAAGGAAGCTCTCCGAGCACGTCGGGGCGGAGATCATCGGCATCGATCTGCGCGATCCGGTCTCTGAGGAGGTCTTCGAGCAGATCCTGCAGGCATGGTACGACAACTGCGTCATCTTGCTGCGCGGTCAGGATCTCTCGGAAGATCAGCAGTGGGAGTTCGGCACACGCTTCGGGCCGCTGTCGGGCGGTCACATCAGCGCGCTTGAGGCCGGCCGCCGTGGCGTCGTCTATATCTCCAACGTTCGCGAGGGCGGTAAGCTGAAGGGCATCCTGCCGGACGGCGAGATGCAGTTCCATTCAGACCAGTGCTACCACGAGCAGCCCTCCCAGGGGACCATGCTGCATGCCATCACGATCCCCAAGTCCGGCGGCAATACGATGTTCGCCAATTGCTATAAGGCCTATGAGACGCTGCCTGAAGATCTTAGGAATCGGGTCGATGGGCTGAAGGCGCTTAACGTCTACGATTACAACCTCAATCCGACGCAGCGCGCCACGGGCGAAAGCAGCGCGGCGCCGAGCTACGTGCATCCCGTGGTACGAACCCATTCCGTCACCGGCCGCAAGGCGCTCTACGTAAATCGCCTGATGACGGCCCGTATCGAGGGCTTACCGGCCGCAGAAAGCGAGCAACTGCTGAGCATGCTGTTCGACCATATCGAACAGCGCGAGTTCATCTACGAGCACATTTGGAAAGTGGGCGACGTCTTGCTGTGGGACAATCGCTGCGTGTTGCACGCGCGAACCGACTTCGACCCCTCGGAAACCCGCCTTCTGCGCCGTATCACGCTGAAAGGCGAGCCGGTCTCCTAGGGTGTTGGGCCGCTTCTGCGCGGCCGCCGGAACAGGCTTTTGCGCGCATGAGGAAAAGCTCTCTCGCCTACGACTACATCATCGTCGGCGCCGGATCGGCCGGCTGCGCCTTAGCAGGACGCCTCAGCGAGGATTCCAACTGCCGGGTGCTGCTGCTCGAGGCCGGCGGTTGGGACCGCCATCCGGCGATTCACTTGCCGCTCGGCTGGGGACGTATCCTGCCCAAGCGCCGCTTCGACTGGATGTATGATTCCCAGGCCGAGTCCGTGCTCGACGGCCGCGAGGTCGAATGCACTCGCGGCAAGATCGTCGGCGGCTGCTCCTCGATCAACGCCATGGGCTACGTACGCGGCAACCGGGCGGACTACGACCGTTGGGCGGCCTCCGGCCTGAACGGCTGGTCCTATCGGGAGGTGCTGCCCTACTTCAAGCGCCAGGAATCCTGGGAAAAAGGCGAGGATGCCTATCGCGGTGGCGGCGGTCCGATCGGCACGCGTGAGTCGCGCTTCACCGATCCTCTGGTAGATGCCTTTTTCGAAGCCGGTCAGGCCGCCGGCCATCCGCACACCCCGGACTACAATGGGGCGCAGCAAGAGGGGATCGGTGTGTTCCAGATGTCGGTAAAGAACGGCCGCCGCTGCAGCGCTGCAGAGGGTTACCTGCGCCCGGCGCTTGGCCGCGCCAATCTCAAGGTGATCGTCAAGGCAGAGGTCAACCGGGTGCTCTTCGACGGCCCGCGCGCGGCCGGAGTAGAGTACGAAAGGGCAGGCGAGACCTATCGGGTCCGCGCGGAGCGCGAAGTAATCCTCGCTGGCGGAGTGATCAACTCGCCGCAGCTTCTCATGCTCTCTGGGATCGGCGCGCCGGAGGAACTGAAGGCGCACGACATACCTCTGAAAGCCGCGTTGCCAGGCGTCGGCAAGCGGCTACGCGACCACCTCTGGGGCGGCGTCGAGTATACCCGCAAGCAGCCGGGCCGCTTCCACCGTGAGTTGCGCCTCGATCGCATCGCACTCTCCCTGGCGGAGGCCTATGTTTCGCGAACTGGCATGTGGACCGATCTGCCAAGCGGCGCGACCGCTTTCCTGAAGACCGATTCAAAGCTCGATATCCCCGATATCCAGATTCTCTTCCGTTGCATGCCCGGACACGCAGCGCCTTACCTGCCGCCCTTCACTCAACCCTATCAGGATGGCTTCGCGGTGCGCGCACTGCTGCTACGCCCGCAGAGTCACGGTACGGTGTCTTTGGCCTCCAAGGACCCGCGGGCCGCGGCACTGATCCGCTTCAACTTCCTCACTAGAGAACAGGATTGGAAGACGCTGCGCGCCGGCGTGCGCACAATCCGGGGAATCGCGCAACGTTCGCCGATGCACGAGTTTATCGAAGCGGAGATCAGGCCGGGGCTGGAGCACACCAGCGATGCCGATCTCGATGCGCATTTCCGCGCCACCTCCGCCACCGCGCATCACCCCATGGGTACCTGCAAGATGGGTCTCGAGAGCGATCTCGAAGCGGTCGTAGATCCCGAGCTGAGAGTTTACGGTGTCGAGGGACTGCGGGTGGTCGACGCCTCGGTGATGCCCGACCAGGTCGGCGGCAACATCAATGCGCCGGTGATGATGATCGCAGAAAAGGCCGCGGACATGATCCGGGGCCGGCAGGCGCTGCAACCCGATCAGCAGGAGCAGCTGGCCCGCCAGGCTTCCTGACCGCGCCCTTCTCGCCGGCATCGAAAAGAAAAGGCACCCGTCGGTGGACGGGTGCCCAAGTAAGCCTTCGGGGAGGCTTCGCTATTCCGATGCGATCTGAACGCCGCCCTGGGGCCGGTCCAGTCTGGCAATGACGTAACGGCCGGCTTTGTCCTGTTCGACAATGACGCCGTAATCCTTACGTGCGCTCTCGACCGAGACGAAACCGTCGCCGACGTCGGTCAGTACGGCTGCTGGGTCGCGTTCTAGCGGATCGCCCCAGCCGCCACCCCCAGACTGCTCGAGACAGATACGTGTGCCGGCCTTGGCGGCGAAGCGGATCAGGCCGGGTAGCTCGCGCTGCTCGCCATCCTCGAGCAGAACTGTGCGGGATACCGGCGGCGCTTTACCGCCGGCCAGGCCCTTGGATCCATGGCGGCGCTGCGAGAGGCGGGAGACGACCTGAGCGTCGGAAAGCAGCTCGTACTCGCGTTTGATGCCGACACCGCCGCGATGATAGCCGGCGCCGCAGGAGTCCTTAAGCATCGAGAACTCGGTGATGCGTACAGGGAATTCACTCTCGACGATCTCGATCGGCTGCACCGATTCGAAGTTGAGCATCGGCATGATTGCCGAACAGCCGTCGACCCGGGATGTGCCGCCGGTGCCGGTGACCATGATCTCGTAGTGTACGTAGCTGCCGCCTGCTCGTGTCGCATTGTAGCCAATGGCGAGGCCGCCGAGACCGAGGCCGGAGTCAGCCGCCGCCCGGTCAGGCACCAGCTTGCCCATGACCTCCATCACCGAGTTGTACACCAGGTGGGAGATCGGGATGTAGGAGTTGACTGGCGTGGGATGCGTCGGGTTGACGACTGTCCCCTCTGGAAAGACGAAGTCGATAACGCGGCGCACACCCTCGTTGTTGGTAATGGTATAGTCGGCGACGGAGAGCAGGGCGGCAATGGCCGCCGCCTCCAAGGCCTGCACAACTGCGCTGGCCGGGCCGGCGGTCTGCTTGTCGCTGCCGGTGAAGTCGAGGGTGATGGAATCGCCCTTCTTGACGGCGCGCAGGGCAACACGTACCGGGCGTTCGACGATGCCGTCGCCGTCGAGGAAGTTCTCCGCCGTAGCCTCGCCGTCGGGTATGCGCTTCAAAGCTTCGCGCAGTCGCTGTTCCGAGGAATCCATCAGTTGTTCGATGGCCGACAGGATGGTCCCGATCCCCTCCTGCTCGCAGAGCTCCGTGATCAACTGCGCTCCGACCCGGGTGCAGCCGACCTGGCCCATCAGATCGCCGATCAACAGCCGTGGCGTGCGCGAGTTGTTCTCCAGGATCATCCGCACGCTATCGACCATCTTGCCGGCTTGGTAAAACTTGCATGGCGGGACCAACAGGCCCTCGTGGAAGATCGAGCGTGAGTCGGGACTGGCGGAACCCGGGGCGAGACCGCCGATATCCGCCTTGTGGGCAATGCTGGTGCAGAAGGCGATCAAATCGCCGCCGACAAAAACTGGGGTTGCGACTGCCATATCGGGTGAATGCGCGACGCCGCCCTTATAGGGGTCGTTGGAGATGAACACGTCGCCTTCGTCGATTCCTTGCTTGCCATAGGCCTTGAGGATGCCGGCGACGAAACAGGCATAGGGGCGAGTGTGGATCGACATGCCTGAGGCGCCTATGACGTTGCCGTCGCTATCCGTCAGCCCCGCCCCGCCATCGAAGGATTCGCGCAGGATCGTGGAATAGCCGGTGCGGAACAGCCGGTGCTTCATAATCCTTTGAATCTCGTTGAAGCGGTTGGCGATGATTTCCAGCGTAATGGCATCGACTGACATGGGAGCCCTCACTCGAAGCGTAGGATCAGGTTGCCGTAGCCATCGACCTCGAGGGTCTGCTGCGGCAGCAGTACGGTGGTAGAGTCCGCCTGATCGATGATGGCGGGGCCGAGGATGCGATCGCCTTGGTGCAGCGCGCTGCGCTCGTAGACCGGCGTTTCTGCCAAGCCGCCGGCGTCGCCGAAGTATACCTGTCTGCTGCCCTTCTGCGGGATCGCTTCGCCGCGCCGCGCCGCCGGCGCCTTGGGCAGCTGCAGCTTGGGCAGCGTGGCAATGGAATCGACCCGGCAGTTGACCAGTTCGACCGGCGAATCTGTCGCCGCATGGCCGAAAACCTTTTCGTGCTGCTCGTGGAAGCGGCGGCAAAGTTCGTCCTTGTCGCTATCACTCAAATTCTCAGGGCAGGGGATCGGCAGTTCATAGCCTTGGCCGACATAGCGCAGCTCGAGAAAGCGGTCGAAGCGCAGGTCATCCAGCGGCGTGCCCTCGGTCTCGGCCTCGGCGGCCGCCTTGGCGCAGAGGTCGCCGAACAGCTTGGCGATGACTCCGGTATCGTAGGTTTCCAGAAGGCCGGGTCGCGATTGCAGATAGGTGTGCCGGATATCGGTCAGGATCAGCCCCATCGCTGAGCCGAGGCCGGGGTAGGGCGGCACTAGGACCGCTTGGAAGCCGAGAGACTTCGCCACCATGCTGGCGTACATCGGCCCTGCACCACCCATCGCGACCAGGGCGAAGCGCTTCGGACTGTGACCGCGCGACATCAGGCGCAGGCGGATCTCGCCTTCCATGTGGCTGCAGAGGATCTTGACGATGCCATGGGCGGCTTCCTCGACGCTGAGAGCGAGCGGCTTTGCGATCTGCTCCTCGATGGCCTGGGCAGCGCTGTCGCGGTCGATCTTGACGTTGCCGCCGCCGAGCGAACTGGCCGGGTCAAGAAAGCCTAGTACCAGGCTGGCGTCGGTCGAGGTCGGCTCGACACCGCCTTTGCGATAGCAAACCGGGCCCGGATCGGCGCCGGCGCTCTCGGGGCCGACCAACAGCCGGCCTTCCTTGCTGATTCGCGCGATGGTGCCGCCGCCGGCGCCGATGGTGCCAATCTCGCTCATCGGCACCGAGGAATCGTGGCCGGCGATCCCGCCCAGCGTGGTTTCCTCGTTCTCGCCGTCGATGATCGTGGCGACGTCGGTGCTGGTGCCGCCGACATCGAAGGTAACCAGATTTTTGAACCCGGTGATTTCGCCAAGATACTTCCCGGAAATGACGCCCGCCGCCGGTCCCGACAGCAGGGTTTGTACCGGATTCGAGCTGGCGACGTCGATCGACATCAGGCCGCCGTTCGATTGCATGATGAAGATCTGCTTGGTGGTGAGGCCTGCTTCGGCCAGCCCCTTGGCCAGTCGCCGCAGGTAGCCGTCCAGGGTCGGTCCGACATAGGCGTCGAGCACGGTAGTCGAGAGACGGCGATACTCCCGCACGATCGGCAGCAGGTCGCTCGACAGCGAGACGCGGATGTTCGGGAATTCCTTACGGACCGCCTCAAGCGCAGCCTTCTCGTGATCGGAGCGCATGAAGGAAAAGAGGAAGCAGACCGCCAGCGATTCGATGTTCTCCTTCTCGACCAGATCGCGAAGCTGGGCCAGCACGTTCTCCTGCTTCAGCGGCTTCAACACCTCGCCGTCGTAGGCGAGTCGCTCTTCGACTTCGCGGGTTTTTGACAGAGGCACCAGCGGGGCCGGCTTCTGCAGGTCCGGGTTCATCGCTTCATAACCTTCGGGCTGACGCGACATGCGGGCGATGTAAACGGCGTTGGTACCCTCGGTGATCAGCAAGCCAGTCCGCGAACCCTTGCGTTCTATCACCGCGTTGGTCGCCACTGTCGTACCATGCGCAAAGAAGCTCACATCAGCGGCAGAGAAATCGCCCGGGGCGTCTATCAGGCCTTGGATTCCCGCGGCGATCGCCTGCGACGGATCGCGCGGCGTCGAGGATACCTTCAAGGTTCGCAGATCCCCGGTATCGCGGTTGAGCGCAATGACGTCCGTGAAGGTCCCGCCAGTATCGACGCCGATCATCCAAGACATAAGATATGCCTTTCCCTCATTCTTTTTGCTTTTTCCGGTGGGTGTTAGCCTAGTGCCAAGTGGCGAAGGTCATGCCGCAGCCGGTCCCGGCTGGTGAGCGATAACCCGGAATGTAGGCGTGCAGCTTCATCTTAAGGTGCTGTAGCGCACCTGCCGCCGCGATCCAGTTCATGATTTCGGACGAGCCCGACTGCAGCTGATTGCGTGGGACCGTGGTCAAGCTTTCCCGGTCGTTGTTCTGCAGGCCGTCGATGATGCGGTGGTCGAGTTCCTCGTCGACCACGAAATGGCTGAGGCCGCCCGATGCGACCACGGCGACTTTTTCGTCACCCGGCCAGGATTCCACGGCACGATGCAGCGCCGCGCCAAGATCGTAGCAGCGCTCCGGGGTCGGTTGGTTGGGCGGATAGTAGGTGTTGACCATCACTGGGAGCATCGGGATCGGCGTATCGAGCAAGCGGCGGCGTACGAAGGTCCAGGCGTGTCCGAGGGAGCGGCCCTCGGGCTGCTGTGTGAACTGGGAAACGTCGAAGTGCTCGACCATCATCTGCTCGACCACGTGACATGCGAGCCCCGACGCGATGGGATAGGGCTCGGGCTCCTCGGCATGGACCGCCCAGCGGCCGGCCTTGTGCGAGGGGGCCAAGTTCTCCATCGACCCTGGCAGATCCCAGATTTCCTCGCCCCAGAAGATTGAGAAAGTCGGCATCGTGTCGTCGAGGAACAGCTCACGCTGATCGTCACCGATGATCAGCAGCACGTCGGGCGCAGCCTGCTTGATGGCGTCCTTCAAGGCGGAGATCGCCTCCTGTGTCTGATCGTACTTGCTTTGCCAGACTTCCTCGGTGATCTCATTAGCCATCCAGTCTGGCGCGCTACGCACCAGCTCGTCATAGGGGGTGCGACCGCGGTCGATCTCGCCCTGCTTTGTCCACCAGTCCGGCGTGATGCTCACCTGGGTGCTATGCGATGTTCCGACGCCGAGTATGACCTTAGCCATTCCTGCTCCTCCCTCGCCAGCCGGGCCCCGCCGCAGCAGCGATTATTATATATCTAAGTATTACTCTACAGCCTTCCCCGCAGCCTTGTCCAGCGCTGGGATCGCAAACCGGCGCAGTTATCCATGACGTTGCTATTCATAGAAACCCGCACAATTGCGCGGAGGTAGGAGAGGGCGGAAAAACCAAGCATGATCGCCGGCTGGGGCCGGTTTCCGCAGTCAACGCTCGGGACTGGCCTGTTTCGCCCTGCGTTTGGTCGTACCACCCCTCTTTTCGTCTTCGCCGGAGACCAGCTGCGAGAGGTCACGGGTCGAGGGAACCCGGCGTTCGTTGGCAAGCAGTTCCGCCTCGTCACGCAGCAAATTGTCGATGACTTTGGTTAGGGTGTGCTTGGTGACCTCGATCTCGTCTTCGGAAATCTCGGCGACAGCTGTCTGGTTGAGTTCGTCGGCTAGCGGCTGCAGAACCTTTTCTAAGCGCTGACCTTCCTCACTCAAGTAGATGTGCACCTTCTTGCGATTGCCCGGCTTTTTCTTGCGGGTCACGTAGCCGAGCTTCTCTAAGGCTTTCAGCGCGCTGAAAGTCGTCGACTCCATCAGACCGACCCGCTCGCTCAGTTCGCGCTGCGTGAGGCCGGGATTGGCCCAGAGAGTGCGCAGAAACAGCCAGTGGCCGATCGAGACGTTGTGGTCGATTAGGCGGATCTGCATGCTTCTGCCGTAGGCGCGCATCGCTTCCTTGGTGAGCGCCGACAGACGTTCCTTGGCGCCGAGATCGTAGCGATGATCGTCGCGAATTTTTTCGGCGCGTTTCGCCGGGCCTGAAATTTTCATCTAAAATGCCTTTGTTCGGCGGCGCCTCATGGCGGGCTCCGCAACGCAATTGTGTAGCGAAAAATGGTAGCAGTCTAAGTTGTTTAGGGGAAGCGCGTGCCCATAGTGAGCCTGCAGCAATGTGGCTGCAGCCTCTGCGACACGTTGGTGACGACGGTCAGGCTGCCAGCCAACTCTGCTTCCACACTGACCGTCCCCACACGGTGATCCATCGCCAATGAGAGAGTTTGGCACCGGACATGGCAGCCTCGGCAAGGAGGCGCCGCGTGTCCCCCTCGGTAGAGCTCCGTCGATGCTCCGCGTGCGGCGGCAGGGCGACGGGCTCTGGCGGCAGCTCCGAAGAGGGATAAATCACGTGACTCAAGGTGGACTTAGCCCGCCGCGACGGTAGAGCAGCTTGCGGGCCGGCGCCAAGGGGCGGCCTTGAACATCGCCCGCCAGTTCCCGAAGGCCCTCTGCGAGGGCTCCAGTTCCTTGCAGCCTCCCATTGATTCAACTCGCTGCGTCGCCACGCCTAATGGTGTGCCCGCCAGAAGCCCTCGCCGTACGCGATTGTAATGTTCACAATCTGGTCCCTGTTATCCAGATTCCGTTCCCTGATCCTGCAATTTCGCTCCCTGATCCCGCGCGCAGGGAATTCGGCAGAAAAAATTCTATATAACAGCAGGTTACTCACGAGCGGGTTGCAAGAATCGGCCTGATTTCGCCAGATTACCCTGTAGATTCCCTGCTTATCAGGGATATGGCCCTTGAGACGGGTTCGCTCTGGACTGCCTGCACCGCCATAACGAATTGATATTACAGAGAAAAAATGATTTCCTGCAGGCGCCGCCGGAAAGCCCGCAGTTCTGCGCGCCTTTGCGGGGCTGGTTTTCCACTGCGAACCGGAGAGCGCTTGATCTCCTGCTGAGATCAGAGATTATCGCCGGAATTCTCTGGCGGCGATCGAGACGGTTCGGAGTCGGCTTCGCGGCCGGGCTCAGACCAAGTCCAAAACGGCCTTCTGCTCCTCCCAGCGAATCGGTAGATCGGTCCGCTTGATCAAGTTTTCAGCGGTGAGGTCAATAGGCTGTGTGGCAGTGTCAGAGGAAGCTGGCTTGAGCCAGGGCAGTTGGTTTCTTAACGTCTCTGGATGTGAAATCCATTCCGTTACTTCAAGATCTCCCCTGAGATCATTCGCCTAGCGGTGATGATGTACCAGCGCTTCCCTTTGTCGTTGCGCCAGGTCGAGGACCTGCTCCACGAACGCGGTATCGAAGGTAGCTACGAAACTGTGCGTTCTTGGTAGAACCGGTTCGGGGCGATGTTTGCGGCTGAGATTAGAAAACGGCGAATCCAACATCGCTCGTATTCAAACTGGCGTTGGCATTTGGACGAAGTGTTCGTGCGGATCAACGGCGAAACGCGCTATCTGTGGCGGGCCGTCGACCACGAGGGCGAGGTGCTCGAGGTTTTCGCGACCAAGCACCGGGATCGTAGAGCGGCGACGGCATTCCTGAAGCGGACGATGAAACGCTACGGCCAGCCGCGGCGGATCGTGACGGACCACCTGCGCTCGTACGGTGCCGCCATGAGGGAGATCGGCAACGCCGATCGCCAGGATCGCAGGCGTTGGTGTAACAACCGGGCTGAGAACGCGCATCAGCTATTCCGGCGACGCGAACGCGCTATGGCCCGGTTTCGAAGTCCGGCCACGCTCCAGAAATTCGCCTCAGTCCATGCCTCCGTCCACTACCATTTCAGCCACGAACGCCATCTTACCAGCCGCCACATTTTCAAAGCAAACCGCTTAGCTGCGTTGGCAGAGTGGCGGCAACTGGCTGCATGATGCCGTCAGCTACGTGGAGCTTTTGTTGCCAGTGCACTTTAACCTGACAATACCGGCCCTAGCCCTCGGCATCATGGATGGCGGTAGCCCAATCCGCCTGCGGAAGTTGATCGCCGTCACGGTATCGTTTTCTAAGCAGCTGCAAAAAGCGGTTTGCGGCCGGCGAGAGGCTTCGCGTGGACGAGTAAACGACGCCGATGTCGTAGCTCATTTCCGGGCCCTCGATGGGTACGGCGCGAAGGTCGGCTGCAGCTTTGAACGGCAATGCTAGGTACGGCAGGATCGACACGCATAAGCCGGTCGCTACCATTTCGATCAGTGTGCTGACGCGCGCCACTTCGAATTGGATCGAGAGTTTCGTGCCGAGGTTTGCGGCAACCTTCTCAATAAGCGTCCTGACACCCGAATCGCGGTTGAGAGATGCGATAGCTAGGCCGTCGAGCTCATGGAAGGAGAGTTTCTTGCGACCGGCCAACGGATGATCGTTCGGACAGATCACACAGACCTGATCTCGCGTGAAGGGCTCGAAAACGAATCCGGGATCGTGGTCCCAGTAACCGGTGATCGCTAATTCCGCCGTGCGCGCGTGTACTTCGCGTGCCACGGACGTCGCATCACCATCTTGCAGGCTGAAGCTGATGGAAGGGTTCTCGTTCGAAAACTCGGAAATCAGCGGTGCGAGAACGTGCGCTGCCACACCTTCGGGACACGCAATCACAATGTGGCCGGATGACTTCCCGGCGGCAACTTCCTGCATGGCGGAGACCGTCTTGTCGAAGTTCTCGACCTGACGTTCCGCGGCAGCCATTAGCTGCTCGCCCACGGGACTCAAACGGACCGAACGGGTATTCCGGTCAAACACTGCTGCTCCTAGCTTCTCTTCGAATTGTCGAATCGCCATCGAGAGCGCCGGCTGCGTGACGCCCAGGGAACGCGCCGCATTAGTGAAGCTCGCGCCTTTTGCGACGGTCACAAAAATCCGCAGCTCGTGGATCGTAGGCGGGTGCATGAGAGGTCCCCCTTATTATTCATAAGAATTACTGATTTGAATGAGGCTTTTATAAATCGTTTGATTGAAACGGTCTACAGCGGTCTCCGCCATCCCTCAGAAAGGAACCGAGATTGAAGCCGGGCAAGACAACGACGCGTAACGACCAGGGCCTGATTCCCAATCAGGCTGCGATGGCGCGCTATCGCGTTGCTCGGATCCGAAAGGAACTGGAAGAGCAGGAGGCGGCGGCGGCCCTGTTCATGGATCCCGTGAACGTTCGCTACTGCACTGGAAGCCGCAACATGCAGATCTGGAGTCTGCGCAATCCCGCGCGCTACGTGCTCGTCCCTCTCACCGGGCCGGTCGTGATGTTCGAGTTTTCCGGCTGCGAGCACTTGCTGTCGGGGCTCGAGATCATCGATGAAATCCGCCCGGCAACCGCGTGGTTTTTCTTTACGGCCGGCCCCCGGCTTGGCGAAAGGGCCGGTATCTGGGCGACCGAGATTGCCGATCTTGTCCAGCAGCACGGCGGCGGGAACATGCGCTTGGCGATCGACCGGGTTAACCCAGAGGGCTACCAAGCCCTCTGTGCGAAAAACGTGGAGGTCATCGACGGACAGCAGGTTGCCGAACGTGCCCGGGCCATCAAATCCGTGGACGAGGTTCTTGGTATCGAGTCCGCTCTCGACGTTGCGGAGCACGCCTTAAGAGCCGTTGAAGAAAAGCTCTCCCCGGGCATAACCGAAAACGAGCTGCTCGGGATCCTGCATCATGAAAACCTTATCCACGATGGGGAATATGGCGAAACCCGCCTCCTTACGTCCGGTCCGCGGACTAACCCTTGGTACCAGGAGGCCAGCAACAAGGCCGTCGAGGCCGGTGAACTTGTCGCTATCGACACGGACCTAATAGGGCCTGGCGGGTTTTTCGCCGATTTATCCCGAACATTCCTCTGTGGAGATCGGCGGCCCACGGGGCCGCAGCGCGACCTCTATGCGCTCGCTTATGAGCAGTTGCAGCACAATGTCGAACTCATTCGTCCCGGGGCCTCTTTCCGCGAAGTATCGATGAACAGTTGGTATATGCCCGAGGTTTATCGCCCTCGGCGGTACATGTCCCTCGTGCATGGCGCAGGGCTCTCGGGTGAGTACCCCTACATCCCCTATCCTCAAGATTTCGCCGCGAAAGGCTACGAAGGCCACATCGAAGAAAACATGACCCTGTGCGTCGAGAGTTACATCGGCAGCGTCGAGGGCAGGGAGGGCGTCAAGCTGGAAACGCCGGTTTTGGTCACCGAGTCAGGAACTCGGGTGCTTGGGAACTACCCCTATGAATCGCGCATGCTTCGCTAACGGCTACGCATAGATAAACGGAAGGTGAAGGAGAGAAAACATGGAAAATAGAACGCAAATAGAGCATCCACATATCGGAACATTGAAGAAAGAGTATCTTTCCGGCAAGGCCAGCAGGCGAGAGTTTTTGCGCATGGCCACCTTGCTCGGCATGTCTGCGACGGCAGCCTACGCATTTGTCGGTAAGGGAGGCTCATTGGTGGCGCCCGCGCAAGCGGCCATGCCGAAAGGCGGCACGGCGCGCATCGCCATGAGAGTTCAGGAACTATCGACCCCACACAGCTGGAACTGGTCGGTCAAAAGTAATATCGGGCGGCAGGTTCTCGAGTATCTCGCCGTCACTGGCCACGATAACGTAACGCGGCCTCACCTACTATCTAGCTGGGAAGTAAGCGAAGATCTTCGGACCTGGACGTTGCATGTGCGCCAGGGCGTCAAGTGGCACAACGGCCGGGAATTGACGGCTGACGATGTCGAGTGGAACATTCGCCACATCCTGGATGAAAAAACGGGATCCTCGGTCATCGGCCTCATGAAAGGCTACATGCTGGAGGAGTACGAGGACGAATCCGACGACAGTAAGCACACCCGTTTGTGGGATTCCAACGCGATAGAAAAGGTCGACGACTACACCATTCGTTTAAATACGAAGGTACCCCAAATTGCCGTTCCTGAGCATCTGTTCCACTATCCCTTCACCATCATGGATCCGGAAGAGGGCGGGATACTGGAAGTCGGCTCGAATGGAACCGGTCCTTTCCAGCTAGCTGAACTCACTGTCGGCGAAAAGGCCGTGTTGACGGCTGCGCCGAACTACTGGGGGGAGGGCCCCTATCTTGATAGTCTTGAGTTCATCGATCTCGGCGAAGAGGCGTCCGCTTCGTTGAGTGCGCTTGTCTCGAAGCAGGTGGACGGAATGCATACTGCAGATCTCTCAGTGCTCGACACGCTCAAGGACCGCGAAGACGTCGTTATCCATGAAGCCACAACCGCGCAAACCGCGGTTGCGCGCATGCGCGTGACGGAAAAGCCATTTGATGATCCGCGTGTGCGAAAGGCGATGCGGCTTGCCACAGATACGCGCAAGGTTCTCGAGTTTGCCTATCGTGATCGTGGAGCCCCAGGTGAACATCATCACGTCTCCCCGGTTCATCCAGAGTATGCGGAACTTCCATTCATGGGCCAGGACCTTGAGAAAGCCATGAGCCTACTCGCTGAGGCCGGGTATCCTGACGGAATCGATATTAAACTAGACTGCAAAAAAGACCCTGCCTGGGAACTTCGAGCGGTGCAGGTCATGGTCGAGCAATGGAAGGGTGCGGGGATCCGCTGCGAGATAAACGTCATGCCTTCTGCCCAATACTGGGATGTTTGGACCAAAACGCCGTTTGGTTTCACCCAGTGGCAGCATCGCCCTCTAGGCGTCATGGTGCTGGG
>JBBEAM010000004.1:0-17791 GCA_040882845.1 Rhodovibrionaceae bacterium | reverse complement strand
CAGCGCCCGGAACGCGGACGAAGAACGATACTCACTCATTGGTAACCCCCCAGAAAAATACGAAGCGGACCCTGCAGACGGATTCCGCCTACATTTGCTGGGCAATCCTGCAGATAAGTCGAGGAGTTTCAACACTTAATCGCCGCAAAATGGCCGCGATTCCCGGGAATACGCAAGAAATACGTAGATTACGTTAAAAAATACCCGGGAAATGCAACTGAGAGGAAAGAATTCTTGCCGGGTGCGCAGCCGCGCGAATCGGGACAGAATGGCGGCGGCGGCGCGCGATCCACGCTGAGCCAGCTTGATCGCCTATAGGGCTTGTGGTAGCGCAACGTGATTACGGAACCTTGGGAGCACTGGAAGAGATGACGCAGAGCGATTCGGCACCTCCTACGGGTGTGCTCCGGCAATCCGGCAACGGCGACGAGGGACGGCAGTGGATGTCCGTTCCCCAGGTTCTGACCCTGGCCATCCAGCACATGGAATCGGGCCGTCACGCGGAGGCCGAGAAGCTCTGCCGCCAGGTCATCGAGGCGCGGCCGAAAAATCCAGAGGCGCACAATCTGCTGGGCGTGATCCTGCACCAGAAGGGCCAGACCCGCGAGGGCATCAAGGCCCTGCAGAAGGCGATCCGCATCAACGCCACCAACCCGAATTTCTTTTCCAACCTCGGCGAGATGCAGCGCCTGCAGGGACAGCTGCGCGAGGCGGTGATCTCGCTGCGCCGCGCGCTCTCCCTCAATCCCAACTACGCCCAGGCGATCAACAACCTCGGCATCGCCTACTACGATAGCGAGGACTACGCCAAGGCCGAGCAGGAATACCGCAAGGCGATCCAGCTGTCGCCCAACTATGCCGAGGCCCACAACAACCTGGCCAACGCCCTGCGCGCGCAGGAACGCCCCGACGACGCCATCGAGTCCTACCGCAAGGCGATTGCCATCAAGGCCGCCTACCCCGAGGCTCTCAACAACCTCGGCACCCTGCTGCGCGAAAAGCAGGAACTCCCGGAGGCCGAGGCCTGCCTGCGCAAGGCGATCGAGCTGCGGCCGAACTATGTCGACGCGCTCGACAGCCTGGCGGTGCTGCTGATCGGCGAGGAGAAGTTCGACGAGGCGCTGCAGTTCCTGGCCCGCGCGCTGGAGGTCAATCCCGGTTTTGAGCGCTCGCTGATGAACGCGGCGCGCATCCAGATGCAGCGCCACAACCTGATCTCCGCCGAGGCGGCCTGCCGCCGGGTCATCGAGGTCAATCCCAAGAACGCCGATGCCTACAGCATTCTCGGCCAGATATGCCACGAGCTCGACCGCTTCGAGGAGGCGCGGGCGGCCTTCAACAAGGCGATCGAGATCAATCCGGACCATGCCGAGGCGCAGAACAACCTGGGCATCCTGCTGAAGTCCTTCGGCCGCTTCGACGAGGCGCGGACGCGTTTCGAGCGCACCCTGGAGCTGCGCCCCAAGGCCTATGGGACCTACTCGAACCTTGCCGACATGGTCCGCTTCGACGAGAAGGAGCCGCTGCTGCAGAAGATGATCGGCGAGCTGGAGTCGGCGGCCGACCCCCAGGACGAGCAGCTGCTCTCGCTCTACTACGCCATCGGCAAGGCCTACGACGACCTCGGCCAGCCCGATAAGGCCTTCAGCTATTTCGACAGGGGCGCCAAGATCAAGCACCCGCTGATCGGCTACGACGAGCCGGCGACGCTCAAGTTCTTCGACGATATCCGCGCCAACTTCACCCCGGAATTCCTCGCCAAGAGCCCCTACCCCGGCAATCCCACCTCGATGCCGATCTTCATCGTCGGCATGCCGCGCTCCGGCAGCACGCTGATCGAGCAGATCCTCTCCAGCCATCCCGAAGTGCATGGCGCCGGCGAGGTCAAGGTGCTCAACCGCTCGATGCAGAAACTGCGCATGACCTACAGCAAGCTGCCGCTCTATCCCGAGATGATGCCGCTGCTGACCCCCGAGCATTACGACTTCGTCGCCCGCAGCTACATGGAGATGCTGACCCAGCACTCCAGCGAAACGCGCCACATCACCGACAAGCTGCTGACCAACTACTTCTTCGTCGGTCTGATCCACATGATCTTCCCGAACGCCAAGTTCATCCACACCCTGCGCGACCCGGCCGACACCTGTCTGTCCTGCTATTCCAAGCACTTCAAGGACGACATGCCGCACACCTACGACCTCGGCGAGCTCGGCCGCTACTACCTGAAATACCGCGAGTTGATGGAGCACTGGCACAGGGTGCTGCCGGCCGGCACGCTCACCGATGTGACCTACGAGTCCGTGGTCAACGACCTGGAGCCGGAGGCGCGCCGTCTGGTCGATTTCTGCGGTCTGGATTGGAACGACGCCTGCCTGGCGCCGCATGAGAGCAAGCGCCCGGTGAAGACCGCCAGCTCCTCGCAGATCCGCCGGCCGCTGTATCAGGCCGCGGTCAAGCGCTCCGACAAATACAAAAAGCACCTCGGTCCGCTGCTCGACGTCCTCAAGGGGCCGGTCCCGGCGGCGGCGGCACCGCAAGCCGCCGCTAAGGCGGCCGCCAAGCCGGCGGCGAAAAAACCCGCCGCCAAGAAGCCTGCGGCCGAGAAAGCGCCGGCAAGCAAGGCGCCTGCGGCGAAGAAGGCCCCCGCCAAGGAAGCTCCGGCGAAACAGGCCGCGGCCAAGAAGCCGGCAGCGAAGGCCCCGGCCGCCAAGAAGGCGGCGCCGAAGAAGGCCGCAGCCAAGAAGTCCCCGGCGAAGAAATAGCCCGCTCGGGTTCCAGGATCAGGCTCTAGGCGATCAGCAGACGGCGCAGCGGCGCGGGAACGAACTGGCGGGACTCCGCGCGTTCGATCATCAGATCCTCCATCGCCCGCATGATCTCGCTGTTGCCTTTCAGCAGATAGGGGAAGGCGCCGCGCTCGCGGATCGCCAGGTTCATCGAGGGGTTGATCTCGAAAATCACCAGATTGCCCTGCCGGTCGAAGTTGTAGTCGATGCCGAAGTAATCCAACCCGACCACTTCGCGGATCTTCCAGAAGATATCCAGGGCATCCTGGCCGACCACGCTGGCCATGTCCGCCTGGTAGCTGCGTTCGTGCTCCTTCAGATGTTCGGTCTTGTCCATCAGATCGATCGCCGAGGATCCGTGGACGTTCCAGCCCTGGGAGGCCAGGACGCTGCTCGGAAACATGCGGTCGCCGACGAACAGCACCCGGTAACGGCGGAAGATGCCGTCGTCGTCGCTGCAGTCGATGTACTGGATGATGTAGGCGGATTTTCCGGCGTACTTCGGCAGGATCGCGCGCAGTTCCTTTTCGTCGCGGACCCGGTCGGTTTCGGTATCGGCATGGGTGTAGGCCTGACGCAGGATCAGGGGAAAGGGAATGGCCTCCCCGATCCGCTTCACCACTTCGTCCTCGCGCCCGGCATCGAAGGTCAGCTTGATGGTCTTGGGGAAGACCAGGCCGGAGAACTTGTGGAAGCGCTCGTAATTGTGCCGCCGCGTCGTCTCCACGACCTTCTCTACCGGATTGATGACCGGCAGGTTCAAATTACGGCAGATCGCCTGGGCCCGGCGCAGCATGAAGCCCTTGTTGGCGAGCAGCAGCTCGGCGTTGGCGGCGTTGTTGTAGATCACGTCGCAGGGCGGGATGCGCAGCGCCTCGCCGGCCGGATCCCGGGAGAGATCGATGTAGAGGTGGCTGAAGGCGACCCGCCCGTCCTGCATCATCGAGACCATGTTGTTCACGGCATAGGCCTTGCGGCCATAGCGGGTGTCGGTCAGCAGCATCCGCGAGGTATGTTCCAGCAGCAGGGCGCGCACACCGGGCAGCGCCTGCGGCGCAATGTAGGCGGGGAAACGCCGCACGAAGAAGTTCGCCGCACGCTCGGCGTATTTCATCTTCTCGGCTTTGCCGTAGGTCGCGATCAGCCCGGAGAAGGCGTCGCGCTGCTTCGCGTTGCGCAGCAGGGCCTGGCGGAAGGCCTTGGAGGCGCCGTCGTAATCCTTGTCCAGCGCCAGGCCCTTGCCCAGGATGAGATAGGCCTCGGAATCGCGGGGCGCCTGGGCGATGGCCTCCTCGATACACTGCTTGGCCCGCAGCACATCGCGGTCGATCAGGTAGGCCTGGGCCAGCAGCTTGAGCAGCTCCACCGGCCGCTCGTAGTTCTCGCGTATCCCCTCCCAGAGTTCCGCGGCGCGGGCCGCCGCGCCGCTGCGGTAAAACAGCATCGCCTTGCGGTAAACCAGCGTCGTGTCGTCCGGCGCCAGCGCGATCAGGCGGTCGAAGACGGCGTGCCCGGCGGCGAGCGCCTGCAGCTTGATGACGCCGAGCAGGATGACTTCGAGGGCATAGGTCTCGTCCGGCGCCGCGCGCTTGGCGATCCGGCCGCGGATCATGGCGAAAACGCGCTGCCCGGCGGCCTTCCCTGAAGCGCCGCCGAGCAACGCCAGGAAGTCGGCCTGCGCCTTGCGCCAGGCGCCGGCGAGCAGGTATCCGGCAAGCCGCTGCGCATCCTCCGCGCCCGGGTTCGCTACAGCCCCCGCTTCCGGCCCCGCCGCCGGCTTCGTTTCGGCGGCGGCCTGTATCTTCTTCTTCGCCATTGCGTCAGCCCAGGGGGACCGGCGCGATGCGCCGGGAATCGGCGCGCGACAACAGCATCTTCTGGAAAGACTTCTCGACTTCCTGTGCCCCGGCCTCGAAATAGGGGAAATCCTTCATCCGGCGATACTCCAGGACGTTCATTGCCGGGTTGGCCTCGAAGATCACCATGCGCCCGTCCTCGCCGATGCCGAAGTCGATGCCGAGGAAATCCAGGCCCAGCTTATCGTCGATGGTCTCGAGACAGGCCATCGCCTCCTTGCCCAGGTATTTCTCGCAGTCTTCGATGTAGGCCAGTTCATTCTTCCGCAGCGAGGCGTCCTCGAGCATCAGCTTGGTCGCATCGTCGAAGCGATGCACATTCCAATCGGCCTTGAAGTCGATGCGGATCGGGTGAAAATCGCCGCCGATGAAACAGGCGCGGATCTTGCGGTAGATCCCGGCGCGGAAGCGGCACTCGTGATACTTGATGACATAGATGAATCTGCCGATGAACTTGCGCAGACCCGCCTCGAGATCCTCGTCCTTTTCGATCAGCACCATGCTGGTGCCCATGTGGGTGGTCGGCGTGCGCAGGATGTAGGGCAGCGCGAACTCCGTGCGGATCAGCTCGCAGGTCTTCGCCAGCTTGTTTTCCTCGACCAGATAGGAACGGGTTTTCGGAAACACGAAACGGGAATCGTTCTTGAAGTGGTTGTAGTTGTTCTCCCGGGTCGAGTTGATGACCTTGTCCGGGTGATTGATGATCGGCACGTCGGCCTCGGCGACGGCTTCCTGCAGTTTGCGCAGATCCTTGTGCAGCACCAGCATCTCGCCGTTGCAGACGTTGTTGAACACCACGTCGCATTCGTGGCAGTGGCGCAGCAGCTGCTTGGCGCTGAGATGATCGACGTAGATGTGGCGCAGCTCCAGTCCCTGCGGCGGCAGACCGGCGATGGTGTTCATCATCGCGTAGGCCTGCTTGCCGTAGCGGTTCTCCTGCCACATCTGCGAGGCCATCTGTTCGAACACCAGAACCCGGGCCTTGGCTGGGCCGCGCGACTCGATCTTGTAGAGCGGGTGGCGCCGGACCAGAAAGTCGGCGATTTTCTTGGCCACGCCCGGCTTCTTCAGCTTGCCGTAGCAGATCGCCTGGCCGGAGAGCGCATCGCGCAAGCCCGGGTCCATCAGCATGGCGCGGCGGAACTGCGGCAGAGCCTCCTCCGGCCGCCCGTCGGCCAGCAGGATCTTACCCAGCCAGGCGTACTGATTGGCTTTCGGCCGCGGCTGACGGGCGATGATCTCGGCCACCGTCTCGGCGGCCTTGGCATAGTCGGTAAGCTGCACATAGAGAGTAGAGAGGTCGTTCAGGGTTATCAGGCTGTCGCTACCGGCGGCGATCGCCTTGCGCAGGCTCTCGGTGGCCTCTTCGGTACGTCCGAGCTTCGCCTCGGCCGCCGCCCGGCGGCGCCAAAGCTCGCCGACTTGCGGCGCGAGTTCATTGCCGCGCCGGAAGCAGCCGAAGGCCGCCTCCCAGTCGTCCATTCTCTCGTAGAATCCGCCCAGCAGCTCGAGACAGGCGGCGTCGCAGTCCGGGCGCTTCAGGGCCTTGGCGGCCGACTTGAGCGCCTTGGCGCGATTCCCGCTCGCGGCCAAGGCCAGTGCCATCAGGGTTTCGAGCCGGGCCAGGGGACGTCCGCTGCCCGAGGCGCTGTGGCAGAGCTGCAGGGCTTCCTCGGCACGCCCCTGTGCCAGCGCCCGCGAGGCGCGCTCCAGGATATCGCCGTCAGGTCCCGTTGCGGTCATGCCTTCCGCGGGCATCTTTCCCCAAATCCCATGCTTGTGCGTGGAGGGTACAACGGGATTCGCACCCGAGCGCCAACCGCCCCCGGTTTAGCGACAGGATGCAGGGACCGCAAGGTCTGCCTGCGTGGGCTTCGGCGGCAAAAAACGCCGCTCGCGATTTCGCCGTTTGCATGTATCGGCAATGTCGAGTAGTTCCATGGCCGCAAGAATGCCTCGCTGCCCTCGCTGGGACAGCGCGGGGACGGCGGCGCCAGTCCGCCATGCAGTGGATAAGCTTGGAGACGCAGCGGCATGAGCACAAACATCCTGGTCGGCACGCCTTGCTACGGCGGCCTGGTCAACACCAACTACCTGCATTCCCTCCTGGCTCTGGGCCGGCGGCTGAAAGAGCGCAATATCCAGTGGGAGTTGATGACGACCACCAAGGAAAGCCTGATTACCCGGGCGCGCAACGGCATCGTCGCGACCTTCCTCGGCCGGCCGGAGATGACTCATCTGCTGTTCATCGACGCCGACATCGGCTTCGATCCCGAAGCGGTACTGCGGATGATCGATTTCGACCAGCCGCTGACCGCCACGGCCTACCCGAAGAAGGGGATCGACTGGGACCGCGCCGTCAAGGCCGCCAAGAACGGCAAGGGCGAAAAGGACGTCGAGCGGGCTTCGCTGAGCTTCGCCTTCAATCTGCACGGCAAGTCGCAGTCGCTCAGCAACAGCGAAATTCAGGTCAAGGAAGGCTTCATCCAAGTCGAGCACGCCGCCACCGGCCTGATGCTGATCAAGCGCGAGGTCTTCGACAAGATGAAGGAGGCCTTCCCCGAGGACAAGTACGTCAACGACGTCGGCGGCTATGACAACCAGTACTCCAAGGACAATTTCTGGCTGTTCTTCGACTGCATCAAGCACCCCGAGTCGGGCTGCTATCTGAGCGAGGACTACACCTTCTGCCACAAGTGGATCCACGGCTGTAACGGCGAGATTTTCCTCAACGTCACCAGCGACATCAGCCACATCGGCCCCTACGAATTCAAGGCCCGGGCGGTCAACCCGGCCGACGTCAAGCCGCCGCAGAAGTAGCCCGCCTAAACCGCATCCGGAAACAGCCGGGTAGAGATGTAGCGCTCGGCGAAGGACGGCACGATGGCGACGATCCGCCGGTCGTCCCAGCCGGGCCGCTGGGCAATCCTGAGCGCCACTGCGATCGCGGCGCCCGAGGAGACGCCGACCGGCAGTCCTTCCCGCCGTGCGACCTCGCGCGCCATGTCGTAGGCTTCATCGTCTCCGGCCTGTAGGATCTCGTCGATGATCTCCCGGTTGAGGAAGGACGAGGGGTAGCTCGCCCCGATCCCCTGCAGTTCATGGTGCCCAGGCTTGCCGCCGGAAAGCGTCGGACTGCCCGCGGGTTCGACGGCGAAGATCTTGATGTCCGGGTTGCGCGCCTTCAGCACCTCGCCGACGCCGGTGATGGTTCCGCCGGTCCCCACGCCACAGACGAGGGCGTCCAGCCTGCCGCCGCAGTCCCGCCAGATCTCCTCGGCCGTAGTTTCCCGGTGAATCTGCGGATTGCCCGGGTTGTCGAACTGCTGCACCAGGATCGCCCCGGGGGTCGCGGCGACGATCTCCTCGGCCTTGGCGACCGCTCCGGCCATGGCCCGCGCCGGATCGGTCAGCACGACCTCCACTCCCATCAGCGCCAGCATCTTGCGCCGCTCGATCGACTTGTCGGCGGGCAGGGTGACGATCAGCTTCAGCCCGCGTACCGCCGCCACGAGGGCGAGGCCGATGCCGGTATTGCCGCTGGTCGCCTCGACCAGAACGCTGTTGCCGTCGAGGCCGTGACGGCGCTCCAGCTCGTCGATCATCGCCGGGCCGATGCGGTCCTTGACCGAGCCAAGCGGATTGAAGAACTCCAGCTTCAGCAGGATCTCCGCATCGATTCCGCGGGCCGCCGCCAGGCGGCTGGCGCGCACCAGAGGCGTCGCGCCGATGGTGTCGAGGACGCTGTCGTAGATCCGGCCCCTGGCTTCGTCCTGCACTGCTGACCTCTCTTGCCTGCCGCGGGACCATTTGACCCCCATCCCCGGCGTTTCTCAATGCCGCGACGGCCCGGCGGCGAAACAATTGAAACACTTTTCCCGGCGCCGCGAGGTTGGGCCGAAACATTGCGCGCCTAAATCAGCGCCACTGCGATCGGCAGGGAAAAGGATGACCTCGATACCCGCCGTCGCCGGTTTAACTGGAGTAGGACCGATGCATAGTAATACCCAAGCTTTGGCGATCCACAGCTTCGCCATGAACAAGGCCAACGCCGCGATCGATGCGGCGGGCCGAGTCGCTGCGGCGCTGGATTTCGCCGCCGCGCAGGCGGGCGAGATGTTCCGCCGCTACGCCGAGTCGCGGCGCCGGCATCGCGCAATGGTCGAGACCATCACGCTGCTGTCCCGTCTCGACGATCACCAGCTGCGCGACATTGGCGTCGAGCGCGGCCAGATCGCCGCGGTCAGCCGAGGGGTCTGCGACTGATGAAGCGGGCCGCCAGGGCCACCCTTTCCGACCTCGCGATCCCGCTGGAGACCCGGCCGACGCCGAGCCAGGCAACGGCCGGGTTTTCCGTTATGATCGCCTTTCACCGATAGGCAGAATCTTGAAAACCTGCAGCATGACGGACAACACGTCCCGCCCCGACCTCGTTGCCGTCCCCTCCCCGGCGTCTTCCACGGAGAATGCGCTGCTTGCCCTCGCGGTGGCGCAGTCGCCGACGGTTTTCTATCTCGCCAGTCTCGGCGGCGACCAGCCGGTGCGCTTCATCAGCCCCAACATCGAACGTCTGACCGGGCACAAGCCCGAAGACTTCCTGGCCACGCCCGGCTACGGCCGCCGCTTTCTCCATCCCGACGACCGCGCCGCCTATCGCATCCATCTCGCGGAGCTGCCGGCGCGGCGCAGCAGCGCGCACGAGTATCGCTTCCAGGCGACTGACGGGCGCTATCTCTGGTTTCGCGACCAGCTCACCATGATCGGGGAGGACGCCGGCGACTGCTTCGTCGGCTGCATGATCGACATCACCGAGGAGAAACATGACAAGGCGGCCCTGCAGGATGCCGTCGACAGCCTGCAGAGCGGATTCGCGATCTCCGCGAGCGACGGCCGGCTGATGCTCTGCAACAGCGCCTTCGCCGCTTTCTTCGGCAAGCAGCCCGGGGAACTGATCGGCGTACCGCGCGAGGAGACCATCGGCGATTTCCTCAAGGAGGTGCTGCGCGTCAATGGAAAGCAGGTTGGCGATCCGGCGGTGGAGGCCCGGCGGATCGTCCGGCGGCTGCGCAACCGGGACCTGGAGTCCTTCGAAATCGAATGCAGCGACGGCCGCTGGTATTTGGTCAGTTCGGCCCCGACACGCGACGGCGGCAGCGTCACGATCCGCACCGACATCACCCGCCAGAAACAGGGCGAGCTGGCGCTGCGCCGCAGCGAGGATCTGATTCGCCAGGTGCTCGAGGCCTGCCCCGTGCCGGTCGGCATGTCCCGCGCCGAGGACGGCATCATTCTTTACGAGAGCCCGGCCTCGCAGGCGCTCTACAAGCGCGATCCGCACCGCGGAGATATCTCCGCGCGGGCGCACTTCGTCGATCCGCAGGACCGCGAGCGCTATCTGGCGCTGCTGCGCAGGCACGGCAGCCTCGACGGCTTCGAGGTCGAGCTCAAGCGCTCCGACGGCGCCAGGTTCTGGGGCGAGCTTTCCGCCCGCCTGATCGAGCATCAAGGCCAGGAAGTCATCGTCTCCAGCACCATCGACCAGACCGAGCGGCGCCAAGTCGCCGAGGAGATGACCCGTCAGCGCGAAATCCTGCACCAAAGCGAGAAGCTCGGCGCGCTCGGCGAGCTGCTCGCCGGGGTCGCCCACGAGCTGAACAACCCGCTGTCGGTAGTGGTCGGTCAGGCGCTGATGCTGCGCGAAATGGCCGAGGATCCGGTGATCGCCCAGCGCGCCGAGAAGATCGGCAAGGCCGCCGACCGCTGCGCCAAGATCGTCAAGACCTTCCTCTCCATGGCCCGCCAGCGGCCGAGCGACAACGCCGCGATCTCTCTCAACGAAGTCGTCGATTCGGCGCTCGAGGTCACCACCTATTCCCTGCGCAGCGCCGATATCGAGGTTCAGGCGAACCTCGCCGACGACCTGCCGCCGGTGCGCGGCGACATCGACCAGCTCAATCAGGTGCTGACCAACCTGATCGTCAACGCCCAGAACGCCTTGCAGAGCTACCCCGGCAAGCGCTGCCTGAAGATCAACACCTTCTACCGCCGCGCCCGCGGCGAGGTCGTGCTCAAGGTCAAGGACAGCGGCCCTGGCATCCCCGAGGCGATCCGCTCGCGTATCTTCGAACCTTTCTTCACTACCAAGGAGGTCGGCGCCGGGACCGGCATCGGCCTCGCCTTCTGCCACCGCATCGTCGAGGCGCACGGTGGCCGCATCAAGGTCGCGAGCCGTCAGGGCGAAGGCGCGACCTTCGTCATCGCCCTTCCCGCAAAACCGCGCCAGGACAGGCCGGCCGGTCTCGCCGGCGGAACCGCCGCGCCCAGCGCCGCGCTCCGCGTCCTGCTGATCGACGACGAGGCCGACGTGCGCGAAATCCTCAGCGAATGCCTGCGCGGGCTCGGCCATGAGGTTGAACTTGCCGAGTCCGGGGGCGACGCCCTGAACCTGATGGGCCGTAACAGCTACGATGTCATTCTCAGCGACCTGCGCATGCCGGGGCTCGACGGGCCCCGGCTTTACACACACCTCTGCGATCATGCGCCCGAGCTGCTCGGCCGGCTCGGCTTCGTGACCGGCGACGCCATGAGCCCGGCGGTGCGCAGCTTCCTCAAGACCGCCAAGCGGCCCTATATCGAAAAGCCGGCGAACCCCGACGATCTGCGCGATCTGATTGCGCGTCTCACCGGGAGCACAGTATGAATCGGGACTCTGCTATCGTTCCGCAGCGCAACGTCGAGCGGGTTGCAAGGCATAAAGCCATGTCAGAAGATTCGCAGCATATCGTCGTCGTCGATGACGAAGCCGACCTGCGCGACACCCTGCGCGAGTATCTGGAGCTGCAGGGCTTCCGGGTGACCTGCGCTGAAAACGCGGCCGCCCTGCGCGCCATCGCGGCGGCGCCGGAAACGCCGATCGATCTGGTGCTGCTCGACATCTCCATGCCCGGGGAGGACGGCCTTTCCCTCGCCCGCTTCCTGCGCGAAACCTCCAATGTCGCGATTATCATGCTGACCGCGGCGGGAAGCACCGTCGATAAGATCATCGGCTTGGAGGTCGGCGCCGACGACTACCTGGCCAAGCCCGTCGATCTGCGCGAGCTGCTGGCGCACATCAAGGCGGTGCTGCGCCGGGTGCGGCGCAGCGGAGAAACTGCCGCCGGCGGCCCTCCCGAAACGGCCCAGTGCGAGGTTCGCTTCGGCCGCTGCCGGCTCGACCTCGACTCCCACAAACTCTATGGCGCAGAGGGACAGGAACTGCCGCTGACCGCCATGGAGTTCGACCTGCTGCGCGCCTTCGCCGAACACCCCAACCGGGTTCTGACCCGCGACCAGCTGCTGGAGTGGGCGCACAACCGGAATTGGGATCCCTTCGACCGGAGCATCGACATCCGCATCGCGCGGATCCGCAAGAAGATCGAGCCGGATCCGGCGAAGCCGCAGGTGATCAAGACCGTGCGCGGCGCCGGCTACTTGTTTTCCACCCGGAGCACGGTGGAAACCGCCTAGCGTCCGGCGGCACGGCTCGCAGGCCGGGTCCGGAAGCGTCAACTTTTCCGGCGATTGTTACCCCTCTGAAACACAAAAGCGCTTGCCGCGAAATCCGGCGGAAACAGGCGTCCCCCATAACTCTCTTCATCCGAAGACAGGAAGCCGAGGGCTTCCGCATGACAAGGATGAAGAGAAATGCCTGTTCTGGAATTCGAGGGAACGCGGATCGCCTATAGCGACAGCGGTCAAGCGGCACCCAGAGGCGAATCCCTGGGGAGCCCGCAAGAGGATGCGCGACGCGATGCGGCTCGCGAAACCCTGGTGCTGCTCCACTGCACGGCGTCATCGAGCGCGCAGTGGCGTCATTTCGTAGAGTCCTACGGACAAGCCTTCCGGGTCATCGCCATCGACCTCTACGGCCATGGCGGGAGCTCGCCCTGGCCTGGGACCCGTCCGGTGACCCTTGGCGATGAAGCCCGCGCCGTGGCCGCGGTGATCGCGGCGCAGGATGCGCCGGTGCATCTCGCGGGGCATTCCTACGGCGGCGCCGTGGCGCTGCAGGCGGCGCTTGCCGACCCGCGGCAGTTGCGCAGTCTCAGCCTGATCGAGCCGGTGGCCTTTTACCTGCTGCGCGGCGGCGCGCCCGAGAACTTCGCGCTCTTCCACGAGGTCAACGACATCGCCCAGAAGATCTCCTCGGCGGTGACCTGCGGCGACTACGCCGGCGGCATGGCCCGCTTCATCGACTACTGGAACGGCCCCGGCGCCTGGGATTCCCTTTCCGAGGGCCGGCGGCGCGAACTCTGCCGGGCGGTTGGCGCTGTGGCGCTCAACTTCTGGACTTCGATGACCGAATCGACGCGGCGCCAGGCGCTCTGCGGCCTCCAGGTGCCGACCTTGATCGTCGAAGGCGAACGCAGCCGCCCTGCTTCTCGCCGGATCTGCGAACTGCTGCGCGCCACCATTCCGGCGACGCGCAGCGCCATCATCCCCGGGGCCGGGCATATGTCGCCCCTGTCCCATCCCGCGGCGGTCAACGCCGTCATCGCCCGTCACGCGCATCGCTACAGCGTGCTGACGGCCACCCCCCAGCGGCGGCCGACGGCCGCCTAAACGCTCCAGCAAGGAACATGACCATGACCACGAGCAAGAACCCCGAAACCCTGGCCCTGCACGCCGGTTACCGCTCCGACCCGACGACCGGCGCGGTCGCCGTCCCGATTTACCAGACGACCTCTTTCGAGTTCGAAAGCACCGAGCACGCCCGCAGCCTCTTCGCGCTGGAGCAGCTCGGCAACATCTACACCCGGGTGATGAACCCGACCACCGAAGTCCTCGAGCAGCGCATGGCGGCGCTGGAAGGCGGCGCCGCTGCGCTGGCCGTCAGTTCCGGCCAGGCGGCGACAGCCATCGCCCTGCAGAACATCGCCCAAACCGGCGACAACATCGTCAGTTCGACCGATCTCTATGGCGGCACCTGGAACCAGCTCGCCAACACTTTCAAAACCTTTGGGATCGACGTCCGCTTCGTCGACCCGGGCGACCCGGAGAATTTCCGCCGGGCGACCGACGAACGCACCCGCGCCTACTTCGGTGAAACCCTGCCCAACCCGAAGCTGACGGTCTTCCCGCTCCGCGAGGTTGCCAGGATCGGCGAGGAACTGGGCGTGCCGCTGATTGTCGACAACACCGCGGCGCCGCTGATCTGCCGCCCCTTCGAGCATGGCGCCCATGTGGTGACCTACTCGACCACCAAGTATATCGGCGGTCACGGCACCACCATCGGCGGCATCGTCATCGACAGCGGAACCTTCGATTGGGAGAAGCACGCCGCCCGCTTCCCGATGCTGAACCAGCCCGATCCCAGCTACCACGGCGCGGTCTGGAGCGAAGCGGCGAAACCGCTCGGCCCGATCGCCTACATCCTCAAGGCCAGGGTCACACTGCAGCGCGATCTCGGCTTCGCCGTCAGTCCCCTCAGCGCCTTCCAGCTGATTCAGGGGCTGGAGACCCTGCCACTCCGGATCCGCGAGCACTGCCGCAACGCCGAGCAGGTCGCCAAGTACCTGGCCGACCATACCGACGTAATCTCGGTGACCTATCCGGGTCTGCAGCAAGGCGAGGCCGGACGCCGCGCCGAGAGCTACCTCTTCGGCGGCTACGGCGGGCTGGTCTGCTTCGAGCTGGCCGGCGGGGCCGAGGCGGGACGGCGCTTCATCGACTCGCTGCAGCTGTTCCACCACGTCGCCAACATCGGCGACGCCCGCTCGCTGGCGATCCATCCGGCAACCTCGACCCATTCGCAGCTGGCGCCCGAGGAGCAGGCGGCGAGCGGGGTCACCCCAAGCCTGGTCCGTCTCTCGATCGGCATCGAGCATATCGACGACATCCTCGCCGATCTCGACCAGGCGATCCTGGCGGCCCGCAAGGACACCGCAAAGGCCGCCTGACGGCTCTGGAGGACTGCGGACCGGGCGGCGCAATGCCGCCCGGCTTCCGGCCGAGACAGGAGAGAACATGATGCACGCCAGTCTTTACAGTCGAGGGCCCTCCGGCAGGACTCAGCCGCCCGCCTGGCCAGGCGACAGGCCCCTGTCCGCAGCGTCCGAGCGTCCGCTGCGCATCGCCCTGGTCAATCTGATGCCCGACAAGCCCACCACCGAAAGACATTTCGCGCGCGCCTTCGCCGCGGCGGGACGCCCGGTGAAGTGGATTCCGGCGCTGCCCGCCGGCTATCGCTCGAACACCACGCCTCGCGCCTATCTGAAGCGTGTCTATCGGACTTGGAGCGCGCTCGACCTGGCCGCGCTCGACGGCCTGATCGTCACCGGCGCCCCGCTCGAGCGCCTGGCCTATGAAAAGGTGCGCTACTGGAAAGGTCTGACCCGGATTTTCGACGACGCCCGCAGCCACGGGCTGCCCTGCCTCTCCATCTGCTGGGCGGCGCAGGCAGCGCTCTACCATTTTCACGGCATCCCCAAGCGGATCCTGCCGGAGAAGTGCTTCGGCGTCTTCGCGCAGGAGGTTCTGGCGCCGGAGTCTCCTGTTCTCGAAGGCCTGGGCCCTCGGTTTCACGTGCCGGTGTCGCGGCATAGCGAGGTCCGCCGCGAGGATCTGCCCTCCGGCCGAGGGATAGAGCTGCTTGCGGAGTCCAGGCAGTCCGGGCTCTGCCTTCTGGCCGAGCCCGCGACAAGGAACCTGTATATGTTCAATCACCTGGAGTACGACGCAGACACGCTAAGCCGTGAGTATGCACGTGACCGCGCCGCCGGGCTTGCGACGGCAGCGCCGCGCCACCTCCCGCAGGGCTCCGCCGCCTTGAACCTGTGGGCCGGTGCGTCGCAGATCTTCTTTGCAAATTGGGCCAGAAGTCTCGACCATGAATGCGAGGGCAGACTGTATTCCACCTATAGCAGATAAAGACAATAGGAAAATTACCGAAACGAATTTTAAGGAGAAATTACAAGACTACGCAAGACACCACATTATGGGTAGGAATTACACCCATATCGCGATTTTATGGCTTCCCCGCTGTGACTTATCCGGAAAACTTGCTGAAATTTTCAACCCTCTGCTGCATACCCCTGAGCTCCCAATCAAATAGTCGATATATAAATTTTTAAATAATTTAATATAGCAAGATATGCCGTTTGGAGATCTTAATAGTGAATGATATTCACTTGTCTATTCATTGACTCTCTCCAGACCTGACACAGGATTGTTATTGTGATCTTGTGAATACGCGCATTTGTAGATCGTATTTTTGGGTCGCCGTAACGGTTTGGCGTTGCGTAGGCCCGACAGGCTCGGAAAATGGCGGTGGCGGCTCTGGCGGCGGCGGCGGCACGCCCAGCTTCGCCGAAGCGGCATTCCTGATAGAGCGCCGCGAGCATCAGATCGCGCTTGCCCTCAACTGAGCGCGTTCCTCCTCGTCGCCTTAAGGGCCGGTGGAGCTTCCGCCGGCCCTTGTTCTTGGGTCATAGGCTGCCGAAGGATTCGACGCAGGCACGGTAGAATTCCGCCATGCGGAGGAAGGCATCCTCGCCGTAGCCAAGCAAGAGCGCCGCTAGTAAGGCCGTGAAAACCGCGACAGCGGCAAACACCAGCGCCTTGTCGGAGCGTCTCATGAGCGTCCCTCCCGCAGCAGTCCGCGCAGGCGCTCGAGTGCGATCTCAGGAAGGGTGTCCTCCTTCAGACTGCCGACGAAACGGCCCTGCCTATCGAGCAGGTAGAGCCCTGGCGAATGCGCGACCTCGTAGCGGCCATCCACCTGTTCGACGCTGAACTGCGCGCCCAGGCTGCCAGCCAGCCCACGCAGGTCTTCCGGGGCGCCGGTCAGCCCGGTAATCCGCGGATCGAAGTGCGCGAGATAGGCTTTCAACAGCGCCGGGGAATCCCGTTCGGGATCGACCGAGACGAAGACCGGTTTCAGTCCCCTGGCCTCGACGTCGAGGGAGTCGAGCCAGCCGGACACCCGCGCCAGGGTGGTCGGGCAAACATCCGGGCAGTGGGTGAAGCCGAAGAACACCAGCAGCGGGCCCTCGCGAAACCATTCCGCGGACACGGTCTCGCCGTTCTGGTCGACCAGTTCGAAGCTCTGCCGGGCCACGGCCGCGCTCTGATCGGGGGCCGCACCCTGCCAGCGCTCCAGCCACAGCCAAGCCGCGCCAAGGCCGAGCAAAGCCACCAGGAGCCAGGCTGTAAGTCGGAACAGTTTCATGGCGCAAATGTAGGCCTCATGTCCTGGCTTGCCCACGGTCATTCCGTCACAACCCTGCTTCCCGATTCGACCTGCCGGCGGGCAGCGGCTAAGCTTTGCGCTTCAACAGCCATGGAATCCGCCATGCGCAGCTTCGCCAGGACTCTAGGCCTGCTACCGGTGGCCGTGGCGCTTATCGCCGCTACGGGCAGCGCCAGGGCACAGCAAACCGGCGTCGATCTGGAACTGGTCCTGCTGGCCGACGGCTCACGCTCCATCGACGATGCCGAGATCCGCTTTCAGCGCGATGGCTATGCCGAGGCGATCACCCATCCCCAGGTGATCGCAGCCAGCACCAGCGGCTACTACCAGCGTATCGCCGTCACCTACGTCGAGTGGGGCGAGGCGAGTTCCCAGGTTGTGATCGTGCCCTGGACCGTGATCGACGGCCCGGATAGCGCCGAGGGCTTTGCGGAGGTACTGCGCGGGGCCACGCAGCGGGCCCAGGGCAGCAACGCCATCGGTACCGCCATCGCCCGCGGGCAGGAGCTGATCGAGACCAACGACTACGACGCGGCCCGCAAGGTGATCGACTTCTCCGGCGACAGCGCCTACAGCGAGCGCGGCATCCCCATCGCTGCCGCCCGGGAGTCGGCGCTGGCCGCCGGTATAACCATCAATGCCTTGGCTGTGCTCTGCTACAGCTGCAGCGGGCCGCCGGTCGGCTACGACCTGTCGGATGCCTATGAGCGCTTGATCATCGGCGGCCCCGGCAGCTTCGTGCTGGCCGCCGACAACGAGACCGAGTTCACCGTGGCGGTGCGGCGCAAGCTGGTCCTGGAGATCGCCGGAAGCGAGCCTGGCGAGAACCTGGCACGCCGTTAAAGACCCGCCCCTCAAAAGCGGAACGGGCGCCCCAAGGGGCGCCCGTCCGTTGTTTGGCGGTTGTGGTCGTCCCGGGC
>JBBEAM010000003.1:0-110571 GCA_040882845.1 Rhodovibrionaceae bacterium | reverse complement strand
CCGCCCTCGCCGCGCGCGCCCTCGGTGATCAGGCAGCCGGCGCCGTAGATGCCGGTCGGATGGAACTGCACGAACTCCATGTCCTGCAGCGGCAGGCCGGCGCGCAGCACCATGGCGTTGCCGTCGCCGGTGCAGGTGTGCGCCGAGGTGCAGGAGAAGTAAGTGCGGCCATAGCCGCCGGTGGCGAGGATCACCTTATGGGCGCGGAAGCGGTGGATCGTGCCGTCGTCGAGGTCCCAGGCGACGACCCCGCGGCAGACTCCCTCCTCCATCATCAGGTCCAACGCGAAGTACTCGATGAAGAACTCGGCGTTGTTCTTGAGCGACTGCTGATAGAGCGTGTGCAGGATGGCGTGGCCGGTGCGGTCGGCCGCCGCGCAGGTGCGCTGCGCCGGGCCGCCCTCGCCGTACTCCCGGGTCATGCCGCCGAAGGGCCGCTGGTAGATGCGCCCGGCCTCGGTCCGGCTGAAGGGCACGCCGTAGTGCTCCAGCTCGATGATCGCCGGGATCGCCTCCTTGGTCATGTACTCGATGGCGTCCTGGTCGCCGAGCCAGTCGGAGCCCTTGACGGTGTCGTACATGTGCCAGCGCCAGTCGTCCTCGCCCATGTTGCCGAGCGCCGCCGAGATGCCGCCCTGGGCGGCCACGGTGTGGCTGCGGGTCGGGAAGACCTTGGAGATGCAGGCGGTCCTGAACCCCTCCTGCGCCAGCTCGAGGGTCGCACGCAAGCCGGCCCCGCCGGCCCCGACCACGACCACGTCGTAGCTGTGGTCGACGATACTGTATGCCTCGGTCATCGATCTCGTTTCCGGTTCTTCTTCATTGACTGAGGATGATCTTGAGCGTCGCCAGCACCGCGGCCAGGCCGAGCAAGATGCTGACGAACTTGACCAGCAGAATGGCCGCGATCTTCACCCCTTCGTGGTGGACGTAGTCCTCGATCACCACCTGCAGGCCGAGAAATCCGTGATAGAAGGTGGCGACGATCAGCACCAGCAGCAGCCCGCCGGTGAGCGGATGGCCGATCCAGGCCTGGGTCGCCTCGTAGCCGGCGCCGAGATGGAAAACCAGCGCCGCGGCGAACCACACGGCAAGCGGCACCAGGGCGAGCGCGGTGACACGCTGCATCCACCAATGCGCTGTGCCGTCCTTGGCCGAGCCGAGGTGGCGGACGCGGGCGAGCGGGCTGCGCAGGCGCATCGCTCAGCCCCCCATCACGCCGTAGCCGACGACCCAGCTCACGACGGTCAGAATGGTGCTGGCGACCAGCACCGCCCAGCCGGAACGGTAGGCGTTGGTCAGTTCGAAACCGAAACCGGCGTCCCAGAACAGGTGCCGGATCCCGTTACAGAGGTGATAGAACAGCGCCATGGTCCAGCCGAACAGCAGCAGGCGTCCGAAAATCGATCCGATCAAACCCTCGGCGGCGGCATAGGCCTGCGGCCCGAGGGACAGCGCGACCAGCCAGTAGACCAGCAGCAGCGTGCCGAGCGCCAGGGCGATGCCCGTGATGCGATGCAATATCGACAGCATGGAGGTGAGCTGCGGTCGGTACACCTGGAGGTGCGGGGACAGCGGCCGATTCTCAGCGGACATCCGGATGACTTCCCTTCGCGAGCGCGGGCAATGCGGCGGAAACCTTGTGTGACACTGATGGTTTAGTGCGCACTGCCAGGCAAGTCAACGCGACGGGCCGCCACGCAGCCTAAGCGGCGCAGCGCGGCGGCAGAGGCGATTGCGCAATGCAGCAATCCGGCCGGCCTGTGGATAAACTTGTGGAGTAACTGTGCGCGAGTTGTGTAGTAGAGGCCAAGATATGCACAGATTTCTTCTCCGAATTTCGGATTCGTTATTGCCGCTCGACACGACTTGTACGACGCTTTTTCTGTACTTGTGAGTGCCGGAACGTCGGCCAGCGGTGCCCGTTTCCAGGGGTGGGAGTTCGCTCCTGCCACTTGGCGGCGGTCCTCGCCAGAAACGTTCCGGGGGTGAGGCAAGCGCAAGCAGACCCTCACCCGCTGCGACGGAGGGGTCGCATCAGGCTTCGGCCGAAAGCGACCGCGAAGTCGGTCTGGAGGAGACTTTCCGGACCCTGCCCGGCGGCTTGCCGCCGGACTGGGACCGGGCCTCCCGGCGGTTCTTCGGGGACTTCACCCTGCGCGAAGCCCTCGTTGGGGTCCGGACTGCGGACCCGCAGCGGCAGGACGGGGTTCTCCCCTGTGGAAGACTCGCCTTGCCGGGTGGTGCGAAGGGGCCTTCGGGCGCCTTGCGGCCACGGATCGGAAGGATGTCTTGGAGGTTCGCCTCTAGGGCCGCCTTCCAGGGTCCGGCGGGACTGCGACACGGACGCGGTGCGGAGCAGGACGTTGTGGGTTCGCCCCCTGCGTTCCGCGAAGGACCGGCGCCGAAGGCGCTTGAGGAGAGCCTTCCAGGTAGGTGCGGCTTCATGGACCGCGGTCACGGCTTCGGCCGGGGCGGTTGGAACCCAGGGGACGCCCCTCCCCGCGAGCAAACCGGACTGCGAGGTGCCAGGCTCGCACCCGGGGACGCGGGAGAGGGTCAAAGCCGGCCATTCGAAAAGCAAGTGCCGGAGTCGTGTGGCGGCTCCTGAGGCGTCGGGTTCGTTCCGCTCTCCCTGCAGCGCGGAACAGGGGTAACCCCCAACCCGACGCCTCATGATTCCTGGCAGCGGTTCGCTACGCGCCGCGCGGAATCAGCACCCAGTAATCGAGATCGAGCAGCACCGAGGGATCGCGCTTTCCTTGCGCATCGCGGTCTGGAAACTCGGCCGAGGCCCTGTCCTTGACCGCAAGGCTGCGCAGGCGCAGCGCGCCAAGGTCGCGGCGGCCAGGAATCTCCGCCCGCGCGATCACCTCGCTCCAGGCGGCGACGGTATCCCCGGCGAAGCAGGGCGCGGCGTGGGTTCCGGCGTTGATCGCGGCGATGAACACGGCGTTCTGCAGGCCGTTGAAGCTGAACGCCCGGGCCAGGCTCATGACATGGCCGCCGTAGACGATGCGCTTGCCGAAACGGTTGTCCTTGGCCGCCCGGGCGTCGAAATGGACCCGCGCGGGATTCTGATAGAGCCGCGTGGCGAGCTGATGCTCCGCCTCCTCGACGGTCATGGCGTCGAAGTGGTCGAGGCGCTCACCGGCCTCGTAATCCTCCCAGACCCGCGGCGCACCGGAGGCGGCGAAGTCGAAGCCGGAGAAGTCGGCGCCGGGCGGCACGATCAGATCCTCGGGCGCGACCGCCTCAGCATAGCCGGGCACCACGGTCTCCGGCGCCGGCGCGGCGGGATCGCGCTTGTTGACCAGCACCCAGCGGAGAAAGCTCAGCACCTCCTCGCCCTGCTGGTTGCGCCCGAGGGTGCGGACGTAGACCACGCCGCTGTCACCCTTGCTGCCCTGCTTCAGGCCGATCACCTCGCTCTCGGCGCTCAGGGTATCGCCGGGATAGACCCGGGCGGCGAAGCGGCACTCGGCATAGCCGAGATTGGCGACGGCGTTCAGCGAGATGTCGGCGACGCTGCGCCCGAAGACGATATGGAACACCAGCAGATCGTCGAGCGGCTGGCCGGGCAGGCCGAGCGCTTCCGCGAAAGTTCTGGAACACTGCGGCGCGAAACGGCTGCCGGTCAGGGCGATGTAGAGCGCCTGATCGGCCTCGGACAGGCTGCGCGGCGTGGCATGGCGGAAGACCTGGCCGAGCGTGAAGTCCTCGAAGGCGTTGCCGCGTCCGCTGGCGGCGGCGGCGCTCACCCCTGCTGCGCCTCCAGTTCGCCGATCATCTCCGACAGGCGCACCAGGCGCTCGGCGTTCTCGACGTGGAGGTTCTCAATCAGCTTGCCGTCGAGCAGCACCACGCCCTGGCCCGCTGCCGTCGCTTCGCGGTGCGCCTCGATGATCCGCTGCGACTGCTCCACGTCTTCCTTGGAGGGGGCGAAGATCTCGTTCGCCTTGTCGATGGTCTTGGGGTGGATCAGGGTCTTGCCATCGAAGCCGAGCTCCAGCCCCTGCCGGCAGGCGGCGGCGAAACCTTCATCGTCCTGCAGGTCGAGATGCACGCCATCGACGATCGCCAGGCCATTGGCCCGTGCTGCCAGGATGCAGAGGCCCAGCGAAGTCAGCACCGGAAGGCGCTCGGCGGTGTGCGCCGCCTGCAGGTCTTTGACCAGGTCCGAGGTGCCCATCACCAGGCAGGAGACCTTCTCGCTGGCCTCGGCGATCTCCTGGGCGTTGAGGATGCCGCGCGGGGTTTCCATCATGCACATGATCGACTGCTCGGCCGGCGCGCCGGCGTCTTCCAGGATCTTCTCCGCGGTTTCGATCATCCGCGCGGTCTCGACCTTCGGCAGCAGCACGGCATCGGCGCCGGAGCCGGCGGCGGCCTTGAGATCGGCCATGCCCCAGTCGGTTTCCAGCCCGTTGACCCGCACGATCATCTCGCGCTTGCCATAGCCGCCTTCGGCCAGGGCGGCGACGATCTGGCGCCGCGCCTCGTCCTTCGCGTCCGGCGCTACGGCGTCCTCGAGATCGAGGATCAGGGCATCGGCGGCCAGGCTGCGGCCCTTTTCCAGGGCGCGGGCGTTGGAGCCCGGCATGTAGAGAAGGGAACGGCGTGGGCGGGCGGTGGTGCTCATGGGATGCTCCTGCCTGATAGCGAGACTCTGCGCGCGGTGGATCGCGGCGCGACTATACTGTCTTGAGGCCGCGAAACAAACCGGGCGGGACGCCGTTGCAGACGAAATCCGTGATCTCGATCCACTCCCAGGTCGCCTATGGCCATGTCGGCAACGCGGCGGCGGTCTTTCCGCTGCAGCGTCTCGGCTTCGAGGTCTGGCCGGTGATGACCGTGCAGCTTTCCAATCACCCTGGCTATGGCGACTTCGGCGGCGGCGCACTGCCCGAGGCAGCGCTGCGCGATCTGCTGGACGGCTTGGCGCGGCGCGGCGTCCTCGCCGGCTGCGACGGTCTCCTGACCGGCTACCTCGGCAACGCTGCGCTCGGCGCGGCGGTCTTCGAAACCGCGGCGAAGATCAAGCGGGACAACCCCGGCGCGCTGTTCCTCTGCGACCCGGTGATGGGCGACCGGGACGAAAATGGCGCCGGGCGGCTCTATGTCGACCCGGCGATTCCAGAGCTGCTGCGCGCAGAAGCCCTGCCGCGCGCCGATGTCGTCACGCCCAATCTCTTCGAACTCGAAACTCTGAGCGGTACGGAGGTTCATTCCGCGGAAGAGGCCCTGGCCGCCGCCCGAGGCCTGATCGCCCAGGGACCGCGCCTGGTGCTGGTCACCAGCCTGTCCTTCGAGGGCATACCCGGTAGCGAGATCGGCATGCTGCTGGCAAGCGCCGAGCAGGCCTGGGAGGTCGTCACGCCGCGGATCGCCTTTGCGCAAGAGCCACACGGCGCCGGAGATCTGGCGGCGGCCCTGCTGCTCGGCCATCTGCTGCTGGGGCGGCGGCCGGAGGAGGCGCTCGCACGCCTGGCGGCGGCGCTGTCGAGGCTGCTGGAGCGCACCGCCGAATGCGGCGGCGGCGAACTGGCGCTGGTGGCGGCGCAGGAAGACTTCTCGGGAGAGAGGAACCGGCCGGAAATCCGGCGGCTCGGCTGATTACGTGCTTTTTCCCGCACGCTTGCGCTTGGCGGCGATCAGCTGCGGCAGCTCCGCCTTGACCTGGGCGAAGACGCTGTCCCAATCGCCGAACTCCGGCTGGCGGAACAGCCGCATTGCCGGATACCAGGGGCAGTCCTCGCGATCCTCGAGATAGAGCCAGTAGGGCACGAAGTTGAGCAGATTCCACACCGGAGTGCCGAGGCTGCCGGCGAGATGGGCGACGGAGCTGTCGGTCATGACGATCAGGTCCATCATCTCGATCGCCGCCGCGGTTTCGGCGAAGTCCTGCACCTGTCCGCCGATGTCGGTCATCACGGTCTCCGCGCCGGTGGTCCGGAGATCGCTTTCCTGCGGGCCCTTCTGCAGGCTGTAGAGCCGCACGCCGGGAACGTCGCTGAGTCCGATGAAGCGCTCCAGCGGCGCGGCGCGGTTGTGGTTGTTGCGGAAGGTCACCGAACCCGACCAGACGATGCCGATGCGCAAGGGATTCTCGCCCGCGACGCCGCCGGCGGCGACCAGCGGGGCGACCTTGCGCCGCGCCGCCTCGGGAATCCGCAGCTCGGGCGGCGGCGGCAGGTTCTCCAAGGTGGTCTCGAACATCCCCGGCAGGGACATGATCGGAATCTGGTAGTCCGCGCCGGGCGCCGGCTTGTCGGGATCGGTGATGCGGTCGACCCCGTCGAGCTGGCTGAAGAGGCGGCGCAGAGGCGGCTTGACGTCGAGCCAGACCGTGGCCCCGGTCTCGCGCAGCTGCGGCAGGAAGCGGGCCGAGAGGATGGAATCGCCGAAGCCCTGTTCCAGGGTCACCACCACGGTCTTGCCCTCGAGCGGCTCGCCCTTGTGGTAGGGCAGATCGGGGCGGCGGTTCGGCAGCTCGCCCAGCACCCAGCGCGCCTCGTAGGCCTTCCAGCCCTCCGCGAAGCTGCCCAGATGCAGCAGGCAGACCGCCCGGTCCCATGCGATCTTCTCGACGCTAGGGTCGAGCTTCAGCGCCGCCTCGAAGGCCTCCACGGCGCGCCGGTGCTGCCCTGCCTCGCGCAGCGCGATGCCGAGATTGTGGTAGGCCCCGGCGGAGTCCGGCTGCAGGGCGACGGCGCGTTCGTGCGCCGCGACCGCCTCCTCGACCCGCCCGAGATCCTTCAGCACGTTGCCGCAGTTGCCGTGAAAAGCGCCATCCTCGGGATTCAGCTCGAGCGCCCGGCGATGACAGGCCAGGGCGGCAGAGGTCTTTTTCTGCGCCCGCAGCGCGGCGCCCAGGTTGCTCCAGATCCCCGCCGAGTCGGGCTTCATGGCGAGCAGCCGTTTGTAGCCGGCGATGGCGGAGTCGAGCCGGCCGTCCTGATGCGCCTTCACGGCGGCATCGCGCAGCCGGGTCAGATCGAGGGTATCAGCCATGTTCCGGCTCTCCTGAGTCCGCGGCCAGCCGCCCCAGCTCCCTGGCCAGCGTAGCGCGCAGCCCCTCCCAGTCGCCGGGCTTCGGCTGCCGGAAAATCCGCATGCTCGGGTACCAGGGCGTCGTCTCGCCTTCACCGCGCCAGCGCCAGTCCGGAGCAGTGGGCGCCAGCAGCCAGACCGGACGCCCCAACGCCCCGGCGAGATGCGCCTGGGCGGAGTCGACGGCGATCAGCAGATCGAGCTGAGCGATCACGCCGGCGATGTCGGCGAGATCCTCCAGCCGGCCGCTCAGATCGTGCACCAGCCCGGAGGTGCCGTAGCGAATGACATCCGCCGCGCGGGTGCCTTTCTGCAGCGAGAAGAAACTTGCCCGTCGCTCGGCGGCGAGCGGCAACAGAGTCTCCAGGCCGCAGCTGCCGAGCAGGTCGAGCGGCGGCGGCGCCTCGGAATTCCAAACCAGGCCGACCAGCAGGCGGGTACCGCGCGGACGGCGCAGCTCCGGTCCGGCATGCTCCGGCGCGCGGAGAAAGGGCACCCGTCCCAGGATCGTCTCGCGAGTCGTCAGGAACAGCCCGGGCAGGCAATAGAGCGGCAGGCGCAGATCGACCTCCGGCCCGCCTTCGCCGCGCACCACCAGGCGGTCGACGCCGGGCAGAGCCGTGAACAGCCGCGTCAGGGAGGCGGGCGTTTCCAGCACCAGCTCGCCGGGGTTCTGCGGATCGGCGGCGGTCTGCTTGGCCAGGCGCGCCGCGAAGGGCAGATAGCGCGCCAGCATGATGCTGTCGGCATCCCTGGACTCCGCGTGGATCAGCAATTTGCGCCCGTTGAGCGCCTCGCCACGCCACAGCGGGATGTGCTTGAGGTGGGAATGCCGGGCCCGCTCGGCGTGCCAGTCGAAGAGATCTGAAAAGCCGCTTTTGTAGTCGCCTGCGGCGAGCAGTGTGGTTGCCCGGTCGGCGGCCAGGGGGACGATCCCCGGCGCGCGCGCCAGAGCCCGATCGAAAACCTCGAGCGCGGCCTCGAAATCGCCGGTGTCGCGCAGCGCCAGAGCGTAGTTGTGCAGGATCTCCGGGGTTTCCTCGCCGCCGGAGACGGCGCGTTCGAGCAGGCTCTTGGCCTCCTCGGCGCGCCCGACCTCGCGGAGCAGGTTGCCGAGATTGCTGTGCAGCCCGGGATTGTCGGGCGCCGCCGCCAGGGCCCGCCGGTAGGCGACCTCGGCGGCGCCGAAGCGCCCCTTGCCGCGCAGGGCCACCGCGAGGTTGTTCAGCGCGAGGCTGTGATCGGGCCGATGGGTCACCGCCCGGGCATAGGCCTCCACCGCCTCGTCGAGGCGGCCGCCGCGATGCAGCTCGACGCCGCGCGTGAAGTCGCGTTCGGCTTCGGCTTCAGCCGCGGCGCTCTCCGCCTCGCCCTCTTCGGGCACGGCCGGCGCGGTCTCGCTGTGGTGCGGGCGTTCCGCCATTTCCCCCTCGCGCCGCGCGCCCCAGGACCTCGCCCGCTACGCGCCTGCGCGGCGGGATCAGTTCATGTAGGAGCGGGTCAGCACCTCCGCAATCTGCACCGCGTTGAGCGCGGCCCCTTTACGTAGATTATCCGACACGACCCACATGGACAGCCCGTTTTCGACCGTCGAATCGCTGCGGATTCGGCTGACGTAGACGGCGTCCTCGCCGGCGCACTCGGCTTGGGTGACATAGCCTTCGTCGACACGGTGGTCGAAGACGACGATGCCTTCCTGGGCCGCCAGCGCTTCGCGCGCCTCCTCTGCGGAGATCGGCTTGTCGAACTCCAGGTTGATCGCCTCGCCGTGGCCGATGAACACCGGGGTGCGCACGCAGGTCGCGGTCAGCTTGATCTTGGGATCGAGGATCTTCTTGGTTTCGGCGACCATCTTCCACTCTTCCTTGGTCGAGCCGTCGTCCATGAAGACGTCGATATGCGGGATGCAGTTGAAGGCGATCTGCTTGGTGAACTGCTCCTTGTTCATGGGATCGTTCACGTAGATCGCGCGGGTCTGGTTGAACAGCTCGTCCATCCCATCCTTGCCGGCGCCGGAGACCGACTGGTAGGTCGCGACCACGGCGCGCTTGATCCTCGCCAGTTCGTGCAGCGGCTTCATCGCCACGACCATCTGGATGGTCGAGCAGTTGGGATTGGCGATGATGTTCTTCTTGGCGTAGCCGGCGATCGCCTGGGGATTGACCTCGGGCACCACCAGGGGCACGTCCGGATCCATACGGAAATGCGAGGTGTTGTCGATCACCACCGTTCCGGCGCGCGCGGCGATCGGCGCGTACTGCGCCGAGACCTTGCCGCCCGGCGAGAATAGGCCGATGTCCACGCCCTTGAAATCGAACTTCGAGAGATCCTGGACCTTGAGGACTTCGTTCTCGCCGAAGGAAACCTCCTGGCCGGCGGAGCGCTCGGAAGCCAGAGCAAAGACATCGTCGACGGGGAACTCGCGTTCCGCCAGGATCTTGAGTATTTCGCGGCCGACATTGCCGGTGGCGCCGGCGACCGCAACCTTGTAGCCCATGAATGACACCAAATGCTAAGTGTTGAGAACTTCGAGGCTTGGACTTAAGGCCACCAAGCCCGCTTTGCAAGCAACCTTACAGAACCGGAATGCAGAGAAAAGCCAACAGCTACGCCGAATTCTGGCCCTCCTATCTCGCCGAGCACAGCCGGCCCGCAACCCGCTCCCTGCACTTCGCCGGAACCGGATTGGGGCTGGCTCTGCTCGCCGCCGCGCTGCTCACCCAGGTCTGGTGGCTGCTGCCGGCGGCCCTGGTGAGCGGCTACGCCTTCGCCTGGATCGCGCACATCGCCGTGGAACACAACCGCCCGGCCACCTTCAGCCATCCCCTCTGGTCGCTGATCAGCGACTTCCGGATGTTCTTCATCTGGCTCGGCGGCAGGCTGGAGACGGAGCTCAGCCGCCATGGCATTGCCGCCAAGGACTGAACCGGGCCGCCGAAACGCAGAGACCGCCCGCTCCGGAACCCGGAAGGACGGCCTCTAGGGATAACGCGAGAGGCCCCTTCCGGGACCAAAGCAAGATCGCATCAGGCATAATCGGCCTAATGCGTGAACCTTGCTCTCTTCGGATAGTTTAGAGACTGATTCACGGGCCACGCTGCTTCAGCGTGGCCCGATCAGGCTCTATAACCCCGCAGATTACTGCTTGGTCTCCGCCGGTTTCTCCGGCAGGGGAGTCTGCGCCGTCTGAGCGCCCTGCACCGACTGCTGGGTGCTATGCGCGGACGCGCCGCAACCGGCAAACGCCAAGCCGGGTGCGGCGAACACGAAGGCCGCGGCGGCCAGGGTGGCAAGCGTCAGGGATTTACGCATCGTTTTCTCTCCTCGCTTGGTATCGACCGCCAAGGCTAGGCCAAGAGGCCGCGCTGTCAAATGACAAAAGCGTGCGGCCTCGCCGGTCCCCCTAGGCCGCCAGGCGGTCCAGCTCGGCCAGCACGGCGCTGCCCATCGCCTCGGTAGAGACCTTCTCGCAGCCTTTGGACATGATGTCGGCGGTGCGCTTGCCGCTGTCGAGCACGTTTTTGACCGCGGTTTCGATCAGCTCGGCGTCCTCGCCGAGATCGTAGGAATAGCGCAGCGCCATGGCGAAGGAGAGCAGGGTCGCCAGGGGATTGGCGAGACTCTTGCCGGCGATGTCGGGGGCCGAACCGTGCACCGGCTCGTAGAGCGCCTTGCGCCGCCCGGTCTCGTCGACGTCGCCGAGCGAGGCCGAAGGCAGCATGCCGAGCGAGCCGGTCAGCATCGAGGCCTCGTCGGAGAGGATGTCGCCGAACAGATTGTCGGTGACGATGACGTCGAACTGCTTGGGGTTGCGCACCAGCTGCATCGCCGTGTTGTCGGCGTACTGGTGGGTCAGTTCGACATCCTGGAAGGACTCCTTGTGCAGCTTCTCCACCTCCTGGCGCCACAACACGCCGGATTCCATCACATTCGACTTTTCAGCGGAACAGAGGCGGTTGGAGCGCTTGCGCGCCAGCTCGAAGGCGACCGATGCGACCCTGCGGATTTCCGAGGTGGTGTAGACCTGGGTGTTGATGCCGCGGCGCTCGCCGTTGCCGAGGTCCTCGATGCCGCGCGGCTCGCCGAAGTAGATGCCGCCGGTCAGCTCGCGCACGATCATGATGTCGAGGCCGCTGACGATCTCCGGCTTCAGGGTCGAAGCGTCGACCAGCGCCTCGAAGCAGAGCGCCGGGCGCAGGTTGGCGTAGAGGTCCATCTCCTTGCGCAGGCGCAGCAGGCCGCGCTCCGGCTTGATCGAGAAATCCAGCTCGTCCCACTTCGGCCCGCCGACCGCGCCGAGCAGTACGGCATCGACCTGCAGGGCCTTTTCCATGGTGGCGTCGGCCAGCGGCACGCCGTGCGCGTCGATGGCACAGCCGCCGACCAGGTCCTCCTCGACGTCGAAACCGACGGCGCGGCGCTTGTCCATCCAGTCGATGACGCGGCGCACTTCGCCCATCACCTCGGGGCCGATGCCGTCGCCCGGCAGGATCAGTAGGGATTTGTTGGAAGCCATGGATAAATGTCCGCTCGCTAAGTTAAAAAGGCCGGCAAGGGATTACCGCACTGGCGGCGGCTGTCAAGGCGAAGCCGCCAGCGCCCGCCACAGACGCTGCAAATCGCCCTTGATCGGAGCGAGCATGTGACGCCGTGCCAGGCGGCAGCGCCAGCGATACAGGAGACGTTTCTACCTGCGCCGGATGCGGCGCGACAGCCACTCGGTGTCGAAGGGCGCCCACTCGCCGATCACGCTGTAGATGTTCGCATAGACCGCGGGCGCGACCTCGTAGAACAGCATCGCCTGCAGATCCTCCGCGCCGTAGCCCTGGGCCCGCGCCGCCCGGACGATGTCCGCGAGGCTGTCGTCGGTCACCTCGGTATCGAGGAAAAGCGCGGAGAGCGGCGGCCAGACCGCTTCGCGGCGCCTCAGTTCTTCGGGGCTGGCCGGTGGCGCGTAGTCCACGGGCCGGTGGGCTCAGCCGGTCTTGTCGAACAGCCAGGGCGCCGCTTGCCGGCGTTGCGCCTCGTAGCCGCCGATCTTGTCGTCCTTCGCCAGGGTCAGGCCGATATCGTCGAGGCCGTTGAGCAGGCAGTGCTTGCGGAAGGGGTCGATCTCGAAGGAGATGGTGCCGCCGTCGGGGCCCTCGATGGTCTGCTTCTCGAGATCGACGGTCAGCGTGGCGTTGGCGCCGCGCTCGGCGTCCGCCATCAGCTTGTCGACGTCTTCCTGCGGCAGGGCGATCGGCAGGATGCCGTTCTTGAAGCAGTTGTTGTGGAAGATGTCGGCGAAGGAGGGCGCGATCACGCAGCGGATGCCGAAGTCGAGCAGTGCCCAAGGCGCGTGCTCGCGGCTCGAGCCGCAGCCGAAGTTCTCGCCGGTGACCAGGATCTTGGCGTTCTCGTAGGCCGGCTGGTCGAGCACGAAGTCCTTCGAGGAGCCGTCGTCGTTCCAGCGCAGCGCGGCGAAAAGACCCTCGGCAAGGCCGGTACGCTTGATGGTTTTCAGATAGCTCGCCGGAATGATCTTGTCGGTATCGACGTTGCGCATCGGCAACGGCGCCGCTACCGCGGTCAGCTTCTCGAATTTCTCCATCGGATCCTCTCCACTTGCACCGGCGCCGCTCCGCTCTCGCCAGGCGGCGCAGGAGCACAGCTTTAGCCGCCGCACTCCGCCGGTGCAAGCACGCGCGCGCTTACCAGGTGCGGAACGGGCCAGTGTCGACGTGGACGAAGCCCGACTTGGGATAGTAGCCGACGCCGCCCAGCTGCATGTCGAGTGCGACCTGGCGCAGGTACTTGAGATCGACATCCGGCAGCGCGATGTCGATCGCCATACCCTTCATGTGGTAGCTGCGCTTGGCGACGTTGCCGCTATTGGCCGCGAGCGAAGCGTTGGTCTTCGGCGAGCGGTAGGCCGAAATGATGCTGAAGGGCTTCTCGCTGCCGAGACGGTAGCGCAGCTCGAACAGCAGATCGTAGAGCCCGAGATCCATCTCGTAGGTCTCTTCGGTGCGCCAGTCGCGCAACACATGGGTGAGCTCGGAGATGGCGTCGGGCAGATAGCCCGCGCCCTCCTCCCAATAGGTCACCGAGGTTTTCTCGCCGGTGTGCAGCGAGTTGAAAGCCAGCGTCCGCGCCTCGGTCACAAAAGCCGCGCGGGCCGGACGCAGCGGCAAGGCCGCGCCGGTCATGGCCAGAGTTGCGATTCCCCCAAGAATCAGTCTGCGGCGCGAAACGCCGGCAGCGGTCCCCTGCTTTGCCGTCATTTTCTCTCCGAATCTTCGCGTTATCAGTTAACTTGATGAAATCGCAGTACGACTTCACTTCGGTAACCATACCCGAAGAAAGTTAAGAAAGGCCAACCTCAATCGCCGGCCCGGCAAAAAAGTTTCAGCTGCGGTCGCCGAGCAGGGCCGAGGCAAGCAGTTCGTCGCGGCCATAGACGTCGTTGCGGAAGTGCACCGCACCGTCCTTGTTGACCCAAGCGGTGATGTAGCTGATGTGTACCTGGATCGGCTCGTCGAGACTGACGGTCCTGGTTTCCCCGCTTTCGATCTGCTGGCGCACCCGCTCGAGATCCCAGCCCTCTTGGCCTTTCAGCAACGCCTCCGCCAGCTCCAGCGGCTTGGCGACGCGAATGCATCCATGGCTGAAGGCGCGCTCGCTGCGCGCGAAGTGCGACTGCGAGGGCGTATCGTGGAGGTAGATGTTGAACTCGTTGGGGAACATGAATTTGATCCGCCCCAGGGCGTTGCCCGCCCCCGCCTCCTGCCGGATGCGGAAGGGGAAAGAGCTGGCGCTGATCTGACTCCAGTCGATGTAGTGCGGATCGACTGTCGGCGCGTTCTGGTCCCAGCTGGCCAGCAGCGTGTAGTTGCGCTCCGCCAGATATCCCGGGTTCTCCCGGATTTTCGGCAGCAGTTCCTTGCGTGCGATGCTCTCGGGCACGTTCCAAGTGGGATTGATCTCCAGATAGGTCATGGTGTCGCTGAACACCGGGGTGCGGTGATAGGGATCGCCGACCACGACCTTGGTATGGAAAACGGTGTCCAGACCGTCGACGATCTTGGCGTCGAAGTTGGCGAGATTGACGAAGATGTAGCGCCCGCCGCGGTCGTCGGCCATCCAGCGGCGGCGCTCCATGTTCAGCTGGATCTGCTCGACGCGCTGTTCCGCCGACACGTTGAGCGCGGCCAGGGTCTTCGGACCGACCGCGCCGTCCTCGGTCAGGCCGTGGCGGTGCTGGAAGCGCTTCAGCGCAGCGACCAGCACGCCTTCGTAGGACTCTCCGGGCGCCGCCGCGGCCGCGGCTTCTCCCTCCGCCGGCGCCGCTATCGCGCCGGAACCTGCTTCCACGACGCTCTGCGCCGCCGCCTCATCGAGATCGCCGAGCAGCAGCAGGCGCCCGCGCAGCGCGGCCACCCGGGGGTCGGTCATTCCGGGCTTCAGGGTCTCGCCCTCGGGGATCGGCGCCCAGCCGCCGCCCTCGGCCAGGGAGCGGTAATGCGACAGCGCGCCCTTCAGACGGACGTATTCGTTCTGCTGCGGCTGAAAGGCGCGCAGGTAGACCCAGATATCGGAGGCGGCAAGGGAGTCCGGCAGCACCGCCGCGCGGTCGACGTTCTGGGGATAGCTGTAGTGCTCCGGATCGACGAGACGCGGATCGAGTCGCCCGGAATCGAGGTCCGAAGCGAAGCGGATCAGCGACAGGCTGAGCCGCAGCTCGAGTTCGGCGCGGCTCTCCTCTCCCGGGTTCTCGATCAACTCGGCGATCCGCCCGGCGTGGTAATAGTCGGGCTCCAGGCCATGCTCGCCGGCAGAGAGCAGCACCTGCGAAAGCTGGCGGGCCTTTTCGGTGATCCCCTGAGGATCGAACCAGACCGCTGCGTCGCGACGCCCCGTGTAGAAGGTATCCAGTACCTCGCGGTCGTCGCTGGCGATCGGACCGAGCCAGATCTCGTCCTGCGGCGCCGAAAGGCGGGCGCGCAGCTCCCCGGGGAGATCGGCGGCGGCGGGAAGGGCCGAGGCGAAGCTCAGCGCAAGAACCAGAAGTCCGGCCGCGAGGCTGCGGGGAGAGATTGAGGGAAAGGGCAACATCTGTTGGACGCTCCTTGCAGGTTGACTGCGGACTTACCTCCCCCCTTCCAGCATTCACGATCTTGGCGGCGGCGGCAATGGCCGGAGCCCGGGAAAATATGCCCCGGCGAACACTAGGGTCTGGGCGGCAGATCCCTTCCCCGCTGTTCAGCGAGGCCGCTAGCGCGCCGGACGGGCGCCGGCGCGCACAACATAGGCGCGGGCCATGTAGTCGTGCAGACCCTGCTTGTGCGGGGTGAAGGCGATCATCGCCACGGCGATGAAGCGCAGCAGATCGACGAGGCTCTCCAGCGCCCAGATGCCGAGGGTGGCGGCCAGCGCAGCGGTCACCGCCCCCAGCCACCAGGGCCAGGTCCGCAGCAGCGCCCGCGGCCAGGGCGCCGGAGCGCCGTCCGCCGTCATCACGCGGATAGCGAGCGCCAGTTTGCCCGGCGTCGCCATCAGCCGGGAGGCCTCGAACGCGGTCTTGTAGATGAGAAAAACTGCCGCCAGCACCAGGGAAAAGTATGGCGCGTCGGCGACATGAATCCGGAACAAGGCCGGGCCCTGGGGGGTCATCTGTGCCGGCAGGGCGACCGGCGTGCCGTGGCCCATTCCGGGGCCATGAAACTCGAAGGCCTGGCCGAAAAGGTAGAGCACGATCAGATAGAGCGGCAGGCAGATGATCGCCAGGTCGATCAGGGCCGCGCCGGCCCGCCGCCAGAAGCCAGCCCAGGGGCTGACCTGGCTGATGTCGAGGCGCATGTCACTCACGATGACGCTCCTTTCATGGGGAGCGGGCCGGCGATCTACTGGCCGTTCAGCTCCCGCACGTCGGCGATGTGGCCGGTCACTGCGGCGGCGGCGGCCATGGCCGGGCTCATCAGGTGGGTGCGCCCGCCCTTGCCCTGGCGGCCCTCGAAATTTCGGTTGGAGGTCGAGGCGCAGCGTTCCCCGGGCTCCAGCTTGTCGGCGTTCATCGCCAGGCACATCGAGCAGCCGGGCTCGCGCCAGTCGAAACCGGCCTCGGTGAAGATCTTGTCGAGACCCTCTTGTTCAGCCTGCTCCTTCACCAGCCCGGATCCGGGCACGATCATCGCATAGACGCTGTCGGCGACCTTGCGGCCCTTGGCGATCTCGGCGACGGCGCGCAGGTCCTCGATCCGGCCGTTGGTGCAGGAGCCGATGAAGACCTTGTCCACCTTGACATCCTGCAGCCGCATGCCCGGCGTCAGCCCCATGTATTCCAGGGAGCGCAGCACGCCGCGGCGCTTGTTCTCGTCTGCGATGTCCGCCGGATCGGGCACCGAGCCGCTGATTGGGGAGACGTCCTCGGGCGAGGTGCCCCAGGTGACCTGCGGCTCGATCTCGCCGACCGAGAGCGTCACCTCCTTGTCGTAGCGTGCCCCTTCGTCGGAGGGCAGTGCGCTCCAGGCGGCGACGGCCTGCTCCCAGCCGCCGGCCTTGGGCGCGTAGGGACGGCCCTTGATGTAGTCGAAGGTGGTCTGGTCGGGGGCGATCAGACCGGCCCGCGCGCCGCCCTCGATCGACATGTTGCAGACCGTCATGCGCCCTTCCATGGACAGCTTGCGGATCGCCGGACCGGCGTACTCGATGACGTGGCCGGTGCCGCCGGCGGTGCCGATCTTGCCGATGATCGCCAGCACCAGGTCCTTGGCGGTGAGGCCCAGCGGCAGGTCGCCGTCGACGGTGATGCGCATGTTCTTTGCCGGACGCTGCAGCAGGGTCTGGGTGGCCAGAACGTGCTCGACCTCGGAGGTGCCGATGCCGAAGGCGAGCGCCCCGAAGGCGCCGTGAGTGGCGGTATGGCTGTCGCCGCAGACGATGGTCATCCCAGGCAGAGTCAGGCCCTGCTCCGGGCCGATGATGTGGACGATGCCCTGGCGGATATCGTTCATGCCGAAGATCGGAATGCCGAAGTCGGCGCAGTTCTTGTCCAGGGTTTCGATCTGGATCCGGCTTTCCGCGTCGGCGATGCCGCGCGAGCGGTCGCTGGTCGGCACGTTGTGATCGGGCACGGCAATGGTCGCATCCGGGCGGCGCACCTTGCGGCCGGCGAGGCGCAGGCCTTCGAAGGCCTGCGGGCTGGTCACCTCGTGCACCAGGTGCCGATCGATGTAGAGCAGGCAGGTTCCGTCGTCCTGGCGCTCCACGATGTGGTTTTCCCAGATTTTATCGAACAGTGTCTTGGCTTTGGACATCGCCTCGTTTCTCGTCTCTTTGAAGATCTTGGGCCCAGCGCGCGCGGGCGCCGGAGCATAGCGATCTTGCGGCCTCTAAGAAAGTCCCTGGAGCCCAGCCTGCGATAGTTCCGCAGCGACCCCGTGAGGCGCGAGGATGAGGAACGGCGCTGTGGGCGGAGCTCGGTCGACAAAGCGACGGGCAACCGCGGGCTCGGGCCCGCGCTGCTGCTTCGCAAGTGTCCGGAACGGCGCGGCGCCGGGCCGGCTAGGGCTCCCTACTTCTCGGAAGCCTTGCCCTTGGCCTGCTTGCCGTCAGTCTGCTTACCCTCGGCCTTGGCCGCCTTGGCGGCGCGGCGCTGCTCGCGGCGGGCCGACTGGGTCGCCTGGCGCTCGGCCTGCAGGATCTTGCCGGCGGCGCCGGTGGTCTTCTCGGCGATGCGCGCCGACTTACCGGTGCGGCCGCGCAGGTAATACAGCTTGGCCCGGCGCACGTCGCCGCGGCGCACCACGTGGATCGCGTCGATCCGCGGGCTGTACAGCGGGAAGACGCGCTCGACGCCTTCGCCGAAGGAAATCTTGCGCACCGTGAAGGAGGAGTTGATGCCCCGGTTCTTGCGCGCGATGCAGACTCCCTCGAAGGCCTGGATACGCTCGCGCGTGCCCTCGACCACCTTGACGTCCACCCGCACGGTATCGCCCGGCGCGAAATCCATTTCGCCCTTGCTCTCGGCCAGCGCGGCGATCTGCTCCTGCTCGAGCTGCTGAATCGTGTTCATCGTCCTAGTCCTCTCCGCCTTCGCGGTTTGCTCTATAGCGGGCCCAGAGATCGGGACGCCGCGCCTCGGTTGTCTCTTCCGCGCGGCGGTGCCGCCAGTCGCGGATCCGCGCGTGATTGCCGGACTGTAGAACCTCCGGCACTTCCCGGCCCTGCCAGTCGGCGGGCCGCGTGTACTGCGGGTACTCCAGGAGACCCGCCTCGAACGACTCCTCGTCCGGGCTCTCCGCGTTGCCCATGACGCCCGGCAGCAAGCGGACCGCTGCATCCAGCAGGACCATCGCCGCCGTCTCGCCGCCGGAGAGCACATAGTCCCCGACGCTGACTTCCTCGATCCCGCGGGCGTCGAGCACCCGCTGATCGATCCCTTCGTAGCGGCCGCAGAGCAGCTTCACGCCAGCGCCCGCGGCCAGATCCCGCACCAGTGCCTGATCCAGCAGGCGCCCGCGCGGGCTCAGATAGTACAGCGGCCCCGGCGCATCCGAGACCGACTCCAGCGCGGCGTCGATCACGTCCGGGCGCATCACCATGCCGGCGCCACCGCCAAAGGGCGTGTCGTCGACGGACCGGTGCTTGTCCCGGGCGAAATCGCGAATGTCGACCACATTGAGCCGCCACGCGCCCTTTTCAAGGCCCTTGCCCGCCAGGCTGATGCCCAGCACCCCGGGAAAGGCCTCGGGAAAGATCGACAGCAGCGTCGCGGTCCAGGGAATGGCCCCGTCGGACATGCCGCCTCACCTCCTAAAGGCGCGCTTTATGGCGTCTCCACGCGCGTTTGTCCAGTGCCGAATGCCGCGCATTTCATAGGTCTTTCGCAGTTCCGCCCTAACCCGCGAGACGCCCCGCCGCCGCCAGCAGGTCGCGGACCCGCTCGCGCGGGAGCGCGCGGATGAGGCGGCCGGCGCGCCCGGTCATGTCGGCATTGGCGAAGAGCGCGTTGAGCACCGCTTCGTCGACCGCCTGAATCGCCGCCGCGAAGAGAAAATTCAGGCTCTCGTCGGGCAGGAAATCGGCCGTGGCCGGGCCTGAGCTGGCAGCCAAGGCCTCGGCGTTGGCGGTCGAGAGGGCGAGGAAGATATCGCCGGAAGCGTGGTGGCCGATGGCGCCGGACCGCCCGATGCCAAGCGCCGCGCGGCGCGCCAGGCGCTTGAGCTGATGCGGCAGCAGCGGCGCGTCGGTCGCCAGCACGACGATGATCGAACCGCTTCCGGCGTCGTAGTCCGTCCCGTAGTCGAAGCCGCCCTCCAGCTCCCGGCCGACCGGGACGCCGGCGACGGTCAGTTCGTGGGGCCGGCCGAAGTTGGCCTGGACGAAGGCGCCCAGGGTATAGCCGCCCGTGGCCCGCGAGGCCGTGCCCGAGCCGCCCTTGAAGCCGTAGCAGATCATCCCCGTGCCGCCGCCGACGCTGCCCTCCTCGACCGGCCCTGAGGCGGCCGCCTCGATGGCTGCGAAGACGTGCGCCTCGGTGACGTGGAAGCCATTGATGTCGTTGAGATAGCCGTCATAGGTTTCGGCCGCGGCCGGGAGCCCCCAGGCCATGCCGTCGCCGGAAACGGGATTGCGCGTCGCCCACTTGATCGTGGCATCGCGCGCCACGCCCAGCGAGTGGGTGTTGGTGATGGTGACCGCGAGCTCGCAGGCGCCGGTTTCCTCGATCCAGTGGGATCCGGTCATCTCGCCGTTGCCGTTGAGGCTGAAGAAGCCGGACCAGCAGGGCGTCGCGATGCCGGAGCGGCCGCGCGGCAGGATCGCGGTGACGCCGGTGCGCACCGCCGCCCCTTCGATCAGCGTGGTGTAGCCGACTTGAAGTTCCGCAACGTCGGTGATCGTGTTGTTCGCGCCGGGAGTGCCTTCGAAAGGCAAATCGTAGGCCCGGGCGCGCGGCAGCCCGGAGGGGGTCTCACGCAGCGGATCCATCGTCGCTCTCCTCAGTCTGTCCGGTCTTGCCCTCCGGCCGGGCTTCGATCTCCTCAGGCGGCGCGATCACGAGGCGGCCGCCGGCGAGGTCGACCTCAGGCACCGCCTCCTTGGTGAAGGCAAGGAAGAAGCTGCCGCCGTCCGGCGCCTCGATCTCCAGCAGGTCGCCGGCGCCGAAGTTCTGCACCGCCTTGATGCGGCCGCGCACCGCCCCCTCCCGGTCGACCGCAGCCAAGCCTACCAGATCGGCCTGATAGAAGGTCTCCTCTTCCTCGATCTCCGGCAAGGCCGCGCGGTCGACATAGAGCCGGGTGCCGCGCAGCGCCTCGGCGGCCTCGCGGCTGTCGATCCCGGCGATGGCGGCCAGCAGCAGATCGCCGCCCTTGCCGCCGGCCTTGCCCTTCAGGGTTACATCGAAGCGCCGCGCCCCGGCCTCGTCCTCCAGGGGACCATAGGCCAGGGCATCCTCCGGCGCCTCGGTGAAGGCCTTCAGCTTGACCAGGCCGCGCACGCCGTGGGCACCGGCGACGGCGGCCAGGCAGACGCGCTCCCGGGACATGACGGAGGCTTAGCTCTTCTTCTCGTCCTCGGAGCTCTCTTCCGCCGTCTCTTCGGCAGCGGGCTCCTCAGCGGGCGCTTCCTCGGCCGGAGTCTCCTCGGCAGGAGCGGCTTCCTCGGCCTTCTCCTCGGCAGGAGCTTCTTCCGCCGGAGCTTCGGCCGCCTCCTCGGCAGGCGCTTCCTCTGCGGGCGCTTCCTCGATCGGGGCCTCTTCGGCCGGGGCTTCCTCGGCCGGGGCTTCTTCGACCGGTGCAGGGGCCGGGGCCGCGGCGGCTTCCTCGGCGGCGGCTGCGGCGGCCTTCTTGGCCTCCTCGGCGGCGGCCATGCGCTCCAGGGTCTTGGCCTTGGGCTTGTCCTTCTTGGTCTGCTCCGGAATCTTCGGCGCGGCGATGATCTCGGCCTGGCTCAGGAAGCGGGCGACACGGTCGCTCGGCAGCGCGCCCTGGCCGAGCCAGTGGCGAATCCGCTCCTCATCCAGCTTGATGCGGTTCGGGTGGTCGCGCGGGACCATGGGGTCGTAGCTGCCGACCCGCTCGATGAAGCGGCCGTCGCGCGGCATGCGCGAGTCGGCGATGACGATGCGGTAGTAGGGGCGCTTCTTGGCGCCGCCGCGGGACAAACGGATACGTAGGGACATCTTGCTTACTCCTTAGGGATTTCGTGCCGTGGGGTTGATCTCATGTGCTCTTGCGGGCTCAGCGCTTGCCGCCGAAGCCGGGGGGCAGGCCCCCCAGGCCTCCAGGGCCGCCCCCGGGGCCGCCCATACCGGGGATGCCGCCGCGGGCCAGGCCCTTCTTGCCCATCTTCTTGACGCGCTTCATCATCTTCGCCGCCTCGGCGTGCTGCTTGAGCAGCTTGTTGACCTCCTGCACCGTCGAGCCGGAGCCGCCGGCGATGCGCTGCTTGCGCGAGGCCTTGATGATCTCGGGCCGGCTGCGCTCCTTCGGGGTCATCGAGGAGATGATCGCGAGCTGGCGGCCGACCATCTTGTCGTCGATCTTGGCGTCCTTCATCTGCTGCTGGATCTTCGGCACGCCGGGCAGCAGGGACATCATCTGCTGCAACCCGCCCATCTTGGTCAGCTGCTTCAGCTGCTGGGCCATGTCGTCGAGGTCGAAGCGGCCCTTTTCCATCTTCTTGAGCAGCTTTTCGGCGTCTTCCTGCTCGATGGTCTCGGCGGCCTTCTCGACCAGCGAGACCACGTCGCCCATGCCGAGGATGCGCCCGGCGATGCGGTCGGCGTGAAAGGCCTCCAGCGCGTCGAGCTTCTCGCCGACGCCGAGCAGTTTGATCGGGCAGCCGGTGATGGCGCGCATCGACAGCGCGGCGCCACCGCGCGCGTCGCCGTCGACCCGGGTCAGGACGATGCCGGTCAGGCCGACCTTGCCCTTGAAGGCCTGGGCGACGGTGACCGCGTCCTGGCCGGTCATGGCGTCGGCCACCAGCAGGGTCTCGGCCGGCTTGGCGGCGTCGCGCACCGCCGCGACCTCGGCCATCAGCTCTTCGTCGATGGCCAGACGCCCGGCGGTGTCCAGCATCACCACGTCGAAGCCTTCCAGCGCCGCCTTCTGCAGGGCGCGCTTGGCAATGGCGACCGGCGGCTCGCCGGAGACGATCGGCAGGGTGGCGACCTCGGCCTGCTCGCCGAGCACGGCGAGCTGCTGCTGCGCCGCCGGACGGCGCACGTCCAGCGAGGCCATCAGCACCTTCTTTTTGTCGCGGGTCTTCAGGCGCAGCGCAATCTTGGCGCAGGAGGTGGTCTTGCCCGAGCCCTGCAGGCCGACCAGCAGGATCGGCACCGGCGGCGTGGCGGCGAGGTTGATCTCGGCCGGCTCGCTGCCGCCCAGCATCTCGACCAGGTGGTCGTTGACGATCTTGACGACCTGCTGGCCGGGGCTGACCGAGCGCAGAACCTCCTGCCCGACCGCCCGTTCCTTGACCTGGGCGATGAAGTCCTTGACCACCGGCAGGGCGACGTCGGCCTCGAGCAGCGCCACGCGAATCTCGCGCAGCGCCTCGCCGACATCGGCCTCGCTCAGCGCGCCGCGCCGCTTCAGCTTGTCGAAGACCTCGCCCAGCCGGGACTGCAGGCTATCGAACATCGGACTCCCTTACACGCAAACCCGCCAAACGCGACTTGCGCCCGTGCACGAAAACTCGTGGACGGGCGGGGTTCCTCGGAACCGAAAGGCGCTGGCCTCTATGAAAGCGCGCGGAACCTACCCCCGCGCGGAGAAAGCGTCAAGCGCGCCGGAAGCGCGACGGGAGGGACTGGATGCCGTCTATGGCACCCAGCCCAGATACATTACTCCGTCTGCACTTCCCCGATCCGCTTCTCCGCCAGCTCGCCGCGCAACTCCGTCAGCATGCCTTCAACCTCGGGAACCAATCCCTCGACCGCTGCAGCCAGGGCCTCGCGGCGCATCTCCGCCGCCGAGTCCTCCGCGTTGGCCCAGGTGGTGACGCGCCAGTTCGCCTCGTCGAGCTCGACCTGAGCGGTGCCGTAGGTATAGCCGTTGCGCACATCAAGCAGCAGCGCCTGGGCTGCGGAACCGGCGGCGATGTTCTTGCTGGGAGCCAGCCAGAGCCCGATGATCGTCCAGTTGACCAGCGACAGCGGATTGTTCTCCGACTCCGACCAAGCGACACCCTCATAGATCAGCACGACATCGACATGCTGGCGCGCCGCACCTGTGCGCAACGCCTGGATCGTCTTGCCGAGACAGCCCCGGTAATAGCCGCAATCGCGCGCATCCATCTCCAGGCCGACTTCCTCTGCGGTGAAGGCCGCGATCAGCGGCGAGACCGGGACGAACTCCCCCCACGCGGGCCCGAGACGTTCGGCTAGAGCGCGCCAATGCCCGGCCTCCTCGGCGGGAATCGCGGTCAAGCGCCCGCGTTCGATGCGCGCAGGGAAGGTTAGTAGCGGCTCGACGCTGGCGGCGTCGATGACCGCCTGGCTGAGCCCTTGGATTCCAGGGTCAGCGGCCGCCTCGTCGAGCGGCACATAGCCCTGCAGATAGTCGCGTCCCGAAGAGCTCTGAGTGTGGTAACCGCAACCGGCGAGTCCCAGCAAAAGGGCCCCGGCCACCAATCCATAAAGAACGTTTTTGGTATTCATAGCCGTCTCCAAAGTTTCCAAAAGGCAACTTCGTAGACTCCCCCGCACCCCACCGCGTGTGAGTGCAGCTCAACTTTGTGGCGAGATCGTGGGAATTCTTCCTATGCAGAGCAGGAAACAGAGAAAGAAAGCATCCCCCAAGTTATCCACAGGATAAAGGATTGCTTAATAAAGCGGACCGCGACCAGAGGCCGGATTCCTCCCCAGGGAATGGCGGAGAACCGGGGTTTTCCGGCTTTCCCCGGCGCGGACCGCTGGACAGGGCGGGCCTCGGAACCCTATAAGCCGCCGAGGAGCCGGAAAATGTCCACACGCCGCTTTCTAAAAATGCATGGCCTTGGCAACGACTTCGTCATCTTCGATGCGCGCCGGGAGCCGCTGCCGTTGAGCGAAGCCCAGGCGGCCGCCATCGCCGACCGGCGGCGCGGCGTCGGCTGCGACCAGGTGATCGCCATGGAGCCGCCCCAGGACGGCGGCGCCGACCTCTTCATGCGGATCTGGAACAACGACGGCAGCGAAGCCGGCGCCTGCGGCAATGCCACGCGCTGCGTCGCCGCCCTGCTGTTCCATGAGAGCGGCAAGGAAAAAGCCACGATCCAGACCCTGGCCGGGCTGCTGCCGGTCGCCGCCGCCGCAGACGGCCTGGTTTCCGTAGACATGGGCGAGGCCCGCTTCGGCTGGCGCGAGATCCCGCTGGCCCGGGAAATGGACACGGAGCACCTCGAGCTCTCCTACAAGACCTTCTCCGATCCCGTCGGCCTCAACATCGGCAACCCCCACGCCGTGTTCTTCGTCGAGACTCCGCCCGACGACGAAACCCTCACCGAGGCCGGAGCCGCGCTGGAGCGCGATTCCCTCTTCCCCGAACGAACCAACGTGCAGTTCGTGCAAGTGCTGGGCCGCGAGCGGCTGCGCCAGCGGGTCTGGGAGCGCGGCGCCGGGATCACCCAGGCCAGCGGCAGCGGGGCCTGCGCCGGGGCGGCGGCGGCGGTGCGCCGCGGCCTTACCGAGCGCCGGGTGACCACCGAGATGGACGGCGGCGAGATGATCCTCGAGGTCCGCGCGGACTGGCACGTCGTCATGACCGGCCCGGTCGCTCTGGCCTACGCCGGCGAGGTCGAGTTCGCGGAATAGCCCGGGCTCACTGGACAGTCCCAGCCCACGCTCCTATAACCCGCGGCCATGAACGCCCCGCTCGCCAAGGCTCCTCTGGAGGAAACCGAAGTCGTCACCTTCGGCTGCCGGCTCAACGCCTACGAGTCCGAGGTGATGCGCGATCACGCCCGGGCGGCGGGGCTTAAGAACGCCGTGATCCTCAACTCCTGCGCCGTCACCGCCGAGGCCGAGCGGCAGCTGCGCCAGACGATCCGCCGCACCCGGCGCGAGCGCCCCGAGGCGCAGATCGTCGTCACCGGCTGCGCCGCGCAGATTTCCCCGGAGACCTACGCCGCCATGCCCGAGGTCGACCGCGTGGTCGGCAACCGCGAGAAGCTGGAGCCGGCCGCCTGGGCCGCAGGCCCGCAGCCGCGGGTCGCAGCCGGCGACATCATGTCGGTCACCGAGACCGCCGGCCACCTGATCCAGGGTTTCGCCGAGAAGACCCGCGCTTTCGTGCAGGTGCAGCAGGGCTGCGATCATCGCTGCACCTTCTGCATCATCCCCTATGGACGGGGCAACAGCCGCTCGCTGCCGCTCGGCGCCGTGGTCGATCAGACCCGCGCGCTGGTGGAGAACGGCGTCAAGGAAGTCGTGCTGACCGGGGTGGACATCACCTCCTACGGCGGCGACCTGCCCGGCAGGCCACAGCTCGGCCAGCTGGTGCGCCGCCTGCTCGCCTGCGTGCCGGAGCTGCCGCGCCTGCGCCTTTCCTCGATCGACGCCGTGGAGATCGACCCCGAGCTGCTGCGCCTGATCGCCGAGGAGCCGCGGCTGATGCCGCATCTGCATCTCTCCCTGCAGGCCGGCGACGACATGATCCTCAAGCGGATGAAGCGCCGCCACCTGCGCGCCGACGCCGTCGCCCTCTGCGATGAAGTGCGCCGTCTGCGCCCCGACGTGGTGTTCGGCGCCGACCTGATCGCCGGCTTCCCGACCGAGAGCGATGCGATGTTCGAGAACAGCCTGGCGCTGATCGCCGACTGCGGCCTGACCTACCTCCACGTCTTCCCCTATTCCGAGCGCGAGGGCACCCCGGCGGCGCGCATGCCTCAGGTGGATAAGGCCGTTCGCAAGGACCGCGCCGCCCGTCTGCGCAAGGCCGGCGCCGCGGCCGAGCGGGCCTTCCTGGAAAGCCGCATCGGAACCGCTGCCGAGGTGCTGATCGAAAAGGACGGCTTCGGCCGCTGCGCCCACTACGCCCCGGTGCGCGTCGCGGGGGCGCCCGGCGAGATCCTGCGGACGAGGATCGCCGGCGTCGAGGACGGCACCCTGCTGGGCAGTCCCTTGGGGGTGCCCGCGTGAGCGAAAAGCAGGGCTGGCTGTCGCGGCTGAAGCAGGGACTGAGCCGTTCCTCCTCCAAGCTCGGCGACGGCATCGCCGGCATCTTCACCAAGCGGCGTCTCGACGAGGCTGCGCTGGAGGAGCTCGAGGAGCTGCTGATCGCCGCCGACCTCGGCGTCGCCACCGCCGCCAAGCTCACCGCCAATCTCGCCAAGAGCAAGTTCGACAAGGACGTCGAGCCGAACGAGGTGCGCGAGGCCCTGGCCGCCGACATCGCCCGCATCCTGGAGCCGGTCGCGCGGCCGCTGGAATTGAAGCCCGACGCCAAGCCGCAAGTCATTCTGGTGGTCGGCGTCAACGGCAGCGGCAAGACCACCACCATCGGCAAGCTCGCCAAGCTCTACGGCGACCAGGGCCGTTCGGTGATGCTGGCCGCCGGCGACACCTTCCGCGCCGCCGCCATCGAGCAGCTGCAGATCTGGGGCGAGCGGATCGGCTGCCCGGTGGTCGCCAAGGCGCCCGGCGCCGACGCTGCCGGCCTCGCCTTCGACGCCCTGGAGCAGGCCAGGCGCGAGGGGCGCGACCTGCTGCTGATCGACACCGCCGGGCGGCTGCACAACCGCAACGAGCTGATGGCCGAGCTGCAGAAGATTCAGCGGGTGCTGGGCAAGCAGAACGCCGCCGCGCCCCACGACATCCTGCTGGTGCTCGACGCCACCACCGGGCAGAACGCCCTGCAGCAGGTCGGCACCTTCAAGGAGCTGGTCTCGATCACCGGCCTGGTGGTGACCAAGCTCGACGGCTCGGCGCGCGGCGGCATCCTGGTCGCGCTGGCCGAGAAGTACGGCCTGCCGGTCCACGCCATCGGCGTCGGCGAGACCGCCGAGGACCTGCGTCCCTTCGAGGCGCGCGCCTTCGCCCGCAACCTGATGGGGCTGGAAGCTTAGGTTTTCATGGCTGCATGGCTGCCTTGCAGGCGGTTCGCTTGTCGATGTTGCAGTTTTATGACACTCCAGGGCGGCTTCTCGTCCTGACCGGAGCGCCGCCATCCCCGCCGCCGACATGACCCCTGGAATCCTCCTGCTGGTGCTGCTCGCCGCGGCGCTGCACGCCACCTGGAACGCCCTGGTCAAGTCGGGGCAGGACCGCCTGGTGACCCTGGCACTGGTCAACCTGGCGCCCGCCATTCCGGCGGCCCTGGCGCTGCCCTTCCTACCGGAGATGGACTGGGCGGCGGTCCCTTACCTCGCCGCCTCGGTCGCGCTGCACACGCTCTACTACGCCTGCCTGATCGGCGCCTACCGCACCGGCGACTTGAGCCAGGTCTATCCCATCGCCCGCGGTTCCGCCCCGGTGCTGGTCGCGGCCGGCGCCTGGCTTCTGGCCGGCGAGGTCAAGACGCCACTGGAGATCGCCGGCATCGTGGTCGTCTCCCTCGGCATCGTCTCCCTGGCCTGGCGGCCGGGACCGCTGCGCCTGCCGGCCCTGCGCAAGGACGAGGCGATCCTCTTCGCGCTGGCGACCGGCCTCACCATCGCCGGCTATTCCATCGCCGACGGCCTCGGCGGGCGGGCGAGCGGCGCGGTCTTCACCTACATCGCCTGGCTGTTCGCCGTCGACGGCATCGCCATCGTCGCCTTTACCTTCTGGCGCAGGCGGAAAACTCTGCGCCGGTCCTTCTCGCCGCATCTGCTGCGGGGCTTTGCCGGCGGCGCCGTCGCCGCGACCGCCTACTCCATCGTCATCTGGGCGATGTCGGTGGCGCCGATGGCCCAGGTCGTGGCGCTGCGCGAGACATCGGTGCTGATCGCCGCCGGGATCGGCGCGCTGATCCTCAAGGAAGGTTTCGGCAAGCAACGCATCGCGGCGGCGGCCATTGTCGTCGGCGGCGCCGCGCTGCTGCACCTGGCCTAAAGGCCCTCCGGCAACTTGTCGCCGGTCTCGCCCGGCGGGTTGACGCGCGGCGCGAAGACCGTCTCGCCCAGCACCTCCCTGTGGTGGCCGAGAGCCCAGTGCACCGAGGGGAAGGCAAGCTCCTTCCAGGGGAGCTCCGCCCAGGCGAAGAGTCCGACCTCGGCGCTTTCCGGCCCCGCCTCGACTTCGGGCGAAAGCAGCCGGGCGCGGTAGATCAGCTGGATCTGGCTGATCCGCGGAATCGAATAGACCGCGAGCAGCTGCTCGAGCTCGAGCTGCGCCCGCGCCTCCTCCCAGGCCTCGCGTTTGGCGCCCTCGGCCGCGGCTTCGTTCAGCTCCAGATAGCCGGCGGGCAGGGTCCAGAAACCCTTGCGCGGCTCGATCGCCCGGCGGCACAGCAGAATCTTCTCCTCCCAGGTCGCGACCGTACCGACCACGATCTTCGGGTTCTCATAGACCACCGCGCCGCAGTCGCCGCAGACCAAGCGCTCGCGGTCGTCGCCCTCGGGCACGCGGCGGCTGAAGTTGGCACGATTTTGCGGCATCTCCTCGCTCATGGCGCTACTGTGGAACGCGGCGCCGCCGGGAGCAAGCCGCCAGGGTGTAAACCCTTGGCAGCGCGCGCTATACCTCGCCGCCCGGCTCCGCTAGTCTCGGCTGCGCGGCGCAGCGACGCCAGGCAGAGAAAGTGTGGGGCGATGTTCGGTTTCTTCCGCAGGCAATCCAGGGACGCGGAAAGCGCGGCACACAATGCGCGGCCTCCGCGGGTCTGCGAGGTCGGCTGGCTGGTCGATACGCCCTCCGCCGGATTCATCTACTCCGCGCCGCGCCAGCTCTCCCGCCGGGCCATCGAGGAGCAGGAGGCCCATCCCGACTATCCGCAGCATCCCAAGGGAGTGAATATCTGCCCGGCAGTGATCGATAGCGAAAGCCGCACCTTCGAAGTGCCCTGCCCGATCGACGTGCAGCTCGGCCTGCGCCGCAACGACAAGGGCGAGCTGAATCTGGTCGACCTTTCCGGCAGCAAGTCGACGGTCAACAAGAAGCAGCTCTCCAACATGGTCCACTTGATCGGCCATCTGCGCTGGCGCTCCCCCGACCGGCCGATCGTGCAGATCTCCGCGCCCTACCGCTTCATCGCCGACGAGCCGGTCTGGATGAGCCAGCAGCCAAGCTATGGTTTCTACCGGCGCGAGCCGCTGCCCGGCCTGATGCTGGGCGGGCGCTTTCCGATCCACATCTGGCCACGCAGCCTGATGTGGGCCTTCGAGTGGCACGATATCTCCAAGCCGCTGATCCTGCGCCGCAGCGAGCCCTGGTTCTACGTGCGCTTCGAAGCAACCGATCCCGCACGCCCGCTGCGCATGGTCGAGGCGGAGATGACCCCGGAGCTGCGCGCCTACTGCAGCGGCCTCGACGGCGTGACCAACTACGTCAACCAGACCTATCAGCTCTTCTCGGTGGCGCAGGAGCGCCGACCGGCGAAGCTGCTGACCAAGAAGCCCAAGGCGACGGCGGCGCAGCGAGATTCCCTCGCCGCCAGTTGATAAACCTCGTTCCACGCCCCCAGGCCGCGTGACCATGCCCGCCGATCCAGACCCCGCCGCCGATCCGGCGGCCCGCACCCCTTCCAGAAGCTACGGCTCGCCCAGCCAGGCGGCGCGGGCCGCCGTGGCCGACGCCTTCGGCGTACCGGCCTTCGTGCTCGGCGCCACCTATCTCGGCTTCGGGGCGCTGGTCCGCGAGGCCGACCTCAACGTCTGGCTCGGCCTGTTCTCCACCGCCACCGGCTGGGCCCTGCCGGGGCAGATCGCCCTGGTCGAGCTCTACAGCGTCGGCGCCGGGGTGCTGGCGATCGCCATCGCGGTCGGCCTGACCAACGCCCGGCTCCTGCCGATGGCGGTGACCCTGGTGCCGATCCTGCGCAGCGAGGGCACGCCGCGCTGGCGCTACTATCTCTTCGCCCACTTCATCGCGGTGACCGGCTGGGCGGCGGCGCTCAGGGTCTGTCCGCACATCCCCCGGCCGGAGCGCCTGCCCTATTTCGCCGCCTTCGCGGCGACGCTCTGGGCGACCACGCTCTGCGCCACGGCCGCCGGCTTTTTTCTGGCCGGGATTGTGCCGGCCTACGTCACCCTGGGGCTGATCTTCCTCAATCCGATCTATTTCATGCTGGTGTTCGCCGCCGATGTGCGCAAGCCGCCGCGGGTCGCCGCCCTGGTTCTCGGCGCCCTGCTCGGCCCGCTGATCCACCTGGCGAGTCCCGACTGGAGCCTGATGCTGACCGGACTAATCGGCGGCAGCCTCGCCTTCCTCGGCTGGAAACTCTGGGGAGGCCGCCATGCCCGCTGACACGGTGCTCTGGCCGCTGCTGCTGATGCTCGTCGGCGCCCTCGTCACCTATTTCTGGCGGGCGCTCGGGGTCGCGCTTTCGGGCCGGCTCGACGTCAACAGCGACTGGTTCGAGTGGACCGCCTGCGTCGCCTACGCCCTGCTCGCCGGCCTGATTGCGCGGATGATCCTGATCCCCATCGGACCCTTGGCGGAGACCGCGGTCACCGACCGCGTCGCCGGCGCCGTGCTGGCCTTCGCGCTGTTCTTCCTGTTCCGCCGCAACATGGTGGTGGGGGTGGCCAGCGGCGCCCTGGTGCTGGTGCTGCTGACCCTCAACCGGCCCTTCTTCTAGCCTTTCGCCGCGTCCTCGAGCGCCTGGACGCCGGGCAGGGTCTTGCCCTCCAGCCATTCCAGGAAAGCGCCGCCGGCGGTCGAGACGTAGCTGAAATCCTCCAGCACCCCGGCCTGGGCGAGCGCCGCCACCGTGTCGCCGCCGCCGGCCACCGTCAGCAGTTCGCCCCGCCGGGTCAGCTCGGCCGCGGTCGCCGCCACCGCGGAGGTCGCAGCGTCGAAGGGCGGCACCTCGAAGGCGCCGAGCGGCCCGTTCCACACCAGGGTCTTGCAGTCGGCGAGGCGTTCGCCGATCGCCTGCGCCGTCTTCGGACCGCAGTCGAGGATCATCTTGTCGGAGGGCACCTCCGCGATGGGAACCGTCTCGTGCGCGGCGCCGGACTCCAGCTTGGCGGCGATCTCGGCATCGGCCGGCAGGAGGATCTCGCATTTGGCCGCCTTGGCTTTTTTCAGGATCTCCGCGACGGTATCCGTCATCTCGCGCTCGCAGAGCGAGGCGCCGATGTCGACGCCCTGGGCATGCAGGAAGGTGTTGGCCATGCCGCCGCCGATGATCAGGACGTCGACCTTCTCGACCAGGTTGCCGAGCAGCGCCAGCTTGGTCGAGACCTTGGCGCCGCCGACGATGGCGGCGAGCGGCCGGGTCGGGCTCTCCAGGGCCTGGGTAAGATGCTCCAGCTCCTCCTGCATCAGCCGTCCGGCGGCGGCCGGCAGACGGCGCGGCAGCGCCTCGACCGAGGCATGGGCGCGATGCGCCGCCGAGAAGGCGTCGTTGACGTAGAGATCGCCGAGCGCCGCCAGTTCCTCGGCGAAGGGGCCGTCGTTGGCCTCCTCCCCGGTATGGAAGCGCAGATTTTCGAGCAGCAGCACGCCGCCTGCGGGGAGCGCCGCGACCGCGCGCTCAGCGGCGGCGCCGATGCAATCCTCGGCGAAGGCGACCTCCTGGCCCAGGCGCTCGCCGAGCGCCGCGGCGACGGGTTTGAGGGAGAGCTCGGGCACGCGTTGCCCCTTGGGGCGGCCGAAGTGGGACAGCAGAACTGCCTTGCCGCCGGCCTCGACGATTTCCCGGATCGTCGGCAGGGCGCGCCGCAGCCGCGTATCGTCGCCGATCTCCCCGCCCTTCATCGGGACGTTGAAGTCGCAGCGCAGCAGCACCGACTTTCCGGCGAGATCGAGGTCGTCGAGGGTAAGAAAGGCGGGCATGGCGGCTCCTGGTTGCGAGAACGAGGGGGCTGCCGCGTAGATAAGCCCCTTGGGCCGCCAGGCCAAGGCCGAAGCTGTGAACGAACCGTGGAGCCTCCCTTCCGGCCGAGCTGCCGCTTGATCTCCGGGCGGCGGCACCCCAAGCTTTCGCCATGACCTCGCCGCTCACCCGCGCCGCACGCACCGCCTATGCCGCCAGCCAGACCGCCCGTCTCGGCGTCTACTGGGGGCAGTACCTGCTGACCGCGCGGATGACCGGAAAGGTGACCCCCGAGCGGCCCTACCGCGCGCCGCTGCCGAAGCGCGACCGCCTGCTGCGCGACCTGCGCAAGCTGTTCGAACAGGACTGGGACAACATCCAGGCCGGGCAGTACCGCATGCCCCACGACCTGCTCAGCCAGCCGTTGCGCGGGCTCGGCCTGGCGCCGCGCTATATCGAGGATATGCGCCGGGTCGAGCGGCGGCGGCTCGACCGCCAGGTCAAGGATCTGCCGGAAGCCCCCGATGGCCGTTATCCCGCCTATTACCTGCAGAACTTCCACTACCAAAGCGACGGCTATCTCAGCCGCGAGTCGGCGAAGCTCTACGATCATCAGGTCGAGGTGATCTTCGGCGGCGGCGCCGACGCCATGCGCCGCCAGGCGCTGGTCCCGCTGGGGTCCTTCCTGAAAGGCCGCCGCCAGGCCGCGACGCGCTTCGCCGACATCGCCTGCGGCACCGGCCGCTTTCTCAGCTTCGTCAAGGACAACTACCCGCGGCTGCCGGTCACCGCGCTCGATCTCAGCCCCGACTACCTGGCCGAGGCGCGCGAAACCCTGAAGCCCTGGCGCGGTGCCGATTTCGTCGCGGCGCCGGCGGAAGCGACCGGCCTGCCCGGCGCCAGCTTCGACGCCATGACCTGCATCTACCTGTTGCATGAAATTCCGCCCAAGGTGCGGGTCCAGGTGGCGCGGGAGCTTTCCCGCCTGCTCGCGCCCGGCGGCATCCTGGTGGTGATCGACTCCCTGCAGACCGGAGACAACCCGGACTACGACGGTCTGCTGGAGTTCTTTCCCGCCGCCTTCCACGAGCCTTACTTCGCGAGCTATCTGGAGACCGACCTGGTAGCGCTTTTCGCCGAGGCCGGGCTGGAAACCGCCTCTGTAGAGACCGCCTATCTCTCGCGCGTCATGACCCTGCGCAAACCGCGATGAGCAGAGCCAAAGGCCCGGCCGCCGAGATCGCAGCGGCACTGCGCCACGACCGTCCGCTGCTCGACTTCGTCGGCAAGCGCAGCAGCGGCCAGGCGCTGCTGGCCGAGCGCGATGGCATCGCCGGCGCCCTCGCCGGCCTCGGCATGACGCCGGGCAAGCGGCTGCTGCTCTTCCTGCCCAACTGCCCGGCGCTGCTCGCCGGGATGCTGGCCGGACTCGAAGGGGGGCTCGACGTCGCCCTCGCCGATCCGCGCGGCGAGGAGGCGGCGCTGCGCCATCGGCTCGAAGCCTATTGCCCGGACGCCATCTTGACCGCCGATCTGGCGCTGCCGCTGGATCGTCTGCTGCGGCTCGAGGATGCGGCCCCCGGCGCCGAGGTGCTGGTCGCGCGCATGGCGGCGATGCTGCCCTTTCCGCGCAACATCCTGACCCCGCTGCTGCGCGGCAGCGGCCTGGCGGCGATTCCGCCGCTGCCGCGGTTCCACGATCTACAGAAATACGCAAAGGCCAAAACCGAGGCGGCCGAGACCGCGCCTAGCGCAAAGCTGCGCCTGCCCGAGGGCGAGGTCTCTCTGGCGACGCTGCTCGCCATGGCGCGCGGCCAGGGGCTGCCGGCGCGCTGGATCCTCGGCGCGCCGCTGGCCGAGAGCCGGGCCCTGATCCTGCTGCTGGCCAGCCTGCGCCAAGGCAGGCTGGCGCTTCTGACGCCGCGGCTCGATGCGGCTAGCCTGACGCGCCTCGCCAGGAAATGCGGCGCCCAGGTGCTGCCGGCCGCAGCAGCCTGAAGTCCCGGCCCGAAAGAAATCCTGCCTATTTCGGAACTCTCCCCCACTGGAGGATTGTTATTCAAAGAGAGGAGCGAGGAGAAAGGAGCATGAGCATGCCCGAGCCCGCCCGGAAACAGGCCAGTCTCTACCGCATGGTGATGCAGGATCACGTCTGCCCCTTCGGCCTCAAGGCCAAGGATCTGCTCGAGAGGAAAGGCTACGAGGTCGATGACCGTTGGCTGGAAACCCGCGCCGAAACCGATGCCTTCCAGGCCAAGCACGGCGTCGAGACCACGCCGCAGGTCTTCATCGAGGGCCGCCGGATCGGCGGCTACGACGAACTGCGCGCGCATTTCGGCGAGGCGGTGCCGGAGGAGGAGGAGACCAGCTATCAGCCGGTGATCGCGATCTTCTCCGTCGCCCTGCTGATGGCGCTGGCGGCAAGCTGGGCCGCTTTCGGGAGCCTGCTTACCGTCCGGGCCTTCGAGTGGTTCATCGCCATCTCGATGTGCCTGCTGGCGATCCAGAAACTGCAGGATCTCGAGAGCTTCTCGACCATGTTCCTCAACTACGACCTGCTGGCGCGCCGCTGGGTGCGCTACGGCTATATCTATCCCTTCGGCGAGGCGCTGGCCGGGATCCTGATGATTTCCGGCAGCCTGATCTGGGTCGCTTCCCCGGTCGCGCTGTTGATCGGCACGGTCGGAGCGGTCTCGGTCTTCAAGGCGGTCTATATCGACAAGCGCGAGCTGAAATGCGCCTGCGTCGGCGGCGCCAGCAAGGTGCCGCTGGGCTTCATCTCCCTGACCGAGAACCTGATGATGGTCGCCATGGGGCTCTGGATGCTGTTCTAGAGGCCAGGATCTTTCCGCTCAGCGCAGGGTCGGGATGACGAACTCGGCGCCCTCGCGGATGCCGGTCGGCCAGCGCGTGGTCACCGCCTTCTGCTTGGTGTAGAAGCGCACCCCCTCCATGCCGTGCATGTGGTGGTCGCCGAACAGCGAGTTCTTCCAGCCGCCGAAGGAGTGGTAGGCGACCGGCACCGGAATCGGCACGTTGATGCCGACCATGCCGACGTTGATGCGGTTGGTGAAGGCGCGCGCGGCGTCGCCGTCGCGGGTGAAGATCGCGGTGCCGTTGCCGTAGGGGTTGCTCTCGATCAGCTCGACGGCGTCCTCGTAGTCCTTGGCGCGGACCATGGAGAGGACCGGGCCGAAGATCTCTTCCTTGTAGATGTCCATCTCCGGCGTGACCCTGTCGAACAGGCAGCCGCCGAGAAAGAAACCCTTCTCGTAGCCCTGCAGGCTCAACTCGCGGCCGTCAACCACCAGTTCGGCGCCCTGCTCGACGCCGGAATCCACCAGTCCCCTGACCCGGGCCAGAGCCTCGGCGGTGACCAGCGGCCCCATCTCCGCCTCGGGGTCGTTGCCCGGGGCGACCTTGAGCGCGCGTACCTTGGGCGCCAGCTTCTCGACCAGCGCGTCGGCAGTCTTCTCGCCGACCGGCACGGCGACCGAGATCGCCATGCAGCGCTCCCCGGCGGAGCCGAAGCCGGCGCCCATCAGGGCGTCGGTCGCCTGGTCGAGGTCGGCATCGGGCAGGATGATCATGTGGTTCTTGGCGCCGCCAAGGGCCTGCACCCGCTTGTTGTTGGCGGTGCCGGTCCGGTAGATGTACTGGGCGATCGGAGTCGAGCCGACGAAGCTGACCGCGCCGATGTCGGGATGCGCGAGGATGGCGTCGACCGCCGTCTTGTCGCCGTTGACCACGTTCATCACGCCGTCGGGGCAACCGGCTTCCTGCAGCAGCTCGGCAAGCAGCATCGGCGCCGAGGGATCGCGCTCCGAGGGCTTGAGGATGAAGCTGTTGCCGCAGGCGATCGCCATGGGGAACATCCACATCGGCACCATGGCCGGGAAGTTGAAGGGGGTAATGCCGGCGCAGACGCCGACCGGCTGGCGCAGGGTGTAGGCATCGACGTTGGTGCCGACGTTCTCCGTATAGTCGCCGCGCAGCAGGTGCGGAATGCCGCAGGCGAACTCCACCACCTCGATGCCGCGGGTGACCTCGCCGGCGGCGTCGGACAGGGTCTTGCCATGCTCTTCCGAGATCAGCGCGGCGAGCTTGTCGCGATTGGCCTCGACCAGCTCCTTGTAGCGGAACATCAGCCGGGCGCGGCCGATCGGCGCGGTGTCGCGCCAGCCGGGCAGCGCCGCCTTGGCCGCCTCCACGGCGCCGTTCAGCTCTTCCGCGCTGGCCAGGGCGACCTGGCCGGTTACCTCGCCGGTGGCGGGATTGTATACGTCCTTGGCCTTGCCGCTGGTTCCGGCAACCGCCTTGCCCCCGATGAAGTGGCCGATGGATTTGCTCATCTCGTCGCTCCGTCACAGAATGAACCGCAAAGTGGGCGGAACATAAACCAAGCTCGCGGCGGGTGTCTTGGAGAAATCCGGAAAGGCAGCGATGAAGGAAGACCCCCTGCAGCGGGAGCTGCGCCGAATCCTGGAGAGCCTGGCGCGCGAGCGCACCACGATCACTTACCGCGACTTGGCGGGGCTCGCCGAGGTGCCGCCGCCGCAGACGATCCACAAGCTGGCCGAGGCGCTGGAAGCGACGATGCGGGACGATCATGCGCAGGGGCGGCCGCTGCTCGCCGCCCTGGTCGTCAGCCGCGGCGCTTCGGGGCTGCCGCAGCGCGGGTTCTTCGAGCTGCTGCGCAGCCTCGACCGCTACGAAGGTCCCGATTCCGGCCCCCAGGCCGAGGCGGTCTTCCATGAGGAACTCGCCCTGGCCTGGGATTATTGGGGCGGGACAAGCCGATAAACATCCCGCTCGCGACAAGCGCGCGCAGAATCGTTAGAAGGAACGGCGAGACAGCAGGGGGCCGCAAGGGGGCCATGGCGGGGACGCAGGAAAATAGCGCGAGCTACATCGAGGAGCGGGAGGGCGACCGCCTTCTGCTGCGCTTCGAGGGCGCCTGGACGACCTATGGCCTCGCCCTTGCGGACAAGGCGCTGCGCGCGCTGCGGCTCGAAAGCGTCCGTGAGGCCGCGCTCGACGTTTCCGGGGTTTCCCAGATCGATACCACCGGCGCCTGGCTGATCGTGCGTACCCGCATGGCGCTGGAGGCGGCCGGAGCCAGCGTGACCCTGTCCGGATCGACCCCGGCGCGCGATGCGGTCTTCGCCAAGGTCCGCCACGAACCGGCGCCCCCCGAGGCGGAGCGCGGCAACCTCCTGACCGCCCAGGTGGAGCGGCTCGGCGCCGGGACCCTCTCGGCGCTGGGCGACGCCAGGGACCTGCTCGGCTTCCTCGGCCACACGGTGATCGTCTTCGCGCGGGTCGCCGCGCAACCGGGCAGGCTGCGCGTCACCGCGACGATCTATCACATGCAGAAATCCGGCTTCGACGCCCTGCCGATCGTCGGCTTGATCTCCTTTCTGATCGGCGTCGTCATGGCCTATCAGGGCGCCGACCAGCTGCGCCGCTTCGGCGCCGAGATCTTCACCGTCAACCTGGTCGGCATCGCCGTGCTGCGCGAGCTCGGCATCCTGCTGACCTCGATCATCGTCGCCGGCCGCTCGGGCAGCGCCTTCACCGCCCAGATCGGCACCATGAAGGTCAACGAGGAGGTCGACGCCCTGCGCACCATCGGGCTCGATCCGATGGAGGTTCTGGTGCTGCCGCGGATCCTGGCGCTGGTCCTGGTGCTGCCGCTGCTGACCTTCTATGCCGACATCATGGGCCTGCTCGGCGGCGCGATGATGGCCGCGCTGGCGCTGGACATCTCTGTGGTGCAGTTCGTCGAGCGGCTGCGCGAGGCGATCACCCCGACCACCTTCTGGGTCGGCATGGTCAAGGCGCCGGTCTTCGCCTTCATCATCGCCATGGTCGGCTGCTTCGAGGGGCTGCAGGTCACCTCCAGCGCCGAATCCGTGGGCATGCGCACCACCCGCTCGGTGGTCGAGGCGATCTTCCTGGTGATCGTGCTCGACGCCCTGTTCTCGATCTTCTTCTCCTACGTGGGGATCTGAGATGGCGGAGAAGCAGCCCGCCATGCAGCAGGCCCCGGAGAACGTCATCGAGGTGCGCGGCCTGCGCACCCAGTTCGGCAGCCAGGTGGTGCATCAGGATCTGGATTTCTCGGTGCGCCGGGGCGAGGTCATGGGCCTGGTCGGCGGCTCGGGCACCGGCAAGTCGGTGCTGCTGCGCAGCATCATCGGCCTGATTCGCCCGGCCGCGGGCGAGGTGCGGATTTTCGACCGCTCGGTGACCCGGGCCAGCGGCGCGGAACTGCGCGAGATCCAGCGGCGCACCGGCGTGCTGTTCCAGGACGGCGCGCTGTTCTCCTCCCTGAGCGTGGCCCAGAACATCGAGGTGCCGCTGAAGCAGCACACCAGGCTCTCCGCGGCCCTGCGCCGCGAGATCGCGGCGGTCAAGATCACCCTGTCGGGCCTGCAGGCCGACGCCGCCAACAAGCTGCCGGCGCAGCTGTCCGGCGGCATGCGCAAGCGCGCCGGGCTGGCCCGCGCCCTGGCCCTCGACCCCGATATCCTGTTTCTCGACGAGCCCACTGCCGGACTCGACCCGATCGGCGCCGCGCGCTTCGACGAGCTGATCGCCGATCTGCAGCGCGCGCTGGGCCTCACCGTTGTCATGGTCACCCACGATCTGGACAGCCTGCACGCGATCTGCGACAGGGTTTCCGTGCTGATCGACAAACGTGTTACCGTCGGCACCATCGAGGAGCTGATGCGCCAGCCGGCGTCTTGGATTCAGGAATATTTCAACGGCCCGCGCGGGCGGTCCGCGGCTGGCGCGCGCGATCTTCGGGAGACCGCCGGCAAGCGGCGGGACGCTGGAGACACAAGGCTGGAGGAGAGCTGAAGACGCGATGGAAACCCGCGCCAATCATCTGCTGGTCGGCGGCTTCGTCCTGCTGTTCGTCGCCGCGCTATTCGGCTTCGTCATCTGGCTCGCCAAATTCCAGGGCGAGGTCGGCTTCGACAGCTACAACATCGTCTTCGAGGATTCGGTGACCGGCCTGTCTGTCGGCAATGCCGTGCGCTACAGCGGCGTCGCCGTCGGCGCGGTGAGCGAGATCAAGCTCGACCCGGAAACTCCGGGACGGGTGATCGTCGAAGTCGAGTTGCAGAACGACGTTCCCGTCAAGCGCGATACCGTCGCCAGCCTGGAGATGGAAGGAATCACCGGCGGCCGCTATGTGCTGCTCTCGGGCGGCACCACAAGCGCGCCTGAGCTGACCGCCGCCAGCGGCGAGGATCTCCCGGAAATCCCCTCGCAGCCCTCGGCCCTGTCCAGGGTCCTGGAGGGGGCGCCGGAGGTGATCGCCAACGTCAACCTGCTGCTGACCCGCGCCAACGCCTTGCTCGGGGAGGAAAATCAGCAGAACTTCTCGGCCGTGATGCGCAACATGGCCGGTTTCACAGCCACGCTGGCGGAGAACAAGGAGACGGTCGGCGCGCTGATGCAGGATGCCTCGGCCACCATGGCCAACCTGCGCGAGATGAGCGCCACGGTCAACGAGCTGGCCCTCGACCTCTCGGAGCGCGCCCAGGTCCTGGCGGCGCGCACCGAAGGCACTCTGACCTCGGTGCAGCAGCTCGCAACCACGCTCGACGACGCGGTCAAGGGTGGCCAGCAGGACGTCCAGGCGATGATGGCCGAGTTCCGCGACGCCGCCACCAGCATCCGTAGCATGTCCGACCAGATCCAGGGCATGGTGGCGGAGAACCGCGAGCCGCTGCGCGACTTCACCGCGACCGGCCTCTATGAGCTGGCCAATCTGCTGACCGAAGCACGGCAGCTGATCACCGGCCTCAACCGCGTCACCACTGAGGTCGAACGCGACCCGGCCCGTTTCCTTTTCGGCGACCCACAGGAAGGCTATGAAGGAACCCAGTGATCTCCACCGCCGCCGGCTGCTGCAGTTCGGCGCGGGTCTGCCGCTGCTGGCGCTGCTGCCGGCCTGCACCGACATCGTGCCGGGCCAGCGCCCGGCGCCGGATTTCTACCGCCTGACGCCGAAGTCGACCTTCAGCGAGGGGCTGCCCTACGCCGAGTGGCAACTGGTGCTGGAACCGCCGGTGGCCAACGCCGGCCTGGCGACGACCCGCATCGCGCTCAGCCAGGCACCGCTCGAGGTCAAGTACTATGCCCGCTCGAGCTGGACCGACCGGGCGCCGCAGATGGTCCAGACCCTGATGATCGAGTCCTTCGAGAACTCCGAGCGGATCGTCTCGATCGGCCGGGAGTCCCTCGGCCTGCGCTCCGACTTCGTTCTGAAGAGCGAGCTGCGCGAGTTTCAGGCCGAGTACTACGACCTGGAAGCAGGGACCGGCCCGCGTATCCGGGTCAATCTCAGCGCCAAGCTGGTGCAGATGCCGCGCCGGGTGATCGTCGCTTCGGAGAGCTTCGAACGGATCGAACTGGCCGCGGCGGACAATATCCAGGCCGTCGTCGAGGCTTTCGACACCGCCCTCGGCGGCGTGCTGCGCGATCTCGTCGCCTGGACCATCCTCACCGGCGAGGAACGTTACACGCCTCCGGAGCAACCCGAGGCGCCGGAGTCCTAGAGGCAGAGCCTCGGATCGCAGAGTTTCCGTGCGATCCGATCTTGCTCGAGCCTTAGGCGCCGTGCGGCGCGGGCGGCAGGTCCTCGCTGAGGATCGTCATGTGGAAGTCGTAGGAAACCTCGCCCTCCTCATCGTCGCGAAAGACGACGCCGACGAACTCGCCGGCCAGGGTCACCTCGGCGGAGTCGTCCTTGTCCTTGCGGCCTTGCACGGTGATTCGTTCGGTGCCGAAGGCATTGCGTAGATAGAGCTGCACCTGCAGGACCTCTGCCCGAGTCATTTTTATCTCCCGACCGTTGGTGATTCGCTCCCCCGCTTAAGCCCTGTATCCCGCCTTGTCCAGGGCGAGGAACAGGAGATTTCTCTCCGGGAAAGCGCGAAACCGCCACCGCCCTAGCCGGGCGGCGCGATCTTGCCTAGACTGGATATGTGTGGCTGGACGCATTTGGCCAAACTCAAAGGAGCCCCAAAATGAGCGACCCCGCCGTCGTAACCCTGCAGGAGACCTGGGCGGAAGGCGACGCCTACGAGTACTACATGGGCCGCTGGAGCCGGCGCGTCGCCGCCGAGTTCGTGGACTGGCTGCAGGCCGCGCCCTACCTCGGTTGGGTCGATGTCGGCTGCGGCACCGGGCCGCTGACCCAGGCGATCCTGGAGCGCGCCAACCCGCGGGTGGTGACTGCCGTGGACCGCTACGACGGCTATTTGGAAACCGCGCGGGGGCGTATCGAGGATCTGCGCGCGGTCTTCGAATCCGGCTCGGCCGAAGCCTTGCCGCTGGCCGACGACAGCGTCGAGCTGGCGGTCTCCGGCCTCGCCCTCAACGTGGTGGAGGATCCGGCCAAGGCATTGGCCGAGATGCTGCGAGTGGTCAAGCCGGGCGGGGTGGTTTCCGCCTATCTCTGGGACCACGCCGGGCACATGCAGTACCTGCGGACCTTCTGGGACGCCGCGCGCGAGCTCGACCCCGCGGCAGAGGCCTGGGACAAGGGCACGCGCTCGGCCCTCTGCCGGCCGGAGCCGCTGCGCCAGGCCTTCGAGGCGGCCGGGCTGAGCAACGTGATCGTCCGCAACATCGACATTATCGCCTCCTTTACCGGCTTCGACGACTACTGGGCGCCCTTCCTCGGCGGCCAGGGCACGGCGCCGAGCTACTGCGTCGGCTTGCAGGAGGAGCAACGCGAGGCGCTGCGCGCCAAGCTGGAGGCCCGCCTGCCCCGCGACCCCGACGGCGAGATCGCCCTGGTCGCCCGCGCCTGGGCCGCCTGGGGGAAGGTGACGGAGTAGGGCCGCGGGCTCTACGCCCCGATTCGCCGCTGCGTCTGCTTGGGCAGGGCGTCTTGGTGCAGATAGGTCTCGTCGAAGCCGCAGACCCGCATCAGACCTGCAAGGTCGCAGAGGGCGATACCGCGTTGCCGCCCGTCCTCGATCAGCCCGTCGCGGCGCAGCCGCTGAATGGTGCGGCTGACATGGACGGGGCTCAGCCCCAAGGTATCGGCGATCACCGCCTGAGTGATCGGCAGGACGACCTTACGCGGCAGTTCCTCGCTCCGCCGCGACAGCAGCACCGTCAGTTCGACCAGCAGGTGGGCGAAGCGTTCGTAGGCCGAGCGGCGACCCAGACTGGCCAGGCGCTCCATCAGCACCGCCTCCTCGCGGGCGTGATCCCAGACGATGGCGGCGGCGAGCCGCGGCAGCTCCGAGAAGGTCTTGGTGATCTGCTGCGGATCGAAGCGGGAAACCTGGCAGGCGGTCAGCGTGGACACCGAATGGTCGGCGATCTCGAAGACGTTGGCGTGCAGCCCGATGAAGCCGCCGGGCAGCACGAAGTTGATCACCTGGCGCCGGCCGTCGTCGAGCAGCTTGTATTTCAGGCACCAGCCCTCGACCACCACGCCGGCTTGCTCGTAAGGCGAGTTCTCCTTGATCAGGTCTGCGCCCGGAGGCAGCGGCTTGACCGCCGCCTCGAATTCCTGCAGGCGCATCCGCGCGGCCGAATCGAGTTCGATGCACTGGGCAAGCTTGCGCATCAGCGGGCTGTTCACGGAATTGCGTGAAGAGTCGATCATGCACGCACCTGGCGGCGCGGCACTGCGGCGCATGGAAATTTATAAGTATCCATGGCTTGGAGAAGTATCACGTAAGCCGAAGCGCGCCTAAACCAATCGGCGCGGCGTTAATCGGGCGGCGTGCATGCCGCGGCTAGCGCGAGGGAATCTCGCCTGGAATTTCGTTCTGCCTCGCAAGGTTGTCGAAGAAGGGCGAGAAATACAGCGCCTGCAAGCGGGCCGCGATGTGGCGCATCTCCTCGGCGATCTCCGCCGGCGCCTCCTCGGCCAGCAGCAGGAGATGGGCGATGGCGTGCTCCAGGACTTCGTGGTTGCCGGATGCGGTCATGTGCGCTCTCCCCTCGGTGCTTTCAAAAGTCTCCCGTAGTCCGCAAATAGCTCCCGCGGAATACGGATAGGCCGGGTCCGGAGCGGTGGCCGGATCGGCGTGGGGGACGATTTTCCCCGGCGCGCCAGCACCCGGACCCTTGCCGCAGAAATTATCGCCAGCCCTGCGCCCGCGTTACTACTTATGACAGAATCCAAGAGATTTTTCTAAGTCGGCGTGCGCAGCAGGAAACCTGGCGACCCCGACTGGATTCGAACCAGTGACCTACAGATTAGGAATCTGTCGCTCTATCCTACTGAGCTACGGGGCCGCACGCTGCCCTTATAGCAGGCAGGTCGAGGCGGCCCAAGCCCCCGAACTGCCGGGTCAGCCCGGCTGGATGAAGGGCTCCTCGGCGCCGGGCCCGGTCAGCCCGGTCTCGGCCCGCAGGGCGTAGATCCGCTTGAACCAGCGCTTGGGCAGGCGCCTCTCGCCATTGATCTCGGCGGTCGGGAAGATCGGCCCGCGGCCATGGATCACCCGGCGGTTGTCGAGCACCAGCAGCGCGCCCGGCGCCGGCGCGGCGTACTCGCCGGCCTCCTCCTGCAGTACGAAGTCGGCCAGCGCCGAGAGCGCCGTCCAGCCGTCCTCGCGCTCGGCGGCGCAGTAGGCGAAGTTGTAGCGCAGCATCTCCCCCCAGCGCGGATGGCTGAGCAGCAGCGGCAGATCCGGCACGGTGCTGCTCGGCTTGACCGATTCCGGGCTGCGCACGCTGAAGAAGGGGGAGCGTAGCGCCTCCTGATGATGGCGCGGCAGGGCGGAGAGAATCCGCTCCAGCGTGACCAGGCGCATCGGCACGCTGGCGTCGTTGGCGACGCAGGCGAAGACCAGGTAATCCGGGGCGAGCGACGGCAGGGGATGCTCCTCCTCGCCGGGAAAGCGCAGGTAGGTCATGTCGCTGTGCATCGGCAGGTCGACCCGGCCGTGACTGCTGCGCTCGGTTTCGTAGCCCAGCTCCGGACGCACCTCGCGCACCAGCTTGCCGCCGTTCTCCGTGGCGTAGGCCGTGGGCAGCGCCCCGAGAAGCTGCACGCAGCCCAGCGCGATCTGCTCGGCCCAGTCCTCGGAGATCGCCGCGCCGGCCGCGCCGCCGCCGCCGATCGGCGCGGTGACGACGTAGGGACGCCGGCCCGCGGCCAGCTCGGCCAGGGCCGCGCGGCAGTCCGCGCTCAGTCCGGCTTCGACCAGGGCGGCGCCTGCGTTCATCCGCTCGAGGACACCGCCATCCCGTCGCTCCGCCATCTTCGCACTGGCCATGCCGTGTCTCTCACCCCTGCTGGCCGCATCGCGAGTCCCGCTCGCGACTCGGACCCGGCCGAATCGGCGCCAGTGGGCCATGACGCAACGGCAAAGGCAAGCCCGCCAGCCTTGAAAGAGACACAGGACGAAGGCTTGAAATCGCCCGGCGGCGGCCACTACCTGCGACTGAAGGGTGGAGTCTCGCAGAAAGCAGGAAAGGAGATGCCGTGATGAATACAAAGGACATCATGACTCCAACGACGGAAGTCGTCGGCCCGGACACGCCCGTCGGCGATGTGGCGCGCAAGATGCGCGACGGCGATCTCGGCATGCTGCCGGTCGCCGAGAACGACAAGCTGATTGGGATTCTGACCGACCGAGATCTCGCGGTCCGCGTGCTAGCCGAGAACAAAGGGGCAGATATCCCCGCGAAAGAAGCGATGTCGGACGAGGTTTTCTATCTCTACGACGACGTCTCGGTCGACGAGGCAGCCCGCAACATGGGCGACATGGCGGTGCGCCGCTTCCCCGTGGTCGATCGCGAGAAGAACCTCGTCGGAGTGATCTCCCTCGGTGACATCGCGAAAGACGGGCAGAATCAGGCCGCCGGCGAGGCCCTGCGGAAGATTTCTAAGGCCGCCTAAAGCTGCGGCAGGGCCTTGAGCCGCGCGATCTCCGGGTCGAGCCAGCGGGCGGCGGCGGCGCGCAGTTCCGCGCTGGCGCGCGCCCGTTTCGCCGCGCCGTCCTCCCGGAAAGCCCGGCCGGGCTGCTTGGCATCCTGTCCGGCGCGCTCAAGCGCCGCCTGCCGCGCCGCCGCGTTCATCTCGATGCCGAGGAAGGGGGCGGCGCGCGCGATCAGCGCCTCCGCCGGCCAGGGATAGGCCAGCGCCCGCATCCGAGCGGGCGCGGGGGCCCCCGCCCCGGCGCTCCCCGGCCCCGGCGGCGGTCGCGCAGATCCTCCCCAGCATCCGCGCCGCGAAGACCTCGGGCGGCAGCGCCGCGACCTCGGCGGCGGGAATCCCGGCCCAGTGCGCGGCCAGCTTCGGACGGGCGTGCAGGCCGGCGACGAAGCTCTCCCCCTCGATCAGCGAGACCAGCACCTCCAGGGGATCGCGGTAAACGAAGATCCAACGCGCCTGCGGCAGGGTTTGCAGCAGGAAGGGCAGAAACACCGCGAGCTGACTCATCGCCTTGATCGTGAACTGTGTTTCCCCACTCCGCCGGCGGCCGAGCAGGATCAGCAGCGCGCGCAGCAGGGCCCCGCGCCGCTGCGGCGGCAGAGCCTGGGCGATCTCGAAGTAGTCGCCCAGCGGGTTCGGCTCGCCGAGCACCAGCGCCGAGGGCTCCTGGGCCAGGGTCGAGGAGACCAGGGTGGAGCCGCAGCGCGACATATGGAAGATCAGTCCCGAGGGCGGCGCCAGGCTCTCTTCGGCGGCCTGGGCGCGGCGTGCCTCCTCGATCAGGGCGTCCAGCCCGGTGTGGCGCGGCGCCGGCGCGCCGGGCCGCGCCAGGGCGGCATCCAGGGTTTCGTGAAAGAACGGCCGGTCGAAGCGCTCCGTCCCGAGTTCGACCCAGGTCACCGCCGGCTGTCCCTGGTGCCGCCACAGGCGGCTGGGGATCCAGTTGGCCAGCTCCGAAGGGACGGACACGCGCCTTCAACCCGCCTTGCGGAAGCGGTCCATGGCGCCGACCAGGGCGCGCCGGATCCCCGGTTCCATGGCCGAGTGCCCGGCGTCGGGCACCATCACCAGATCGGAGTCCGGCCAGGCCCGATGCAGTGCCAGTGCGGTTTGCGGCGGGCAGATCACGTCGTAGCGGCCCTGCACGATGACGCCAGGAATCCCTTTAAGCCGGTCCATCCCAGCCAGCAGAGCCCCCTCCTCGAGAAAGATGCCGGCGGCGAAGTAGTGCGCCTCGATCCGCGCCAGGCTCAGAGCCGGACGGTCGCTGCCGAAGGCGGCAACGGTCTGCGGGCTGGGCAGCAGGGTCGAGCAAGCCCCCTCGTAGCGGCTCCAGGCCCGCGCCGCCGGCAGGTGAACATCTGGATCGGGATCCTCCAGCCGGGCCCGATAGGCGCCGAGCAGGTCGCCGCGCTCGGCCTCGGGGATCGGCGCGGCGAAAGCCTCCCAGGCTTCGGGAAAGATGCGCCGCATCCCGGTCAGGAACCAGTCGATCTCCGCCCGCGTGCCCAGAAAGATACCGCGCAGCACCAGCCCGAGGACCCGCTCCGGATGCGCCTGGGCGTAGGCCAGCGCCAGGGTCGAGCCCCAGGAGCCGCCGAACAGCAGCCAGCGCTCGATGCCCCGCTCCCGGCGCAGCGCCTCCATGTCGGCGATCAGCTCGGCGGTGGTGTTTCCCACGGTCTCGCCGTGCGGGCGGGAGCGCCCGGCGCCGCGCTGATCGAACAGCAGCGCGCGGAACTGCGCGGGATCGAAAAAGCGCCGATGATCGGCGGAAGCGCCGGCGCCGGGCCCGCCGTGCAGGAAAACCACGGGAAGGCCGTCGCGGCGGCCGACCTCCTCCCAATAGATCTCATGCTGCGGCGCCACCCGGAGATAGCCCGAGGCATGCGGTTCGATGGCGGGGTAGAGATCCTTGTCGAGCATGCTGGCGCCGTTTTCCTTCCAAGCTGCGCCCAAGGATATAGCGCATCCGGCCGGGCGCCGGAAATCGCCGAAACGCGAAAATCATGGAGAAAGCTCGGCGGCGGCTTTGCGGTAAGAGTTTGCCTCCGCCACGACTCCGCCATAACTCTCAAGCTATGCTCTCTGCCATGCTGCTCTTGCGACCTTCTTTCAGACTGGTCCTGGCGACGCTGCTCGCCTGCCTGCCGGCAGCGGCCGCCACGGCGGCGCAAGCCGTCCCCAGCGAAGCCGCCCGCGCCGTGCAGATCGTCGACGGCGACACGCTGTTGCTCGACGACGGGCGGGAGCTGCGCCTGGTCGGCATTCAGGCCCCGAAACTGCCGCTCGGCCGCACGGGCTTCGAAGCCTGGCCCCTGGCCGAGGAAGCCAAGGCCGCGCTGGCCGAATTGATCCTGGGCAAGCGGCTGGGGATCGCGCCGGGCCCCGCCCCGCTCGACCGTCACGGCCGCCTCCTGGCGCAGCTCTACGACTCCGAGAGCGGCCTGTGGATCCAGGGCGCACTCCTGGACCGCGGGCTGGCGCGGGTGTACAGCTTCCATGACAACCGCGTGCTGATTTCCGAGATGCTGGCGCGGGAGCGCGCGGCGCGGGCCGCCGGACGGGGCATCTGGGGGAAGCCCTGGTACGCCGTCCGCGGCCCCGAGGAACTTGCTGCGGACGTCGGCAGCTTCCAGCTCGTCGAAGGCCGGGTGGTCGACGCCGCGGTGGTGCGCGGCCGGGGCTATCTGAACTTCGGCGCCGACTACCGCAGCGACTTCACCATCGCGCTCGACCGCGATGCCCTGGACCGCTTCGCCGCGGCGGGCCTCGCGCCGAGCCACTACATAGGACGTCGCCTGAGGGTCCGGGGCTGGATAGAGTCCTTCAACGGCCCGATGATCGAAGCGACCCATCCGGAACAGATCGAGGTTTTGGACGAATGACATCTTCCCTGAACATCAAGCCGCTGATCGCGGCTGTCCTCGTGGTCTTCGCCCTGGGCGCCTGCGCCAAAGCGCCCGGCACCGGCCGCACCATCTTCACCGGCGGCATGTCCCAGCAGGACGAGGCCCGCCTGGGCGCCCAGGAGCATTCCAAGATCCTGGCCGAGTTCGGCGGCGCCTACGAAGACCCGGAGATGACCGCCTACATCGAGCGGATCGGCGACAATCTGGCGGCGAACTCCGAGCTGCCGAACCTGGATTTCACCTTCACGGTGCTGGACACCCCGATCGTCAACGCCTTCGCCCTGCCGGGCGGCTACGTCTACGTGACCCGGGGTCTGGTCGAGCTGGCCAACGACGAAGCCGAGCTGGCCGGGGTGATGGCCCACGAGATCGGCCACGTCACCGCCCGCCATAGTGCGGAGCGCTACGGCTCCAACGTCGCCGCCACCATCGCCAACATCGGCGTCGCCATCCTCGGCGGGCAGCAAGCGGCGCAGCTCAGCAGCACAGCCACCGCCATGGCCCTGCAGAGCTATTCCCGCGACCAGGAGTTCGAAGCCGATACCCTGGGCGTGCGTTATCTCTCCCGCAACAGCTACGACCCCGAAGCGATGGCCAGCTTTCTGGGCTCGCTGCAGGCGCACAGCCGCCTGGAGGCCGAACTTGCCGGCAACCCCGGTGCGGCGGATCAGTTCAGCATCATGCAGACCCATCCGCGCACCGGCGACCGTATCGAGCGGGCGATCGAGCAGGCCGGTACCGCCGGCGTCGCCGACCCGCAGCGCCGCAGAGAGGCGTATCTGGCGCAGCTCGACGGCGCGGTCTACGGCGACTCCGCCGAGCAGGGCTTCGTACGCGGCAACAGCTTCCTGCATCCGCGCCTGAAGTTCGCTTTCGACGCGCCGCAGGGCTTCAGACTGCAGAACACCCCGGCCGCGGTGATGGGCAGCGGCCCGGGCAACGCCCGCATGATCTTCGAAGGCGGCGGCAGCTACAGCGGCGCCATGCAAGGCTACGTCCGCGACCAGTGGGCGCGCGGCTCCCAGCTCAGCGGCCTGCAGCCGCTGTCCCTCGGCAGCCTCGACGCCGCGACGGCGCTGGCCCAGGTCGACACCTCTTCCGGTCAGCAGTTGAACGCCCGCATCGCCGCGGTGCGGTCGCCTTCTAACCAGATCTACCGCTTCATCTTCGCGGCGCCGAACGTCACCGGCAGTCTGGACAGCCGCTTTCTCGACAGCATCGAAAGCTTCCGCCTGCTCAGCGACAGCGAGGCGGCGGCGCTTCGCCCCTACCGCCTGCAGCTCTACCGGGTGCAGCCCGGCGACACGCCGGCTTCCCTGGCGGAGCGTTTCCCCTTCGACGACGGCTTCGACCTGCAGCGGTTCCTGGTGCTCAACGGCCTGACCCAGGGCGCAAGCCTTAGCAGCGGCCAGAGCGTCAAGTTGGTGGTCGAGTGAACCTAGCGTGAACGAAGCCAGCGCCGGCCACCGCGCCGCGCCGCCCCCGGGAGCGGCGCAGATCGCGGCGCGCAAGGCCCAGCAGGCGGAGGCCTGGAAGCCCTCCATCGCCATTGCCCTGACCGTCGGGCTGTCGGCGATGATGGCGCTGGTCGCCGGATCGGTCCTGCTGATCGGGCTGATGACAGCGGGAACCAACACCGTCAGCCTGCTGCGCCAGCTCTCCGATCTTGCCATCCGCAGCGTCGAGGACCGCATCGATCAGCAGATCGCAGCCGCGGTCAATCAGGCCACGGCCATCGCCGGCATGGTCGAGCGCGGCGATCTCGATCCGGAGGACGAGGAACAGGTGCTCACGGCGCTGGGCAATGCCATGGCGGTGGTGCCGCAGACCCACGGCTTGGCCCTGATCCGCCCCGAGCGGCCGGTGATCGCCGTCGGCCTTCCCAAGGGCGAGACCGCGCCGCAGCGTTTCGAGCTCGAGATCGGGGACAAAGCCGAGGTAGAGCAGCTGCTGTCCGCCGCGCGGCAAGGCAGCCTCGAGGGGTGGCGCGACATCTTCTACGTCGAAGCCCTGCAGCAGCCGGGAATCATGGTTCACGCCCCGATCGGCGAGGAGGAGAGCTTCGCCGGGGTGGTCACGTCGATGATCTCCATCTTCGAGCTCTCGAGCTTTCTCGATGGCCTCGAGATCACCTCCGGGGCGCGGGCATTCATCCTCTACGGCCGCGACGCGGTCCTGGCGCATCCCGAGTTGACCAGCGGCGAGCCCAACCTGCGCAAGGACCGGCTGCTTCCGGAACTGGAAACCTTCGGCGACCCCGTCCTGGCGCAGATCTGGGATTCGCCGGAGGAGATCGACGGGAGAATCCTGGAGGGCACGGAAATCCAAGGCCACCGCATCGTCGGCGAAAACAGCGACACCGTCTTTCTCTACCGCGAGATTTTCGGCGGCAGCGGCACGCCCTGGTATGTCGGGGTCTATATGCCGGCCAGCGAGACCGACGGCAGTTACAACCGGCTGGTCTACGCCGCCGCCGCGGCTGGCGCGATCATGCTGATCTCGGTGGTCCTGGTCTTCCTGGTCGGGCGCAATATGGCGCACCCGATCCGCCTGCTCGCGGAGGCTTCCAACGCCGTCACCAGGCTCGACACCGCAGAGACCGCGCCGCTGCCGCGCAGCCTGTTCCGCGAGCTGGATTCGGCGGCGCGGGCGCACAACTCCATGACCGGCGGCCTGCGGCTGTTCAGCACCTATGTGCCGCGGCAGCTGGTGCTGCGGCTGATGCACCTCGGCGCCGAGGGCGCCAAGCTGGAGCAGCGCGATGTCAGCGTGATGTTCACCGATATCGTCGGCTTTTCGCGCTTGGCGGGCGAACTGGGACCCGGCGAACTGGCGGCCTTCCTCAACCGGCAATTCGCCCTCCAGGCCGAGGGCATCGACGCCGAGGGCGGCATCATCGACAAGTATATCGGCGATTCCATCATGGCTTTCTGGGGTGCCCCCGATGACCAGGAGGACCACGCCGCGCGCGCCATGCGGGCGGCGATCCTGATTACCGATGCCGTGGCCAAGGAGAACGCGGCGCGCGAGGCCGAGGGCTTGACGCCTGTCGGAGTACGCATCGGACTGCACAGCGGGCCGGTTGTGGTCGGCAACATCGGCGCGCCGGGGCGGATCAACTACACCCTGATCGGCGATACGGTGAACGTCGCCCAGCGCTTGGAAGGCCTCGGCCGGGAGATCGACCCCGACGCGACGGTAATTCTCGTGATCAGCGCGGACTGCGCCGCACGCCTGCCGGAAGAGCTCAAGGCAACGCTTGAGCTGGAGTCCCACGGGCCGTGGGAACTGCGCGGACGCGCCGGAGAGGTCGAGGTGTTCCGGGTGCGGCGGCGAGGAAACCCACCGCCGAAGAACTAGGCCTCGACCAGCAGATCCGTCGGCGCGCCGCCATGCTGCTTCAGGGAGTCGCGCAGCTTGCCGAGCGCGCGGTGTTCCAGCTGGCGCACCCGTTCCTTGCTGACTCCAAGCTCCTCGCCGAGGGATTCCAAGGTTGCGCCCTCCTCGCTCAGACGGCGGGATTCGATGATCTTCCGTTCGCGCCGGTCGAGGGTTTCCAGGGCCTGGCGCAGGGAGCGGCTGCGCACGCCGCTGTCATGGCGTCCGCGCACTACCTCCTCGGGCCCGGCACGCTCGTCGACCAGGAAGCCGAGCCAGTCCTCGCCGCCTTCTTCGCCGACCGGGACATTGAGGGACTGGTCGCCGAAGGACAGCCGCGCCTCCATGGCCTCGACGTCGGAGAGATTGACTGAGAGCTGCTCGGCGATGCTGACCCGCCCGGAATGACCCAGTTCGCCGGGATTGGCGTCGACGATGCGGGCGCGCAGGCGCCGCAGGTTGAAGAACAGGGATTTCTGCGCCGCCGTGGTGCCGGTGCGCACGATCGACCAGTTGCGCAGGATGAAATCCTGGATCGCCGAGCGGATCCACCAGGTGGCATAGGTCGAAAAGCGCACGTCGCGGTCGGGGTCGAAGCGCTCGGCGGCCTGCAGCAGGCCGATCACGCCCTCCTGCACCAGATCGCTCATCGGCAGGCCGTAGTTGCGGAACCTGCCGGCGACCGAAACCGTCAGCCGGGTGTAGCTCTCGATCAGACGGTGCAGTGCCGCTTCGTCCTTGTGGTCCCGCCAGGCGCGGGCCAGGGCGAACTCCTCTTCGCGCGTCAGCAGCGGCGCGGCCATGGATTTGCGGATCAGGCGCGCATGCGCCCGGCGGCTGTTCGGGTCTTCGTAGATCGGCATCTCTCATCCCCGTTCGTATCTTTCCCTAAAGTTAGATACGCAGCGGCGGCGCGGATGGATTACATCCGGCGCAAGAGCCAGGCCCGGTCCGGGGGAGAAATGACGCTTCAGCGGCGGCGGATGCGATAGGTGCAGCAGCGCCCGCCATCGAGGATATGCTCCTCGCGCGCGACCTGCGCCTCGGGGCCGAGCAGGTTGCGGAAGGTTTCCAGCTCCGAGCTGCACAGGCCCTCGCAGGCCTTGGCGGCGCTGCACACCGGGCAGTGATGCTGAGTCAGCAGCAGATCCTCGCCGTCGTGTTCCCACTGCGCCATGTAGCCATCCTTGCTGCGCAGCTCTGCAAGGCGGGCGACCGTCTCGGTGAGATCGGCGCAGGCCTCCAGACGCTCGAGATACTGGCGCTGCAGAAGCTTCTGCCGCTCGGCCAGCAGCGCCTTGAGGCCCTCCTCGCCGAAGGCTTCCTGGGACAGCCGCAGTAGGCTGATGCTGAGGTCGCGGTGGCCGTCGGCATAGCTGGCATGGCCTTCGCCGGTCAGCCGGAAATAGCGTCGCGGGCGCCCGACGCCGGTGCGGGCGTCGTCGTAGGCCACCAGCCCTTCGGCCTGCAGGCGCGAGAGGTGCTGACGCACGCCCATCGCGCTGATGCCGAGGGTCTGCGCCAGTTGCTTGGCGGTCTTGGGCCCCTCGGTCTTCAACTGCAGCAGAATGCTGTCCGCGGTAGTGCCGTTCGCCATCGCCAGCCCGTTACCGGTTTCGGTTATGCGATAGTCACAAGATGGGGCGTTCCGGCAGGAGACTCAATGCTCTTAGGCTTCCAGCAGTTCCTCGACCTCGCCTGAGGGCCGCAGGCAGGCGGCAAGCAGCGGGCCGCCGAAGCCGCAGCCGCCGTCGATCGTCAGGGTATGGGCGGTCTCGACCAGCCCGGGGTGCATCAGGTCGAAGCCGCGCACGATCCGCTTGAACGATCCGTACTGTGCGGAAATCCTGCCGAAACGGTTGGAGTCCCACCAGAAGCTGTCGGTCTGGGCCTCGAGCGGCCGCGAGGGGTCGAGACCGCAGTTGACGAACAGCAGCTGGTTGTCGTCGGTGTAGGCGGCTCGGCGCAGGGCGCTCATCAGCTCGTAGTGACCCGGCGCCTTCTGCATCGCGGCACGCAGCGCGCCGGTCCAGCGGGTCAGCTCCATGGCGCCGCGCCGGCCTTCGGCGAGGGCATCCTCGGGCGAGGAGCCATAGGCCTTGAGCGTCGGTCCGACGCCCTGATCGACCATCCAGGCGAGCACGCTGCGCGGATCGGTGGCGAACTGCAGCTGCAGCAGCTTCTGCCACATCTCCTCCTGGCTGCCGCGCAGCAGGATGACATGCGGCTCCTCGGCCGGTTCGCGGGCCATCGCCTCGCAGCGAAAGCCGAGCAGCTCGTCGACCGCGCCGCGGACATCGGCGCCACGTCCGAAGAGATTGCCGAGATACACGATCCGGTCGCCGTCGCGCAGCTTGGCGAGCAGTTTGCCATGCAGCTTCTTCAGGCGTTCCGCCTCGCCGTGCACCGAGGCCACGGCCCAGACCCGCCTGGCGCCGGGGATCACGCCGAAGCGCTTCTCCAGTTTCGGACTCTCGGACTTTCGGGAATCGCTCATCGAGGCTCCGCACAGCCACCGGAATCGTGCCCCCGCGGATACGGGCGCATAGCGTCTTGCCAGGACTCTTGAACTGCAGCCAGGACAGTCCGCTTCGGACTCGACGCGCTTTGCGCCACCTTGTTCCGCGGCGGCCTATACAGCGATCAAGCCGCCTTCAGCAGCTTTTCGAGCTTCTGCGCGGCCGCTTCCTCGTCAATCTTCTCCAAGGCAGCCAGTTCGCGCGCGAGTCGGTCAAGCGCCGCCTGATACATCTGGCGCTCGCTGTAGGACTGATCGGGCTGGTCGTCGGCGCGGTGCAGGTCGCGCACCACCTCGGCGATGGAGACGGGGTCGCCGGAGTTGATCTTCGCCTCGTACTCCTGCGCCCGGCGGCTCCACATGGTCCGCTTGACGCGGCTGCGGCCCTTGAGGGTGGTCAGGGCGGTGTCCATCATCTTGCGGCTGGAGAGCTTGCGCAGACCGGAATTCTCGGCCTTGCCGACGGGAACCCGCAGGGTCATGCGGTCTTTTTCGAACTTGATCACGATCAGGTCGATCTTTTCGTTGGCGATCTCCTGAGTCTCGATGCCTTCGACCCGGCCCACGCCATGGGTCGGGTAGACCACGTAATCGCCTGCGGAATAGTCTGATTTCTTTGTCATCTGTCGGTTCTTCTCCGTGTTCTCTCCCGACGGGAACCACCCTCCTCAGGGGCGCAGGCCGCTCGTTCGGCGGCGGCTTGCGCCCTGCACCGGGACCTGGAAATCGAGCCAAAAATCTGCACCGCCCGGTTTGCGTTCCCGTCCCAGGCAGGCATCGGATTTTTCTACGTGAACAGGGCTCAAGCCCAAATACGCCGGTCCTTACAAACCACCACCCGGCTGGCGCTGCCAGTCGGGCGGATGCTTGCAATTATATTACAATTTTGTCCGAGTTTCAACTGCTGCGCTGCAACATCGCGGGTGTCGCACCCTTCTGGCGGGCAGGCAGGACGCTCAGCCGGTGTCCCCGGGCTTGGCGCTGAAGTACTTATCGTACTTGCCCTTCATCCCGTCGTAGGCCTCGGCGTCGGCGGGCGGCTCGCCCTTGCGGGTGATGTTCGGCCAACTCTCGCTATATTCGGTGTTGAGGCTCAGCCAGTTCTCGGCCTCGGCGTCGGTATCCGGCAGAATCGCTTCCGGCGGGCACTCCGGCTCGCAGACGCCGCAGTCGATGCATTCGTCCGGATGAATGACCAGCATGTTCTCGCCCTCGTAGAAACAGTCCACGGGGCAGACTTCGACACAGTCCATGTACTTGCACTTGATGCAAGCCTCGGTCACCACGTAGGTCATACAGATCCTCTCGCGCGATCCCTATCCGCAGGGATGATCTATCCCTCTAGACCGAGCCGCGCCAGCGCGCGTTTGCGCGCCTCTCCGCTTTCACGATCCGTCACATAAATGAGGCCGGCGACCCGCCGCATCAAGTTCGCCTCGTAATCATGCAGCGCACCGTCCGCATAGACGACCTCCCAAAGCATTTCAAGGACTTCAATGCGCTCCTCGTTGTCGAGGTTGTCCTTGATCGCGCGGGTGAAGGAGAGCAGCTGGCTGGTGTTCTCCAGCCGCGCCTCGCTTCGGGTCAGCAGGCGTTCGATCTCGGCCGGGCCGATTCCGTAGCGGGCGGCGATCAGCTCCTCGATCTTGTCGCGCTCGCCGGGGTCGAGCTGGCCGTCGCGTCCGGCCGCCTCGAGCAGCAGGGCGGCGGCGGCGAGCTGGACCTCGTCGACGCCCTGATCGGCGGCGACCTGGGTGGAGTCGTCCTCGCGCAGAAACTTCTTCAATCTATCGAGCATAGGCGGCGTCCTCTATCACGCTCGGGGAGGGGCAGCAAGGCAGGGCGGGTTGCGACAGACCCTTGCCGCGGTCTCCCTCACTAGCTAAGCAGGCGCGATGACTTGGCAACAGCAAAGCGGCGCGGCCAAGCGCCACGCCCCGGCGACCCAGCGCAACCGCGCGCCGCTGCTGGCGGTGCTGCGCGAAACCCTGCCGCGCCAGGGGCTGGCGCTGGAAGTGGCCAGCGGCACCGGCGAGCATGCCGCCTACTTCGCGCCGGCCCTGGCGCCGCTGGTGTGGCAGCCGAGCGATCCGAACCCGGAGCTGCGCGCCTCGATCGCCGCCCATGCCGCCGAGGCGGCCTGCGAAACCCTGCGGCCGCCGCTCGACCTCGACGCCGGCGCCGCCGACTGGCCGATCGCCGAGGCCGACGCCGTGGTCTGCATCAACATGATCCACATCGCGCCCTGGCGCGCCGCAGAGGGCCTGCTCGCCGGCGCCGGACGGCTGCTGCCCGCCGGCGGGCCGCTGATCCTCTACGGCCCCTTCGTCGTCGCTGGGGAAACGGCGGAGTCGAACCGCGCCTTCGACGCCAGCTTGAAGGCGCAGAACCCGGAATGGGGCCTGCGCGCGCTGGAGGAGGTCGCCGAAGCCGCCGGCCGGCACGGCCTGGAGCTGACCGGGACCCACGCCATGCCGGCGAACAACCTCAGCGTCGTTTTCCGCAGAACCCGATAGGAGCTCCCATGCCGCACTCCCCCGAGACGATCGTCCTGACAGGCTGCACCCGCGGCACCGGCCGCGCCCTGGCCGAGACGCTGATCGCCCGCGGCCACCGCGTGCTCGGCTGCGGCCGTTCCGCCGCGGCCATCGCCGAGCTGCGCGCGGCCCATCCCGAGCACGGCTTCGAGACGCTGGACATCACCGACCGGGCGGCGGTGAACGCCTGGGCAGAAGCGGCGCTGGGCAGCGCCGGCGCGCCCGCCCGCATCGTCAACAACGCCGGGGCGATCAACCGCAACGCGCCGCTGTGGAAGGTGCCGCCGGAGGAAATCGACATGGTCCTCGACGTCAACGTCAAGGGCACGATCAACGTCATCCAGGCCTTCCTGCCGGCGATGCTGGCCGAGGGCCGCGGCACGATCGTCAACTTCTCCTCGGGCTGGGGCCGCTCGACCGATCCCGAAGTCGCGCCTTACTGCGCCAGCAAGTGGGCGATCGAGGGACTCAGCCAATCCCTGGCCGAAGAACTGCCCGGGGGCTTCTGCGCGGTCGCCCTCAATCCCGGGATCATCGACACGGCGATGCTGCGCTCCTGCCTGCCCGACCTCGCCGACGACGCGGTCAAGCCGGAGGACTGGGCGGAGGCGGCGGCGGATCTGATCCTCGGACTGGGGCCTGGCGACAACGGCGTCCCGCAGACGGTTCACCCGCGGCGCAGCCGGTCGAGCTGACGCCGATCCCGTTTGGTCGGCCGGCCGCTGCCGGCGTCGCGGGTCATGACGCCGGAGCGTGCCGCCTTCGGCAGCGGCGTTTGCTTCTCGGGCGGACTGAGATCCTCGTAGAGACCCTGCGCCTCGCTGGCCGGGCCGCGCCGCGTTCCCAGAGCCAGCACCTTGACCACGCGGATATGCAGACCCTGTGGAAAGGTCAGCACGTCGCCGACCCGCACCCGGGCGTGCGCCTTGTCGACCTTGTTGCCAGAAATCCGCAGCCCGCCGTCGCAGACCTTGGAAGCGAGCGAACGGCTCTTGAAGAAGCGCGCCTGATAGAGCCACTTGTCGGCCCGCAGGAAGGCTTCGTCGGTCATTCCAGCCTGCTCCGGGGCAGCTTCATCCGCCGAACTTCAGCTCCTTCAGCACGGCGAAGGGCGAATGGGGATCGGGCTGCTTCTCGCGAGGCTGGTGGCGCGGCTGGTTCTGCTGGCCCTTGCCGCCGGCGTTTTTCTTGCCCTGGGCGTCCTTGCGCTTGCGGCCGCGCTCCTGGCGGGGCCGCTGCGGCGCCGCCTGGGCTTCGCCGCCGCTCGTCTCCCTCGGTCCCGCCGCCTCTCCCTCGGCCGTTGCCGGCCCGCTCTCGGCGGGGCGATCCGCCGGGCGGCGCCGCGGCCCCTTGCGGTAAAAACGCAGCCCCTCCTCCTGCCGCGCGGCGCGGTAGCCGAGACCGATCAGCGCGGTGGCGACCTCGGCCTCGCCGCCCTCGAGCAGCTGCTGCCAGACCGGCGGCACGGCGAAGCCCTCCGTGGCGCTCAGCCGCCGCGCCTCGAAGGCCAGGCGCTCCAGCACGTCGGCGCGCACCGCCAGCACGCCCTGCTTGGCGCTCAGCCGGCGATAGCCGATGGCGTTGCAGAAGTCGTCGCCGAGGATCGGCACGAAGCTGGCCGCGCCCTCGCGCGGCAGCGTCGGCGCCTCGCGTTCGTTGAACACGGCCCAGAGCAGCGCGCGCAGCTGGATCGCGCTGGGCTTGAGCAGCGCCGGCACGAAGATCGAGGCGGCGCCGAGCCGCAGCTTCATCTCGGTCAGCTTCTTGCGGTCGTCCTTGTCGAGCTCGCGCAGCTGCGCGGAGACGGCATAGCGCGGCAGGCAACCGAGGGATTCCGCGAGCTGGAAAGCCAGACCGCGGGCGGCCGGCGTGAACTCGGCCTCCTGCAGCGCGTAGAGCGCGCTCAGGCGGTTGCGCAGGTGCCGCTGCAGCCAGCCGACCAGGCGCTGGCGCACCCGCTCGCGCATCGGCCCGTCGAAGAACTCGCAGTCGTCGGCCTCGATCCGCGGCCGCAGGGCGGAGTCGCCCTTGGCCAGGCGGGCCACCGGATTTCCGCGCCAGGTCAGCTTCCCCGCCTCGGTCAGCAGGAAGGCGCCGTCGTTGTCGGCCTCGAGCTGCGCCAGGCGGCGCGGAATCTCCTCGCCCAGGGCATGGCGCGCGGCGGTCAGCACCGGCGGCGCGTCGTCCTTGGCGACGGTCGTATCGAGAGTGAAGCGAAAGCCTTCAAGATGGCCGACGGTCTGGCCCTCGACCACCACCTCGCCGTTCGCTCTTACGGCCCCCATCAGATCCTCGCCCCCCTTCAGGCGTTTGATCAGTGTCGCGGCCCGGGTATCCACGAAACGCTGCGTTAGCCGCCCATGCAGCGCATCGGACAATCTGTCTTCTATCCCGCGCGTCATCTCCTGCCAAGTATCGGAATCGGCGAGCCAATCGGCGCGGTGGGTGATGAAGGTCCAGGTCCGGATGTGGGCCAGGCGGGCGACCAGGGAGTCGATGTCCCCCTCGACCTTGTCGAGACGCCGCACCTGGCCCGCCACCCAGTCCTCGGGCAGGCGGCCATCGCCATCGGCGAGATGGCGGTAGAGCGTCGCCAGCAGGCGCACATGCTGGTCGGTCAGGGTCTTGCCGAAATCCGGCACCTGCGCGACCTCCCACAGCAGGCGCACCCGGTCGCGGCCGCTCGCCCGGGCCGTCATCTCGGGATCGCGCAGCAGGGCGTCGAGGGAGCGCTGGTCCTCGGCATCGCGCACCCGGATCAGCTCGGCCAGCGGCGGACGCTCCTCCAGGCTCTGCTTGAGCTGCTCCGGGCTGCGGAAATCCAGTTCGCCGTTGCGCCAATAGAAGGCATGCAGCGGTTCGAAGGAATGGGTTTCCACCGCTTCGATCATCTCCGGACTGAACGGGCCCAGATCGCCGGTCGGCCCGAAGCTGCCGTCGGCCATGTGACGCCCGGCGCGCCCGGCGATCTGTCCGACCTCAGCGGCGCTGAGCTGGCGCGGCCGGCGGCCGTCGAACTTGCTGAGCCGGGCAAAGGCGACGTGATCGAGATCGAGGTTGAGGCCCATGCCGATGGCGTCGGTGGCGACCAGATAGTCGACCTCCCCGGCCTCGAACATTGCCACCTGGGCGTTGCGGGTGCGCGGCGAAAGCGCGCCGAGCACCACCGCCGTGCCGCCCGCCTGGCGGCGCATCAGCTCGGCCATGGCATAGACCTCGGCGGCGGAGAAGGCGACCACGGCGGAGCGCGGCGGCAGGCGCGTCAGCTTGCGCGGGCCGATGTAGGAGAGGGTCGAGAAGCGCGGCCGCGAGACGGTCTCGGCACCCGGCACCAGCCGGCGCAGCAGCGACCGCGCCGTCTCGGCGCCGAGAAACATGGTCTCCTCGCGGCCGCGCGCCTTGAGCAGGCGTTCGGTGAAGACATGGCCGCGCTCGGGATCGGCGGCGAGCTGGATTTCGTCCACCGCCAGGAACTCGACATCGCGGCCGAGCGGCATGGACTCCACGGTGCAAAGAAAATAGCGCGCGCCCGGCGGGACGATCTTTTCCTCTCCGGTGATCAGTGCCACGGCGCCGGCCCCCTTCATCGCCACCATGCGGTCGTAGTTCTCACGCGCCAGCAGGCGCAGCGGAAAACCCATGATGCCGCTGTCGTGGGCGGCCATACGCTCCATCGCCAGGTAGGTCTTGCCGGTGTTGGTGGGACCAAGAACGGCGGTGACGCGTCTAGAGGGAGACGGGGTCATCTGCTCGCTGCGGTTCGTCTCTGGGGATCGCGGCCGGTGATGAAACGCGGCCTTGTAGCTTTTCTGTCTCTGACACACATAACAACGGACTACGGACAAAACCACCGGCAAATCCCCGCCCCGGCTCCTCGCGGCGGCGGCGGCAGAAAATGAAGCGAGCGACATGACGCAAGACGCCCAGGAAACCCTCTCCTTTCAGGCCGAAGTCAGCCGGCTGCTCGACATCGTCGCCAACTCGCTCTACTCGAATAAGGAAATTTTCCTGCGCGAGCTGGTCTCCAACGCCTCCGACGCCTGCGACCGCCTGCGCTATCTGGCGATCACCGACCCCGGCCTGATCAGCGACGATCCCGAGTTCAAGATCCAGATCCTGCCCGACAAGGAGGCGGGGACTCTGACCGTCGTCGACAACGGCATCGGCATGAACCGCGGCGACCTGATCGAGAACCTGGGCACCATCGCCCATTCCGGGTCGAGCGCCTTTCTCTCCAAGATGGAGAAAAAGGATGCAGATCTCGAGCTGATCGGCCAGTTCGGCGTCGGCTTCTATTCCGCCTTCATGGTCGCCGAGCGCGTGGTCGTCGAGAGCCGCAAGGCCGGCGAGTCGGAGAACTGGCGCTGGGAATCCGACGGCACCGGCGGTTTCTCCATCACCGACATGGGCAAGCAGATCGCCGCCCGCGGCACCAAGATCACCCTGCATCTCAAGAAGGACGAGCAGCGCTTCCTGGAGGAGCGCGACATCCAGCGGATCGTGCGCAGCTACAGCGACCATATCGGCGTGCCGATCCTGCTCGGCGGCGGCGGCGAGGCGCAGCAGCTCAACTCCGCCTCGGCGATCTGGACCCGGCCGAAGTCGGAAATCTCCAAGGAGCAGTACACCGAGTTCTACCACCACGTCGCCCACGCCTTCGACGACCCCTGGCACTGGATGCATTTCCACGCCGAGGGCGTGATCGAGTATTCCGGTCTGCTCTACATTCCTTCGCAGCGGCCGCACGACCTCTTCGATCCGGCGCGCAGCGGCTGCGTGCGCCTCTACGTCAAGCGGGTCTTCATCACCGAGGACTGCGAAACCCTGGTGCCGCCCTACCTGCGCTTTCTGCGCGGCGTGATCGATTCCCAGGATATCTCGCTCAACGTCAGCCGCGAGCACCTGCAGCACGATCCGGTGCTGACCAAGATCCGCAACGGAGTGGTCAAGCGGGTGCTGGAAACCCTGCGGAAAAAAGCCGGGTCGGCGCCCGAGGACTACGCCGTTTTCTGGGAAGCCTTCGGGCCGGTGCTCAAGGAAGGCATCTACGAGGACAGCGAGCGGCGCGCGGCGCTGCTGGAGCTGGCGCGCTTCCGCAGCAGCGCCGTCGAGGGCTGGACCAGCCTGGCCGACTACAAGGCCCGGATGCAACCGGGCCAATCGGCGATCTATTACATCTCCGGCGACAGCGCCGCCAAGCTCAAGGACTCGCCGCAGATCGAGGGCTTCCTGCAGAAGGGCATCGAGGTGCTGCTGCTCACCGATCCGGTGGACGACTTCTGGGTCCCTTCGGTCGGCAGCTACGAGGAGACTCTGCTGAGCTCCGTGACCCGCGCCGGAACGGAGTTCGAGCAGAAGGACGAACAGCCGGAGACGGCCAGCGAGGATGGCAAAGACAGTCAAGGCGCCGCGCCCGAGATCGAGAAGGTCATCGCCTTCATGAAGCAGACCTTGAAGGACGACGTTAAGGACGTGCGCCGCTCCAAGCGCCTGGCCAACAGTCCGGTCTGTCTGGTCGCCGACGACGGCGATCTCGATCTGCATCTCGCCCGGGTGCTGTCCCAGCACCGCGAGATCGACGCGGCGGCCCAGCGGGTGCTGGAGATCAACCCGAACCATGCCCTGATCCGGCAGCTCTCGAGCCGCCTGGAGGGCGCGGACAAGGACGGACTGGCGGATGCGGCCAGACTGCTGCTCGATCAGGCGCGGATCCTGGAGGGCGAGCCGCTGCCCGACCCCGGCGGCTTCTCCCGCCGCCTCGCCGCCTGCATGGAACGCGGTCTCTCCTCGGCCGCAGAGTAGCAGCCCCCACCCCTTCGGAGGGGCCCCGCTTGTCACCGCCCGGCCGCCCGCGCAAGATGCGGCCAGCGAAGGGGGCGGGATGGCGCGGGAGAGCGGCGAGAACGGCAGCGGACAGACGGCGCGGGCCAACGCCGCGCTGCTCTATGCGCCCAGCGGCTATGTCGCAAAGGACGAGATCAAGGGCCGCCACGCCGCCGGCGAAGCCTTCCTCAAAGCCTTCGCCCGGCACGGCGGCCTCGAGACCTTCTATGCCTATTGCCAGACCCGCGCCCAGGCCGAAGCCTTCGCCCGGCAGCTCCACGGCTTCACCGGCAGCCGCACGGCCTGCGTCCACATCCCTCTCGACCGGATCGAGCGCGCCGCCGAGCCGGGCACGCTCTATCGCCCCGATCCGCTGATCGCGCCGCAGACCTGGCAGCGCCGTCACGGCGACCAGCGCGGCTTTTCGATCTGCGGCGTCACCCACACCACTTCGTCGGAAGGCGCCATGGCGGGGCTGGCGGAGCTGCTGAGCGCCCCGGTGCAGCCTTGGGACGCAGTGATCTGCACCTCCGAGGCGGTGCGCGACATGGTGCTGCGGCAGATCGAATCCCAGGCGGCCTATCTGGAGTCACGCTTCGGAGTCCGGGCCACGCTGGCCTGCCAGACCCCGGTGATCCCGCTCGGCGTGCACAGCGACGACTACGCGGCGACGCCCGGGCGCCGTGCTGCCGGGCAGGCGCTGCGCCAGCGTCTCGGCATCGCGGAGGCGGATATCGCCGGGCTGTTCCTCGGGCGCTTGTCCTTCCACGCCAAGGCCAACCCCTTCCCGATGTACAGCGCGATGCAGGCCGCCGCCGTGCGCAGCGGCCGCAGGCTGCACCTGATCCAGGCCGGCTGGTTCGCCAACGACTGGATCGAGACGGCCTTCAAGGAAGCTGCGGCGGAAATCGCCCCGGAGGTGACCTGCCACTTCCTCGACGGCGGCGACCCGGCGGTGCGCAGCGAGGTCTGGCACGCAGCGGATCTCTTCCTCTCCTTCTCCGACAACATCCAGGAGACCTATGGCCTGACGCCGCTGGAGGCGATGGCCGCCGGCCTGCCGGTGGTGGTCAGCGACTGGGACGGCTACCGCCAGACGGTCCGCCCCGAGATCGACGGCCTGACGGTGCCGACCTGGCAGCCGCAGCCCGGCAGCGCGCCCGGACTGGCCCGCAGCTTCGCCGCCGAGATGTTCAACTACGATCACTACATCGGCTATGCCAGCCAGAGCGTCGCCGTGGAGATCGACGCGGCGGCCGAGGCCGTCACCCGCCTGGTAGAGGACGCCGAACTGCGCCGCAAACTGGGCGCGGCGGGCGCGCGGCGGGCGCGCGAGGTTTTCGATTGGCGCCACGTCATCGCCGCCTATCAGGCGCTGTGGGGCGAGCTGGCGGCGCGCCGGGCCAGGGATACCGAGGTCGCGCCGCTGGGTGCCGCCGAGACCGCGCCGCATCCCAGCCGCGGCGACCCGACCCGCCTCTTTGCCGGCTATCCCACGGAATATCTGGGCAAGGACACCGTGGTGACCCTTGCATCCGACGTGCCGGAAACCCGGCTCGCCGCGCTCGAGGGCCTCAAGCTCGCCAGCTTCGGCGCGGAACGCCGCCTGCCGGCGCGGCACCGCCAGGAACTCCTCGCCCAGCTCAGTGCGAAGCCGCTAACTCTGAAGGCTCTGCTCGCGGAGCTGCCTGAAGCGGATCGGGAGGCCGCCATCGCGACGCTCGCCTGGCTGGCCAAGCTCGGCGTGGTGCGGCTGTCGCGGAGCGGCGGCAAGGACGACTAGAAGTCCAGCTTGGCCGCTCCCAGGATCGGGCCGTTGGTCGAATGCTGGATCAGCACCGCGACTCCGCCCCGGCCGGCCGCCTTCGCGGCGGCGAGATCGACTTCGATCTCCAGACGCGGCCCGAGATAGGTGCCGATCTTCTCGAAGTTGCGCACCACGTTGGCGTCGACCAGCTTGCGGCCGCTGTTCTCGCCGCGCTGCACGGCGGTTTCATGGGCGCTGTCGAAGCTGGCCAGCCAGACGATGCAGGGTTCCTCCGGCGCCGCGCCGGCCTCGACGACGATCACGCCGCGCGCCGCGTCGATCCGCACCTGGGCCGGCTTCTTCTCGGCGGCGAAGCTGTCGATCGTGGCACGCACCTCGCTGCGGCGCGATCCGACCACGTCATGCCGGCCGTCGATCACCATCTGCGGGGTGTATATGAAGGACAGCCCCAGCGCGCGCGAATAGCCGCGCTGCCGCTCGGTCGATTCGGGGCGGGCGAAAGGGTCCTGCCAGCCGATGTAATCCCAGTAGTCGACGTGGTGGCCCAGGGCGATGACGTCGTCGCGCCCGGCGAGCTCTTGCAACAGCGCGTCGGCGGGCGGACAGGAGCTGCAGCCCTGGCTGGTGAACAGTTCGACAACCACCGGAGAAGCGTCGGCCTGCGCCGCGGCATCGTCCGGCGCCAGGGCGAGCAGTGCAGCAGCCAAGGCAAGTGCGGTCAGGTTACGCATGACGGAAGCCTGCCGCTTCCGGCCATAACAGACGAATCACTTTGGGGTGACAGCGCCGGGAGTGGCGCTCAATCGCCGTCTTTAGGCACGCGCGACACCTCGACCTCGACGGACATCCCGATGTAGTCCTCGGTAGCGCCGAAGTAGCTGCCCTGCAGAGGCACCGCCTGCGCCGGATTACGCGCCACGGCGATCCGGATCAGGTTGGCGCCGCCGACCAGCCCATTGGTCGGATCGAACTCCGCCCAGCCTGCGCCGGGGAGATAAACCTGGACCCAGGCATGGGTATCGCCGGCGCCGCGCACCGCCGTTCCGTCCCGATTGTCGAGACTGGAGTCATAGAGGTATCCGGAGACGAAGCGGGCCGCCAAACCCAGGGAGCGCACCGACGCCATCATCAACAGCGCCAGGTCACGGCAGGAACCGCAGCCGAGCTTCAGGGTTTCGGTCGGCGTCTGCACGCCGATGGCGTAGCGGCGCTGATAGCTGAATTCGGCGTGAATGGTCTTGGTCATGCTGACCAGCAGACTCTGGGTATCGACCGTCGAGCCGCCGTTGAGAAAGCGCTTCGCCCAGGCATCGACCAGGCGGTCCGGATCGGGATCGTCGCGCTCGATGCTGCGCGCCAGGTCCGGACTTTCCTCGGCCGGATAGGTGAAGGGATAGGTCCGGGCATAGGGCTCGATCGAGAATTCCGGCTCGGACAGGCCATAGTGGTCGATCACGATATTGCTCTCGAACCGCAGTTCCTCGGCCGGATCCTTGAAGCTGGCCATGGCGATGGAGTTGGAAAAGACGTCATGCAGCCAGCGCACCTTGGCGCGCGGCGAGATGGTCAGCGCGGTGTCGACCAGCCGCAGATCGTGGCTGTCGCGCGGCCGGAACATCAGGCGATGCTCGCCGAAGCTGACCGGGCGTGCGTAGCGGTAAACCGTTTCGTGGCGAACGGCGAGGCGGGGCATGACTTTTGGAGAGGCCTATCTACTTATTTACTGGTTCATAGATAGGCGATTGCCTGGGCAGCGCCAAGCAATGCTTGCCCGCGGCCTAGCGCGCCGGGCTGACGATAAAGACGTAGGGGCCGGGCGCGTCCTCGACGCTCATGCCGTGGCGCAGCCAGGCCAGCCGGCCGGCCTCGATCGGCGTCGCCTTGAGGATCACCACGACATCGTCCCAGAGCCACTCGGAAGGCGCGATCTGGCGCGCCGCAAAGGCCTCCAGCCGCTCCCGCCTGAGCGCCGCCGCCGGGGTCTGGCGGTCATGGGAATACCAGGAGCGCAGCGGGGTATAGACCGTGGTCATATAGCCCAGAGGCGCCTCCGGCGTGGCCACCAGGAAGCCCTCGAAACGCTCGCTCTCCAGCGCTGCGAGCGCCTGCCGCTGGGTCCGGGCGAGGCTCTGCGCGCGCCCTTCGCCGCGCAGGATCGTACGGGTCTCCTGAGCCAGGAAGGCCGCGTTGTCGAAGAGGAAGACCGTCACGACCAGCGCCAGGACAAGCGGCGCCGGCGCCCGCCAGCCGCCCCGGGCCGCCCAGAGACGGTCGAGCAGCGCCGCCAGCACCGGCGCGCCGAGCAGGAACAGCGGCATCCAGAGATGCCCCTGGGCGAAGCGCAGCGGATCGCGCGGCGGCATCAGGAACTCGTGATTGGCCAGCGCGAAGGAAACCAGCAGCCAGACCGCCAGCAGCCGGCCGCTCGCGCGGCCCAGCACCGGCGCGGCATGGATCCGGTTGCGCAGGCGCAGGACGACGGCCGCGCCGGCCAGGGCGTAGGCAGCCAGCAGAGACAGCAAAGTCAGGGTCTGGGCCGGCTCCGCCGGAGCCGTCGCCATCCGGTGTTCCCAGGAGGTCAGCGGCAGATAGGCGTAGTAATAGCCAAGATGCAGCGCCAGGAAGACGCCGAGCGTGGCGGGAAACCAGGCCGGCAGGCTCCTGTCGCCAAGAAAACCGCGCTCCAGCCCCGCCCAGGCGAGCACAACCAGGAGCAGCTGCAGCCCGGCGCTGGCATCGCTCGCCGCCAGCAGCAGGCAGAGCAGAAGCGCGAGAAAGAAGCGGCGGCGGTGGAGCGCCAGAAGGCAGCCCAGGAAAACGGCGTGCAGGAAGGCCTGTTCCGGCGACAGCAGGCTGCGGCCAAGATTAAGGGCTTCCCCCGGCGCGAAATCGGCCAGGCGCGCTGGGGCGCCGAAGCCCGCGGCCAGGCCGAGCAGCGCGAAGAGCCCGCCGCCCCAGACGAACAGCAGCAGGCCGATGCGCCGGCCGGGGGTGGCGAAACCGACCAGCGCGCCGTAGAGCGCCAAGGCGAGCCGCAGACAGAGCAGGCCGAGGATCAGTCCGGCCGCGGCGTTGAGGGCGCCCGGATCGAAGCCGCCACAGGCCAGCAGGGCGCCGAGCAGCAGCGTCAGCGGCTCGAAGTAGATCTGCGGTGCGTTGCGCGTGTCGCTGAAAGGCAGCGCGCGCAGCGGCGAAAAGCCGCGATCGAAGTACTCCCGGGCCTCGGCCAGCAGCGCCGCATGGTCCGGCTGCAGGAAACCGCCCGGCCAAATCCAGCCGGGCGTCAGCAGGAACTGCGCCAGATACAGCAGGAGCAGCGGCGACAGCAGCGCCAGCGACGCCAGCCAGGCGCCGCTCGGATCCTCGAGAAAGTCTTCCAGGCTCCGGCGCAAGGCCGCCTCCGCAACCGTCCTCCCCAGCCGCCCTTATCGGACGGATACCCCGCGGAAACAAGGCGCGGAAGAGGACGGGGTTGAACAGCGCCGCGTCCAGCGCGAAAAAAGCCCCCGGCGCGCTCCTGCCGGGGGCTCTCTCAGCTTCGCTTTGGCAGCGCTCAGGCGGCCTGCTTGCCGTCGCTCATCAGGTTGCGCAGCACGTACTGCAGGATGCCGCCGTGCCGGTAATAGGCGACCTCGTCGGCGGTATCGATGCGGCACAGCAGGGCGATCTCCTCGCTGCCGCCATCGGGCCGGCGGATGGTGCAGGCGACCTCCAGGCGCGGTTTCAGGCCTTCCGCCATGCCGGAGATATCGAAGGTCTCCTCGCCGGTCAGCTTCAGGCTTTCCCGGGTGACGCCCTCCTTGAACTGCAGCGGCAGGACGCCCATCCCGACCAGGTTGGAGCGGTGGATACGCTCGAAGGACTCGGCGATCACCGCCTTGATGCCGAGCAGCCGGGTGCCCTTGGCCGCCCAGTCGCGCGAGGAGCCGGTGCCGTACTCCTTGCCGGCGATCACGATCAGCGGCGTACCCTCCTCGGCGTACTTCATGGCGGCATCGTAGATCGGCAGGATCTCGCCTTTGTACTTGGTGAAGCCGCCCTCGGCGCCCTCGGCCAGCTCGTTGCGGATGCGGATGTTGGCGAAGGTGCCGCGCATCATCACCTCGTGGTTGCCGCGCCGCGAGCCGTAGGAGTTGAACTCCGCCGGACGGACCTGGTGTTCCAGCAGGTAGTGCCCGGCCGGGCTTTCCTGCTTGATCGCCCCGGCCGGGGAGATGTGATCGGTGGTGATCGAATCGCCCAGCTGGGCCAGCACCTTGGCGCCCTCGATATCCTCGACCGGAGCGGGCTCGGCGCCCATGTCCTCGAAGAAGGGCGGATAGGCGACGTAGGTGCTGCTCGGATCCCACTCGAAGGTCTCGCCTTCGCCGGTCTCGATCTGCTGCCACTGCTTCGGCCCCTCGAAGACATTGCTGTAGCGGTTGCGGAACATCTCCGGGGTGACGCTGGCTTGCATCGTCTCGGCGATCTCGGCGTTGCTCGGCCAGATGTCCTTCATGTAGACCGGCTTGCCGTCCTTGCCCTCGCCGATCGGCTGGGTCAGCAGGTCGATCTGCATGTTGCCCGCCAGCGCGTAGACCACCACCAAGGGCGGCGAGGCGAGATAGTTGGAACGGGTCTGCGGGTTGATCCGGCCTTCGAAGTTGCGGTTGCCCGAAAGCACCGCGCAGACGTTGAGATCGCCCTTGTCGATCGCCGCCACGATCTCCTCGGCCAGCGGCCCGGAGTTGCCGATGCAGGTGGTGCAGCCGTAGCCGACCAGGTCGAAGCCGAGCTGGTCGAGATCGTCCTGCACCCCGGCCTTCTCCAGATAGTCGGTCACCACCTTGGAGCCCGGCGCCAGCGAGGTCTTGACCCAGGGCTTGACCGACAGCCCCTTCTCCAGCGCCTTGCGGGCGACCAGCCCGGCGGCCAGCATCACCGCAGGATTGGAGGTGTTGGTGCAGGAGGTGATCGCGGCGATCACCACGTCACCGTGGTTGAGCTCGTAATTCTGGCCCTCGACCGGCACCGCCTTGTTGAGCCGCTCCATCTCGATCTGTGCCGCGCCGGGACCCTCGGCTTCCATCTTGCCTTCGGGGCCGGTGGCGTGGAGATCGAGCTCCTTGGCCAGCGCGGTGCTGAACTCGGCGGCGGCGTGCGACAGCGCGACCTTGTCCTGGGGCCGTTTCGGTCCGGCCAAGCTGGGCTCGACCGTGCCGATATCGAGCTCCAGGGTCTCGGTGAAGAGCGGCTCGGGCTGCGCCTCGTCCCACCACATGTTCTGCGCCTTGGCATAGGCCTCGACCAGCTTGACCTGCTCGGGCTCGCGGCCGGAGAACTCCAGGTAGCGCAGGGTCTCGGCATCGATCGGGAACAGACCGCAGGTGGCGCCGTACTCCGGGGCCATGTTGGCGATGGTCGCCCGGTCGGCCAGGGTCATGTGCGACAGGCCCTCGCCGAAGAACTCGACAAACTTGCCGACCACGCCCTTGCTGCGCAGCATCTGGGTCACGGTCAGCACCAGGTCGGTGGCCGTGGTCCCCTCCTTCAGCGCGCCGGTCAGCTTGAAGCCGACAACCTCGGGAATCAGCATCGAGATCGGCTGGCCGAGCATCGCCGCCTCGGCCTCGATGCCGCCGACGCCCCAGCCGAGCACGGCCAGGCCGTTGATCATCGTGGTGTGGCTGTCTGTGCCGACCAGGGTGTCGGGATAGGCCAGGGTGCGGCCGTCCTGCTGCGAACTCCACACCGTCTTGCCGAGGTACTCCAGGTTGACCTGGTGGCAGATTCCGGTGCCCGGCGGCACCACGCGGAAGTTGTCGAAGGCGCTCTGGCCCCAGCGCAGGAAGGAATAGCGCTCGCCGTTGCGCTCGAACTCGCGCTCGACGTTGCGCTCGAAGGACTCCGGCCCGCCGAAGTGGTCCACCATCACCGAGTGGTCGATCACCAGATCGACCGGAGAGAGCGGATTGATGCGGTCGGGATCGCCCCCCATCTTCGACATCGCCTGACGCATCGCCGCCAGATCGACCACCGCCGGCACGCCAGTGAAGTCCTGCATCAGCACGCGCGCCGGGCGAAAGGCGATCTCCCGGTCGGAGCGGCGGTCCTGCAGCCAGCCGGCCAGCGCCTCGATGTCGTCGCGGGTGACGCTGGTACCGTCCTCGTTGCGCAGCAGGTTCTCGAGCAGCACCTTCAGCGAGAAGGGCAGCCGCGAAAGGTCGCCGAGGCTCTCGCTGGCGGCCTCGAGGGAGTAGTAGTCGTAGTCCCGCCCCTCGACGGTCAGAGTCTTGCGGGTGTTCAGGCTGTCTTTTCCTAGGGCCATGGTCGATCTCTCCTCAAAGGAGCTTGGGGGTGCTGCTTGACCGGTCGCACAGCTGCGCCCTCACAGGGCACCCCTTCGCGGTCAAACGCCCCCGCGACCGGTGGCGACCATGTCGGCGGGCAAGCGGCGTGTCCAGAAACGGCGCCACTCTACTCAAAACGGCGGCGAAGTCCAGATGCTGCGGCGCAGCAGAGCAGGTCCCGCCGGCAACGCGCTTTCCTAGCTAGCTGGGATCGAGGGCGGACTATCGCAAGGCGCAAGTCTTTAACCGGGGCAACCCCCTTCGCGCTTGACCTTTGTCCTGGAGAAGAACTAATTACCTACGGCCTTTGTTTCGGGCCGGAAAAGTAAAGTGCGCGACAACGCGCCAATCGGCGGCCACGGCAAAACGCCGGGCCACAGGGGAAGGCTGGAGACGCGCTTCCCTGCCCGTAGGTCCGGGCGGGAAGGCGAAACCCGAGGTGACTGCGCCTTGCGCCTGAGCGGCGCGCGGCGGCGTTGCTGGGCAGGCCCCCTTGTACGCAGGGAGGTTATGCTGGTGACGCAGGCAACGCTCGACACCTTTCCCAAGCTTCTCCTGGAGCACGCGCGCCTGCGCGGCGGCAAGCCGGCGATGCGCGAGAAGGACTACGGCATCTGGCTCAGCTGGACCTGGGCCGAGGCGGCAGAGAACATCCGCGCCCTGGCCTGTGGCCTGGCCGCCATGGGCGTGACCCGCGACGACCGCATCGCCATCATCGGCGACAACCGCCCGCAGCTCTATTGGTCGATGACCGCCGCCCAGGCCCTGGGCGCCGTGCCGGTGCCGCTGTACCAGGACTCCGTCGCCGCCGAGATGGCCTTCGTGCTCGACCACGCCGAGGTCCGCTTTGCCGTCGCCGAGGACCAGGAGCAGGTCGACAAGCTGCTGGAGATTCGCGACCGCTGCCCGAAGCTGGAGCAGATCGTCTACGACGACGCCCGCGGCATGCGCCACTACACCCAGAACTTCCTGCAGAGCTACGCAAGCGTGCAGGACAAGGGCCGCGCCTTCGACAAGGAAAATCCGGGTTTCTACGAAGCCGAGATCGCCAAGGGCAAAGGCAGCGACGTCTCGATCTTCTGCTACACCTCCGGCACCACCGGCAATCCCAAGGGCGTGGTGCTGACCTTCGACAACATCCTGATCACCGCCAGGAACGCGGCGGAGTTCGAGGAGCTGAACGAAGGCGAGGACATGCTCGCCTACCTGCCCATGGCCTGGGTCGGCGACCACATCTTCTCCTACGCCCAGAGCTACACCACCGGTTTCTGCGTCTCCTGCCCGGAATCCGGCGCGACGGTGATGCAGGATCTGCGCGAGCTCGGCCCGACCTATTTCTTCGCGCCGCCACGCATCTTCGAGAACATCCTGACCACGGTGATGATCCGCATGGAGGACGCCAGCGCCCTCAAGCGCCGGATGTTCCACTATTTCATGAGCGTCGCCCGCAGGGTCGGCATCGCGATGCTGGAAAAGCGCCCGGTCGGCCCGCTCGACCGCCTACTGTACTGGCTCGGCGATATCCTGGTTTACGGCCCGCTCAAGAACACCCTGGGCTTCTCGCGGGTCCGTCTCGCCTACACCGCCGGCGAGGCGATCGGCCCGGATATCTTCGATTTCTTCCGCGCCATCGGCGTCAACCTGAAGCAGCTCTACGGTTCGACCGAGGCCAGCGTGTTCATCACCATCCAGCCGGACGGGGAGATCCGCGCCGACACCGTCGGCCGCCCGGCGCCGCAGGTCGAACTGCGGATCGACGACAGCGGCGAGGTCTACTTCAACGGGCCCGGGGTGTTCCAGGAGTACTACAAGAACGCCGAGGCGACGCGCGAGACCAAGACCGAGGACGGCTGGGTGAAGACCGGCGACGCCGGCTTCATCGACGACGAGGGCCACCTGCGCATCATCGACCGCGCCAAGGATGTCGGGAAGCTCAACGACGGCAGCCTCTTCGCGCCGAAGTTCATCGAGAACAAGCTGAAATTCTTCCCCAACGTCCGCGAGGCCGTCGCCTTCGGCCACGAACGCGACCATGTCACCGCCTTCATCAACATCGATCTGCAGGCAATGGGCAGCTGGGCCGAGCGCAACAACGTTTCCTATGGCAGCTATCAGGAGCTGGCAGCCAATCCGCAGGTCTATGAGATCATCAAGGGCCACGTCGAGCAGGTGAACCGCGACCTGTCTCAGGAAAGCCGCCTCAGCGGCTCGCAGATTCACCGCTTCCTGATCCTGCACAAGGAACTCGACGCCGACGACGGCGAGATCACCCGCACCCGCAAGGTCCGGCGCAACATCGTGATCGAGCGCTATGCCCCGCTGGTCGAGGCGCTCTATTCGGGCCAGAACAGCTGTTACATCGAGACCGAGCTGACCTTCGAGGACGGCCGCAAGGGCGTGCTCAAGGCCGATATCCGGATCGAGGACGCCGAGACCTATTCGGCGCAGAGTCCGCAAGCCCAGGCGGCAGAGTAGGAGACGGCATGGAAGGCACCGCAAGCGAAGCGCAAACCGTCGGCCCGGCATCCGCAAGCGGCGCGGCTGCGCGTGTCTCCAGCGAAGTCCTGCTCAGCGTCGAGAACATCTCGCTGGCCTTCGGCGGCGTGAAGGCGATCAGCGACGTCTCCTTCGACATCAGGAAGGGCGAGATCCGCGCCATCATCGGACCGAACGGCGCCGGCAAGACCTCGATGCTGAACGTCATCAACGGCTTCTATCACCCGCAGCAGGGCGTGATCACCTACAAGGGCGAGACGCGCAAGCAGATGCGCCCGCACCGTGCGGCCAAGCAGGGCATCGCCCGAACCTTCCAGAACGTGGCGCTGTTCCGCGGCATGACCACCCTGGACAACATCATGACCGGGCGGCTGCTGAAGATGCGCAGCAACATCCTGCTGCAGGCGCTCTACTGGGGACCGAACCAGCGCGAGGAGATCGAACACCGCGAGTTCTGCGAGCGGATCATCGACTTCCTCGAGATCCAGTCGATCCGCAAGACCCAGGTCGGCCGGCTGCCCTACGGCCTGCAGAAGCGGGTCGAACTGGCCCGCGCGCTGGCGATGGAGCCGGAACTGCTGCTGCTCGACGAGCCCATGGCCGGCATGAACGTCGAGGAGAAGGAAGACATGTGCCGCTTCGTGCTCGACGTGAACGACGAGTTCGGCACCACCATCGCCCTGATCGAGCACGACATGGGCGTGGTCATGGACATCTCCGACCGGGTCGTGGTGCTCGACCACGGCGCCAAGCTCGCCGACGGCACGCCGGACGAAATCCGCAACAACCAGGAAGTGATCGACGCCTATCTGGGCGTCGCGCACTAGAAGAGGCCGCGCCGCATGCCGCAACGCAGAATCGCCATCTGGATCCTTGCCGTTCCGCTCGTGATCGCCGGGCTCGGCCTGATCTTCCAGGGTCTGGCCGGAGCCTATCCCGCGCTGTACTTCACCTGGGGCTTCTTCTTCGAAGCGATGATCGGCGGCCTGCTGCAGGGCGTGATGTACTCCCTGGTGGCGCTCGGCTTCGTGCTGATCTTCAAGGCCTCGGGCATCTTCAACTTCGCCCAGGGCTCGCTGGTGCTCTTCGCGGCGCTGACCATGGTCGGTTTCATCGAATTCGGCCTGCATTGGATCCTGGCCGCGGCGATCACCGTCGCGATCATGATCGCGGTAGCGATCGCCATCGAGCGGGTGGTGCTGCGGCCGATGGTCAACCAGGCGCCGATCATCCTGTTCATGGCGACCATCGGCATCTTCTACTTCCTCGACGGCTTCGGACAGCTGATCTGGGGCTCGGACATCAAGATCCTCAACATCGGCATTCCCACCGACCCGCAGTTCTTCCTCGAAGGCGTCTTCGAGGGCGGCATCCTGATCAACTCCTTCGACATGGTCGCCGCGGCCGTCGGCGCGGTGCTGGTCGCCGTGCTCGCCGTGTTCTTCCACAAGACGCGGATCGGCCGGGCGCTACGCGCCGTGGCCGACGATCACCAGGCGGCGCTGTCGGTCGGCATTCCGCTGAAGACGATCTGGGCGATCGTCTGGTCGGTCGCGGGCATCGTCGCCCTGGTCGCCGGCATCATGTGGGGCGGCAAGCTGGGTGTGCAATTCTCCCTCGCCCTGATCGCCTTCAAGGCGCTGCCGGTACTGATCCTCGGCGGCTTCACCTCGATTCCGGGCGCCATCGTCGGCGGCCTGATCATCGGCGCCGGCGAGCAGGTCGCGGAGGTCTTCCTCGGCCCGATCATCGGCGGCGCCATCCAGGATTGGTTCGCTTACATGCTGGCCATGGTCTTCCTGCTGTTCCGTCCGCAGGGACTGTTCGGCGAGAAGATCATCGAAAGGGTCTAGACGAAAATGTTTTACCGTGAAGCCGGCCAGTTCAAGACCTCCTACCGCACCGATCAGGCGATCTTTCCCATCCTGCAGGACAAGATCGGCCTGGTCGCGGTGCTGATCTTCGCCGCCGTCATCGTGCCCGCGATCGCCTCGGAATACATCCTCACCACCATCCTGGTGCCCTTCCTGGTGTTCTCCCTGGCGGCCATCGGCCTCAACATCCTGACCGGCTACTGCGGCCAACTCAGCCTGGGCACCGGCGGCTTCATGGCCTGCGGTGCCTTCTTCGCCTTCAAGCTGACCACCGCTTTTCCGGATGTGAACATCATCATCGTCTTCCTGCTGGCCGGTCTCGGCACGGCGCTGGTCGGGGTTTTCTTCGGCATCCCGAGTCTGCGCATCAAGGGCTTCTACCTGGCGGTGGCGACCCTGGCGGCGCAGTTCTTCCTGCTTTGGGTGTTCAACAAGTTCGACTGGTGGCACAACTACAGCCCGTCGGGCGTGATCGCGGCGCCGCCGCGCGCGGTGTTCGGCGACTTCTACATCACCGGCACCGAGGCCGCGCCCTGGGCCAAGTACATCTTCCTGCTGGCCTTCGTGGCGGCGCTGGCGCTGCTCGCCAAGAATCTGGTGCGAAGCAGGATCGGCCGCACCTGGATGGCGATCCGCGACATGGATATCGCCGCAGAGATCATCGGCATCCGGCCGATGTTCGCCAAGCTTTCGGCCTTCGCCGTCAGCTCTTTCTTCATCGGCATCTCCGGCGCGCTCTGGGCCTTCATCTATACGGGCTCGGTCGAGGCGCTGGCCTTCGAGATCACCCGCTCCTTCCAGGTGCTGTTCATGATCATCCTGGGCGGCCTAGGCTCGATTCTCGGCTCCTTCCTGGGCGCCGCCTTCATCGTGCTGCTGCCGATCGTTCTCAACATCGGCCTGCAGTCGATCGATTCCAGTATTTCCGTCGCTCTGATCTCGCACGTCGAGTTCATGATCTTCGGCGCCTTGATCATCTTCTTCCTGATCGTCGAACCGCACGGGCTGGCCCGTTTGTGGCAGATCGGGAAGGAGAAGCTGCGACTCTGGCCCTTCCCCTACTAGGCGGGGTCGCGCAAGCGGTGCTTTGCCCTTGCCGGGCAGAACGCTAGAGTTGAAGATGAACCAAGAGGGCCCTCGCAAGGGCTCCTTGAAAAATAGGGAGGAAACGAAAATGGACTTCAAGAAACTCACGATCGCCGCCGTCGGTGCGGCGGTGCTGGCGGCGCCGCTGCTGGCGGCGCCGGCCCAGGCGGAGGGGCAGCAATACTTCCCCGGCCTGCAATACCGCTCCGGGCCCTACGCCCCGAACGGCATTCCCTTCGCCAACGGCTATGCCGACTATCTGGCGATGCTCAACGCTCGCGACGGCGGCATCAACGGCGTCGAGATCGTCTACGAGGAATGCGATACCGCTTACAACAACGACCGCGGGGTCGAGTGCTACGAGCGTCTGAAGGACGCCGGACCCTCGGAACCGGCGGTGTGGAATCCGCTGTCCACCGGCATCACCTACGCCCTGATCGAGCGCGTGACCGCGGACAAGTCGCCGCTGATTTCGATGGGCTACGGCCGGGCCGATGCCTCCGACGGGACGGTCTTCCCCTACGTCTTCACCATGCCCGCGACCTACTGGGCCGGCGCCGACGCCATGGTTCAGTACATCAAGGCGGAGGAAGGCGGATCGCTGCAGGGCAAGAAGGTGTCCCTGGTCTATCACGACAGCGCCTACGGCAAGGAGCCGATCGCCACCTTGCAGCGCCTGGCCACCGAGGAGGGTTACGAATTGAGCCTCTTCCCGGTCGCCCATCCCGGCCTCGAGCAGAAGGCGACCTGGCTGCAGATCGGCCGTCAGATCCGCCCTGACTGGGTCCTGATGTGGGGCTGGGGCGTGATGAACTCGACCGCCGTCAAGGAAGCGGCCGCCGTCGGCTTCCCGATGGATCGTTTCATCGGCATCTGGTGGTCCGGTTCGGAGAACGACGTCGAGCCCGCCGGCGCACAGGCCAAGGGCTACAAGGCCCTCAGCTTCCACGCGCCGGGAGACGGCTTCCCGGTCCATGAGGACATCTACGAGCACGTCTATGACGCCGACAACGGCTTCGGCGACCGCGAGAAGGTCGGCGAGGTGCTCTACAACCGCGGCGTAATGAACGCCGTGCTCGCCACCGAAGGCGTGCGCACCGCGCAGGCGAAGTTCGGCAACCGGACGCTGACCGGCGAGGAAGTGCGCTGGGGCCTGGAGAACCTGCACCTGACCGAGGCGCGCCTCGCCGAGCTCGGCCTGGAAGGCTTCATGCCGGAGTTGAGGGTCACCTGCTCCGACCACGAGGGCGGCGGCGATGCCTTCGTCCAGCAATGGGACGGCGAGCAGTGGAGCCAGGTGTCGGAGTGGATCGACCCCAACACCGCCTCTCTGCGCCCGGCCTACGAGGCCTCCGCGGCCCAGTATGCCCAGGAGAAGGGCATTACCCCGGTCTCCTGCAACTAAGGCAGACCTGTCGTCTTATCCCCGCCCCGGACGACATCCCGGGGCGGGGTCATCTTTCGAGGAACGAGACGCATGGCAGAAGCGGCAGCCGCCACGCCGGCGGACGACAGCGCCCCGGCGCTGCTCGCGGTCAACTCCATCGAGGTCATTTACGACCACGTCATCCTGGTCCTGAAGGGGGTTTCGCTGTCCGTGCCCGAGGGCGGCATCGTCGCCCTGCTGGGCGCCAACGGCGCCGGTAAGACCACCACCCTGAAAGCGATTTCCAACCTGCTGCGCGCCGAGCGCGGCGAGGTCACCAAGGGCAGCATCGAGCTGCGCGGCGAGCGGGTCGACAGCCTGACTCCCAGCGATCTGGTCAAGAAGGGTGTGATCCAGGTGATGGAGGGGCGCCACTGTTTCGAACATCTCACGGTCGAGGAAAACCTGCTGACCGGCGCCTATACCCGCGGCAACGCCCGCGCGGCGATCGAAGCGGACCTGGAGCTGGTGTACAGCTACTTCCCGCGCCTCAAGGAACGCCGCAGCAGCCAGGCCGGCTATACCTCGGGCGGCGAGCAGCAGATGACGGCGATCGGCCGCGCGCTGATGAGCCGGCCGAAGATGATCCTGCTCGACGAGCCCTCGATGGGCCTCGCCCCCCAGCTGGTCGAGCAGATCTTCGAGATCGTCAAGCGGATCAACGAGAACGAAGGCGTCACCATCCTGCTGGCCGAGCAGAACACCAACGTCGCCCTGCGCTATGCCAGGTACGGCTATATCCTGGAGAACGGCCGCGTGGTGATGGACGGCGAGGCCGACTCGCTGCTCAAGAACGAGGACGTCAAGGAGTTCTACCTCGGCATCTCCGGCACCGGACGCAAGAGCTACCGCGACGTCAAGCACTACAAGCGGCGCAAGCGCTGGCTGGCCTGACCCGCGCCGCGGTCCTAAACCGGGGATGGCAAGATACCCCGCGGAGAGTCCCATGAACGAGCATTACGACGAGCTGGAAACCCGCGACCCCGAGGCGCGGGAAGCGTCTCTGGCCGACCGCCTGCCGCGGCAGATCGCCCACGCCAAGGCCCAGGCTCCGGCCTATGCAAGCCTGCTCAAGGATGTCGATCCCCATAGCTTTACCAGCCGCGCGGCCCTGGCCGGGCTGCCGGTTCTGCGCAAGTCGACCCTGGTCGAGGAGCAGCGCGCGACGCCGCCCTTCGGCGGCCTGAACGCCATCGCCCCGGGCGAGGCCGGGCGGATCTTCACCTCGCCGGGCCCGATCTACGAACTGGAGGCGCGCGAAAGCGATTACCGCCGCATGGCGCGCGCCCTCTACGCCGCCGGCTTTCGCGCCGGCGAGCTGCTGCACAATTCCTTCGCCTATCACCTGACGCCGGGCGGCTGGATCATGGACTGGGGCGCCCGGGCGCTGGGCTGCGCGGTGATCGCCGCCGGCACCGGCCAGAGCGAACAGCAGGCCCAGGCCGTGGCGCAGCTGCGCCCCCAGGGCTACGGCGGCACGCCCGACTTTCTCAAGGTCATCCTCGACAAGGGCGAGGAACTCGGCCTCGACTGCAGCTCGATCGTCAAGGGGCTGGTGTCCGGCGGCGCGCTGTTTCCCAGCCTGCGCCAGGAGTACGCGGCGCGCGGCGTCGCGGTGCAGCAGTGCTACGCCATCGCCGAGCTCGGGCTGATCGCCTACGAGACCCCGGCCCTGGAAGGCATGGTGGTGGACGAGGACGTGCTGGTCGAGATCGTCCGCCCCGGCACCGGCGACCCGGTCGCCGACGGCGAGGTCGGCGAGGTCGTGGTCACCACCTTCAATGCCGCCTATCCGATGCTGCGCCTCGCTACCGGCGATCTTTCCGCGGTGCTGCCGGGCCAGAGCCCCTGCGGGCGCACCAACATGCGGATCAAGGGCTGGATGGGCCGCGCCGACCAGACCACCAAGATCAAAGGGATGTTCGTCCACCCCGCGCAGGTCGCCGAGATCGTCAAGCGCCATCCGGAGATCGCCAAGGCGCGGCTGGTGGTGACGCGCCAGGGCGAGAGCGACGCGATGACGCTGCACTGCGAGTCCGGGGACTGCAGCGACGCCCTGGTCGAATCCATCGCCCAGTCGCTGGCCTCGGTGACCAAGCTGAAGGGCGAGGTCAAGCTGGTTGCGCCGGGCGAACTCGCCAACGACGGGCTGGTCATCGAGGACGCGCGCAGCTACGACTGAGCCCATGAGCGAACAGCGCGACGGCGGCAGCGGCCGCAACGGCTACGAGGGCTTCTTCACCGGCCTCTCCCTCGATCTCTGGCGCCAGGCGACCAGCGAGGATCAGAGCGAGGCCGAGGCTGCCTTCCTGGCCGAAATCTTTGGAAATCCCGACGCCGGCGGCGGCACCGAGCTGCTGGATACGCCCTGCGGCAACGGCCGCCACGCCCGCCGTCTGGCGGCGCTGGGCTACGGCGTGACCGCCGCCGATCTCTCCGAGGAGTTTCTTGCCGAGGGGCGCGAGCTGGCGGCGCGCGACGGCGTCGCCATCGACTGGCAGCTGCGCGACATGGCCGACCTGCCCTGGCCGGAGCGCTTCGCCGGGGCCTACTGCCTCGGCAACTCCTTCGGCTACCGCGACCACGCCGGCATGCTCGACTACCTGAAAGCCGTCGCGGCGGCGCTCAAGCCCGGCGGGCGTTTCGTACTGGACAACGCCATGTCGGCGGAATCCCTGCTGCCCAACCTGGAGGAGCGGGTCTGGGCCGAAGTCGGCGACATCATCCTGCTGGCCCAGAACGACTACGTGCCCGAGGAAAGCCGCCTCGACACCTGTTTCACCTTCGTGCGCGACGGCGCGGTCGAGGAACGCAATGTCTCGCATTGGATCTTCACCGTCGCCGAACAGCACCGGATGCTGGAGACGGCGGGCTTCAAGGTGCTCGAGTTCTTCGCCAACGTCGCCGGCAGCCCCTTCGAGGCCGGCTCGCCGGAACTCGTGCTGGTCGCCGAAAAATCTAAGTAAAATAACGACTTGGCGAAATCACATTCTTGCCTTGTTTCGCCCTAGCGGGACCACATTCAGACTATACCTCAAGACTCACGGAGACTTCCCCTCTCTGTAGGAGGCGACCAGCCCGTCTCCGCTTTTGCCCCCCAAAGGCTGGATAAGGCGGCCGCCGACTCCGACCCTCGGCGGCCGCCGCTTATCTTCCCCAGGCGATCGCCGCGCGCGCCGGCCTGCCCGGCGCGTTTCCAGGCTGCCCAGACTCTGCTATATCCCGCGCGCCATGAGCGCCATCGTCGCCAACGATCTCGCCTGCCAGCGCGGCGGCCGCCCGGTCTTCTCCGGGCTCGGCTTCAGCCTGTCCGCCGGCCAGTGCCTGCTGCTCGGCGGCGCCAACGGCAGCGGCAAGTCGAGCCTGCTGCGCATCCTTGCCGGGCTGCTGCCCTGCAGCGCCGGCAGCCTGACCTGGGACGGCGCGGCCCTGGACCAGGATCCCCTGCATCACGCCGGGCGGCTGCACTACCTGGGTCACCTCGACGCCGTCAAACCGGCGCTCAGCGTGGCCGAGAACCTCGCCTTCTGGGCCGGGCTGCAGCAAGGCCGTCATGGCGAGGAGGCGCTGCTGCACTTCGGCCTCGCGCGGCTCGCCGGGGAACCCGCGCGGCGGCTTTCGGCCGGGCAGCGGCGGCGGCTCGCCCTGGCCCGGCTGATCGCCGCGCCGCGCGAGCTCTGGCTGCTCGACGAACCCAGCGTCGGGCTCGACGCGGCTTCGCGGGAGAAGCTTGAGAACGCCCTGGCCGATCACCTGGCCGGCGGCGGCCGGGCGGTGATCGCGACCCACCAGGAGCTTGGACCGGCACAGGCGGGGCGCCTCGACCTCAACGCCTTCCCGCCACGCCATCCAGACCGGGAGCATGCCTGGTGAGCGGCTTCCTGCGCATCGCCGGACGCGACCTGCAGCTCGCCTACCGCGCCCGTGGCGAGGCGCTGCTCGCCGTCGCCTTTTTCCTGCTGGTGGCGGCGCTGTTTCCCCTGGCGCTCGGCCCGGAGCCGCGCCTGCTGACCCGCATTGCGCCCGGCATTCTCTGGGTCGCCGCGCTGTTCGCGGTGCTGCTGTCCCTCGACCGCATCTTCCTGGCCGACCGCGAGGACGGCTCGCTGGACCTGCTGTATCTCGCGCCGCTGCCGCTGGAAGCCGTGGTGCTGGCCAAGATTCTGGCGCACTGGCTGAGCAGCGGCCTGCCGCTGGTCGTCTGCGGGCCCCTGATCGCCCTGCTCTACGACCTGCCGGCGGCCGCCTATCCGGTGCTGCTGGCGGCGCTGCTGCTCGGCACCCCGGCGCTCAGCGCGGTCGGCGCGGTCGGCGCGGCTCTGACGCTCGGCGCGCGGCGCGGCGGCATTCTCTTGCCTCTGCTGGTGCTGCCGCTTTACATCCCGGTGTTGATCTTCGGCGTCGCGGCGATCGACGCCAGCCTGCTCGGCCTGTCGCCGCGCCCGCAGCTTTTGTTGCTCGCGGCCTTCGCCCTGGCTTCGCTGCCGCTCGCCACCGTCGCCGGGGCGGCCGCCTTGCGGCAGGCGCTGGAATAACTAGCTTGGCCAGAGAACCCGAGGAGCCCTGAGACCCGATGCACCGCTTCGCCAACCCCGGCCGCTTCCTGCGGATGACCGACCGGCTGCTGCCCGCCTGCGGCGTGCTGACGGCGCTCTGCCTGGGAATCGGTTTCTATTTGGCGCTCTTCGTCTCGCCGCCGGACTACCAGCAGGGCGAGACGGTGCGGATCATGTACGTCCACGTGCCCGCGGCCTGGATGGCGCTCTTCGTCTACGCGACGATCGCCCTGGCCGCGGCATCGCTGCTGATCTGGCGGCATCCCCTGGCCGCTATCGTCGCCCGGGTCTCGGCCCCGCTCGGCGCCGGCTTCACCGCCCTGGCCCTGGCCACCGGCTCGCTCTGGGGCAAGCCGATGTGGGGCACCTGGTGGGTCTGGGACGCGCGCCTGACCTCGGTGCTGATCCTGCTGTTCCTCTATCTCGGCCTGATCGCCCTGCAGAACGCCTTCGAAAACCCGGAGAGGGGACAAAAAGCCGCAGCCCTGCTGGCCTTGGTCGGCGCCGTCAACCTGCCTATCATCAAGTTCTCGGTCGACTGGTGGAACACGCTGCACCAGCCGGCCAGCGTAACGCGGCTCGGCGTGCCGGCGATTCATAGCTCGATGCTCTGGCCGCTGCTGATCATGGCCGCCGGTTTCACGCTCTACTTCCTGACGCTGCTGATGCTGCGGGTGAAGAGCGAGATTCTGGCGGCGCGGATCCGGGCGTTGAAACAGGCCGCGACGGCGAGAGACTAGGAGCGTAATGCTGGACTTCCTCGACATGGGTGGCTACGCGGCCTTCGTCTGGCCCTGCTTCGGCCTGGCGATTCTGCTGCTCGGCGGCTTCGCGGCGGTTTCGATACTGCGGCTGCGCGCCCGGCAGCGCGAGCTCGCCGCCCTGCAGGCCGGGCGGGAACGCCAGGCGCCATGAAACCCAAGCGCCAACGCCTCACCCTGATTCTGCTCGGCATGCTGGCCCTGGCCGGCGCCACGGCGCTGGTGCTGACCGCCTTCGAGGACAACCTGGTGTTCTTCTACTCGCCGAGCGACATCCAGGCCGAGCCGCCGCCGGAAGGCCGCAACCTGCGGGTCGGCGGGCTGGTGCTCGAGGGTTCGGTGGAGAAACTCGCCGACGGCGCCGTGCGCTTCACCCTCAGCGACACGGCGAACGAACTGCCGGTGGTCTTCGCCGGTATCCTCCCCGACCTTTTCCGCGAGGGCCAGGGCATCGTCGCCGAAGGACGGTTTGGGCCAGAGGGGGTGTTCCACGCCGAGGAGGTGCTGGCCAAGCACGACGAGAACTACATGCCGCCGGAGGTCGCCGAGGCGCTGAAGAAGTCCGGCGAGTGGCAGCGCGGGCAAGAACCGGAGCAAGGCCAGTGATCCCGGAGATCGGCCACTTCGCCCTGATCCTCGCCCTGGTGGTGGCCCTGATCCAGGGCAGCCTGCCGATGCTGGGCGCCGCCCGGGGCAAGCGCGGCTGGATGCGCGTCGCCGAACCGGCGGCGCTGCTGCAGCTGCTGCTGGTCCTGATCGCCTTCCTGGCGCTGATGCAGGCCTACATCGTCTCCGACTTCACGGTCTGGAACGTGGTCGAGAACAGCCACTCGGCCAAGCCGCTGCTCTACAAGATTTCCGGCGTCTGGGGCAATCACGAGGGTTCGATGCTGCTCTGGGTGCTGATCCTGACCCTCTACGGCGCGGCGGTCGCGCTCTTCGGCGGCAACCTGCCGGAACGGCTGCGCGCCCGCGTCCTGGGGGTGCAGGCCTGGATCTCGACCGGCTTCATCGCCTTCTGCCTGTTCACCTCCAACCCCTTCGCGCGGGTGACTCCGCCGCCGCTCGACGGCAACGACCTCAACCCGCTGCTGCAGGACCCCGGCCTCGCCTTCCACCCGCCGCTGCTCTACCTCGGCTATGTCGGCCTCTCCATGGCCTTCTCCTTCGCCGTGGCGGCGCTGATCGAGGGCCGGGTCGACGCCGCCTGGGGCCGCTGGGTGCGGCCCTGGACCCTGCTCGCCTGGTGCTTCCTGACCGGCGGCATCGCGCTCGGCTCCTGGTGGGCCTACTACGAGCTCGGCTGGGGCGGCTGGTGGTTCTGGGACCCGGTGGAGAACGTCTCGCTGATGCCCTGGCTGCTCGGCACGGCGCTGCTGCATTCCGCCGTGGTGGTCGAGAAGCGCGAGGCGCTCAAGGCCTGGACCATCCTGCTTGCCATCCTCGCCTTCGGCTTCAGCCTGCTCGGCACCTTCATCGTGCGCTCGGGCCTGCTCAGCTCGGTCCACGCCTTCGCCAGCGATCCGACCCGCGGCGTCTTCATCCTGATCCTGCTCGGCCTGGCGGTCGGCGGGGCGCTGCTGCTGTTCGCGGTGCGCGCGCCGAAACTGCAGGCCCAGGGCCTGTTCGCGCCGATCAGCCGCGAGGCCGGGCTGCTGCTCAACAACCTGCTGCTCGGCACCGCCGCGGCGACGGTCTTCGTCGGCACGCTCTATCCGCTGCTGCTCGAGGCCATGGGCGGCGGCAAGGTCTCGGTCGGCCCGCCCTACTTCAACCTCACCTTCGTGCCGCTGTTCCTGCCGCTGGTGCTGGCGATGGGGGCCGGTCCCCTGCTCAACTGGAAACGCGCCGATCTGGCGGGTGTGCTGGGGCGGCTCAAGCTCGCCCTTATCGCCGCCATCGCCGTGGGCCTGGGCGCCTGGATCCTCAGCGACGGCGGCCCGGTGATGGCCTGCCTCGCCTTCGGGCTCGCCGCCTGGCTGCTGCTGGCGACCCTGATCGAGCTGGCCGAGCGGATTTCCCTGTTCCGCGCGCCGCTGACCGAAAGCCTGCGCCGCGCCGGGCGGCTGCCGCGCGCCCACTACGGCATGAGCCTGGCCCATGCCGGACTCGCCATCGCGATCTTCGGCATTACCGCCTCCAGCGCCTGGAAGCAGGAGGAGGTGCGGCTGATGCGCCCCGGGGAAACCCTGACCCTGGCCGGATACGCCTACCGCTTCGAGGGGGTGGAACGCCTGCAGGGGCCGAACTACCGCAGCGACATGGCCAGCTTCACGGTCACCCGCGACGGCGACTACGTCGCCACCCTGACCCCGGAGAAGCGGCTCTATCCGGTGCAGAACGCCCCGACCACGGAGGCCGCGATCCACACTACCGGCCTGGCCGACCTCTATGCCGTGATCGGCGATCCCCAGGATCCACAGGACCGCGCCGGCGCCTGGACCGTGCGGCTCTACCACGAGCCTCTGGTGCCCTGGATGTGGGCCGGCGCCCTGATCATGATCCTCGGCGGCCTGGTTTCGCTGAGCGACCGGCGCCTGCGGGTCGGCATGCCGGCGCGCCGCCGCAAGAGCCTGCCGGCCGGCGCGGCCGAGGCATGAAGGAGACCCGATGAGCGAAGCGACGCCCCGCACCATGAAGATCCTGATCCGGGTGCTGTTCATCGTGCCGCTGCTGATCTTCGCCGGCACCCTGGGCTATCTCTATTTCGGGCTCGACCCGCAGCGCGACCCGCGCGCCGTGCCCTCGGCCCTGCTCGACAAGCCGGCACCGGACTTCGAGCTGCCGGCGGTGCCCGGGCTGCAGACGCCGGGTCTGTCGCGCGGCGATCTGGAGGGTGGCGGACCGGTGCTGCTCAACGTCTTCGCTTCCTGGTGCGTGCCCTGCCGCGCCGAGCACCCGCTGCTGAGCGAGCTGGTCGAGAGCCGGGGCGTCACGCTCTACGGCATCGACTACAAGGACAAGGCCGAGGATGCCGTGGCCTGGCTCGAGGAGCTGGGCAACCCCTACGCCGCCATCGGCCACGACGACAGCGGCCGGGCCGGTATCGAGTGGGGCATCACCGGGGTGCCGGAAACCTTCGTGATCGACGGCGACGGCACGATCCGCTACCGCCACGCCGGACCGCTGACGCGGCAGCTGATCGAGGAGGAGCTGCTGCCGGTTCTGGAGCAGTTGCGATGAGGCTGGCGGCGGCGCTGGCCCTGCTGTTGCTGGCGGGCCTTTCCGCCTGGGGGCCCGCTTTGGCGGTGGAGCCCGAGGAGATGCTCGACGACCCGGAGCTGGAAGCGCGGGCACGCGACATCTCCAAAGACGTGCGCTGCGTGGTCTGCCAGAACGAGTCCATCGACAGCTCCAACGCCGGGATCGCCCGCGACCTGCGGATCCTGATCCGCGAGCGGCTGCAGACCGGCGACAGCGACCGCGAGGTCTTCGACTTCCTGACCGCGCGCTACGGCGACTTCGTGCTGCTCAAACCGCCGGTCAGGCCGGCAACCTACCTTCTCTGGTTCGGGCCCGCCGCGGTGCTGATACTAGGGGGGCTGGGATTGGCGGTCTTCCTGCTGCGCCGGCGGCGGCCCGCTGCCCAAAGCGGCGTCCCCGAGTTGACGCCCGAGGAACGCGGCCGCCTCGCGAAACTGCTGAAAGAGCGCCGGGAATGATCTTCTGGATCGCCGCCGCCGCGCTCTGCGCGCTTTGCGTCGCCCTGCTGCTGCGGCCTCTGGGCCGCGACGCGGCGGTCGAGAAGGAGGCCGCGCAGGAGATCGCCGTCTATCGCGACCAGCTCGCCGAGGTCGAGCGCGACCGCGCCCAGGGCCTGCTCTCAGCCGAGGAGGCCCACGAGGCGCGCCGCGAGATCGAGCGCCGCCTGCTGGCGGCGGATACGGCGCAGACGGCCAGCGAGACCCCGGGGAGAATGCCGCCGGGAAAGCCGGTACTGGCGCTCTGGCTCGCCCTGTCGCTCGCCGTTCCGCTGATCGCCATGGGGCTCTACCTGCAGCTCGGCAGTCCCGAGACGCCAAGCAGGCCCTTCGCCGAGCGTGCGGACGAGCGGCGCGACGCCGGCGAGCAGGCTTCGCTGGAAACCCAGCTCAGTGCGCGCCTGGCGCAGGACCCTGAGGAGCCGCGCGCCTGGGAGATGCTGGGCGAACTGCGATTGCGACTGGGCGACTATGCCGGCGCCGCCGAGGCCTACGGCGAAGCCATCGCGCGCGGCACGCCAGGCGCCGCGCTCTATGCCGCCCGCGGCGAGGCGCTCACCGCAGCCGCCGGCGGGCGGGTGACGCCCGAGGCCAAGGCCGCCTTCGACTCCGCGCTGGCGCTGGCGCCCGGCGATCCGCGCGCACGCTTCTACGCCGGCCTGGCGCAGGAACAGGCGGGCCGGCCCCGCGAAGCCCTGGAGACCTGGCGGGGGCTGGCGGCGGAGAGCCCCGCCGAGACCCCCTGGCGCGCCGCCCTGGAGAGCGAGTACGCCCGAGTTGCCGACTCCCTCGGCCTGAAGGGTGCAGAGGCGCGCCTGCCGGAGGGCTTGTCGGCGCCCGGCCCCAGCCGCGAGGACGTCGAAGCCGCCGAGGCGATGAGCCCGGAGGAGCGTGCCGCCTTCATCCGCTCCATGGTCGAGGGGCTGGAGACGCGGCTCAACCAGGACCCGGAGAATCCGGACAACTTCGACGGCTGGCTGCGCCTGGCGCGCGCCTACGCCGTGCTCGGGGAGATCGAGAAATCCCGTGCCGCCCTGGCCCAGGCCGAAACCATCGCCGCGGCACTGCCGCCAGGAGACCCGCGCCGCGAGGCCTTCGAGAAGGCCGGGGAGCCGGAAACGCCGCCTGCCGATCCGGCACAATAGCCGCCGCGCATTTTCGCTTTGCTTCGCCCCGGGGGCCGTCTAACTTTGCCGGACCTGAACGACAACGCATCGCGCAAAGCGGGCGGCAAGACTGGCGAGAGGCTTTACAGGGGTGATGGGCATGGCGCAGGCGCAGCCGGCGCTCGCGGTCGAGGATTTGCACAAGTCCTTCGGCCCGCTTGAGGTTTTGAAGGGAATTTCCCTGACCGCGGAGGAAGGCGACGTGATCGCCATGATCGGATCCAGCGGATCCGGCAAGTCCACCTTTCTGCGCTGCATCAACCTTTTGGAAACACCGGATGCCGGGCGGGTCTCGGTCGCCGGCGAGGTCATCGAGATGACCCGCGACCGCCGCGGCCGCGCCGCGCCGGCCGACCAGAAGCAGGTCGACCGCATCCGCACCCGTCTCGGCATGGTGTTCCAGAGCTTCAATCTCTGGAGCCACATGACCGTGATGCAGAACGTCATCGAGGCGCCGGTCCACGTGCTCGGCCTGTCCCGGAAGGAGGCCACGGAGCGCGCCCAGGCGGTGCTGGAAAAGGTCGGCATCGCCGACAAGACCGACTACTATCCGGCACACCTTTCCGGCGGCCAGCAGCAGCGCGCGGCGATCGCGCGGGCGCTGGCCATGGAACCGGAGGTGATGCTGTTCGACGAGCCGACCTCGGCTCTCGACCCCGAACTGGTCGGCGAGGTGCTGCGCGTGATGCGCAAACTCGCCGAGGAGGGGCGGACCATGATCGTGGTCACCCACGAGATGGGCTTCGCCCGCGACGTTTCTTCCCATGTCGTCTTTCTGCATGAAGGGCGCGTGGAGGAGGAAGGGCCGCCGAAGGAGGTCTTCGGCAGCCAGAAATCCGAACGGTTCCGCCAGTTCCTGGCGAGTACCTAAGGCAGTATGAGCAAGGCTCACAGGGAGAAGAAAACAGATGAAAAAGTTCTTGGGATTGATCGCCGCCGCCGCCGTCGCGCTGACCGCCGGCGCCGCAGCGGCGGAAATGCAGAAGGTGCGCATCGGCACCGAGGGCGCCTACCCGCCCTTCAACTTCATCGACGACAGCGGCGAGCTGCAGGGCTTCGACGTCGAGATCGCCAAGGCGCTCTGCGACGCCGCGAAATTCGACTGCGAGTTCGTGGTGCAGGATTGGGACGGCATCATCCCCGGCCTGATTGCCGAGAAGTACGACGCCATCATCGCCTCGATGTCGATCACCGCCGAGCGTAAGGAGGTCGTCGACTTCACCGACAAGTACTACAACACCCCGGCCAAGTTCGTGCGCAAGAAGGACTCCGGCATCGAAGTTCCCGACGACCTCGAGGGCAAGACCGTCGGCGTACAGTCGGCCACCATCCACGAGAATTTCCTGCGCGACAACTTCGGCGACATCGTCGAAATCCAAACCTACGGCAGCCAGGAGGACGCCAACCTCGACATGGTCGCCGGGCGCGTCGACCTGCTGCTGGCCGACTCCGTCGCCTTGGACGAGGGCTTCCTGCAGACCGAGGGCGGCGCCGGCTTCGAGTTCGCCGGGCCCGACTACAACGACCCGCAGTGGTTCGGCGACGGCGCAGGGATCGCGGTGCGCAAGGGCGACGACGAGCTGCGCGAGAAGCTCAACGCCGCCCTGGCGCAGATCCTCGAGGACGGCACCTACAAGACGATCAACGACAAGTACTTCCCTTACGACGTCTATGGCAGCAATTGACCGCCGCTAGGCAGTAAAGGGACGCCACCGCCGGACTATCCTCCGGCGGTGGCGTTCGTCTTTCGAGTTCCTCCGCTGGAGAGGCGCGGATGATCGATCTCCACGGTTATGGCTGGATGCTGATGGACGGCCTCAAGGTCACGCTGCTGGTCGGCGTGGTTTCCCTGGCGCTGGCGATCCTGTTCGGCCTGTTCGGCGCCTGGGGCAAGCTGTCGTCCTCGCGCGCCGCCAACCGCATCGCCAGCACCTACACCATCGTCATCCGCGGCATCCCCGAGCTGGTGCTGATCCTGCTGATCTACTACGGCAGCTCGACGGCGGTGCTGCGGATCAGCGAGGCACTCGGCAACAAGGTGCGACTGGACCTCGACCCCTTCACCGCCGGGGTCATCACCCTGGGATTCATCTACGGCGCCTTCACCACGGAGGTGTTCCGCGGCGCCTATCAGGCAGTGCCGGTCGGACAGATCGAGGCCGCGAAATCCGCCGGCATGGGCCGTATCCTAATGCTGCGCCGGATCATCCTGCCGCAGATGATGCGCTACGCCCTGCCGGGCCTGGGCAACGTCTGGATGGTGCTGATCAAGGCGACAGCGCTAATGTCGGTGATCCAGGCCGAGGAGCTGCTGCGCAAGGCGCGGATCGCCGCCGGGGCCACCCGCGAGCCCTTCACCTTCTACTTCGCCGTCTTGCTGATCTTCCTCGCCATCACCCTGGTTTCCATGCAGATCATCCGCTATCTGGAAGCCTGGGCGGAACGCGGCGTCAGGAGGGCCTGAGCATGGACCTGCTGATCGTCTGGGATACCCTGCCGGCCTTCCTCGCGGCGATTCCGACCACGCTGCTGCTGACCTTCTCCTCGCTGGCGCTGGGCCTGGTCATGGCGGTGCCGCTGGCGGTCCTGCGGATTTCCAAGAACCCGCTGATTTCGATGCCGGTCTATGGCTTCGTGGTGCTGTTCCGCGGCACGCCGCTTCTGGTCCAGCTGTTCCTGATCTACTACGGCAGCGGCCAGTTCCGCGAGTTCTTCGAGGCCGCCGGCCTCTGGACCTACTTCCGCGACGCCTGGTTCTGCGCGATCCTGGCGCTGACCCTGAACACCGCCGCCTACACCACCGAAATTATCCGCGGCGGCATCCTCGGCGTGCCCCACGGCGAGGTCGAGGCGGCGCGCGCCTGCGGCATGTCCGGTCTGCTGCTGTTCCGCCGCATCGTCCTGCCCAAGGCGGCGCGGATCGCCTTCCCGGCCTACACCAACGAGGTGATCTTCCTGCTGCAGGCGACCTCCCTGGTCTCCCTGATCACCATCACCGACATCACCCGCGTGGCTACGGTGACCGCCGCGCGGTCCTTCGACTTCTTCGAGCTCTATATCGCCGCGGCGATCATCTATATCATCCTGGTTTACGGCCTGACCGGCGTGTTCAAGCGGATCGAGCACTGGATGTCCGGGCATCTGCGCGAACGGCCCGGCGCCGAGAGCCCGGCGCAAGGCAAGGCGGCGGTGGAGAGCGTCGGCGGCTTGAGGTAATCCGGACCGCTCGGCTAGGTTTGTCGAGGAAGCTTGAGGGGAGAGTGGGGGAGCGATGAGCAACAGGATCGAACATGTGACCGTGGTCGGCGGCGGCACCGCCGGGTGGATGTCGGCCTTGATGCTGGTCTCCTTTCTCAACCGCACGACGCAGAATCCGATCAAGATCACCCTGATCGAATCCGCCAACATCCCGACGGTGGGGGTCGGCGAGGCCACGGTCCCCGGCATGGTCGGGCTGATGAAGACCCTGGGGGTCGACGAGTTCGAGTTCTTCCGCCGCTGCAATGCCTCCTTCAAGTGCGGCGTGCGCTTCGTCGACTGGAACAAGCGGCCTGACGGCTCCTCCCAGACCTTCGTGCATCCCTTCCAGACCGCGCCCTATCTCGATCACTTCCGCTCGGCCTATCATTTCCACCGCTTCGCCACGGCGGACGACGACTTCGCCGGCAGCGTGATCGCCAACCAGGAGATGGTCGACGCCGGCAAGGGCCCCAGGCCGCTGACCGCGCAGCGCTACGAAACCACCTTCAACTACGCCTATCACCTCGACGCAGGGCTGTTCGCCAACTTCATGCGCGACCTGGCCGTCGAGCGCGGAGTCGAGCACATCTACGACGACATCGAGAAGGTGGAGCTGGACGAGAGCGGCAAGGTCGCCGCGCTGCAGCTCAAGCAGGGCGGCCGCCGCCCGGTCGAGTTCGTGATCGACTGCACCGGCTTCCGCGGCCTGATCGTCAACGAAGCCTTGAAGGAGCCCTTCACCTCCTTCAACGACATGCTGCTCTGCGACCGCGCCCTTGCGGTTCAGGTCGACCATCTCTGCGAGGACGAGATCGAATCCTGCACCACCTCGACGGCGCTGGGCGCCGGCTGGGTCTGGAACGTGCCGCTCTACAATCGGGTCGGTACCGGCTACGTCTTCTCCAGCCAGTTCCGCAGCGACGACGAGGCGACCGCCGAGTTCCTGGAGCATCTCGGCCCGCGTGCCGAGGGCAAGGAACCGCGCGTGGTGCCGATGCGGGTCGGCCGAAGCGAGCGCTGCTGGGTCGGCAACTGCCTCGCCGTCGGGCTGTCCAGCGGATTCATCGAGCCGCTGGAATCCACCGCCATTTACATCATCGAAATGCAGATGCGCTGGTTCCTGGAATCCTTCCCGGACAAGAGCGTCAACCCCCTGCTCGCCAAGCGCTACAATCGCTGGATGGACGACCTCTATGAGGAGATCGTCAGCTTCATCGTGATGCACTACCGCACCTCGAATCGCGACGACACCGACTTCTGGCGCACCGTGCGGCACGACACGCCGATCCCCGAACGCCTGGCCGAGAACCTGGAGACCTGGCGCTACAGCCTGCCCGGGCCGGTCGACACCCAGAACAACAAGCTGTTCAACTACTGGAACTACCTCTACGTGCTGTTCGGCAAGCGCTACTACGACGACGTCGAGTACGCCCTCGAGACCTTCGTGCCGGAGCAGCAGTGGCGGCTCTATTCCGAGCGCATCGAGACCGTGAAACGCAACATTCGCGAGAAACTGCCGACCCACAAGCAGCTGCTCGACCGGATTCGCGAGCAGGCCAGCGGACAGCTGTCTCTGCCGGATAGCGGCCGCATGAACGTCAGCCAGCGCGCCCTCGCCGAACCGACCCTCGCCGCAGGGGAGAACCGCCCGGCGCAGCGTCGCCCGCAGCAGCGGCAGGGAGCCAGGAGCTAGCGCAGCACCGCAGGAGACCGAATCGCTCTCCTGCGGTGCTCAGGCTCCAGAATCGGGCGCTTTACCGCGCGCCGCGGCACACCTTTTCCCAGAAGCGTTCATCGGCAAAGACACGCCGGGTTCTATCTGCTCTTATACGCGGAAAATCACAACCGCCGCTGGTTTTGGCAGGCGGAAGAGGTAGCGATCGATGCCGGTTTCCCGGGTTCAGCCGTCAGGAGAGAGGAAGAAGCCTGCATTTCAGCTTCCGCTCCGGTTGCATATCCTGGTTTCCTTCCTGCTGATCTTCGGCCTGATCGGGCTCGTCCTCGGCGCCGTCACTCTGCGGAGCTCTCAGGACCTCGTCGACAGGACTGTCGCCGCATCGTTTTCCGGCAGCGCCGATCTCGCCCTACAGGATCTGCGCAGACTGGAGGACACGGCAAAGGCCGCGGCCGAGTCGCTGGCCGCCCACTCGATCATGCAGACCAGCGTCCGCGCGGAACGCCGCGACGGTCTCGAGGCACTGGCCACTGTGCTGCGCTCGGTCCCGGGAATCTCGGCCGCCTACATCGGCTGGCCGGACGGCGATTTCATGCTGCTGCGTCCGATCGGCCAGCACCGGCAGCGCCTCGGCGCGCCGCAGGAAGCGGCTTGGCTGGCGCAGTGGACGGGCGGGAACGGACCCAAGTACGAATTTCTCGACGCCGGCTTGGCGGTCGTCAGCACGAGCATCAGGGTCGACTACACCTTCGACCCGAGAACCCGGCCCTGGTTCATCGACGCCTCCGAAACGGTGGAGACGGTCGTGACCTCGCCCTACATCTTCTACACCACCCGCGAACCGGGGATCACGGCCGCCCGCAGAACGCTGTCCGGCGCCGTGGCGGGAGTCGACCTGTCGCTCTGGGACCTTTCCGAGCGGCTGCCGCGCGACCTTCCGGTTCCCTCGACGACTGCAGCGATCGTGAACGCGGAAGGCGGCCTGCTCGCCTTTCACGACATCGGCGGCCTGCGCGGCATCCTGGCGAAGTCTGAGGACAGCGCCACCGCGCTCGGGTCGGAATCCCTGCCGCAGATCGAGGAAGCGGACTCCGCTATCCTGACAGCGCTCGCGCAGAAGTGGCGGGAGCAGCCCCGGGACTTCCGGGGCACGCTGACAGCCGGCGGGCGGGATTGGCTGGCGACGACCGTCGCACTCGACCGCAAGGGAACGGCTTTTCTCATGGCGGCCGCGGCCGACGAACTGGGCAGCGGGCCGAAAGCCGTGCAGGCGCGGCTGCTGAAGATCTTCGGCGTGACCCTGCTGCTCGCCATACCCCTGGTTTGGTTCGCGGCCCGTTTCCTGGCCCGTCCGGTCGAGAGGTTCGCGGGCGATCTGGACAGGATCGCCGCGCTCGACTTCTCGCCGCCGCCGCCGACAGAGACCCGCGTCAAGGAACTGACCGAGCTCGGCTCCTCGATCGCGGAGACGCGCGCCGCGCTGCGCGAGAGAATCAAGGAGCTGAGCTGCCTCTACCACGTTCTTGAGCTGTGCTCGGAGTCGTCCCGGGAGCTTTCGCAGATCTGCCGGGGTATCGCGCAGCTGCTGGTCAGCAGCTTCCTGCACGACGATACCGCCGTCGCCAGGATCGTGGTGAAAGGGGAGGTCTACACCAGCGACTTCTGGGAAGAGCCGCATGCCAGCCTGCGCGCGCCGCTCGACGCCACGGAGGCCGATCTTGGCTTCGTGGAGGTTGGCTACCGCGAAGAGCGGGAAGCGCAGAGCGACGGCGAGGGCGCCTTCCTGCGCGAGGAACGGGCCCTGGTGGACGCCGTGGCGGCGCATGTCGGCAACATGCTGCGGGATCGCGAGCAGAGCAGGAAGCTGACGCAATCCGAGCGCCTGAGCGCGATCGGCGAGCTGACCGGTGGCATCGCCCACGACTTCAACAATCTCCTCACCGTCATCCTGGGCAATGCGGAGCTGCTGGAGGTTTCCCGCGTTCCACCCGACGAGATCGCGCGCCATGCCTCGACGATCAGCGCCGCGGCCGAGCGCGCTTCAGAGCTGACGCATCGCCTGCTGGCCTTTGCGCGGCGGCAGCCGCTCGAACCGCAGGTCACCTCGGTCAATGACCTGATCGACGGCATGGCCGAGATTCTGAGACGTACGCTCGGCGAGCAGATCGAGATTCGCACGGTGACCGCCGACGATCTGTGGCACGCCTACATCGACCCCGCTCAGCTGGAGAACGCACTGCTCAATCTCGCGATCAACGCCCGCGACGCCATGCCGTCTGGCGGCCGCCTCACCATCGGAACCTCGAACGGCTCCTTCTCAGATCCAGGCGGCGATCCCTCGGTCACTGTGGAGCCCGGCGACTACGCCGTGATCTCGGTCTCCGATACGGGCTTAGGTATGCCCGCGGAGGTTCAGGCCCGGGCCTTCGAACCCTTCTTCACCACCAAGGAGGTCGGCAAAGGCAACGGCCTCGGCCTGAGCATGGTTTACGGATTCATCAAGCAATCGCGCGGCCAGGTGCGCATCTACTCTGAGCTGAACCAGGGAACCACGATCAAGCTGTTCCTGCCGCGCGCCGCAACCGACGCCGAAGCGAAGCTGGACGCGCCCGCGGAAAGCCCGCTATCGGGCGGCAGCGAAAAGATTCTCCTGGTCGAGGACAACCAGTTGGTGCGCGAGCACGTCGTCGAGCAGCTCTCCGCCCTCGGGTACCAGGTCGATGCCGTGCGAGACGGATTGGAAGCGCTCGAGATGCTGAAGCCCTCGCCTCGTTACGACCTGCTTTTTACCGATATGGTGATGCCCGGCGGCATCAGCGGTCTGCAGCTGGCTGAGGCCGCCGCGGCGCTCGATCCCAACCTGCCGGTCCTCTTCACCTCCGGACACAGCGAGGATTCGCTGAGCCAGCTGCGTCAGTTGAACCCCGGCGCCCGGCTCTTGACCAAGCCCTACCGGCGGCGGGAGCTGGCGACCGTGGTCCGCCAAGTCCTGGACGAAGCCCGGGAGACGCGCAGCGTCAGGCCGCCTCCGGACAGCCGCAAGCGCTAAGTCGCAATAGATCGCTCACCTGCGTGCATCGGTCACTTGGTGAAGGGGGCACCGGAGCAGCGCTCGGCGATCTCGCGTTCGCGGCGGCCGAGCCCATTCATCCAGCGCACAATTCCCTCGAAATCGATTCCCTTGGCATCCGCCGGCGGGGACTCTCCCGCCATCAGATAGGCCCCGGCATAGTCGGTCACATAGTTGACCGTTTCTCGTTGGGTTTCCGCCACCCGCAGCTTCGCCGCCTGGATCGCGCGGTAGAGCATGCGATCTCCGATCGGCGCGACCTCGGCCGGCATGGTTCCCCAGATCGGCAGGAGGTGATAGGCCCCAGGGAAGAACAGCAAGCAGTTGGTGTCGGCTTTGAAATATGCCGCGTCCGCCGAAATGGCGAGCGCCTGTCCATCGGGCCGCCGCAGGGTCCGCTTGGCCAGGACGTAATCGATCTCCTGAGGCGCGCCGCTCTCCTCGGCGGCCTCCAGGCAGTGCTCCAGATGGTCCGGCTCAAGCCAGTTGTCGGCGTCGAGAAAGCCGACCGCGTCGTAGCCTTCGCCGATCGCCAGCAGGGCGCCGACGGCCCGCGGCGTGTTGCCGAAGTTCGCGTGGTTGCGGTCGAGCGCCAGATGCCGCAGCGGCAGCGCCTCAAGCCAGGTCTGGGGATGGCCGTCGGCAATCAGGATGTGATCGGCGGAAAGGCTCTGCCGGGCGACGCTCGCCAGGCAACGCTCCAGCTCGGTCTTGGGTTCCTTGTAGTATGGCGTGACGATGGCAATTCTGGTCATTCTCTATCCACGCAGGCTTGGCCCGCCAAGCTAACCCGGTCGCTCTGCGGAAGCGACCTTTCAGGCGCGCGCACAGCGAGATTCCCGCTCTCGACCCGGCCTACAGGCCTTCGCCGGACTCAAGCAGCCTGAATGTCTCGGAAGCTTTCGAGGGGACCGCGCCGCGCATTGGCTTCACGCGTTTTGCTTCTATCCCCTTCAGGCCAGGTTCCGCGCGGTCACCTTCCACGAGCTCGATGGCAGGGCAATTCCTTCAGAGGTTTCATGGCGCGCCAACTCCGATTTCAGGGCGGCAACGATTTCCTCGTGCCGCCGTTCGGCGAGTTCGCCCGCTTCGCGATAGACCTCTCCGGCGGGGCCGATCGCCAGCTGGAACTCAACCGCTTCGTCGGGCGTCCTCCCGACCAGAAGCGGCGCGTCGATGCGCTCGAACTCGATCTCCGAGTAACCGGCGATTTCCAGCTGCTTGGTGACGGTGTCGGAGTCGGCCATGGAGAATGGCCCCGGCCCGCACGAGCGGGCATCGTCGCCCGGCGGCGGCAGGTAGTCGATGATGATCGACTTCGGAAGACCTAACCAGGGATTGTCGGCGATGTCGCGCCAGACGATCATCGTCATCGTCCCCTCCGGTTTCAGGGCGCGACGCATGTTGCGAAGCGCCGCCACCGGATTCTCGAAGAACTGCGTGCCGAATCGGGAATAGCAGAAATCGAACTCAGGCTCGAAGGGATAGCTCTGCACGTCGGCTTCGATGAAGGCGACATTCTCAATACCAGCGGCGCGCGCATCCCGGCGTCCATACTCGAGAAAGGCCTCGCAGCAGTCGATGCCGAGCACCGAGCCGTCAGGGCCGACACGCCGGGCGAGTTCGATCGCCGTATCGCCGAAGCCGCAGCCGACATCGACTGCCCGGTCGCCTTCCTTCACCGGCAGTTTCGGGAAGACCTGGGCGCTGTGATGGGTCAGACCGTCGACCAGGATGTGCTTCCAGCGTATGAACTTCGGCACCAGGATTTCGTTCCAGAAATCCACGTACTGGTTGCCTTCTGTCTGGGGCGATGCCTCCGTCATGGTCGTCTCCTTCTCTTCGTGAGGGTTTCGTTCGATGGCTGCAGCACAGCTGGCTCAGAAGCTGAGCGTCGCCGCGCCCGCTTTGATGCGCTCATGCATCGGGCTGGCGCCGGTCACGACGACGCCGTCGATGAGATCCTGCTCGTCATAGCCGCGCGCCTTGACGCAGGGAGAGCAAGCCCACAACGTGCCACCCCGCTGCAGGAAGTCCTCGACCAGACTGGCCAGAGGGTCGAGCGGCTGCGCATGCGCCAAGTCGGCCGCCTTGCGCCGCACGATGTCCACGGCCGAGCTGGTCAGAAAGACCGATACTTCGAAACCCGCTGTCATGCCGCCGTTGGCGATCGTGAAAGCCACCGAGGACTGTTCCTCCTCGGGACCGTGGGTCATAACGACGACAAGCTCGTCGCTGGAATCAGAGTTGTTTCCCGGCATCTTCCATCTCCCGTTTGCAATGCGATTTCTTTAGCCGCCAGTCCCAGCCAGCGGCGATGACGAGCGTGCCTAGCCCGCCCAGTTCCACGATCCAGTCATAGACGCCGAACATCGACCAGATCACCGCTGCGGCCCCGATAGTGGCCAAGGCCACCGGCGCAGCCCTGCGATGATGGAAGTAACCGGCTGCGATGCCCAGGAAGGCGAGAAAGGTGAGAAAGGCGATGGACGCGGCCCAAACACCCTCGTCAATCACGAGCGTAACGCCCAGGAGCGAAAGCCCTATAATCACAAGGGATGTCCCGTAGCACGCGAGGACAGCGAGCCCTACGGACAGGAGTCCGGCCCACTCGAGAGAATTCAGTCTGCGCTTTGGAAAGTTCATGCCCTCGCTCGCTTCTACGCGCGCTCCATCCAGGCGTTGCAGAGGCCTTCAGCCTCACAAATCTGGAGGCGCCTATGCCGCGTGAACTCACCCAATCTTCCCAGATTGCGCCGTGCATGTCGTTGGGGGAACCGTGGTGAAATCGCCAGAGTTCATTGATTTTGCTAAGTTCGCGGCCGAAACGCCACTGCGAGACGAGTTCCGAGATGCGTTACCTCTTCGGGAGATGCCGGCTGGACGTCAGCCTGCGCGAGCTACAACGCGACGATGCAAGCCTCCATGTCGAGCCGCAGGTCCTCGACCTGATCATTTATCTCATCGAGAACCGCGATCGGGTGATCGGTCGAGACGAGCTCTTTGATAGCGTCTGGCAGGGCCGCATCGTCTCGGAGTCGGCACTGCGCAGTAGCATCAATGCGGCGCGCAGCGCCCTGGGCGATAGCGGGCGCAAGCAGAGCCTGATTCGCACTCTCCCGCGCAAGGGCTTCCGCTTCGTCAGCGAGGTGAAGGTGGAGGACGGCGGGCGGGCGGCGGCAGCCACCGCGGACCGGCTGGCGAAGTCTGTCGAAAGTCCGTCCGTGCCGGAGTTCGACCAGGGCGGGCGCCCTGTCGTCGCGGTCCTGCCCTTCAGAAATCTCAGCGGCAACCCCGAGTGGGAACACTATGCCGATGGCATGACCGAGGACGTCACAACGGCCCTGACCAAGCATCGCTGGCTTCTCGTCGTTGCCCGCAACTCCGCCTTCGCATTCAAGGATCGCGACGAAAAACTTCAACGGGTCGGCATAGCGCTCGGCGCGGGCTACGTGGTCGAAGGGAGCCTGCACAAGCTATCCCAGCGGCTCCGCGTAACAGCTCATCTCGTGGACAGCGTCAGCGCCCGCGTTCTGTGGGCTGAAAGCTATGACATCCCCTTGGAAGAGGTGTTCGACGTCCAGGACGATATTACTGGGATGATCGCCTCACATCTCGAACCGCAGATCGGAACCGAGGAACGCCGGCGCGTGGCTAGCCGCAACAGCCGCAACTTCCGCGCCTGGGACCTCTTTCATCTCGGCAACAAACATCTCTACAAGGCTACTCCTCAGGATAACCGCGAGGCCCAACGGTTGCTCCGTCTCGCGGTCGAATACGATCCAGAGCTGGCCCAGGGCCATGCCTTGCTGGCCTATGCTATCGTTCTCAGCATGCTCTACTTCGATGCCGAGCCCGACCAGGCGCTCTTGAAAGAGGCCCAGGTAATAGCGCACGAAGGCATCGAACGAGACGATCAAGACGCACTTATTCGCTTCGTCTATGGCCGCGTCCTGCTTGCCCGCAAACGCTACGCAAGCGCCCTGGAAGAGTTGAGATACTCCGTGGACATGAACCCGGCACTGGCTATCGCCCACTGCGGCATTGGCGATTCCCTGGCATACGAGGGGCGCTTCGAAGAATGCTTCCCGCACTTCCAGAGAGCCATCGATTTGAGTCGGCACGACCCCCAGCGCTGGGCGTTCTACGCATATCGCGCATTGGCGCACCTCTTCGCCGGTGAGTTCGACGAGTCGTTGGACTGGGCATCGCGCGCGACGCATGTGCCCAACTGCCATTTCTGGCCATACTCCCACCGGGTATCCGCTCTCGGGCACTTGGGCCACCACGATGAAGCGAAGGAAGCGACCTTGGATCTGCTGGAGCAGAACCGCGGCTTCACCTGCGCGACCGCACGCAAGCGCCTCTTCTACCTCCGAGACCATGCGCAAGTCGCCCTCTACCTTGAGGGCTTGCGAAAGGCAGGGCTTCCACCCTAGCCTCTCGATGCATCCTCGCCGCGCCCCAAGTTGCGGCATCTCCGCTTCGCGCGCGATGTCGGCAGCGTACCGGGGCGCTCAAAACCACCACGCCTATGCGGGTTCCCGGGCTCGTCAAGACCCGAGCTCTCAACCACAAACCCAAAAAGCATGGCCGCGAAATCGGCCAAGAGAGACGCGGCGCCGTTTCGGCACCCTTTGTGCGGTCTCAAGACCACGCCGCGTGTCTCCCCTAGGCCTGAAAGGCCCGGAAATCCCCAAGGGAATTCGCCACCATTTCGCCCTAGGCGCTATTGCCCTCCTTGCCACCAGGCAGCCAGTAATGCCGCGGCAATGGTAAGACGCGCTATCAATCAATGGTCGCTCAAGTAGGTTCGTGCATCTTCATCGGATAAGGTAGCAAGCCGCGCAAGATCGCTGCTTGCCTTGTTTCCGTAGCGCAAGAGATAGGCGCTGTTCTTCGGCGTGACCTGCGCGCGCCAATGGCTAATGGCCAGCGATTGAACGAGCCGAACGGAGATGAGCGTGAAAATGAGCTCGATTTCTTCCTCCACTAGCGGCGTGACCGAAGCATAGCCCGTCAAGATCGCGCGTATTGCGGAGAGAGGGTGGCCTTCTACCGCCACGTTGTAAGCTGCCGCGATGGCTAGCTCGCTGATTAGCGGCGCATGTTCTATGTCACCGAAGTCGATGAATCCATAGCTTGGCGCCTGGGTCGCTGAAAGAGCAATGACGTTGCTCGGATTCAGGTCATGGTGAACAAACTGTGCGCGTTGTGCCGATAGGCCTTCCATCCGTTGTTCAAAAGCGTCGAGTATCCGCGTCGCGCGATCGCGGTCTTCGGAATCCTTTACATAGCGTAGAAGCGGCCGCGCATCGGGGGCTTTGCGAATGTCCCAGATCATCGCAGCTCTCTCTGCTCCGTGCTTGAATCTGGAGAGGGCCAAGTCGAGCCGCGCGATCGATTCGCCGATACGCTCGAACTGTACCGGGCCAAGGCTTAGTTCGCCGATTGCCCTGCCATGCACGAAGGTAAGAATTCTAGCGAAACAGACGGAACCATCGTCATGTTCGACACGGATAAATGCCTGGCCGTTCTCGGCACGAACCACACGCGGCACGATGCAATCGGGATCTGCCGCGGCAACGTGGTCCAAGGCGGCGTTCTGCAGCTCGATCATTCCGCGATCGGAAGCATTGCTCAGCTTCAAGATGAAATGTCGGCCTTCACCGTCTACGAGCTGGAAGTTGCGGTCCTGCTCGCCATCCAAAGGCGTCGCGACGGAATCAAAACCGAAAGCGCTGCGCGTGACGGCGCTCGCCTCTTCTACCGTGATCGCCGGCGGGGGTGGAAAGGAGGGGCAACTTCGAGGCTTTGCGGTCCGGTCCGACATCATGGGAATCGTATTTTCTGCTCTTAGAAGTTTGCGAAGGGCGTGAACTGAAAGGTCAGGCCACCTGGACTAGAACCTTGCCGCGGTAGCTCCCGGACAATAACGAGATCAGGGCATCCGGAGCGGCGGCCAATCCTTCGAAGACGTGAATGTTCTGCCTGATGCCGCCATTCACAAGCCAAGCATGCATCTCTTCCTCGAAGTCGTCCGTTCGCTCGGCTGATTCCAAAACATTGAAGCCGCGAATCGTCAGGCCCATCGACAGGACGCGCCGGTTCCAACGAGGTGCCAGCTCCTCTTCGCCCTTGTGGGCGTACTGGCTGATCGTTCCGCAGATGACGACGCGCCCCTTGGGCGCCATGCAACGGATTGCGGCATCCAGAATCGCGCCGCCAACATTGTCATAGAAGACGTCGATTCCGTCCGGACGAAGTTCCGCTAGCTCCGCCGAGAGCGCCTCGAAACTCTTCCTGCGATAGTCGAGCGCAGCGCTATACCCGCAGCTATCGGTCAGCCATTCGCATTTCTCCAAACCACCGGCGAGACCTACGGGATCCAAACCCTTCAGACGCGCGATTTGACCGCAGAGAGATCCGATCGCGCCGGCGGCGGAAGATATCAAGACGGTTTGGCCCGGAGAGGGGTGCGCCGCCATCAGCCCGAAGTACGCGGTCTTCCCCGAGATGCCGAGCGCGGCAAGATGCCAGGTCGGATCGACGTCTGAACGGACCGGCCGCACAGACTTGGCATCGATCACGACGTGGTCGGTCCAGCCGAAGTGGCCAGTGACCCTGTCTCCTTCGCGTAGATGCGGGGCACGGCTGGCGGCTACCTGCCCCACGCCTTCGCTCCGAATGACATCGCCCAGGGCCATTGCGGTGGTGAATCCCCCCATCGCGTCTCCCGACGAAGACCGCTCATCCATTAACCCGCGGACGAAGGGGTCCAGTGCGAAATGCGACACCTCGACAGCGACCTGCCCATCTTCAAGCGGCGGCAATTCTCGTTCGCACAGCGAAAAATGCTCGGGCTGGACCGCGCCGCCCTCCGGCCGGCCGGCCAGACAGATTTGCCGCGCCTGGGTCATAATCGAACGCTTTTGAGCTCGTCCATGGTGTTGAGCAAGGCGTCGCGAATGCCCGGCTCCGTGAACATATGCCCCGCGTCGGGAACGATGATCAGCTTCGACGCAGGCCAGCGCCGATGCACGGCCATGGCGGTGTGCGGCGGACACGGCATGTCGTAACGCCCCTGGACCATGACGCCGGGCACGTCCGCCATGCGGTGCATGTTGTCCATCAAGTGGTTCGGCGGCAAATAGATCTCGTTCAGGAAGTACGAGGTCTCCATTCGCGCAAGCCCCACAGCGACGGTCTCGTCCTCGAAACCGCTAACCGTCTCCTCGCTCGGCAGAAGCGTGGCACAGCATCCCTCGTAGCGGCTCCAGGCGATGGCAGTTGCTTTGCGCAGTTCCGGATCGGGGCTCTCCAGCCGCTTCGCGTAGGCGGTGAGCAGGTCGTCACGCTCCTCTTCCGGAACGAAGGACGCGAACTCTTCCCACGGTTCAGGATAGAACTGACGCACACCGTAGACGAACCAGTCCACTTCCGCCTTGGAAGCGAGAAAGATGCCTCTCAAAACCGCTGTCAGAACTCGCTTCGGATGCGCCTGCGCATAGGCGATGCCGAGCGTCGCGCCCCAGGAGCCACCGAAAAGCATCCAGCGGTCGATCTCCAGCATTTCGCGGAGCTTTTCCATATCCTCGACCAAGGCGGTCGTGGTGTTGTCCCGAATCTCCCCGAGCGGCGTCGACTGGCCGCAGCCTCTCTGGTCGAACACGACGATGCGGTAATGAGCCGGGTCGAAGAAGCGGCGTCCCGTCGGACTAGAGCCGTATCCGGGACCGCCGTGCAGATAGACTACCGGCACGCCGTCGGGATTTCCGCTTTCTTCATAATATAATTCATGCTGATCGCTGACCTTCAGGCGTCCCGTGTTATAGGGCTCGATTGCGGGCCAGAAATCGCGTTTTTGCGCGAGCGGATCGGTCATAGTTAAACTCCGTTCGATTTCTCTTCAGACTTAAGGTGAGGTGCTGATCTGCATGCGGCGGCCGGCCAACGCGGCATAGAGCAGGCAGGCTGCCAGTACTCCGCCAAACAGCAGGCTGGAGACGGTTGCAATGATCGGGTCGGTCTCAAGGCGGATGCTCTCGAACATCTTCTTGGGCAGAGTTTCGGCATCGCGCCCGGCGATGAAGACAGCGACAACCGTCTCGTCGAAGGAATGCAGGAAGCCGAAGAGCCCGGCCACGAGGATCCCCGGACGCAAGGCCGGCAGCGTCACCCAACGAAAGATCTGGAAGCTGCTGGCGCCGCAGGACTCCGCCGCCTTGTCGAGCGTGGGATCGAGGCGAAGAATTGTCGGCTTGAGCGCCAACAACCCGATGGGCAGGCCGAGCGACGCATGGGCGATGATCAGGCCCACCCGGCTGCCGTTCAGGCCCAACTGGCCGAAAACGAAGTAGTAGGCGACGGCGCTGACGATCGTGGGCACAAAGACCGGCAGAAAGAAAAGGGCTTCGAAGTTCCTGCGGCCCATTTTCCGGTGTCGGTAGAGCCAGAGCCCCGCGGCCAGGGCGAGGCAGGTCCCGAGGATCGAAGCGCCGATGCCGATCACCAGGCTGTTGTAGAAGGCCTGCGCCCAGCCAGGATCGTCGAACAGCCGGCGCATGAGCTCCATCGAGTAGCCGGGTGGCGGGAACTGAAGCGAGGGTGAGGTCGAGAAGCCGACCGGCACCACGATGAGCTGCGGCAGGATGAGGAAGGCCGCCGCGAGAATGGCTAGTAGAATCGCCAGGGGGCCGACCATCAGGCCTCTCCCCCGGCTTTGGCGCTCGCCTTACGGTACAGTGTCGAAAGCACGACGGTAACTGTCAGCAGCACGAGGCTCAGCGCCGCGGCGAGGCGCCACTCCAGGAGCTCTTCAATCTGCTGGACGATAAGCTGCGCGATCATCATTTCCCGCGGCGTGCCAAGCAGCGCCGGGGTGATGTAGTAGCCGATCGAAAGCACGAAGCTCAGCAAAGCGGCCGCCGACAACCCGGGCGCGGAGAGCGGTAAGATGACCGTGCGGAAGATCTGCAGCCGCGATGCGCCAAGACCGTGCGCTGCAAGTAAGAGTCTGCGGTCTATCCTGAGAAGCGACGGCACCAGCACGAGCACGGCGAAGGGCACCAGGATATGGGCCATACCGATCACCGCAGCGAGCGACGTGAAAAGTATTCGCGGCGAATCCAGCCCGAGCAGATTTGCGAGCTCGACGATCGGACCGCGATTACCAAGCACGATAATCCAAGTGTAGCTTTTTACGACGAAGCTGGTCCAAAAGCTGACCGCGACAACAAATAAGAGCGTTCGGGAGACGACGCGCGGCCCGTGAGCAATCGTAAGGGCCAGGGGAAAGGCAAGCAGAACTACGACGACGACGACGAACAGGGCGTTCGTGATCGTGCGCCCAAGGACGATCCGATATACGGACTCCGAGACGAGGTGGAGGAATGGTGCGAAGGGGCCGGCAGGATCAGTAAAGGCGACCGACAGAAACTCGGCAACCGGATAACCAAAGAGCAGCACGAGAAATACCAGCGGCAAGCCCGGCAAAAGCCATGAGCGAACGCCATCTGACATAGTCATTCTCGTGCTGCTGCTCAGGTCTTAGCTAGCTAGCCAGCTGTTGTAGCGCTCGGTGAGCTCTGTAAGCTTGGGCGCAAGCCAGCTCGGATCGTGGTGGAAACCGATCTTCACGTATTCTGGTCGGGTCGGCATAACTTCGACACGCTCCGGTGAGAGGTAGTCGAGACTCTTTGGATTGAGCGGACCGTAGGTCAGGGCATCGCAGAACTCGGCGAGCGGCTTGGGTTGAACGGCGAACTCCATGAACTGCATGGCTTCTTTCGTCCGCGGCGTTCCTTTGGCGACGAAACGGTTCGTCGAGAGGTGCTCGGCTTGGTTCCAGACGATTTCTACCGGAGCGCCGCCATCAATGACTGACTGCGCGCGGGCATTCCACATGGAGCCCATGACGATCTCGCCGTCGCGGATGATCTGCTCGGATTGACCGCCCTGCGACCACCAAACGGTGACGTGATCCTTGATCTCGTCGAGCTTGTTGAAAGCCCGGTCGAGATCGAGCGGATAAAGATCTTCCGGCGCCACACCGTCGGCGAGCAGCGCAATGGCGACGTTCGTGAATGCGCGATTGTAGAGGCCACGCGGACCAGGGAAGCGCTCGACGTCCCAGAAGTCGGCCCAGGACTGCGGACCGCCGTTTGGAAACTTGTCGGTCCGGTAAACCAAGGCGGTTGCGATGGTGAGCATCTCAAGGCTATTGCCGACCACGGCGTTGGACGCGAGCTTGTCGCGGTCGATGATGTCGAAGTCCAGCGGCTCCACCAAGTCCTCAAGCTCCGCCTGATAAACTTCGATCGGGTTCATATTCGACACGTCCCACTCGTAGTCGTTCATCTGCACCTGGGCGCGCAGCTTGGCGATGCTGACCGGAGTTACCGGAACGACTTCGATGCCGGTGGCTTCGGTAAAGGGATCGAAGATCGCCTTCCGTTCGGCATCGGTCCAAGACCCGCCCCAGCTATTTACGTAGACGACGCCTTGATCGGCCCGCAACGCGCGGATGTTCAGCATCGGCGCGGCAAGGCCAGCCCCTATTCCAGCCAGAGCTGTGCGGCGTGTAATCGGCTTTTTCAACGGCATTGGAAGTCCCCTATTCAATCAATCCAGGTTTTATCTCTCAGGCAGGTGTTGCATAAAACGATGTTTGATGTATCATATTACAAATATTATCGTCAACCTGCTTCTATCCTTCAGCTGGGGCTCAGCCGATGAAGTCCGCTACCCGCCTCCTTTTTGGCGACTTTGCGCCTTGCCAGACCGGATCGCTGATAGAGCAACGTCGACATGTTTCAGGCTGCGTGAAACGAGGCTCGGGCGACGATGAGGGCAGCAGAGACGCAGCGGCCGCACAGGACGAGGGACGCATCGGCAAGCTAATGAATGTCTACGAAGGCGACCGCTCAGGAGCTCGGGGTTTCCAATGCAAGAGATGAACGGCAGCAGCTCGGTCAGCTTCCGCGGAGTGCGTAAGCACTTTACGGAAGGTACGAATGTCGTAGACGACCTCGACCTCAATATTCGCGCAGGTGAGTTTCTCACGCTGCTCGGCCCATCAGGCTCGGGCAAGACAACCACCTTGATGATGTTGGCCGGGTTCGAAAAGCCTACGGGAGGCGACATTCTGGTCGCGGGCCAGTCCATCGTCGAGACGCCGCCTAGCCGGCGCAACATCGGCATGGTCTTTCAATCTTACGCACTGTTCCCACACATGACAGTGGCCGAGAACGTTGCCTTCCCTTTGAAGGTGAGGGGGCGCCCACAAAGCGAAGTGCGCGAGAGGACTCACCTTATACTAACGATGGTCGGCATGGAGGCGATCGCAGACCGCCGCCCGAGCCAGCTTTCAGGCGGCCAGCAACAACGCGTCGCGGTGGCCCGCGCTCTGGTCTTCGAGCCCCACATTGTACTGATGGACGAGCCTCTCGCCGCTCTCGACAAACAGCTTCGGGAACGCATGCAGATGGAGATCCGCTCGCTCCACGATAAAGTCGGGGTTACGACCGTATACGTGACGCATGACCAAACCGAAGCGCTCACCATGTCGGATAGGATTGCCGTATTCGACGGTGGTCGCATCCAACAAGTCGGCGAACCGAACGAAGTCTATGAGCATCCCGCCAACGAGTTCGTCGCCGGCTTTATCGGCGACAACAACATGCTGCGGGGGGTGGTTTCTAAGCGCTCAGGAAAAGACGCGCTCGTCGATATCGGCGGAAACGTGCAACTGCGCGTGCCGACCGAGGCGGTCGTCGAACCCGGAACAAGCGTCATGCTTGCCATCCGGCCGGAAAGGGTATCCTTGGGTGCGGGACCAGAGGTTCTCCAAACCACGATCCAAAAGATGATCTACGCTGGCGATCGGCTTCACGTGCATTGCGTCTTGCCAGGTGGGCAGGCGATCACGGCGACCAGCTCGGAAGCAGATCGAATAGAGACGCTCCGCACCGGCGATAACATCTCTCTGGCGCTTCCGCCCGAACACTGTCGGCTCTTTCCTCAATAATGCGTCTTATGAACTTCGTATCGCCCGACCGATCACAGAAACCAGCCTCGCGGTAGCTTCACATGGCAGAAAGCTCAAAAAGATTTTCCGACGCGATCGAACCGGTCTCCAACAGCGGATCGGAACTGCCTACCATCCAGCACCACAATCTCAGCAACACGGTCTTCATGACCCTGTGCGACGCCCTGATCAAAGGCCGCTTCGAACCGGGCGAACGGCTGCGGATTCGCAAGCTGGCCGAGCAGCTCGGCGTCAGCGTCACGCCGGTGAGGGATGCCCTTCTGAAGCTGATTCAGGACGATGCCTTAATCCTTCGCTCCCCGAAAGACATCCGCATCCCCATCATCACCCGCGACAGCTACCTCGAGATCAGAGAGATCAGGCTAAAGCTCGAAGCCTTAGCGGCGGAAAGAGCAGCCCAGGTGGCGACGCCCGCGGACATCGAGATTTTGAAGGACCTCATTCATAAGAATGAAAAGGCGATGGCCAGGAACGACCGCCTGGAGGGTCTTGCGCTCAACCAGGCTTTCCACTTTCAGCTTCCAAAGATCGCGAAGATGCCGATCCTGCACGGAACGCTAAAGCGACTCTGGCTGCAAATGGGGCCGCTGATCGCCCGATCCTACCTCGACGGCGGGCGCGAGATGATCGATTTCCACTACCCGGTAGCCGATGCGATCTTCCGTCACGATCCTGAAGCCGCCAGCCAGGCGATCATGGACGACATCCTCCACGGTGGCCGCGCCATCCTTAACAATATTCCGGAATCGGAAGAGAACTGACTGCCACACCAGGCGGGAGAATTTAGAGACATCGCTTCATGCAAGGAATCAAACGATCTGGATAGGAAAAAGAATATGAGCGCCCCAACAGTGCTCTTGACCGGTGCCAGTCGTGGTATTGGACATGCCACAGCGAAGCTGTTTCAGGAGAAGGGCTGGCGCATTCTGACTCTGTCGCGCCAGGCTGTTTCCGCTGACTGCCTCTACGCTGAAGCTACCATCAATCACATTCAGGCGGATCTCAGTAACCTCGACGAAATCGAACGCTTGGCGGAGCAAATCAAGCGCCGACTTACCGACGGGAAGCTCCACGCCATGATCAACAACGCTGGCATATCGCCGAAGGGACCCAATGGTGACCGGCTCGGGATCGCCACCACCGACGCGGCGACCTGGGCACAGGTCATCAATGTGAACCTTGTTTCCATCGCCCTTCTCGCCAGAATCCTGATGCCCAACCTCCAGTCGGCAAAGGGCGCGATCGTGAATGTCACGTCGATCGCCGGTTCGCATGTGCATCCCTTTGCCGGCGCCGCCTACGCGGTCTCGAAGGCTGGCCTCTCAGCACTGACCCGCGAACTGGCGCATGAGTTCGGACCTTCAGGGGTGCGCGCCAACGCCGTCTCGCCCGGCGAGATCGAGACGTCGATCCTCTCCCCCGGAACGGACGCGCTCGTGAACGCGATCGTGCCTGCCAGAAGGTTGGGTACGCCGGCCGAGGTTGCGGAATCCATCTTCTTTCTCTGTGGCGAAACATCCTCCTATATCAACGGCACAGAGCTGCATATCGATGGCGGCCAGCATGTCTAGCAGCAATGTGGCGATCGGAGCTGCGCTCACTGGCTGATCGGTATTTGCGCTATGTGGCCTGGGAATGAGGGCGTGGCTCGTAAAATGGCTAGAGCTGAAGATCCGGACAGAGAGGGAAAGCAACAATCCCTGCTTCGCGCACAGCTTGCGCGTCGCGAGGCCCTGCTCGGCCCTACCTATCGGCTGTTCTACGAGGAGCCGCTCCACGTCGTTCGAGGCGACGGCGTCTTCCTATACGACCCGGAAGGACGGCCCTATCTCGACGCCTACAATAATGTTCCCTGCGTAGGGCATTCCAATCCGCGGGTGGCGGCGGCCGTTTCAGAACAAATGGCAACGCTCAACACGCATACGCGCTACCTCGAAGACGGGATTCTCGACTACGCGGAAGCGCTCCTGGAAAGCCTCGGCAGCGGACTGCGCCACGCGGTCTTCACCTGCACGGGATCCGAGGCAAACGATCTCGCCGCGCGGATCGCCATGCATAACACGGGGCGCCGCGGCTTCGTCGTCACGCGCTGGGCCTACCATGGCAATTCCTATCTGACCGCGGGCCTCTCACCAGCCTTGGGCAATGGCTTTCCGGATCCCCCGTCCCTCCGTCGCATCCCGGCGCCAGACACGGGCGCGGACGAGGAGGACGATCTGGTAGAAGCCATCGCCGATGAGTTCGAAGGCGCCATCGAAAGCCTGGAGCGCGATGGCCACGGCTTTGCAGCCTTCATCGCCGACTCCCTGTTTGCCTCGGACGGAATCTACGCGCGGCCGCAGGGGCTTCTCAAAAGACTGGCGGAGATCGCCCGTCGCCGGGGTGGGCTCTTCATCGCCGACGAAGTGCAGTCCGGCTTCGGGCGAAGCGGCGAGCGATTCTGGGGCTTCGAACGCCATCACGCGGAGCCAGACATCGTGACCATGGGGAAGCCGATGGGAAACGGCTACCCGATCGGCGCAACGGCCATATCCGCTGAGGTAATTGCCGCCTTCGGCGAGCAGTCCCGCTACTTCAATACCTTTGGTGGTAGCCCAGTCGGAATCGCGGCAGCACAGACGACGTTGGACGTCATAAATGATGAGGGCCTGCTCGAGAACGCAGAGCAGGTGGGAAAACTAATCAAATCGGGATTGAACGACATTGCAGCTCGCCACGCCGAGATTTCGGAAATCCGCGGAGCTGGACTCTACATCGGCGCCGACATCCAAGATCCCGTATCCGGCAACCCTGACCCTGCAGGAGCGAAGCGGATCGTCAACCGGATGAAGGCAGCCGGGACACTGATCTCCACAACGGGCGAACGGGCGAGTACCCTAAAGATCCGGCCTCCACTGATTTTCAACGCGGTCCACGCGGAGCAACTCCTGGAAACGCTCGAGACCGCACTGAACCCCTGAAATGCTTTACCGGCCTGCACGTTTTGGATTGCCCTATGTGTGCGCGAGCAACTCCAAAGTATGGTCGCGAAATCGGCCAAGAGAGACGCGGCACCACTTGGGCCCCTTTCCGCGGTCTCCGAATCACGCCGCGCGTCTCCTCTAGGCCTGAAAGGCCCGGAAACCCGGGGCTTTCAGCGCGGATATCCTATGGAGCGAGATATGGCGGGACTTGGTGGTGGTGTGGACAGTCTGTCGCGAACGCGTCTCGGCCGCCGAATCCCTGATATGCAGGGAATCTACAGGGTATTTCGGCGGAATCAGGCCGATTCTGGCAAACCGTCCGTGAGTAAGCTGCTGTTATATCGAGCTTTTTCTGCCGAATTCCCTGCGCGACGGATCAGGGACCGG
>JBBEAM010000002.1:0-19065 GCA_040882845.1 Rhodovibrionaceae bacterium | reverse complement strand
TGCGGGGCGACGGCGCCCTGGGCGCCGCCGGCAGCGATCGCTAGAATGAGTTTCATGCTACCGCCTCCCGCGCTGGCAGGCGCAGTCTAGAACGGCGGCCACGGCGGGAAAACCCCCGGCTCAAGCCGCGTTCTTCTCGCGCTCCCCGGCCAGCCAGTACAGGCCGCTGTCGGAATTCATCAGATAGACGCCCATCCGGCCGAGCTCGCGCAGGCTGTCCTCGTTGACATCGGAAACCGCGTCGGTCGCCAGGATGACGCGATAATCGTGCGCCGAGGCCTCGTAGATCGTCGCTCGGGTCGCGGTCGAGAAATTGCAGCCGCAGATCACCAGGGTTGTGATGCCCCGCGCCAGCAGCTCTCGATTGAGGCCGGTGCCGTGGAAGGCGCCCCAGCGCGGCTTGTAGAAGAGATACTCGGCAGGGCCGATTTCCTGAAACTCGCCGCCGAACAGCATCTCCGGGTCGCTGCGCGGCGTATCCTGGTGGCGCAGCTCGTTGGCCAGCTCGGCGCCCATGGTGCCCGGCATCAGGATCCGCATGCCTTCCTCCACCGCACTGCGCCGGCAGAGATCGACGTTGGAGCCGTCTGGCCGGTAGAGACGCAGGGCGTGAAAGATCGGGCTGCCGATCTCGCGGAAGCCTTCCGCGAGACGCTGCATGTTGGGCACGGCCTGAGCCGCACCGGAGGAACGGTAGGGGGAACCGGGTTTCGTGTAGTCGTTCTGCGCGCCGATGGTCAGCAGCGCCGCGTTCTTTCGATCTGGAACGATGTATTCGCCCATGGCTGCGAAAGACTCTCCTCGTGTCGTTCAGGGAGGGATTGTCGTGGTGCAATCCCGTTGAGACGGAAGGTACGCTTTCGGTGCCGGCAGACAACAGGCAGAGTGGCATAACAGAGCCGCGCCGCTTGCAGGGCTTTTTACGGATTTTTTCCTTGGAGGATAGGAATCGCGACAAGGTTCAAGATTCCTTGCCCTCCTGTCGCTGATTGCGGAGTTTCTCCCAGTATTCCAAACGCTTGGCGACCTCTCTTTCGAAGCCGCGCGCGTTCGGGCGATAGAACTGCTGACGCGCCATGCCCTCTGGAAAGTAGTTCTGGCCGGAGAAAGCATCGGGGGCTTCGTGGTCGTAGGCGTAGCCCTTGCCGTAGCCCAGGTCCTTCATCAGGTTCGTCGGCGCGTTGAGGATATGCGCCGGCGGCGCCAGCGAACCGGTTTCCCGCGCCGCGCGCACCGCCGCGCCATAGGCCTTGTAGCCGGCGTTGGATTTCGGCGCCGTGCCCAGGTAGACCACCGCCTGGGCCAGGGCCAGTTCCCCCTCCGGGCTGCCCAGGCGCTGATAGGCCTCCCAGGCGGCGACGCACTGCGGCAGGGCAGCGGGATCGGCCAGACCGATATCCTCGACCGCGAAGCGCAACAGGCGCCGCGCGATGTAGTTCGGATCCTCCCCGCCGGCGAGCATCCGCGCCATCCAATAGAGCGCCGCGTCGGTGTCGGAACCGCGCAGCGACTTATGCAGGGCGCTGATCAGGTTGTAGTGCTCTTCCTGCCCCTTGTCGTAGAGCGGCGCGCGGCGCTGCACGGCAAGGCTAAGAGCCGTCGGATCCAAGGGATCCTGGTCCGCGGGCAGGGCGAAGAGTTCCTCGGCAAGATTGAGCAGATAGCGGCCGTCGCCATCGGCCATGGCCAGGATCGCCACCCTGCCCTCCTGGGTCAGCGGCAATTCGCACTGCATCTCCCGCTCGGCGCGTTCAAGCAGCCTGATCAGCGCCTCCTCCTCAAGGCGCTTGAGCACCAGCACCTGGCAGCGCGAGAGCAAGGCGGCGTTAAGCTCGAAGGAGGGGTTCTCCGTGGTGGCACCGACCAGGATCACCGTGCCGTCCTCGACATAGGGCAGGAAGCCGTCCTGCTGCGCCCGGTTGAAGCGGTGGATCTCGTCGACGAAGAGCAGCGTGCCGCGCCCCGCGGTGCGGCGTTGCTTCGCCCGCTCGAAGACCTTGCGCAGGTCCGCAACGCCGGAAAAAACCGCCGAAAGCGGCTCGAACTCGAGGTCGGTCTCCTTCGCCAGCAGCCGGGCGATAGTGGTCTTGCCGCAGCCCGGCGGCCCCCAGAAGACGATCGAGGACAGCCGCCCGTCGCGCAGCATCCGCCCCAGCGGGCGATCCGGCTGCAGCAGGTGATCCTGGCCGAGCACCTCGTCCAGCTTGGCCGGACGCAGGCGGTCGGCCAGCGGACGTGGCGCCTGGGATTCGAACAGCCCCACCCCGCTCAGCCCTCCACCGTGATGGTGCGCACGCGCCCGTCGCGATTGACCGAGAGCCGCCAGGGCGCGCTGCTGCCGTTCAGCGCGCTTTGCGCATCGGCGACGGACTCGATGGCGCTGCCGCCGATGGCGACCAGCAGGTCCCCGGCCCTGAAGCCCAAGCGGGCCGCGGGCGAACCGCGCAGCACTTCGGTCACGATCACACCCTCCCAGGCGCCGGGCCTGTCCATCTCCAGTGCGAAGGCGGGGGAAAGATTGGCGATCCGCGCGCCGGCAAGCGGAAAGCGCCCCTCCAGCAGGGTCTCGTTACGCGGCGGAGTTTCCGGCGGCGCTTCCAGGGCCATTTCAAGGCTCATCTCCTCGCCGCCACGCCAGACTGTCAGCATTGCGGTCTCGCCGACCGGCCGGGTGGCGATGCGATAGTGCAACGCCTGCACGTCGTCGACGATCCGGCCGTCGATCGCCAGCAGAACGTCGCCGGATCGAATGCCGGCGCTATCGCCTGGGCCGCCCGGATAGACCCGGCTGACGACCACGCCGCTCGGGCGGTCGAGGCCGAAACCTTCAGCCAGGTCGCTGGTCAGGCTCTGTCCGGTCAGGCCGGCCCAGGGGCGCACGATTCCCTCACCGCCCTCGGCGCCGGCGACAACGGTGCGCACCATGTTCGAAGGCACCGCGAAACCGATGCCGATGGAGCCGCCGGTGCGCGAGTAGATCGCCGTATTGATGCCGATCAGCTTGCCGTCCATGGTGACCAGGGCGCCGCCGGAATTGCCCGGATTGATCGCGGCGTCGGTTTGAATGAAGAAGGAGTAGTCGGAGATACCGACCTGGGTGCGCGACAGCGCCGATACGATGCCGCTGGTCACGGTCTGGCCGACGCCAAAGGGATTGCCGATGGCCAGCACCAGATCGCCGACCTGAACGGAATCGGAATCGCGGAACTCCAGATAAGGCAGCTTCTCCTCGCTCGGATCGATGCGCAGCACGGCGGTGTCCGTATCCTCGTCGTTCAGCACCACCTCGGCCTCGAACTCGCGGCGGTCGGTCAGCACCACGGAAACCTCGTCGGCATCGGCGATCACATGGTGGTTGGTGACGATCAAGCCGCTGGGATCGACGATCACGCCGGAGCCGAGCGCGTTCTGCTGCCGCTGCTGGGGGGCGCCGAAGTTCTCGAAGGCGTCTCCGAAGAAGCGCTTGAAGAAGGGGTCGTCGAACAGGCCCGGCCGGTTGCGGCTTTCGACCATGCGCCGGGCATAGACGTTGACCACCGCGGGCGCCACCTGCTCGACCACCGGGCCGTAGGACAGCAGCACATCCTCGCGGCTGGAGGGCACGGCCCGCTCCTCTGCCGCCAGCGGCGGCGCCAGGAGTCCACAAAGGAGAGCGGGGATCAGAATCCGTATCATGGTGTCCCTCCGTTGCTGCCCGGGCCTCCGCGGCATTCCCTGGATTATCGAGGCGATCATGCTTATCTCCCTGGTATCAAGGAGACCAGAAATGAAGCGCAAGATCCTACTATCCATCCTCGTCTGTGCGCCGCTCTTCGTCGGCGGCGCTTTCGCCAACGAGCCCTTAGATCCAGCGGATCGCGGGCATGTGTCCTTCGAGGAAGCCAGAAACAAGCTCGAGCGACAGGGCTACACCGAGATCAAGGACATCGACAACAGACAATTCGACGCCTGGGTCGAGGTCTATGCCACCAATCCCGACGGGGAACGCGTCCACATCAAGCTGGATAACACGGTCGGCACCGTGATTTCGGAAAAACCCCTGGGCAACTAGAGCGCAGACAGGAAGACCGGCGATGAATATTGGCGCGGCGAGTAACCAGTCAGGCTTGCCGGAGAAGACCATCCGCTACTACGAAGACATCGGCCTGGTCGCACCGGCGCGGCGCGGCAACGGCTACCGCGACTATGACGAACGCGACGTTCATGTTCTGAAGTTCCTGCAACGCGCACGCGGCCTTGGCTTTTCCATCGAGGACTGCCGCAGCCTGCTGTCGCTTTACCGCGATCGCGAGCGCGCCAGCGCCGACGTCAAACTGGTGGCGGAACGTCGGCTGTCCGAAATCGAACGAAAGATTTCCGAGCTGCAGAGCATGAAATCGACTCTCAGCCACTTGGCGCATAACTGCCACGGCGATACCCGCCCCGACTGCCCGATCCTCGACGACCTGTCGGGACAGAGCCCCTCCACAAAAACCTGACCTTAAAACGGAGACGGCCCGCCCCGCGAGCAGCGGGACGGGCCGTCATTCTGCCACTGTGGCGGCGAAAACGCGTTTACTCCTCGCCGCCCTCGTCGGCGACGAAATCCTGGGTCGGACCGGAGTCCAGGCCCTTGGCGTCGGGATCGCGGTCGACCAGCTCGATCACGGCCAGCGGCGCCATGTCGCCATAGCGGAAACCGGCCTTGAGGACCCGGGTGTAGCCACCGGGACGATCCTTGTAACGCTCGGCCAGCCCGTCGAAGAGCTTGGCGGCCATCTTGGTGTCGCGCAGCACCGACAGCGCCTGCCGGCGGGCGTGCAGGTCGCCCCGCTTGCCCAGGGTGATCAGACGGTCGACGACGCGGCGCAGATCCTTCGCCTTCGGCAAGGTGGTGGTGATCTGCTCATGCTTGATCAGGGCCGCCGCCATGTTGGCGAACATCGCCTTGCGGTGGGTGCTGGTGCGATTGAGCTTACGCCCGGACATACGGTGACGCATGGCCTTGCCTCCTTCTTCTCTCCTGGGCCTCGCGACGCGAAGCGGATGACACGGCCCACCGCCCTAGATGCCTGCATCCGGTACGGCGGGGTGGCCGAAAGGCCGGCCCGGCGCCGCTTTCAGCGGCCGCCGGGGAAACACAAGCCTAGTAAGGCTCCTCGAGCTTCTTGGCCAGCTCCTCGATGTTCTCCGGAGGCCAGTTGGCGATCTCCATACCGAGGTGCAGACCCATGGAAGCCAGAACTTCCTTGATCTCGTTCAGCGACTTGCGGCCGAAGTTCGGGGTTCGGAGCATCTCCGCCTCGGACTTCTGCACCAGATCGCCGATGTAGACGATGTTGTCGTTCTTCAGGCAGTTCGCCGAGCGCACGGAGAGCTCGAGCTCGTCCACCTTGCGCAGCAGGTTGCGGTTGAACGGCGGCTCGGACTTGTCCTCCTCGGTCTCGCGCACCTGAGGCTCTTCGAAGTTGATGAAGAGCTGCAGCTGGTCCTGCAGGATGCGCGCGGCGTAGGCCACGGCGTCCTCAGGCGAGATCGAACCGTCGGTCTCCACTTCCATGGTCAGCTTGTCGTAGTCGGTGACCTGGCCGACCCGGGTATTCTCGACCTTGTAGGACACGCGGCGCACCGGGGAGAACAGCGCGTCCACCGGGATCAGGCCGATCGGCGCGTCCTCGGGACGGTTCAGGTTCCCCGGGACGTAGCCCTTGCCGGACTCGACCGTCATCTCCATGTCGATCCGCGCTCCGTCGTCCAGGGTACAGATCGGCTGGGCCGGATTCATCAGCTCGATATCGGCGCCGGTCTCGATCTGGGCGGCTGTCACTTCGCCCGGGCCCTCGGCCCGCAGACGCATCCGCTTCGGCCCTTCGCCATGCAGGCTGAGGGCGATCGCCTTGATGTTCAGCACCACGTCGGTGACATCCTCGCGCACGCCAGGCAGCGAGGAGAATTCATGCAGCACGCCGTCCATCTGAATGGAGGTCACCGCAGCACCCTGCAGCGAAGACAGCAGCACCCGGCGCAGGGCGTTGCCCATCGTCAGGCCGAAGCCCCGCTCCAACGGCTCGGCGACCACCTTGGCGAAACGCCCGGCGTCGTCACCCGGCTGGATGTCAAGCTTGTTCGGCTTGATCAATTCGGTCCAATTTCTTTGCAGCACTTGCTTTTCCCTCACGAAATCGAGCGGTTTCGATGCACGCAAGGCCGTCGCGATGTACGGCCCTGGCGATCAGGGGTTACCCCCACCCTCTCCCGGACACCGCGCTGCTCACACGCGGCTCCAATCCTCGGGGTGGCGGTCCTTCGGTCTAGAGCAAGGTCGCATTCGATCGGTCGATCAACTGCGTGAAGCTTGCTCTATTCCATACTCATAGAGACCGATGCACGGATCGCAGGCGATCCTGCGATCCGATCGAACTCTAAACGCGGCGGCGCTTGGGCGGCCGGCAGCCGTTATGCGGGATCGGGGTCACGTCGCGGATCGCGGTGATCGTGAATCCGACGGACTGCAGCGCGCGCAGCGCCGATTCCCGTCCGGAGCCGGGTCCCTTCACATTCACTTCCAGAGTCTTCACGCCGTGGTCCTGCGCCTTGCGGCCGGCATCCTCGGCGGCCAGCTGGGCGGCATAGGGCGTCGATTTGCGCGAGCCCTTGAAGCCCTGGCCGCCGGCCGAGGCCCAGGCAATCGCATTGCCCTGCACGTCGGTGATGGTGATCACGGTGTTGTTGAAGGTGGCGCTGACGTGCGCGATACCGGAAGTAATGTTCTTCCGTTCGCGGCGGCGGACGCGTGCCTGTGCGGCGGGTTTGGCCATGTTCTCTTACTCGTCCTCTAAGCTTTCTTCTTGCCGGCGATCGGCTTCGCCTTGCCCTTGCGGGTACGCGCGTTGTTCTTGGTGGTCTGACCGCGGACCGGCAGGCCCTTGCGGTGACGCAGGCCGCGGTAGCAACCGAGGTCCATCAGGCGCTTGATGTTCATCGCCACTTCCCGGCGCAGGTCGCCTTCGACCAGATAGTCCTGGTCGATCGTCTCGCGAACGCGCACGACCTCGTCGTCGGTCAGCTCATTGACGCGACGCTCCGGCGGCACCGAAACCTTATCGCAGATCTCCTGCGCCTTGGTTCGGCCGATGCCGTGAATATAGGTCAGCGCGATCACAACACGCTTGTTCGTCGGAATGTTGACGCCAGCAATACGAGCCACGTCGGTATCTCCTCAATCCACTCGGGCCGGCTTCCCGGCAACCGCCAGGCAGCACAGCGCCTGCATTCTTTCCACCCCAAGCAAAATTGCCCGGGAACGCTCGTTTCCGGGGAGCCGGGATTATAGGGTTCCCGCCTCCCCAGTCAACTCTTGTCGTCACCCTTCAGACAGCGGCTCAGCTGTCGTTGAGGATGGCCTTGATCTGCGCCGTCACCTCATCGATCGAGGCCATGCCGTCGACCGTCTGCAGCATCCCCCTGCCCCGGTAGTAGGGCAGGATCGGCGCGGTTTGTTCGTGATAGACCTTGAGCCGCTCACGCAGCGTCTCGACATTGTCGTCGGAGCGCGTTTCCTCGGACTCGGCAATCCGTGTTTCGATTCGCTGGACCAGCACCTCGTCGGCGACCTTGATCTCGATCACGGCGTCCAGGTCCATGTCCTTCTCCGCCAGCATCGCGTCGAGCGCCTCGGCCTGGGGCACCGTGCGCGGGAAGCCGTCGAGGATGAAGCCCTTGGCGCAATCGTCGGCCTCGATCCGCTGGGAGATCATATCGACCATCAGGGCATCCGGCATCAGCTGTCCGGCGTTCATGATCATCTTCGCCTCGCGGCCGAGTTCGCTGCCGGAGGCAACGGCTGCGCGCAGCATGTCGCCGGTCGAAAGCTGAGCGATCTCGTATTCTTCCTCGAGGCGTTTGGCTTGCGTGCCCTTTCCGGCCCCCGGCGGCCCAAGCAGAATGATGTTCACCCGCGCCTCCCCTTCAGCTTGGCCTTCTTGATCAGGCCTTCGTACTGATGCGCGAGCAGATGCGAATGGATCTGCCCTACGGTGTCCATGGTGACCGAGACCACGATCAGCAGGCTGGTGCCGCCGAAGTAGAACGGCAGGGCGTAGTTCGAGATCAGGATCTCGGGCAGCAGACAGATGCCCGCCAGGTAAGCGGCGCCGATCACCGTCAGCCGCGTCTGGATGAACTTAATGTACTCGGACGTGTTGTTGCCGGGGCGGATGCCGGGAATGAAGCCGCCATGGCGCTTCAGATTGTCCGCCATGTCGGAGGGGTTGAACACGATCGAGGTGTAGAAGAAGGCGAAGAAGATGATCAGCCCGGCGTAGAGCGCCATGTAGAGCGGCTGGCCATGCGACATGTAGGTATTGAACCAGCCGAGCCAGCCGACCTGCGCCGTCTGTCCGCTGAAGCCGGTGATCGTCGCCGGCATCAAGAGCAGCGAGGAGGCGAAGATCGGCGGAATCACGCCGGCCATGTTGAGCTTGAGCGGCAGATGCGAGGATTCGCCGCCCAGCATGCGGTTGCCCATCTGGCGCTTGGGGTACTGCACCACCAGGCGGCGCTGCGCCCGCTCGATGAAAACGATGAAGGTGATCACGGCCACTGCCATGACCAGCATCAGCAGGATGAAGCCGGTGGACAGCGCGCCGGTGCGCCCGAGTTCCAGCACCGAGGCCAGGGCGCTCGGCAGGTTAGCGACGATGCCCGAGAAGATGATCAGGGAAATGCCGTTGCCGACGCCGCGCGCGGTGATCTGCTCGCCCAGCCACATCAGGAAGATCGTGCCGCCGGTCAGCGTGATCACCGTGGTGATCCGGAAGAACATGCCGGGATCGATCACCGCCGAGCCGCCGGCCCCGCCGATATTCTCCAGGCCGATGGCCATGCCGTAGGACTGGAAGATGGCGAGCAGCACCGTGCCGTAGCGGGTGTACTGGTTGATCTTCTTGCGGCCCGCCTCGCCTTCCTTCTTGAGCTGCTCGAGCGAGGGATTCACCGCCGAAAGCAGCTGCATGATGATGGCGGCAGAAATGTAGGGGAAGATGCTGAGCGCCAGAATCGACATCCGGCCCAGCGCGCCGCCGGCGAACATGTTGAACACGCCGAAGATGCCGCCGGAATTCTGATCGAAGATCTGCGCCAGCTGGCTCGGATCGATCCCCGGAACGGGGATATAGGTGCCCAGACGATAGACCAGCAGCGCACCCAGCGTGAACCAGATACGCTGCTTCAGCTCGGTCGCCTTGGCGATCGCGCCGAAGTTCATATTCGCGGCAAGCTGTTCGGCCGCTGACGCCATTTCTATCCGCTACCCTTCTCGGCCCTTTCGGAACCGGTTTTAGTCTTTGCTCTCGTCCGCGTCGCCGCTCTTGGGCGCCGTGTCTTCGGCGGCGGCCGGAGCGTCGTCCTTCTGCGAAGCGGCGGACTTGGCCTTCTTGCCCTTGGGCTTCTTCTTGCCCTCGGTCTCGTCAACATCCGCCTTGGCGTTTAGCTGGGTGACCGTGCCGCCGGCCTTCTCGACCGCGGCGATCGCGCCCTTGGTGGCGCCGGCGACGACGACTTCCAGCTTGCTCTTCAGTTCGCCGTTGCCGAGCAGGCGCACGCCGTCGCGCGAGGACTTGAACAGCCCGCCGGCGACCATCGCCGCCGCGTCGACCGGCTTCTTCGGGTCGATCCGGCCGGCATCGATCGCCGCCTGCAGCCGGCCGAGGCCGACCTCGGCGTAGCGCTTGCGGAAGATGTTGGTGAAGCCGCGCTTCGGCAGCCGCCGGTACAGCGGCATCTGACCGCCCTCGAAGCCCTTGATGGCAACGCCGCTGCGCGCCTTCTGGCCCTTGTGACCCTTGCCCGACGTCTTGCCGGTACCCGAACCGATACCCCGGCCGATACGCTTGCGGGCCTTGGTTGCGCCCGGATTGTCGCTGAGTTCGTTCAGCTTCATCGTCTTGACCTCAATCTTTCTCGCTGCAGACCTAGGCGTCGCTGTCGACGCGCACCAGGTGATGCACCTTGTTGATCATGCCGCGCACCGCGGGCGTATCCTCGAGCTCGCGGGTGCGGTGCATCTTGCCGAGCCCCAACCCCTTGAGCGTGGCCAGCTGGCTTTTCGGACGCCCGATCGGGCTGCCGATCTGGGTGACCTTCAGGGTTTTTTTCGCCACCATCTCTGTCACTCCCGCGCTCAGCTCTCGGCCTCGGCCGTCTCGGCGGCCTCGCCCTTCTTGGCGCTAACGATGTCGGAGACCTTCTTGCCACGGCGCTGCGCCACCATGCGCGGCGAGTTGCAGCGCTGCAGCGCCTCGAAGGTCGCCTGAATCATGTTGTAGGGGTTCTGGCTGCCGACCGACTTGGCGACCACGTCGTGAACGCCCAGACATTCGAAGACGGCGCGGGTCGGACCGCCGGCGATGATGCCGGTGCCCTGCGGCGCCGCACGCAGCACGACCTTGCCGGCGCCGAAGCGGCCGTTGACGTCGTGATGCAGCGTGCGCGCCTCGCGCAGCGGGACACGGATCATGTTGCGCTTGGCCGACTCGGTGGCCTTGCGGATCGCCTCGGGGACCTCGCGCGCCTTGCCATGGCCGAAGCCGACCCGGCCGCGCTGATCGCCAACCACGACCAGAGCCGCGAAGCCGAAGCGCCGGCCGCCCTTGACTACCTTCGCGACGCGGTTGATTCCGACCAGCTTGTCGACCAGATCGGAATCTTCGCGATCGCGGCCGTGACGGTCGTCTCTCTGCCCTCGTGCCATATCTACCTTCCTTAGAACGCCAGGCCGCCTTCGCGGGCGGCGTCTGCCAGGGCCTTGACCCGGCCGTGATACATGTAGCCGCCTCGGTCGAGGACGACTTCCTTGACCCCGGCCTCGACCGCACGCGCGGCGACGAGCTTTCCGACCTCGGCTGCTGCCGAGGTGTCGGCCCCGGTCTTGACCTTGCCCTTGAGCTCGCTGTCGATGCTCGAGGCCGCCGCCAGGGTCACGCCCTGCACGTCGTCGATGACCTGCGCGTAGATGTGTCGCGACGAACGGAAGACCGAGAGGCGCGGACGCCCGGCGGACTTCTTCCGGATCGCGCTGCGCACACGCATCTTGCGGCGCAGCTGTGGGTTCATCTTGATGCCCATTACTTCTTCTTGCCTTCCTTGCGCAGAATCTGTTCGTCCGCGTAGCGCACACCCTTGCCCTTGTAAGGCTCAGGCGGGCGCATGGAGCGGATCACCGCGGCCACCTCGCCGACCACCTGCTTGTCTGCGCCCTTGATCGAGATCGAGGTCGGCTTCTCGCAGTTCACCTGGATGCCCTCGGGAATCGGGAAGTTGATGTCGTGGCTGTAACCGAGTTGCAGGTTCAGGCTCTTGCCCTGCACCGCGGCACGGTAGCCGACGCCGGTGATCTCCAGGTTCTTCTCGTAGCCCTCGGACACGCCCTGGACCAGGTTCTGGATCCGCGCCCGCGCCGTACCCCACATCGAGCGGGACCGCTTCGAATTGCTGACGGGCTTCACGGTGATGACGTTCTCCTCCATCGCCACCGCAACGTCGTCGGTGCGCTGGTAGGAGAGCTCGCCGAGCTTGCCCTTGGCCGTGATCACCCGGCCGTCGATCTTAATCTCGACGCCTTGGGGAACCTCGACCGGATGGATGCCTACGCGTGACATGTCTTCTACTCCTTCGCCCTGCGCCTAGAAGACTTGACAGAGCACTTCGCCGCCGACGTTGGCGGCGCGGGCTTGATGGTCGGCCATCACGCCGCGTGGCGTCGACAGGATGGAAATGCCCAGGCCGTTATAGACCCGCGGCAGCTCCTTGATCTTCGAATACACACGGCGTCCGGGGCGCGAGATCCTGTTGATCTCCTTAATCACCGGCAGGCCATCGTGGTACTTCAACTCTATCTCGATGGCGTCGAAGCCACGATCGTTCTGAACCGTGCGATAGGCCCGGATATAACCTTCGCTTTTCAGCACTTCCAGAACATTCGTGCGCAGCTTGGACGCCGGGCTGTGAATTGCGTTCTTGCCCGCACGCTGACCGTTGCGGATGCGTGTCAGCAGATCGCCGAGAGGATCGCTCATGCTCATGTGGAGTCCTCCCTTACCAGCTCGACTTGACCATGCCGGGAATCTGCCCGACAGAGGCCAAGTCGCGCAGTGCGATACGCGACAGCTTCAGCTTGCGGTAATAGCCGCGCGGCCGGCCGGTCACCTTGCAGCGGTTGCGCTGCCGGTTACGCGCCGAATTGCGCGGCAGCTCGGCCAGCTTCAGGTAAGCCTGGAAGCGCTCTTCCGGCGAGACCTCGCGGTCGGTGGCCACGGCCTTCAGACGGGCCCGGCGGGCCGCATACTTCTTCGCCAAAGCCTCGCGGCGCTTCTCGCGCTCGACTGCAGATTTCTTAGCCATTAGCTCTAATCCTCTCGCCGTTACTGCCGAAACGGCATATCGAAGTTCGCGAGAAGCGCGCGCGCCTCGTCGTCGCTCTTCGCGGTGGTGCAAATCACGATGTCCATGCCCCGGATCTCGTCGACCATGTCGTACTCGATCTCGGGGAAGACGATCTGTTCCTTCAGGCCCAGCGCGTAGTTGCCGCGCCCGTCGAAGCTCTTGGGATTGAGCCCGCGGAAGTCGCGCACGCGCGGCAGCGCAATGGTCACCAGACGGTCGAGAAACTCGTACATCCGCTGCTTGCGCAGGGTGACCTTGCAGCCGATCGGCATGCCCTCACGCAGCTTGAAGCCGGCAACCGACTTCTTGGCCTTGGTGACGACAGCCTTCTGGCCCGAAATCTTGGCTAGTTCGGCGACGGCGGCATCCATCTTCTTGCTGTCCGCGACCGCTTCGCCAACACCCATGTTGATGACGATCTTGTCGATACGCGGAACCTGGAAGTCGTTGCCGTAGCCAAGCTCGCTCTTGAGCTTGGGACGGATCACTTCGTCGTAGTGTTCTTTCAAGCGTGGTTTCATGGTTCCTGACCTGCGCTTAGCGGTCGATCAGCTCGCCGGTACGTTTGGAAAAACGTACCTTGCGATCGCCATCGACGGTTTTGAAGCCGACTCGCGTCGGACGGTCATCGCTCGGATCGATGTGAGCGACATTGGAGATATGCACCGGAGCCTCGCGTTCGACGATGCCGCCCGGGTTTCCGGGGGCCGGACGCTGATGGCGCTTGACGACGTTGACGCCCTGCACCAGGACGCGCTCGTCCTTGCGCAACACCTTCAGCACCTCGCCTGACTTGCCTTTGTCGCGGCCGGTGAGGACGGCGACCTTGTCGCCTTTCCGGATCTTGTACTTCTGCGCCATTACAGCACCTCCGGCGCCAGAGAAACGATCTTCATGAACCGCTTGGCGCGCAGCTCGCGCGTCACCGGGCCGAAGATACGGGTCCCGATCGGCTCATTGGCGTTGTTGATCAGTACCGCCGCATTGGTGTCGAAGCGGATCGCGGTTCCGTCGGAGCGGCGGATATCGTAGGCGGTGCGCACGATGACGGCGCGATGCACGTCGCCCTTCTTCACACGGCCGCGCGGAATCGCCTCCTTCACCGAGACGACGATGATATCGCCGATACCCGCGGTCTTCCGCTTCGAGCCGCCCAGCACCTTGATGCACTGAACGCGGCGCGCGCCGGAGTTGTCCGCGACTTCGAGATTGCTCTGCATCTGGATCATGACTGCGCGATCTCCCTAGGCGGACTCGCCGTCGCTCATAACCATCCAAGACTTGGTCTTGGAGATCGGGCGGCACTCTTCGATTCGGACCACGTCACCGACTTTGCAGCTGTTGGCTTCGTCGTGGGCGCGGTACTTCTTCGAACGCTTGATAAACTTCTTGTAGAGCGGGTGCATGACGCGGCGCTCGACCAAGACGGTGATCGTCTTTTCGCCTTTGTCGCTGACCACGACACCCTGCAATACCCGACGCGGCATCTCAAAAACTCCTTACGACGCGGCCTGCAGCTTTTCGCGCAGGATGGTCTTTACGCGGGCGATGTCCCGCCGCACCTGGCGCACGCGCGCCGTGTTCTCTAACTGCCCGCTCGCCGCCTGGAAGCGCAGATTGAACGCTTCCTTGCGCAGGTCGAGCAGGCTCGTCTTCAGTTCGTCGGCGGACTTCGCCTTGATATCTTCGGCTTTCATCTCGTCTCGCTCCCTCAGCCCTCGTCGCCGAGACGGCTGACGAACTTGGTCTCCACCGGCAGCTTCGCCGAGGCGAGGCGGAAGGCCTCGCGCGCGGTTTCGGCATTGACGCCGTCGAGCTCGAACATGATCCGGCCGGGCTTGACCCGGGCCGCCCACCACTCGGGCGTTCCCTTGCCCTTGCCCTGGCGCACCTCGGCCGGCTTCTGCGAGACCGGCACGTCCGGGAAGATCCGGATCCACAGCTTGCCGATACGGCGCATGTGGCGGGTGATCGCGCGGCGGGCAGCCTCGATCTGTCGCGCCGAAACGCGCCCCGGGCTGACGGCCTTCAGGCCGTAAGCGCCGAAGTTGAGCTGCGTGCCGCCCTTGGCAAGGCCGTGGATGCGGCCTTTATGTTGCTTGCGGTACTTCGTCCGCTTTGGCGAAAGCATCGATCAGTTCCTTAAAACTAGCTGCTGCCGTTACTGGTGGCGCGGCGGGCCGCTGTGGCCAGCCTGCGATTCCTGGGTCTTCTTGTCCTGCGCCATGGGGTCGTGGGCCAGAATCTCGCCCTTGAACACCCAGACCTTGACCCCGCAGGTGCCATAGGTCGTCTTGGCCGTGGACTCGCCGTAGTCGATGTCCGCACGCAGGGTGTGCAGGGGCACGCGGCCCTCGCGGTACCACTCCGTGCGGGCGATTTCGGCGCCCCCCAGCCGGCCGCCGCAGGTGATGCGGATGCCCTCTGCGCCAAGGCGCATGGCGTTCTGCACGGCCCGCTTCATGGCCCGGCGGAAAGCGACGCGACGCTCGAGCTGCTGGGCGATGTTGTCGGCGACCAGCTTGGCGTCGACCTCCGGCTTGCGGATTTCGACGATGTTCAGGCTGACGTCGTCGCCGGTCATCTTCTGCAGGTCCTGACGCAGCTTTTCGATGTCCGCACCCTTCTTGCCGATGACCACGCCGGGACGCGCCGTGTGGATGGTGATGCGGGCGCGCTTGGCGGGACGCTCTATGATGATCTTCGAGACGCCGGCCTGGCTGAGCCGGTCGCGCAGGAACTCGCGCAGCTTGAGATCCTCATGCAACAGATCGCTGTAGTCCTTGTCGGCGAACCAGCGCGAATCCCAGGTGCGGTTGATACCGACGCGCAGCCCGATCGGATTGACTTTCTGACCCATTACGCAGTCTCCTCGCGCTCGCGGACCACCACGGTGAGGCGGCTCCAGGGCTTTTCGATGCGTCCCACGCGGCCGCGCGCCCGAGGGCGGAAGCGGCGCATCACGAAGGACTTGCCCACGACGGCCTCGGCCACATAGAGCCGGTCGACGTCGAGCTGATGATTGTTCTCGGCGTTGGCGATGGCCGACTGCAGCACCTTTTTGACCTCCTGCGCGATGCGGCGCTTGGAAAAGGTGAGTTCGGCGAGCGCCTTCTCGGCCGGCTTGCCGCGGATCGAAGCCGCGACGAGGTCGAGCTTGCGCGGGCTGGTGCGCAGGTTGCGCACCATGGCCATCGCCTCGCTATCCGACAGGCGGCGTTCCTTTGCGGGCTTGCCCATTGCCTTAGCCCCTCTTCGCTTTCTTATCGGCCATGTGACCGAAGAAGGTCCGCGTCGGCGAGAACTCGCCGAGCTTGTGACCGACCATGTTTTCCGTGACCAGGACCGGCAGGAATTTGCGGCCGTTGTAGACCCCGAAGGTCAGGCCGACGAACTGCGGCATGATCGTCGAACGCCGCGACCAGGTCTTGATGATCTCGTTGCGCCCAGATGCGCGCGAGGTCTCCGCTTTCTTCAGCAGATAACCGTCGACGAACGGGCCTTTCCAGACAGAGCGTGCCATGGACCTGGTTCCCTACCTCTTTTTCTTCACATGCCGGCGGCGCACAATCAGGCCGTCGGTTTTCTTGTTGTGGCGCGTGCGCGCGCCCTTGGTCGGCTTGCCCCACGGCGTCACCGGATGACGGCCGCCGGAGGTGCGGCCCTCGCCGCCGCCGTGCGGATGATCGATCGGGTTCATCGCCACGCCGCGCACCGCCGGGCGCTTGCCCAGCCAGCGCTTGCGGCCGGCCTTGCCCAGCTTGGTGTTGGCGTTGTCCGGGTTGGATACCGCGCCGATCGTGGCCATGCACTCGCCGCGCACCATGCGCACCTCGCCGGAGGAGAGGCGCAGCAGGGCATAGCCGCCGTCGCGGCCGACCAGCTGAACGTAGCTGCCTGCGGCGCGCGCCATCTGGCCGCCGCGGCCCGCCTTGAGCTCGACGTTGTGCACGATGGTGCCCACCGGAACCGCCGAAAGCGGCATGGCGTTGCCCGGCTTGACGTCAGCCTTGGCGGCGGAGATCACGCTGTCGCCGACGCCCAGACGCTGCGGCGCCAGGATATAGGCCAGCTCGCCGTCTTCGTAGCGCAGCAGCGCGATGAAGGCGGAGCGGTTGGGATCGTACTCGATCCTCTCGACCTTGGCCGGCATGTCGCGCTTCAGGCGCCGGAAGTCGACCACCCGGTAGCGGCGCTTGTTGCCGCCGCCACGGCGCCGGGCCGTGATACGGCCGAGGTTGTTGCGCCCACCCTTCTTGTTCAGACCCTCGGTGAGGCTCTTTTCAGGCGCGCCCTTCCAAAGCTCGCTGCGGTCGATCGAAATCAGTCCGCGGCGGCCCGGGGTGGTCGGTGAGTAGCTCTTCAATGCCATCGGTTTAGATCCCCGTGGTCACGTCGATGGTGTGGCCTTCGGCAAGGGTCACCATCGCTTTCTTGAAATCGCTCCGCTTGCCCGGACGGCCCCGGAAGCGCTTGATCTTGCCCTGCTGACGCAGCGTGTTCACTGTCTTGACCTTGACCTTGAACAGCTGCTCGACGGCCTGCTTGATCTCGGGCTTGCTGGCGTCGAGCGGTACCTTGAAGGTCACGGCGTTGTGCTCAGACAACAGCGTGCTCTTCTCGGTCACCACCGGGCGACGGATGATCTCGTACATCCGCTCGTTCGAAATCTTGGCCTTGGCGGCCCTGTATCCGCGTCCAAAACTCATTTCAGTCGTGCCTCCAGGGCCTCGACCGCGCCCTTGGTCAGAACCAAGGTGTCGCGGCGCAGAATGTCGTACACGTTCGCACCCTCCTGCGGCATCAGATCGACGCCGGGAATGTTGCGCGCGGCGCGGGCGAAGGGCTCGTCGAACTCGGCACCGTCGATGATCAGCACCGAGGAGAAGCCGAGCTTGCCGAACTTGGCCGCCAGCTCCTTGGTCTTGTGCGAGGAGGTCTTCGCCTCATCGATCACGACCAGCTTGCCGTCGGCGACCTTGGCGGACAGCGCCACCTTGAGCGCCAGCTTGCGCAGCCGCTTCGGCAGGTCGAAGGCGTGATCCCGCGGAGTGGGCCCATGCGCCGTGCCGCCGCCGCGCAGCAGGTTGGTCTTCATGTTGCCGCGGCGCGCGCGTCCGGTGCCTTTCTGACGGAAGGCCTTCTTGCTGGTCCCGGAGACCTCGCTGCGGCCCTTGGTCTTGTGGGTGCCGGCGCGCCGCCTAGCGAGCTGCCAGTTGACGACGCGGGCGAGCAGATCCTTGCGCGGCTCCAGCCCGAAGATCGTCTCATCGAGATCGATCGTGCCGGACTGCTTCGCGTCGAGCGATGTGACCTCGAGTTTCATGGTCACTGGTCCTTCTTCTCTTCCGCGCCCTCGGCCGCAGATGCGGCCTCGTCGCCGGCGGTATCCTCGGCGCTCTCGGCGGGCTCGTTAGCGGCCTCCTGGACCGCTTCCTCGATGGCGATATCCTCTTCGGTCGGCTCGGGCAGGCCCTGCTCGGCCGCTTCCCTGGCGATCTCGGCAACCGGCGTGTCGTCACCCTCGCCGCCCTTGAGGCCGGCAGGAAGCGGGACCCCCTCGGGCAGCGCGCGCTTGACGGCGTCGCGCACCAGCACCCAGCCGCCCTCGGAGCCCGGCACCGCACCGCGCACCAGGATCAGGCCGCGCGTGTCATCGGTGGAGACCACCTCGAGGTTCTGGGTCGTGACCCGCTTGTCGCCCATGTGGCCGGCCATCTTCTTACCCTTGAAGACCCGGCCTGGATCCTGGTTCTGACCGGTCGAGCCATGCGCGCGGTGCGACACGGAGACACCGTGCGAGGCGCGCAGTCCGGAGAAGTTGTGGCGTTTCATGGCGCCGGCGAAGCCCTTGCCGATCGAGGTTCCCGTGACGTCGACGAACTGGCCGCTGACGAAGTGGCTGGGAGCGAGCTCCGCGCCGACTTCCAGCACCGCGTCGTCGGACACGCGGAACTCCACCAGCTTGCGCTTCGGCGCAACCTTGGCCTTGGCGAAGCGCTCGCGCTCGGCCTTGGAGACGTTCTTGACCTTTGCCGTACCGCTGCCGAGCTGGATGGCGACGTAGCCGTCCTTGTCCTGGGAGCGGACCGCAACGACCTGGCAGCCATCGACCTTCAGCACGGTGACGGGGACATGCTCGCCCTCGCCGGTGAAGATCCGGGTCATGCCAAGTTTCTGTGCGATCAAACCGGTACGCATTGGATCAACCCTTCAGCTTGATCTCGACGTCGACACCCGCCGCAAGGTCGAGCTTCATCAGAGCGTCGACGGTCTGCGGGGTGGGATCGACGATGTCGAGCAACCGCTTGTGCGTCCGGATCTCGAACTGCTCGCGGCTTTTCTTGTCGATATGCGGCGAACGCAAGACGGTAAAGCGCTCGATCCGCGTGGGCAGCGGTATCGGGCCACGCACCTGCGCGCCGGTCCGCTTTGCCGTATTGACGATCTCACCGGTGGATTGGTCTAGAACCCGGTGATCGAACGCCTTCAGGCGAATTCTTATGTTCTGACTTTCCATTGGATTAAGCGCTCATTCAAAAGGCCCGCTTCAGATCGTTACGGCCTGAAGCGGGCCTGTGGTTACGTTCCCTACTCGACGATCTTGGAGACGACGCCTGCACCGACGGTGCGTCCGCCTTCGCG
>JBBEAM010000001.1:0-190804 GCA_040882845.1 Rhodovibrionaceae bacterium | reverse complement strand
CGCTATTGCTGGAACGGCTGCCGGGCGCGCCGCTGACCCTGGCCCAGGTCGAACTTCTGATGAAGGACAACCTCGCCAATCCGTCCTTGCCCGGTCTCGAAGATCTCGGCATTGCGCCGAAAGCGCTGACCTAGGACAGCCAACCGGCTTGAACCTGCCTGACGAAGTCGCCGTCGTTGAGGTGAGGATGACCGCTGTGTGAGGAATGGACGCTTACAGACCGGCCGTATGGCCTTCTGCAAGGCATCGTGAATACGCTGATGTTAGGCGTCTGACTTGCTTAGCGAAAACACGCGGAAGTCGGGACGCAATAGTGCGCAACGGCCCAGGCGATCTCAGCATTGGCGGCTTTACCTTTCCGCAAAGGCCCGCGAATCCAGCACAAGTCTCCTTACCGAAATCGCGCCAAGGCTTCCCATCTCAGACAGCCGGAGAGGTACTGCTGGTCAACTGAGCGTGGTAAGCGGGGATCCCGGGGAGATATTCCGAATTGCGATCTTCCAGAAGACCGCACTCATCCAGCGAGATAACGAGGCAACCACAGCACCAAGCTTGGAAAGCATATGACAAGTGCTAAACCTAATAGCTGAAGCAAAACGAAGGGCGTTATGCTGCGATAAATATCAGTTATTGATATTTCAGGGGGGACAACACCTTTTAGATAAAACAAAGCATAACCGAAGGGTGGAGTTAAGAACGAAGCCTGCAGATTGACTGCGACCAGCAGAGCGAACCAGAGCAGAGTCTCGCTTTGGCTTATCGCAAATCCAAAATCCATTATCGCAATAACGGGAGCAAACAAAGGCAAAACAATATAACTGATTTCGATCCATTCAAGCACGAAACCCATAAAAAATATCAATAGCATCACCAATCCAAGCGTCTCCCAAGGACCTATCGAAAGGCCAAACACAGCATCCTCAATCATGCGCGCTCCTCCCAAGCGCTTGAAGACTGCGCTAAAGCAGGTTGCACCGATGGCAATGAACAGGATCATTCCAGTCGTGAGGCCAGTTTCGAGAATGGTCTCCTTGAGAGTAACCCAGTTGAATTGGCCGGAGACGACACACAGAAGCAATGCCCCAGCAGCCCCGATCGCTGCCGCTTCAGTCGGAGTTGCGATTCCAGCTATGATCGATCCGAGGACAAAGACAATAAGTATTACTGGCCCGATCAGATCCCGGAGTAGAACTAGAGTAACAGATAGAGCGCTCTTTTGATCGAATTGCACCTTAGCTGCGGGAACAAGCTCAGGGCGCAAAATAGCGATAGTCAGAATGTAGATAATATAAAGGCCGCCAAGTGCGAGGCCAGGCAGCATGGCTGCAGCGAAGAGATCGCCAACCGAGATCTGTAGAATATCGCCCATCAAGACAAGCATGATGCTGGGCGGAATCAATATCCCCAGTGTGCTGGAAGCGGCGACCGTCCCACACGCTATTCCTTTATCGTAACCGTTACGAAGCATGACTGGTAGGGCAAGAACACCCATCAGCACGACCGAGGCGCCGATGATGCCTGTGCTTGCCGCCAGTACGATGCCAAGTAGGGCTACAGCGCAAGCGAGTCCGCCGCGAACTCCACCTAGCAGGCGTTCCAATGAAAGCAGGAGGTTTCGCGCCATGCCGGAGCGTTCCAGCATCAACCCCATGAACACAAAAAGCGGAACAGCAAGCAATAGCCAATTGGCGATAACTCCGGAGAAAATCCGGGAAACCACGGTACCGAGAAAGAGAAACGGCAAATCGCCGAGAACCGCGAAGGCAATGCCTATCCCTGCAAGGCCAAAAGCTACAGGATAGCCAGAAAAGATCACCGCGATCAGTGCGGCGAGCATCATAAGGGGCAGCAGGTACTCAGCCATTCGCGTTCTGCTTGCCGGCATTCTCGTCTGATGGATGACTACCCAGTAGCTTAGCGATTCCAGCCAAAATCTGACCAAGCCCGCAGAGCGCAAAAAGAAAAAAGCCGATTGGCAAGATGCACTTTATTAACCAACGGTCTTCCAAACCACCGTAATCAGATCCCTCACCGGACCGCCAAGAAAATTCTACAAACGAAAGTGAAAGCCAGAACATCGTTGCGCAAAATGGTAGGAGTAAAAAAATGTGTCCCAAGACGTCGATCGCAGTTTTCGTTTTTGTGCTCACGTTGGCGTAGAGGAAGTCAACACGCACGTGGCGGTCACGTGCCAATGCATAAACTCCCCCAAGCATAATCAACAGCCCAAAGAGGTGCCATTGTATGTCGGCCAGTCCTGTCAGAGTGAGCTGATCGCCAAGAAGTGGAAGTTTCATTTCCCAGGATAACAATACGCCGAGACGCAAAAGGCTTCCTAAGACAGCCAACAGGACCGCAATGATTATGCCGATCAGCAACCAGGCTGCCACGCGCCCTGGCCAGGCGCTGATACGAACCAGCACCTGGCCTAGGCGTTCAAGACACCCCCACCGCGGCATCGCCGAAGGAGAGTGTTCAGACATACCTACTTCGCAGCCGGAATATACTGGAGCGCTTCGTAGCGCCCAGCTTTAGCGATATAGCTCTTCAGAGACTCATAGGCTTCCTGGAAGTAGGGATCGCTCGCAGCTTCCTCCTCAAGTACCTCTGTGGAAGCGGTACGCAGGGCATCGAGGACGGAATCGGGGAAGCGCCGCACTTCGACACCTTCCGCTTCAAAGCCTTCAAGGATGTCGGCCTGCCGGCCCTGGGCAACTTGTACCGACCAGGTAACGGTTGCCATGCAAGCGGTCCAAATCATCTCCTGCTGGCGCGTATCGAAGGAACTCCAGACGTCCTTGTTGATGATCATGGAGTTCCAGGTCGAGGGCTGATGCCAACCAGGGAAGTAGTAGTACTTGGCGACACTGGCGAAGCCGAGTTGCTTGTCGATGACCGGAAGTGAGAACTCAGTTGCGTCGATACGTCCACGTTCAAGCGCGACGTAAATTTCTCCCGCCGGAATCAGCTGGGTCGAAGCGCCGAGTTTGTTGAGCACTTTGCCGCCAAGACCCGAGATTCGCATCTTAAGGCCATTGAGGTCTTCCGGCGTATTGATCTCTTTGTTGAACCAACCGCCGGCTTCTGGTGCTGTCAGATGGCACGGCAGAAGCTTGATGTTGTACTCATCGTAGGCGCGCTGGATGATCTCAAGGCCACCGCCGTCCAGCATCCAGCCGAGTAAGACCTGCGGAGAGGGGCCAAAAGGCATAGCTCCAACAAGCCCTGAAACCGGTACGATACCGGCCCAGTAGCCAATGTAATCCCAGCCTGCAGGAATGGCGCCGCTGCTCACCGAATTGAAGACTTCCAGAGCGGGGACCAAATCCCCAGCCCCATGAATGTTGAGCTTAATATCACCGTCGGATATCACCTCGAGCATTCCAGCCATATGTTTGGCGCCATCACCAAAATAGACGAGGTCTTTAGGAAAGGTCAGTGCGACATCAATTTCTTGTGGCGCCGCCAAGGCTGGTTGTGCAACCAGGCCAAGCGCAAGGCCAGCTGCCATCATCTTATTTTTCATGGTTCGTTTCCTCCTGTGTTGAGAATTTTTAGTTCTGATTAGGCTGGTATCTCCGTGCCCTTCACGGTGGTGCGCAACATTCTGCGCCGCTCACGATCATCGTAAGGGGTGCCTCTGTGCATCGTGCAGCGGTTGTCCCAAAGCACGACATCCCCGACGCACCATTTGTGGCTGTAGACGAATCGGGGCTCTGTGGAAAAGGCAACCAGCTCATCGATAAGAACCTGCCCCTCCTTCTCTGACATGCCGACGACGCCCTTTGTATGCCCGTAGCCCATGTAAAGCCCCTTTCGACCAGTCGGCGTATGCGTGCGGACGATTGGATGCTCGACCGGTGGCGCAGCCTTGATCTGCTCCTCGGTTAGAGGCTTCTGCTTGATCCTGTTGTGTGAAGTCTGCAGATCGTGGATCGCCCTCAGTTTCTCCAAGCGCCTTTTCGACCTCTCGTCTAGGGCGTCATGTGCAGCCAGCATGTTGGCGAATTCAGTGTTGCCTCCCTCCGAAGGCACCTCGACGGCATACAGCAGCGTCGCAAGCGCGGGAACCTCGGCGAAGGACAGATCGGAGTGCCAAACCCTAGCGACTTTGTCGCCCCCGGTCGGTTTGCCACTCCCCGCCATATCGTAGTTCGAAAGGATGTAGATTTCCGGATAGTCGTCGCGCAACCACTGCGAAAGAACATGTGTTTGCAGCTCTCCAAACCGCCGGCTAAAGGCGATGAAGCTCTCCTCGTCCAGATCTTGATCGCGGAAGCAAAGGACATGGTGGCAGTGAAAGGCCGCCAGAATCTCCTCGAAGATCTCGTCGGAAAGAGGCTTGGTAAGATCCAGCCCCTCGACGACAGCGCCTAGAGCGGCGCCAGAAGGCTGAACAGCTAGTGCCATGAATTTTCTCCCTCGCGCCCGAAACAACAGACAGTTCCCTGTATACTTAGGGAGCGCAGCATCCTAGCTGGTATTGCTATTGTCAAGTATGATGGTATAACAGGTACGCCATGGAATATGTGATCGAACGAAAAAAGCTCTCGGATCAGGTTCTTGCCTACCTCCAGGCGGAGATTGTCAGCGGTAAGCTGCGCCCCGGAGATCACCTTCCTTCGGAACGGGATCTGATGGAGAACTTTGGAGTCGGACGACCGACGATTCGGGAAGCACTCTTCTCACTGCAAAGAATGGGCCTCGTTGCGCTGAGCAGTGGCAGCCGGGCACGGGTCACGGAACCGACTCCGCAAGTGATTCTCAACGAACTTTCCGGCGCGGCGCAGTACCTGCTCAATCAAGAGGGTGGCCAGGATTATTTCCAGCAAGCTCGCGCCTTCCTGGAACTCGGTCTGGCCCGCTTCGCAGCGGTCAAGGCAACCACCGAGGATCTCCGTAAGATGGAGGAGGCGCTAGCTACCAACGAAAAAGCGATCGGCGACGGCGAGCTCTTCAAGGAAACGGATATTGCGTTCCACTACGTTCTGGCGGAGATCCCTCGCAATCCGATCTTCCTCGCCCTGCATCAAGCGATGGCTGATTGGCTTACAGACCAACGCGCCACGACCCTACGGGTGCAGGGCCAAGAGCGCATCGCCTTCGAAGCTCACGAAAAGATCTATAACGCTATCTTGAAGGGCGATCCCAATCTCGCCGAACAGGCGATGGAAAATCACCTAGAACAGCTCTTCACAGTCTATCGACGCGTAAAGGCCGGCGAGCCACTCCCCAAGATTGCACGCAGTGCCATGAAGGCCGTTTGATGCCGCTTTTGTTGGGTGCCATAGCTGACGACCTGACGGGAGCAACCGACCTAGCCAACGTCCTGGCAGGCCAAGGGCTGCGCAGCGTCGTGACCGTTGGTGTGCCGCCCGAGCACATCGAGGAGGACTTCGGTCTTGACGAGGTAGAGGCCGTGGTGGTCGCCTTGAAATCAAGAACCGCGCCGGTTGACGAAGCAGTGGCGCACTCCCTGCGCGCGCTGGCCTTCTTGCGAAAAGCAGGAGCCGGGCAGATCCTTTTTAAGTACTGCTCGACTTTCGATTCCACTCCTGAGGGGAATATCGGCCCGGTTACCGATGCACTGCTTGAGGCGTTGAACACAGAGTTCACGATTGCCTGCCCAGCACTCCCGGAAAACGGGCGCACCGTTTACAATGGGCACCTATTTGTACACCGACAACTGCTCTCGGATTCGCCGCTCCGCAATCATCCTTTAACCCCTATGACCGAGGCCAACTTGGTCGAGGTGTTAGCGGCACAAACCCCGCATCGGGTCGGCCTTGTCTCCTACGCGGAAGTGAACGACGGCCCAGAAGCGATAGCCGCCGGCTTCTTGAGGTTGCATGGCGCAGGTTACCGCCACGCAATTGTCGATGCGATCTTCGACCGCGATCTGCTAGCCATCGGCCAGGCCGCTGCGGAGTTCCCTCTAATCACCGGCGGGTCCGGCATCGCTCTTGGATTGGCAGCAAATTATCGAGGTAGCGGGCGCCTCGAAGCTCCGAACGGTCGAACTGTCTTTTCTGCAGAGGAGGGCCCGGGGGCCATTGTCGCTGGCAGCTGCTCTGAAGCGACATTACGGCAAATCGAAGAGGCGCAAGCACATCGGCCCGGCTTCCGAGTCGACCCCTGCGCGGCGGCGAAGGGCGAGGATGTGGCCGAGAAGGCGCTAGTTTGGGCGCAATCGCAGGACAGTGCTCAGCCACTGCTGATTTATGCGAGCGCGGCGCGTGAAGAACTCGACCGAATACAAAAGCAGCTGGGCCAGACAGCGGCCGCAAATCTAGTCGAAAGCTTACTGGCAGAAATTGCGCGCCGGTTGGTCACCGAAGCCGGCGTACGGCGCTTGGTCATCGCTGGCGGCGAAACCTCCGGCGCTATCCTCCAAGCACTTGGCATTCCTGCGCTCAGAATTGGCCCGCAAATCGATCCCGGCGTGCCTTGGGTCCAAAGTCTCGGCGATCCATCGCTCGCTCTCGCGTTGAAATCGGGCAATTTTGGATCGCCGGGCTTCTTCAGAAAGGCCTTCGAGGTTCTGTCATGAAGGAAAGCAGCCTGCGCGAGCAAATCGTCCAACTTGGCGCCTCGCTCTATAACCGCGGCCTTACCGCCGGTAGCTCGGGGAATCTCAGCGTTCGCCTCGAGGACGGATGGCTGATGACGCCGACCAATGTCTGTCTCGGACGTCTCGATCCCGCGCGGCTCTCGCGTTTAGATTCGAGCGGACGGCTTCTTTCGGGCGATCCACCGACCAAGGAACAATTCCTGCATGCGGCCGTCTACGACCACCGTCCTAGCGATACAGCGGTAATCCATCTCCATTCGACGCACTCGGTCGCCGTCTCCTGCCTCGCCGATATCGATCCGGAGGATGTTCTGCCTCCCATTACGGCCTATTACGTTATGCGCGTGGGTAGCCTGCCCCTCCTTCCTTACTTCCCGCCAGGCGATATTGCTTTGGCAGAGGCCCTGGCTCCCGTGGTCGGCAAACACCATGCGGTTCTGCTCGCCAACCATGGTCCGGTGGTTGCGGGTAAAACCCTCGATGAGGCCGCGTTCGCCATTGAGGAGCTGGAAGAAACCGCCAAGCTCTACCTGCTCCTTCAGGGTCACAAGACACGATTCCTCACACCCGATCAGGTGCGGGCCTTGCAAGCACGCAGTTGAATCTCAGTTCACGCCTCCTTTTTCAAAGATGGAACCTCGATGCCCAAGTTTGCCGCCAACCTGACTTGGCTTTTCACGGAGCATCCTTTCTTAGAGCGCTTTTCGGCCGCCGCCGGCGAAGGCTTTAGTGGTGTCGAATACCTCTTCCCCTATGCTTGGAGCAGATCTGAGCTGCGACAGCAGCTGCAGGATGCAGGCATGTCCCAAGTTCTGATTAACGCTCCGCCAGGTGATTGGGACAACGGTGACCGCGGCCTCGCCGCATGCCCCGGCAGACAACAGGAGTTCGCCGAAAGCTTGGAACTAGCCGTCGACTATGCCCAAGCGCTCGACTGTCCTTGCATTCACGTCATGGCGGGGCTGAAGCAGGAAGTAGAATCAGAGAGCGCTGAAGATGTTTATGTCACCAACCTACAGCTCGCTGCCGAGCGCTTCGCAGCCGCTGGAATCAAGCTTCTGATCGAACCGATAAATCGGCGCGACATGCCAGGCTACTTCCTGGGTAGCGTCGCCGAGGCACGAGGGGTTCGCAGGCTAGTGGATCACAAGAATCTCTACCTCCAGCTCGATCTCTATCATGCACAGGTTACTTCGGGAGACCTCTCTCGTCTGATCGAAGAGAATCTAGACTGGATCGGGCATATCCAGGTTGCAGGTCCACCTGGCCGTCACGAACCTGACCGCGGCGAGGTCAACTTCCCCCATCTTTTCGCATTGCTAGACCGCTTCGGCTACAGCGGTTGGATCGGCTGCGAGTACGCGCCCGAGAGGGCGACAGCTGAGGGACTGAGGTGGGGCAAGGACTATGGGCTTGGGCGCCAGGAACCAAGCCGAGATAGCAAAGCGGGAGTACCTGTATGAAGCGAATTTTGATTACCGGAGCTGCCGGCTTCCTGGGCCGGCGTCTCGCTTTGGCTCTATTAGAAGAGAGAAAGCGATCAAGCCGGGGGCAACTACAGAAGCTTATTCTGCTCGACTGCGTACCGCCGACCGATCTTCCCGACGATCCTCGTCTGGAAATACACACCGGCGACATATCTGACCCGGAAATTTTACGCCAAACCATACAACCTGGCCTGGACGGAGTCGTACATCTTGCCGCTGTCGTAAGTTCCGCAGCAGAAGCGGATTTCGACCTCGGTATGCGCGTAAACCTGGACGGCACACGAGCCCTCCTCGAAGCATGCCGGAGCTTGGACAGCGCACCGCGCTTTCTTTTTGCGAGTTCTCTCGCCGTCTTTGGAGGGAGTCTGCCAGAGGTCGTTGATGACGAGGCCGCAGCGTTGCCGGACTTCTCGTACGGCATCCAAAAGCGCATCTGCGAAATGCTGATCCAGGAATATCACCGCCGCGAATATATCGATGGATGCGTCGTGCGTTTGCCAACAATTGTGATCCGTCCTGGGATTCCCAATAAGGCAGCTTCGTCATTCGTCAGCAGCATCCTGCGCGAACCGCTCTCCGGTCAGCCCGCGATTTGCCCGGTGAACCGCAGCATGCCGTTATGGATACTCTCCCCTCGCCGCGCGATCGAGGGGCTAGAGAGGGCGCTTTCGATCGATTCCGATACACTCGGCCAGGATCGCACCCTGAACCTGCCAGGGCTTAGCGTCACTGTCGAACAGATGGTGACAGCGCTCACAAAAAGGATCGGAAACGATGCCGAACAACTGATCGTTTGGCGGCACAACCCTGAAATTGAAAATATCGTAGGCAGCTGGCCGAGCCGCTTCGCTACGCCACGGGCAAAGAAACTGGGCTTCCGGGGCGACTTATCGATCGAGGAGATAATCGATAACTTCGTCGCCGACGATCTAGCCCGACAAAAGACACTCCAAAAATCGGTATAGGGAGGATAGCAGCCTTATGAGAGAGAACGCCCTCAAGCAAAAGCTGGCCCAAGGAGAAACTGCCTTCGGCACTATGGTTTTCGAAATGACCAGTCCGGGACTGCCGCAGATTCTGAGCAGCAGCGGTGCCGAATTCGTGCTTTACGATATGGAGCACAGCGGACTCAGCTATGAGACTCTTAAGCTGCAGGTTGCCCTATCCCGCGGCCTGCCCATCACACCGCTCGTGCGAGTGCCCTCCGGGGATTACCAATTTATTTCCCGAGCTCTCGATCAGGGCGCGCAGGGAATCATGGTTCCAATGATCGAAACGGCTAAAGCTGCCGAAGCATTTGTTGCCGCGACCCGCTACCCGACTCTTGGCGTTCGTGGCGCCGCGTTTGGTATTTCTCACGATGACTATATTCAAGATCCGGTTCGGGAGAAGATGGAGATCGCCAACGCACGCTGCCTCAACATTGCGCTGGTGGAGACCCCGCGCGGAATTGAAAACGTGGAAGAAATCGCCGCAGTCGATGGCATCGATGCAATCTGGTTTGGACACTTCGACCTCTCCAGCTTCCTCGGAATCCCTGGCCAATTTGGCCATGCCGAAATGGCCGCGGCACTTGAGCAAGCAAAAGCCGCCTGTCGCAAACACGGCAAGGTACTCTCCGGTCTGGTAAATGATGCTGAAACCGGCCAGCGCTGGATGGAAAACGGCTTTCGCTTGCTTGCCTATTCCACTGACATATGGCTCCTTCAGAACGCCCTACGCAGCGGTATTGAACAGCTAAAAGCATCTGTCCGGAGTATCTAGGGATGGTATGGCGATAAACTGTGAATGTCTGCGCCACTGCGTGAGGAGCCGATGAAGTTCCTGAAAGGGCCGAATTGAAGTCGGCAACCAGTTTCTTCATCCGGCGCTCTCACGCCCGGGATCCTTCAGCTCCTTGACCTGATCCAACTTCATGCCGTCGAACTCTTAACTCCACCGTCTGTAGGTGAGTTTGTTCACGCCGAACTTGCAGACGGTCGACTCCGGTGAAGAGCGTTTCCCAGACATTCCAGCCTCTTTCCTGCAGCCCAAGTAGGTTGCGCTCAAATTGGCTTCGTTGACTGGGATACGCCAGCCATGGATCAGTCGCGATTGACCTCATGAAATTCTTGATGCAGAATTGCATGCATATTATGAACAATCACCCTGGGAGGATAATCATGAATTTTCATAGCTTTGCCAAAAGCTTGGGTGCGGCGGCCTTGGTCGCTGGCTTCGCGGGCGGCCTGCTGGCGAACACTGCCATAGCGGCAGAGAAAGTCCGCGTGGCGCTCATCGCATCGGACGATTCCGGCTATGGCTATCAGGTCCGCAACTTCATCAAAGGGGTCGAGGAACGGCTGCCGGGGCAGTTCGAGTTCACGATTTATCCTGATGCGCAGCTCGGAAAGCCGGACGCAATCATGAACAACATCCAGCTGGGTTCCCTAGAGATGGCGATCCTATCGTCGACAGTCATCCGGCTGGATAAGAAACTGGGCATCTTCGATCTGCCCTGGCTCTTTGCAGACCGCGACCACGTCAAGCGCGCGATGATGGGGCCTCTGGGCGATGAGATGCTCTCCTTCATCGAAGAAACAGGAAATCTAAAAGCCCTGGCGATCTACGAAACAGGCTTCCGGCAAGTCATGAACAAGGACCGTCCGATTGTCGTGCCCGACGATCTCAACGGACTGAAGATTCGCATTTCCGGAGGCAAGTTCCGTCAGGAAGTCTTCGAAGCCCTGGGAGCCAACCCTGTCCCGGTGGTGTGGAACGAGCTCTATACGGCGGCTCAAACCGGTGTGGTCGATGGCGCAGAAGCGGCAATCTTTTATCTAGACGACGCCAATCTCGGCGAGGTCATGCCTTACCTGAGTTATACGAATCATGTCTATTCACCTGCTTTTCTGGTCGCCTCCGACGCGTTCTTCGAATCCCTAAGCGACGAGCAGCAGCAGACCTTCCGGGAATCCGCCCTCGAAATCCGTGAGGGTGCTTATGCCTGGGCCGAGGAATCCGACCAACAGATCGTCGACAGGATGGTTGAAAAGAGTGGGGTTGAGATCAACGAAATCAACTTCGAGGCCTTCTCTGCAAAGATCGGTCCCGTTTACGAGCAGTATCAGGACAACTACGGCAGTGAATGGCTCAACATGATCGAAGAGGCGCGGTAACCTCCAAATAAAATCCGACAGGATTCGATTCAACCTATGATCAACGCCATCGATTCGGCGGTAAGAGCGGTGGCGGCTACATTGGTGGCCGCCACCGTTGTCTTTACCTGTCTCGCGGTGTTCTTTCGCTATGTCTTGAACTCGGCACTCGGCTGGCCGCAGGAAGTCAGCGGCTACATTCTGGTATGGATAAGCTTCCTTGGCGCCTATTTGGCAAGCCGTGAGAGCAAGCACGTGAGCTTCGACGTGGTTGTCGACAAGCTACCGGCGAAACTGCGTCGTGTGATCATGCTCACCGTCGATCTCATGTTGATCGGCTATTTCCTGATCCTTTTCAGGATGTCCCTGCGCATGATCGAGATCGTTGGGCACCGAAACATTGAGACCCTCGACATTCCTTTCGGAGTCTTTATGGCAATCCTCCCTCTTGCCTCCATCCTGATCGTTCTTTCTCTCGTACTCGATATCGTCCGCCGCTTTAGGGGCCGAGAACAATGACCGTCATCGGGCTGTTGTTTCTGCTGATCCTCATCGGGATGCCGATCGGTTATGCCTTGATGGTGACCGGTACCGCCGCCATGGCTCTTGCCGATATCGACCTCGTTACCATGGCCGTACAGTCTTTCTACGGCACCAATAGCTTTGTCGTCCTTGCGGTACCACTTTTCATCCTGATGGGCGAGATCATGGGCGCGACCTCGATAAGCGAGCGCCTGATCGACCTCGCCCGCGCCCTTGTCGGTTGGATGCGTGGCGGACTCAGCCATGTAAACGTCCTGACCAGCATGTTCATTGCCGAGATGAGCGGTTCGGCGGTAGCCGATGCCGCCGCGACCAGCAAGATCTTCGTGCCGCAGATGGAACGAGCTGGCTATCCGCGCGCTTACGGCGCCGCGATCACGGCGGTCAGCGCCACCATCGGCGCGATCATCCCGCCGTCGATCATTATGGTTCTCTATGGCGCCACCACCAATACCTCGATCCGCGACCTCTTCATCGGTGGCGTAGTGCCGGGGATCATGCTGGGTCTGATCTTTATGGCGGTCGGCTATCTCTACGCCTTGAAAGAAGGCTATCCAGTCGACGGGAAGTTTCATGTCCCGACGTTGTGGCACGCCTTCAAGCGAGCCCTAGTACCGTTGATGATCCCGGTCATCGTGCTCGGCGGGATCATTGGAGGCATTTTCACACCGACGGAGGCCGCGGGAATCGGGGTGCTGACCGCTCTCGTCTTCGGCCTCGCATTATCCCGCGAGTTGACTTGGAAAGGTCTCTACGAGCTCCTCGTGTCGGCCTGCCGTCAATCTGCCGTGGTGATGATGCTGATCGCAGGCTCGGCGATCATCGGGCAGTACCTCGCCAACGAACAAATCCCTCAACGGATCGCCGAGTATCTCGTTACCTTCATAGATAATCCGATCATCGGCCTGCTGGTCATAAATATCTTCCTCTTGGTGCTTGGGATGTTCCTGCAGGCCGCGGCTGCGATCATTGTCGTGGTGCCGATGCTGTTGCCGATGGCGATGGCGCTTGGTGTCGATCCTGTGCACTTCGGCGTAATTGTTTGCCTGAACCTGGGGATCGGTCAGCAAACACCACCCGTCGCCACGGTGATGCTGACGGTCTGCTCGACGACCGGCCTCAAGATCGAGCAAACCATGGTCTATGCTAAGTGGTTCATCCTGGCGATGTTCATCGTGCTGATGATCGTCACCTACCTGCCGGCGACAGCGCTCTGGTACCGCTGGTTCTAAAAGATTGAGCTTAGGATAGATCAGTCAGTGCTGCCGCGAGCTCATCGCAGTCCAACTTTTCAAGCTCAAAAAGCCTATCGAGCAGCGCGACCTTGCCTGGAACCAAGTCCGCAAATTTCGCAGCAACCTGTGCCCTCGTCATGGGATTACGGCTGTGGCCGAGGGGATAGTCGACTCCCTCCTCTAGCCGGCGACCATCAGCGAACTCAACTGCAATTCGCGTCGGGACCTTCTCAGGATAAAGCGGATTTAGAGCCTCATCTTCGCGCACAACGATCCTAGGCAACAAGGCGCGCACATCCTCCGCACGGATGCGGTCCGCCTTGAACTGCGCCTCGGAAACTTGTCCGTCGAGCAGAGCAACGGCGACACAGTAAGGCATGCTGTGGTCCGCAGTTTCGCGCGTCTCCGGCCACCACTTCTCTTTCGAATCTGCTGCGGCGACCCGGCCGAACTCGAAAGTCCTGACCTCAATTCGTTCTGGCAAGGCGCCGTCAAGCTGGGCACGAAGCTTGAGAGCGGCCTCGATTGCTGTCTGGGTGAAATACTGTGCAGGAAAGGCTTTGAGGTGCACTTCGTGACTGCGCCAAGGGCCGTTGTTCCTGGAGAACACTGCGTCGTCGGAAGGCCCGGTCACCTGCGCAAAGAGCCCGTACTTACCGTCTAGGGCGCTACGGGGGGCGGTCATTCCCCGGCTGGCATGCAACGCTGCGAAAACCCCTGCCCTGGCAGCGTATGGTGCGGCCGCTGCCTTCCACATCGAAAGCGAGCCGGCGCGAGTTTCCATCAGCGCGACGTTGCCTATCGCCGCAATGGAAATAGCCGCGGCCTGCTGCTCAGGCGCAAGGCGGAGCAACGATCCAGCCATCACGCTGCTGGCGATGGCGCCAAGGACCACATTGTCCCATCCGCCCTTACGCGTTGACACCGTGTCGGCAAGACGACAGTGAACCTCGTAGCCCTTCAATACGGCCAGCAGCAGCTCGCGGCCGTCGTGCTGCAGTCCTTCGGCGAGCGCCAGGGCCACGGGAATGTTGTCGCTGGGATGGACGGCCTCCTTGGAGAGGTAGATGTCGTTGAAATCCAGGAAGCGGGCGGCGATCCCGTTGACGAAGGTCGCCGCCTCAAGCGACAGCACACCACCACCAACAATGGTCGCCACTGGTACGCCGTCGGCCGGACGCTGATAGGCCTCGGCCACATCACGGGCGATACGCACCGGCTCAGCCTCAGCAGCACCCAGCATGCAGCCGACCGTGTCTACGATACGGACCTTTAAGGTCTCCAGCAAAGCCTGGTCTTCTAGAGCGTCATCCAGCGTCGATGCGAAGTCGGCAATGCAGTGCGTGAAAGCAGGCGTCGTTTCCGTCATGCAATTTCCCTTCTAGTGATCGCTGCTGTTCATTCAGACGGCAAAGCCGAGCTCGCGGATTCAGATCGGTGGGGTCTCGGGATTAGGGGATTCTTCCGCCGAACCCAGGAGAGGCCTTCCATCGAAGCCTGCACCATAGGCCATCACTCCTCGACCAAAAGATCGACCACCCAAGCGCCCTGCCCCTCAGGTTGGACGATGACCGGATTGGCCTCTATAGATCGCGGACGCGCCGAAGAAGGCATCCGGGCATAGGCATTCCCGAATGCGACGGCGGCCCGGGAAAGCGCTTTCGCATCGAGAGGCAGACGGCCGCGAAAACCCGAAAGAAGATGTCCGAGCTTCATCTCTTGGATTGCCGCTAGGACATGCGCGCTTTGCGCTGGCAGGGCGAAGTGCCGAACCTCCCCGATCATCTCGACGAAGATACCCCCGATCCCGAGCGTCAGCACCGGGCCAAAATCGGCATCGCCGTGAACGGACACCATTGCTTCCGCGCCGCCCTCAACCATCTCCTGGAGCAGCAAGATGGCGTCTGGCCGCTTCATCGCGGCCCTCAGACGGTCCGCCTCGGTGGCGACGGCATCCCACGTATCGAGACCAAGGCTGAGCAATCCCAGTTCGGTCTTGTGCGCGGCATCCTCGGGCAAAGCCTTGAGAGCGATCGGCAAGTCGAGCTTGTCGTGAAGACAATCCACTCCCCGCCCTTCCAGCAACGCAAAACGCGGAACAGAGAAGCCGCAATCGGCGAGCGCCGCCATCCAGCTATCCCAACCGCCCGCTACTGGAAGACACGGCGTTTTCGCATCTGTACCTAGATCGGCGACTCCGGCCTCTTTGGCGCTGTAGAGATAGGCTGCAAAGCGCACGGCATCGACCGGATCGCGGGCGAGGAGGATACCGTCGCGCGCATAGGCGCCGCGCTCCTCCGCAGGCAGAACATCGCCGAGGAAGCTCACGATGATTGGCAGGCGGTGCCGCTCAGCGACGGCGGCGAGAACCTCTCGATGGGCACGCAGGTCGTCTGGCCCGCGATTGGCAAGCTGGACAATCAGCACCTCGGTGCTGGGTTCCTCGCAGACGATCTCGAGGCAGTCGCGCAGCAAGCTATCGGAATTTAGCACCTGACCGGTCACGTCGGTGGGGTTCTTGGCATAGGCGAATTTGGGCAGCTTCTCCGAGAGAGCAGCCACTGTCTTCTCGCCGAACTCCGCGAGCGGGAGGCCCCGCGCCTCACAGGCATCGACGGTCATCGCGCGGGTGCCGCCGGGAATACTGAAGATCGACACACCGCTGTTTGCGCTCGGCGAATCTACCGGCGGCGGCAGGGAGACCAGAGCCTGCGCCGCTTCGACCATCTCGGTTAGGCTGTCGACCATGACCACGCCGCAATCGCGGAAGATATCGCGATAGATGCTGTAGCGGCTTGCAATCTTTCCCGTGTGGGATGCCGTCGCAATGCTTGACGCAGCTGAGTTTCCGGCCTTCAGAGCGACTAGCGTGATCCCACGCTCCTTCGCCCTGCGCGCGACTTTCGGTAGCCGCACACCTTCGCGTAACCCTTCGACGAAAAGCAGAATCACCCGCACGTCGTCCTGTTCGATCAGGTACTCGACGTAGTCGAGGGCTCCAACAAGGGTCTCGTTTCCGACACTGACGACATAGGAACAGCCGGTGCCGCCGTCTTGGAGCTGCCGGGCGATGCCGCCTGCCAGTGCGCCCGACTGGCTGACCACGGCTACCGGGGCATGCAGGAGTTTGTCACGCGCTGCCGCCGAGCCGAAGGTGAGTAGACTGCGGGCAGCGACCGACCACACCCCTTCGCAGTTCGGTCCGACTACGGCGATGCCGGCTTCAAGCGCGCTCTGTTTAAGTTCCTCAACCAGTTCGTCGCTGCCGGCTTCCTCGAACCCGGAACTAAGAACGACGGCAGCCCGCGCAGCTTTCTTCCCGAGATCGCGAATCACCTGCGGCACCGCAGCCGCCGGAACCATGATCAGCGCCGTGTCGATGCTATCGGGGATCGCTTCGACCGAGGGATAGCAGGGATGACCAGAGATTTCGTCGTACTTCGGATTGACCAGGTAGACTTTGCCGGGGAATCCGTGGCGCAGCAGACGGTCGAGCGGTAGCCCGTTCAAGCTCTTTCGGTTGGCCGAAATGCCCACCAGGCAGACCGAACGCGGGTGGAAAACCGCACCCAGGTCCCATCTCGGGAGGTCTCTGCCGCGCGGGCCGCGCACTGTCGTTGCCTCAGATGACACGGTTCTTCCTGAGCGCCTGGATCCGTTCGGCGTCGTAGTTGAGCACTTCGCCCAATACCTGATCCGTGTGCTCACCTAGCACCGGTGGGGGACGGCGGATGTCGCCGGCCATGGAGCCGAATTTGAATGGCACGCCGGTGACGTGGATCTCGCCGGCCTCAGGATGATCGATCGCACAGATCATCTCGTTATGGAGGAGCTGCTCCTCGGCGAAGGCCTCGGCCATTGTGTTAACCGGGGCACAGGGCACGCCGGTCTGGTCGAAGATCTCTTCCCACTCCGCGGTGGTCCTTGTAAGCGTGATCTCGCTCATCAGCGGCACCAACTCGTCTCGGTTGCGTACCCGGTCCTGGTTGGTGCGGAACCGCTCGTCCTCCCCAAGCTCTGGCACCTCCATCGCTTCGCAGAGAGCGCGGTAGATCTTGTTGGTTCCAGCGCTGATGACGATAAAGCCGTCCTTGCTCGGAAAGGCCTGGTAGGGAACGAGCTGTGGGTGCCCAGAGCCTACGGGCTTCAACTCAGCCGCTCCATCAATGACCGCGACGGCATAGTTGCTGAGCAGACTCATAGTGGCGTCGAGCAGCGAGACATCGACCTCCTGTCCCTCGCCCGTCCGCTCCCTGTCATAGAGCGCCGTCAACACCGCCATTGCCAGGAAAGCGCCACCGCCAAAATCGGCAAGGGAGACGCCCGGACGGATCGGATCGACCGAGTCCGGCGCGCCGGTCAGGCGCATCACACCGGAGCGCGCCTGCACGGCGACGTCCATGCCCGGTTTTTCTGCCAGAGGCCCCTTGCGCCCATAGGCGGATAGGTTCGCGTAGATGATCCGCTCGTTCACTTCCTTTAGCGCCGCGAAGTCGAGGCCGAGACGCTTCATCACTCCGGGCCGAAAGTTCTGCACTGCGACGTCGCACCAGGCCGCCAACTCCTTGCAGAGCGCGCGACCTTCCTCGGTCTTGACGTCTACGGTGATAGCCCGCTTGTTGCGGTTGATGGCAAGGAAGTAGTCGCCGCCAGTGCGTGGAATATCGCCCCTGAAGCGTTCGCTAATGTTCATGTAACGGGTGGCGTCACCCCGCTCCGGCTTTTCGATCTTGATCACATCGCAACCGAGATCGGCCAGCAGCATTGTGCAATAGGGTCCCGCCACACCGTGTGTAAAGTCGAGAACCTTGATTCCATCGAGGGGCTTTCTCACAACGTCCTCCTCAGCAGCGGATCGAGGTATCGCGAGATGGTAAGCGCAGCATCGCTTTGCCATCGCAGTTTGTGGCACCGCGGTTGTTGGTGCCCCACCATTCGATTTCGACCAATGCCTCGTCTTCTGTCTTGGTCTTCTCGACCACCTTGCCCGTGAGCTTTGTCAGATCGCCGACAAGGTTCGGCCGTGTGACGCGCCCGGAGAGCTTGCGCACGAAGGCATGGTCGCCGCCCCAGTTGGTTAGCAAATGACCCGCCCAATTGAGGCGCATCCAGCCCTGGTCGTAAGCGCCCGGCATGCCGACTTCCCGTGCGATCTCGACGTCGAAGTGCCCGGCTGCCGGATGTACCGGGTAATTCATTTTGGGCGAGTAGTAGACGTTTGCCGGATGGCGTTCGCGCTCAGCGAAGGCGAGCTTCAGCACGTTGTAGACGCTGCGACGGCCAGCATAGAATCCGACGATGTCAACCAGCGTTAGCGGCCCCTTGTAAAGCACTGGCAGGCAGTCGCCGACCTCAACGCTCTCCCAATAGCGAGGCTCGCCACCGCGGCGCTCCTCGGTGCGGTAAGCCTCGGCAATCTCCTCAATCTCTTCGTCGGTGTAGGCCTTCACCGCATCGTCCCCGCCGTCCTGCTTGGAGTAGCGGAAGCCCTGACCGCTTTTTGCGCGGGGTACGCGAAAGATGTCGCCCTCGTAGCGAGCGACCAATTCGTCGCGCTGGTTGTAGTAGAGCACCTCTCCAACCTGATTCACGTAGCGGGCGACTCGCTTTCCTTCGCGGATCCGAACATCGATCAGCCGCGCCCGCGAGGTCAGTGCGTCGCCGACGCGCACCGGGCGGAAGTTCTCCCAGCGTCCACCGGCGAAGATCCACTGCACACCACGCAGGCCCGGCGCGACGATGCCGCTGTCGATGGAATAGAGAAAAGTCGGGGGGGCGATGTTAGAGCCCCAGATGCTGCGCTTGGCGTGCTCGCCGTCCATCCACAGCGGGTTGTCGTCACCGACACTGTAGAGTGCCCAGCGGCGGATATCCTGCAGAGAAATGGGCTCGGCTATGGTCGGAAAGTGAACGTCCCGGCGCAGCCAGACGCCGATCATCTCCCGCGCCTTTTCAATCATTTCGTCGTTGAGTTGGCTGGTCTGGACGTCCTTCGCCGCCTTGACCCCGCTGGCTTCGCCCATGGGACCTCCGATCCTGCAGTTATAATTGGATGCAATCTTGCATGCATACTAAGGCGAACTGCTTGCTCCGGTCAACCAGACGCTGTCTCTCCACTGAAGTCAGATCATGCCGTTGCTCGCATATAATGGATGCAATCTTGCATCCAATCTACAACTCAGGCTATCAAGTAGCTTGGCGCCGGCGACGGTGGCCACGACAACCGATCCGACCGGAAGGAAACCTCGCAATGGCCAACCAGCCCACTCACTCCGAACTCGAGAACCGCGTTGCCATCGTCACTGGCTCCGGCCAGAACATCGGCCGCGGCATCGCCCTGGCTTTGGCCAGACAGGGAGCCTCGGTGGTCGTCAACGGCCGCTCGGACGTGAGCAAGCTGGAAGCCGTCTGCGAAGAGATCCGAGCCCTCGGCGCCAAGGCGCTGCCAGTGCTTGCCGACGTCTCCGACCCCAAAGCCGTCCAGAACATGGTCGACACCGCAGTCGCCGAGCTGGGATCTGTCGACATTGCGGTCTCCAACGTTGGCCGGCGGCATCACCAGCCGCTCTTGAAGATCACTCCCGACGACTGGGATAGCATCATCAAGTCCAACCTCAGCAGCGCCTTCTATCTCGCACATGCTGCGCTCCCGCATATGCAGGAGCGCAAGTGGGGTCGGATCATCCATATCTCCGGCCGCGATGGTTTTTTCGTCAAAGAGAATCGAGCACATAACGTTACCGCGAAGGCCGGCTTGCACGCCTTCGCCAAAGCCATCGCCCTGGAATTCGGCGAGCATGGAGTGACTGCCAATACCGTGGCCCCTGGCCTGCTCGATACCAGCCGCGATCTCGATCAGTACCCGGACTATGCAAATATGGTGAAAAAGCGCGTCGCCAACATGCCGGCACGGCGCATCGGAGAAGTCGACGACATCGCAGAAGCCTGCAGCTTCCTGGTCTCGGATCGGGCAGGCTTCATTACCGGCCAGTTGCTGCACGTCAACGGCGGCGAATTCATGTACTGAGCTTCCGCGCAGCGCACTTCTTTGCTGCCACCCGCCTACATCTGGCCGGGCAGCCATAGCACGATGTCCGGCAGCAGATAGATCACTAGCAGAAAGCAGAGCATGATCCCGTAGTAGGGGATGACGCCCTTGATCACCTCTCCCAGGGGGCAGTTCGAGATTCCCTGAATAACGAAGAGGTTGAGGCCAAGCGGTGGCGTGATCTGCCCAATCTCGATTAGTAGCACCATGGCTACACCGAACCAGACCGGATCGATTCCCAAAGCTAGAAGCGTTGGAAAAATCAAGGGGACGGTCAGCACCATCATGCCGACGCCGTCGATCACGCATCCGAGGAAGATATAGACGACCAGCATCGCCAGCAGGAACCCGGCCTGGGAAAGCTCCATCGAAATCAGCCATTCCGCCAGCATGGTGCCAAGCCCCGCGCTCTCGACCGCATAGGAGAATATGAAGGCCGATATCACGATGAACAGCAAGGAACAGGTCAGCCGCACCGAGCGCTGCACTGCGTCCCAGAACACAGCCAGGCTCAGATTCCCCCAAATGAGGCTAATGCCCAGGGCAAGTAGGGCTCCCACGGCCCCCGCCTCGGTCGGCGTCATCACCCCGAGATAGATTCCTCCAAGGACCATGACGATCAGGGTGGCGATGGGGATGAGAGCCACCACGGCTTTGACGATGATTCTGAGAGAGTAGTTTCCTGCTGCTGACGGAGCGATGCTCGGCTTTCTCAGTGCTGCAAAGAAGATGTACGCGCTAAAGCAAGCCGCAAGGAGCAGGCCCGGAACCATCCCCGCCATGAAAAGGCGCGCGATAGAGGTCTCGGTGAAGGCTCCGTAGAGGATCAACGCAATCGATGGCGGGATCAGGATCCCTAGAGTTCCTCCGGCCGCCAGAGATCCGTATGCCATCCGCATGTCATAGTTCTGCTGCTTGAGCTGCGGCAGCGCCACGGTACCCAGGGCCGCAGCCGTCGTGACGCTGGAGCCGCTAACAGCCGAAAAGAATGCGCTGCCGGCGATATTGCTCTGCAATAGCCCACCCGGCAGCCATCTGAAAAGCACGGCCAGCCCCTGGTAGACTCGATCGCTGACGCCGCTGCGGAGCAACAACTCGGCCATAAGAACAAAAAGCGGAATAGCAGTAAGAGCAAAGCCCGTACTGCTACCCCAGGTCACCAGGCCGAGGGCTTTGAGTGAGACGATACCTCCATCCATGACCAGGAACAGCATCGCCGAAGCGGCGATGGCGAAGGGAATCGCAATGCCGCTGAAGAGCAGGAGGAGAAAGACAACGGCGAAGACGATCGTCGGCAGATCAAATTCCATGGTCGTCGTCCTTCGGGCCTTCGCGCAGCGATATCGCAGTAGCCGTCATGCGCGCCAGCAGGCAAAGCGACATCACGGCGCAACCGATCGGGAGAACCAACTGAGGCAAATACTGGGGAATGGCGAAGACCGTCGCCGAGTGGATGCCCCGCTCGTAGGAGGAAATCACCAGCTTTGAAATGTAAACCAGGAGAATCAGCGAAACTGTAAGCGCAATGGCATCCAGGAAAAGGCCGTACCACAGGCGCGCACGACCGGTGATACGAGCATGCACGACCTCGATCTTCAGGAGAGAATCGTCGCGCAAGGTCTGCCCCAGCCCGAGAAACACCATAGCGGCAAGTAAGTAGCCCGCCAATTCATCGACGATCAGGAAGGAAAAGCCGAGCAACTCGCGCGCAACCACCTCGGCGACGATGATTACCATCATCAAGAGGGTGAGAGCGCCCGCAGCCCAAAAGGCAAGCTTTGCAATACGGCCAATCATGACGAGGATCCGTTCTCTGAGTACTTCCGGAGGAGGACGCTGCCCTCCTCCGGGAGCAGTGCTGCTAGGAAATCAGCGGCCGAGGGTTTTACGGATCTCGTTTACTGCCGTAACGGCTTTCTCGCCTTCTGACTCGGCCCAGCTATCCCAGTATGAACTCATGGCCTCGACCAACTCCTCGCTGTCGGATGGCTTGGCGGCGGTGGTCGTGATGCCTTCTTCTTCAAACATCTTGGTCATCTCGACCTCGTCCACGGCGAGTTGGGCTGTGATCTCTTGCCCGGCCTTTGTTGCCAGCTCTTGGAGCAGTTGCTGATCCTCCGCGCCCAAGGCATCGAAGGACGCCTTGTTCGCGAGGATGAAGCTGGTGTGCAGGTTTGGACCGATGAGGAATCCGTGCTTCAGGCTGTCCTGATAGCGCTTCGCGCCGGCTGAGGCTGCCGTGATAACGACATCGATGATGCCGCGCTGCAGCGCCGGAGCCACCTCCGAGCTACTCAAGGTTACCGGAATTCCGCCGAAATTCTGCACGAACTCACCCTGCGCAGGCGAAGTGACGCGCACTTTCTTGCCGTCAAGGTCTTGCCAGGACTTCAGCTCGCTAATCGACCAGAGAACTTGCAGCGGGTAGTGATAGTAGCCGAGAACCTCGACCCCGAGCTTGCTCATCTCCTCTTCGAGCGCCGGCTCGATAATATCGAAGGCCGTGTCCAACTCCTCGGAAGTCTGCACCAGTCCTGGCAGGAAGAGGATGTTGCCGAAAGACACATTGCCCGCGTAGAAGGCATCGCCGGCCAGATCCAGGATGCCGTCGCCTATGGCCTGTGTAATGTTCGTTCCCTTGATCGGTAGGGAACCACCGGCGTTCAAGGTGATCTCTATCCGGCCACTAGTTTGCTCTTCGAAGGCATTCACCATCTCCTCCATCTTCTGGTAGGCAACGGCGGTCGCGGGCGAATAGGTGTAGGCCTTCCACTCTACATCGGCAGCGGCAAGCTTGCCGGCGCCGAGGGGAATGACTGCTGCGCCGATGATCGCGGCGAAGAAGGCGCGGCTCAGAGTACGCCTAGAAAACATGTGCTCCTCCCTTGTTTGCGCAGCTTCTTGGATCGCTGCGTGCAATTTGGTATGATATTTTACATGCAATATGGTCTCTCAGTTAGAAAGTCCTTGTCAACCGGCAACTCCGCGAGTGATACGCTTGACCTCAACGTTGAAAAGAATTGAGTGGGGTTCAGGTTAAGGTCGTGTTCGAGGAACAGACTCACCTCGCTGGATTCCATGAACCCCGAAGGTAGTGTTGATGACCGCTGAGACCTCTCAAAGTCCCCACTTCGAACCGCGCTCTTCAGACGATGACGCAGCAGACGTCGTTGTCGAGCCGGCGGGCCGCTCCCTCAACGAGCGTATCTACAACGAGATCAAGCAGCTGATTCTCACCAACAAGATGCGGCAGGGCCACAAACTCGGCCACTGGGAACTCGCGCAGCTTCTCAAGGTGTCCCGCACCCCAGTGCGAGAGGCCTTGGAGCGCTTGCTGCAGGAAGGCTACGTCAAGCACATCCCGCGGCGAGGCTATTTTGTCGCCGAGATCGACGCCGTAGAGGCCAAGAACCTCTATCAAACGCGCGAGGCCTTGGAGATTTTCGCACTGCAGCTGACTCTGGAGCGCGGGCTTCGGCCTGAACAGCTCCGGGAACTCGAGGAGATCGAAGAGCTCTACGCCAACCTCATCGAAACCAGACGCACCAACGAGCGCGGCCGGCAAGATCGGGATTTCCATCTCCGGCTCGCGAGCTTCAGCGATAACGACTACATCGTCCGCAGCCTCGGTGCGATCTTCGAGCGCTTGCTGCTGAAACGCCGCGCCGATGGTTACCACTCGGACCGCGGCAGTGAAGCGCTCCGCGAGCACAAACAGCTCCTAGAGGCGCTTCGTAATAGGGATGACGAACTCGCCGTCGCCACGCTTAGAGGACATATCCGAAAGGCCTGGACGGCCTTCGAAGAGCATCTCGCGGACCTAGCAAGATAGCATCCACGATAACCCCGCGCGTCTTTCCAACTCATTCCCGTTCCTCCGCACAAGTGTCCCAAGTTCGAGCATCAACTAGTACACCACCGATGCGTCAGAATCGGACGTACTGGTTGGAAAGGCTCTAAACCGAGCGGTCGCCGCGGTCGAATCTCACCATCCGCCCACGTCTTGGGCGTTTGGTTCGTGGAAAATCCGCAAGACGGGAAGGAAAGAGCGGGTTCTTCGTCAGAACCGCAGGTCGTCGCGCCTCGCGAAGACCTGCCAGAGGCGCACCAGGGCATAGGTGTCCTGGGTGCAGTAGGCGTCGAGCTGCGCGCGAATCTGGTCACGGCGGGTGGGCGCCATTTCAGAGTGCAAGGCCTCGAGAAAGGCCTCCATCGCCATACCGCCATCCTGGACGCCCTCCAAGGCCTCATAGCTCAGTTCAGGAATGACGGCCGGCAGCACCGCCTTGAGGCTCCAGCTGCCCTGCTGGCTCGGGTGGTAGTAGTGCTCCCGGGCGATCGGCAACAGATCGACGACGCGATCATTGAGCGCCAAGAGCGCGAGGGCCAGGTCCGGGAAGCGGCCGGCGAGGTCTTTTACCCGCCCCCGCTCGAAGCCTGCGTTGTAAACGAAGATCGGTCCCGCATCGCCGCAGGCCTCGATCAGCGCCTCGGCAAAGGCGCGGCGCGGATCCTCGCCGGAGAGATCGAGGAAAGGGGTGTGCTGCAGTCCCCTGTCGCGATCGAGGCGGTGAACACTGAACTGGAAGGGGATCTGCTGATAAGGCCGCGTGCCCTTCCAGATCGGCACCGCGAACTGGATGGTCTCGAAGTCCATGAAGTAGGCGGGCAGATCGTGCGTGGAGAGTGTGGCCGCCGCCTTTTCGGCATCGAAGTGGGTCGTCCCCGCCAGGGTGTGTGCTTTGACGAGATGCTGCTGGATGCTCAGGAGGTCGTCCGAGAGCTCGCGCATGTCCAGCAGCCCCTCTTCCTCGATCAGCGCCTTGACCGCCTTGCTCTGCAGCCGCGGCAGCCAGCCGATGGGAAAGTCGGTGGTTGGCTCCTGGCTTCGGCAGTACGCGAGGAATCCGCACTCGAAGGGCGAGAAGCAATGCCGCCCGGTCGTGATTTCAGGCTCGTCAAGTTCTGCGGTGATCGCCGCGGCTGCGGCAATCCACCCTTCAACCTCGGTCTCCCGGCCGAAGGCAATCTCCGTCAGGTCCTCCTCGGCGAGCAAGCCTCTGTAGTCCCCATCGCCGGGATAGACCCAGGAGCTGTCGATGTGGGCCAAGGCCACCGACTCCAACGGCACGCCGGCTTTCCTGGCAACGAAGGCCTGCACCGCGACGTCATCGAGGTAGTAATCCTTGACGCTTGTCGCGGACTTCACCTCCACCATACGCTAGGCGCACGCGCGGCTCTTCTCGAGCGGCAGCAAGACATCCGCGAAGGCAAGCGCGCCGGCGGCCGAGAAGCCCGCCTCGAAAATCGGCTGCGGCGTCGCCAGGAGCTCCAAACTGCGCGCGAACGCACGGTCGAATCCCTCCTGGGCGACGTCGATCACCACGCCCACACCATCCGGGTCGTACAGCCGCCGCGCGATCTCGCCGACGCGATAGCCGGCTTGAAACCGCGCTTCTGCGGCGCCGGACTCCTGCCTGAGCTCGGGTCGGTGGACTTCGAGCCAGAGACGCTTGGGGCACTGCCGGCACGCGAGAAGTTTCGACTTGGAAAAGGTTCGCGTCGCCATCACCGAAAAACGACCGAGCTTCGGCGCTTAGGAACGCCTTTCTCGCCTACTTCGCAGAGATCTTGTGCGCCTTCGCGAAGCCCTTGCCCTTGGCCGACTTGAGGAACTCGGGATTGATCAAGCCCGCAGAGGCGAGCTTGGGGTCGTCGAGCTTGCCGTCCTTCTTGTAGGCATCGAACGCCTTGTCGCCGCGCGCAACGCGGCCGTCGACCGGCTTCTTGGTTTTGGGATGCAGATACTTCGCAACACCTGGGGTACGCTTCGAACTGCTCTGCTTGGCGCTGGTTTTGCGGCCGCCGCCGATGCCGACCACCTCTTCCACGGTCTTGCCGATCGCCTTGGCTTCGGCTTCCCACTTGCTTTTGAGATTGGCGGACTCGAGCTTGGCTTTGCGCTCGGCCTCCTGCATCAGCTTTTGCGCGTCCTTCATCAACTGTGCGGCGGACTTCTTTGCCATGTACTTCCCTTTCCTCAATTAAGATCGTATACGTATCTATGCGCCCTCACTGTCTCAGAGAGTGCTGCAGAACAAATCGTTTATACACGCTGTAAAAGAAAAGTTGACCACAATCCAACAAAAACCACCGTGCGGCCCCGAATCCCGGTCTTAACGACTATAGATCACACAATTCCAGAAGCACGCTTTTCGCCACTTTGCATCCAAGAATGCAGCATCCGGCGCGAAAAGAATTGGCCACAGTTATCCCATCGAGCGGTCTACGATGTCGCTTAACGTGACAACGCCGCTTCAGCGCTTCTCCCTCCCATACCAAACAGTTGGGCAGTCCTGTTATCGCTTTCGTTGGAGGTATCGTACAGGACCGTCTGATTTCTCTTCCTAAGCGCGTTGAAGTTCCTATCGCGCCCTCAAATCATCCAGAAACTCCGACGCCGGCTCTACGCCGGTGACGAGCAGGTAGTCTCTGGCGCGGGTGCAGGCGACGTAGAGCAGGTGGCGTTCGGTGTCGTAGACGTCGTCGAGGTCAGAGGTGTCTGAGACGGCCTCGATGCGCGATTGTAGGGGCAGCACCTCGTCGTCGCAGGCCATGACGGCGACGGCCCGGAACTCGAGACCCTTGGCGAGGTGCATCGTGCCGATGGCGACGCCACGCTCGGTCAGGTCCATGTCCTGGGTCAGCTCAAAGCAGGTAAGTCCTGCCTTCTCCACCGCCGCGCGGATGCGATGCTCGAGGTCTTCGTGGCGCACGAAGATGCCGATCTCGTTCGGCGAGACGCCGTCGGCCTGGAGACGCTGGAGCCAGGTCGCGACCGTCTCGATCTCCTCCTCTTCGCTGTCGACGATGGCGATTTCCGGGTCGGGGCCATTGAAGACTGAGAGCGTGCCCATGCGGCTCTCCTCGTTGCCGTCGACATCGGCGAGCGCTGGCGGCAAGAGGCCGTCAACCAGCGCGCGTATCTGATGTGAGGTGCGGTAGTTGACGCGCAGCGTGTTGGAACGTCCGCGCACGTCGACGCCGAGCTCCTTCCAGGAGAAAGGCTGCTGAAAGATGCGCTGGCCGAGATCGCCGGAGAAGAAAAGCGCGTTGGGACGACCGGCGCCGAGCTTGGCGAGGAATGCCAGTTCTGCGACGCCGACGTCCTGGGCCTCGTCGATCACTGCGAAGTCGTAGGACGCCGGCTCTCCCCGATCCAGCGCTTCCCCAAGGGCCGAGAAGACCTGTGGCATGGTGAGGAGCTTCTCCTCGGCCAGCTTGCCACGCAGACACTCGAAGACCTCCCACAGCAGCTCGCGCTGACGGCCGCCGAGCCTTTTCTTGCGGCCGAGGCGAGAGACGTTTTTGTAGTCCTCCCAGCTTCTCAGCTGCCAGGCGTCGACGACGTTGCGCCACTCGTCCATCAGGAAGCGCAGGTTGAACTCCTCGGCGCTAGCTTCCTTCGCGCAGCCGCGCAGCAGCTCCTCGATCCTGGCCTCGCTGGCCAGCGTAGTTGGGCCAACGAGGCGCTCATGCAGCTCCAGGCCGAGCGTGTCGATGGCGCGCACGGTGATGCGTTCGTGTACCTGAGCCTCGTTGCCAACCAGACGATGCAGCTTGATCTTCAGGGCGTTGGCCAGGGTCGGCGAGAAGGTCGTCAGCAGCACGCTGGCATCGGGATGCTTGCGCGCCATGCGCACGGCCCGGTGCAACGCGACGACGGTCTTGCCCGTTCCGGCCGAGCCGGCGACGCGTGCCGGGCCGTTGTAGTCCCGCTCCACGAAGCTGCGCTGGGCCGGATGCAGGAAGACCGTCCAGCGCTCCCAGGGATAGTCGAGAGCGCGCTCCAGCTCCTCACGGTTCTCCAGGACGCGGAAGCGGCGCTGGGCGTCAGGGTGGTCGAAGGGGTCGAGCTCGACGGCGGAGGGCTCAGACGGCCTCAGAACGCCGCTGGCGGCGTAGTTGAGCAGCACCTCCGCGGCCTCGGCCGGCAGGTGATCGGCCAGCTCGAAGAAGCCGTCCTCCGAGCACTGGCGGATATCCTGCACCCAATCCTCGGGCACGCCGACGCCGAGAATGTCGTCTTGCGAGAGGGAGGCGAAGGGGCGCGGATAATCAGCCTCTCGCTCGTCCCTGCGCTCTTCAACGCTAGCGGGGGCTTGTTCGCCTTGCGGTGCGATCTCTTCGACCCGCTCACGAACCTCGACGATCTGTGCGGCGCCTGTCTTGGGGTGTTTCTCAATCCGGCGGCGCTCGGCCCACTTGTAGGCGTCATCGTGATGCGCGACGTGGCAGAGCAGCATGCTGGAAGCGGACTTGTGCACGACGATGCGCAGGTCTCTGTTCACGCGCAGCGACCAGAAGCGGTCGTCCTTACTGCGATCGATGCGATGAAGCTTAAGCCCAGGGGTAGACGGGTCGGCCTGCAGATCGAAGACCGTCGTCTTGACGGCCTTTTGCTCCTGGGCGCTGAGACGGCTTAGGCTGTCGGTGAAGCTGTCGGCAATGCGAAAGTTCACGGGCTATCCATCTAGACTGAGTAGCCCTGCGGCGTCCCGAGAACGTAAAGCCCGGTATGGACATCGAGTAGATTCCAACCCTCGCGACCTTTCAGAACTTCAGCGAAGAGATTGTTGCTCTGCGCAATTGGGAGAAGGTCTAATGCCTCACCTTCAGTGTCACCAACCGGCTCAGGTTTCGGAACAATTTTTGCTGCATGCAATAAATCTAAACCCCGTTCTACTGGCTGTCCGATTGGAAGATAGATTTCAGGGGTGGTGAGCTCTTGGGCTAGTTTCGGATTCGCAAACAAAGCCATCATGAACATCGCCGTTGCATTCCAAGCACCAATGTATCGCGGCCTTTCGCGGGAAAGAATTGGAGTCAGCCACCTCTTCTGACACTTGGCGAGTTGATCCATTGCTTCGGGAATTTCGGAGGGAAGTCGCCTTTTTTCGAAAAGCGTATAGGCTCCTTTGAGTGATTCTTCGAGTGGCTTCGGGCCGCGGTACCAACAGTATGATCTTGCGAGCTTTAGCGCCTCCTCGTCGAAGTCTTGGAGGAATTGCGTGGCTGCATCGGTAAAGGGGCGCTCTATCTTCGCTAGGTGTCCCCAGCCGAGCCCAAACGCGAAGCATATATGCCAAGGATTGCGGTCGGAAAAGATTTCAAACTGAGCCTGTATCTCTTCCTTTGCGTACTCATTCAACTCGAGACTCGCTTCGTAGAGTAACTCTTGAACGTCAGGTCGCCGAGGGCCACCGCTGGTGCCTCCACCGACATCGCACAGTTCGTTCCAGCGTACCTGGAAGGCGTTCTTTGGCTCGGCAATTCTCGCTGTTCTAGCCATCTCAACCTTTGATACGTTTTTGCTCGTCTTCTATTCGAGGGCCGAAGTTATGCCACCTTTAGATACTGGCCTTGTAGCTTTGACCTTAGTCGCCAGTTTTTGCTCCACCAGTAACGCCGACTTTAACCAGCTTGGTGCGCTTACCTTCTTTCTTGTGAACTTCGACACTCTCCAAGCTTGCTTTATGCCTCAAACGGGCATCGCGGTTATCCTTCCTTTTACGGCTTAGCTCCGCCTTCTTTGCCGCCCTTTTTCTCTGATACTCTGGATCGCTTTCTAGAGCATTTTTGCGCTCCGTTGCAGCAGCTTTTTGGCGTTGGCGCTTTGTATTATCTTTTCGCTTCTTCGCCGCTTTCCGCGCCTTTCGTGCTCGTTTCTTCTCCTCTGCTTCCGCACGTTGCCGGAGTAGCTCCGCTTGTTCTTCCGGAGGCGTGAGCGATTCGTCTCCGAGCTTGTGGGCGCTTGTAGATTGTTTCGCTTTGTCCTTTTTCTTCTTCTTCTTCTTCGGCTTTCCGTAAGTGAACCATCCCGATCCAGGCCCGATTATGGTCGACCCGCCGATGTATGACCCTCTTCTGCTCATCTAAACCCCAAAAACCTTCATCACCTCGTCGCCGAGGTGGTTGATGACCTTGACGGCGATGCGGCCGGTGGTGGGCTTGGGGAAGGACCGCGAGGTGTCGCTGTGCAGCGTCTCCCAGGCCTCTTTGTCGATCTCGGCCTTCAAGGTCGTTTTCAGCGCCTTGTAGGGGTCGTTGGCGCCGAGGAAGTAGGCGTGGCGCACGAAGAAGCTCTCTTCGTTGTAGTCGGTGTCGATCATCCACAGCGCGATGCCCTCCGGCCCTTCTGAGGTGATCTCGCCGGTGCCGGGGCGGAAGACGTCGACGCCGTTGATCTTGATCTGCAGCTGGTCGTCGTCGCGCGGCAAAACCTCGATGTCCGGCTCGCCGAAGACGACGAAGAGGTTGCCGCTGGCGGTCGCCTTGAGGTCGTCTGCCATGTGCAGGTCCGGGTTCATGCGCGCCTTCAGCACCGGGATGCGGCCGAGCTTCTCCAGTTCCGAGGAGTGGGCGTCGAAGTTGAAGGCGCAGGCGACCAGCACGTCGAAGTCGCAGTCCGCGGCCTCGCGCGCCGCCTGCACGAGATCGGGGCGAGAGACCGTGCCGTACTCCGGTCCAATGAAGATCGCCGCGCGGCGCGCCGGCCCCTCCTCGCCCTCCTGGTAGAGCCCCTCGGCGCCGATCAGCTCGCCTGGCCAGCCCTTGACAGAAGAAAAGGCGATGCGGTCCTCCTTGTGCGCCTGCTGGACCCCGGCGGCCGCGAGCTGCTCCATCACCATCTGCGCGAAGTCGGCCTCGGATTCGTAGGAGGTGCCGCCGCGCTTGCCCTCGGCCGCCTCGGCGACGTCGACCAGCTCGTCGTGCTCGTCCACAGCCAGCACGCGGTGCGGCGAGAGGCTCTCGACGGTGAAGGGGCCGGCGACGCGGACGCGGCTGGTGTCGACGTAGGGCCGGTCGTAGAGATACTCCTGCTCCGCCTTGGCGGCGATGGAGGCGTCGATCTCCTGCTGCCGCGCGATGCGCGCCTCCCACCACTTGGCGTGCGCGTCCTTGGCCTTCGCGGGCCAGGCCTCCTCCGCCTCCCGGGGGATTTCCCACTCCTCCCAGGTCTTGCCGAGCGCCACGTTGAGCGTGTCACGCAGCGGCTCCAGCGTCTCCTGCCACTTGTCCCAGATGACGTCGATCTCGGCGTTGTTGGCGATCGACTTCAGGGTGATGTGCGGCACGCGCTCATAGACGAAACCCTGGCGGATATCGCCGCGCGTCTCACGCTCCTTTGGCGGCGTGCCGGTGATCTCGCCTTCCTTCTGCAGACCCTCGGGGCTATCGGCGAGCAGGTAATAGGGATAGCGCGCGCCCATGATACGGGAGCGGGCGAGCGCAAGAGAGACACGAGATGTGTCGATAGTGATCCAGCGGCGCCCCCATCGCTCTGCTGCAAATGCAGTTGTCCCAGAGCCGCAGGTGGGGTCGAGAACGAGGTCTCCAGGGTCTGTAGCCATTAGTATACAGCGCTGAACAACACGCTCCGAAGTTTGGACCACATAAATCTTTTCCATACCTGCGCCAGTTTGCATATCTTCCCAAAAGTTGTTGGTCGGAAAGACGCTAAAGTCATCAAAATATCGCTTGTATCTTAGGTTACTCCCGCTGCGACCAATTCGGTCTGATTTCACAAGTCGTCCGATGCCAAATTGTGTAGTCGTCCAGCCTCTATTTCGAGCAGGCGTGTAGCTCTGGCCATGAAAATCGATTGTGAATCCCATTGCAGAGCCGGCACTGGTGTCTCTACCCTGCCGCTGGCTAGTCAATGTAATCAACTGCATAAGGCGGCTATCTCTATTTTGAAGGCCAAGGCTTAGCTCGCTCGCTGTTGCTTGCCTCCAAGTACCGTCTTGAAATGCTAATAAGTTATACCCGCCCCCCTTACCTTCTGACTCTCTTGGGAGAAAAATGCTTCTATATTTTAGACGTTCATGGTTTTTGGAAAACCAGACAACAAAATCTGTTACTCCCGCAAGATACTCGCTTGTGGCGCCTCCAGATTTCTTCAGTTGTATCTGAGAGACGAAGTTCTGCTCTCCAAAAACCTCTTCCATGAGCGCTCGCACTCGGTGGATATTCTCGTCGCCGATCTGCACGAAGATCGAGCCACTCTCGTGCAGTAGATCGCGCGCGACGGTGAGGCGATCGCGGAGATAGGTGAGATAGGAGTGGATGCCGTCGCGCCAGGTGTCACGGAAGGCGCGCACCTGCTCCGGCTCGCGGGTGATGTGGTCCTTGGCGCCGTCCTTGACGTCGCGGCTGGTGGTCGACCACTGGAAGTTGGAGTTGAACTTGATGCCGTAGGGCGGGTCGAGATAGATGCACTGCACCTGCCCGCGCAGGCCTTCGCGCTCGGCGAGGCTCGCCATGACCTGCAGCGCGTCGCCGAGAATCATGCGATTCGACCAGTTCTGGGCGTGGGCGTAGAACTCGGTCGCCGCCTCGGGGTCGGCGAGGCCGTTGAAGTCGGCGAAGAGGTCGGCGGTCTCCTGCTCGGCATCCTTCTCGCCGCGCGCCTGCGACTCCCGGATCAGGTCGTCGATCAGCACCTTGGGGTGCAGCTTCTCCTGGATGTAGAGCGGCGGCGCGTGGACCACGAGGTCCGACCAGTCCTGCTCGTCCTTGCCGCGCCAGACCAGCTGCGGATCGAGATCGGTGTTGCGCGGATAGCGCAGCTCCCTCGCCTCACGATCCTCGGCCTCCATCACCGACTGCAGCTCCGCCGTCGGGATGTTCAGCCGCTTCGCTTCCTCGTGCTTCAGCGCCTCGACCTGTTTGTTTTTCTTCTGGCTTCTAGGCATGAACGGGTTTTCTCCGAGAGGCGTTGGGGCGGAAGTTCGCAAGCGGCTCCGCGAGAGCTTTCGCGGCGGCTTTTACGGATGCACGTTCTTCCTTGCGCATTGTATCGAGGTAGGCGTCGATCCAAGCGTCACCATCGGAGGGGTTCTTCCGCCCTCCGCGAATCATGATGGCCCAGTCGTAGAATCTCTCAGCCAGAAGCTTTGGCAACCCTTCTGCGCGTAATATCTTCCTCGCCGCCACGAGCTCATCAAAGTAGTTGGTTTCTTCTAGCGCTTTATAGTATCACGAGAAGTTGTCCGCTCTTGCGTAGCCGATCCCGACGCCTTTGTGAGCGTAGCTGTCGAACATCGTCCAGTCTGAAGGTGCAACGAACCAAACAAGCTTTGAGACACCGGACCTTGGCAGCTTCTTGCTGTTGATGCTGCGCGCAGCGTCCAGACACAGCTGGGCGCGTTCGGTTAGCGTCTTACCCGGAAATTTTCCAGCGAGCTCGTTTATGCAATCGGCAACCTTTTCTCGTTTTGCTTTCGGTAGAGAGCGACTGACACTGTAGATGTTCCCAATCCGACTGACCGAATCGGCATCGTGCTTGTTGTCCACTTTCTGAAGGCGCTTTAGTTCAATCTCATCGAAGTAGCGCCAGAACCAATAGGCCTGGCAAAGGGCGGACAGAGATTCTGAGTGCTTCCCGACCGTCATCCTGCTTCCCCCACCTTGATACAGATGCCGCAGCGGCGGATGTCCTGCCGCTTCGTTCGCACCGCTCTCTGTTGCGCCGCATCCAAGCTGTCGAAGGGACCGAGCCACTCGCCATTCGACTTTCCAGAGCCGGGGTGTGCGCCTTGGCCGTCGTTGCAGAAGGAGCAGCTCGCCCTGTGAACCGCGGCGTAGTTGTGGGTCCAGTTCTCGTACACCCAGAAGGCGCCGTCAGCAGTCGTGGGTGGCGGTGCTTTAGAGGCTGCAGCGGGCTTCGCGGCCGGGGTTTCCTTCGGCGCTGGCGGTTTGGCCTTCTTTGCGTCGGCTTCGGCGTGAATGAAGAGATTGAGCGTGCGCAGCGTGTCGTCGGCGAAGTATGCGCTGGAGCCCTTGATCTCCTCGGCGATCTCAGCGACCAGCCTGCGGAAGTCCCAGAGCAGGATGCCGGCTTCATCGGCCTGCTGGGCAGCGTCATCGTCCCAGCCCCAGGTGACGACGACCTTGCTGTAGTTGCCCGGCTCGAAACCGTAGTCAGCGAGGCGCTTGATAACCCCCGGCGAGGCGAACTTCTTCTCGGCGAAGAAGCCGACGGTGCGACGCTGGGTCGCCTGCTGTACGCGCTGCTTGGCCTGCTCTCGGTCGTAGGGCTTGCCGGTCAGCTGTCTGAAGTTCTGGGAGATCGAGATACTGACCTCGATGTGATAGCGACCCAGCGTCTTCGGGTCGATCGCCAGCAGGTCGATCTCGTTCTGTCCCTCGCAGCGGATGTTGGGGATCGTCGCCCAACCCTTCACATAGCGGACGTAGGCCTCGACGATACGTTCGGTGGTTTCCATCAGGCTCTCTCCGTCACTCAGCCGCTCCGGCCATCTGCTTGGCGACCTGTTCTTCGATCAGCTTGTCGAAGCCCGGTTCGATCTCCCAGACGTCCCTGAACTCCGCGAAGGCCCAGCGGCCGAACTTGCCGAGGTTGTTGACGCCCGGCACCCAGTAGGTGTCCATCGTTTCCGCCTTCACTTCGGCGTCCTCACCGCGATAGCCCTTGATCTCGATAATGAGGTTGAGCGGATCAGGCTGGCCATCGTCGACCTGGACGATGAAGTCGGGGAGATACTTCCGCGCCGTTGAATCCAGCCGATAGGGCACCTCGAGGCCAAGCCCCTGATTCTTCACGTAGGCCGTGACCCGCGGGTGCTCCTCGACGACGCGGCAGAACTCGGCCTCCCACTCGCTGTCGCAGACCGCCCAGTTGACGTGGCAGTGCTTTGCCGAGGTCTTCCAGCGCAGTGCCTTGGAGGTGGTGAAGTTGACGTGGCGGGTCGTGCCTACCGGGTTGTAGGGATCGAGGATCGCCTTCACCGGCCTTTCGTCGATCTCCGACCTGGTGATCGCGGCCTTGATCTTCTCCGCGGCCTCGTCGGCGATGGTCTGATAGAGCAGCTGCCCCGGATAGGTGTCGCCCTTGCACACCAGGTAGCCGCCGTCGAGCCACTGCCGCGTAATGCGCTTCAGCTGGCCGAAAAGGTGGAGCTTTGGCTCCTCGCCTGCGTCCCGGTACTTGCGCAGCAGCAGGTGCTTGGTCAGGTGATAGATGACCGTGCTGGTGCGCAGGTCCCTGAGATGTTCGACGGAGAGATTGACCGCCTCGCCGATGATGCCCTGGTTGGTCGTCTTGGTCGCGCCAACCTTTTCGGGCGTCAAGGTCAGCGTCGCCTCCGGCGTGAACTTCACGTCGAGCCGTTCCTCCGGCAACTCTACGCGATAGCCCTCGACGCGCGGGAAGCGGATTTCGAGCTCCTCGCGCTCGGGCAGCGCATGGACGCGGACGGTCTCGCGCGGCGGTTTGGGCTTGGCGATCACCGGCTTGGCCGCGAAGTCGAAGGGGATGCCGAGAATATCGGCGTACTCGGGGTCGAACAGCCCCTCCTCGTTGAGATCGTAGGACTGCCGGCGCAGGGCGCGGCCCACGACCTGCTCGCAGAGCAGCTGGGTGCCGAAGGCGCGCACGCCGAGGATGTGGGTGACGGTGTTGGCGTCCCAGCCCTCGGTCAGCATGGAGACGGAGACCACGCAGCGCACGGACTCGCCGAGGCGGCCCTTCTTGCCGACGGTGTTCATCACCTCGCGCAGCAGGTCCTGGTCGGTCAGTTTCTCGCCGGCCGCCCGATCGCCGGTGCGCTCCACCATCTCGCGCCGGAACTGCTCGATCTCGTCGGCGGCGAAGGTGCGGAACTCCGGGTCGAGGGCTTCACCGCTCTCGAGCTGCACGCTGTCGATCAACAGCGTCCGCGGGCGCGCCAGTCGGTTGCCGTGGCCGTCGTAGTTGCGCAGCAGCTCCAAGCGTCCCTCGTTGAAGGTGCTGGAGCCCTCCTCCTCGTCCTTGCGATAGAAGCCCGAGACGTAGTCGTAGATCATCTTCGAGGTCGAGGTGTTGTTGCAGACCACGATGAAGACCGGCGGCAGGTCGATGGCGTCGTTTTTCGCCCAGGCGTCGAAGGTTTCGGCGTAGTGGCCGTAGAGTGCCTGGAGCGCGGTTTCCAGCTCAGTGGGAAGCGACAGCGGGTCCAGCTTCCCGGCCTTGGCGGCGCCCTTCTTCGGCATCCTCTTGCCGATGTGCTCCCAGAGGTTGCGGTACATCGGCATCTCGCCGCTGGGCAGGTTGTCGGAGATCGGGATGCGCGGCAGCTTGACGATGCCGCACTCGATGGCATCCATCAGCGAGAAGTCGCTGACCGTCCAGGGAAAGAGCGTGCCCTCGGCGTAGCCGGAACCGCGCAGGAAGAAGGGGGTCGCGGAGAGGTCGTAGACCGCGCGCAGACCCATCTGCTTTTTCACCGTCTCGATGCCGGAAATCCAGAGCCGGGCGGCCTCGTTGTTCTCCTTGGCCTCGGCCTTCTCCTCGCCCTTGAGATCGCCCTCGCCCTCCAGCTCTGGGCGCGCACGATAGCAGTGATGCGCCTCGTCGTTGAGCACGACGATGCCCTTCATGCCCATGAGGTCCGGCATGACGCGGCGGATCATCTCGCCCTCGCTCTCCAACGTTTCGAGCTTCGGACCGCGGCCCTGGATGAACTTGCGGGTGCCGGCGGCGATGCTGATTTTCTCGCGGCGCTTGAAGGCGTGGTAGTTGGTGATGACGATCTTCGCCTTGTCGATGTCCTGCAGCATGTCGCTTGGCACCAGCTCCCGGTGCCGGTAGTAGCTCTCCGTGTCGTTGGGTAAGAGCACGCGCAGGCGATCGCGAATCGTGATGCCCGGACAGACGATCAGGAAGCCCCGCGAGAACTGCTTGTTGTTCGGATGGCGCACGGCGTTGACGGTCTGCCAGGCGATCAGCATCGCCATCACCGAGGTCTTGCCGCTGCCGGTTGCCATCTTCATTGCGAGCCGGATCAGCTCCGGGTTGGCCTGCTCGTTCGCTTTCCTGATGTGCGCCCAGAAGCGCTCCTTGGTCCGGGTCGACTTCGGTGCGACCTCGGTCAGCCAAATGATCGTCTCGGCCGCCTCGATCTGGCAGAAGAAGGGGCGGATGCCCTCGAAACGATAGGAACGCCAGTGCTGCAGCAGCCGCGCCGTCTCCGGCGTGACCTGCCACTGCTCCGGGTTCGGCAGGCGCCGCCAGTTCTCCACGTGGCCGCGAATCTCGTTGATGATCGCCTTGGTGTAGTCCTGATCGACGTCGGAGAGCTCGTCGCCCTCGTCGAGATCGAGCTTGGCCTGGTGCTTGCTCGTCTTGCGCTTCTTCGGCTTGGGGACAGGGGAAATGAAGTCGCAGCTGCGGCGGCTGTCCAGTAGCAGGTTCGTCGGCTGCCCGTCCTCGTCCAGCTCCCAGTGACGAGCAGGCTCGTCGTATGGCGAGTTGATGACAGGCTGTTCGAAGAAGTTCGGCGACATCCCCACCCCCGGTCGCGCTCGGATACTTGTTGGCCCCGATGGTCACAGACATTGCCACCGAACTTCAAGGCGGCAGCATCATCCGCCACCAGCGGTTGCACCGCAAGGTGCGCGTTGGAGGCCTTGGCGTTGTCGCGATAGCGCCCGACACCGCGAGTATGATATCATCTAAGGCGAATCTCATGTAATTAACACACTACCAACTATGCTTGGTGTTCCTAGAGATGGTTGAAGTAAATTGATTTGTGAATTCCAAATACTAAATACAATAAGCAGACAATACTTTCACTCCACTGCGGATACTCTACTAAGATGGGACGACGAATAGACCCCAAATGGCATGAGGACGGCGTTATCGTCATCCGAGAGTTCGATCCGGACGCGCTTCAACTTCAAAGAATACGCGAAAGCATTCCGCTCGCGCTTTCTGAAAAAGATTGGAAGAAGATCCAAGATTCATTCATCTTTATCGGCGAGAAGTATCAAAACTGGAGCAGAAGCGGCGCCAACGTGGCCACCCGAGCCGAAGCTCGCAAATGCCTCAAGCAGCTCTTGGGCGTCGAGGAAATCCGGCAAGGTCATCTCAATGCGTTGAATGCAAGGGCGTCAGACGAACTCTTTAACGAACTGGTTCACGCAAACAGCGGTAAGTCGAGGCGATCTCCACCCCCAGTCGAAATTATCTACAACGAACAACTCGATAAGGAACCGCTACGCCCAGTTATACGCGCCTGCATAGAGCGGCTTAAAAAAGAAAAGGGGGCGAATAAAGACCGCAACTTGGCGTGGGCAGTCTCAGAGCTTTGCAAGGGATTCGAGCTGATAACCAGCACCAAGGTTACACTTTCCAACAAAGGCGAGCACCGCACATATCATTCGGATCCGAGCGGACAGGGTTCGGCGTTCATCATAGCCTGTTTTGCAGCAATCGATCCCACGATCCGCGGCCATACCCTGAGCTCAGGAATTCGCCTTTATATAGAGAAGCGAGCCTAGAAAGCACTAAGGGTACATATTTTTCGGACCTGCCCGTAGTTCGCTTGGTCAACACTATGCCCGACGTCAACATCGACGGAGGGTAGCAATGGAAGGCCGTAACGCGAGCACAAAACTCTTCAGGCAGCTTCCGGTTGCCTATGTCCCGCTTCACACCCTGAAGCCTTACGCAAACAACCCGAGGACCCACTCGAAGAAGCAGATCAAGCAGATCGCGCGCTCGATCGAGACCTTCGGCTGGACCAACCCCGTGCTGATCGATGCTGAGGACGGCGTCATTGCGGGCCACGGCCGCTTGGCGGCCGCAAAGCTGCTCGGCCTGGAGGCGGTGCCCACAATCCGTCTTGCGGACATGACCGAGGCCCAGAAGCGCGCGTATGTCATTGCCGATAATCGGTTGGCAGAGCTCGCCGGTTGGGACGACGAGATCCTGGCCTTGGAGCTGAAGGGCTTGACCGAAATCGACCTCGACTTCGCGATCGAGACCATCGGCTTCGAGACGGCGGAGATCGATCTGCGAATCGCGAGCCTGGACGGCGACGACACGCCCGACGCGGCCGATACCTTGCCGGAGCTCCTTGAGGGCTCTGCCATCACTGCACCCGGAGACCTCTGGCTGCTCGGCCCGCATCGGCTGCTCTGCGGCGATGCGACCAGGCCCGAGTCCTATCGGCACCTGCTCGCCGGAGAGGCGGCGCAGATGGTCTTCACCGATCCGCCCTACAACGTGCCCGTCGATGGCCATGTCTGCGGCCTCGGCAAGGTCAAGCACGCCGACTTCGCCATGGCGTCAGGCGAAATGTCCGAATCCGAGTTCGTCGCTTTCCTGCAGTCGGTGCTGCAGCTGCTAGCGCAGCACAGCGACGACGGCGCCCTGCACTTCGTCTGCATGGACTGGCGGCATCTCTACGAGCTGCTGACGGCCGGCCGCGCGGTCTACGACGACTTCAAGAACCTTTGCGTCTGGAACAAGACCAACGGAGGTATGGGGGCGCTCTATCGCTCCAAACACGAGTTGATCGCCGTCTACAAGACCGGCCGCGCGCCGCACATCAACAACATTGCCCTCGGCGCCCATGGCCGCTACCGCACCAACGTCTGGGATTACGCCGGCGTCAATAGCTTCGGGGCAGACCGTGAAGCTGAACTCGCGATGCACCCCACCGTGAAGCCCGTCGCCCTGGTCGAGGACGCCATCCTCGATGGCTCGCGCCGCGGCGGCATCGTGCTCGATGCCTTCTGTGGCTCCGGCACCACGATCATCGCGGCAGAGCGTGTCGGGCGACGCGGCTATGGCCTGGAGCTCGACCCGAAATACGTCGATGTGACGCTGAAGCGCTATCGCGACCTCACCGGCGAAGAGCCGGTGCATGCGGCATCGACCTTCACCCTCAGCGAACTGGAGGAATCTCACCCAAAACCTCGAGATTCCCACGGTGATCCGAAATACCAGCCAGAGGAGTTTAGAGATGAGCAAAGGTAAGAAGGGATACGAAGTCGGTTACGGCAAGCCGCCCAAGGACACCCGCTTCAAGAAGGGGCAATCGGGAAATCCCAAGGGCCGCCCGAAGGGACGACGGAATCTCAAGAACGATGTCCTGGCGGCTCTGACGGCCCCCGTGAAGGTAAGCGAGCAGGGTCGCGCAAAGACCGTCACCACTCAGTTCGCGATCCTTTTACGTTTGCGCGAGAAAGCACTCACAGGCGATGCCCGCGCGCTCGATCTGCTCCTCGCCCTCGCCCGCAGCTACAATTCGGAGGAAGTCGAGCAAGAGACGCAAGCTTTGCCCGCCGAGGATCGGGAAATCTTGGATACCTATCTGCAAAAGCTGGCAGATCGCTCCAACGCCAAGACCCAGCGACGCAATGGCAAACCGCGCAGAGTTCAAGGAAAACCTAAGTGAGAGCGCCTTCGGATCAGGACCTGCTGAATGTGGCTCTGCGGCACGATCTCCACAGTTTCGTGCGCAAGACCTTTGCAACAGTCTCCCCCGGAGATCGCTTTCAATCGAACTGGCACATCGAGGCGATCGCCTACCTGCTAAACCGCTGCTACCATGGCGAGGCTCACCGCCTCATCATCACGCAGCCGCCACGCTCCCTGAAGTCGATCTGCTCCTCGGTCGCTTTTGTCGCGTGGGCGCTCGGCCACGATCCACAGCTCCGGTTCATTTGTGTGAGCTATTCTCAAGATCTCGCCGACGAGCTCTCGCGCCAGTTCCGTCTCGTCGTGGAGAGTGCATGGTATCGTCAGACCTTCCCGGGAATGCGGCTCAAGCGAAGCAGCGAGGGCGAATGCATCACCACCGCTGGCGGCGGCCGTCTCGCGACTTCCGTCGGCGGGACCCTGACCGGGCGCGGCGCCGACATCATTATTATCGACGATCCCTTGAAAGCTGCAGAGGCCCAATCCGAAACCGCCCGCAGGGCCGTTATCGATTGGTATCGCACGGTCTTGGTGACTCGCCTGAACGACAAGGCACGCGGCTCGATCGTTCTGGTCATGCAACGGCTGCACGAGGAGGATCTCGCCGGCTATCTCTTGGAGCAGGGAGGTTGGACTCACCTCGACCTGCCTGCGATCGCTATCGAAGACCAGACCGTCGCCCTTGCCGCCGAGGTGGATTACCACCGCCGCGCCGGCGAGCTGCTCCATCCCGAGCGCGAAAGCCAGGTCGAGCTCGACCGCCTCAGACGCGAACTCGGCAGCCTTGCCTTTTCCGCGCAGTATCAGCAGCGCCCAGTTCCTATCGAAGGCAATCTCGTCAAGCGCGAGTGGTTCCGTTTCTACGACACGCCGCAACGAGACGAGAACGATCATCTCGTGCAAAGCTGGGATATCGCCGGCACCACCAACGCCGCGAGCGACTACTCGGTCTGCACCACCTGGCTTTCCCGGGGAAAGGAGAACTTTCTTCTCGACCTCTGGCGCGGGCGCCTCGCCTATCCACGCTTGAAGCGCAAGGCGATCGAACTGCAAAGAACCACGGGCGCAGGAACGGTCCTGGTCGAAGGTGCTGGCCTAGGGCTCAGCCTCTACCAAGATCTCCTCGAAGACTCCCCGGCGCACTTTCCGCGCCCCATCAAGATTACCCCCTGCGCAGACAAGGTAACCCGCATGGAGAGCCAGAGTGCCAAAATCGAAGCAGGCGGCGTGCTCCTCCCCAAGGAGGCGCCCTGGCTCAACAGCTTCCTCCATGAGGTATTGGCCTTTCCCAAGGGGCGGCACGACGACCAAGTTGATTCCCTCTCCCAGTATCTTGGCTGGAGGCGGGAACCGCTCGACGAAGACATCGGAATGCCGGTGATCGTCTCGGACTATGACCATTTCTGAGCCATCACGACATTGACCGTCTCAGATTTCGAATGAACCGCTGGACTTGCCGAACGCGGCAAGCATGGATGGCGGACGACAACGGCCTTGGGGGAAACCAGGGCGCCGCCCCGACCGGTCCCGCCGGCGGGGCTCGGGATGGTGGGAGGCGCCGCGATCGCTGTGGCGCCCGCAACGAAGGAGCCCACCATGCCGAAACTGACCGATTCTCAGCTCGTAATACTCGCTACCGCCGCCGAGCGTCCCGACGGCGCCGTGCTGCCGCTCGCCAAGTCCCTGAAGCTCAACAAGGGCGCCCTCGCCACGGTCCTCAAAAGTCTCGTCAAGCGACGCCTGCTGGTCGAGCGCCCCGCCGACAAGGACGATACTGCTTGGCGTGAAGCCGGCGGCCAGCCGATGACGCTCGCAATCACCGACGCCGGGCGGGAGGCCATCGGTGTCGAGCCCGAGGCGGCACCGGGAACCTCGCCAGCGTCTTTTACGACCTCGGTGGCATCCTCCCCTGCCGGAAAATCGCAAAACCTCTCCTCAGGCCACTCAGCGCCGAAGTCGCAGTCCGGCACCAAGCAAGCCAAGCTGATCGCCCTGCTGCGCCGCAAGCGGGGCGCGACCATCGCCGAGGCCGGCGCCGAGATCGGCTGGCAAGATCACTCGGTCCGCGGCACCATCAGCGGTGACCTCAAGAAGAAGCTGGGCTTTGCCGTCACCTCCGAGGTCGAGGGGAACCGGGGTCGGGTCTACCGGATCGCGGAGTGACCATGGCTGGAAAGAGCCCACATTGGGAGAGCGCCGCCCAGGCACTGGACGCGGAGCTGGCGGCGCTGCCGCGCCTGTCGCGGGTCAGGGTCGTGGCCCGCTGGAAGCAGCTCTTTGGCACGCCACCTCCTAAGGGCATGAGCCGACGATTGCTCATCGGCACCATCGCCTATGAAGCACAGGTCAAGGCACACAGCAAGCCGAGCGCCGCGTTCCAGCGCCGGCTGAAGAGGTCGATCGACGGCGCGCCGGCATCAAGACGGCCCAAGCGCCAAAAGCTTGCAGCCGGGGCGCAGATGATCCGCGAGTGGAACGGCGTTACCCACGTGGTCATGGTCACCGACAGGGGCTACTTCTGGGGCGGAAGCACCTATCGCTCGCTCTCTGCGATCGCCCGGGAGATCACCGGTGCGCACTGGTCCGGACCGCGGTTCTTCGGGGTTAAGTCGTGAAATCTCTGCCCTGCGCCATCTATACCCGTAAATCGACCGACGAAGGTCTGGAGCAGGACTTCAACTCCCTCGATGCCCAGCGGGCGGCTTGCGCTGCCTACATCACGAGCCAGGTCGGCGAGGGCTGGGTCGAGGTCGCGACCCGCTACGACGACGGCGGCTATTCGGGCGGTAGCCTGGAACGCCCGGGCCTGCAGCGTCTACTCGCCGATGTCCAGGCAGGGCGCATCAAGGTTGTGGTGGTCTATAAGGTCGATCGGCTGACCCGCTCCTTGACCGACTTCGCCAAGATCGTCGAGACCCTGGAGGCGCAGGGTGCCTCCTTTGTCTCCATCACCCAGCAGTTCAGCACCACGACCTCGATGGGGCGGCTGACCCTCAACGTGCTGCTGTCCTTTGCCCAGTTCGAGCGCGAGGTCACCGCCGAGCGCATCCGCGACAAGATCGCCGCCTCCAAGCAGAAGGGCCTGTGGATGGGCGGTGTCGTACCGCTCGGCTACGACGTCGTCGAGCGCAAGCTCGTCGTCAACGAAGCCGAAGCGGCGACCGTCCGGAAGATCTACGACCTCTACCTGCAACACGCCAATGTTCGCCTGGTAAAGCAAGAAGCGGATCGCCTGGGACTCCGCACCAAACGCCGAGAGGGAACAGCCGGCCCTCGGCAGGGCGGCGAGCCCTTCCTGCGCGGCCATCTCTACCAACTTCTGGCGAATCCCATCTACATGGGCAAGCTCACGCACAAGGGCAACAGCTATCCCGGAGAACACGAGGCCATCGTCGCACCGGAAACCTGGGAGCGCGTGCAGGCTCAGTTCCGAGCGAACGCCACCAAGCGGCGAAACAGCACCAATGCCAAGGCCCCGAGCCTCCTCACCGGGATCCTCGAAACCGACGACGGCCATCCTCTCTCGCCGAGCCACGCCACCAAGCAAGGCAAGCGCTATCGCTACTACGTGACGCGGCCACGAGACGGTGCCGAGCCGGAGGTGTCGAAGTGGAGCTTGCCCGCCCTGGCCCTGGAGAAGGTCGTGCGCGACGGCCTCTCAGAGTTCCTCGGCAACAAGCAACGCATCCATGCCCAACTCCTCCCGAACGTATCAGTCGATGCTTTCCGCGCGGTCGTGAAACGCGCGGCGGTGCTGGTCCGCGAGCTTTCCGATGCCGAGCCGAACAGGCAGCGCGAGATTCTGCGGGAGATCCTTCAGCGCGTGATCGTCTCCAAGACCGGCATCGCGATAAAGCTGGACGGCCGATCCTTGGCTGCGCGTCTCGACACGGATGGCGACAGCACTTCCGAGGAGATCGTTCTCGACATCCCGGTTGCCTTTCGGCGGCGTGGCGTCGAGACCAAGCTGATCATCGACGGTGCCAACGCATCCGCCGATCCTGATCCGAAGCTGATCGAGCTGATGGTCAGCGCGCATCGCTGGTTCAATGAACTCAAGGCCGGTGTCTCGATCCGCGAGATCGCCAAGCGGCACGGCACGGATGCCGGCGATGTAAGTCGCGTCCTGCCGCTCGCGTTTCTGGCGCCCGACATCTTGGAGGCGATCCTCGACGGACACCAGCCGCCGGAGTTGACTGCGGCCCGCCTCAAGCGGATGCGCGATCTGCCGCTCGAGTGGCCGAAGCAGCGGAACTACTTGGGCTTAGCGTAGAGCGCACTCTCAAGCACCGATGGGGAAGGTATTGTCGCGATATCGACCAACTTAGACGCGGCACAACTCAGATTGTATATTAATACGCGCTGTCAGTTAACTTAGCGGCACTCTCTTTAAGGCGCGGTATCAGTTCTTCTAATTTACTATAGTCAAGTCGTGTAACAGGCCCAGCTACGCTTAGCGCGGCCAATATATTATCCCTTGAATCATAGATAGGAACGGCCGCCCCAGCCACGCCGACGACATACTCTTCTATGCTCTTCGCATGCCCTTGATGCCGAACCTTGGTCAGCTCATCTATTAGCTCAAACTTCGACGTGATGGTCTTCAGCGTGTGCCTTTCCAGATTCGCGTTACTAAGGAATTTTTCTAGAGTTTCATCAGATAACAGTGACAAGTGAACTTTTCCACTAGATGTGCAATGCAGAGGCGCGGTCTGACCCTTACGAAAATAGAGCGCGAGGGGCGCAGAGGAATCTACGCTGTGCAAATAGATAAGCTCGCCACCAATCATGGCGCCGATTGAAACACTCTCCCCGATATCTGATGCCAGACCCTTTAGTACTAAGTTAACCGCTGGGCTTTCAGCATATGCGCGCATTACGGAACTAGCTAAATCGAGCAACCGAGCCGCGATCGTCACCGTTCGTCCCGGCCAGCGACTGACAAACCCGAGATGGATCAACAACGCAATGAGTCGATTAGCAGTTGGCTTCGGGATCGACAGGTCCGTCGCGATTTCTCGTATGCTGACCGGCACCTTGCGTTCAGCAAGGTACTCCAACACCAGCAATGCGCGCTCCGTTGGCATACCGAGCGAAGATGCCTTCACGGTTAAGGCTCCCTATTCCATGACGAGCAGTTAGAGCCGGGAGATATAGAACCGTCGCTCAGTCACGTCTACACCGGTAGTCGTCTTCACCGTCAAGCAATCTGGCATTTATCTCAGAACTGCCGAGAAAATCGCTGCAGAAACGCCTGCAGGCGATCCGATTCCGGATGGTGCAGAACATCATCCGGTGGGCCGCTTTCAACGATACGGCCTTCATCGGTGAAGACGAGGCGATGGGCAACGTCGAGCGCGAACTCGATTTCGTGCGTGACGACGACCATCGTCATACCTTCGTTTGCGAGCTCCTTCATGACTGATAGCACCTCGCCGACCAGTTCTGGATCCAAGGCCGAAGTGACTTCGTCAAAAAGCATGACCTTGGGCTGCATTGCCAAAGATCGTGCGATCGCCACCCGCTGCTGCTGGCCACCGGACAAATGAGCCGGGAAAGCGTCGCATTTGTCAGCAACACCTACCTTATCAAGGATTTCAAGAGCGAGTTTTCGCGCCTCCTGCTTCCCGAGCCCCTTAACCTTGACCGGCCCCATTGTCACGTTGTCGAGTACGGAGCGGTGCGGAAATAGATTGAACTCCTGGAAAACCATACCGACTGCCGCGCGCAGATTGGCAATCTCTTTCTCCCCTTTTCTCTGGCGCCTGCCGGAACTATCGATTTTGTAGCCGACATCTTCTCCATCAATGCAGATTCTTCCCCCCTGAAATTCCTCCAAGAAATTCAAGCACCGCAGAATAGTTGATTTCCCGGATCCGCTTGGTCCGATAATCACAAGCACTTCCCCGCGGCTGACACTGAGATCGATACCTTTCAGAACCTCCAGATCGCCATAACGCTTCACAAGCCCTTCGACCTCGATCATCGACTCATAGTTGCTGTCAATGCTCATACTTAAACCTCTTCTCTAGATGGCCGGCTAGCATTGCCAAAGGAAATGCGATCACGAAGTAGAGCGCCATGACACCGGGGAAAATCTCGAACGGCGCTAAGGTTCGCTCTACGATCTCGCGTGCGGCATAGGTCAACTCCCATACCCCCACGACAGAAGCATAGGAGGATTGTTTAATCATGATTACGCTATTGTTGAGTATTGGCGGCACTGATGAACGAATCGCCTGCGGAAGAACGACAAATTGCAGAATTTGCAGCTGCCGCATACCGATACTCTTTGCAGCGTTGACCTGGCCTTCAGCAACGTTGCGAATCGCGCCACGTGTGATTTCAGTGATGAAAGCTGCGGTATATATGACCAACGCGCCGCTGACCGCATAGTAAGGATCAACCCTAAATCCTAAACCTGGTAGAGAGTAGTACCCGAGAAACATGAGAACGAGAACAGGGATTCCGCGGATAACGAAAACATAAATAGAAATCATCCACTTAAACGGGCGCGGAAGTATCGCGCTCAAAACGCCGAGAACAATCCCCAGGAATGTCCCGGCAGACACCGCCGATATGGCGAAGATCGCGGTGACAAGGGCGCCTTCGAGAAGATACGGAGCATTTGAGATTAGAGTGTCGAACATTGCTCAATCCACCTTTGCGTGAATTCGATGCTCGAGAAAGCGAATGGCTGTCCCCAGGATTGACGTGATCACGAGGTACATACAGGCGATTGCGATGAACACCTCGTAGGATGCGGCGCTACGTTCGATCAACACCTTCCCGGTCAAGGTCAGTTCGAGCACGCCGATCGCCGACAACAGGGACGTGTCCTTGATCAAGAGAATCAGCTGATTGCCCATCGGAGGAAGCGCGCGCCGAAGGGCCTGGGGGATGATGATCAAGCGCATCGCTTGATTGGGGAGCATTCCAATGCTCAAGGCCGCCTTACGCTGGCCTTGTGGTATCGATTCAATGGCGCCGCGATAGATCTCCGCGAAGAACGCGCCATGCTGCACGGCGATTGCGAGAGCGCCAGAAGAGAGTGCAGAAAGGGGAAGCCCGATGAGTGGTAGGGAAAAGTAGAACAGATAAATCTGGAGCAGCAGTGGCGTGTTTCTGAATAGCTCGATGTAGGTCCTCGTTGGCCACCTCACCCAGGGATTGTGAGACATCCGTGGGAAGACGACGAACAGCCCCCAGATCAAAGCCATCACCATGGAGATCCCGGCGGCCTGGAGGGTGAGCAAGATGCCCTCGCCGAACTGGTCCGCGTTGCGGAGTATGAAATCGATCTGGCGATTCACTTGAGATCCCAACCCAATTGGGCGAGAACCACAGCATTCACGCTGCGCCGGGTTCTCGCCCGTAACTTCTCAATGGGCGCTAAGCGCCTCTAGTTGCTTGATACGTAATGCTTAGCGTGCACTGGCTGGGAGCCAAACCATTTCTCATAGATTTCGGCATACTCGTTGAACAACGATCCTCCGCGCATTTCGGAGACGATCGTGTCGAGGAACAGCCACCATTTGAAGTCATCCTGGCGCAGAAAGACGGCGTTGTTCGTCGGCTCGGTCAGCCACTGGTCCAGCACGCGAATATCGTCGTGGTCCTTGGCGTAGTACATTGCCACTGGAACGTCCAACTGCGCCGCGTCCGCCCGACCTGAGCGAACAGCCGTGAACTGCGCGCTGACGGAGTCGAAAGTGGAGAAGTTGGCTTCGGGATAATGCTGCATCCCGCGCTCTTCCTGTACCGGTGCCGTCAGGTGGGCGACCGTGTAGTCCGAGCCGTTCAGGTCCGAAGGTTTTTCGATCGGAGAATCCTTCGGGACCACCAGCGTGATGCCCGAGTCGATGTACGGGCGCGTGAATGCAACACGCAAGGCGCGGTCCGGGTAGATCGTCGTCACCTGAACGCCGAAGTCGATCTGGCCAGATTGAATGTTCGGCCAACGTGCAGCGAAGCTCTGCCGTTGGAGTTCGATGCGATCCTCGCTGTCGTCACCGAAGATGGTCTTGGCGATCAGCTTGGCGATGTCGATGTCGAAACCGACGAGCTCACCATTCTCATCGATGAAGCCAAATGGGGGGGCCTCACTCGTCACACCGACGATTACATGCCCGCGATCCTGCACCTCATCGAGTTTCGACTGCTCCTGTGCGGCCGCCGACGAGGCAGCCACAAAGCACGCGATAGCCATAGGGCCGAATAACTTTCCGATTTTCTCCTTAGGGATCATCATGTCCTCCTGTTCGGGATTTCGGTGAATCAGCAACCTCGTTGGTTTCTAGGCGTTTTTTCGAGTGTTGCTTCCAGTCGAGAGTGAACTGGATTCTTCGAAGGCGACGTTCTCTGGGTAACCGTCTTGCGCCTTCTTGATTGCACGTTCGAGTCGGCCTACCACGTCATCGATTTCAGTTTCGGTGATGATGAGTGGCGGGCAGATGCGCACATAATTTTTCACGCAGATAAGAACGACACCCTCTTCAAGCGCATTTACCCGAATACGTTCCGCCGCAACCAAGTTGGGTGTTTTAGATTCGGGATCGGTGACGATGTCGAGCATTCGATACAACCCTTCTCCACGAACATCGCCGACGATGTCGTACTTCTGCTGCAGCGCGCTCAGTTTTCCGGCGAGCAGCTCTCCAAGGTTGGCGGCACGATCATGAAGCTTGTCGCGGAGAACGATCTGCAACTGCTTGAGACCAACCGCAGCCGGCAGTGGGTCTCCAGTATATGTACCGGCCCACGGCACGCCGCCGCTACCGGTCGCTTGCTCAGCGATTTCCGGCGTCGTCACCGTTCCACAGATCGCGAACCCAGCACTCATTCCTTTGGCGAAGGTCACGATATCGGGGACGACATCGTAATGCTCGAAGCCCCAGATTTTGCCTGTGCGGCCAGGCGCTAGCTGCGCCTCGTCCAGAACCAGAAGCGCTCCCCAGCGGTCCGCGAGCTCCCGCAATCTGGGGAGCCATTCCTTGGGAGGCACAACCATGCCACCAGCCACCAGCATGGTTTCGGCAATGATGGCAGCGACGTCATTGCTGGTGACAAACTCCATCATTTCTTCGCTGCGACGGAGGCACTCCACATCGCAATCTGGATAAGTCAGATTAATCGGGCAGCGATAGCAAAAGGGTGCATGTATTGCGTTGGCCTTCGCGGGTATCATCAATGGGCCCAGGTTTCGACGTCTCGCTCCGCCCACCGTAGTAACGGATTCAGCTGCGAGGCTTCCGCCATGGAGTCCGCGGATTACCGAGACCATGTCGTAACGCCCTGTCACACCCAGGGCCATTCGCATGGCGACCTCATTGGCTTCGGAGCCCGTGACAGCGAAGTTCGTGATTTTCAGATCGCCCGGTAGCGTACTGGCTATCAACTCAGCAAACTCGACGATCCAAGGATTCGAGTACCATGACGATTCATGAATGAATTTTTCTGCTTGAGAGCGGATTTCATCGACCAACTCAGGATGTGAGTGGCCAAGAATCAAACACATCATCCCAGATGTCAGGTCGTAGTACTCATTCCCGTCCACGTCATAGAGTTTCGTTCCGGCGCCCCTTTCAAACACAATCCGTGGATTGTACCGCCACGCCAAAATGCTACTTCTGTCTCGCTCAACTAAGTCTTTGTGTCTGTTTGAAAGCTGGGCTTCGAGCGTCAACAGAACCTCCCTTTAATCGAAGCGTTCACCCGATGCCAACCGCTAGAAGAGGCTGTGGGTGAGGCTTTGCGGTTGATATGACATTAACAATGTCGTATCGTATTCCGATCCATATTGCAAAACTTTCCGATACGTTGCTGTAGTAGTCACGGCTCTGGCTGCGCCGGCTAACCTCTCGGTTGCCCAGGCAAAGTGCGTAATTCTTTGCTCAAAGCCGCAGCCACTCCGGATGGCCTCAGTCACCACTCAATGACCAGAAGCTCGTTGGCTGATCGGTCCTCGTCACACTTTGAAGAGACGAAATGGGAAGGTTGAAGTGGACCTCGGCGATCGGAATTGCTAGCCGATCGATACCCCTGCAGGAGCGTGAGCCAGCCCTAGAAGTATGGCTGCGAAATGTACCAATTGAGACGCGGCGCGTATTGGGGTCCCTTTCCGCGGTCTCCGAACCGCGATGCGCGACTCATCTAAGCCTGAGAGGCCCGAAAACCCGGGGCTTTCGGCATGGTAATAACGTGGAGCGAGATACCTCTGGACTGGCTGGTGGTTCGAGAAAGATTCGGAACTGCAACCAGCATCGCCAGTAAGCCCCGGAAACGTCCCAGTGATTTCGCCTTTAGCGCTAGTGTCTCTTTTCGCTAATAGGCAGCCAGTCAATAGCGCCAATAGACCCAAAGAATGCGGGCCGGTGAACTCGATTCGCCTCAGACAAACTGGTGAAAAGTGAATGAAAACAATAAGATAACCTGGTGGAGCCGAGGGGAATCGAACCCCTGACCTCGTCATTGCGAACGACGCGCTCTCCCAACTGAGCTACGGCCCCGATCCAGACTGCGCGGCCCTTTGGGCGGACCGAATTCGGCTTGGCGTGGCGGGGGCGCACCCCCACCTACCTTGCGAAGCGCGGCGGATAATGGTGAGCCCGGTCCGGCTTGTCAAGATTGCTGCCGCCGCCCTCGCCGCGGCGGCGGGCTTGCTGCGCGATGGCCGCGCAGGTATAGCTGTCGCTGAAGAAAAACAAGGGGTTCGCGCGCCGATGTACGCCATCATTTCGCTGATCAGCATGATCATCGACATCTATATCTGGCTGTTGATCGCGATGGCGGTGCTGTCGTGGCTGGTCGCCTTCAACGTGATCAACACCACCAATCGCTTCGTCTATACCCTCGGCGACTTCCTGCATCGGATCACCGAGCCGGCGCTGCGGCCGCTCCGCCGCATCGTGCCCAACCTCGGCGGCATCGACGTCTCGCCGGTGATTCTGATCCTGCTGCTGATTTTCATCCAGAACCTGCTGGTTCGCGACCTCGCCCCCGCGCTGCTCCAGTAGGCGCGTGGCGGACTCGCCTTTTCAGCTGACGCAGGGGCGGCTGCTGGTCGGGCTCAAGCTGCAGCCCGGCGCCGGCCGGAACGCCATCGCCGGGATCGAGTCTCTGGCCGGCGAACGCCGCGTTGTGAAGGTGAAGGTTACCGCGCCGCCGGAAGACGGCAAGGCCAACGCCGCCGCGATCGCGCTGCTGGCCAAGGCCTGGGAGCTGCCGAAAAGCCGGCTCGCCATCGTCGCCGGGCGGACGGCGCGCCTGAAGACCCTGGAGATTGCCGAGGCCGACGCAGCGCTGCGGCGGCGTCTCGAGGCGGCAACGGCGTCGGTATAAGGGCGGAAATCGGCGCTGCGAGGCAGGCGGAGATCGGCGGCGGCGCAAAGACTTGCGGCAGCTTGCTGGGAACCGGAAAACGAGGGGAAAAGGCAGATGGCGGAAGCGGCGATCATCGACGGCAAGGCCTTCGCGGCCGGCCTGCGCAAGCGGGTGGCAAAGGAAGTGGAGACCCTGAAGGCGGAGCGCGGCCTGACTCCCGGACTGGCGGTGGTGCTGGTCGGCGAGGATCCGGCGAGCCAGGTCTACGTCCGCTCCAAGGGCAAGCAGACTCTCGAGGCCGGCATGAACTCCTTCGAGCACAAGCTCGACGAAAGCACCGGCGAGGCCGAACTGCTCAAGCTGGTCGAACAGCTCAATGCCGACGAGAGCGTCCACGGCATACTGGTCCAGCTTCCCCTGCCCAAGCAGATCGACGCGCAGAAGGTTCTTTCCGCGATCGACCCGGACAAGGATGTCGACGGTTTTCACGTCATAAATGTCGGGCGCCTGTCGACCGGCGACACGTCGGCCATGGTGCCCTGTACGCCGCTCGGCTGCCTGCTGCTGCTGCGCGACACCCTCGGCGACCTCTCCGGCAAAAACGCCGTGGTGGTCGGCCGCTCCAACATCGTCGGCAAGCCGATGGCGCAGCTGCTGCTCGGCGACAACTGCACGGTCACCGTCGCCCACAGCCGCACCCGGGACCTGCCCGGCGTCTGCCGCGAGGCCGACATCCTGATCGCCGCGGTCGGGCGCCCGGGGATGATCGAGGGCTCCTGGGTCAAGCCGGGCGCCGCGGTGATCGACGTCGGCATCAACCGCCTGCCGCCGGAACAGGAAGGCGGCAAGGGCAAGCTGGTCGGCGACGTGGATTTCGAGACCGCGAAGACCGTGGCCGGCGCGATCACGCCGGTGCCCGGCGGAGTCGGACCGATGACCATCGCCTGCCTGCTGGCCAACACCGTGACCGCGGCCTGCCGCCAGAACGGCGTGACGGAACCCGCGTTTTAGGTTTTCTCGGGCAGCCGCAGGCGCAGCAGGCCCTTGATCGGCTTGTGCGGATCCTGCACCTCGCCGCGCCGCAGGATCTCGATACGCCCGGCCCGCGCCAGGTGCAGCGCCTGCTGATTGGCGGCGTTCATGTAGCCGCGCCAGCCATCCGCCGGATCGCCGGCTTTGCGCCGGTCCTTGTAGAAGGCCCGTGCGGCATCGGCCGGCGCGATGGTCTTGCCCGCTGCCTCCGCCGCCAGCAGATCGAGGATGGTCTGGGCCACGGGATCGAGCTTGTCCTGGGGGTCTTTTCTCTGGGTCATCGGCGCTCTCTAGCATGCGCCCGGCAGCGGCGCCACTGCCCGCTGGACCCGGCGCGAAGCGCCGCATAGAGTTCCGCTCATGCTGAACGGCCTCAACGAGCTTCTGGCGGCGACGGTGCTCTTCGTGGGCGCCCACTTCCTGCTGTCCAGCCTGCAGCTGCGCGGCACCCTGGTGCAGCGCTACGGCGAGGGACGCTTCCGCGGCCTCTACTCGCTGGTGGTCGCCGTCGCCTTCGTCTGGATGGTCTTCGCCTACGGCGGCGCGCCCTATCTGGAGCTTTGGCCGGTGACCCCCGGGCTGCGCTGGGTTCCGCTGATCGTCATGCCTTTCGCTTTCATTCTGGTGGTCGCCGGGATCACCACCCGCAGCCCGACCCTGGCCGGCTTCGAAAGTGCCGCCGGCGACGAGCTCAACCCGGCGCCGGGCATCCTGCGGGTGACCCGCCATCCCTTCCTCTGGGGCACCGCGCTCTGGGCGGCCAGCCATCTGCTGGTCCGGGGCGACGCCGCCAGCGCCATCCTGATGGGCGGAATCCTGGTACTTTCCCTAGGGGGAATGTGGCACATCGACCATCGCCGCGAGGCGACGCTCGGCGCCGCCTGGGGGCCAATTAAGCTGACCACCTCGACGCTTCCCTTCGCCGCCCTGCTGTCCGGCCGCACGGAGATGGACTGGGCCGGACTCGGCTGGTGGCGTCCGCTGCTCGGCTTGATTCTCTTCGCGGTGATGCTCGGCGCCCACGGCGTGATCTTCGGCGTCAGCCCCCTGCCGGCCGGGATCCACTGACCGCCGATCAGTCCGCAGCCGCGCGGGTCAGCATCACCGCCCAGGGGGTCGGGCCGCTGCGCCATTCCCAGACCGCGATCAGACGGTCGAGATTGTCGATCCCCTGAAAGAACAGCGGCAGCTCCGCCTTGGGGAGGCCGTGCGGCACCACCACCACCTCATGGCTTTCCGCGAAGCGCTCGACCACCGTGCGGGAGATGCCGCGGTCGATGACGTCGTGCAGCTCGACGACGATGTCGAGGGACTTCAGCCCCGGGAAGCGGTCGGGATCGAGCAGGTCGCGCTCGGCCCCCTCGATGTCGCAGAGCACAAGGTTGCGCCCGCCTTCCTCCGCCAGGGCGTCGAAGTCCTCGCCGCGAAACTCGCCGCCAATCTTGACGCGCGCGGAGACGCCGTTGCGCTCGGCCAGCTTGCGGCAGGCCGCCTGGGCCTTCTCGTCGATGTCGTAGGCGCGCACCTCGGCCTCGGGCAGGCGCAGCGCCATGCCGACGGCGTAGTAGCCCTCCGCCGAACCGATGTTGACCACCCGGTCGTAGCCGCGGCGGATCGCCCCCTTGATGTGCGGCTGCAGCTCCGACTCGTAGCAGCCCAGCAGCTTCGGCGCGGTGCAGCCCTCGGTGACGCTGCCGAGAAACTCCATGCCCTTGAAGGGACCGCCCTGGACGCTCTTGCCGGCTTGCTGGACCAGGGTGTTGCTGATCAGCACCGAGCGGTACTTGGCAAGCAGCCGCAGGGTGTGCTGCAGCTTCTGCGCCGGCGTTCCACCGGGCGCCGCGAGGCCGCGCTGCAGCTGCTCCAGGACCCGGGCGTGCAAATCCTGCGCCCGGCCGTCCCTCGAGCCGTCGCTCATCGCTTCTGCCGGTTGAGCAGGCGCAGGCGCAGGGCGTTCAGCTTGATGAAGCCCTCGGCGTCGCGCTGGTCGTAGACGTCGTCGTCCTCGAAGGTGACGTGCTCGAGGCTGTAGAGGCTGAGCGGCGACTTGCGGCCGGTGACGATGACATTGCCCTTGTAGAGCTTGAGCCGGACGCTGCCGCTGACGTTCGCCTGGCTCCTGTCGATCAGCGCCTGCAGCATCTCGCGCTCCGGCGACCACCAGAAGCCGTTGTAGATCAGCTCGGCGTAGCGCGGCATCAGCTCGTCCTTGAGGTGCATGGCGCCGCGGTCGAGGGTGATCGATTCCATCGCCCGATGCGCCTTGATCAGGACGGTGCCGCCCGGCGTCTCGTAGACGCCGCGGCTCTTCATCCCGACGAAGCGCCCCTCGACCAGGTCGAGGCGGCCGATGCCGTTGTCCCCTGCCAGGCGGTTGAGCTCGGTCAGCAGCTCCGCTGGCGAAAGCGGCTTGCCGTCGATGGCCACGGGATCGCCGGCCTCGAACTCGATGACGATCTCGGTCGCTGTATCGGGGGCATCCTCGGGGGAGACGCTGCGCGAGAAGACGTATTCCTCCGGCGCCTCCCAGGGATCCTCCAGCACCTTGCCCTCGGCGGAGATGTGCAGCAGGTTGGCGTCGACGCTGAAGGGCGCCTCGCCGCGCTTGTCCTTGGCGATGGGGATCTGATGCTGCTCGGCGAAGTCGATCAGCTTGGTGCGGCTGGTCAGGTCCCATTCGCGCCAGGGGGCGATCACCTTGATGTCCGGGTTGAGCGCGTAGTAGCCGAGCTCGAAGCGGACCTGGTCGTTGCCCTTGCCGGTGGCGCCGTGGCAAACCGCGTCGGCCCCGGTCTCGCGGGCAATCTCGATCTGCCGCTTGGAGATCAGCGGCCGGGCGATCGAGGTGCCGAGCAGGTATTCGCCCTCGTAGAGCGCGTTGGCGCGGAACATCGGGAAAACGTAGTCGCGCACGAAGGTCTCGCGCAGATCCTCGATGTAGATGTTCTCCGGCGCGATGCCGAGCATCTCCGCCTTCTTGCGCGCCGGCGCGAGCTCCTCGCCCTGGCCGAGGTCGGCGGTGAAGGTTACCACCTCGCAGCGGTAGGTTTCCTGCAGCCACTTCAGGATGACGGAGGTATCGAGTCCGCCGGAATAGGCGAGGACGACTTTCTTGATCTCGGACATGGGGCCTCTCGGGTCTGGAATTCGGCGCGGAGTATAGGCATTGCGCCGCCCGGGGCAAGGACGGGGCGCGGGACGAAAGACTACTGGCGGCGCGGCGGCCGATGTATCTTGCCGCGTCGCTCACCGTGGAACGAGCCATGCCCGACAAGATCTTCACCGATCCGCGCCTCGCCGCGGTCTACGACCTCTTCAATGACTTCGGCGCCGACGCGCCCTTCTACGTCGAGCTGGCGGGCGCGGCGCCCAAGCGCGTGCTCGAGGTGGGTTGCGGCACCGGGCGGCTGGCCTGCGCGCTGGCGGCGCGCGGGCACAAGGTCACGGGCGTCGATCCCGCGGCGGCGATGCTGGACGAAGCGCGGCGCAAGCCCGAGGCCGGGAAGATCGCCTGGGTGGAGGGCTTCGCCGATACCCTCGACCTGGCCGCGCGCTTCGACCTGATCGTCATGACCGGTCACGTCTTCCAGGTCTTCCTCGAGGACGCGGAGATCCTGGCGGTTCTCGTCAACCTCAAGCGCCATCTGGCCGAGGGCGGCACCCTCGCCTTCGAGACCCGCAACCCGGCGGCGCGGGAGTGGGAGGCCTGGACCGAGGACGATAGCGAGACTGTGGAGCACCCGGAGCTCGGTCCCGTCGAGGCCCGCTGGGTGCTGACCTCGGCGGAGGACCGCTTCGTCACCTTCGAGACCCGCACCCGCTTCGCCGACGGCACGGAGCTCACCGCGCCCTCAACCCTGCGCTTCGTCACCCAATCGGAGCTGGCGGCGCTGCTGGAGCGGGCCGGTTTCACCGAGGTCGCCTGGTACGGCGACTGGGACAAGAGCCCGCTTGGCGAAGACAAGCCGGAGATCATCGTTCTGGCGCGCTGAACGAAGAAAAGGCCCGCCCCTTCAGGAGCGGGCCTTCCGAACGATTGGAGCAACCGCGTCAGACGTTGTAGCGGTAGGGCTTGCCGGCCGCCCGCATCACCCGCGCGTATTCCTTGAAGATCTCGATCACCCGCTTGGTGCGGTCGCTCTCGGCGGCAATCTCCTCCCAGAACTTCTCGGCCTCGGCCTCGACCTGGGCCCACTCCTCGTCGGGGATCGAGGTCAGCTCGAGCTTGGTGCCGTTGACCCGCAGGTCGGCCTCGCCGCCCCAGTACCAGTGCTGGCGGTAGTAGTGCGAGGAGTCCATGCAGACCTTGAACAGCTCCTTCAGATGCTCGGGCAGCTCGTCCCAGCGTTCCTGATTGGCGAAGTAGGAGCCGCACCAGGCGCCGGAGATGTTGTTGGTGAGGAAGTAGTTGGTCACGTCGGCCCAGCCGACGGTGTAGTCCTCGGTGATGCCCGACCAGGCGATGCCGTCGAGCTCGCCGGTCTGCACCGCGACCTCGATGTCTTCCCAGGGCAGGGTCACCGGCACCACGCCGAAGCGCGACAGGAAACGGCCGGCCGTGGGGAAGGTGAAGACCCGCAGGCCCTTCATGTCCTCGAGGCTGCGGATCGGGTTGACGGTATTGAAATGACAGGGATCCCAGGCCCCGGCGCTCAGCCACTTGACGCCCTCGACCTCGCCGTAGGCCTCCTCCCAGATTTCCTTCAGGCCGTACTGCTCGAACAGCACCGGCACGTCGAGGCTGTAGCGGGTGGCGAAGGGGAAGTAACCGCCGAACACCGAGATGTCGACCGGCGCCGCGATGGAGTCGTCGTCGCTCTGCACCGCGTCGATGGTGCCCTGCTGCATGGCGCGGAACAGCTCGCCGGTGGGCACCAGCTGATCGGCGTAGTACAGCTCGATCTCCATCTCGCCGTTGGCGATCTTGTTGAAAGAGTCGATCGAGGGCTTGATGACATGTTCGCCCAGGGCCGGGCCGGCATAGGTCTGCAGGCGCCACTTGATCGTGCTTTGCGCCTTCACATAGGGCGCGGGAAAGGTCGAGGCGGCGGCGACGCCGGCGCCGGCCAGTGCGGTCTTCTTGAGAAAGTCGCGTCGTTGATTCATGTCAGAAGTCTCCCTTGTTCAAATAATCCGGCGCGGTTTTCCCGCGCCGCAGCTTCATTCCGCGCTGGCGGAACGAACTCGAAAATGGCGCCCCGGCGGCTCAGGAGTTTTTTTTCTTATCATCGGCCATAGTACAGGCTGGGCAGCCAGAGAGCTATCTGCGGAAAGATCATCACCAGGGCGAGGCCGAGCAACATCACCAGGACGAAGGGCACGATCGAGCGGTAGATGTCGGCCAGGGTCACCTCCGGCGGCGCCATCGCCCGCATCAGGAAAAGATTGTAGCCGAAGGGCGGCGTCATGTAGGCGATCTGGCAGGTGATGGTGTAGAGCACGCCGTACCACACCGGATCGAAGCCGAGCAGGATCACCAGCGGCACGTAGAGCGGCGCGACGATCACCAGCATCGCGGTATCGTCGAGGAACATCCCCATCAGCAGATAGGACAGCTGCATCATGATCAGGATGGTCCAGGGGTCGAGCGACCAGCGCTCGACGAACAGCGCCTGCAGCGCCTTGCCCGCGCCCAGGCCATCGAAGACCGCGCCGAAGCAGAGCGCCGCCAGGATGATCCACATGAACATGCAGCTGATCGCCAGGGTCTTGCGCACCGTCTCCTCGATCACCGACCTGGTCATGCGGCGCTTGACGATGGCGGCGACGGTCGCGGCCGCGGCGCCGACCGCCGAGCTCTCGACCAGGCTGGTCACCCCCATCAGGAACAGCCCGGTCATCGAGAAGAAGATCAGCAGCGGCAGAATCCCGGCGCTGAGCAGGCGCAGCTTCTCCGGCCAGCCGACATTGCGTTCCTCGGGCGGCAGCGGCGGTCCGAGCCTGGGCTGGATCGCGCAGCGGATGGCGATGTAGGCGACGAACAGCCCGGCCAGCATCAGTCCTGGGAAGACCCCGGCCAGCCAGAGCTGGCCGACCGGCTGGCGGGCGATCATGCCATAGAGCACCAGCACCACGCTCGGCGGCACCAAAATGCCGAGCGAGCTGCCGGCCTGGATCACGCCGGTGACCATGATCTTGTCGTAGCCGCGGCGCAGCATCTCCGGCAGGGCGATGCTGGCGCCGATCGCCATGCCGGCGACGCTGAGGCCGTTCATCGCCGAGATCGCCACCATCAGGCCGATGGTGCCGATCGCCAGACCGCCGCGCACCGGTCCCGCCCAGACGTGAAACATCCGGTAGAGATCGCTGGCGATGCCGGATTCCGACAGCATGTAGCCCATGTAGATGAACAGCGGCAGGGTCAGCAGCGGATACCAGTTCAGCAGCACGAAGCTGGCGTTGAAGGGCATCTCGAAACCGCCGTCGCCCCACAGCAGCACCGAGGAGGCGGCGGCGACGAAGCCGATCACCCCGAACACCCGCTGCCCGGTCAGCAGCAGCAGCATCATCGAGGAGAACATCAGGATGGCGATGAGCTCGTAACTCATGCGGCTCTCATTGCAGCGGCCTGCCCAGGGCCTTCGCGAGATCCTTGAAGAAGGTCGCGATGACCTGCAGCAGCATCAGGAAGATGCCGATGCACATGATGATCTTGATCGGTGCCAGCGGCGGCCCCCAGGAAGAGTAGTTCTTCTGCCCGTACTGCAGCGCGTACTCGGTGCTGGAGATTCCGCCGGCGAGCAGGAAGCAGAGATAGAAGATCAGCAGGAAGACCGTCATGACATCGAGCATCGCCTTGCGCCGGTCGCTGAGCACGCCATAGGCGAGGTCCATCCGCACATGGGAGTCGAGCTGCATCGAGTAGCCGCCGCCCAGCAGATAGTAGGCGGCCATCATGAACTGGGCCATCTCGACGATCCAGATGTAGGAGACGCCGAAGAAGCTGCGGGTGATCGAGGAGAACAGCAGCAGGCCCATCATCAGGAAGATCATGTACATGACCAGCCTGCCGAGCCGCCGGTTCACGGCGTCGACGCCCTGCACGTAGAGTCGTATCGCTTTCGGCAAAGGGCTGTACCCGGTAACCGCCTGATCAGGCGGGAAGGCTAGCCCGAGGGACGCGAAGGGTCGAGCGCTAAACGCGGGCCGAACGCGGAGTTCCGGCGCTTGGACCGGCCTTAGGCTTCGGCCCCGGTCTCGGCATCCCGCTCGCTCTTGCGCTTGCGTGCGCTGTCGCTCTTCAACTGGCCGCAGGCCGCCGAGATGTCGCGGCCGCGCGGCCGGCGGATCGGCGCCGAGAGGTTGTACTCGTAGAGGATGTCGGAGAAGCGCTCGATGGCGCTCCAGTCGGAGCAGACGTAGGCCGTACCCGGCCAGGGGTTGAAGGGGATCAGGTTGACCTTGGCCGGCATCTCCTTGAGCAGCCGGGCCAGCTCGCGGGCGTCGGCCTCGCTGTCGTTGACACCTTTCAGCATGACGTACTCGAAGGTGATCCGCCGGGCGTTGTGGGCGCCGGGATAGTCGCGGCAGGCCTGCAGCAGCTCGGCCAGGGGATACTTGCGGTTGAGCGGCACGATCTCGTCGCGGATTTCGTCGCTGACCGCGTGCAGGGAGACCGCGAGGTTGACCCCCAGCTCCTCGCCGCAGCGCCGCATCATCGGCACCACGCCGGAGGTCGAGAGGGTGATCTTGCGCCGGCCGATGGTGATTCCGGCAGGGTCCATGACGATCTGCAGCGCCTTCTTCACGTTCTCGAAGTTATAGAGCGGCTCGCCCATGCCCATCATCACGATGTTGGTGAGCTGGCGGTCCTCCTTGGGGCTCGGCCAGCCGTCGAGGCAGTCGCGCGCCAGCATCACCTGGCCGGCGATCTCCGCCGCCGAGAGGTTGCGCACCAGCCGCTGGGTGCCGGTATGGCAGAAGGTGCAGGTCAGGGTGCAGCCGACCTGGCTGGAGACGCAGAGCGTGCCGCGCCCCTTTTCCTCCTCGGGAATGTGCACCGCTTCGACCTGCTGGCCGTCGTGGCACTTCAGCAGCCACTTGCGGGTGCCGTCGGACGAGCGCTGGTCGACCGCGATCTCCGGCCGGGCGACGACAAAGTGATCCGAGAGTTCGCTGCGGAAATCCTTCGCCAGATTGCGCATCGCCGCGAAGTCTGTGGCGCCCCGGTGATAGACCCAGTGGAAGAGCTGCTTGGCGCGGAAGGCGGGATAGCCGAGTTCGCCCAACGCCGCGGCCATCTCCGGCAGCGTCATGCCAACGAGGTTGCGCCGCCCGTCGAGAACATCGGCGGGCGGGGCGAAGACGCCGGAGTGGCGTTCGGTAGCGGTCGCGGCGCTCATGGCGGTTACTTATGCCCCCTGAGGCCGCGACGCAACAGCGGCCTGCGCGCGGCAGGCCGGCCGGGCTATTCGATTCCGAGGAGATCCATGGCCTTGGCCAGGGTGTCAACCGACTCCTGGTGGTTGCCGGCCTTGTGCTGCTCCTCGCCCTGGGCGCGCAGCTGCTTGACCTCGGCCAGCTGCTCGGCGCTCAGGTCCGGGGACTCGGCCAGGGCGGCATCGATCTTGGCCATGTCGGCGGGGCAGTGAAACGCCAGCGCCGGACCGGCGGCGAGAAACAGGGCCGCGGCTGCGGCCAGTGCGGTTTTCTTGAACATCTCCAACCTCCCAAGTCTTCCGCGTAACGCGGGATCGCGCCACGCGCTTGGGATAGATGTTGGACGTCGTTTAGGCGATGACAAGGCCGCCGGTCGCTTCAGCGGCTGGTTCTAGACGCCGCAGGCCTCGGTGATCGCCTGGTAGGCATTGGTGAAGCCGAGCAGCGAATAGGTGTCGGTGGTCAGGGTGCCGCGCGAGGAGGTGCCGCGCACGATCATGCTGCTGCCCCGGATCATCGCCTCGATCATCTGCTTGTCGGTCTGCGGGTCGTAGGGCCAAGCGTTGCTGTCCTTGGTCACCAGATCGAAATCCCGGCCGTCGATGGTGACCTTGACCCTGGAGTCGGCCTGGTAGGTGTAGCCCGGCTTGATATTGACCTCGCCGACACGGCCGTCCGAGGGCCGGTGGGTGATGAAGGTGTAGATCGATCCGCGGTTGGTGTAGTTGCCCTCGTCGCGCAGCGGCTGGCTCGACATGAAGCAGACCTTGCCGCCGCCCTCGCTGGTGGAAAAGGCGCTCCAGTCCTTGAAATCGCCGAGGCGTTCCAGGGCCTGGGCCGACGCGCGCTCGGGAGTCGCCACTGCGACGACCGCCGCCAGCAGCAGACCGGCGAGAAGAGTCCAAGAGGTTTTCATCGGCGCGATTATAGGCAATGTGATCTCCTTTGCCAGTGCTGCTGTCACGACTCCCTGCGCCACGGCAGACTGGCGGTGTCCGGATCGGAACGTAACCCCTAAAAAAAGGCGAATTTTGGGTGATCCGTCAATCCGGCAACAGCGTAAGCCAATCCATGGAACAGGCCATCGCCGTCGATTCCTCGTCTTGCGACGCTGCGCGCCGGCCCGGCGGCGCCGAATGGGCGCGCGCGCTTGCCGCGCGGGCGCAGATCGACTTTGATAGACGCATGGCAGTCTCCGATCTAGGCAAGGACCGGCCGGTTGCCGAAGACCTCGCCGTTCTCCTGGCCCGCGTGGCCGACCACCGGGATCGGATGGCCTTCGCCCTGCTGTTCGAGCATTTCGCGCCGCGTCTCAAGGCCTATCTGATGCGGCTGGGAGCGGGCGCCACCTCGGCCGAGGAGCTGACGCAGGAAGCGATGATCATGGTCTGGCGCAAGGCCGGAAGCTTCGATGTCTCCCAAGCCGGCGTCAGCACCTGGGTGTTCCGGATTGCGCGCAACAAGCGGATCGACGCCCTGCGCCGCGAAAAGCGGCCGGAATTCGATCCCGAGGATCCGGCGCTGGTTCCCGAGGCGCCGGAAGACGCCGCCACGGCCGTGGCGCGCGGACAGGCGGAGGCGCAGCTGCGCGCAGCGCTCAAGACCTTGCCGGAAGAACAGGCCGAGGTGGTGCGCCTCGCCTATTTCGAGGATTTAGCCCACGGCGCCGTCGCCGAGAAGACGGGACTGCCGCTGGGAACGGTGAAATCGCGGCTGCGCCTCGCCATGGCGCGCCTGAAAGCTGCGATGCAGGAGATCGCGGATGACTGAGAAAAACGCTCCCGACGACGTGCTGCTGGCCTATGCCTCAGGCGGGCTGGACGAGGCGATGTCGCTGGTCGTGGCGACCCACCTGACCCTTTCGCCGCAAAGCCGGGCCAGGGTCGCGGATTTCGAGGCCCTGGGCGGCGCCCTGATCGAGGAGATCGCGCCGGCGGCGCTGGACGCGGATTCCCTGGACTCTGTGCTGGCGCGGCTCGACGAGGAAGACAGCGCGCAGCAGGCGCCCGAGCCGCCGTGCGACGGCCATCTCCTGCCCGCCGCGCTGCGCGGCTATGTCGGCCCGGACATCGAGGCACTGCGCTGGAAGCGGCTGATCCGCGGCGTGCAGGAGGCCGAGTTCGCGATCGGCGGCAGCGCGCGGGCGCGCCTGATGCGCATCGAAAGCGGCATCGCGGTGCCGCGACACACCCATCGCGGCAAGGAGGCCACCCTGGTGCTCGAAGGCGCCTACCGCGACGAAACGGGCTACTACGACCGTGGCGCCCTGCAGTGGGCCGATGCCACGCTCGACCATCAGCCGGCGGCGACCGGCGGCGAGACCTGTCTCTGTCTCGTCGTCACCGAAGCGCCGATCCGCCTGACCGGCAAGCTGGGACGCCTGCTGAACCCGCTGATCAAATATCAGTAAGCCTTGCCCGCCCGGCTGGCCGGAGAACGAGCCAAGCCATCGAACTCAGGCGCCTGCCGGCCCTCCCCCGCCGGCCGGCGGTCTTTCTTCGCTTTTGTCGGAGGTTTTCGTGGTAGTCGCCTTTGGATTTCGACTGAAGTACTCTTCAGTCCAAGCATCTCCCTCCAAGTCTCGAAACGAACTACGGAGAGCTATGATTGCAAAAACCAATACGATCGCTATTCCAAACTCATAACGGTTAGTCGCGGTGCAAATCTCCAGAAACGGCTTTGTTTGACCTGATACTTCATCAATTACCCCGTAATAACCGCAGCTCGGGTGAATGTAAGGAACAGCGGAATGCAAAAGTCCCCAAACGGCCAGGGCTGCTACGGACGCCACGATTGTCAGCCGGAGCGCGACCCAAATTGATCGCACTCCCCTTCTGCGCATATCGACAGCGAAATGCCGCAGTAGTGAATGACCAGCCCATAGAGCGGCGTAGGCCCCACCAATTCCGAAGGTCAGGGTTACGATTGCATTCCAATCCATGGACCAGCCCCCATTTAATTACACTTTCTTAGGATCGCCCTGTGAGCGAGCGTTCTTTGTTCGCTTCAGCAGTCGATTCTTCGCTTTTGCGCCGGATCTTCGGCCCGCCGCGCACATGCTCCGGCAAGCCTTCCGGCAGACCGGCGCTGCCGAGAGCGCGGCGGGGAAAGCGGCCCTGGGCGAGCAGACGGTCGTACATCACCAGGGCGCCGGCGATGCCGACGTTGATGCAGAACTTCATCGGGATCTTGACGATGCGGTCGCAGCGCGCCTGCAGCGCCGGGGAAAGGCTGTCGCGTTCCGGTCCCAGGACATAGGCCGCCGCCTTGGGATGGTGGAAGCTCGGCAGCTCGATCGCGTCCTCGGTCAGCTCCACCCCGATCAGCTTGCAGCCGCGCGGCAGGGCGATCTCGGCGACGCTGTCGAAGATGTAGGTCGGCAGGGACTCGGCGGCGTGGGAGGTATCGGCCTTCTGCACCTTGCGGATCGCCATGTCGGGCGCGACGGTGAAGAAGAAGGAGCCACCGAAGGCATGGGTGGTGCGTAGCAGATTGCCGAGGTTCATGGGTTTGCTCAGTCCCTCGACACCGATCCCGAAGTAGCCCCGCATCGCCGGATATCCCATTCCCGATTGACTCGACTCCAGGCCCGAACCGAGTCCGCGGGCAGCTTGCAACAGGCTCTGGCCTCCGGCAAGCTGATCGCCCCACCGGAGAACCCGAGATGTGCCCCCACGACCACGATCCCAACGGCCCGCATCCCGCTCCGGCCGCCACCTCCGATCCGCAGGAGAGCGCCCAGCCCGTGCTGGTCGAGGTGACCCGCGGCGACATGGTCGAGAGCCGCCATCGCGGCGCCTTCGTCGTGGTCGATGCCGAGGGCCGGGTGATGCTGCAGGCCGGCGAGGTCGAGGCGCTGGTCTATCCGCGCAGTGCGATCAAGCCGCTGCAGGCCCTGGCGCTGGTCGAAACCGGCGCCGCCGAAGCCTTCCAGGTCAGCGACAGCGAGCTCGCCCTGGCCTGCGCCAGCCACAACGGCGAGCCCGCGCACATCCGTACCGCCGCCGCCTGGCTGAAGCGCATCGGCCTCGGCCCGGAAGACCTGGAGTGCGGCGCGCATCTGCCCTTCTATGAGGAAGCCGCGCAGGCGATGCTCCGCGCCGGGGAGACGCCCAGCACCCTGCACAACAACTGCTCGGGCAAGCACACGGGTTTCCTGACCCTGGCCAAGCACCTCGGCGTCCCTACCAAGGGCTACATCGGCTACAGCCATCCGGTGCAGCAGACCCTGCTGGGGATCGAGGAGGTGATGGCCGGGGTCGAGCTGCGCGACGCGCCGCGCGGCATCGACGGCTGCGGCATTCCCCAGTACGGCGCACCGCTCGGCAATCTCGCCCTGGCCATGGCCCGTTTCGCCGATCCCGCAAGCCAGCCGGAGCGGCGTCAGCAGGCGGTCGCGCGGATCTTCAAGGCGGTGGCCGCCAATCCCTTCATGCTCGCCGGCAGCGGACGCTTCTGCACCCGGGTGATCGAAGCCGCCAAGGGCAGGGTCCTGCTGAAGACCGGCGCCGAGGGCGTGTTCATGGCGGCGCTGCCGGAGTTCGGCCTGGGCATCGCCCTGAAGGCCGAGGACGGCGCGACCCGTGCCGCCGAGGTGATGATGGGGGCGCTGCTGCAACGCATGGAGGCCCTCTCGCCCAAGCAGTGCGAGGCTTTGCAGGATCTCTTCACGCCCTCGGTGATCAACCGCGCGGGCCTGCGCGTCGGCGAAGTGCGCCCGGCCAAGGACTCCATCCTGGCGGCATGAGCGACACCGTCCGCGCGCAGTACGAAGCCTACCCCTATCCCTCGCGCGATCCGGCCGAGGAGAAGCGCCGCCTGGTGACCGGCTCGCCGTCGCGGCTGGACGAGGTGAACCACTATCTTTTCCAGGGCAGGCGGGATTTCGCCCGGCCTTTCCGCGCCCTGGTCGCCGGCGGCGGCACCGGCGACGCCGCGATCATGCTGGCGCAGCAGCTCGCCGACGCCGGAGACGGGGGACGGGTTACCTATCTCGACCTCTCGCGGCAGGCGCGCAGCATCGCCGCCGCGCGGGCCGAGGCGCGCGGCCTGACCAACATCGACTTCCTTACCGGATCGCTGCTCGAGACCGCCCAGATCGCCCCCGGCCCATACGACTACATCGACTGCTGCGGCGTGCTGCACCACCTCTCAGAGCCGGAAGCCGGGCTGCGCGCCCTGGAGAGTGTGCTGGCGGCGGAGGGCGGCATGGGCATCATGGTCTACGGCACCTATGGCCGCGCCGGGGTTTATCCGCTGCAGGCCATGCTGCGCCAGCTCGGCGAGGGCCTGCCCTTGCCGGAGCGGATCGGCCAGGCGCGGCGTCTGCTGGCGGCGCTGCCGCGGAGCAACGCCTTCGCGCGCAATCCCTTCCTCGGCGACCACGAGCGCGGCGACGCCGAGCTGGTCGACCTGCTGCTGCACAGCCAGGACCGCAGCTACAGCGTGCCGGAGCTGCTCGAGTTGATCGCCGCGAGCGATCTCGAGCTCGCCAGTTTCATCGAACCGGCGCGCTACGACCCCGCGACCTACCTGCGCGACCGCCAGTTGCTGGCGCGCCTCGAGGACCTCTCCCGCGAAGACAGGGCCGCCTTCGCCGAGCGCCTGGCTGGCAACATCAAGGCCCACGTGGTCTATCTCTCGCGCCGGCAGGGCAGCGTCGCCGAACCGGAAGACGCGGCAATCCCCCTGCTGGTCGAGATGGAGGGCGCCAGGCTGGCCGAGGCGCTCGGCCGCGAGCTGGTCTTCAAGGGCAGTTTCGACAAGCTGCCGGTGGCCTTCCCCCTGCCGCCCCGGGCGCCGGCGATCCTGCGGCTGATCGGCGGGCAGCGCTCGATCGCGGAGATCCGCAGCGCCCTGCAGGCGCAGGACAGCCGCTATTCTGACGCCGCCTTCGCCAAGGACTTCGCGGCGGTCTACCGGGTTTTCAACGGCGTCAACCGGCTGCTGCTGCGCCTGCCCGTCTAGGCAAAGCGAAAGGGCGGCACACGAAGGTGCCGCCCTTTGCTCATCGCGCCAGACCGGACTGGGGGGAGATCCGGCCGGCGCGCCGCCGCGCGGACTTAGAGTCCGCTGCGGTCAAGACCGATATCGCGCAGCTGCCGCGCGTCGAGGCCGCGCAGGCCCTCGCGCAGCGCACGCTGGCGCCGCGCCGTATCGACACAGCTGGCCAGGCCCTGGCAGCTCAGCTCCACGGCGTTGACGGCGCGGCGGGTGAGCTCCGCGGCGCTGAGGCCGGGAATGGTGTTGTCGGCGATGAAAGCGAGATTCGCCATGATGTCTGTCCCTCTGGCACTGCCCCTCTGCAGGGGGCGGGAGGCACCGTGCCTCCATTTGCGGGAGATAGACCCGCGCCCGCACCAGCGCCAATGCCGGTTTCGCTCGGCGGCTATGCAGTCAGGGCATACGCGCCGCGGCGCCTAGCTTTGCAGTTCGGCGATGCCGGCGTAGTGATCGAGAGCCTCGGGATTGGCCAGGGCGGAGAGGTTCTTGACCTCCCGCCCGTGCACCACGTCGCGCACCGCCAGTTCGACGATCTTGCCGGACTTGGTGCGCGGAATGTCCGGCACGTGGATCACCTTGGCCGGGATGTGGCGCGGCGAGGCGCCGTTCTTGATCCGGGTCTTGATCCGCTTGATCAGATCCTCGTCGAGGACCGCGCCGCCGCGCAGCTTGACGAAGAGCACGACCCGGGTGTCGCCCTCCCAGTCCTGGCCGATGACGATGGACTCCTCGACCTCCTCCAGTTTCTCGACCTGGCGGTAGATCTCGGCGGTGCCGATCCGCACCCCGCCGGGGTTGAGCGTCGCGTCGGAGCGGCCGTAGATGATGAAGCCGTCCCGCGCGGTCTTCTCGGCGAAGTCGCCGTGACACCAGACGCCGGGAAAGCGCTCGAAGTAGGCGGCGCGGTAGCGGCTACCGTCGGGATCGTTCCAGAAGGCGAGCGGCATCGAGGGGAAGGGATTGAGGCAGACCAGCTCGCCCTTCTCGCCGATCACCGGCCGGCCCTCCTCGTTCCAGACCTGGACGTCGAGGCCGAGGGCGCCGGCCTGGATTTCGCCGCGCCACACCGGGCCGATGGGATTGCCGAGCACGAAGCAGCCGACGATGTCGGTGCCGCCGGAGATCGAGGACAGGCAGAGGTCGCCTTTGATCTTGTCATAGACGTAGTCGAAGCCCTCGGGCACCAGCGGCGAGCCGGTCGAGGTCATGCTCCGCAGCCGGGGCAGGCTGTGGCTGTCCTTCGGGGCGTAGCCCTGTTTGTTGAGCGCGTCGATGTACTTCGCCGAGGTGCCGAACAGGCTGATCTTCTCGGCCTGGGCAAAGTCCCAGAGGATCTTGCCGTCGGGATAGAAGGGCGAGCCGTCGTAGAGCATCAGGGTCGCCTCGGAGGCCAGCGCGGAAACCAGCCAGTTCCACATCATCCAGCCGCAGGTGGTGAAGTAGAACACCCGGTCGTCGGGCTGGATATCGCAGGAGAGCTTCTGCTCCGAGAGGTGCTTCAGCAGCGTGCCGCCGGCGCCGTGGACGATGCACTTCGGCTTCCCCGTGGTCCCCGAGGAGAACATGATGTAGAGCGGCGCGTTGAAGGGCAGACGGGTGAAGCCGATCTCACGGGCGCCGTAGGCGGCGATGAAATCGGCGAGCAGCACCGCCCGGCCGTCGAGCGGCGCGAGGTCGGGCGTCTCCGCCAGGTAGGGGCAGACCACGATCCGCTCGACGCTCGGCAGCTCCTTGGAAAACTCCGCAACGCGGGCGAGCGAGTCCAGCGCCTTGCCGTTATAGTGGTAGCCGTCCGGCACGAAGAGCGCCTTCGGCTCGATCTGACCGAAGCGGTCGAGCACCCCCTGCACCCCGAAGTCCGGCGAGCAGGAGGACCAGATCGCCCCCAGCGAGGTCGCGGCCAGCATCGCCATCACGCTTTCCGGCAGGTTCGGCAGGAAGCCGGCGACGCGGTCTCCCGCGCCGATCCCGGCGTCGCGCAGCGCCTGCTGCAGCCGGCTGACGCTCTCGTAGAGCTCGGCATGGGACAGCCGGCGCTTCACCTTGTCCTCGCCCCAGAAGACGATGGCGTCGCCCGAGGCGCCGGCCAGGTCCGGGGTATTGCGCAGCAGGTTCTCGGCATAGTTCAGGCGCACCTCGGGGAAAAACCTGGCGCCGGGCATCTTGTCGGCGTCGAGGATCACCGGCTCGGTCTCGCCCTCGGCGATCACCCCGCAGAAGTCCCAGACCAGGGTCCAGAAGTCCTCCAGGTTGCCGACCGACCAGCGGTGCAGATCGCCGTAGTCCTTGAGATCGAGCCCATGGCGCGCGTTGGCGTCCTTGAGGAACTCGGTCAGATTGGCCTTGGCGATACGCTCCTCGGAGGGGCGCCAAAGGGGCTCGGTCATGCCGTGCACTCCTGCTGCTGGATCTTCGCTGCGGAAAGCTCCGCCGCAATCTATGGCCAGCGCCGGGAAGGTGCAACCGCCGCCGCCCGGGGTATCCCAGGCCTGTCCCCGGCGCAGGGCAGGGGCGCAGCCGCACGACTGGCGGAGGCCTGCGCAGCGATCTAAAGTGGCCGCCGATGCCCCGCCTTCCCCGCCCCGAAACAGACTCCCCCGCAGCTCCCGCCAAGCGCGGCATCCCGCGCGCCGTGCAGGGACCGCTCTACATGGTGGCGGCGGCACTCGGCTTTTCGATCATGAACCTGCTGATCCGCGAGGCTTCCAGCGAGCTGGAGCCCTTGCAGATCGCCTTTTTCCGCAACTTCTTCGCCGTGCTCGCCATGGCACCCTGGCTGCTGCGCGCGGGGCTGCGGCGCAGCTTCGCGACCCGGCATTTCAAGCTGCATGTGGCGCGCGCCACGATCGGCTTCGTCGCCATGGTCTGCTGGTTCTACTCCATCGCCCTGCTGCCCCTGGCCGAGGCGACGGCGCTGAACTTCACCGTGCCGCTGTTCGCCACCGTCGGCGCGGCGCTGATCCTGGGGGAGGTCGTGCGGGCCCGCCGCTGGACCGCGACCATCGTCGGCTTTCTCGGCGTTCTGATCATCCTGCAGCCAGGTTTTAAGGGCGTCGAAACCATAATGCTGCTACCAGTGGTTGCCGCGTTCTTCATGGCCGGCGTAACCCTGCTGATCAAGAGGCTTTCGGACACCGACGCCCCGATGACCATCGTGCTCTACATGAACGTGCTGCTGACCGGGGTTTCCGCGATCCCCGCGCTGCTCGTCTGGCACTGGCCCAGCCCCGGTACCTGGCTGATTCTGCTGCTGCTCGGCGCGGTCGGGGCGATCTCCCAGATCTGGGTGGTACGCGCCTACCAACGGGCCGACGCCTCGGCGATCCTGCCCTTCGACTACGCGCGACTGCCGTTCATAGCCCTGCTGGCTTTTCTCTTTTTTGGCGAGATTCCCGATATCTGGACCTGGATCGGCGGCGCGGTGATCGCCGCCTCGGCGATCTACATCGCCCAGCGCGAGGCCCAGGTGGCGCGGGAGCGCGCGACGGCCGGCGCCGCCAGCCGCGCGCCGGAGGGCCGCTAGATGTCCGGCATCCTGCAGAGGCAGGCTGCGCTGACCGGCAACCAGCTCGGCGCCCTCTGGGCGATGATCGCGGCCAGCGGCTTCACCCTCAACGGCGCGCTGGTGCGCGACCTGGCGCTCGACGGCGTTCATCCCTTCCAGATCTCCTTAGCCCGCGCCGGCTTCGCCTTCCTGGCGGTGCTGCCCTTCCTCTACCGCCTGGGCTTCGCCGCCTTCCGCACCCAGCACCGGGCGCTGCACATCTGGCGTGCGGTAATCGGCGCCTTCGCCATGCTCTGCGGCTTCTATGCGCTGAGCAACATGGCGCTGGCCGACGTCACGGCGCTGGGTTTCACCACGCCGCTGTTCGCCACGGTGCTGGCGGTGATCTTCCTCGGCGAGCCGATCCGCTGGCGGCGCTGGAGCGCCATCGCAATCGGCTTCCTAGGCGTGCTGCTGATGGTGCGGCCCGGCGCCTCGGCCTTCGAGCCGGTGGCCCTGGTCGCCCTGGCCTCGGCGCTGCTGATCGCCATCGCGGTGATCCTGGTCAAGAAGGTGCCGAGCAGCGACAGCCAGGTCGCCATGCTGTTCTATTTCTGCATCGCGGCGATGATCGTCTCGGCGCCGCTGGCGTTTCCCGTGTGGCAAACGCCGACCCCGCTGCAGTGGCTCAAGTTCGCCGCCGTCGGCTGCATCGGCATCGGCGCCCAGTACTTCCTGATCCGCGCCTTCCAGATCGCCGAGGCGAGCTATATCGCGCCTTTCGACTACTCCCGGCTGCTGCTCGCCGGGCTGCTCGGGTACTTTCTCTTCGGCGAGGTCCCGGACGAATACAGCCTCGCCGGCGCCCTGGTCATCGCCGCCTCGACCTTCTACATCGCGCGAAGGGAAGCGCGGCTGGGGAGGGCGGCGGGCTCCGTGGGGACGACGGTGGAGTAGGGGTTATCTCGCCTTCGGCTTCCGATTCTGGGCAGCGTTATCGACGACATTCGCAAACCCCTGCCATGACCAGCAGTGCGTGCACCAGCCAACCAGCCTAGCCCAGCTGAAGCCCAGGTTCACGACGCCGCACTTCGGGCAAATGATTAACGACCTTGTAAACATCGTAAAAGCCTAGGCCTTAGAGAAGGGGTTGCGCGCAGAACCAGAGAGCGTTGCGCGGCTAAGAGAAAATCAGCGCAATAACGACTGTCGCCAAGATACCCCACAGCCACTTCCAGTGGCTAAGGTAGAACTGCCAAATGACCCGGATGACCTTAGCCAGCATCGGCTGCTCGTAGTAGCCAGGACTGATCACAAAAACGTAGCTGTCCGGGTCGTTCTTCGGGGGTGGGACGTACCGCCCTCGATACCATTCTGCAATCCGCTTCCTGATTTCCATAGCTCTGCCATTCCGAATCTATGGATTCCCTTTTACCAGATTCGCGGGGCGAGCATAAATTGGACGCCGGCCTGCAATTTTGTCCGGGTTCTGCGCGACTCACCGCCCAGGACGGCCCGCTATTTGCAGTGAGTTTATGAGATTCCAGAGGGTTAGCCGTGAACCTTCGGCCGCATAAAATTTATCGGAGCTGAACCGGCTAATCCATTGAAAAAATTGCGCGCCGGTGAGGATGAAGATGGGAATTCGTATGTTATTGCTCTTTCAAACATTTTCCACCGACCCCGACTGCAGAAGTGATTTTTCTCCGCTTCGGAGTTTGCCGTCACTAGGTACAATGCATCATGGCATCAATGATTCATCTAGCGGTTGGCCGGTTAGAAATTGACTGGGGTAAGAACCAGGGCTTTCAAGACCATTCCGCACTCTTCCAAGGAGAGTGGGACGTCACCAACGTGCCTTACTACTACGCGAGAGTGGAGGATGGGACAGACTTTGAGGGTTCGGAAAAATGGAAGCTGCTGGTCGAGTATAAGGAAGGCCTCTCCAAGCCCCTCTCTCTGGTGATTGATCGGCTGAATCTTCTTGGCCACACCTATGAACAGTGTGAGAAGGAATTCGCATTTCTCGCGCGACTGAATGGCTTCGATGATAAGCGCTTTACATTCACGGCATTGCGCGAAGTGCTTACGGTCGTGGATGTGGCCTCCATTTCTGCCCACTATGGCGAGGGCGGGGAGGACTTCGGAAAATTCTTCAGGCGCGAGCTTGCTCCCCGGCTTAGGCTTGACCGGCTATTGCAGAATGATCGCATGACACTCCATGCGGTCTCCGAGGCGATGGAGAATCTAAGCGCCTATACAGTGCTCCACCTACTCGCGCTCAACCCAAGCGCTGCGTCATTGCCAGTGCAGTGGGCATTCAACGATATCGACACTGGCGGGTATGCCCGCCGAGAAGACTTTGTCCGCAGCCTCGATCCTGGCGCTCGCTTCCTCATCGTGACCGAGGGCAGCTCTGATGCTGCAATCCTGCGTCACTCACTGAAGCTTCTGCGTCCGCACCTTGCGGACTTTTTCGACTTCGTCGACATGGAGGAAGGTTACCCGTTCTCCGGTACCGGCAATGTTTTCCGATTCGTACAGGGGCTCATAAGCATCGCCGTCCAGAACAAGGTGCTCGTCCTGTTCGACAACGATGCTGAGGGCTTGGCCAACCGCAGCCGCTGCACAGCGCTCAATGTTCCAGCCAATATGCGTATCCTCAGTCTTCCTGACCTTCCTGCATTTACCACGTTTCCGACCGTCGGCCCGGGTGGCGAAAGCGTCAGCGACATCAATGGACGCGCAGCCGCGATAGAGTGCTACCTCGATTTGGATGAAGAGGCGCGGGTCCGATGGACGAGCTACAACCAAGCGATCGGCGCTTACCAGGGCGAACTCGACGGGAAAACTCGGTACATGCGTGCATTCCTGCACCAGCGCCAGCGAGAGAGGGGGTACGATTATTCCCGGCTGGAACAGGTTCTTGATGTTTTGGCCAGGAGTGCCGTTTCGATCAGCGAGCCAGAGGTCAGCAGTGAATGGCAGCGCGCTTTTAACGACACTCTCGACTAAATCAGTCGGCGTGCGCTTCCCAGCTTTGAGCCGCGGCCCTCCTCTTTGGCAGCGAGGTCTTCGGCTTGGTCACGGTATTGGATTGGGCGCTGCTGCAGCAGCTCGGCTTCGGCGGCGATGCCCTGAAAATAGGCGCCATCACGGCCGTTCTCCCGAGCCTGGCGGTTGCCGCCTGGATCGCGCGCTCCGCATATTCCGCCGAGTTCGAGACCCTCGACGACCGGCACCCGCCGCTGCAAAGCTGAAGCAGGCGCCCTACTCCGCCGCCTGGCCTTCGTCCTCCGCCTTCATCGTCCCCAGCGCCTCGCGCGCCTTGGCGCGGTGCGGCTCCTTGATGTGCGGCGTCACCGCCTTGATGGCGGCATAGAGCACCGCGGCGTCGTCGGTGAAGCCGGCCAGGGCGATGATGTCGGGAATCACGTCGGCGGGCAGGATGAAATAGCCCAGCGCGCCGAACAGGATCGCCTTGGTCTGGAACGGCGTCTTGGGGTCGCGGGCGACGTAGTAGCTGGCGACCGCGTCCTCGAGGAAGGGCACCTGGCCCAGGGTGCGCTTGACCTTCGGCCAGAAGCCGCGCTCCACCCGCGCCTTGTCGCGCTGGTAGGTCTCGGGATCGATGTTCTTCAGCTCGTCCTTCGCCATGCCCCAGGATATGGCGACGCGCCGGGCGCCGTGCAATCCGCTCGCCCTGACCGGGGCGATTTGCTATCAGGACCGCGACTTTCCACCGGATAAGACGGGAGCGAAGAAGATGAAGGTACAAGGTGAAGCCGCGCTGATTACCGGCGGCGGCTCCGGCCTGGGCGCGGAAACCGCCCGCCTGCTGGCGAGCCAGGGCGCCAAGGTGGCGCTGCTCGACGTCAACCTGGAGGGGGCGGAAGCCGTCGCCAGGGAAACCGGCGGCCTTGCGGTCGACTGCGACGTGACCTCCGCCGAGTCCGGCGAGGCGGCCGTGGCCAAGGCGCGCACCGCCCACGGCCCGGCCCGCATCCTGATCAACTGCGCCGGCGTCGCCCCGGCCAAGCGGGTGGTCGGCCGCGACGGCCCCTGCCCGCTGGAGCACTTCGAGAAGGCCGTGGCGATCAACCTCACCGGCACGTTCAACATGATCCGCCTGGCCGCCGCCGACATGACCCAGCTGGGGGCGCTGGCCGACGGCGAGCGCGGGGTGATCGTCAACACCGCCTCGATCGCGGCGGTCGAGGGCCAGGTCGGCCAGGCCGCCTATGCCGCCTCCAAGGCCGGGGTGACCGGCATGATGCTGCCGATCGCCCGGGAGATGACGCGCTTCGGGGTGCGGGTGATGACCATCGCCCCGGGGCTGTTCGAGACGCCGATGCTGCTCGGCATGCCCCAGGAGGTGCAGGACAACCTCGCCGCCCAGGTGCCCTTCCCCAAGCGCCTCGGCAAGCCCGAGGAGTACGCGCGCACGGTGCTGCACATCTGCGAGAACGTCTATCTCAACGCCGATACCCTCCGCCTCGACGGCGCGATGCGGATGCAGTAAGCGCGCTGATACGCGCTATCGAAGGGGCCGCCCGGGGGAAACCCTCAGGCGGCCCCTTTGCGTTTGCGAAGGTGGTGGGTCAGCGCCAGGGCAAGGCAGTGGCACAGCGGCGCTTCCTGTACATCCTCCTCGGGCGCGAAGAGGATCGCGCGGCGGCCGGCATAGGTCAGCTCCCGGGGATAAAGCTCCCGGAAGCTTTCGACCAGGCCGCTGCCGCAGTGGAAGTAGACGGCGATGCGGTCCTTGGGCCGGCCGGGCTCGTCCTTGGCCCGGTCGATCCGAACCGTCGAGCCGCTCCTGCTTTCCGCCGTCAGGTAGCTCGGCTGGCCCCACTTCAGGGTTTCTTGCAGCGGCCCGACCCCCGGCGTCGCCGCCGCGGTCTCCAGGATCAGCCGGCGCAGAGCGAGCAAGCGCGCCCGGACCGCCGGCGGATAGGCCGCGAAGATCGGCTCCACCTCGGGGGCGAGAGGTCTAGCTTCCGGCGAAGACATCGATCTTTTTGGCCAGCTTCACGTCGCGCTCCGACAAGCTGCCGAGGTCGTGACTGGTCAGAGTAATCTCGACCTTGTTGTAGACGTTGGACCACTCGGGATGGTGGTTCATCTTCTCCGCCGCCAGGGCGACGCGGCTCATGAAGCCCCAGGCGGCGTTGAAGCTTTTGAACTTGAAGGACTTGGAAATCGCGTCCCCGCTTTCGGCGAGTTCCCAGCCCTCGAGCTCGGCCAGGGCCGCCTCGCGGGCCTCGGGGGTCAGGCTATCCGCCATGGTTTCATCCTCCTTGCGTTGGATTTCTTGGCCATTACATGTTAGCAGGCGGTTGAGCGGCAAGGACCATGCCTTCGGCCCAGGCCGCCCGGAAGCTGAACGGGATATGCGCCATGGCCAGAAAGGCCCTGAACATCAATAGCTTATCCAATCCGCCCAGTGTCGCGGACCTGGAGAGCATTGCCCAGGAGGCCCTGACCGCGATCCCCGATCAGCTGCGCCGCCATCTCGACAACGTGGTGATCCGGGTCGAGGATTTCCCGGACGACGAGATCATGGAGGAGCTGGAGCTGGAGTCGCCCTTCGACCTGCTCGGCCTCTACCACGGCGTCGACCTGACCCGGCGCAGCGTGCTGGCGCAGAGCGAGGACATCGACATGATCTTCCTCTACCGCCGCCCGATCCTCGATTACTGGTGCGAGATGGAGGAGGATTTGGTGCGCGTGGTGCGCCACGTCCTGATCCACGAGATCGGCCACCACTTCGGCTTCTCCGACGAGGACATGGAACGCATCGAGATGTCCGCCTAGGCGTCGTTCCTAACCGGGCCTCTCGCTGCCGCCGTCCCGTGCTTCCCCCTGCTTCCTTCCGACCCTGATCTCCCCGGCGCGATGCAGCGCCGCGCTTTCGATGTGCTCGCGCCGCGCCAGGTAGAGACCGCTGCCGACGATCAACAGCGCCGCCAGCCAGAAGGCGGGGCCGAGCAGCTCGTCGAAGAAGACGAAGCCGAAGATCCCGGCCCAGACCAGATAGAGGTACTCGTAGGATGCCAGCAGCGAGGCGGCGGCGATGCGGTAGGCGTGCACCGTCATCACCCAGCCGGTCCCGGTGGTGATGCCGAGCGCCGCGAACCAGAACCAGTCGCCGCCCGCCACCGGTTGCCAGTCGAGCAGCAGCACCGGCCAGAGCAGCACAACGTGGCCGAAGGTGTTGTAGAAGCCGAGGGTGCCGGTGCCCTCCTCCTCCATGCGGTTGATGGTGATCAAGACCAGCGCATAGGTCAAGGAGGCGGCCAGCGCCGCCAGCGCCGCGAGATTGAGCTCAGAGGCGTCCAGCCCCTGCATCTCCGGCAGATAGGCGAGCACCACGCCGAGGAAGCCGAGCGCCACCGCGGCGGCGCGGCGCGGGCCGATCTTTTCCCCTAGCAGACACCAGGAAAACAGGATCAAGAACAGCGGCGAGGTGAAGGCGATGACGCTGAACAAGGCCAGCGGCAAGCTCTTCAGCGACCAGTAGACCAGCAGCTGGCTGCCGGCGCCGAGCAGGACCTGCACCGCCATCAGCCGGCGGCGGCGGAGATGGAACAGCGCCCGCCCCTGGGTTTTCAGGCCCTGCAGGGTGACCGGGATCAGCGAGAAGCTCATGGCGATGAACAGCATCTGCAGGGCGCCGTAGTCGGCGCGCAGGAACTTGGTCATGGCGTCGACCCCGGCGAACAGCGCCACGGCGGTCGAGAGCAGCAGGATGCCGTGCCATTTCGGATGCATGGGGCACCTTCGCGGGAAGGGGCTGGGGGGCGCTCTCTCTAACTCGCCTTACAAGAGTTTGTCGAGCCGTCCGCGCAGGAAGGGCAGCACCTCTTCGGCGAACCAGGGGTTCTTCTTCAGCCAGGCGGTGTTGCGCCAGCTCGGGTGCGGCAACGGCAGGAAATCCGGGGTGTAGCCGCGCCAGGCGCGGACCGTCTCGGTCATGGTCTTCTTGCGCGCCCGGCCCAGATAGCGGGCCTGGGCATAGCTGCCGATCAGCAGGGTCAGCTCCAGCCTGGGCAGCGCGGCCAGCAGCGGCGGATGCCACAGCGGCGCGCACTCCGGCCGCGGCGGGTTGTCGCCGCCGCGCGGATCGCGCCCCGGATAGCAGAAGCCCATGGGCACGATGGCGAGGCGGTTTTCGTCGTAGAAGGTTGCCTCGTCGACGTCCATCCATTCGCGCAGGCGCCGGCCGGAGGCGTCGTTCCAGGGCACCCCGGTTTCATGGACTTTCGTCCCCGGGGCCTGGCCGACGAGCAGCACCCGCGCGCTCCGCGCGGCACGCAGGATCGGCCGCGGGCCGAGCGGCAGCCGTTCGGCGCAGAGCCTGCAGCTGCGGATTTCCGCGAGCAGCGCGGCGAGATCGTCAGCCACCCAGCAGCTCCTCGACGAAGGCCGGCACCAGGACGCTGGCCGGGCCCCGGCGCGCCTCGTGGAAGGAGGTCGCGCCGGCCGAGGCCTCGAGGTTCAGCTCGAGGGTCTTGGCGCCGGCGGCGCGCGCCTCCTCGACGAATCCGGCGGCGGGATAGACATTGCCCGAGGTGCCGATCGAGAGAAACAGATCGCAGCCCGCCAGGGCCTCAAAAATGCGCGGCATCGCGAAGGGCATCTCCCCGAACCAGACGACGTTGGGGCGCAGCAGGCCCTTGGTCCCGCAGGCAGGACAAAGGCTGGCCCGGTCCATGTCCTGCCGCCAGGGCGAAACCGCATCACAGGCGAGGCAGAGCCCTTTGAGGATCTCGCCGTGCATGTGGATGAGATTTTTCGCGCCGGCGCGTTCGTGCAGGTCGTCGATGTTCTGGGTCACCAGCAAGACCTCGCCGGGCCAGTCGCGCTCCAGCCGGGCCAGGGCGAGGTGCGCCGGATTCGGCGCGATTCCCTGCAGCAGGCCGCGCCGCCGGTCGTTGTAGAAGGCCTGCACCCGCGCCGGATCGCGGCGGAAAGCCTCCGGTGTCGCGACATCCTCGATCCGCACCTTCGTCCAGATGCCGTCGGGGTCGCGGAAGGTCTCGAGACCGGATTCCTTGGAGATTCCCGCCCCGGTCAGGATGACAATGCGTGTGTCCTCTGCTGTAGTCATGCGCCTCTAGCCAGGCCGTCGGATCGCGCCCATGAAGATCGTCTTCGTTTGTACCGGTAACATCTGCCGCTCGCCAACCGCCGAGGGCGTGCTGCGCCGCAAGCTGGCGGACGCCGGACTGGCCGGGCAGCACGCGACAGAGTCCTACGGTCTGGGCGGCTGGCACGCTGGCGATCCGCCGGACTGGCGCGCCGTCGCGGCGGCGGCGCGGCGCGGTTACGACCTCTCGGCGATCCGCGCCCGCAAGTTCAAACCTGCCGCCTTCCGCGAGGCCGGAATGGTGCTGGCGATGGACCGGGGGCACTACCGTCAGCTGTTTTCCCTGGCACCCCGGGGCACCGCCGACCGGCTGTTTCACTTCATGGAGTTTGCGCCGCAGCACAAGGCCGGGGCGGGCCTGGCCCGGCTCGACGTCCCCGATCCCTACTACGGCGATGCCGCCGGCTTCGACGCGGCGCTCGACATGATCGAGGCCGGCGCCGAGGGCATCGTCGCCGCGCTCAAGCAAGGCCTGGCGTGACGGCTTCGGGCCTGGCCGTGCGAGTCGAGGCCCTGCTCGGGGCACGGCCGCTCAGCGAGACGCCGCTGGGCGGCGATTCCGCCGCACAGGTGCTGCGCCTGGAGCTGCCCGGCGGCGGCAGCGCGATCGCCAAGCGCGGGCCGGGCGCGGCGCTGGAAGCCAGGATGCTGACGACGCTGGGCGAACGCGGCGGGCTGCCGGTGCCGCGAATCCTGCATGCCGAAGCGGAGCTGCTGCTGATGGAGGAGGCCGAGAGCGGCGGCAGCCTGGGGCCGGCCGAAGAGGAGACCGCCGCCGGACAGATCGCCGCCCTGCACGAGGTGAGCGCCGAGCAAGGCTTCGGCTTCGAGGTCGATACCGTCATTGCCGGCCTGCCTCAGGTCAATACCTGGCAGGACGACTGGATCGGCTTCTTCCGCGAACGCCGCCTGCTGGCCATGGGCCGCCTGGCGCTGGAGCGCGGCCGGCTGCCGCGCGAGAGCTTCGCCAAGCTGGAGCGGCTGGCGGAGCGGCTCGAGGAACTGCTGGTTCCTGGCCCATCCTCGCTGCTGCACGGCGACCTCTGGGGCGGCAACGTCCTGGCCGGGCGGGGAGGCCGGCTGACCTACATCGACCCGGCGGTGTATTTCGGCCATGCGGAAATCGAACTTGCCTTTTCGACGCTTTTCGGCACCTTCGGCAAGGCCTTCTTCAGGCGTTACCGGGCGCTGCGGCCGATCGCGCCCGGCTTCTTCGAACAGCGGTGCGAGATCTACAACCTCTACCCGCTGCTGGTGCACAGCGCCCTCTTCGGAGGCTCCTATCCCGGCGCGGTCCGGCGCACGCTCGACCGCTATCTTTAAGCCAGCCGTCGCGGGAAGACGCCATGACTTCGCAGACCGTGATCCAGGACCGGGTCGGACTCGGCATCTCCGCCATGGTGATCGGCATGGCGATGATGTCCAGCATGGACGCCATGGCGAAGTGGCTCGGCGAGGGCTACCCCATCGGACAGGTGGTTTTTTTCCGCAACCTCTTCGGCCTGCTGCCGACCCTGGCGATCGTCTGGCAGCTCGGCGGCTTTACCCTGCCGACGACGCGGCGCTGGCGCCTGCATCTGCTGCGCGGCCTGCTCGGCGTCACCGCCCAGTTCAGCTTCTTCCTGGGTCTGCGCAGCCTCGGCCTGGCCGAGGCCACGGCGATCGCCTTCGCCGCGCCGCTGATGGTCACCGCGCTTTCCGTTCCGCTGCTCGGCGAGAAGGTCGGTCCGCGCCGCTGGGCGGCGGTGGTGCTTGGCTTCCTCGGCGTGCTGATCATGGTGCGGCCCGGCCCGGAGAGTTTCCAGCCGGCCGCCCTGCTGATCCTGCTCGCCGCCTTCAGCTACGCCATGATCATGCTGACCACGCGGATGCTGGCGCGCAGCGACAGCAACGCGGCGCTGCTGCTGTTCGGCTCCACGGTCAGCCTGACGCTCTCGGCGCTGCTGCTGCCGATCGGCTGGAAGACGCCGGACATGGCGGACTTCGCCGTCTTCGTCGCCCTCGGCCTGATCGGCGGCACCGGCATGTTCTTCATCACCCAGGCCTACCGCTATGCGCCCGCCGCCGTGGTGGCGCCCTTCGAGTACGTGGCGCTGGTGGTCGCCGCGGTCCTCGGATTCCTGTTCTGGCAGGAGATTCCGGACCTCTATGTCTGGCTCGGCGCCGCGGTGGTGATCGGCGCCGGAATCTACATCTTCTACCGCGAGACCCGGCTCAAGGCCGCGCCCCGGAAAGCCGCTCAGGCGCGGTCGAGCTCGTAGACCGCCTCCGGCCGGTAGATCGCCCCCTCGCGCGCCAGAAACGACGAGTAGAGCACGAAGTCGCGCACCATGAAGGGCTGGCTGCGGAACAGCCCGTGGCTGTGCAGGTACTCGCCGAACTTCGCGCCCGGCGAGTCCTTGAAGCGGGCCAGGGTGACGTGCGGCTTGAACTTGCGGCCCTCGGGCGCGACGCCGGCACGCGCCACGGCGTTCTCGACCTTGGTCTGCAACCGGATCAGCGGCTCGCCGCCCTCGACCCCGGCCCAGACCGAGCGCAGCTTCCTGCCCTCGCCGAACTGACCGATCCCGGCCAGGGAGAGCTCGAACTCCGGCATGTGCACGCCGCTCAAGGCGTCGTCGATGTCGCTGGCGAGGCCGTTGTCGACCTCGCCGACGAAGCGCAGGGTGATGTGATAGTTCTCCGGCTTGACCCAGCGCGCGGCGGGCAGGCCGCTGGCCATCATCGCGAGACGCTCGCGGATCTCCTCGGGCAGGCTGAGGGCGACGAAGAGACGCACGGGTTTTGCCCTCCTGGCATCGGCAGGGCGGCCGGCGACTCCACCCCGCAAAAAAGAGTCTAGGTCACGAACAGGGATAGGTATAGCGGGCGTGGATCGCCTCGATTTCCTCCAGCACCTCCTCGGAAAGCTCGAGCTCGGCGGCCTCGAACTGCAGTTCGAGCTGCTCCAACGTGGTGGCGCCGACGATCGAGGCGGTGACGAAGGGCCGGGAATAGACGAAGGCGCCGGCCATCTGCGAGGGCTTGAGGCCATGCTTCTCGGCCAGGGCCACGTACTCCGCCGTGGCCGCGATTCCCTGGTCCGTGAAGTAGCGGGTGTTCTGCGGAAACAGGGTCATGCGCGCGCCCTCGGGTTTCCTGCCGCCCAGGTACTTGCCGGTCAGCGCACCCGCGGCGACCGGCGCATAGGCGAGCAGTCCGCAGTCCTCGCGGTGGGCCACCTCTGCCAGGGCCATCTCGAAGGTCCGGTTGATCAGGTTGTAGGAGTTCTGAATCGAAACCATGCGCGGCCCGCCGCCGGCATCGGACAGCGCCAGATACTTCATCAGGCCCCAGGGGGTCTCGTTGGAGACCCCGACATGGCGGACCTTGCCGGCCTTCACCACCTCGTCCAGGGCGCCCAGCGTCCCCTCCAGCGGCGTCATCTCCTCTTCAGGGTCGTGCCGGTAAGTCAGATTGCCGAAGATGTTGGCATTCCGGTCCGGCCAGTGCAGCTGATAGAGGTCGATGTAGTCCGTCTGCAGCCGCTTCAGGCTAGCGTCCACGGCCGCCAGGATGTTCTTGCGGTCGAGTCTGGGGTTTCCGTCGCGCACATGGGGGAAGCGGCTGCCTGGGCCGACCACCTTGCTGGCGAGGATCACCCGGTCGCGCCGGCCGCGGCTGGCGAACCAGTTGCCGATGATCTCCTCGGTGCGGCCGTAGGTTTCCGCCCGCGGCGCGACGGGATACATCTCCGCCGCGTCCCAGAAGGTCACGCCGCGGTCGAAGGCGGTGTCCATCTGCGCGAAACCCTCCTCCTGGGTGTTCTGCTCGCCCCAGGTCATCGTGCCGAGACAGATCGCGCTGACCTCAAGGCCGCTGCGGCCGAGCGGACGCTTTTCCATGGTTCAGTCCCCCTATGATCTTGGCTGGTTTATCCGTGAAGCCGCGGCGCGCGAGCGCGGCCGCGAAGCTGCGAGGCGGGTCAAAGAAGCAGTGTCAGGACACCGGTATAGCCGTAGAGGCGATCGTTGGAAATCTCGCCGTCGGCAAAAAATCCGGTCAGCGGAATCTCCCCGAGGGTTTCGCGCAGCTGGCGCAGTTCCTCCGAGTTGCTGCCGAAGAGATGCTGCCCCCTGGCGACGCAGGAGTAATACAGTGCCGCCTTGGCGGGCCCGCCGGCGCGGCGCGTCACCTCCTCCAGCATGCGGTCGAGATCCTGCTTGGCGGCCTCGTGGTCGCGGCGGCAGAACATCAAGGTTTCGCCCAGCTGAACCAGCGCGGCGACGCCGAGCAGACCGCGTTCGGGATCGATACCGACCAGATTGCGCACCAGATAGTCGCCGGTGTCGCTGCCGAGGATCGGAAAGCCGACATGGATATAGCCGGCGACCCGGCTGAGATCGCGGGCCAGCAGCTCGCCGATGTCCTCCTTGAAAACCTCCAGCGCCGGGCGCCCGTCGAGTTCGATCACCACGTTGCGCTCGGCGGCGGTGATCTGGCGCTTCGGCCCGATCGGCGTGCAGCCCTGGGTCAGGCCGGTCACTACCTGGACCTGGGGATCGAACAGCACACCGGAGAGGCCCTGTGTGACCAGTTCGTTCTCCTGCCGCCGGCCGCTCTCCGGGACCGCTGCCAGACCGCCGACGAAGTAGGTCGACGTCGCCGCAGCGACCCGCTCCAGCAGTTCGGGCAGCCCGGGAAGCTGGGGGTCGCCGTGGGCCACGCCGAAAACCGGCGGATGCTCCGCCGCCCAGGCAATCTCCTCGCCCTGCAGCCCCGGCGCCTGCGGTGTCACCGGCCCGAACAGCCGGGCGCTGCCGTCGGGGAAACGGCCAAGCATGACGGAGATCGCCGGGCGGTCGTGATACTCGATGCCGCTACCGGCGACGCCGTAGCCGACGCTGCCGGTCCAGTCGGCGATGCCGGTCTCACGGCGCAGGATGGCGAGAATCTCGTCGAGATGATCGGCCAGGGGCTCGGTGGCGTAGAGGAACCCCAGGTTGGCGCCTTCAGGCGGCGCGCCCAGGGCAGCCAGAACCTGGACCGCAAGCTCCTGCGGCGCGGCGTCGGCCGCCGTCGCCGCCGCGAAGCTGTCGTTGCGCAAGGCGCCTTCAGCCACGTCCGTTATCCGCGGCTGCAAGCAGGTCCTGCACCTTGGGCAGGATCCGCTCGACGATTTCGGCGACGCCGGCGGCATTGGGATGGATGCCGTCTGGCTGATTGAGATCGGGATTGGTGGCCACGCCGTCGAGGAAGAAAGGGTAGAAGACGACGTCGTGCTTCTCTGCCAGGCGCGCGTAGAGGCCATCGAACTCCTCGGCGTATTCGGGGCCGAGATTGCGCGGCGCCATCATCCCGGCGAGCAGCACCGGCACCTCCATCTCCGCGAAACGGCCGAGCAGGGCATCGAGGTTCTCGTAGGTCTTCGCGGGATCGAGGCCGCGCAGCGCATCGTTGGCGCCAAGCACGACGATGGCGGCATCGGGCATCTCGCTGAGCGCCCAGTCGAGGCGGGCCAGGCCGGCGGCACTGGTGTCGCCGGAGTTGCCGGCGTTGATCACCTCGACCTCGCGGCCCGCCGCAGCCAGCGCGTCCTGTAGCTGCGCAGGGAAGTTATCCGGCGACGGCAGGCCGTAACCGTGGACCAGGGAGTCGCCGTAGGCGAGCAGCTCGAGCTTCTCGGCAGCTTGGGCCTGGGTTTGCACCTGGGTCGCGCCGCAGAACAGCGCGAGCGCGGCGGCGAGAGCCGGAAGCAGTTTAGCCATAGCAGGCTATTTGGGGCAGCGCGGGCCCGAGAGCAAGGGGAGGAGGCGGACAGCCCCATTGCCGCCATTTTCCGCGGCGAAGTTACCGCTGCGTCTTTCAATCCACCCGCCAGGAACCCATATGCCGCAGGAAGCAAACCGCGACGTGGCCGCGTGCCGCCGTCCGCCTTTGATCCGCAGGGACCCTAAGCGCGTATGCCGGACGTGACCCAGACCACCTCACAAGAAGAACTCATGATCTCACTTCAGGACCTGCGCCTGACCTATGCCAATGCGGCGGGCGGCGTCGAGGTGCTGCGCGGCATCGACCTGAGCGTCGCTGCCGGCGAAACCCTGTCCATCGTCGGCCCCTCGGGCTCGGGCAAGTCCTCGATGCTGATGATCGTCGCCGGCCTGGAGCAGGCCAGCGGCGGCGCGGTGCGCATCGCCGGGCGGGATTTCGGCGGCCTCAGCGAAGACGCCCTGGCCGAGTTCCGCCGCGACAACATCGGCATCGTGTTTCAGAACTTCCACCTGATCCCGACCATGACGGCGCTGGAGAACGTCGCCGTACCGCTGGAGTTCGCCGGGCGCGACGACGCCTTCGGCCGCGCCGAAGAGGTGCTGACCCAGGTCGGCCTCGGCCACCGCACCGACCACTATCCCGGACAGCTCTCCGGCGGCGAGCAGCAGCGCGTCGCCCTGGCGCGCGCCTTTGCGGTGCGGCCCAAGCTGCTGCTGGCCGACGAGCCGACCGGCAACCTCGACGGCGAGACCGGCGGCAAGGTCATCGACCTGCTGTTCGACCTGCAGCGCGACGCCGACACCACGCTGCTGCTGATCACCCATGACCCGGCCCTGGCCGAGCGCTGTGCGCGCCAGATCAAGCTGGTCGACGGCCATATCGTCGACGACAGCGCCGCCGTGAACGGTCGAACCGAAGCGACGGCCGCCGCGACGTGATGCGCGGCAGCCTAATGCTCGCCGCCCGCCTGGCGCGCCGCGAACTGCGCGGCGGCCTGAAGGGCTTTCGCATCTTCCTCGGCTGCATCGCGCTGGGCGTCGCCGCCATCGCCGCAGTCGGTTCGATCTCCTCCTCGATGCTGAGCGGTCTGGAGAAGAACGGCCGGGTGCTGCTCGGCGGCGAGGTCGAGCTGCGGCTGATCCATCGCGCCGCGACGGCGGAGGAACTGGCTTGGATGGAGGAACATTCCAGCGAGATTTCAACTACCGCCGAAATGCGGGCCATGGCGCGTTCCTCTGCCAACCCCGACGACCGGCGGCTGGTCGAGATGAAGGCGGTCGATGATGCCTATCCGCTCTATGGAAGCTTCGGAATCGAACCGGAGATCGGGATCACGGAAGCTCTGGCCAAGGATGGCGGGCTGTGGGGCGCGGTCGCCGACGAAAGCCTGCTGTCCAACCTCGGCATGGAGATCGGCGACGAGCTGCAGGTCGGCGATGTTCGCTATCGAATTCGCGGCACGGTCGGCTACGAACCCGACCGTGCGACCCGCATCTTTACCCTCGGTCCGCGGCTCTTGGTCAGCCGCGCCAGTCTCGCCGAAAGCGGATTGGAGCAGCCGGGAAGCCTGATTTACTACCACTACCGGATGACACTGCCCGAGGGGGTCGGCTACGACGCCTGGAAGGCAGAGCTCGAGGCGGACCACCCAAGGGCGGGCTGGCGGCTGCGCGATCTCGATACCGCAGCGCCGGGAATCGAGCGCTTCGTCGAGCGAGTCTCGCTGTTCATGACCCTGGTTGGTTTGACCGCCTTGCTGGTCGGCGGCGTCGGCGTCGCCAATGCCGTGCGCAGCTACCTCGACAGCAAGACCGCAACCATCGCCACCTTGAAATGCCTCGGCGCGCCGGGCCGGCTGGTGTTCCAGGTCTATCTATTGCAGGTTCTGGCACTCTCCCTGCTCGGCATCGCGGCAGGCCTGGTGCTCGGCGGAATCACACCAAGCCTCGCAGGACCGCTGCTGTCGCAGCAGCTCAACTTCACGATCACCGGCGGGTTGCACCTTCAGCCGCTCGCCCTGGCGGCGCTGTTCGGCGTGCTGACCACTCTCGCTTTCGGACTCTGGCCGCTGGCCCGCGCCCAGGGGCTGCCAGCGGCGACGCTGTTCCGCGACCTGGTCGCGCCGGCGCGAAGCCGGCCGCCTAATTGGGCCCTCGTTGCCATCGCCGCCGCCGGCGGCGCGCTGATCGCCACGGCGGTGCTGGGCACCAGCGACAGCCTCTTCGCGCTGGGCTTCGTCGGCGGCGCCATCGCCGCCCTGCTTGCCTTCCGCCTGGCGGCCTTGGGAGTCACCGATCTTGCCCGCCGCCTGCCGCGGCCACGCCATCCCGGCCTGCGCCTTGCGGTCGCCAACCTGCATCGCCCCGGTAACCCGACCGGCAGCGTGGTGATGTCGCTCGGCCTTGGCGTGACGGTGCTGGTCGCCATCGCCCTGATCCAGGGCAACCTCAATCGCCAGGTGGTGGAGGAGATGCCGCGCGACGCTCCCGGATTCTATTTCATCGACATCCAGCCGGAGCAGATCGAGGCCTTCGATGCCCTGGTGCTGGAGACCGAAGGGGTGAGCAAGCTCGACCGGGTGCCGATGCTGCGCGGCCGCATCGTCGCGGTAAACGGCGTTTCACCCGGGGATATGGAGATTCCCAGCGAGATCGGCTGGGTGTTCCGCGGCGACCGCGGCCTGACCTGGGCCGAAACGCCGCCGGACAACGGCGAGATCGTCGAGGGCGCGTGGTGGCCCGCGGACTACGGCGGCCCGCCCCTGGTCTCGCTTGACGCTGAGGTCGGCGAACTGCTCGACCTGCATCCCGGCGACAGGCTGACCATCAACATCCTGGGCCGCGACGTCGAGGTCGAGATCGCCAACCTGCGGGAGATCGAGTGGGGCGATCTGCAGATCAACTTCGTGATGATCTTCTCGCCCGGCCTGCTCGAAGCGGCACCGCAGACCCATATCGCCACGGTGCAGATCGCCCCGGACAAGGAAACCCTGCTGGAGCGGCGGGTGACCGACGCCTTCCCCAACATCTCTGCAATCCGGGTCAAGGAAGCGCTGGAATCCTTTGCCCAGGTGCTGCGTTCCATCTCCGTCGCGGTCACCGCCACCGCCGGGGTGACGGTGATTTCCGGGGTGCTGGTCCTGGCTGGCGCCATCGCCGCGGGCCATCATCGCCGAATCTACGACTCCGTGGTCCTGAAGGTGCTCGGCGCGACCCGGGCCCGGATCGGCGCGGCCTTCCTGATGGAGTACGGCCTGATCGGCGCGATCACCGCGATCATCGCGACGATCATCGGCTGCATCGCCGGCTACATCGTGGTGACCGAGGTGATGGAAAGCGACTTCGCATTCATGGCCGGGCCGGTGCTGGTCACCGCACTTGGCGCCACGGCGATTACGCTGGCGTTTGGATTTCTCGGCACCTGGCGGGCGCTGGCCCAGAAAGCCGCCCCGCTGCTGCGCAACGAATAAGCCCGAGAGACTCCCCGCGAAAGCCCGCAAAAGCTTGGCTGGAAGCTATTGATTCGCTATGCTTCGCGCACGATATAAAACCGCAGTTGAACAACACTGGCTGGAGACGAGGAAAAGATGGCAATCGGTGACCGCAACTATATGAGCCGCACGCAGACTGCGACCACGGCGGGCATAGATGCCGGCCTGCGCAGTTACATGCTGCGGGTCTACAACTACATGTCCCTGGGCGTCGCCTTCACCGGCGCCATCGCCATGCTCGTGGCGATGAATCCCGCCCTGGTGCAGGCGATCGGTTCGTCTTTCTGGCTGTTCTTCATCGGCATCCTGGGGCTCGGCTTCTTCGCGCCGAAGATCATGATGACCAAGTCTGTCGTTGCCGCGCAGGCCGCCTACTGGGTCTATGCCGGCCTCTGGGGCGCGATCCTGGGCCCGATCTTCTTCGTCTATGCCCAGATGGACCCGATGCTTCTGGTCCGCGCCTTCTTCATCACCGCCGGCACCTTCGCGGGCATGAGCCTGCTCGGTTACACCACCAAGAAGGACCTGAGCGGCATGGGCGCCTTCCTGGCGATGTCGACCATCGGTCTGCTGATCGCCATGCTGGTCAACTTCTTCTTCTTTCAGTCGACCGTGTTCGAGTTCGGCCTCTCGGTGGTGGTGGTTCTGGTCTTCGCCGGCCTGACCGCCTACGAGACCCAGATGATCAAGCGGATGTACGCCGAGCACGACGGCCACGACGTGATGAGCCGCAAGGCCATCTTCGGCGCCTTCATGCTCTACGGCAGCTTCGTCACCATGTTCGTCTGGATCCTCAACATCCTCGGCATGATGCGCGGCGAGTAGACCCGTCCCGCCAAGACGTCGAAAGGCCCGGAGCGATCCGGGCCTTTTTCGTTGCGCTACGGCGCTGCCAGCGCCGCACCCGCCGTATCCCAGCCGCTGCGGTAGGCGCCGTCGACCAGCGCGGCGTCTCCCTGGCTGCGCCAGGCCTCCCCGGCGAGGAACAGCCGTTCGTCGAAGGGCGCGTCCAGGGCTCCGCGCAGGCTGTGGCACCCTGGCCGGGCGACGGAATAGGAGCCCCGCGCCCAGGGATCGCCGCCCCAGCGGCTGGCGCGGGCCAGCGCGACCCGCTTTCGGATCTCGCCGCCGAAAATCCCGGCCAAGGCATCGAGGCCCCAATCGAGCGCAGCGGCCTCCCCGGCCGCCTCCAGCTCCCAGGCAAGATCGCCGCCGTAGAGCCCCATGGCCATGGGCGCGCCGTAGGGCGCGGCGATCCACAGCGGATGCTGGTCTTCGGCCGCGGCATCCATCACATGGGTCGTCGCGCCGAAGCCGAAGACATCTGCGTCGAAGGCGTAGGCGAGCTTGGCCAGAAGACCCATGGGCAGGCCAGCCAAAGCTTCCTGCACGCTGTCAGGCAGGGCGGGCGTGAAGGCGATCCCGCCCGCCGCCAGCACCCCCAGCGGCACGGTGACGATGACCTTTCCGGCTAGCAGACTGCCGCGTGGCGTCTCGATCCGGATCGGCGAGTCCGACCAGTCGATGGCGCTCACCGGCGTGTCGAGCTCGACCGGCAGATCCCTGCCCACCGTCGCCACCAGTGTGCCGAGCCCGGCCGGCACCAGCAGATCGGTTTCCCGCGACTCCGCGCCGCCCCACTCGGCGGTGGAGACAGCCGAGGTCTCGGCGCCCATCATCCAGGGGCCGAGGGAGTTCTCCAGCACGCGCGCGAAAGGCCCGGCAGGCTGGACGACTTCGCTGACCGCCCGCTCCTCCCGGTCGGCCTCGACCGCAGCGAAGGCGGCGGCGCGTTCCTCATGGTAGCGCGCGGTTTCCTTCGCAGCTGCGGGGCGGCCGCCGAACATCAGCCGCGGCGCATGGCCGTCGGGCACCAGCTCGAAACCGAGGCGCCCGGCGTGCTCGACCCAGGGATTGCGCGAGCCCTGCCACAGCCAGGAACAGCCGAGATCGAAGGCCGCCGGGAAGCGGCTGTCGCTGTGGGCCCGCCCGCCGATCCGCTCCCGCGCCTCCAGAATGGTGAAATCGGCTTCGGCCTCGGCAAGCCGCAGCCCGGCGCCGATCCCGGCGGCGCCGGCGCCGATGACGACGATCCGCTGCGCCCCGCCGCTCATGGCGCTAGATGCAGCGCCCGCCATCGACCTCGAGCAGCACGCCGGTGATGAACGCGGCGTCGTCGCTGGCCAGATAGAGCGCGGCGGAAGCGATATCGGCCGGCGTCGAGAAGCGGCCGAGGGGAATCGAGGCGCGAAATTTCTCCCGGTTCTCCGGGGTATCGGGCAGGCCCATGAAGGTCTCCAGCAGGCCGGTCTCGCCGATCACCGGGCAGAGCGCGTTGACCCGGATCTTTTCCGGCGCCAGCTCCACGGCCATCGACTTGGTCATCACGTTCACCGCGCCCTTGCTGGCGTTGTACCAGGTCAGCCCCGGGCGCGGGCGCAGGCCGGCGGTCGAGGAGGTGTTGACGATGCAGCCGCCGCCCTGCGCCCGGAAGATCGGCACGGACTCAAGGGTCGCCCAGTAGAGCGCCTTGACGTTGACGTCGAAGCAGCGGTCGAACTCCTCCTCGCCGACCTCCATCAGCGGCTTGTTGACGTGGCTGTAGCCGGCATTGTTGACCAGAATATCGAGGCGGTCATAGCTCTCGGTCGCGCTCCGCAGCATCGCCGCGGTGTCGCCGCGCTGGGTGACGTCGGCTTGGATCGCCCTCGCCGTACCGCCGCTCTCTGCAATCGACGCGGCAACCCGCTCGGCGGATACACCGTCGATGTCAGCGGCGACCACCGAGGCCCCCTCCGCCGCGAAGCGCCGGGCAATGCCCTCGCCGAATCCCGAACCGGCGCCGGTGACCACGGCAACCTTCCCCTGCAATCTCATCTTGCGCTCCCTGTTCCTAAAGGCTCTGTTCTAGATAACAGGTGACGCACGGCAAAGGGAGTACGCAGCGATGGCAGCCTACATTTTGGCCCAGGTGGAGGTGAAGAACCCCGAAGGCTACGAGGACTACAAGGCCCTGGCGCCGGCTTCGATCGAGAAGTACGGCGGCAAGTACCTGACTCGCGGCGGCACGGTCGAGGCGCTGGAAGGCACAGGGCCCGGCCGCCGCGTGGTGCTGCTGGAATTCGCCGACATGGAAGCCGCCAAGGCCTTCTATTACTCCCCGGAGTACCAGGAAGCGGCGAAGATCCGCCAGGCCAACTCCGAGGGGTCTTTCTGGCTGCTCGAAGGCCTGGAGTAGCGGCCACCGCCGCGGCGGCTAGCTGCAGCTTTGCATGCAGGCCTCGAAGGTTGCGCGACAGCCCTCCTTGCAGGACTTCAGCTTGTCGCCGGCGGAGGCCGCACAGTCCTCGGCGCAGTTCCCGCGCTTGATCTTGCACCAGATGACGCATTTCGAAGGATCCATGCGGGCCATCTGAAGCGGCACATCGCTGGAAGCCTCGGGTGAGGTCAAGCAGCGGCCGGAAATGTCGAGCGGCTCGGAGGCCACTTCCGCACTCCCCGCCAGAAGGCCGCCGGCCAGGATCGCGGCGAGACACAGGCCAATCCACGATAGCTTCATTTTTCTTCTCCAGGGCACAGGCGCCAGCGGCCTCGACCGCACTATCGGGCGCGCTTGATTTCTCCATTCTCCTCATGGCCGATAACCTCGAACTCGGTACCGGTCCATCTGAACAGGAACCGCTGCTTGCCAGTGGTCCCGGCATCGGGGTCGAGGTAACCGACGGCAACCAGCGCCTCGTCGCCGTCGGCTTCGGTCAGCACCCAGGTGGGGAAGCGCAGCGGGCGAAGATCGGGACTGCCGTTGTCCCGGACGATCGCCTTGTGACGCTCGTTGTAGCGAACGAGTCCCCCCTTCATGCGCCTTCGATTGCTCTCGAGATAGGCATCGAAGGCCTCGGCCGTGATCGCCGCAGGAGACGGCAGCGCGGCGGCAGCCGGCGCTTGAGGCGCGGTCTCCGGCGTCTCGGCCATCAGCGCGCCGAACAGCGAGGCCGTCAGGTAGCCGTTCGGTTCCAGTCCCTTGGCGGCTTGATAGGCGCCGATCGCACCCCGCGTCCCGGGGCCGAAAGCGCCGTCGACCCCTTTGGTATCGTAGCCGAGCGCGGTCAACGCCCGCTGAACCTCTTCCCTCTCGCCGTGGCTCAAATCGAGCGCGGCTTCGACCTGGGCCGCGGGATCAGGCGGCAAAACGGCAAGCTGCGGGTCCTCCGATGCCGCCGTCAAGTCGGCCAGCCGCGCCTCGGCGAGCGTCCTGAACTGCCCCTCCGGATAGCTCGCCAGATAGGCCTTGTAATCGGCGGCGCTGCTCGAAGCCTGGATCGACTGCCAGAACGCGAGCTCGACCGCCAATGCCGGATCGACTTGGGGCAGCGCGCGCGTTCCGGAAGGCGGGGCCGCTCCCCCCGCCGCCGAGGCGACCTGCCGCTCTGCCGCACCAGGCAGTAGAAAGACGAAGTCGCCCTGGTCGAAACGGCGGTCGCGCAGCTTGCCGCTGCGCGGCGTCTGCAGGGACTGGGTCAGGTTGATCACGCGATCCTCGAGGAAAAGGCTCAGTTCGGTCCCGGTGAGATAGCCGTCGTCGTTGGCGTCGGCGTCCTCCTTGCCGGTGAGCGCACGCAGGAAGAGGTCGCGGAAGGTGCCGTCGTCGGAGACTTCCTGGTCGGCGTCCCCGGAGGTCAGGAACTGGCGCACCGGTTCATTGACCGCACGGGTGATGGCGGCCGGCGGGCGCGCGCGGCTGGCGTTGAAGATGGTGCCCGCGAAGCAGGAGTCGAACACCGCGAAGACGTGCTTGGCGCGCGCGATGCGCACCATCGCGCCGACGTCGCCCAGGTGCAGCGCCTGGAAGGCGAAGTCCGGCTCGCCGGGCAGGGGGGCGTCGGAGGGCACCAGATAGCCCTCGCCGTACTCGGTGTGTCCGTGACCGGCATACCAGAGGAACAGCCGCGCCTCGGGATCGGCGCCCTTGCGCGCGAAGAAGGCGCGCAGCGCCGTGCGCAGGTCCTGGGAGCCTGGATTGCGCAGCAGTTCGACCTCGAAGCCCTGGCTTTTCAGGCCCGCCGCCACGGCTTCGGCATCCCTGACGGCATTGGACAAGCGCGGCCAGCCGGCGCTGTAGTCGTCGATGCCGATGACCAGGGCGTGGCTGGCGCCGTAGAGCTTCCAGCGCTCGCGCGCGCCCTCGGCGCCGGCGCCTTCCGCGCGCAGTTCGACATAGACGGCGCTGTCCGTCTCGGCCGCGTCGAGCGGCGCGGCCTGGAGGATTATGGCGGCGCCGAGCCAGAGGGCGGCCAGACCGCGATATCGCATAGTGCTGCTCCTCCTTCCCCTCCTTTTCTCGGCGCTTCCGCTAGCCGCCGGTGCGCCTCATGGCTCCGCCGTTTTCATGGCCGACGAAGGAAAATCCGGACCCGTCCCACTTCAGCAGGAAGCGCTGCGTCCCGCTGTTGCCGGCCAGGACGACGATCGGCTCGCGGTAGGCCACGGCGACCACGGCTTCGTCGCCGGTCACCTGCTCGACCCGCCAGGAGACGATGTCGAGGCGCTCGGCGGTGCCGCCGTAGCTGCCGTGAATCACGCGGTGCTGCTGGTTGTATTCCATCAGCTCCTGCTTCATGGCGCTGGCGTTGGCGCGCAGGTAGTCTCCGGCCGCGCTTTTCGAGATCGCCGCTTGCGCCGGCCGGGCGGCCGTCTGGGTTTCGCCTGCCGGCGCCCGCGGCGCTTCGGCCCGCAGGCTGCCGGCCAGGGATGCGGTCAGATAGCCGCTTCGCTCGGCCCCTTTGGCCGCCTGATAGCCGCGGATGGCGGTGCGCGTACCGGGCCCGAACACCCCGTCGATCCCGCGCGTGTCGAAGCCGAGCGCGGTCAGGGCGGCCTGCAGCTCCCGGCGATCGCCGCGGGTCAGGCCGAGCGCCTCTTCTTCCTGGGCAGCGGGATCCGCCTCGGGATTGACTTGGGGCGCGGCAGGCGGCAACGCGGCGAGCTGTGCGTCCCGCGCCGCTTCGGCCTGATGGTGCTGTTCGTCCTCGGCCCGATGATGCTGTTCGTCGGCGCTGCGCGCCTGCGCCTCGGCTTCCAGGCGTTCGTGCTCGGCTTCGCGCGCGGCGGCTCCCGATTCCAGCCGCGCCCTGCGGGATTGGGCAAGCACGGCAAAACGCCCGTCGGGATAGGCCGTGAGATAGGCCGTGTAGTCGTCCGGGCTGTCGCTTGCCTTGATCGCGTCCCAGAAGGCCAGTTCCACGGCCAGCTCGGGATCGGCAGCCGGAAGCGCGCGGGTGCCGGTCCCGGACCCGCCTTGCGGCTGGACGGCAGCGACCTGCGATTCCGCGCTCTGCGGCAGCAGGAACACGAAATCGCCCTGATCGAAGCGCTGGTCGCGCAACTTGCCGCTGCGCGGCGTCTGCAGGGACTGGGTGAGATTGACCACGCGATCCTCGAGGAAAAGGCTCAGTTCGGTGCCCGTGAGATAGCCGTCGTCGTTGGCGTCGGCATTCTCCTCGCCGCCGATGGCCTTGAGGAACAGCCGCCGGAAGGCGCCGTCGTCGGAGACCTGCTGATCGGCATCGCCGGAGGTCAGGAATTGGCGCACCGGGGCGCTCACGGCGCGGGTGATGGCGGCCGGCGGGCGCGCCCGGCTGGCGTTGAAAATGGTCCCGGCGAAGCAGGAGTCGAAGACCGCGAAGACATGCTTGGAGCGCGCGATGCGGACCATCGACCCGACGTCGCCAAGATGCAGGGCGCGCAGCAGGAACTCGGGATCGTCAGGGTCCGGCGCGTCGGCGGGCACCAGATAGCCCTCGTCGAACTCGCTGTAGCCGTGGCCGGCGAACCAGAGGAACAGGCGCGCCTCGGGATCTCTGCCCTTGAGCGCGAAGAAGCTGCGCAGCTCGCCGCGCAGCCTGTCCCCGCCGGGATTGTACAGCGTGGTCACCTCAAAACCGCGGTCCCGCAGCGCCGCGGCCACCGCCTCGGCATCGCCGACGGCGTTGGACAGGCGCGGCCAGCCGGCGCTGTAGTCGTCGATGCCGATGACCAGGGCGTAGCTCGCGCTGTAGAGCTTCCAGCGCTCGCGCGCCGCGTCCTCGTCCGCGCCCTCCGGCCGCAGTTCGACGTAAACCGCGCTGTCGCCCTCCGCGGCCAGGGCGGCTGCGGCAAGACAACTCGAAAGCGCCAGGATGGCGCCAATAAGAACGAGCCTGATCATCTTTCGCCCCAACACCCGGCGTGATCTCGCTCAGCCTACTGTGGATTTGTGTGGAGAGTCATGCCTTTTGGCGCCGCCGAAGAAGGCTCACAGCTTGGCCGGCAGCACAAAGCCGTAGACGGCAATGAAATGGGCGACGGCGGCGAGCAGCACGGTGCAGTGCCAGATCGCGTGATTGAAGCGCAGGCGGCGCCAGACGTAGAAGCCGACCCCCAGGGTGTAGAGCAGGCCGCCGGCGAGCAGCCAGAACAGCCCGTGGCCGCTCAGGCCCTCGACCAGCTCCGGACCGGCGACCAGCAGGCCGAGCCAGCCCATGGCCAGGTAAAGCACGATGGAAACCGCGGCCTCCCAGCGCAGGGCGAGCAGATAGGAATCGGTCAGCTTGAGCAGGATCCCCAGACCCGCCAATCCCCAAACCGCGGCGAAAACCATCCAGCCGAGCTCCGGCGGCAGCACCAACAGCGCGAAGGGGGAATAGGTGCCGGCGATCAGCAGATAGATGGCGCAGTGATCGGCCACCAGGAAGGCGTCCTTGGCGCGGCCCTGGGGCAGGGAGTGATGCAGGGTCGACGCCAGGAAGAGGACGATCAGCGCCCCGCCGTAGAGCGCCACCGCGAGGATCGCCGTCGCGCTGCCGCGCTCCAGCGCCAGGGCCAGCAGCGCGGCCAGCGCCGCCACGGAGAGCGCGGCGCCGATTCCATGGGTCACGGCATGGGCGATCTCCTCCGCCGGACTGTAGGGATCGTCACGCGTGAAGTGCCGCTTCAAGGCCATGGCCTAGACTATTGGATAGCCGCCGCCAGGCCTCAAGGGAGGAATCGCCGCGGCCGCGGTCATAAGGCAGCCAAAAGCAGGGAAATGTCGAGCGGCCGCGATTTCGACACTTTGCGGTGTTGATATCGCCACGGAACTCATCATCATGGCCTTCAGATGCAAAGACCCAACCCCTATCTCCGCCGGCTGCTGACCTGGCCGCTGGCGATCCGCTTCATCATCGGCTGCTTTCTGATCCTGGGCGGGATTTTCAGTTTCCTGCCGGTGCTCGGCATCTGGATGCTGCCGCTCGGCGTCGTGGTGATGTTCAGCGGCAGCCAGCAGATCCGCATGCCGATGATTCTATGGTTCCGCCGGCTGCGCGGCTGGATCGCGCTGCATCTGACGCGCCGCAGCAGGTCCCCCGCCGGCGGCAAACCGCCGCTGAGCGCTACGAGCGGCCCTGGCTGGCCAGATGGGCGATGAGCTCCGCGAAGATGTCTCCCGTACGTTCCCGCCGCACGATATCGAAGTTCACGTGGCCGCCGGTGTAGCTGTTGGTCTCGATCAACAGCGTACGCCTCTCGTGTCGGGCGAGGTCCAGCCCGACGTAGTCGAGTCCGCTGCGCGCCGCCAGAGCTTCGGCCAGGGTCATCTCCTCGGCCGAGAGATCGCAGTCCACGACGCTGCCCCCCGCGCTGACGTTGCTTTTCCAGCCACCGGGGCGCGGCACGCGCTGAAACCAGGCCAGGGCGGCGTAGCCGCCTTCCGGCCGGCGCTGCACGATCACCCGCTTGTCGCCGGCAAGAAAACCGCTGCAGAAGCGCTGCGCCACGAGTTCGCCGCAGCGCGATTGGGCCAGCAGCGCCTCCGCCGCCGGCAGGTCGGCGGGCGCGCGCAGGCGCTCGACCTGTTTGCCGTGCTTGCCGAAGGGCTCCTTGATCACGATATCGCCGCCCAGTTCCTCCCAGACGCGCCGCAGCGCCGCGCGGCTACCGGCAATCCGGGTTTCGGGAATCACGTCGGCATAGTCGGCGATGTAGCTGCGCTTGTCGCAGGCGGCGAGCGTCGCCGCGCCGGGATTGCAGACGCGTACGCCGCACCGCTCGGCCAGCGCATCCAGCCCCAGTAGGAATTCCGCCTGGGTGTTGAAGCTGCGGTTGAGGATGACCTCGACCCCCACCGGCGGAGGCGGCACTTCCCGGTCCAGCTCCCCGACCTGGGTGACCACGACTTCCGAGCTGCGCGAGGTCACCCGCCCCAGCAGATAGGCGGTGTCCTCGGAAACCGGCGGCGGGTTGGCGAGAACCCAAGTCTTCATTCCGCCTCCCTCTCCTGAGCCTGTTCCTCCAGCGCCGCGTTCAGGCAGCGGCGCGTTTCCTGGATCGAGAGGCCGAGGCCGAGCAGCCCGGCGGCGGCGAGCAGCGCTTCGCGCCGTAGTTCCGCGCTGGCCCCGGCGCCGAGAGCGGCCAGCAGATCGAAAAGGCCGCCGGCGAAGACGCCCAGGGAGCCCGCTGCGCCTTCGCGGGTGCCGACGACCCTATGCCCCCCGGACAGCGCTGCGGAGAGGCCCTCGGGCCGCAGGGCCTCGCTGAACAGCACCGCCGGAGCGCGCAGGGCACCGAATTCCGCCTGCCAGCTCTCGAGCTGCTCCAGCGGCAGGATCTCGAGCCCGTGAGTCGTCTCCCGCAGCAGCTTGACGCAGGCGGCGCGGTTGCCGTCGCCCTCGCCGGGGCCGTGCAGATACAGCGTCGCCTCGCTGCGATCGAAGGCGAAGCCGCGTCTGAAATCCTCGAGACAGAGCTCGAGCAGCAGCGCCTCGACGCGGGGATCGTACAGCAGGCTTTCGATCCTGCGGTCGATCCCTCCCTCGAGGGCAAGCGGCTCCGAACCTATCCAGGTGCCGCCTTCGCCCGCCGCGAAACCGAGACGCCGCCCCGTGGCGGCATAGGCGCGCCGCAGCAGGCCGAGCGGTGCCGACGCCGGGCCATAGACCGTCAGCATGGGAATCCGCCCGTCGTCGCCCCGGGGGAAGATCTTGCCGAGCAGCGGCGCCACGACGTCGCGCGGCGTACGCGTCATGCGCATATGCAGGTTCAGCGCCGGCTCGATGTTGACCTCGTTGATTCCGCAAGGCACCTCCCGGAAAGAACGGCGGATGTCCTGGGTGATAAAGTCGATGCCGATCATCGGGCAGCGCATGATCGCGGAGATCTGCGCCGCCAGGTCGAAGTGGTCGGGGTGCAGCTCCGCCGTGACGTCGACATTGAGGCCGCCGCGCCCGCGCTGCGCATGATGCGCCAGCCAGACCTCCTGCCCCGCCTCGGGAACGCCGTCGAGGGTCAGGTCCTGCTCGGCCAGGCGGCGGTCGCATTCCTCGGCGAAGGCGGCGATGTTGATCCTCGGCAGCGGCTGGCTGAGGCCGAGGTTCTCCTCCTCGCGGCGGGCGTTCTCGCGTTCGATCAGCTGGCCTACGCTGAGCGCGCCGTCGCCGGTGACGCCAGGGACGCCGCGCAGCGCCGCGGCGATCACCTCCCCCTCCAGGATCAGGATGCGGTAAGGAAGACCGGGGATGAAGCGTTCCACCAGCACGGCGGAGCCGTGCTGACGGGCGAAGGCGTAGGCTTCGGGAATGGCCGAGGCATCCCGCAGATTGACCGAGACGCCTTTCGAACGGCCGGAATCGACCGGCTTGACCACCACCGGGTAACCGATCCGCCCGGCCGCGGCGAGCGCCTGCGCGGCGCTGCGTACCTGCTCGTGCCGCGGCATCGGCAGCCCGGCCTCGCGCAGGATCGCCCCGGCCAGGAATTTGTTGCGGAAGACCATGCGGTCGAGGTGACCCTGGCTGTCGGGCATCGAAGTCATCAGACGCTGACGCTTGCAGCCGGTGCCGGCCTCGAAAGCCGGCCACTGATTGTCGAAGATCCGCCAGGGCAGGCCGCGCGCCTGCAGCCCCTCCATGATCACGTCGGCGACGGGATCGGGCAGCTCCTCGCGCAGCGCCGCCACCGCCTTTTCGGCGCGCGCGCCGCGCTTGGCCGGGCTGCTGTCCGCGCCGGCGAAATCCTGGACCAGATCGAGGGCCTGGCGGCCGGCGGCCCTGCCCTCGAAGTCGGTGAAGTGTTCCCAGACCGCGACGAGCTTCCTGCCGCCAGCGACGACGATGGCACGGTGCCGCGTTACCCGCCGGCCAACCCGCCGCTGCAGCCCCAATGCCGTCAGGGCGAGCAGCGGCGCGAGGAATTCGGCGGGACCGGCCTCGGCGGTCCTTGCCAGACCGGCCCAGAGCCCTTGGCTGTCCTCGAGCCTCAAGGCCGTTCTCACGGCCTCGGCCAGCTTCCTTCGCCGCGCAGCGTCCTGCAGTCCCGGCCAATCGGGGACCGCCATTTCCAGCATCGTCGAGGGCCGGGCAACCAGCAGGTTGGCGCCACGGAAGCTCTTGATCTCGGCTTCAGGCCGGGACGCCATGGCGGGCCTCCCAAGCGCGCAGCGCCAGACGGCGGATCTCACCGGGCGAAAAGCCGAGGCCGAGCAGCGCCGCCAGCGCCCAGAGCTGCGCCGCCGGATTCTCCTCTTCGAGCCGGTCGCAGAGCAGATCGCGGCTTCCCGCGCCGCACAGCACCGCCCGCCGCTGGCCCTCGGCGCCGGCCTCGCAGCGCAGCAGCTCGCCCTCCCCCGGTGGCGCAGTCTCTCCCGCCTCCGGCGCCGCCACGGCGATCCAGCGGCGGTGTCGCGCCGCGGCGCGGAGCCAGTCCGGCGCCTCTCCCGGCGCTGTCAGCAGCACGCTCCCGGGCAAGCCGGCCAGCAGGCTGGCAGCCGGGCGCAGCAGTTGGTCCCGCCGTTCGAGCGTCCCCGGCGCGAAGGCAGCGACATCGGCGTGATCGCTGGGCAGACCGCGGCGGCTGAGATCGTTGAGGACGACGCCAAAAATACCGGCATCCGCGCGGCGGTCGCGCAACACCGCCGCCCCGGGGTGGCTGCGCTTGCCGTCGGCGGGATGCAGGGCGTAGCCAGCGATCCGCGCCGTGTGCGGATCGGCGACCCCGGGCATCCAGCCGGCCGCTTGAAGCAGGGCTTCCAGGCTGTCCAGCACCGCCGGATCGGGAAAATCGTAGAACAGGGCGAGCGGAATGCGCCCGGCATCGCCGCCCAGCACGCTCCTCGCTTCGCCCGGAAAGACGGCCGCCAGGGCCTGCGCAGCGACCCGCCGGGGCTGGTCGGTCTGCTCGTGCGCCCGGGCGCTGGGCGAGGAATTGACCTCGTTGATCGCCAGCGGCGCCTCGCCCGGCGCCTTGGCGACGTCGGGGGTGATGATGTCGACGCCGAGCGTGGGACTGCCGAGCACCGTGGCAATGTCCTCGGCCATCCGCATCAGGCCGGGGTGGATCCGGTCGGTAACGTCGTTGTAGAGCCCGCCGCCGGCGCGCTGGGGCAGGTAGCCGAGCAGCACCTCGCGGCCCGGCTCGGGAACGGACTCCAGGGTCAGACCCTGCGCCTCGAGCCGCTGAGTCATCTGGTCGCGGTAGAACTCCCGGTCGATCTGGTAGTAACGGGCGTAGCTATCGGCCACCGGTAGCTTCGCCCGGGCGTCCCAGGCGGCGATCAGCGCGGCGATGCTGCTGACGCCGTCGCCGGTCACCGCGGGGATCGAGTGCCGCCCGGCGGCGACGGCCCGGCCGCCGAACACGGTGACGCGGTAGGGCTCGCCCAGAGCCTGGCATTCGACCAGGACCGGGGTGCCCTCGGGCCCGCAGAGCGCATAAGCCTCCGCCACCTGCTCCGGGCTGTCGAGCCAGAGCGAGACGTGCTCCGCTCGCGAGCCGTTCAAGGGCTTGACCACCAGGGGATAGTCCAGCGCCTCGGCGGCGGCGGCGGCCTCCGCCCGGCTCTTGACCAGGCGGTGCTCGGGCACCGGAAAGCCGGCCCGCGCCAGCAGCTTGCTGGTCAGGTCCTTGCGCAGGGTGATGTACACGCTGGCGTAGCTCTGGACGTCGCTCAGCGTGGCGCGGATCCAGCGCTGCCGCCGGCCCTGGCCATAGGCGACCAGCAGGCTGCCGGGGGCGAGCAGGCGCCAGGGGATGCCGCGGCTTTCGGCGGCCCGCACGCTGGTGTAGATGAAGCCGTCGACCCGCTTGCCGCGCACCTCCGCCAGAGCGGTTTTCGCCGTCTCCTCCAGATCTTCCCCGGGCCGGGCGTAGGCAGCCTCAAGCAGCGCCTGCGCCGCCCGCCCGGCGGCTTGGCCGACGCCGTCCATCCAGTCGTCCCAGTAGGCGAGGAACTCCGGCGGCGAGGCCTTGACCGCGCCCCAGGCGCCCTGGGGCGCGCGCGCCGCGGCCATCAGCGCCGCGGCGGCGGCGGCGAGCAGCCGGCCGATTTCCGCGCAGGCCTGCTCCGGCGCGAGGCGGGGCGGGAGCTGGGCGAAGGCCTCCCGGGCACGCTCGGCGGCGCTGGATTCCCCGGCCTGGAGCTGCAGATCCTGCAGCCCGACGGCGGCGATCGCCGCCTCGATCCGGGCGGTCAGCTCCGGCCAGGCCCTTGCCAGGCCCGCTGCGTCGGTCAGGCGGCCTTGCAGGCGCACCACCGGCCTGGCGCTGAGCAGCGTGGCGCCGCGCGAACGCTCGAGGCGTGAATGTTCCAGCAGCGGCATGTTGTTCCCGGCCCAGGTAGATGCCCGCAGGATTTCTCAGCACGGGGCCCCTGGCAAGCTTTCCCTGCGTTTTCGCGCCGTGCGCGTACTGCAGACCTGCAGATTTCAGCTAGTCGAACATCTCCGGACAGCGGGCGGCGAGTTCGTCGTAGACCGGCTGGAAGTGCAGCCAGCCGATGTATTCGCTGCCGACGTGCGCGCGGCTGTAGCGGGCGGCCTCGGGCGGAACCAGGCGCGGCGGCTGCCCGCTCGCCTCGACCATCAGCTGCTGGCCGCAGCAGCGTTCCAGCGCCATGAACCAGAAGGCCGCCGCATCGATCGAATGGCGGCTGGCCGAAAAGATCCCGTGGTTCTGGTGGATCGCCGCCTTGACCCCCTTGAAGGCGCTGCAGATCCGCGCCCCGGCATCCTCCTCCACCGCCACCGCCCCGGCATCCTCGACGATCACCGCGTGATCCTCGAAGAAGGCGCAGGCGTCCTGGGTGATCGGCGCCAGCGGCTTGCCGAGCGCGGCGAAGGCCGTGCCGTTGACCGTATGGGCGTGGCACATCGCCAGGATGTCGGGATTGGCCTCATGAACCGCGGCGTGCAGCACGAAGCCGGCGCGGTTGACGGCGTAGTCGCCCTCGACCACCTGGCCGCCGTGATCGACCAGGATCAGGTTGGACAGCCGGACCTCGCGGAAATGCACCGCCATGGGATTGGTCCAGTAAAGCTCCGGGTGCTCGGGATCGCGGATCGTCAGGTGCCCGGCGAAGCCATAGTCGAAGCCCCAGCCGGCAAAGGCGCGGCAGGCCGCGACCAGCCGCTGCTTGCGATGCAGGCGCAGCTCCTGCGGCGAGTTGCAGGCCGGCTCGGCGGGAAAGCGCAGCCCCTGCTGCTCCGGCTGGTAGATCGAGGTGCGGGTTCCGAGGTCGGGGCTGGGCGCAGGCATGGCTTGTCCTTGCTTTCCGGGCTGTGGCGGTCCGGCAGCGAGGCTAGCACAGGCAGGGGCTTGGGATAAAAGCTCCGCGGCCCAGGCCCGGGAAAAAATGCGACGCGCGCAATGCCCGCGGTTTTTTCCGCCGGGCCTTCAGGCTCTAGGTGACGATCCGCCATGTCCCGTCGGGCTGCTGGCAAGCGATCCCGTAGCCTTGATCGATACGGCCGCCGACGTTGATCGACTGCTGGTACTCCCGGCAATAGGCGCCCGATTGCGAGGTTCCGTCACGCACCGGCGTCACGTAGCCATAGTTTCCCGAATCCGGATTGTTCCATGAGATTTGCTGGCCGAGCGGCGCGGAGTAGGCTTGGCCGATCGCCGCATTGGCGCGCGTGCGGTCGACTTCGTCCATCGACTTGCCGATTTCGCTGCCGACCAGGGCGCCGATCAGGACGCCGGCGCCGGTATAGGCAACGCGCGCATTGCCGCTGCCGAACTGCGCGCCGAGCAACCCGCCCAGGGCGGCGCCGCCGAGGCCGCCGACGGTCTGCTTGGTGCCATAACCGCCGCTCTCGGCACACCCCGCCACCGCCAGGCCAAAAATGAGCGCTACGATGAGTCCGAATGTTTTCAAGGCCGTTCTCCTGCATGTCGCCGATGAAACCGATAGGTCAGATCAGCGCGCCTGATGCGACGGACGCGCTGCAAAGCCGAATCTCGGCTGGCCTATGCGGCTCGTTCTAGAGCAGGCAGAGGCAGGCTGCGCTCACACAGATCAGTATCCGCTCGGTATATTTCGGTAACGGCCGAAGGCGGCGCGGCGGGTTTTCCGCTCAGGCTGGAGCGGCCTCGAGGTGTTCCGAGACGAAGGCGACCAGTTCCTCGAAAAAGCGGTCGAAGGCCGGGGTCCCGTCTAGGAGGATGTGATTGTTGCCCGGCAGCTCGACGAAGGCCGCCCCCGGGATCAGCCGCGCCGCCCGCTGGCCTTCGTCGATCGGCGCCACCCGGTCGCCCTGGCAGTGCAGCACCAGGGTCGGGACGGAGACGCGCCGGGCCTCTTCGCTGGCGTCGATCTGCGCATTCATCTCCCAGATGCGGATCGCGTTTTGCGGGCTGGTCGCGATCCGCTGCAGCTCGTCGAAGGAGGAGGCGTTCTCGGCGCCGCTGTCCGGGATGAAACTCGAGGTGAAGAAATGCCGGAACACCGGGTTGGGCGAGCCCCAGCCGTCCCGGATCGTCAGCGTCAGCGCCTCGTAGAGCTGCTTCTGTTCCGGGTCCGGGCGTCTCATCCGGCCGCGCAGGTAGCCGCCGACCAGCACCAGGCAGGCGACCCGCTCCGGGTTCTCGTTGGCGTAGCGGATCGCGAAGGCGGCGCCCTGCGAGAAACCGAGCAGCGCGAAGCGCTTCAGCCCGGCCGCATCGGCGACCGCGGCGATGTCGCCGGCCATCGCGTCCTCGTTGATCTCCTGCGCATCCCAGTCCGAAAGCCCGTTGCCGCGCTGATCGAAGCGCACCAGCTGGAAATGGTTCGCGAGTTCGCTGTACAGCGGCGCGAAGAGGGGGCTGCGCCACTCGTACTCCAGATGGTTCATCCAGTGCGGCGCCTTGAGCACAGGCAGCCCCTCGCCGAGGCTGGCCCAGGCGAGCTGCACGCCGTCCGGGGCGATGGCGAAGCGCACGCGCTGCTGCTGCGCCGCGGCGGAGAGCTTGGGTTCCGCGCCCGGGCTCGGCGTCCACTGCCAGACGCGGATCGGCCGCGAGATGTTCTTGACCCGCTGCCTGCCCATGTCGCGGAATCCCTGCCGGACATGCTCGGCGACGGTCTCGTGCACCCCGCCGGAGATGCAGATCCCCCCGGGCTCGGCGATGCCTTCGAGGCGCGCCGCGATGTTGACCCCGTCGCCGAAGATGTCGCCCTCCTCGAACACCACGTCGCCCAGGTTGATGCCGATCCGGTAGGCGATGCGGCGGTCGGAGGGGCTGTCGCGCTCCTCCACGGCCATCTGCGACTGGATCTCGGTGGCGCAGCGTACCGCGTCCTGGGCCGAGGCGAACTCGACCAGCAGGCCGTCGCCGGTGGACTTGACGATGCGTCCGCCGCGTTCGGCGACCGCCGGGTCGATCAGGCTGCGGCGGTGGTGCTTCTGCCGCGCCAGCACGCCGTCCTCGTCCTGCTCCATGAGCCGGCTGTAACCCGCCATGTCGGCGGCCAGAATCGCGGCAAGGCGGCGTTCCACGGCAGGGTCCCTACCAGGCTTGCAAAGCTGCGTGAAGCCCGAGCCTAGCCGAAGGCGGCGCGGCCGTCATCCGCGGCGAGGGCGAGCCGCCCTACGGCTTGCGCCCGCCGCCACCGCCGCCACCGCCGCCGTCGCCGTCCTGGCGTTCGGCGAGCCGCGTCACCTCGCCGCGCAGCGCCGAGATCTCCCGGGTCAGGTCCTCCAGGCGGTCCTGGCGGCGCGCCTCGGCCTTGGCGGCGGTCTTTTCCTGCGCCTCGGTCTCGGCCGCCAGCTCGGCGCCGTGCTCGCGCTGCATGGCGTCGACGATGATGCCGATGAAGAGGTTCATCACCGTGAAGGTGGTGGCGACGATGAAGGGCACGAAGAAGACCCAGGCGTAGGGATAGACCTCCATCACCGGGCGCACGATGCCCATCGACCAGGACTCCAGGGTCATGATCTGGAACAGGCTGAAGGCCGAGTCGCCGATGGTCCCGAACCACTGCGGGAACTCGGCGCCGAACAGCTTTGTCGCGATCACCGCCGCGACGTAGAAGATCAGCCCGATCAGCAGCACGATCGAGCCCATGCCGGGGATCGCCTGCAGCAGGCCGCCGACCACGCGGCGCAGCGACTTGACGCTGGAAATCAGCCGCAGCACGCGCAGGATGCGCAGCGCCCGCAGCACCGAGAGCGGCCCGGCGGCGGGCATCAGGGCGATGGCCACCACGATGAAGTCGAAGACGTTCCAGGGCTGCCGCCAGAAGCCGCCGCGATAGACGTAGAGCTTGGCCAGCAGCTCGACCACGAAGACGGCGAGGATGACCTTGTCGAGGGCGACCAGCAGCGGCCCGGCGGCGGCCATGGCGCGGGCGCTGGTTTCCAGCCCCAGGGTGACGGCGTTGACGACGATCAGGGCGATGATCGCATGCTGGAACAGGCGGCTTTCCACCAGGCTGCGCAGCCGCGCGCGCAGGGCGGAGTCGCCGGCCCCGCCGTTCTGTCCCGTCTCCGCCTCGACGCTCAAATTCGCCTGTTCCTTCCCTCGCAGCACTCCACGGCAAGATGGGGGATCGCGCCGTCAATTGCGAGAGCCGCGGCGCGGAAAAGAGCTGTGCAGCCGGCTTTTCGCGGGGGCAGCGAAAGCTTTGCCGCGGTAAGGGTTTTTTTACCCGCCGCCGCTAGACTCGCGGCATGTCGAAGAGCGTCCTTTCCCTTTCCCTGTTCGTCTTCTCGCTGGCGATGGTGACGGTGGTCGCGGTGCTGCCGCAGCCCTCCGTCGAACCGGTGGCCGAGAACCGCTCGGCCGTCGAGGTGATCGCGGACACCGCCAGCAAGCAGCGTTAGGCCGGCCGCCGCAGTTCGCGGATCACGCCGACCACGAGACCGAGCAGCAGGCCGCCGGGCCCGGTGATGAAAATCCCGAGCAGCGGCCCCTGATTCGCATCCTGCGCCAGGAGCATCGGCCCGAAGAAGCCGAGCACGAAGCCGATAAGCCCGAGCAGCAGCGCCGTGCCGAGCACCCGCAACAGAGCGAACATCCTCCCCTCCTCCCGCCGGTAGCGCCGCAGCGCGATCGCGCCAGAGTCTGGATCGCAATGGTTAGCGGAGGATGAAAGGGGGGGCGGCAACGCGCGGCTCGCCGCGGCGCACCACCCTGGTCTATGCTGGCCGTCTTCAGGCTCTGGCGAGGCAGGTTCCGATGCGCGAGCAGCAGCGCGACGCCGCCACGCGGTTCTTCCCGCCGGCGGTTCCCCTGGCGACGGTTCTGATCGGGGCCGGGCTGGAGTTCCTCTGGCCGCTCGATCCCGGCTTCGCGCTGGCCGCCCCGGCGCGCTACTGGCTGGGCGGCGCGATCGTCGCCGGAGCGATCCTGGCGCTCGGCGCCTGGCCGGTGCTGCTGTTCCGCCGCAGCGGACAGAGCCCCAAGCCCTGGGAGCCGACCCCGGAGATCCTCGTGCGCGGCCCCTACCGCTTCACCCGCAACCCGATGTACCTGCAGATGGTCCTCGTCTGCCTCGGCTTTGCCGTGCTGCTGTGGAACCTCTGGATTCTGCTCCTGACCCCGCTTTGCGGCTGGCTGCTGCAGATCTATGCCATCGCGCCCGAGGAGGCCTACCTGGAGCGCACATTCGGCGCGCCCTACCTCGCCTACAAGCGGCGGGTGCGGCGCTGGATCTAGGGTTTTTGCGGGAGCCTTGCCGCGTCGAACATTTGCGATCAGCGCGCCGTCCCCCACTTCCCTTCTCCGCCCCGACGCTCAGGTTCCCCCATACTTTGCGCGCACACCGTCCTACAGCAGTAGGTGGATAGCAGCGCGAAATGCGAGAGGCGCAGCGGGGGAAGTAGGGGTTACCGGTGCGGGCGTAGCGTGCACTGCTAGATGAAACCTGATCGAATCCGCTAGAGTATCGAAATGCCCGATCATGTCGATTCGCAGCGACGAAGCCGCATAATGGCCAGTGTGGCTACGAAAAACACACGGCCCGAGCTTGTCGTCCGCAGAGCCTTACACCGACTTGGCTATCGTTACCGCTTGCATAGACGAGACCTGCCTGGTTCTCCCGACCTCGTCTTTCCCAGCCGTCGGAAGGCGATCTTCGTTCATGGGTGCTTTTGGCATGGACACAACTGCCGCTGGGGCCGTCTCCCAAAGAGCAGGCTCGATTATTGGGAGCCGAAAATTCAGAAAAACCGGATGCGAGACCGCAAAAACGTATCCGCGCTCAAGGATGCAGGTTGGTCTGTGGAAGTAGTCTGGCAATGCGAACTCAGGTCTCTAGAGGCTGTTATCGCTAGACTCGTCGATTTCCTTGAATGGCCCTAGATTTCGGTTGCCTAAACTGAGACCCTGCAATATGTTCGGAGTTGATAGAACTAAACGAGAACATTTGAGTGGGGCTATACGGATGAATAGGCCTATTGGTATCGACCTGTTTTCAGGCGCAGGCGGTCTTTCGCTCGGCTTCGAACAAGCCGGCTTCGATGTAGTGGCGGCAGTGGAGATAGACCCCGTTCATGCAGCAGTCCACGCTTTCAACTTTCCCAAATGTGCAGTGATACCGAAGTCGGTAGTCGGTTTGACAGGAGCTGAGATTCGGGACCGCGCTAACTTGGGCAGTCGGCAGATCGATGTCGTATTCGGCGGCGCACCCTGCCAGGGTTTTTCCCTGATCGGTCAACGGGCGCTAGACGATCCACGCAACGCTTTGGTGAAAGACTTCGTGCGTATCGTATCCGAGCTCGACGCGGCCTATTTCGTTTTCGAGAACGTTAAAGGGCTAACTGTCGGTAAGCATCGGAAATTCCTCGAAGAATTAATCGAGGAGTTCGAATCGTTCGGATACGACGTTCAGAAGCAATGGCAGGTACTGAACGCTTCCTCTTTTGGCGTTCCGCAAGATCGAGAGCGGTTGATTTTGATGGGAACCAAGAACGGTCGACCCATCCCGAAATACCCAGAACGGGTCACTATCGCTGCTAGTAGGTCCAACGGAGGACTTCCTGCCGGTCCTTCTTGCTTCGATGCCTTGGGCGATTTACCGGAGGCCGAGAGCTTTCTCGAGCTTTCCGAGACCGACGAAGTAACGACCGACACCTGGGGCCCTCCAAGCGAATATGCGCGTGAGCTTCGGTGCCTCGATAACGACGCCTGGCACTATGGATATATTCGCGCGTGGAAGCCCCGCTTACTAACGTCAAGCCGCAGGACCGTGCATACCGATATTTCGCGCCGGCGCTTTGCCGAAACGCAGCCCGGTACGGTTGAGCCGATCTCTCGGTTTTTCAAACTGCCGGTTAACGGTGTTTCGAATACCCTACGCGCAGGAACCGATGCTGCCCGAGGTGCATTTACTAGCCCGCGCCCTATTCACTATGAGCGCCCTCGCTGCATTACGGTGCGCGAAATGGCGCGACTTCATGGGTTTCCCGATTGGTTTCGTTTACATTCTACCAAGTGGCATGGCGCACGCCAGATCGGAAACGCCGTTCCCCCTCCCCTTGCGCGCGCTGTTGGAAGCCAGATTCTCGCTGCGCTCGGTCGAAATCCGGTATTCCCAAATGAAACTTTGAAACTAGGGGATGTATCTCTGCTCCGTATGGATTTGTCTGAAGCAGCCGAATTTTGGGGCATCTCTAATCCGATTGGCCGCAGAAATAAAAAGAGCGGGGCCAAGAAGCGGCGTCAGACGGAAATCGAGAGCGAACGGCTGGCTGGGTAGATCGTGCATGTCGAAGAAATCGCACAACCGCTATCAGGCGCTTATCGAGAAAATTTTCTTCGACCACTATAGGAAAGTCGCTACTAAACTCGAATTTACGCGCCAGGAAATTAAGGACGCGGCTAGGGATCTTAAAATCCAACTCCCAGATAACCTTGGAGATGTGATTTACTCCTTCCGCTTCCGAACCGATTTGCCCTCTAGCATACTCGCCACTCAACCCGAAGGTATGGAGTGGGTAATAGAGCTCAGGGGACGATCCCTTTATCGCTTCTCGCTGGTAAAAATAAACCGCATTTTTCCGCGCGGCGATCTTGCTTTGATCGATATTCCCGATGCAACACCAGAGTTGATCCGCGCATATGCGCTTGACGACGAACAGGCACTTCTTGCCATCGTGCGATACAATCGGTTGGTCGATACCTTCCTTAGCCTTACCACTTACAGTCTCCAAAACCACCTCCGCACCACGGTAACCGGAATTGGCCAAATTGAGATCGATGAGCTGTACGTCGGAATAGACAAACGGGGTTTCCACTATGTAATCCCCGTGCAAGCGAAAGGAGGTAAAGACCAAATTGGGATCGTTCAAACCGCGCAGGACATTCGCTTCGTCGAAGAAAAATTTAGTGAAATGCGCTGCCGTGCGGTCGCCGCACAATTCATGGACAATAGAGTTATCGCGCTCTTCGAATTGACGCTCCAGGACGATGAAATCAAAGTTGTTGAAGAGCGACACTATCGCCTTGTCGCGGCAGACAAGCTCGATCAGCGCGCAATCCGTAACTACCGTTAGATTTATGCCTGCGATCGGCGGGGCAAGAACGCGTCGTAAGCGCCGCCGAGGCGCATCGACGGATATCGGACCCCCAGAAAAAAGGGGCTGAAAACCCATGCGCCGCAAAAATGGTGCCGCTTGTCGGACTCGAACCAACGACCCCCTCATTACGAATGAGGTGCTCTACCAACTGAGCTAAAGCGGCGCCTGGGCCCGGAGCGGTCTGGGTGCTCCCGGGGCGCATCCCGCGACGTGCGCGGGGCCTGCATTTCGGCCGCTTCCCAGGAAACTCCAGGGCCGGGCCGAAGGGCCTCTCAATACTGCGGCGGCCGGGCAGCGTCAATCGCGGAGTGGCTTTACGAGGCGGCGTTGCGCAGCGCGATTTCGGTGCTGCCGCCCTGCGCGGCCTCGTCTTTCGCCTCGCCCGCATCGCGGGCGTCTTCCTGGGCATGGCGCGCCGCGGCCTTGGCGGCCGGGGGCGCCGGCGGCGGCAGGATGTGCAGGCGCTCGCCCTTCAGCAGCCAGTCGCGCGCCGCGCCGAGGTCGCCGTGCTCGGCCTCCTCCAGCTCGGCCATCAGGACGCAGACCCGGCGCGGCGGCGCCTCGGCCCCGGTAAAGGGCGCGAGGTGGCGCCGCGCCTCGCCCCAGAGCTTGGCCTCCAGCGCCGCCTCGGCCAGCGCCAGGGCGGACTCCAGCTCGCCGGGGCGCGCCGCCACCAGCTTCTGGATCCTGCGGTAGAGATCGAGCGGCTTTTCCCCCTTGAGCAGCCGGCGCGCCGCCTCGCTCAGCGCCGGGTCGGGCTTCTGCGCCCAGGCCTTCTCCAGGGTCTTGAGGGCGCGGCGCGGGTCGCTGGCGCTCGCCTGCATCTCGGCCAGCATCACCGCCGCCGGCACCAGATCGGGCTCCAGCTTGAGCGCCGCCTTGGCGTCCTTGAGCGCCAGGTCGGGACGGCTTTGCTCGCGCTCGGCCGCGGCCCGGCGCAGCAGCACCCCGGCGCGGCGGTGCTCGGCCTCGGGCTTGGGCAGGGCGCGGTGGCGCTGCGCCTCGCGCAGGGTCTTCTCGGCCTCGTCGTAGGACCCGACCCGCTCCGACACCTCGGAGAGGTTCTCCAGCACCCAGGGCGTATTCGGGCGCAGCTTGTAGGCCTGGCGCAGATAGCCCAGCGCCGCCTCGTCGTCGCCGCGCTTGCGCGCCTGGGTGAGCAGGCCGCGCAGACCGAGGAAGCGGGTCTCCTGGTTCTCCAGCATCGCCTGGAAATAGCGTTCGGCGGCAGCCTCGTCGCCGTTGAGCTGGGCCGCCTGGGCCGAGAGCAGCATGGTCAGCGGCGGCTCGCCGAGCAGCACGTCGGCCTTGCGCGACTGCTTGCGCGCCTCCTCGGCGTCGCCGGCGGCGACCGCCACCATGCCCTGGGTCAGCGCCCGGTAGCCCTTGCGCCGGCGGTTCTCGTCGAGCCTGTGGCCAACCGCCTTGGGCGCCCGGTACAGCGCCCGCCAGCCGCGGTAGAGCAGGGCGATGATCCCGGCGAACAGCAGCACCGCCAGGATCAGGATGCCGACCTGGGTCTCGATCCGCTGGCCGAGCCAGTCGATGGTCACGGCGCCCGGCCGCCGGGCCAGCCAGACCGCGACGGCCACCAGCAGGGCAAGCTGAACGAAATAGAAAATGGCGCGCCACATGCCGCTCGCTCCCTTACTGGCCGCTGCCGCTAGGCGCGAGGCGCCGGGACGCGGCGGCGGAAATCTCCGTCAGCGCCGCCTCGGCGGCGAGCCGCGCCTGGGCCTCGGCGAGCCAGCCGGAGGCTGCCTCCGCCGGGGCGCCGGTCAGGCTCTCCAGCTCGGCCACGGCGCCGCGCAGCTCGCCGGCCTTGACCTTGGCCTCGGCCCGGGCGGCCACCGCCGCAGGATCCGCGCCGGCGACGTCCTCGCCGACCGGGCGGATCGAGACCACCTGGTTGATGCGCTTGAGGATGCCGCCGTACCAGGACTCGTCCTCGGCATAGCCGGCCGAGGCGATCTCGCGAGCCACCGCCGGGAAGCGCTCGGCCAGCAGCGGCCGGGTCGCCAGGCCGCTGGCAGCGTGCGCCCTGAGGGTCTCGAGCGAAGCGCTCAGCGCCCCGGCGTCGCCGCCGAGCCGCTGTTCCAGCCCGGCCAGCGCCGCCTCGTAGGGCCCAGTCTGGCGCAGGGAATCGCGCAGCTGCACCAGGGCCAGCACCAGGGCCGCCTCGCCGCCGCTGCCGCGCTGCGCGATCTGCCCGGAGAGCTCCGCGACCTGCCCGGAGAGCGCCTCGAGATCGCCGCGCAGCGCCGTCACGGCCGCCTCGTCGGCGCCCGAGCTGGCCGCCGTCTCCAGCGCCTGCAGTTCCTCGGACAGGCCGCTGAACTTGGCGTTGAGCGCCGCCAGCCGCTGATCGAGCAGACCGGAGACATCGTTTTCCGTCAGGCCGGGATCCTGCCCGGCGAGCTGCTCCTCCAGCATAGTCACCTTCTGCTGCAGCGAGGCGACGCTGGACTCCAGCTCCTGGTTGCCGCCGATGCCGAACCAGGGCAGCCAGACCTCGCGCCCCACCACGGCGACCGCCAGGCCGATCGCGATCAGCAGCGCGCCGAGCAGCATCGGGCCGAAGACGCTGCGCTCTTGCGGCGGTGGGGGCGGCGGCGGCGCGGGCTCCGGCGACGCCGCCGAGCCGGTGAGGGATTCCGAGGCCGCCTCGACGCCCCCGGTGGTGCGGGTCTCCGCTACTTCGGGGCGCTCGTGGGCCGGGCCGTCGTCGCCTTCGCTCAGTGCGCCGCTGGGCTTTTCCTCGGCGGAGTGGTCTGCGTCGGGCTTGTCGGTGGCGCGGCTTTCCGGCGCGCCGGCGGGGTGCGGGCTGGCGGCCTCCGCCTCCTCGGCGACGCGTCCGCTCGGGGTGTCGCCGCGGCCACCCTGGGTGGTGCGGATGCTGGCCTCGCCGGCAGTCGCGGGCGCGGTCTGTCCGGCGGCGATCTCCAGGGTCTCCGGGCCGAGCTCGACGCCTTCGCGCCGCGCGGCGGCGGAAAGCTCCGCCGTGCGGCCGGCGGGGATCTGGCCGCGCGTCTGCCAGCCCTGCAGGGTGGAAACGGCGATGCCGAGCTTCTTGCCCATGGGGCGCAGCCCGCCGAAGGCGGCGATCACCGCCGCCGTGGCCTCGGCCTGCGCGCCCGCCGTCCTGCCCTTGGAATCCTCTGCCATGTTCTAGCGCGCTCCTTCCGGTCCGTTCTGACTGTCCAGGGCCGCCAGCAGAGCCTCCTGGTCGGGGCTGTTGGCGACCGCCACACGGCGCCACGCCAGGCCCTCCAGCTCCGCCGCGACCGCGGCGCTCAAGCAGGCCGCGATCAGTTTCCCGCAGGCCGCTTCCAGGCCCGCATCGCAAATCAGCCTAACAAAGCTGCGCGCCGTTCGTGGAGAGAAAAAGGCGACGGCGTCGATTTCCCCGGATTCCAGGCGCGTACGCAGGACCGCCGGCAGCGCCGCAACCGGCTGCGCCGCGTAGGTCTCGATCTGGCTGACCGTGAAACCCGCCGCGCGCAGCTTTCCGGCAAGATCGACCCGCCGCACCTGGCCGCAAAGATAGAGCAGCGGCCCGGCTTCGGGCCGGCAGGCGCGCAGCACCGCACTTTCCAGCGCCGCCGCGTCGCCAGCGGCAGCTCGGACAGCGCGTGCGCCGCAAGCCCGGGCAGCATCGGCGGTGGCGGCGCCGATCGCGAAGACCGGCGGCGCTGTCTCCAGGGCAGTTTCTCCGCAGGCGGCGAAGGCCGCGGCGCTGGTCGCCAGCAGCGCCTGAAAATCCGTCAACCCGGGAAGCGCGACCTCCAGTGGGTGGATTTCCAGCAGCGGCGCGGAAAGGGCCTCGTGCCCCTGCGCGGCCAGGGCGGCGGTAAAGGCGCCGGCGGCGCCCTCCGGCCGGGTGACGGCGACGCGCAAGCTACAGCTCCGCCAGGGCCGCGAAGTAATCCTCCCCGGCCAGGGCGCGCAGCTCGTGTCCGGCATCCTGTCCCAATGCCACGGCGTCGGACAGCAGGCCGCGCCGCTCGGCCCGGAACAGGCGGCTGCCGTCGGGTTCGGCGACCAGGGCGCGCAGATGCAGTTCGTCGCCCGCGATCTCCGCCAGCGCGCCGATCGGCGTACGGCAGGAACCGTCGAGGATATCGAGACAGGCACGCTCGGCGGCGACCCGGATGGAAGAGGGGCCGTGGTCGACGGCTTCGGCCAACGCGCGCGTACGCGCATCCCCGGCGCGGATCTGCAAGCCGATCGCGCCCTGCCCGGCGGAGGGCAGCATCTCCTCGGGGTCGAGCACCGCCGTCGCCATCTCCGCCTGGCCCAGGCGGATGAGCCCGGCCAGGGCCAGCAGAGTGGCGTCGACCTCCCCGGCGGCCAGTTTGGCCAGGCGGGTCTGCACGTTGCCGCGCAGCAGCCCGACCTTGAGGTCCGGACGCAGCGCCAGCACCTGGGCGCGGCGGCGCAGCGAGGCGCTGCCAAGCATGGCGCCGCGCGGCAGGCCGGCGATGCTGGTGGCGTGGGGCGAGAAGAAAGCGTCGCGCGGGTCCTCGCGCTCCAGGATCGCAACGATCGCCGACCAGTTCGGCAGCCAGGTCGGTACGTCCTTCATGGAGTGTACGGCGATGTCGATGCGGCCGTCGTAGAGCGCCTCCTCGATCTCCTTGGTGAAGAGGCCCTTGCCGCCGATCTCCGCCAGGGCGCGGTCGCGCACCCGGTCGCCGGTGGTGCGGATCGGCACGATCTCCACCGCATCCTCCCCGGCCAGTTCGGGATGCACCGCGATCAGCCTGGCCTTGGCCTCCTCGGCCTGCAGCAGGGCGAGCGGAGAGCCGCGCGAACCGAGGCGCAGCGGGGCTGACTCTGGGTCATAACTGGAAGCGGAATCGGGGCCGGCGGCGGACATGGCACTGCTTTAGGGCTTTCCCCTTTCCGGTTCAAGCGAGGAGGCCCGCGCCGCGCCCGACGCAAGCCCATGGAAAAGCCGCGGCCGGAGCGCTAACTTTCGCCCATGACCATCCTGCTCGGCATCGAGACCTCCTGCGACGAGACGGCGGCGGCCCTGGTGACCGCCGAACGGGAGATCCTGGCCAACGTCGTGCTGTCGCAGCTCGACGAGCACCGGCTCTACGGCGGCGTGGTGCCGGAGATCGCGGCACGCAGCCATCTCGACCATATCGACCGGCTGATCGCCGAGGCGCTGAGCGAAGCCGGGCTGGGCTTCGCGGCGCTCGACGGCGTGGCCGCGACCGCCGGGCCGGGGCTGATCGGCGGGGTGATGGTCGGGGCGGTCACCGCCAAGGCGATCGCCGCGGCGCGCGGCCTGCCCTTCCTCGCGATCAACCATCTGGAAGGCCACGCCCTGACCGCCCGCCTCGACCCGGGCCTCGACTTCCCCTACCTGCTGCTGCTGGTCTCCGGCGGCCACTGCCAGCTGCTGGCGGTCGAGGGGGTCGGGCGCTACCGCCGCTACGGCGGCACCATCGACGACGCCGCCGGCGAGGCCTTCGACAAGACCGCCAAGCTGCTTGGCCTGGGCTATCCTGGCGGGCCGGCGCTGGAGCGGGCAGCCAAGGCGGGCGATGCAGCGCGCTTTGCCCTGCCCCGGCCGATGAAGGGCCGGGAAGGCTGCGACTTCTCCTTCTCCGGCCTGAAGACCGCCGTGCGGCAGCGCACGGCCGAGCTGCCGCAGCCGCTGAGCGACAGCGACAAGGCCGACATGGCCGCCGCCTTCCAGGCCGCCGTCGGCGAGGTCCTGGCCGACCGCGCCGTCAATGCGCTGCGGCGCTTCCGGGCCGAGACCGGGCAGCCGGGGCCGCTGGTGGTGGCCGGCGGCGTCGCCGCCAACCAGGCCCTGCGCCAGATACTGAGTGCGCTGGCCGAGGAGCAGGGCACGGCGCTGATCGCGCCGCCGCTCGGCCTCTGCACCGACAACGCGGCGATGATCGCCTGGGCCGGGCTGGAGCGTCTGCGTCTCGGCGAGACCTCTCCGCTCGACGCCAGAGCCCGGCCGCGCTGGCCCTTGGAGGAATTGACCGCCCCGGGCGCGGGCGCGGCTGCTGACACCCAGGGGGCCGCATGAGCGGGCAGCGCGGCGGGCCGGGGCGCGGCACGCCCGGCGGCGGAGCTCAGGTCGAGCTGCTGCAGCTCTTCGCCACCCCGGTCGCGGTGGTGGTTCTGCCCGAAGCCGAACAGCTCAACGCCGGGCTGCGCGAAACCATCCTGACGCGCGAACGCGACCACGCCGGCACCGCCCATTCCAACCTCGGCGGCTGGCAGTCGACCTGGGACATGACCGCGTGGGGCGGCGCGGAGACCCAGCGCATCCTGGAGCAGGCCAAGCAGCTCGCCAACCGCCTGACCGCAGACCGCCAGGGCCGGCCTGTCAGCCTCGACTGGCGGATCAACGCCTGGGCCAACATCAACCGCAGCGGCCACGGCAACGAGTTCCACACCCACCCCGGCGCCTACTGGTCCGGCACCTACTACGTCGACGACGGCGGGATCGCCGCAGAGCCGGAGCTGGGCGGCCAGTTCGAGGTGCAGGACCCGCGCGGCGTCGCGCCGGTGATGTACGCGCCCAACCTGACCTTCGCGACCCAGGGCGGGGCTTCGCTCGGCGCCTCGGAGACGCTGAGCCCGCGCGCCGGCATGCTGGTGCTCTTCCCGGCCTGGCTGCAGCATCAGGTGCGGCCCTATTCGGGGACCCGCGAGCGCATCTCCATCGCCTTCAACCTCAGCCTGCCGAAAGAGACGTGATCTCCAGGGTAAGCATCCTCGGCGCCGGGGCCTGGGGCACGGCGCTGGCGCTGGCGGCGCGGCGCGCCGGGCGCAAGGTCACGCTCTGGGCACGCAACCCCGACCTCGCCGAAACCATCGCCGCCAAGCATCGCAATCCCGCCTATCTGCCCGGCATCGAGCTGGACAAGACCATCGCCGCCACCCACGAACTGAACCGGGCGGTGGCCGAAGCCGAGGCTCTGCTGCTGGTCTGCCCGGCGCAGCATCTGCGCGCGCTCTGCTCCAGGCTCGCCGGCCTTCCCGAGTCCGCCGCGCCGCTGGTGATCTGCGCCAAGGGCATCGAGCAGCGGAGCGGCTTGCTGCCCAGCGCGGTGGTGGCCGAGACGCTGCCCGGCCGCGAGCTGGCGGTGCTCTCCGGCCCCAGTTTCGCCAGCGAGGTGGCGCGCAGCCTGCCGACCGCGATCACTCTGGCCTGCGCCGACGCCAAGACCGGCGCCGCCCTGGTCAAGGCGCTGGGCAGCAAGGCCTTTCGTCCCTATCTGGCCGGGGACCTGATCGGCGCCCAGGTCGGCGGCGCGGTGAAGAACGTAATCGCGATCGCCTGCGGCATCGCCATGGGCCTGCGCCTCGGCGATAACGCGCGCGCGGCCCTGATCACCCGCGGCCTGGCGGAGATCTCCCGGCTCAACGCCGCGCTCGGCGGCAAGCCGGAGACCATGCAGGGCCTTTCCGGCCTCGGCGATCTGATGCTGACCTGCAGTTCGATGACCTCGCGCAACTATTCCCTCGGCTATGCCCTCGGCGAGGACATGAGCCTGAGCGATATCCTGGGCAGCCGCAAATCCGTCTCCGAGGGAATCTACACCGCTTCGGCGGTGGTCCAGCTCGCCGCGCGCCACGGCATCGAGATGCCGATCGCCGAAGCGGTCGACCGGGTGCTGCGCGACCAATCGGCCATCGAGGAAGCGATCGAGGCCTTGCTCGCCCGGCCCTTCAAGGCCGAGGGCGACTGACACCAAGCTACGAGAGGGAGAGAGTTCATGCTGTTCCACTTCACCTGCGTCGACCGCCCCGGCGCGTTGCAGGTCCGGCTCGACACCCGGCCCGACCACCTGGCCTATCTGGAGGGCATCAACGACCGCATCGTCTTCGCCGGACCGCGCTTCGCCGCCGACGGGCAGACCCCCAACGGCAGCGTGCTGATCGTCGATTTCGAGAACCCTGCCGAGGCGGAAGCCTTCGCCGCCGCCGACCCCTATGCCAAGGCCGGGTTGTTCGAAAGCGTCGCCATCGCCCCGGTCAAGCAGGTCTTCCCCAAGTAGGCGAGAGGCCCAACATGTAAGACAGGACCACAGCGAAAGAAGGAGCGCCCCATGGCCTTCGAACGTCTGTCCGCCCCCGACCACGTCATCGCCATCCGTCTGACCGGCAAGGTCGCCGGTGCCGACATCGCGGCCTATCAACGGATCCTCGAGGAGAAGCTGGCGCAGCAGCATCCGATCAGCCTCTGCGTCGACTTCACCGGCCTCGAGGACATGGACTTCGACGCCTTCACCGAAGGCGTGAAGGCCGACTTCGAGCTGCTCAGCCACCTCGGCCGCTTCCATCGCTGCGCCTTCGTCTCCGACAAGGAGTGGCCGGAGGCCGTGGTGCGCTACGTCGACCCGATCTTCCCGATCCTGGAGCTCAAGGTTTTCGCCGCCGGCGCGCGCGACGCCGCCATCGCCTGGGCGGCGGAGCCGAAGGCCGCCCCCGAAGCGGACAAGCCGGCGGTGCGCTTCCTGACCACCGACCGCGAGGATGCGCTGGGCTTCGAGATCGACGGCCGCTTCGGCGCTGCCGAGATGTCCCAGGTGGTCGAGGAGTTTCAGTCCTGGCTCGACCGCCACGAGAAGGTGCGGCTGCTCTGCCGCATGAAGCGCTTCGGCGGGGTCGACCCTTCCGTCTTCCTGCAGAGCGGCCTGCTGCCGATGAAGCTCTCGGCGATCCGCAAGGTCGAGCGCTACGCCATCGTCGGCGCCAGCCCCTGGATGCGCTCCATGATCGAAACCCTGGGGCCGCTGTTCTCCGACATGGAGATCCGAAACTTCCCGGCCGAGCGGGAGGCCGAAGCCTGGGCCTGGATCGAGGCGAAACCCTCCGAAGGCGCCTTAGTCTAGGCCGCGTAGCGGCGCCACTCCTCGGAGAGTTCCTTGACCGCGGCGTCGAACAGGCGCTTGCCGATCTCCGGCGTCGCCAGCGAGGGGTCGCTGCCGATCCGCCCGTCGGGAAAGCGCCGGCGGTAGTCGTCGGCATCGTAGATCGGCCCGACCGGCGCCACCTTCGGCGACATCGCCACGTCTTTGATGTGCTCGGGATAGGCGTAGTAGGTCAGCGAGACCTCGGAGCAGGTCGCGTGCATGCCTTCGGAACTGCCGAACGCCTCGTCCGCGATCCGCTGCACCGCCGTGCAGTCGAACCAGTTGCGCAGCTTGCAGCGCAGCGGCGGCCGGTTGGAGCTGGCGGTGCCCAGGCTGGCCTCGGCATAGACCTCGTTGAAGGCGGTGGTCAGCGGCGCGATGTTGCCGCCGTGGCCGTTGAGGAAATAGAAGCGGTCGAAGCCGTGGCGGGCCAGCGAGTTGACCACGTCCTGCACCACCCGGATCAGGGTCGAGGGACGCAGGGTGATCGAACCGGAAAAGCCGAGGTGATGCTGCGCCATGCCGATGGAGAGGGTCGGCGCGACCAGCGCTCCGGTCTCCTCCCCCACCGCCTTGCCAAGCACCTCGGGGCAGAGCGCGTCGGTGCCGATGAAGCCGTTCGGCCCGTGCTGCTCGGTCGAGCCGATGGGAATGATGATCGCGGTAGTGGTCTGGAGGTAGCGCTCCACCTCCTGCCAGGTCGAAAGCTGCAGCTGCATGGGGTCTCTCCGGGTTGTTCGCCTCCCAGAGGTAGCCGAGGCGGCGGAGCCTGCCAAGCGTTCCGATCGGGGGGTGCCTCTTTCCTTCCGCGCGCCACTTCCGCTACACAGGGTGCCGCAACAACTGCGGAGAACGGCAGATGGCCACTTGGCTGATCAAGAGCGAGCCCGGCAGCTGGTCCTGGGAGGACCAGAAGCGCGACGGCACCACCTTCTGGGACGGGGTGCGCAACTACCAGGCCTCCAACAACATGAAGGCGATGAAAAAGGGCGACCGCTGCTTCTTCTACCACTCGGTCAAGGAGAAGAGCATCGTCGGCATCGTCGAGGTGGTGAAGGAATACTACCCCGACCCCAGCGACAAGAGCGGCCGCTTCGGCATGGTCGACGTCAAGACGGTGAAGGACATGAAGCGCCCGGTGAGCCTGGCCGAGATCAAGGCCGAGCCGCGCCTCTCCGAACTCGCGCTGGTGCGTCAGTCGCGGCTCTCGGTGGTGCCGGTCGACGCCGCGCAGTGGAAGATCATCTGCGCCCTGGGCGAGACCAAGGCTTGAATGGAGGCCTAGCGCAATGACGGCGGACAGCATCGTTCTCTGCCGCCTGGAGGAGATCGAGGAGGGCGAAGCCAGGGGGTTTACCCTGGGCCAGGGTCTGGACGCCGAGGAGCTCTTCGTGGTCCGGCAGGGCGAAGGGCTCTACGGCTACGTCAATTCCTGCCCGCACACCGGCGCGCCGCTGGAGATCGTTCCGGATCGTTTCTTGAACGCCGACGGCAGCCATATCATCTGCTCTACCCATGGCGCCCTGTTCCGCATCGCCGATGGCCACTGCGTCGCCGGGCCCTGCGCCGGCGACTGTCTGACCGCAGCGCCGGTCGCCCTCGACGCCGCGGGGCGCGTGGTTTTGCGGCGCGCGAGCGCAGACCTTGGCGAGAGCGGCAGCCGACAGTAAACTCGCCGGCGATCGAGACCCGCAGCGGCGAAGCGAAACAATCCCGCGCGAAGACACTTCACAGAGAGGAAGCGCGACTCATGAGCGATAGCAAGATCTACCCCGTCAAGGACGCGATGGCCGAGAACGCCTGGGTCGATGAGGCCAAATACTTCAAGATGTACGAGCAGTCGGTCTCCGACCCGGAAGGCTTCTGGGCGGAGCAGGCCAAGCGCATCCACTGGATGAAGCCCTTCAGCAAGGTCAGGGACGTCCACTTCGGCGCCGACGAGGTGCATATCCGCTGGTTCTACGACGGCGCCACCAACGCCGCCTACAACTGCATCGACCGCCACCTGGATACGAAGCGCGACGAGACCGCGATCATCTGGGAAGGCGACGACCCCAAGGACAGCAAGCACATCTCCTACGGCGAGCTGCACGAGGAGGTCAGCCGCCTCGGCAACGCCATGAAGGACCTGGGCGTCAAGAAGGGCGACCGGGTCACCATCTACATGCCGATGATCCCCGAGGCCGCCTATGCCATGCTGGCCTGCGCGCGGATCGGCGCGGTCCACTCCGTGGTGTTCGGCGGCTTCTCGCCGGATTCCCTTGCCGGGCGCATCCTCGACTGCGAGTCCGACTTCGTGATCACCGCCGACGAGGGCCTGCGCGGCGGCCGCAAGATTCCGCTCAAGGCCAACACCGACAAGGCCTTGAAGAAGTGCCCCGGCGTGCGCCACGTACTAGTGGTCAAGCGCACCGGCGGCGCGATCGGGTGGGAGGACAAGCGCGACGTCTGGTACCACGAAGCCGTCGGCAAGGCTTCCGACGACTGCCCGCCCGAGGAGATGAACGCCGAGGATCCGCTGTTCATCCTCTACACCTCGGGCTCGACCGGAAAGCCCAAGGGGGTGCTGCACACCACCGGTGGCTACCTGGTCTATACCTCGCTGACCCACCAGTACGTCTTCGACTACCACGACGGCGAGATCTACTGGTGCACCGCCGACGTCGGCTGGGTCACCGGACACAGCTATATCGTCTACGGGCCGCTGGCCAACGGCGCGACCACATTGATGTTCGAGGGCGTGCCCAACTACCCCGACGCCTCGCGCCACTGGCAGGTCTGCGACAAGCACAAGGTCAACATCTACTACACCGCGCCGACCGCGATCCGCGCCTTGATGCGCGAGGGCGACGGCCCGGTGAAGAAAACCGACCGTTCCTCCGTGCGGCTGCTCGGCTCGGTCGGCGAGCCGATCAATCCCGAGGCCTGGAACTGGTACTACACCGTGGTCGGCGAGGAGCGCTGCCCGATCGTCGATACCTGGTGGCAGACCGAGACCGGCGGCATCCTGATTTCGCCGCTGCCAGGCGCCACCCCGCTGAAGCCCGGCTCGGCGACCCGGCCGCTGTTCGGCATCAAACCGGCGATCGTCGACAACGACGGCAAGAAGCTGGAAGGGGCCACCTCCGGCAACCTCTGCATCTCCGACTCCTGGCCGGGCCAGATGCGCACGGTCTACGGCGACCACGAACGCTTCATCCAGACCTACTTCTCGACCTACCCGGGCAAGTACTTCACCGGCGACGGCTGCCGCCGCGACGAGGACGGTTACTACTGGATCACCGGCCGGGTCGACGACGTGATCAACGTTTCCGGCCACCGCATGGGCACCGCCGAGGTGGAATCGGCGCTGGTCGCCCATCAGAAGGTCGCCGAGGCCGCCGTGGTCGGCTACCCCCACGACATCAAGGGCCAGGGCATCTACGCCTACGTCACCCTCAACGCCGGCGAGGAGCCGAACGAGGAGCTGCGCAAGGAACTGGTGCAGTGGGTGCGCAACGAGATCGGGCCGATCGCCAGCCCCGACCTGATCCAGTGGGCGCCGGGCCTGCCGAAGACCCGCTCGGGCAAGATCATGCGCCGCATCCTGCGCAAGATCGCCGAGAACGACTACGCCAACCTCGGCGACACCTCGACTCTGGCCGACCCGGCGGTGGTCGAAGACCTGGTCGAGAACCGCATGAACCGCGCCTGACGGACCGTCGTTACGGCGCCCCGCGAAAGGCCCGATCCGGCGGGCCTTTTTGCTGCCCGCGTCGCGGCAAAGATTGCATCGCCCGCGGCGCGGCACGATCTTAGGAGTCCGCGGAGGGCAACCGGAGAGTCATGGTCACCGATTTCGCCTGGTACTTCGAAGGCATCCTGCTGTTCGCCTCCTGGGCGCTGGCGCTGTATTTCGTCAACCACATGGTGCGCGAGCGCCGGCCGGCGCAGTCGATCACCGCCTGGCTGATGTTCATGTTCTTCCTGCCGGTACTGGGGGTGATCGCCTACATTTTCTTCGGCTGGCGCAAGGTCCACAAGCGGCGCCACCGGTCGAAGTCGCCGATCGACTTCGACTCCCTGCACAGCCCGGTACCCGAGCCCGCAAACGCCCACGATTCCCTGATTCGCACCTACGGCGTCCCGGCCGCCTTCCCCGGCAATCGGGTCGAGCTGCTGAGCGACTGCGCCGCGTCCTACGCCAGCCTGATCGAGATGATCGATAGCGCGGAAAAACAGGTCTGGATCGACATCTATCTCTTCGCGCCGGACAAGATCGGCAAACTGGTGGTCGACCGCCTGGCCGAAGCCGCCAAGCGCGGTGTCGAGGTCAAGCTGCTGCTCGACGACGTCGGCTCGATGGGCACCAACGACGCCTTCCTGGCGCCGGTGACCGAGGCGGGCGGCGAAATCAGCTACTTTCTCCCGGTGCGCCGCTCCTTCGCGCTGCGCAACCTCGCCAATCTGCGCAACCACCGCAAGGTCGTCATCGCCGATCAGAGCCGCGTGTGGAGCGGCGGCACCAACATCGGCGAGCTCTATATCTCTCCGGAACCCGAGGAGGGCAGCTTCTGCGACCTCAGCTTCCTTCTCGAAGGCCCGGCCAGCGCCGCCTACGGCGGCATCTTCCGCTCCGACTGGTTCTTCTCCACGGGGAAACGAATCCCGCTGATGACCGCTGGAGAAATCGAGAAAAGGGGCGACGCGCTGGTCCAGCCCATGCCAAGCGGGCCCGACGTCGTCGGCGACGGCCTCTTCGAAGTCATCGGCGCGATGATCTACAGCGCCAGGAAGCGGCTCTGGATCACCTCCCCTTATTTCATTCCCGGAGAGACGCTCGGCTGCGCCCTCAGCCTGGCGGCCCGGCGCGGCGTCGATCTCAGGATCATGGTCCCGAAGCGCTCCGACCACAGGATCTGCGATCTGGCGCGTGGCCCCTATCTGCGCGATCTCGACAACAGCGGCGCGCGAATTTTCCGTTATGCGCCGTCGATGCTGCACGCCAAGGCCATGGTGATCGACGACAGCGTCGGCATGATCGGCTCGTGCAACTTCGACCAGCGCAGCTTCTTCCTCAACTTCGAACTTGCGAGCTTCTTCTACTCCGAGCCGGAGATCGAAGCGCTCGCCGCGTGGTTCGAGGAGACCTTCGCGGACTGTGAGGAAGGGCCGCGGCCGGTCTCCTACTTCGAGGAGACGCTGCAGGGCGTGGCCCGTGTCTTCTCGCCTCTGCTCTAGCGCTGGCGTAAGATGGCGTCGAGCGCGTCCAGGGATCCCGACAACATGACCCAGCAGCAAGAAACGCCGCGGCGCCGCCGCTTGAGCGAAGACGCCGTGGAGACGCCGCCCGCGGCCTGGCCCGAGCGCGGGGACATCCTGGGACGCCGGACCCGGCTGACGCCGGTGATGGCAGGCCACGCAGAGGCGCTTTTCGAGTTGTCCCACGGCGACGAGACGAAGCGGCGGCTCTGGGCCTATCTGCCCTACGGTCCCTTCGCCGACGCGGAAGCCTTCACCGCCTGGGTCGAGCTGCGCGCCGCCTCCGAGGATCCGCTGTTCTACGCCGTCCTCGACAAGGACAGCGGCCGGCCCGAAGGCATGACGAGCTACCTCAACATCGTCCCCGGCAACGCCAGCATCGAGATCGGGCACATCTGGTTCGTGCCGGAGATCCAGCGCTCGCCGAAGACCACCGATGCCCTCTATGCGATGCTGCGCCATGCCTTCGACGATCTCGGCTACCGCCGGCTGGAGTGGAAGTGCAACGCCGCCAACGCCAAGTCGCGTTCCGCCGCCCGGCGCCTCGGCTTCGGCTACGAGGGGGTGTTCTTCCGCCACATGATCGTCAAGGGCCGCAACCGCGACACCGCCTGGTACTCCCTGCTGGCCGAGGAGTGGCCCCGGGTGCGCGACAACTTCGAGGCCTGGCTGGCGCCGGAGAACTTCGATTCCGAGGGGCGGCAGAAGCGCTCCCTGACGGAACTCAATCGTTTCTGAGCAGCGCAAGAATCGGAGTGCCCGCGCAGCGCGGCGCAGCCAGACTGTCCCCGAACCGCCACCGAGGAGCTTCGTCATGACCGACCGACCGCAGGCCTTCGCCAGCGACGACGAGAAATGGGCCGCGATGCAGCGGCGCGATACAGCGGCAGACAGCCACTTCGTCTTTTCCGTAGGAACCACCGGCGTCTTCTGCCGCCCCTCCTGCCCCGGGCGGCCGCTGCGCAAGAACGTGCGGTTCCATCGCAGCGGAGCGGAGGCGGCGCGCGCCGGGTACCGCCCCTGCAAGCGCTGCCGCCCGGACAGATGAGAGGCGCCGGATGGCGGACTCCGAGACCCTGCTGCACCGGATCGCCGCCTATGACTGGCCGGCGGTCTGCGCCGATCTCGACGGTCGGGGCTGGGCGCTGCTGCCGAAGCTGCTTTCGAAGAGCGCCTGCGACGCCGTCGCAGCGCTCTACGCCGAGGAGGCGCGTTTCCGCAAGACCGTGGTCATGGCCCGCCATGGCTACGGCCTCGGCGCGTACCGCTATTTCGACTATCCCCTGCCGGATCCGGTGGCACGGCTGCGCGGCGCCCTCTACCCCCATCTCGCTCCGCTCGCCAACCGCTGGGCCGCGCGGCTGCGGCAAGACATCTCCTTCCCACCGGAGCACGCGGCCTTTCTCGAACGCTGCCACGCCGCGGGGCAGAAGCGGGCGACGCCGCTGATCCTGGACTACGCCGAGGGCGGCTACAACTGCCTGCACCAGGATCTCTATGGGGAGCATGTCTTCCCGCTGCAGGCGGCGGTGCTGCTCGACCAGCCGGGCAAGGATTTCGAAGGCGGCGAGTTCGTCCTGACCGAGCAGCGGCCGCGCCGCCAGTCGCGCGCCCAGGTGGTGCCGCTGGCCAAGGGCGATGCCGTGGTCTTCGCCGTCAACCATCGTCCTGCCGAGGGCAAGCGCGGCGCTTATCGGGTGGCGATGCGCCACGGAGTCAGCGAGCTGCGGGCGGGCCACCGCCGCACCCTGGGCATCATCTTCCACGACGCCAAAAGCTAGCGGAGAGAATCCTCCAGGGGGAAGTGCGACAGCAGCTCCGGCCCGGACTCGGTGATCAGCAGCTGGTCCTCCAGCTTCACCCCCTCCTTGCCGCCGACCTCGCCGATGTAGCTCTCGATCGAAAAGACCATGCCCGGCTCGACGATATCGTCGGGATTCGACAGGCGGTCGATGACGGCACGGTTGGGCAGGAAGGGAAACTCGTCGGCCATCCCGACGCCGTGGGCGAAGCCGTAGCGGGAGTGCAGGTAGCGCTGCGGGAAGCTCCATTCGGACTCCACCACCTCGCGGAAGCTGCGGCCCGGTTTGAGCTGTTCGAAGTTGTGCGCCAGCTGCTCGGCGGAGGCGGCATAGAGCGCCTTCTGCTCCGGCGAGGCCGGGCCGCCGCCGCAGAGGTAGGTTCGCGAGATATCGGCGCAGTAGCCGTTCGGCCCGATCATGTCGGTGTCGAAGGCGACCAGATCGCCGGCCTCGATCGCCCGCGGACTCGACTCCTGCATCCAGGGATTGGTGCGCGGACCCGAGGACAGCAGCCGGGTCTCGATCCACTCGCCGTCGTGCTCGATGTTGGTCTGGTGCAGGATCGACCACAGCGCGTTCTCGCTGAGTCCGGGGCGCAGCGCCGTCCGCATCCGCGCCATGCCGAGCTCGGCGACAGCAATCGCCAGCTTGATGCAGGCGATCTCCTCGGCCGACTTGATCAGCCGCGCGCGTTCCATCAGCGCTTCGCCGTCGGTGACCGTGACCTGCTGCGCCTGCAGGGCATGGAGGCCGAGGGGGTCGAGATGGTCGAAGGCGACGCGGCGGTTGCCGCCGCCGGTCTCGCGCAGCAGCCCGGCCAGCTCGGCGGCCCAGAGCTGGACATGCTCGGGCTTCTTGTCGCCGCTATAGAAATAGGTCCAGCCGCGCGGCGGGCGGACCTCGCCGACGGTCTCCAGCGCCTCGGCCGGAGTCGCCAGGCGGCCGGCGCCGAACTCGAACAGCACCGGCAGGCCCTCGGCAGGCACGAAGGCGTAGCGGACATGGTTGTGCAGGGTCCAAACCGCCATGTTGCGGCTGCCGGTGGCGTAGCGGATGTTGATCGGGTCGAACAGCACCGCCGCAGCGCAGTCTTCCTGCCGCAGCCGCTCCTGCACCCGCTTCAGGCGATAGGCGCGCAGCGCGACCTGGTCGATGCTTTCGGAGAGGGCTTCCAGGCGGTTCATACCCGGCAGTCAGCCGCAGCCTGCGAAAAGCGTCAAGACGCTAGAAGTCGTAGCAGATGCCCTTGCGTTCCCAGTCGCCGTAGCGGGTCGGCTCCGGCCCCTCGGGCCCGCCGATCTCCTTTTCCCGCTGCGCCTGCTTGGCGGCCTGGGCGTCCTTCAGCGCCTGGCCGGCGTGGGCGGCGGCGCGCTGGCGCGCGGCCTCCTCCTTCCGCGCGGCGGCGGAGGGCTGAGGGGCCTTGGCGGCGGGCTTTGCCGGCGCGGGCCGGCGGCTCTTGAACTCCAGGCTCATGATCCGAATATGGCGCGCGCCGCCGCCGGGCTCAAGACTTCCGCGCCGCGATGCGTTCCTGCAACACCTGGGCGCCCTTGGCGAGGAGCTTCCTGTCCTGCTCCAGGATCAGCTCCGCCTTTCCGAAGGCCTCGGCCCGCGCCGCTTCCTCCGCAAGCAGATCGTAATAGGCTGGATCCGCGGTCTCCGCCAGATCGCCCAGCACGGTCATCACCCGACAGATCACCTCCGCCTGGCCGGCGCCGTCGCGCATCGCCGGGCGCAGCGCCCGTTCCAGCAGCGCCGCGAAGTCGACGCGGAGCAGCTTCACCCGGCCCTTCCCCGGGCAGGCCGGCGGGTAATCCCCGGGCGGCAGCGCCGCCGCCTGGGCGAGCAGCCCGCCGAGGTGATCGAGGCAGACCAGCGCCGTCTGGGGATCGTTGACCCCGGGGGAGAGCGCCCGGCTGGCGATCTCCGCCAGCAGCTCGACCCCCAGCAGGGGATCCTTCTCCGGACTGCGCTCGTAGTCGACCACCACGGCGAGGCGCAGCGCCGCCGCCAGATCCCTGGCGTCTTCCCCGTCGCCGTCGAGTGCGACGCCCCAGACCTGCAGGAGCGGGCGATGAGGGTGGACGAAATCGCCTTCCTTGACCGCGAGCTGCAGCACCAGCGCGTGCTCCTCGGCCAAGGTGCCGAGTTCCCCGGCATCGACGACGCGCACGTAGCCGCTTTGCTTGGCGCGGAGCGTCTCTGGCTTGCCTTTGCCTTTGCGTGGCGCGCCCGCGTCCTCTTCCTCGCCTTGCTCCAGATAGGTCGACAGCACCTCCTGGGCCTGACGATGCACCCGGCTGACAATCCGGTTGATCTTCATCGCCGAGGCGACGTGATGGATCCACTGCACCAGATAGCGCAGCGCGTTGAGGATCAAGGCCAGCGCGCAGAAGAAGGTCAGCGAGACCCCGGACGCCTCGATTCCGTCGAACCCGAGCAGCATCAGCGCGGTCAGGGAGAAGACGAAGGTCGCGAGGAAGGAGCTGAGGGCGTTCTGGGTCACCTCGTCGGCCATCATCTCCGGCACCGCGCGCGGCGAGGCCTGGCCGGCGGCGAGATTGAGCACCAGCATCAGCACCGACAGCGTCACCGTGGAGACGGTCAGCATGCCCTGGGTCAGCAGGCTCAACAGGTCGTGCAGGCTTTGCTTCTCGACCTCCGGCAGCCAGGACAGCGCTGCCTTCGGCAGCAGGTCGTCCGCCGCGGCGACGAGCAACGCCAGAAGGATGGCGAGCAGGCAGAAGGCCGTCGGCCGGAACCACAGAGCCGTGCGGACCGCGCTGATCTCGTCCCAGAGGACGGAGAAGACGGCGCCGCCTAATTCGCTGACTTTCAAGATAAACTCCCTTCGACGCCGGCGCCGGGCTACTTGAAAAGCGGCGCAAATTTCCTGATATGCCAACAGAACTTACGCGGATACCCCAACGATGAATACGCTGCGCACCGGACTTCTTCTCGCCGCCATGACGGCGATCTTCCTGGTCGTCGGCTTTCTGCTCGCCGGCGAGATGGGAATCCTCATCGCCTTGGGCGCGGCGATAGCGATGAACGGCTTCGCCTACTGGAACGCCGACAAGCTGGTTTTGAAGATGTACAAGGCGCGCGAGGTCGATGCCCGCAGCGCGCCGGAGTTCCACGGCATCGTCGCCGATCTGGCGCAGCGCGCCGGCCTGCCGATGCCCCGCACCTACATCGTCGACAACCCGCAGCCCAACGCCTTTGCCACCGGCCGCAATCCCGAGAATGCCGCCGTGGCTGCGACCACCGGCCTGCTGCTGCACCTCAGCCGCGAGGAAGTGGCCGGGGTGATGGCGCACGAGCTGGCGCATGTGCGCAACCGCGATACCCTGATCATGACGGTGACCGCGGTGCTCGCTGGAGCGATCGGAATGCTGGCGAACTTCGCCCTGTTCTTCGGCGGCAACCGCAACAATCCGCTCGGCCTGATCGGCACCATCGCCCTGATGTTCCTGGCGCCCTTCGCCGCCGCTCTGGTGCAGATGGCGATCTCGCGCACCCGCGAGTACGGCGCCGACCGGGGTGGCGCGGAGATCTCCGGCCAGCCGCTGTGGCTCGCTTCCGCGCTGGAGAAGCTGGAGCGCGGCTCGCGCGGCATCGACAACCGCGAAGCCGAGGAAAATCCCGCTTCGGCCCACATCTTCATCATCAATCCGCTGCACACGCAGAAGCTCGACGGTCTGTTTTCGACCCACCCCAAGACCGCCGAACGTATCGCCCGGCTGAAGGACATGGCCGGGGAGATGACCCAAGACCGCGCGACGGCCACGGCTCGCGGCGAGTCGATCCTCCCGGAGTCCGGCGGCGAGCGCGGGCCCTGGGGCTGAGCCGATAAACAGCCGCGCTGCCCGCGGCAGGGATTTCATCTTCCCGCTGTTTTTTTATCACCGCAGCCGTTAGACCACGGACGATGAACGAAACCCGACAGACCCCCGATAGCCGCCTGATCGCCTGGCAATTGCTCGATTCGGTGCTGCTGCGCCGCCGCCCGCTCGATCTGGCCTTCGCCGAGCATGCGGCGCTGGCCCGGCTGTCGGGGCGCGACCGCGCCTTCGTGCGGATGCTGACCGCCACCACGCTGCGCCGCCTGGGGCAGATCGACGCCGCGCTGGACAGCCTGCTCGACAAGCCGCTGAAGCCCGATCTGGCGCGGCTGCAGAATCTGATGCGCCTGGCGGCGGCGCAGCTGCTGTTCCTGCAGACCCCGCCCCACGCCGCGGTCAGCACCGCCCTCGACCTCGCCCAGCGCCAGAAGCTCGGCAACTTCAAGGGCCTGCTCAACGCGGTGCTGCGCCGCCTCGGACGCGAGGGCGAGGCGATCCTGGAAACCCAGGACGCCGCCCGGCTGAACCTGCCCGGCTGGCTCCGGGAGTCCTGGGAAGCCGCCTATGGGGCCGAGACCGCCGCCGCAATCGCCCAGGCCAGCCTGCAAGAGCCGCCGCTCGACCTGACCCCGCGCGGCGCACCCGCGGAGTGGCTCGAGCCCCTGGACGCCACCCTGCTGCCGAGCGGTTCGCTGCGCCTGCAATCCGGCGCCGGCGACGTGCGCCGTCTGCCCGGCTATGCCGAGGGCGCCTGGTGGGTGCAGGATGCCGCCGCCGCCCTGCCGGCACGGCTGCTGCAGCCGCTCGAGGGCCAGCGGGTGATCGACCTCTGCGCCGCGCCCGGCGGCAAGACCGCGCAGCTCGCCGCCGCCGGCGCCCGGGTCACCGCCGTCGACCTTTCCGAGGCGCGCCTCGCCCTGGTCACGGAAAATCTACAGCGCCTCGGCCTGGCCGCCGAGACCGTCGCCGCCGACGCCCGGACCTGGCGGCCGCAGGAGCCCGCCGACGCCATCCTGCTCGACGCGCCCTGCAGCGCCAGCGGCACTCTGCGCCGCCATCCCGACATCGCCTGGCTCAAGACGCCGGAGGACGTCGCCGCACTGACCGCGACCCAGGACGCTCTGCTCGCCGCCGCCCTGGAGATGCTCAAGCCAGGCGGGCTCTTGGTCTACGCGGTCTGCTCCCTGCAGCCCGAGGAGGGAGCGGCGCGGATCGAAGCGCTGCTCGCCAGCGGCCGGGTCGAGCGGATTCCGGTCCAGCCCGAGGAATTGCTGAGCGCGGAGGCCGCCGACAGCGCCGCGGCGGAGGGCGCGGCCTGCTTCGCGCAGGGCCTCGACCTGCTGCGCCCCTGGCTGAGCCCGGCCGGCGATCTGCGGACTTTACCCTGCCATCTCGCCGAGTCCGGCGGGATCGACGGCTTCTATGCCTGCCGCCTGCGCTTGAAGGCTTAGGGGCTTGCTGATACCTAAAGCGGATGCAGCAGCCGATTCGCGTCGCCCCCTCCATGCTCGCCGCCGACTTCGCCCGTCTGGGTGAGGACCTCCGTGCGATCGCCGAGGCCGGCGCCGACTACATCCACCTCGACGTGATGGACGGGCACTTCGTCCCCAACATCACCTTCGGCCCGCAGGTGGTCTCCGCGCTACGGCCGCATTCCAGTCTGCCTTTCGACGTGCATCTGATGATCGCGCCGGTCGACCCCTTCATCGCCGGCTTCGCCGAGGCCGGGGCCGACATCATCTCCTTCCATCCCGAAGCCGGACCGCACGTCCACCGTACGGTGCAGCTGATCAAGGCGCACGGCAAGAAGGCGGGGCTGGTGCTCAACCCGGCAACCCCGGCCGACAGCGTCGACGCCGTGCTCGAGGAGCTCGACCTGATCCTGGTGATGAGCGTCAATCCGGGTTTCGGGGGCCAGGCCTTCATCCCCTCGGCGCTGAAGAAACTTGAGGTACTGCGCCGCAAGATCGACGACAGCGGCCGCGACATCGACCTGGAGATCGACGGCGGAATCACCGTCGAGACGGCGCGCGATGCGATCTCGGCCGGCGCCGACGTCCTGGTCGCCGGAACCTCGAGCTTCGCGGGCGGGCCCGGCAGCTACGCCGAGAACATCCGCCGGCTGCGCGGCCAGGGCTGATGGCGGAGCGAGCCGTGGCCAGCACCGCCGCTCCGCCACGCAGGAAAAGGGCCGCTGCCCAGGGTCCGGGCCTCCTCGAACGTTTCGCCAGTCTGCGGCGGCTGCCGCCGGAGCAGCTTTCCAGCCGTGTCTTCTACCTGCTGAAACAGCCGGTCTTCCTGCTGCCGCCCTACTGCTCCAGCCTGACGGGCAGCAACGCCGCCGCGCCCAACACCACGCCGCCCGACCCCTGGCCAGGCCAGGCCGGCCAGGGCAGCGCCATCGCCGGCGGCTGTTTCGCGCTGCGCGGCCAGACGCTGATGAACCCGGCACCGATCTGGAACCCGGCGGAGGCCGAGAGCGAATGGCTGCAGGAGCTGCACAGCTTCTCCTGGCTGCGCGACCTGCGCGCCGCCGGCGGCGACACCGCCCGGCGCACCGCCCGCGAGCTGGTCGGCTCCTGGCTCGACAGCCACGAGCGGCTGTCCTTTCCCGCCTGGGATCCCATCGTGCTGGCGCGGCGGCTGTCCCACTGGCTCGGCCAGTGGGAATTCTACGCCGCCAGCGCCGATGTCCTGTTCCGCCGCCGGGTGATCGACTCCGCCTGCCGGCAGGCCTGCCATCTCAACCGCGTTCTGCCGGCGGGCCTGTCCGGCTCAGACCTGATCTGCGCGCTCAAGGGCCTGACCATCGCCGGGGCCTGCCTGCCCGGCGGCGAGCGCTGGCTGGCGCGCGGCCTCGACCGGCTGATGCGCGAGCTGCCGAAACAGATCCTGGTCGACGGCGGCCATGTCGAGCGCAGTCCGGCGCGCCAGCTCGCGGTGCTGCGCGACCTGATCGACCTGCGTGCGACCCTGCATGCCGCCGAGGTCGAGGTGCCGACCGATCTCTCCACGGCGATCGACGCCATGGCCCCGACCCTGCGGCTGTTTCAGCACGGCGACGGCGGGCTGGCGCTGTTCAACGGCTCCAGCGAAGAGGAGGACCTGCGCATCGACATGGTGCTGCAGCGCGCCGACGGCCGCGGCCGCCCACGGATGTCGGCGCCGCAGAGCGGCTTCCAGCGGATGCAGGCCGGGCGCGCCCTGGTGATCGTCGACAGCGGCGCGCCGCCGCCGCCGGGCTACGACCGCCGCGCCCATGCCGGAACCCTGTCCTTCGAGATGTCGGTGGGGCGCGAGCGCTTCATCGTCAACTGCGGCGCCGAGGCGCATCACCCCCGGATCAACCAGCTGCTGCGCGGCACCGCGGCGCACTCCACCCTGACCGCCAGCGACACCAACTCCAGCGGTATCGCCCCAGGCGGCGGCCTGCTGAGCCGTCCGGAGACGGTGCGCTGCCGCCGCGAGGAAGGCGAGGGCAATACCTGGCTCGACCTCTCCCACGACGGCTACCGGCCGAACTACGGCCTGCTGTACCACCGGCGCCTGTTCCTGGCGGCCAACGGCGAGGACCTGCGCGGCGAGGAGCGGCTCGACGTCTTCGCCGAGAGCGGCACCCGGCCCGATGGCGGCTTCGTGCTGCGCTTCCATCTGCATCCCCTGGTCCAGGCCAATCTGCTGCAGGACGGCAGCGCCGCGCTGCTGCGCCTGCCCAAGGGCGGCGGCTGGCGGCTGAAGGTCAAGGGCGCGGAGATCGATCTGGAGGATTCGCTCTATCTCGGCAGCGCCGGCGAACAGCGGCGCAGCCAGCAGGTCGTGCTGCGCGGCAGCTACGAGGCCGGCGAGACTCTGGTGAAGTGGGCGCTGCAAAAGGAAGGGCCGCTGCGCTAAGCGGCCGTCCGCAAAGTTACGGCTTGATCGCGGGGGGCTGCCGCGCTTTCTATGCGCCCGAAGCGCCCCCTTCTCTGGAGCCCCGATGTCCGAAGAAAATCTACCCATCGCCCGCGCCCTGCTTTCCGTGTCCGACAAGACCGGCCTCGTCGAGTTCGGCCGCTTCCTCGCCGGACGCGGCGTCGCGATTCTGTCCACCGGCGGCTCCGCCAAGGCCTTGAGAGAGGCCGGAGTCGCGGTCACCGAGGTCGCCGAGGCGACCGGCTTTCCCGAGATCATGGACGGCCGGGTCAAGACCCTGCACCCGGCGATCCACGGCGGCATCCTGGCGCGCCGCGACGACGAGAGCCACCGCGCCGCCATGGCCGACCATGGTATCGCCGGGATCGATCTGGTGGCGGTCAATCTCTATCCCTTCCGCGAGACCCTGGCCTCCGGCGCAGACCGCGAGACCTGCGTCGAGAACATCGACATCGGCGGCCCGGCCATGGTCCGCGCGGCGGCCAAGAACCACGTCTTCGTCGCCATCGTCACCTCGCCGGAAGACTACGGTGCGGTGATGCGGGAGATGCAGGAAAACGACGGCAAGACCGGTCTCGCCCTGCGCCGCCGCCTTGCCGCCAAGGCCTATGCCCATACCGCTTCCTACGATGCCGCCATCGCCGGCTGGATGGCCAGCGAGGAGGGCGAAGCCTTCCCCGCCAGCTTCACCCTGGCGGCGGAGCGCGCGCAGTCCCTGCGCTACGGTGAGAACCCGCACCAGCAGGCGGCCTTCTACCGCACCGCGGAGCAGCGGCCCGGCGTCGCCACGGCGCGGCAGATCCAGGGCAAGGAGCTGTCCTACAACAACTTCAACGACACCGATGCGGCCTTCGAACTGGCCGCCGAGTTCGACCCCGGCGAGGCCCCGGCGATCGCCATCGTCAAGCACGCCAACCCCTGCGGCGTGGCCCTGGGCGCCACGCTGAGCGATGCCTACGAGCGGGCCCTGGCCTGCGACCCGGTCAGCGCCTTCGGCGGTATCATCGCCGCCAACACGACGCTCGACGCCGCCACCGCCGCCCAGATCGCCGAGCTCTTCGCCGAGGTGGTGATCGCCCCGGACGCCGACGCTTCCGCCCTTGAGGTGCTGGCTGGCAAGAAGAACCTGCGGCTGCTGCTGACCGGCGGCCTGCCCGATCCGGCGGCGGGCGGCATGGCGGTCAAGTCCCTGGCCGGCGGCCTGCTGCTGCAGAGCCGGGACAGCGGCCGGGTCGCGCGCGCGGACCTGAAGGTGGTGACCGAGCGGGCGCCCGACGATCAGCAGTGGGCCGATCTGATCTTCGCCTTCCGGGTCGCCAAGCACGTCAAGTCCAACGCCATCGTCTATGCCAAGCAAGGCCGCACGGTCGGCATCGGCGCCGGGCAGATGAGCCGGGTGGATTCGGCGCGGATCGCCGCGCTGAAAGCCAAGGAGACCGGCGGTCCCGAGGCGGCGCAGGGCTCGGTGGTCGCCTCCGACGCCTTCTTCCCCTTCGCCGACGGCCTGCTGGCCGCGGTCGAGGCCGGCGCCAAGGCGGTGATTCAGCCGGGCGGGTCGATGCGCGACGAGGAGGTGATCGCCGCGGCCAACGAGGCCGGGCTCGCCATGGTCTTCACCGGGTTACGCCACTTCAGGCACTGATCTTGGCTTCCTCCGGCTGCTCGACCAGCCCTTTCAGGTTGGCGGCCAGGTAGTCGACGAAGCTGCGCACCTTGGGCGAGAGGTGGCGGCTGTGCGGATAGAGGGCGTAGATCGCGCTGTCGGGCGCGTGATAACCCGGCATGATCTGCACCAGCCGGCCGGCGCGCAGGTCGTCGCCGATCAGCCATAGCGGCAGCAGGCCGATGCCCACCCCGTTGACGATGTTGACCTTGAGGATCTCCGGCGAGTTGGTCTCCAGATTGCCGGTCACCCGCACCGTCTCCAGCCCCTGGGGGCCCTCGAAGGGCCAGTCGTGGCGCTGCGCCCGATAGGTGTAGACCAGGCAGTTGTGGCTCGCCAGCTCGGCCGGGGCGGCGGGTGCGCCCTGGCGCTTGATGTAGGCCGGCGAGGCTACGGCGAGGCGGCGGTTCGGCGAGAGCTTGCGCGCGATCAGGCTGGAATCCGAAAGCTCGCCGATCCGGATCGCCAGGTCGATCCCCTCCTCGACCACATCGACGAAGCGGTCGCTGAGCCCCATGTCGATGCGCACCTCGGGATAGGCTTCCAGATAGCCGGCGATCAGCGGCGCGATATGCAGCCGCCCGAAGGCGGTCGGCGCGTTCAGTTTCAGGGTGCCGCGCGCCGAGCCCTCAAGATGGGAGACGGCCTGCTCCGCCTCGGTGACGTCGGCGATGATCCGCTCGGCGCGGGCATAGAAGGCGGCCCCGACCTCGGTCAGGGAAAGCTGCCGCGTGGTGCGGTTGAGCAGCCGCGCGCCGAGGCGATCCTCGAGCCGGCCGACCTGCTTGCTGACTGCCGACGGCGACAGATTCAGCGCCCGCGCCGCGGCGGAAAAGGACTCCGACTGCACGACGCGCACGAAGACTTCCATCTCGCTGATGTTGTCCATTTCCTGGCTCTCTCTATTCGTTCTTTAGGCGCACAAATGATTTGCAATCATCCTGCATTATTTTGTTTTCGGGAACAATCTAAATTCGACTCACGCGCAGAACCCCGGAAATAGCCTCCTAAGCCGGGGCAGCTGCGCAGAAAGGGAAAGAATCATGGACCGTCTCTCGAACTTCACCCGAACCGCCTCCTTCGACTCCTCTGCCGCGCTCGGCGACCTCGAGCTGCGCCGCAATGTCGAACGCGGCCGTAGGCTGCAGCGCGAAGCGCTGCGCAGCGCCCTGCGCGATGCCGGCCAGGCTGTCCGGCGCTTGCTTTGCGGCTGGGGCGAAGCCCGTCTCAGCCATCCCCGGTCCCGCGCCGAGTGCTAATCCCCTAATTCGGGTCGGGACCTGCCTCCAGGAGGCCGCGCCCCGGTGCCGCCTGCCCTGTCCTCTCTCACTCTTCGCCCGGGCCTCGCGCCCGGGCTTTTTTAAGGACCCGGTTGCTCCTGGGGCGGCTCGCGCAGCGGCCAGAGCAGGACCAGGCCGATCAGGAAAAGCACCAGGATCACCGACATGCCCAGGCGCTGGCTGTCGCTCCAGTAGGTCACCAGGCCGACCAGGAAGGGGCCAAGGAAGGCCGTGACCCGGCCGGAGAAGGCGTAGAGGCCGAACAGCTCGGTGCGGATCGCCGGGGGTGCGAGACGGGCCATCAGGCTGCGGCTGGCCGACTGGGTCGGGCCGATGAAGATTCCGAGGCCGCAGCCCAGGATGTAGAACATCAGCTTGCTCTCGACCACCAGGATCGCCGCACCGAGCAGGGTCAGCGCGGCCACCGAGATCAGGATGGTGCGCTTCGGCCCGATCCAGTCGTCGATCCAGGCGAAGGCGAAGGCGCCCAGGCCGGCGGTGACGTTGAGCAGGATGCCGAAAATCAGCACCTCCTCGAAATCCATGCCGAAGCTGCCGGCGGCGTAGATGCCGCCGAAGGCGAAGAGCGTGTTGAGGCCGTCGATATAGATCATCCGCGCGATCAGAAAGCGCAGCATCCCCCGATGTTCGGGCAGCGACTTGATGGTGCGCCAGAGCGAGGCGAGGCCGTCGCGGATCGCTCTGCCCGCCCTGATTCCCGTCGCTGCGCGCTCCGGCGTCAGCAGGAACATCGGCAGGGCGAAGACCAGGTACCACAGGGCGACGAAGGGGCCGGTGGCGCGGACATGCTCCCCGGCGTCGCGGTCGAGTCCCAAGGGCGAGGGGTCCGGCTGCACCAGCAGCAGCAGCGACAGCGTCAGGCAGACGAGGCCGCCGGCATAGCCCAGCGCCCAGGCCCAGCCGGAGACGCGGCCGAGCTTTCCCGGCGGCGCCACCTCGGGGAGCATGGCGTTGTAGAACACCTGTCCGATCTCGAAGGCGACGTTGGCGATGCCGACGACGATCAGCGCGCGCAGCGCGAAGCTGCGCTCCGGCGCGATGGTCCAGAGCAGCAGGCCGCAGGCGACGCAGACCAGCGACAGCATGAAGATGTAGGGCTTGCGCCGCCCGCCCTGGTCCGCCAGGGCGCCGAGCACCGGCGCCAGCACGGCGATGGCGAGGCCGGAAATGCTCATCGCCCAGGCCCACTCGCTGGTGCCGGTCTCCTTGGTCGGGGCCAGCGCCTGGGTGTAGTAGGCGGCGAAGATAAAGGTGATGATCACCGTCGGAAAGGCCGAGTTGGCCCAGTCGAAGAAGCACCAGGCGGCGATGCTCAGCCGCGTCTGCTCCGGCGGTTCCGGCAGCCGGCGCTCGGGCTGCTGCTTTTCCTGGTTCACCCGGCGGGCCTCCTAGCCGGCCACGCGATAGACGAAGACGCGGTTGAGAACATGCGCCTCCTCCGGCGCCACCAGGAAGGCCGGGTAGGCCTCGCTCTCCGCCTCCAGCCGCCAGGCCCCGGCGGCTTCCAGCGCATCCTGCCGTTCGCGGTAGGGCGCGCCGTGGGCGCCATCGGCCCGCGCGCCGAAGATCGCCAGACCGCCGGGGCGGGTCACCCGGCAGAGCTCGTCGAAGGACTCCGCCGGGGCGTGCCCGGCGGTGAACACCCCCGCCGCCACCACGCCGGCGAAGACGTCGTCCGGGAAATCCAGCCGCGCGCCCAACACCATGCGGCGGCAGGCGTCATAGATCCCGCGCGCCTCGGCCAGGGCCAGCATCTCCCGGCTCATGTCGATGGCGGTCAGGCCGCGGTAGCCGAGCCCGGTCAGCAGCACGCCGAGCAGGCCGGTGCCGGCGCCGCAGTCGAGGATCGGGCTGGCCTCATGCGGCAGGTGCCGCGCCGTCATCGCCGCGACCATGCCGGGCACCGCATAGCCCAGCGCGAAGACGTCGGCGTCGTAGTGCTCCGCCCAGGTCTTGTACTGGCGCTCGAGATCGTCGCGGCCCTCCGCGGCATAGACCGCGGCCAGACGCTCTTCCCGGCTGGTCATGAGCGCCGGATCATCGCACTAGACGACCATCGACTTGAGCTGCCGGTTGGCAACCGCCAGCATCGAGAGATCGGGCGTGCCGGCGGCTCGGAGTTCCGAGACCAGCTGGTCGCTGCGGTGCACCAGGGGAATGCGGTCCTCGGCCCAGAGGTCAATCATGGCGTCGGGCGGTGCCCGCCTCGCCCCCTTCTTTCCGCCGGCGATCGACTTCGCCTTGGCGTCGTAAAGCACGTTGAGCACCAGGTCGCTCTGATAGCCGAAGAGATCGTCGACGATGGCAGTGATCGCCAGCTTGTCCCAGGCGTTGTCGCTGGGCAGATGCCCGGCGGCGCGGCGCAGCCAATCGAAGCCGAAGCGCTCACCGACCCGGAAGTAGGTCTTGCCGGCATCCTCGACCGGCAGGGCGGTCAGGTTGGCGATCCTCACCACGTCGAGCGAGGGCGCGAGATGCGACAGGGTCGCGACCCGCAGGGCCAGCTTCTCCGGCACCCCGGAGTCCTTGTAGCTGGCGGCCTTCTCCTTCAGCAGGTTGTCGCCGGCCTCGGAGAGATAGCCGGAGATGTTCCTGGTCAGCTCGGCGACGCCGGCACCGTAGTTGGAGATCTCGCTGGCGATGGCGATAGGATGGCTGCAGTTGCGCAGCAGCCAGACCGCGGCGCGTTCCAGCTGGCGGCCGCATTCGATCAGCATGGCCGACTGGGTTTCCGCCGGAACCTTGTTGTCGAGCGCTTCGATGCCGTCCCACAGCTCCTGCAGGCCGAAAACCTCCCGCGCGACAATATAGGAACGGGCGATCTCGTCGGAAGGCATGCCGGTCTTCTCGCCGACCTCGTGGACGAAGGCGATACCCATGCGGTTGACGATCTCGTTGGTAATGCTGGTCGCCGTGATCTCGCGGCGCAGGCGGTGGCCCGCGATGGCCTTCTCGTAGGTCTTGCGCAGCGGCGTCGGGAAGTAGTCGACCAGATCTTGCTTGAGATAGCCGTCGTCGGGCAGGTCGGAAGCCAGCAGCTCTGCGTAGAGCACCAGCTTGGCATAGGACAGCAGCACCGAGATCTCGGCGCGCGCCAGGCCTATGCCCTGCTTGAAGCGCTCGGTCACGGTCTCGTCGTCGGGCAGGAACTCAATGGAGCGGTCGAGCTGCCCGGCCTTCTCCAGGCTGCGCATGAAGCGCCCCAGGCGGTCGAGCAGGTGATGCCCCAGGGTCTGGGTCACGGTGATCGACTGGGTCTGCAGGTAGTTGTCGCGCAGCACCAGCTGGGCGACCTCCTCGGTCATCTTCTCGAGCAGCTTGTTGCGCTGCGCCCGGGTCATCTTGCCGCTCTCCTCGACCGCGCCGAGGAGGATCTTGATGTTGACCTCGTGGTCGGAGCAGTCGACGCCGGCCGAGTTGTCGATGGCATCGGTGTTACAGCGCCCGCCCAGCAGGCCATACTCGATGCGCGACTTCTGGGTCATGCCCAGGTTGGCGCCCTCGCCGACCACCTCGGCGGCCAGTTCGCGCGCAGTGATGCGGATCGAATCGTTGGCCCGGTCGCCGACCTCGCCATTGCTCTCGTCGCTGGCCCGCACATAGGTACCGATGCCGCCGAACCACAGCAGTTCCGCCTGACTTTTCAGGATCGCGTGGATCAGCTCGTTCGGCGTCATGCTGTCCTTGGTCAGCGCGAAGGCCGCCTTCATTTCGGCGCTGATCTTGATCGACTTGGCCTTGCGGTCGAACACCCCGCCGCCCTTGGAGATCAGTTTGGCGTCATAGTCGCCCCAGCCCTTGACCTGGTCGAACAGCCGCTTGCGCTCCTTCCAGCTCGTCGCCGCGTCGGGGCTGGGATCGACGAAGATATGCAGATGGTTGAAAGCGGCCTTGAGGCAGATGTGCTTGGACAGCAGCATGCCGTTGCCGAAGACGTCGCCGCCCATGTCGCCGATGCCAATGCAGGTGAAGTCCTCTTCCTGAATGTTCTTGCCGATCTCGCGGAAGTGGCGCTTCACCGATTCCCAGGCGCCGCGGGCAGTGATCCCCATGGCCTTGTGGTCGTAGCCGGCCGAGCCGCCCGAGGCGAAGGCGTCGTCGAGCCAGAAGCCGTAGTCCACGGAGACGCCGTTGGCGATGTCTGAAAAGGTCGCGGTGCCCTTGTCGGCGGCAACCACCAGATAGGGGTCGTCGCCGTCGTGACGCACCACCCTTTTCGGCGGCACCACCTTCTTGCCCTTCAGGTTGTCGGTGATGTCGAGCAGGCCGCGGATGAAGGTCTTATAGCACTCGATGCCTTCGTCCAGCCACGCCTTGCGGTCGGCGGCGGGCTCGGGCAGGCGTTTGCCGACGAAACCGCCCTTGGAGCCGACCGGCACGATCACCGCGTTCTTGACCTGCTGCGCCTTGACCAGGCCCAGCACCTCGGTGCGGAAGTCCTCCATGCGGTCGGACCAGCGCAGGCCGCCGCGCGCCACCATGCCGAAGCGCAGGTGTACGCCCTCGATCCGCGGCGAGTACACGAAGATCTCGCGGAAGGGACGCGGCAGCGGCAGCTCCAGCAGCGCCTGGGAGTCCAGCTTGAAGGAGATATAGCTCTTCGGTCCGCCGTCCTCGGCGGTCTGGAAGAAGTTGGTCCGCAGGGTCGAGCGGATCATGTTGAGGTAGCGCCGGATGATGCGGTCTTCGTCGAGGTTGCTGACCTGCTCGAGCAGCTCGCGAATCTCGGCGACCAGCTTCTCCTCGGCCTTGTCGGCGCCCTTGCGCCTGGCCGGATCGAAGCGGGCCATGAACAGCTCGGCCAGCAGGGTGGCCAGCCGCGGATTGCGGCCCAGGGTCTCTTCCATGTAGCTCTGGCTGAAGGGTATCTGCGCCTGGCGCAGGTACTTGCAGTAGGCCCGCAGCACCTTGATCTCGCGCGCCGTCAGCCCGGCCGAGAGCACCAGGCCGTTGAAACCGTCGTTCTCCATGCGGTCGTGCCAGACCTCATGGAAGACCTCGTGGAAGGTGTTGCGCAACTCGCTGGTGTTGTCGATCTCGGCCGGGCCGAGATGGCGCATCGAGAAGTCGTGGATCCAGACCGTCTCCTCGGCGCCCTCCGGATGGATTTCGTAGGGCACCTCGCCGATCACCTTCAGCCCCATGCGTTCCAGCATCGGCAGCACGTCGGACAGCGGGATCGGGCTGCCGGCGACATAGATCTTGAAATGCAGCTCCTGCGGACCGGCCGGGACCGGCCGGTAGAGATCCATCGAGATGTCGCCGCTTTCCAGCGCCGCCTCGATGTTGGCGATATCGGCCGCGGCATCCTTGCCGACATGATCTTCCTGATAGGAGGCGGGAAAGGCGTGGCGGTAGCGCCGGCAGGTGGTCAGGCCGCGCTCCTCGCCATGCTTTTCGACCAGCGCGTGCTCCAGCTCGTCGCTCCAGGAGCGCGCGGCATGGGCCAGCGCCCGCTCGACCTTCGCCGTGTCGGCCCGGGGGATCTTGCCCTGTTCGGTGCGGATCAGCAGATGCAGCCGCGCCAGGGTGGCGTCGCCGAGGAAGGTCGAGAAGCTGGCGACCTCGCCGCTGTAGGCCTCGGTCAGGATGTCCTGCAGCTTGAGCCGCAGCGAGGTGTCATAGCGGTCGCGCGGCACGTAGACCAAGGCCGAGACGAAACGCTCGAAGGGATCCCGGCGCACGAAGAGCGCGGTTCTCTGGCGCTCCTGCAGGTGCAGAATGCCGATCGCCGTGCGGTAGAGTTCCTTTTCGGAGATCTGGAACAGCTCGTCGCGCGGATAGCTCTCCAGGATGTGCATCAGCGCCTTGCCGTCGTGGCTGCCCGGCATGAAGCCGGCGCGCGACATCACCGCATCGACCTTGTGGCGCAGCAGCGGAATCTCGCGCGGGCTGCGCGAGTAGGCGACCGAGGTGAACAGACCGACGAAGAGCCGCTCGCCGGCGACCCGGCCCTTGGCGTCGATGGTTTTCACCGCGACGGTGTCGAGGTGCACGGCGCGGTGCACCGTCGCGCGGCGGTTGGCCTTGGTCACGCGCAGCAATTCCGGCGTCTTGACGAAGTCCTGCACCTCGGCCGGCAGCTGCCCCAGGTTGCGCAGGCCGTCGAAGATCGAAACCTTGCTGTCGCGCAGGATGCCCATCGCCGACTTGTTGTCGATCTTGGCCACGGTGTTCTCGCCGCTGCCGGTGAAGCTGTACTCGCGGTAGCCGAGATAGGTGAAGTGGTCGTCGTCCAGCCACTCCAGGAATGACAGGCATTCGTTGACCTCGTCGCGCGGCAGCTTCGGCGGGTGAACCTGCAGCTCCTTCATGAGGTCGCGGCAGCGCTGACGCATCGGCAGCCAGTCCTCGACCGCCAGGCGCACGTCCTCGAGGATCGTCTCCAGGCGGGAGACGATCGCCTTGTGGCGGCTCTTCGGCTGCTCGCTGATCTGCAGCTGCATGCAGGACTCGCCGAAGCCGTCGCCGTGCTGCTCGTCGGGCGCGCCCAGCGCCTTGAACTTGCCGCCGGCGGTGCGCTCGATATCCATCACCGGATGGACGATCAGATGCACCTCGGCGCCGCAGAGGTTGAGCTCCGCGGTGATCGAATCGACCAGAAAGGGCATGTCGTCGTTGATCGCCTCGACCACCGTGTGGGCCGAGGCCCAGCCGTGCTCCTTGCTGCTGGGATTGTAGATGCGCAGCTTCGGCTTGCCCGGCGTGCGCTGCTGGGCGAAGTCCCAGATCGAAAGGATCCGGCCGGTGACGTCTCCGGGGTCCTCTCCCAGCAGATCGTCCGGCGGCACGTTGGCGAGGAACTGCTGGGTAAAGCGTTCGGCCGTCGCACCGGCCTTGCCGCCGACCTTCTTTTTGACCGCCGCGGCGACCTTATCGACCAGCTGACGTTTCTTGGAATCGTTGCCGGACGTCATGGCTACCTCCCCGCCGTGAAGCTGCTCCGCCGTCTACTGCGGCCTTTGAGGAGGCTAACCAATCATGATGACAAGAGAAAGCACGGATCGGGAAAGTCCGGCGGGGGTGGCCCCGGCGGCAAAGTCTTGTTAAGCGTGCCGTGTTTGAATGACGTCTCTAGAGACTTTGGGGGGAGACGAAATGAAAGGCTTCTCGCTGCGGCGGATCGCGCTCTATCTGACGGCGACCCTGGTCGCATTGCCGCTGGGCGGCCTGCTGCTGCTTATGGCCGCGGGCTTGCCTGTCTTCTAAGCGTCCGCGTCCGGCTTGTCCTCGATCTCGTCGAGCGCCTTGACCACGGCGTCGAAGGCCAGCATCACCGAGCCGTGGCGGCTCTTGAAGTCCTTGGCCGGCAGGAACAGCTGTATTTCCGTCCAGGCCTCGGGCGGGGGAGACTCGCCGCGCTGGAGCACCGCCTGCATGGCGTCGCGCTGTTCGCGCAGCTCCTGCGGCGTCCTGCCCAGGACGTTCCGCGCCATCACCGTGGCCGAGGCGCGGCCCAGGGTGCAGGCCCGCACCACCTGCGCGTACTCGGCCACCTTGCCGCCGGAAAGGCCGAGATCCACGGTGATCCGGCTGCCGCAGAGCGGCGAGGTCAGCTTGACCGAGGCCTGCGGCGCATCCAGCCGCCCGCTCAGCGGATCTTCCCCCGCCAGGGCGAGCAGCCGTTCGTTGTAGAGGTCCTGCAGATCGCTTTCCAAGGCCGGCTCCGAGACTTGTGCCCGCGACCGCCGCGGGATGACGCCAGGGGAGCAAGGAGCGCCGTCTGTTGATCGCCCTTGCCGACATGATATATGTCATCTTGTGCCTTGGTGATTAAGGGCAAATCTCCCATATACCGGGCGGCAAGAGCAGCAGCACCGCGACGGGCGCGGGCGACAACGAGGTTGGCAGCGCAGGCATGGACAGTTTGACGCCGAAATCCGTCATCGCGACGGTCGATCCAGACGAGGAGGCCCGCCGCGGCATCCCCAACCCGACCCAGGCCCAGGCCGAGGGCGCGGTGCGCACCTTGATTCACTGGGCCGGCGACGATCCGGACCGGATCGGGTTGCTCGACACCCCCGCCCGCGTGGTGCGCGCCTACCAGGAATTCTTCGCCGGCTATCAGGAAGACCCCCAGGAAATTCTCGAGCGCACCTTCGAGGATATCGAGGGCTACAAGGACATGGTCCTGATGCGCGACATCGAGGTGCTGTCGCACTGCGAGCACCACATGGTGCCGATGCTCGGCAGGGCCCATGTCGCCTATCTGCCCGACCGCCGCGTCGTCGGCATCTCCAAGCTCGCCCGCGTGGTCGAGATCTTCGCCCGCCGGCTGCAGTCGCAGGAAGTCCTGACGGTGCAGATCGCCGAGGCCATCGAGACGGCACTGCAGCCGCGCGGCGTCGCCGTGCTGATCGAGGCCGAGCACCAGTGCATGACCACCCGCGGCACGAAAATGCGCGATGTCGACACCGTCACCTGGCATTTCACCGGGCAGTTCCGCGACGACGAACGGCTGGAGCGCCGCTTCCTTTCCATGACCCGCGGAACCGGAAGAGGCCCCGAATGAGCGATCCGCTGTTCGGGGAGCGCGGCTCCCGCGAGCAGGTGGAGCGCGGCCTGGTCTTCGCCCCGAAATTCGATGCCGAGGGACTGATCCCAGCGATCGCCGTCTGCGTAGACAGCGGCGAGGTGGTGATGCAGGCCTACATGAACCGCGACGCCCTGGCCAAGACCGTGGAGACCGGCGAGGCTCACTACTGGTCGCGCAGCCGCGGCGCGCTCTGGCACAAGGGCGCGACCAGCGGCCATGTCCAGAAGGTCAAGGAGCTGCGCGTCGACTGCGACCAGGACTGCCTGCTGCTGAAGGTCGAGGTACTGGGCCCCGGCAGCTGCCATCTCGGCTATCCCTCCTGCTTCCACCGCGCGGTGGTCCTGGAGGGCGGACGCGAAGGTCCGCTGGCGCTGCGCTTCGCCGAGGAGCGGAGCTACGACCCCGACGCCGTCTATGGCGGCGGGCCGGACAAGGCCTAAAGGCCATGACCGGCGCCTCCCCCGCCGCGGGCGAGGATTTCTACCGCGCCCTGACGCCCTTCAGCCGCTTCGCCGACTTCACCGACACCAGCCACTACCGCCCGGTGCCCGACGACTGGATCGCCGTGGTCGCCGACATCGAATCCTCGACCGAGGCGATCCAGGCCGGCCACTACAAACGGGTCAACATGATCGGCGCCGGGGTCATCGTCGCGGTGCTGAACGCCTGCCCCGACGCCGCCCTGCCCTACGTCTTCGGCGGCGACGGCGCGACCCTGCTGATCCCGCCGCGCCTCGAGCCGGTGGTGATCGACGCCCTGCAGCGCACCCGGCGCTTCGCCGAGTCCGCCTTCGGCCTGACCCTACGGGTCGGCATCGTGCCGCTCGCCGAGCTGAAACGCCGCGGCGCCGAGGTTCACATCGCCAAGTACCAGCTGTCTCCCGGCAACGATCTGGCGATGTTTTCGGGACACGGCGTGGAACTCGCCGAACGGCTGGTCAAGGACGCCGAGGACGGGAGCTTCCGTCTGCCGGCCTCCGACGACGAGGCCCCGCCGGACCTGGAGGGGCTGTCCTGCCGCTGGGAGCCGCTGGCCTCGGCGCGCGGGATCATGCTGACGGCGCTGGTGCGCGGCACCGCCTCCGGCCCCGAGGAGAACGCCCTCTTCGCCGAGGTGGTCGAGAAGATCGAGGGCATCCTGGCCCCCGACGCCAACCCCAGCCCGGCGAGCGTGAAGAGCCTGCGCTTCAGATTTCCACCCAGCGGGGCCCGGCTGGAAGCCCTGGCCAATAGCGGCAGGCAGGGCTTCTGGCGCGCGCTGCGGCGGGTTTATTTCGAATCCTTCGTCTACCTGCTGTTCCAGAAGTTCAACCTCTCCGCCGGCGGCTTCAACGCGCGGCGCTATACCGAGGAGCTGCGCACCAACACCGACTTCCGCAAGTTCGACGACATGCTGCGCATGGTGCTCGACTGCAGCGAGGAGGAAGCCGCGCGGATCGAAGGCTATCTCGCCGAGCAGCGCGGCCAGGGGCGGCTGGCCTATGGCCTGCACCACTCCGAGGAGGCGCTGATGACCTGCGTCGTCTTCTCCCTGGCCGAAAGCCGTCACGTCCATTTCATCGACGGCGCCGACGGCGGCTACGCGCTCGCCGCGCGCCAGCTCAAGGCGCAGATGCGCGAGGACGCGGCTTAGCGGGCGGAGCTGTCTCTCTTTACGTTCCGCAGGGTATCGGCGGACTCGCCTTGTCTCGCGGGAAGCACGCTGAAAGCGCCATCGGTTTCCAGCACCACCGCCTCCACGGCATCGAGGCGGGCGTAGCCCGCGGCGCGCACGGCGGCCACCACCTCTTCCTCGGTGATCCGTTCGCGGCGCAGCATCGCCTGCAGGTAGTCGCCCTGAAAGTACAGCAGGCTCGGCTCCGACTTCACGAGCCGCTGGAAGGCTTTGGAGTGTACCGAGGCGATGGCGACGAGATACTGCAGCGCACAGAGCAGGGCGAAGGCGGCCAGCCCCTCGGATAGGGAAACGTCCTTGCTGAGCAAAGCCGTCGCCAGGGTCGAGCCGAGCGCGACGGTCACCACGAAATCGAAGGCATTCATCTTCGACAGCGTGCGCTTTCCGCTGACGCGCAGGAACAGGACGAGGCCGGCGTAAGCGAGCGTGCCGACGACGCCTATGCGCAGCAGATCCTGCCAGCCGTCGAAAAACATCGTGCTATCTCCTTTCCGGGTACGCCCGCATCACGGCCGGGCGAAGGCGAAGGGCGAGAGGCCGCGGATGTTCTCGCTGATTTCAAGCCGCTGGCTGAGCGGAGGGAAGGCGCGCTGAGCGCAGTCCGCCCGGTCGCAGAGCCGGCAATTGGGGCCGATCGGCGTCGCCGCCGCCTGCGGAGTCTCCAGATTGTAGCCGTCGGCGTAGACGATCTTGCGCGCCTGGCCAATCTCGCAGCCCAGCCCCACGGCAAGCTGCTGATCGAGCTGCTGCGATCCGGCGCCGCTGCGCCGCACGGTGCGGGCGATCGAGAAGTACACCGTGCCGTCGGGCATCTCGATCACCTGGGTGACGATCCGCCCCGGGGTCTGGAAGGCGTCGTGGACGTTCCAGCGCGGGCAGGCGCCGCCGTGGCGGGCGAAGTGAAAACCGCCGGCGGAGAAGCGCTTGGAGATGTTCCCGGCGTTGTCGACCCGGATCAGAAAGAAAGGCAGCCCGCGCGCGCCGCTGCGCTGCATCGTCGTCAGCCGGTGGCAGACCTGCTCGAAGGAGGCGCCGAAGCGCTGCCTCAGGATGTCGATGTCGTAGCGCAGCGTCTCCGAGGCCTTGCGAAAGCGCTCGTAGGGCATCATCGCCGCGCCGGCGAAGTAGTTGGCCAGGGACACGCGGCACAGCCGCTGCGACACCGGATCGCTGAGCCCCGAGCGTTCGACGATCTCGTCGAGCAGCGGGCGGAATCCGGAGAAGGCGATCTGGTGGGCGATCTGGAAGGTCCGCGCCGGCGGCTCCAGCATCTCCGAGAGTAGAAGCCGGCGGCCGTGCGGCTCGTAGCGGCGCAGCGTCGCGCCCAGCACCTCCAGGGGCATGACCCGGGTCTTGACTCCCAGATAGCGCTCGAGATGGCCGCGCAGTCCGGCGCCCAGCTCGCTCGGGTCGAGCTCGGCGTCTTCCCAGAGCTGCTCGGCCGCGGCCTCGAGCTCGGGAAAGTGGTTCGCCTGGTTGTAGATGAAGTCGCGCACCTCCTCGATCGGGAAGTGCCGGGTGTCGAGATTGGCCGCCTTGTTTTCGTCGGTCAGCCGCTCGGCGAGGTCCAAGGCGCTGCCAACCGCCGCCAGGTAGGCGCGGTAAAGCGCGGCCACGCCCTGCGCCGCCTGGGGGTTGGCCATCGCGAGGTCCTGCAGGTCCTGGTTGGCGATCCCCATGCCGGTGAACAGCGGATCGGAGAAAACCTCTTTCAGCTCGGCCAGCGCCCGCTCCTCGTCGTTCCCCGCCAGGGACTTCAGGTCGAGGTCGTAGGTATCGGCCAGGCGCAGCAGCAGCTGGGCGCTGATCGGCCGCTGGTTGCGCTCGATCAGGTTCAGATAGCTGGTCGAGATGCCAAGATCCTCGGCCATCGAGGCCTGGGTCATCTCCTGCGCGCGGCGCAGCCGGCGGATGTGCGAGCCGGCGAAGACCTTGCGCTGGGCCTTGCGGTCCCTGCCGCCGCCCCCGGCGCCGCCCGCCGGTCCTTGCCCGAGATCGCTCATCGCCTTGATATCCCTAGCATCGAGAGGGGACTTTTTACAATTTTGATAAATTTACAGTTTTTTGCAAGTGCGGTTTACACTTTTTTCTCTCCTGTTTTTCAGATGTTTATGGACATACCGCATCGCAGCGTCAAAGTAGTGCGCAGAAACGGCGAGGGTTCCGTGGAGAGCCCGCACTGCGCCGGAGCGTGAACCGAAATAGGCAGGATAGAAGCATGAGCGAGATCACTTTCGACAGCCTGGTGCCGAGCGCGCCGCTGGGACGCTGGGACGGCATCGAGCGTAATTACAGCCCCGAGGATGTGCTGCGCCTGCGCGGCTCCCTGGAGATCCGGCATTCCCTCGCCGAGCACGGCGCCAAGCGGCTGTGGAAGCTGCTCCGGGAGGAGCCCTACGTGAACTCCCTGGGGGCGATGACCGGCAACCAGGCGATGCAGCAGGTCCGCGCGGGTCTCAAGGCGATCTACCTCTCCGGCTGGCAGGTCGCCGCCGACAGCAACGTCGCCGGGGCGATGTATCCGGACCAGAGCCTTTATCCGGCCAACTCCGGCCCCGAGCTCTGCCGCCGCATCAACCGCGCCCTGCAGCGCGCCGACCAGATCGAGACCATGGAAGGCAAGGCGTCGGTCGAGGACTGGTTCGCGCCGATCGTCGCCGACGCCGAGGCCGGCTTCGGCGGCCCGCTCAACGCCTTCGAGATCATGAAGGCCTATATCGAGGCCGGCGCCGCCGGCGTCCACTTCGAGGACCAGCTGGCCAGCGAGAAGAAGTGCGGCCACCTCGGCGGCAAGGTGCTGATCCCGACCCAGGCACACATCCGCAACCTCTCGGCGGCGCGTCTCGCCGCCGACATCATGGGCGTGCCGACCCTGATCGTCGCCCGCACCGACGCCGAGTCCGCCAAGCTGATCACCAGCGATATCGACGAGCGCGACCGCCCGTTCATCGAGAGCGAGGAGCGCACCGCCGAGGGTTTCTACCGGGTGCGCGGCGGGGTCGAGAGCTGCATCGCCCGCGGCCTGTCCTACGCGCCGCACGCCGATCTGCTGTGGTGGGAAACCTCCAAGCCCAATCTCGACGACGCGCGCCGCTTCGCCGAGGCGGTCCATAAGGAATATCCCGGCAAGCTGCTGGCCTACAACTGCTCGCCGTCGTTCAACTGGGAGGCCAATCTGGACAAGGACACCATCGCCAAATACCAGCGCGAGCTGGGGGCCATGGGCTACAAGTTCCAGTTCGTCACCCTGGCCGGCTTCCACCAGCTCAACCACGGCATGTTCGAGCTCGCCTGCGGCTACCGCGACCGCGGCATGGCCGCCTACTCCGAGCTGCAGCAGTCGGAGTTCGCCAGCGAGGAGGCCGGCTACACCGCCACCCGTCACCAGCGCGAGGTCGGCACCGGCTACTTCGATGCCGTCTCCCTGGCGATCACCGGCGGCACCTCCTCGACCACTGCGATGGGCGAGTCGACCGAGAGCGACCAGTTCAAGAAGGCCGCCGCGCAGCACTCCGCGGCCGCCGAGTAACCCCCGAGCTTAGGAGAATAGAGATGTCCCAGGACAACGTGGTCGGCTTCCAGGAAGCCCCGGCGGACCCGGAAAGCGACCGGCCGCAGGATCAGGAGGCGGCGATCCGCATCCTCGCCAACTCGCTGCACCGATTGAACGAAGCCGTCGTCAAGGCGGTCGAAGCGGGCCTCACCGTCGAATTCGTCCGCGCCAGCCGCTACCACAACGGCAGCGGCAACTGGGGAGATCAGATGACTCCCATCGTCAAGCAGAAGATGTAGCTCGAATACACGACTGCGGCGGCGGGGCCCCTGCCAGCCCCCAACCGCCGCCTCCCCCGGCCCGCCGATCCCCATCGGCGGGCCGTTTTTGCGTTCCGCTTGCCCGCCGATCCCCATCGGCGGGCCGTCTTTTTTGCTTTGCCGCTCTTCCCGCCGCGCGGCACCATTCGGCGATGCGCGCGGTCCTCGCCAGTCTAGGGGTAACGCTGCTCCTCGCCGCTCCGGCCCAGGGGGCGGAAGAGCTGCGCGTGCTGTTCCTCGGCGACACCGCCTTCGGCGAGAACTACCAGGAGGGCTATGCCGCAGAGGGCGGCGAGAACCTTCTCGAGACCGAGGGCTATGACCACCCCCTGGTCAACTTCCGCAAGATCCTCGAGCGTCACGCCCATATCGTCGCTAACTTCGAGACCACGCTGAGCGCCCGGCGCGAGAGTCCCTACGAAGGCCGCAAAACCTATCTCCATCACTCCGATCCGGAGCGGGCCGGCCCGGCCTACGCCGCCATGGGCCTCGACATCGTCTCCCTGGCCAACAACCATGCCTACGACTACGGCACGCCGGGCCTCGAGGACAGTATGGCTGCGCTTGAGGCCCTGGGGATCGAGACCTGCGGCGGCGGCATGGAGTACGGCGCGGCGGCGCGTCCGGCCTACATCGAGGGGGGCCTGCGGCCGGTCGCCATCTTCTGCGTCTTCCAGCACCTGGAGAGCTACGAGAAGGCGCTCGGTTCCTACGCCGGAGTTGGGATTCCCGGCGTCGCGCCCTTCCTCCCCGCCGCCCTGGCGCGGCAGATCGCGGCGATCCGGCGCCTGGCGCCGGAGACCCTGGTGGTGGTCTATCCCCACTGGCTGCGCAACTACCGCCCGGTCGAGCCGGAGCAGCGCCGCCTCGCCCGCGCCGCCATCGAGGCCGGGGCGGACATCGTGATCGGCCACGGCAGCCACATGCTGCAGGAGGTCGAGTACTACCGCGGCCGCTGGATCGTCTACAGCCTCGGCAACTTCGTCTTCCTCACCGAGGGGCGCTATCGCCAGTTCGGCGCGCTGCCCTACAGCCTGATCGCGCGGCTGACCCTGGTCGCCGGGCCGAAGGTCGGCAGCCTGCGGCTCTATCCGATCCACAGCGACAACGCCGCCAACGGCTACCGGGGGCGCTTCGCCACCCGGGCCGAGCGCGACGCGCTGCTGCCGGCGCTCTACGGCGGCAAGCGGATGCAGGCTCTGCCCGGCGCCGCCCTCGGCAGCGACGGCTACGGCCCCTACCTCGACCTGCCGCTGGGCTTGCCGCAGCAGGAGGAAGCCCAGGCGGCGCAGTAGCAACGCCCCCGGAATCAGGCCCCCGGAATCAGGCCGCTATTGCCGATGCCGTCGAAGATGAACTGCACCGCCAGGGCGGCCAGCAGCACCCCGACCACCCGGGCGATGACGTTGAGGCCGGTGACGCCGAGCAGCTTCTGGATCTGGCTGGCCATCAGCAGCGACAGGAAGGTCAGCAGGACGACCCCCAGCATCACCGCGATGACGACGCCTTCCGCCAGAAGATCGCCCTCGGTGTTGGCGACCAGCAGGATCGCCGCGCCCATCGCGCCGGGCCCGGCGATCAGCGGCGTCGCCAGGGGAAACACCGAGATGTCCTTCTTGGCGCTCGCCTCGCTCTCCTCCTCGTCGGTGGTCGAGCTGCCGCCGGAGTGGCGGGCGAAGACCATGTCGATGGCGATCAGCAACAGCAGGATGCCGCCGGCGGTCCTCAGCGCCGGCAGGGAGATGCCGAGGCGTCCCAGCAGGAAGTCCCCGAACAGCGCGAAGACCAGCAGGATCCCGGCGGCGATCAGGCAGCCCTTGAGCGCCATGGCGCGCCGCTCCGCCGCCGTCGCGTCCGTGGTCAGTGCCGAAAACAGCGCCGCCACGTCGATCGGCGAGATCGTCGCGAAGAAGGTGGTGAAGGCGATCAGCGCGGTGTCGAACAGCATGGCCCCTCCGCCGCGCAAGCTAGCCGAGGCGACGGTCGAGCGCCAGCCAGGCTATTTGAGCCGGGTGCCTAGCGGCCGCCGCCGCGATAGTCGTCGTAGTCGTAGTCTGTGTTTTGAGTTGCGCAGCCTGGGATCCCAGTCATCAGGATCGCGCCGAGCAGTGCAATGAGCAGGTACCGCATGGAGAACCTCCGCCTCCGTTAAGCGATTGTCACATCCTACTCCCTTGCGCGGCGCTGTACGAGAGAGCAAGTGTAAGCGGGCGATCGGCCGAGCCGCTTGATCCAGGTCATTTGCAGCAATGCAACACTCGGCTAAAAGCGTAGTTCGGGGACGCAAGGAAACCTGCTTCCCGGCGCCGCTTCGGTTAGAATGCCGGGTGGAAATTCATCCCCAGCCGCAGACGGCAGTGGAAAGATGGCCATCGAGAATCAGAGTTTTATCGTCAAGTCCGGCAAGCGCCTGCGCAGGGCGATGAACCGCGCCATCGTCCGCTGGTCGGCGGTCGACGACAGGCCGGTGTTCGATCCGCGCGACTTCGACTGGACGGCGCAGCTGGAACGCAACTGGGGGACGATCCGCAGCGAGGCCGAGAAGATCCTCGCCTTCCGCGACGCCGTGCCGCCGCTCGGCGAGATCTCGCCGGACCACAAGCGCCTGGCCGCCGACGACAAGTGGAAGTCCTACTTCATGTGGGGCTACGGCTTCCGCATGCCCGACAACTGCGCCCGCTGCCCGGAAACCGCGAAGATCGTCGAGGCGATTCCTGGGCTCAAGACGGCGATGTTCTCGATCCACGCCCCCGGCGTGCACATCCCGCGCCACAAGGGCGCCACCAAGGGCATGATCACCTGCCACCTGGCGCTGATCGTGCCCAGGGAGGGCGAGAAGTGCCGCATGCAGGTCGATCAGCAGATCTGCCACTGGCACGAGGGCAAGACCCTGGTATTCGACGACACCTATCACCACGAGGTCTGGAACGAGACCGAGGAAGACCGGGTGATCCTGCTGATCCAGTTCGCCCGGCCGCTGCTGCTGCCTGGGCGGATCCTCAGCAACCTCTTCCTCACCGCGATCCGCTGGAGCCCCTTCGTCCAGGACGCCCGCCGCAACATGGGCGGCTGGGAAAAGCGCTTCAAGGACATGGAAGGCGGCAAGAAGGCCTAGGTTTCCGACCGGCTTTCCTTGCGTGCGAACCAGCGGCGGAGCAGCCAGCCGCGTAGCCACTCGGCGATCAGGCCGACGATCAGCCCCACGGCGACGTTGACGGCGATGCAGACCGCGGCGGTCAGCAGGATCACGACAAGACAGCTCGGACGGCCGTCGAACAGCCGCTTGCTCAGCGCGAACTCGGCGCCGGCGTAGGCCAGCAGCGCGCCGACCGCGGCCAGCGGCAGCAGGCCGAGCAGCGCCAGGGCGTCGGCGGCGTAGAACAATCCCAGGATCAGACAGAGCGTGCCGAAGATCGCCGGGGCGAGGCCGCTGCGCGCGCCGAAGCGGTGCTGCGCCACCAGCCCGCCGGCGCCGTGACACATCGGCAGCGCGCCGAAGGGCGCGAGCAGCAGGTTGAGCGCGCCGGAGCTGAAGGCCAGGCGGCGCGACGCGATGCGCGCCCGGTCCTGGGGGAAAAGCTCGCCGGCGACCACCGCGGTGAGCAGCACGGCATTGGTCAGGGTCAGCGCCAGCTGCGGCAGGAAGACGCCCTCGGCGGCGGCGCGAAAATCCGCGATGGCCGGCAGCGCCAGGGCCGGCAGGGTGAGACTCGGGGTCAGCTCCGGCAGCGTCCTCCCGGCGCCGAGCAGCGACCAGGCCAGGGCGCCCCCGAGCACCAGCAGGCAGGAGAAGCCGCGCAGCGGCGTGAGCTGCAGCAGGAGCAGGGCGGCCAGGGCGAGCCCGCCGACCCAGGGCTCCTGCAGCGCCAGATCGAGGCCGAGCAGCACCAGAATGCCGCCCAGGCCGAGCTGGATCCCGGCCAGCACCGACTGCGGCAGGAAACGCGCAAGCTTCTCGATCAGGCCGAAGGCGGCCAGCGCGACCAGCGCCAGGCCGATCAGCAGGCCGCTCGCCGCCATCTGCGCCGCGGTCAGGCCGCCGACGATGGCCAGCGCCGCCACCGCCTTCATCGGCTGCACCGGCAGCGGGCGGCGGTAGATCAGGGCGACGGCCAGCGCGAACAGCCCGAAACCGGTCAGCACCCCGCCCGGCGTGCCGCTGCCCACCGCCAGCACGCCAAGCGCCAGCGGCAGGAAGGTGCCGAGATCGGCGAAGGCCCCGGAAACCTCGCCCGCAAGGCGCGCGCCGGTCTTCGTGCTGGAAGCGCTTTCAGCCATGACTCTCCCGCGCTCGCCCGGACTCCTCGGGCAGAGCGCCAAGTCTGCACCCGGCGGCCGGGCTTGCCAAGGGCGAGCGAATGAGCCTCCCCAAACGCCGAAGGGGCCGCGCCTGGTGGCTGCGGCCCCGACCGGGCGAATTGGAGCGGGCGATGAGATTCGAACTCACGACCCCAACCTTGGCAAGGTTGTGCTCTACCCCTGAGCTACGCCCGCGTCGCGAGGCTGGGAAATAACGTTTTCCGGGCTGCTTTGCAAGCCCCTTGCGGGGCCGGGGCCGGGGCGGGGCCGGCGCGCTTCCGGCGCCCGCCCTGAAGGCTTTATTCCGCCGCCGCCCGGGGGTATGGTCCGCGCGCTTTAGGTAAGCACAGCCTGGGACCGAGCACGATGAGCGAAGCGCAAGCGACCCCCGCCCTGCTGGCCGACGGCAGCGCCCCGGCGACCCCGGAAGCGCTGCTGGAGCGGCTCGAAGCGCTGGGCATCGAAAGCCGCACCGTCGGCCATCCGCCGCTGTTCACCGTCGAGGATTCCAAGGCGCTGCGCGGCGCGCTGCCCGGGGGCCACACCAAGAACCTCTTCCTGCGCAACAAGAAGGGGGCGATGTGGCTGGTCACCTGCCTGGAGGACCGCGCGGTCGATCTCAAGACCCTGGGCGACCGGCTGTCGGCCGGGCGCTTCTCCTTCGGCAGCGCCGAGCGGCTGATGAAGTACCTCGGCGTCACCCCCGGGGCAGTGACCCCCTTCGCCATCGTCAACGATACCGGCGGGGCGGTGCGCATGGTGCTCGACAAGGCGCTGCTCGCGCACGACCCGCTCAACTTCCACCCCCTGGACAACACCCGGACCACGGCGATCGGCCCCCAGGGCCTGCTGCGCTTCCTGGAGGACGTGGGGCATCCGCCGCAGCTGCTGGAGATGGATTGATTTCCGGCGCGCCGCGGTGGTTGTCTTGCCTTGGGGCAACCGCCACATAGTGTTTCATTCTTGAGGATAAGGGATTTCAGCCATGGACCCGATCATCGGATCGAACGGCGGCGGCGGTAACGCCCCTGGCGGGGCAAGCCCCGCCGCGGCCGGCGCGATCAAAGACAGCGATATGGCCAACTTCGGCCGCGACGTCATCGAAGCCTCGATGCAGGTTCCGGTACTGGTCGACTTCTGGGCCCCCTGGTGCGGGCCCTGCAAGCAGCTCGGCCCGGTACTGGAGAAGGTCGTCGCCAAGGCCGGCGGCGCGGTCAAGCTGGTCAAGGTCAACATCGACGAGAACCAGCAGCTCGCCCAGCAGCTGCGCATCCAGTCGATCCCCATGGTCTACGCCTTCTACCAGGGCCAGCCGCTGGACGGCTTCCAGGGCGCGCTGCCGGAAAGCCAGCTGCAGGAGTTCGTCGACGGCCTGATCCAGCAGACCGGCGCGGCGCCCGGCCAGGACGGCGAGCAGGGCGTGCCGCAGGAGGCCATCGACAAGGCGCTGGAGGAGGCCAAGACCGCGCTCGATTCCGGCAAGCATGCCGACGCCCAGTCGATCTACGGCCAGATCCTGCAGGTCCAGCCGGAGAACCCGGCGGCGCTGGCCGGCCTGATCCGCTGCCACCTCGCCGCCGACGACGCCAAGGGCGCGCAGGAGGTTTTCGACGCCCTCGACGACGAGACCAAGCAGAAGCCCGAGGTGCAGGCGGCCGGCACGGCGATCGAGCTCGCCGCGGAGTCCGCCGAGGCCGCCGGCAGGCTGCCCGAGCTGCGCGAGAAGGTGGAGCAGAACCCGAACGACCACGAGTCCCGTTTTGCCCTGGCCAACGCCCTCAACGCCGCCGGCGAACGCGAGGCCGCCGCCGAGGCGCTGCTCGAGATCGTCTCCCGCAAGCGCGACTGGAACGAGGAAGCGGCGCGCAAGCAGCTGGTCAAGTTCTTCGAGGCCTGGGGACCGACCGATCCGCTGACCGTGGAAACGCGGCGGCGGCTTTCCTCCCTGCTGTTTTCCTGAACCGAGACGCGATGCCGCGCAGCCCCTTCGATCCGCGCTACGAGGACCTGCCCGGGGAGATTCCGATCTTTCCCCTGACCGGAGTGCTGCTGCTGCCCGGCGGGGGGCTGCCGCTCAACATCTTCGAGACGCGCTACCTGGCGATGGTCCGCGACGCCCTGGCCAGCCCAAGCCGGCTGATCGGCATGGTTCAGCCCTCCCTCGAGGTCGAGGTCGAAAGCCCGGCCGGCACGCCGAAGATCTACGGCACCGGCTGCGCCGGGCGAATCGCCGCCTTCCAGGAAACCCAGGACCAGCGCTACATGATCACCCTGACGGGCCTGCTCCGCTTCGACATCCAGGCCGAGCTGCCCGACCGGGAAGGCTACCGCCGGGTGGTGCCGGACTGGAGCCGCTACCGCGGCGACCTGGAGGAGGATGCCGAGACGATCGACCGGGGACGGCTGATCGGCGCCCTGCGCGCCTACTTCGAGGCCGAGGGCGTGTCCGGCGACCTCGAGAGCCTGCAGGACAACAGCGACGAGAAGCTGGTCGCGTTGCTCGCCATGCACTGCCCCTTCGAGCCGCGCGAGAAGCAGGCGCTGCTCGAGGCGCCGAACCTCAAGGCGCGGGCCGAGGCGATCTCGGCGATCATGGAGATGGCCGCGCTGAATTCCGGCGGCGCCGGCGCCGAACAGACATCGCGCCACTGACAGCGCCGCCGCCAGGGGTATAGAGTAAGCGCCATGCACAAGGTCGATCCCAAGCTGCTCGAACTGCTGGTCTGCCCGCTGACCAAGTCGACGCTCGACTACGACGCCGAGCGCCAGGAGCTGATCAGCCGCCAGGCCCGCCTCGCCTACCCGATCCGCGACGGCATTCCGATCATGCTGCCCGAGGAAGCCCGGCGGCTGGACGACTAGGCCATGGCCAGGGAAATCCGCGAAGAGGCCAAGTCGGCCCACGACCTGAAGCACCACGCGCAGGAGATGCGCTACATCTCCGCCGAAAAGCGCCTGGAGATCGACTTCGAGGACGGCGTCACCTTCTCCCTGCCCGCCGAGCTGCTGCGGGTCGAGAGCCCCTCCGCCGAGGTGCAGGGGCACGGCCCCAACCAGAAGAAGACCGTCCCCGGCCGCCGCCATGTCGGCATCATGGGGATCGAGCCGGTCGGCAGCTACGCGGTGCGGATCAAGTTCGACGACCTGCACGACACCGGCATCTTCTCCTGGGACTACCTCTACCGTCTCGGCGAGCAGCAGGAGGTGCTGTGGAGCACCTACCTCGACAACCTCGCCGCCAAGGGCCTCCGCCGCGATCCCTAAAAGCGGCGCGCGGTCGGTCGCACCTGCGCAAGACAGGTGGCGGATTTCAGCCTTCAATCCAGGGACTCGCCCAGGCCCTGGAGAGCTGCGATGCCGGACGCCGCCCCGCTGCTGCTGGAACAGCCCGACCTGGCGCGGCTGCGCCTGGAACGTCTCGTCAAGCTGCGCGCGGCGCTGAAGGCGCGCGATCTCGCAGGCATTCTGCTCTACGACCCGATCAACATCCGCTACGCCACCGATTGCCGCAACATGGCGGTCTGGACCCTGCACAACGCCGCCCGCTACGCCTGGATCGCCGCCGAAGGCCCTGCGGTGGTGTTCGATTTCCATGGCTGCGGTCACCTGGGCGAGGCTCTGGAGACCGTCGACGAGGTGCGCCCGGCGACCTCCTGGTACTACTTCGCCGCCGGCGACAGGGGCCCCGAGCGCTGGATCTAGCGTCCTATAGCGCCTCGCCGCGGATCAGCCGGGGCAGGTCGCCGGCCAGGCCCATGGCGTGGCCCATGAAGAAACGCTTCAGCCCGGGCAGACGGTCGACCGCCGCCATGCCGAGGTCGCGGGCGAGCCGGACCGGCGGCAGATCGTTGGAATAGAGCCGGTTGAGCCCGTCGGTCACCGCCATCAGGCTGAAGTTGTCGAAGCGGCGCCAGCGCTGGTAGCGCTCCAGCGCCAGGGCGTCGCCGGGATCGAGCCCGAGGCGGTGGGCGTCGACCAGGCACTCGGCCAGCGCCGCGACGTCGCGCAGGCCGAGGTTGAGCCCCTGCCCGGCGATCGGATGGATCACATGCGCCGCGTCGCCGATCAGCGCCAGGCGCTCGTCGATATAGCGCTCCGCCTGCTGCATCGACAGCGGATAGGCCCAGCGCCGCCCGCCATAGAGCGCGAGCTTGCCCAGACTGCCGCCGAAGCGGCGCTGCATCTCGGCGTTAAAGTTCTCCTCGTCGAGCGCCATCATCGCCGGGGCAATGTCGGCGCGTTCGGTCCAGACGATGGAGGAGCGATGGACCCCCTCGGCGTCGTCGACCATCGGCAGCACCGCAAAGGGCCCGGCCGGCAGGAAGTGCTCGTGCGCCAGGCCGTGATGCGGCGCCTCGTGGGAAATCGTGCCGACGATGCCGACCTGGGGATAGCTCCAGCCGAAGGTCTTGATTCCCGCTTCCTGGCGCAGCCGCGCGCCGCGGCCCTCGGCGGAGATCGCGAGGCGGGCGGAGATCCTGCGGCCATCGGCCAGCTCCGCCGCGACGCCGCGCGGGCCGCGTTCCAGAGCCGTCAGTTCGGCCGGCGCCAGGACGGTCAGGCCGTCCCTTGGCACCGCCTGGGCGAGGCCCTGGCGCAGGGCCCGATTCTCGACGATGTGGCCCATCGGCGGCGCGGCATCGTCTTCCGCCGCCCCCTCCCGGTAATCGTAGTGCAGGAACAGCCCGGAGACCCCGCCGCCGAGCTTGCCGTCGGAGACCCGGATATCGAGGATCGGCTGGGCCGCAGCGGCAAAGGAATCCCACAACCCCAGTGCCTCGAAAACCCGCTGCGAGCCGCGCGCGATCGCCGATGAGCGCCCGTCGAAGGCTGCGCCGGTCACGCTGGCCGGCGGCTGGCGGTCGATCGCCAGGGTTTCCAGGCCGCCGCGCGCCAGCGCCGCCGCCAGGGTCATGCCGATCATCCCGCCGCCGACTACGAGAACCTCGGCGTTCATGGTTGTGCCGCCCGCCATGGCGCTAGACTTGGGTCTGCGTCCCGCTCTGTCCAGCGCTTTCGGCGCGGGCCTGGGCGGCGCGGCGCGTGTGTTTGCTCAAAAATTAGGCAGCTCGGCGCTGCTGGCGATTAATTAAGCAGATTTTGCTGCACCTGCGAAGACTCCTCCCTTTGGGGGAGAGGCCGCCGTGATCGTAAAGGGCCAAATCCCGCGCTTTCCTCTGCTCTGGCACGTTTCTTGCTTGTTCACTCCCGACTCGCGGGGCCGGCGCCGCCGGAACCGCAACCCATAAACCAGGGGGAAGGACGGGATGAAATTCGTCATCGCCATCATCAAGCCTTTCAAACTCGACGACGTGCGCGAGGCCCTTACGGGTCTCGGCATCGAAGGCCTTACGGTCACCGAGGTGAAGGGCTACGGCCGGCAGAAAGGCCAGACCGAGATCTATCGCGGGGCCGAGTACTCCGTGAATTTTCTGCCCAAGGCCAAGATCGAGGTCGCAGTTGCAGACGATCTGCTCGACCAGGTCATCGAAGCCATTCAGCAATCAGCCAACACCGGACGCATCGGGGACGGAAAGATCTTCGTCCTCGACCTCGCCTCGGCGGTGCGCATTCGCACCGGCGAGCGCGACGCGGAAGCTCTGTAAGGAGGGCCAGCACATGAATCTCAAGAAACTTTCGCTCATCGCGGCCCTTGCCGGCGGCGGCCTTGCCGCCACCACCGGCGTCGTGGCGGCGCAGGAGGCGGCGACCGGCGTCACCACCGAGACCGCTTTCGTCTTCAACACCTTTTCCTTCCTGATGTGCGGCGCCCTGGTGATGTGGATGGCGGCCGGTTTCGCCATGCTCGAATCCGGGCTGGTGCGCAGCAAGAATACCGCCTCGATCTGCCTCAAGAACATCGCTCTCTATTCGCTGGCGGGCATCCTCTACTACGTGATCGGCTACAACCTGATGTACGTCGACGTCAGCGGCTACATCGGTTCCTTCGGCCTGCTCTACAACTCCAGCGGCGCCGAACTGGCCCTGCTCGAGGGCAGCGAGGATCCGGCGGTGCTGGCCGAGGTGGCCGACAGCGGCTACTCGATCCTCTCCGACTGGTTCTTCCAGATGGTCTTCGTCGCCACCGCGGCTTCGATCGTCTCGGGCACCGTCGCCGAGCGGATCAGGGTCTGGCCCTTCCTGATCTTCGTCATCGTGCTGACCGCCATCATCTACCCGATCCAGGGCTCCTGGACCTGGGGTGGCGGCTGGCTGGCCGAGATGGGCTTCAGCGACTTCGCCGGTTCGACCATCGTCCACTCCGTGGGCGGCTGGGCGGCCCTGACCGGCGCCGTCATCCTCGGCGCGCGCAAGGGCAAGTACGGCGCCGACGGCAAGGTGCACCCCATGCCGGGCGCCAACCTGCCGCTCGCCACGCTGGGCACCTTCATCCTCTGGCTCGGCTGGTTCGGCTTCAACGGCGGATCCCAGCTCGCGCTGGGCAGCGCCGCAGACGCGGCCTGGATGGCGGTGGTCTTCACCAACACCAACCTGGCAGCCTGCGGCGGCGTGATCGCGGCCATGCTGATGAGCCAGATCATGTTCAAGAAGATCGACCTGACCATGGCCCTCAACGGCGCCATCGCCGGCCTGGTCTCGATCACCGCCGGACCGGACCTCACCAACCACCTGCTGTCGATCGTCATCGGCGCCATCGGCGGCGTTCTGGTGGTGATCGCCGTGCCGCTGCTCGACAAGATCAAGATCGACGACGTGGTCGGCGCCATCTCGGCCCATCTCGTCGCCGGCATCTGGGGCACCCTGGCGGTCGGCATCTTCGGTGGCGGCGACCTGGTGGTGCAGATCGTCGGCATCGTTGCGATCGGCGCCTTCGTCATCGTCACCTCCTCGATCGTCTGGCTGGTGCTGAAGTTCACCATCGGCATCCGGGTCAGCGAGGAAGAGGAAGAACTCGGTCTCGACCGGATGGAACTGGGCATGGAGGCCTACCCGGAGTTCGGGCACGGCTCCCAGACCCTCTCGTAACCCAAAGCGTTACTCCTTAGACTACTGGCCCGGCGGGTTTCCCTGCCGGGCCTTTTTTTCAGCCGCGGGAGGAAGACGCCATGGCCAGCAAGGGACAGGATCGGCGAATCGACAACATCGAGTTCGCCGTGCGCGACATCGCCCGCGCCCGTGCCTTCTACGAGCAGGCTTTCGGCTGGAGCTTCACCGATTACGGCCCGCAGTACTGCGAATTCAGCGACGGGCGCCTGACCGGCGGCCTCACCACCCTGGGGGAGGTCGCGCCCGGCGGCCCGCTGGTCATCCTCTATGCCGAGGATCTCGAGGCGACCCGCAAACGCGTCGAGGCAGCCGGCGGCAGGATCGTCAAGCCGCTGTTCGAGTTCCCCGGCGGCCGCCGCTTCCACTTCCAGGACCCCGACGGCTACGAGCTGGCCGTCTGGTCGGAGAGCTAGTCTCCCAGCCGCCGCTTGCCGCGACTCGCCGCCTCGGATAAACTTGTTTCCCTTTTGTCCCGGAGTCGCGTGGAGGGATTCCCAACGCGACTAGAAGGCATTAGACTCCGATTCTTCAGACTCCGGCTGAAGAGCGCAGGAAAGAGGGCCTGGCGGCATGGCGGTACAGGACGGCGGGATCGCGGGGCGCAGCCGCGGCGGCAAGGACTCCGGGCAGCGGCTGCTGCCGGCGGGCGCCGGCGCCTTTCTGCGCCGCCGCGCCCTGGAGCTGCTCGGCCTCCTGCTGATCTGCGCCGCGCTGCTGCTCGCCGCCGCTTGCCTCAGCTACACCGCCGGCGATCCCTCGCTCAACAACGCGGCGCCGGGCACGGCGCAGAATCTGCTCGGGCTGGCCGGGGCGAGCGCCGCCGACATCGCCCTGCAGAGCCTGGGTTTCGCGGTCTTCCCGCTGGTTCTGGTGCTGCTGTTCTGGGGCTGGCGGCTGTTGCGCGACGGCGCTCTGCGCCGCGCCGGCCTGCGCCTGGCGGTGCTGCCGATCGCCCTGCTGCTGGCCGCGGCAGCCCTGGCCGCGCTGCCCGACCCCCAGGCCTGGCCCTTGACCAGCGGGCTCGGCGGCTTCGCCGGCGACCTGCTGCTGGGCAGGCTCGCCTTGCTTGCGGCGCTGCCCGCGGGTCCGATCGCCCTGGCGGCAGCCCCCCTGGCGCTGCTGCTGTTGTTCTGGCTGCCCGGGCTGACCGGCGGCGAATGGCGCGCGGCAGGCCGCGGCGGCGCCCGGCTGATCGGCGGCGCGCGCCGCGGCGTCGAGGGCGGCGCGCGGCACAGCGCCAGCGGCGCCGGGCAGGGCTGGCAGCTGCTCGCCAGACTCTTCGGCCGCGGCAAGCAGGAGGAGGAAGAGGATCCTCTGCGCTCCGCGATGCGCCGGGCAGAGCGGCGCGAGCCGATGCTCGCCCCGCAGCCGCGCGGCGGCGCGCAGGAAGCCATGCTGCGCCAGGGAGAGGTGCTCGATCTCGGCACCCAGCACCTGGCGGCGGCTGAGACTCTTACCGCCGCGCCGGCGCGCAAGCCCGCGCCGCGCAAACCGGCGCCGCGCCGCGACAGCAGCCAGGGGCGCCTCGACCTGCGCAGCCGCAGCGGCGCCTATGAGCTGCCGCCGCTGTCGCTGCTGCATCAGGGCAAGGTCTCGGCCAGGGATTCCAGCCTCAGCAAGGATGCCCTGGAGAAGAACGCCCGCCTGCTCGAGGGCGTGCTCTCCGACTTCGGCGTCAAGGGCGAGATCGTGCGGGTCCGCCCCGGCCCGGTGGTGACCCGCTACGAACTCGAGCCCGCGCCAGGCACCAAGACCAGCCGCGTGGTCAATCTGGCCGACGACATCGCCCGCTCGATGTCGGCGCTGTCGGTGCGCGTCGCCGTGGTTCCCGGCTCCACCGTGATCGGCATCGAGCTGCCCAACGCCGGACGCGAGACCGTGTATCTGCGCGAGCTGCTGTCCGGCGAGGAGTTCGACAAGGGCGGCGGCCTGCCGCTCAGTCTGGGCAAGGACATCGGCGGCCACCCGCAGATCGTCAACCTCGCCAAGATGCCGCATCTGCTGATCGCCGGCACCACCGGCTCCGGCAAGTCGGTCGCGGTCAACGCCATGATTCTCTCGCTGCTCTACCGGCTGAGCCCCGACGAGTGCAAGTTCATCATGGTCGACCCGAAGATGCTGGAGCTGTCGATCTACGACGGCATTCCGCACCTGCTTTCCCCGGTGGTGACCGAACCGAAGAAGGCGGTGGTCGCCCTGAAGTGGACAGTGCGCGAGATGGAGCAACGCTACCGTTCCATGAGCCAGCTCGGCGTGCGTAACATCGACGGCTACAACGCCAGGGTCGAGGAGGCGCGCAAGAAGGGCGAGGTGCTGACCCGCAAGGTGCAGACCGGCTTCGACCCCGACACCGGTCAGCCGGTCACCGAAGAGCAGCCGTTCGATCTCGAGCCGCTGCCCTACATCGTCGTGGTGGTCGACGAGATGGCCGACCTGATGCTGGTCGCCGGCAAGGACGTCGAGGCGGCGATCCAGCGCCTGGCGCAGATGGCGCGCGCCGCCGGCATTCACATCATCATGGCCACCCAGCGCCCCTCGGTCGACGTCATCACCGGCACCATCAAGGCCAACTTCCCGACCCGCATCTCCTTCCACGTCACCTCGAAGATCGACAGCCGCACCATCCTGGGCGAGGCCGGGGCGGAGCAGCTGCTGGGTCAGGGCGACATGCTGCACATGGCCCACGGCGGGCGGATCACCCGCGTCCACGGCCCGCTCGTTACCGATCAGGAGGTGGAGAGCGTCGTCGCCTTCTTGAAAGCCCAAGGCGAGCCCGCCTATCTGGAGGAGGTGACGAAGGACGAGGAAGACGCCGCTTTCGACATGACGGGGGGAGAAAGTGGCGGAGATGAATTATTCGAACAAGCTGTCGCCATAGTTTGCCAGCACAAGAAAGCTTCAACGTCCTTCATCCAGAGGCAGCTGCAGATCGGCTACAACCGCGCAGCCCGCATCGTGGAGCAGATGGAAGCGAAAGGAATCGTGAGTGAAGCGAACCATGTCGGCAAACGCGAAGTCCTCATCGGCGGCTCGGACTAGCCGCCGCCCGCTGACCGTCCTGGCGGCCTGCGCCGCGATTCTCCTGGCCTCGGCGGTGCCCGCCCTGGCGGCGGAGCGCGCCATGACCCAGGAGGAGATCGGCCGGGAAATCCAACGCGCCGAGGACTACTTCAACGATATCGAGACCATGCAGGCCCGCTTCGTGCAGGTCTCCAGCGATGGCACCTACGGCGAGGGCGACGTCTATCTCGACCGCCCCGGCAACATGCGATTCGAGTACGACCCGCCGATCCCGGTGCTGTTGCTGGCCAACGGAAGCACCTTTCTCTACTACGACAAGAAGCTGGAACAGGCGAGCTTCGTGCCGCTGTGGGATACGCCGCTGTGGTTCCTGCTCGACGAGGAGACCAACTTCACCTCCTCGGACGCGCCGGTCGAGATCACCCATATCCAGCGCACGGAGGATCTGCTGATCCTGACCCTGGTCGACCCCAGCGAGGAGTATCAGGGCAAGCTGGAGCTGATCTTCAGCCGGGACCCCTACGCCTTCAAATCCTGGCGGGTCATCGACGACCGCGGCATCGAAACCGAGGTGACCCTGGTCGGTATGGAACAGGGCGTCGATCTTTCCGGCCGGCTGTTTTCCCACGAAGGCCTGCCGGGCACCGGGTTCGAGCGCGGCCCCGGGAAATAGGCCGGATCGCTAGAGCCCGATCGCCCTAAGGCGCTTGGCGCGGCCCGGAAAAGGGCCGCAGCAGCAGCGCCCAGAGGCCCTGCTCGCGCCGTCCCTCGACTCCGATCGGCATGTCGAGACGGCGGGAGGTCGGGCTGCGCGAGCCGAACAGCGGGTCCCAGAGCGAGAGAATCGTGCCGTAGTTGGAATCGGTGTCGCGGCGCAGCTTATGGTGATGCACCCAGTGAATGCCCGGCGTGATCACCACCCGCGACAGCGCCCGCTCCAGGCGCGCCGGCAGGCGCAGGTTGGAATGATGGAAGATCGCAGCCATCAGAACCAGGGCCTCGAACACCAGGACCGAGGCGATCGGAATCGCGAAAATCAGGATTACCGCCGCCCGCGCGCCGGCCGACAGCAGCACCTCGCCGAAGTGAAAACGCACCGCAGTGGTGGTGTCGAGGGTGCGGTCGAGGTGATGCACCTCGTGGAAGCGCCAGAGGAAGGGCACCACATGATTGGCCCGGTGCCACCAGTAGATCAGGAAATCCAGCAGCAGCAGGTCGAGCACCAGGCCGGTCCAGCCGGACCACCAGGCCGGGCGCCAGCCAAGCCCGTTTTCCGCCGCCCAGAGCGAGACCGGAATGACGATCAGCAGCGACAGCCCGCTGTTGCCTGCCCAGAAGGCGAGGTTGCGCAGCAGGCGCTGCCCGGGACTGCCGCTGTCCTCGGTTTGCGGCGGCGGCGCCGCGGGCTCCAGGCGTTCGAGCAGGAAAAAGCCGGCCAGCCACGCTCCGACGGCGAGTGCCTTCCAGGCCAGAACAGTTTCGAGCAGGCTTTCCACGCCTTCTGATATGCCCCCGGCGCGGCTCCGCGGCAAGACACCTGCGCGTGACCCCATCTTGCGCGCCGCGCAAGATAGCGCTAGCTATGGAACGTGCCAATTACCAAGGGACCCTCCATGACCTCGAGACCGATCGTCGGCGTACCGGCCTGCCTGAAGGAGATCGACGAGCTGCCGTTCCATGCCGTCGGCGACAAATACCTGCGCGCCGTGGCCGAGGCGGCCGAGGCGATCCCGCTGGTGATCCCGGCCTTCGGCGACGAGTACGACATTCCCGAGCTGCTGTCGCGGCTCGACGGACTGCTGTTCACCGGCAGCCCCTCCAACGTCCATCCCAGCCTCTACGGCCACGACGCCACGCCGGAGCACGAGCCCCACGACGCGGCGCGCGACGCCACCACGCTGCCGCTGATCCGCGCCGCGCTCGACGCGGGCGTGCCGCTGTTCGCGATCTGCCGCGGCCATCAAGAGCTCAACGTGGCGCTGGGCGGCACCCTGACCCCCGCGGTGCACAGCCTGCCCGGACGCAGCGACCACCGCCGGCCCAAGGATAGCGACCTCGATATCCAGTACGGCAGCCACCAGAAGGCACGGCTGACCCCCGGCGGCCACCTCTCCAGCCTGCTGCAAAGCGAGGAGATCATGATCAACTCCCTGCACCGTCAGGCGATTCAGGATCTAGCGCCCCGGCTCGAGGTCGAAGCGACCGCGGAAGACGGCACCATCGAAGCGGTTTGGGTCAAGGACGCCAAGGACTTCGCCCTGGGCGTGCAATGGCATCCTGAATACAAGGCTCTAGAGAACGCGAATTCCGCCAGTCTTTTCAAAGCTTTCGGAGACCGCGCCCGGGCGCGCGCGGCGCGTAACGCCGGTGCGAGCGAGCTGCGCCGGCAGGTCTCATAACTTTTTGAGATTCGTCTTGCGGGTATTGTAAGCGCCGCAGGGCAGCCTATTTATAGGAACAGAAGCCGGTTCACCGCAACGAACCGGACGGTGGATGCAAAACGGTCCCCTGCGATGCATCCGCCGGATCTTCGTAAAGTGAGGAACGCCCGGTCGCCCCCCAACCGGGCGTTCCGACTTTGTGGGCCTCGGTTTGCCGCAAGGGAAGAGCCCCATGAGAATCGCCTCCTGGAACGTCAACTCGGTGCGTCAGCGCAGCGATCACATCGCGCGCCTGGCGGAAAGCCACGCGCCAGACGTGCTCTGCCTGCAGGAAACCAAGGTCCGCGACGAGGACTTCCCCGCCGAGACGCTCAAGCAACTCGGCTATACCCATCAGGCGATCCACGGCCAGAAGGGCTACAACGGCGTCGCGATTCTCTCGCGCCTGCCCTTCCGCGAAAGCCGCAGCGACATCTGGTGCGGCAAGGACGACAAACGCCACGCCTGCGCGATCTTCGAAAACGGCCTCGAGCTGCATAATTTTTACGTCCCCTCCGGCGGCCCGACCCCGGACCCGGAGGCGAACGACAAGTTCGCCCACAAGCTGCGGTTCCTCGACGAGATGGCCGACTGGGCGGCCTTGCGCAGCGGCACGGCGCAACGCGACTGCGTGCTACTGGTCGGCGACATGAACGTGGCGCCGCTGGAAACCGACGTCTGGAACCATAAGCGCCTGGTCCGCAGCGTCGGCCACACCCCGACGGAGTCCGGCAAAATCGCCCGGCTGCTGGAGGCCGGCAAGCTGACCGACGTCGCCCGGCACTTCGTGCCGCCGGAGCAGCCGCTCTATTCCTGGTGGGGCTATCGCTTTCCCCAGTCCTTCGAAAAGAACTACGGCTGGCGCCTGGATCACGCCTGGGCTTCGCCCGGGCTACTGCCGGAAATCTCCGGGCTGCAGATCTACAAGGACAGCCGCACCTGGGAGAAGCCGTCCGACCACACACCGGTGATCGTCGATCTCGAGTAAAAGCTAGCTCGCCTGGCGGCGCAGCCGCGCGTTGGCCGCTTCCAGGCGATGCGCGAGCACGCGCATGATCTCCACCGACATCTCCGGGAAGTCGGTCACCATGCGGAAGAACAGTTCCTTGGTGACCTTCAGGGCCACGACCTCGCTGGTCGCCACGATCGACGCGGTGCGCGGCACATCGATCAGGATGGCGATTTCACCGACGATATCGTTCTGGCCGACCGAGGCAACGGTGAGGTTTCCCTCCTCGCTTTCCAGCACCACGTCGGCTTCGCCGTCGATGATGATGTAGGCGGCATCGCCGACATCGCCCTGCTTGCAGAGGTATTGCCCGGGGGTAAAGGACAGCCGCTCGCTGGCGAAGGCCATGAGCTTTAGTTTCGCCGCGTCGATGTTGGCGAACAGCGGTATCCGCTTCAGAACCTTGACTTCTTCCTCGACACCCATGGCCTTCTCCCTGCGCGCCCGCTGCGCGCGATGGTCAATCCGATGATAGCAGTCCGGCAAGCGCCGTGCCGTCCTTGTTCAATTCCTCGAAGCCGCCGACTTCGGCGACGCGGCCGTTCTTCATCACCACCACCTGGTCGAAATGCTGGGCCAGGGTGGCGCGTTCCAGGGTCCAGAAGATGCCGCGGCGGCCTTCCTCTTCCTGCCGCCGCGCCTCGAGAACGCGCTCGACGATGCGGCTGCGCGTCGCGCCGTCCATCACCGCCGTGGCCTCGTTGATGACCAAGAGGTCGGGACGCTTGACCAGGGCGCGGGCCAGGGCGGTTTTCTGCCGCTGGGTCGCCGACAAGCGGTTGCCGCCGATCCCCACCTGATAGTCCAGCCCGGCGGCGAGCACCGCCTCGCGCAGGTCGAGCTCGGAAAGCACCTCGCCGATGATCCGCTCCAGGGTCTCCTGCGCCTCGGCCCGGCCGTAGACCAGGCGTCCGAACAGCACGTTGTCGAGCAGGCTGGCGACGCCGTTGTAGCTTTCCAGATCGTAGAAGGCGACGGCGCCGGGATCCTTGTCCTCGATGGTTTTTGCCAGGGTTTGGCGCGCCTCGACAACCTTCGCGGCGAAGGCCGCATCGACCAGATCCAGCCGGTGACGCGCCTCGACATAGCGGAACGGCAGGCCGAGCAGCAGAGTCCGGTCGGCTTCGTTGAGGCTGGAGACATCGTCCTTCTCGGCCCGGCCCACGATGGCCTCGTAGTCCGGCAGGTCGTCGGCGGTGATGAAGCTGAACTGGTCGAAGAAGGGGTGTCCGGGCGGAAGGTCGGCGAAGATCTCGACGGTGAACTCGGCGATCTTCAAGCCCATTTCCTGGAGCTTCCCGGTCAGGCCCATGTCGTCGAGAATGCCGATCACCAGACGATTGCCGCCCAGGGCGTCGGGAGCATAGTCCGGCTTGGTCGGGGTGCCGAACAGCAGGTTCTCCGCCAGAGTCGCGTTCATGTTGTAGGAATCGCGGTCGAAGCGGGCCACCAGGTCGGTGAAGCCCTCCGCCTCCAGCCGCTTGGCCAGGGCCGCGCGCGCCTGCAGCACGCCCTCGGCGACCTGCGGCCGCTCCTCGGGGTCGATCGCCCCGTAGAGGCCGTAGCGGTAGACGTCGTCCTCGAAGCCGACCAGGGCGACGGCGCGCAGCAGATGCGCGCGCAGCTCCTCCTCGTTGGTGACCCCAAGCGCTTCGTAGTCGATCCAGTCGGCATTGATGTCATAGAGCGAATTGGCCGAACGGCCGGCTTCCGCGCGCGCGGCGTCCCACTCCTTCTTGGCTTCCTCGTCGTAGTCGGCCTCGCGTAGCGGCCGATGCTTGACGCCGTAGAGCAGGTTCTCGCGCACCGAGGAGGGAAAGAGATAGGAATCGTTGTCGGCATAGCCGAGCCGCCGCCCGATCACCGCCTCGGGCAGCTTGCCGACGTCGCGCCCGCCGAGCGTGAGCGTGCCGCCGCCCGCCGGCAGCAGCCCAACGATCAGCTGCGGCAGGTACTCCTTGCCGCTGCCGCTGTCGCCGACCACCGCCGTCGCCGAGTCGAGCGGCAGGTTCAGGGTGACCCCCTCGATCAGGTTGTTGTCGCTATCGTCGGCCAGGCTGACCGAGGAAAAGACGATCGCGCCGCTCAGCGGCTGGCCGTCGTCGGCCTCAGGGTCCTGCATCTCCGGCTCGATGATCTCGCCCGGCTGGAACTGCTCGATCACCTGCTCGTACTTGATCTGTACGTCGTTGCGCTGCTGCTCCCAGTTGATCAGGTCGCGCACCGGCCCCGGCAGATCCTTGTAGGCGGCAATCACCGCAACCAGCGCGCCGATATCCAGCGAGCCGCGCAGCGCCAGGATTCCGCCCAGGGCATAGAAGATGAAGGGCGTGAGTTGGGAGAGGAAGTTGTTGAGAAACTTGACGAAAAACTTGCGCTGGAAGATTTCGAAGCGGATCCCGAAAATCAGTCCCAGGCGGTTCGAGATCTCGGCCCTCTCCCAGTGGGTCGCGTCGTTGGCGTGCACCTCGGTGGCCCCGTCGAGCAGTTCGCTGATCCGCCCGGCCAGCGCGCGCGCCGTCAACTGCCGCTGCCGGCCGAGCACCAGGATGCGCTTGCGCAGCTTCGGAATCAGCAGCGCCTGGACCAGGACGATGGCGCCGGCGATCAGCCCGAGCCAGAGCGACTGCACCATGATGAAGGCCATGGCGGTCAGCGCCTGGCCGCCAAGAAAGGCCGGGGTGACGAAGGCGTCGCCGATGAAGCCGCCGAGCGGCTCGACCTCGTCCTTGACCATGGTCGCGACCTCGGCGCCCTTCATCTTGCGCAGGCTGAGGATGCGGAAGCGCAGCAGGCGGTCGGCCAGCTCGAAGCGCAGGCGGCGCAGCATGCGCTCGCCCAGGCGCCCCTTGGCGGTGTTGATCTGGAACTTGAACAGGCCGTTGACGATGACCAGCGCCAGGAAGGTGAAGGATAGCCCGAGCAGCATGGATTCCTGCTCGAGCTGGAAGCCCTCGAACAGAGTGATCGGGGCGCCGAACAGCGTTTCCGACAGCGGCAGGTCGAAGGCCAGGAAGGACTGGGTGTCGCCGGGCCCGGCGTAGCCCTGGCCGATGATCCCGGTATTGACGATGTCCTTGGGAACGCTCAGCGATATGAAATAAAACGGCAGCGAGATCGCCACCAGAAGCAGGATCCCGATTTGCTCGCGCCTGCTGTAGCGCCAGATGTATTTGAAAAGGTTCGGCTCCATCTGCCCCCGCCAGGCGCCTGTTTGGGCGCCCATCTTGTCGAGCCGAGGCTAGCGAAACAAGGGAAACCGCTGCGGAAATCTTTCACAAAATGCGGTCTTTCAGCCCAATCGGCCCCTATGGCATAGTTCCTGCGGCTGGGCGCGCTCCGTCCCGCCGGGAAAGGGCGTCGTTCGAGCAGGGGGGTCCATGCCAAACTTCAAGGCCCCGCCAGCCTCGCCGGAGTTGTCGCGCGGCAAACGGGTACTGATTTACAGCCACGATTCCTTCGGCCTCGGCCATTTGCGGCGTTGCCGGGAGATCGCGCACGCCCTGGTCGCCTCCGACGACACTCTTTCCGTGCTGATCCTTTCAGGCTCGCCGATCATCGGCTCCTTCGATTTCCGCGCCCGCGTCGACTTCGTACGCATCCCCGGCGTGATCAAGCTGAAGGACGGCAACTACACTTCTTTGAAGCTGCCGCTCGATATCGAACAGACCATGGCGCTGCGCGCCTCGATCATCCTCAATACCGCGGATGCCTTCGACCCCGATCTCTTTCTGGTCGATAAGGAACCGCTCGGCCTGCGGGGCGAGGTCGAACCGACGCTGCGCCTGCTGCACGATCGCGGTACGCCCTGCATCCTGGGCCTGCGCGATGTCATGGACGAGGCCGAGCAGCTGGCCCAGGAATGGGAGCGCAAGCACGCCGTGCCGGCGTTGACCGAGTTCTACGACGACATCTGGATCTATGGCCTGCCACAGGTCTGCGACCCGCTGGCCGGGATCGAGATGCCGGCCTCGCTACGCAACCGCCTGACCTACACCGGCTATCTGCGCCGCGACGTCTCAACCAACGTGCAGCCCCTGGTGCTGGAGAAGATCAAGGATCCCTTCGTGCTGGTCACTATCGGCGGCGGCGGCGACGGCGACGAGATCATCGACTGGGTGCTGCGCGCCTACGAGACCGACTCCAAGATGCCTTATCCGCTGTTGCTGGTGCTCGGACCTTTCATGGGTTCGGAGCTGCAGTCGGACTTCCTGCGCCGGGCCAACCGCATGAACAACGTCGAGGCGATCACTTTCAATTCCCACGTCGAAAGCCTGCTCGACCGCGCCGTCGGCGTGGTCTGCATGGGCGGTTACAACACCTTCTGCGAGATCCTCTCCTTCGACAAGCGGGCCCTGATGGTGCCGCGTACCGTGCCGCGGCTCGAACAGTACATTCGCGCCAGCCGGGCGCAGGAGCTGGGCCTGGTGCGCATGCTGGTCGACGACGGCGAGCGCGACGCCAAGGTGATGGCGACGGCGCTGCGCGGCCTGCCCTATCAGGCGCAGCCCTCGGAACAGGTGGTGCCCGGCCTGCTGCACGGCCGGCGTAATGTGGTCAAGCTGACCAAGCAGTGGCTCGCGCGCGGCCGCAACAAGGTCAAGATCGCCGCCGCCCGCGATTGACCGGCCCCGCCCGACGCCGGAGAGAGCGCTGGACCGCCGCCGACAAATCGCCGACAACCGCAGCATGACGCAAACGCCGGGAAGCGCCCGCCGGATCGCCCTGCTGCTGAAAGGCTATCCGCGCCTGTCGGAAACCTTCATCGCCCAGGAGATACTGGCGCTGGAGCGGCGCGGCTTCGCCATCGAGATCGTCTCCCTGCGCCGTCCCTACGACCCCGACATCCATCCGATCCACCGCGAGATCCAGGCTCCGGTTGCCTATCTGCCGGAGTACCTGCATCAGGAGCCGCTGCGGGTGCTGCGCGGTCTGGCCGCGTCGCTGCGCCTGCCGGGCTTTGCCAGGGCGGTTCGCGCCTTCCTCAGGGATCTGCGGCGCGATTTCACCGTCAACCGGCTGCGCCGCTTCGGTCAGGCCGCGGTGCTGGCGCGCGAGCTGCCGCGCGATATCGCACAGCTCTACGTCCACTTTCTGCACACCCCGGCTTCCGTGGCGCGCTATACGGCGCTGCTGCGCGGCCTGCCCTGGGCCGCCTCGGCTCATGCCCGCGACATCTGGACCATCCCCGAGTGGGAAAAGCGCGAGAAGCTGGCCGAGCTGGACTGGCTGGCAACCTGTACGCTGAGCGGCGCAGAGCACCTGAGAAGCCTGAGCGGCGATCCGGCGAAGATCCTGCTGATCTATCATGGCCTGGATTTCTCCCGCCTGCCCGACGCGCCCCGGCGCGTGTCACTGCGCGACGGCAGCGATCCCGGGGATCCCCTGCGGCTGATCTCGGTCGGCCGGGCGGTGGAGAAGAAGGGCTACGACGACCTGCTGCACGCCCTGGCGGCGCTGCCGCCGGAGCTGCACTGGCGGCTGACTCACATCGGCGGCGGCGAGCTTGGCAAGGAGCTCAAGGCACTGGCCGCGCGCCTCGGTCTCGCCGAACGGATCGACTGGCTCGGCGCCCAGTCTCAGGCGGAGGTCTTCACCCGCTACGCCGAGGCGGATCTCTTCGTGCTGGCCAGCAAGATCGCTGCCGACGGCGACCGCGACGGCCTGCCTAACGTGCTGATGGAGGCGCAGTCCCAGGGGTTGCCCTGTCTCAGCACCGCGGTCTCGGCGATCCCGGAACTGATCGAGGACGGCGTCACCGGCCGCTTGGTGCCGCCCGGCGACCGCCAGGCCCTGGCCGCCGCCTTGGCCGAGCTGAGTCGCGATCCGGCGCTGCGCAAGCGTCTCGGCACCGCCGGCTGCCGCCGGGTGCGCGCCGACTTCGCCATGGAAGCGGGAATCGAGCGGCTCGCCGCGCGGCTTGGCGAGGGTGCGCCGCGATGAGCCGCCGAGGCTTCGATATCGCCTTCTATGCGCCAATGAAGCCGCCGGACCATCCCATGCCCTCGGGCGACCGGCGGATCGCGCGAATGCTGATCGCCGCGCTGGAGACCGCCGGCCACCGGGTCAGCCTGGCCAGCCGCCTGCGCAGCTGGGACGGCGCCGGCGATCCCGAGGTGCAGCGCGGCTTCGACGCGGCGGGCGCGGCGGAGGCCGCGCGCCTGCGCGCCGCATGGCGCGACAGCGGGGCCCAACCGGACCTCTGGTTCACCTATCACCTCTATTACAAGGCTGCCGACTGGATCGGCCCGCGGGTCGCGGCGGCGCTGAACATCCCCTACGTCGTCGCCGAGGCCTCGGTCGCCTACAAGCGGGCCGGCGGACCCTGGGACCGGGGGCATCGTCAGACCCTGGCCGCCCTGGACCAGGCGGCGCGGGTGATCACCCTCAATCCCAAGGACGCCGAACGCCTGCCAGATCCGGAGAAAACCCGGATGCTGGCGCCCTTCCTCGACGCCGCGCGCTTCGCCCAGCCCCGCGAGGCGCGCAACGCACCGCCGGTCCTGGTGGCCACGGCGATGATGCGGCCCGGCGACAAGCTGGCCTCCTACCGCCTGCTGGCAGAGGCCCTGCTGCAGGTCGCGGATCTCGACTGGTCCCTGCTGATCCTGGGCGACGGCCCGGCCCGCGGCGCGGTCGAGACCGCCTTCGCAGCGCTCGGCGGACGGGTCGAGTTTCGCGGCACGGTCGGGGAAGCGGCCCTGCCGGAGATTCTCGCCGGCTGTGACCTCTGCGTCTGGCCGGCCATCAACGAGGCCTACGGCATGGCGCTGCTCGAGGCCGAGGCGGCCGGCCTGCCGGTGGTCGCCGGGCGCAGCCTCGGCGTGCCGGCGGTGGTCGCCGAGGGCGAGACCGGCCTGCTGGTGCCGCCGGGCGACGCCGCTGCCTTCGCACAGGCCGTCCGCGCCCTGCTGAGCGACCCCGAAAGATGCCGTAGACTTGGCCGCGCAGCAGCGCGAAAGGTGCGCCGCGACCACGACCTGGCGGCGGCCGCACGCACCCTCGACAGCATCCTGCAAGACCTGAAAGGCGCGTCATGACCCGACTCTTCATTCTGCGTCACGGCCCCACCGCCTGGAACGCCGAGGGGCGGATCCAGGGGCATACCGACATCCCGCTCTCTCCCGAGGGCGAGGAGATGGTGCGGGGCTGGGCGATCCCGGCGGAGTTTAGCGGCTTTTCCTGGGTCGTCTCTCCGCTGGGGCGGGCGCGGCAGACCGCGGCGCTGCTTGGCGCCCGGGATCCCGAGCCGGCCGGGGCGCTGATGGAGATGTGCTGGGGCGACTGGGAGGGCCAACGCCTGGCGGAGCTGCGCGAACGCCATGGCGCGGAGATGGCCGCCAACGAAGCCCGCGGCCTGGATTTCCGTCCGCCCGGCGGCGAGAGCCCGCGCGACCTGCGCGCCCGGCTGGCGCCCTGGCTGGCGAGCGTCGCGGAAGCGGGCCGCGACCGCATCGCCGTCGCCCACAAAGGGGTGATCCGGGCGCTCTATACCCTGGCAAGCGGCTGGGACATGACCGGCAAGCCGCCGGAGAAGCTGCTGTCGGGGCGCGGCCACCTCTTCAGCCTCGACACGGACGGCACGCCGCGCTGCGAACGGCTGAATATTCGGCTGGCCAAGGACGCCCTGCGCGACGCCGGGTGATGACCGAGCTCTTCTTCTACGTTCAGCACCTGCACGGCATCGGCCACCTGCGCCGCGCCGCTGCCATCGTCCGGGCGGCGGCGGCGGACGGCATCGAAACGCTGCTGGTTTCCGGCGGCTTTCCGGTGCCGGACCTGGACCTCGGCGGAGCGGCCTTCGCCCAGCTGCCGCCGCTGCGCACCGCAGACGAGAGCTTCTCCAGGCTGGTCGGAGAGGATGGCGAAGAGGTTTCCGTCGCCTTCAAGGCGGCGCGCAGGGAGCGCCTGCTGGCGCTGTTCGCCGAGGCGGCCCCGCGCATCCTGATGACCGAGATGTTTCCCTTCGGGCGACGGCAGCTGCGATTCGAGCTGGAGCCGCTGCTCGCCGCCGCCGAGACGGCGCCGGCCCGGCCCTGGATCGTCTCCTCGGTGCGGGACCTGCTGGTGGTCCAGGACAATCCGGAAAAGAGCGCCTGGATGCGCGACACCGCGCTGGCCCATTTCGATCGGGTGATCGTCCACGGCGACCCCTCTTTGATCGCCTTCGGCGAGAGCTTCGCCCATGCCGCGGAGCTGGGGGAGCGTCTGGTCTATAGCGGCTACGTCGCCAGCGGCGGCGAGACGGCGGCGGCGCAACAGCCGAGCGGCGAGGTGCTGGTGTCGATCGGCGGCGGCGCCTTCGGCGCCTCCCTGGCGCGCTGCGCCATCGCCGCCCGGCCCCTGAGCGCACTGAGCCAGGCCCCCTGGCGGCTGCTGCTCGGTCATAACCTGCCGCCAGCGGTGTTCGAGGCGCTGAAGGCCGGGGCGGGCGGCGGCATCGCCGTCGAGCGGGCCCGGCCGGACTTCCCGGCCCTGCTGCGCGCCTGCCGGCTGTCGATCAGCCAGGCCGGCTACAATACCGCGGTGGACCTGCTGCAGGCCGGCACGCCGGCGGTGCTGGTGCCCTTTTCCGGCGGCGCCGAGACCGAGCAGGCCGCGCGCGCGGCGAAGCTGGCTGCGGCGGGGCTGGCCGTGGTCCTGGACGAAGCCGCCCTCTCGCCGCAAGCCCTGGCCGCCGCCGTCGACCGGGCCGCCGCGCTGGCCCCCGCGCGGCACAGGCTCGCGCTCGACGGCGCCGCCGAGACCGCCGGCCTGCTGCGCCGCCTCTGCGCCGGCACCCCCGGCCAAGCCTCGTCAAAAAGCGTGTAAATCCGAGCTTTCAACGCTGACAGCCGCGTCTTTGAAGGCTATCGTCACGCCGGGATGAGCGAGGTGCAAGATATAACCCTATACCGCTATCCCCGACGGGCGCTGGCTGGGGACTATCTGCGCTCGGCGGGAGGCGTTGCGCTGGGCGCTTTCGCGCTGCTGGCGGTGGAGCCCGGCGTTTGGATTCTGCTGATCTTCGGCGCGGTGACCGCGGTCTTCGGCTGCTTCGGCCTGAAGACCGTCGAGCGGCAGCTGCTTCAGGTGGCGCTGACGCCTCAGGGGATCTTCACCAAAAGCCTGTGGCGCAGGGAGATCTCCTGGGACGATCTGCGGGAGGTCAAGCTGCGCTTCTTCGGTACCCGGCGTCAGGTCAAAAGCGGCAGCGGCGGCTTCATGCAACTGACCCTTAACGGAAGCCGGCATAGGATGGCCTTCGAATCCTCGATTCAGGGATTCAGCGACATCGCCTGGCACGCCGCGCGCGCCCTGCGGCACAACCAGCGCAAGGTCGACGCGGCCACCGCGGGCAATCTGCTAACCTTGGGCGTCAATGCCGACGAGGATACCGAAAGGCCGATTCAAGAGCCGTACAACAGGGAGTGACGGGGCGCATGGGGGAGCTCCTGAGAGTCGAGGATCTGCGGGTTGCCTTCCAGCTTCCCGAGGGGCGCCTGGCGGCGGTCAAGGGGGTCGATTTCAAGATCGGCCAGGGCCGCACAGTGGCCCTGGTCGGCGAGTCCGGCTCCGGCAAGTCCGTGGTCAGCCAGGCGATCATGGGAATCCTGCCGAAACCGGCGGTGATCGAGAGCGGGCGAATCCTCTTCACCGATCCCGACACCCCGAACGAGACCGTGGATATCGCCGCGCTCGATCCGCGCGGCAAGCAGATGCGGCAGATCCGCGGCGGCCGCATATCGATCATCTTCCAGGAGCCGATGACCTCGCTGTCGCCGGTGCATACCGTCGGCAATCAGATCCGCGAGGGCCTTGACCTGCACCGCAGCGTCTCCGCCGCCGAAGCCCGAAACCTGGTGCGTGAGATGCTCGGCCTGGTCGGCTTCCCCGATCCCGAGCGGGCGATAAAGACCTACCCTTTCGAGCTGTCCGGCGGCCTGCGGCAACGGGCGATGATCGCCATGGCGCTGATCTGCCGCCCCGCCCTGCTGATCGCCGACGAGCCGACCACCGCGCTCGACGTCACCATTCAGGCGCAGATCCTGAAGTTGATCAGCGAGCTGCAGAGCGAGCTCAACATGGCAATGCTGATGATCACCCACGACCTCGGCGTGGTCGCCAACGTCGCCGAGGAAGTCGTGGTGATGTACCGCGGCGAGGTGATGGAGCGGGGCAGCCTGGAGACCATCTTCCGCGCGCCAGAGCATCCCTATCTCAAGGCGCTGATGCATGCCGTGCCGCGTTTCGACATGGCGCCCGGCGAGCGCTTGGTGCCGCTGCGCGAGATCAAGCACGCGGAGTCGCCGCAGCTGCTGCAGCAGGACGAGCCCTGGCCGCCCGGCGCCGACCGGGAACCCCTGCTGCGGGTCGAGGGCGTGACCAAGCGCTTCCGCATCCGCAAGGGCAAGAAGCTGGCCAGCGGCGAGGAAGAAACCGTGCTGGCGGTGGACGATGTCGGCTTCACCATCCAGCGTGGCGAGTGCCTGGGCTTGGTCGGCGAGAGCGGCTGCGGCAAGACCACGCTGTCGAAGGTCATCATGCGCGCGCTGACCCCCGACGCCGGGCGGGTGACCTATAACAACCGCGGCAAGCCAGTAGACGTCCTGGCGCTGAAGGGGAGGGATCTGATGCGCTTCCGCCCGCGCATTCAGTTCGTCTTCCAGGATCCCTTCTCCTCGCTGAACCCGCGGATGACCGTCGGCGATATCGTCGAAGAGCCGCTGATCATACACCGACGCGGCGATAGCCAGAGCCGGCGCGACATGGTGCTGGAGCTGCTCGACGTCGTCGGCCTGCCGCGCACCGCCGTCAGCCGCTACCCGCACAGCTTCTCCGGCGGCCAGCGCCAGCGCATCGGCATCGCCCGCGCCCTGGCGCTGAAGCCCGACCTGCTGATCTGCGACGAGCCGGTCTCGGCTCTCGACGTCTCGATCCAGGCGCAGATTCTCAATCTGCTGAAGGATCTGCGCGACGAGCTCGGCCTGACCTACCTCTTCATCAGCCACAATCTGGCGGTGGTCGATTATATCGCCGACCGCATCGCCGTGATGTGCCAGGGCCGGCTGGTCGAGCTGGCGCCCAAGGATTTGCTGTTCCGCAAGCCGCTGCACCCCTACACCAAGGCGCTGCTCTCGGCGGTGCCCGAGCCGAACCCGGAGCGTAAACTGGACCTGACCGCCTTGATGCGCGGCCGCGCCTCGATCCCCGAGGCCTGGGAACCGCCCTTTTCGATCGCCGAGGAGATGCACCCGACGCTGATGCACCTGGGCGAGGGCCACTACGTGCGCGCCGATCCCGATGACCCCGGCCTCAAGGCCCTGATGGCGAAGGCGAGCTGAGGCCATGCTGCGCTACACCCTCCACCGCCTCCTGATGATGATCCCGACCTTGTTCGTGATCTCCCTGCTGATCTTCTTCATCATCCAGCTGCCGCCGGGAGACTTCCTGGAAACCTACATCGCCGAGCTGCAGGCGCGCGGCGAATCCATCGACGGCGGACAGGTCCAGTTCCTGCGCGAGACCTACGGCCTCGACCAGCCCTTCCACCTGCAGTACCTGAAGTGGGCCGGGGGGTTGCTGCAGGGCAATCTCGGCTACTCCTTCGAGTTCGAGCGGCCGGTCGCCGAGGTGGTCGGCGACCGCGTCTGGCTGACCATCCTGGTCGCCGTATCGACCATCATCTTCACCTATCTGGTCGCCTTCCCGATCGGCATCTACTCGGCGGTGCGGCAGTACTCCTTCGGCGACTATGTTTTCTCCCTGCTCGGCTTCCTCGGCCTGGCGATCCCGAACTTCCTCTTCGCGCTGGTGCTGATGTACTTCGCCAGCGTCACCTTCGGCAGCACCATCGGCGGCCTGATGGCCTCGGAGTATCTGGACCAGCCCTGGTCCTGGGGCAAGGTGCGGTCGGTGCTGACCCACATCTGGGTGCCGATCCTCGTCATCGGCACCGCCGGCACGGCGCAGATGATCCGCCTGCTGCGCGCCAACATGCTCGACGAGCTGCAGAAGCAGTACGTCGTCACAGCGCGGGCCAAGGGCCTGCCGGAATGGAAGGTGGTCGCCAAGTACCCGCTGCGCCTTGCGGTCAATCCCTTCATCGCCAACATCGGCAGCATCCTGCCGCAGGTGATCTCGGGCAGCGCCATCGTCGCCTTCGTGCTCGATCTCAACACCACCGGGCCGATGCTAATCAACGCCTTGAAGAGCCAGGACATGTACCTCGCCGGATCCTTCCTGATGATCCTCTCGCTGCTGGTGGTGATCGGCGTCTTCCTCTCCGACCTGGCGCTGGCGGCGCTCGACCCGCGCATCCGTCTGACCGGGGGGGCGACGAAATGAGCGCGCGCAAGGACCGCATGGCCGCCGACCTCGAGGCGCATTTCGTCAACACCGCGCCCTTCGATCCCGATGTCACCGAGCCGATGACGCCGGAGCAGGAGGCCTACTACAAGGCCGGCCAGTGGCGGATCATGTGGTGGAAGTTCAAGCGTCACCGCCTAGCCTATTGGTCGGGGCTGATCCTGGCGATCTTCTACGCCTCGATCCTGATCAGCGAATTCATCGCGCCCTACAACCTGCACAGTCGGCACACCGATCACATCTATGCCCAGCCGCAGTCGATCCACCTGTTCGACGACGGCGAGTTCGTCGGGCCCTTCGTCTACGGCTACGACTACCACCTGGACATGGACACCCTGAAACGGATCTACACCCCCAATCCGGAGAAGGTGCAGCCGCTGCGGTTCTTCTGCAGCGGCGACTCCTACGAGTTCTGGGGGCAGATCCCGATGTCTTTCCACTTCGTCTGCCCGGCGGAGGGCGGGGAGTTCTTCCTCTTCGGCACCGACCGCCTGGGCCGCGACGTCTTCAGCCGCATCGTCTACGGCGCCCGGATCTCGCTGACCATCGGCCTGGTCGGCGTCACCGTGTCCTTCCTGCTCGGCATCGTGATCGGCGGCATCGCCGGCTACTACGGCGGGCTGGCGGATACTCTGATCCAGCGGTTCATGGAGATCATCCGCTCCTTCCCGGAGATTCCGCTGTTCATGACCCTGTCGGCGATCCTGCCGGTCACCTGGAGTCCGATCGGCGTGTTCTTCGGGATATCCATCATCCTGGCGCTGCTCGACTGGCCGGGGCTGGCGCGCGCCGTGCGCTCCAAGTTCTTCTCCCTGCGCGAGGAGGACTTCACCACGGCGGCGCAGCTGATGGGCGCCTCGCCGCTGCGGATCATCGGGCGGCATCTGCTGCCGAGCTTCACCAGCCACCTGATCGCCGCCGCGACGCTGTCGATCCCGACGATGATTCTGGCGGAGACGGCGCTGTCCTTTCTCGGGCTCGGCCTGCGCCCGCCGGTGACCTCCTGGGGCGTGCTGCTCAACGAGGCCCAGGACATCAACGTGATCGCCGTCTTCCCCTGGCTGATCCTGCCGGTGGCGCCGGTGGTGATCGTGGTGCTGGCCTTCAACTTCCTGGGCGACGGGCTGCGCGACGCCGCCGACCCCTACAAGTAGGGCGTCAGCCGCCGATCACGACGATGTCGAGATGGCCGGCGACGCCTGCGATGCTGGCGCCGGCGATCCGCCGCTCGTCGCCCGAGGGGCGGTAGCCCTGGGCCAGCGCGAGGTCGTAGGATTCGGCCGTGACCACCCCCCCGCTGGAGAGCTCCTTGTTGTGCTTCTCCAGCTTGGCCGAGAGATTTACCGCGTCGCCGATCACGGTGTACTCCAGCCGGGTCTCGTCGCCGACCGCGCCGAACAGGATCTCGCCGGTAGCGATCGCGCCGTTCACAGCCGGCGCCGGCTTGCCGGCGGCCGCGCGCTCGTCTTGCCACGCGCGTCCTGCGTCGAGCAGCTCGCGCAGCGCCTGCAGGGCATCGGCGGCATAGCTCTGCGAGCTTCCGGGACCGCCGAAGGTCGCCATGATGCCGTCGCCGAGGAACTTGTCGATCGAGCCGCCGTGTTTCTGGACGATCGGCACCGCCAGCGCCTGATAGGCGCCCAGCAGGGCCATCACCTCGCCGCTGTCGCGGCGGCCGACCAGCCGGGTGAAGCCGCGCAGGTCGAGGTTGAGCACCGCGGCCGGGTGGATCTCCCCCATGCCGGCACGGATCGCCCGGTCGGCGCCCTTGATGCGCGCCGCCACCTCCGGCGAGAAGAAGCGCGACAGCTCCTGCGCGGCAACGCCTTCGCTGACCGAACGCACCAGCAGCTGGCGGCCGCGGATCAGCGCGAAGCCGAGGATCGCCGTCACCGTCAGAATGGTCAGGATCTTGTCGAACTCGGCGCCGATCAGCACCGCGTTGGAGGTCATGTAGTAGACGAAGTCGCGCGTGATCATGTCGTCCTGCATGTCCACCGCAGTGGCGTAGAACACCAGGATGCACCAGCCGAGCACCGCCGTGGCGCCGGCGGCGATCACGAAGCGGGCGTCGAAGCGCAGCGCCCTGAGCGCAATGAAGATGAAGACGTAGAGCAAGGTCGGCACCTTCAGATAGAAGGAGGCCGGCTGGCCGTACTGGATATGGAACGACCAGATCAGGACGAACAGCAAGGTCATGTCGATGACGATCGACAGGAACAGGAACCAGTCCGGCAGGCGAATGCGGTAGGCGAGGATCAGCCGCAGCAGCGTGAAGGCGAGATAGCCGCCGAGCGCATAGGGCACCGGCCGGAAGGGCGGATCGACCGGATAGGTCTTGGGCGAGATCGCATAGAGCACGCCGAAGGTGACCACCACGGCAAGCTGGATCCAGCCGATCAGGCGTTCGGTGCGGTCTTCCTGCCCTTCGATCGCGGCCTGCACCCGGTCGGGCAGCCGTTGGTCCTCGCTTCGCTTTGCGCGGAGCCCGCTCAGCATCGGCGCCTCCTTGGTCCTGGCGAAGATATGTTGCACGAAGCGCCCGCAAGCGCATCAGAAGAGCGTGATCTTGCCGTGAGGGCGTAGCCGCGCCGCACCTACCCCAGTTTCTTCAGCCAGAGACTGGATTCCACCGCGCCCGCGTTGAGCGGCAGTGCGCCGGCGGCCGAGGCCGCGACCGCATCGCTCATGCGGGTGGCGACGTAGTGGCTGGCGAAGAGAATCTCCCAGCCGCCGAGCAGCAGCGGCAGCACGGCAAGCTGCTCGTTGTAGCCGCGCCAGCCCCAGGCTTCCGGGTAGGCGTCGGGCAGGAAGATATCGTGGATGTGCAGGTGGATGCCCTTCGGCAGGCGCGGCAGCACCCGCCCCAGGAAGACGGCGAGGTCGGTGCCGGGCATCAGGATGTGGCTGGAATCGATGAACACCACGTCGCCCGCCGCCAGGTCCTCGAAAGGTTCCATCCCCGCGCGCTGCAAGGTCTTTCGATGGAAGGAGATCGGCAGCCCCTCCAGCGTGGCGCGCGGCTGCGGATCGATCGACAGCAACCGCGTCTCCAAACCGCCGTCGCGCACCGCGCGGGCGAAGAAGCGGGTCGAGTGGCCGGAGCCGACCTCGACGATCCGCGTCGGCCGGGTCTCACGGGTCAGGGTATAGGCCATGGTGGCATCGAGCCGGGGAAACCAGTCCTGGTTCCAGCGCGGCTCCGGCGGAGTATCCGCGCCGATGGCCGCGAGGTCCTCCCGGTAGCGGCCCATGGCGTCGAGCCAGGCCGCGAAGCTCTCCTGCCGCGCGGCGAGGATCGCCTCGATCTCGGGGAACCCCGCCTGCAGGTCGCCGTGGCCGATGCCTTCAGCGTAGCGGTAGGGAATGAAAAACCCCCGCGCGCCGAGACCGAGCAGGGTCTGCAGGCCAAGGCGCAGGCGTCGGCCGGACTTACCCAAAGGCCGACCCCGACTCACAGCGTCAGCACCATGCCCTCCTGGGCGATCACAGTGCCCGGCGCGGCGCTCTCGGCATCCTCGGCGACGCGGTCCATGAAGGCGTCGTCGTGGGTCGGATCGTGATGGAAGATCGCCAGGCGCTTGGCGCCGGCCTGCTGCACCAGGCGCAGCCCCTCCTGCCAGGTCGAATGTCCCCAGCCGACATAGTTGGGGTACTCGGCGTCGGTGTAGGTGCTGTCGTAGACCACGAGATCGGCGCCGGCGATCAGCTCGAGGATCGTCTCGTTGGGTTTACCGGGCGTGTGTTCGGTATCGGTCACATAGCAGAAGGCCTTGCCGCCGCGCTCGATCCGGTAGCCGGTCGCCCGGTTGGGATGATTGAGCGGCGCGGTGCGCACGCTTACCCCCTCGGCAAGGTCGAGCTTGTCGCCGGCGCGGAAGTCGCGGAACTCCAGATTGGCGGCGAAGATCTGCGGCGGCACCGGAAACAGCGGCGCCGCCATGTACTGGCAGAGCACATCGTGCAGGTTGTGCTCCGGCGCCAGATGCCCGGCCCACATCCGGAAGCCGTTGCGCTTATCGAAGAAGGGGCCGAAGAAGGGCACGCCGGCGATATGATCGAGGTGGGTATGGGTCAGCAGGATATCCGCGTCCAGCGGCGCCTCGGCCTTCAGCTTGACGCCGAGCGGGCGCAGGCCTGTGCCGGCATCGAGAATCAGCAGCGTGCCGCCGCAGCGCACCTCGATACAGGAGGTGTTGCCGCCATAGCGCTGGTACTCTTCGCCCGGACAGGCAATCGAGCCCCGGACCCCCCAGAAGGTTATGGAGAACTCTTCGCTCTCGGCCACATCCAACCCATCGTCCGTTTCTCCGACCTTATCGGCATCGCCCCTATTATGTAAGACGGGAAAGCGGTCGGAGAAGGCCTGTCTGGGGATCGCCGGATCCGGGCGCGGAATGCGCACTTGTGCCGAAGGCGCGGGAACCGCAGACTGCGGCTCCCGACCCGCCATCCAGAATCGCCCCGATGCCTCCCAGCAAGACCCACCTCGCCGGCGTCGCCTTCGGCCTCGCGCTCTCCTCCTTCGCCGCCTATCAGATGTTCAAGCTGCCGCCGGTGCTGCCGCTGCTGCTGGAGCGCTACGGCTACGACCGCACCCTGGCGGGCGGCTTCATGTCGGTCTACGCACTGGTCGGTCTGTTCCTGTCGATCTATCTCGGCCGCCTGATTGAGCGCCGCGGCCCGGCGCGGCCTGTGTTCGCCGCCCTGGGGGTGATGGCCACCGGCAACCTGCTCGGCCTGGTCGCGCCGGAGAACGGCATGGCGGTGCTCGCCGGGCGCGGGCTCGAGGGCCTGGCCTTCGCCGTGCTGGCCATCGCCGGCCCGACCCTGACCAACCTCTCGGCCAGCGCCCGGGCGCTGCCCATCGTGCTCGGCCTGACCGCCGCCTGGATTCCCATCGGCCAGATCAGCGCCACCCTGCTGGCCCAGCCGGCGCTGTCGGGCTGGGGCTGGCAGAGCCTGTGGATCGCCGGCGCGCTGGGCTGTGCCCTGCTGGCGCTCTGGACCCTGGGAATGCGCCGCAGTCTTCCCCAGGGAACAGCGGCAAGCGCCGCCCAGGAACAGGGCGCGGCCATCCTTGCGCCGCGCGAACGCTGGCTGCTGGCGCTCGGCGGCTTCGGCTTCCTGGTCTTCTCCGGCCAGTACTTCGCCTATATGACCTGGATGCCGCAGTATCTGGTCGAGGTGCAGGGTTTCAGCCTCGATGGGGCGGTCTGGGGCTACCTGCTGCCGGTTGTCGTATTGATGATCTTCAACATCGTCGCCGGACGGATCCTGCAGGCCGGCGTATCGGTTGGCGGCCTGCTCACGGCAGCCCTGGCCTTGCAGGCGGCGGTCTGGTGGCTGCTGCCCTGGACCGGGTCCGACTGGACGGGGCTCGTCTCGGTGGTTGCCTACGGCATCGGCGCCGGGGTCGCGCCGACCTGCCTCTTCTCGCTGCCCAGCACCATCCTGGGTCCTGGACGCGGGGCCGCGGCCGCCTATGGCCTGATGATGACCGGACGCAGTATCGGCGTGTTCATCGGCCCGATCCTGCTGGCCGAGGCCTTCAAGCTGAGCGGCGGCTGGGATCTCTCGGCGCCGATCTTCGGCAGCTTCACCACAGCCGGCGCGCTTGGCGCGCTGTGGCTCTGGCTCAGCCTGAGAAATCGCTAAGGAACGAGCCGGTACCCGCCGGGCTCGGTGACCAGGATCTCGGCGTTGGAGGGATCGCTTTCGATCTTCTGGCGCAGGCGATAGACGTGGGTTTCCAGGGTGTGGGTGGTGACCCCGGCGTTGTAGCCCCAGACCTCGCCGAGCAGGGTGTCGCGCCCGACCACGGCGCTGCCGGCGCGGTAGAGGTACTTGAGTATCGCGGTTTCCTTTTCCGTCAGGCGCACTTTGGTCTTGCCGTCCTGGCTCTCCAGCAGCTTGGCGCTGGGCCGGAAGGAATAGGGGCCGATGGTGAAGACCGCGTCCTCGCTCTGCTCGTGCTGGCGCAGCTGGGCGCGCAGCCGGGCGAGCAGGACGTTCAGCTTGAAGGGCTTGGTGACGTAGTCGTTGGCCCCGGAATCCAGCGCCAGAATGGTGTCGGCGTCGCTGTCCATCGCCGTCAGCATGATGATCGGCGACTTGACGCCGTTGCGCCGCATCAGGCGGCAGACCTCCCGCCCATCCATGTCCGGCAGGCCGACGTCGAGCAGGATCGCGTCGTAGTAGTCGCGTTTCGCCAGCTCCAGCCCTTCGGCGCCGTTCTTCGCGGAGAGAGTCGAGAACTCCTCGAGCAGCTGCAACTGCTCGCCGAGCGACTCGCGCAGGGCGTCGTCGTCGTCGATCAGCAGTATCTTCTTTCCGGTTACCGCGTTCATGGCGTGGCGTGCCTCCTGTTACGCAGGGCCTGGCGGTGCTGGGTCATGGCAAGGCACCTTCCATGATCAGGCGGCGAACGGCGCGATGCAACGGATGATCCGGCTCGGCCACGGCGTCGACCGCTGAGAAATGATGGCGGCCTGGCAGGGCGATCTCGGCGACCGGCAGACCCTTCTGCCGGCAGGCCGCCAGGAAGTCGGCCTGTTGATCGAGGAACTCCTCCGGCTCCTCGCTGCCAACGGCACAGAGCGTTGGCGGCAGGCTGGCCGGAAGCTGCCGCAGCGGGCTGAGCTGCGCGACGCTGTCGCCGTCAAGCTGCAGCACCGGCTGCTGGTAGCTCTTGTGCAGCGGCTCCAGCTCGTAGAGTCCGGAGATGCTGCAGACACCCTTCAGCAGGTCGCGCGGCTGACCCAGCGCGGCCCAGTCGGTAATCGCCGCCATCGCCGCGAGATGCCCGCCGGCGGAGTGCCCGACAACGAAGATCCGCTCCCGGTCGTGCCCCAACTTTCCGGCCTGCTCATGCAGCAGGATCATGGCGCGGCGCACCTCCTCGACCATCTGGCCGACCCGCGCCTGCGGCGCCAGGGTGTAGTTGAGCGAGGCGTAGGCAATCCCCGCCTCGCGGAAGACCGGCGCCGGATAGCTGAAATCGCCCTTGTCCAGGGACTGCCAGTAGCCGCCATGGATCATGGCGAGCAGCGGCGCCTTCTCCTGCGCGGCCGGAAAATAGTCGAGACGTTCGGCCTGGGTGGCTCCATAGGCAATCTCCCGGTAGCCGGGGAAGTTGCCGCGGACCTGACGGCCCTCCTCGGCCCAGCGGGCGAAGAAATCGGCGTGCTCGGGCGTGCGCTGGCGCAGGTTGAGCTGCCTGTCGAGGCCCTGCTGATCGTAGTCTCTCCAGACGCGCATCCTGATCCTCCCGCCAGCGCTCGATTTTTGCCTGCGCTTTTCATGGCATGGAGGGCAGAGGAGGAGCAAGGCCGTTGCGGCGGATCTTGCCGCCCGAACCGCTCCGTCCCTTTCACTTCCCCGTGTGACACGGCTATAAGCAGGCATGGATCTGGTCGTGACGCGGGATTCCGCCGGTGCCTGGCACGCGGCGATCGCAGGCAGCAGCTACCGCTGCGCCATCGGGCGCGGCGGCGTCACGGCGGACAAGCGAGAGGGCGACGGGGCGACGCCGCTCGGCGCCTGGCCGCTGCGCCGCTTTCATTTCCGCCCTGACCGCCTCGCGCTTCCCGGGCTGGCGGTTCCGTCCCGGCCGATCGCGGAAGACGACGGCTGGTGCGACGACCCCGCCGATGCGGCCTATAACCGGCTGGTCAAGCTGCCCTACCCGGGGCGGCACGAGCGGATGTGGCGCGGCGACGGTCTCTACGATCTGGTCGGCGAGCTGGGCTACAACGACGCCCCGCCGCGTCCCGGCGCCGGGAGCGCGATCTTCCTGCACATCGCCCGGCCCGACTACGCCCCGACCGAAGGCTGCGTCGCCCTGGCGCGCAAGGATCTGCTGGAGGTACTGCCCCGGCTTACGCCACGCAGCCGCGTGGCGGTAGTGGGCCCAGGCTAGCTGTCTTTCGGCGGACGTTGCCCGAAGATCGCGGTGCCGATGCGGACGTGAGTGGCGCCGAGCCGCACCGCCGTCTCGAAATCTCCGGACATGCCCATGGAGAGTTTCTCCAGCCCGTTGCGCTCCGCAATCTCCTTCAGAAGCGCGAAGTGCAGAGCCGGCTCCTCGTCCAGGGGCGGAATGCACATCACGCCCTCGACCGGCAGGCCGTAGTCATCCCGGCAGGCCGCGATGAAGGCATCGGCCTCGCCCGGAGCGATCCCGGCCTTCTGCTCCTCCTCCCCGGTATTGATCTGGACGAAGCAGACCGGACGGCGGCCGGTTTTCTGCATCGCCTTGGCCAGGGCATTGGCCAGCTTCGGCCGGTCGAGCACTTCGATCGTATCGAACAATGCAACGGCGTCTTCGGCCTTGTTGGTCTGGAGCGGTCCGATCAGATGCAGCTCGATGTCCGGCAGGCGGCTTTTCAGTTCACCGTACTTGAGCTGGGCTTCCTGTACCCGGTTTTCCCCGAAGACCCGTTGACCCGCGGCCAAGGCGGCCTCCACCGCCCCGACAGGATGCAGCTTGCTGACCGCAACCAGGGTGACCGCGGCCGGATCGCGCCCAGCCTCTTCGGCCGCGGCGGCGATGGTCTCGCGGATCTGCTTCAGTTTCGCGGCGATTGCGTCTTGCGCGGGCATCGGGGCTGCTTTAGCACGTTGGTCTGCGTCTCGCCAGCCAGCAGAGAGTGCCCGCGTCATGCTGCTCAAGGTTCCGCAACTTCTCGAGCCCAAGGAGGTCGCGCGGCTGCGCGAAACCCTGGAGCGCGCCCAGTTCGTCGACGGCAGTGTCAGCGGCAAGGCGGCGCTGAAGCGCAACCTCCAGGCCAATCAGGCCAATCCCGAGGTCAGCGCCGCGAGCAAGGCCTGCGTCGGGCGCATGTTCCAGCGCCGCGAAGTCACCGCCTATGCCATCCCCAAGCAGATCTATCTGATCTTCAACCGTTACGACGTCGGGATGGAATACAAGGATCACATCGACGCGGCCCTGATGGGGGATTCGCAACGACCGCTGCGCGCCGATATCTCCTTCACCGTCTTCCTAACCGATGCCAAGGACTACGCAGGCGGTGAGTTCGTCCTGCAGACGCCTTACGGCGAGCAGCGCATCAAGCACGATGCCGGGGATGTCATGCTCTACCCCTCGACCATGCTGCACCGGGTCGATCCGATTACCGAGGGCGTGCGCTGGTGCGCCGTTGGCTGGATCCAGTCCTTCGTCAAGGATGCCGAGCAGCGCCGCCTGCTGTTCGAGATGGACAGGCTGCGCTACCGCATCGCCGAGGACCTGCCCGAGTCCAGCTATCCCGAGGACTTCGGCCAGGTGCACCAGAACCTGCTGAGGATGTGGAGCGAGGTCTGAGCCTTGCCGGCATGAAAAAAGGGGCGGGCCCGAAGGCCCGCCCCCTTGTCTCGCGGCTTCGCGAAGAAGCTTAGAAGGACAGCTTGGTGCCGACAGAGAGCGCCCAGCCGTCGCTATCCTGATCGGCATCGGTATCCGGCCCGATGAAGGCATCGACTTCGTAGTCGTTGATCTGCTTCATGTACTGGCCGGCGCCGTAGATCGTCACGCCCGGAGACAGGGCGTAGGAGGCGCCGAGCTCAACCATATGGCGGCGGGACTCGAAGGTACCCTCGCCGAAGGGGATGAGGTCCAGGCCGTCCAGCGTCAGATCCGAGTAGCTGTAGGTCAGACCGACCGTCCAGGGACCCGTGGTGTAGGTCGCGCCCACGTCGTAGAACCACTGATCCGAATCGGAGAAGTCGCCATCGAGACCGGCGTCGACGTAGCTCACCGAGCCGCCAACCGTGAAGCCGGAGAAGCCGATGTTCAGACCGGCCTGATAGGACTGGTAGCGATCGTCAGCCGCCGCAAAATACGAACCGAAGGGCGTGGGAACCAGGCTGATGGTGGTGACGCCATCGGCCTCGCGATTGGCCCACTCGCCGCCAGCGAAGACCGCGATATCGAGGCTGTTGAAGCTCTCGACGAAGTTCACGCCCGCGCCGATCACGTGGTTCAGGTCGCCGGCGTCCTCGTCGGTGTTGAGACCGAAGGTCTGACGGTTGCCGCCAACGGCGTCGACATTCGGGGTGTAGGACACGCCGAGCTGGAAGCCGCCGAAACGCGGGGTGAAGTAGGTGATCTTGTTCGCGTCGGAGGCCAGATTGAGATAGCCCGAGGTCGCCGCGTTGGTGCCGAGCGGCGGCGAGAAGAGGAAGAAGTTCGGCGAGTTGATGCCGAGGCCGGCGTAAGGCGCGGCATAGGCCATGAGGTAGGGCGCCGAGTTCTCCGAACCCATGATCAGGCGGCCCCAGCTGCCCGAGAAGTACAGGTAGGTCTCGTCCATCTGGTCGCCC